>NZ_CM145770.1:0-3658373 GCF_055657625.1 Arthrobacter sp. KKT183 | reverse complement strand
TCGCGTCCTCAGTTGTCAGTTCTTTTGAGCCATCTTGACCCCGTAGCAGGGTCAGTAATCCACAGAGTTATGCACAGTACGTGGATAATTGCGCCACCCGGCAACAGTAGACGATGAAAAGTACAGAGGATAGCTGGGCCCGCGCCTGTGGATAAGGTAGTTCCCGCGAGTGCCCGTAGGGTGCAGGAGCGGCCGGTTGTCGGCAGTTGTCCACATGGTTCACAGGACGCCGCGCGCTGTGTCGAAGCCGGTCGGTTTGACCGCCTTGTGTTCGGTGCCCTAACGTTATGTAGTCCTTTATGTCTGCATTTTGCGTGCCTCCATACGGTCAGCCAAGCGCTGAACAGTATGCTGTTGCACGCCAACGCAGATGTACTACAACTTCATTGCGCCAGTCCGTTCTTCCCCCTTGTTGCAACGGCAGCGCATGCCAAGAACGTTCTGGAGTATCACAGTGAGCAAGCGGACCTTTCAGCCGAATAACCGCCGTCGTGCCAAGAAGCACGGCTTCCGCCTTCGCATGCGCACCCGCGCCGGCCGCGCCATCCTGTCTGCGCGCCGCGGCAAGGGACGCACCGAGCTTTCGGCCTAGCATCAGTCAATCCGTCCGCCGGTGTTGTCTCAACTGACAACGCCCTGACCGTCCCGGAGCTCCAGGTGCTTCCTATCGCCCACCGAGTTCGGACGGCCACAGATTTTTCACATACCGTTCGTTCCGGTACCCGTTCGGGGTGCCGGAACTTGGTGTTATATGCGGTCGGAACCGGAGCCGGTAGGCCTTCGCGTTTCGGTTTCATTGTGTCGAAAAGTGTGGGGAACGCGGTAACAAGGAACCTCGTTAAGAGGAGACTGAGAGAAGCAGCAGCGTCAGCGCTGGTGAAGCGACCGGTCGGAGTAGATGTTGTCGTACGTGCACTGCCTTCGGCGGCTTCGGCGGGTTGGCCCGAGCTCAGTTCCGATTTTGAACGATGCCTGGCATCGAGTGTGAAGCGGTTCAGCAAGGACGGCGGCAGAAAGGGAGACGGCAGATGACACGGGATCATTCGCCGTCCAAACTCTCCGGGCTGTTGTCGCTGCCACGTGTCATTCTTATCGGCATCCTTGTTGGCTACCGCCGCTTGATATCACCCCTCTATGGACCGGTATGCCGATTTTTCCCCTCCTGCTCGGCCTACGCACTTGAAGCTGTGACCGTCCATGGTGCTGGAAAGGGTTCATGGCTAGCTGCCAGGCGGCTCTGCCGGTGCCATCCCTGGAACGACGGCGGCGTGGACCACGTGCCGTCTGGTGGGCGACGCTTTGCACCCGGTGAGGAACCACAGATTGTAGTGCTGAATCACCCGGTGATTCCTGCAGACGAGGAAAGCCGCCCAGCGGCCTGAGGAGCAACAGATTATGGATTTCTTCGAAACGATTCTCCTGCCCTTCCGATGGCTGGTGTCTTGGGTCATGCAGGCTTTCCACGAGGGATTCACCTTCCTCGGGATGGACGCGGCGTCCGGCTGGACCTGGACGCTGTCCATTGTTGGCCTGGTTGTGGTCATCCGAGCCGCATTGATCCCCGTCTTCGTGAAGCAGATCAAGGCCCAGCGCGGGATGCAGGCGCTGCAGCCGGACCTTCGGAAGCTGCAGCAGAAATACAAGGGCAAGACGGATCAGCTTTCGCGTCAGGCAATGACGCAGGAGCAGATGGCACTGTACAAGAAGCATGGGACAAACCCGTTTGCTGCGTGTCTGCCGATCCTGATCCAAATGCCGTTCTTCTTCGCTTTGTTCACTGTTCTGAACGGTGTATCCACCGCAAGCGACAATGGTGAGGGTATCGGTGCTCTGACCGTCGACGATGTGCAGCAGTTCGATGCTGCCGAGATCTTCGGTGCGCCCCTCTCCTCCTCCCTGCTTCACGGGTTCGGTACTGAGGGACATACCTCAGTGGTGGTCCTTTCGATCATCATGATCCTTGCCATGACTGCCTCGCAGTTCATCACGCAGAAGCAGATCATGGCCAAGAACATGTCCGAAGAGGCCATGCAGAGTCCCTTCATGCGGCAGCAGAAGATCATGCTGTACATCCTTCCGCTGGTCTTCGGTATTGGTGGAATCAACTTTCCGATCGGTGTGCTCATCTACTGGACCACTACCAACCTCTGGACCATGGTTCAGCAGTTCTACGTGATCAGGCGGATGCCTACTCCGGGGTCCCCGGCGGCGAAGGCCCTGGCCGAGCGTCGCGCAAAGAAGGGACTGCCCATGGTTCCGTTGCTCGGCGAGAAGAAGAGTGAACCGGCAGTCGAAGTTGTTGCTCCACCCAAAGCTCAACGAGTACAGCCTCAGCGCAAGAACAGGAAACGCAAATGAGCACTGACAACATGCAGGAAGAATCTCTTCAGACAGTTGCTAGGGACGCCGGCGCCCAGGACGCAGGAGACCAAAATGAAGCGACCTCAGCGGAAGACGAGGGCGACGTCGCCGCGGACTACCTGGAGGAACTCCTGGACATAGCGGATCTAGACGGTGATATCGACATTGAGGTGCGAAATGGGCGCACCTACATCTCGATCGTGTCGGAAGAGAATGAAGCACGGGGACTTGAAGCTCTTGTCGGTCGGGATGGGGAGGTTCTTGAAGCACTCCAGGAACTGGCACGGCTCTCGGTGCTTACGTCGACGGAACACCGCTCACGTCTTGTTCTGGATATTGACGGATTTCGTGAGGCCCGTAACAAGGAGCTCCGCGAGATCGCCGAACAGGCAGTAAGTACGGTCAAGGAAGGCGGCACAGAGGTAGCTCTCGCGCCGATGTCTGCATACGAACGCAAAATCGTCCACGACATTGTTGCGGATCTGGGCATGGTCAGCGAGTCCGAGGGTGAGGGGTCACGGCGCCACATCGTAGTGTCAGCCGGATCCTGACATCCCGTCTGTCTTTCCCAAAGGAGGGATTGCCTTGACGATTGAGATCAGCACCAAGGAACTTCTTGCTGCGCGCACCATCTTCGGTGACGACCTTCCGCTTGCTGAGCGCTTCGTACACCACTTGGCTACGTCAGGGATCGAGCGAGGTCTCCTCGGACCTCGCGAGTTGCCGCGCTTGTGGGACAGGCATGTCCTTAACTGTGCGGTTGTCGGTGAACTGATTCCAGAGGCGTCTCGCGTTGCTGATGTCGGTAGTGGTGCCGGCTTGCCTGGGTTGGCTCTTGCCATCGCCAGACCGGACGCTGCATTCCTCCTGATTGAGCCCCTCGAACGAAGAGTGAACTGGCTTCGCGAGGTGACCGAGGATCTCGGCCTGAAGAACGTGGAGATTTTTCGCGGTCGCGCTGAGCAAGCTATCGGAAAGTCTGACGTAGATGTTGTTACAGCTCGCGCTGTGTCCGCGCTGTCCGGGCTCGCCTCGCTCACCCTGCCACTCCTTAAGGGTCCGGGAGAGGTCCTCGCCATCAAGGGGCGAAGCGCGGGTGAAGAAGTAGAGAAGGCGGCGAAGATCATCCGCCGTTTGGGTGGAAAGTCGACGCGCGTTGAAACAGTGGGTGGCGATCTCCTTGACGAACCGACGACGGTAGTCCGTATCGTCGTCGAACGCTGATCTCGTCTCTAGAGGGAAGTTCCACCACACAAGGGATTGCCTGCCGGGGTATGGGGCCTACACCCGATAACCTAGAGTGGAACACCCGGACCGGAAAGTGAGCAAAACGCTTGTGACGAAAGATTCTGCCATGCGACGCGAGCAGCCTACGTCGATGATGGGTTCGTCCTTGGCAATCACTATCGCCGATATTCAACCCGAAGTGTTTTCGAACCCGACAAACACCGGCATCGTTTCACGTGAAACGGGCCGCACGGGCGGGACAAGTGATTCAAGTCAGGCCACCAGCGTGAAATCTAATGGAAGTACCAGGAACGTCATGGATGTTCTCGACGACAGCACCCCTTTGGCGCGTGAGCTTGCGTCGGAGAACCGGCGACGCGAGAAGCTACTGGGGCGCTCTTTGCCTCGGCCGGCCGAGACGCGTGTGCTTACCGTCAGCAATCAAAAGGGCGGCGTCGGCAAGACGACCACAACAGTGAATCTCGCGGCAGGTCTCGCCTCCTCCGGCTTGAACGTTCTTGTTATCGACATCGACCCGCAAGGAAACGCCTCTACCGCTCTGGGCATTGAGCATCATGCCGAAGTGGACAGCATTTACGATGTCCTGATCGATGACCTTCCACTGTCGAGTGTGGTGGCACCGTGCCCAGATGTTCCAAACCTGATCTGCGCGCCCGCGACAATTCACTTGGCCGGCGCTGAAATTGAGCTCGTCTCGCTGGTGGCTCGTGAGCAGCGGCTGCGGCGTGCCATCGATCTGTATGCGAAAGAGCGTGCGGAGAATGGTGAGGACCGTTTGGATTTCATCTTCATCGACTGCCCGCCAAGTCTCGGTTTATTGACCGTCAATGCTTTTGTAGCGGCTCGTGAAGTCCTTATACCCATCCAGTGCGAGTACTACGCTCTAGAGGGTTTGAGCCAGCTTCTGAAGAACATCGAGATGATCCAGAAGCACCTCAATGCTGATCTGGTTGTGTCTACGATCCTTCTCACCATGTACGACGGCCGAACTAATCTGGCCGCGCAGGTGGCTGCCGAGGTTCGCGAGCACTTCCCCCACCAGGTCTTAAAAGCGGTTGTTCCCCGTTCTGTGCGGATATCAGAGGCTCCCAGCTACCAGCAGACAGTACTTACCTATGACCCATCATCGAGTGGTGCACTGTCCTATTTAGAAGCGGCCGCTGAAATAGCGGAACGCTCCTAGAGCGCCTGCGCTGTATAGCGCATCCCCCACAGTAGACTGAACGCGTTATCAATCGCTGCAGTTTGTCTGCTCTCCTTTGAGAGGAACCGTTTCATGCCTGAGAAGCGTAGGGGTCTAGGTCGAGGACTTGGCGCGCTCATACCGAGCAGCGCAGAACAACAGGATGGAAACGCAGGCAGTACTAGCACGAGGGTCACTGAGCGTGGGCGTCCAGTTGACCTCTTCTTCCCCACCGGCGCATCTAATGGCGCCGGTGATCGCTCAAGTGATGGCGGAGAGCGGGATGAGCCGTCGCAGTCGTCTACGCGATCGTCGATTAACAAGGAGGCGCTGACCGCGCCCTCGAAGCGACAGACCGGACGTAACCAGGCAGGGCTCAAGAAGCAA
Source organism: Arthrobacter sp. KKT183 (assembly GCF_055657625.1). Classification (NCBI taxonomy): domain Bacteria; kingdom Bacillati; phylum Actinomycetota; class Actinomycetes; order Micrococcales; family Micrococcaceae; genus Arthrobacter; species Arthrobacter sp. KKT183. The sequence continues at coordinate 3,653,194 of NZ_CM145770.1, read as the reverse complement.
CCGCCGATCAGGGCAGCAAAAGCCAAGGCGGAACTCACTGGTCAAGGCACTGTTGCAACACCGGTTGATCCGGCGATTGATGATCAGAAGACAGACCAGAGCGGCATCACGCCGGAGCCTGCTCTGGATGCAGCGGGTTTGCAGACAAGCCCTGGCGACGCGACCACCTTGGCGGCATCTGACGCAGTTGAGTTGCAGCGCCCGGCCGCGAAGGAACCTTCCCCTGTGTCCCGAGTTGAAGGGGCGTCGCCGGGCTCCGAAGCCGAGCCGGGCGAGGATAAGACGGGTATCGTCGACGCCGGAACCGATACCGCTGATGACGTTTCACCCGATGACGTTTCACGTGAAACGCTTCGCGAGGTACCGGGAGCCCGTTTCGCCGAACTCCCGATTAACTCCATTCACCCTAACCGGAAGCAGCCCCGTAACGTCTTCGACGAAGACGAGATGGCTGAGCTGGTGCACTCTGTCCGTGAAATTGGTGTGCTGCAACCGGTAGTGGTTCGTGTCTCCCCTGAGGGCGGAGAACAGAACTACGAGCTAGTGATGGGCGAGCGTCGTTGGCGAGCATCAAAAGAGGCCGGCCTTGAAACCGTTCCAGCAATCATCCGCGACACCACGGACGATGATCTTCTCCGGGATGCCCTTCTGGAAAACCTGCACCGTAGTCAACTCAATCCACTTGAGGAAGCTGCTGCGTACCAACAGCTTCTCGAGGACTTCGGTTGTTCTCAAGAGGAGCTGGCGGTGCGCATCGGGCGTTCCCGACCGCAGATCTCGAACACATTGCGGCTGATGAAACTGCCACCGCTCGTGCAGCGCCGCCTGGCAGCTGGCGTGCTCAGTGCTGGGCACGCGAGGGCGCTTCTCGGACTGTCCGATCCAGCTGAGATGGAGAAGCTGGCACAACGGATCGTCGCTGAGGGTCTATCCGTCCGGTCCACAGAAGAGATCGTTGCCATGAGTGACGGTCTGCGCCGGCCATCGAAGCCAAGTAGCCCGCGAGTTGGCGCGCGACATGAGCGCCTCGATTACCTTGCTACCTCGCTGTCCGATCGGTTGGACACCAGTGTCAAGATCACACTGGGCGCAAAAAAGGGACGGGTGAGTATTGAGTTCGCGAGTGTTGACGACCTGAACCGAATCATGGGGGTACTCGCACCGACTCCATAGTGGGAAGGAGCGGTCGTTAGGTTACCAGAAGGCGCCGTTTACGTGGAAGTTTCACGTGAAACGGCGTCTTTCCTTGATCAGCCTGGTCCGGTCAAGGATAAGCCGTTTACATTGGCGAGATCCGCTCGGGTTGAATCGACGGTCCTACGTGCGCTGAAAGTTAATCAGGGGTTGATAACTCAGCGTTGCATTCGGACGATCCGCCCAAATCGTCGCCGCATACGGCGGCGAATCACGCTGAGACCACACAACCTCGATCGACGCGTTGAATGTTATATGGCTACCTGGGGTGGGTCGCGTTTGGTATTGAATGATCGCTGAGTTGATCAAACTTGGTCTCAAGGTACAGCCGGCGTTTGAAACAGAGGCCTGTCTACCGAACTCACCCGGTTGCTGATCGTTTGCCCGCCACGCTGGCGCGATGGGCCAGTTGACGACTGCGTGGCTGATGGCACCGGATACGACGGCGGAGGAAAGTGTCACGCGGGATTCCGAGCACTCGTGGCGAGCCTCTGCATTGTAGGAAATTGCTCGTGCAGGAGTGCCAAGGAACGAACGGTTTCACGTGAAACACCGGTACACCGGAATGCCATCTCGGTGAGCGGCTGTTGCGAAGGGCGGGCGACCCGAGGGCGAAGGGCGGGCGACAGGCACGGGCACTACGCGGTCGGCGTCATTAGCGAGTTGCCGATTGGCTTAACCGATTGAATTGTTCAGCGGCGGTACTGGTGCGTGTTGCCGTTGATTCAGGCTACGGGCGGGCAGCTTCCAAGTCTATGCTGTCGGAGCAAGCCGTTTCACGTGAAACGCACGATACTACTGACCGGATGCAATGTGACGATGCGCTATGCGGCTCCGGTTGTGGCGATGTCGCGCGTTGCCATGTGCCCTGGCTCCTCGCCAACCGTTCTTTTTTCCTACTCACTCGCTTCAGGGAAAGTAAACCGTAGCCCAATTGGTATGAGTGTCTGCGTATGAGTGTCCGCGGGCGCTTCAGAAGTATCGCCGAAGACAACGTTGCTGGAGGCTGAGGCGGGTCGTTTCGTGCAGTCTGCGCTCGGGGACCCCAATCGCCACCACGGCGCCCACGTCCCGTATTGCCGTCTAGCCTTTGAAGACCTGTAACTTGCAAACCGGCACGACCCCGTCGCTACACGTTTGGAGTCCCAGTTTCACGTGAAACTCGACCGAATGAGTGCCTGCGTGACGCTGTTGGGAGCTAGGCCTGGAACTGCCTGGATCCGTTCCGAAGGACGGGCAGCTCGATTGAGCGCGAAGCTCTGGGGCAGCAAGCCTAACGAAGGCCGGCCCCGGATAGCTCCTCGGGATCGAGCTGCCACCGACGCGCGAGCGGGGCTAAGTCGCGATGGGTTGTCGATGGTCCGGCTTCATGAATCAGGAAGTCCGAAGGTTTCACGTGAAACCGCCGGTTTCCCTATCTGACCTGGCTGGTGACGCCGGCGGGTGTGTTCTTGGACGGACGTTAGCGCCCTGTGAACAGAGTCGGCATCTGCGATCAGAGCACCGATTCCCTTTGGCTTTTGGTGGGTCGCCTTGTAAGTACCTGACCGCTCGCGCGTTCCACGTGAAACGTACCGGCCAGCATCGGGCGGCTAGCCAGTGTTGGCGCGGGACTGCCGCTGACATCCAGGACGCTCAGGAGATAGAGGACCTGTCGGACAAGTCCTCGGGCCAGCGTCTGCTATCGGTCCACAGAAGACCGGGGGCGGGATACGATTTTCGGTGAGCCGTTGGCTGAGTTGAAGTTGTAGTGGCCCGCGGCCAAACACACTCCCGCTACTAAAGCTCCGTGCGCATGCAGATTGTGTCCCACGTGAAACATTGATCTCGTGGACATCAGCGTCTGGAAACTATCGGGAGGTGGCACCGCAATCTCGTGCACGAAAAAGCCGGGGCCCGATTGGGCGGCCCGGCTTCTTCTGATCCGCGTTCTTAGAGGAACTGTGCAAACTCCTGTTCCAACACCTGCTTTGGCTTGGCACCAATTGAGGTAGCCGCCACTTCCCCGTCCTGGAAGACGTACACAGCGGGAATTGACGTGATCCCGTACTTCGCCGCCGTGGCAGGGTTGTCATCAACATTCAGCTTCACGACATCGATCTTGTCGGCGTGCTCTGAAGCGATGTCATCAAGGATTGGCGATAGTTTACGGCAGGGGCCACACCACTCGGCCCAGAAATCAACCATTACGGGTTTCGAAGCGTTGAGTACGTCGGCTTCGAACGAACTGTCAGTAACTTCCTTTGCATCGCTCATATCTCTACTCCTTTTCGAGGGTTATACGGAAGCGGTCTCGGAGACTTCTTCTGCTACCGGTGTCGGTACTTCAGCGGCTGTCTGCACAGTGTCTCCCAGATCAGCGAGGTAGTGCTCGACATCGATGGCAGCAACACAGCCGGAACCGGACGCCGTGATGGCCTGACGGTACGTCGGGTCAATGACGTCCCCGGCTGCAAACACACCGGGCAAGGAGGTCTTGGATGTCCGCCCGAGAACGGCAATGGTTCCTTCACCTGTCAGCTTGAGCTGATCTTTGACCAGGTCGATCCGAGGGTCGTTGCCGATCGCCACAAACACTCCAGTGACAGCTAGTTCCCGGGAGGAATCGTCGACGGTGCTCGCGAGCGTCAGACCGGTCACCTTGTCGGTGCCATGGATAGCTGCCACTTCCGCGTTCCACTCGAAGCGGATCTTCTCGTGAGCCAGTGCGCGGTCCTGCATGATTCGTGACGCGCGGAGGGAATCACGCCTGTGGACCACCGTAACCGAGCGGGCGAACTTGGTCAGGAAGAGTGCCTCCTCCATAGCTGAGTCACCTCCGCCGATAACGGCAATGTCCTGGTCCTTGAAGAAGAACCCGTCACAGGTGGCGCACCAGCTGACTCCGTGACCGGAAAGTCGCTTCTCATCTTCGAGGCCGAGTTCGCGGTAAGCGGATCCGGTGGAGATGATGACCGCACGAGCCCTGAACGTCTCACCGGTGCCGATGGTAACGGCTTTGACGTCTCCAGAGAGGTCTACCGACGTCACATCTTCAAAAAGGATCTCAGTTCCAAAGCGCGCTGCCTGCTTCTCGAAGTTCTCCATGAGGTCAGGGCCCATGACACCGTCGGGGAATCCCGGGTAATTCTCGACGTCAGTCGTATTCATCAATTCGCCGCCAGCGGTCACCGAGCTGGCGATCAGCAGCGGTGAAAGATTGGCCCTTGCTGTGTAGACCGCGGCGGTGTATCCAGCGGGACCGGACCCTACGATGATGACGTCGCGGATATCGCTTGGCGAATTGCTGCCGTTGTCTGTCTCAGTGCTCACGGGTTTGATGAACCTTTCTATCGGTGAGAGCGATCGAACCTTCAGTCCAGTCGCGATCATTTGCAATAACGACAGGTCAACTGCCGTTATTCCGTGTCCCGGGCAGAGGGGTAGTCGCTAGGAGATGTTGATCTCGGCGATACGCATTCCCCATGGGTACTGTGCCTGAACGTTGGAAAGCCTGGGGAGCTGAGTGAAATTTACGATCACATACTGCGCTGTGGCAGGAGCACCATCGACCTGCGGCACATTGAACGTCACCGACGGTCCGGTGAAGCCCGACTGCGCCACCTGGGTAGCGCCCTCAAGTGTCGGCTCATCATTCAGCAATACACTGAAGCTGCCGCCTGAGCTGTTCAGTTGTTCAATCTGAATTTCCGAGATGCTGGATGGCTCTTCCAGTTCCACCACGAGCGCAAGGTTCTGAGCGAGCCCGCCGAAGGTTTCGTTTGCGTAGACGAGGCTGCCCCAGAAGCTTGCAGGGTTATCGTCGATGATTGCCCCGAGGTCACCGTCGGTCTGGGAGTTGAGCTCGGGATTATCCGGCACCAGGCGAGTGACGCTTGTGGCGACCGGGGGTACCAGCTCCGGTGTCGGTGTTGCAGAGCCTGAGGCGGACGGAGAGGGAGCCGCGCTGTCCGTGGGTTCGACGGCACTCTCCGTCGTTGCGCTCTCGTTGGCGACAGGCGGGTCGAAGATGGGCCGCAATTGGGTGACAGCGAGGACGACCGCACCGACAATTACAAGAGCGAGGACAATACCCACGAGCAAGCGCGTGAAGCGGGGATTGTTCTCGCGATCTTCATCCTCGTCGTAATCCTCGTACGGGCCGTCGTCGTCATACTGGCTACCGGCAGCGGTAGCTCCGCCCGCAGCAGCGGCGGGGAAACGCGACGCCGGCCGCTGGGATGATGATCGGTCTTCCGGGCGGTCGTAATCGTCTTCGGACCAGGCCGTGACTTTCGCCCGCTCGTTCCGCTCGTCAGCCGGGATAGCCCGGGGAGGGGCGCTCGGTGGCGGTGGAACACTCGCATTGCCTCCGACGGGGCGGGATGCCGAGATGTCCTGCGGTGCAGTGCCTGGATCTGCCTGTCCGGACGCGGCGGCAGCACCCGCAGCAGCTCCGCCGGCGGCGCCGGCCGCAGACCCGCGGCCGAAACGGGGCATCCGCGCCTTCGGGAGGCGTGCCGGCCGCCGTTCCGGCTCGTGGTGATAGTCGTCGTCGTCCTCGTGGGTTTCCGGCTCCGTGGAACGGGCAACACCGAAGATTTCCGAACCGAGGGTGTCTGTGAAGAACGGTTCGATATAGGGGGCATCCTGCTGGATCACAAGGTCCAGGAGGTCAGCCGCCGGTGCGCGGTTGGTGACAAGGTAGGTGCCGGCGTCGGTGATTCCGAGATCAAGAACCTGGATATTACCGGACCGCTCACCCGTGGCGACTTCGCGGGCGCTCGTGGCAACCTGACCGGCGTTGGAAGGCGATGCCACCAGGATGCTGACCGGCCGATTGAGCACCTGGTCCACGCCATCGAGCACCAGGTCCTTCTCAGCAGAGGCGAGGACGTAAGCGGTGACCTTGTACCGGCCGCCCAGTACTGAGCCGACGTCTACTGCTTCTGGCACGTGTTCCTCCCGGATGTGGATACTTTGTACCAATGCTACCGGCCACTTCCGGGCAGATAGTGCGCACGCGCGGGGCCACCGCTTACCGGCGTGCGAAGCGGGATAGGAGCGGAGCGAGGAAGTCGCTCAGTTCGGTGATCCGCAGGACTTTCAGCATGCCGATGTAGACCCCTGCCATCAGCGGTCCGGCAACCAGCAAAACGACGACGGCGCTTCCCACCGACTGCCAGACGAACCCGTCCGGCTGGTAGGCACCGAAAAACCACAACAGCCCGGCGCCGAAAGCCGCGGCGATGAGGCCCGCAACGGTCAGCCGGACGTGCACGTCGTAAATATGCCCAGCTCCGTATCCGCCGATTTTCCGGACCAGAAACACATGACTGACGACGACGGCCACAATATTACCGAGGGTGAAGCTGAGAGCCAGCATGGGAACGATGAGAGCCGGCTCGAACAGGCTGGCGGTGAGGGCCAGTGCAACCCCGGTGACCGAGAGGATGAGCTGGATTTTCAGCGGGGTGATGGCGTCTTCCGCCGCGTAGAAAACCCGGTTGAGGAAGAAATTGGCGCTGAGGAAGGGCGCGCCGACCGCCAGCAGCGTGATGATCAGTGCGTTGAGTGCGCCGCCGGCACGGATACCACCGGAGAAGACCATGCCAAGCGGCGCGGCCAGGGCCAGTAGCGCTGCTGCACCGAAAACGGTGGCCACGCCGATGGTCCGCATGCCCAGGGACAGTGTTTCTTTGGTGGTTTCCACATCACCCTGCGAGTGCGCGGCCGCTAGACGATTGAACATGACGGTTGCCAGCGATAGCGCAATCACGGAGTGCGGCAGAACATAGACCAGCGACCCGATGTCCAGGTTGGTCAGACCGGCAATGTAGACGTCGTCGGGCAGGTCGGTTCGAGCTTCTGTGGCGATCGTGGCCACCCACTGGTTGATCATGTAGAGACCGTTGCCGATCAGCATGGTCACGATCGTGATGGAAGCCAGCCGTCCTGTCTTGCCGAGCCCGACGCCGCGCCACCCGAACCTGGGACGAAGGCCGAGGTGCAATCGGCGCAGCGGGACGATGAGGACCACCGCCTGGATGACGATGCCGAGGGTGGTGCCGCCGGCCAGCAGCAACGTATGGGTGGGAGTCCACGTATCGGGGGTATGGCCAGTGGTCCGTTCGGCGCCCAGCATCACGATGAAGGCAATGAGGAAACCGATCGAGACGATGTTATTGACCACTGGAGCCCACATGTACGGGCCGAAGGAGCCGTTGGCGTTAAGCACCTGGCCAATGATCGAGTAAAGCCCGTAGAAGAAGATCTGTGGCAGGCACCAATAGGCAAAGACCGTAGTGAGGGCCAGCGCGTCACCGGACACATTGGTGAGCAGGTCCGCCAGGAACGGCGCAGCGAGCGTAATCAGCACCGTAAGAATGAACAGGACGATGACCGAGAGCGTCATCAGGCGGCTCACGAAGTCCGAACCGCGGTCCTCCTGCTGGCTCGCTCGGATGATTTGCGGCACGAGCACTGCGTTGAACACACCGCCGGCAACCATCAGGAAGATGTAGGTCGGCAGGTTGTTGGCAGCAGGAAACAGGTCGGACACCGCGCCGGCCGTGCCGATCGCCGTGGCGAGAAGAGCGACACGGACGAGGCCGAGGATACGCGAAACGAGGGTACCCGCGGCCATGATTGCGCTGGAGCGTGCTGTTGTATCAGTGGGCGGAACGTTGCCCGCGGGAGTGGGACGGCGACTGGGCACCACGCCCGCATCCTGGACCGGTATTGAGGCGGTGTTGGTATCAGACATCGTGACTTATCGTCTCACCATTGGCGGCCGATCCCGGTAACCGCGGTCCACGCAGCAAGCCCGTAATCGCCACGGTATGACGGGCACCGGCTCAGAGGTACTGCGGCAGGACCTCTCGGGCGAGGTCGGCGATACGCCGCTCGTTAGGGAAGGAGAGCTTGCGGCCGAGGTCTGCGAGCGGAACCCATGCGACGTCGACGGCCTCGTGATCGGGATCATTCTCGATGGTCAGATGCCCGCCCGTAGAGATAAGGAGAAAGTGGTGGACCGTCTTGTGGACGCGGTGACCGCTGACAGTGAACCAGTAGTCAATACTGCCGAGCGCTGCGAGGACGCGGCCGCAGATGCCGGTTTCCTCCTCGATCTCCCTTACTGCTGCCTGTTCGTTGTTTTCCTGGTTCTCCGGATGTCCCTTGGGCAAACACCACTCAAGCCGTCCACCGCGGTTCAGCCTCGCGATGATTGCTACGTTGAGCAGGTCCGTAGAGGTGTCGACGACGATTCCGCCGGCCGACACTTCCTCCACCGTGGGGAGGGACTGATGAATTAAAGGCGCGCCTGTTCGGCCCATTGACGCTGTCAATGGGGTGCGCTTTGGTGCGCTCGGAACGGGACGGTCCATGATCCCACTCTAACTACCTTTGCTGGGGGATGATGACCGCGCGGGCGGCTCCCCGCCAGCATGCAGGACGGTCGGCGTGTTGCCGTGCCGATGGTTCCACCGGCGACCCTTTAGCGCGTGCCCCCGTTCCCGTAATGGTGTTTGGGCTGATCTCTGGCACGCTTAAAGGACTATGGTGCACCTGTTGGAAGATTCCCCGTTGACCGCCCCCCTTCCGGCGGTGGTTACTGAGCTAGGACGGCTGTTCGCTGATGCCGGCCACGAGCTTTCACTGGTGGGCGGGCCGGTCCGCGACCTTTTCCTCGGTAGGTCCTCGCCGGACCTCGATTTCACCACGGACGCTGATCCGGATCAGATAATCGCGGTCATCCGGCGGTGGTCCGACGCCTTTTGGGAGATTGGCCGGGAGTTCGGAACGATCGGGCTGCGCAAGGCGTCCTTCACCATCGAAGTCACGACCTACCGCGCCGAGGCGTATGAGCCGTCCTCCCGCAAGCCCGTGGTTGCCTTCGGCACGAATCTGGAGGATGACCTCCTCCGCCGGGACTTTACGATCAACGCCATGGCCTTGCGTCTGCCCTCACTGGAACTCGTGGACCCGTACGGTGGAGTAAAGGACCTGCACGCGGGCCTGCTGCGCACTCCGGGGGCGCCGTCGTCGTCATTCTCCGATGATCCGCTCCGAATGATGCGCGCGGCGCGGTTCGCTTCCCAGCTGGGAGTGGAGGTTGCGCCGGAGGTGCGGGATGCGATGACCGCGATGGCCGAGCGCATCACCATCATTTCCGCAGAGCGCGTCCGGGATGAGCTGATCAAGCTCATCAACGGTGCCCACCCCCGGCGGGGCGTCGACCTCATGGTTTCCACCGGGTTGGCCGACCACGTGCTGCCTGAGGTGCCTGCGCTGCGCCTTGAGATGGATGAGCACCACCGGCACAAGGACGTCTACCAGCACTCACTGACCGTGCTGGAGCAGGCGTGCGCACTGGAAACCGATGACGACGGCGCGGTGCCGGCTCCGGACTTTGCCCTGCGGTTCGCTGCCCTGATGCACGACGTCGGGAAGCCGGCCACCCGGCGCTTCGAACCAACCGGCGCGGTGAGTTTCCGCCACCACGATGTTGTCGGAGCAAAGCTGACAGCCAAGCGGATGAAGACGCTCCGTTTCGACAATGACACGATCAAGGCGGTGGCGCGCCTCGTGGAGCTGCACATGCGCTTCTACGGCTACGGCGAGGCGGGCTGGACGGATTCCGCCGTGCGCCGTTACGTGAGCGACGCCGGGCTGCAGCTTGAACGGCTGCACCGGCTGACGCGGTCGGACGTGACAACGCGCAACCGCCGGAAGGCAGAGCGCCTCGCTTTTGCTTACGACGACCTCGAGAACCGCATCGCTGCGCTCGCCGAGCAGGAAGAGCTCGCATCGATACGGCCGGATCTGGACGGAGAAGACATCATGAAGCTGCTGGGCATTCGGCCGGGGCCGGTTGTGGGGCGGGCCTATCGCTTTCTTTTGGAGGAACGCATGGAACATGGTCCGCATACCCGTGAGGCTGCCGAGTCCAAGTTGCGCGTCTGGTGGGCCGGCCAGCCCGAAGCAGGAGATGAATCATGAGCCAGTCCGGAGCAGCTGCCGCTGATCTGACCGCGGCGGGCACACCGCTGCCTAACCTTTGGCTATTGCGCCACGGTGAGACGGAGTGGTCCCGCGACGGCAACTACACCGGCCTCACTGACCTTGCGCTGACTTCGGCCGGCGAGCAGCAGGCACGGGACGCTGCGAGCCGGTTGGCCGGCGTCGAGTTTGACCTGGTCTTCACGTCTCCGCTTCAGCGTGCGCGACGCACGGCTGAGCTGGCCGGTTTTGGTGGCGCCGAGGTGCTCCCGTATGCCCATGAGTGGGACTACGGCGACAATGAAGGCCGTAACAGCGCGCTTGTCCGCAAGGAGAATCCGGATTACCTCATCTGGAAGGACGGCGTCCCAAACGGAGAAACCATTGCCCAGGTGGCAGCACGCGCTGACCGGATCATCTCGAGGGTTCAGGCCGGTTGCGGCACACCGGCGGACCAGGATCCGCAGGCGCAACCGGTGCGTAACGCCCTCCTGGTTGCTCACGGCCACTTCCTCCGGGTGCTTACGGCGCGCTGGCTGGAGTTCGAACCCGTGGAGGGGCGGCGCTTCATCCTTGGTACGGCCGCGGTGTGTGCGCTCGGCTGGGACAAGCGCACTCCCGCCATCCTGCGCTGGAACGTCTAACTTCCCGGTGCCCGCGTACTCCGTCGGCCATACGTGATGCTCCGCAGTAGCCACTCTGCCGGGCCAATTCGTATGCGTGCGAGGAGAAGGCGGCTGAGGATAAGTTGGGCTGCAAAGATGACGACGGCGATTCCCGCCACCGCGCTGGCCGGCAGTCCGTCGGAGAGCCGCAGCCCGTAGGCGGTGAAAACGAGCGCCATGATCACCGACTGCAGGAGGTAGTTGGTGAGCGCCATGCGTCCCGCGGGTGCAAGCAGTCCGCAGAGGCGTGCTCCGGCCGCCGTGCGGAAGAGCAGCAGGAGGAGACTCACGTAGCCGGCTGTCTGCAGAGGCGCGGTGAGCGTTGAGATGCCGAAGGCCAGCACACTGAACCGGTCGCCGCTCCTATAGGTGGTCAGGTAGGCCTGGAAAACACCGGCGGCGAGGCCGACGGGAAGGCAGGTTGCCGCCGTCGTCGTCAGGATGCGGGTGGAGAGCGGCCGTTCCAAAAGGCGGGCCCGGGCGGCCGCGAGCCCGAGGTAGAACATTCCGAGCGAGAGCGGACCCTGAACGAAGACCACACCGGCAACGTTCTCCAGGAAGTTGTCCGCGTTGGCTGCGAAGACCGAGCTTGGGCTCTGGGTGAGCGCGCCTGAATTGACTGCAATAGCGGCGGAAGGAGCACCCGCTCCGGCGCCGGCAATGAAAAGGCCCACAGCCAGGATGAGCGAACCGATCCCTCCAATCAGCGCACTGCCCGTGATGACGGCCGTGGACGTGCGCAGTGAGTGCGTCGCGAGCAGAATCAGGCCCATCAGCGCATACGTCAGGAGGATGTCCCCAAAAAACAGGACGAGACCGTGCAGCAAGCCGAGGACAAACAACGCAGCAAGGCGGCGCTGGATGCGTTGTACCGGGGATGCGGTTGCCGCAATGGCCGCCCGCCACTGCAGATCAAAGCTGTAGCCGAACAGGAAGGAGAAGAGTAGGTAGAACTTCGCTTCGAAGAGAGCTGCAACCGTGAACCGCACTGCGAGGTCGGCTGCCGACCGGTGATTCGGGCTGATTTCGCCGGCAAGGGTGAACGCGTCGGCGAAGTACCAGATATTGACCATGAGGATGCCGCCGAGCGCAAAGCTGCGCAGCGCATCGACCTCGCGGAGCCGTGCAGATCCCATCCGCCTACCTCTCCTCGAATCCTTGGTCAGCCTAACGCTGCCTGGCGGGCTAATGCGCTGCTGCTGTCCCGGCTACTCCCCGTCCGGCAAAATATTCGGAATTTCTTGCAAAAGAGCTAGGCGAAGGCGCTTCGTTTGAGGTAGCTTTGAGAAGTGCCATTGGGAGAACTCAATCTTCCTTTGTTTTTGCACTGTTCAGGTAAGCGCAAGTTAGAAGTGGAGGTGGGATTCGGTGATTAATCTTCTCGGCGGCATGATGGCCGCGCGAACCCGCCCAGCCTCCGCCATCGCTGCGCATTAACTTCCTGCTGAAAACGGCACTTCTCTCCTAATTTCTTCTGCGGAGAAGTTTTCCTTTTTCCTTTGTGTGCGTGAGGCGGAACCCGCCTCGCTTTTTCGTGCCTTTCTCACGAATTCCGGGCTCATCGCAGCCCTCTTCTCTTCCCGCACCACAATCTCGGGAGATATCCATGCCTGTTTCAGCCCCTGTTTCCACCGAACGCACCACGGCCCAGGTCGATGCACAGCAGCGTTCACACGGGGAATTCATCATGTCCGGCAGTCTCACCCGCCTCGACCCGGTTCGTGAACCCGACACGCAACCCGTCGATTTATCAGCGGTGATGCCTGACTTCACGCAGCGAGAGGAGGTGTACTTCATGATTAAGAAACTTCGGGAAAGTGTTTCCTTCTGGAAGCGAATACAGGAATCGTCGGTCGATAACGCCTGGGAAAACGCCCAGTCTTTTGCCCTGCCGCAGCATCACCTGTTCATCAAGTAACAGGTGCGTCCATGCGGCGTGTAGCCGCGCCCTGTCGATCCGCGAAGGAGAAACTGATGCAAGTCATCGGTGCCACCACCAGAGAAGCCCGCGCTTCCCAGCGCGGGCTTCCGCCTTTAACGGACCACTCCGGCTCCACGAGGCGCTCCCGCGGAATGTCGTGACTGTTGTCCGCGTTATATGGTCACTAGTGGCCAGAGGTCAAGTGCTGGCAGAAGAATACAACCTGGACGGCGAAGGGAGGGCTCGTGACCCCCGTGAAGCGCGTGGCGATGCTGTCGCTTCACACGTCGCCCTTCGATCAGCCCGGCGGCGGCGACGCCGGCGGTATGAATGTCTATGTACGCTCAGTGGCGCTGGAGCTCGCCAAGGTCGGTATCGACGTCGAAATTTTCACTCGCGCAGCAGCGGACGGGCAACCTCACATTGAGGAGCTGGGCCCGGGTGTCCTGGTCCGCCACCTTATTGCCGGACCCACGCGCCGGGTTCCGAAAGAAGTACTTCCCCAACTCTCCGATGACCTGGCCGACGCCATCGCCGACGCCACCGATCTGCTGGCAGACGGACACTTCGATGTCATCCACTCCCACTACTGGGTCTCCGGCATTGTGGGCTTGACCGTCGCGAAATCCCTCAACCTGCCGTTGGTCCACTCGATGCACACCATGGCGAGGGTGAAGAACCTCCGGCTGCATGCCGGAGGAGTAAGGGAACCTGAATCGCGGATTTCCGGCGAGCAGACCATCGTCAGCGACGCCGATCGCCTCATCGCCAACACAAGTACCGAGGCCGCGGAATTGGAATCCCTTTACGGGGCGGCCGCCGAGAAGGTCGACATTGTCGCCCCCGGTGTGGATCTCGACATCTTCAATGCGCTTGACCGGCCCGCCTCGCGTTCCGGGCTTTCGTTCTCTGCCGAGACGTTCCACGTGGTCTTCGCCGGGCGGATCCAGAAGCTGAAGGGTCCCCACCTGCTGGTTGAGGCTGCCGCTGACTTGCTGGCGCGGCGCCCCGACATCCCACTCCAGGTCAGCATCATCGGCTCCGGCAGCGGACCTGAAGCCCTGGAGCTGCGGCCCCTGATCAATCGGCTTGGACTACAGGACGTGGTCCGGCTCTATCCGCCCGTTTTGCCGGAGCAGCTTGCGCACTGGTTCCGCGCGGCCGACGTCGTTGCGATGCCTTCCTACAGCGAATCTTTCGGTCTGGTGGCGCTTGAAGCGCAGGCCTGCGGCACACCGGTTCTGGCAGCGAATGTCGGCGGACTGCCGCAGGCGATCAGTGCCGGGCGAACCGGCGTTCTGGTTGACGGGCATGGTGCCGCACTATGGTCAGCGGCGCTGGAGGTCCTGCACGACGACGGCGCAATGCGCCGCACGCTCGGCACCAATGCTGCGGTGCACGCGTTGGCCTTCGGTTGGCAGCGGACCGCACTGTTCACGGCGCAGAGCTACCGGACGGCCGTCGAACAATACGAGGGTGCGCCCGCACTGTAGGCCCCAGCACATCAGCCAGTTCCCCAGGACAGTGTGCCTAGGATGGACGGGTGAATGCAGCCGCCGAACTCGCCAGCTATCTCGACTCAGTAGGTATTACCGGGAAGGTTGCCACACCGCGGCAGGACAACCTGCGGCACATGCAGCTGTTCCTCGATGGAAACGAGCACCTCGAGTTTGGTGTGCGGCTTACCCGCACCTGGAGCCTTGATGAGGTGTTTGACGTGATGCACGAGCGCGTCGGCACCAGCGCCGACCGGGATCATCTCGAGGGTCAGGACACCATCGACGCGCACAAGTGCGTCGCAGCACTCGACCGGTTCGCGGACCGGTTTGGCGTGGCCGTCCGCTCGGGCAGCCGGATTCTGTTCGCGACCGGCCACCCCGCAGGGTTGCTGCCCGTTCACGCTGCGCTCGCCGCTGCAGCTGAACGGGGCGGCGCAACCGTCGTCAAGGTCCCCGAGGGCCAGCCCTTCCGTGACGGTGACATCCGGCAGTTGTTCGGTGTCCTGGCCTGGCATCAGTACGGCGGCCTCGTCCACACCCACTATCCGGAGCCGATGCGGCTCAGCCTTGAGCTTCTCGCATCCCAGGGCGCACCCGCGCCCGAGCTGGTCGTGGCCGATCATGGTTGGGCAGGGCATGCCGCATCAGTTGGCATTCCGACTCTCGGCTTCGCCGACTGCAATGACCCCGGCTTGTTTGTCTCCGAGGCTGAGGGGCAGTTGGAGGTCGCGGTGCCGCTGGATGACAATCTGTGCCCCGGTCTGTATGAGCCGATGACCAGCTACGTTCTGGAGCGCGCAGGACTCGGCTAAAGCCCCTCTTCGGCGGCGCGCTCGCGCGTGGGCGCGCTGGTAGATTGGATGCAGCTCACACCCGAGCCGCCCATAGTCCAGCCAGCACCCCGGAGGGATTTCAGACGATGACGTCTATCCACGCCCCTGTGTCCGATCTCGACATTGCACGAGCGGCCCGTATCCGTCCCATCGAGGACATCGCAGCAGCGGCGGGTATTCCTGCTGAAGCGCTGGAACTGCACGGGCGGTACAAGGCAAAGATCGACGTCGCGCAGTTGCCTCGCGTCCCCGGGAAGGCGCCGGGGAAAGTGGTTCTGGTCAGCGCCATGAGTCCAACTCCCGCGGGTGAAGGAAAGTCCACCTTGACGGTAGGGCTTGCGGATTCGCTGGCGCGGGCCGGCCAGAGCGTGATGGTTGCGCTGCGCGAGCCCTCGCTTGGCCCGGTCATGGGCATGAAGGGCGGAGCCACCGGCGGCGGGTATTCGCAGGTGCTGCCGATGGAGGACATCAACCTTCACTTCACCGGTGATTTCCACGCGATCACCAGTGCAAACAACACGCTCATGGCCCTGGTGGATAACTCCATCTACCAGGGCAACCCGCTCAACATCGATCCGCGAAGGATCACCTTCAAGCGCGTGCTCGACGTCAATGACCGCAGCTTGCGGGACGTGGTGATCGGACTGGGCGGGCCCACGCAGGGAGTTCCGCGCCAGGACGGTTTCGACATCACGGTGGCGTCCGAAGTCATGGCCGCTTTCTGCCTCGCCACTGATCTCGCCGATCTCCGGAACCGGCTGGCGCGCATGACCATCGGATATACCTATGACAGGAAGCCGGTAACCGTTGCGGATCTCGGCGTCGAGGGAGCGCTGACACTGCTGCTGAGGGACGCCGTGAAACCGAATCTCGTGCAGACGATTGCCGGCACGCCGGCGCTGGTGCACGGCGGACCGTTCGCCAATATCGCACACGGCTGCAACTCGGTCATCGCCACCCAGACAGCGCAGCGCCTTTCCGACATCGTGGTAACCGAGGCCGGGTTCGGCGCAGATCTGGGTGCCGAGAAGTTCATGGACATCAAGGCGCGGGCCGCGGATGTGGCGCCTGACGCCGTCGTAGTGGTTGCGACCATCCGTGCCTTGAAGATGCACGGTGGTGTGGCGAAGGACAATCTGCGGGAGCCGGATGTCGACGCGGTGAAGCGCGGAGTCGTGAACCTTCGGCGCCACGTAGCGAACGTGCGGAAGTTCGGCATCACACCCGTGGTGGCCGTCAACAAGTTTGTTACTGATACGGATGAGGAACTCGAGTGGCTGTTGTCGTGGTGTGCTGCCGAGGGTATCAGCGCGGCCGTGGCGGATATCTGGGGTGAGGGCGGCGGCGGCCCGGGCGGTGACGATCTCGCCGGGAAAGTCCTGGCCGCGCTTGAAGCACCTCGCTCCTTCCGGCACCTGTATCCACTGGAACTCCCTGTGGAGGAGAAGATCCGCACGATTGCGCAGGAGATTTATGGGGCATGCGACGTCGAATTCTCCGCTGCTGCCCTGCGCCGGCTCAAGGAGATCCAGGCAAACGGGTGGGATCAGCTTCCGGTGTGCATGGCCAAGACGCAGTACTCGTTTTCCGACGACGCCACCCGGCTCGGCGCTCCCGAGGGTTTCACCCTCCATGTACGGGACCTGATCCCGAAGACCGGAGCGGGCTTCATTGTCGCCCTCACCGGAGCGGTGATGACCATGCCCGGTCTGCCGAAGGAGCCAGGTGCCCTGCGCATGAACGTGGATGACGACGGCGGCGCGGTGGGACTGTTCTGAGTATTGTCCAGCGATACAAACGAAAGGACTGTGGGTGAAGGCGCTTTATAAATCGGGTGCTCGGGCTGGTTTTGAGTTCGTGGATCGGCCGGAGCCGGTGCCTGGCGTGGGTGAGGTGAAGATCCGGGTGTTGACCACGGGTATTTGCGGGACGGATCTGCATATTGAGTCGTGGGATTCGTGGGCGGCCGGGATTATCGAGGCGCCGCTGATTCCCGGGCACGAGTTCTACGGTGAGGTTGTGGAACTCGGTGAGGGTGTGTGTGAGGTCCGGGTGGGGGACCGGGTGTCCGGTGAGGGACATATTGTGTGTGGTATTTGCCGTAATTGCCGTGCTGGGCGCCGGCAGATGTGTATCCGGACGGTCAGTGTGGGCGTGCAGCGTGATGGTGCGTTTGCTGAGTTCGTGGTGATTCCGGAGACCAATGTGTGGGTTCACCACGATGCTGTGACACCGGAGTTGGGTGCGGTGTTCGATCCGTTCGGTAACGCGGTTCATACGGCGTTGAGTTTCCCGTTGGTGGGTGAGGATGTGTTGATCACGGGGGCTGGTCCGATTGGTTTGATGGCGATCGCTGTTGCCCGTCATGCCGGTGCACGCAACATTGCAATCACGGACGTGTCGGAGCCGCGGTTGGATCTTGCCCGGTCCATCGGCGTGGATTTGGCGGTGGATGTGAGCCGGATGCGGATCATCGAGGCGCAGCGTGAGCTGCATATGGTGGAGGGTTTTGATATTGGTCTGGAGATGTCCGGGCACCCCACGGCGTTGCCGGAGATGATCGAGAACATGAACCACGGCGGGCGGATCGCAATGCTGGGCTTGCCGTCCCAGGACATCACGATCGACTGGGGGAAGGTGGTCACGCACATGCTCACGTTGAAGGGTGTGTATGGGCGGGAGATGTTCGAGACGTGGTACGCGATGAGTGCGATGCTGCAGTCCAATGACCGGTTGCGTGATGCGGTGGCGAGTGTGGTCACTGACGTTTTGCCGGCGTCTGACTGGCAGGAAGGTTTCAGCATTGCCCGTGATGGGCGCAGCGGCAAAGTAGTGCTTGACTGGTCGGCGATCTAGAGGGAGTTTGCGAATGTTTGTTTCAGTGCGGGATCAGCTGCAGTCGGAGCTGCAGGAAATCCGGGATGCGGGTTTGTATAAGCATGAGCGGACCATTTCTTCGCCGCAGTCCAATAGGATCCGCGCGGCGTTGGGCAGCGCGGAGGGGGCGCAGGTGTTGAACTTCTGCGCCAACAACTACCTTGGTTTGGCGGATCATCCGGCGATTATCGAGGCTGCGAAGGGTGCGTTGGATGATCGCGGGTTCGGGATGGCGTCGGTGCGTTTCATCTGCGGGACGCAGGATCTGCATCTTGAGCTCGAGAAGCGCGTGTCGGCGTTTTTGGGGACTGAGGACACCATCTTGTTCTCGTCGTGTTTCGATGCCAACGGCGGGGTGTTCGAATCCCTGTTGAACGCTGAGGATGCTGTCATCTCGGATGCGTTGAACCACGCCTCGATCATTGACGGGATCCGGCTCAGTAAGGCGCCGCGGTACCGGTACGCGAACCGGGATATGGCGGATCTTGAGGCGAAGCTGCAGGAGGCTTCTGGTGCGCGCCGTCGGTTGGTGGTGACTGATGGGGTTTTCTCGATGGATGGGTATCTTGCTCCGTTGCAGGAGATCTGTGACTTGGCGGAGCGGTATGACGCCATGGTGATGGTCGATGATTCGCATGCTGTGGGTTTCATGGGGCCAACGGGGGCGGGAACACCGGAGCATGCTGGCGTGTCTGACCGGGTGGATCTGTATACCGGGACGTTCGGTAAGGCGTTGGGTGGTGCCTCGGGTGGGTACGTGTCCGGGCGGGCGGAGATCGTCGAGTTGTTGCGGCAGCGGGCGCGGCCGTATCTTTTCTCCAACTCGCTGGCCCCCTCGATTGTCGCGGCAACCCTGACGGCCCTGGACCTGGTCCAGAACAGTGCGGAGCTTCGTGCACGGTTGGGTGAGAACGCGGCCCTGTTCCGGTCTCGGATGAGCGAGGAAGGATTTGAGCTGCTCGCCGGCGAGCATGCCATCATCCCGGTTATGTTCGGTGATGCGGCGCTGGCGGCGAGAGTGGCGGACAGCATGCTCGAACACGGGGTCTACGTGATCGCGTTCAGCTACCCGGTTGTCCCCAAGGGAGCCGCGCGCATCCGTGTGCAACTCTCCGCAGCCCACAGCGCCGAAGACGTGGAAGCGTGCGTCACCGCCTTCGTTGCAGCACGGGACGCCACGGCGTAGTTCCTGCGTGCCGCGCTCAAGTAGGCGAGGGTGATTGCTTCCTGCTGAAGAGTACGTAGGCGGATGCCGCGCGGAGGCGATCCTGCCGCCCCAACCGCCCCCGGTCACGCCCAACGGTACTAAACCGGCGCCTTGCCGGTGTGGACCACCTTGACAGGTGCCGCTACCGTTCTCGGCCGGACCGCCAGGTAAAGCCCGCCCACTGTGAGCAGCACCAGCGCAGCAACAACGACGGCGGTGCCCGGGTCATCAGCCAACAGCAGCGGTATTGCCCGCCCCGGTGCCGTGGCTGCGAACACAAAAGCGATTGCAATGCCGATGTAGCTACCGATCATGTTGGCCCGGTGAGCAACGATGTTGCGGCGGATCGCCGAGACGAGGCCGAGCGTCACCGTGATAATGGTGAAGGCGGAGAGACCGTGAAGCCAGCTGAAATGTCCGTCGGTCACAATCCCGAAACTGCTCACGCAGACGAAGTACATGGCGCTCACCCAGGTATAGCCAATGATCCTGTGGGTGCGGTCGCGTCGCCGTCGGAAAATATTGAGTGGCCCGAGCACCAGGACGTACAGCGCGGCGACCACGTGGGCGGCTATGAGCGGGCTCCAGTCCATGGTTATAAGATAGACCCACTATCTTGCGATGTATATCTGGATAGTTGACGTCTTTCCACTATCCAGTGAGGACCCTCGTGCAGCTGAAGGAACTGAGCGCGTCAACGGGCATAAGCGCCGCCAGCATCAAGTTCTATCTTCGCGAAGGACTGCTCCAGCGCGGGGTCGAGATCCATCCCACTCGTGCCGAGTACAGCATCCGGCACGTTGAACGCCTCGAGCTGATCTCGGGTCTCCGGTCAGTCGTCGGGCTTCGTGTCGATCAGATCCGTGGCTTGATCGGACTCATTGAGGATACCGGTGTATCCCGCCTTGAGCTGTTGGGCAAAACCCAGGCGATGGTGATGGGTGCCCCTGCGGAAGCGGTGCAGGACCACCCGCTTATGAACGGGCTGTTGGCAGCCCAGAGCTGGCCGGATGCACCCTCTGAGGCGCGCGCGCTGCTCAACATCATCCTCCGGGAAATGGAGACAATGGGACTTTCGGTGAGCGCCGACGTCGTACTTGGATATGCACGAGCGGCCGATCAGGTGGCACAGCAGGATCTGGGCACAGTCCTCGACACACAGTCCCGGGATCAGGCAGTGCTCGCGGTGGCAGTGGGTGTCCGCGCATACAGCCGACTGCTCCTTGGCCTGGTGGGGATGGCGCAGGCGTCGCACAGCATCCGCCGACTGGGTGGAACACGTTCCGCGTGAGGCCTGCAGGCCACGTTTCTTCAGGACAGTGGCAGGGCCACCGAGCAGACGAGGGATACCGCGAGGATCACCAGGGTTGAAATCAAACCGAGCAGCACCGGGCGCTTGCCCACGCGCAGCAGGCTTTTCAGGTGGACTCCCAGACCCAGGGCGAACATCGCCGCTGACAGCAGCAGCGTCTGCAGGATCTGTGCCAGTTCCAGGACCCCTTGCGGGAGGACATCCGAGGTGCGCAAC
Source organism: Arthrobacter sp. KKT183 (assembly GCF_055657625.1). Lineage (NCBI taxonomy): Bacteria > Bacillati > Actinomycetota > Actinomycetes > Micrococcales > Micrococcaceae > Arthrobacter > Arthrobacter sp. KKT183. The sequence goes on along the minus strand of NZ_CM145770.1, from coordinate 3,632,488 downwards.
AGCATCGCTCCGACAAACCCCACAATAAAGAGCGGGACCACGGGAGGAATCTTGCCGCCTGTAGCCGGTTCGGCACGGCGCATGCGCAGGGCTATTCCGGCGGTGATCGGCGCCAGGGTGAGGACACGGGCGAGTTTCACCGTGACGGCAACAGCAAGAGCAGAGCTGCCCACTGATCCGCCCGCGGCAACAACCTGTGCCACTTCATGGGTCGATGCCCCGATCCACACGCCGAGGGTCCTCTCCGGCATTCCCAGCAGCCCGCCCAGGAAGGGGACCGTGGGGATCATCAGGGTCCCAAAGAGCACCACCAGTCCGATGGCGGTGGCGACTTCCGTCTTCTTGGCGCCGGCCGCGGTCTCCGTGGCTGCAACCGCTGCCGCACCGCAGATAGAGAACCCTGAAGCGATGAGAAGTCGCTGGGCAAAGCTGATGCCCAGGAGCTTTCCGATCCACAGTGTGGCAGCGAAGGTCACACCCACTGACAGAAAAACAAGGAGGAGCACACCGGGGCCCAGCCCAAGTACTGCTGAGAGTGAGAGTTGAAGTCCGAGCAGTACGATGCCCGCCCGCAACAGGGTTTTGGATGAAACACCGATCCCCTCGAAGAACAGGGATGGCACCGGCAACAGGTTCCCCCAGGCCGCTCCAAGGAGGATGGCGATCAAGAGCGGGCTGGTTCCCGGAAGTAGACCGCTCAGCAGCCAGGAAATTGCAGCGCCGGCGAGACACACCGCCAGACCGGGAAGGCTATTGCTCATGTCAACAATCTCTCATGCGATGCGATCGCCAGCGGTCGGACAGGCCACTTCCCCACAACAAAACGCCCCCGGTAGGACCGGGGGCGTTTCATCAGAGGGGAACTGCTCTAGCGCTCGACCTCGCCGCGAATGAAAGCTTCAACTTTGTCGCGGGCGATGTCGTCGTTGTACTGCTCCGGCGGCGACTTCATGAAATAGCTTGACGCCGAGAGAATCGGTCCGCCGACGCCGCGGTCTGCGGCAATCTTCGCGGCGCGGATGGCGTCGATGATCACACCGGCAGAGTTCGGGGAATCCCACACCTCGAGCTTGTACTCAAGGGAAACCGGTGCATCGCCGAAGTTGCGGCCCTCGAGACGCACAAACGCCCATTTGCGGTCATCGAGCCAGGCGACGTAATCCGACGGTCCGATGTGGACGTCGTCGGCGTGCAGTTCGGCCTCTACGTTTGAGGTGACAGCCTGGGTCTTGGAAATCTTTTTTGACTCAAGGCGGTCCCGCTCGAGCATGTTCTTGAAGTCCATGTTGCCGCCGACGTTGAGCTGGTACGTGCGGTCCAGCGTGACTCCGCGGTCTTCGAACAGCTTGGCCATCACGCGGTGGGTGATCGTTGCGCCGATCTGGCTCTTGATGTCGTCACCCACAATCGGCACACCCGCTGCAGTGAACTTATCAGCCCACTCCTTGGTGCCTGCGATGAAAACGGGAAGTGCGTTGACAAAAGCGACGCCCGCATCGATTGCGCACTGCGCATAGAACTTCGCTGCTGCTTCGGAGCCGACTGGCAGGTAGCAGACCATTACGTCAACCTGTGATGCCTTGAGCTCAGCGACGACGTCAATCGGCTCCGCATCGGATTCGACGATGGTCTCGCGGTAATACTTGCCCAGACCATCGAGGGTGTGCCCGCGCTGGACCTTCACTCCGGTGGGCGGCACGTCCGCGATCTTGATGGTGTTGTTCTCGCTGGCGCCGATGGCGTCGGCGAGGTCCAGGCCGACCTTCTTGCCATCGACGTCGAACGCGGTGACAAACTGCACGTCATTGACGTGGTACTTGCCGAACTCCACATGCATCAGTCCGGGGATGGTCGCCGTAGCGTCTGCATCCTTGTAGTACTGCACGCCCTGCACCAGGGATGCTGCACAGTTGCCAACACCGACGATTGCTACCCGAATGGGGTTAGTTCCCACTGTTCTCCTCTTTACGCGCACTTATAACCGCCCGGACCGAGGTCTTTGTTTGCCTTTGCCTCCGGCGAAATCCACAGCTTACCCAGTCTACTTGTTATTGCGAACGCCCGTTGTTGCCTGCTCATTCCCTCAAGCCCTCCGGAGTGCGGAATTACAGGTGGGTTTCTACGAAGAGGGCGCCATTGTCCTGCCCGTTGGCTAGGCTTTCGAGACATGGAGCAAGAGCAGGGTCAGCGCCGCCCCGCAAGCATCTCCGTGCCTACGCGCGGGGACCCCTTGCTCAGGCATGCCGCGGAAGTCGCCGGCGGGCCACTTGGGAGGCACGCTGCACCGGGCAGGGTGCGGCCGGCCGTCTTCACCGTCGGGCGGGTCCTGATCCTGATGACCACAGCCGCCGCTGTCCTGGCGGTGCTGATCAAGGCTCCGTGCCGAACCGACGGATGGACACGTCCCGCGCAGTTCTACCGGGGCTGCTACTCAGACTGGACCGAGGCCTTCCAGTTCCAGGGTCTCGGAAGCGGTTTGTCCCCATTCGCGGAGGGGTCCACCTTTGATGGGCCGCTGCTCGTTGGAGTGTTTGCGGGACTGGTCGCGCTACTGGTGCCGACGTCCGCGGACGGCATAGTCCAAACGCAATCCCTGATGCAGTATTTCGACGTGAACGCTGTACTGATCGCTGCCGCGTGGATTGGAACTGTTGTTACCGTGATGCGACTGGCGAGTCGCCGACCCTGGGATGCGGCGCTTGTGGCGGTGGCGCCGATCGCGATCCTGACGGCAACCTCAAGCTGGGTGCTGCTGTCCGTCCTATTGAGTGTCCTGGCTGTGTGGGCGTTTGCCCAGGAGCGCTATGTGATCTCCGGCGTCCTGCTCGGGTTCGGCGCCGGGTTCAGCGTTCACGTGCTCCTGGTCCTCGCTGCCGTCATACTGTTGGCCATCCGGACCGGCCGGTTCAGGGGTGCCCTGCTGAGCGGCGGTTCGCTGATCGCCGTCTGGGTACTCACCGTTCTGCCGTTCGGGCCCGAACGCATTCTGGCACTGCCGTGGGAATACGATCCGGCTCGCCTCGGCATTTCCTCTTCGCTGTGGGCGGGCTATGACCTGCTTGCGCAGCGGCTCGGCCTGCCGGTGCTCTCTCCGGTAGCAACAGCAACCCTGGCTTTTACCATTTTCGCGGTGCTGGTTGCCCTGATATGCCTGCTGGTGCTGCGGGCACCGCGACGCCCACGCCTTCCGCAAGTGATTCTTCTGCTGCTCGGAGCACTCGTCCTGGTCCTGCCCGACTACCCTCCCGCACTCACTCTGTGGTTGCTGCCCTTCGTTGCGCTCTCGTATGTCGATTGGCGAATACTTTGTACCTGGCAGCTTGTTGAACTACTTCACTGGTGGGCGTACTGGATGTACGTAGCCCGTGAAGCGTCGTCAGGCGTGGTGGAGAACAATATCGACTCCCCCTACTATGTCGCCGCGATCTTGGCGCGGCTACTGGCCACCGGTTACCTGTTGTATCGGGTTGCGCAACATATACTTGAACCGACATATGATCCCGCACGGCGCATTGGTATTGACGATCCGGCAGGCGGCCCCTTCGATGGCGCTCCAGACCGGCATGCGCCTGCTCCGGTACTGTTGAGCGAGTCCTCTCCAAACCTCACCATCACCGCACCGAAAGACCCCCAGTGACAGAATCCGTCTTCCGCAGTGAGCGCCTAACGCCAGAGGCATTCGAGCTGTTGGCGTCGGCAAGCCCCGATGTCGTCATTCCGCTCGAACAGACTCCGCAGTGGGCGGACTTCGAGCGCAGTCTGGGCCGGGAACCGTACGGATTGTGGGCCTACTACGACGACGACGACGGCGCACCGGCTGCGATGGTGAGCTTCCTCCGGGTGCGGCGCAGGTTCCGAGAATCGCTGGTCGCGATCAACGGGCCCGTATGGTTCGCGGACCGTACCGCGGAAGCTGAACTCCGTCTTATGCACACGGTTCGGCACCAGTTCACTGATGATCCGGGCACAGACCCCCTCTATGTCCGCATGCAGGTGAAGCACCCGCTGCCTCCTGCAGCCGGACCGATCGAGCACGGCTGGTATGAGCGCGAGATCGTCGTTGACCTGACGCCGGGTGAGGATGCAATTTTCAAGTCTTTCCGGCCGAATGCCCGGAACAGTATCCGTCGTGCGGAACGGTCAGGCGTGGAGGTCCGGACCATCGAGCGGGCACGCTGGGTCGAGGTATTCAGGGCGGACCTGTACCCGATTCTGCAGGAAACAGCGGAGCGCGACGGCTTCTCCAGCTTCGGCCCCGAATACTACGAGTTGCTGCTCTCAACTCTGGGGGATCATCTTCGGCTCATGGTCGCCTACGTGGACAGCAGGGCTGTGAGTTGGTTGATCACTACCGAATACCGCGGCTACTCGGTCTACTACTTTGCGGGCAGCACACACGATGCGCGGAAGACGTTTGCGCCTTATCTGTTGCTGTGGGAAGCGTTCAAACAGCTCAAAGCCGACGGCAATACCGCTTGCGGGCTTACCGGGATTGTGAGTGAGAACTACCCACAACTGGTCAACGTCACCACGTTCAAGCGGAACTTCTCCAAGAACGTTGTGGACCTCCCCACAACTTATGACATCCCGCTGAACCCGGGTAAGTACAAGGTGGTGGCTGGACTGCTCTCATTCCGCAGAACGGCGCCGGCCAAAGGTCGCGCGTTGCTCATGCGAGCAGCCTCGTCCGTGTCCACGCTTCGCGCCCACCGGTCCGGAGGGAAGAGCTAGCCATGGCGGACGTCGCGATTGTCGGTGCCGGCCCCAATGGGCTGGCTGCCGGCGTCGTGATGGCACGTGCAGGCTTGAGCGTGGAGATATTTGAGGCCGAACGAGCTATCGGCGGCGGGTCACGCACCATGGAGCTGCTTGAGCCGGAACACGTGCATGACATTTGTTCGGCTGTGCATCCGATGGCGTTGGCGTCACCCTTCTTCCGGGAGTTCGGTCTCCGGGAACGGATTCCCTTCGTGGTTCCCGAGCTGTCGTACGCCAATCCGCTGGACAATGGCCGTGCTGGACTCGCGTACCGCGATCTTGGGCGTACGGCGCTCGGTCTGGACAAGGACGGACAGGCCTGGCGGCGACTGATGCGCCCGCTCGTGCAGCACATTGATGGGGTGGTCGATACCGGGCTCAACCAGTTCCTGCGGGTCCCGCGGCATCCAGTCGCGGCCGCCCTGCTCGGTTCAAGGACGCTCGAGCAGGGGACTGGCCTGTGGAACCTGCGCTTCTCGACGGAAGAGGCGGCGGCATTGTTTACCGGAGTTGCCGCACATGCCGTTGCTGCCCTGCCCACACTCGCGGCTGCAGGTGCCGGGCTCACCCTCGGAGCGTTGGCGCATGCCGTGGGATGGCCCATTCCGGTTGGCGGATCCCAGGCACTGGTCAACGCTATGGCGGATGACATCCGGGCACATGGCGGCGCCGTCCACACTGCCCGTCGGATTGAATCGGTCGGCGAGTTCGACGGAGCAAAGGCAGTCCTGCTCGATGTCTCACCCGGTGCTGTTGGCGGCCTGGCAGGCGATCGCCTCCCGCAGGGCTACGTCTCAATGCTGGACCGGTTCCGCTTCGGGGACGGCGCCTGCAAGGTTGACTTCATCCTCTCGGGGCCGGTGCCGTGGGCAAACGAGGAAGTACGAGCGGCCGGCACAGTTCATGCGGGCGGAACCCGGGCTGAAGTGGCGGCGTCGGAAGCCGACGTGGCCGCCGGACGCCATCCGGAAAAACCGTACGTGCTGGTTTCGCAGCCTTCCCTGTTCGATTCTTCCCGCGCACCCCACGGACGGCAGGTTCTGTGGACTTACTGCCACGTGCCCAACGGTTCCACGCGGGACATGACGGAGGCCATTGTGCGGCAGATCGAACGTTTCGCGCCCGGCTTCCGCGACGTCGTCGTGCGTTCACACGTCATGACTGCAGCTGACCTTGAGCAGTACAACGCCAATTACGTGGGCGGTGACTTCAGCGGTGGCGCGGTGACCATCCCTCAGCTGCTGGCGCGTCCCTCATTCGGGCCGCACCCCTGGCGGATGCCGGGGAAGGGCCTCTATCTGTGCTCAGCATCGACCCCGCCCGGCCCGGGCGTGCACGGGATGGGCGGTTATCACGCGGCAAAACTTGCACTCAAGGACGTGTTCGGGCTGCCGGTGCCGCAGTTGGGAAGGTCATCGTGAGCGCACTCCTTTGCTGATCGATTTCAGCGAAGAGTAAGCTTGATCACGATCGCATAACTGAAAAGCGCAGTAATAAAACGCCCTTGACCCGCAGCGGGAGAGTCCTGCCGTTGACCTACAGCCGGCAGGCGCCGTAGGAGCAAACCCTCCCCAGGAATCTCTCAGGCCCAGCACCGCAGCGGAAAGGCAACTCTGGAAAGTAGCGCAGCTGAAGATAGGTTGTGCTCACCGACGGTGCAAGGTGAACCCTGTGTTCACGGAATCTCTCAGGTCCAAGACAGAGCGGGGAGGAACCCACCCACCTGTCCGCGCGCCCTGCACGCACACTGATTCACGGAGTTCCTCATGACGCACCAGACGGAATCAACTTTCTCCGACCGCCACATCGGTCCCCGCTCGGACGACGCCGAGCAGATGCTCAAGGTCTTGGGCTACCCCAGCCTGGACAAACTCGTCGATGTTGCGGTGCCGGCGAGCATCCGTATCAACGAGGGCCTGGACATTCCGTCTGCGCTGAGCGAGTCGGAGGTCCTGGCGGAACTGCGCAGCATCGCCGCGAAGAACAAGACCGCCGTGCAGATGATCGGTCAGGGCTACTACGACACGGTCACCCCTCCTGTCATCCGCCGCAATGTGCTTGAGGCTCCCGCCTGGTACACCGCCTACACGCCCTACCAGCCGGAAATCTCCCAGGGCCGTCTTGAAGCCCTGCTGAACTTCCAGACGATGGTCCAGGACCTCACTGCGCTGCCCATCGCCAACGCCTCCCTGCTCGATGAAGCATCGGCCGTTGCCGAGGCCGTCCTCCTGATGCGTCGCTCCGGCAAGAACAAGGGACGAACCATCCTGGACGCGGAATGCCTCCCCCAGACCATCGCCGTCGTGCAGGGCCGCGCTGAGGCGCTGGGCTTTGATATCGAGATCGCTGACCTCTCAAAGGGATTGCCGGACGGCGACATCAACGGCGTCGTCCTCCAGCAGCCCGGGACATCCGGCACGCTCCGCAACCACACGGACATGGTCGCGAAAGCGCACGACGGCGGCGCCCTGGTGACGGTCGCAGCGGACCTGCTAGCGCTGACCCTGATCACCCCTCCGGGGGAGCAGGGCGCGGATATCGCCGTCGGCTCCGCCCAGCGTTTCGGTGTGCCGCTGTTCTTCGGCGGACCGCACGCTGCGTACATGGCCGTTCGAAAGGGCCTGGAGCGCATGCTCCCCGGCCGCCTTGTTGGGGTGTCGAAGGATTCCGACGGCGCACCCGCCTACCGGCTTGCACTGCAAACACGTGAGCAGCACATCCGCCGCGAGAAGGCTACGTCGAACATCTGTACCGCTCAGGCGCTCCTCGCGATCGTTGCCAGCATGTACGCCGTTTACCACGGTCCCGACGGGCTGAAGGCGATCGCGGAACGTGTCCATGGAAAGGCGGCGCGGCTCGCTGCAGCCGTTCCAGGGACGGTCCACGAGTCCTTCTTCGACACCCTTCTCGTGAAGGTCGAGGGCCAGTCCGAGAGCATTGTCCGCAAGGCCGAGGAGCGCGGCATCAACCTGCGGTTGGTCGATGCCGATCACGTCGGCATCTCCTGTGACGAGACCACCACGGACGCTCACCTTGAAACCATCGCCGAGATCTTCGGGGTAAATCTGTCAGCCGACGCGGAGACTGCAATCCCTGCTGACCTGCAACGGACGTCGTCCTATATGACCCATCCCGTGTTCTCCCTCCACCGCTCAGAGACCCAGATGCTGCGCTACCTGCGCGGTCTCTCGGACCGCGACCTGGCACTGGACCGCACCATGATTCCGTTGGGATCCTGCACCATGAAGCTCAACGCCACGGTTGAGATGGAACCGATCTCCTGGCCCGAGTTCGCAACCATCCATCCGTTCGCCCCCGAGCACCAGACCGAGGGCTGGCGCCAGCTGATTGATGACCTGGAGGGCCGTCTCGCTGAAATCACCGGCTACGCCAGGGTGTCGATTCAGCCGAACGCCGGCTCCCAGGGCGAACTCGCCGGTCTGCTGGCCATCCGCAAGTACCATCTTTCACGCGGTGATGAGGCTCGCACAGTGTGCCTCATCCCATCGTCAGCACACGGCACCAACGCCGCCTCTGCTGTGCTCGCCGGCATGAAGGTGGTTGTGGTCAAGACAGCCGGAAACGGCAACATCGATCACGATGATCTCCAGGCAGAGATCGAGGCGAACAAGGATTCCCTGTCCGCGATCATGATCACCTACCCGTCCACGCATGGCGTTTTCGAGGAGGACGTCCGCTGGGTCTGCGACCAGGTGCATGGCGCGGGCGGTCAGGTCTACATCGACGGCGCAAACCTTAACGCGCTGGTCGGGCTAGCAAAGCCGGGTGAGTTCGGTGGTGATGTTTCCCACCTGAACCTGCACAAGACGTTCTGCATCCCGCACGGCGGCGGAGGTCCCGGTGTCGGGCCGGTAGCAGTGGCGGAGCACCTTGCCCCCTTCCTGCCTGGAGATGCGAATAGCGCAGCTGGTGTAGACAACAGCAACACAGCCGGCGTCCCTATCTCCGCCTCCCGCTTCGGTTCAGCAGGCGTACTGCCGATTTCCTGGGCCTATGTGGCGCTGATGGGAAGCGAGGGCCTGACGGCAGCCACGAAGTCCGCGCTCCTTGCAGCGAACTACGTCGCCGCCCGCCTCAATGAATACTTCCCGGTGCTCTACTCGGGTGAGAACGGACTCGTGGCGCACGAGTGCATTCTGGACCTTCGCGCACTTACCGCGAAGACCGGTGTGACAGCCGAAGACGTGGCCAAGCGCCTCATCGATTACGGCTTCCACGCCCCGACGCTGAGCTTCCCGGTAGCGGGCACGTTGATGGTGGAGCCCACGGAGTCCGAGGACCTGCGCGAACTGGACCGTTTCGTCGAGGCGATGATCGCCATCCGACACGAGATCGACCGCGTCGGAACAGGCGAATGGCAGCTGGAGGAGAGTCCGCTTCGCCAGGCACCGCATACCGCACAGACGCTCATCAGTGACGAGTGGTCGCAGGCCTACTCCCGGGAACTGGCTGCATTCCCGCTGCGGACGCTGCGCCACGACAAGTACTTCCCGCCGGTCCGCCGTATCGACGGCGCCCACGGTGACAGGAACCTCGTGTGCTCGTGCCCGCCGATCGAAGACTTCGAGGACTAAGGGATCGCCATGACAAAGCAGACAGCGCTGTATGCCCAGCACCAGGAACTCGGTGCGGCATTCACCGACTTCGGCGGTTGGCAGATGCCCCTGAAGTACCGCAGCGAACTTGAAGAGCACCACACGGTTCGCCGGGCCGCCGGCATTTTCGACCTTTCGCACATGGGCGAGGTGATGGTCACTGGGCCGCAGGCAGCCAGCTTCCTCAACTATGCCCTCGTGGGAAATATGGAGATCATGGCGGTGGGGAAGGCCAAGTACTCCCTCATCTGCACCGAGGGCGGCGGAGTGATTGATGACCTCATCACGTACCGTCTCGCCGAGGACCAGTTCCTTGTGGTGCCCAACGCCTCGAACTCCGACACGGTTGCTGCCGAGCTGCAGCAGCGTGCTGCCGACTTCGATGTCACTGTGCAGGATCAGTCGGAGGAGACCGCTCTCATCGCGGTGCAGGGACCGAACGCGGAGGCGATCCTGCTCGGCATGGCGCCGGCTGCAGACCGCGACGCCATCACCTCGCTCAAGTACTACGCCGCCGTTCGCGTGGAGCTCGCCGGTCAGCCGGTCCTCCTCGCCCGCACCGGCTACACCGGCGAGGATGGCTTTGAACTTTTCATCGAGAACGCGCAGGCCGTACAGCTGTGGAAAGCCGTGACCGAGGCAGGAACCAACCATGGCCTGGCGCCCTGCGGGCTGGCCTCGCGGGACTCGCTTCGCCTTGAAGCCGGCATGCCGTTGTACGGTCATGAGCTCGGCCTGGAGACAAATCCGTTTGAAGCGGGATTGGGCGGTGTCGTCAGCCTGAAGAAGACCGAGAACTTCGTGGGCCGCTCCGTGCTGGAGCCGCTGAAGGCCGAAACACCGGAGCGAAAGCTGGTCGGTTTGCGTGGTACCGGACGCCGGTCTGCCCGTGCAGGGTACGACGTCGTTTCGAACGGACAGACCGTAGGTACCGTTACGTCCGGCCTTCCGAGCCCGACCCTCGGGTACCCGGTTGCCCTCGCTTACGTTGACACAGCGTTGAGCGAACCGGGCACGGAACTGCAGGTTGACCTGCGCGGACGTCCGGAGGGTTTCACCGTCGTTGAGCTGCCGTTCTACAAACGTCCGGGCCGCTCATGACCATCAGCGCCTTCGACCTCTTCAAAATCGGGATAGGTCCGTCCAGTTCACACACGGGCGGGCCCATGACGGCGGCCTTTCTCTTCACCCGGATGGTGGTGGAGCAGGGGCTGCTGGAACAGGTCCAGCACGTCGATGCTGAACTGTTCGGTTCGTTGGGCGTAACCGGTCATGGGCACGGAACAGTCAAGGCCGTGATCCTGGGGCTCGAGGGCGAGCAGCCGCACCTTACCGATCCGGAACGCGCTGAACCTCGTGTGGAGGAAATCTCGAAAACAAAGACCCTTCGTCTGGCCGGCTCACACGATGTAGCTTTTGATCCGGAGAAAGATCTTGTTCTGCACCGCAAGCAGCGGCTGGACTACCACACCAATGGGATGCGCTTCTCGGTATATAACGCTGAGGGCATACTCTTATTCGCCCGCGAATACTACTCGGTGGGCGGGGGTTTCGTTCTGGACGAGGACCAGATCGGCACCGACCTGTCCGCGGAACAGACCGTCGCGATTCCCTACCCGTTTGAATCCGGCGAACAGTTGCTCGGCCTTGCAGCATCGACGGGAAAGTCCTTTTCCGGGATTGTGCTGGCCAATGAACTGGCCGTCCGGTCCGAGACTGAGATCCGCAACGGCCTGCTCGAGATCTGGGACGTCATGCAGGACACCATCCGGCGGGGGTCGACCAACAGCGGCATTCTTCCCGGTGGGCTGCATGTCCGGCGTCGTGCTGCCCGGCAGTTGGAACTGCTTCAGAAGGAAGCTGACCCCAATGACCACCTCAGCACCATGGAGTGGGTCACCCTGTTCGCGCTTGCCGTAAACGAGGAAAACGCGGCCGGCGGTCGTGTGGTGACCGCTCCCACCAACGGCGCGGCCGGCATCATCCCGGCAGTCCTGAAGTACTACACAGACTTCGTTCCGGGAGCCGACGACGACGGCGTTATCCGCTTCCTGCTCGCCGCCACTGCTGTCGGTGCCCTCTTCAAGAAGAATGCCTCCATCTCGGGTGCCGAGGTCGGCTGTCAGGGGGAAGTTGGTTCAGCGTGCGCGATGGCCGCTGCGGGGCTGGCCGAGGTGTTGGGAGGCACACCCGAGCAGGTCGAAAACGCCGCTGAAATCGGCATTGAGCACAACCTGGGCTTGACCTGCGATCCCGTCGGCGGACTGGTGCAGATACCGTGCATCGAGCGCAACGCCGTGGGAGCGATGAAGGCAATCACCGCAGCCCGCATGGCCGTGCGCGGCGACGGACAGCACTTCGTCTCACTTGACGCTGCGATCAAGACGATGCGTGAAACCGGTGCGGACATGATGGACAAGTACAAGGAAACCGCCCGTGGCGGGCTGGCCTTGAACGTCGTGGAATGCTGATTGGGTTCCAGGGACTGCCCAGGAACTGAGCGACGGCGCAAAGCCCAAGCCTTCCACCACATAGGACGCGGTCCCCATGGAGCCCGGAATGAGTCCCGGCCGCCCGGCAGACGCGTCAATTGCGCCCTTCCGGCTCAGCCACACCTGCTTGCCATAGTGGGTTTCCTGAGCCGTGTAGTTGTGGTGGCAGTTGATGCGCTCCAGCTCCTGAACCGCTGTCCCGGTCCGACTGCGTAACGCAATGAATGACGCGGTCCATCATTTCCTCGCGGTTCAGCAACGCGAAGTCCTGCGCCCACCTCACAGCCAGCCCTTACTGCGTCTTATGAGCCAACTCCGTCCTCCGCTACCGGGGTTTCATAGGACCTGAGCCATTGCTCCAGATCCCGCGGTCTGGTAAAGCGAAGCACTGGCAACCCGGCGTCCTGATATTCAAGAATCCTCCGGCGCTTGCTGGCGAAGGACGTGAAGTGCCACCGAATGATCGAGTCGTGTGCGATGACGCGGCGGAAGGTCTCCGTGTTCCCGTTGCAGACCTCTTCCCGCAGCACCATGCGCCGCAGCGTCCTGCGGACCAGCCGGGACAGCGAGAGCCAGCGCGGATAATCCAGCGCAACGATGACTTCAGCGCGCGGAATCAGGTGGTCTGACCACTTCCGGTAGAAGCTGTCCAGCACCCAGGCATCCCGCGAGGCGATTTCCTCAACCATGCGGAGCTGCTCGGCGGGATCCCGCTCCGCCCATCCCGGAAGCCACCCGATGTCCGAGTCTACGGATGTCAGCGGCAACCCGGTCGCAGCGGCATAGCGCTCAGCCGCTGTTGTTTTCCCGGATCCGGTCACGCCGAAGAACACCACCCGCTGGGGAGTTATTGGAATCACGCTCCCATCCTCGCACTCGAGTGTCTACCCACGGATGAGACCCTATTTCGGCTCACTGGATGCGGGTGGAAGACTGGGAGCGTGGCGCACCTCGACATTTCCAACATCGACTACTTTCTTTCCGACGGCCGCCAGTTGCTCAACGGCGTCACCTTCAAGGTCGGCGAGGGCCACAAGACTGCCCTGATCGGTCCCAACGGCACCGGAAAGACCACGCTCCTTCGCATTGTTGCCGGCGATATCACCGCCGATGAGGGGGCCATCACCCGCTCCGGCAGTATGGGCATCATGCGCCAGTTCGTGGGCCAGGTCCGCGATGACACCACGGTGCGGGACCTGCTCGTCTCCGCTGCGCCGCCGGTGCTTGCAGCGGCCGCGAAAAAGATCGACGACGCTGAGCTCGCAATGATGGAGCACGACGACGAACCCACCCAGATGCGTTATGCCCAGGCGATTGCCGATTGGGGAGACGCCGGCGGCTATGAGCTCGAAACCACCTGGGATGAAGTGACGATGGCTGCGTTGGGCGTTCCGTATGATCGCGCACAGTACCGCGCGGCGTCGTCGTTATCCGGAGGAGAACAGAAACGGCTCGTCCTGGAGGCGCTGTTCTCCGGTCCAGACGAACTGCTCCTCCTCGACGAGCCGGACAACTACCTCGACGTACCCGGCAAACGGTGGCTCGAAGCGAAGCTCAACGAGTCCAGCAAGTCGGTCCTCTTTGTCAGCCACGACCGCGAGCTGCTGGACAATGCGGCTACCCGGATCGTCACGCTGGAACCCGGCGCACTCGGCGCCTCCAGCTGGGTGCACGGTGGAGGTTTCAGCACCTACCTGCAGGCCCGGACGGACCGCAACGCCCGCTTTGAGGAACTGCGGCGACGTTGGGATGAGGAGCACATCAAGCTCAAAGAGCTCGTGAACATGTACAAGAACAAGGCCGCGTTCCGCTCGGACATGGCTAATCGCTACCACGCCGCCCAGACGCGCCTGGCGAAATTCCTGGAGGCAGGGCCGCCGGAAGCGATCCCGATCGAGCAGAACGTGAACATGCGGCTCAAGGGTGGCCGCACAGCCAAGCGGGCCGTCGTCGCGCAGAGACTGGAGCTGACCGGGCTGATGAAGCCGTTCAGCACCGAGATCTGGTTCGGTGACCGCGTCGGAGTGCTGGGCTCCAACGGGTCCGGCAAGTCCCACTTCCTTCGCCTCCTCGCCGCCGGCGGCACCGATCCGGAGAAAGAACATGAACCGGTGTCCGAGGTGAGCATCGCACCCGTGCCTCACACCGGCGTGGTGAAGTTGGGTGCGCGCATTCGCCCTGGGTTCTTCGCCCAGACCCATGTGCGTCCGGACCTGCTGGGCCGGAGCCTGCTCGACATCCTGCACCGCGGCGACGATCACCGATCGGGCCTCGGCCGGGAGGCGGCGTCGGGAGTACTGGACCGCTACGGGCTGGCAGGGCAGTCGGAACAGCTGTATGACTCGCTTTCCGGCGGGCAGCAGGCACGGCTGCAGATCCTGCTCCTCGAACTGTCCGGCGCCACGCTCCTGCTCCTCGACGAGCCCACGGACAACCTCGATCTCCATTCAGCCGAAGCCCTGGAACGCGCTATCGACGCGTTCGAGGGAACCGTGCTGGCCGTAACCCACGACCGCTGGTTCGCGCGGAGTTTTGACCGCTTCCTCGTCTTCGGCGAGGACGGCAAGGTGTATGAATCGGAAGCTCCTGTGTGGGACGAAGGCAGAGTGCAGCGGTCGCGCTAGGACAAGGCTTGACACTTATCCACAGCACTACCCGGGGCACTGACCGCTCATAGTAAATTGTCTCCGGGGGCAAATTAGTGATCGTCCTCATCATTCTTTCGTTGGGGGACAACCATGAATCCAGAATCCGTCGATCGGCCTGCCCTTCCGCCGCTGCTGCCAGCCACTCCGCGCGTATCGGCTCCGTCATCGTCAGAGCGGCCCGTTGACCCGTTGCCAGTTGGCGGAGGTTTCAGGGACATCGGGCACAGCCGTTGGTTGAGCGCGGGTTTGGCCGGGGTCATCGCGTACGGCGTCACAGTTTTCGCAGCATTCGCAGTCTTACTGCTGGTTGCTCTGGGCCTGGTTCTTTCAGCACAGGACCTGCAGGCCTCCCTCGATGAGTACGTGGGAGTGGAGACGCCCTCGGACGTTGGCGGCGCTTTTCTTTTGCTCGCACTCCCATTTCAGCTCGCCGGCATGGCGATGATGGGAGCCCTACACGCCGATCTGGGTCTTAATGTCCTCGGGATGCCGCTGCAAATAGGCGCTGTAGGCTGGGGCGTCCCGCTCGCTCTGACGGGAATCGCGGTACTCACGCTGTGGTTCCTTGGTAGGCGGAGCGCTCGAAGCCAAACAAGTATCACCAGTACGCAGGCGTGGATGCTTTCGGCGGTCAGCGGACTGACACTTGCACTCGTTGGCCTGTTGTTCAGCTTCCTCTTCGCAGTCCGGATCTCCGAGAACGGCATGTCTGCTGTCCTTACGAGCGCCTCCTTGCCATTGTTCTTCGGGGCCCTTGCCATCGGAACACTCGGCAGTCGCTTGGGACATCATCACGGGTCGGCGACTACACACGGCCTTCTGCAAGCAACCGCGAGGCGACGCGCAGGCGCGGAGATACTGGCGGGCGTGAGGATCTTCTGCCTCCATTACATGGCCTACACGCTCGTGAGCGGGCTTGTACTGTTCATCTTTGCCACGGTGAAAGGCGGAGCAGCAGCGGCGTTCTCAGCACCGCTCTGGCTACCCACCGCCGCCGGCTGGGCCTACGGAATCGGGCATCTGTCTTCCGTCAGCAACGCCACCAGCCAGGGCACAGATTCCATGACGGTTTTTGATCTCCCATGGTGGGCCGCCCTGCTGCTTATCCTGTTAGCCATCACGATCGCTTTCGTCGCATCGATCGCCTGGGCAGCTGCGCGAGCCTCCTACCGCCAACGGGAGGGTTGGATGTCATGGGCCATCCTGCCGGCCATCTTTCTGGTGGGTGGGCTCCTAATCACTCTGTTCACCTCAGTGGTCTTCGGTGTCAGGGGCGGCGCATTGTCGTTTTCGGGCACTCTGGCACTGGCTCTCTGGACGCCGCTGATCATGGGTTTGTGGGGAGCCGCAATTGAAGTTTCGGGACGATACCTGGCCCCGGTGGCAGTGCCTTTCCTGCCCACCATTATCCACCGCTGGTTCTCCGGTCCCACAGCAACCGCCGACTCCGCAGTCGCCGGCACCGATACCGGGCGCCAGGTGGAGGAGGTGCCGGGTGCCGGCGGGCGGGAGACCAAACCATTAACCGCCCATGCCAAGAAAAGGCTGCGGATTGGCACAGCAATCGCGGGAATCGTCATCGTCCTGATTGTGGCTGCCACTGTTGCGTTCAACATTCTGAGCGCCACAACCTATGGGCCCCAAGCGCACGTTGAGAAGTACCTCAAGGCGCTCGAGGAGGGGGATGCGAGCGCAGCGGTAGCGCTGCATGATCCAAATGTGACGTCCGAGGAGCGGTTGCTGCTGGATGACGGCATCTTCGGTGCTGCTCAGAACCGCATAACCGACCATGAGATTCGCGACGTCGAGTTCTCGGGTGAATTGGCGACCGTTACGGCGGAGGTAACCCAGGATGCCAAAAGGGTGCCACTTATCTTCACCCTGGAGAAGGCAGAGCGAACGGCGCTGTTCTTCCACAACTGGACGGTGACCCGCGGGACGTCCTGGACCTTGCCGATCCAAGTGCCTGAAGGCGTGGACATGGTGACGGTAAACGGCGTGGACGTGGAGCTGTCCCAACAGCTCGGCCAGCAGGCTCCAGGCGCGTTCTCATTGCCGGTCCTGCCGGGCGACTATGTGCTGACTCCGCCGGAAGGCACCAAATATGTGACGTTGGGGGAGGAGCAAACCATTACAGTGTCGGCTGATCCGGCAAGCAGTGTTGGGGAAGGGGCCCTTTTCCAGCGCTCCATGACGGATGCAGTGACGGAAGATGCGGTGGCTCAGGCGAGGGAATTCCTTCAGACCTGCGCCGACTCCACAGAGGCGGCGCCCGAGGACTGCCCGAACAGAGCGTTCACGTTTGGCGACGACGAGGACTATCGCAATTTCAGCTGGACAATTACCCAGGAGCCCGAGTTCGAGGTGTCGGAGAATTGGGATGGGTCCCTGGCGCTGTACGCCACGGAAGGCGAGATGACTGCCACCTATGAGCGGAACACTCAGTGGCAGGACGACGAGCCGGCCGAATGGGAGCCGGAAGAAGACACCGCGAGCCTCTACTTCAGCGCGGCCGTGCAGATTGATGGAGACCAGCTCACCCTCAGCTTCGAGGATTAGCGGTACGTCGAGCCGGGCGTGTTTCTTTTGCCCGGGGTTTCAGTGCGGTCCGCCACAGTAGCGGCGGCAACCTGTTGTCATCTCCATCACACTGCCTGCCCTGGGTAGCCCCTTCCGAGCCCGTGCGCCTACGGTTTAGAGGTGCAGAGCAACGTCAATTCAGCCATGTGGGCTACCTTCGCTATCTTCGGTCTCAACGGCCTCGTATTCGCCAGCTGGGCGGCCCGGATTCCATCTGCGTCGGACACGCTGGGGCTGAGCGACGGCCAGACGGGCGCGCTGCTGCTTGTTGCGGCGATCGGGTCCATGGTGTCGTTGCCGTTGTCGGGCGGGATCGCCGCACGGATCGGGACAGCGAACACCGTGAGGCTGGGCGGAGTGGCTGCCACTATCGCCGCCTCCACCATTGCCGGCGGACTCGTCACGCAATCCGTGGTGGTTGCCGCCGTCGGCCTCTTCATTTTCGGCCTTGGTATAGGCCTCTGGGATGTTGCGCAGAACCTGGAAGGCGCCGACGTCGAACGCCGGCTCATGCGCACCATCATGCCGAAGTTCCACGCGGCCTTTAGCGGTGGTGCCTTCATCGGCGCGCTCACCGGAGCCGGTCTCGCGGCCGCAGGCGTAGCGCTATCAACCCACCTGGCGGTGGTTGCGGTGCTGGTACTCATTATTTCGCTGTGGATTCCGCGTTACTTCCTGCCTGAGGACCCTCACGCCGGGAAACATGACGACGCCGAGACCTCCCCTTCCGGCGGATTTGCCGCCTGGAAGGAGCCGCGCACGCTCCTCATCGGGCTGGTAGTGCTCGGTGCAGCGCTCACTGAAGGTGCTGCAAACGACTGGGTGGCGAAGGCAACAGTGGACGGCCTTGGTTCCACTGAAGCCGTCGGTGCGCTGATGTTCGGCGTGTTCGTAGCCTCAATGACCCTCTTCCGCTTCGTTGGCGGCGGCTTTATCGACCGGTTCGGGCGGGTGCGGGTGCTGCAGGTGAGCCTTGCGTCGTCGCTGGCCGGCCTGGTGCTCTTCGTCTTTGCACCCACTGTGCTTCTTGCCGGAGTCGGAGCGGTTCTGTGGGGAACGGGCGCCGCGCTCGGGTTCCCCATGGGAATGTCTGCCGCTGCGGACGAACCGCGCCTGGCTGCTGCCCGCGTGTCGGTGGTTTCCACGATCGGGTACACGGCATTCCTCGCTGGGCCTCCGCTGCTCGGATTCCTCGGTGACCAGATGGGAATCCGGAATGCCCTGCTCGCCGTCGGAGTGGCTGTATTGGCGTCGTTCCTTGTGGCGCCTGCCGCGGCCGAGCGCCCCGCGGGCGAACCGAGGGGCGCCGGCATCCGATCCTGATGACGGAGCGGCGCGGTCAGCGGCCCAGCTGTCAGTGACGTCCGGGCCGGCCGGGATCGGCGCCGTTCTTCCTATCGCTGCGCGTCCCCTGGTCGTTGCGTACGTCAGGATCGATCTCATCCGCGTGGCGCGCGCGTTCTTCGGTTTCCCGGCGCAGGCCCTGGGCATCGTTCTGCCGCTGTTCCGCTTCCTTGCGCAGTCTTTCGGCGTCCACCTCGGCCTGCTGGGCATCGGCGTCAGCGCGGGCGGCGCGTGCCTCACGCTCACGGGCTTCCAGGTCCTTGGCGTGCGCCTCTTCCCGAATCTCGTTTGCGTGCTCGTGGTCTTTCCGGCGCTTCTCCTGGTCGTGTGCGTGCTTGCGCTTCCGTCCAAGGAATACGATCAGTCCGATGATGAGCAGCACCACGAGGATCCCGATGATGATCCAGACCCACATCATTGCGTCCATTGCCTTCGCCTTCCTATGAATGGCCGCCGCGTATGCGGCGAGCCAATTGAGCGGCGCCCAGAAGGGACGTCATGTAGTAACTCTCGACCCGCGGATGAAGGTCGTCAAGGGCTCCGGATTCCCGGCACGGCCGTCATTTCCCCGGTACGGCCGCTCATTGGGCAGAGATACTCCCTCAGGACGACGTCGGCAGAGACCTCAGGTAGCTAGGCTCAGAACGGCTGCCCGCAGAGCGGTCGCAACTACAGACAACGACGAAAGAATCAGATGAACTCCCAGCCGCCGATCGAGCGATTTTCAGTAACCCAGAAGGTCACCCTCATGGTCAATCGGTACGAGGTCCGATCCGTCGATCCGGACGGAAATCCGGGGGCGCTCATGGCTCTTGCGCAACAGAAGCGGGCTGCCTTCAAGGAAGAGGTTAGGTTTTTCACGGACGAGTCGAAGAAGACGCAGCTATTCTCCTTCAAGGCTCGCCGGCGTCTTGACCTGGGAGCAACCTATGATGTGCTCGATGCGCAGGGAAGCCCGCTGGGCTGCTTTCGCAAGAACTTCGGATCCTCGCTGCTGCGTTCCACCTGGGAGCTTGAAGCACCCGGAATTCAGGCAGTGGGCAGCGAACGGAGCCAGGGCGTCGCGATCGCTCGCCGTGTGTGGGAGATTGTGCCGTTCCTGGACGCCATCCCGGCGCCCTTCCTGTTCCACTTCGATTTCCGCGATCCGACGGGCCAGCTTGTCCTGACTTCGGAGCGGCGCGCTTCACTGCGGGACAGGTATGACGTTAATGTTCCCGGCGGACGTCTCGACTGGAGACTCGCGGCAGCTATGGCGGTTGCGCTGGACTCGCTGCAGTCCCGATGAATGCGGTTGGTACAAAGAAAACCGTTGCCGTCAGGATAAGAAATGTATACGGTGTCTACATGCTGTTTTCCTAGGAGCCGCACACTCCTTATGACATCGCTCAGCGGCACAATTTGCCGCCACCGGGTCGCGGACCGAAGCTGTCCGCAATCTCCTTCTTCCCGTAATTCCGAAAACCTAGGGTTGACCCATGACGATTATCCAGGCTGAAGGCCTGACCAAGACCTACAAATCGAAGAGCGGCCCGGTGCATGCACTGGCGGGCCTCAACCTTTCGGTCCCGCAGGGGACCGTGAAGGCTCTGCTCGGGCCCAACGGCGCTGGCAAGACAACGGCGGTCAAGGTACTTACCACCCTGATCAAGCCTGACGAAGGCACAGCACATATCGACGGCATCGACGTCGTGAACAACCCCAAAGCGGCCCGGCGGATCATCGGAGCATCCGGTCAGTATGCGGCGGTCGATGAAAATCTCACCGGGTTCGAGAATCTGGAGATGGTGGGCAGGCTCTACCATCTCGGCGCGAAGACCGCACGCAAGCGGGCACAGGAGTTGATTGACCAGTTCGAGCTCACGGAAGCCGGGAACCGGCCGGTCAAGGGATTCTCCGGCGGCATGCGCCGTCGTATTGACCTCGCCGGAGCGCTGGTCATCAACCCGAAAATCCTTTTCCTTGACGAGCCGACTACCGGACTGGATCCACGAAGCAGGCTCGCGCTGTGGGAGATCATCTCCCAGCTGGTGAATGATGGGACCACGCTGCTCTTGACCACCCAGTATCTTGAGGAGGCGGACCACCTGTCAGATGACATTGCCGTGATTGACGGCGGTAAGGTCATCGCCGAGGGCACTTCGGATGAACTGAAGGCGCAGATCGGCGGACACCGGGTGGTCGTGACGCTGGTGGATGAAGCAGACGCCGGCGCGGCCCGTGAAATCCTCGCGCGTCACGGTGACGGCACTCCTACCGTCAGCGACCGCACCGTGGAGGTGTCCGTCGTCGACGGACCACGCGCGCTGCAGTACGTGCTTTCCGATCTGGGCCAGGCAAACATCCAACTGCACGACGCCGGTATGCGCCGGCCCACGCTTGATGACGTCTTCCTCAAGCTCACCGGCCACCGGGCCGATGACGAGACCAGCAAGAATGACGCCGAAATGGAGAAAGCCCAATGACCGCGGTCAGCCAGCCCGCCTACGAGAGCGTAGGGTCGCCTCTCGCCCAACTGTTCTCGGACGGCTGGATCGCCACACGCCGCAACCTGATCAAGATCAGGCGCGTGCCGGAGATCCTCGTCTTCACCATCCTCCAGCCCATCATGTTTGTACTCCTGTTCAGCCAGGTTTATGCCGGCGCAATGAATGTGCCCGACTACGTGAACTTCCTGATGGCCGGGATCTTTGCCCAGACCGTGATTTTCGGCTCGACGTTCTCCGGGGCAGCCATGGCACAGGACCTGAAGGACGGCATCATCGACCGCTTCCGTACGCTGCCGATGAGCCCTGCAGCAGTGCTCATCGGCCGTACCAACGGTGACCTCGTGATCAACAGCATTTCGATGATGATCATGATGGGCACCGGCTGGCTGGTCGGTTGGCGGGTCACCACCTCGGTGTGGGGTTTCCTGGGCGGCGTGGCGGTCCTGCTGCTGTTTTCCTACTCCTTCAGCTGGGTGATGGCCCTTCTCGGGATGAGCGTCCGCAGCCCGGAGGTCATCAACAACGCGTCCTTCATGATCCTGTTCCCGCTGACGTTCATCTCGAACGCCTTCGTTCCCATCCATACCCTGCCGGAGGTTCTGAAGAACATCGCTGAGTGGAACCCGGTGTCAGCCCTTGTGGAATCGGCGCGCCAACTGTTCGGGAACACAAACCCCGACTTCCCTGAGCCCACCGCATGGACCCTGCAGAACCCGATCATCACCGTGATACTGGGAATCATCGTGATGCTTGCCATCTTCGTGCCGCTCTCAGTGAAGAAGTTCAAGTCCATCAGTTCCCGGTAACAGATCAGCCGTCGACGGCGGCAGCCCACCGGGGCTGCCGCCGATGCGCCTTTCGCGGGACAATGGCTGCATGTTTCGCAGCGCCGTCGCCATTCTGTGCCTGTTGTTTCTGACAGCCTGCACAGCGGCGCCTATCCCGAGCGCCACGAGTTCGGCCCCTCAACCGGCGGCCACCCCTTCCAGCATGACCGTGCCCACCTCTGGTCAAGCTTCCTCAGCAAAGCCGAGCCCATTACCGTCGCCACAGCAATCCATGGTTCTTGTTACCGACGCGGCAGGAGCGGACCTTCTGGTCATCAATCCTGCAGACTCGGGCAGTCCCGTTGAGCAGCGGATTGCTGTCGGGCAGGCACCGTGGGATGTTGCGGTGAGCGGCACGCGGGCCTTCGTCTCCACTGCCGAAGGAGTGGCGGTAGTCGACCTTGTGGACCGGCGTCGTACTTCACTGATCCCGTATGCGAATCCGGCCGGTTCCATCTCGCATGGGGAGTATCGGCCAGGCGGTACGGGTATTGCCGTGAGCGCGGACGGAAGCACGGTTTATGTGGCGGTGCTCCGGGCGGACGGCACCTCAGCGCTGGAGAAGGTGGATGTCCAGGAAGGGCGGACCATCGGTACCGTTGAGGTGGGACTGCGGCCGTTTGACATCCTGCTCTCCGCCGACGGCTCTGAGGTCTACACGATCGACCATGATTCCTTTTCGGTCCACGTCGTCAATACCGAAACCCTCATCGTGCGGCGAATCGAGGTAGCGCCGTTCGGCACGCAGGGCGGCCTGGCCTCCTGGGAGAAGCCGCACTATGGCGCAATTGACGACGCCGGGAACCTCCTTCTGCCCTATCAGGGCCTGGCGCTCGCCATCGTCAACCCGGCCTCGGGTGCTGTCTCCGTGGAGGAGATGACCGCCAACTCGCATCAGCACGGAACGGCTCTGGTTGACGGCACCCTCCTTGTGATCGGAACGGGGGCATTCGGCAATGCCACCGGATCTCCGAACCTCACGGTCCGGGACACCGAAACTAACGCTGAGCGAATCGTGCCGCTGGACCGGTTGCACGAGACCGTGGTGCCGTGGACCGATCCCGCGACCGGCGAGGCCTATGCGCTGCTCTCCGGGGGCTACACTCGGGACGGTTTCTGGCCCGGTGTCACCCTTGTCGATCTCGAAACGTTCGAGCAGCAGGAGCTTGCGGTGCCAGGGAGGCCGCAGTCGCTTGCCGTGATTCCCGTCGCCCCCTGAAAGTTTTTGTCGCCTTGTTGAGGCGTAGAGGCGGCGAAAGCAGCAAGTAGGCGACAAAAACTCGGGAAGGGGCGCGGATATGACTCAAGATATCCACATACCCGGGCACGGCTGATTTTTCCTGAGTGCGGCGTGGCATCAAAGGATGATGAAACAACCTCATCCCCTACCTTCTCCACTGGATCAGCGCCCGTTCACGGTGCAGGAGTCGATGGCCCACGAAATCCCCTATTCGCGGCTCCGTGCGAAGGACCTGACTGCGCCCACGAGAGGCATCCGTGAAGCTGTCGGTCAGAACGCTGACGTTCTCAGTCGCGCCGAAGCCTTCATACAGCTCAATCCGGGCTCCTGTGTCAGTCACGTGAGTGCCGCGAGGCTTCACGGCATTGCCGTGCCGGGTCAACACGAGGATGTGCTGCATCTCGCACGCCCTGCACGCGGCTCTCTTACCCGTCGGAACGGGGTTGTCAGTCATCGACTGGCGCTAAGAGCAGAAGACACAGTGATCATAAACGGGTTGCCAGTTACAAGTGTCTTCCGCACCTTCGTCGATCTGGGAACTCTGTTGCACCTTGATGACCTGGTGGCTGCGGGTGATTCGATTGTCAGCGAGCACCACCGCCATTTCGGAGAGCCTCGCCACCCCATGATTCCTGTCGCTGGACTTCGAAAACTGGTTGAGCACACGAGCAAAATTCACGGTATCCGGGCGGCACGGCTTGCGATCGACCTGATTGAGCCCGGAGTCGATTCGCCCCCCGAGACCCAGATTCGGCTGATGCTCGGCCGTGCCGGTCTGCCCGTTTTCGTCCCCAATTGCCGGATCGACACCGAGATTGGCCTTCCCGTCTGGGCGGACCTCGGCTGCCATGAGTTCAAGACCTGCATAGAGTACGACGGCGGACATCACCTTACGCCCGAACAGCAGCAGTACGACGCCCGGCGGGATCAGCGCACCCGCGAAGCCCACTGGGCTCAGGTGAAGCTCAACAAACTGGATATTCGGAAGGGGGAGCAGTGGATTACTTCGCTGGCGCGCGGGGCACTACGTTCCCAGGGCTGGCCCGGGTAGGCAAGGGGGCGCCATCGTCGCCGGGAGTTTTTGTCGCCTACTTGCCGATTAGACGGTGTCGAAGCAGCAACTAGGCGACAAAAACTTCAAATAGGGGTCATCCTTTCGACGTACCGGTGCCGCGTGCAAGATCATCCGGTTGGTCGGTGCCCTTCGCGGTGAAGCTCCGTAGGGTTGGGTGTATTCCAAAACTTTCCCTTCCCCAAGGATGCCCATCATGATTGAGGCAGCAGAACTGTCCAAGCGCTATGGCGCAAAAACGGCGGTAGACCGTATCTCCTTCAACGTTAAGCCCGGCCGCGTGACCGGTTTTCTCGGTCCCAACGGCGCCGGCAAGTCGACCACAATGCGCATGATCGTCGGGCTCGACAATCCCTCAGGCGGCGACGTCCGCGTCAACGGCAAGCACTACGCCAAGCACTCCGCACCCCTGCGTGAAGTCGGCGCCCTGCTCGATGCCAAGGCGGTCCACACCAAGCGCTCCGCCTACAACCATCTGCGGGCGATGGCTGCCACTCACGGCATCCCCAATAGTCGGGTCAAGGAGGTCATTGAAATGACCGGTCTTGGACCTGTGGCGAAGAAGCGTGTCGGAAGTTTCTCCCTCGGTATGGGCCAGCGGCTCGGCATTGCCTGCGCGCTGCTTGGAGATCCGCATACCGTGATCCTCGATGAGCCGGTCAACGGACTCGACCCGGAGGGCGTGCAGTGGGTCCGGCACCTCGCCAAGGGCCTTGCGTCCGAAGGCCGTACCGTCTTTCTTTCCTCCCACCTGATGTCGGAAATGGCGCTCACAGCGGACCACCTCATTGTCATCGGCCGCGGCCGGATCATCGCTGATGCTCCCATCAGCGAAATCCTCGACGCACAGGGTCAAACCCGCGCCCGGGTCCGCACCGACCGACCAGCCGAGCTGGTGCGGGCACTGGCCGCGGACGGCGTTTCCACCCAGCAGCTTGAACCGGAACTTCTCGAGGTCACCGGGGCGAACTCGCGCCGGATCGCGGAGGTCGCTCTTGACCACCAGATCCTCGTCTACGAATTGACACCGCTGCAGGCCTCGTTGGAGGACGCATACATGCAGCTCACCTCCGATGAGGTCGAATACCACTCACACACTCTTCCGGAGGCTCCTTCCGGCGCCGATTCCAAGGAAGGCAAGTAACCATGTCGCATACAGCAACCGCACCCGCGCCGGAAACTGCCGGCTCCCACCGCGGCCCCGCCAAAGGATCCGGCGTGAACTTCGCGCGGGTACTCAAGTCCGAGTGGATCAAGGTGACAACCGTCCCCTCGACGGTGATCATGCTGAGCATCACCGTGGTGGTCATGGTTGGCCTCGCGGCGCTGTTCGCCTGGCAGACAACTATCCTGTTTGATCTCCAGTCCGATCCGGAGGTGGCTGCCCAGGTGCAGGGAGCGCCGGACGCAACCTCGATCGTTTCCACCATCCCGGGCTCCGGACTGATCTTCGGCCAACTGCTCATGGGGTCCCTGGCCGTGGTCCTGATTGCCTCCGAGTGGGGCACCGGGATGATCCGGTCCACCATGGTCGCGGTCCCCAAACGTATTCCGGCGCTGCTGGCGAAGCAGCTCGTTTTCGCTGTCATCGCATTTATCCTCGGCGCGGGTTCAGCTTTCGTCGGCTACCTCGTTGCACAGCCGATTCTCGCCCCATCAGACCTGGCCTTCGGCCTGGATACTGACGGCGTGCTGCTGCACATCATCAACACGGGTTCGGTTCTGGCCCTGGTCGCCATCATTGCCATGTCCATCGGAACCCTCCTGCGCAACACCGCCGGCGGAGTTGTAACGACCATTGGCCTCCTGTTTGTTCTTCCGATCCTCGTGGCCACGTTGCTGGCAGGTATCGCTGACTGGATCCCTGACGCCGCGCGGTTCCTACCGAGCAGTGCCGGCGAGCAGATGGTGGCAATCACCATCACTGAAGACGCCCTCAACCAGTGGCAGGGTGCGCTGGTACTCGGCGGCTGGGCTCTCGTGCTGCTCGTCATCTCGGTTGCGGTCACCAAGAAGCGCGACGTCTAGACGAGTAGACCTGCGCACCACATAAGCTCACTCCATGAGTGAAAAAGCCTTGGTGAAGGAGACTGCGGAACGAACGGCCGCCGTCTCCTTCACCGAGATTAACGCCCGGCGGCTCGGCCCCATCCGCCGGTACTTCCGGTCACATCCGCGGGTGATGGATGTCGCCGTCGTCGTGCTGTTCCTTGTTGCCAGTGTGCCCAACGTCGTCCTGGCAGCAGACCTTCCCCTGGGGTGGTGGGGTATAGCGCCTCTCGGCGCCGCCGCCCTCATCCTCTTCTTTCGGCGCCGACGGCCACTGGTTGTCCTGGCGCTGTTGTGTTTGATCGAACCCGTGGCGCTGCTGATCTCCGACGGGCGCGCAACGGTGGGCATCAGCATCTGGTTTGCGCTGTACGCGGTTGCGGTGGCTTTCCCTATCAAAATTGCAGCTGTGGCGTTTGCTGCCGCACTGGTCACCTCGGTGGTTCCCCTGCCCTTTATCCCGGACCTGATGCCCGACGACGCTCCCTTCCTCATCTGGGTTGTCGTGGGATTCGTGGTCATGTGGTACGTCGTGGCCGTCGGCATCGGCATGACCGTCCGCCGGGAGAGGCTGCATGAGAATGAGTTGCGCGAGTGGGCTGAACGTAACGCGGAACTTGCCTCCGCGAACGAGAGGAACCGGATCGCCCGTGAGATGCATGACGTCGTCGCGCACTCCCTGTCGGTGATGATCGCGCTGTCCGATGGCGCCGGCGTCGTCATGAAGCGGGATCAGGATCGAGCGCGGGAGGTACTGGCGGAGCTCTCCGCCACCGGGCGCACAGCGCTGGCGGATATGCGGCGGGTGCTGGGTGTTCTCCGTGAAGGACCGGACGCGGCCCCGCTCGCGCCGCTGCCGGCCGGCGGTTCACTCGCCGGTCTCCTTGAGGGATTTCGCGCGGCAGGGCTGCCTATCCGGGTGCAGCTGAGTGGGCCGGGCCTGCCCGAGGATGCCGCCTTCCAGATGACCGTCCACCGCATTGTCCAGGAGTCATTGACCAACGTGTTGCGGTACGCGAAGGGGGCCACCACGGTCGACGTCCTGATCGCCAGACTGGGCAGCACCGTCAGGGTGCGGGTGTCCGACGACGGCCGCGGCGCCATGGAACCGCTGCCGTCAGTGGGAACCGGGCAGGGAATCACGGGCATGCGTGAGCGGGCCGCCATTTACGGCGGCACAGTGAACTGTGGGCCAACGCCGTCCGGAGGATGGGTTGTTGCCGCAGAACTACAGGTTCCCATTGAGAACCGACAGGAGAAGATTGCGTGAGCGAGCCGACAAGGGTGCTGCTGGTGGATGACCAACCGCTGCTGCGGATGGGCTTCCGCCTGATCCTCGAGGGCGAGGAAGACATGCACATCGTCGGTGAGGCCTCCGACGGCGCTGAGGCTGCACGCCTGGCAGCACGGCTGGAGCCGGACGTCGTGTTGATGGACGTCCGCATGCCGGTGATGGACGGGATCGAGGCCACCCGGCGCATCACCCAGTCAGGCGCGTGTGCCCGGATCATCATCCTCACCACCTTCGACCTTGATGAGTACGCGTTCGCAGGGCTGCGGGCAGGGGCTTCAGCCTTTCTCCTCAAGGACGTCGCGCCCAACGAGTTGGTGCAGGCCGTCCGGGTGGTCGCGAGCGGGGATGCCGTGGTTGCGCCGAGGGTCACCCAGCGGCTGCTCGAGGAGTACGTACGCTCCCGCCCCGACGCGCCGAAGCCTCCCCGCGACCCGCTTTTGCAGGACCTGACGCCGCGTGAGCTCGAAGTTCTTGGCGCCATCGCGGAGGGGCTTTCCAACGCGGAGCTGGCACACCGGTTCTTCCTCTCCGAAGCCACCGTGAAAACCCATGTGCGCCGGATTCTCACCAAACTTCATCTGCGGGACCGCGTCCAGGCCGTGGTGTATGCCTACGAAACCGGTCTGGTTACCCCAAGCCAGGGGCTCGATTTCTGAGCTTGCCGGCTTCCGGCGCAGCACGCGGCGGACAGTAGGCTTGCAGGCATGACTGCCGCTCACGCTCATATCGCAGACCTCGGCGCTTACGTTGCCGCCTCACCCTCCAGCTTCCACGCTGCCCACGAAGGCGGCATCCGACTTCAGGCGGCCGGCTTCAACCAGCTGCATGAGGACGATCCCTGGGACGGGGGACCCGGCCGCTTTTACGTCATCCGCGACGGCGCGCTGATCGCCTGGATCACCCCGTCCACTGCGACGGAGACCACCGGCTTCCACATCCTCGGAGCGCATACGGACTCCCCGTCCTTCAAGCTGAAGCCCAAGCCCACCATCGGACGGCACGGTTGGCTACAGGCCGGCGTCGAAATCTACGGCGGACCGCTGCTGAATTCCTGGCTCGACCGTGAGCTGGCGCTCGCCGGCCGGCTGGTGACGCACGACGGCGCGGAGCACCTTGTGCACACAGGCCCGCTCCTGCGCTTCCCTCAGCTGGCCATCCACCTGGACAGGGCTGTCAACGACGGCCTGAAGCTCGACAAGCAGCAACACATGAACCCGGTCTGGGGCCTTGGTGATCCGGGACGGGCGGACCTCCTGCAGCTTCTTGCGGTCGACGCTGATCTCGAAGCAGCGGAGATCGGCGGCTTCGACGTGGTGGTTGCGGACACTCAGCAGCCCCGGGTCTTCGGCGCGGACGGCGAGTTCTTCGCCTCGGGCAGGCTGGATAACCTCTCTTCCGTGCACGCCGGGATCACCGCCCTCATTCAGGCAACAAGGAACGACGCCGGTGGCGCACCCATCGCGGTGCTGGCCGCCTTTGATCACGAGGAAGTCGGCAGCGGATCACGCTCCGGCGCGAGCGGGCCGTTCCTGGAGGACATCCTGCATCGGATCTCGTCGGGATTGGGTGCCGGTGAGGAGCAGCGGCGGCGGGCTATCGCGTCGTCGTTCTGTGTGTCATCGGATGCCGGCCATGCAGTCCATCCCAACTACGCCGAGCGCCACGATCCGGCAAATCACCCGGTCCTGAATGGCGGGCCACTGCTGAAGATCAACGCGAACCAGCGCTACACCACCGACGCTCCCGGCGCCGCCTATTGGGCGCGGTTGTGCAGGGATGCGGGCGCGCCGTACCAGGAGTTCGTGTCGAACAACGTGATGCCGTGCGGATCCACCATTGGACCGCTGACCGCAACCAGACTTGGCATCCGGACGGTGGATGTCGGCGTTCCACTGCTGTCCATGCACTCGGCCCGTGAGCTCTGCGGCGTCGAGGATCCATACCAGCTCACCCGGGTGATGCAGCGGTTCTTCACGGTTTCCTGACACGGTTTGCCGGCCCAGCCACTTGTCCATAGGCGGTTCGGAGAGCTGCCTCATGTCCGGTAGTATTGATAAGTCCGTGCCAACGTGGAACCGCTGAAAATGAGTGGTTTCCGCGCGCGGATCAACGCTAAAGAACCTCCTGTTGCGGAAAGACCGCGACCGTTTAGCCCAGAGGAGGTGGGTTCACAAATGCGTGCATATGAACTGATGGTAATCATCGACCCCGATGTCGAGGAACGTACCGTTGAGCCAACACTCGAGAAGTTTCTGAATGTCGTCCGTAACGGCGAAGGAACTGTGGACAAGGTAGACATCTGGGGACGTCGCCGCCTTGCCTATGAAATAAAGAAGAAGTCCGAAGGTATCTACGCCGTCGTCAACTTCACCGCTACCCCGGCTGTTGCAGCTGAACTTGATCGCCAGCTTGGTCTGAATGAGACCATCATGCGCACCAAGATCATCCGCCCCGAGGAGCAGAAGGTTTCCGCCGAGTAATTTCGGCTATCAAACCAGGCCCACTCCGGTGGGCCCGTGACCGTAGGAGGCACCATGGCAGGCGAGACCACTATCACGGTCGTCGGTAATCTCACCAGCGACCCGGAACTTCGTTTCACCCCGTCAGGCTCTGCAGTGGCTAATTTCACCATTGCGTCGACGCCGCGGACCTTCGACCGTCAGTCCAGCGAGTGGAAGGACGGCGAAACGCTGTTCCTCCGGGCGTCGGTCTGGCGTGAAGCGGCTGAGAACGTAGCGGAGACCCTCACCAAGGGAACCCGTGTTGTTGCTCAGGGCCGCCTCAAGTCACGTACGTATGACACCAAGGAAGGCGAGAAGCGCACCGTCATGGAGTTGGAGGTGGACGAAATCGGTCCATCCCTGCGCTACGCATCGGCCAAGGTAAGCCGTACCCAGCGCTCCGGCGGTGGTGGCGGCGGTTTCGGTGGAGACAGCGGCGGCGGCTTCGGCGGCGGCAACTCCAACCAGGGTTGGAACGGCGGCGGCGGCCAGCAGGCCCAGCAGCCGTCCCAGGACCCGTGGGGTGCACCGGCCGGCGGTAACTCGTCCGGTTGGGGCAACGGCCCGGAATCATCCGAGCCGCCTTTCTAGACCTTCCAGGAACGGTGCCGCACCGGCGGCGTTCCACTTTTGAAATTCCCATCCCGCAGAACCGTTCTGCGGGCTCCACCAGACATAAGGAGCACCACGATGGCTAAGGCTGAACTTCGTAAGCCCAAACCAAAGTCCAACCCCTTGAAGGCCGCTGACGTCACCGTCATCGACTACAAGGACGTAGCACTGCTGCGTAAGTTCATTTCCGACCGCGGAAAGATCCGTGCGCGCCGCGTTACCGGCGTGACCGTGCAGGAACAGCGCAAAATCGCCCAGGCAATCAAGAACGCCCGCGAAGTTGCACTCCTGCCTTACTCCGGCGCAGGCCGCGGCTAAGGAAAGGAACACACCATGGCAAAGCTTATTCTGACCCAGGAAGTCACCGGTCTGGGAACCGCAGGCGATGTTGTCGAGGTCAAGAACGGTTACGCACGTAACTACCTTCTGCCCCGCGGCTTCGCCCTCACGTGGACCAAGGGCGGCGAGAAGCAGGTGGAGTCCATCAAGGCTGCACGTTCTGCCCGCGAACACGCTTCACTCGAGGACGCTCAGCGTCAGGCTGCTGCTCTGCAGGCAAAGCCGGTCAAGCTGACCGTCAAGGCCGGCGAGTCCGGTCGTCTCTTCGGAACCGTCAAGGCCGAGGATGTCGCCAAGGCTGTTGAGGCCGCTGGCCTTGGCGCCATCGATAAGCGCAAGGTCGAATTGCCGGCACACATCAAGTCGGTCGGCAGCTACCAGGCAAACGTTCGTCTCCACGAGGACGTAGCCGCAGTGATCGATCTCGACGTCGTCGCCAGCTAGAGTTACGCATAGTACGCGCAAGGCCCTCGTTCCTTCGGGAGCGGGGGCCTTCTGCCTGCCGCCGGATCAGCTGCTTGTGAAGTTCTCACTGACCATGAACTCGTGACCCAGGGCGATGAGCTGAGCGAGAACGTCCTGGTCGACGTCGTCGAGCTTATTGATGTACAGGCATCCTGCACCAGTTCTATGCTTGCCCAGCTCCGGAAGAAGCTCGGCGGCTTGTGGTGCGTAAGTGAGCCCGTAGAGCGCGAGGTTGGCGCTGCGCGGTGAGAACCCGACGGCCAGGGCGTCCCCCTCGCGGCCGGAAGCGTACTTATAGTGGTAGCTTCCGAACCCCACCATTGACGGACCCCACATCACCGCTTCCAGCCCGGTGATACGGCTCATGAGGGCCAGGAGCGTTTGAGCGTCCTGCCTGCGGCGTTCATGGGGTACTGAATCGATGAAGTCCTGTGGGGACGCGGCGGTGGGTACAGTCTTGTTGTCTGCCATGGGTGGAAGTATCTCAGGGTTAAGACGTACACCGGACCGTACCCGGTGCATATATCTCGCAGGTGGAGTATTCCCGTGTCCGTACGTCTATGGCCGGTCCATCAGTGTAGGGGCATAAAGGGCCGTCATGCTTTCTATTCGCTGTGACGCACGTGATGTCTAGTGGCGTACGGGTTGTGGATAGTCAGTGCATAAATGCGCCGCCGTAGGGCTCTTTTGCTCGTCTGTCAACACGAAAGTGCGGGCTGAATGTTGGCGGAATAAACTTCTTCTCCACAGGTGGAATGAAGCATTTACCCAAGTCAGCCCCACATTGTGGATTAATATTCTTTCTACTCCACAGAGATATCCCCAGCCTGTGCACACAACACGCCGAACAATTGCCTGTTTATACACACCCCCTGTGGATAACTCACTTGGCAGAGCGGAAGCTGGGCACTAGCGTTGCGGGGTATCCCATACCGCAAGGACTGTCGGTGACGGCTGGTATCTATAGTTATTCAGCTCGGATCCACCACTCCTCGGCAGACGCCCTGGGCAGGGATCGGGAAAGTTTCGGGAAGGAAGGCCGCACACGTGTCTTTGACTCATGCGGATTCATCAGAAGACACTCGTTCACCGCAGTTCTCCCGAACGCCTCCACAGGATCTGGTTGCTGAGCAGTCCGTCCTCGGCGGGATGATGCTGTCCAAAGACGCAATTGCCGATTGCGTCGAGGTGCTACGCGGCGTGGATTTCTACCGCCCGGCACACGAGAGCATCTATGAAGCGATCATCGATCTCTACGGTCGTGGAGAGCCCGCTGATGCCGTGACCGTATCGGACGAGCTCACCAAGCGCGGAGAGATCTCCCGCATCGGCGGTCCTGCTTACCTTCACACACTCAT
This sequence comes from Arthrobacter sp. KKT183, assembly GCF_055657625.1. Taxonomy (NCBI): domain Bacteria; kingdom Bacillati; phylum Actinomycetota; class Actinomycetes; order Micrococcales; family Micrococcaceae; genus Arthrobacter; species Arthrobacter sp. KKT183. Next base: position 3,599,804 of record NZ_CM145770.1, on the reverse strand, counting down.
TCAGTCTGTTCCCACGGCCGCCAACGCGGGCTTTTACGCTGAAATCGTTCGCGAGCGTGCTGTCCTGCGTCGCCTGGTTGATGCCGGTACCAAGATTGTCCAGCTCGGCTACTCCAATGACGGAGAGGTGGATGACCTCGTCAACGCCGCCCAGGCCGAGGTCTATGCAGTAGCCGAACGCCGCACCGCTGAAGATTATGTGCCCCTGAAGGACATCATCGAGGGCACGGTCGACGAGATTGAGTCGGCTGGCCACCGTGGCGAGGGGATGACCGGGGTACCGACGGGCTTCTACGAATTCGACGAACTTACCCAGGGTCTGCATGGCGGGCAGATGATTGTGATTGCGGCTCGTCCTGCCATGGGTAAAGCGCTTGCACTGGACACCCCGCTGCCCACGCCCAGCGGCTGGACAACCATGGGTGAGGTGTCGGTGGGGGACCAGGTGATAGCAGCAGACGGTAGCCCAACCGCGGTCGTAGCTGCCACGGAGGTCATGCATGGCCGACCGTGTTTCAAGATAACGTTCGACGACGGTTCGACCATCGTTGCTGACGAAGAACACCAATGGCTGACCGATACCCGAGCTTCCCGAAAGTCCGCGCAGGCGGCGTCCGTAGGCCACAGCGGTGTACGCAATCAACGGGTGTTCCCCTCTGTTCGCACTACACGGGAAATCGCGAATACGCTCCGGTGCAATACCAGCGATCAGCGACTCAACCATTCAGTGCGCAATACCCGTCCGTTGGCCCTGCCTCATGCTGAGCTCCCGATCGGCCCTTACACTTTGGGGGCGTGGCTGGGTGACGGCGCATCGGCGACCGCTCGAATAACCACGGCTGACGAGGAGGTGCTCCTCCGTATTGGCGGCGAGGGGTACGTGACGAAGCAGATTACCGACATCACCTATTCTGTACGCCTTCCTGAGCAGTACATCTTCCATGGTGTTTGTGTCGTTTGCAGTCGCCCGTTTGAAAACAAGGTTCGCCATGTCCGGACCTGCTCGCGCTCGTGCGGTGCTCGGGCAAGTGCTGTATCGGCCCCGGTTCCTCCTAGCGTTTGCATGGATTGCGGTGAGCGGTGCGCCGGCGGCTTGCGTTGTATGGCGTGTCGTAACGGCAACGGATCTTTACAAGCCCAGCTGCGCACCCTTGGAGTGCTTGGGAACAAGCACATCCCTGCCCAGTACCTTCGAGGGAGCGAGGCGCAGCGGCGCGCTCTCTTGGCCGGTCTGCTGGATACGGACGGTACCGTTACCGCGAATGGCTGCGTGCAGTTTGCGGTCACGCACGCTCGCTTGGCAAAAGATTTCCGTGAGCTCGCGCTCAGCTTGGGCTACCGCACCGGCTGGTGGGAAAGACCTGTCAAAGGTCGTAGCGCTTCTTCGTCGACGTGCTTCGTCATCACTTTTTCCACTGATGACACTGTATTTGGGCTCACTCGCAAGCAGATTCTCCACAAAGAGCGGGACTGTAGGTCCACGCCGAAGCGGACTCAGCGGTTCATCACCTCGGTGGAACGCGTCGAGTCGGTACCTGTTCGATGCATACAGGTAACGAATGACGAGCATCTGTATCTGGCAGGCAGGTCCTTCGTCCCCACTCACAACTCCACGTTCGCTTTAGACTGGGCCCGTTCTGCCGCCATCAAGCACAACATGACTACCGTCTTCTTCTCGCTCGAGATGGGCCGCAATGAGATCGCCATGCGTTTGTTGTCTGCGGAAGCCACCATCGGACTGCAGGACCTGCGTAAGGGCACCGTAAAGGATGAGCAGTGGGGCAAGATCGCCACCACGATGGGACGCATGAACGACGCCCCGCTTTTCATCGATGACAGCCCGAACATGTCGCTGATGGAGATTCGTGCGAAATGCCGCCGTCTCAAGCAGAGGCATGATCTGAAGCTCGTTGTCCTCGACTACCTGCAGCTGATGTCATCCGGAAAGCGCGTGGAATCCCGGCAGCAGGAAGTTTCGGAATTCTCGCGCGCGCTGAAGCTCCTGGCCAAGGAACTGAACGTCCCCGTCGTCGCGCTTTCCCAGCTCAACCGTGGCTCTGAACAGCGAACCGACAAGCGGCCGATGGTCTCGGACCTTCGCGAATCGGGCTGCCTCACTGCTGACACAAGGGTGCTTCGATCGGATACCGGTGCGGAGACCACAATGGGCGAGCTGTTCCGGACCGGTGCCCGGGATGTGCCTGTTTGGTCTTTGGATGACAGCCTCCGGTACGTGGAGCGCCACCTCACTCATGTTTTCTCGACCGGCACAAAGGAGGTTTTCCGTCTAACGCTGGCCTCCGGGAAAACTATTCGAGCCACTTCCAACCACCCGTTTTTCACCTACGACGGCTGGCGTGCGCTCGGTCATCTCAAGGTCGGGGACCGACTGGGTGTTCCTCGCCATGTCAACGGGCCGTCAGAGCGGACCCATTGGGATGATTCTCAGGTCATCCTTCTCGCCAATAAGGTGAGGGACTTCGTTCCGGAAGAGGTCTTCGCTTTACCCAAGGCCCAAATTTCCCTGTTCCTGAAGCACCTGTGGGCCACCGACGGTTCTGTGACCGTGAACCGGGCGGCTACGGGCGGCCGCATCTACTATGCGTCGACCTCACGGCGGCTCATCGATGACGTAATGCGGCTCCTTCTTCGCTTCGGTATCAGCGCCAGGGTAAAAACGGCGACCGCCAAGGGCAACTACCGTCCGGGTTACACGCTCGACGTCTCGGGCGGTGACGATCAGCGCCGGTTCCTTCAGGAGATCGGCGTCCATGGTGCCCGGGCGGCTTCATGCGAGCATCTGCTTGAGATCATCCGGGACAAAACAGCCAACACCAATGTTGACACCGTTCCTCTGCAGGTTTGGGATGATGTGAAGTCCATCCTCGCGGAAAAGGATATGACCCACCGTGAGTTCCAGGCAGCCATTGGGACCCAATATTGTGGATCAACCCTCTTCAAGGCCGCTCCGTCGCGGCAGCGATTGGCAAGGGTGGCGGCCGTGTTGGGCTCAGCGGAGCTCGACGTCATGGCAGTCAATGATCTCCTCTGGGACAGCGTTGTCAGTATCGAACCGGACGGTGAGGAAGAGGTATTCGACGCGACTGTCCTTGGAAACCACAACTTCGTTGCCAACGGCATTGCCGTTCATAACTCGATCGAGCAGGATGCCGATATGGTCATCCTGCTCCACCGCGACGACGTCTATGACAAGGAATCGCCGCGAGCCGGAGAAGCCGACGTCATTGTCGCCAAGCACCGTAACGGTCCCACCAAGACTTTGGTTGTCGGGTTTCAGGGCCACTACTCGCGGTTCAACAACATGGCAGCGGACACCGGCGGGTTCTAGGGGGAAGGGTGATCACGGGAGACGGCTGGGCTTCAGCCGATGAGGCACGCCGGCCTGCGCCGGGTCAAGCTCCACCGGGCTCACCAGGACGGCCGGCCCTCGGCGCAGCACCCCACTGGCGACAGGCTGACAGCGCACGCCCCCGCGGCCACGCATGGCCGCATGTGCTCCAGGAGCTAGCATCCGGTCCATCCACGCACACGGATGCGCGGGCCTGCCGCCGCGCAGCGTCACCCGGTCCGGGCCCGACTCGAGGGTGAACTCCTGCCCAACCAGGGGCGCCAGATGTGCACCCCTCAAGACCACGTTGCGCCGCGTCAGCAGCGGATCGAAAGCACCCTCACCCAGTTCTGCCGCGATCGCCTCCAACGCCTCGACGGCGAACACCGTCACCGCAGCGTCCATGTGCGCCGCCTTGCCGAAGAAGCGGTCCCCGACGATGCCCTTGCCGGCCACCACGTCGACATGCTCGGCGTCCACCGTTGGCACGTCCGCTGCGCCATCACGCGCGCGGCCGAAGTAGGCGTGCTGGCCGGACACGAGCAGATGCAAAATCTCGACCTCGTACCGGTAGACGCTCATTCATCCAAACTAACGCCTACTGTGGCTGAGCGCAGCCGCTTACCCGCCGGCCACGGACTGAATGATCATCACCTCTGAGCCGGGTGCAACCGGTGTAGAAAGACCGTCCGCCCGGCGCACGTCTTCACCGTCCACGTAGATATTGACGTAGCGGCGCAGCGCCCCGGTCTCATCACGGATCCGACGGGCAAGGACAGGTCTCCCGTCGGCCAGTGTGTCCAGTACCGCAGAAACCGGAGCGGGCGCCTCCAGCGGAATCTCGACGGCGGACCGGTCATCAACCAGCGGCCGCAGCAGCGTCGGAATCAGGACGGTGACAGGGCTCATGGTGACCCGACGCCAGCAGCGGCGCCAACGACGACGGCGGCACGCACGCACAGCACATCCGGCAGGTGAGCCGCCACCTCAGTGAAAGTATTCCCTTCGTCCGCGCTGGCGTAGACAGAACCGCCCCGCGTTCCGAAGTAGACGCCGACCGGCTCCGCAGTATCCACGCCTGCGGCATCGCGCAGTACGGCGTTGTATTCGCTGGCGGGCAAGCCTCTGTCCAGCCGGGTCCAGGTGGCACCGGCGTCGTCCGTGCGGTGAACGGCAAGCCGTGCATCCGGGGGGATGCGCTCTCCGTCGGCCTTCAGGGGAATAACCCAGGCGGTACCGCCGCGGCGGGGATGGGACAGCATCACGAATCCGAAGTCAGCCGGCAGTCCGTCAGCGATCGATTCCCAGGTTTCTGCGCCGTCGTCGGTCCGGTAGACACCGTGGTGGTTCTGGGCGTAGAGCCGTTGGGGATTCTCAGAATCCCGAGCGATCTTGTGAACACACTGACCGAATTCCGGGTTGGGGTCCGGCATGAAGTACGCCGAGATGCCCTTGTTCCGCGGTTCCCAGGACTGGCCGCCGTCTGTGGAGCGATAGACGCCGCCGGTACTCATGGCCACGTGAACGGTGTCGTCGACCGGGCTGGGCATAACCGTGTGCGCCGCGGCGCCGCCGAAACCGGCGCCCCACTCCGAGCGGTGCGGATGGTCCCACAGCCCGCGGTTGAGCTCGAAGTGCTGCCCGCCGTCAGTCGATTTCCACACGGAGATCGGTTCACAGCCGGCCCAGACAACCCCCGGCCGGCCCGTTGTGTCCGGCTGCAGCTGCCAGATCCGGCCAAGCGCGGTGTCATCTGATTCGGCAAACTTGATGGCGCCCTGCTCGGGTTCGGACCAGATCGCGCCGAGGTCATCCGAATAGACCACGGTGGGTCCCCAGTGCCAGTCCATCATTCCCACCAGGATGCGCGTCCTCCCCTCGCGGGTATCAATTCCGATGCTCGGGATCTCGGACATGAGGTGGTGGGGCTGTGAGAGCGTCCAGTTCTGCCGGTCGGTGCTGGTTGCAAGCCAAAGGCCCTTTTTGGTTCCGACGGCAAGGAGGGCGGTTTCCATGGGTACTCGATTCGCGAAGGTGAAAACGCGGTCGCCGTGGACACACCAAACGCACGACGGCACCGCATGTAGACACCGTAAACAATGGCACAGCACCCAGCGGCTGTACAGGGGTTTTGCTGGGTATGCTTCTATCCCATGGCCGTGTATATCGATCCTCCGCTCTGGCCCGCGCACGGCACGCTTTTCTCGCACCTCATCTCGGATACCTCGCTCGCTGAGCTGCACGCATTCGCAGCCAGTGCCGGCATTCCCGAGCGCGCGTTCGACATAGATCACTACGACGTCCCGGCCCGGCGCTACCGCCGGCTCGCCGAGCTCGGTGCCCACGAGGTTGACGGCGGAACGCTGGTGCGGGTCCTGATCGCCAGTGGGCTACGGGTACCTGCACGACGCCGGCCGGACCGCATCCGCCGGTCCCTCCTCACGCGATGGGAGCAGACCCTGCCCGGCACGTCCCGGCTCAGCGCGGAGTTGCTGGGCCGGTGGTCGGAGCCGCACCGCCGCTACCATACGCCCGAACACCTGCTCGATGTCCTGGAGGCGCTGGACCTCCTTTTCACCGAGAACGACGACGCCGAAACCCGCCTGAATGCCCGGCTCGCCGCCTGGTTTCACGACGCTGTGTATAACGGCCGAGCTGGGGAGGATGAGGCGGCGTCGGCTGCGCTCGCGGGGTCCCTGCTCGAAGGTGTCGTAGAGACTCATGCGGAGGTGAGGCGCCTGGTGCTGCTGACCACTACGCACGCACCGCTGCAGGGTGACCGCCCGGCCGAGTTGCTGTGTGATGCGGACCTTGCGGTGCTGGGCCGTGCTCCGGGCGGGTACCGGCGGTACCTCGCCGCCGTCCGGGAGGAGTACGCCCACATACCGGACCCGGAATTCGCGCGGGGGAGGGCCGCCGTCGTCGACCGCTTGTTGAATCTTGATCCCCTTTATCGCACTGCCGAGGGGCGGCGTCTGTGGGCGGTGAAGGCTCGGATGAACCTTTCCGCCGAGGCAGCAACCCTGCGCTGAACGTCCCGGCTCGATTACCGGCGCCGTGGCACAATTGTTGACACTGTTCACATTTGTTTAGGCGCCTCACGAGGGGAGGAGATGGTGTGACTCATCGGAAGCGCAGCACATACCGTCACGGTGACCTGCAGCGCGCCCTGGTGGCTGCTGGTACTGAACTTGCCCGCGAGGGCGGGCCCTCCGCCGTCGTGCTCCGTGAGGTCACGCGCCGCACGGGCGTGACACCCAACGCCGCCTACCGGCACTTCGCCGACAAGCGGGCACTCCTCCATGCCGTGTCGATGGCAGCTCAGGCGGAACTGGCGCGTTCCATCGAGCAGGAACTGTCCCGGATTGAATCAACCGGCGACGTCGGCGACGTGGCCAAGGCTCGGCTCCGCGCCGTAGGAGCCGGGTATCTTCGTTATGCACAGACCCAGCCGGGCCTTTTTCGTACTGCGTTCGCGGAGCATGCGGACCTGCGCGATGCCGCTGCCCCTGATTCGGCCGGCGACAGCGGCCTGACACCGTTCCAGTTGTTGTCTGCGGCGTTGGATGGTCTGGTCGAGGCGGGTGTTCTTCCGGCGGAGCGGCGTTTGGGAGCTGAGTTCCTGGCGTGGTCGTCGGTGCATGGGCTCGCCATGCTCGTCATTGACGGACCGCTGCAGGGACTGGATGAGGAGCAGCGGACCTTCGCTGCGCGGCGACTGCTGGAGATGGTTGAGAAAGGGCTATGACCTTAGGAGAGGTCCGTTGGCCTCCGCCCGGCCTCGCGTGCGCGCTCCCTGTAACGCAGCATGTGGTGGCGGCGATCAACGCGATCGCCGCCACCACGATGACAACGCCGATAATCAGCAGCACTATGGAACCGGCATCGACAGGCTCGCTGCGAGCGGCGGACCGCGCAAAACCTGACATCCCCTGCGGTATGAAGAAGGTGCTGAACAGAAGGAGTGCAGCACCAACGATGAAGTGCTTGACTCCAGCTTTCACGGACATCTCCTCATCTGGCTGAACAGCTATTCAACCAGTACCCAGCGTAGCTATTCGGAGCCAGGATGGCCCATCCGTTTTGTCCTGCCCAGGGCCTAGGCTGGGATTCGTGTCCACCACTGTCCCCGACCGCCGCCAGCTTGGCCGCTCCATTCTCCGCCTTGCCGTACCTGCGCTGGGTGCTCTCATTGCGGAGCCGCTCTTCCTGCTGGCGGACTCCGCGATCGTCGGTCATCTGGGCGTAAACCAACTGGCCGGCGTGGGACTCGCATCAACAATCCTTCAGACCGCCGTCGGACTTATGGTTTTCCTCGCCTACTCGACAACGCCTGCGGTTGCGCGGTTCCTCGGCGCCGGCCGCATGCAGGATGCACTCGCAGCAGGGCGCGACGGCGTCGGGCTGGCACTGTTGCTGGGTGTGACCCTATCGGTTCTCGGATGGATCCTCGCGCCAGGGCTCGCTGCCGCAATGGGCGCTGAAGGCGAAGTTCACCAGTTCGCGGTGGATTACCTGCGGTTCTCCATGCCCGGGCTGACAGCCATGCTTGTTGTACTCGCGGCAACAGGAGTGTTGAGGGGGCTCCAGGATACACGCACGCCGCTGGTAGTGGCCGGAGCCGGGTTCGGCGCCAATATCGTCCTGAACTACCTACTGGTATACGGTGCGGGGCTTTCCGTTGCAGGTTCCGCGCTGGGGACGAGCATTGCGCAATGGGGCATGGCAGCGGTCTATCTCGTCATCATCTATCGCTTTTCAGGCAGGCACTCGGTTTCGCTTCGTCCTACCTGGCGGGGCCTGAGGGCAACGGCACGCGTCGGTTCATGGCTGATGCTCCGGACCGCCAGTCTGCGGGTGGCGATCCTCGCAACGGTGGTGGTGGCAACGTCGCAAGGGCCCGTGTCCCTTGCAGCCCACCAGCTGATCATGACCATCTTCACTCTCCTCGCCTTCGCGCTGGATGCTCTTGCGATTGCGGCACAGGCGCTCATCGGGAAGGAGCTCGGTGCTGGCAACCGGCCTCTCGCACATGCCCTCACCCGCACCATGATCCGTTGGGGAGTTGTCTTCGGCGTGCTCACCGGACTGATGCTGGCAGCCGCTGCACCGTTCATTGACTGGATTTTCACCTCTGACGAGGGCGTCCGGGCGGCCTTCACCATAGGCCTCTGGGTACTCGCCGCAGCGCAGCCGGTCTGCGGCTACGTCTTTGTGCTGGACGGAGTGCTGATCGGTGCGGGTGACGCGAGGTATCTGGCGCTCGCCGGCGTCGTAAATCTGGTTCTGTACGTTCCACTGCTGGTTCTGGTGTTCGCAGCCGGCCTGACGGGACTGGAGGGGATCGCCTGGCTATGGGCAGCGTTCGGTGTCGGGTACATGCTGGCGCGCGCACTGACTCTGGGCTGGCGGGTCCGGAATGATCGCTGGATGGTGACCGGGGCCGCCTGAGACTAAACTTGCATCGTTCCTCAGGCGCACGGAAAGGCAGGACATGAGCGTGGAAAAGGCAGGCAGGCCCGCACTGACTCTGCTCTGGCGTGCTTTTCTGCTTCACGCCGCAGTGGCCGGTGCTTTCGGGCTGCTGACCATCTTCTGGGGACAGCCCTCCGTCCATGTGATGTCCGTCGCGGGAGGGCTCTATTTTCTGGGGCTGGCCGCCGCCGTCTACTTCACCGAGCAGAGCCTGTTGCTAGAGGGCGCCATACCCGCGTGGCTCACCCGAACGGTGCCGGTGTTCCTGGCAATTGCCGGTCTGCTCAATCTGTGGGTGCATGCAGACCAGGTGTTTGCCCAAGCCGGGGCGCTTGCATTGATCCTGATGGGTTTGGTGTACCTGATTATCTGGTTCAGGAACCGCGGCGCCTATATTGCTGCCCGCGATTTCCTCCTGATCGGGATCGTGACAACGTTGACCGGAGCTCTGCTGCCGCTGTTCCAGCCTCTCGGAGCGCATGCCCTGCTCGGTGTGGCCGGCGGCGGCGCGGTGATTTCCGCCGTCGTGCTTGCTCTTGCAGCCCTCAGCTACCGGCATGACGCACGGGAAGTTACCGGTCCCGTAACCCACGCCAAACCCGTAAACTAGATTTCTACTATTCGTAGAAAACATTGAGGAGAAGGAACCGTGTCCAAGCAGGTCAAGGGCGTCAAGGGTCCTCTCATTTTTTCGGCCGTTCTGGCAGCAATAGCGGGGATCGCGACCATGGTGTTCGCCACCGGCGGTGGCACCCGGGAGCTGCGGGTGGACCTGGGCCTGACCGCCGCGGGCATCGCCTTCATCGCCTCGATGGTCATCTGCGCGCTGTTGCTGATGACGGAGAAACCCAATGAAGATCACCTCGGGAAGGGCACGGGGATCAATCGCTCGTCCTCGAAGATTCCCGGCGGATCAGCCAACCTCGATGAGCACGGCAACCCCCGGGGCACCAAGCCGAAAAGCACGGACGACGACGCCCGCTAACACGCAAGCGAAGACGGCAGGCTGCCGTCAACCGGATCAGAGGAGGCGCGGGAACCAGGGCGCTTGCGCGAAAAGGTGAACTCTGGTTCACTTATTTTCACGGAGGGGAGTATCCCCTAACCAGTCCATCGTCATTCCGGCAGCCCCAGCGCTTCCCGGTGGACAGGCCGGCAGCGGCCGGGAGAGACCTCCAGTTGGTAGTAACTGACTGGAAGCAGGTACCCCATGAACGTGCCCTTGTGGCTGTGGTTTGCTGTCATTGGCCTCATACTCCTGATGTTGACGTTCGACCTCGTTGCGCACCGGCGCGCGCATGTCATTTCTGTCCGGGAAGCTGCAATCTGGTCTGCTGTCTGGGTCCTGATGGGCGTGGCGTTCGGTGGAGTGGTCTGGCTCGGTTATGGCGCTGAGTTCGGCCAGCAGTATTTCGCCGGATACGTGATTGAGAAATCTCTCGCCGTCGACAACGTCTTCGTGTGGGCCATCATCTTTGCCTTCTTCGGAGTCCCCCGCGAGTTCCAGCACCGCGTATTGTTTCTCGGCGTGCTGGGAGCCCTGGTTCTCCGAGGCATTTTCATTGCTGCCGGTTCGGCCATCATTGCCAGTGCGGAGTGGGTTCTCTACCTGTTCGCCGCGTTCCTGATCTTCACCGGCTACAAGATGCTCAAGCAGCGCAACGAGCACATTGATCCGGAGAAGTCACGCACGCTGAAGCTGTTCCGCCGCTATGTCCCGATGACCGACGCCTTTTATGGTCAGCGTCTTCTCATCCGCAAAAAAGGCGTACTGCTTGCCACTCCGCTGCTCGCGGTCCTCGTCATGGTAGAGGTGACGGACATTGTGTTTGCGGTCGATTCCATCCCTGCGATCTTCGCGGTGACGGATGAGGTGTTCCTGGTCTTCACCGCTAACGCGTTCGCTATTCTGGGCCTGCGTGCCATGTACTTTCTGCTTGCCGACCTCATTCACCGCTTCATCTACCTGAAGGTAGGGCTTTCCCTGGTGCTGGTGTGGGTGGGAATCAAGATGCTCCTCAAGGTGGACGTCTTCTACATCCCGACGGCGATTTCCCTGGGTGTCATCATCACCATTCTGGCCATCTCCATAGGCGCGAGCCTGCTGGCGACCCGCGGGGAGGAACGCCGGGCGCTTCCCGGTCCGCTGACTTCCCCCTTCCGCACGGCCACACCGGAAGAGTTCGAAGATCTGCAACCGGTCTGGGGTAGAAAAGGTGTAGCGGCGGGAACTGACCCCCGCAACGACACCTAAAACGACAACGGGGAGGCACTATGCCGGAGGCTGGACCGGACCCCCATCCCGGAGATGGCCCCCCGGCTGCGACGGGCGGTGAAAGCCGCCCGTCGTGGACCATCCTCACGAATCACGGGCACGTGCTCCTCGCGGTGGCAGCCCATCCGGACATTCTGGTGGAGGACCTTGCGCTCCGGGTGGGAATCACCCGCCGTGCCGCCCTGCACATCCTCAAGGATCTCGAGGAAGCCGGGTACATCCACCGTCTGAAGGAAGGGCGCCGCACACACTACGTCGTGGAGGGTTCCCAGCCCTTCAGGCATCCTGCGGAATCACACCACGACGTCGGCGCCCTCCTCCGCATCTTCAAGGATGACGAAGTGGCTTCCGACTCTAAACGCCCGTCCGGTCGATAGCATTGGATCCATGGCGCCACATGTTCACATCACCGGCGACAGCGAAGCTGATGAGCTGCTGTCCAACAATCCGCTCGCGCTGCTGCTGGGCATGCTCCTCGACCAGCAGGTAGCGATGGAAACGGCCTTTGCGGGGCCGGCCAAGATCAAGGCACGGCTGGGCGCGCTGGATGCCGCCACCATCGCAGAGTACGACGCCGACGCTTTTGTTGAGCTCTGCCGGACCCCTCCCGCTGTGCACCGCTATCCCGGCAACATGGCGGCCCGGATCCAGACACTCTGCCGGACGGTGGTGGATGAATGGGGTGGCGACGCGTCGGCCATCTGGACGCGTGGTGAACCTGACGGCGCCGAGGTGCTGAAGCGGCTGAAGGGCCTGCCGGGCTTTGGGGTCCAGAAAGCGCAGATTTTCCTTGCGTTGCTCGGCGAACGCTATGACTTCACGGGCTCCGGGTGGCGGGAGGCAGCAGGCCACTACGGCGAGAACGGCTGCTTCCGGTCCGTTGCGAACATCACTGACGCAGAGTCACTGGCGAAGGTTCGTGAGACCAAACGCGCGGCGAAGGCAGCCGCGAAGCAGAAAGCATAGCTGGTGCGTCATGACCGTAGCTGGTGTTGACTCATAACCAATTCTCTGCGTAACGTCATTACCGTAAGTACACTTTGGTTATGACGTTATGAGGGACACCCATGAGAAGCGGTACAGCTACCGGACTGTGGTTTGCGCTGCTGTCAGCCGCCTCCTTCGGCGTGTCAGGACCCTTCGCCAAATCGCTGCTGGAGATCGGATGGAGCCCTGGTGCCGCCGTCGGAATCCGTATCGGTGGCGCAGCCCTGGTGCTGCTTGTCCCCGTGGTGGTTGCGCTCCGAGGCCGCTGGGGCACGTTGCGGCGCAACGCACTGACGCTGATCATCTACGGCGCAACCGCCATTGCGCTCTGTCAGTTCTTCTACTTCAGTGCTGTTCAGCGGATGTCAGTCGGCGTTTCACTGCTGCTCGAGTACCTCGCGCCCGTGCTCATTGTCGGATGGTTATGGCTCCGCTCCCGCAGGGCGCCGAGTAGGCTCACCATCTGCGGATCCATCACCGCCATGCTCGGACTGCTTCTTGTCCTTGACCTGACCGGCGATCAGCGGTTGGACCCCATCGGGGTTCTGTATGGACTCGGAGCCGCGGTCTGCCTCGCGGTGTTCTTTGTAATGTCGGCAAAAGCCGACGACGACCTGCCGCCACTGATAATGGCCGGCGGCGGTATGCTGGTCGGCGCTTTCACGATCCTCGTGCTCGGGCTGATCGGCGTGATGCCTTTTGCGTTCGAGTTCCGAGACGTGACCCTCGCAGGCTGGCAGACGTCCTGGCTGGTTCCCGTCCTGATGCTGGTTCTGATTGCGGCGGTGCTCGCCTATGTCACCGGAATCTTCGCCGCTCGGGGCCTTGGGTCCAAGGTGGCATCCTTCGTCGGTCTTACTGAAGTGATGTTCGCCGTCCTGGCATCGTGGCTCATTCTCGGCGAGCTGCCCTCAGTCATCCAGCTGCTTGGCGGTGCGCTGATTGTCGGCGGCGTGATCCTGGTCCGCATCGACGAACTCCGGCAGGCGTCTGGCTCCCGCGACCCGCTCGACCAGGCAAACGTCGTAGAACCTGTACCGACAACGCCGGGCAGCTAGGGAGTGGGACCAGCGGAACAGTAAGTCCGGCTGGCCCCACACCAAGCGCTATTTCCCGAACCGGCGCAACCGCAGTGAGTTGGCGACCACCAGCACCGAGCTAGCTGCCATGGCAGCGCCCGCGACCATCGGGTTCAGCAGGCCCAGCGCGGCAATCGGAATGCCGATCGTGTTGTAGAAGAACGCCCAGAACAGGTTGGACTTGATGGTGCCGAGCGTCTTCCGGGACAGCTCGATGGCCTGGGCCACCTGTTCCAGGCTGTTGCCCATCACGGTGAGGTCAGCGGCTTCAATCGCCACGTCTGTGCCCGAGCCCATCGCGATGCCAAGGTCAGCCTGCGCCAAGGCAGCGGCATCATTCACGCCGTCACCTGCCATGGCAACGGTTGCCCCCTCCGCCTGAAGCCGCTTCACGGCCTCTACCTTGCCCTCGGGGAGCACATCCGCCATGACGTCTTCGGGAGCAATGCCTACTTCCACGGCGATTTTCCGTGCCACGGCGGCGTTGTCACCGGTGAGGAGCATAGGCCGCAGCCCGAGTTGCTTGAGCCGCTCAATGGCAGCTGCTGAGGACTCCTTGACGGTGTCCTGCAGACTGATAAGCCCGGCAACCTCACCATTGACGGCAACCCAAATGGCGGTGGAACCGGCCTCTTGCTCCGCAGCAAGAGCCGAACGGTGCGCCTCGGTGATGTCGACGTCGTTCTCCTCCAGCCAACCGGCACGCCCGGCCAGCACCGTAGAACCGTCAACGGTCCCACGCACACCGCCGCCTGCGGAGCTGATGAAGTCGCTCACCGGCGGGTGCCCCGGAGCGGCGGCCGCAATGGCCTGCGCAATGGGGTGTTCGCTGGCGGACTCCACAGCCGCAGCCAGCGACAGCACGTCTTCCCGGCTGCGGGAACCAAGCACGACGACGTCCGTCACGGACAACCGGCCGCTGGTCACGGTGCCGGTCTTGTCCAGAACGATGGTGTCGACCGTCCGGGTGTCCTCGAGGACCTGGGGACCCCGGATGAGGATGCCCAGCTGGGCGCCCCGGCCCGTACCGGTGAGCAGCGCGGTCGGTGTTGCGAGCCCCAACGCGCACGGGCAGGCAATGACCAGCACTGCGACGGCGGCCGTGAACGCTGCTTCGACATCACCGCTGAAGACGAGCCACGCCGCGAAGGTGAGCACCGCGATCACAAGGACCACGGGCACAAAGACTGCGCTGATGCGGTCGGCGAGCCGTGCGATCGGCGCCTTGCCGCTCTGCGCCTGGCTCACCAGCCGGCCCATCTGCGCCAGGGTGGTCTCGCTGCCGACGCGGGTTGCCCGGATGATCAGCCGGCCGGACGTGTTGATGGTTGCGCCGGTGACGGTGCTGTCCGGGCCAACCTCGACGGGCACTGACTCTCCGGTGATAAGGGAGGTGTCCACGGCGCTGCGCCCCTCGACCACAAAGCCGTCGGTCGCGATCTTCTCACCCGGCCGGACAACGAACTCATCACCATGCACCAGCGACGACGCCGGCACCTTCACTTCCACACGCTCGCCGCCCTGTTGGCGCAGCACGGTGGCGTCCTTGGCCCCGAGATTGAGGAGGGACTTCAGTGCATCACCGGCCCGCTGCTTGGCGTTGGCTTCCAGATACCTGCCGAGCAGGAGGAAGGTGACCACGACGGCGGCAACCTCGAAATAGAGCGCGTGCCCGCCCATATCCATACCGACATGCGCCGTGACCATCGGGTCAGCGAGGAGCTGGCCCAGTGAGAACAGATAAGCGGCGGTGACGCCGATCGACACCAGCGTGTCCATTGTGGAGGAGAAGTGCCGCGCGTTGATGGCCGCGGCCTTATGGAAGGACCACGCAGACCACGTCACTACCGGCGTGCTGAGGGCAAGCACCACCCAACCCCAGTGCGGGAACTGGAGCGCCGGGATCATCGAGATGAGGAATACCGGGACGGTCAGGATGGCAGCGGTGATCAGGCGGGGACGCAGCTGGGACGCCGTGCCTCCGTGCGACATGTGATCATGGTCCATCCCGTCCGCCGCGGGTTCGCCTTCCGTCGATGGCCCGGGCCCGTGCGGCGACTTCTTCAGCTGCGCGGTGTAGCCGGTGGCATTCACCGTGTTGACGATGTCTTCATCCGAGATGTGCGCAGGCACCGTCACCATCGCGGATTCCAGTGGCAAGTTGACGCTCGCCTCGACGCCGCTGAGCTTGCCGAGTTTGCGCTCCACCCGACCCACGCATGAAGCGCAGGTCATGCCCTGGATATCGAGCTCAACTACCCTGGTTGCGCTCGCGGTTTCTGTAGTGTCCGGTGTGGTGGTCATGATGGTCCTTCCAGGCCGGCTTTTCGCCGGAGTTCTACTACGCGTCGTTGGAAACGACGACGTAGCCGGCTTCCGCCACGGCTTCGCCGATCTGCTCTGAGTCGATGTCACCCTCTGAGGTGACGGTTGCGGTGGAAATTCCACCCTTGTTCAGCTCAACGGAGACGTTCTGGACGCCCTCGATGGCGGAGATCTCCTCGCTGACTGAGTCAACGCAGTGGCCGCAGGTCATTCCCGAGATGCTGACTGTTGTGGTGCTCATGATTGTTCTCCTTCGGTGATGTGCAGGAATTACCGCAACAGCCGGCTGATGGCCGCTGTTGCCTCCTGAACTTTTTCGTTAACTGCCCGGGGGTCTCCGGACGCCTGTGACTCATTTGCGGCACCGACGACGCAGTGAGCAATGTGCTCTTCAAGGAGCCCGATGCTGACCGCATGCAGTGCCTTGTTCACGGCGGAAACCTGGGTGAGGACGTCAATGCAGTACTTGTCCTCCTCCACCATCCGCGCAATTCCACGGACCTGCCCCTCAATGCGCTTAAGCCTGAGGAGGTAGGCCTCCTTGTCAGCGGTGTAACCGTGTTCCGTTGTTGTCTGCGTCATGATTCCTCCCGGTTGTCACTCCAACATATACCCGCCGGGGGTATGCGTCAAGTACCCCTAGGGGGTATGGATTGGGAACGATTCGCCCGGTGCCCTACGTTAGATAACAAGACACGAAAGGCAACCCCTCATGACCCTCAACCTTGAGGCGTGGCAGAAGCGCGTCCTCCTCCTTCTCGGCCTCATCGCGGTGGCCGCCCTATTTGCCCTCGCCTTCACCGCGGGCAGGGTGGCGGCAGATCCTGAGACGCCGGGGACCAACAGTGCGGACGCTGGATTCGCGCGTGACATGCAGGTCCACCATTCCCAGGCCGTGGAGATGTCGCGCATCGTGCGTGACCAGACTGACGACGTCGTCATCCGCACTATTGCGTATGACATCGCCATGACCCAGCAGCACCAGGTCGGCCAGATGTACGCCTGGCTGGAGGAATGGGGTCTGCCGCAAAGCAGTGACGCGGATCGGATGGCGTGGATGGCAGGCAGCGGACACACCGCACATGCCGATGGCGGCACAGGCGCCGAGGGCGGGGATGACGCCGCCGCGGACACTCTGATGCCCGGCATGGCAACGCCCGAAGAAATGCAGGCGCTCGCCGAGGCGACCGGCGAGGACGCTGAGCGGCTGTACCTCGAGCTCATGATTGACCACCACATAGCCGGTGTGGACATGGCCCAGGCGGGAGTGGATTTGGCGGAGGACCCGGAACTCCGCGAGCTCGCCCGCAAGATGGCGGCGGGCCAGCAGATTGAGATCGTGGAGATGGAAAAGCTCCTGGCGCAGCTCTAGGCCACCCGCCCGGTACATTTAGACCCGAACCCTTACAAAAACAGAAGGAAACCAGCGCGTTGAATAAGAAACGAGCTCAGGAGAACGTGGACCGGCAGGCACGGTTGAAGGCGCTCCAGTCACAGCAGCGGGCCAGCGAACGGAAGCGGAACAGCCTGATCTTCGGCGGCATTGCACTGGTGATTGTCGCCATCATCGTCGCTGTCACCATCGTAATTGTGCAGCAGGTGCGGGAGAACGATCGCCTGGATGCGCTCGCCGAGCAGCCCATTGAGGGTCTTGAAACCATCGAGGTGACATCCTTCGAGCACGTCCCCGGACCCGTTGAGTATGAGCAGGATCCTCCCGTCGGTGGGAACCACAACGCCATCTGGACCAACTGCGGTATCTACACGGAGCCGATCCCCAATGAGAACACCGTCCACTCCCTTGAGCATGGCGCTGTATGGATCACCTACCAGCCGGATCTGGAGCAGTCCGAGATCGATGCCCTCACCGATCTCGTGGGGGAGCGGAGCTACGTCCTCCTGAGCCCTTACGAAGGCCAGGAATCACCGATCATGGCGAGCGCCTGGGGCCTTCAGCTGGGCGTTGACTCGGCTGACGATGAGCGTCTCGTTGCCTTCCTCACCAAGTACATCCAGGGCGAGCAGACCCGCGAGCCGGGTGCGGCCTGCAGCGGAGCGCTGGACCCCTCCGCATAACCCTTACCTTGAATGAGCAGGGCACGCCCCTTATCCCTCGGGATAGGGGGCGTGCCCTGCTTAATGAGGCTCAGGCGGCGGACGGCTTGCGCAGGCTCCAGAAGGCCAGGCCGGAAGCGGCGAGCATGAGAACCGCGCCGATTCCTGACGTAAGAACAACGCCGCTGTCGAACGCGTGGAACGCCGACTCCAACAGGAGCGCCCCGCTCTCCGAAGGCAGTTCCGACGCGACGTTGATGGCGCCGCCCAGCGTTTCTGTCGCCGTCGTCCCCTGTTCAGGACTCAGCCCGGCAGGAAGCCTCAGGTGCTCCTGGTAGGAAGCGAGCAGGATGCTGCCGAGGAGCGCGGTGCCGAAGACGGAGCCGACCTCGTAGGCAGTCTCCGAGATGGCTGACGCTGCGCCCGCTTTCGCTGCCGGCACGCTGGACAGGATCAGGTCGTTCGACACCGTCTCGGATGCGCCCACGCCCGCGCCGAGCAGCACGAAGGCCGCAAGCAAGGCGCCGATCGATCCGCCCTGGCTCAGCAGCGCGACAAACGCATATGCTCCCGCCGAAAGCAGCAGGGCAGCCGGGACCACCACATGTGGTGCAACTTTCCGGACCAGCGGCACGACGGCGAGTCCCGCAACAATCGTCATGACCAGGCCGGGCACCAGGACCGCGCCGGCCTCCAGCGGACTGAGCCCGAGCACCAGCTGCAGATGCTGAGACACGAAGTAGAGAAACCCGACCAGCGAGAAGATTGCCAGCAGGTTCACCAGCACCGCACCGGTGAATGGCCGCACGGTGAAGAGGCGCACGTCGAGCATGGGATTCTGCCGCCTCAACTGGCGGCGGACAAACGCGGTACCCGCGGCAAGACCAACGACGACGGCGGCAGCAACCACCGCTGCGGACCCGCCTTTCGCGAAGGTCTTGATGGCGAAGACGATGGGCAGCATGGTGCTGACGGAGAGCATGATGCTCAGGTAGTCGACGCGGCCCGGGTTGGGATCCGCTGACTCCGGAACCAGCAGGGGCGTAACAACGAGAAGGACCAGGAGTACGGGAACAGCCAACAGGAACACCGAGCCCCACCAGAAATGCTCCAGGAGTGCGCCGCCCACCAGCGGACCGAGGGCAGCACCCGCCGAAAAACCGGCTGCCCAGACCGCGACAGCGAGGCGGCGCTGGTTCCGGTCGAGGAAGATGTTTCGGATGAGGGAGAGCGTTGACGGCATCAGCATGGCGCCGAACACACCGAGACCAACGCGGGCTGCCACCAGAAACTCGGCCGTGGGTGCGAAGGCGGCAACCACGGAAAAGACAGCAAACCCGGTGGCGCCGATCATCAAAAGCCGGCGCCGTCCGAATCGGTCGCCGAAACTGCCCATTGCAACCAGTAAGCCGGCGAGGACCAGCGGGTAACTGTCGATGATCCACAGCAGGGTTGTACCGCTGGTGTTGAACGCAAGCGAGATTTCCGGCATGGCGAAACTCAGGACCGTATTGTCCACTGCCACCAGCAGCACCGGCAGCATCAGAGCCGCCAGCGCCCACCACTCACGGCGACCGGCACGCGGAGGGACAGCGAGCGAGCGGGTGGCAGCCGGGACAGAAGTGTAGAACTGGGTCATGGGTTTAAGCTATACCGTCCAGCCGGTACAGTAAAGCGAATCGGCGTCAGTATGATGAAGGTCATGGCCAGTGCCCGCGAACGGATTCTTGACAGCTACGAAAGCATCCTCATCAGCGATGGGGAGCGCAGTGCCACCATGGAATCGGTGGCCGCGGCAGCGGACGTGTCCAAGGGTGGGCTGCTCTATCACTTCCCATCCAAGGAGGCCCTCGTTGACGGGCTTGCTGATCGCCTCGAGAGTCTCGTTGCCCGGGACCGGGAGGCAATGGCGGCGGATCCGGAAGGTCCGGCGCGCTATTACGTCCGTACCTCCATGTATGAGAACAGCCCCCTGGACCGGGCGCTCGTAGCCATGGCGCGCCTCGCTCAGCAGGGCCACCCGAAAGCACAGGAAACCTTCGCGCTCATTCAGGAGCAGTGGCTGGGTGCCCTCGAATCCGAGCTCGGGAGCCGCGCCGTTGCCCGCGCCGTGAAGCTGTTAGGAGACGGACTGTATTACGACGCCGCGTTCTTCGCCGGCGCGGCTTCCGAACAGCAGAGCGGGGATGACCTCAAGGACGTCCTCGCAATCGTGGACCTGATCGTCCGGGAGGGTGCACAGATCCAGCGAGGGGCATAGCCGCTGTGCTGAGGGCGCTTGAATTCGAGGCCACCGCTGCCCTGGAAACACGTGCCGGGTCTACGATGCTTCCATGACTCAGCGGCAGTGGTCCGGGCATGTGTTCATTGGCATGAGCGTCGACGGGATGATCGCCAGGGCAGACGACAGCCTCGATTGGTTGACAGGCGACGCATCAGCCGGGGAGGCCAACAATCCGGACGTATCAGGTTTCACTGGATTCATGGCTTCGGTCGACCACCTGGTGATGGGCAGAAGCACCTATGACGTGGTGCAGGGGATGGGGGAGTGGTTCTACGGCGATACACCGGTGCTCGTGTTGAGTACCACGCTCGAAACGGATGACCCCCGTATCCGGATTGTGCGCTCACTCGGCGAGGCCACTGCGCTGCTGGATGACGACGGCGCCCGCAACGTCTATGTGGACGGCGGCAGAATTGTGCGCACCTTCCTTGCCGCTGGTTTGATCCGAACTCTCACCCTCACGCGGGTTCCTGTTCTCATTGGCGAAGGGAAACCACTGTTCGGCGCACTCTCGGCCGATGTGCGGCTGCAGTTGGACGACGTGAGAGCACTCAAGGACGGGGCTGTGCAGACGCGTTACACGGTCCTCTAAAAACAGCCGCAAAACCCCTTGACCCAGCAACGGTAGAGGAATAATCTACAACCAAATGGTTGTAGATCAGCTTTCGGAACCTGAAGTGGACCGGTTATTCCACGCACTCGCGGACAGCACGAGACGCAGCATTGTGCTCCGAGCAATCAGCGAGGAGTACTCAGTTTCAGCCCTGGCTGCGCACTACGCCATGAGTTTCGCGGCGGTGCAGAAGCACGTAGCGGTGCTGGAACAGGCGTCGCTGGTCACCAAGGAGAAACGCGGAAGGGAGCAGATGGTGCGTGCCAACCGGGAAACAGTTCGGAAGGCGCGGCAGCTGCTTGACGAGTTCGAGTTGATCTGGCGGCAGCGCGTCGACCGGATCACCGAGATCCTCGCAGAGGATGAGTAGTCGATATCAGGAAAGGTAGTCATCATGGCTGTCATCAGTACCGAAAAGGACCTCGAGGCGCTCAGCCTCACGATCGTTGCGGAGTTTGACGCCGCCGTCGAACGCGTCTGGCAGATCTGGGAGGATCCACGCCAGCTCGAGCGTTGGTGGGGCCCGCCGACGTGGCCGGCCACGTTCGACAAGCACGAGTTCCGCGAGGGCGGCTCGTCAAGCTATTTCATGACGGGCCCGGATGGGGAGAAGAGCCGCGGCTGGTGGAAGTTCACCGCGATTGACTCGCCCCGGCGGCTGGAGTTCAACGACGGCTTCGCCGATGAGTCCGGTGCGCCCACGGGCGAAATGGGGGAGACCCACGCCGTCGTCATCCTGGAGGAGGTTGAAGCGGGCCGCACACGGATGACGGTGGCATCCAGCTTCGAGAGCGCCGAGCAATTGCAGCAGATGATCGAGATGGGCATGGAGGAGGGGCTCAAAGAGGCAATGGGCCAGATCGACGAAATCCTGGCAGAGCGGGCCAGCGTCTGAGGCCGGAAAAAGCAATGGCCCCGGCGGATATCTCCGCCGGGGCCATTCACCTGTCAGCAGTCAGGCCTTCACTGCGAGCACGTTGCACGCGGCGCCCAACAGGATCGACTGCGCGGTGGAACCCATGATGAGCTTGCCCACCGGTGTTCGGTGACGCAGTCCGATGACGATGAGTTCGGCGGCATAGCGAACAGCAGCCTCCAACACGTCCTCCGCGGCCGTGTCCTTCGACGTTCCGTGGTGGACGGTGAAGTCCACTCCGGAGGTGCGCAGCGTGTCCTGCAGGCGGGACATGTCGTCGTCGTCGGCATAGGTCGGGTCCACCAGGCGGTCCGCGCGGGTGGTGTTGACCACCACGAGGGTCGCGCCGCGCTGGCGGGCCTCGTCCACCGCAACTTTCGCGGCGGCATCTCCCAGCGCATTCGGCACGTAGCCCAGCACAACGGCACTCATTTTCCGCCTTCTTTCAGCTCGACGGTGGCAACAGGGGTTTCATCGGCCACCTCGGACTCCATGGCCTTCTGACGTTTCTTCAACCAGAAGGAGAGGGCAAAGATGACAATGAGCACCGCGTAGATGGTCGCGGCGATCGGTGTGCTGACCAGTGCGGTTGGATCACCCTGCGAGATGGCAAGCGAACGCCGGAGCTGATCCTCGAAGATCGGACCGAGGATGAGTCCCACCACCATCGGAGCGATCGGATAGCCGTAACGGCGCATGAAGAATCCGAGTACGCCGATAACCAGCAGGACAAACACGTCCACCGGGGTGAAGTTCACTGAGAAGGCGCCCATCGCAGCGAAGACCATGATTCCGGAGTAGAGGTAGGGCCGGGGGATCTGCAGGATCTTGACCCAGATACCCACGAGCGGCAGGTTCAGGACCAGCAGCATCAAGTTGCCCACGTAGAGGCTCGCAATCAGCGCCCACACCAGTGCACCCTCAACCTCGAACAGGAGGGGTCCGGGCTGGATGTTGTAGCGCTGGAACGCGACGAGCATCATGGCTGCAGTGGCCGTCGTCGGAATGCCAAGCGTCAGCAGCGGAACCAGGACACCGGCCGCGGCCGCGTTGTTGGCAGACTCGGGACCGGCGACGCCCTCGATGGCGCCCTTGCCGAACTGCTTCTTCCGCTCGCCCTTCGCGAGCTTCCGCTCGGAGGCGTAGGACAGGAAGGTTGCGACGTCCGCACCGCCGGCGGGAATGGTTCCCACCGGGAAGCCGATGAACGTTCCGCGAAGCCAGGGTTTCCAGGACCGCTTCCAGTCCTCCTTGCGCATCCAGTTGGTCCAGCGCCCGGCCACGGGAATCACCTTGACGGGACCGTGGCGGAGGCGGGAGGCGACATAGAGCGCCTCACCCACCGCGAAGAGCGCCACTGCCACCAGAACGACGTCGATACCGTCCGCCAGGAACGGGTTGCCGAACGTGTACCGCTGCTGGGCGGTCAGCGCGTCGACGCCGATCAGGGCAATGAACAGGCCCAGCGCCAGCGACGCAAGCCCCCGCAGCACGGAGGCACCGAGCAGTGCCCCGACGGTCAGGAACGCAACGATCATGAGCGCCACGTACTCGGTGGGCCCGATCTGCACTGCGAATTCAGCGACATAGGGTGCAACGAAGCTCAGTAGCACGGTGGCGACCGTGCCGGCAATGAACGAGCCGATCGCCGCCGTCGCCAGTGCCGCGGCGCCCCTGCCCGCCTTGGCCATCTTGTTGCCCTCAAGTGCGGTCACAATGGAGGCTGATTCGCCGGGCGTGTTCAGGAGGATCGAGGTTGTGGAGCCGCCGTACATGCCGCCGTAGTAAATGCCGGCGAACACGATGATCGCAGCCGTCGGATCGAGGCTGTACGTGATGGGCATGAGCAGTGCCACGGTCATGGCCGGGCCGATGCCCGGCAGGACGCCTACAGCGGTACCCACCAGCACGCCACCGAGCGCATACAGCAGGTACATCGGCTGCATCGCAACGCTGAAACCCTCAAGCAATGCCATGAAATTATCCATTGAAGATTTCAACTCCTTCCAGGAGGAAACCGGCCGGCAGCGAGACCCCGAGAAGTCCCGCGAACACGAACTGGAGGATCAGCGCGAGAACGACGGCGATGATTGCGTTGCGCCACCACGGCTTGGCACCGAGGGACCAGGCGGCACCGAAAAAGAGGACGGCGGCCGCTACCGGCCAGCCGAGCGGAACAATGAGTGCGATGTGAATGGCGAGGAACCCGACGAGCTTGCCGACGGTGAGCCAGTCGGTCTTTACGTTGGGGTCAATGTCCTCGCCTTCCTCGGCAGCACCGGTGTGTCCGCGAAGGAGCTGGATGACCAGCCCGATGCCGATGGCCACCATGATGCCGGAGACGATGAACGGGAAGACACGGGGGCCAACAACGCCCGCGGACGGCGGGATGGGAATCTGCGCGCCGGCAACGAAACCGACGACGCCGACGCCGACGATCATTCCCGCGAAGATCAGTTCGCCGAGTGGCCGGGCGGTCGCGGCTTTCGTGCCGCTCCCGCCCGGCGCCTCGTTGATTGAAGAGCTCATCGCCGTTACAGCAGACCGATCTCGGTCAGCGTGGTCTTTACGGCGGCGATGTCTTCGGTCAGGAAGGCGTCGAACTCCTCGCCGGCAAGGAAGGCGTCGTCCCAGGCGTTGGTTTCAAGCGTGGTCTGCCAGGCTTCGGTTTCGGACATTTCGGTGACCAGTTCGGTCAGCTCGGCTGCCTTGGCCTCGTCGATGGTTCCCGGGGCCACAACGCCGCGCCAGTTGGTCAGCACCAGGTCCACGCCCTCATCCGTCAGGGTGGGAACGTCCGGCAACAGAGCTGCGGGCTCTGCACCTGACACTGCGAGTGCACGCAGCTTGCCGGCCTTCACCTGTTCGGCGTACTCGCCGACGCCTGAGATGCCGGCAGACACCTTGTTACCGAGCAGCGCAGCGAGCGACTCACCGCCACCGGAGTAGGGAATGTAGTTGAGGCTATCGGGGGCGATTCCGGCCTCTTTCAGCATCTGGCCTGCGAGGATGTGGTCAGCGCCGCCGGCTGATCCGCCGGTGATGGAAACGCCCTGACCGTCCTTCTCGACTGCGGAGAGGAGATCGTCGATGCTCTGGAACGGTGAATCTGCCGGCACGACGACGATCAGCGGTTCTTCTGTCAGCCGCGCAATGGGCGTGGTGTCTTCGATACGCGTTTGGGCTGCATTGGTTTCGACGGCGCCGACCATGACGTAGCCCATCACCATGAGTGTGTTGGGGTCCTGCTCGGTGGCCAGCTGCGCAAGCCCGTTTGTGCCGCCCGCGCCGCCGACGTTCACTACCGAAGCGTTGCCCACCAGGTCGTTATCCTGCAGATCCTTCTGCATGGCACGGCCGGTCTGATCCCAACCGCCACCCGGATCGGCGGGGACGATGATGTTGAGCCGGTCGATTCCGGACTCGGCTTCCGTGCCGCCGGACGTGCTGCCGCAGGCGGACAGGGCAAGGACAGATGCGACGCCGATGGCGCCTACAGCCGACAAGCGCTTCATTGTGCTCTCGTGCTTCATTGGGTGGAACCTTCCTACGTTCAATACCGACATGTGATGCGCCTCACCACACGTTCCGGTCCAGCGTAGGAAGGGAAGAGCCGCGCGGGAACCATACGGTCACAACGTGCGTAGTGGTCTTTATGGTCATGGGAAAATTCCGGATCCACCGTTGGCTTTCCGCCGGTTCCATACACCCGATCATGCGAGAATGGAAGGATGATCCGGTCAATGTCGCTTAGATCACAGCTGTTCTTCCTGCAGCTGCTGATTGTGCTGATCATTGTGCTGGTTGCCGGCACCGTCGCCGTCCGGCTGCAGGAACAGCAGATTCGCGATGCCTACCAGGGCCGCATGGTCGGAGTGGCGCAATCAATCGCCCAGTTGCCGTCCGTCGTGGACGCGTTCGACGACGAGGATCCCAGCGCGGTCATCCAGCCGATTGCTGAACTCACCACTCAGGCCACTGGAGTCACGTATGTGGTGGTGACTGACGACGTCGGAATCCGGTATTCACACCCGAACCCGGACATGATCGGTCAGATGGTGTCCACTGATCCATCCGTCCCGCTGTCCGGTGAAACTTTCGTGGGCACGCAGACCGGAACACTCGGCGAGTCCTGGCGCGTGAAGGTTCCCATTCGGGGGGAGGACGGCACCGTGATCGGGACGGCCTCCGTGGGCACCCTGGAGTCGACTCTCGCGGCGGATCTGCAGGAAGACCTGCCTGTGCTCCTCGCCTGGCTCATCGTGGCTGCCCTTGCCGGAACCGCTGGATCGATCTGGATCTCACGGCTGGTCTGGCGTCGCATCTACAGGCTCGAACCGGAAGAAATCGCAGCGCTGCTCGAGACCCGTGACGCCATGCTGCACGGCATCGGTGAAGGGGTGGTCGCGGTTGATGAACGCGGACGGCTTGCCGTGCTCAATGACGAGGCCAAGCGGTTGCTCGAGCTGGGAGATGAGGTGAAGGGGCAGCCGGCAAACGCCGTCCTGGAACCCGCCCTGGCCGGCATGTTCGGTTCGGCAGGGGACGCCGATGAGACCGTTCTGGTGGGTGAAAGGGTGCTCCTCGCCCGCTCAAGCGACGCCGTCGTTGACGGTTGCCGCGTGGGAAGCGTGCTGGTGTTGCGCGACCGCACGGAACTCCACCAGCTGCTGCTGGACCTGGATGGTGCGCGTGATGTCACGCAGGCCCTCCGCAGCCAGGCGCATGAGTTCGCAAATAAGATGCACGTCATCTCGGGTTTGCTCGAGCTTGGCCGCACAGACAAGGCGGTGGATTTCATTTCCCGCTCAGGCCATGGCGGGTCGGTGGTGTCCGGAGACTTCTCGCCCGGTGTCAGCGATCCGGACACCGCAAGTCTCCTCATGGCCAAGACCACCATCTGCGCCGAAAAGGGCATCAGTTTGATCGTGGACGAGGCTTCGGCCTTCGAGGCGGACGGCACCACGGATCCGGTAACGGTGTTGGGGAACCTCATCGATAACGCCGTCGACGCCGTCGGTTCCAACGGGACAATCCACGTCCGGCTCACCTCTGACGCCGGCGGCTGTTCCATAGCGGTGTCCGACGACGGCCCCGGGATCCCCGAACACCTGCGCTCGCAGGTGTTTGCAACGGGGTTCTCAACCAAGGACGCCGCAGGCGCAGGTTCCCGCGGCTTCGGGCTGGCGCTCGTGCAACGCGTTGCAGAGCGCCGCGCGGGCAGCGTGACGCTCATGGAGTCGGTGCTGGGCGGCGCTCACATTGCGGTGACGCTCGGCCCGGCGCCTGTTCCGCTGGAGCAGAAAATTCCGAGCTCAGTGGAACCTCACGCCGCCGGGGTGCTCGCTCCGTGAGCCTGATTCGAACGCTGGTCGTCGACGACGATCAGGAGATTGCCGGTGTGCACTCAGGGTTCCTGCTTGCGCACGGAGGCTTCGACGTCGTTGGCGTGGCAAATTCCGGCGGCGAGGCGCTTGAGAAGGTGCGTGAAATGAAGCCGGAGCTGATGCTGCTCGATATTCATTTGCCGGACATGTCCGGAATCGACGTGCTGCGGGCCGCCCGCACCATCCCCGGTGACCCGGTGGACATCATTGCCATCACAGCGGCCCGGGAACTGGAAACGGTGCGTGCGGCAATGGCTGGCGGGGTACTTCATTACCTCGTCAAGCCATTCAACTCGAAGGTCCTGATGCAGCGGCTGGACGACTACGTTCAGCACCGCGCGAGCATCGCGGAGCACAGCTCCGTTTCAGCCGGTCCCCTGGATCAGGACCGCATCGACAGGTTGCTCTCCGCGACGCCGGCGAGGACTCCGCCGACGCCGCCTCCGATGCTGACAGAATCCTTGCCGAAAGGGTTGTCCCAGCCCACCCTTGAATCCGTGGTCGGTGCGCTCCGGACCTCCGGCGTCGGCTTCTCTGCGTCCGAGGTTGCCGCCCAGCTCGGTCTCGCAAGGGTGAGCGCGCGGAGGTACCTTGAGTACCTCGTGACGAAGGGCAGCGCGCGCATTGTGCCGAAGTACGGTGCGGCGGGCAGGCCGGAGAAGTTCTATGTGTGGACGGGTGCCCAGCGCTAGACATGGCGCAGGTACCGGTCAGGCGCCTTCAGGAATTCACGCCAGTTGTCCACGAGCGCCAGGTCCTCCCACTCCCGCTCCCGCAGCCCCCATTCGCCCACCTCGAGAATCTGCGCCCCCGGCAGGGCGGCGAGAAGCGGGGAGTGGGTCGACAGGAGCACTTGGGACTTGCCGTCCGCGAGCAGCTGCTTGAGCACCCCCACCAGCGCCAGGCATCCGGAGAAGGACAGCGCTGATTCCGGCTCATCCAGCACCCATAGACCGGCTCCGCGGAAACGGTCGACGACCAGTTCCAGGAAGGATTCCCCATGGGACATGTCGTGGAACGCTGCATCCCCACGGCTACTGGGGTTTTTCTCCAGGTAGGTGAAGAATCCGTGCATGGTCCCCGCTCGAGGTCCAGCCCTTCCTGCAGAACCTGCGCAACCGGCGCCAGCGTGGCTGGCCATACAGTGCGTGCCAAGGTCTTGTCCCGGGCCTCCTCCACGCGCCGGACGGGGTACCGGTCGAATGCCATGGCCCCATTCTGGCAGTCCGCACTGACAGCTTCTGCCAGTCTGTGGATGAAGGGTTCACTTGTGGGCCGGCGCGGGTTAGGCTCGGACTTGTCAGGTCAGGCGGGTAGAGGGCGCCGGACAGAACCGAAAGTACGCAAGGAAAATTCGCCATGTCTGAAAACACCTCTGTTGATAACAACCGCAGCATCCGGGACTGGGCAGACCTCGCCGAGGAAATGTGGTCCTACCTCACCGGTAAGGGCGCTGCCGTCAATTACAGCTTCATCGACATGACCGTCGAAGTGCCGCGGGACATCGGCCCGGACGCACCCCGCGCAACCTGGAAGCTGAACGGAACCGTACGGGTCACCACCAGCGACAACGACGCCGCGGGCTCCGACACCCACCGGAGCTGACCCGTGTCACAGCGGGTACGCCTCGACATCGATCTCGCCTTCTCATTCTCGGAGAACGACGACGGCGGATCCACCCGCGCCACAAGCGGCACCGTCAGCGCGGCCGGGTCCGAGGTGACCATCTACTGCGAGGATCCAGCGGTAGCAGGCTTCGGGGGTATGCCCTCTCTGGAGAGTGTCCGCGAGCTCGCAGCGAACCTGGCCACCAAGGGCCTCACCGTGACCATCGCCGGTCCTGCCGGAACCCTGGTAAGCATCGGCAAGGTGGAAACGTCCATGGCCCAGCGCCTGATGACGCGGTCAGCGCACATCCGTGCGGGCTCAATCACGGCACTGGCTCCTCTGATCCGGGGCGGCAGCCGCAAATCCAGCGTGCCGCTACTGCCGCCGTCGACCCCGTTTCCCCTCGTTCCCACGGTGAACCGCCGCATCCGTCGCCAGGTGACCACCACCCACCACACGAGGGGCAGCGGGCGTCCGCGCCTCATCTTCGTGCAGGATTCCGAGACCTGGAACGGGCAGGTCCCTCGTGAAGTGAATCTGGTTGGGGAGAAGCTGGTGATAGGAAGCTCGCCGGACGCCGACCTGGTGCTCGACGGCCTGCTTCCCGTGCATGCCACAGTAGAGCACAACGTCGACGACGAGTACGTGCTCATACCGCATGGACCCGTTCGGGGAAGTGTGCGGTCGGACGGACCGTCCATCCTGAGGACCGGCGCACGTGTCCAGCTCGGTGACTGGTGCCTCGCATACTTCCGCGAGGAATATGCCGACCACGGGCGTCCATTCGGCGGCCGCAGCGGCGGCGAGATGGCGTACCAGCGGCCGCAATACGATCCAAGATCAGGCACGGTCGAGGAAGACGGCTCCTTCGGCATCGGAGACTACCGGCAGAATCCGCACTGACGATGGACAGTGTGGAACTCCTCCTCGAAGCAACCGGGGAGGAGCTTCTGCGCTCAGATTGGGACATCCTCAAGCGGGCCGGCTTACCTTCCCAGGCACGGCATACCGCGGCTTCGAACCGCGCTCATATCACCCTGCTGGCTGCGCCACGGATTCCGGCTGAGTATGACAGCACTCTTGCGGCGCTCGCCGAGGCGCTGCCGCTTCCCATCCACACGGCGGGTCTGGTGCTGTTCAGGACCGGCCGGGGCCAGGTGCTGGCGCGCCTCGGCGTCGTCAGTAGAGCACTTCTTGACTTTCATCAAACCGTGCACCAAGCTCTCGACGGCGTGCCGGGTGTCACCGGGAACTGCGTCCCTGACCGCTGGGTACCGCACATCACGCTCGCCCGCGGCATGACGCCGGGGCAGGTGGCTGAGGCATTGGACTTGCTGCCCGGCGATCACGGCCAGCTCATTCTCCCCACCCTGCGGCGCTGGGACAGCCATGAAAAAACGACGACGGCGCTTGGCAGCACGACCGGTTAGCGGAGGTGGTCCACAAGATGTTCCGCAATGCCCGTGTAGGTTGCTGGAGTGAGAGCGAGCAGCCGTTCCTCGGCCTCCGCTGAGAGCCCCAGTTCGAGAACGAATTCACGCATTCGAGCTGCGTCAACGCGGTGTCCACGGGTGAGGTCCTTCAGCCGCTCGTAGGGGTCTTCCATGCCCGGAGTTCCAGCGATCGCCTCGGCACGCATCACCATCTGGACGGCTTCCCCAAGGACCTCCCAGTTGGTGTCCAGGTCAGCAGCCAGCACGGACTCCGCGACATCCAGGCGATCGAGCCCCTTGGAGACGTTGGAGATGGCCAGCAGTGAATGCCCGAAAGCCACACCGATGTTGCGCTGGGAGGAGGAGTCGGTCAGATCGCGCTGCCACCGTGAGGTCACCAGGGTGGAGGCCAGGACATCCAGGAGCGAGCAGGAGATCTCAAGGTTGGCCTCTGCGTTCTCGAATCGGATGGGATTGACCTTGTGCGGCATGGTCGAGGAACCGGTTGCTCCCGCTACCGGCACCTGCGCGAAGTAACCGATCGAGATGTAGCTCCATACGTCCGTGCAGAAGTTATGCAGGATGCGGTTGAAGCGGGCAACGTCGGCGTACAGTTCGGCCTGCCAGTCGTGGGATTCAATCTGCGTGGTCAGCGGGTTCCACGTCAGGCCCAGCCCTTCCACAAATTCCCTGGCGATGCTCTGCCATTCGGCGCCCGGCACGGAGGCGACGTGGGCGGCAAAGGTGCCGGTTGCCCCGTTGATCTTCCCCAGGTACTCCGTACGGCGGACGCGTTCGAGCTGCCGGGACAGGCGGTGCGCAACGACGGCGAGCTCCTTGCCCAGCGTGGTGGGCGTGGCGGGCTGTCCATGGGTCCGCGACAACATGGGGACGGCCCGGGATTCTTTGGCCATTGCCTTGACCTGGTTCACGAGCGCCTCCGCCGCAGGAAGCCAGACATTCTCCACTGCGCCCTTCACTCCGAGAGCGTAGGACAGGTTGTTGATGTCCTCTGAGGTGCAGCCGAAGTGGACGAGGGGTTTCAGACGGCTGATGCCGATGCCTTCAAGCCGGCTTCCAATGAAGTATTCAACGGCCTTGACGTCATGCACGGTGACCCGCTCAATTTCGCCAAGCTCGCTGACGGCGCTGCCGTCGAACGTGCTGACAATCTCCCGGAGCGCTGCTTCCTGCACGTCTGTGAGCGGAGCCGTTCCAGGCAGGACACTCTTGCCGGTGAGGTGGATGAGCCACTCCACTTCAACGTGAACGCGATCCCGGTTGAGTGCAGCTTCAGACAGGTAATCGACCAGCGGAGCAACTGCTGGACGGTATCTCCCGTCGAGGGGCCCAAGGGCGATCGGCACCTGGCTGTCACCCTGGTGAATCGATACGGACGCAAGGTTGACCCGGGAGGAAGGAGTGTGCGGCATGTGACCAATCATTCCATGACCGGCGGTATACCTCCCATGCGTGACAACTCCTCCACAGGCACAGGATTCCTGCGGGATATCAACATACGCCCCGCCTGCCGAGCTCCGGACCTTCGTCGGCGCCTAGCGTCATGGGCAGATACAACAGCGAGGTGAGGAGAGTGCGGAGCATGTATCTCAGTATGTCGTCGGGCTCAATTTGCGAGCAGGAGCCTAGCGAGGCAGCACGCGACTTCGCCAGACAACTGCGTCTACAGGCCGATGTTGTCGACGCCGTGCGCGAGCGGCTCGGTGTCGCTCGGAGTATCGGCTGGGAATCTCCGGCAGGACGCAATTTCCGCGCATATCTGATCGAGAGGGAAACCGGCCTTCGCAGCGCATCAGTTCTCTTGCGTGAGGCCGCTGTATCAATGGAGGGGTATGGGGTTGCACTGCGTATGGGCGAAACAACAAACGGCTCGCAAATATGAGCACCGAGCATGACCTGACACCCGTGCACACGTCACCGGACGTCGACGGCGTCGCAAGGGTTATTGGCGGCGTCGGAGGCATCCGCTTCCAATGGGATGAGCTGGACAGGGGAGCGCAGATTGTTGCAGACGCTGGGCAAGAACTAAGCAGTGTGGCCGAGACCGTTGCCGCTGTGGACGCCCGATTGTCGACGCTCCAGTTGATGGCAGCAGGCAACGCAGTTGCTACCGCCGCGTCGTTCTCAACTGGCGCAGCGGCCGCAGAAGCGATCAACCTGGCGCGCCGAAGGCTCCTTGACAGCAGTTCTGAGCTCCGGAGCACCGCGGACAAGATCCGGTTGAGCCGCTTTGCGTATGAGGCGGCTGATGTCGTGGTTCGTGGGCTCATCGGTGACACGCGAACTGCTGGAGATCCTTTTGGTTCGCTCCCACTGGTGGCTGCTCCGTTGACCGTCGAGCACACACGATCGGAGACCGCACGCCTGGATGGAACCGTCGACAACTTGTTGGCGCAGGTCTCCCACGCCAGCGCAGAGCCAGGAAGCGCCTTCGAGATCCTTGAAGTGGCGGGCGAATCAGAATCTACCTATGTTGTGGTGATTCCAGGCTCGGAAGGGAGTAGTTGGGAAGAACCTTTCAGTTTCCATGGCGTGGCAGAGGCGCGAGGAATGAACAGTGCGTACGTCGGCGATGCTGTGGCTCGCGCTTTGGAAGGCGTAGATGCCGAAGAGGGCGCCTCAGTGGTTCTCGTTGGCTACAGCCAGGGCGGCATGCATGCGATGAACCTCGCCAACAGCGGCCCTGTGTCTGAGAAGTACTCCATCGCTCACGTTGTGACGGCGGGATCGCCGGTGGAACTGGAGGAAACCCCCGATGAGACCACATTCCTCCATCTTGCCCATACCTGGGACATCGTGCCCCATGTAGACCTCCTTCCGCGTGAAGACCAGCCCAACCAGGTTTCCGTGGTCCTCGACCACCACGCCAAACTGGCGGAAGGAGAAGAATTTGGTTTAGGCCCGGCGCACAAGATCGACAGTTACCGAGAAGGCGCACAAGCCGTGGACCTGAGCACGCACCCTTCAATTGCACCGGTTACTGCGGCGCTCGGCGCGGCTGTTACGGGAGCCTCGGCCAAGCGTCACGTTTTCCAGATCACCCGTCCTTCGTTGCTGGGCCCGCAGCCGGCGCCGCCCAACGCACCACGCAGCGAACGGAAGCTGGGCCCGGTGCTAACGCCTGGTTCCGGTGATCGAACCCGCAACAAGTGAGACAAGGCTGATGATGATCGCTCCCAGGATCGCCGTCCAGAAGAAGTCGTCAACCACGAAGCCGATAGGCGTGAAGGAGGTCAGCCAGGAGGTCAGCATCAGCATGCCTGCATTGATGATGATCGTGAAGAGCCCGAGGGTAAGGATAGTCAGGGGCAGTGAGAGCAGGGACACGACGGGCCTGACCAGCGCGTTGACAATCCCGAATACCAGACCAACGAAGAGGTACGAGAGCACGCTTGCGACGGTTTCATTGGTGGACACTTCAGCAGCGGCTTCCGACCCCACCTCGATGCCGGGCAGCAGCCATGCTGCCACCCAGAGGGCAAGAGCATTGATGAGTACCCTCACTATGAACCTGAGCATGCACCAATGCTGTCACATCTCCGGTTGCGGTTCATCGATCCGGCAGAAGTTCCGGTGTTCCGCCGACGCCCGACGTGCATCCCCTGCCCAGTACGCTTGTGCACATGAGTGCACCCGAACACCACACCGATGCTGCTGCGGAAGAGGTCACCCGCATCCACCCGCGCAGCGTACTTGGCCGCCTACCCCGTTACGCCGCCGGGAAACCCCCGGTAGTGATCGAGGGCCTACAAAGCTTCAAGCTTTCTTCAAACGAGAATCCGCTTCCACCGCTCCCGGCAGTACTGCAGGCGATTGGCAGTCAGACGGCAGTCAACCGCTACCCGGATCCCATGACTACAACACTGCGCACCGAACTCGCGGCTTTTCTGGGAGTGCCTCCCGAGGACATCGTCACCGGCGCCGGAAGCCTCGGAGCGCTGAATCAGATCCTCGCCGCGTTCGCAGGTCAGAACGATTACGACGCACCCGACGAGGTCATCTACCCCTGGCGGTCTTTCGAGGCATACCCGATCTGCGTCGGACTGGCCGGAGCCATGAGCGTGCAGGTCCCACTGCTTCCGGATTCGACCCATGACCTCGACGCGATGGCATCAGCAATCACCGACCGCACCCGGGTGATCCTCCTATGCACACCGAACAACCCGACCGGCCCGGCGTTGGCAGAGCAGGAAGTGCGCGGTTTCCTCGCCAAGGTGCCGAGAAACATCGTTGTGGTGCTGGATGAAGCGTACGTGGAGTTTGTTCGGAAAGAAGAGGCCGTCGAGGGCCTTCAGCTATACCGCGATTACCCCAACGTCATTGTCCTTCGCACTTTCTCCAAGGCTCATGGCCTCGCCGGGCTGCGGGTCGGGTACTCCATCTCCCGGCCGGCACTCACCGAGCACCTTCGTGTCAGTGCAACCCCTTTCGCGGTGTCCCAGATTGCCGAGCATGCGGCAGTCACCTCCCTGCAGCACATTGACGAGGTTCGGGAACGGGTTCAGACGATCGTTGACGAACGCAACCGCGTGGTCGACGGGCTGAAGCACCTCGGCTGGGAGGTGCCGGAGGCCGAGGGTAACTTCATCTGGCTCGCGCTCGGAGAAAACACGCCGGAATTCGCAGCATTGGCGGAACAGCAGGCTCTCTCCGTCCGGCCCTTCGGCGTAGAAGGCATCAGGGTGAGTATCGGCGAACCCGAGGCAAACTCACGGTTCCTCGAGCTTTGTGCAACGTACACAAAGGGTCCGGGAGTTTCCTAGCACTTCACAAATAGGACGTGGGCGCCGTCGTCGTTACTCTTGTAGGATTGCGCATGCACTGCAGTGCATGAACGGTCGAATAGATATAACGCCCACGGAATATTACCTGCGAGGATCCACAGTATGGCCACATCCCGCCTGCCTGCGGCCGAGTTTGATGCAGAGGAGCAGCTCGACGCCCGGCACCTGCCGGAGTTCCCTCGGGACCCGTCCGGCATGGTGCAGATGCTCTCTCCTGAAGGGGAGCTCAAGAGCTCGGCCTTCAGGGGCTATCTCCCCGCGGAGGATGAGCTGGCCGCGCTGTATCGGGACATGTACCTGATCAGGCGCTTCGATCAGGAAGCTACCGCACTTCAGCGTCAGGGAGAGCTTGCGCTGTGGGTGCCGATGCGCGGCCAGGAGGCAGCGCAGATCGGCTCCGCACGCGCCATGCAGGTCCAGGACTACGCGTTTCCCACGTACCGCGAGCATGGCGTCGCGGTGGCGCGCGGAGTCGCCCACGCGGACCTGCTCAAGCTGTTCCGGGGCGTCACCAACGGTGGATGGAACCCCAAGGACACCAACTTCCATCTGTACACACTGGTACTCGCGGCCCAGTGCCTGCACGCCGTCGGTTACGCCATGGGCATGCAGCGGGATCAGTTCGCGGAGCCATCGTTGCCAAAAGCCGCGACGGTGGCCTACTTCGGAGACGGCGCCAGTTCCGAGGGCGACGTCCATGAATCGATGGTCTTCGCCGCGTCCTTCAACGCGCCCGCGGTCTTCTTCTGCCAGAACAACCACTGGGCCATTTCGGTACCCACGGAAGTCCAGTCCCGGGTTCCCCTGGCGCACCGCGCTCAGGGGTACGGTTTCCCCGGGATCCGTGTTGATGGCAACGACGTCCTCGCCGTGCAGGCCGTAACACGCTGGGCGTTGGATCGCGCGCGAAACGGCGGGGGACCTGTGCTCATCGAAGCCTTCACCTACCGGATGAGTGCACACACCACTGCCGATGACCCCACGAAGTACCGCCTCGCCACCGAGGAGGAGCAGTGGGTCGCCCGAGATCCACTCACCCGTGTAGAACGTCACCTGCGCGCAGCCGGCACCGGTGACGATTTCTTTCAGCAACTGGAGGAGGAGGCGGTGGGGCTCGCCAAGGACCTGCGCACCGCCGTCCTGTCCATGAGCGCGCCCGGGCTTGAGCACCGCTTCGCCACAACGTACGCGGAGGCCCATTCACTCATCCAGGAGGAGCTGAAAGCCTGGAGAGACTATGAAGCGGGCTTCGACGTCGAGGGAGGTGCCCGCTAATGGCAGTGATGACCATAGCCAAGGCAATCAACGAGGGCCTCAGGGCCGCGCTCGGCGCGCACCCTAGTGCCCTCCTCATGGGCGAGGACATCGGGGATCTCGGAGGTGTCTACCGGGTCACGGAGGGGCTCAAGGCACAGTTCGGGGCGGAACGCGTGGTGGACACCCCGCTGGCCGAGTCCGGGATCATCGGGACTGCCATCGGTCTTGCCCTGCGGGGGTACCTCCCCATCTGCGAAATCCAGTTTGACGGGTTCGTGTTTCCTGGGTTCAACCAGATCACCACTCAGCTGGCAAAGATTCACGCCCGCAGCGACGGACTGTTGACCGCGCCGGTTGTCATTCGTATTCCCTACGGCGGCGGGATCGGGAGCGTGGAGCACCATTCAGAGTCGCCCGAAGCGCTCTTCGCCCACACCGCAGGCCTGCGGATCATCACCCCGTCCAATCCGCATGACGCGTACTGGATGATTCAGCAGGCGGTGGCCTGCGCGGATCCGGTGATCGTTTTTGAGCCGAAACGCCGCTACTGGCTGAAGGGGGAAGTGGACGTATCGGCGGTGCCCGCCAGCCCGTTCCAGGCAGAGGTGCTCCGCGAAGGCACCGATGCCACCATTGTGGCGTACGGGCCGCTGGTACCGGTGGCTCTCGCCGCAGCGAACGCGGCCGCTGAAGACGGCACAAGCGTCGAGGTCATCGATCTGCGGTCCATTTCACCGATCGACTTCGACACCGTCACGGAGTCGGTACTCAAGACCGGCCGCTTGCTGATAGCACACGAAGCGCCTACCTTCGGTGGCATCGGCGGGGAGATCGCCGCGCGCATCACTGAGCGCGCCTTCCTGTCCCTCGAGGCGCCGGTCACCCGGGTGGGCGGATTCCACCTGCCGTACCCCACTGCACGCACCGAGGAACACTACCTGCCGGACCTCGACCGCATCCTGCACTCGCTCGACACGGTGCTCGCCTACTAGAAGGACTCCCATGACGCTGAATACCTTCAACCTTCCTGACGTGGGCGAGGGTCTCACGGAGGCCGAGATTGTCCGTTGGCAGGTACAACCCGGTGCAACCGTCGCCGTCAACGACGTGATCGTCGAGATCGAAACAGCCAAATCGCTTGTTGAGTTGCCGTCTCCCTACGCCGGTGTGGTTGCCGAACTCCTTGTCCGGGAGGGCGAGACGGTCGAGGTGGGCACCCCGATCATCTCCGTTTCGGACTCTGCACTCGCCGAGCCCGGCGCCACAGACGATGCCCCGGCCGCGGCCCACGTCCCCGGTGAACTTGTCACTCCACCTGCAGCGCCAGCAACAACGGCTGCGGACGCCAACGCACCCCTGGTCGGAACCGGACCCAAGGCCGATTCCTCCCGCCGCAGGCCGCGCAGCAACCGTCCCGCCGGCACGCAGGCAACCCCAATGACGACGACGACGCCCGCACCACCGGCGGGGCACGTCACCGATGTGCAATCCCCCGCGACGCCGACTTCCCGCACGGCCGCAGCAATATCCGGGGCAGTGCGGCGCGCCCTCGCGAAGCCGCCCGTACGCAAGGCCGCCCGTGATCTTGGCATCGACCTGGCCGACGTTCCCGCTACCGGCGGCTCAGGTGAGGTGACCAAACAGGACCTGCTGAGTTACCAGGCCCAGCGGGACGCTGAGCAGGACCACGCGCCGTCGTTCTGGGGTGCAGCCACCCGTCCGCAGGGGGAGCGGATCGAGCGCATCCCCGTCAAGGGTGTCCGTAAGGCCACCGCGCGGGCGATGGTGGAGAGCGCCTTCTCAGCACCGCATGTGAGTATCTTCGTCGATGTTGATGCCTCCCGGACCATGGAGTTCGTGAAGCGGCTCAAAGCCTCCCGCGACTTCGAGGGCATCAAGGTGTCACCGCTGCTCATTCTCGCGAAGGCCGTCATCTGGGCGGCGGCGCGCAACCCGTCGGTCAACGCAACCTGGACGGACCGGGAAATCCTGGTCAAGCACTTCATGAATCTGGGAATTGCAGCGGCGACGCCGCGCGGACTCATGGTGCCGAACATCAAGGACGCACAGGATCTTTCCCTGAAGGAACTGGCGGTGGCGTTGAATGATCTGGCGGCCCGTGCGCGGGCCGGCAAAACCCAGCCGGCGGAGATGCAGGGCGGAACCCTGACGGTGACAAACATTGGTGCGCTCGGTATCGACACCGGAACACCCATCATCAATCCCGGTGAAGTCGCGATCGTAGCTTTTGGAACCATCAAGCAAAAGCCGTGGGTGCTTGACGGCGAGGTGATTCCCCGCTGGATCACCACCCTCGGCGGATCGTTCGATCATCGCGTCGTCGACGGCGATCTCAGCGCCCGCTTCATGGCCGACGTCGCGTCGATCCTGGAAGAACCCGCTCTACTCCTGGACTAAGTTTCCCGGACTGGATCCCAGGGCCTGAATATTCGGGGCGATGCGGCGTCGTAGTGTTTTATGCGCGAGACGCGTTTTCCTCGATCGCGGTCCTCAGGATCGGGGCGAGTCGACGGATGCCCTCTTCGATGTCCTCGGGTGAGACGGCGCTGAAGGCGAGGCGCAGCTTGTTCGACGGCTCATCGGACGGAGTGAAGGCGGCACCGGGAATGAAGACCACTCCCGCGTCGATGGCCTGGTAGAGCAGCGGATAGGTGTCCACGCCCTCCGGCAGCGTGACCCACACGAAGAAACCGCCGTCCGGCGTTGTCCAGCTGACGCCCTCGGGGAGGTGCGCGGCAAGCCCCTTCAACATGGTGGAACACCGCTCGCTGTACAGCGACCGGGTGTTGGCGAGGTGGCCCTGCCAGTCGTAGTCGCTCAGATACGCCGACACCAGCATCTGGGTCAATGGCGATGGACACAGCACTACTGCCTCGCACGCAAGGTAGAACCGGCGGTGCAGATGCCGGGGCACAAGCGCCCAGCCCAGACGGACTCCGGGGGCGAAAATCTTCGAGAATGATCCAAGGTAGATGACGTCATCAGGGTTTTCCGCCCGCATCGGCGGCAGCGGGTGACCGTCGAAGCGAAGCAGACCGTAGGGGTTGTCTTCAAGAATCAGGATGTTGTGCGCACGGCAGATGTCGACAATCCGTTGGCGACGGTCAGCCGCCAGGGTGATGCCGCTGGGGTTGTTGAAACTGGGAATCGTGTAAAGCAGCTTGATGCGGCGGCCCTCGGCGAGCAAGTCCGCGATCCGCTGTTCAAGACGCTCCGGAACCAGTCCTTGCTCGTCCATCTCAATGGCTTGAACGTCCACCTGGTACGCCTCGAAGGTGTTAAGTGCACCGACATAGGTTGGGTCTTCGCACAGGATCACATCACCCGGGTCACAAAACACCTTGGCTGCCACATCCTGAGCTGACTGCGAGCCTGTGGTCACGACGATGTCCGCGGGATCCGCATCAGTGATGCCTTCGGCGGCCATTACGTCGCAGATCTGCCGGCGCAGCTGTTCCATGCCCTGACCGCCGCCGTACTGCAGGGCCTCCAGCCCGTGTTCGGCGATGATCCGCTCGGCGGTCTTGCCGAGGTCCTGCATGGGGAGGGATTTCAGATAGGGGCTGCCGCCGGCCAGCGAGACGAGCCCTGGCCGGATGGAGATGTCGAAGACATCGCGAACGGCTGACTGCTTGATGTTTGCGGCTCGCTCGGAGAACAGATTCTCGTGCCGGTGAGCTGAATCCACGGCCCGTTCGAGGGCCACTTCAGTTTCGGCGGGCAGCAGCGTTGAGTTCAGTTCATCCTGGGAGGTCACGCGATGAGTCTAGAGGACGCGTTCACTCATAGGCAACGGAAGTTTTCTAGATCCACCCAGCCTGGTGTGCCTTGATGCCTGCCTGGAACCGGCTGTCAGCGTGGAGAGTCTCGAGCATCCACGCAATGTGGCGGCGGCAAGTCCTGACGTTGATGCCCAGGCGCCGGGCGATGACCTCATCGGAATAGCCCGCTGCGAGACCTTTGAGGATAGCCTGCTGCGTGCTGTTGAGAGGGGAGACGGTCGGCTCGTCGATCAGGAAGGGCTCGCTGAGTTCCCAGGCGAACTCGAACAGCTGGGTAAAAATGTGGATTAAATGCGGGTCTCGAACCACTAGTGCGGCCTTGTCGTCATGTCCCAGCTGACGGGCTACGAGGGCGAGTTTCCGGTCGAAGATCAGCATCCGTAGCGGGACTCGCGGCAGGGCACCGAAACGCCCGCCTCCGGCGGTGATGGCAGCAACTGCCTTGCGCGTCGGAACGTGGTCACGGGTGCTGACGTCATACAACGTTTTGCGCTCCACCCCCAGTCTCAGCAGTTCCAGGTCCTTACGAACGTTTTCTTCCTGCACATCGGCCGTGGATCCCTGTCCGGGCTGGGCAATCAGCACCTTTTCCGTGACATCCCTGCCATAGTCGATCAGGACGCGATGGATCAGATGAGGATCTTCCAGCGTCTCCACCGAGGAGCTGGTGATAACACTCTTGCGGGCCTCAAGATAGGTGGGCACGAGGGTGGAGAGTTCCCGCCGGCGGGCAGCTATCCTCGCCCGCAGATCCTGCACAGCGCGCTCATCGGCGTCAACAAGATCAGCCAGAGCAACGTCCGGAGAAACGGCGATGTACGCGTGTGCGGAGGCGCCCTGCTCGCTGAGCAGCCGGCGCTCCACGAGCACTTCCATCGCCGAGTCAATCTCCCGTAGGGTGTACCCAAGCGCCTCGGAGGCCTCGGATTTCATCCATCCCGGGTGGCCAACGGCATACCGGTAGAGCTCAATGGATATGCCGTCGAGCATCCCGGTTTCCCTTTCCGACTGTCGCGTTTCTCTAGGGGTAGCCTACAGACCTCGGGGCTGGGCTCGCCGTGCCCGTCCCGAAGTTGGCCGCTGAACGCCAAAATCGGTGCTGTAAAAACATGACATGTCAGGTTAATGACATCGTCCTGTCTGCGCGCCGGTGCAGGAATGAAATGGAACGCAAACCGCGGTATTGCCGGGCGGATGGGCTCGCCTTGGACAGTCCGCCGGGAACGTCTGAGGCGGCATTTGTCCTCATCAGGCCATGTCCTGAATAGGGCGCCTTCTCAGCTGGACAAGCCGCAACCGCCACGCACATGCTGGTTTTACCGGCTCGACGGCGAGCCGGATCGCGTCACATGCAACCTGACGAAAGGGAACGTCCAGTGAAGAAGATTATCGGCGCAGCCGCAGGGATCCTTGTCGCAGCAGCGGTTCTTGCACCGGCAACCCCGGCAGTTGGAGCAGCTAGCTGGGACTGGCCAAAGACGGTAACCGCAAGTTGGGATTGGCCGAAATAAGACCAACCACACAGCGATTCAGGTCTTCGTCGCGAAGCTGAAACGCCCCAAAGACTCGCCCCAGCGGGGGTAACCATTAGCCCGAAGGAGGATGCCATGAGTCAGCTGACCGCAGTTCGAACCGCCTCACGAACCGCACTCAGCACTCAATGGTGGCATCTTTCCACTCATGCAGGCGGCTTCGATGTAGCGGACGGCATCATTGGAGACCTGGTTACCCCGCTGGCGGCGCAGGCCCACGTACTGCGGGCCGAAAGATGGTTCTATACGCGGAGTGTAGAACCATCGTCATCTGTTCAGGTACGGCTGCACATTCTGGCGCAGCCCGCCACCATCGAACGGTTGCAAACAGTCCATCAAGTACTTCTGAAGCGCAATGGCGGCGCTCTGGCCGCGGCGCCCTCCCGGCAATCTATCTCAACTCCCGCTACGCATGGTTACTATCTGCGCGGGGCGGAAGATGCGGATCCCCAGCTTGAGTCTGAGCTCTTCAAGTATGGCGGCGTTGAAGGCCTGCAGCTGGCAGAGGAAGTTTTCGAACTCTCCTCCGAGCTCGCTGCCTGGGGCACTCAGCGCTTCACCAAGATGCACAGTCGGTCCGCTTTCGCCGCGCTGGTTCTCTTCGACTCTGCACGCAGCATGATGAAGGGCTCGCGATCAGCCAGTTGGGCTGATCGGCGCCGTATTTCGTGGGATTACTACTGGGACAGCCATCTCAGGACCTGCACGCCGGATCTCGGTGCCCGCGGCCCGGCCGTCCGGGAGGCTATGGCCAACCAGGTGAGCGCCAAGACGCCCGCGTTCCAAAGTCTGATGGCCGCTACCGCCGCCGAGTCAGCGGTTCACAATTGGAGACGCCGGTGGTTCCGCACACTGGACGCCTATCTGTACCGCGCGGACAGGGCCCGAGTCAGCCGCAGCGCCCAGCACCTGACAGTCCACCACGCGCATATGACACTGAACCGCCTGGGTTTCAGCCCCCGTGAGGAAGCAGTACTTGGTTTGTATGCCCGTACCTGGAGCGTTGAACGGGAACGCGCCCTGTTCAGCCGGAACTGACCTTCGTCCTGCTCGATCGTCGCCACCCCAGACGAGAAAGGAAAAGTGCACGCATGGCCTATAACGAAGACGTCATCCTCGCCGCAGACGCACACGACCTGAGCGAGGCCCTGGGGTGTTCCCCCGATACGGTCGAGGACCTTCGGGGCATGGGTGTGATCGCCTCCCAGGGAGAGCTCTGGGACGTGGGAGCGGCCCGCGACTACCTGCGCGATGCTGCGTGGGCAGGCAGTCTCTGGCACTAGCCCAGCAGGGCCCTCTCCGGAAGCACTGACGCTCAAGCTACTTCGGGTCGAGTACTCCGCCGTCGCGAAGACGGCTGATCAATGAGCCGAGTTCCATGCGCAGTGTTGTGCTCTTCTCGGCGAACAGATCATCCTCGAGATCGCGTGCCTCGGTGAGCGCGCGGCGGCCGGCGGCGGTCATCGTATACCTGGCGTTCTC
This sequence comes from Arthrobacter sp. KKT183, assembly GCF_055657625.1. Taxonomy (NCBI): domain Bacteria; kingdom Bacillati; phylum Actinomycetota; class Actinomycetes; order Micrococcales; family Micrococcaceae; genus Arthrobacter; species Arthrobacter sp. KKT183. The sequence continues at coordinate 3,557,139 of NZ_CM145770.1, read as the reverse complement.
CGCCTTCACGAACTCCAGTTGGCTGAGTTCGGCGAGGGAGCGTGCGGTGATCTCCTGTGACAGGAGGCACTGCGCTGCAACATCGGGGATGGAGGCTGCAGACAACTCCGCCAGACCGCTCAGGACCGACAGGTCAACCGGAGTCAGCCGGAGTTCGGCTAGTTGGGAATGCAGGTGCTCCTGGACGAAATGTGCTGCCGTGGTCAGCATGAGCCGCGTTGAATGCGTGTGCAGCGGCGCGCCGTCGTGCCCGTTGATTTCAGCAGTGCTGAAGGGATCGGGCAGGTCGGTGCCAGGATCAGAAGGTGTGTGAGTGCCGGGGTCCGAAGCGGTGGCCATAGGGTCCCTTAAAGGTGAGAGATGCAATAGCCACTGCTTGACCGATAGATGATCATAGTATGGCTTCACCCGTCCGCAAATTCGGACCGGTGAAACAAATCCTGGTGCTCAAGTCCCACCGTGGCCCTAGGGTTGGGCCATGGAGAAAATCAGGACTGCCCTCATCGGATTCGGCCTTGGTGGGCGGGTATTCCACGCGCCCTTCATCAGCACCAACAGCCGGTATTCACTCGATGTTGTCGTGACATCCAACGAGGACCGTATTGCGCAGGTTGAAGCCCGCTATCCGGACACGCGGACCCTTTCCACCGTCGATGAGCTGTGGCAGCAGCTGGACCTGCTGGATCTCGTTGTCGTGACTACGCCTCCGGCCACGCACGCACAGCTGGCCGAGCGGGCGCTGAGGGGAGGCGCCGCCGTCGTCGTGGATAAGCCCTTTGTCGTTGATTCAGCGGACGGTGAGCGGCTCATCGCGCTGGCACAGGCGGAGGGGCAGTTGCTGACGGTCTTCCAGAACAGGCGCTGGGACGGCGATTTCCTGACCGTGAAAAAGCTGCTCGAGGCGGGCAAGCTGGGCCAGGTGCGGCGGTTCGAATCCCGGATGGAAACCTATAAGCCGCTGGTCACCAAACCCTGGAAAGCAACCAGCGGAGCCGAGGAGGGCGGCGGTATCCTTTATGACCTCGGCCCGCACCTGATCGATCAGGCATTGCAGCTCTTCGGAGACGCTGAGCTCATTCATGCGGAACGTGCGGCCTACCGCGAAGCCGAAGGGCCGGACGATGACGTCTTTGTGGCCCTGAAGCATTCCTCAGGCGTGATCAGTCACCTCTGGATGAACGCACTCGCGCCGCAGGCGGCCCCGCGGTTCCGGGTCACGGGCTCCGGATCCGCGTACACCAAGTGGGGAGTGGACGTTCAGGAAGCAGCCGTTGATGCAGGCATGCTGCCCTCCGATCCCGGCTACGGTGTGGAGGACAAACTCGCCTGGGGCCTGCTCGGATTCGACCACGAGGCAACGCGGCATCCCACGGAGGACGGCAACTATCCCGCGTTCTATGACCTCCTCGCGGCTGCGCTGCAGGACGGCGGGCTCGTCCCGGTTGATCCGGCGGACAGTCTGCGTGCCCACCGGATCATTGAAGCGGCTCACACCGTATAGACGAGCTGGCGCCAGTCCTCGGTGAGTTCGAGGCCGTGTGCCTCGGACACTGAGGAGTGCGCCACCGCACCGCCCGCAACGTTGAGCCCGTATGCCAGGGCAGGAATAGCCTCGAAGGCACCCCGCACTCCGCGATCAGCCAGCGCCACGGCATACCGGAGGGTCACGTTGGTCAGCGCGTAGGTGGACGTGTTGGGCACGGCGCCGGGCATGTTCCCTACGCAGTAGAAGAGCGACTGGTGCACGGTGAACGTGGGTTCCTCATGCGTGGTCACGTGTGAATCCTCGAAGCAGCCGCCCTGATCCACGGCAATATCCACGAGGACGCTGCCCGGTTTCATCCGCGACACCATGTCATTGGTGACGAGCTTCGGCGCCTTGGCGCCCGGGATAAGCACCGAGCCAATCACCAGGTCTGCCTCCAGCACCGCCCGCTCGATCTCGAAGGCGTTGGACGCGATGGTCCGGACGCGGCCCGCATACTGGGCGTCGAGCTCCCGGAGCCGGGCGATATTGATGTCCAGAACGGTGACGTCGGCTCCGGTGCCCACAGCCATGGCGGTGGCGTTGGTTCCGGCAACACCTGCACCCAGCACCACAACCTTTGCCGGCCGCACGCCGGGCACGCCGCCCAGCAGCAGGCCCGGACCACCCGAGGGCGCGGTCATGACCTGCGCTCCAACCTGAACCGACAACCGCCCGGCCACCTCGGACATGGGGGCCAGCAGCGGAAGTGCCCGACCATCCTGGACGGTTTCATAGGCAATTGCCGTGACGCCGGCTTCGATCAGAGCATGGGTCAACTTCGGTTCAGCGGCGAGGTGAAGATAGGTGAAGAGGATGAGGCCCTCCCGGAAGCGGTGGTACTCCTCCGCGATCGGTTCCTTGACCTTCATGACCATGTCAGCCCGCGCCCACACATCATCGGCATCGTCGACGATCTCCGCGCCAGCGGCCACATATTCATCATCGGTGATGTTGGACCCCACACCGGCCGACCGCTCCACCAGGACCGTATGGCCATGGGTGCGGAACTCGTGCACGCCTGAGGCCGTAATGGCTACGCGAAACTCGTTGTTCTTCACTTCTTTGGGGACGCCGATGATCACGGGATTCTCCGTCTGCTCTCGAATTGACTGAAGTTGACCATGGAACCTGATCAGCAGGCTTGTGGCCTGTTTCCTCAAGGATACGAGCGGTTCCCTCCGCCGGACAGGGCGCCCGCCGCCCATCGAAGGAGGGCGAGCACGACGACGCCGGGTGACGCCGTCGTCGTTTGTCTTGCCTTCCGCGCAGGGAAGCGGAAGGCGGAGCGCTGTGACTGGCATCACTAACACGGACCCATCATCCGTTCCAGTCGACAGTTGTCGAGTTGTAGGGCGCCAAGTGTCGCCGTCGCGGTCCTAGGATGAGTCAGTGCAGACAACACAGGTGGAGCTCGAGGTGGAGCGGATTGCCGCACGCCTCGGCCGCGGCCTCTCCCTGGAGGACCTCGACGGCGTCCTCCTCGCCTACAGCAGCCACCAATCCTCCGCAGACCGCGTGCGGGTCAACTTCCTGCTCAGCAAGAAGGTCCCGGCGGACGTGAGCGCCTGGCAGGTGCAGCACGGAATAACGACGGCGGTGCGTCCTGTTGCGGTTCCGGCCAATCCCGGACTCGGGATGCTCGGGCGGGTATGCGTACCGCTGCTGGTGCGCGGCTTCCGCGTCGGCTACCTGTGGGTGCAGCAGGACGCCGGCGAAGACAGTGCCGCTCATATTCTCAAGCAGCTGCCCGGGGTGCGCGAGGACGTCGAGCGGCTTGCGGCCCTGCTGTTGGAGGACAACACGGCCGGTTCCGAGCACCGTACGCGCCGGGAGCGGGTCTTCCTCGCTGCCGCCACGGGTGATGGTCAGGCACTGGAGGAGTGTGCGGGCTGGCCGGAACTTGACGGCACTTCGCCGTGGCACGTCGAGGTGCTGCTCGATCGTTCGACGGCACACCGGGGGGAAGGCACCGATGATGGGACGCTGGCACGGCGTACCGCAGCTTTGCAGGCCACCGTCGGGGCCGACGTCGTTGTCTTCAGTGCCGGTGAGGCCTCCCATTCGGTCCTGCTGGTCCGTCATGATGCGGGCCAGGCGGAGCTGGCCGCGATCCGGCGCCGGTATGGTGAGCGGCTGACCGCTGTCGCGGGTGCAGCAGGCGTTCCGTTGATGAGCGGGGCCAGCGAGCCGTTCACTGCCCCTGATGGCCTGGCGGGTGGATACCAACAGGCGCGATCGGCGGCGCAGGCAGCCGCGGTCGATCCCTTGCTGGGCGATTCCGTGCGCTACCGCTCGATCGGCGTGTACCAGTTTCTGGCGGGCGGCGGGTGGCAGGCTTCCTCGCCGCGGTCGGTCTACTTCGAAGAACTTGAGGATTATGACCGCAACAATGAGCTGCTGCCCGTTCTGGAGCTGTTGTTCGACAAGAACGGTTCGGTGCAGGACGTGGCGGGCCAACTCCACCTGCATCGCAGTAGCGTGTACAACCGGTTGTCCCGCGTCCGTTCCGTGATCGGCGCTGATCCGCTCAGCGGGCCGGTCCGCCTTGAGCTGCACCTTGCGTTGAAGGCGCGGCGCTGGTCACGGCGTCCCCGCATCTGATTTCTTCTGGGCAGCAAGCCAGGCGTCGATGGCGTCCCGCCTGATGCGCCGGTGAGTTCCACGGTATTCCACCGGGATCACGCCGGCGTCGGTCAGGTTCCGCAGATAAGTATGTGAAATTCCGGCCGCTTCCGCGGCCTGCGAGGTGGTCAGCGAGTCAGCGACGGAGGTCACCGTCACGGAGTCGCCCGCCGCCAGTCTCTGCAGAAGATCGACGACGGCGTCCCTCGCTTCACCGGGAAGCTTGACGGCCGTGCCGTCCACGAACACCGTGACATCGTTGCTCTCAGCCAGGGTTCGCGCCAGCGACAGGCGCTGCGTGGTGGGGAGAGCCGGGGCGGTGCGGGAGCGGGATCGGATCATAACGCTATTCTGCCAATCCGGTTGCTTCGAAACACTAAGGACTTCCGTAATTAGCGCACAAACGCTATCGTTATTAAACCTTAACTAAGCGAGCTTAGTTGTTGCTTCTCAGAACGACTGCAGTTGGACGGTGGCAAACAATGACGATTATCAACCCGGACCATCGAAGTACCATGTTGCCCTCAACGGGGCAGCTGGCCGAGCGGGATAGCGCTTTGCCGTGGTGCGGAACCTGTGGAACCGATGAGTTCCTGATCTACGAGGACTTTGTTCCTGCGCGTGTTTCCTCTGGAGGGCGGGATCTGCTTCCTGCCAGTGTCAGTTATTCCTGCTCCGTCTGCGGATCCTTCAATGGACATCAGGTTCCACCCATGTGGAGTCCTCCGCACTGGTTCTGGTACAGCTGAAGACCGTAACTCCGCACCGTTGAAAGCCCTCCGTCTCCTCGGAGGGCTTTCCTTTTATTACCCACACTTTCCCCGCGCATGACCGCCTAGCCGCGGCCGATGAAGGGCATGCCGCTGGCCGTCATGACCACTGTGCCGATGTTGGCTGATGGCGGTAGCTGCGCCATATGCAGCACGGTGCGGGCGGCCTCTTCCACCGGGAACGTGGGTTCCACCCGACGGGAGCCGTCCGCCTGCAGCGCGCCCTCGCCAACGCCGAGGGTGGTCATAAGCCCTGTGGAGGTATTGCCGATGTCGATCTGACCGCACGTAATGCCGTAGGCGCGTCCGTCCAGTTCGATCGACTTGGTCAGCCCTGTCACTGCATGTTTTGTTGCGGTGTACGCCGCCGACCGCGGCCGTGGAGAGTGGGCAGCAATGGACCCGTTGTTGATGATGCGCCCGCCCTGCGGGTCCTGCTGCTTCATGATGCGGAACGCTGCCGCCGCGCACAGGAACGAACCCGTCAGGTTGATCGCCACCGTTGACGTCCATTCCTCCGGGCTGATCTCGTCAACTGCGCCCGCGGGACCAATGGTTCCCGCGTTGTTGAACAGGAAATCGAGCCTGCCCCAGCGTTGATGTACGTGCGCGAAGAGGTGGGCGACGTCGTCGGGCCGGCTGATATCGGTTGGAAGTACGTCAGCCAATTCCCGGCCCTGTGCGGTCGCCTCGAGCGGTTCACGACGGCGGCCCGCCAGGGTCACTGCCCAGCCGGCGTCCAGGAATGCGTGCGCCACCGCCTTGCCGATGCCGGAGCCTGCACCGGTGATGACGGCAATGCGTGGAGACTCAATCGGCAGTTCATTCATGACGTTCCGGTGCCCTTTCTGGTTGGCATTCCCATCTTGGCAGGCATTCACCCTATAGTAATGGAATAATAGTTCCATATTGCGAAAGCGCGGGTTGGAATGGACCCGGAGGGACAAAGGCCATCTGCCGCATTGCAAGGGTGCGATGCCGGTCAGGCAGTGAATCGAGCGGGCAGGTTCCGCGCAGCGAAAGAGGGTTTGGCATGGTTGCTGATCAGGGGATTGTGGGTTCGGGTGTTGGTGGGGATTCGGATCCTGAGGAGACGGCTGAGTGGATTGAGTCCTTTGATCAGTTGATTGATCAGCGTGGTTCTGATCGTGCCCGTGATGTTTTGGGGCGTTTGCTGGCGCGTGCTGGTGGCCGGTCGGTGGGTCTTCCCAGTGTTGTGACTACTGATTATGTGAACTCGATTCCGGTCGATGAGGAGCCTGAGTTCCCCGGGGATGAGGAGATCGAGCGGAAGTACCGGGCGTGGATGCGGTGGAATGCTGCGGTGATGGTGCATCGGGCGCAGCGTCCGGAGATCGGTGTGGGCGGCCATATTTCCACGTATGCGGGTGCGGCGACCCTGTATGAGGTGGGGTTCAATCATTTCTTCAAGGGTAAGGACCACCCCTCGGGTGGGGATCAGGTGTTCTTCCAGGGCCACGCGTCGCCGGGGATGTATGCGCGCGCGTTCCTGGAGGGCCGGCTGACCGAGGAGGATCTGGACGGGTTCCGGCAGGAGAAGTCCAAGGCCGGTCATGCGTTGTCCTCGTATCCGCACCCCAGGTTGATGCCGGAGTTCTGGGAGTTCCCGACGGTGTCGATGGGGATCGGGCCGATGAACGCGATCTATCAGGCGCAGTCCAACCGGTATCTGCAGAACCGCGGGTTGAAAGACACCAGTGATCAGCAGGTGTGGGCGTTCCTGGGGGACGGGGAGATGGATGAGCCCGAATCGCGTGGGTTGTTGCAGTTGGCGGCCAATGAGAATCTGGACAACCTGAACTTCGTGATCAACTGCAACCTGCAGCGCCTGGACGGGCCGGTGCGTGGTAACGGGAAGATCATGCAGGAACTCGAGGCGTTCTTCCGCGGTGCGGGGTGGAACGTGATCAAGGTGGTGTGGGGCCGGGAGTGGGATGACCTGCTTGCCAGGGACACCACCGGGGATCTGGTGAAGATCATGAATGAGACCGCTGACGGGGATTACCAGACCTACAAGGCAGAATCCGGTGGGTTTGTGCGCGATCACTTCTTCGGGAAGACCCCGGCCACGAAGGATCTCGTGGCGGATATGGATGATGCGCAGGTGTGGGGACTCAAGCGCGGCGGGCATGATTACCGGAAGGTGTACGCGGCGTACAAGGCCGCCACCGAGTTCAAGGGCAAACCGACCGTGATTCTGGCCAAAACGGTCAAGGGATACGGGTTGGGTTCACACTTCGAGGGCCGTAACGCGACCCACCAGATGAAGAAACTCACCCTTCAGGACCTCAAGGACTTCCGCGACCACCTGCGCATCCCTATCCCCGACGAAGCACTCGAAGCCGACCTCTACAACGCGCCCTACTACCACCCCGGACCCGACTCCCCCGAAATCAAATACCTCCTGGACCGGCGCCGTGCCCTGGGCGGATTTGTTCCTGAACGCCGTACCGAGGCGGCGGCACTGGAGCTGCCGGGGGATAAGGCGTACGAGGTTGCGAACCGTGGCTCGGGGAAGCAGCAGGCCGCCACAACGATGGCTTTCGTCCGCCTCCTGAAAGATCTCATGCGGGAGAAAGGGCTGGGGTCCCGGATTGTCCCCATTGTTCCGGATGAGTCCAGAACCTTCGGCATGGACGCCTTTTTCCCGACAGCGAAGATCTACAACCCGGACGGCCAGAACTACCTCTCCGTTGACCGGGAGTTGGTTCTCGCGTACAAGGAATCGATTCAAGGCCAGATCCTGCATCCGGGGATCAATGAGGCCGGTGCGGTGGCTGCCTTCACGGCTGCGGGTACCGCCTATGCAACCCACGGTGAGCCGCTGATTCCGATCTACGTGTTCTACTCGATGTTCGGATTCCAGCGCACGGGAGATTCCTTCTGGGCAGCCGGTGACCAGATGACCCGCGGGTTCATCATCGGCGCCACCGCAGGCCGCACCACCCTCACCGGCGAAGGCCTCCAACACGCCGACGGACACTCACCCATCCTTGCCTCCACCAACCCCGCCGTCATCACCTACGACCCGGCCTACGGATACGAGATCGGCATCATCATGCGTGCAGGACTGGAGCGCATGTACGGCGCGAATTCCGACGATCGAAACGTCATGTACTACCTGACCGTCTACAACGAGCCGATCATCCAGCCGCCGCTTCCCGCCGGGTTGGATGCCGACGCCGTGGTGCGCGGCGTGTACAGGCTGAAGCCCGGCAACGACGACGGCGGCCGGCCGAAGGCGCAGATCCTCGCCTCCGGCGTGGCCGTCCCGTGGGCGCTCGAGGCGCAGGAACTCCTGGCAGATCACTGGGGTGTTTCGGCCGATGTGTGGTCGGTGACTTCGTGGACGGAGCTGCGGCGTGACGCACTCGCCGCCGAGGAGGAGGCCTTCCTCAACCCCGATGCAGAGGCCCGCGTTCCCTTCGTCACCCAGCAGCTTGGGGACGCACCCGGACCGATCGTGGCCGTCACCGACTACATGAAGGCTGTTCCGGATCAAATCCGCCAGTTCCTGCCGCAGGACTTCGCCACACTCGGAGCGGACGGGTTCGGCTTTTCCGACACACGCGCCGCAGCCAGGCGGTACTTCAAGATCGACCCAGCCTCCGTCGTCGTACGCATTCTTCAGCTCCTCGCGAAGCGGGGAGAAATTGACGCGGACGCACCACGCCAAGCGATGGAGAAGTACGCACTCCTCACCCTCCCCTGACGTTTTTGTCGCCTAGTTGCGGCCTGGAAACACTTTTACCTGCAACTAGGCGACAAAAACTTCTGCAACTCAACGGGTGGTTTACATGGAACGTCATCTTCGTGCGGCGTGATACTCCTGTGCCTACACTGGCCGTGGTCATGAGTGCCAGCACCAAGCCCCGGCTTGCTGGCCAGCAACCCTCCAGCTGCGGTGGGGTGCTCCGGGTGAAGACCTGGCCGCCCGGCACCAGCCGGACGGCAAGCGCGGCCCGCGGTGCTCCCACCATGCCGGGCCCATGCCAAAGGAGCCTTGAATGTCCAACCAATGGTCTTTCGAAACCCGCCAGATCCACGCCGGCCAGGAACCCGACAGCGCCACGGGAGCCCGCGCCCTGCCGATCTACCAGACCACGTCGTTCGTCTTTCCCAGTGCCGAAAGCGCCGCCAACCGGTTTGCCCTTGCCGAACTGGCTCCCATCTACACGCGGATCGGCAACCCCACGCAGGATGCTGTTGAGCAGCGGATCGCCAGCCTTGAAGGCGGGCTGGGCGCGCTGCTGCTCAGCTCAGGTCAGGCGGCGGAGACCTTCGCGATCCTGAATGTCGCGGAGGCCGGCGATCACGTCGTCGCCAGTCCGAGCCTGTACGGCGGAACCTACAACCTGCTGGCCCATACGCTGAAGAAGTTCGGCATTTCGGTCACCTTCGTGGCGGATCCGGACAATCTGGACCAGTGGCGGGACGCTGTGCAGCCCAACACCAAGCTGTTCTTCGCGGAGGTCGTCTCCAACCCGCGGCAGGACGTACTCGACATTGAGGGCGTGTCCCGGACCGCTCACGACGCCGGTGTGCCGCTGATCGTGGACAACACCCTTGCCACCCCTTACCTCATCCGGCCCCTGGAGTGGGGCGCGGACATCGTTGTCCACTCGGCCACCAAATACCTGGGCGGCCACGGTACGGCGATCGCCGGCGTGATCGTTGACTCGGGAAAGTTTGATTTCGGCAAGGATCCCAACCGTTTCCCGGGCTTCAATACGCCGGACCCGACATACAACGGTCTGGTGTACGCACGGGATCTGGGTGCGGATGGTGCCCTCGGGGCCAACCTGTCCTACATCCTCAAGGCCCGGGTCCAGTTGCTGCGGGACCTCGGCTCGGCGGTATCCCCGTTCAACGCGTTCCTGATCGCCCAGGGCCTGGAAACCCTGAGCCTGCGGATGGAGCGGCACGTCTCCAACGCTGTCGAAGTGGCTCAGTGGCTGGAAGCGCGTGAGGATGTCGAGTCGGTTGCCTATGCCGGGCTGCCCTCAAGCCCCTGGTATGAGCGCGGACGCACGTACGGTCCGAAGGGAATCGGCGCCATCGTTTCCTTCAACCTGGCCGGCGGTGCGGAGGCCGGGAAGCGCTTCGTCGATGCCCTTGACCTGCACTCGCATGTGGCGAACCTCGGCGACGTGCGCTCGCTGGTGATCCACCCGGCGTCGACCACCCATAGCCAGCTATCGCCGGAGCAGCAGGTCATTGCCGGCGTTAACCCCGGGCTGGTGCGGCTCTCAGTGGGTATTGAACACATTGATGACATTCTGGCGGACCTTGAAGCCGGTTTCAGGGCAGCCAAGGAATTCCTGGACGCCTAAGGAGCTTGGGAAGCTCTCAGGAGCGCGCCCAGGCGAGCAGCTTGTCCAACGGCCACGTCGTAATGATGCGGTCCGCCGGCACGCCGTTTGTTTCGGCGCGCTCCGCCCCGTACTGGAGGAAATCCAGCTGACCGGGGGCGTGCGCGTCGCTGTCGATGCTGAAGAGACACCCGGCTTCGAGTGCCAGCTGGATCAGGTCATCCGGCGGATCCTGCCGCTCGGGACGTGAATTGATTTCCACCGCTACGTTGTTCTCGGCACAGGCGGTGAACACCTTCCGGGCGTCGAACTCGGACTGTGGACGCTGGCCGCGGGAACCCTGGACAAGACGGCCCGTGCAGTGGCCAAGGACGTTGGTATGGGGATCGCGAATGCCGCCCAGCATGCGTGCGGTCATGGTGCGGCGGTCGGAGCGCAGCTTGGAGTGGACACTGGCGACAACGATGTCCAGCTCATCGAGCATCTCCGGCGACTGATCCAGTGTTCCGTCTTCAAGGATGTCCACCTCGATGCCCTTCAAAAGGCGGAAGCCGTTGCCGCCGTCGTCGTTGTTGATCTGGTCCACGGTCTGGAGTTGCTCCGTGAGGCGCTCCGCGCTCAGGCCGTTCGCGATCTTCAGGGTGGGGGAGTGGTCCGTGAGCGCCAGGTATTCATGATTGAGCGCACGCGCGGCGTCGACCATGAGCGGGATGGGACTCCCGCCGTCGGACCAGTTGCTGTGACTGTGCAGGTCACCGCGGAGGAGGGCCCTCAGCTCCGAGCCGCCGCTGGCCAGGGCTTCTTTCGAGCGCTCGCGGAGGTCGGCGAGATAGGCCGGCACTTCACCGTTGAGCGCTTGGGTGATGACCTCATGGGAGCGCGCTCCGATGCCCTTCATCCGCTTGAGCCGGCCGTCGCGGGCGCGTTGTGCGAGTTCGTCGGGCTCCAGCTCGGCAATGGCCGCTGCGGCCTTGCGGAACGCCTGAACCTTGAAACTCGGAGCCAGTTCCCGTTCCAGCCAGAAGGCGATCTCATTCAATGCGGCGGTGGCATCCATAGGCCCATCTTCCACCATTTACGCGGTGGTGGCCTGGTGTAGAGAAGCAGCCCTATCATGTGATCCAGGTAACGCTTGACAGCTGCCATGTGATCAGGGCTACAATGAAATCGGAATAAAAATTCCACGATATAGAAACTGAACCAGAGCCACACGGTTCCTGGACTGTCGCCGGAAACATCGAGTCAAATCGAATTCGTTCGAGGGTAAGGGTGTTCAGCGCTGGCGATAGCGCTTCATAGAAAGCTGACACCCATGCCTCTTGCAACCCTCAATACCTGTACCCCCGAAGTGGCCGCTGCCCAACTCACGCCATGCGTTGACATCCCGCGCTGGGTTGAGGCCATCGTGGACGCGCGGCCCTTCTCCTCGGAAGCCGACCTGATTGCGTTCGCCGAAAAGGCAGCCTATCCCTGGACGGAAGCCGAGATCGACGGCGCCCTGGCGCATCACCCGCGCATCGGTGACCGGGCGCAGGGGAATACCACTGAAGCCACCATGTCGCGTGGTGAGCAGGCCGGCGTCAGCACCGCCGTCGAAACCCAGACCGCGCTCCAGGCAGGCAACCGTGCCTACGAGGAGAAGTTCGGGAGGGTTTTCCTCATCCGGGCCGCCGGTCGAAGCGCCGAGGACATCCTCGCCGCTCTCGATGAGCGGCTGCAGAATACGCCCGCGCAGGAGCTGGAAATCATCGCCCAGCAACTGCGTGAAATCGCCATCCTTCGACTCAAGGGGGTCCTCGCAGCATGAGCCGCAGCCACATAACCACCCACGTGCTCGACACCGGTACGGGACGTCCCGCCGCCGGCGTCGCTGCCGCACTGCACCGGCTGGGTGCGGATGGTTGGGAGGACATCGGGGAGGGAAACACCGACGACGACGGCCGCATCACCTCCCTGGGCCCTGAAGCGCTGGAGGCGGGCACTTACCGGATTGACTTCCAGACCGGCACCTACTTCGCGGCGACCGGCACGGAAACATTCTTCCCCTCCGTCTCACTGATCTTTGAACTTACCGACCCAGCGCAGCACTATCACGTGCCGCTCCTGATTAGTCCCTTCGCCTATTCCACCTACCGAGGAAGCTGACAATGACGACACCGACCATCGAAACAAATGCCAACACCAACGAGAACACCGCAGGTAACAGCGGCCGCATCGTCCTGGGCCGGAACCAGTACGGCAAGGCCGAATGCAGGCTCGTGAAGATCACCCGCGACACTGCGCGGCACCAGATCGAGGACCTGAACGTCACCTCGCAGCTGCACGGCGACTTCGAGAGCGCCCACACCGAGGGAGACAACTCACACGTTGTTGCCACTGACACGCAGAAGAACACGGTGTACGCGTTCTCCCGCGAAGGTATCGGCTCTCCTGAGCAGTTCCTCCTGCGCCTCGGCAAGCACTTCACCGAAAGCTTCGACTGGGTTTCCGGCGGACGCTGGGAGGCGGAGCAGTACTTCTGGGACCGCATCAGCGACCACGATCACGCGTTCTCGCGCAACAAGTCGGAGACCCGCACGGCTGTGCTGCTCATTGAGAACGGCACGCGCCACATCGTCGCCGGAATCGAGGATCTGACCGTATTGAAGTCGACCGGCTCTGAGTTCCACGGGTTCCCGCGGGATCAGTACACCACCCTCCAGGAAACCACCGACCGCATCCTTGCGACCGATGTGACCGCCCGTTGGCGCTACGCAGCGGACACCACGGACATCGACTTCAACGCGGTGTACGCCAGCGTTCGCAAGATCTTCCTCGATGCTTTCGCCCAGACCCACTCGCTCGCTCTGCAGCAGACCATGTTCCAGATGGGCAAGCAGGCGCTGGAGGCGCATCCGGAAATCGAGGAGATCAAGCTCTCCCTGCCGAACAAGCACCACTTCCTCGTGGATCTCGAGCCGTTCGGCGTCGACAACCCGGGCGAGGTCTTCTTCGCGGCCGACCGGCCGTACGGACTGATCGAGGCGACCGTAGAACGCGAGCGCGCCGACGGATCAACCAACGAAGCAGCAATCTGGGCAAACATCCCCGGCTTCTGCTGAGAAAACGGTTGGGAACGGGCGCCTGCGCGGCAGGAACGCCGCCCCAACCGTGAACGGCCGGGCACAAGCCCGTGCCCGGCCGTTCACCCCACTACTCATGTGAGACAAGGAAGTCATACTCATGAAAGCAGTCAGCTCTATGAAACATCAGGCCAAACCCCAGCGCCCCGAGGATGAACGGCTGCCCCTCGGACGATCGTTCGCCTACGGGTTCCAGCACGTCCTCACCATGTACGGCGGAATCATCGCCGTTCCGCTCATCGTCGGAACTGCCGCCGGCGTATCCCAGGACGACATCGCCGTCCTGATTGCCTCCTGCCTCTTCGTAGGCGGTGCCGCAACCATCCTGCAGAGCTACGGTGTGAAGTTCTTCGGCTCCCAGCTCCCGTTGGTGCAGGGCGTCTCCTTTGCCGGCGTTGCCACCATGACTGCGATCATCAGCGGCGGTGGAGGACTACAGACCATTTTCGGCGCAGTCCTCGTGGCCTCCGTGATCGGTCTGGTCCTTGCGCCGTTCTTCGCGAAGATCATCCGGTTCTTCCCGCCGGTAGTGACTGGCGTCATCATCACCACCATCGGCCTGACCCTCATGCCTGTCGCTGCCAACTGGGCAATGGGCGGAAACCGGACCGCTGACAACTACGGCAGCCTCACGAACATCGGGCTGGCCGCCGGAACGCTGGCTCTGGTTCTCCTCATGAGCAAGCTGGGCAGCGCGGCAATCTCCCGCCTGTCGATCCTGCTCGCCATTGTGGCAGGAACCATTATCGCGGCGCTCCTGGGTCTCGCTGACTTCTCCAACGTCGCTGAGGGCGCCATCTTCGCCTTCCCACAGCCGTTCGCCTTCGGCTGGCCTGTCTTTGATATCGCTGCGATCATTTCGATGACCATTGTGATCCTTGTCTGCATGACCGAAACCACGGCAGACATCCTCGCCGTCGGTGAAATCGCCCGTACAAAGGTCGATTCACGCCGTATCGCCGACGGCCTCCGCGCCGACATGCTCTCCAGCGCCGTCGCCCCGATCTTCAACTCCTTCCCGCAGACTGCCTTCGCACAGAACGTGGGCCTGGTGGCAATCACTGGCATCCGCAGCCGCTACGTAGTGGCCGCAGGCGGTCTCATCATGGTTATCCTTGGGCTCCTGCCCATCCTGGGACGCCTGGTTGCCGCAGTTCCGACGCCGGTACTCGGCGGAGCTGGAATCGTTCTCTTCGGCACCGTGGCAGCGAGCGGCATCCGCACGCTGGCAAAGGTCGACTATGAGGGCAACATGAACCTCGTGATCGTTGCAGTGGCGCTCGCCTTCGGCACGATTCCCGTCGTTTCGCCCACCTTCTACGATGCCTTCCCCACCTGGTTCGGTATCATCTTCCACTCGGGAATCAGCTCGGCGGCCATCATGGCGGTGCTGATGAACCTGCTCTTCAACCACCTCAAGACCGGAAACAGCAAGAATTCCTCCGTCTTTGTTGCCAGCCCACCGCGCATGGTGCGGGCAGACGAGCTCACCGCCCTCCAGGACGGCGACAGCTTCCAGGGCGGAAAGCTCGTGGCAGCAGACGGTACCGAGATCCCCGTGGTGACCGCGGCGCAGTACACCGTAGTCAAGGAGAAACTCGAGAACGGCGAGATCAGCTGCGTCGAGGACATTCGCAAAATCTGCGACGAGACTCCCGGCCACCAGCACTGACTTCGGTCCCTGCCTGCCTTCGCGAGAGTGAGGGCAGGCAGGGAACCGCACCCTGGATCAGCAGACAGGACCACTGAGCTGACGGCACACTCCGCCGTCACGCCGGTGGTCCTGTGCCGTTTCGTCCCCCTCAAGCGTCATCCCCTGACAATCACGGAACGGAAATCCAATCATGCAACGCATCTGGGTACGAGACCCGCTCGCCATCTTCACCGCGAATGAATCCGACGCCGGCGCCGGGCTCGTGATCGAAGGCGCCACCATTATGGAACTGGTCCCGACGGGAGCAATGCCGGCCGAACGGTACGACTCCGTCTTCGACGCCCGGGGCCACGTGGTGCTGCCCGGACTGATCAATACGCACCATCACTTTTACCAGACGCTCACCCGCGCGTGGGCGCCAGTGGTCAACGTGCCGCTTTTCCCCTGGCTGGTGAACCTGTACCCGGTATGGGCGCGGCTCACGCCTCGCGATCTCGAACTGGCGACGACGGCCGCGCTCGCTGAGCTCCTCCTCTCAGGCTGCACCACGGCGGCCGACCACCACTACCTGTTCCCGGGCGGTATGGAGGAATCCATCGACGTGCAGGTGTCCGTGGTGCGCAGACTCGGCATGCGCGCCACCCTGACGCGCGGTTCCATGACACTGGGGGAGGACGACGGCGGCCTGCCGCCCCAGCAGACGGTGCAGGACCCCGAAGTGATCCTCGCTGACAGTGAGAGGCTGATCCGGCAGTACCACGAACGCGCTGCAGGTGCGCAGGTTCAGATTGCGCTGGCGCCGTGCTCACCGTTTTCGGTCACTACGGAGATCATGAAGGCCAGCGCTGCACTTGCCGACCTCCATGACGTCCGGCTGCATACCCATCTCGCTGAGACGCTTGACGAAGAAGACTTCTGCCGGGAGCGGTTCGGCATGAGGACGGTCGAGTACCTCGACAGCGTCGGCTGGTTGGGGCCGAGAACCTGGTTGGCCCACGGCATCCACTTCGACGACAGCGAGATTGCCCAGCTCGGAGCCGCGGGGGTCGGCGTGGCGCATTGCCCCACATCGAATATGCGCCTGGCCTCAGGGATCTGCCGGGCCATCGAACTCGAGGAGGCCGGCGTAGCGGTGGGCCTTGGTGTGGATGGGTCCGCCTCCAACGATGCATCCAATCTGATCCTCGAAGCGCGCCAGGCTCTCTATATCCAACGGCTGCGGTACGGCGCCGAGCGCGCCACCCCTTCCCGTGCTCTGGGGTGGGCAACGCGCGGATCGGCCGCCGCGTTGGGCCGGAGCGACATCGGGGAACTGGCTGTGGGCAAACAGGCTGACCTTGCGATGTTCCGGCTGGATGACCTTCGATTCTCGGGCAGCCACGACCCTCTGTCGGCGCTGCTGCTCTGCGGTGCTGACCGCGCCGACCGGGTGATGATCGGTGGCCAATGGCGGGTGGAGGACGGCGTCGTTGTCGGGCTGGATCTCGAATCGCTGATCGCTGAGCACACGGCAGCAGCACGGCGGCTGGTTGGCTGAAAGCTGCAGCACCCCTGATCCTGGCAGGCGCATGCAGTGCATGCAGAGGATGCACTTTTCCGGAAGACCTTCCGCCTGCCAGGGCGGTTCCGGTGCTTGCGACTCGCCGTTCAATCGCTCTATCATCTGTTTCTCATCTGCGCTTCCTAGGCTGGGACAAGACGTTTCCCGCCTATCGGAAGGCCGTGTGGACACGCAGCCCAGAATTGATGACGCTTCACACGCGCACCGCCGTGCACTGATCGTCAGCACATCCCGTGACCGCGGTGCGCTCGCGGCCGCTCGTTCGCTGCGCGCAGCCGGTTGGACCGTGGGGGTGGGCACGCCTGAGGGAAGGGGGATGCTCTGCTCCTCACGCGCCGTCGCCGTCTGTCACACAGTTCCTCGTCCCCGAGGCGACGGTAAGGCCTTCATCAACGGAGTAGCGGCCGCGGTGAAGGCCGGCGGGTATGACGTGGTTTTCGGCGGCGGCGACGACTGGATGGCTGCGCTCGCAACCTACCGGCACCAAATCCCGACGACGGTGGCACACCCTTCCCCGGACGCGGTCGAGCGGGCGCTGGACAAGGTCCTGCTCGCGGAGAGCGCCGGCCGGGTGGGACTGGCGGCGCCCCGCACAGTGCCTGCCACGCCGGAGGCGATCGCTGACTGGGAGGGTCCCGTTGTGGTGAAGTCGCGTGCGCACTGGTCTCCGGGGCAGACGAGGCCGCACCGCATCGAGGCCCGGCTGTTCGACAGCATGAACGCCGCCAAGGAACGCGTCAACCACATGGAGGAACTCGGCGCCGAGCCACTCCTCCAGGAGCCCATACGAGGACAACTCGGCGCGCTCATCGGCTTCTTCCGCGACGGACACCTTGAAGGAAGGGTCCAGCAGGAAACGCCGCGGCTCTGGCCCACACCCAACGGAGCGTCAGCTCGTGCACAGACAGTCGCAGTCGACGCGGTGCTGGCGCAACAGGTTGACGCGCTGCTTACGGAGATCGGCTGGTGGGGACTGGTGGAGCTGCAGTTCTTGACAGACGACGACGGCGTTTCCCACCTGATCGACTTCAACGGCCGGTTCTTCGGGTCCATCGCTCTCACCAATGCAGCCCGCCCCGGCCTGGCCGACGCATGGGGCAGGCTGGCTCTGGGCGAGACGGTGCCGCATCTTGCGGACGCGCCCGCCGGCTTTAGGTACGCGTGGACTGCGGGAGATTTACGCCGCGCGCGCATCGAGCGGCGGGGCGGGCTTGCCGCGGACCTCATCGACACCGTCCGTTGGGCAAGCCGTGCACAGCACAGTGTGTGGGACGTGAAGGATCCGGGCCCCACCCTGAACCTGATTTTTGCGCGGTTCACGCGGGACAAACCGGTGACGCTTCGCCCGTCCGCCGCATAAGCAACAGCGTCGAAGGCAGCACCCCCGCTCAGCGGCGTCGTGCCGCCCGCAGCATGTCGAGGGGCACCCGGCCCTCGGGAGCGCGCAGCACAACCAGCCCGAGCGCGTAGGTGCCGCACACCCCAAACACCACGACGACGGACGTCATCAGCGCCGGACCGGCAACGAGGCTCGCCAGGACAACCCCGACAGCACCGGCAACAGCCGCCAACAGGGCAGCGCGGAGAAGGAGGACGAAAGCCTCGCGCAGGTTCACGCCGTCGTGCCTGCTTCTGAGAAGCCACGCATTCGCAACGGCGGCGAGGACCAGTGAGGCGCTGGTGGCCAGCGCAATGCCTGCGACTCCCATCACCGGTGCCAGCAGAATGTCACCCACAACGTTGACCACCATGGCCAGCACGGAGATCACTACGGGAGCCCTGGCGTCGCCCAGGGCGTACGCCGTACTCACTACTACCTGGCGGATGCCCAGCGCCAGGAGTGCCGGCGCGTACCAGAGCACTGCGGTGGCGGTGGCCTCGATGTCCTCCGGGGAGAAGGCGCCACGGCCGAAGGCTACTTCCACGAGCGGCTCCGCAGCGACCGCCAGGACAACGCAGAGTGGAACCAGGATGGTCACAGTCACTGAGAGGCCGCGGTTCACGAGCCGCCTGAGCTCTGGAAGATCGCGCACCGAAGCGCTGATCGCCGGATACAGCGGCACGAGCAGGGAGGCGATCAGCAGCTGTTCGGGGAGGTTCACGAGCCGCCAACCGTAGGAGAGCGCAGTGATCGCGCCCTCCTCAAGCGTGGAACCCACAGCCCGGTCCACCAGTGTGTTCACATTCCCGACCGCGCTGCCCACCAGCATTGCCGGGACCAGTACGGCGATCTCCCGGAAGCCTGGATCCTTCAGCTGCAGGCGGGGGCGCACCCGTGTGCCGAGGCTGCGCAGCGGGGGCAACTGCAGCAGGAGCCGTGCGCCGGAGCCCACAACGAATCCCACGGCGAGAGCCGCAATGCCGTAGCGGGGGCCGAAGAGCCCGGCCGCCGCGATCATGATCAGGTTGAACGGGACGCCCTGGAGGGATGCCCAGGCGAAGCGTCCGTGCGACTGGGCCAGTGCGGCCAGCAGATCGGTACCCGCCACGAGCACCGTTGCCACCAGCACGATGCGCGTGAGCGTGGCAGCTGTGGCTGTGGTCTCGGCGTCGAATCCTGGTGCGAGCAGCGAGGCCACAGGACCGGCGAAGATCGCCATGACCACGCCGCCGATCCCGAGCACCACCATGGTGAGGGTGAAGGCGACATCGAAGCCGGTGTGTCCCTTGCATCCGTTGTCCTCTGCGGCCGCTTCGCGGGAGACCGCCGGTGTAGCTGAACGGGCCATTGCGTAGGCAACGAGCCCCAGCACGATGTTCATCAGGCCCTGCGCTACGAGGTAGGCGTCCAGCTCGGCGCCTGCGCCGAAAACTGCTGCGATGACGACGTCCCGAAGGAATCCGAGAAGCGTGGACACCGCGGTGAGACCGGTGACAAGCACGGCGACCCTGGAGATCGACTTACCTCCGGGTCTGGCCACGGGATCCCACGCTATCCTGTCTGGGCGGTGAAGCGCTGCATCCACGCCCGTTCCGTGCACGATTGGCGGGATACGAAACCGCTGTGTGCAGGTTTGCTGGCCAACGCCCCCTATCTTCGGCGTGTCTTGGAGGACACGCCGTACCAGCGCTCCAAACCTGCATGGAATGGTATGTGGCCGGCGATGCTTCCGCAGCAGCTTTGCGGCGAGGGGGTCAGGTGGCGCCCTGCTCGGCATGCCGGGCCGCCGTTTCGATCCGTTCCCAGTGCTCCGACCACTCCTCGGCGCTGCGCTGCGGCATGTTCGGATCATCCGGGCCGCGGCCGGTGGCGCCGTCGAGCTGTTCACGAAGGATGTCAGCGTGCCCGAGGTGCTGGGCCGTCTCAACGCACATGTGCACGAGCATCTGCTGCAAGGTCACCTGCCGGCGCTCAGGTGCCCACCATGGGACCTCCCCGTCGGCGTCGAGCGGCAGTGCCTCGATGGTGGCGTCAGTGTGCGCCGCGGAGAAGTGGTGCAGCTCAATGATCTCCTCCGGGGTCTCCTCAGCGGTGAGCCACAGATCGGCTTCCGGGGTGGCGTCGTCGTCGAACCACGGCAGCTCCCGGCCGCTGGGCCGGTTGAAAACCTCACCGAAGTAACCCAGCTGCACGCTGGCGACATGCTTCACGAGGCCCAGCAGGTTGGTGCCCGTGGGGGTCAGCGGCCGGCGCGCGTCATAGTCGCCGAGGCCGTCCACTTTCGCGAGCAGGTCAGCGCGGCGCAGGCGCAGGTAGCGGTGCAGAACCTCTTTGTCATTCATGGGTGGCACTCTACTGGCTGCACCTAGCTTGCGAGGTTGAGGTCATCCGAGATCGCCTGCGCCGCGGAGCGCAGCAGTGGAATGGCCTTGTCAGCGAACCCTTCGTCCACGCGGGAGATTGGTCCTGAGACGGAGATGGCCGTAGGGGTGGGAGCGTTGGGCACGGCCATCGCGAAACAGCGAACCCCCAGTTCCTGCTCCTGCTCATCAATGGAGTAGCCGCGCTCGCGGATGTTGTCGAGTTCGGAGAGGAGCTGGTCCACGGACTTGATGCTCTTCTCCGTGGGCGTGGGCATGCCAGCCCTGGTCACGATGTTGCGCACGGTCTCATTGTCGAGCTGGGCCAGGATGGCCTTCCCGACGCCGGTGTCATGGGTATGCGCCCGGCGCCCCACTTCGGTGAACATGCGCATGGAGTGCGACGACGGCACCTGAGCAATGTAAACGACCATGTCGGAGTCGAGCACCGCCATGTTCGAGGTCTCGCCCAACCGGTCCACGAGCATTTTCAGCTGGGGACGCGCCAGCGCGCCGAGCTGCTTGTTGGCGCCCTCGCCGAGGCGAATCAAGCGGGGGCCTAGGGCGTAGCGTCGGTTGGGGAGCTGCCGGGCGTAGCCCTTCATCACCAGGGTGCGCAGGAGCCGGTGGATCGTGGGCAGGGGGAGATCCGTAGAGGAGGAGAGCTCGCTCAGCGTGACCTCACCGCCGGCGTCGGTAATCAACTCCAGCAGTTCAAACACGCGCTCCACCGACTGGACGCCGCCACCTGCAGCCTTCTCGGCCATTTGGCACTCCTTGCTAGAAACTATCCGCACAGCGGAATAACTTCTCCAAAGATACCCTACTTCCGCAGAGTGGAAACTGGTGTTGGGGCCGTGGGCCCGTGCGGCCCTCGGCGCAGAAACTGCCCGCAAGTGCGGCCCCGCCGGTTCGAAGCGGCAGCCCTGCACCTCCGGGCCGTTTCTGTGCTCCGTCCCCCAAGGCGCCGCGCTTGCAATTCCACTTAGTAGATAATAATATCCACAATACGAAATAACTTATCTGGAGGATCATCAATGGCGAGTCCTAGCCCCGGTTACTCAATCACCCTGCGCGTTCAGGCGCCGTCGAGCTTCACAGCTACTGCTGAGCTGGCCGCCGCCGTCGGCTCCGCCGGTGCATCGATCACTGCGCTCGATGTCACTGAGTCGCACCATGACAGCATCGTGGTGGACGTCAGCTGCAACACCACCGACGCTGCTCACGGCGAGCGCGTCCGTGACGCCCTCAACGCCCTCGACGGCGTGAACGTGAAGAAGCTGAGCGACCGCACCTTCCTGATGCACCTCGGCGGGAAGCTCGAGGTTGTCCCCAAGGTTCCCCTGCGTAACCGGGACGACCTCTCCCGTGCTTACACTCCCGGCGTCGCACGCGTCTGTATGGCAATTGCAGAAAACCCCGACGACGCCCGCCGCCTCACCGTCAAGCGCAACACCGTCGCTGTGGTGACGGACGGCTCAGCGGTGCTCGGGCTGGGCAATATCGGCCCCGCCGCCGCACTGCCCGTCATGGAGGGCAAGGCCGCACTCTTCAAGCAGTTCGCCAACGTGGATGCCTGGCCGGTCTGCCTCGATACCCAGGACACCGAAGAGATCATCAGCATCGTCAAGGCACTCGCGCCCGTCTACGGCGGAGTGAACCTCGAAGACATCGCAGCTCCCCGGTGCTTCGAGATTGAGAACCGGCTGCGCGAGGAGCTGGATATTCCCGTCTTCCACGATGACCAGCACGGCACCGCCATTGTGACGCTGGCCGCGCTGACCAATGCCCTCCGCGTTGTGGACAAGAAGATCGAGAACGTGCGGATTGTCGTTTCCGGCGTCGGAGCAGCCGGATCAGCCATCATCCAGCTGCTGCAGGCCCAGGGTGCGAAGAACATCGTGGCGTGTGACCGCAAGGGCGCCATCCACAGCGGGCAGAACCACACCGACGAGCACCGCCGCTGGATTGCCGAGAACACCAACCAGAATGCTTTCTCCGGGACGCTGCATGAAGCACTGAACGGCGCGGACGTCTTCATCGGCGTCAGTGCTCCGAACCTCCTGGGTGAGGAACAGGTGAAGTCCATGGCTGACAAAGCGATCGTCTTTGCCATGGCCAACCCTGACCCGGAAATCGACCCCATCATCGCTGCCCGGCACGCCGCCGTGGTTGCCACCGGGCGCAGCGATTTCCCCAACCAGATCAACAATGTCCTCGCCTTCCCGGGCTTCTTCCGGGGGCTGCTCGACGCAGGGGCATCCGACATCACGCCGCAGATGCTGGTTGCCGCAGCGGATGCAATCGCCGCCCGGGTGGACGATGATGAGCTTAATGCCAGTTTCATCATCCCGAGCGTGTTCGATCCGCACGTGGCAGGTGATGTGGCAGCAGCGGTTGCCGCAGCGGCGCACGCCGCTCATCAGGGTTCAGCCGCAGAATCAGCAGAGTAGGAGCAGGACATGTCGATTGAAGTCACAGATACGACGCCGGCACCCGGCGCGGAGGCCATCCTCACCACAGAGGCGCTCCAGTTCATCGAGAAGCTGCACCAGCAGTTCCGTGACACGCGGAATGAGCGCCTGGCCGCGCGCGGCAAGCGCCGCGAGGAAGTGGCACAGACCGGCCGGCTCGACTTCCTTCCCGAAACGGCCGAGATCCGCGCGGGCGACTGGACCGTTGCGGAAGCGCCTGCCCAGCTTCAGGACCGCCGCGTCGAAATGACCGGCCCGGCGTCGCCCGCCAAGATGGCCATCAACGCCCTGAACTCCGGTGCCAAAGTCTGGCTCGCTGACCTTGAAGATGCGAGCACCCCCACCTGGCACAACGTCATCGACTCGCAGCTCAATCTCCACGGTGCCGCCCGCGGAACGCTCAGCTACACCTCGCCGGAAGGCAAGGAGTACGCGCTGCGCACGGACGCGCCGCTGTCCGTCGTCGTTGCCCGTCCGCGCGGCTGGCACCTGCCGGAAAAGAACATCACGATCGACGGCGAGCCGGCCATTGGCGCGCTCGTGGACTTCGGTCTGCACTTCTTCCACAACGCCAAGCACCTGCTGGAGAACGGCAGCGGGCCGTACTACTACCTGCCCAAACTGGAGAGCCACCTCGAGGCCCGGCTGTGGAACGAGGTCTTCGTGTTTGCGCAGGACTACGTGGGAGTTCCGCAGGGCTCTATCCGTGCCACGGTGCTCATTGAAACCATCCCTGCCGCTTTCGAGATGGACGAGATCCTCTACGAGCTCCGCGAGCACGCATCGGGCCTGAACGCCGGCCGCTGGGACTACCTGTTCAGCATCATCAAGTACTTCCGCGATGGCGGGGAGTCCTTCATCCTGCCGGACCGCGCGTCCGTGGTGATGACGGCACCGTTCATGCGGGCTTACACCGAGCTGCTCGTCAAGACCTGCCACCGCCGCGGTGCTTTTGCCATGGGCGGTATGGCGGCGTTCATTCCCAACCGACGCGAACCCGAGATCACCGCCCAGGCCATCGACAAGGTCCGCGCGGACAAGACCCGCGAAGCCAACGACGGATTCGACGGCTCCTGGGTTGCGCACCCCGACCTCGTGCCCGTGTGTCGCGAAGTGTTCGACGCCGTTCTGGGGGATAAGCCGAACCAGATCGACCGGCAGCGGCCTGAGGTCGAGGTGACCGCCGAGCAGCTGCTCGACGTCGAATCCGCTGACGGCGATGTCACCGAGGTGGGATTGCGTGCCAACCTCTATGTCGCCGTCGCGTACGTGGCGGTATGGCTCTCGGGTAATGGAGCTGTTGCCATTCACAACCTCATGGAGGATGCCGCGACGGCTGAGATCTCGCGCTCGCAGGTCTGGCAGCAGATCCGGAACAAGGTGGTGCTCGCGGACAGCGGCAACACGGTCACGCCGGAACTGGTGAACTCGATCCTCGCAGAGGAAACCGAGCGGCTGCGCGGCGAAGTCGGCGACGAAGCCTTCACCAAGTTCTACGAGCCGGCCAGCCGCCTCATCGCGGACATCTGCGTCTCAGACGAGTACACGGACTTCCTGACTCTTCCCGCCTACGAGCTGGTGAGCTGAGTGGAGTTCGCTCTCGGTTTCGACGACTACGCCGCGATCGATTCGAAGCTCGCGGACACCGACCAACTCCTGCGCTTCAGCTATCCCGGCGACAACGGCTCGCGCCAGCCGGTCCATACGGTGTACGTGCCGGCGGACCGGTACCAGCCCTCTCTCCCCGGTGACTGGGGCAGGGAGGCGGCTGCCGCCGTCGAGCGCTCCGGTGGAATGAATGCGCTCTGCGCTGCTCTGGGCGTAAGCGACGACGTCGGCACGCTGGTGAGCGCGAAGCTCACCGCTGAGCCAATCGAGGACCTGCGCCTGGACTTCGAGGATGGTTACGGCAACCGGCCCGACGACGAGGAGGACGCCGACGCTTCCCGCGCGGCAATCGCGGTGGCCCGGGCGGTGCGCGACGGGATTGCGCCGCCGTTCATCGGCATCCGGTTCAAGTGCTTCGAGGAGCCCACCCGCCGACGCGCGCTGCGCACGCTGGATCTCTTCGTGGGCGGCCTGCTGGCTGAGGGTCCGCTGCCGGAGGGGCTGGTGCTCACGCTGCCCAAGGTCTCCACGGTGGCGCAGGTTGAGGCGATGGTCTTCGCCTGCCAGCGGCTTGAAGCGGTGCACGGACTCGCGCCGGGCAGGCTGCGTTTCGAGGTGCAGATGGAAACGCCGCAGCTGATCCTGGCCGCGGATGGCACCGTACCCGTGGCGCAGCTGCTGCACCGGGCCGAGGGCCGCGTCTCTGCACTGCACTACGGGACGTATGACTACAGCGATTCGCTGCAGATCGCGGCGGAATACCAGTCCATGGAGCACCCCGCTGCGGACTACGCCAAGCAGGTCATGCAGGTGGCGGTTGCAGGCACCGGCGTTCGGCTGTCTGACGGGTCAACGAACATCCTGCCCGTCGGAAGCGATGCCGAGGTATCCGCGGCGTGGGCGCTGCATGCCCGGCTGGTTCGGCGCTCGCTGGAGCGCGGCTACTACCAGGGATGGGACCTCCACCCGGCCCAGCTGCCCAGCCGGTTCATTGCCACGTATGCGTTCTACCGGGAGGGACTGCCTGCGGCGGCACAACGTCTTCGCAACTACGTGCATCAGATCGAAAGCGCAATCCTCGACGAGCCCGCAACGGCCCGTGCGCTGGCACGCTTTGTCCACCGCGGAGTGCTTTGCGGCGCCGTGACGGAGGCTGAAGTGAACGAGATGGCCGGCATCTCCCTTCCTGACCTGGACGCGCTCGCACACCCGCGGAAACTTCCTGAAAAAGCTGAAAACATCTAAGGATTGAACGTTGAGCAATTACTACGCACCTGAAACCGTCCTGCCTCCGCAGACAGATCTGCTGACCGGACGCGCAGTCGTCACCGAGGCCTATACGGTGATTCCGCGCGGAGTCCTCCGCGACATTGTGGTGAGCGAACTCCCTGAATGGACCGGTACCCGCACCTGGGTCCTGAACCGGCCGGTAGCAGGCGGAGCGACGACCTTCGCGCAGTACCTGCTCGAGGTCTCGCAGGGAGGCGGCTCTACCAATCCCGAGCCCGAAGCCGGGGTTGAGTCCTTCGTGTTCCTCCTAGAGGGCGCTTTGACCATCAAGCTCGAGGGTGAACTCCACGACCTCACCCCGGGCGGCTTCGCCTTCATCCCGCCGGGCGCTGAATGGGAAGTGTCCAACTCCGCGCCGGAGCTCGCCAAGTTCCAGTGGATCCGCAAGGCATACCAGCCGCTGGCCGGGCACACGCCGAAGGCCCGCGTTGGCAACGAGAAGGACATCGAGCCAGGCGCCATGCCCGGCACCGACAACAAGTGGCGCACCACCCGCATGCTGCCCACCGATGACATGGCGTATGACATGCACATCAATGTGGTCACCTTCGAGCCGGGTGCCGTCATCCCCTTCGCTGAAACCCACGTCATGGAGCACGGGCTCTATGTGTTGGAAGGCAAGGCCGTCTACCGGCTGAACCAGGACTGGGTGGAGGTCCAGGAGGGCGACTACATGTCCTTGCGCGCATTCTGCCCGCAAGCCTGCTACGCCGGCGGGCCGTCCAACTTCCGCTACCTGCTGTACAAGGACGTGAACCGTCAGATCAAGCTGACCTAAGCGGCTCAGGCTTATGGAGGGCCTGTCAACAAGTGTTGACGCGCCCTTCCTGCGTCAACTAATGTTGACGTTATGGAGGTGGAGCGAATGAAAACACTGGTGGCGTCAATGGATGGAAAAGGTCCCGCCGACGCACTGCATGCTGTCGCGCAGCTGCAAAAGGAAGTCTCACGGACGGAAGCGTCCCTGGTTCGCGCGGGGCGGCAGGCCGGCCTGTCCTGGGAAGCTATCGCGCTCTGTCTCGGCGTCAGCAAGCAGGCAGTGCACCGCAAGTACGGTAAGCGCTAACGCCGAGGCACCGATCATGGGCTAGAGACGAGAGGGTCGCTACGCCTCGAGCAAACCCCCATCCCTCGACGCTGGCGGCCGCTAGAACGGATCCGTGCCGGGACCAGCCAGCCCCAAAAGGGTAATTGACATATCACCCCGTTATCGGCGTTTAAGGATGTCGAGTTGCATCCGATGCGAGAACACGACACCGCCTGAGATCGTGTATGGTTTCCGGCGATTATCAGCCTTGAAGGAGCCGGGCGGGCGGCGATGTCACGAGCTTCATGGATGAAAGAGAAGCGCTTTGACCTGCGCGTTTGCATTTGATCATTCATCTAATGAATGATTTGGGCATCTGGTAATCGGTGGTGAAGGAGCCATGTGTCGAGTCGGGGATCTGTTTCTGGTTTCGTTCCGGCGCTCTTGCGGGCCGATGATTCGGTGCTTCTTCGGCCGGAGGAGCAGGTCTTCACCGCAATGGTTGATGGGTGGCGGGATCAACAGCTGGCGCGTGGTCTGAACCAGTCCACTATCGCACCGCGGATCCGTATGGTTACGCGGTTCCAGGCGTTCACCAACGACTATCCGTGGGCTTGGACCGCACCGGATGTCGAGGAATTCACCTCCGAGCTGCGTACCCGCGATCATCAGATTGCGATGAGCACCTTGCGCGCGTATCAATCGGCGATCCGGCTGTTCTGCGACTATATCTGCGATCCGCGCTACCAATGGGTGCCCACCTGCGAACGGCTGTTTGCGTCCCATCCGGTGCAGATCTGCTTTGACTGGAACACTGCCGTGCATACGTCGGATTACGAAGGCAGACCGCAGCGCCGCGCTCTGACCAAGTCTGAGCTGCAGGAGCTGTTCGACCATATGGATGATGAAGTCGTGCGGCTGCGCAAGGCGGGCAGCAAAGGATGGCTGCCGGCGCTTCGGGACGCGGCGGCTTTCAAGACCGCCTACGCCTACGGGCTCAGACGCCGGGAGCTGGCCATGCTGGACCTGGAGGATTTCGGCCCCAATCCACACGCGCCCGAGTTCGGCGGCCACGGCGTTGTCTACGTTCGGTGGGGCAAAGCCACAAAGGGCGGCACTCCGCGGCGCCGCTCGGTCCTGACGGTGTTTCCGTGGTCGGTGGGGGTTCTGGATGAATGGGTCAATACGTACCGTGCGCTCTTTGATACGGGACCTCGCAGCTCAGCGTTATGGCCCAGTGAGCGCGGCGCCCGGGTAACCACAGAGTCGCTTGGCCGGAGGTTCACTCGCTACCGGGATGCTGTGGGGCTGCCTGAGGAGATCGGATTGCACTGCCTGCGCCATTCCTATGTCACCCATCTGATCGAGGACGGATTCGACCCGTTGTTCGTGCAGCAGCAGGTTGGGCACTCCCATGCCTCGACCACCGCGATATACACATCTGTTTCCTCGGATTTCAAGACACGCACCCTGCGTAAGGTGCTGGATGCCGGGATAGCGGAAGCACTGAACAAGCGAGGATCACAATGACCAGACGACGCATCGGTTATAAATGGCACCTGCGCCAGCTGATGGCCGCCCACAACATGTGGAAGACCCCGGATCTGGCGCCACTCCTGAAAGAGCGGGGCATCAGCCTTTCGCCGGCCCAGATCTATCGCCTCGTGGCCGAGGAACCCGAACGGTTGTCCCTGCGGACACTGGCCGCGCTGTGTGACATCTTCGACTGCACACCCAATGACCTGATCGAACCCTATGTCGAGGCGGCCCCCCGCAAGGAAGCCACCGGGAACGCGAAGGTGGTTGAGCTCAATGCCCAGCTCCGTCCACGCCGTGCCAGGATCATCGACGATGAGCAGTGAGCCGACCCCGTAAAGCCCCGCAACCGGATACTTACCCTCCATGCGCCCGATGCCGTCTCGCCTATGAACCTGCCGCGAACTGGCCTGATGGAACAATCTGCGGCTACTGCTACATGGCGGCCAAACGAACCCGGGGAACATGCGAGCAGTGCGGGCATGAAGGCGTCCTGCCGGGGGTCAGTCCGACCGGGCCGCTGTGCCGGTCCTGCGCCGGTATTACCCTGAACGTGGACTGCCGGCGCTGCGGCGCCGAAGGTGAACTCTATTCCGGCGGACGGTGCTGGGCGTGCGCTCTGGAGGATCAAGTCCGCCAAACACTTGCCGGTTCGGACGGTTCAATTCCCACCAAACTTGTCCCCTTGGCCGAGGCCCTTATTAGCATGCGCCGACCAAATAGCGGGATGATCTGGATCAGGCAGAAGCATGTTTCAACGTTGCTGCAATCCCTTGCCGCCGGTCGCATCGACCTTACCCATGAAGCGCTGGATTCGCTTCCGTACTCACGCACACCCGAGTACATCCGCGGTCTCCTGGTCGAACACGAGATACTGCCTCCCCGGGACATCTATCTGGCAAAGTTCCGCACCTGGTCAGCGGCGAAACTTACGACAGTAACCGACCCGGCTCACCGGTCGGTCGCCGAGCGATTCATCCGCTGGCACCAGCTCAAACGCCTCCGCAAAGAAGCAGCTACGAAAGGGTCGGTCAGCCGCGCCCTGTTCCTCAGCGTCAAACAAAGCACAACGATGGCCGTGAAGTTCCTCAATAGCCTGACCGAACAGGACCGGACCCTTGCCGACATCGATCAAAGAATCGTTGACCGGTGGTACGCTTCCGGCCCATCCACCAACGCCCTGGCGGAACTGTTTCTCTACTGGGCCATGACCCACAAACACATCAGAAAAGTGGACCTACCCCGCCGAAAAGCGGCCAGCACTGAGGTATTCGGTCACGGGGAAAGAATCACCGCCATCCGCACGATCCTGACTGAAGACAAGCTTCCGCCCGCTCTGAGAATCGCCGCCGGGCTCGTACTGCTTTACGGACAGCCGCTGAACCGGATCGCGAGTCTAACCACGGACGGGATACGGATCTCCAGCGCAGGCGTTGAGCTCCGCTTCACCTCCGAATGGGTCCCCGTCACCGAGCCGTTCGCGTCGCTGCTCGGGGCATGGGTCGCTAATCGAACCAACCTACAAACCGCCGCACACAACTCCAACAGCCGGTGGCTCTTCCCAAGTACCGCTCCTGGCCAACATCTCCCAGCCGCCCTCATCTCGGAAAGACTCAAGGAATACGGGATCCCAGCCCAACTCGGCCGCACGGCAGCGTGGCGACACATCGCCAGAGACGCACCACCAAGCGTCCTCGCCGAACTACTAGGACTCAGCCCGGCCACAGCCATCCGCCACGCAGAGCTAGCCGGCGCCAACTTCACCCGCTACGCAGCGCTGCGGCCCGATGTTTCGAGAACCCGACATCCATGAACACGACGTGTTGCCGGTACGCATCAGGAGCAAGACAACACACACGAAGATAGCCATCCCACTTCGGCTGATACACACAGCTACCCAAAGAAGTCGAACCAATCCGCAATAACGAATCCCAACTGATCCGAGACAACTGAGAAGGGGAGGGAATGTTGCATTCCCTCCCCTCACCTACCAAGGTTCGAGAGTAATCTCGAGACCGGCTACAGTAAGTCGGACAGTTAGACGAAAGACGTATCTCATTCGGAGTACCTCCTTTCTCTCAGGGCGCTCCTTCTGTCGGCCAGGGCGGGAGGAGCGTCTTTTTTCGTACCTTCATCCTCCCCCGCGCGGTTTTGCTATCAAAGGCTGACCCCCCACGTCCAGCGCGGGGGAAGCCGACGCTTACAGCGGGTTTACATCCGGTTCACTGCGGCCATACGCTACGTATAAAGCGGATTCAAATAGGGCTTGTTGCGGAACCTATATAAAGAAGAAGTACAAGTACATCAAGTACTCCATACACATCAGGTACCGCAAGTTTCTCCGCTACAAACGCGAGCGAGTATCGAAGGAGAGTTGTGGAAGAGCCCGAGGATGCCCTCCGACGGAGGGACTGCCCACGTTTTGGTTGACTCGTGGGGTTGATAGTTTTTAGGCGGCTAGCGCCATGTTGTTGATTGTCTCAAACTCGATCGGGGTTAGTTTACCGAGGGCTTTCTGCCGTCGCCGGCGGTGGTAGGTTCTCTCGATCCAGGTGATGATGGCCAGGCGTAGTTCTTGGCGGGTTTCCCACCGTTTCCGGTTAAGCACGTTCTTCTGCAACAGGGCGAAGAACGATTCCATGGCGGCATTATCGCCGCACGCGCCGACCCTGCCCATCGAGCCTTTCAGCCCGCTGGCGTGCAGTGCGGAGACGAACTTACGGGACCGGAACTGGCTACCCCTGTCGGAGTGCACCACGGTCCCGGACGGGCTCCTGAGCGCGACGGGATGAGCCAACGCGGCCACGGCCAGGGAGGCTTTCATCCGCCCGTCGATGGAGTAGCCCACAATCCGGTTCGAATACAGGTCCTTGATCGCGCACAGGTAGAGCTTGCCCTCCGCGGTGGGGTGCTCGGTGATGTCCGTGACCCACTTCGTATCCGGTGCCTCGGCGCTGAAGTCCCGCTCGAGCAGGTCATCGTGGACCGGCGGTCCTGCCTGGCGCCCTCCGACCCGTTTACGGTGGATGACCGAGAGGATCCCGTTCGCCGAACAGAGCCGCCAGATCCTGCGTTCGCTGGCCACCGGTGCAGTGCCGGCGTTGAGTTCATCGGCGATGAACCGGTACCCGAACGCGGGGTCATCGGCGTGCACGTCAATCGCGGCGTTGATCAGGTGCGCTTCCTCCCAATCCCGGGCCGAGACAGGGTTTGCCTTCCACTTGTAGAAGGCCTGTTTGGAGAAGTTCAGTATCCGGCAGGTCACCGTGACGGGAACACCGTCAGCGGCAAGGTCAAGGACCAGCGGAAACATCATTTTGGGTTGACATCCCGCGACAGATACGCGACGGCCCGGCGCATGACTTCGGCTTCCTGTTCCAAAAGCTTGATACGCTTTTTCGCTTCCCGCAGCTCCGCGGATTCTTCCTTTGCCGCCCTGGTTTTGGGGTCGTCTTCCTCGTCGGCTTTCTTCAACCAGCGGTGCAGCGCAGCCGGTGAAACGCCGAAGTCCTTGGCGATGGTGGTCAGGGGCGCTTCGCCCCTGCGGGCAACCGCGACCACGTCACGGCGGAACTCTTCGGGAAAGGCCTTGGGCATGATGAACATCCTTCCACCCGCGAGGTTCATCCTCACAGGTCAGGAGTCAACCAAACCTTCAGCAGTCCCCAAGGTGTCGTCCGCAGCATGAGCAGGTTGCGGTAGTTCCACTGGTCTTGCTGGTTGGGGTCATGTGCCAGTTTAGGAGCGCGCACGAGGTGCCGGGTACCTGCTTGCCTTGGGCCGCTTACTTGGTGGTGAGGATGTGGCAGATTTCTGCTGGCCCACAATCGGCTGGGTCCAGGGTGTGGCTTGTTTCGATGAGTTTCTCGAGCTCGCATGCCAGATTAGCGAGTTCTTGTTGACGTGTCCGGACCTCGGTGAGTTTTTGTTCGAGGACGAGTGATACGTGGGTGCAGGGCGTCTGGCCTGCATCGCGAAGGTTGAGGACTTGGGCGATTTCAGCCAGGGCAAGGCCAGCACTTTGTGCTGCGCGGATGAACCGTAAGCGATCAATGGCTGCGCTGTCGTACGTCCGGTAACCGTTAGCAGCCCGGCCGGGTGGGGGTAGTAGGCCCTGACGCTCGTAGAAGCGGATGGTTTGATTGTCCACGCCCGTGATGGCGGAAACTTCTCCGATCAGCATGGTCCGATCCTAGCCCTTGACCTTATACCTGACTGCAAGGTCTACCGTGGGGCTCATGGACATCACTCTGCAGTACTTTGATGGTTGCCCGAACTGGACGGTCGCAGACGAGCGGCTGCGCATCCTTGCTGAAGAACGCCCGGACATCGTGCTCGGGTATCAGCTCATCGATACGGTCGAAGCCGCCGAACGCCTACGCTTCCACGGTTCTCCCACTGTCCTTATCAACGGCGTCGACGCGTTTCGTGATGCATCCAAGCCGGTGGGCCTGGCCTGCCGCAGGTATATGACCGATGACGGACCGGCGGGCGCACCGAGCTTGGCCCAGCTTAGGAACGCCGCCGGCTGAGTACCCACTCTGCGCATCAAACACGGCAAAGCCCGCCTTCGCGCCGCCAGGAGGGCCCGTGATGGGTGGGCGAGTACGCTTCACCAGCTGAGAGACCAACGTATTCACACTGTCTTACGAAGGGGTTCCTTGATGACTGATACCTATGACCTGCTGGTTATCGGGGCGGGGATGGCCGGGGTTGCCGCCGCGACGAAAACCGCGTCCAATGGCTGGCGGGTCGGAATCGTCGACGCACTTCCCTATGGCGGGACATGCGCCTTGCGTGGTTGTGATCCCAAGAAGATCCTGCGCCGCGGCGCCGAAGTGGTCGACGCTGCACGGCTCATGGACGGCAAGGGCATCGACGGCGGTGGGCTCTCCATCAACTGGGAGGACCTGATGAAGCACAAACACGGCTTCACGGACCCTGTTCCACACAATATGGAACAGGACCTCCGGGCTCATGGCGTGGAAACACTGCATGGTCCGACAACTTTCACAGGGCCTACGCAGGTCGACATCGCTGACACCCACTACGAGGCATCCAAAATACTGATAGCGACGGGGGCAGTTCCGCGGCCGCTTGATTTCCCCGGACACGAGTATCTGATCGATAGCAGCGACTTCCTGAACCTGGAGAGACTTCCTCCCCGGGTTGTGTTCCTCGGCGGCGGCTTCATCTCCTTCGAATTTGCTCACATTGCTGCCCGGGCAGGAAGCACACCGATCATTCTCGATCGAGGAGCGAGGCCCCTGAAGGCGTTCGACGCCGACCTCGTTGAACTCCTGGTCAAGCGCGGATCAGAAGCGGGAGTCGACGTGCGACGCCGCACCAGCATCACGGCTATCACCAGATCTGGCAGTGGATACACCATTCACACCGACACCGCCGGCACCCCGGACTCAATCCAGGCGGACCTCATCGTCCACGGTGCCGGAAGAGTCGCTGAACTATCCAGGCTAAACCTCGATGCGGGTCAGGTGGCCCACGGCAAACATGGCGTTGAGGTAGCCGGCCACTTGCAAAGCACCACAAACCCTGCCGTCTATGCCGCTGGGGACGCAGCAGACACAGCCGGACTGCCGCTGACCCCTGTGGCAGTCATCGAAGCGAAGGTGGCCGCCTCGAACATGCTGAAATCCGCCACGACAGTACCGGACTACGCCGCTACTCCAACGGCTGTCTTCACCGTCCCCGAGCTCGTCCGGGTAGGCATGCTTGAGCACGAAGCCGAGAGCAATGGCTTGAACGTCGACGTCCGCTATACAGACACCAGCGGCTGGTACTCCAACTACAGGATCGGTGAAACCGCCGGAGCCACCAAAGTCCTGGTCGACAAGGACACCGATCTCATCGTCGGCGCTCACCTCTTCGGACATGGCTATGCCGAGCTAGCAAACACCATCAGCGTCGCCATGAAACACGGCCTGACAACCCGACAACTGAAATCAACCACCGCCGTCTACCCATCAACAGGTTCCGATCTGGGCTCCATGCTCTAACTGCCTCTGGCAAGAAAACCTAGCAGCGGCGCGTTTGACCGGTTGAGGCCGCCATCGATTCTCACTCGAACGGGAGGCACTGAGAATCGGGGGTGGGACTGATCGATCCTCATGAAACTAGCAACATAAACTGCACTCAAGATAACCGCGGGCAGTGGCGCATCGGCAGGGTGGATCTGGAGGAGTGCATTTCAGCGGCTTACTTGTGCACAGCCGAGGTGGCACGGAGACTTCACCGAGGTCGACCAGTGAACGCTCCCGGTTATCTTGGTGAACACCGGCTCACTCGCCGAATGCACCAAACACCAACGCACCGCCTGTCACCGCTAAGCCCCCGTTGGGGGAGGGGGCAGGTACCCCACAGGTTCCCTGCCCGAATTCTGATCATTCCGGGGCAAGCCTCACAGAACTCAGGTTGGTGGATGTCAGTGATGGCGCATCGAGCCGACCTGGCTTACCGGCGGGACATGTTTAAGGATTTCCCAAGCCGGGCCGGTGACACTGACCGGTACGGGGAGCGTGTTCCACAAGGGAGGCGCCGGGAGGGTCAGACATGTCGGTCGGGGTACGTAGTGGCGCAATTGTTGGGTTAGCTGCCGCGGCGCTGCTCGGGATGCTATGGGCCTACAGTCTTGGCACTGACGCGGAGGTAAGCGTCCTGGACCCGACCGGGCAAACGCTGCTGGTGATGTTCACGGCTGCGAAGCTCCTCTTCAACCTCGCCGCTGCCTGCACGATCGGCGCTCTGACACTTGTCTGTTTCGCGCTGTCTTCGGCGGAACCCGCTTACAACGTTGGGTTACGTTTTGCCGCCGGCTCGGCGACCGTATGGACTTTCACTGCGGCCCTGCTGAACATGCTGAACTTTCAGCTCGTTGGAGGGGCGTCCCTGCTCTCCGGCGCGTTCTTGCCGGATTTCATAGGGTTCTCAACGACTGCGGAAGTCGGCCGGTCCGGTCTGCTGAGCTTCGTGATAGCGGCGTCCGTTTGCGCGTTGAGCTTCGTCATTCACCGTCGATCCGCAGTCGTAGGAACCGCCGTGCTGGCGTTTACGGGTCTCCTGCCACTGATTCTTAACTCGCACGCTGAGGGAGCGGGCGACCACGCCGACAACACGATGTTCCTGGTCCTGCATGTGAGTGCCGCCGCCGTCTGGCTGGGGGGCCTTGTGTCGGTTGCTGTGCTCCATCGTGTCCTGGCGCCCGAGCGGTTAGGCGCAGTGGTGGGAAGGTATTCCACGCTGGCTCTGGCGGCCTTCGTCGTACTGGGGTTCTCCGGCTCCCTCACGGCCTGGGACCAACTGGGATCACTGAGTGACCTGGGAACAACTTACGGGGTGATTGTGGTGGCCAAGTCCGCCGCGTTCGGGGTACTCGGGATTTTCGGTGCGGTCCACAGACAAAGGGTTCTGAAGCAGCTGGAGCGTGATCCCCGGCAGGAGACACGGCGCTTCATGGTTCTTGTCGTGGCTGAGTTAGCGGTAATGGGCGCCGCGTCCGGGTTGGCGGCGACGTTGGCCCGGACACCGGCACCACCGCTGGAGTCCGCCCCCACCGACGGGCCGCTTCCTGCCCCGGACGGGTGGAGCTTCATGTCGGAGTGGACCATCGACCCGCTGTGGGCACTGGTATGCGCGTTCGGTGTCGTCGTCTACCTTGTGGGAGTGCGCAGGATCCGGCGCGCAGGTGAGAGCTGGCCGGTTCACCGGACAATGTTTTGGTTGGTCGGCGTCGCCGCCCTCTTCACCATCACCAACGGCGGCATCCACGTCTACCAGGGATACTTGCTCAATTTCCATGTGCTGACTCAGATGCTCCTCAGCACGGTAGTACCGCTGCTGCTGCTACCGGGCGCCCCGCTGGAACTTGCCACCCGTACTATCCGCCCCAGATCCGATGGAAGCGCCGGAGGTGCTGAGTTCATACAAGTCATCGTCCGGCCAGCGGTAGCTGCGGCCGCCGCAGCACCCTACGTCCCGGTTCTAGTCATAGCCGGTTCCCTGGTCACAACGTATTACACGCCCCTGCTGGAATTTTCCGCCCTCAATCAGCCGGGTTACGCGCTGATGACCTTACTGGCGTTGGCCTCCGGCTGCTTCTTCACTGCAGCGTTGGTAGGCACAACGCCGGTTGACCAGCGCCTGTTGAAGAAACACCTGGCCGCCCTGGCGGGAACGGCGGTCCTGTATGGCGTCTATGGGTGGGGATTATGGACACAAGGTGAGGCGCTGGAGGGGGCATGGGCCCAATCCGTACGGCCTTGGGGGCCATTGCCGGTCATTGCCCCGGAAACGGCCGGTCTGATCCTGTGGGCCGTCGCCGGCGGAACAATCATTGCGCTTGCCGCCATCATCACTCGCCGCAAACCCACCATCAAGGACGTCACAACCAAACCGGGAACCATCAGGCAGTCCCACGGACGGGCATTGATCAGTTCCGGTGGCCTCGCGGCAACCCAGATTGACGGGCCGCAGGCCACGGCGCAGGGAACACAGCAAGATTGAGGAGTTGCAACGCCGCCGGCTGCC
Organism: Arthrobacter sp. KKT183; assembly: GCF_055657625.1. Taxonomy (NCBI): domain Bacteria; kingdom Bacillati; phylum Actinomycetota; class Actinomycetes; order Micrococcales; family Micrococcaceae; genus Arthrobacter; species Arthrobacter sp. KKT183. Next base: position 3,520,329 of record NZ_CM145770.1, on the reverse strand, counting down.
CGCGTACAGGAGGAACTGGTCCGCCGCGGTGATATCGCAGAAGCAACGCCACCGCTTGTCCACGTACCTCGGCTAAAGTCTGCGTGCGACCTGCTGCATGGTGCACGACGGCACCCCGTGGTGGGAAGTAGGGGAGTCCGCTGACTCCTCAACGGAGCTTATTTGCGTTTCCGTTCTGTGTCTCGGTGCTGTTCAGATCTCAGCGGCCACATGTTCACGCAGGTACTCCCGAAGGTACGGCAGGGCGAAGTCAACGTAGCCCCTGCGGACAGGTTGGATCAGCTCGGCGGCGATCAGTCGGAGACGGTACTGGCTGGCATAGTTGACGCTGACCTTCAGGCGTTCCTGAATGTCGGACATCTTCGATGGTCGATCGTCCTTCGCCATTGCGAGGAGGAATGACTTGTCTACGTCAGAGGCATCTGCCAGTGCAGGCTCGTGCACGAGAGCACCCAGCCGTCGCAGAGCTCGGGTGACGCCTTCCTTCGCGTCCTCGACGGTGATCTCGGTCTCCCGTGGATGGATCCTCCACGTTTGGGCGCCCACGAGCTGGATCAGGAATGGGTATCCACTCGTACCCTCGGCCATCACCTGCAGTGCGTGACTTCCGATGGTTCGTCCGGACGTTTCGATTGGTTCACGCAGCGCACGATTCACTTCGGCGGGGGTGACCGGGCCTAGGGTGTGGCGCTCGGCCCGACGAAGGAAAGTGAGGACATCATCGTTGACAACGTCGCTGATGGCTGAAGTGAGGCCGGCGCCGACGAAGGCGAGTTCCCGGCCTTCCCGAAAGGTGTGCTGGACCGTTGTGGCGATTTCCCGCAGTTCGCTGATTTGGTTCTGGTGGATCTCATCGAGGGTGATTAGCAGCCCTGTTTCATGTTCGGCAAGTAAATCAGTGAGCAGCTCAACCTGGTTGCGCAGTCCCGCTTCCACCACGTGCGATTCCACGCTCTCCCACGTCACCGCTCCGATATTGAGCGGGCCAGTGATCCCGGTCAACTTCTGGCGTACGGCGTCGGGGTCGAAGCTGCGCAGGAGTCGGGGCAGGTGCTGCCTCGTGATGCGGTTGATGAAGCCTGGGCTGGCAGTTTCGCTGATGACCAGCCAGCCGCGTTCCTTGGTCCGGTCCTCGATGGCGTTGAGCATCACTGTCTTGCCTGATCCGCGCGCTCCGGTGTAGAGCGTGGCGCGGCCTGAGGAGCCGGGTCCGTCGTCGAGTGCCTCCATGAAGTCCTCAATGACGGCGTCGCGGCCTACAAGCAGCGGTGGGCTCACCCCGAAACTTGGGTGGAAAGGGTTCGGCATAGAACCAGTATACCTCCGGGTCTTTAGACTCTTTTAGACTTACTAGACACTTATAGAGTACCGGATTTGTGCTCGGTAGTCGCCGGATACCTAGTCACATTGAGGATCAGGCGCGGTTACCTGGACTTCAATCCTGGTTCTGCCGTGGCATGGTGTCTTCGCGTCCCGAGTCTTCGCGGCGTAACGCGTTGACGAGTTCAGTCGGTCGTCTGGTCGACACGAGCCAGTAGGGGGTGGGGTCGTCCTCGTCCTCTATCTCGACTCGCACCACGGGGTCGATCCAACCCCGTATGCACAGATACGCCAGGCCGTTCAGCCCGGGGCCGCGCTCTCTGGTGGCCTCATGTTTCAGATGAGCGTGCGCCGGGCCGAGGAACTCACGGTCGATGTGGGCGCGGCCAACGCTGAGCGAGGTTGTGGTCACAGTAATCCGTGGAGTGGACAGAACCAGGAGAACGACAAGGACGAAAAAGATCACGATGCAGGCGATCATTCCGGTGACGATGCTGATGGGCGCGAAGACGAGAATCGATGCTCCCGCAATTCCCGCAATGATCAACCATACGAAAGGCGTCGGCCACAACCGTTCGTCGTAAAGAACCACATCTGGCGGTGCGGACGCCTCAGACATGGTCCCCCGCTTGCCACAACCTGCGGGGGAGGGGCCCGATGCTGGAGGCCTCGAGGGATATCTCAGTGTGCCTCAGACGCTTCCATGTATGCGGAAATAGGTTCATCTGCCAGACCTGATTTCTGTGTGCGGTGCATCGGCGGGCAGGGGAGTGTCGGGTATAGCGGGCGTTTCGGTGGCATCGGTGTGGTTGCGATGTTGCTCTGCAGCCTGCTCACGGTAGCGGGCCCTGCGGATCCGGCCCACCATGGAACGCATCAGGATGATCACGGCGATCACCATGAAGAGGGTCATGAGGAATCCCAGGAGCCCGGGGGTCACTTGGGTGGGATCCAGGCCGGGCCGTAACTTGCCCTCATCTGGTGGTGGTACCAAGGCTGGTAGCGACGCGACTAATAGCATCAGAGTTTTTCCTTCATCCGTGGGCGGGTAGGTGTCGGGTCATGATTGGTCGAGCTTCTGGCGCAGCTGTCGCCGTAACCGGTGGCGCGCCGCTGTGCCGGCAATGACGCTCAAAATAGTGCCGAAGGCTGAGGTCAGACCGACCCAGAACAAGGTTCCTTCCGTTGCGCCGAGCGGTATTGGTGCGCGGAAGACCACTTCCGACCAGATCGCGGCCGTCGCCACCAGCCCGGGCAGGGCGGTGAAACCGGCTGCCCACATGTACGGCTGAGGGCCCTTCCGGCGGCCGTTACTGCTGAAGCCGACTGCCAACAGGGCCAGACCGGTCAAGGTCACCACTGCACCCCCGATCACGAGCTGACTCAGGAGCGCCCCGAACAGGATCAGCAATGAGGCGATGAGCACTAGCCGGCGGTGCCGCAGGGGCAGCCGCACCGGTGAGTTGATGGCGGCCCGCCCGAGTGCTGCCCTGATGTCCGGTCCCTGTGGAACGGCCGGACCGGGAAGGGACCTCACCCCGTCTACCTGCCCGGTCGCGGCCGGCCCGATCTCCCGTCCGTCTACCCGTAGCATCGGGCTGCCGGGAAATATCGCCGCGGCAGCGCCTTCCCCGGCGGGAATCCTGGTGAAAATGATGTGCTCCTGCGGAGCGAGGTCCTCCAGGATGTTCTCGGTTGTTTCCCGCAACGGTTGCGCCGCCGGACAGCCGTCGGTGTACCGGAGCTCGACGCGCATCACCGGCCCCCGGTATGTGATGGCACGTGCTCGGGTTCGGTGGTTGATGACCGTGGCCGGTTCCTACGGGAGAGGAACACTGTGAGAGCGCCGAGGAAGAGGATGGCGGAGACCCAGGTGTTGATGCGCAGCCCAAGGATGGTGTTGGCGTAGTCGGAGCGCATCAGTTCGAAGAAGAACCTGCCACCCGTATACAGGGCGACGTAGAGGGCGAAAGGTGCGCCGGCGCCCAAAGCGTACTTCTTATCCAGGAAGAGGATCAGCGCCGCGGCGGCCAGGCACCACAGCGATTCGTAGAGGAAGGTCGGGGCGAAGTATCCCAGCACGAGCGGGTTGCCGGCGGCGTCGAGTCGAGCTGAACCGGCCGACAGGTCCATGTCGTGGATTTCGAGGGCCCAGGGCAGGGTTGAGGGGTCACCGTAGAGTTCGTTGTTGAACCAGTTTCCCCACCGGCCGATCGCTTGGGCGATGAGGATGCCGGGTGCGGCAGCGTCAGCGAAGGCCAGGAAGTTGACCTTGTTCCTGCGGCAGCCGATGTAGGCGCCGACAGCGCCCAGGGCGATCGCCCCCCAGATACCGAGCCCGCCTTCCCATATCCGTAGGGCACCCCAGGGGTCCTTCCCGGGGGCGAAGTAGAGCTGGTAGTCGGTGATGACGTGATAGAGCCTCCCGCCGATAATTCCGAACGGTACGGCCCACGTCACCACGTCCAGAGCCTGCCCGGGAGTGCCTCCGCGCGCTGTCAGCCGGCGGTTGGTGAGCCACACGGCAACGACGATGCCGGTCATGATGCACAGTGCGTAAAAGCTGATGGAAACCGGTCCCAGCGCGAGGGAACTGATGGACGGGGACGGGAGGTAGGCGAGGGGTTCTGCTGTGTTCATCGTGGGTCCAATGGCAGTGATGTCGAAGGTGGTGCAAGCCGTTGATGTATCTTGCACAGGCGCTTCGATCGAGTGGGGAGGCTGGCCTGATGACCTTGCCGGAGGTGGGTTGCTGCGGTGCGAGCTGTCGCACATAGGCGTGGGTAGGGGGTCTAGGGGTTTAGATGGGGAGCCGGATGTCGTTTGCGAACCAGTTCTGGAGTTCTGCGACCCAGGCCCCCCAGACGCCGGAGACCATGAGCAACCCGAGGGTGATCAGGATCCCGCCGCCGAAACGTTGCAGCGCGAGTCGGTGCGCGCGGAAAAAGCGCAGGGCTCCCATGCCGCGGCGGGCTCCGAGTGCTATGAGCAGGAACGGGACGCCGAGTCCCAGACAGTAGAAGAAGGTCAACAAGGCGCCCTTGGCTGCACCGGATCCGTCGGTGAAGGCCAGTAGCTGGACAGCCGAAAGGGTCGGGCCGATGCACGGTGCCCACCCGAGGCCGAAGGTGACACCAAGCAATGGCGCCCCCCAGAGCCCGGTAGGTACGCGTGCGTGGATTCTCGCTTCCCGTTGGAACCAGGAGAGACCACCGAGGAAGACCACACCCATCAGAATCACCAGGACACCGAGCACCTGGGTGATCCACGCCTGCCCCGGCGCCTGGAGCCACGCACCGAGCTGCCCGAACACTGCACCGATCAGCATGAACACCAGCGAGAATCCCAGAACGAACAACCCGATACCCGCGAGCATCCGACCGCGTTTTTGCTGGGCGAGATCGACCCCGGTCAGGCCTGTGACGTAACCGAGGTAGCCGGGCACGAGAGGAAGGACACACGGTGAGGCGAAGGACACCAACCCTGCCAGCACAGCAATGGGAACCGCCAGCAGAAGCGAACCGCTCAGGATGGTCTCAGCGAATGGATTAGCTACGGTGGAGATGACCATGGCCGGGACCTCCATGAGCCGCGTCATTGTTCGGCCACCACATCAGTGATCAGAGCCTTCAGGGTGCTTTTCTCCGCCAACCCGATGATGCGGGCGGCAACACGGCCCTGACGGTCCAATACCAGGGTGCTTGGTACGGCCTGCGCCGGCACATACTCTGCCATGGTGAACTGAACAGTCCCGTCCTGGTCGTTGAAGCTGGGATAGGTGATGCCGAAGTTCCGTTCGAACGCCTCAGCGGTCGGCCGTTGGTCCCGAATGTTCACCCCGAAGAACTGAACACCGTCCTGCTGGTGTTCCTGCGAGAGTGCTTGCAGGTCCGGGGCCTCCACACGGCACGGCGCGCAGGCGGCGTACCACACGTTCAGGACAGTTATCTTCCCGGCCCAGTCGGCTGACGAGATCGTCGTCCCGTCGTAGAGCTCGGCGGTCAGTTCCACTGGTTCTCCCCGTGCTTCGGGGGCGTACTCGCTCACCGAACCGTCACCGGCGATGTAGTTCTTGTTATCTCCGGCTTTGGCCTGTTGCGCCAGCGGATCGGTAGCGGCGCACCCAGAGATCAGCAATGACAGGGTCAGAAACAGGACCGGAAGATTCTTCCGTGGCCGATGTTTCCCGCCGTTTTGCCGGCGCGGCGCACCGGTTGGTGTGTGCCGGAAGAGTTGTCCGCTCATTTTCGTCGCCGATCGCGCCGGGCATCGGAGGAAGCTGAGTACGCGGCGAGGATCGCCACGGGTAGGACGATCAGTACCGACACCCAGGAAGGAAACGTTTGCCGGAGCAGGAGGTAGCCGATCGCGGCAACCAGGAGCAGGAAGGTGGTCTTATGCCATCCGCGCCATTGGGACATTTCTCTCCAGATCGGATAGTGGAGTCCGTGCATCAGGGCAGCAGATCGTTGAATGAGGTTCCGCCGTCACCGGACACTTTCACGCCGGTTTCGGTGGCGACCCAAATTTCCTGGTCGGCTCCGTCGTCGGTATGGGTGTCTATGGCGGTGGGTGCGGCCCCGATGGAGCCCTTCTTCGCCCAGGTCACCCCGGCGTCTGCGCTGGTGTGAATGTCACCTTCAGGTGTGACACCGACTACCGTTTCCCCATCCAGGGCGGTCAGCAACAGTAGCGGGCTGTCAGCGACGAGACTCCAGGTGGACCCGGCGTCGGTGGAACGGTAGAGCCCTTCCCCGGTTGTGGCCAACACAAAATCGCTGCTTGTCGTGCCGGAGAGGTCGAAGGGAGCGATCTGGGTTTCCGCAGCTTCCCATTGCAGACCATCACCGCTGGTGATCAGTTGCCCGTCGTATCCGACGAATGATTCTCCGGTTCTGGTCAGAGCATGAAAGTCGGACTGGCCCTGCCGGGACATGGGCTCCCAGCTCTTTCCACGGTCGGTGGAGCGGAGCAGCCCAACCGGGTTGGGTAGATCCGTGTCCGGTCCGGGGTGCCCGGATGCGTACAGGGTGCTGTTCTCACCGGCGGTGTATCCCATCAGGTCGATCACGCCTCCAATGCGTTGAGCGGGGGAGGAGGAGACGTCGTACAGCCCATTGTGGGTGGCTAACAACACCCGATCAGTGCCAGAGTCAACGCTCATGCCGTGCACATGGCCGGTGGGAAAACTGTCCGGTGTGCTGGTTTGTTGCGGTGCTGCCGAAGGAGCCGAACAGGCCGCCAGGGACACCATCGAGATGAGGGCCACCGTGGGTAAGACATGACGACGGCGGAGAAGGATAGGAAAAGTTTTAGGGCGCATTGTTGCTCTCTAACCAAGGGGAAGCGGCGGAAAGAGGGTGGGCCCGGTCCGGGGAGGCTGTGATCGCCTCCCCGGACCGGGCTCCCGTCCTAGAGCTCGGCCAGGAGAGCTTCCATCTCCTCGATCTCGGCCTGCTGCGTTTCCACGATGGTTTCGGCCAGAGCGATGGCGTCCGGGTACTGCCCGTTCTCGATCTCTTCCTGCGCCATTTCGACCGCTCCGTTGTGGTGCGCTGTCATGGACTCAAGGAACATGCGCGCCGCTTCGTCACCTTCGGCGGCTTCCAGTTCAGCGAGCTCGTCCTCGGTCATCATGCCCTGCATCTCCCCGGAGCCACCCATGTTGCCCATGTCGTGGCCTTCCATGCCGCCTTCGGGTTCGACCGGTTCACCCCAGGTTTCGAGCCAGCCTGTCATCGTCTCGATTTCGGGTGCCTGCGCGTCTCTGATCTGGGTGGCCAGGTCGCGTACTTCCGGGCTGATGGAGTCCTTCTCGAGCATGATCTCGCTCATTTCCACGGCCTGGCGGTGGTGCGGGATCATCATCTGGGCGAACATGACATCGGCATCGTTGTGTTCGGCCGCGGTGTCCTGCGTGGTTTCCGGTGCGGCTGAGCCGGCACTGGTTTCCGGTGCCGTAGCAGTGCCGGGTGTGTCGCTGGATCCGCAACCGGCGAGCGTGAGGGTCGCGGCGATCGCCAGCGCGGACATGGAAAGGTAACGCTTGGTCATGAGGGTGTGTCCTTCGATGGTCGAGCTATCTGCATTTCAGGCGGCGGGCACGACGGGGTTGCCGTCGGCCCGTTTCGGAGTCGGGTAACTACGCGACTCTTACGTGCGACTGATGCAGAGCTGAACCAGTGTTAATGAAGGCACGAAAGTGCGGGGAAGCCGTACAACCGGCGGTGGGCCCCGCAAGCGAACACGGCCATAGGCCAGGCGGCTCCTGAGGACGATAGCCGTTGCAAAGGAAACCACTAGGAACGCCAGGATGCACACACCCGCGGCGATCTCTTCACCGCACGTATCAGCACAGTCCAGGTTCAGGGTCATCCCCGGGTCTGCGGTGTCGGATGCAGATGCCGGCGTGATCGCCTGGTGATGCACAGCCGTTGCGGGCGCCGCCGTGGCAGCCGAACCGACGGCGTGTGAGGCACCATGCCCGCCCATCCACACATGCATCGCAAGGATACCCACGATGACGGCGGTCAGGCTAAGGAAAAGAAGAGCTGTTCGGGGGAAGCGGCGTGGAAGGGGCAAAGCGATTCTCGACTTCTTGTTCATCGCTCTGCCCCTTCCCGCTCTACTAGGTTCTTGGTCCTGATATCAGAGTACCGATCGATCCTGTGAGGGATCGAATCGGTGTTCAGCCGGTGAGGGCTGCCGGATCCAGGTTCATCCGGCGCAGGAGCTGCGCGTTCAGCGCGACCACAATGGTCGATACCGACATCAGGACCGCACCTGCCGCCGGGGAAAGAACGATCCCGGCGAAGGCAAGCACCCCGGCGGCCAGGGGAACGGCCAGGACGTTGTAGCCGGTGGCCCAGACGAGGTTTTGGATCATCTTCCGGTAGCTGGCCCGGGACAGATCGATCATGGACAGCACCGATCGGGGGTCGTTGCCTGCCAGGACGACTCCGGCGGATTCCATCGCGACGTCGGTTCCGGCGCCGATGGCGATACCTACCTCGGCGCGAGCCAAGGCAGGGGAGTCGTTGACCCCGTCCCCGACCATGGCGACCTTCAGACCGCGCTGCTGCAGTTCGGTGACCTTTTTGTCCTTGTCCTGAGGCAGGACGTCGGCGAAGACCTCGTCGATCCCGAGATCCCTGGCCACCGCGTCAGCGACCTGCCGGGCGTCGCCGGTGATCATGGCAACTTTCACTCCGCGCTGCTGCAGGGCGTGTACCGCGGCCCGGGACTCGTCCCTGATGCGGTCCTCAAGGCGGAGGGCGCCGACAACCTCACCGGCGCGGATGACGTGCAGCACTGACGCTCCACGATCAATCCATTCCAGAGTCTCGTTGGTGATCTCCTCTGGCACGGTGAGTCCGAGTTCGCGGAGCATATTCGGTCCGCCTACGGCGACGTCAGCGCCGTTTACCTGGGCGCGCACTCCCCGCCCGGTCATCGACGCGAATCCGGTCCCCTTGTATCCGAGACCGGTGGCATTGTCGTCTTCCTGGGCTGCGCGGACGATGGCCCGTGCGACGGGGTGTTCGCTGTCGGCCTCGGCGGCGGCCGCGAGGGCCAGAAGTTCAGCGGTGGTGGTGCCGGCCGCGGGTGCGGTGGCGGTCACGGCATGTTTGCCTTCGGTGAGCGTTCCGGTCTTGTCGAAGAGGACCACATCGATGGTTCGCATGCGTTCGAGTGCCATCCTGTTCTTGATCAGCACCCCGGATTTCGCTGCCCGTTCGGTTGAGATGGCGATCACCAGGGGAATGGCAAGGCCGAGGGCGTGGGGGCAGGCAATGACAAGGACCGTGACGGTGCGGATGACCGCTTCGTCCGGGCTTCCGAGCAGGAGCCAGGCGATGAAGGTGATGATCCCTGCGCCGAGGGCGAAGTAGAACAGCAGTGCGGCCGCCCGGTCGGCCAGGGCCTGGGCTTTGGAGGAAGACGCCTGGGCTTCGGCTACCAGGCGTTGGATTCCCGCCAGTGTGGTGTCCGAGCCGACGGCAGTGACTTTGACCCGGACGGAGTTGTCCGTGGCGACCGTTCCTGCCACGACGGTTTCGCCGACGTTGCGGGGTACGGTGCGGGACTCACCGGTGATCATGGATTCGTCGAATTCCGCTGAACCGTCGACGATGGCGCCGTCCGCCGGTACGCGGGCACCGGAGCGGACGAGGACGACGTCACCGGTAACCAGGGAGCTGACGGGTACGGTTTCGATTCCGGAGGCGGTAACGCGGTCGGCCTCATCGGGCAGGAGCGCAGCTAGTGCGTCCAAGGCTCCTGCCGCGGATCCGAGGGCGCGCATCTCCATCCAGTGTCCCAGGAGCATGATGACGACCAGCAGGGCCAGTTCCCACCAGAAGTCCAGGTTGAAGTTCCCAATCCCCAGGGTGGTGATCCAGGAGGCGATGAATGCCACGCTGATCGCCATGGCGATCAGCAGCATCATGCCGGGTTGGCGGGATTTCAGCTCGGTCCACCCTCCCTTGAGGAAGGGTGCGCCGCCGTACACGAAAATGACCGTGCCCAACAGTGGGGAGATCCACGAGGCTCCAGGGAAGTCCGGGACTGTGTAGCCAAGGATCATCGCGAACATGTGGCTGAACAGGACTACCGGGATGGTCAGGGCGAGGCTGATCCAGAATCTGTTTTTGAACATTGCTGTGCTGTGTCCGGCGTGCTGGCCGTGTTCATGGCTGCGGTGGTCCTCGTCCAACGCTGAATGCGGGTGATCCGAGGGCATCGCCTGTCCATGGGTGTCCTCATCGATCACACCTGGGGTGGTTGTTCCGTGGCTGTGGTCTGGCTGGTTGTGATGATTGGTGTTCATGGCCATGTCCTTTCCTCGTGCGAGGTGGTACCTCCTTGCTCAGGCGGTCGTGAGCGAGTATCCGGCGTCCTGGATCACCGGGGCGACCTCGGCGTCGGACAAAGCACGGTTTCCCGTGACGTGCACGGTCGAGGTTCCTCCCGGGACCAGGTCGGTCCGCACACCGGAAACCCCGTCCAGGGTCGTCAGTGCGTCCGCAACCTTGGAGGCACAGGAACCGCAACTCAGCCCCTCCACACCGAATTCGGTATTAACTGCTTCTGCAGGTACTGGGTCGGCTTGAACGTCTGACTGCGGGGCGCAGCAGGCGCAGCCGACCGAGTTCTTTTCAGTCAGCCGCAGATCAGCGGTGGGGGGGCCACACATGGGAACTCCTTGCGTTACGTGGTGAGCGGGATCAGGTAGCGCTGGATGTCGGGGCGCTTCCGTCGCGCATGATGTGGGGACTGGTCGAACGTGCGGCTCCAGAGGAACCGGACAATGTCATCCAGTACCTCCGAAATTATACCCCCCCAGGGTATATGTCAAGAGATAGTTTCCGCGGATCCCCATGAGGGCGGGAGCCTCCAGCGGCAAGGGGGAGACCCGCCGTGATCCAATTGTGATAATCGCTGCGGGGTGAGGTACTCTCAATCTCGTGCCTGCCCCCCATGGAGGCACTCCCACACGGATCGCCGAGCTCTGTCACCGTGGTGGGGTCGTCCGTTTTCCGCTGGCAGAGGCGGGGGAACCATGTACGCGGGCCCATGCTTTGAGGGTCCTTGGGGTTAAGCCGTTTTCACGGCCGGGTGACTCCCATCCGAACCCGACAGCTAACCTCGCAGGCGTTGGGAGAAGGTACTCGATTTATGTCTACTTGGCATGCCCCCGCGCGCCATCGCGCAGTTCCGGCCCAGACCAATACGTTGGCTGTCATCTCCAAGGCTGTCTCCTCCAATATGGGATCTGCAGGCCGCCAGGCTGCAGTGATCACCGCAGCTTCCGGTCTCATTCTCAGCGCTGGCCTTCCGGCCCAGGCGCTGGACGCACCGCAGCGTCAGGTGAGCACCAGTTCGTTGGTCGCCACCGTGGAAACCGAGCCGGTGTCCGCGGACACATCGGCCGATATCTCCTTCGAACGCGAAGCCGTCGCCGCTGCGCCCGCTCCAGTTGTCGCTGCGCCGGCTCCTGTCGTCGAGCACCCGGCCCCCGTAGCCGAGGCGTCACTGGCAGCCGTGCAGACGGTGGAAACCGCCCCGGTACAGCAGGCCCCTGCCGTGCAGGAAATGGCCGTGCAGGAAGTGGCACTGCCCGCTCCGGCTCCTGTGCCGGCTCCCGAGCCGAAGCCGGCTCCTGCGCCTGCAGCCAGCAGCAGTGTTGGTGCCGCGCTCGTAGCTTCGGCCTACGCTCAGATCGGCCGTACCCAGGACTGCACCATCCTCGTCGAGGTCGCACTGCGATCCATCGGCAAGTCTGTCGGCGACCTCGGGCCCGAGCAGTTTTACCAGTACGGGACCGTTGTCGGCTCACCAGCCCCAGGTGACCTGGTCATCCGGCCCGGCCACATCGCTATCTACGTAGGTAACGGCCAGGTCATCAGCAGCGGCATGAATGGTGTCAACGACACCCTCCTGCACCCCCTGAGCGATCTCCCCGGATCATCCTTCGTCCGGGTCAACGGCTAACAGCCACCTAAGCCGGGCAGGAAAGGGTCAACAGGGCGATTGCGAACCGCCCCAAAGCTCTTCACCTACCCACACCTGGGCATGCCGGAGTAATTTCCCCCTGTACTCCGGCATGCCCTCACCCCGTTTGAGTGAGTAGAGATCATCGTTGTCTTCCCATAACGCGCACGGTCGGCGCCGCGCCGCCTCAGGACGCCGCCGCGCAGCAGCGGCCGCCCCACGTCACGAGCACGGCCGTCGCGCCGTGACCCGTAGCGCGACGAACCGTCGCGCTTCACCCGTTGCCCCGGTCGCCGGTGCGATCTCGGCCGTCGGCGTGCTCAGCGCCGCTCTTCTCGCCGGCATTTCCCTCACCGCAGCGACTCCATCGTCCGTGGAAACATCCACCACCAGCTCGGCCGCGGACAGCGCTCAACAGCCACGAGCGCACAGCGTTGAGGCCGATCCGAAGGCCGAAGTGGATTTCAGCCGTGTCGCGGTGCCCGGTGCTGCCTCCACTGAGCCGGCGACTGGGTCGGTGAATTCATCCCACCTTCTAGCCGATGGTCCCATCGAGACGACCTCCGGCGATGATACGGAGGATGTGTCTGCGGCCGAACCCGCTGAGCAGTCCGGCCTCGGCACACCGCTGGCCCAAATGACCACCGTCTCGACCTTCGGATATCGCACCAACCCACTGACCGGGTCGCCAGGGGAAATGCACACCGGTATCGACCTCACCGGCGCATGTTCCACTCCCGTCATGGCCGCTGCCAGCGGAGTCATCACCGAAGCCGGATGGAGCCCCTACGGTGGAGGGAACCGCATCGTCATTGACCACGGGGACGGGCTCAAGACCACCTACAACCACCTCGCCACCATTGCCGTCAGCGTAGGCCAAACAGCTGCCCGGGGAGACGTTGTGGGCGGAGTCGGAACCACCGGCAATTCCACCGGCTGCCATTTACACTTCGAAGTCATGATCAACGACGCGCTCGTCGACCCCGCTACCTGGTTATAATCCCGCGCAAGCACGAGGGGCCGGGAAAAAGCCCGGCCCCTCGCGTATGCCTGTTTCCCGGTGTTGTGGTGCTTAGACCGTACCGGAGGGACGGCCGCCCTGCCGGTCGTACCATTCCTCCAGCCAGGACTGCATCTGCCCAATCTCCTCCAACTGGGTCTGGCGGATGGTTCCGCAGAGGGAGAGCAGCTCGGCGTGGCCGGCGTTCTCCAGGCAGGTCCCGCTCTCACGGACCGCAGCCCAGTGGTGCCGGATCATCGATTGCATGAAACGGATTTCGTACTGGGCGCCGGTGAAGTTCTCCATCCGCAGCATCGACTGCATGTCACCGGTGCTCAGCTGAGGGGTGTAGGAGATGCCGTACCAGTCCTGCAACCATCCCTGCATCATGTCGACCTGAGCTGACTGGGAGGCGATGATCGAACTGCACAGCTGCACCAACTCATCGTGGGTTGCTTTCTCCAGGCAGGTCTGGCCCATCATGATCGCCATGGTGTGGTGATCGATCATGTTCTTCAGGAAATCCACTTCGTAACTGGCGACCTGTTCACTCTGGGCCGGCGCGTCAGCCAGAGCTGGTGAGGCCACTGCCAGGCCAGTACCAGTGAACGCCCCGGCGGCCAAAACTGCCGATGCTGCTACGGCTGAAACGTTCCGCTTGTTGATGTTCTTCATAGGCTTCTTACACTCCTTGAGAATTGGTGGGTGGGGGAACGGATCAGTCAGCTGCGTACCGGTCGAGGATTGATTGCATCTGACTGATCTCCTCCTGCTGGGTCTGAACAATGGCATCGCAAAGTTCCACGATCTCCGGGTCAGTGATGTTTGATTCCTGGCATACGAGGATGGCCCTCGAGTGGTGCGGGATCATCGACTTCAGGAACTGCTCGTTTCCGACGAACGTCTCGGTCCGCCCAAGGGCTAACGTGCCCACGAACAGCAGGACGAAACCGGCGAGCAGGGCGATGTTCACCTTGGTGCTCTTGAACATCGACCACATACCCACCACCATGACCACCGCCATCGCGGACACCATGACAAGGGCCATCCAGAAGTTGCTCAGATTGAAATAGAAATGGTCGATCGATCGGACCATCGACATTGACAACACCCACATCAAACCCAGGCTGACGAGTAGGATCACACCGAATTTTAAGTACATCCTGCCCATTCCGTGCCCTCCGTGGCCGGTGTCGTGCCGGTTCCCCTGCGGGTCTGACTCTTTCTCGGGTCCATCCTGCCCGCGTCGCGATTTCTGCGGCGAACTGCTCACCGATTCCTCCCTCCGCTACGGTTTCACTGAACTAGTTGAGGGTCGCGAGCAGTTCCTCACAGGCCTTCTCGCATCGGCGGCATGCTTCAGCACAGATCCGGCAGTGATCATGCATATCGGAGTGCTGCCCACATTCATCCGCGCAGGCCTTGCACGCGATGCGGCATGCTTCCACGATCGCCCTGGTCAGGTTTGCGTCGTAGCCGGTGTGCCGGGACAGCACGTTCCCGGTCGTGGCGCAGATATCCGCGCAGTCCAGGTTGGTGCGAATGCATTTGGTCAGTTCGGCGACCATGTCCTCGCTCAAGCAGGCATCGGCGCAGGCGGTACAGGTCTGGGCGCATTCAAAGCAGGCTTCGATGCACGCGGCGAGTTTTTCCTTGTCCACTCCTCCCAGATCCTTCGGGTAGGTATCGAGCATGGACGTCACATGATGTGTCATTGGTTTCTCCCATTATTGGTGAAGGCTGACAGATACAGCCCTGTTTGGTGAAGTGTTGTCGCGGGAAGGTGTAAGCCCGCGTCCAGCCGACATGTCGGCGAAAAGAATGCGTTGAACTACCGCCTGCCCGGATGCTTGAACCGGGGCGCGAGGGGACCGCCCGGTCTATGTCCGACTGATCGATAGCGCGGTCAAGGACGGGGTGAAGTGCTCCAGTTTTTCCAGCGTTGGGTCAGGCTGGGCAGGAGGCATCAGAGCAGCAAAAGGGAGCTGGCTAACGGGAACGCTGAAGTTCGCAGGATTGTCACCGAGGACAGCACGGTGTGCAGGAGGCGTCGCTTCGGAAGTATCTGCACGTTGTTGGCAACAGGGAACCGTAGCCGGAGACCCCACGGAACCATCAGCTGCCTCTACAGGGGATGCTTCGCCAACTACCGCGACAGGCGAAGTGTTCACCGCCATGCCCATGGTTCCTCCGGGCCCGTGGCTCATCTGCAGGCACAAGGCCGCAGCAGCCGAGGTGGAAAATGCCACCAAAAGCGAAAAGGCCAGCATCACCTGCAGCACCGTTCGAACGGTGCCATGTAGGCGAACGCGTGCTCGCTGCGAAATGGTTGTTCCCTCCCGAACGACTCCTCTAGCTGTCCGACCACCCTAATGAATACTAAGCATGGTGACCAGTGCCGGTTTCTACTCGTCGGGTTAGCCGAAAGAGGATGCCCGCGAAACGCGCCAGGGCCCGTAACTGCAGTCCCACGTCGTCTGGAAAACCGCACGTCGTCTGAAAAACGCTGGAGAAGGATCATGCACGACACTGCAGCCAGAGGGCCAGCGCATGGGGAGCGAACATCAGATTCGTTACCTGAACGTGACATTTCATACCTAAGAGGGTATTCTCGTGAGGTATTCCCGGCACCAGCCGAGAATATTCCTGTGCAGAATGCCGAGTCCTGCCGCTGCCCGGGATCCGTCCGTAATTCCGTTCGGCAGGAACGGGGGACCCACAGATTTACGGGCCATCACATGGTCCTTGGGGTTAAGACGTTTCTGCTTCCGTCCCGGAAGACGAGAAACGACCGGGTGACTCCCATCCGAACCCGACAGCTCACCCCGCAGGCATGGGAGAGGCAATCACGCATGTCACGCAACATTCCGGCGCGCCACCGCGCCACCGTCAATCACTCGATCGTCCTTAAGGGACTGTCCCACTCGACCAAAACCGGTGCCGTCGCACTGGGTCGGCCGGCCATTATCGTCGCAGCAACAGGCGGTCTCGTTGCTGGCGTGGGGGCACCTGCCCAAGCGGGAACCTACGCCCAGGAAGCAGCTACCACAGCCACCCAGGCGCCGGTCTCCGCCCCAGTCGCGGAAGTTCCGGCTGCATCCTCGGCATCGGTTCACACCGTGGTTTCCGGCGACACCATGGGGGGCATCGCAGCCCGCTACGGCATCGAACTCAATACCCTGCTCGCCCAGAACAACCTGTCCTACGCGTCGATCATCTACCCCGGACAGCAGGTCACAGTGTCGGGCGCAGCAGCCGCCTCGACCGATGCTCCGGTAACCGCAGCCCCGGTAACCGCAGCCCCTGCCGCCATCCCGGAAGCGGCACCGGCGAACCAGGTTTCCTACACAGTGGGTAGCCAGCAGGAAGCCCGTATCTCCCTGGCCTCAAGTAGCATCACTCCGGCCCAGCAGTCAGCTCCGACTGCTTCCTCAAGTGGTGTCGGTGCCGCTCTGGTTGCCTCGGCGTACGGCCAGCTTGGTTCCATCCAGGACTGCACCATCCTCGTTGAGGTTGCGCTGCGCTCCATCGGCCTCAACGTAGGCGATCTTGGGCCGACCCAGTTCTACCAGTACGGCACCGTCGTCGGGACCCCAGCCCCCGGTGACCTGGTCATCCGGCCCGGTCACATCGGCATCTACGTCGGTAACGGCGAAGTAATCAGCAGTGGAATGAACGGTGCAAACCTCACCATCAAGCACCCACTGTCCGACCTCGCAGGCTCGTCCTACGTACGAGTCAACGGCTAATCTCTAAGCCGTTTCCCTAGTGTGGAAGAGCAGCAGGCACCTTAGAACGGGGGTGCTTGCTGCTCTTTCTTTTTGCCCAGGACGTGGAAGTACTGCGCCCGGCGTTCAAATGTCCAGCAACAAACCGGCTGGAACTTCTCCGGGATCAAAACGAGCCCACCTGAAATGAAGCCCACCCAAGGGATCTCAGGTATAGATTCCTCGTACCGTGACCGCAACAAGGCTCGGGATGGCGTCCCGGGAGGAGAGCGATCGGGCGGAGCTGAGGGCCTCGATGCAGTACCTGGCAAGGTCCGCCGGGTCCATCGCCAAGTCCGCGGCACTCTCCTGAGCGTCTTCACGGATAAGGTCCGCGATGAAGGCCTCAAGGTGCTGATGCGCATGATCGATATGAGTGGCCCGATGCAGGGCCGGGGCAGACGCGTCGTGGCTCGGCCTGTCATAGACGATCAGCGCGTAGGCCTCTAACACGGCCAGCAACTGCCGTCCCGTGCCGGCTGCTTCAATTCCTAGCGCCGATGAACGATGATGACACCCGCGAGTGGGGGTCGGCGACGTCCCGCGGGGAGTGGGCCCTCATGTACGTCCGGGGGCTGACCATCAGGCAAGGCAAAAAACAACTGTGAGTCTTACGACGGCTGGTCTGGGACTAGCTGGCAGTGTTGATGCCGGTCGTTCTGCCTGGCGCGTGACTCGAAAAACAAATGGCCCCCTTGCGGGTGCATTTCCCCCGACTTGTCCGCGCTGGGTGGGGCGGCCGGCGTTGACCTGTTCCACGTCGGTGGCTTGATTAGAAGCTTGCCCAGCCCCTGCGGTTGTGGCTCATCACAGTATTGCCTCGAAGTGACTCTTCCCGGGTCCAGTGCCGGTCGTGATGCGACCAGTCTTGCCCATTTGAAAGGAAGGAGGGTGGCCGCGTTGACTACCGTTGCGCAGACCCGCCCGTTCGTCATCGGCGTGGACTGCCACGCCCGCACACACACGTACGCCATCATCGAGGCCCGCACCAACCGACAAGTCGCGTGCGAGCAGTTCCCGACCACCTCGGCAGGGATTTCCCGCGCACTTGCCTGGGTAGGTCGACGGACAGACGGCGATATGGCCTGTCTATGGGCCATTGAAGGTATCGGCTCTTATGGTGCACGTCTGGCCCGGGCAGTAGCCGACGCCGGCTATGACGTCGCCGAAGCTCCACGGATGAACGCCCGAGGTCGCCGGGCGATCGGCAAATCCGACCCGCTGGATGCCGCCGCCATCGGAACCGCAGTCATCGGCTTAGAGGAATCACAGCTTCGAACCCCGCGCCGGGATGAAGGAACCCGTGCCGGACTCAGGATCTTGAGCGCAGCCCGGGATCAGTTGACCCGGGAACGAACAGTGAATGTCAATGCACTCATCGCCTTGCTCCGGGCACATGATCTGGGAATCGACGCTCGTAAACCGCTGGTTCCCGCCCAGATCGCCACGATCACCAGATGGCGGGGACGACAGGAGCAGATCGAACTATCGATCGCGCGCGAGGAAGCAGTTCGGTTGGCGCGCCGCGTTCACGAAGTGACCACTCAGCTGACCGCGAACCAGAAGCGCATGACAGAGCTGATCCAGCAAAGCCCCGCTGCGCCGCTGTTGGAGATGGTGGGCACCGGGGCTGTCACGGTCGCTACGGTCATGACAGCTTGGTCGCATCCAGGAAGGGTTCGCAGCGAAGCTGCCTTCGCCTCCCTAGCAGGGGTGAACCCCTTGCCAGCCTCAAGCGGTAACACTGTCCGGCACAGGCTCAACCGGGGCGGTGATAGGCGCCTCAACCGAGCCTTGCACACCATCACCATGACCCGGATGGTCCACGACCCCGGAACCCGGGACTACGTCGCCAAACGCACTCAAGAAGGCCGCAGCTACCGCGAAATCCGCAGATCCCTCAAGCGCTACATCGCCCGAACCCTCTACCGCCAACTCAACACCCTTTACGCCACCGCGGAACCGGCCCCATCCCACGCTGCCTGTCCGGTGAAGGCGGTCCAAACACCCCGATTTCAATCGAGCTGTAGTTTTGAAGCCCAATAGAAAGTGCTCTCGAACGGAGATTGTTGTGTCACTGAGCGAACTGGCTCACGAGTACAGACCCGGTCGAGCTGCCTACGACGCAGGCCAGAGGACATTTGTTGGACTTGTGATTGGCGGCCCGTACGAGGACTGTTTCATTCACGTCGGCACATGGAGAATCGTGCCAAAACGCCGATTCCTGCTGTTTCCTGGACGTACTGAAGGTGACGATTTCGGAGGGTACTTCGCGGACTTCATCGGGACTTCTCAGCATCACGACGAGTCCTTCGAGTACACCGAGAACCCGCTGAACTTTGACCAGATGGACGATTTCCTGCGGCAGCACGACATACTCTGGGCAGCTCCTGACGACGTCGATGTTTTCGCTCGCGCGTATATCCCTCACATAACCAGCAGATTCCGAACGCCCAAGCCACGCAAGCCAGTTGAACCTCTTCCGCGCAACTGGCCGAATCCGCCCGAAGGATGGGAGCGATAACGGTCCTTTCATTCTGAGACACCAGCGGAAGGAGTCAGGAATGTCGGCGGAAATGGCCGCGCTTCATTCAGACCAGGATCGGCAGCGTTACCATCGCCCGATCCAGCAGCCCATCCAGATGCCTTAGAAAAGTACGGCTTTTCAAGACACGTAGCCAAGGGGCCGCCTGAGCCGATCGAGTGGGCGGGGTGCTGATGGAGGGTTCGCAGGGATCACCAGGAGAAAGGGCGTCCGCTGGCGCGGCCGGCTGTGGGTCCAGTGCCGGCTCCGCAGGGCTCCGCCGCCTCTGGCCCTGTTCTGTCTACGACGTCTTGGCTGCTGTCCTGTCGGATTGTACGTGCCCGCTCCGGCCGGTCTAGCCCCTCCTTCGTCGGGGCCTGCAATTCAGGAAATGTCCCTGCAGCGCTCCTTCGTCGCTGATTTCCTCCGGGAATTTCCCGCCCCTTGCCTTGCAGGTAGACGGGCCTCCGTCGGCCACAGCTCCGCAAGCTTCGCCAGCAGCCAAAACAACGGGGGAGAGGAGAAGCCGGCCGGTCACCTAAGCCGGCCCGGCAAAACAACTTGGTCCGCACCCGCACCCATTTCCAGCCGCTTGACAGACATAGAAGCGTCGGGGAAGATTTGTCGCTAGCTGGTTCTACGGTTGACTGAGTGTGGCGAGGCGGCGCTGGTACTCCTCGTCGTCGATCTCACCCCGGGCAAAACGGGTGCGTAGTACGCTTTGGGCTTCCTCTGCCGCGGAGGAGGAGTCGGCAACCTTCGTCACGTCTTTCTGCCCAAGCCGGATGGAAAGCATGATCAACGCCACCGTTGCTGCGGCCATGAGAAGCAGTAGCAAAATGAACCAAATCACGACGCCGCCCATCATGCCCCCGTCCATCATTCCGCCGTCCATCATTCCATCTGTCACGGTCGCACCTTCCGATAGGTTCCGGCTTTGACTGCCCAGCAAATGTATGTGCCTGGGCGTCAGCTTGGGATGTAGTTGGAACTGGCACGGGGCCAGGGGATAGAGTGTCGTCTTGTAGTTACTATAGTCGATAGTAGTAGTGAGCACTCCAGTGTGGTTCCGGGTAAGTGTGGAGCCCGGTTCGGCCTCCCGGTGGTCACGGGTCCGCCTGAGCCCAGGCTGCCGGGCAACGCTGGGCGCCCGTACCCGGGGTTCGTTTCACCTCTACATTCACCGGCACCAGGCACCACTATTTCGACCCCCATACGGATGGTGCGCAAAACGGTGCTATCCACCACAGGAGGAACAGCATGCACGTCACTGTCATCGAAACCCCGCAGCTGGGTGACCGCAGCTACCTCGTGCACGACGGGCAAGTCGCCCTGGTCATCGATGCACAACGTGATATCGACCGTATCGAGGTCCTTCTCGACCAAGCCGCGGTGCAGCTCACCCACGTGGCCGAGACCCACATCCATAACGACTACATCACCGGCGGGCTCGTCCTGGCACAGAAACACGGAGCCGCGTACCTGGTCAATGCCGCCGACGAGGTTTCCTTCGAACGCACACCGATCTCCGACGGTGAAACAGTGCAGGTTGGCGAACTCAGCGTGAAGGCCGTGGCGACCCCCGGCCACACCCACCACCACCTTTCCTTCGTGGTGACCCACGGCGAGGACCAGGCCGTGTTCTCCGGTGGCAGCGTGCTCTATGGTTCTGTGGGCCGTACCGATCTGCTTGGCTCCAAGTACACGGTGGGCCTGACGCACGACCAGTGGGTTTCCGCTCGCCGCCTGGCGAGGGAGGCTGAGGAGAAAGCAGTGTTGTACCCGACCCATGGGTTCGGTTCCTTCTGCTCCTCGGGCCCGGCCACCGGAGCCTCGGAGTCAACCCTGGGCGAGCAGCTCACCACCAATCACGTCTACACCGACGGGGATGAGGAGCACTTCGTCACTGAGTTGATCGCAAATCTGACCGTCTACCCGAACTACTACGTGCACATGGCGCCGGCCAACGCCACCGGTCCCAGCGAGCCCAACCTCGAGGTGCCTGATTCACTGGACCAGGATGAGCTGAAAGCCCGCCTGGAGGGCGGGGAGTGGGTGGTGGACCTGCGCAACCGAGTGGCGTACTCCTCGGAGCATCTCAAGGGCACGATCAGCTTCGAGTACGGCACCGGTGGAAGCTTCACGACCTTCCTGGGCTGGGTCTTCCCCTATGATCGCCAATTGACTCTGGTGGGCTCGCGTGAGGATGTGGAGAACGCGATCCGTGACTTGTCCCGGATTGGTATCGATAACCCTGACGCCGCTCTAGGGGAAGATCCCGAGAAGCTTGCCCCGGGCGCGACCGTGTCCTCCTACCCGCGCGTGGGCTGGGGCGAGGTGCTTACCGGCCGCCCAGCGCAGGAACAGATCCTGGACGTGCGCCGAGCCGAGGAGTACGAGGCCTCCCACATCGACGGTGCGGTCAACATCCCGCTGCACGAGCTGATCACCCGCATGAACGAGCTTCCGCCTGGGCAGCTGTGGGTGCACTGCGGCTCCGGCTACCGCTCCGGGGTGGCCGCGTCCCTGCTGGAACGGGCAGGCAAGAGCGTGGTTCAGATCGACGCGATGTTCGAGGAGGCCGCCGACGCCGGACTGCCCATAGCCCACTGACCGGCCCGGGCACCGTCTGGCCCCTGGGTGGACCAAAACCGTTCCAAGGTTCCGACCGATAGCACTCTCCGGAACCATCACTTGCACCCGTCTGACGGAACACAAGTTCAACGGACTAGTGGCCCGTCGAAAAGGGGTAATAACAGGCCTGAGAGAGCGCCCATAACGACGATGACTACCGCCGCTGCATATGCCGTTTGAGTAGCCCAACGGCGTGAATGAGGGCTGTCCACCTGCCCTGACGCTGGTGCAGGTGTGCGGTGGAAAGCAGGCACGATCCACCGCAGGTAGTAGAACAGGCTCGCAACCGTATTGATCGCGGCTATGGCAACCAGCCAAGCCAGACCGCCATCCCAGGCGGCTGTGAATGTCGTGAGTTTCCCAAAGAAGACCACCGTCGGTGGAGTGCCGACCAAGCTCAATAGGCTCACGACCAGGGCGACTGATAGCCAAGGTTTACTTCGGGCCAACCCTCTGTAGTCCTCAAGAGCGGTTCGCCCTGTAGCCGCAATGACGGCGAACGCACCAAGGTTCGTGACAGCGTAGCCTCCCAGATACAGGAGCAATGACGGTAGTGCCAGGTCAGTTCGTCCTGCGACGGCCACGGGCAACAGCAGGTAGCCTGCCTGGCTGACGGTTGACCATCCCAGCAGGCGACGCGCGTCCGATTGGGCGAACGCAGCGAAGTTTCCGAGGGTCATGCTCATTGCCGCCAGTAGCCCTATCAGGAGCGGCCAGTTCACCGACGGGGGCATTACCAGCAGGAGACGGTAGATCGCCACGAGCGCACCGATTTTGGGTACGGTCGTGAGGAACGCGGCAGCGCTAACGGTCGATCCTTCAGCAGCGTCAGGAACCCAGAAATGGGATGGAACAGCCCCTGCCTTGAATACCAGACCGGCCAGGACGCCCACCAAACCCAGCGCGATCACGCCAGCAGGCATGTCAACCAGCCCGGCCTGGAGCGTTGCGTATGCTGTTCCACCTGCCAGTGCGTAGAGGAGGGTTACCCCGAGCAGCAACGCAATGCCGGAAAAGGCACCTAGCAAATAGGTTTTCATGGCTGCTTCGGCACCAGTGGCGGACCTGTTCATGCCGATCAGGGCGTACAGCGGGATACTGGCCAGAAGGAATCCGACAGCCAGGATCAGTAAGTCGCTGGTGCCCGACATCACCATGGCCCCCAGAGCTGATAGCAGCATCAAAGCATAGGTTTCACTCTCTTGCGGCCCAGCGGTAAGTTCCTCCACGCCAAGGACGATGACCAGCACCGTGGCAAGGCAGATGATCAGGCGCGCCGCATTGGTTCCAACGTCAACGGCGAAGCTACCCTCGAACACTGTCCGCACAGGCTGGGCGAAGGCTAACCCTGCCAATGCAGCACCGGCCAGGAGGGCGGCAATCGCAATGACACGACTAATCCACTGCCGGTCGCGGCGCAGGAACGAGCCACTCAATAGAGCCGCGATTGCGCCGACGAGCACGATCATCTCCGGGGCGACGGCCAGGAAGTCCATGCCCGCCCCGTTATCCATCTCCATGGATTACCGTCCGAGAAGAACGACGACGGTGCTGGCCGCGGGTTCGATGAGATCCAGCAACGGACGAGGGAACACGCCTATCAGCAGGGCCAGCAGCAATAACGGGCCGACAGAGAACAGTTCACGGGTCGTGAGGTCGGTGACGGCATGCGTTTTCTTTCCAGCGCTTCCGGTGAGCAGGCGCTGGAGGGCGAGCAAGAATAGAGCCGCGGTGATGAGAATTCCCGGCAGGGCCAGCGCAGTGAGAGGAACGGTTCCAATGCTGCCAGCGAAGATTTGGAATTCGGCGATGAAACCGCTGAATCCAGGCAGGCCAAGCGAGGCGAACGCGCCCACGGCGAAAAGGGCGGCGAACTTCGGCGCCTGCCCGGCCAGGCCTCCGTAGGAGCCCATGTCGTATGTGCCGGCGCGGTCCTGAAGCACACCGGCGAGCAGGAAGAGCGCAGCGGTGATCAATCCGTGACTGACCATCTGCGTGAGAGCTCCTGTGACAGCAACCTCCCGGGCCGAACCGCTGCCGGCGACGCCGGCGGCACCAACTGCCAGGACGACGTATCCCATGTGGTTCACCGAAGTGTAGGCGATCATCCTTTTCAGGTCGGTTTGAGCTAAGGCCACTAACGCTCCGTACAGCACCGAAATTATTCCTATTGCGATGATGAGCCAAGACCAGGCCCGCCACGCTTCGGGCAACATTGGCATAGCAATGCGCACGAAACCGTAGGTTCCCATCTTCAGCAGGACCCCGGCGAGCACAGCAGACCCGATTGCCGGAGCGTCGGTGTGGGCTGGCGGCAACCAGGTATGGAAGGGGAACGTCGGGGTTTTGACGGCCAGACCGAGCAGAATCGCTCCAAGTACCCATCCGCCGGCCACCGGGTTGCCATCAAGAGGCGCGCTGGCAGCAAGTTCGACCATGTCGAAGGTATGAGGCTCGGCGTAAAGATAGAGACCGATGAATCCGAGCAGCAGCGCCAACGACCCGAGGAAGGTGTAGAGGAAGAACTTCAGCGCTGACCGGGCGGCGTTGCCGTGTCCCCATCCGGCGATGACGAAGTACATGCCCACGATGGATAGGTCGAAGAACAGGAAGAACAGGATGAGGTCCTGGGCGGCGAACAAGCCCAGGCAGGAGGTTTGCAGGAACAGGAACAGGGCTGCCTGAATCCGGGGGCGTTGATCCTCTTTCAACGCATACACCGCGCAGGCAAGAAAGACCACGACTGTCAGCGCCAACAGGGGTAGGGATAGCCCGTCCACGCCCACGTGGTAGCTACTACCCACGTTCGGTATCCACTCGACTTGCTCCTCGTATCCCAGCTGCCCTGCCGCTGGTGTCCGGTACCCAAGCCACATCACCCCGACCAGGGCAGCGTCGATAGCAGTAATCAGCACCCACGCACACCGTGCGGTCCTGTCGGGAATCTTCGGGAATGCTGCCAGCACGACGGCGGCGAAGAGGGGCAGGAAAACAACGAGACTGAGCACGGTCACCTCACGAGAAGTAATAGGACGACGGCCGCGGCAAGTACCACCACAGCCTGGGCGTAGTAGTGGTGGAGCTGCCCTGTTTGCGGACGACGGGCGAGAGAGCCGAAGCGCCGTGCCGCCCTCGCCGTGGCCTCCACTGCGGCATCGACCCCTCTAGCGTCCGTACGGGCGCTAACGTCTGCAGCACGCAAACTGGCGGTGGAAATACGATCCACTGCCGTGTCGAGAACCGTGTCGTCGACGTCGGCAGTGCGCTTCGCGGCTGCTGGGGCGAGCTTGGCCAAAGCCCACACTCCCCGGTCGAGGATATTGTCATCGAAGCGTGCCAGGAGGCCGGCCAACCCGACGACGGGATGCACCATCAGGAGGTGGGCGGCGCGTTCGAGTCCGAGCCAGTCCGATGCCCAGCGGGGCTCGGGAGTCCTGAACCGGGCCACGAGAACAATGACGACCACGGCCAGGACCGTAGACACCACCAGTTCTATCCATCCCGATTCCGGGACCGGTTCCCGGTTGAGAGCACTACGTAATAGATCACTCACCGGTGGCAGGGCCAGTGCTCCGAGGACCGCCGCTGCCACTGCCAGGACGAACAGCGGCGCCTTCTCCCACCTTCCGATATGCCGGGTTCCGTGCTCCTCGATGTCGTACTGGTCCTCGGTGTTCGCTGTCAGCGGCCGCCATACAACGATCAGTATCTTTCCTGCGTACGCAGCCGAAACCAGTGCGGCGGCCAGTCCTACTCCATATAGGGCGAGCGACTCTTCCAGCGCAACCGCGAGGACCGCGTCTTTGGTCGCCCACAGCGACAACGGTGCCACTCCGGCCAGACTCAAGGCGGCCACCGCGAAGGTCACGCCGACCAGAGGCCACCGCCGTCCAGCCCCACGAAGCGCACTCAGTTGCTTGGTCCCCAAGGCTGTAAGCCAAGCCCCGGCAGCAAGGAACAGCGCCGCTTTCGTCGCCGCGTGCGCCACCAGGTGCGCGGTTCCGCCTGCGGTAGCCCCGACCCCGGCTGCCAGGACAACGAATCCGAGCTGGGCGGCGGTTGAGGCGGCCAGGAGCTGCTTGAGGTCACGCTGGGCAACAGCGACTGCGCCCAACCCGAGGGCAGTCAGCGCACCGGTCCAGGCCGCTGCCTGGGCAGCCCAGCCGGTTACCTCCAGTAGCTGTTCAGTGCGCAGCAGCAAATACCCGCCCATAGCCACCATTGCCGCTGAATGCAGTAGAGCACTGACCGGGCTCGGGCCCTCCATGGCACGTGAGAGCCAAAAACTGAACGGCAGCTGTGCCGCCTTCCCTAAAGCGGCGATCAGGATTCCTGCGGCAATAAGGTCCCGCCATCCTGGCGGTGCGCCGGAAAGAGCCGCCAGCTCCATCCCGGTACCAGCTGCCAGGGCGGCGCCCGCGGCCGCATACAGGCCAAGGTCAGCTGTGCGCGTGACCAGGAAAGCTGTCATGCCGCCGCTGACCCGCTGAGGCTCGTACCAGCGGAATCCGATGAGGGCGTAGGACATGGCCCCCATCAGTTCCCAGGCAAACAGCAGTGTCACCAGGGTGGTGGCGGTCACGGTCACGAGCACCGCTGCCGTGAACAGCAACATGAAACCATGGAACCGGGCAGGTGGAGAGATTTCCCTGGCAGCTCCTCTCGCAGATGCGAAGACCAGTACCACCAATGCCACTGATGCAACCGCCGGTAACACTACAGCGGAGAGCGCATCGACGGTAAGACCGAAATCCGCACCCTGGACGAACGGTACCGACAGTGTCGGCCTGGTGAAAGCCGTACCGATGGCTACCGCTGCCACAACGGTTGAGACAGCCAGCGATACAGGCACAGCCGCCCTGTCTACTCGGCGTCCGCCCACGCACAGCACAGCGCCAGCGACGGCAGGCAGGCCGATCAGGAACCAGAACACGATCACGCTCATCCTGACAGATCCGTAGCCATGTCAGTCATATCCGATTTGCGTGAGCGATGTAGCAGCGTGGCCACCGCGAAGCCCATCGCCATTTCCACGGTCATCGCCGTGATCACCACGAGCAGGAGCACCTGACCATCAGGGGCTGGAGCGAGGAACCACCACAGCCCGGCTGCCGCAAGGATGACGCCGTTGAGCATCAGCTCCAGGCCCATCATCACCATGACCACGACCTGCTGTGACAGGGCCCCAAAGAGGCCGACGCAGAACAACGCGGCCGAAGCGATCAACACAGCCTCCAATGTCATCGTGGGTCACCTTCCCCTGGTCCGCCAGGCGGTCTGCGGCGTAAGTCATCGCCGAAGCGGTCGTACCGGCCCCGGGGGTTAGCCAGTACGATCGCCGCTACCAGAGTGGCGAACAATACGGGGCTCACAGTGAGCATGACCAGCATCTTGGAGCCCATGATGGTTTCACCAAGTGACTGGGTGAGATCAACCGCCGGTGTGCCCCTGCGGTCAGGCCAGGGCACCATAAGGGCCGCGGTAAGAAGTCCCAGGAACACCCCGGTGGCCAGGATGGCGGAACCCCGTTTGTTGTGCACCATGCTCATCGGCATCAGCGCCGGGTTCATCCCCATGAACATGATCATGAAAATGCCCATGATCGCCATTTCCATCACCATCATCAAGATAGTGATCACACCGATGTATTCGAGGTTGAACAACAGGAGCATGACACCGACGGCCACAAAGGAAACCGCCAAGGCGTATGTGGCCCTGGCCATCGAATCAACCCGAAACACCGCAATCCCTGCGGCAATCGCGACAACGGCCAAGAACCAGAAGAGCACAGCGCTGATCACAGGCCACCTCCGAGTGAGACGAGACTGACGAGGAGCACCTGCAACAACACCACCGGAAGCACGATGACCCATGCCGCCTCCACTAGACGGTCAGGGCGGACCACCGGGAGCAGCCGGCGTACATAAATGAATGCCGCCAGGAGGACCACGGTTTTCAGGAAGGTCCATACCCACTCCGGTCCGAACGGCCCTGACCCCCCACCAAGGAACATCGGAACCGCAAAAGCCGCGCCCGCCGCCAAAAGTGCGTACCTGCCAGCCAGGACCAGGAACCTGTCGACGCTGGAGAGCTCGGTGAGGACACCGCCGGCGATGTCGCCACCAAACGCGGCTGAAAAGGGACCCCAGACAGAGAACGCGAGTACGGAGGCACAGAAAACCAGGAAAGCCACCGGCATCCAGACCACGAACCACAGCCCCTGTTGGGCCACAACGACATCACTGACCCGCAAGCTTCCTGCAGCGACCGCCGGTGCTGTCAGTGCAAACATCAACGGAAGCTCGTAGGACAGCGCCTGGGCAAGGAACCGGTGCCCACCCACTAAACCGTGGGCGCTGTTTGCGCCCCACCCGGTTAGCCACACCAGCGCCCACACCATGACGTCCATGGCATTGAACCAGGCCACGCCGACGGAAAGGTCAGCGACCGTCCACCGGCCAAAGGGCACCACCACAACCATTAGCAGCGCCACCACGAGCAGCCCCGCCCCGCCGACCCGCCAGAGTAATGGGTCTGAAGCAACAAGCACCCGCCGCCGTTGGCGCAGAAGACGCGCCGTTTCCCAGATCGGCTTTCCCACTCCGGCGAGCAGAGGCCGCCTATCGGAATGCGCGGCCAGGGCACCGTCGACACAGGCTCCTACCAAGGCCATCAACCCAAGCAGAACGGCAGCAACCACTACCCATCCCGGCGCTACCTCAACCAGACCCTCAACCATGATCGGTTCTTTCCACAAGGACCGGTGCGGCGTTGAGAACGGACGCGGCAACAACCAGCCGGGCAGCAGCAACATCGAGCCCGACTAGCCGCCCCACCAAATCGTGGGCTTGTACCTGCACCTGCCCGTGCAGGGTCCCGCCTACCGCATGTCCGCCTTGCTCTTCAGCCCCTGCTGCCCGGCAGACTTCGTCAAGGCTGCGGCACAAAGCCTCAAGCACCCCGTCTGGCTCCTTCAAGGACCACTTCAATGCCCGAGACCGGCGTACCCTCCGGTGAAGCCGGAACAACTGGCCGGCCGTCTCCTCCACCGACACGCCATCCAACAACCTGTCACGGACGCCGAACGCCATGGTCGCTGCTCGAGACCACCCAGCAACCGCGAGTAGCCGCCCAATCCCATCACAGCGTCGAAGAACCCCATCGCGTCGAGCAGCGCCATTACCGCCACCTCCCCCGGCTACCGCAGCCGGGGGATGAGAACCACCGGCTGGCAGGATTTCGACCGCTGCTTCCGTGATGACGTCTCCCTGGAGGGCACACCGAATCACCAGACCGGCTGGCCAATGCAGTAGTACAGGCCCCAGAGGAACATTCAGGACATCCAGATTCAGCCCATCCCGGTCAGGGCCGCCCTCAGCTAATCCGATCCCTCCGGGCATCATCATCTCCATGCCGCCGTGGTCCATATCGCCGTGGTCCATGGCTGAATGATCCATATCCGCATGGCCCCCGGCTTCGGCATGAGTGTCGTCGGGTTCGCACCCGCCGGTGCCGTCATGCTCGTGGCCGGTGGGGGAGGGACGCATACCATCATGTTCCGCGCCTTCGCCCGCAGCCGAGGGAGTATCGGCGGCGCTGGCACTGACCGTGTGGTCCATATGGCCGGAGGAGGGGTCCGCGGTCTTTTCTCCGTCGCCTTCGGACGCCTTCTGTTTCCGGGAGACGGCGTCGCGGCGTTGCGCGGCGCTGTCAAGGATCATGGTGACGGCTCTATCGAGTGCTGCAGAAATAGCCTCTTCGTGCAGGGCCTCTACTCGGACCCGAGGCCCAGGCAACTGTTCCCATACCCGGTCACAAACGGAGGCGAGGTCCGCTCCAGGTACTCCGCAGACGAGCAGGACGTCCGCGTCAGCGGGCGATTCGGAGACCGCCCATCCTCGGGAACGCACTACGGTTTCCGCGCGCATCCTGGTCCGGTCCCACCCGGGGATTTCGATGATGAGGATATGTAGACGGTTCACGGCCGCACGGGTGAGCGCATCTGCTAAACCCAACGGAGCGCTCCTTCACGCCATGCCCAGAGGACCCCGGCCATGAGTACGCCAAGAAAGATGAACATCTCCATCACAGCTTCAATTCCGCTGTCGGCGGCGACAACCGCCCACGGGTACATGAAAAGCATCTCGACGTCAAAGGCCAGAAAGATCATCGTCAGCGGGTAAAAGCGGGCGTGGTAGCGGGAAAGCGCGTGCTCTTCCGGTGTCCAGCCGGACAGGAACGGTAGGTTCTCGATGGGTTTCGCCTCGACCGAGGTAGCCCTGTTGAGCAGATAGAGACCTCCGACGAAGGCTGCTGCAACCAAAAGCATCACAAACACACTGAGATAGGTAGAGCTCACATTCCCTCCCTTGATGGCTTCCTCTACAATCTCATGTTCCGAGGCAGAGCTGCTGGTTCAATCGTTTCTCACTCAGCTCAGTTCAGCCCGTTCCGTCCGTCCGACACTTCATCACCCGGTAACAGCATCGAATAGTCTCAGTTCTACCCCGAGGCGACTCAGCTACGGTAGCCCAAACGTACCGAAACCAGGCGTATAAACGACCCAGGGAATCCCCGCCGGCTCTCCTTCAGGAGAGGTCCGCGCGGTCCCTCAGGGTTCTACCGGGAAGGCTAGAGTGCCGGGAGCAAGTATCTGCGGTTCGGTTCCTCCATCGAGGATGGGTTACTGCTGGTCCAGCATGCCAAGACGGCGCCGGTATTCCTCGTCGTCGATTTCTCCTCTGGCGAATCGGGCCCGCAGAATCTCGTGCGCCTCACCAGAACCGGATCCTCCACCCTTGGTTTGGGTGTTGCGTGCACGTTTCACCGCGAAAACGATCAGCGCTGTCGCCGCGGCCGCCAGGAGTAAAATCACCACAACCGACCAGATCGCAGCCCACCCCATCATTCCGCTGCCCATCATTCCGCCCATGTGCCCGTCCTTTCGTCCGCTCGTTAAATACTGAACCCCACACTACTAACGATTTTAGTAGTGTGGGGTTCAGTCGGCACGGGACTTCGATCGGCTTGCTCGCAGATAGGTCAATTTGGGACGTCTCCGCTGGATTCGCTAGGTGGAGGCGGGAAATCCGGTCGGGCAGGTCTGGGCGTAGGCGGTTGATGCCGCTGGTGCTACGGCAACGGCTAGGGGCAGGACGAGCATCACGGTTGCGGCTGAGACGGCGAGGAACGCGTGCAGTGTACCGAGCGGCGCTGAGGGTGTGGCAAGCCTGCGGACTCTGGCCAGTGCGCTGGTGCCTCCTGCGCCCAATGCTGCGGAAGGGGCGGGCCCTGCTTCAGCCAAGCGCACCATAGCTGTTGCAACCGTGAGTCTGGCGTTGCTGCGGGCAGCCCGGTCATCGGCGTCCATCTCGATCAGGCGTGCGATTTCGCTGTGTGCGATGCTGAACGCTGGAACCCGGGGGAATGCGCGGTGGATTGCTTCTGCCACCGCCACGATGATGTGGTGACGTGCGCGCAGGTGCGCCTTTTCGTGGGCGATGACAGCAGTTCGTTGATCTTCGTCCAGGGCGCCGAGTGCTGCAGATGTCAGGACGATCTCATTGTTACGTCCTGGGAGGCAGTAGGCGGCGGCCGTTTGATGCTCCACTACGAGGAAGCGGCCGCTGGGATCCCTGCGACCCAGCAGTGCCAGGGACCGCGACTGACTCCGGTGGGCCTTTCGTGCGGAGATGAATTCCGAGAAGAGGCAGTACCCAGTGCGCGCCATGACGGCTGCGGCCATGAAGGCACCGGCCGTTGTCACCGCTGCCCCTCCAGGTGTGGAGTACTGCTCCTGAAGGACCGTGACACAAGCTCTCAGGAAGTCCGCCAAAGTCATGGTGAACGGCATAGCAGGAACCGCTAACATCACGCCTGCGAGCACGACACTCGCGATGACAGTGACGGATAACGACTGCCACACGATGATACCGACCTTGGGGGAGCGCTCGGCCCACGTACCCTTGCGTAGGAGCGGTGCGGCTCCCGCTGCCGCCACGGCGTAGGCGATGAGTAGGAGTGCCCCGATCACTTGCTGGCCTGGGTTTTGTCCTGCTCGGCACGATCCAGAACCGCCCGTAGCTGTGCGACCTCGTCAGCGGGTATTTGCTCAAGAAAGTGCAGAAGGGTCGCGGTGCGATCGCTTCCACCGGCAAGAACCTCTTGCATGTGGGCCGCGGCGTACTGTTCCCGAGTTTGCGTCGGCCGGTAGCGGAATGCACGCCCGTCGGGTTCACGGTCAAGCAGGCCTTTGCGGTGAAGTGTGTCCATCACGGTCTTGACGGTCATGTACGCGATGTCGCGGTTTCGCTGGATGTCCTCGAGTATGTCTCGTACGGCCGCCGGCCCGGGGCGAGACCACATCCGCTCCATGATCGCCGATTCGAGCTGGCCAAGACGGTGCATGCCAGGTCCCTTCTGTCGTACGTGTAACCCGCGTTCAGGGACAATCCTACCGCGCATAGTAGATGCCCCGGTGACGGCGGTGCTACTTTAGCCTGCGTCGGAGTTTCTTCTCTGACGGTCGGCCGTAGCTGAAGAGTTGCCCATCAAGCAGGATGCCGGGAGCGAAGACGACGCCGTGACTGATCGCGAGGTCCCGGCCATGCTCGCTTGTCAGTTCAATCTCCTCAATCGACAAGGGGTGGGTAGCTGATATGTCCTGGAGGATGGCTTTTGCCTGCTCACACCAGGCGCAGTTGTCCTGGGTCAGCACAGTGACGGTCGTTGGCATCAGCTGACCCGCCCGGCTTCGAGGTTTTTCATCAGTTGCTGCACCGGAACATACATCATGTAGTTCGGGGCGCCACCGTAGTCGGCCCGCCACTGGATGGTGCCATCAGGGCCGACCAGGATGAAGGTGTGGCCGTTACGTGAGTCACCCATCATGCCGTACTTGTTCGTCTCGTAGCCTCGAGAGACGTCCAGGTCAGTATCGGCCAGGGCAACCGATCCCAGGCCATCGTCAGCCATTTTCTGGGCTATGAGATCCACAGGCCCGCTGGTGATGGTTACCAGGGAATCTATTCCGGCCTTCTGCAGAATTGCGGGTGCCATTTCCAGATCTCTGATCTGATCCCAACAGGGCTGGCATCCCAACCCCTCATGGAAGTAGAGCAAGGTGGATTCGCCGCTGTAGTCGCTCAAATTGACGGTGTTTCCCTCGGTAGAGGGAAGGGCGAAATCTGGGGCCGCCTCTCCAATCCCCGGTGATCCGACGTCGTATACCGTGCTCGCCGCTTCAGCGTTCGTTGGTTTGGGGTTGACCGATCCCTGATAGATCAGGAACAAGCCGACCACAGCAGCGATTACGCCAGCGGCAACCACAAACCAGAGGCCTGAACGGCGTGAGGTCCCTTTGGCCTGGGAGGTAGAAATTTTCGTTGATCCCATATCAGAGGGATTCCTTTCCAGTGACGATACGGTAGGCCCCAGGTTCCTGCGGCACACTCCCATCACCTGGGCCTGGGGTGGCGTCGCTTTGCCCGGCAGCTGGTTCGGTTGCTGGGGGATCGTCGAGCGGTGACTCCGCGACGATCGTTGAATTGCGCCGGCGGATCGCCAGGACGATCAGTGAAACCAGTGCGCCGAAGATCAGCAGGGTGGTGGTCCAGCCCGGGACGAAGGCCAGTAGTTCCTGAACGTTCGAGACGAAATGCGTAAGCGCGGCGGAGAAACGCACTTCCCAGCCGTCGGTTGCCATGCCGGGTCCGCGAATGGCCAAGGCTATCGTTAGCGCGCCCATCACGAGCATGAGCATCCCGGATAAGAAGGTCGCAACCGGAACACGGTAGGAACTTTTAGGCCATAGCGGTAGCGTGCGCCCGGTGAGGAATTTTCGTTGCCCGATGCGGTGCCGGTCCCAAGCCAGCGCCATTGCGCACAAGGGCGCGACCATCCCGAACACGTATGCAACGCCGACGGCAAGGGCGGCGGGAAAGGACGACGCGGCCCCGGATATTGCTGCTACTCCTGCTAACACCGGGGCGCAACATGCACTTGCGGCACCAGAGAAAGCGCCGAGCGTGTAGACGGACCGTATGTTGCGTCCACCACCTGATCCGCCACGCACAAGCATGGGAAGCATGATTTTTCTGCCCGCCAGGATCAGCGCACCCATCACGATCATCGCCGATCCTCCGACTGCGAAGATCGGTGTGTGGTACTCGATGAGGAGCCGGCTCAATGCCGCCGCCCCGAACGCGATTGGCAGGATGATCGTTCCCACACCCGCCGCAAAAACCAGGGTCATACCCAGAATCTCGGTTTTTCGCCGGAATGTCGTGGCGAAAAACGCCGGCAGCATGACCGACACGCAGCATGGGGCAAACAATGCGACCATGCCGCCCAAGAATGCCGCCAAGATGGTGGTGGACAGGAGTATTTCCTCCACGCCTTGGGGTCTGAGGAGGATCGGTACGGAAATTCACGGTAAGGGATCCGGTTACTGTTGAATTGGCGCCATGGCGGTTGATTTTCTAAGTGATGAGCAGGCCGCCGGGTTCGGGCGGTTCCCTGATGAGGTATCGCGGGAGGACCTGGAACGCTTTTGCTGGCTGGATGATGCCGATCTGGCGGTAGCCGGCCGCCGCCGGGGGATGCACAACCGTCTGGGATTCGCCGTGCAGTTGGCTACGGTGCGGGTCTTGGGCCGGTTCCTGACGGATCCGTTGGCTGTTCCCTGGCCGGTGGTCGAGTCCTTGGCTGGACAACTTGGGATTGCGGATGCCTCCGTTCTCAAGCTTTACGCGCAGCGGACACAGACCGGTTATGAGCATGCTGCGGAGATCTCCGCTGTCTACGGGTACGTGGAATTCGCTGATCCGGCCAGTTACCAGGATCTGAAGCTGTTTTTATCGGCCCGGGCGTGGACGTCGTCGGAAGGACCGGTTCGCTTGTTTGAACGTGCGGCGGTCTGGTTGCGTGAGCGGAAGGTCCTTCTTCCGGGCGTCTCCACGTTGACTCGCCTGGTTTCAGAGGTTCGCGCCGGCGCGAATGAGCGGCTCTATGCCGTGCTGGTTGACGCGGCCGGACACTCCTTGATCCATGAGCTGGAGGGTCTGCTTCGCGTTGAGGAGGGTTCGAGGCTGACCGCGTGGGAAAGGCTGAGGACGGGACCTTCAAGGGTATCGGTGCCGGAATTGCTGCGGCAGCTGGACCGGCTGGCACGCCTGCGGGCTCTGGGCGCGGAGACTGTTGGCCTGGAGACGGTGCCCGCGGGCCGGATGAACGCCCTGGCCCGCTATGGGCTGGCAGGCAAGGCCTCGGCGCTTCAGGGGCTGTCGGGCCAACGCAGGGGCGCCACTCTGCTGTGCGCCGTGCGGGCGTTGACGGCCGAGGTTGCCGATGATTTGTGTGATGCCCTGGATGCGATCGTCACCGAACGTGTGGTCCGCAAAGCGGCGCGGGAATCCGCAACAGCCCGGTTGAAGTCCCTTCCGCGAGTCACTTAAACGAACGTATAAATGATGGAGGGCAACCGGATGCTGGTCGGCTATATGCGGGTTTCCAAAACCGACGGATCACAGACCACCGACCTGCAGCGCGATGCCCTGCTTGCCGCCGGCGTCGACTCCGGCCAGTTGTATGAAGACAAGGCGTCCGGCAAACGCGACGACCGCCCGCACCTGACCGCCTGCCTCAAAGCCCTCCGGGACGGCGACACCCTGGTGGTCTGGAAGCTCGACCGCCTCGGCCGCGACCTGCGCCACCTGGTCAACGTCGTCCATAACCTCACCGAACGGGGCATCGGCCTCAAAGTCCTCACCGGACAGGGCGCCGCCATCGACACCACCACCGCCTCCGGGAAACTGGTCTTTGGAATCTTCGCGGCCCTGGCCGAATTCGAACGCGAGCTCATCTCCGAACGCACCCTCGCCGGCCTCGCCTCGGCACGGGCCCGCGGACGAAAAGGCGGACGGCCCTACAAAATGACACCGGCCAAAGTCCGGCTCGCCATGGCATCCATGGGCCAGCCCGACACCAAGGTCGGAGACCTCTGCGACGAGCTGGGAATCACCCGGCAGACCCTGTACCGGCACGTATCACCCACAGGGGAACTGCGTCCGGACGGTGAGAAACTTTTTTCCAGATAGTCTGCCGGGCAGTGAACAGGGAACGGGAAGCGGCCTAAACCTACGGTTCAGCGCCGCCGGGCGGCTATTTGTCCCCGCCGCCGCCCTAATCCCCTGTGTGTCAGCCTGTGGGGCGGGGGTTTATGTGGTCAATGGGGCGCATGCGGATGGCCACGATGAAGCCGGAGAGCGCAGTCAGGCCGGCGACGGTCAATACGGCTGCCGGGATGCCGTAGGCGTCGGCGATGAGTCCCGAGAGCAGGGCGCCGACGGCGAATCCGCCATCGCGCCATAGCCGGTAGATGCCGACTGAACGTGCCCGCCACCCGGGATGGGCGACGTCGCCGATCGCTGCAAGCAGCGTCGGGTAGACCATGGCGGTGCCGGCACCGAGCAGGATGACGGCGGCAAGCCAAATTCCAAAGTCATTCCCGAAGGCGACCATGCCCAGCGCCGCGGCCTGGACGAACATGCCGCCGGCGATCAGGGGTTTGCGCCCGATCCGGTCCGAGAGCGCGTAGGTGACCAGCTGCCCGGCGCCCCAGACGGCCGGGTAGAGAGCGGCGAGGATGCCGATGCGTTCGATGCTGAGCCCTGCGGCGGCGAACAGGACGGGGAAAAGTCCCCAGGCGAGGCCGTCGTTGAGGTTGTTCACCATCCCGGCCTGGCTGACGGAGGAGAGGGATTTGTCGCGGAAGCTGGTCAGGGTGAAGACGGCACGGTTGCTCAGCCCGGCCTGGCTTCCGGCGTGGACCGGGACATGGGCGGCGGCTTCGGCCTTGGCGTGGTGGTGGGTTTCCGGCACGGCCAGGACGGACAGGCCGAGTCCGACCGCGATGAAGGCGGCGCCGAGCAGGAACGGCCCTGGACGCAGCCCGTAGGTGGAGGCGATGTAACCGGTGGCCAGTGCGGTGCCTGCGACGCCGAGGTAACCGGCTGCTTCGTTCAGCCCCATGGCCAGGCCGCGGCGTTCGGGGCCGACGAGGTCCATTTTCATCATCACCGTGGTCGACCAGGTCAGGCCCTGGCTGATGCCGAGCACCACGTTGGCCGCGACGATCCAGCCCCAGGACGGCCCGTAGATCAGCAGGACCGGGACCGGGAGGGCGATGAGCCAGCCGGCGACCAGGACGGGTTTGCGGCCGTGGCGGTCCGAGAGGGTTCCGGCGAAGTAGTTGGTGGCGGCTTTGGCCAGCCCGAACGCCAGGATGTAGGTAGGGCGGAGGTGTACTGGTCGAGGTGGAAGACCTGTCCGGCGAGCAGCGGCAGCACCGTCCGCTCCTGGCCAAGGGTGCCGCCGACCAGGGCGTTGACGGCGACGAGGAGCATGAACTGGGCAAGGTTCTGCCGCAGGCCCAGCGTGATGCCCGCTGGGGTTCGGGGCTGCCGGCGGGCGGGGTGTTGCCTGAGGCCATTGACGGATCCTGTCGGTGTTCGGTGCGGTATCCGGCTGAGCCGACGGCGGTGTCCCTGTGGATCCGGCCGTTTACCCGCCCGTGTCTGTTTTGATTCTGGACGTATCCGCACCGGGGGTCGTAGGGCACAGGTTGCAGAGCCATGGGTTGCAGTGAGTTTTCCCGCGGTCGCTGGCTGGTCAGCGGGCTTGGACGGTGGCCATCATGCCTTGGTCTTCGTGGTCCAGGATGTGGCAGTGGAACACGGTGCGGCCGGGAAAGTCGTCAAAGGCCACCCGGACTTTCACCTGGCTGCGGGCGGGGACGTTGACCACGTCCTGCCAAGTGGGCCTGGTCACGTCGCGGCCGCCGTCCTGGACGACCTGCATGGGCCACACGTGCAGGTGGACGGGGTGGTCCATGGGGCTGGAGTTGGCCAGGGTCCACTCTTCCACGGTCCCGGCTGCTGCCGTCTCGTCGAGCCGTTCGGGGTCGAACTTCCGTCCGTTGATGGTGAAGGCCATCATGGTGCCCTGTCCGCTGCCCATGCCCATTCCCCCGCCCATGTTTTCGTTCATGCCCGTGTTTCCGTTCATGCCCATGGCGAAGTCCAGGGTACGGGCGGCGGTGACCGGTTCGTTCCGCAGATCGCGCAGCGGCTGTCCCTCGGGCACGGGCCCTGGGTCAGTGCCGGCGCTTCCCGAGACGGCCAGGGTGAGCAGTTCGACCGGGTCGCCACCGGGTACGTTGTCACCCCTCATGGCCCCGCTCATCATGGCGTTCATGCTGCCGCGGTCCACAGGGGCCGCGGTGAGGGTGGAGGATCCCTCTCGGGTTTCCACGAGCAGCTCAACGCGGTTGCCAGGGGCGAGAACCACTTCGGTGACGTCCTCGGGGACCGGCAGGCGTCCGAGGTCCCGGCTGAGCAGCCGGACCCCCTGGCCCTCCAGTGCCAGGCGCAGGTACCGGGAGGGGCAGGCATTGATGATCCGCCACCGCTCCCGTTCCCCGGGGGCGGCGCGCAGCTGCGGGCGGACCTGCCCGTTGACCAGGACGATCTGTCCCTCGCGTCCCATCATCTGCTGCATCTGGTTTACCTCGGCGAGATTGCCGTCGGCGTCGAGGGACAGGTCGGAGACCACCAGCACCCGGTCCCGGGTGACCGGAACCGGGTCGGGGTCTTCCACCACGATGGCCCCGTAGAGGCCGGCGGCGACCTGGTCGGCGACGTGGCCGTGGCGGTGGGGGTGGTACCAGTAGGTACCCGGCGGGTGGTCCCCGGGCAGGGCGAACTCGTAGTCGAAGGACCCGCCGGGGTCAATGCTGACGAAGGGGTTGTCGCTGTTGCCCTGCGGGGAGACGTGCAGTCCGTGCACGTGCAGGTTCGTGGGAGCCTGCAGCCCGTTGCGCATCGTGACCCGGATCGTGTCGCCAGCGTGCACCCGCAGGGTCGGGCCGGGCAGGGAGCCGTTGAACGCCTGAACGGAGGCCTCCCGCCCGCCGACGCGGACCCGTGCCGGCGCGGCGGTCAGGTCCAGTTCCAGTACGCCGCCGCGGCTGGCCAGCACCTGGGGTTCGGCCAGGTCCTCACCCCCGGCGTATCCGGAGCCGGAGCCGGTGCCGGTGGTCAGCCACAGCCCGGCGCCGCCGGCAGCGGTAGCGCCGGCTCCGACCGCACCCAGTGCCAGCAGCTGGCGGCGTGTCAGCTGCCTCACGGGCCGTTCTCCTCCAGGATCCGCCGCCGTTCCTGGTATTCCTCGGCGCTGATCTCGCCGCGGGCGTAGCGCTCCTGAAGGATCTCCCGGGCCCGGGCGGGGCCGACACCGGTGCGCGGTGGTCCTTGCAGATCGGCGGGGGTGTTGCCGCCGGCGTTGCGGGTGAAGGCTTTGACCAGCACCACGGCGAGCACGACTACGCCCGCGATCAGCAGAAGCCAGAAGATCCAGGCAAGTCCCATCCCGCCCATACCAAAGCCGTTCATCATCAAAGGGGATTCCTTATCTCTTGTCGTGCACGGCCAGGCCGTTCCTGACCGTGGACTTTCAGGGGCCGTGCAGTGCCGGTGGTTCTAGGCCTTGGCTGACTGGCCGGAGTTCTGCCAGGTTTGCCAGCCAGCGTAGCTGCCCTCGAGCTCGACGACGTCGTACCCGGCCCGGCGCAGGGCGCTGGCCGCGACGGAGTTCCGCACGCCGGACTGGCAGTAGCTCACGATAGTGCCTTCGGCCGGAAGCTCATCCAGGTGCCACATGGCGCGGCCGCCGCTGAGCTGGTGGGAGCCGGGGACGTGCCCGGCGGTGTGCTCGGTCTTGTTGCGGACATCGAGCACCATGGCGGCGTCGAACCCGTCGAGTTCCTCGGGCTGGATCAGCTTCGGAGTGAAGGTGGGCAGCCCGTCGATGCCGGTAAGGTAGCCGGCGACGTTGTCGATGCCCACCCGTACCAGGTGGTCCCACATGTCCTGCGCCTGTTCCTGGTCCTTGGCCAGGAGTACCAGGGGGTTCTGATCGGTTTCCGGGTTCACCACCCAGGCGCCGTAACTCGCTACGGACTTGCCGGCAGGTACGTTCAGGGACCGGACCACGGTGCCCTTATGGACTTCGCTGTTGGGGCGGGTGTCGATGAAGGTCAGCGTGTCTTCTGCCAGGCCCGCGGCAACGATCCCGGTGGTAAGTTCGGGCAGCGGGGCGCGTTCGCCCATGACGGCCGGTCCTTGACGGTTTTCACGCTTCATCCGGCCGAAGTAGGCGTGGGCGTCGGGCTGGCCGTCGAGGAGCTCGGTGATGAAACCGGCCTCGTCGTTCGCGGCCAGGTAAGGTCCCCACCAGGAGTAGAGGCGTTCGTAGCCGACGGTGGAGGAGGGGACGGCGCCCAGGGCCTTGCCGCAGCCGCTGCCGGCGCCGTGGGCGGGGTGGACCTGGACGTAGTCCGGCAGCGTCAGGAACTTATCCCGCAGGCTCGCGAACAGCTGCTTGGCGCCCTCGAACCGGGTGTCGATCCCGCCGGCTGCCTCGTCCAGCAGGTCCGGCCGGCCCAGGTCGCCGGAGAACACGAAGTCGCCGGAGAGCAGGTAGCCGGGCTGGTCGCTGAATGCACCGTCGGTCACGAGGAACGACAGGTGTTCGGGGGTGTGCCCGGGGGTGTGGACGGCCTGGATGCTGATGTTGCCTACGGTGATCGCGTCGCCGTCGTAGAGCCGTTCACCGTCGAATTCGTACTGCCAGTCCGGCCCGCCCTCACCCGAGACGTAAATCTTCGCGCCCGTGGCGGCGGCAAGTTCGCGGGTACCGGAGAGGTAGTCGGCGTGGATGTGGGTTTCGGTGACGGCAATGATCTTCATGCCGTTCTTCGCGGCCAGGTCCTGGTAGACCGCGATGTCGCGGCGGCCGTCGACCACGACAGCCGTGCCGTTGGCCTGGCAGCCGATCAGGTAGCTGGCCTGGGCGAGGTCTTCATCGTAAATACGCTCGATAAGCATGTGGTGCTCTCCTTCGCGGAAGTGGTGGGGAGCGTTCCCCGTTGTTCTGATAACAATAATAATACCCTAGGGGGTATAACGCAAGGCCAGAGCTGGTCTTGGTCCTGAGGGTCAGGAGGTCCGCGCCGCCCGCCTCAAGAGGCGGTGCCGGAGGGAACCGAGGGAGCGCCGCCGGTCAGGAGGAGGGTTGTCGGCCGGGGCCGCGGCGTAGGTAACGGGGCGGCCGTTGCGGTACCACTCGGTGATCCCGCCGGCGACGTTCACGGTCTCGTAACCGTGGTCCGCGAGGATTTGTGCGGCCTGGCTGCTGCGCTTGCCTGAGCCGCACAGCAGGTGCAGCGTGGTGTTCGGCAGGTCCTTCAGCCGGGAGGATATGTCATCCAGCGGGATGTTGAGGCTGCCCGGTATGTGGGCGATGGCGTATTCCTCACGGCTGCGGACGTCGACCACCACGGCTGCGGGCCAGGTGGCGGCGAGTTCATCGGCCGTGATGGTCCGCGTGGCTGCCATGTGGTGGTTCCTTTTCAGGCCTGTTGCCGGGCGGTTTCGGCGTGGACTTTGTCCATGTCCAGATCTTTCACGGCCTGAATGACCCGCTCCAGTCCTCGGGCGTTCAGGGCGCCGGGCTGGGAGAAGACCAGGGTTTTGTCGCGGAAGGCCATCAGGGTGGGGATGGAGATGATGCCGGCCGCTGCGGCGAGGGCCTGCTCAGCTTCGGTGTCCACCTTGGCGAAGACAATGTCCGGGTGCTTTACGGAGGCTGTCTCGTAGGTGGGGGCGAACATGCGGCACGGACCGCACCAGGCTGCCCAGAAATCCACGAGGACGATCCCGTTGTTCTCCAGGGTTTCAGCGAGGCTCTCTTGGGTGACGTTGATGGTTGCCATGATCCGTTCGTGTCCTTCCGGTGTCGTCCGAAGCGCTTGGAGGATGTGGAGCCCTGAAGGGAGCTCAGATGACGGGGTCAGGTGGTGGGGAGGCCTGCGCGGGTCCAGGCTGTCATGCCGCCGGCCATGGTGTCCGCGGTGTAGCCTGCACCGTTGAGCGCGTCAGCGACCTGGGCGGACCGGTTCCCGCTGCGGCAGACGGCGATGACCGGGACGTTGGGGTCCAGTTCGGACAGGCGGGTCTGCAGCTGTCCCATGGGGATGTGCAGGGCGCCGGGGATCATGCCGTCGGCGACTTCGAAGTCTTCGCGGACATCAAGGATCCGGGCCTGGTCGCGACGCTGGTCGGTTTCGGTGACGGTGATTTCAGCCATGGGGTTCTCCTTCGAAAGTTCCGGGTCAAAAGCGGGGTGGTGTGGTTAGCGGACGGTTTCGCCGGCCTGGCGCCAGGCGCCTATGCCGCCGCGGAGGGAGTAGGCTTCGTAGCCCTGGGCGGCGAGGAGCCGGGCTGCGGAGGCCGAGCGGACCCCGGAGGCGCACATCGCGATCACCGGCCGGGTTTTCTGGATGCCGGCGGTGCT
Organism: Arthrobacter sp. KKT183; assembly: GCF_055657625.1. Classification (NCBI taxonomy): domain Bacteria; kingdom Bacillati; phylum Actinomycetota; class Actinomycetes; order Micrococcales; family Micrococcaceae; genus Arthrobacter; species Arthrobacter sp. KKT183. Next base: position 3,478,178 of record NZ_CM145770.1, on the reverse strand, counting down.
GGTCTGCAGCCGGTCCAGGGCGACGTGTTTGGCCTGGGGCGCCCGGCCGGTGCGCCATTCCTGGGCAGAGCGGACATCGATCAAGGTAGCGCCGGAGGAAAGAAGGTCCTTGGCCTCGGCTACGGAGACGGTTTTGTAGGGTTTGCTGAATGCCTTCTTCAGGGAGCTGATGAGTCCCATGACGTTCATTCCTTTCGTATTGATCAAGTGGCGCCCCGGCGGGGCGGCAGCGGTACTGGCTCGGCTGCCGGTCACGCCGGAGAGTGCTGGCCGCTTCGGTGGGCGCTGTTCCTGTCGTTCTTGCGCAACGGGCAGGAGTTGACGAAAAACCAGCAGATTCCGGCAGCAGTCACGGCCAGGGCAGCAACACCGGCGACGATGATCCAGCGCAGGTCCTCCGGCGCCTGTTGGGTCAGGACAAAGGTGCCCATCGCCAGGACGAACCAGCCGAATGCTTTCCGCAGGGCTGTTTCCGGGATACGGCCCGCCAGTTTGGAGCCCACCAGGGTACCCACTATCGCGGCTGCCGTGACGGCCAGGGTCAGGCCCCAGTCCAGGTGCACCGTGGTGAGGTAGCCGGCGAGCCCGGCGAAGGACTTCATGGCGATGACCACCAGTGAGGTTCCGACGGCCACGGACATCGGCAGGCCGCCCAGCAGTGCCAGGGCGGGAACGACGAGGAACCCGCCGCCGGCGCCTACCAGGCCGGTGACCAGACCCACGACGGCGCCGTCCAGCAGCACCCGGCCCAGGGGAAGTTCGTGCTTCACGGGTTCGGCGCCGTCAGCCCCGCCGGCCTTTTTCCTGCCGCGGAGCATCGCGACAGAGGTGGCCACCATCATCAGGGCGAAGGCGATCAGCAGGACCTGACCCGGGATCCGGCCGCCGAGCAGCCCGCCGACGAAGGCGCCCGCCATGCCGGCGGCGCCGAAGATCAAACCGGTCCGCCACATCACCCTTCCGCCGCGGGCATGGCTGATCACGCTCACCGCGGAGGTGACGCCGACCACGAACAGGGACGCCGCGATCGCTTCCTTGGCCTCGAATCCGGCCACATAGACCAGGATCGGGACAGTAAGGATGGAGCCACCGCCGCCCAGGACACCGAGCGAGAGCCCGATGACCACGGACAGGGCAAGGACAAGGAACAGGGTCACGGTCACGACGCTTTGGCCTCGGCTTCTACGGCCGGGCCGACCGGGAACTGCAGGATGGCGCTTTCGCGGGTAGGCTCCTTGGCGGCCTTGTTCCACGGCATGGCCGAGATCGCCTGGCCCATCGCGCAGGTGTTCGTCGCGGCGGAGAAGGTCAGACCCGTGCCAATGGCGCCGGCAAGCATCCGGATCTTCGGGGAAACGAACTTGCCGCCCACCAGGCCCAGCATCACCAGTGAGCCGGCAGCCAGGCGTACCTGGCGCTCCAGGTCCCAGCGGTCCTTGCCGCGGACCACGTCGCCGCCGGCGGCCGCGAACCCCGGGACACCGCCGGTCAGGACGTAAGCGGTGCCGATGCCGGCACCGCCCAGGCGCTGCCGTGCCTGCTCGGCCCGGACGCCGGACTGGCAGACCAGCACAACGCGGCTGCCCAGCCGGGCCGCCAGCTCATCCGTGTGCTCGGAGAGCAGCGGCAGCGGCACATTATAGGAGCCGCGGATGTGCATGGACTCGAATTCGGCGGCGGAACGCACGTCGATCACCACGAGGTCCTGGTGCTCTTTGAACCAGGACTGGAGGGTTCCGGGGGCGAGTGCGGTAACGGCTGTTGCCGTGGAAGGGGACGTCATGGGTGGCCTCTCGGAAGGGGTCGGGTGGATACCCCACGGAGTATTGCACATACCCCCGGGGGTAGTCAAAACACCCATAGGGGTATATAGTTGAGGGCAGCACCCCCATCGATGGAGACCCCCATGGAACTAAACCCAACCGAACTCACACCAGTGATCAACCGCCTCAAGCGCGCACAGGGCCAGCTTGCCGCCGTCACCCGGATGCTTGAAGAAGGCCGGGACTGCAAGGACGTCGTCACCCAGCTGGCGGCCGTGTCCAAAGCCCTTGACCGTGCCGGCTTCGCCATCATTGCCACCGGCCTGGAGCAGTGCATTGTCCAGAAGGACGCGACCATGGACCGGAAAGACCTGGAAAAGCTTTTCCTCTCCCTCGCCTAAACAGCGGACCGCCGAGCAACTTCGAGGAGCATCATGACGTACACCCTGGCCACCACCGTCTCCCTTCCCTGGGCGGAAGCGCTGGAACGCACCCGCGGGGCCCTGGCCGCGCAGGGGTTCGGAATCCTGACCGAAATCAACGTCCGGTCCACCTTCGAAGCCAAGCTTGGCGCCGAAGCTGCGGATGCCGTCGGGGATTACGTCATCCTCGGCGCCTGCAACCCGGCCCTGGCCAGCCGTGCCCTCGCCGCAGAGCCCGAAATCGGTGCACTGCTGCCGTGCAACGTGGTGGTGCGGCGGAGCGAGGACGCAGCCGTGACCATCATCGAGGCCATTGACCCGCAGACCATGGTCCAGCTCAGCGACACGCCGGCCGTGAAAGAAGTGGCAGACGACGCCGGCACCCGACTCCGTACAGCCCTCGCCGGGCTGAGTGATGCAACAAAGTAAAGGTCCATAAACAGGACGCCGGCAGAAACCGTGAAAGATGGACACGGCAGGGGCTTGCTCATTCACTCCGCTGGGCCGCTTGAGCAGGACGCCCTTGCCGGCATCCTCCGCCGCGCCTCCAACGCCCGTGCCGCACTCACCCCGGGAACTGGCATCGAAGTGGTGGTCCAGGGCCCCGGCGTCAAACTCCTCGCCACAAACTCACCCGCCACGGAGGCCGTCAATAGCGCCCGGCACCTGGACGTGAGCATCCTTGCCTGCGGCAACAGCATGCGCTCAGCAGGCCTGGAAGAAAAAGGCCTCGCTCCCGGCATTGACATGGTTCCCGCGGCCATCTCCCACCTGGCCCAGCGCCAATGGGACGGCTGGGCCTACGCCAGGCTCTAAATTAGGTGGCTCTCCGGACGCGCGCTCCGCGCCGGACAAGGCACAAAACACGATCTCTGCGTAGCCCCGTACAACCCGTGCAGACGACTTCGGACATTCAAGTGCAGACGACTTCTGAAACTAACAGCCTGTTCACCTCCAATTCCTCCGTCGATGTCGCGTTCGCCCTTCCCAAGAAAGCGCCCGGTCAAGTCTCCAAACAGGACGCGTAAAAGGGCGCCTGACGCCTAACGTGAAATTTCGTACCGATCCTCCTCAGACCCCGCCTTACCCTTTCGACCCGCTGATGGTAGACAAGTACATCTGACGGATCGTCAGAGGCGGGAAGATTGGCGCTGGCCTGCCTTGAGGGCCTCCACCTGCTGACGCAGTTGTGCCAGCTCCGCCGCCTGCGTGGACGGTACTTGCTCTGCGGCCGGCCGCGCTTTCCGGCCGAGGGCGCACTGCCCGCGCTGCATGGGTCGGAGGCAGAAAAAGTATGTCAGCGCCAGCGACGCCAGCAAGACCACTACCGGCAGGACCAGCTCGCTCATCAGAACGTTGCCCTGGATTGAGGAGTGGAGGGCTCACCACTTACGTCCCTCTGACCCGCGCGGAGCTGGTCGACCTCTGCGCGCAATTTAGCCAGTTCCGCTTCTTCCGTCGGCTTCACCTGGGCCGGGGAGCTTTTACTGCCGCGCATCATGAACCACATCATCGCGCCCATGCCGACGGGGCAGGCCAGCAATGCGAGTGCATACAGTGTTTCGCTCATCGCAGTTCCCCTTCAGTGCTTCCCGCAACGGTCTTAGTCGACATCATCGGTGCGGTGCCCATCATGTTTTCGTGCATCCGCATCATGCCCGGATTGCCGTCTTTCATCAGTTCGTGCATGCGCATCATGCCGGGGTTCTGGCCGTCAGCGTCGACATGCCGGTGGTTCTCGGAACCTGCCCCAACGCCCGTAATCGGCATGGTGCCCGCAGCTGCTGCCGGCATGGCCGCTGCCAAGGACATAACGCCCGTGCCCGCTGCCACTGTTATCCACTTTCTTAACCGCATGAATGGCTTCCTTCCATCGTCAACGTAGCTACTATGGTTCATAGTAGCAGAAGTACTAACTTGGTTAGTATCTAGATTTCGATGGCTGCGACTCTTTGTCCCAAGTCGAGGTCCACTGCACTTACGCCCCTACCGCCCCCTGCATCCTCAGGGGGCTGGGATGGGCTGGGGGGGGGGGTCGGTCCTCGAGCTCGACTGAGAGACCCAGCCTGTCCGATGGATGTCGGTTCGCCATACACGTCCACCCTGGTGCAGGAAACTACTATTTCAGATAGTATATAGCGTTTGGGTGCGGGGGTCGCCGCCCCGGCGAAGCAACGGAGAAGGCTGATGAGCGAAACCCTGTACGTGCTGGCCCCGCTTGCTAGCAGGGGCGGTGCATGACGGGCGGGAGCAGTCCGAGGGCGGGGCAGGGCATGCAGGTACGAAACGATCGCGCCGTGCTGTCCCGCCTGCGTGAGGAACTGGCGACTCTTCGGTCGGCGGCGGATTCCGGTTTCAGCGGCGAATCGTCTTGACTCCGTTGCCCGTCAGATATCCGGCGCCGGCCCGGGATCGTACCGAAGGTTTGAGTATTTGCCAGTCGCCCACGTTTGTATGTGGCCGAAATCGTCCCTTGAGCCTGCTTCTACAGGAGATCTGAATTGCCGATGCAACCGTTGCAGTGGGCTGGTACAGCGGTCAACGCCTTCCTTCCGCTGCATGGCGACCCCACCATACCGGAGGGCGCGGAAGACTTTGTCTTGTGGGCTTTGCCGGTGGTGAAGTTCTTCTTCAACGTTTCCGCCTCTGCTGTTGTTGGGTCATTGATACTGGCATGTATCGCCTTGAGGCCCGGCAGCCGCGAGTATGGGCGTGCGTTGAACTTTGCGGGTGGCTCGGCGGTCATATGGACGCTCGCCTCAGTCGCGGGTTCGGTTCTGAACTATCTGGACTCATGGGGTGAGCCGCTCACTTTCACAGAGGGGTTCGGTCAGAGACTCGGCCTGTTTCTAACCAGTGTCGGGCTGGGGCAAACCTCGCTTACCACCACAGCTATGGTCGCCGTCGTCACCATGCTCTGCTTCGCGGTGAGGCACATAGGGCTGGTGGCGCTCACCGCGACTGCTGCCATCGCAGCTTTAGTGCCCCTGACACTGAACGGTCACCCGAACTACGGTGAAGGTCACGAAGCCGGAATCCTCGCCGTCGCACTCCACATCATTTCGGCCGCAGTGTGGTTAGGCGGGCTCATCACGATTGTCGTGCTCCGCCCCGTCCTGGAACAAGCGCAGCTAAGACTCGTTGTTAAGCGCTATTCGACCTTGGCGTTGCTCGCTTTCGCCGTATTGACGTTCTCGGGATTCCTTAGATTCATGGCCACAGTTGGTAGTCCCGGAAACTTCCTTTCCCCCTTCGGTTTCCTCGTTCTCGTCAAGATCACAGCGGCTGTTGCCCTTGGCCTGGTCGGTCTTGTCCAGCGGCGCTGGGTACTATCGAGGATCGACCGTGATACTTCCGCTCGGGCGCCCTATTTCTGGCTACTGGTCAGCCTGGAACTGATCATCATGGGCGTGGCGTCCGTCCTGGCCGTTATTCTGCTGCGCTTAGACGAACCGATACCAGATGACCCGCGTGTCGACTACCGTGTGCTGGCCGAGAGCATGGCCGACCAGCCACTCCCACCCGTGCCGAGCGTTTCGACCTTCCTCACCGAGACGGCCTTTGACCCGCTGTGGTTCACGCTGTCAGCGGCAGCCCTCGCCTTATACTTCTTCGGCCTGATACGGCTACGTTCGAGGGACGTAAAGTGGCCTTTCATGCGGACCGCTTCATGGTCTGGTGGGGTACTGATGTTGTTTTACGTCACCAACGGCGGATTGAACGACTATCAGAATTTTCTGGTCAGTGCGCAGATTCTTGCCCAAATGGCACTGATGACCGTAATTCCACTCCTACTCGTGCTGGGGCGCCCTTTGGCACTCCTCCTCGCCGCAACGAATGCACGCGCCGACGGCGCGATGGGGCCGGGGGAGTGGGTCCGGGCCATAAGCCGCTCAAGCCCGGCACGGCTGCTCACCAACGCCTATGCGACGACCGCCCTCCTCATCGTTTCGGTGGGCGTGTTCTATGCATCACCGCTGCTGGAATGGGCGGCCATGGAGCTCTTGGGCCACCAGTGGATGGTCGCGTATTTCCTGGCGGTCGGCTGCCTCTTCGTTAACTCGGTGCTTCGCAGCAGCCGGATGCGTCAGGAACCAAGGTCTCGGCTGCTGCTGGCGGGACTGATCGTCCCATCCATGTTCTATGTCCTTCTCGGGCTAGGGATCATCAACTCCGGATCGCTACTTTCTGCCGACTGGTACGCGGCGATGGAAAGCCCCTGGGGTATCGACCCGTTGGAGGACCAGCAGTCCGGGGGCTGGTACATCCTTGGCCTGGGGCTAATCCAGTTGTCGATCCTGGCTATTGCGGTGGTTAGAACGCCGGGCGACGTCGGAAGCCGGCGAAACAGGGCGAGCGGGGAAGTGGAATCGGTAGCTGCTGTGGCGAAGGCAGGGAACGCTTGAACGAGAGTAGGAAAGAGCAGAACATGATCGGCAGGAATTGGTGAACAGGCATGCGTCGACGAAGGCGCGTTTGCCTTCCCGCAGAGTCGCTGTAAGGCACAGTCCGCTGCGCGCCACTGTGCAGGTTGGCGGCGAGCTCCTGATCACCGCCGGAGTGGTCGTCCTGCTATACATCGCCTGGCAGCTGTGGTGGACCAACGTCGAGGCCGGCGCGCACCACGACGACGTCGTATCGTCATTGGCCGATTCGTATGTCAGCTCTGCGCCTGACGGGACCGCCGCCCAGGAGCGCGATGCCCAAGCGGCGCGCCAGGACGACGGTGGCGAGCCGCCGGTCATGGACCCGGTTGCATACGGTGAGGCCATGGGAATCATGTATATTACCCGCTTTGGTGAGGATTATTCCGTGCCGATTGCCTCGGGCGTCGGGCTGGACGTCCTGGACAAGCTCGGCCTCGGGCACTATCCCGAAACGGGACTGCCGGGTGAAATCGGTAATTTCGCTCTGGCGGGTCACCGCCAGTCGAACGGGAAAGTGTTGGACCTGATTCATACCCTGGTTCCCGGCGATGAACTTTACGTCCACACCGCAGACGGTTACTACACCTATGAGTACCGCGACCAGGAGATCGTACTGCCACAGCGCACCGATGTTCTGCTGCCCGTACCGGCGCGCCCCGGCGTGGAACCCTCAGAACGGTTGTTGACGTTGACTACCTGCTGGCCCCGATACGGAGATGAAAAACGGGTTATCGCATATGCGGTGATGACGTCCTGGCGCCCGCTTGAAGCAGGCCCACCCGCGGCGATCGCGGACCGAATCGCAGAGATCAGCAGGAGGTGATGATCTAGTGTACGGACGGTTATTCAGACGCCTTCCCGGCCCGATGTGGTTACGAATCGCGCTATCTACCCTACTCTTGGCGGTTGCAGTGCTCCTGCTGATGCAGGTCGTCTTCCCTTGGATGGATGAGTTGCTTCCCACTAACGAATCGGTCGTAGGAGCGCAGATTTAGACGCCGTATCAACATCGGGCTGGCGAACTGCCACGGCCTCTGTGCATAGGGGTTGTTCCGCTACGACGATAGTTGGCGGTGCTTTTGGCCTGCCGCACACCGTTGCTCTACTATTTAGCTTAGTAATCATCCCTCGGCGCTGGAGGAAAGCGACACCGTGACCCAACACCTCATTTCGGCGACTAAAACCCACCGTTCCCCCAGGATGGCCTTTGGCGCCGCCGGCCTGTTGCTGGTGACCGCTTGCGCGCCGCAAGAAAACCAGAACGCTTCGGATGAAAGCCCCGTGCAGGAAAGCTCCTTCGCCCATGTGCACGGCATGGCCGTCGATCCAGAGACAGACCAGCTGCTGGTAGCTACGCACAACGGTCTGTTCACAGTGGAAGAGGGAACCGTCGAACAGGTCGGGCCGGTGAACGATCTGATGGGTTTCGCCGCCGACAGCGAAGGCCGCTACTACGCTTCCGGTCACCCCGGGCCAGGCTCGGACCTGCCCAACCCGGTGGGCCTGATCGAATCGAACGACGGCGGCAAGACGTGGCAGGAACTGTCCCGCCAGGGTGAGTCGGACTTCCACGCGATGGCTGTTTCCGAGGAAGGCGTCATCGGCTTCGACGGCACGTTGCGGATCAGTGCCGACGGTCAGGAATGGACCGAGGCCGGTGACCAGATCCAGCCCGCCAACCTTGCCGCGCTGCCGGACAGTCAGGTGGTACTCGGCACAACGCAAGAAGGCGTCCAGCGCTCGGAGGACGGCGGCTACACCTGGGCGCTACCCAAGGATGCGCCGGTGCTGTTGATGACCGCCTTCGCCAACGCGAACACGGCCGTCGGGGTGGCCCCGGACGGCGAAGTGCACATCAGCCGCGATGCGGGCCTCTCGTGGGAAGCCACCGGGGGGACAGCAACGGAGCCTGGCGCTATCACTGCCGCGCCCGGGGATGAGGACGTACGGATATGGATCGCGACGGCGGAGGGCGTGGAATTCTCGGACGACTCCGGTGCCAGTTTTTCGACTTTGGTCGAGGCAGGCGAGAACTAGTACTCATGACTGACCCACTGACCGGCGCGCCGCAGGGCGGTCCGCCCCTGTGTCCAGCCCGATGACTATTGGCGAATTCTTCGCCGACACGGTTCAGTCCGGTGCGCTCCTGGTGGCGATTCCGTTGGCCATGATTGCCGGCGTCGTGTCCTTCATCTCGCCGTGCATCCTGCCGCTAGTTCCGGGCTATCTTGGCTACGTTTCGGGCTTGACCGATCCCGCCCGCCCTGATAACCGGCGCAAGGTGTTGGCCGGCGTGGGCCTGTTCATCCTGGGCTTTGCCGCGGTTTTCACCCTCTACGGTGCGGCGTTCGGTCTTATCGGCGGGTGGATGCTGCGCTGGCAGGACCTGCTCATCAGGGTCCTGGGGATCTTTGTGATCGTCATGGGCCTGGTGCTGGTGGGATGGCTGCCGTTCCTGCAGGGAAGCCAAAAGCTATCCTGGCGTCCGCGCAGCGGCGTTGCCGGCTCTCCCCTGCTCGGAGTGGTGTTCGGTTTGGGCTGGACACCTTGCATGGGCCCGACCCTCAGTGCCGTGCTCGCACTCAGCACCACAACCGGGACCGCGTGGCGTGGAGCGTTGCTGGGATTCGTGTACTGCCTGGGGCTGGGGATCCCATTTGTGCTGGTGGCACTCGGTGTTGAATGGGTCTCCCGGACACTCGCCTTCGTGCGCCGGCACATGCGTATCTTCAATCTGGCCGGAGGTCTCCTGCTGGTGCTCGTGGGCCTGCTGATGGTTTCCGGAATCTGGACGCTATGGATTTACCAGCTCCAGAACCTGGCCGGTACCTTTCTCACCCCGGTGTAGGGAGCGCGGTTTAGCTCTTTCTCGCCGGGCAGAATCAGCCTCATACCAATTCGGCCGACCACCAACGCCAGTGCAAACAGCGCAGCGCTCATCGCAGTGCGCCTTCAGCGCTACCGGCCATGCTCCGAGCCGACCCTGTAGTGGGGCAACGACGCGTGCATGCCAGCATCACACCTGGGTGCATCCATCATCAGTTCGTCCATCCGAGCCATTTCCGGATTGTGTTGCCCCTTTCGGGATCCCGGGGTTAATCGTGAAGACCGCCAGCCCACTATGACTGGCAGTGGTGGCGATTCGTTATGGCACCTGGTCAGGGTGCCTGCTGGCCTTGACCCTCACCTACCCAGGAAGTCCGGTCGGCCAGCTCTTGCCCGCCGTTCCGCCTTATGAACGGCCTTGGGATATCGACCAGGAGTGTAATGGGCGCAGCAACCGCCGAAATTTATACTCGTTTACGCCGCTTACAGCCCTGAATAGGAGTGGAGTCCGGAGAAGTAGACGTTGACGACGGTGAAGTTGAAGATGATGCAGAGGTAACCGGTGATGGAAAGCCAGGCCGCACGGGTTCCTTCCCAGCCGCGGGTTGCTCTGGCGTGGAGGTACCCGGCGTAGATGACCCAGATGACGAAGGTCCACACTTCTTTGGTGTCCCATCCCCAGTACCGGCCCCAAGCGGCTTCTGCCCAGATTGCGCCGGCCATGAGTGTGAAGGTCCAGAGGATGAATCCGATGCCATTGAGTCGGTAGGCCAGTTGCTCCAGGGCCACAGGAGCGGGTACGAGGCGAAGGAACCCGGTGGGGCCGGCCTGGGCTGCTTTGTGGTGTCTGGTTTTGATCAGTTGCAGTATGGACAGGCAGAACGTGAGGGTGAAGACGGCTGATGCGAGTACGGCAATAGAGACGTGGATGATCAGCCAGTAGCTTTGCAGCGCGGGGATCAGCTGGGTTACGGGCGTGGGGTAGGCGACCGCTCCGGCCATCAGCATGATGAGGGCCAGCCCGGTGATCAGGGTTCCCAGGAAGCGCAGGTCCTGGAAGATGAGGCTCATGAGGAACACCGCCATGACGAGCATTGCACCGGTGGTGGTGAATTCGTACATGTTGCCCCAGGGGACCCGGGCTGCGGCCATGCCCCGGGTGATGACGCCCACCAGGTGGATGATCAGCCCGAGGATACTTACGGCGACCGCTATCCGGGCGGCGGGCCGCCGGAGGGGAGCGTATCCGATGCCGGTGTGGTCCGCTGTTTTCGGGTCGGTTTCGTTGGAGTCGGCGCCACCATGGGACCACCTGATCCTTGGTGCGCCGGTGCCGGTGCCGGCGGCGACGGCCGTGGGTTCGGGAGTGCGGGTTGGCGCTGTTGCTACGGCCGGGAGTTTCCGTGCCCGCATGAGGTCGGCTGTGAAGGCGAGGAAGGCGATGGTGTAGGTCAGTGCGGCGAGCAGCATGAACAGTTCGCTGTAATCGCCGAGCGCTTCATTGATCGGGGTCATTGTCTGCTGCCTGCCTTCTCTGGTTGGTTCCTGTCGTATTTGGCGCTCCAGTGGGTGGAGAGGAGGCCGCCGATTTTGAGTGCTTCCTTGTCCAGGCCGTGGTCCTTGCCCCTGGCGAGCAGCCCGTACTCGACCAGGGTCTGCCCGTCGGCGTTTTCGGTGGCACGTATCCAGGCCCTACGCCGGGGGATGCATAGGGTTGCCACCAGACCTATGAGTGCCAGCGAGGTGGAGATGAGCGCCATGGTTTTGCCCGGATCGAAGATGATATCCAGTGCTACGTAGCGCTTGAGGCCGTCAAAGGTGATCGATCCTTTGCCCTGGGGGAGGTCGTAGGTTTGGTAGGCGCCCAGCACGATGCCCCCGTCGGAGGTGTTTCGCCCGTTGAGCTGGGTGAGGTTGGTGGTGTCCAGCTGGTACACGTTCCGCGGTGTGCCGCCGTTGAGCCCGAGATCCCCGTAGTAGGAGTTCAGGTTTAGCTGGGGGTTGAACGGGTCGGGATCGGATCCGAATGCCACGCCCTTTTCGTCGATCACCGCTGTGGGTAGGAAGAACCCGACGAAACCGAGCTGGTCGGGTTGCGCGTCCGGGGCTTTGATAACGATGGTGGAGTTATAGGTGGCATCCTGCGGCAGGGCTGGCACCGGTCCCTGGTAGGCGATGTTCCCGTTACCGTCGCGGACCGTGACCACCGGGGCATAACCGTTACCAATGAGGTACACGTTAGTGCCGCCGAAATTGATCGGTTCGTTCACCCGCAACGTCTCGTCACGGGGTTCAACTCCGGGACGCTCCTGAACGGTCACGGAGCCGGTGAAGTCCACCGGATTGCCGTAGTTGGTTTCCCTGCGGTCGAACGTGACGTCGAAGTCTTCCAAGGTAAGGGAGAACGGCACCAGCCAGTCAGTGTCGAAGTTCGTGCCTGGGAAGAAGGAATCGTAAGCGATTTCGGTGTTGGTGAACCCCTCGTCCTCGATGACGAGCTTTTGTCCCCGGTACCCGAACAGCCCTCCGACGGCCACAGCGATGAGTACCCCGATCAGGGAAACATGGAACAGCAGGTTCCCTGCTTCCTTCAGATACCCCCGTTCGGCGGCTACAGAAGGACTCGCCGTCCCGATGTCGCGCAGCTGCACCCGGTACCCTCGACGGCGCAGAAGGACCGCTGCGTCCTGCACCGCAACCTCCGGGTCGATGTCACTGGACGGTAGGAGCAGCGTCCCGTACTGCGGCATCCGGGAGAGCCTACGCGGGGTGATCGGCGGCTGGGACCTCATGTGTTTCCAGTACACCGCTGCCCGGGGAATCACGCAGCCAATCAACGAGATAAACAACAGCAGGTAGATCGCCGAAAACCAGACAGAAGAATAGACATCGAATAGTTGAAACCGGTCCATCCACGGCCCGGTTTCGGGATTGTCTTCCAGATACTGAGTGACCACGGCCGGATTCGCGGGGCGCTGCGGAAACAGGGAACCCGGAACAGCCGCCACCGCCAGCAGGAGCAGCAACTGCAACGCCGTGCGCATACTGGTCAACTGCCGCCACGCCCAACGCAACCCACCCCGAAACCCCAAAGCCGGCTCAGCGACGGTCTTGGTCTTGGAACTCATCGGTCACCGCCTGCGCCAGGAGGAGGAGTTTCATCTGCCTGTCGGCTTCGGTTGGGCTGCAGGCAAGAGTGGTTAGAGTCCAAAAGCTCCTCCTTCGATGAGGATGATGATGCCCAGACCGATGAGCACGATGGGGAAGAGGACGCTTTCCCATCGTTCCAGGATTGCGGCGATGGGTTTGCGTGTAGCGACGTACTTGGCGGCGGCGACGAGTACGGCGACCAGGAGCAGGAAAACCACTGAGTAGGCGGCAACGGCGGCGGGCCCGACGGTGACGAACACGGGGACGTAGACCCCGATATTGTCCCCGCCGTTGGCGAAGGTTACGGCGGCGACAGTCCACACGCCGACCTTCTCGCCCGTGCTGTTCTCGTCCTCTTGCTCTTCCTCTTCCTCTTTGTCCCGCCAGGCCTTCCACGCCGCGTAGAGCCCTAGCCCGAGGGGAATCAACCCGAAGTAGGGGATGACCTCGGGGGGCAGGAAAGTCCCGGCGCCGAGGGCTACCAGAATGGAGGCCGCAATGATGCCCCCGAAACCCAGGTACTGGCCGACCCCAATTCTTGTGGTGGTTCCACGGACGCCTGCGCCGCGGGCGAAGAACAGGGACAGGACGATGATGTCATCGATGTTGGTGGCCAGGAAAAGCCCTATCGCCTGCAAAGCGGCGGGGAGGAGCTCCATAGTGTCCTTTCGGGCCAGCGGGGCTGTTCAATGTCGTCCCAGGGCCAGTCAGTGCGGCAGTCGGTCGCGGCTGGTCCCTTTTGGTCCTTGGCCGTTTAGCACTCGTAAACGTGGTTGTGGGTTTAGTCCCGTTCGACCTTTGGCGACCGCCATAACGTGCCCAGGATGAAAATGGTTACTCCTGTGGTCACGAAGACGTCTGCGAGGTTGAACGTGGGGAACCAGCCGCTGTGGAGGTAGTCCACGACACCGCGCCCGTCGAGCCGGTCGATGAAGTTTCCTACGGCACCACCAAGGAGCAGCGCCCCACCTGCCCGCGAGACTCTGGTCATGGTGGGCGCGGATTGGAGGAGGTACCAGGCCAGGGCGGTGATGATCAGGCCGGTCCCGGTGATGATGACCCAGGATGGAAGGTCACTGCCCATACTGAAGGCAACGCCAGGGTTGTAGTGCAATTCGAGGTTCAGCAACCACAGGTCGATCGTCTCCCCGCCTGCAAGCAGGGCTTCAGCTAGCGCCTTGGTGGCCAGGTCGGCGGCCGCCAGGACAGCCGCCCAGACCAGCAGCACCACTCTGAAGCGCCGGACCGGGAGGGAGGACGTCCCGGCCCTGTGGTCGGCTCTCTCGGCGCTCACGCGGCCGGTTCCAGCGCCGGGGCCGGCAGCGTGGAGGTGGTGGAGTTTTTGCGGCTGATCCGGCCGGCCCGGACGCCGTTGGCGATGACGACGATTTCGGCCAGTTCGTGTACCAGTACCACGGCGGCAAGGCCAAGGATCCCGAAGAGTGCAAGTGGGATCAGTATGGTGATCAGCAGCAGTGACAGGCCCACGTTCTGGAGCATGATGCCCCGGGTCCGGCGGGCGTGGTCGAGCACCTGGGGCAGGTGGTTCAAGTCCTCACCCATCAAGGCGATGTCGGCGGTTTCGATGGCCACGTCGGTTCCCATGGCGCCCATCGCTATGCCCGTGTCGGCGGTGGCCAGCGCCGGTGCGTCGTTGACGCCGTCGCCGACCATGGCGGTGGGCTGTCTGGCTTTGAGCGTGCGGATGATCTCTGCTTTGTCTTCGGGGCGCAGGTCAGCGTGTACCTCGCTGATTCCGGCGGCCGCACCGAGGGCATTGGCTGTGATGGTGTTGTCACCGGTGAGCATGGCAGTGGTGTACCCGGACCGGTTAAGGCGGGCGATGACGGCGCGGGCTTCGGGGCGTAGTTCATCGCGTACGGCGATCGCGCCGATGACCTGTCCTGCTTCTTCGATGATGACCGCGGTCGCGCCGGCCTTCTGCATCCGCTCGACGTGGGCTTCGAGCGGGCCGGGATCGATCCATCCGGGTCGGCCGAGGCGGACAGGGTTGCCGCCGAGTCTTCCTTCAAGACCTGCGCCGGGGACGGTGTCCATGTCCGTGACGTCGGCCCGGTGGTCCGTGGCGGCGAGGATCGCCCGGGCCAGTGGGTGTTCGCTACGCGCTTCCAGTCCGGCCGCGAGGGCAAGTACGTGTTCGCGGGTCGCGTTTCCTGTGGTGGCGACATCGATCACGGCCGGCTGGTTCCGGGTGAGCGTGCCGGTCTTGTCCAGGGCGATCGTGCGGATTTTCCCCAGCGTCTCCAACGCGCCGCCGCCCTTGATGAGGACACCGATACGGCTCGCGGCGCCCACGGACGCGACGACGGTGACCGGGACGGAGATGGCCAGCGCGCAGGGCGATGCGGCGACGAGTACCACAAGGGCGCGTTCGAACCACAGCAGCGGTTCCCCGACGATGAACCCGTAAGCGGTGATCAGGGCAGCGGCGATGAGGATGCCCGGAACGAGCTTTTTGGCGATGCCATCGGCGAGGCGCTGGCCCGGGCCCTTGCGGGACTGCTCAGCCTCGACGATGTGCACGATCCGGGCCAGGGAATTATCCTCGGCACTGCTGGTGACCTCGACCTCGAGGGGGCCGGTGCCGTTGATGGACCCGGCATAGACTTCAGCTCCGGGCCCTGCCTCGACGGGCACGGACTCCCCGGTCAGGGCAGAGGTATCCAGGGAGGTGCGCCCGGTGATGATCGTCCCGTCGGTGGCCAGCCGCTCGCCGGGACGGACCACCATCACGTCCCCTGGGACGAGTTCGGACGGAGTGACGGTGGTCTCGGCGCCGTCGCGCAGCACCCTCGCCTCGGCAGGAACAAGGTCCAGGAGCGCCCGAAGGCCCCGGCGGGCCTTCGCCAGCGAGTACTCCTCCAGTCCTTCGGAAATCGAGTAAAGGAAGGCGAGCATGGCCGCTTCCTGAACTTCACCGAGGGCGACTGCACCGACCGCGGCGATGGTCATCAGCGTGCCGACCCCGATCTTGCCTCTAGCCAGGCGCCTCAGTGTGGAGGGTACGAAGGTCCAGCCAGCGACCAGCAGCGCAACGATCTCCAACGCCAGACTCAGCCACGGCTGCGCGCCGACGTTCGCCGCTATCCATGCCACCAGCAGCAGTGCGCCGGCCGCAGCGGCTGCGCGGACTTCCGACACCTGCCAGAACCCACCGGGCTGCTCCTCGGCCTCGACCGCCCCAGGCTTGTCATCGCTGCAGCCGCATGCGTCGCTCATCAAACATTCTCCTTCGTCAACGGTGCGATCTCGTCAGCGGTACCGTAGTTCGGGCATAGGCTGACCGCGTTGCCGGTGGCAGCCAGAAGGACCTCGGCGGCCGCGAGCATGTCCATCAGTTCCGGGCGGGTCAACGAGTAGAAGACACTGCGCCCCTGCACCCGGCCCTCGACCAGGCCGCAGTCACGCAGGCACGCCACGTGGGCCGAGACCGTGGACTGGGCCAGACCCAGTTCCCCGGTAAGGTCGCTGACCCGGACTTCACCGCCAGCCATCCGCTTCACAATGCTCAGCCGCGTCTGGTCACTGAGGGAGTGGAACAGGGCGGCAGCAGGGTTGAGCCGGGCACAAGCAGCCCCGCCCGCAAGGTTGATCGTCATATGACGATCATAGCGTAGATGACTGTTTTCATCGTTAAGTCTGGCGGATGGGAATGCTACCTCTGGTCACAGTCATGGAGCGCCGCCAGATTGGCCTGTACCTGATGGCCATGATCGCAGGTGCGGTGTTTGGTTGGTTGGTTCCGGCAGCGTCCATACCCTCTCGAGTAGGCGATCTATCCTGTGCTGGAGGTGCTGCTGTTTGGGACGTCCCTGGGCATCCCTTTCGCCTCAATCGGCGCTGCGTGATGTCCGGTTCATGGCGACCGTTCTTGGGCTGAATTTTGTGATAGTCCCGGGCATTGTCTTCGGCCTGTCACGTTTCGTTGCAGGTGATCAGGCTCTGCTGATCGGGGTGATGATGGTGCTGCTGACCCCCTGCATGGATCATGTAATTGTGTTTTCCGGTTTGGCCGGCGGTTCGAGTGACCGGCTGCTTGCTGCTGCGCCGCTGCTGATGCTGACGCAGATGCTGCTGTTGCCCCTGTATCTGCTGGTTTCGTCGGTCCGGATCTGGTGTCAGCGATTGAACCCGGGCCTTTCATCGAGGCGCTTGTCCTGCTGATCATCACTCCGCTTGCTCCCGCGGCGCTCACCCAATACTGGGCTAAACGGACATCCGCCGGCCGGTCCGTGATGTCAATTATGGAAGCGCTGATGGTTCCTCTGATGATGATCACGCTGGCCGTCGTCATCGGCTCGCAGATCGTCGGCGTCGGAAACGAGATCGGTTCCCTGCTGTCGGTTATCCCCGTTTATGGTGCGTTCCTCGTGGTGATGGTCCCGCTGGGTATGGCAGCGGCCCGGGTCGGGGTACTGGACTCCGGCAGTACGAAGGCTGTCATGTCCTGCAGCAGTGGGAAGACGTCGTCGAACTCGAAACGATGGACCGCAAGGACATCATCATCCCGATCAAGCGGCCACCGGACGCGATCGATCCGGTCTGGTTCGCCCGGACCGGTGACTGGGTCTACCCGATGCACTGCCACGCCGAACCATCACAAACAGCAGCCGGCGGCCTATACCCCGGCGGCCTCGTCGCCCACTGGACCCTCAAGGGCCCGAACCCAGGAGCCACACCGTGAGCATCTTCAGCCGCAAACGCAACGAAACACGCACGAGCCGACGCTCGGTCCGTGCAATCGAGAGAGCGCAGGAACTCGCCGAACGCAAACGGCAGGAGGAAGCACGCAAACGCGCGGAAGCACAACGCCAACGGGCGAAGCGTGTTAAACCCGCACCGAAGCCCACCCCGACCCCGAAACCCACTCCCAAACCCACCACTCGCAAACCGTCGCCGAGCCCGCGACCCACCACAGCTAAGGCCACTCCCAAACCGTCCACAACGACCAAACCAACCGCGACAGCACAACCAACCGCCACAGCACAGCCCAGCGCAACAACCAAACCCACGGCAACAGTGGCACCCACGGCGACAACGGCACCGACAGCAACCGTGGCACCCACGGCAACCGTGGCACCCACGGCAACCGTGGCGCCGACGGCGACAGCGACACCAACAGCATCAGCCTCGCCTTCACCGACGCCGGCGCCCACGCCGGGAGCCGAGGAGACTCTGCACCACCGGTTCCAGAGCCAGGTGGACTTCAGCTCAGACCAGCTGGAGGTGGAGAACCCGGTCACCGAATTCCGACAGACTCCGGCGCAATCGGTCCAGCTGGACGTCCACAACCGCGAACTCCGGATGGATGACGGCGCTACGTTTGAGATGTGGAGCTTCGAGGATGAGACGTACGAACGGGGTTTCCCCGGCCCCACGCTCAGGTTGCAGGAAGGCAAAATCTTTCACGGCGCCGTCAGCCCGAGCATGGGCCCACACACGATTCACTGGCACGGGATGGAACCCGATCCGCGCAACGACGGCGTGGGACACACCTCCTTCGAAGTCGACGGAGAGTACACCTACCAGTACCAGCCCGAGCCAGGCCGCCCCGGCGACCCCAATTACGGGGCAGCAGGAACCTACTTCTATCACTGCCACGTCAACACGCCACTGCATGTCCAGATGGGAATGTTCGGCCCACTGGTCATCGACCCGGTAGTACACCCGGACTACCCGGTGACTCCCGGCGCCCGTCGCGCCTTCGTTGACGGCCCCGAGTACGACATCGACACCGAGGCACTCTTCGCTCCGTACTGCCTTGACCCCCGCTGGCATGAGATGGGCCACGCTGAGGGCCTATCAGGGGAGGACGCCGGCCTCAACCGATTCGAGCCCAAACACTTCTACCTGTTAGGTGGAGAACTGGTACGGCGCCCGGCGGGCAGGGAGCGTGTGTGGAGCCTGTCCGGTCTGCGCGCCAATGTGGTGGGCGGCCCAAAAAAACCAACACTGTTGAGGACAGTGAATGCCAACTATCTGCCCAATATGGTTACCTTCACCAACGCCGCAGGGGAGGAAGTGAAGCTAGCTGAAATCATCTGCCATGATGGCCGCCCGTACCGAGACACCTCAGTACCAGGGGCCCCCGCTATCAGCTGCAGGGACGCAGGATACCCGTTGATGACCAGCAGGCTCGCCTACGGTGCCGCCGAGCGCTACGACATGCTGCTGCACCCGCCGGCACCCGGCCGTTACTACATGCGCGTCGAATGGGAAGACTGGATCACCGGAGTGGTAGTCGGAACACGCACCGTCCCCATCGAGGCCAGCTAACCCACTCGGACCAACGAAATGAGCGGCGCCTGTGAACCTCTGGCATCTGTCGCCCCACCGCATACTTCTCGCAAGGTGATTGTCGATGACAATTGCGCCGGTCGGGGCTGCTTAAAAATAGGGATACCCCTAACGGGCCATTAAGGGTGAGTGTGTCAAGTAAAACTGGCCCCGGTAGGACGGTTATTTCTGGCCCCACCTTGGTCTACTGTTTCGCGGACAGCAGCGACCACTGTGAAGCGGCCGAACTCTGTCGATGCAGCGGGCTGGGATGGATACCGAGAGTTTCAACGTGTCACGTGTAACGATTTGGCCATCGCGACTGCCGCCCCCTTGCGGTTGTAGCCGGAGAACCTTACGTTCAACTCACTTACTACTTTTGTGAATAAGGGGGATCTGTGTTAGAAGCTCGAAAGTCTCTTAAAGCTACGGTGATCACGATGATTGCCACGCTCATGATTCTGCTCTCCGCGTCTGGTGCTAATGCGTACGTTTACAACGGAGGAAAATGGGGGTCTGCAAACATCACTGTCTACATGTACCCCATGTCGTCGAAAAGCGTGTCAGCATGGACCGCTGCTCGAGATAACTGGTCCCAAGCGACCGATGTAAACCTGTATGCGGGTTCTCCAGGAAGCAACATCACCTTGAATGAAACCTACAATGCCAACGTCACCTGGGACGGCATCGCTTACACATCCAGGTCCGGCGGCGTCTTCCTATCACCAGCTAATGCATACCTGAACACCAGGTACACGAACGGGTACACGAACATCAAGACCCGGGGAGTCGCCGCACACGAGATCGGCCACACCATCGGGCTGGCTGATGTGAACTACCAGACGCTTATGGCCGGAAATACGCCACTCCGTGGAGGGATCTACTACCCCACCAACGACGAAATCACCGGAATTAACAGGCTCTACTGAGGGGGATAAGGACGATGAACAAGACAAAAATAGTTGGCATACTGCTGGTCGCGGGATTGATGCTGACAGGGTGTAGTACCGGACAGAGTAGCGAAGCGAACAAGGTAATGAGCCTTACCCCAAGCTACGCAGAACTGTTCACGACTGTTCCTGGTCTGACTAAGGCCGCCGATGCAGTGGTCGTGGGAACGGTGACCGCATCCGTCGATGCTCCACCTGTGGACGGACTTCCATTTACCAATGCTCTGGTGGAGGTTGAGAAATGGGTGAAGGGCGGCGCGGAAGGTAACCAAGTCACCATCCACCAAACTGGGGGCACCCTCGACGGCGTAGCCTTCCTGGATAAGGACAACCCGCTATTAGAGGTAGGAGAGCGCGGTATCTTCTACCTCCAGAAAGTTCCGGCCGGCTATGCAACCCTGAGCGGTCCAACTGGACGAATGACCGTTGCCGAAGGCAAAGCACTCCCTCTGCCGGCATCCACACTGACCGACATCGGTACATCCAAGGATGTCTCCGCGGTTATCGCCGAAACCGAAAGACTCAGCAACGAATAAGGCCGACGCACAATAGAGGGGGACGTTATCACCGTGTAGAGGTAACGTCCCCCTTTTGCTGCTTCTTCCAATCTGCCCCCTAAAGTCGCTACTCCTTGACCAACTGTTGCGCCTTGGTGTGGGCAAGCCGGTAAGAATCGGTGCCGGTTTCAATGATTGAGCCGTTGAAGGTGAGCCGGTCGACGATAGCGGCGCAGAGCCTGGGATCGGTGAAAGTTTTGGTCCAGCCGGAGAAAGACTCGTTGGAGGCGATCGCGATGGAGTTCTTCTCCTCACGTTCAGTCAAAACCTGGAAAAGCAACTCAGCGCCGCGACGGTCCAACTCCATATAACCGAGTTCGTCGATGCAGAGCAGGTCCACTCTCCCGTAGCGAGCGATGGTTTTGGCGAGCACTTTCTCGTCGGCGGCTTCGACGAGTTCGTTCACGAGCCGGGTGGCGAGGGTGTATCTGACCCGGTAGCCCTTCTCTGCTGCTGCGGTACCTAGCCCGATGAGCAGGTGGGATTTGCCGGTGCCGGAGTCCCCGATGAGGCAGAGCGGTGATCCTTTCCGGATCCACTCCCCGGTGGTAAGAGTGTGGATGGTGGCGGGGTTGATGTTGGGGTTCGCGTCGAAGTCGAAGTCCCCCAGCCATTTATCCCGTGGGAAGTTCGCGGCTTTGACCCGACGGATTGATGAGCGTCTGTCCCGGTCATCGCATTCGGCCAGCAGTAGCTCGGCTAGGAAACCCTGATAAGACAGCTGCTCTTTCCCGGCGACGCTCAGCGCTTCGTCAATAACTGCCCGGACCGTGGGTAGACGCAGCCTTCGGCAGGCCTGATCGACGGCCGCGACAGCGGCCTGTTCAGTGAGCCCTCGGCGCCGCCGCAAGGTCGGGGTGACAGTGGTGGGGGCGTTAGGGCTCATGAGATGTTCTCCTTCGACGCGCTGGCGGCGGCTGTGTGACTGCGTTTTGCAAGCAGTTCGTCATACACGCTCACCGATGGGACCGGTCGGCTGTCTGACGGCAGGCCAGCGATCACAGCGGCCGGTTCCATCAGGCGGCGCTGAGTTAAACTGACAACCCGGTGCACTTTCTTCTCATTCTGAGCACCACGGTAGGCGATGGACTGACGGTCCAAAGTGGCTCCATCCCCAGAAGCCTGCGAGCCATCTCCCGTTGCATAAGTCCTCGCTACATGGCGGCGTGCTTCAACCGCCACGACGTCGGCGCTGACCGCGCCCACACTCAGCGCTGCGGAGATCCCAGCTTCGATGTCTTCGGCGCCCCATGAAACGGTGGAGCAGGAGGACGTCGATGAGTTCCCGGGTGCCGTCCGCGTCTCCGTTGACTCGGCGGGAGGCAGCCCAGAACGCGTCATGGGCGCTGGTGAATGTCCCGGCATCGCGGGCCCGGGCCAGTGCGGTGGAACCGGGAAGGGCACCGGGTTTGGTTTTGAGGACCTCGAGGTAGTGATCCAGCTGCACGGATTGGCCGTGCTTGACGATGATCCGTTGATGCCTGGCAACCACCATCCGTCCGTCGAGGACCAAGACCTCGGAGGCCCGCAAAGAGACCCGCACGTTTCTACCGATGAACCGGGCTGGGACGGAGTACTTCACCGTTCGGACGGTGATCATCGCTGACCGGTCCACCCTGGGATGCAGTACCAACCCGGGATCGAAGGATTCTGCGGGTAATGCTGCGAGGAATGTTCGCTCGGTGTTGAAGTCCTGACCGATGGTGCGGATCCGGTCGTTGATTCGCCGGCGGTCGTCCTGGGCCTCCCAGAGTCGGATGCGGTCATTGAGCTCATCCAACGATTCGACGGCAGGCATTGGTGAGAGTCGGTTGCGGCGGAACCATCCCACTTCACCCTCAACCCCGCCCTTCTCGTGCGCCCCGGTGATCCCGGGTTGGCAGTAGAACGCATCGAAACCGTAGTGGGAGCGGAACAGTACCCATCGGTCGTTCTCTTTACGTTGGCGTCCTTGCCCGAACACCACGGCAGTGACCGCACTGGTCAAGTTGTCATAGCGGATGTGTTTGGTCGGGATACCACCCAGCACAGTGAGGGCATCAATATGGCCTTCGAGGAAGGCTTCCTGGGCCTGCGTCGGATAAACGCGGTGGATAGCCTTGCCGGAGTGGGAGAGCCGCAGGACGAACATGTGACATTTCGTCTTCACCCCGTTGAGCACCACCCACACCTCTCCGAAGTCGACCTCGGCTTCAGCGCCCGGGGCATGTTCCTGGGGAATGAAGACCTCTACCCGTCGGCCGGCCTCGACATCGATCTGCGCCCGACGAACCCGCACGTAATCGCGGACGGTTGAATACGACAATTGCTCAGCCGCGTGTTCTTCGATAAGCCGGGCGAGGATTCTGCGCGCGGTATGGCGTTGCTTCCTGGGCGCAGTCGTGTCCTCGATGAGCATCGTGTCGATGGCAGCCTTGAAGGGATCCAACCTCCAGGACACGCCTTGTCTTGGCTTTCGCTCTGGCGGTGATGCTGAGGCAAGGGCTTGCCGGACTGTCCTCCGGTGAACCCCATATCGGGTTGCCAGCGCACGAACCGAGAGGCCCTCAACCCGGGCATCCCTTCGTATCCGTGCGAATATCTCCACTCTCGACTCCATCCAGACCAGCCCTCCATCGCACTCATCAATTTGATGAGTCCAACGGTGGCGGTGGGGCCACATATAACCGTCACAACAACCCGGCGAGTCATAAAGTGGGGCCAGATATAAGCGTCCTACCCCTACGTGTCAGGCTGGAGCGGTACCACGGTGACAGAGCAAGTCAGCTTAATCGCGTGGGGCGAGAACCAGGAAACCGATCATTATGTCTAATCTAGTTTTGGCCAAGGTAGGCCAAGATGGATCCATGAGTAGTTCCGGACCGCGTGCCGGTGGCCCGACCCCTCGAAGGTCTTTTACCCCAGCGCAGAAGCTTGAGTTTTTAGCGCAGTACGAGGATGCCTGCACCCGTCAGGAGGGCGGTGCGTTCCTGCGTGAGCATGGGCTGTATTCCTCTCAGATCGCTGAGTGGCGCAAGCTGCGTGATGGCGGTGTCCTTGCTGGCAAGAAAGCCGGGGAGACGATCGGGAAGCTGTCCCGGGAGCAGGCCGAGATCGCACGTCTGCGCCGCCAGTTGGAGGTGAGCGAGAGCCGGTTGAACAAGACCGAGGCAGCCTTGGAGGTCATGGGAAAACTCTCGGCGTTCTTCGAGAACGCCATCGCGGAATCGCCGGACGAGCCGAAGTCCAAGAAGAGATGACCAGCGCCTACCGGCAGTTGGTGAACGCTGCCGTTCCGACGCGGCAGGCCGCTGCCTTGGTCGGGCTTTCACGGACCACGATCTACCGCAAGCCTGCCGTACCGGTGGACCAGGAACCGGCGGTGCCGCCGAACAAGCTCAGCACCGCGGAGCGGGCCGAGATCCTGGCGGCCTTGAACTCGCCGGAGTTCGTGGACCTGGCACCGCTGCAGGTCTACGCGAAGCTGCTGGATGCGGGGACCTACCTGGGTTCGGTCTCCACGTTCTACCGGGTACTGGAGGAGAATAAGCAGGTCAAGGAACGCCGCCGGCTGGCCAAGCATCCGGCCCGGGCCATCCCGGAACTGGTTGCCACCGCCCCTGGACAAGTGCTCAGCTGGGATATCACCAAGCTCGCCGGCTCGGTCAAGGGCAAGTACTTCGACTGCTACCTGATGGTGGACATCTATTCGAGGTTCATCGTCGGGGCGCATGTGCACGCCACCGAATCAGGGATCCTGGCCGTGGAGATGATGCGGGAGATCTTCGGCGTCCATGGCATCCCGGAGGTGGTTCACGCCGACCGCGGGACGTCGATGACGTCGAAGACTGTGGCCGCGCTGCTCTCTGACCTGGAGATCACCCGATCCCATTCCCGACCCCGGGTGAGCAACGATAATCCATACTCAGAGTCGCTTTTCAAGTCCATGAAATACGGGCCGACATTCCCCGAACGCTTCGCCTCACTCGGCGATGCGCGGGCCTTCATCAACGAATTCGTGGACTGGTACAACCACCATCACCAGCACTCCGGCATCGGGTTCCACACCCCGGCCAACGTGCACTACGGCTTCGCCGACGCAGTGGCCATAAAGCGCTCACAAACCCTGGCCGCGGCCAGGAACAAGCACCCCCACCGATTCAGCACCGCTACCGATCCCAAGATCCTCGCTCTACCCGGACCGGCATGGATCAACCAACCGACCGAAACCGCCGGAGAAACGGCGGCCTAACCTCCGTCTAACTCACCTTGGTACCGCTTGACTTGAAAAATTCCGTACCGGGGCCATCTAAACCTGTCACAGTCAAAGGGCCTAACCGTCGGTGCTCTAGTGGACCATATGTGTGCCTTGCCGAACCGGGAGGGTAGCTGGAGAAGAACTGCGCGCAGGTTATGCAGGCTGCCAGAGGAAACTTCCGTCAGGCCCTGGCACTATCGGTGCTCACGAGGTTCTTCTCCCAGCCAGGGCCTGGTTGCGTCGTAGAACCCGTCCGAGTCCGAGGCGTGTTCTCCTCCCGCGGTGAGCATCCCGGCCTGAGAAACCGGGCTAGCGACCCAGAACAGGTCGGTGCGCCGGGTAAGAACACCCTGGCCGAGCCGTCTCGCACTGCCTGCCGTAACCGAGGGCGTCCATGAAGTCGGGTAAAGGACACCACTATCTCTTCCTCGTAAACTACCCTTTTCGCCTTAGCCTCTTGAACATGCCGTTCAACGGTCGCCCGAAGAAACTGCGGGGCTCCGTGGCTTCCGCGACCCGCCGGACAATAGTGCGCCAGATGAGGGCGCCAGCACCGATCACGTCCACGCGCCCGGGGTGCATATAGGGCAGCGCCTTGCGTGCGGACCGCGGCAGGTGGAGCAGCGAGGTGGCGGCAGCGAGCCTGCACAGCTGCCGACAACCTTGCTGATCGGTGGACCAAAATTTAGGCTCACACGGGTTCAGGCAGCACATCGTCGGAACATCACAATGAAAGCCCGGCCGTCGGAGGAAACGGGCCGGGCTTTCATTGTGAGGTGTCGCTGGTGTTACTGGACCATCAAGGTGAATCCTCCCCAGCCGGTGCCGTTCTGGACTCGGCCGGCGAACCCGCCGGAACCGTTGCCCGAGTAGAGGAAGAGCCGCCCTGCGGAGTCGCGTGCCAGCAGGTCCGCGTTGCTGTCCCCGTCGAAGTCGCCGGGGGCAACGAGGGTGAAGCCGTTCCAGCCGGTGCCCGGCTGGGTGCGGGTGCCGAAGCCGCCCGTTCCGTTGCCCGGGTAGAGGAAGAGCCGCCCTGCGGAGTCACGTGCCAGCAAGTCGGCGTTTCCGTCGCCGCTGAAGTCGCCGGGACCCACAATGGTGAAGCCGTTCCAGCCGGATCCGATCTGTTCGCGCGGCAGGAAACCGCCTGAACCATTGCCGGGGTAGAGCTGCAGCGTTCCATTGTCGAAGCGGGCCATCAGGTCCACGTTGCCGTCGCCGTCGAAATCACCGGGGGTAACGATCGTCAGACCGCTCCAGCCCTGCCCGATCTGAACACCCCTCGTGAGGGCACCTGTCCCGGTGCCCGCGTACAACCACAGCCGCCCGCTGGTGTCCCGGGCAACGACGTCGGACCTTCCATCGCCGCTGAAGTCACCGGGCATCAGGATGGCGTTCATGGAGTTCCAGCCGCTGCCGATCACCCGGCTCGCCTGGAACCCGCCGGTTCCATTGCCCGGGTAGAGCAGCAGTTGACCGGCGGAGTTGCGCACCACCACATCCGGATTGGCGTCACCGTTCAGGTCCTTCTGCACCGTCACAGGCGCAACCGGGCTGGCCGGGGTTACTGCGTTGGATAGTGCTGAGAAGGCGCCGGTTCCGACATTGTTGGTTGCCTGAACCTGGAACCGGTAGGCCTGGCCGTTGGTCAGCCCGGTCACCGCCAGGCTCGTAGCGTTAGCGGCGGCCGGCCGCAGTGCCCCTACCTGTGTTCCCGCTGCGTCGACCACCCGCACCGAGTATCCGGTGATGGCCGATCCGCCGTTCGACGCCGGTGCGGTCCAGTTCGCCGTTGCGGTGGCATTACCTGCCGTGGCTGCACCGATAGTTGGTGCACCCGGCACGGCCGTTGGTGCGGCCGGGGTTACTGCGTTGGATAGTGCTGAGAAGGCGCCGGTTCCGACATTGTTGGTTGCCTGAACCTGGAACCGGTAGGCCTGGCCGTTGGTCAGCCCGGTCACCGCCAGGCTCGTAGCGTTAGCGGCGGCCGGCCGCAGTGCCCCTACCTGTGTTCCCGCTGCGTCGACCACCCGCACCGAGTATCCGGTGATGGCCGATCCGCCGTTCGACGCCGGTGCGGTCCAGTTCGCCGTTGCGGTGGCATTACCTGCCGTGGCTGCACCGATAGTTGGTGCACCCGGCACGGCCGTTGGTACGGCCGGGGTTACTGCGTTGGATAGTGCTGAGAAGGCGCCGGTTCCGACATTGTTGGTTGCCTGAACCTGGAACCGGTAGGCCTGGCCGTTGGTCAGCCCGGTCACCGCCAGGCTCGTAGCGTTAGCGGCGGCCGGCCGCAGTGCCCCTACCTGTGTTCCCGCTGCGTCGACCACCCGCACCGAGTATCCGGTGATGGCCGATCCGCCGTTCGACGCCGGTGCGGTCCAGTTCGCCGTTGCGGTGGCATTACCTGCCGTGGCTGCACCGATAGTTGGTGCACCCGGCACGGCCGTTGGTACGGCCGGGGTTACTGCGTTGGATAGTGCTGAGAAGGCGCCGGTTCCGACATTGTTGGTTGCCTGAACCTGGAACCGGTAGGCCTGGCCGTTGGTCAGCCCGGTCACCGCCAGGCTCGTAGCGTTAGCGGCGGCCGGCCGCAGTGCCCCTACCTGTGTTCCCGCTGCGTCGACCACCCGCACCGAGTATCCGGTGATGGCCGATCCGCCGTTCGACGCCGGTGCGGTCCAGTTCGCCGTTGCGGTGGCATTACCTGCCGTGGCTGCACCGATAGTTGGTGCACCCGGCACGGCCGTTGGTACGGCCGGGGTTACTGCGTTGGATAGTGCTGAGAAGGCGCCGGTTCCGACATTGTTGGTTGCCTGAACCTGGAACCGGTAGGCCTGGCCGTTGGTCAGCCCGGTCACCGCCAGGCTCGTAGCGTTAGCGGCGGCCGGCCGCAGTGCCCCTACCTGTGTTCCCGCTGCGTCGACCACCCGCACCGAGTATCCGGTGATGGCCGATCCGCCGTTCGACGCCGGTGCGGTCCAGTTCGCCGTTGCGGTGGCATTACCTGCCGTGGCTGCACCGATAGTTGGTGCACCCGGCACGGCCGTTGGTACGGCCGGGGTTACTGCGTTGGATAGTGCTGAGAAGGCGCCGGTTCCGACATTGTTGGTTGCCTGAACCTGGAACCGGTAGGCCTGGCCGTTGGTCAGCCCGGTCACCGCCAGGCTCGTAGCGTTAGCGGCGGCCGGCCGCAGTGCCCCTACCTGTGTTCCCGCTGCGTCGACTACCCGCACCGAGTATCCGGTCACGGTTCCCACGGGTTGGACCCAGTTCACAGTCGCCGTGGTATCGCCTGCGGTGGCCGTGCCGATGGTTGGAGCGCCAGGAATGACAGAGTCGGAGAAGGTGAGCCGCTCCACGTTGCGCAGGGTGTCGGTGCCGTCCGCGAGGGTTCCGCGTGCGTGCACCACCGTCGTCACCGCTCCGGGGGAGCCCATGGCGCCGCCAACAGTGGTCACATCGTAGTTTTCCTCAAGAT
Source organism: Arthrobacter sp. KKT183 (assembly GCF_055657625.1). Lineage (NCBI taxonomy): Bacteria > Bacillati > Actinomycetota > Actinomycetes > Micrococcales > Micrococcaceae > Arthrobacter > Arthrobacter sp. KKT183. The sequence continues at coordinate 3,450,068 of NZ_CM145770.1, read as the reverse complement.
CGGAGAACTGAGCGGTGTCAACAGATGTTTCGTTTGCCGGTGTGAGAACCTCCCGGACTGCGACGATGGTGCCGGGATCAACCGTTCCGGCGAAGACCGCTTGCTGCAGGGTGGTCAATTCTCCGGCGAGGTAGGGCTCGTTCATTCCACTGGCGCTGCCGATTTCGGTGGCGGGGTCAGCGGCGTCGGTGCGTACGCTCAGCCGGACGTTGAGGTAGGCGTCGCCGTCGAGGATGTCGTCCGCACCGCGCCCCTCCAGCAAGTCGCTTCCGGCACCTCCGAGGAGGATGTTGCCCTCACCCCAGACGTTCGGGCCGACCAGCGGGCATTCGCTTGCCAACGATGCGTCGATGACCGGCCCGACCGGGGTGGCCAAGGCGGGCACCAGGGTGTCCAGGCCGGAGACACGGTCCAGGCCAGGCTGGTCGAGAGCGTCACACCCGATCGCACCATCCCCACCAAGCGTGCTGGGGATCACGTCATCACCACGGAGGACATCGTCATACCTCCAACCCGACAGGGCCTCGACCTCGTCGAACCGGTCGCGAACCTCGGTTGTCAGGATGTCCAACGGTGGAATGACGAGGGTCAGATCGGCATTCTGCCGTTGAGGGTCACCGACGCCTGTCAACCAGTCAAAGCCTGCAGCGCCGGCGTACTTCTCGATTCCAGGGCCGGCAACCCCGATGTCATCTCCGCCTTCCCCGTCGTAATCGTCATCACCACTTTGGCCGATCATGATGTCATTGCCGGGTTTGTTGTCGTCGGTGAAGAACTGGCTGGCGCTATCTCCGCGTAGGCCGTCGCCTTGGCCCGCGCCCTCGATCCAGTCATCGCCGCTGTCACCGATCCCGTTGTCGGTGCCCTCACCCAGAATCATGAAGTCGTCACCGCCGCCTGCGAAGGTGATGTTTCCATTGGCTCCACCGTTGGTGAAGTCGTTTCCTTCACCGCCCATCAACAGATCGAGACCGTTTCCTCCATCCATCGCGTCATTACCGGGACCGCCCTTCAGGACGTCGTCGCCGCTGAGGTCAGCGATTCTATCGTTGCCCTCGCCGCCCAGGACGACGTCGCCGCCGTCCCCGCCTTCGATGACGTCGTTGCCCTCGTTTCCCCAGAAGGTGTCGTTATCAGCGCCTCCATAGACGCGGTCCGGGGCTGCGGTGCCATTGAAGACGCTTTGACCGTTGATGCCGGCAGGATCAACGGTGTTCCGTGCGCGGTACTTGATGGTTCCGTCGGGCTGCCGCAGCAGCAGCGCCGTTTCGTCACACTCGGACGCCGGATCGTCGGTAACGGTGTTGCCGGACGCGGTGAAGCCTTCGGGTGTGCCGGCCAGGTTCTTCAGCTCAAACTTGCAGTCCGACGTTGCGAAGGGATCGGCTTTGAAGGCCTTGGCGTTGGTGTTGCGCATGACCAGTTCGGAGAAGGAGTTGCCCTCAAGCTGCGTCCTGAGGTTCATGCCGGGCGTACGTGCCAGATAGTACAGGCGGTCACCATTCTGGAGGTCGGTCATCTGGGACTCGAAGACAAAATTGAACGTGCTGCCCAACAGGCCACCGAACAGATTCGTCTTCTCAGCAAGTCCACCGATCCAGAGGTCCACATCGTCAAGACCCGTGCGTGAGCCGGTGCCATCATTTGCCCAGGCGTCCGTACTGTTCATGAATGCGCCGGCGTCATCCGGAGGAGTTTCGCCCAGGTTGGGGCTGACGATCAGCCGGGCGGCTGTTCGCTTGGCTTCAAGCGTCGTAGCGCCCGTGATGCTTGGGTGCTTCCCGTAAGCGGCGATGAAATTGATGATCGACGCAGGGTTCTTGAGGTTCTCGCCGAAGTCGATCCAGTTCACGTAGGGCGTCAGCTGAGGATCATTCGTCGCACCGAATAGCTCCCGGCGGAATTCGTTCAACCGCGGCATGCCTTCGGACCGGGCACGGGTGATGTTAATGGTCGCCAAATCCAACGGCAGCCCGAGCAGGTTATTCCGAAGCGTGTCAGTGACAAACTCATCGATTTCGTTACCGGTCTGATCCGCCATGCCCATGAATACGCTGCCCGCGGCCTCCTTCGCCGTAAGCGGTCCTGCGGGCCCGCCGTCGGTGTAGGCAGGCGGATTCAGGAAACCATTCAGCAGCGAGATGTCGTTCTGGCTTCCGGGTATGTCATCGGATGTGCCGAATACAGTATCTGGTCCCGGTTGGTCTTCGTTCCTTCGGGAGATCGTTTCGGTCAGCATCGAATGCCCGAAGCGGTAGACCGCGTGGGCGAATTCGGCAGTTACTGCAGGGTCGACGTCCGACATGGTGAAAGCGGTCGGCACGAAGGGGTTGATGGCTGGCTGCACCTTGCGGGCAAACTCCTCGAACACCAGATGCTGGTACTCCATCTCGGTGATGAACCGTGCTGCCTGGAAGATGCGTTCACCGTTCCAGCCGTCGGCCCCGAGGGCTGACTTCCATTCGGCCAGGGCCTTCACGCCGGCAGCCGAGGTGTCATTGGTGAGGACGTTCTTGATATCTTCCACCAGACGGTTGTGCTCGGAGTGAAAAACCTGGTGCACAGCGGTCAAACCAACGTTTTCGTTGACGCGACCATCACCGGCCGTGAAATGCATGTCAAGGATCTCGTCGTCGTACTGGTTGACGCACCCTGCGGGGAAGCCTGGCCGAGCGCACGGGGTCAACGACGGGGTGACCACACTGTCCGGATCGGGTGTGAAGCCCGGATTCGGGGCGGCGTTGTTCGCAATATCGGTGAGGAACGGAATGTTGATGGTCCTCACATCCGCCGGAACGGGCACAGGGCTGGCGGTATTGCCCTCGACCAGTCCACCGGCCGTGACATACTGCGGCAAACCCCGTGCCGGGCCGGGGATGAACTTTCCGTACGGATCAACGGCGATCATCGGTACGTCGAATACGTCCTGATCTTCGAGCCGCAGTCCGAGGAGACTTGCAGCCTGATCCTTAACGGTCGCCCAGGTGGACATACCCTCAGCTGTCGGACCGGCGGCCCCCCCGAGGAGGGTGCCTGTGCTGACCGGCCGTCCGGCACTGTTGTTCACATACTCCCGCAGGAAGACCTGATGCGATGGATTGGACGCGTAGGTTTGACTCTGGTCCACCCAGGGTGTGTCGGTGTTCAGTGCGTCCTGCACATCGTCGGCGTTGCCCAGGACGCCATCCGGGCCGGGCTGGTTCTGGCCGCGGGTAAGTACCATGAAGCGCAGGTTCGGGTCCAGGTCGTCCCCCGTGTTCAGAGTCCCGTCCGGGCCAAGGACGAGAGGGTCATCGTTCTTGAGCGGCACGAACACAGTGCCGCTGCCACCCTTGACCGTCTGGTCTATCCCATGATCGAAGAACTGCCCAAACAAGGTGAACAGCGAGTTGAAGGGCGGGGAGAGACCGACATCAGTGGTTACGTTCGGGATGAACAGGGTCTCGCCGCTGGGAACGCAGCCAGCAGGAACACCGGCAACCGGCGGGACAGCCAATTCGTCCGGGTCCGTGGTGCATGGCACGACACCCTCGTTGCCTTGCGACCTCACCGGGAAACCGGCCGCTGCCACCGCCGCAGGGTTCGTGGCGGTCTGGTCCACAATAAGGTTGCTGATCACCCGCGGCTGAGAATCAAAGACGTTTCCGGACTTCTGCCCATAGCTGCTCGGCGCCGGTGGGCCGCCCAGGGACCCAGGCTCCGCCGCATCATACGAGGATGCGGCCAGGCGTGGAAAAACTTCGCCGGCAGCGCCGTAAGTTTCCTGTCCGGGCTGAAGGTTGTTGCACGATCCGTCGACTGTCCGTATCCCGAGGGACACAAGCGGGCTTGGAATCTGGTTCGGTCCATCTCCCACCAGAGCCCCGCACGGACCGGTTTCAGAGGTGGTATTCGCGACATGGGCTTCAGAAATCTTGATTTGCTTCAAAATGAACGCCAGATCCGAGGGGGTCACAACGAAACCCTGCCCCGTCGGCGCGACCACAGCGTTAGCGCCCCCTGCCACGGGCAGAACCATCGCCAGCGGCAGGAGCAGCACGAGACCCGCAGCCACCACGCGTGAACGCGGCGGATGGTCCGTTGCACCACCTCGCTGTGGAGAACGTTTGGGCCGGCCATCGGCGCCTGGGCCGAACGGAATGTTTTCGAAGAATCGATTAAAGGATTTCATGGCCTACCCGCCTCTGGAAGGATCTAGCACCACCATGGTGTTGCCGGCCCATTGGAGAAAGCTTGGGGTTATGCCGGGAGCAGCCTACGCACACAGCCCGCGTAAGGCCGATGGCTTCAACTCGGTGATCTCCGCCGGCCGCTCACCGATATCTGCGGCCCCTGAGCTGGGGGCTCGGTCGCCGCGCTGAAGCGGTCGATTCGCCCGCCTGCACCACGAATCCCGACCGGAGGGCGACGGTACCGGATGATCCTGTCGACGCCAGCCAGTACAGGGCGCCGGAAGCGCCGCTACGCGAAGTGGAACCGGTGTGCGGGGCAAGCATCCCGCTGCGCTCATCGGCCAGCGGGATGCTTGGCAATCAAAATTCACCGGCAGAACGCCAGCAGGTTATTCCAGTAGGAACGCACCGTTTCAGCGAGTATTTCCTGTCCGTTAGATACCTAAAGTACTCATCGACGAGCTTGAACCGGGGCGCGTCCTGACAGGCCAACGCCCCGCCGCCGTCGCGCTCCTCAAGCGAAATACTGCAATCGCTGTTCATGAAGAACAGGGGCCCAAATCACCAGGCAAGCCCAGTGGCAGGGTGTGTCTGACCTGCAGAACGCCTTCTTCGGCACAGGAGGAGTCAACGGGTCGGCGGCACCGCTGCGTCCTCGTCCCGGGCGGCACTATGGCTGTACACGAAACCTGCATCCTGCAAGGAAATCCTAAGGACAGGGGAGCAGCATTGCAGGCGGGAAGTGTGCGGTGTCTGACCACTCCGCCGCTCCTTCCCGCGGAACCGGCATCGTGGTGCCGTTTCCCTCGGGCGGAGCCGGCGCCCGCTCCCTCGGGCGGCTCCGTTCCGGGAGATGCTCTGTCCGCACGAAGGGCGCCAAATTCAGGTTTCACTTCGTGGGCGGGGTGCCTTCCCCCAGAGCTTGACTATCGGAAGGTCGAACTTCAATGAAATTCCACTGGGAGAGGTGACCCATTGCGAAATTGTACGCGGCGCACGAACTTACATGAGCTGGTATTTGGAGCTACGACCTGGGCGCAGCGAGTCGGATCCCAACATCCACAACCGGGACCGCGTGGCGTGGAGCGTTGCTGGGATTCGTGTACTGCCTGGGGCTGGGGATCCCATTTGTGCTGGTGGCACTCGGTGTTGAATGGGTCTCCCGGACACTCGCCTTCGTGCGCCGGCACATGCGTATCTTCAATCTGGCCGGAGGTCTCCTGCTGGTGCTCGTGGGCCTGCTGATGGTTTCCGGAATCTGGACGCTATGGATTTACCAGCTCCAGAACCTGGCCGGTACCTTTCTCACCCCGGTGTAGGGAGCGCGGTTTAGCTCTTTCTCGCCGGGCAGAATCAGCCTCATACCAATTCGGCCGACCACCAACGCCAGTGCAAACAGCGCAGCGCTCATCGCAGTGCGCCTTCAGCGCTACCGGCCATGCTCCGAGCCGACCCTGTAGTGGGGCAACGACGCGTGCATGCCAGCATCACACCTGGGTGCATCCATCATCAGTTCGTCCATCCGAGCCATTTCCGGATTGTGTTGCCCCTTTCGGGATCCCGGGGTTAATCGTGAAGACCGCCAGCCCACTATGACTGGCAGTCGGAATTTTTCAAGTCAAGCGGTACCAAGGTGAGTTAGACGGAGGTTAGGCCGCCGTTTCTCCGGCGGTTTCGGTCGGTTGGTTGATCCATGCCGGTCCGGGTAGAGCGAGGATCTTGGGATCGGTAGCGGTGCTGAATCGGTGGGGGTGCTTGTTCCTGGCCGCGGCCAGGGTTTGTGAGCGCTTTATGGCCACTGCGTCGGCGAAGCCGTAGTGCACGTTGGCCGGGGTGTGGAACCCGATGCCGGAGTGCTGGTGATGGTGGTTGTACCAGTCCACGAATTCGTTGATGAAGGCCCGCGCATCGCCGAGTGAGGCGAAGCGTTCGGGGAATGTCGGCCCGTATTTCATGGACTTGAAAAGCGACTCTGAGTATGGATTATCGTTGCTCACCCGGGGTCGGGAATGGGATCGGGTGATCTCCAGGTCAGAGAGCAGCGCGGCCACACGTCATCGACGTCATCGACGTCCCGCGGTCGGCGTGAACCACCTCCGGGATGCCATGGACGCCGAAGATCTCCCGCATCATCTCCACGGCCAGGATCCCTGATTCGGTGGCGTGCACATGCGCCCCGACGATGAACCTCGAATAGATGTCCACCATCAGGTAGCAGTCGAAGTACTTGCCCTTGACCGAGCCGGCGAGCTTGGTGATATCCCAGCTGAGCACTTGTCCAGGGGCGGTGGCAACCAGTTCCGGGATGGCCCGGGCCGGATGCTTGGCCAGCCGGCGGCGTTCCTTGACCTGCTTATTCTCCTCCAGTACCCGGTAGAACGTGGAGACCGAACCCAGGTAGGTCCCCGCATCCAGCAGCTTCGCGTAGACCTGCAGCGGTGCCAGGTCCACGAACTCCGGCGAGTTCAAGGCCGCCAGGATCTCGGCCCGCTCCGCGGTGCTGAGCTTGTTCGGCGGCACCGCCGGTTCCTGGTCCACCGGTACGGCAGGCTTGCGGTAGATCGTGGTCCGTGAAAGCCCGACCAAGGCAGCGGCCTGCCGCGTCGGAACGGCAGCGTTCACCAACTGCCGGTAGGCGCTGGTCATCTCTTCTTGGACTTCGGCTCGTCCGGCGATTCCGCGATGGCGTTCTCGAAGAACGCCGAGAGTTTTCCCATGACCTCCAAGGCTGCCTCGGTCTTGTTCAACCGGCTCTCGCTCACCTCCAACTGGCGGCGCAGACGTGCGATCTCGGCCTGCTCCCGGGACAGCTTCCCGATCGTCTCCCCGGCTTTCTTGCCAGCAAGGACACCGCCATCACGCAGCTTGCGCCACTCAGCGATCTGAGAGGAATACAGCCCATGCTCACGCAGGAACGCACCGCCCTCCTGACGGGTGCAGGCATCCTCGTACTGCGCTAAAAACTCAAGCTTCTGCGCTGGGGTAAAAGACCTTCGAGGGGTCGGGCCACCGGCACGCGGTCCGGAACTACTCATGGATCCATCTTGGCCTACCTTGGCCAAAACTAGATTAGACATAATGATCGGTTTCCTGGTTCTCGCCCCACGCGATTAAGCTGACTTGCTCTGTCACCGTGGTACCGCTCCAGCCTGACACGTAGGGTGCTGGCAGGGGAGTGTTGTGGTGGTCTGGAGGCGGTTGTCCCTATTTGATGGCCGCGTAGTAGGCGTCGAGGATTGACTGGGTAATGCGGCCCTTAGAGCTGGGGTTGTAACCGTTTTGGCGTGCCCATTGACGGATCTGTTGAGTGTCTTCGCGGTTGGACTGCTCTGCCGGTGCAGACCGTAGTGTGCCTCGGCTTGTACGCATGATGCTGGCTTTCCTACCGTTTTGAATGTATCCGGACAAGGTCGAGCGCAGCTTCTTCGCGTTCGCGGTTGTCAGGTCGATTTCATACTTGGTGCCGTCCAGGGCGAATCGGACGGTTTCCTGTGCTTCATCACCGGTGAGGTCATCGATTAACTGCACCTGTACACGCTGAGCCATACGTTAGTTCTCCTGAATCATTCACACATCGAATCGGCGAGCTCCAATTGATGACTGTAACCCGAACTGGGATGTGAGCTCTTGGCCGACAGCTAATCCCGGGCGCCCGGGTGTAGAAGGGGAACGGAGTTGCCCGGATCTGTCGCTTCCCGCATCACCGCAGTCAGCAACTTTTCGCACAGACGTTGCCGCTAACGCTGGCTCTATTTGGCCTACATCTAAGATGCGCGGGCGCCGTGGGCGAAGAGGGGACTGGAAGCACTAACCGGCCAGCGGATTTCGTTTAGTGAGTCCTACTTTTCTCCAAGGAGGACGGTGCATCCTTTCCGTGCAGGTAGGAAGGAAAACCGATGTCTGTTTCTCGGCGGCAGGTCCTCACGTACGGGGGACTGGGGGTACTGGGGGTCGGTGCGCTGGCTGTCCCGTTCAGCTCCATCAGTGCCAAGTCAGCGAGCAGCCTGGCAGATGGGGATATGCCCGTACCGTATCGCGTTGCGCTTACCCAGGCTCCGGTGCTGGAACCCTACGCGGTGGGGCGTGCTCCTGACGGCGCGAAAGTGCATTACTACAGCGTCACGCAGAAGGCCGGTACCGCCAGAATCCTTCCGCGCCTGTCCACTCAGATTCTTGGTTACAACGGGATCTTCCCTGGCCCCACGATTGATCTGGTTCAGGGGACGCGGGCTGTGCTCAAGGTTCGGAACCAGCTTCCGCCGACACATCCGGTATTCGGTTATCGGATATCGACTTCGACGCATTTGCATGGTTCTGCGTCGTTGCCGCAGTTTGACGGTTATTGCCAGTGATGTGACTCCTCCTGGGTTCGCGAAGAACTACGAGTACCCCAACTTCCAGGCTGCACGCAGCCTCTGGTACCACGACCACAACGTGCACACCACCGCGAAGAACGCGTATTCCGGATTGTCAGCACAGTTCCGGCTGCATGATCCGGCCGAGCGGGCCCTGCTGCCTCAGGGCGAGTTCGATGTTTCTCTCACGCTCTCGGACGTCATGTTCGCCGCGGACGGCAACCTCGCCTATGACGACAATTCCTTCTCCGGGTTGTGGGGAGATGTGATCCTTGTGAACGGAAAGCCCTGGCCGGTGATGAAGGTCCAGCGGCGCGTGTACCGCTTCCGTATCCTCAACGCGTCTATCTCGCGCTCCCTCCGGCCGACGCTCAGCACCGGTGAGCCGGTGCATGTGGTGGCCACCGACGGGGGACTCATGCCTAGGACGCAGTCAGTCGACTCATGGCGCCACGCCGGCGCCGAGCGGTACGAAGTGCTGATTGATTTCTCTGGGTACCAGCCCGGGCAGCGGATTGAACTGCGGAACCTTTCGAACAAGAACAACGTCGACTACGACTTCACCGACCGGATCATGGCCTTCGATGTCACGGACCAGCCCGTGGACACCTCCGATCACACGTGGAAGACCATCTCGCAGACATTGGCTTCCAGTGAAGTGATGGACCTGCGTCCGGCCCGCGACACCCGGGTGCGCAAGTTCCGGGTGAAGCGCGATAACGATGTCTGGGTCATCGGGGAGGACTCCTGGGAGGACATCATCGCCAGCGGATTCCGGCGGGTCATCGCTGACCCGGACTTGGGCGCCACGGAAATCTGGGAATTTGAAAACAGTTCGGGTGGCTGGTTCCACCCGATCCACATTCACCTCGTGGACTTCCAGATCCTCAGCCGTAACGGCCGGCCTCCATTCTCCTATGAGATGGGACCCAAGGACGTGGTGTACGTGGGTGAAGGAGAAACCGTTCGTCTCCTCATGAAATTCGGTCCACACCGCGGAAAGTACATGATCCACTGCCACAACCTCCCTCACGAGGACCACGACATGATGACCCAGTTCAGCGTCGGCCTGAAACCCGGCGACGTGGACCTCAACGACCCGATGAAGGCTGCCCCAGCCTTCTGGGACGGGGAGTAGCCCAGCCAATACCCGCTCTCCTGCGGCCCAGGCAGCCTGTCGGCTCCAGGAACAATCACTCGGATTCCTTGCCGCATGCTGACGTAGCGCTGGCCAATATTCCTCCGGCTGGTGCAGTAGCTCTCAGATACGCAGGCGGCTGCGACTGCTCCGGGCTGCACCTGCCCCTTGGGAAATGAGAGATTCGAGCGGGCCCCGGGATTTCAGATGGTGGAAGATGAGGCCGAGCACCACCGCTATCACCGCCTGCACCCAGAACAGTTGTACCGGGTGGGGTATCGGATTGAGTTGCTGAACCACGCTCATGACGCATATATGCAGCGCGTACAACGACAGCGTCATGGCCCCGGGCGCTGATAATGGCAGGAGAAGATTCCGATACCTGCGCGTCAACAGTAAACACAAACCGATCGTCGCCGCCGCTGACCCAGCTACGTGCAGAAGGTCCAGGGGGGGCACCCGAGTGCGGGGCACTCACCGCGAGCCACCACCACGTCCCGTACTGGTCGATCCCGGCGAGCCCGACCTGGAGCATCGCTTCAAGGGGGTAGGTGCTTCCCTCAAGTGTTTCCGAGAGGGCCTTCAGTCCGCCTCCTGGCCCGAGCAGCTGCCAACTGAGCAGCTTCGCCATGACGGCCGCTGTGAGGCCAACACCGAGCAGTCCCAGTTGGGCGCCAAGACGCTCGAGGTTGAGGCGACCGATGGCCATACCTACCAAGACGAAAGTGATCCATTGCAACACGGGGTAATAACCCGTTAGGAAGATGTCGGCGAAAAGCGTTTGAGGTGTGATGAAGTGCCCGAAGAGCGGGTTAGCACCTAAGGACGGCGGATCCACCTTCTGCAGCACCAACGGTCGTAGCAGGTACGCCGCAACCGGTGATAGCAGCATCCACATACCAGCCCACCCAGCCAGGGCCTTGAACGGCAGCCCGATGAAGGGCAGGGCGACGAGAAACAGGATGCTGTAGTGGAACAGGATGATCGCGATGTTCGTCTCCACTGAGCCAAGTGCCAGCCCGATTAGTGCGATGATCAGGGCGCGGATAGCGATGCCCCTGCGGTCTGCAGCAAGGACACCACCACGGTGCGGCGAGTTTCCGCCCGTGAGGAGGGTAAGTCCGATGCCTGCGACGACGGCGAAAAGACCTGAGGCCCGGCCGGAAAAGGCCAGCGCTGTCCACGTTGCTTCGCCGGTGCCTGAGGAGTAGAGCGGAAAAACGTGGGTGCTCATCATCCCGAAGAGCGCCACTCCCCGGGCAGCGTCAATGCCGGTCAGCCGCCGTGGGAGAAGCTTGGTGTGCATTTGCAGATGTTCTCATAGAGCCCAACGTCCCCCTACACATCGATGCACCGGTTCTGTTATCCCGGAGCATTGTTGCCGGCACAGCGGAGCGCCACCCGGTTACTGTGACGGCTGCACCAAACCGGAAACTTAATGGCCTGGCGGCTCCCCTCGGATGGTTTCGCGGGAAGCCAGGAGGATGGCTGCCAACGTAGACTGCCGCCATGGAATACATCTCCGTCCTCTTGCCCTCAGCGGCCGTAGGTACCATCTTCTACTTCACGATGCGGGCCATCTTCGGTGCTGACAGGGCCGAACGGGAAGCGCAAGCCGCCGCCGAACGCGAAGTACCACACACCACACCTGCTCTAGCCGCTGGCCGGGAAACTTCGTCAGAGAATCGGAGTTGAAACCCATTTAGGGAGCACGAGGACACACCGCCTCCTCTGTCTCATCTTGGGTGAAGACATCGCCGCCGATTACCGTATGCGGAGGGCTGGGAGACATTCACAACCAACTCCCTCAGTTGTCTTTCCTTGGACTATCGAGCACCATCCGGCGTTGCCGTTATGTGATTGTGACTTTCAGTGTGACTACAGATATGATTCTCGCGGTGTCAGGGCCTAGATATGGGTGACACCCCTCCAGCAGATTGCTTAACTCTGTCGCTGCGGAGGTCCGTTCCGAAACGAATCACGGCAGAGGCGGGGGAACCGGTAAGCGGGTTTCGAAAGAAATCCTAGGGGTTAAGGCGTAAGCCGCACTCATTTCAGTGCTGCTGTATGCCCGGGTGACTCCCATCCGAATCCGACAGCTAACCTCGCAGGCATTGGGAGAGGCTAACCATGTCCAAGAACCGTCATATCGCACGTCACCGTGCCGTCCCCGCCAACCCCCTGCACAATGTTGCCAAAGCGGCTTCCTCCGGGGTTACAACAATGGGACGCCCGGCAGCTGTAGTTGTTGCCGTGTCCGGCCTGATGCTCGGGTCGACACTGCCAGCCACCGCCGGAGCGACCTCCACCCCGTCCACCGCAGCGCAGCAAGCGGTGGACACCGCGGCCACCGCAGCAGTTAGTGTCGCCTCACCAGCTGCAGTAGCAGCACCCGGGGCTGCTACGCACACTGTCCAGCCGGGGGACACGCTTGGGAAGATCGCGGCTTCCTACGGGGTCAGCCTCGAAACAATCTTCGCGGCCAACGGCCTCGGATGGGAGTCCATCATCTACCCTGGCGATGTCATCGCCCTGGCAGGCGGCGGCGCCAGCCACCCGAACGGTGCAGCAACTCCAGCTGCTCCAGCGCCGGTAGCTCCGGCACCGGCAGTACCTGCGCAGGTTGAAACCAGCACCATGGGCATCACCACAGCGTCGAGCACCATTGAGCGTGCTCCTGCCCAGGCATCGACTGTGGCGGCCAGCGGTGTTGGTGCGGCGCTGGTTGCTTCTGCTTACGGGCAGCTCGGCGCCACCCAGGACTGCACCATCCTTGTTGAGGTTGCGTTGCGCTCCATCGGCAAGTCCGTTGGGGACCTCGGTCCGACCCAGTTCTACCAGTACGGCACCGTGGTCAGCACCCCCGCACCTGGTGATCTTGTTATCCGTCCTGGACATATCGGCATCTACGTCGGTAATGGTCAGGTCATCAGCAGCGGAATGAACGGCGTCAACGCAACCCTGCTACACCCGCTTTCGGACCTGGCAGGATCCTCCTACGTCCGCGTCAGCGCATAACGCAACCAACACTCATAAGAGGAAGGGGAGGCCAACCCACACGGGTTGTCCTCCCCTTCCTCTTTGTCATTCCCGGGATCGAACGCATCCACAACACCCAACAAGATGGGCGTGCCGGTAACCGCACAGCAGGGGCGGCGGCTACCGGCACTGAGGGCCCGCTCTGATAGCCCTCGTCGCACCGACAGGGGCGGTGCGCAGTCCAGCGTACCGATGGATTCTGGGCAGGGGCTGAAGGGAACCGCCTGAGGAAGCTTCGGGCGACATTGGAGCTGGAACGAAAAGAAAGGTTTTTGTCTATCACCGGATGACCAGCCAGCCGCCGCGGACGTAGAGGAACGTAGCCTCTGTCTCGGGCGTTGGATAGGCTGTGAGCTCTCGCAACGGACACCCCGCTGTGAGAGGAGTGTCCGCAATTACAGGTCGAGCGCCGTCCGGGGATCGGTTAGCGCAGCTTGAAGTTATTCGAACCGCCCTGGTTCGTACCGTTCTGGAGATACGGGACGCCTGTGAAGCGGCAGGCGATGGTCACCGTCCTGATCATGATTTACCGGACGAGGGGTGGACTGTTCAGCAGCAGCTACTGTCTGCGGCAGTGCAGGACCTGAAAGATCTCGACGGGGTTCTCCAGGAACTCAGAACGCACATCGCGTCTTCTCCAACGCGCTAGCATGTTCTGCCATCAACTTCTTGGCCTTCAACAGAGGATTCCCGGCGGAGGTTAGTTCGCGACGTCCTGACAACGCTCCACTGCTCCCGAGATCCGGGTTCAGTTTCCGCTAACGCTGCGGCCTGCCCTCTTCGACGGGACGCGGGGTGGCCCCATTTGGTGTCCGGTGCACCGCGTCGGCTACTTGTTCGCGGAACCCGTCGAAGGATGTGGCCTGGCGTGACTTCCCGTCCAGCAGGAAGAACGTCGAACCTCTCTCTACCCCTGCCTTCTGAGCCTCGGTTCGGTCGGCTTCAACCTGCTGCATCGTTCGGGGGTCTGCCACGTCGGCATCGAACCTTGCCAAGTCCAGTCCAAGATCCCGGGCGATTTCTCGATGTCGCTGGTGGACCGACGTGTTCTCACGGCTTCCGGTAGTAACCGGATCCGAGCGGTTATCTTCCAGAGCGGCAAGGAAGTCCCGGAATCTGCCTTGTTTATCTGCCGCCTCCAGAGCGACCGCTGCCGTCCAGGCGTCCTCCGTTGAGGGCAGGTGCCTGACCGCAAAGGACAGATACTCGCCGAAATCGCGTTCCAGCACGCGCAAATAAGAGTAGATGGACCCGGAATTTGGCCCACCGACGTCAAGGTACTGAATCAACATCGTGCGCTCATCTGGAGCGCGGAACAGCAATCGGCCGCTATCGCTCAACGTCTGCCTCAGGGTTACATGAAGCAGGTCGGGCCCAACGCTGGCTTTCCCTGCTTCCGGATTCCCGGTGACGGTTCGGTACCCCCGGGGCGGCGAGGGCAATGATGTTGACCTGCGGCCGGCAGCGAAGGCGATCCCTCCCAGGAGAACAACCAATGCAACGGGGATGAGGGCCGCCAGCCAGGGATTCATCAATCACTTCGTTTCTGTTTACCGTGCCGAGCCGAGTTACCTGCGGGTAACGGTGGTGTTACCAGGGTGTGGTAGTTACGGAACCGACAGGGAAGGGGAACGGGTATCAATGCCATGAATTTTAGCTGCTTCGCGCAGCGCCCACCTGGCCCGTTTCCGGTCACCTGCAGCATCATAGGCGCAGGAAAGCCGATACCAGCTCCTCCAATCCTGAGGTGTTTTCTCAACGTCTGCCTTGAACCGGGGGAATCGTTCATCGGCTGCAGCAAGGATGATCCTTCCCGCAGGGGAGCGCGGCAGATCATCCACCGGTAGCGACCCCTCGCTCTCCAGAATGCGACCCATCCGCTGTGCCCTGATACCGAACACAATTTCGTGGAAGACGGCCCACACCCCTATTAGGGGCAGGAGTAGGTAAGCGATTCCGAACACTTGTGCCGCGGGGGCTGGGTCGCCGAGGAGAAGGACACTTCGTTGAAAGGAGACAGCGAGCCAGAACAGGCACAGCAGGGTCACCAGCAGTACTCCTGCCTTTGCACGTGTGGCGAATAAGATCACCGCAGTTGCTTTCACTACAAGGCCTCCGACGGCACAGACAACGAAAATGATTAAGGTCTAAGAGAAAGCCGCAATTGCGGCCCCGCCGAGGACACAGCACTCAGTGCGTTCCCTATGGCAGGCCGATATTACCGCAAGCAGCGCCTCGTTGAGGGCCTGGCTGTCGGTCGCGCCAATAATTCTACGTAGACTAACGCTCCAGTGAGCCGGGACTTTGGTTGTCCCGCGTACGCTCGAAACACACCACAAGGAGTCGCCGCGATGTCCAGCCACGACCGGGCACCAGGTCCGGAGGATCACAGCCACGACACCCTCGGTCGGGGCAGCTACCGTGAGGTGTTGCGGGTTGCAGAGATCCTGCGCAAGGAGACCGTTGGCGGGATGCTACTGGTGGCCGCGGCGCTGGTCGCAATCGTCTGGGCGAATTCTCCGTTCGCGGAAAGCTACTTCGCCCTGCGCGACTATGAGGTCGGTTACGAGCCCGGGCACCTTCGGCTTAGCCTCGGCACGTGGGCCGCCGACGGGTTGCTGGCCATATTTTTCTTCCTTGTGGGCCTCGAGCTCAAACGCGAGTTCGTAGCCGGGGACCTGCGTCAATTCAGTAAGGCCATTGTGCCTGTAGCGGCCGCTGCGGGCGGGGTCATCGTCCCAGCCCTGTTGTACACCGCATTCAACGCCTCCAACCCCGAAACCGCCGGCGGCTGGGCCATCCCAACCGCTACAGACATCGCCTTTGCGGTGGCGGTGCTGGCCATCATCGGATCCCACCTGCCCCCTGCCCTGCGGCTGTTCCTCCTGACCCTGGCGGTGGTCGATGACCTGATGGCCATTACGATCATCGCCGTGTTCTACACCGAAGAGGTGGCCTTCACCCCGCTGCTGCTGGCCCTGGTTCCACTGGGTGTCTTTACTTTCCTCGCCCAGCGTTACAGCCGGTTCTTCGGGCTTCATGCCTGGGCTGCCTGGGTGATCCTCCTGCCTCTGGGGCTGGTGGTTTGGGCGTTGGTCCACGAAGCCGGTGTCCACGCCACGGTGGCGGGGGTCCTGCTCGGGTTTGCGGTCCCAGTTAAGCAGGGCCAAGCCAGCGAGGGTCCCGAGGCTGGGCGTGGCCTCGCCGAGGAATTCGAGCACCGTTTCCGCCCAATCTCGGCAGGCTTCGCCGTGCCCGTGTTCGCGTTCTTTTCCGCAGGGGTTGCTGTGGGGGGTTGGGAAGGAATAACAACCGCGATGACCGCACCAGTGACACTCGGCATCGTCGTCGGCCTGGTACTGGGCAAGCCCATCGGGATACTCGGCACCACCTGGCTGACCACCAAGATCACCCGCCGTCACCTGGATCCCTCCTTTCGATGGATAGACCTGGTGGGCGTGGCGCTGCTGGCAGGTATCGGCTTCACCGTTTCGCTGCTGGTCGCCGAGCTGAGCTTCGACCCGGCCAGCAGCGCGGCCGATCAGGCCAAGGTTGCCGTTCTGAGCGCCTCCGTCCTGGCCTCTCTGCTGGCCAGCGTGCTGTTGCGGGTCCGCAACCGCCGTTACCGGGAGATTGAGGAACTCGATTCTGTCGACGCCGACCGTGACGGCGTTCCCGATGTGTACGAGAAAGGTGAGGTCCGGGGGGACGGACGTACCTAGAGGGCGAGAATCACATCTGCAGCATCAAATGGAAGCGTCCGCTGGTCAATCCGGCAGTCCCCGCAATGTAGGATCCCGGTGCCTTCGATCCGGTGCGGGCACTGAACACAGCTGTGTGACGCGATCGCCCCGTCCGGCACTCGTACTCTCAGTATCCGGAGAACTCGTCACGATAGGTGCACTGGAATCAATGCCCGTCACTTCCAGTGCGCTCTGGATTGGTAAACGAGCAGGTGCTGAGGTGAGAGGTCCGGCCCGCAAGTCCTTGGTCGAAAGTGATTTACTACTCGAAGGGCTGCTAACGGCAGCCCCACCCGAGGCGGAGCGGAACAGCACGGATGGTACGAGCACACCCCTCGTGGTTGGAAGGGGAGGACCGCCTGCGACTGCTGGGCAGGGCGCGTAACTTCATCGACGGCATCGTCAATAGTTCACCGGCACGGGTGGTCTTACTCGTCTTCTTCGTGGTCGTGCTGATCTTCACTGCACTACTCAGCTTGCCTTTCGCCACGCGTTCAGGGCAGTCAGCGCCTCTCCACGACGCTCTGTTCACAGCCGTTTCCGCGGTGTGTGTCGTCGGGCTGACCGTTGTGTCCACTGCCGACTACTGGTCTTTCTTCGGCCAGCTGATTATTCTTATCGGCATTTTTGTGGGAGGTCTGGGTACCCTGACCCTTGCCTCCCTCCTGGCTCTGGTGGTGAGCAAGCGGCTGGGCGTCCGGGGCAAGCTCCTCGCCCAGTCCGCCCTCAACAACGCGAGCCGCCTCGGTGAGGTGGGCACCCTGCTGCGCATTGTCATCACCACTTCCGTGGCGGTGGAACTGGTGCTGGCCCTGGCCCTGATCCCTCGGTTCATGATTCTCGGCGAGCCCTTCTGGCTCGCGGTTTGGCACGGTGTTTTCTACTCGATTTCGGCCTTCAACAACGCCGGATTCACCCCGCACTCCGACGGCCTCGTCCCCTATGAAACCGATTTGTGGATCCTCGTACCGCTGATGGTCGGAGTGTTCGTCGGCAGCCTCGGCTTTCCGGTCATCCTCATCCTCGTTCAATACCGCCACCACGTCCGGAAGTGGAGCCTGCACACCAAGCTCACCATCAACGTCTCGCTCATCCTGCTCTTCGCCGGGATGGTGCTGTGGGGGTTGATGGAGTGGTCTAATTCCGAAACCATCGGAGGCTTGAGCGCAAGCGACAAGATCATTAACGCGCTCTTCGCCTCGGTCATGACCCGCTCCGGCGGATTCAACCTGGTTGACCAGGCTCAGATGGAACCGACCACGATGCTCCTGACCGATGCCCTCATGTTCGCCGGCGGCGGCTCGGCGTCGACAGCTGGCGGTATCAAGGTCACAACCATCGCCGTGATGTTCCTGGCCATCCTCGCCGAAGCCCGCGGTGATTCCGACGTCAGCGTCTACGGCAGGAAAATCCCGCAAGGCGCCATGCGGGTGGCTATCTCCGTCATTTTCACGGGTGCGACCATTGTCCTCGTCGGGACCGGCCTCATTCTCTGGATCTCCGGGGAGGAACTCAGCCGTGTGCTCTTCGAAGTGATCTCCGCGTTCGCAACCTGCGGCCTGAGCACCAACCTCAGCGCCGAACTCCCACCCGAAGGTAAGTACGTACTGTCGGCCCTGATGTTCGCCGGCCGCCTCGGAACAATTACCGTTGCTTCCGCGCTGGCACTGCGTCAGCGCGGTACGCTCTACCACTACCCGGAAGAAAGGCCGATCATCGGCTGAGAGACCAGCCACAACGCGCCCCGGCTGATAGAACTTGAACGTTTCGGTTCCGCGATCGCCCCCTGCTTCACAAGCTGAGCCGCGCAGAAGCGGTCCGGAACGCTGACCCACGCGGTTCAGGCCGACGCGACTAACACTGATGCCCTTCCGCCGGCTAGGCGCACAAGGTTCACAGCCGCCTTCGTCGGAGTCACACATCCCCATCAGACGCGTCCTCACCACCGCCCACCTGGTGGATCCCAATATGGGGGGGCATCATGCTGGTGCACGGACTCGGTGGCTTCTATTGAGTCCTATAACAGTCCCAGCGGGTCGACGAGGGAACCGTTGAGTTGGGTTTCGAAGTGCAGGTGGCAGCCGCTTGAGTTGCCGGAGGTGCCTACGTAGGCGATGAGCTGCCCGGCTTTGACCTGCTGGCCGGGGGAGACCGCAAAACTTTCCAGGTGGTAGTAGTTGGTGACCAGGGCGTTTCCCTGAACGACCCCGTGGTTCAACACCACGCGCACTCCTGCACCGCTGAGGACACCGGAATCGGCAAACCAGACCTCGCCTGCGGCGGGTGCGTAGATCGGAGTCCCGCAGCCGACACCATAATCGATTCCTGTATGCGCATAACCTCCGGTGCCACTCCAGTCGATGGTCCCAGCCGGTGTGGGGCGGTAACCAAATGTTGAGGTGATTGGGCCGTTGAGGGGCGGATTCAACCCGAATGTCGACGGGCTCCCGACGGCAGGTGGTGCCGGCGGCGGGACGGGTACCGGAACTGGAGCAGGACGGTTCGCGGCGGCGGCCTCTGCGGCCCGCCGCTCGTTTTCGATCCGTGCGCGTTCTTCGGCTTCTGCCTTCAGCCGTGCTTGCTCACGCTTGCGGGCCTCCTCCAGCAGCCTGCGCTGCCGCTCAGCGATGTCCGCGACCACCTGTCGCTGCTCCGCTTCGATCTTGGCCAACCGGGTTTCGATGACCGGTTTCTGCGCCTGGAGTTCTTCAGACAGGGCGGTGGTCTCAGCAATCAGGCCATCGACCTTCGCCTTCTCGACCTCAGCCTCATCGCGCGCCCTCTGTTCAGCGGCAAGGGCCTCTTCGGCCTGGTACTTGAGATCACGGATTTCCTCCTCAACCGATATGAGCCGCTCCTCCGAGTTCACGTTGATGGCGTTCTGTTGGGACAGCTGCTCGATGGCGGCGTTTTGACTGCGCAGCGCCTGATGCACCATGTCCATGGAGTAGGTGAGACTTTCGGGGCTTTCAGCACCGAGCAACAATGAAATACCGGAAGGTATACCACCGCTTTTATAAGCCTGACTGGCGATCTGGCCGATCACCACACGGTTCGCCGCCATCTCCTCCCGGTCCCGCTCAAGCTGCTCGGTGAGAGTGTTCTTTGTGTCCTGCGCAAGGTCCACCCGCTGAGCCAGTACGGCCACTTCATTGGCGGCGACCGCAACTCGGCCCTGCGCATCAACCAGAGACTGCTGCGCTGCCGGAAGCTCATCCTGGTAGACCCGCAGCTGAGCCACCGTTTCGATGATGTCGGCATCCAGAAAGTCCATCGATTGCTGCACTTCGGCGATCTGGCTTTCAAGGGCGTTCTTGCGCTCGTCCAGCTCGTCGGCGAAAACCGGTCCACTGCTACCCAGGACCAGTGCCATGACTAGCACCATCGAAGTACCTGTAACGGTCCTGGCCCCAACTGAGATCCTGCCCGCTGACAGCAGCCGGGAAACAACATCCACAGGTTCTCCATTCGTTGCTAATTACCTAACCCGGAAGCCAGGGAACATCGAAGAAGAGAAACCGGCGAAGTTCTTCGTGCTCCTGGTCAAGGTCGGGCAGTGTATCGGTTCTGTCCAGAACCGTCGCGGCGGGCGCCCACCGCGTGGAACTTTTGATCACTGCAGCAAGTTGACACAGTAACCCACTCACCCTGCGTTGCTATGAGACCCATGGATAACCATAATCGGACCTTTGCGGCCTACCCTGGACGCCGATGCCGACGCCGTCCGCGTGTCCCGTGCAGGGCCCACGAGAGGTTCGGAACTCATCAACATGTGTGACCCGCTGTGGCTGCGGCAAAGCATTAACCGGGCACATCAGCCCGAACGGACTCAGATCACCCTAAGGGGGCAGGGACGACGATGACGACCACGCTGCTGCCGGCACCATCTAGACCTGTGCAGCGTCCGGCTCAGCAGCCCCGCACTCCACACGATCAACGGCACTTCGTGCTTTCGCTCGTCTCGATGGCAGCGGTGATTCTCGCATCGCTGAGCCTCAACGGCGTGATTCAGGGCTGGCTCTGGTTGCCCTCCGTCGCTCTAACGGTCGGAAGTGTGTTCACCGGCATGGCCGTCGCGCGAAGACTGCACTTCCCTGACCCGCTGATCTTTGTGACCGGCCTGCTCGTCCTGATCGGCACCCTGAATTGGCAATACTTTTCCGCCCAGAGCATCCTGGGCGCGATTCCCGGACCGGAGTTCCCTGAACGCCTGACATTTCTGCTCAAGGATGCAGAAGACACCGTGGTCTCCCAGCTGGCCCCAGTGCTACCCGGTGTGGGAATTCTCCTCATCATCAGTGCCACAACGGGGCTGATGGCGGTATTGATGGATACTTTGGCCATCACACTCAGGATGCCGGCTGTCAGCGGAATCGTTCTCTTGGTGATCCTCATACCTCCAGCGATCATCAAACCCGACGGCGTGGGTATACCCGCGTTCGTCGCTGCTGCGACCGGCTACCTGCTCCTTCTCGCCGCTGGGCAATGGCGGGAGAAGCCCAGAAAGACGGCCAGCACCGGCAGGACCTCCGACGGGTTCTTCACTCGCGCAGTTTCCATAGGCGCGGTAGCACTCACCACCGCCCTTGTCCTGCCCTTGATGATCCCGGGATTCAATTCAGGCGCGTTTCCACAGGGGTCCCGCCTGAATCCCTGGGGCACTGCAACCGGATTGAACCCGAGCGTGACACTGGGCAATGACCTGCGCAATCCGACCAGTTTCGGGCGCATCACCTATGCCACCAACGCGGACGAGCCGCTGTATCTACGGTCGTCAACTTTGGAAGATTTCTCCGGCCAACGGTGGGAGCCGGACCAGCGGCTAGATTCCCGACGCACGGGAATCAGGGCAATGGGGGGAAATAATCGCACTGGCAGCCCCATAGTGACCACGATTACCACAGGAAGCTTCACCAGCCCATGGCTGCTGGCGCCGTACGCGCCGACAAGCATCACGAATGTGGAAGGTATGTGGACGTGGGACCCGCAGAACCTCACCATCCTAGCCTCTGACGGCGGATCAACAGCGCAGCAAACGTATCAGGTGCGAAGTTCAACCCCTGAACTCACGAGGGAACTTCTTGCAGGCATAGGACCCGTTCCGGACGGCGAAGTTTCCCCGGACTTTATGACACTGCCCGACGACATTCCAGCTGCCGTTGAGACAACGGCGCGTGCCCTGACGGCTGAAACGGTCAACCCTTTCTACAAGGCCATGGCGATCCAGAATTATCTGAGGGGGGAGGAGTTCACGTACTCCCTGGAAGCCCCGGTGGAGGGCGGTTATGACGGCAACAGTATGGGCGTGATCGAGCGTTTCCTGGACGTCAAGGCCGGGTATTGCGTGCAGTTTGCTGGCACCATGGCCGTGATGGCGAGACTGGTCGGGATCCCAAGCCGGGTCGCGGTCGGCTATGTCCCGGGCACTCCCACTGGGAACACAATTCGCGGGCCGCATGGGGAGGAGCTCACGGAGTTCGCCGTCGATTCACGGGACGCTCACGCATGGCCCGAACTCTACTTCAGGGACGTCGGCTGGGTGAAGTTCGAACCCACCCCAGGCCGGGGTGTGGTCCCTGACTATGCGCAAACCCAACCGCTCCCATCTGAGGTTCTCGTCGAGGATAACCTCACACCGCAGGATGTGCCGCTGCCTGGCGCTCAACCTCCGTCCACACCCGACGCCGCACCGATCCCATCCGATGCTCAGACTGACCGCTCCCGTTTAGGGCAAATGGGGGTTCTGATGGCCGGAACGCTACTGCTGCTCGCCCTGATTTCGATTACACCGTTCCTCAGACGTGAAGCACGGTCCTCCCGCCGCCGTCGGCTGCTCACCTCCGGTACCCATAATCCGGCCAGGATGGCCTGGGCTGAAACAGCCGAAATAGCAAGTGACTATGGGTATCCAGTGGTTCCAGCGGATACCCCCCGTACATTCGCTGAGCGCCTCAGATTCAAGGCCGCACTGGAGGGGCAGGCCGCGGTTTCACTGTCGAGGCTGCAGCATGCTTACGAGATCGAGGAATTTGCTCAAACAACCGGATCTCCGCGCCAAGCTGCCGGAACCCTCCACACTTGGGAGGACGTGCAGACAGTCATCGGTGCGCTGCGTAGTGCCGCTAAACCCACCACACGGCTCAAGGCGCAACTCCTGCCCTACTCCCTGCGTCACCCGTTCCAGTCAGACCAGTCAGATAGAACTTTCGGTTACAGAAGGCGGACTGAGTCCAAGGAAGCACTCGCAGGGCGGCCGACCCGGGCCCAGGAGAGGGGGCTGAGATAGCATTGCGAGCAAGCTGTGTAACGTCAATTCACGCTACTGGTGCTGGGTTGCTGGAACGGCGTGCGAAGCCTGATGTCCGCAAAGTATTTGAGGGTGAGAACCGAACATGTTGTTAGGAGTCAGGCACAAGAGGGAAATCCTGTTGCGTCATCTACTGGCCGGGGGAATTTCCACACTACTTGTGTACCTGGGCTGGCAGGTGCACTCGGGGTGGGACCCGGAGATGCGCTTGTGGAAATCATTTGGTGTAGCCGGTGCCTTCCTCATCTGGTTCGTTGCGCTCATCGGTCCGGCCACAAGGTTATGGGCGCCGCTGGTGCGGATCATTTCTTGGCGCCGAGAGTCCGGCATCTGGTTCGCGGTGGTGACGCTCGTACACTTCTATCTCGTCTGGGATGGCTGGGCGCGCTGGGACGTCCGGGAACTGCTGGGGTATCAGTACGTGGCGGAGCTCGATGCGTATCTGCGTTTCGAGCCGGGATTCGGTTTGGCGAATCTCATGGGCCTCATGGCCCTCTTTTTCGCTCTCATTCTCGCGGCAACCTCCTTCGACGGAGCAGTTAGCTTCCTCGGCCCTTCGTCGTGGAAGTGGTTGCACAGCTTCACCTACGTAATCTTCTACGTGGTGGCGCTGCACTCGCTGTACTTCGCGTTTATGCACTACACACCGGCCCCGCACCGGGTCCTCATGGGCCTACCGACCGAGTATCCGGAGAATGTTCTGCGGTTCGTCTATCTCGGCATGCTGCTGTCAGTCTTCATGGCACAGATCGCCGCTTTCGTAAAGACGGTTCACCAGCGACGAAGTATGGTCCGGTAGACCTAGTGCGAGGGCGCGGAGTGTTTACGACGACCTTGCTCGGACGAAGGAAAGTAGCGGAAGGGACCCTGGAGCTCGCACTCGAACGGCCGGAGAAATTCGCGTTTCACGCCGGTCAATACCTTCAGCTCCGGCTGCCCAAGCTCCTCTATCGTGACCGGAAAGGCGCGTCACGGGTACTTTCCATCGCCTCCTCCCCTACGGACAAGGAGAGGATCATCGTTGCCTATCGTGACACCGGCAGCGGGTTCAAACAGACACTTCGCGAGTCACAGATCGGCTCTGAAGTCATGATCGAAGGGCCGCACGGCTTTCATCTTTTGCCTCGGCAACCGGCCAGACGGGTCGTCCTTGTCGCCGGCGGAATCGGCATCACCCCGTTCATGAGCATGCTGCGGCTTAACGCCGAGCGCGACGAGGAGGCCCGTCCCCAGATCACTCTCCTGTACGTCAACCGGAGTCAGGGGAGTGCGGCTTACCTGGAGGAGCTCAGGCACATCGAAAAGAAGGATGCTCGCCTGACCGTGAGAACGAAGTTCGGCATCATGGATGACGAGTTCCTCTTCAAGAGCGTAAAGAACAAGGACCAGTGTCTCTGGTACATCGCCGGCCCGCCTTCCATGGTCGGATCTGTCCAGAGCGCACTAGAAATCATGGGCGTTGACTCCGGCCGCATATATTGTGAAGAGTTTCCTGGTTACTGACGGCGGCGCGAGTGTCGGCGGGTTCTCCCACCATTCGGTTGCGGCTGTGTAGCGTCGGCACGGCGCCGCCTGATGAGACTCACTCATCTGTCTCGTTCGCAGCGCGAAGGAGCTAGATCAGGCCAGCGGAACTTTCATGGGGATGGGGGCGTTCGGTTTTAGGGGTCGGTGTCCTTGGCGGAGGGTGATGATCCCGGGGTTCTACCCTCAGGGTTGTCCCCGCAGTCCACGCCGCCAGCATCTTTTGAAGCCCCGATCATGAAGACGAGCCCATCAGTGGATCTTTACATTCCCTCCCCAACCGTCAGTGCGCTGCAGGTGGGACCTCTGTCGATTGCTTTCTATGCAGTCTGCATCCTTGCGGGCATTGTGGTGGCCACCTGGCTCACGGACCGGCGCCTCGTTGCGCGGGGAGGTGAACCGGGGCAAACACTGGACGTCATTGTGTGGGCGGTGCCGTTTGGAATAGTGGGTGGGCGGCTCTACCACGTGATTACAGATAACCAGCTGTACTTCGCCCCTGGGATGAATCCGTGGAACGCGCTCCGGATCTGGGACGGCGGATTGGGGATCTGGGGAGCAATAGCCCTCGGGGCGGTAGGTGCTTACATCGGGTGCCGCCGTCACAAAGTGAACTTCGCGGCTTTCGCTGACTCCGCTGCACCGGGAATACTCATCGCGCAGGGGCTGGGCCGCTGGGGAAACTGGTTCAACAACGAACTCTACGGTGGCCCGACAGACCTGCCGTGGAAACTTCAAGTCCATGAGATGGACCTTTCCGCCGGGCGGGCAGTGCTGGACGCATCTGGAAACCCAGTCGTCCTGGGCTACTTCCACCCCACCTTCCTCTACGAATCGATCTGGTGCCTGATCGGCGCCGCAGTGCTGCTCATGATCGACAGAAGAGTACGTCTGGGTGCCGGCGCGGTCTTCGCCGCGTATGTTGTCATCTACACGGCGGGCAGGTTCTTCTTCGAACTCATGCGCTCTGACTACGCCAACCTCATTCTGGGGCTACGAGTGAATACCTGGGCCTCAGCGATCATGTTCCTGGCCGCTGCAGCGGTGTTTATGCGGTTCCGTTCACGCCCCCCATCTCGAACAGGAACATCAGAACCTACACCGGAGCATGCCGCCGAAACTGAGATACCCCGGATCTGAGGGGCCGGCACGTTCACCGGCGGATAGCTACACACCCCAGTTTTTTGTCTGGTCTCCGGTGATCCTCCTGCTTCTGCTCATTTCCCCTGACCCACTTTGTGACCCCCTCGGGAGGGGGCTGATCGTCATCCCTCCCGTCAACAAGTCGTAAACCCGCTGAAAGAGCAACCATGAACAAACGGAACAGACAAGAAAACCGTGATCGCCGGAGTCGGCTTCAGGCCCTCCAGGCACAGCAGAAGGCGGCGGAACGGCGCAAGAACGTTACGGTGTACGGCACGGTGCTCCTGCTCGCTGCTGCGGTCGCAGCGGCCGTCACGTTCGTCATCGTCGACGAAGTGCGTCAGGACGCCGCGTTGACGGCGGCCGCGGAGGCACCGATCGAAGGAGTTCAGACCTTTGAGGATCTCTCGCGTAATCACACCGAATCACCAGTGGACTACCCGCAGATCCCCGGAGCCGGTGGTGATCACGCACCGGTGTGGATTAACTGCGGCGTCTACACAGAGCCCGTGAACGAGACCCTCGCCGTTCATGCCCTCGAACACGGTGCCGTGTGGATCAGTTACGGCTCAAACCTGGACCCGGAAGCAGTCCAATCGTTGACGGAGCTGGTCGGTGACCGAAGTCATGTGCTGCTCAGCCCACAGGATGGCCAGGAGAACGCGGTGACGGCCACCGCGTGGGGAACCCAACTGACCGTCGAGGACGCCGAAGACCCACGCCTGCAGACATTCCTGACCAAGTACGTGCAGGGCCCTCAAACCCCCGAACCGGGCGCACCCTGCACCGGCGGCGTTGATGCATAGCCGGAGCGATAGTTCTTCCGAGCGAGGCAGAAACTACGCCCGGTCCCACGAGCCAATAGAAGCGGGGGCCCCGATTGTAGCCAGTGAGCCCGCCGAGAATGAGGCCTCAGAAGCGCCGACCGACGCGGACAACCAGGTCGTCGCCGGCACGGGCCAGACGGCGGGCCAGGGAGAGCTCCACGGCGGGGGCACAGAGGACCGTTCCGCCACGGACTCCTCCTCACCGGCTATCCAGCAGATCACCGCAGCGCCCGCTGCCGGATCAACCACAGCAGACCCGTCCTCGCCTGCAACCAACCAGATTGCCGTGACGCCGGCCGACTCGACACCAGCCCGCTCAACCGCGGCCAGCATCACACCAGCAGGTGCGACACAATCCCACTCAACACAATCCCGCTCAAGCCGCGTGAACAACGACGGTGACCCCGCCGCGGACACCTCCAGCCTCTCCATCCGACCCGCGGTAGAGGACGTCAGTCGCCGCGCGAGCCAGCGCGACGAGGCTGCCGCCGCAAAGCCGCTCCTCCCACGCGTCCTGCAGGTGATGGTCGCTGTGTTCTTCCCGGTGATCCTGCTCGCCTCAGCCGTTCGCGCCGTCACCACACCACTGTTCCTCTGGATCGAATACAACCGACCCGGCTTCCCGGCCGACAGCTACGGGTTCAGCACCGAGGACCGGATGACGTACGGCTCATACACAATGGATTACATCCTCAACTGGGCGCCCGCCCGATATCTCGGGGGCCTCGTCGATATCGACGGTGATCAACTCTTCCTCGACAGCGAAGTCGGCCATATGGCTGACGTGAAGGGCGTACTGTCAACGGGCTTCGTCGTCGCGGCCGTCCTCGCACTGCTCGCGATTGCAGCGTGCGTCTACCTCGCACGCCAGTACCCCGGCGGCATTCGCCGGGCACTGTTCGCAGGCGCTGTTGCAACGCTCGTCCTCGCGATAGCACTCGCCGTCGCGGGGATCCTTGCCTGGGAAACGTTTTTCACCCTGGTTCACGCACTCTTCTTCGCCGACGGCACCTGGACCTTCCGTCTCGACGACACCCTCATCCGACTCTTCCCGGGCCAGTTCTGGATCGACGCCGCCGCAACAGTCGGCGCCATCGTCCTGATCGGTTCGGTGCTGACCCTCGTGCTGACCTGGCCAACCAGGGCACGACGGGAAAAGTCCGCCCGCGCCTACGAAGCGCGGCGCGCGAACAGCGGCATCTAACGCACGACGACGGCGGCAGTCAGGCACGACGACGGCCGCGGCAGTCAGGGTACGACGGCGGCGGTAGTCGGGATACGACGGCGGCCTGCCGCCTGCAGGCGGTGGCGCTTTGGTCAGATCCAGCTTGGCATCCACATGCGCAGACGCCACTGGTTGTAGGGGATGGTTTCGGCCGTCCAGATGGGGAGGAAGAACGCGGATACCAACACTGCGAGCACAACGAATCCCCCCACGAGCACAATACCGCTCCGGCGCCGCCACGGTGGGTCGCTTGCGCGGCCCAGAATCAGCCCCAGCACGTAGACCAGTGCAAGGATGAGGTACGGCTCGAACACGATCGCGTAGAAGAAGAACATGGTGCGGTCGGGGAACAGGAACCACGGCAGGTAGCCGGCTGCCACACCCGCGAGGATGGTACCGGCCCGCCAGTCGCGCCGGCCGATCCAGAACAACAGCACCACAAGCAGCGACAGCGCGGCGGCCCACCAGATCAGCGGGTTGCCCACCACACTGACCGCCTGCGAGCACGAGTCGGCGCCGCACGTCAGACCCTCCGACTGGTAATGGAAGGACGTCGGCCTGCCCATCACGAGCCAGGACCACGCCGTCGCTTCATACGGGTGCTCGGAGGTGAGCCCCTCATGGAACGCGTATGCACTGCGGTGGTACTCGGCCAGCGAACGCAGGGGAGCGGGCACCCAGTCCCATATCGGGTCGGGGTTCGTGGCGGCCCACTGCCTGTTGTACGCGTCGGATGACAAAAACCAGCCCGCCCACGACGCAACGTAGGTCAGCAGCGCCATCGGCACAACAGACACGAAAGCCTGCAGACCGTCACGTACGACGGCGCCGTGCACCCAGCGCCGAACGCCCACCGTGCGCCGCGCTGCCATATCCCAGAGCACGGTCATCAGCCCGAACACCGCAATGTAGGGCAGCGCGGACCACTTGGTGCCCAGCGCCAGCCCGAGCGCCACACCCGCCGCAATCCGCCACGGGCGAAGCCCCAGCCACGGTCCGTACAGCAGCTGCTGGGGCGTCGGCTGCCCGCGCTCCCGAGCGTAACCGGCCATCAAAGCGGCCAACCGCCGTCGTGCCCAGTTCCGGTCCAGCACCAGCAGCGCAAAGGCAACCAATACCCAGAACATCAGGAAGACGTCCAGCAGCGACGTCCGGGAGTGCACCAGATGATGGCCATCGACCGCCAGAAGCAACCCGGCAATACCGCCGAGCACAACCGACCCGAACAACCGCTGCGCCACCAGAGCCAGGATGAGAATGGACAACGTACCGACCACCGCCGCCGTGAACCGCCAACCAAACGGATTCGACGGCCCGAACAGCAGCATCCCGAACGCAATCATCCACTTCCCGACCGGCGGATGAACCACATAATCAGGGCTCTCCAGGATCACCCCGGGATTTCCAGCGTTGAAGGACTCATCCGCGTTCTCAGGCCACTCACGCTCATAACCCGACTGCAGATACGAGTAGGCGTCCTTAACATAATACGTCTCGTCAAAAACCAGGGAGACAGGCTCATCCAACCGGACGAACCGCAGCACCCCCCCAACCACCGCCACCAGTACCGGCAACAGCCAGCCCCAGACCCCGAACGGGAGCTGCTCACCCAGTAGCCTCCGACGTAGAACCACCTCGGAAAAAGCCGTTCGCGCCGAAACGACCCACCGCAGCCCGGACTCCTCGCGGAGGGCGGCAGGTATGGTGGTTCGGCTCACCGGATCATCGTACCCAGCGGGCCCTGACAGTTCCTGGACAGGCTTAACTGGTGGCCGAACACAACGACGGCGGCGGCCAAGCATTCCCGACAATTCACGGCTCTGGTCGCTTAATCTCTCGTGGGGAACGGTAGCCTTCAGGTTCGCGGCATCCAAGTAAAGCAAGCCAGCGTAGGGAAGTGTTGTCTACAAGTAATCGGTTGCGCTAATCCTTAGCGGGTCATACCAGCTTCGGCCCGCTCCAGGTTTCGACCTAAGCGCCACTCGAAGCCGTCTGACTCAATGACCAATTTGCAGACAACGTGGCGTGATGCGCCTATAGCATCTGCTGTTCCCACGATGGGCATATGTGCGCCAAGAAGCCCTTCCAGAGCTTCTTGTTGTGCCTCGCTGTTCCTGACTGCGCGGCACCGGCGATGCTCCATGAGCGGCCACTGCTGAAGCAAAGACAACTCCGAACTAGGGTGGGGGAGACTGCTCCCACTGCTTGTGAGCGACACAGCGCTAAACAATCACGCCGGCCTCCGCGTGATGGTCGCATCATGGATTCATGAGCGAGTGGAAGTCTTACCGACGCCAACCCGCTGTTGTTGCAGCGGCAGTGGCGTTTCTTTCCTGCGCCCTCTTCTGGGTTATCGGAATGGTCGGCGGGTTGGCCTTCCTTCAACGTCCCACGGATCCGATGTCCGCGCTGCTCGGGCTCTACGCCATGCTTATAGCAGTGGCCGTGTCCATCATCGTGGCCGGTGGTGCGGCTGCCTACATCGCGCGGACCATGCCCCGACGGGTCAAAAGGTAGGAGCCGATCAGATCCCCTGACCTTCCCGGACGCGCCAAAAGACTGCCCTGCCCCCTGCAAGGCTGGCCCTGCTGATCGCGATCGGCATCGGACTGCATAACCTTGTGAGGGGCTGGCCATCGGCTCCGCCTACGCCGTCGGATCGCTCGCCCTCGGCGCATCCCTCATCATCGGTTTCGCCCTCCACAACACCACCGAAGGCCTGGCCATCGTCACACCCCTAGCCTAGGAAAGGCCAGGACTTGGTCGCCTGGCAATACTAGGCCTCACTGCCGGGGTGCCGGCCGTGCTCGGAACCCTGATTGGCGCACCGTTTACCCGCCCACCCTGGCCGCTTGCCTCGACGGCATCGGTGCCGTCGGCCAAGCGGCCATTAAACTCCTTCCTATGCTCAAAGCAGCACCGGCCGAATCCTCACACCACTAACCGTCACCGGAATCATCCTCGGCACCGCCGTGATGTTCGCAACCGGGCTGCTCGTGACGGCGTGATTGCCTTCAGTCGGGGCACTGTCCCCGCTATGTAAGGTGGTCCTCAAAGACAACATAAGTGGCGCATGTAAGCACCCTCGATATAGCAGTCAATGTCAGCAAATCAGGCATTAGCGCCAGCCGCGGGCTCGCCGTCAAGAAGGGCCGCCCTGCTCGGCGGAGCGTGCGCGCTTGGCTGGCTCGCCGCCGTCCTTGCCAGTCCCCACGTGGATTTCGGCTCTCAGGTGCACCGATTCGGCCTGGCTGTACATATCGTTGCCCTCGTTCTGTCCTTCGGCGCGATTCTGGTCCTCGATTGGCTTGGTTTCCTTGGCTTGTGGGGCGCAGAAGAGCCCACGAACTGGGACGGCTCGAGACCTCCTCGAAGCCACTGATCTGGGTGTGCTCGTCCTGCTTCTGCTATCGGGGGCCCTTATCCACCCCGACCTGGGAAACCTCGTCACGGCCATCAAGCTTGGAGCCGTTCTGCTGCTAATGCTCAACGGTCTCGCTATAGCACCGCTCATGCAACAGCTGCTGGCGCAGCCACCGCCAACCAGCTTCAAGCAATAGCTCGGCGGCTACAGCTTCGACTGTTCATCGCCCGGAGTATTTCCCAATCATGCTGGTGAACGGCCATTCTTATCGGGCTCATCAACAGCACGCTTAGACGCTGGGCCGGAACATAGCAGAAGGGCGCCCTGTGAGCCGCCCAGTGGGCTAAGTAATACGTGGAGGGCTGGGCCTAGGCCGTAGGAGTCGGGAAAGTCTCCAACCCAGCAGGATGCTGGGCTGGAAGGTTTCTCCGTGGTCGCGGAGCGGTGGGCTACTGTTGAGCGTAGGTGAGGCAGTCGGCATTATCCGCGCCGGGTCCGACGTGAACTTCGGGTGCGCTGCACATCAAATGATCGTTGTGGACGCATTCGGAGCGCTGGCATGCCCCCACGCCGGCCAGGACCTTGGGCAGGCCACCGTGTGTGCCGGTGTCGATGAAGGTGGAGCAGGAGGCATGGTCTTGGGAGCCGCCGATATCAAAAAGACCCAGTTGTATGACCTAATGTCCGTCGAGAGAGGGTGCCACCGTCGTAACATCGCGGTGTCATCATGATGTAGCCCGAGCGATCACCACAGCTGACGGTCGGTGCCCTTGGCCGACTGGAAACAAGAGAAGGCGCTATCCGCCCCCCGCACCCGGTCCGCGCGTTCAACGTCAGCCCTGACCTGGATTATAGGTACGTATGGGCCGTTATCGGCGGCCTCATAGTCCTCGGCACGCATGATGCAGTGAAGGCAGCCGTCCCACTTCGGCTCGTAAACACAGCCGCCCGGCAGCGCGTCCGGTGCAGGGATCTTATGCCCCGCCCTGGCCAAAGCCAACGCAAACCGGGGGGCCGGCCTTGAGCGGTGCGCTCTTCATCGACCCATTAATGCGCCGGAACTAGGCTGTGCACGCCCACCGCTAACTCGACGTGAGACTCCCAGCGTCGGTGACGTGGTGGGTGTGTGCAGGCGGTCACGCTGGTCCCTGCTGTCCACGTGTGTGCGGGACAAGCAGCGAAGCGAAGGGAGCTTGTGCCGTGCACAGGTGGGGAGAAGGCGCTACACCCATATCCGTGGTCTGTGCACTCATCTCCAGGCACGATGGAAGGAGCCTGCTGCAGTTTCCTAAGCGGCATCACCACATGGAGCCCTGCCCTGCAGTTGGACGGACTGAGTTAGAAGATGTAGGTGATGCCGTTCCAGCCGGAACCGATCTTCACTCGTGGTTTCCAGCCGCCGGTTCCGTTGCCCGGATATAGGTAGAGGGCACCGGCCTTGTCGCGGGCCATGACGTCGACCTTCCCGTCGCCGTTGAAGTCGCCTGCGGCGCTGATGCTGGTGAAATTCTGCCAGCCCGAGCCGATTTTCACTCGTGGTTTCCAGCCGCCGGTTCCGTTGCCCGGGTACAGGTACAGCCCGCCGTATGCGTCGCGGGCCATCACGTCGGCCGTCCGGTCGCCGTTGAAATCCCCTGGGCCAAGGATAGTTGTGAAGTTCTGCCAGCCTGAGCCGATCTTCACACGGGGCTTGAAGCCGTTGGCCCCGTTGCCCGGGTACAGGTAGAGGACGCCGGTCTTGTCCCGCGCCATGACGTCGGGTTCGACATCGCCGTTGAAGTCATCAGGGGCGATGAGGGTGAACCCGTTCCAGCCGGTTCCGACTAATGCTCCGGAAGGCCCGTCGGACATCCACAACTTCCCCCAGGCGTCCTGGGCAAGGTAGTCGGGGAGGCCGTCACTGTTGAAATCGCCCGGTCTGATGAGGCCGAGGTAGCCCTCGTGCCCGTTCTGGACCTGGTAGCGGGGCTTCCATCCGCCGGCCCCGTTGCCAGGGTAGACCCACAGAACACCGGCCTTGTCGCGTGCCAAGACGTCGGACTTATCGTCGCCGGTGAAGTCCATGAAAGCCCGGGTGTCGAAGGCAGGTGCTACCGGCTTGGACAAGGCCGTCGTGCTGTAGTAGTAGTGGGTGCGCTGGTATAGAGCCCGCACCGAGATCCTATGTCCGCGGTCATCCTGCGTGACCGTATAGGTCGGGTCGGTACTCCAATTGGTGAGCTTCTGTGCGCCGCGGTACCACTCGTACATGACGGTCTCAGCGGCAGGGGTTGGAGTAGCGGGGATGGCGGTGAGGACCTCACCGGGCAGGGCCGTGCCCGTGATGGTCGGGGCGGTGAGGCCGGTGAACTTGCCCCAAATGTACGGTCGCAGGTTTGATGCGACGCCCCTTACCCGGCCCTTGTAATGAGCAGCGACTGGTGTGACGCCGACGGTGATGGTCTTGCCGATGTACTCGGGGGCAGTAGTGTACGTCGCACCGGTCGCGCCGGGAATCGCTTCGCTCGTCCAGTCGCCCAAGGCAAACCACTGGTACGCGTAGGTCAGGTCAGCTGGCGCGGTACCGGTGACCGGCGGGGCGGAGGCCCGCAGCACGGTGCCGGTGGGAACATTGTTGGATTCGGCTGTGCGGTTCCAGCTGATCGTTGGATCTGATGCCAGTTCCAGATATCCGCGGAACCCGGTGCCGTGTGATTCCGTTCGGCTCCAGGTCAGGTATTCCGGCGCCGACAAGGTAACCGTGCTGGTGAGTTCTGCCCCCAAGTCCTCTTCGGTGACGGTGTACGACTCTGAAACCGCTCCCGGGATTGGAACTCCGTTCCGGGACCACACGTAGGATCGTTCCGGCCCGGTGGCAAGAGCAGGTTGTGGAATCATCTGGATAAGGCTGGCGGATAGGGTTTGACCCAGCACGGGTTCAGCCGCGTAACCCCGTGAGGCGTAGAAGGATCCGCGGACGGGAGGTGTTTCCTCGGACACGTACACAACCGGGTCGGCGCCGAACTCCTTCATCGTCATACGAACCGAGATACGACGCCCGAACTGCGACTCCGACACTGTCATCGAAGCGCCGGCGTGGGCGTAGAACTGACCGTCCGCCAGCCATTCGTAGCTGATCCGCTCCCAGCGCCTGCTCCGGTCGATGTCCGCGACGAAATTCAGGGTCCGTCCGACCACGGCCTCGCCCTCGAACCTCATCGGCGGCGATGCGGCGGTGTCGCTGGCCGCCGGAGGGTCCGCGGTCGTGGCGACAGCTGGAGCGGCCGACGAAAAGAAAACGAGCGTCGTTAAAACGGCGCAGAAGGCAGCAATTACCCGCCTCGAGCGTCCGGGCAGGATAGAAGAATTATTCACTGTGTGCGTGTCCCCTGATCAGCGTGGGACCGATCCGCAGTCGCACGTTCTACCGCAGAAGATATAGCACCGATCAGCAAATCACCAGTGCGCCCGCCTAGTTCTCACCGGAGCCAGGTGTGTCCGGGTGACATATCACCCCGTTATCGGCGTTTAAGGATGTCGAGTTGCATCCGATGCGAGAACACGACACCGCCTGAGATCGCGTATGGTTTCCGGCGATTATCAGCCTTGAAGGAGCCGGGCGGGCGGCGATGTCACGAGCTTCATGGATGAAAGAGAAGCGCTTTGACCTGCGCGTTTGCATTTGATCATTCATCTAATGAATGATTTGGGCATCTGGTAATCGGTGGTGAAGGAGCCATGTGTCGAGTCGGGGATCTGTTTCTGGTTTCGTTCCGGCGCTCTTGCGGGCCGATGATTCGGTGCTTCTTCGGCCGGAGGAGCAGGTCTTCACCGCAATGGTTGATGGGTGGCGGGATCAACAGCTGGCGCGTGGTCTGAACCAGTCCACTATCGCACCGCGGATCCGTATGGTTACGCGGTTCCAGGCGTTCACCAACGACTATCCGTGGGCTTGGACCGCACCGGATGTCGAGGAATTCACCTCCGAGCTGCGTACCCGCGATCATCAGATTGCGATGAGCACCTTGCGCGCGTATCAATCGGCGATCCGGCTGTTCTGCGACTATATCTGCGATCCGCGCTACCAATGGGTGCCCACCTGCGAACGGCTGTTTGCGTCCCATCCGGTGCAGATCTGCTTTGACTGGAACACTGCCGTGCATACGTCGGATTACGAAGGCAGACCGCAGCGCCGCGCTCTGACCAAGTCT
Source organism: Arthrobacter sp. KKT183 (assembly GCF_055657625.1). NCBI lineage: Bacteria > Bacillati > Actinomycetota > Actinomycetes > Micrococcales > Micrococcaceae > Arthrobacter > Arthrobacter sp. KKT183. The sequence goes on along the minus strand of NZ_CM145770.1, from coordinate 3,415,041 downwards.
GAGCTGCAGGAGCTGTTCGACCATATGGATGATGAAGTCGTGCGGCTGCGCAAGGCGGGCAGCAAAGGATGGCTGCCGGCGCTTCGGGACGCGGCGGCTTTCAAGACCGCCTACGCCTACGGGCTCAGACGCCGGGAGCTGGCCATGCTGGACCTGGAGGATTTCGGCCCCAATCCACACGCGCCCGAGTTCGGCGGCCACGGCGTTGTCTACGTTCGGTGGGGCAAAGCCACAAAGGGCGGCACTCCGCGGCGCCGCTCGGTCCTGACGGTGTTTCCGTGGTCGGTGGGGGTTCTGGATGAATGGGTCAATACGTACCGTGCGCTCTTTGATACGGGACCTCGCAGCTCAGCGTTATGGCCCAGTGAGCGCGGCGCCCGGGTAACCACAGAGTCGCTTGGCCGGAGGTTCACTCGCTACCGGGATGCTGTGGGGCTGCCTGAGGAGATCGGATTGCACTGCCTGCGCCATTCCTATGTCACCCATCTGATCGAGGACGGATTCGACCCGTTGTTCGTGCAGCAGCAGGTTGGGCACTCCCATGCCTCGACCACCGCGATATACACATCTGTTTCCTCGGATTTCAAGACACGCACCCTGCGTAAGGTGCTGGATGCCGGGATAGCGGAAGCACTGAACAAGCGAGGATCACAATGACCAGACGACGCATCGGTTATAAATGGCACCTGCGCCAGCTGATGGCCGCCCACAACATGTGGAAGACCCCGGATCTGGCGCCACTCCTGAAAGAGCGGGGCATCAGCCTTTCGCCGGCCCAGATCTATCGCCTCGTGGCCGAGGAACCCGAACGGTTGTCCCTGCGGACACTGGCCGCGCTGTGTGACATCTTCGACTGCACACCCAATGACCTGATCGAACCCTATGTCGAGGCGGCCCCCCGCAAGGAAGCCACCGGGAACGCGAAGGTGGTTGAGCTCAATGCCCAGCTCCGTCCACGCCGTGCCAGGATCATCGACGATGAGCAGTGAGCCGACCCCGTAAAGCCCCGCAACCGGATACTTACCCTCCATGCGCCCGATGCCGTCTCGCCTATGAACCTGCCGCGAACTGGCCTGATGGAACAATCTGCGGCTACTGCTACATGGCGGCCAAACGAACCCGGGGAACATGCGAGCAGTGCGGGCATGAAGGCGTCCTGCCGGGGGTCAGTCCGACCGGGCCGCTGTGCCGGTCCTGCGCCGGTATTACCCTGAACGTGGACTGCCGGCGCTGCGGCGCCGAAGGTGAACTCTATTCCGGCGGACGGTGCTGGGCGTGCGCTCTGGAGGATCAAGTCCGCCAAACACTTGCCGGTTCGGACGGTTCAATTCCCACCAAACTTGTCCCCTTGGCCGAGGCCCTTATTAGCATGCGCCGACCAAATAGCGGGATGATCTGGATCAGGCAGAAGCATGTTTCAACGTTGCTGCAATCCCTTGCCGCCGGTCGCATCGACCTTACCCATGAAGCGCTGGATTCGCTTCCGTACTCACGCACACCCGAGTACATCCGCGGTCTCCTGGTCGAACACGAGATACTGCCTCCCCGGGACATCTATCTGGCAAAGTTCCGCACCTGGTCAGCGGCGAAACTTACGACAGTAACCGACCCGGCTCACCGGTCGGTCGCCGAGCGATTCATCCGCTGGCACCAGCTCAAACGTCTCCGCAAAGAAGCAGCTACGAAAGGTTCGGTCAGCCGCGCCCTGTTCCTCAGTGTCAAACAGAGCACCACGGTGGCCGTGAAGTTCCTCAATGGCCTGACCGCGCAGGGCAGGACCCTTGCCGACGTCGATCAGAGAATCGTTGACCGCTGGTATGCTTCCGGCCCGTCCACTAACGCCCTGGCGGAAGTGTTTCTCTATTGGGCGATGACCCACAAACACATCAGAAAAGTGGACCTACCCCGCCGAAAAGCGGCCAGCACTGAGGTATTCGGTCACGGGGAAAGAATCACTGCTATCCGGACGATTCTGACTGAAGACAAGCTTTCACCTGCGGTGAGAATCGCCGCAGGGCTCGTGCTTCTTTACGGACAGCCGCTGAACCGGATTGCGAGTCTAACCACTGACCGGATACGGATCTCCAGCGCGGGCGTGGAGCTCTGCTTCACCTCCGAATGGCTGCCAGTCACCGAGCCGTTCGCATCGCTGCTGCGGACGTGGACAGCCAACCGAACCAACCTGCAAACCGCAGCCCACAACGCCAACAGCCGGTGGCTCTTCCCTAGTCCTGCCCCTGGCCAGCATCTTCCCGCAGCCCTCATTTCGGAGAGACTTAAGGAAAGTGGAATCCCAGCCCAGCTCGGTCGCACGGCGGCGTGGCGACACATGGTAAGAGAAGCACCACCAAGCGTCCTCGCGGAACTACTCGGGTTAAGCTCCGCCACAGCCATGCGTCACGCAGAACTGGCCGGATCCAACTTTGCCCGTTACGCCGCACTCCAACGCAATCACTGATGTGTCTGCCTGGGCGAGGCCGATGGACACACGCTGTGGCACCCTGACAGGCGAGCATCATGGTTGCTCACGGATGTCGAATGAAGCTCCCAAAGGGAGGTTTCCTACTTGCTATGAGCACTCACCCCGAGATCTTCGCTGCTTTTCGAGCCGCAGTTTCAATTCTTGCCCGATGAGTTGTCCACTCGACATCTTCGCCTGCAACTCCATCGAGGGTTTCACGGATAATATCTGCGTGGCCCAGATGTTGTGAGGTCTCGGTGAGCATATGTACCAGCACGGCGAAGAGGGTGACGTCCGAGTGCCACCACGAAACATGTCCGATCGCGTCGATGGGTAAGGACTCAATGGTGGTATCGGCGTGCCGACATGCGCGCTGGTAAGCGGTCATAATTTCATCGCGGGTTTCGTTTTCTGTAGCCCACATGAAGTCACGATTGCGGAACTGTCCATCGAGGGAGGGAACGGGCTGTTCCGGATACGGGCGGCCGAACGCGTGACCGAAATAGGCTGCCTCGTAAAGTGACAGGTGTTTGATCAAGCCTAAGAGATTCGTGCCGGTGGGAGTCATGGGCCGGCGCACGTCATACTCGTTTAGCCCATTGAGTTTTTCTACGAACTGTTCACGGGCATTTTGGTGGCGCTCATGAAGGTGTGCTTTTGCAGATTCGTCGATCATGGACCGAAGCCTACGGCGACTATAGGGCTAGAGATGCGCCTCAGTCCCGGTCGACAGGCAATATTGGCAGCCACGCGTCGCCGGGAGTGATCAGTCACAGCAGTACAACCCATTCGGCGTAGAAGATGCCCAGTCCTAAGGCGACGAACAGACCGGCGATGATCCAGAAGCGGGCCACCACGGTTACCTGTTCCCAGCCCTTGAGCTCGAAGTGATGGTGCAGCGGGGTCATGCGGAAGACTCTTTTGCCCCCCGAAAGTTTGAAGTAGCTCACCTGGATGATGACGGACAAGGTAATCATGACAAACAGTCCCGCCAGGACGATCAGCAGAAGTTGAGTGCGGGACAGGATAGCGAATCCGGCGATTGCGCCTCCAAGGGCTAGGGACCCGGTGTCTCCCATGATGATCTTTGCGGGCGACGTGTTCCACCAGAGAAATCCGACCAATGAGCCGCACAGCGCGGCTGCGATCAGGGACAGGTCCAATGGGTCTCGTACCTCGTAGCAGATGTTCGCGGGCACACCCGGGTTGCTGCACCGCTGGTTGTACTGCCAGAAACCCATCAGCATGTATGCGCCGAACACAAAGATTGACGCGCCGGTGGCAAGACCGTCCAGCTCGTCGGTGACGTTCACACCGTTGGAGGTCGCGGTGAGAATCAGGTTCGACCAGAGGATGAACAAGATGGCGCCGATCAGGGACCCTGCGAAGGCCAGGTCCACGGACGTGTCGCGGACAAAAGAGATTGCGGTGGAGGCTGGAGTACGTCCGTCCGCGTCGGGGAAGTTGAGTGCGAGGACCGCGAATGTCACCCCGACAACCGTCTGACCGACGATCTTCGCGCGGGCAGTGAGTCCAAGACTGCGCTGTCTCGAAATTTTGATGTAATCGTCGAAAAAGCCAACGATGCCCATCCCTACGGTAACCAATAGCAGCAACAGGCCTGAAGCGGTTGGTCCATCGGAGGCGCCGGCCAACATCATGATGCTGTGCGTTGCAAAGTAGGCGATGATCACCGATCCGATGATCCACGCGCCGCCCATCGTGGGTGTTCCACGCTTGGTGTGGTGAGAGGTTGGGCCATCGTCGCGGATGAACTGCCCGTATTCCTTCCGGACCAGAAAGCGAGCGAGCACCGGCGTGCCAAATAAAGCCAGTATCAACGCCACAGCCGCAGCGATCAGCAGCGCGATCATAGAAGGTGCCCCCAAGTTCCCCGGACCGGGTCCGTTTAGTTCCGTCTGTGACTCAGGTGCATTGTCAGGCACCGACGACGACTCATTCGACGCCGATCCTATCGGGTCGTTTCTGCAGCAAGCCCCCCACGCGCCGGCACGGCAGAAGCAATTGCCCATAACTATCGGCCAAAGCAAGAAGCTGGAGCTGCTCCAGAAAGGGGCCGAGGCGAACCTTCTCGCCTCCCGTGCCGTTCGTTCCTAGAACTCGACATCATTGAACACGACGTGTTGCCGGCATCCAGTCCTTCCCACGCGTTGTGCAGTGAAGATAGCCGTCCTATTTCGGCTCAGGGGCAGTAGCCCTTCCACGCACGCCGTACGGGGCACCTTGTTGGGCTTCCCTTCGTAACATAGAACAGCGTCTGCACACCGGTGGTCGTTGCGCCGTCGAGGAACGACCCACGGGTTGGTGCATGGCGCATCAGGATTCGGTTGCGGCCGCTCCCGCAGCTGTCTCGCCGGGACCGCGCGCTCATTCCTGCCGGGATCACCTCGGTAGGAATGGTTTAGCATGGAGCGTACCCGTCAATTTTTGGAGAGTGTAGAGCAGTAGCATGGGTCGATCAGCCGCCAGAGACGGGTCGTCCGACGACCCCGGCGATAGTTGTTCCACTTCCGCGATATCTGAGAACGGCCGCAGGCGCCGGTCAGGCCTCCCTGGGGTAGGGGAAAATACCCGATGATCGAAGCGGTATTGACGCTCCTTCTCGGGATTATTGTGATTCTTGCAATCATCGCGGCCAACGGTTATTTCGTGGCGCAGGAGTTCGCCTACATGTCGGTGGACCGCGCCAGCCTCGGAGCGCGCGCCGCGGCCGGCGACAAGGCTGCGCAACGCGCGCTGAAAGTCACGCGCCGCACCTCGTTCATGCTCTCCGGCGCACAGTTGGGCATCACTGTCACCGGACTGCTCATCGGCTATGTCGCCGAGCCGCTGGTGGGCGAGTCCCTGGGTGTACTGCTGGGTGGTGCCGGGGTGCCGGCGGCGCTGAGCATATCGGTGGGCACGGTGAGCGCGCTCGTCGTGGCCGCTGTTGTGCAGATGATTTTCGGTGAGCTGTACCCGAAGAACCTGGCGATCGCCAACGCCGAACCTCTCGCCCGCGCTCTTGCCCGGTCGACGACGATTTATCTCGCGCTGTTCGGGTGGCTGATCACGGTGTTCGACCACGCGGCTAACGCTCTCTTGCGTGCCGTGCGTGTCGAACCGGTGCACGACGTTGACACGAGCGCGACAGCCGAAGATCTTGAACGCATTGTCGCTGACTCCCGGGAGAGCGGTGACCTGCCCGAGGAGCTGTCGGTGCTCATTGATCGCATCCTCGACTTCCCCGACCGGAACGTTGAACACGCCATGATCCCGCGCTCACAGGTCGGCACCGTTACACCGGACACGACCATGGGCCAGCTGCGCGCTCTCATGGCGCAGGAGCACACCCGCTACCCGGTGATCTCCGAGACGGAGGAGCCGCTCGGAGTCGTCCAGCTCACGGACCTACTCCGCAGCCGCGCGCCCGAGGAGGCCCCGGTGTCTTCCATCATGGTGCCCCCGCTCGTACTGCCAACGCTCATGTCGCTGCCTGACGCGCTGGCCAAGCTCACGCGGTCGCGCAACGAGCTTGCCTGCATCATCGACGAATACGGTGGCTTCGCGGGTGTCCTGACGGTCGAGGACCTGTCCGAGGAACTGGTCGGGGAACTCACTGACGAGCATGACGACGATCCGCCCGCTGTCATCACGCCCGAGCAGGAGAACACCTGGCGGATGAGCGGTGATATCCACGTCGACGAAGTCGAACGCGCCGTCGGCTACGAGTTGCCCGCCGGTGACTACGAGACCATCTCGGGTCTGCTCATTGCCCACCGCGGTGAACTGCCGGTCACCGGCGAGGTGCTGCGGGTCGAGCTGCCCGACGACCCTCGTGATCTGGTGTTGGATCGACCTGTCCACCGTGTGCTCGAGGTTGAAGTGCTGGAACTTTCCCGGCACGTCCCCAGCGAACTGCTCGTGCGGCTTGTCCGGACCGCCGCTGACGGCGCAGGCTGCACGGATGAGACCGCGATCGGCACCGAGGCCGAGACCGAGGAGGATCGATGAGTGATCCGCTGATCGTGACCGCCGTGACCGTGCTGCTCATCGTACTGAGCGCGTTCTTTGTCATTATCGAGTTCTCACTGCTCGGTGCCCGCCGCCACCGGCTGGAGCCCGAAGCTGCGACGAACCGGTCTGCCCGTGCGGCGCTGCGCGGCATCAACGAGCTGACGATCATGCTCGCCGGTGCACAACTGGGTATCACCGCAGCCACTTTCGCCCTCGGCGCGGTTACCAAACCGGCCATCGACGCATGGCTGGGCCCCGTGCTCGCGTCCTGGGGGACTCCGGAACAGTTTGCCGGCGGCGCCGCTTTCGCCCTCTCGCTGCTGTTCGTGACATTCCTGCATCTAGTCGTGGGCGAGATGGCGCCCAAGTCCTGGGCGATCGCGCACCCGGAAACCTCGGCCAAGCTCATCGGTGTGCCCGCGCGCGGCTTCATCTGGTTGGTGCGACCGTTGCTGAGCTGGGTCAACGAGATCGCCAACCGGCTGGTCGCAGCCAGCGGAGTAACTCCGTTGGACCGTGCGGTCGTCGGCGGCCAGGACGTCGACACGATCCGACACCTCGTTGAGCACTCTGCGTCCGTCGGTGCCCTCGACGCCTCCTTCCGCACCCAGCTCTCCGGTGTCCTTGAGCTCGAGAAGCTCACTATCCAAGCGCTGATCGCACCGGGCGGCGTGCCGACCATGGTGCCGGCCACAGCCACGGCCTCCCATGTGCAGGAAGCCGCCGCCCGCTCGGGCCACCTACGCATCCTCGTGGAGGACCTGGACGGGGGCATCCCCGGAGTCGTTCACGTCCGCGACACACTGCTCGAATCGCTGGAAAGGCCGGTTAGTGAGCTGACCCGCCCCGCGTTCACGCTCGACGCCGGAACACCGGTCTACGAGGCCCTTGCCCAGATCCGGGCAGCCGGGGAGCAACTCGCCGCCGTCATGCACCACGGGCGTTTCGTCGGGGTGGTTACCCTTTCCGACGTCCTGTGCCGGGTCCTTCCCCAGAACTCACCCAGGAGAAGCACGCCGGTCAATGATGGGCGGAGCGCCGGAGGAGCAACAACTCCGGGAACGGTCGAAAACTGCGAGAAGGGCGGGCTGGAGCCCCCTGAGGCCAGCGATCAGCCACACTTAATCGCGGCACTCTACGGCCTGAGACCTATCGAATCCGGGAATCGTGAAAACCCTGGGGGCGGTCCGGAACCGAGAGTGCAGGGATCGTTCCGGTCGAGGATCAGGTGTTGAGTGCCGCTCCTACGGGCGCCCGTCCCTGGCTTCATCGTTCTGGTAGATGTCGGGGACGCCGTCGTGGTCGGTGTCGATGGACTCGAGATTCTCGATAGCCCGGTAGTGGCGGTTGCGGGCCTGCAGCAACGCTCCGGCCAGCAGAGCCGCTGCCACAGAGCCGGTGAGGACCGCGACCTTGGCGTAGTCGGTGTTGACACTGCCTGCAGCGAAGCTCAGCTCGGCGATGAGTAGGGAGACGGTGAAGCCAATCCCTGCCAGCAAGGACACGCCCACCAGGTCTATCCATTGGAAGGACGGGTCCAGGCGCCGGCGGGTGATCTTGGTGGTGAGCCAGGTGGCACCGACGATCCCGATCGGTTTGCCCATGATGAGCCCGGCGATGATACCCACAGCGACGGGGGCGGTCAGGGCTGTGGTGAGTCCTTCCCAGCCACCCACTGCCACACCGGCAGAAAAGAAGGCGAACACTGGCACTGCGAACCCGGCAGAGATGGGGCGGAAGCGGTGTTCGAATTCCTCAGCCAAACCCGGGCCGGCCTCAGGTCCGCCGCTGGCCTTGCTGCGCATCACCGGGACCGCGAAACCGAGCAAAACGCCGGCAACGGTGGCGTGGACGCCGGCCTCGTGAACCAGCACCCAGACCACCAGTGCCAGGGGCAGCAGGATGATCCAGAATGCCCAGGCGTGCCGGCTGAAGAACCGGGAGAAGCGATGCGTGAAGAAGGCGAAGACTGCCAGCGGGACCAATGCGAGCAGCAAGGGCGTGAGCGCTACGTCATCGGTATAGAAGACGGCGATGATTGTTATAGCCAACAGGTCATCCACCACCGCAAGAGTCAGCAGGAACAACCGCAACGCGGGAGGTAGGTGGGAGCCGATGATGGCCAGCACCGCCACGGCGAAAGCGATATCGGTGGCTGTGGGAATAGCCCACCCGCTGACCGTCTCCGGGTTCACAGCGTTGAATGCAACGTAGACGAGCGCCGGAACAGCAACCCCACCGACGGCTGCGGCGACCGGGACCACGGCCTTGCTGAACTGGCGCAGGTCACCGGCCACGAACTCCCGCTTCAGCTCCAGACCCACGAGGAAGAAGAAGATGGCCAGCAACCCGTCGGCCGCCCATTTGCTGAGGCTGAGCCGCAGGCTCCAGGGCTCGTAACCGATCTCGTAGTCACGCAAGGCGAAGTAACTATCCGCGGCAGGAGAGTTCGCCCACACGATGGCGGCCAGTGCTGCAACGACCAGCAGTATGCCCCCGACGGTCTCTTTACGCAGGATCTCCCCGACACGGAGCACCTCGCGGTAGCTGCCACGGTGGAGGCTATCGTGGCTGTGATCCTCCGGGCCAGTGGTGGGGTCGTCGTGGCTGGACATGGGCGGCTCCTTGGTCTGCGGGTTCGTCGAATGTGCTCATGCCGACTAGATTTCCTTAGCTCACCAGATCGACAGTCTACGTACGGACCGCCTCGACCGACAGCCACCCCTTGTCCGGTTCACCGCCGGCTGGCAATGGCCAGCAACTCCGGACTAGGGCGAGGTTCGGGTCTGGTCCGGGTTCCGGCGGCCCTTGTGGAGCCCGATTTCGTAGGCTGTGAAGGAGATGAGGGTGGCTGCGATCAATGGTAGTACGAACCAGGCCATGGCTGCGGTGAACCCTTCCAGGGCATCGTGTGCGGTAGCGGTCAGAACGACATATCCGGTGTAGGCCAGGTACAGCCCCACGAACAGGATGCCCTCCCAACGCGCGATCGCGAAGCCGGTGAACGCGACGGGCAGCAGTGCCACCGCGGCTGCCAGCATCACCGGTATATCGAAGGCCACCGCAGCAGCGGATACGGGAATGCCCTCAAGAGAGATCAGGGCGGGCAGTCCGAGCACCACCCCAATGTTGAAGATGTTGCTGCCGACCACGTTACCCACGGCCAGGTCTCGTTCACCGCGGCGCACCGCAATGATGGATGTCGCCAGTTCGGGCAGCGACGTCCCGACTGCCACTACAGTCAGACCGACCACGAGACTGCTCACGCCCAGTGTGGCGGCAATGCTCACCGCGCCTTCCACGAGCAGTGTGGCACCGGCCACCAGTAAGGCGATCCCCAGCAGCACGAGCAGGAGCGATTTGACGAAAGAGTCCGCAGGCGCCGCCTCTTTCTCTCCGGCCGAATCGGCGGTAGCTGAATCGGCGGTAGGCGAACCCCCGGCCGGGTCCGGCGTCGTGGGGATCTTCGCGTCGCGGCGGCCGATAACGACGGTCATCACAGTGTGCACCACCACGACGCAGAAGAGAACCAACCCATCCACGGCACTGATCCTCCCGTCCAGGGACACGAGGAGCACCCCGACTGAAAGGGCGACCATCAGGGGCAGGTCAAAGCGCACCAACCGCTGCTTCACAGCAAGCGGAACAACCAGTGCGGAAAGTCCGAGGATGAGCAGGACGTTGACGATGTTGCTGCCGACCACGTTGCCCACAGCGAGCCCGGGTTCGTCGCGCAGGACAGCGCCGATGGTCACGGCGAGCTCCGGTGCTGATGTGGCTGCCGAGACCACGGTGAGCCCGACCACCAGCGAGGAAATCCCCACGCGACGGGCCAGCGCTGAAGCCCCCCGCACCAGGAATTCCCCACCCAGCACCAGCAACACCAGCCCAGCCACGATCCGTCCCACGTCAAGTGCATCCATGGGTAGGAGTGTACGGAGCACAGCCCAATCCTGCGACCGGTGCCCGCAACAACTCCACCCCCTGATGCCGAAAATCATGGTGGGTAGCAACCGGTCAACCCACTGTGGAGTCCAACAAGACCGGGGGCAGTCCCGGGTGTCGTCTACTGGGGATAGCTGACTGAACGTTGCAGGGGTATCAGATCGTTGCCCCGCAAGCCGATTCTTGACCCTGATACGTGAAGCGTTTTTCCTCTGCGAAGAGCCCGTAATCTGATCCCGCCTGCGGCGGAACCGGAGGTCAAGCCGCTGCTGATTTCCGGCGGCGGGCGGCGATGAATGAGCGGATGCCGAGCACCACATAGATGATGAGCAGGACGAAAGTGATCGTGCTGGTGATCACCGCGGCAGGACGGTCAGCCTCCCCGGCGAAGAGAGCGCCGAGCTGCAGGACGTTCATCGTGGTGCCGAGGACGCCGAGCACTGCCACAACTAGGGCGATGTGGATGCCGATCTTCTGATTCTTCAGGCCGATGAGGCCGGAGATCAGTATGACACCTCCCAGGACGGCCGGGATCAGCGCCGTCCAGCTGGCGAAGGCGGCGATGATGTAAGCGGTGACGCCGAGGGCGATGAGAACGACGCCGAGTGCAATGGTGATGCGAGCCATGCCGCTCCTTACGCTGTTGGTGATTTCTTCTACACAGCGTAGTAGAAATTCGATCACGACTGGGACCGCTGAACTAAGTCATGAAAAGCCGCCATTCGAAGTTAATAGTCACAGGCACTTATCCGCAGCCAACAGGCGCACGCCAGAACGCATCATGTTATTCCTGTGCCGAGTGAAGCTGTCACGCGGACAGTACTTGGAACAGGGGTGGTTAGCCGACCCAGTGCACCAGACATGCGTCAAGGGGGGGCGGGGTGCCACTCCAGCAGCCCACTGTCAGACGGCGGAGTCCCTTCGGTATCACCGAATGTTTGGCAGCCAGACGAGCAGCAGGATCCTCCAACTGAAGTTTTCTTTCGTCGTGCAGCTTCTGGCCTAATTTTGCGCGTAAGTGAGGCAGTCGGCGTTGTCCGGACCAGGTCCGACGTGGACTTCGGCCGCGGTGCACATCAAATGACCGTTGTGGACGCGCATTCGGCTCGCTGGCATGCCCCGACACCGGCTAGGACCTTGGGCAGGCCACCGTGTGTGCCGGTGCCGATAAAGGTGGAGCAGGAGGCATGGTCTTGTCTGCCACCGACGGTAATTGCGGCGGCATTGCAGGCAGAGTGGTCGTTGAACGAACAGTTGGTTACGCTGCACTCTGCTACATGCGTTGTCATCAGGGATCCTCCGTGCTTCGGTCGCCCGGGCCGGGCGGCTCCAATACCTACGGTGGGCCAGTCCAACCTCATCAAAAAGACCTAAATATTTGATCTAATCTCCGCCGTCCGTGGGGTTCGACGGTAGTAATAACATCGCACGGTCATACGATGCGGCATGCTCCCTGGCATGATCGTGTCGGTTAGGACGACGGTTTTGCATAGGTTAGAATTTACTCATCAAGGGGAGTACTCCCGTCTGTGATCGGCCCGTCATTACGGATGCACTGAAGCATCTCGGGTCGTCGGTTCCGGTTTCGTCCGGGCGGAGGAGACCTTGGCGTATCCGTTCAACGCCTACCCCTTGGGAGCCACCCTTATGCAGGTCACACCTATGATCTGGCTCATCACCATCGCTGTGACGATCCTGTTCTTCGTCTACGAGTTCTTCGCCCACGTGCGTAAACCCCACGAGCCATCCATCGCGGAATCGGCGCGCTGGTCGGCGTTCTACATCGGACTCGCACTGCTGTTCGGTGTGGGAATCGGCATGGTGTCGGGATGGAAGTTCGGAGGCGAGTACTTTGCCGGCTACCTCACCGAGAAGGCACTGTCGATCGATAACCTGTTCGTCTTCCTCATTGTGATGGCCGGGTTTGCGGTTCCGAAGAAGTACCAGCAGAAGGTGCTGATGATCGGGATCATCATCGCCCTGATCCTGCGCGGCGGCTTCATCGCCATCGGAGCGGCCCTGATCGAAAACTTCTCCTGGGTCTTCTACATCTTCGGCGCCCTGCTCCTCGTCCTCGCCTACAAGCAGGCCTTCAGCAGCCACGAGTCCAACCCGGCTGACGGTAAGTTCATGACACTCGTGCGCCGGGTCCTGCCCGTCACCAACGAGTACCACCAGGACAAACTCACCGTGATCCAGGGCGGGAAGCGCTTCGTCACACCGATGCTGCTCACCATCATCGCGATCGGCTTCGTGGACCTCATCTTCGCCGTCGACTCCATCCCGGCGATCTACGGGCTGACCAACGAGGCCTACATCGTCTTCACCGCCAACGCGTTCGCGCTGATGGGCCTGCGCCAGTTGTTCTTCCTCATCGGAGGACTGCTCGAGCGTCTGGTCTACCTCGCCCAGGGGCTGGCCGTCATCCTCGGCTTCATCGGCGTAAAACTTGTCTTCCACGCCCTGCACGTCAACGAGCTCCCCTTCATCAACGGCGGCGAACCGCTCCTCTGGGTGCCCGAGATCCCCATCTGGCTCTCCCTGCTCTTCATCGCCGCCACCATCGTCGTCGCGACCGCCGCGAGTCTGCTCAAGACCCGCGGCGACCGAAACAAGAACGCCCGCGGGCTGGTCCACGGCGAACCGGTGATCACCGCCGACCCACACGACCGGGACGAGGAATCCGAGGTCGACGAGAAGGCGACGTCCACTGCGGACATGTCCAAATAGCTCCTCACCGGCAGCTGGGAGAGGGGCGGCTCGCCGTGCTTCAGGATCGCTAACGCGTGCCCGGTCACGAGACAACGCCTGGACGGGTCTCGTGACCGGCGTTTCCCATATGCCTGCGGATATGGTGCGCCCCACATCGTTGCCAACCATTCCGTGTCCCCGGCAGGATGACGTATGGGCCGTTATCGGCAATTTATTCTTCCCAGATAGGCGTTCTTTCTGAGCGCAACCCTAGCCTGGTGCGTGCTCGAGTTGCAGGCTGGAGTGCTCGGAACTGTGATACTGCACTGTCGTACAGTTTTCCCTCGCCGGACGTGTCAGAGATTGAGATGAGGAGAGCGAATGGTAGTTTGCTCGGTGATTTGTCGAGTTGACCGCGTCCCCTGGTTAGGTAGGTCATCTCCATCCGTGGATTCTCGATCTCGCTGGGATCGAGGCTGAAGCGGTAGTGGCGTAGGGTTTCCCATTTGCCGCCTTCACGCAGGCTCGCCTCATTCTTCCCGTTTGAGGAGCCTAATGGTTTCGTGACTGGCTCTTGGCTTTCACGCCACCCTCGTTGTATGAGCTGGAAGGCGTCGTTGCTCCTGCGGTCCACAATTTTCGAGTCCCGGTTGTTTTGCGGGTTTGTGAACCTGTGCATAAACGCGTGCGGTCGTAGAGCTAGGTCGAGCGAGGCGCGGGTGTACTCGGTTGATTCCGTAGGTTCAACAGGTGATGTGTATGCGAGCGTAACCCGGATGTTCAGCCTGCCCCCCAGCCCTCGAGGAATCGGGAGGCTATAGGCGGACAGTTCCCCGCGCTCGGCAGAATCTTTGTAAAGTACGTGGGTTTCATCAGGAGAACAGTTGAGCGTGCTGAGGAAATCCGAGGGTATCCGCCCGTACCCTATTTCAGGTTGCAGCTTCTTATGGCTGCTGGATGGACGCTCAGCGAAGTGGACCCCGAAGGCCCGCAAGACGTTCGTGTTCACCGTTGGCATGTTGATCGCTAGCTCAGACATGGCGTGCGTGACCAAGGGTGCGGCGAAGCTCGTGCCCGTTGCCTCTAAGAAAGTGCCGTCTGCCGCCAGAAGGGGAAATTTCTCTGCGTCGGATCCACCAAATTGAACGCCTAGGGGTTGAACCCGCCCGCCCCATCTTCCGGGGCCGACTGAGGAGTATGAGGAGCGCTTCCAAGGTGCGCCTGGGGCGGAAACATCGCAGGCACCGACGCTGAAGCCGTTCACCATGTCAGCCGGGACTTGCACCCTGTTCCTGCCGGAATGTGAATCGAGGTGTCCATCATTGCCGGCGGCGACGATGAACATGACATCTCGTTCCCACGCCAGGGTGTCGAGTTCGCTTGTCCATCGGTTGGGCTCTGAGTCGTCTTTCACTGGCAGGGTTGGGCCCAGGCTCAGGTTGATTATTTTGTGTTCGTCACGTGACACAACTTCTTTGATTCGATCCAGAACCCAGTAGCCGTGCATGTCACCGGGGATGGCGGGTGGTGGCAACACACGGAAGCTATCGAGTGGTAGGGGTGGGACTACCGCTTGGCCACCGGGCCGTACGAGGCCGTAGAGTGCGGCGCCTGTAACTGCTGTTCCATGCATGAGTGAACCATCGTGTGCTGTTTCGCCTGTTAGATCGATAGATTCGGCGACCATGTGACGGTTGGAGTTTGCGGCCTCGTCTAAGCCGCCGTCGAAGACGGCTACTTTGAAGGAGTCATCCCGTGTGGCCTCCGAGGTCGGCCCATGCCACGCTGTCGCTGCTCTTGTACCGAATATGGGCCGGGGTGGGATCGCCGGCATAGGTCGGACGATCCTCAAGACGTTAAACGCTGCAAGGTTCTCTAACGCGCTTTTTGCAGCCCGTACTGGTACGAAGGTTAGGCCACCGACGCGTCGCACGAAGCTTGCTTCGATGCTGCCACCCTCAGCCTCCACTGCTGCACGCCAATGATCTACGACAGCGTCGTCCGCCGCTATGAGGCTCTCTCCTTGGAGCCCGATAGGATTCAGTACCGTTTCCCAAAGAATGACATCGTCTCCGTCACTTTCCACCTCCTGCAGGGCGCGCGTGACAGCTTGTGTAGGGAGCGATAGTTCATCCAGTTTCCGGATTTCTTCGAAGGCGGCGCGTTCACTGCGACCTCGCCCTTGCGTCTCGATAAGACTTTCCAGGTCAGCTAAAGAACCGTCGGGAACCGAGAGTACAAGGCGGCGCGTTATGGCACGTTTGGAAGCCGAAGCGGTCACATAGAGGCCTTCCTCGGCCCTGGAACCGACGGGCATCGCGCCCAGCTGGTTGAGTAGTTGGCCGGGGAATGAGGACGCTGCCAGGTAGTTGGGAAGAAGCTTAGCTTCGATGAACGTATGCCCCGGTATTTTCATCTCGGAAGAGAGCGTTGACACCTCCTGACGCAGGGACCTTATCTGCGGTAGAAGGGCTTCTCGGGCTTCAACGGCGGATTGTGGCTCATACTTGTCGCCGCCACCGGTTGGTGGCTTCTCCGCTTCAGTACGCAGGGCTTCACCCTTGTACAGAAACGGGCGCTGAGCATCTCCAAACTCGGCCATCTATTCCCCCTGAGTTGTTTCTATGCGGCGTACCGCGTTGGAGACAGTCGGGTGACTGACCCCAGCTAAGTCTGCAATTGCGCGCAGCGATAACCCAAACTCCCTATGCAATCTCTTCCAGATCAGGTTCCTCGACTTTCCATGTCCGAGAGGCATGGAAAGAAGTTCAGTCAACAAGACGCGTTCGAAGGAGGTGCTGCGCAGGATGCTCCGCCGGCCGGCTCTCTCCAGAAGCCGGGTTAGATCGGAGGGTGAACTTCCATCGGTTAGCTCGGCAACGGCCCGCGCGATCGGGGCCTCTAGATTGCCGTTAGCGACCGTGTTAATGAGAGCTTCTCGTTCCCTCAATCCAGGCAGCGGGAAGTCAACAATGCGATCAAATCTGCGGCCAATCGCGGGGTCGAGCAACTGCACATGGTTGGTAGCTGCTATCAAAAAGCTTCGGCTGTCCCATCGGTCCAGTTCGACTAGCAAGACGTTCACGATCCGCTTTAGCTCACCGACGTCGCTGTCATCATCACGAGCTTTAGCTAGGGCATCAAACTCGTCCAGTAGCAGTACGCAGGGCGTTGCTTTTGCGAATTCAAGTACGGCTCTGATGTTCCTCCCCGAGCTTCCCAAATAGCTCGAGAGCACGGCAGCAAGATCGAGGCTAACCAAAGGGAGACCTATTTGACCTGCTACCCAGTGACTGGCGAGGGTCTTCCCGACCCCGGGCGCTCCGGAAAACAGGGCGGATCGGGAGGGCTCCAGACCCTTGGAAGCGAGCAAATTGATCTGCCGTCTTTCGAGCACAATCTCGTCAAGTTCAGCTTGAACTACCTCGGGTAAGATCAAAGTCGTTCCGTCGGGTGTCTCAACGAGCTCCACCAGTGGGCCAGCTCCGCCAGTTTCCATGGGCAGCGAGCTTGTTGAGAAAGTGAGTTGGGTATCACGGGGTGTGCTAATTGCCTCGTGAAGAGCGCTACGGAAGTTCTCCACATCCGCGACGCCATCCGGAACCCTTCGAATTAACTGGTTCGCCACCTTGCGCACAGTGCTGGGGTTACCTTTCGCACCGGCCCTCGCTAGGTTAACGAGTGCCGCTTCCAAAGATGCACTTGGGTGGAAAGAATTGTTGACGGCTGACTGCATGCTTACCACCATACGTAATGAAGCGCTTAGCTGGGCTGTGCGTCGATGGTAAGTTTTGGAACGTCGGCCGCCCGCCTAATCCGTCGGTTGTTCCTTTCCCCTCTAGATATTGGGTTGACTGGTCGCCAAAATGAAAGGGAAGACTTTCTTGTTCAACAGGACACTGATCTTGCGATGTTGTTTCGCGGTCAGGGCATCTTTGTTCCGCTTGTTGAACATATCCAGTAGGAAGCTGTAGTCCTCTTCGCCGTCGTAGTGATTCCACTCGTCAGGAGTGAACGCTCCAGCGGAGTGAAGATGCTCTAGCAGAGTGCGTGAGAAGTACTTGGACGTGAACTCAGCTTCGCCTGCGTTTATCGCTTTTCGGAGGGCATGCATGCTGCTGAAAAGATCCACCTCTAGGTCCAGGTCCTGGCGGCCGAACTTCCTGACGCAAACATTGCCGATCGGGTACAGCGACTCGCCGTTGCGCAGATTCCTAATGGTGAACATTTGGACCAAGTGCGGTTGACCGCAAACGCACTCGCCCTGGCCCGCGGGATCTTCCTCTAAGTCAACGACTTTCCATTCGAGGACGGCAGTGTCCCAAGTGTTTGATTCTGATTTACCGAGCACGGCCTGTACGAGTGCCTTGAAACTTGCAGTCGTCATCCTCGACCTCCCCTTGGCCTCGACCCTACATCAGCCCAGTCAAAGCTCGCCGGTGGCGACCCTTGCGCGTTCGCTGCCGTTCGAATTGATGCCGTGCAAAAAGGACCGAATTTGCCACCTCGATCTATCGCCACATGTCGAGGGGAATCAGTAGGGTCGGTAAGCAAGTACGAAGCGCTTGCACGGCTTGTTGGGCATTAGGCGGGATCTGCACCGCTCATGCGCTTCTTCGCCAAGCAGTAGACCTAGCGACGGGGGCGTTTGGGGAAGGAGCAGGATGGAATTCACACTGGCTGGACTGCGCTCTGCCGGCTTTAGGGGCTTTGTCCCGTTTACGGATCTAGAACGATATGGCTCGGCGTTATGGTCGACGGGCGTTTACGTGGTGCTCCGTCCCGAGCCTTCGGCGCTCTTACTCAGCGACAGCAGTACCGGCTTCTGGCATCGAGAAAGGAACCCTGCATATCCGCTCATCAAGCTCAGGCAAAGGTGGGAGCTACCCACTCCCGTGTTGTACTTCGGGAAGGCTGGCGGTATCGCCGGAGGAACAGCCCTACGGGACAGGTTGGATTTGTACCGTCGCTATGGGGCAGGCGAGAACACCACCCACCGTGGAGGACGGGCAATTTGGCAGATCGAGGATGCTGCTAATCAACTCCTGGTCGGTTGGTCCACCACGCCAGGAGCTGATCCTGAATGCGTTGAGGAGCGATTGTTGAAGCTCTTCAGCACCACGTTCAAGATGCTCCCTATGGCGAATCAAAAACGTGGTAAGAAATGTGGACACCAGCCTCAGTGTCGATGGAACGGTGAATGAGGAGCTGATCTAGGTGAGCTACCCTGCCGGTGCCCGCGTTGCTCGTTACTTCAGCAGTCCTCGTCGGGCTCCTGACAGAGAGTGTTGCTGTGGGGTACACCCATACGCACCGGGCAGTACCAGCAGGTTCGCGATGCGTTCGTGCGTCCAGAAGGCAGGCATGACGAAACTCATCGGGCTAGCACGCGTATCAAAGCAGCAGCAGGTGGATCTCCTGCCGCAGAAGTACGTCGCTATGACTTCATATTGATCACGGTGTGTCCGGCGCTCGAGCCTCGGCCGCAGTTCGACCGGGCACTCACCCCGCTGATCGATGGGCCAGGCCCCTGTAGCGACAAGCTGGGCCCAAACCGGGCTAATCAGGCGGCAAATGGACGTACCCCCAAAGGTCCTCCGAGACCTTGAAAAGCCGTGCGCCGATCTCATCAAGCTCTTCTAATCCATGCAAAGTGGATTCCCAGACCGGACCCTGCCCAACCGGCACGGTTCCCCTTTTTCGCCGTTGAAAGAAGAGCGTTTTGCCTTCAAACATAAGTTCTCCCACGCTCGCATGCAGGATCTTGTTGCGTTGCTCTAGGGCTGCTCTCGCTTCCGCGAGCATTTCCAGGACTTCCGCCTTGTCCTTTTCGCTGACTGTCTTTGAGTCAGTGACCAATTTCCTTACAAGCTGGATCACCGATGACGCACTCATGTTTGCAGTCACGGCATGGCCAACTTCGGAGTCGCTGTTGATCAATCGGGCGCACAGGTCCACAAGGTTCTGTTCCACGCTCGCGGCCCAGATAGCTATGCGACCCACAGCGGCTTCCCCGTCAGAGGTCGTGCCGACGTATGCGCGGTGCCCCTCTATTTCGGGCATTGCTGGCTCTGCGTCCATTGCTCGTAAGCCTTTCCTCAGTCTCATCTCTAAGCCGTAACGGATTCAGGTCGGGCTGCATCAAGACGCTTGTGGATGAACATATCGAAGATCAGTTTGCCGTGGCTGGCCGTATCCAGCCACGGCTCCGCCAGGCCTCAACTGGAACCTAGACGTTCGTGGAATCTGGGTGGGTAGCAATCCACTGTCGGGCCTCAATGTTGGCGATGCGGCGGTACAGGGTGGCTCTGGACATGCCGAGGTCGCGGGCGACATGGGAGGCCGGTTGTCCTTGTTCGATGAGCCGGCGGGCATTGGCGATCTGGCTGTCGCTGAAGATCGGCCGTCGTCCGCCAAGGTCTAAGCCGAAGGCGCGGCGTTTGGTGTTGGAGTCGTTGACGCGTTCGCGTTTGATCTCGAGCTCCATCTGCGCGAGGGCAGCCATGACGGTGAAGACCATGGATCCCATCGGTGTGCCGGTGTCGACGTTCCCGCCGCCGAGGTTCAATACTCGCAGATTCACCTTTTGAGCTCGAAGTTCATCGGCCAGCGCGAGCATGTTGGAAGTGGAACGACCGAGACGATCGAGGGTGGCGACGACCAGGGTGTCACCTTCATGCAGTGCGTCGAGGGCTTTGTCGAACTGGGGACGCCGCGCATGAGCACCGCTGACGCCGTGGTCGATGTACAGGTCATCGCGGCGGACGCCGGCGGCGAGTAGATCGGCGACTTGCCGGTCGGTGCCCTGGAGGCGAGTTGATACCCGCGCGTACCCGATCAGCTTGCCCATGCGGCTCCTCTATGTCGATTCGTCCCATAATCGTCTCGCAACCTACTTCTCAGTCACGAATGGATACCCCTACTTAGGATACATGGTAGCAAGACATAGAGGGAGTAGTAGTGGCGGGGGAGTGGGGTTGTCTCCTTCTAGTGTGTTGCAACCCTAGGGTTGCAAGACATCAGGTGCATTCATGTAGTCCAATTCAGAAGGCCGCCGGCGTCGGTTGAATGCATGCAGCGGAAATCTGTGAGTCGGTGATCCCGCGTGGAATCACCGCGAAGTTGAGCTAGGCACGATCGCTGAAAACTCCCAAATTACAAATGAGGGTGCCTCATTCATCACTTCAGCAAGGGCATTTCTGGAGCGTTATTTTGTACCTGGCCGCTCGAATTGTGTCAGTTCTGTATGTCCGGTGCTGGGAGGTTGCGCAAGGCGAAGTCTCGGCTCTGCGCTTTGGACAGATCACGAGCGCTCAGATCGTCAGTCACGTAATCCGGTAGTGGTGTCGTGGCGGAAGCTTCTCCATGAGTTCAGGGGTCAGCGTGGGGGCAGCGACTAAGTGCAATATCGTCGATGTTACTCAGCAGACGATCTACCCGAATATTGCGCTGCCCCATCGAGCAAACACCGTGAATAGCGGCGTAGTGAACAGGGCGAAGGCGAGCAGATTCACGACAACGCTGTTCCAAAAAGCAAAGCGAAAACTCGCCTTGCGCGTCTTGTGGCGAAGCGCCTGCTGCGCGACGATACCGCCCGGCCACCCACCGACGACACCTAACAGGAGCAGCGCCCTCTCCGAAGTCCGCCACCCCCCGGAGACGGCGGCGGCCTTATCGGCCGCGTACAGGAGAAAGCAGAGGCAGCTTGCCAACAGATACAGTGCTGGCACCCGCAGCGGGATGGGCCATATGGCGTTGACAAGCAAGTATGCGATGACGAGGCCGAGGATTGGCAGATAAGTCAGCCTGCCCGATCTGCGCCGTATTCCCGCTCTGGGCGTTCGCCTCATCGACGACGTTAGCGCTGGCGGATGAACAACCGGCTGCACGCGCGTTGCGCGCCGTTTTCCGTCACGGGAGAGCCCAACCTCAAATGTGAATGCCTCACCAAGCTGAGGTCGACGCGCCCGAGGCGGGAACGCTGAGATGTGCACGAACGTCTTCTGGGAAGTGTCCGTTCGGGAGATGAACCCGAAACCGCGATCGTCGTTCCACGAAGTCAGCGTTCCAGATGCCCGCTCGGTTCCGATCGCCATTTCCACATGTTACTGATCGATATGAGAATCGAATGCGTGCCGCCAGTACAGACACCCGCTTACCTTCAGGTTTCCCCGAGGACGAGGACGAGGTCGTGATCGCGCAGTGGGGCCTCCATGCCAGCAGCCCCTACGGCATCATGCCGGCTGATAGACGGGATAGTCCGTATAGCCTTCAGCGCCGCTGGTGTAAAACGTAGCCATGTTCGGCTCATTCTCCGGCAGACCCTCCTTCCAGCGGTACACCAGATCCGGATTGGCAATGGCCGCACGGCCGACGACGACGGCGTCAGCCAGGTCATTCTCGACCAGTGAGATGGCCTCATCCCGGGTAGTCATGACGCTGAAGCCGGTGTTCAGGAGGAATGGACCGTCAAACTGCTCACGCAGTTCCCGGACCAATTCACCGGCAGGCTCGTTATGAAGGACGCTGAGGTACGCCAGTCCCAGCGGTGAGATGGCCTGGGTCAGGGCGGAGTAGGTCCGGCGGAGATCCTCGCGGTCCAGCTCTGTTGCGCCCTGGACATTGTGCTCGGGTGAAACGCGGATGCCCACCTTCTCGGCTCCGACTGCCTTAGCGACGGCTTTGACCACCTCAACGACGAACCGCGCGCGGTTCTCCGGTGAGCCGCCGTACTGGTCCTCGCGCTGGTTTGCCGCGGGAGACAGGAATTCGTGCAACAGGTAACCATTGGCGCCGTGGAGTTCAACGCCGTCGAACCCTGCCCTGATCGCATTCAGTGAGCCCTGAACAAACTCCTCAATAACTCCGGGAAGCTCGTCTTCCGTAAGCGCGTGGGGGACCGGATAGGGCTGCTTTCCCTTGTAGGTGCGGGTCATGCCGTCGATCGCGATGGCGCTCGGTCCAACGACCGTGCGGCCTCCGTTGGTGTCCTCGTGTGTAACCCGCCCGGCATGCATGACCTGGGCAAAGATGCGACCGCCCTCGGCATGGACGGCATCAGTGACCTTGGTCCAGCCTTCGATCTGCTCGTCCGTCACGAGCCCTGGCTGACCTGGGAAGCCTTGGCCGGCGTGGCTCGGATAAGTTCCCTCGCTGACGATCAAGCCGAGCGACGCGCGCTGGCGATAATGCTCGACGACGATAGGCCCCGGAATGCCGTCCTGGCCGGAACGGCAGCGGGTGAGCGGAGCCATTACCAAGCGGTTGGGCAGTTTCAGTTCGCCTACGGTGATCGGGGAGAACAGCATGGGGGGAGTCCTTTCGCGGAAGCTTTCACTGTGAAAGCGCAGTTGCCCCGGCAACTATTCCGAATGGGACGTGGATCACAGTGGGCGCAACTGATGCTGCAGCTACGTCAGCCCGTTCGCGATTTCCTGCAGCGCGCTGAGGTGCTTCCTGAAAGCGGCTTCACCCTCGCGGGTGAGCTGAAAGACCGTTTGCGCCCTCTTGCCGACGAATGACTTCTCCACGCTGATATAGCCGGCTTCTTCGAGAACGGAGGCATGCTTGCTCAACAGGGGGTAACTGACGTCCAGCGCTTCCTTCAGTGTTTGGTAGTTTGCGCTGTCGACGCTTGCCAGCGCGGCGAGGATGGAGAACCGAAGCGGTGAGTGAACCACATCGTCGAGTTTGGCCCGCGATTCTGAGAGGCTCATCGCCCGCGTGCCACCAACCAGATGCCGCAGGCGATAGTCGGCGCCGCGCACAGTACCGCCAAGAGAATCGACCACCACAGATTTACCTGCCCGTCGCTTTCATGCGTCAGGAAAAGTGAGGCCACCAACATCACGCCTGCCCAGATCCCCGCGGCTCGCCACATCTGCGAAAAGTATTTTGGTCTGACGGTCCGGGCGGCTGATCGCCTCCAGTTCACTATTCCTACCACTACGTAGAACGCGATCAAGAGCGCTATTCCTGCCGCACCTTCCCACCAGGCAAATCGCTGGAGCACTGTGAAGAGACCAAGCCCGAGAAGGATTCCCCACAGGACGGTCCAGAAACCTTCGGCACGCGTGGAAGTGGCGCGCAGACGTGTGGACCCGGCGTCGGCGGCGTGCAGCATCCGCCGCGCCTCCGCGGCCTCAGTGCTCTTCGGCTCTTCCCCATGACGTGCCATGGCACCACGGTAGCAAGCACTTAACGATTTGGAAAGTACTTGTTCACCAGTGGCGCTGCTACCGCAGAACGACCGTGCGGTTGCCGAGCAGCACGATCCTTCCCTCACAGTGCCAGCGCACCGCATTGCGCAGCGCGGCGCATTCGGCGTCGCGGCCCACGGCAACCAGGTCCTCCGGCCCGTAGGTGTGGTCCACCTCGATAACCTGCTGGGAAATGATCGGGCCCTCGTCCAGTTCCGCATTGACGTAGTGGGCGGTGGCCCCGACGGTCTTTACGCCCCGCTCGTAGGCCTGGTGGTACGGCTTGGCGCCCTTGAAACTCGGCAGGAAGGAGTGGTGAATGTTGATGACCCTGCCCGCCATCCTGTTGGAGAGCTCATCGCTGAGGACCTGCATGTAGCGGGCAAGGACCACCAGCTCGACATCGAACTGGTCGACGATGTCCAGGAGCCTTGCCTCGGCCTCCGGCTTGGTGTCCCTTGTGACGGGCACATGGAAGAACGGAATTCCATGCCATTCGACCAGTCCTTCCTGGTCACGGTGGTTGGAGACGACGGCGACAATCTCTACCGGGAGCTCGCCCGTGCGGGTGCGGTAGAGCAGGTCATTGAGGCAGTGGCCCATCTTTGACACCATGACCAGGACACGGCGTTTGCGGCCCTGCGGCTCAAGCTGCCAGTTCAGCTGCCACTGTTCGGCCACCGGCGCGAAATCGCGGCGCAGGTCCTCCGTGGTGAAGGGGTCCGTGGCGACTGCGTCAGTTTGGGATCCAGAGGACCCGAAGGAGAAGTGGACGCGCATGAAGAAGTGCCGCTGCGCTTTGTCCCCGTACTGCTTGATGTCGAGGATGTCGCAGCCGTGCTCGAACAGGAATCCCGAAATGGCGTGGACGATGCCGGGGGACTCGACGCAATCGACCGTGAGGACATGCTCTTCCTGGGACGGCGGGGTTTCAGTTAGCACGGGATGCTCCTTTGATGTCTGACCCATGGTCAGTGCCGGAGGGCGTCGGGTCAAGGCTGTTGAAGCTGTAGAGATGGATACCGGCGAGCCTCGCGGACTGGCTTTTCAGCTCGGCTATCAGGCTCTCCGGCGCATAATGGTCACCGACCAGCAGCTTGCGGGCCAGCGGCCCTTTGCGGCTGAGGAACTTCAGGGAGCTCCCGACGCCGATCTGCGCCGCCAGCGACACCAGGCGGGTTCGCGGAACCGCTCCTGCCACGCCGGCCCAGACGGGCAGCTGCACTCCTACCCGGCGCAGCAGTGCGACATAGTCAAGGATCCGCGGAGCTGAGAAGCACATCTGCGTGACTACGTGGGACGCAAGGTGCTGCTTGGCCAGCAGGGCATCCACGCCCGCCCCCGGATCGAGGAAGGGGTGGCCCTCAGGATAACCCGCGATTCCCGCCCGGATCAGGCCGCTTGAATACTGCTCGATGTCTTCCAGCAGTGGCAGCGCCGAGTCATACGGGCCGGCAGGATGTTTCCGGTCCCCGCCGATGACAAACACTTCCCCGATACCGGCGTCGCTGCAGTTCCGCAGGATCCCGGTGAGCTCCGCCCTGCTCTGAACGCTTCGCGCGGCGAGGTGCGGGATCGCCGTGTACCCGAGACCAGCCAGCTGCGTCGCGGTGCGAACCGTCCGTCCAACGCCGTGATGCGGAAGACAGGTCACGGTGATCGGGGTACTCGGGGCCACCGCAGCGGCAACCCGCTCAACAATTCCCTCGGAAGGGATTATTTCAATTCTGGTGGGGAACATCATTGGTCCTCTCAGTGCATCAGGATCCGGCTGGAACTCAGCCGTGTGCAGCCAGCAGGGTGCTGGCTTCCTGGCGGGTACTGCCGGAGCTTTCAATGTGCGCGAGTTCGGCGGGGATCTCCCACCCCTTCTTGCGCATCGCGGTGGCCCAGAGCCGGCCGGCGCGGTACGAAGAGCGCACCAACGGCCCGCTCATGACCCCGAGGAAGCCGATCTCGTCCGCTTCCTGCTGGATGTCGACGAACTCCTGGGGCTTGACCCAGCGGTCCACCGGCAGGTGGCGTTCGCTCGGACGCAGGTACTGCGTGATGGTGATCAGGTCGCAGCCGGCCTGGTGCAGGTCGGAGAGCGCCTGCGAAATTTCCTCCCGGGTTTCGCCCATGCCCAGAATGAGGTTGGATTTGGTGACCATGCCGAGATCCCGACCCTGCGTGAGCACGTCGAGAGAGCGCTCATAACGGAACGCCGGCCGGATCCGCTTGAAGATGCGCGGCACGGTCTCGACGTTGTGGGCAAAGACCTCGGGCTTGGAATCGCAGATCGCCTGGATGTTTTCCGGCTTGCCGGAGAAGTCCGGAATCAGGAGCTCGACGCCGGTGCCCGGGTTGAGTTCGTGGATCTTGCGGACGGTCTCCGCGTAGAGCCACACGCCCTCATCCTCGAGGTCGTCACGGGCCACGCCGGTCACAGTGGCGTAGCGCAGCTGCATGGCCTTGACCGAGCGAGCCACCTTGGTGGGCTCGAACCGGTCCACCGGGGAGGGCTTGCCCGTGTCGATCTGGCAGAAGTCGCAGCGCCGGGTGCACTCGGAACCGCCGATGAGGAACGTCGCTTCCTTGTCCTCCCAGCACTCGAAGATGTTGGGGCAGCCGGCCTCCTCGCACACGGTGTGGAGGCCTTCCTTCTTCACGAGGTTCTTGAGCTGGACGTACTCCGGACCCATCTGGACTTTTGCCTTGATCCAGTCCGGCTTGCGTTCCACCGGTACTGCAGAGTTGCGCTGTTCTACGCGGAGCAGCTTGCGGCCTTCTGGTGCCAGAGTCATGGGTTCTCTTCCTTCGACTTCCGATTCAGCATTCGACGACGTTCACGGCAAGGCCGCCGAGTGCCGTTTCCTTGTATTTGGAGCTCATGTCCTTGCCGGTTTCCCGCATGGTCACGATGACTTCATCCAGAGATACCCGGTGCGAGCCATCTCCCCAAAGAGCCATCTTGGCAGCATTGATTGCCTTCGCGGCAGCAATCGCGTTGCGCTCGATGCACGGCACCTGAACCAGTCCTCCGATGGGATCGCACGTCAGGCCGAGGTTGTGTTCCATGGCGATTTCCGCCGCGTTCTCAACGTGGGAAGGAGAGCCGCCCATCACCTCGGCGAGGCCGGCCGCTGCCATGGACGACGCCGACCCGACCTCGCCCTGGCAGCCCACCTCCGCGCCGGAAATGGAAGCTTGCTCCTTGTACAGCACGCCGATCGCGGCGGCTGTCAGCAGGAACTTGATAACGACGTCGTCCCGGTCCTCCTGCGTCGCGTTCTCCATGCCGGGCGCGAAGTGCAGCGCGTAGTAGAGCACGGCGGGAATGATGCCGGCGGCTCCGTTGGTGGGCGCGGTGACCACCCTGCCGCCTGACGCGTTCTCCTCGTTGACGGCGAGGGCAACGAGGTTGACCCACTCTTGCCAGTACTTCGGATCCCGGTCCTTGTCCTCCTTGAGCAGCCGCTCATGCCAATCCGGAGCACGACGGCGGACCTTCAGACCGCCGGGAAGCAAGCCTTCTCGCTTGATCGCGGAGTTCTTGCACTCCTCCATCACCTGCCAGATGTGCAGCAGGCCGTCGCGGATTTCCTCCTCGGAGTGCGTTGTCTTCTCGTTGAGGAGCATGATGTCGCTGATCCCCAGGCCGGTGTTGCGGCAGTGCTCCAGCAGTTCTGCCGCAGTGCGGAAGGGGTAGGGCAGTTGTTCCTTCGACTCCTCGAGCTGTTCCGCAGCGGCATCTTCCTCGCCTTCCCGCACGATGAAGCCGCCGCCCACCGAAAAGAACGTTGCCTCGTGGAGTACCTCGCCGTCGTCGTTTTTCACTTGGAAGGTCATGCCGTTGGTGTGGCGGGGCAGTACGGTCAGCGGACGCAGGACCATGTCTTCGACGCCGTAGGGCAGGGAAGTGCCACCGGCCAACTGCAGCATGCCGGTGTCGGCGATGGCAGCCAGCCGTTCCTCCACTTCGTCCGGCAGGATCAGCTCGGGGTGGAAGCCTTCGAGCCCGAGGAGGACGGCGGTCATGGTGCCGTGTCCGCGGCCCGTCGCTGCGAGGGACCCGTAGAGGTCCACCCGCAGTGACGCCACTTCCGCCAGTCTGCCGGAGGCCTTGAGCTCCTCCGCGAAGACGGCGGCAGCCCTCATGGGGCCGACGGTGTGCGAGCTTGAGGGCCCGATCCCGATGGAAAAGAGGTCAAAGACTCCAACAGCCATTGGTCATTCCTTACTGCTTGGAAGGTCAGAACTTTTGTCCAGATATGGAGACCTAAACGTCTCCGAACTCTCGTTACCTGGACAAAAGTTCAGAGGTCAGGCGAGGTCGGCAACGTCGGGGTAGAGGGGGTGCGCGGCGGCGAGTGCTTCCACACGGGAGCGCAGGCCGGAGAGATCAGCGCCGGCGTCGGCAATCAAGGCCTCGGCAATGATGTCCGCGACCTCCGCGAAGGCTTCTGCGCCGAAGCCGCGGGTAGCCAGTGCAGGCGTGCCGATGCGCAGACCGGAGGTCACCATCGGGGGACGGGGATCAAAAGGCACCGCGTTGCGGTTCACGGTGATGTCAATTTCCGCCAGGCGGTCCTCGGCCTGCTGGCCATTGAGCTCGCAGTTGCGCAGGTCCACCAGGACGAGGTGCACATCGGTTCCGCCGGAGATGACGCTGATGCCCTTCGCAGTGACGTCGGGCTGGACCAGGCGTACGGCCAGGATCCGGGCGCCCGCAAGGACGCGCTCCTGGCGTTCCTTGAACTCCGGCGAGGCTGCGATCTTGAAGGCAACTGCCTTGCCCGCGATGACATGCTCCAAAGGTCCGCCCTGCTGGCCCGGGAACACCGCGGAGTTGATCTTCTTGGCGATGTCGGCGTCGTTGCTCAGGATGATGCCGCCGCGCGGACCGGCGAGGGTCTTGTGCGTGGTGGAGGTGGTGACGTGCGCGTGCGGTACGGGGGACGGGTGCAGCCCGGCGGCGACGAGGCCGGCGAAGTGCGCCATGTCCACCATCAGGTAGGCGCCCACCGAGTCGGCAATCCGCCGGAACTCGGCGAAGTCCAGCTGGCGGGCGTACGCGGACCAGCCGGCAACGATGAGCTGCGGCTTGTGTTCCTGTGCGAGCCGCTCCACTTCCGCCATGTCGATCCGGTGGTCATCCTCGCGGACCTGGTACGGAATGACGTTGTACAGCTTGCCGGAGAAGTTGATGCGCATGCCGTGCGTCAGGTGCCCGCCGTGGGCCAGGTTCAGGCCCATGATGGTGTCGCCGGGCTTGATCAGCGCGTGCATCACCGAGGCGTTTGCCTGGGCGCCGGAGTGCGGCTGCACGTTGGCGTACTCGGCGCCGAACAGGGCCTTCAGGCGGTCGATCGCCAGCTGCTCGATGACGTCCACATGTTCGCAGCCGCCGTAGTACCGCTTGCCGGGATAGCCCTCGGCGTACTTGTTGGTCAGGACGGAACCCTGTGCCTGCATCACGGCAGCCGCGGTGTGGTTCTCAGACGCGATCATTTCCAGACCGGTGCGCTGGCGGTTCAGTTCGTCGTCGATCTTGGCGGCGATCTCCGGGTCCAGATCGGACAGCTGTGCGTTGAGCGACGGTGAGACAACCTGCTCGAAAGCGACCGTGGCCCCGCTCGTGCCTGCCGGGCTCACAGCTCGCCGCCATTGGCTGCTGCGTACTCTTCAGCTGACATCAGCGGGCCTTCTTCGGTGACGGCCACCTTGAACAGCCAGCCGTTGCCGTACGGATCGCTGTTGATCAGTTCCGGATTGTCGACGACGTCGGCATTGGTTTCGGTGACCTCGCCGGAGACCGGCGCGTAGAGGTCTGAGACGGACTTGGTGGATTCCACCTCGCCGCACGTCTCACCGGCAGTGACGGTGTCCCCGACCTCGGGAAGGTCCACGTACACGATGTCGCCGAGGGCGTCAGTGGCCACGGCGGTGATGCCGATCGAGACGGGTCCGGAGCCGTCGCCGGCAATCCACTCGTGCTCGGCGGAGTATTTCAGGTCGGCAATAACCTTGCTCATGTGTTTTTCCTTTACAACGAGAAATCTGTGGGTTGGGTGGCTCCGGCAGGGCCGGCATTTTCGAAAGCGTGGGTTAAGCGAAGCAGCACGCGTGAAAATGCCGACTCTGGCGGAGGTGCCGCAGGACTACTTCGAACGCTTGTAGAACGGCAGCGCGACCACTTCGAACGGCTCGGGCTTGCCGCGGAGGTCGATATCCAGCGCCGTGCCCGGTTCAGCGTGCTCGACGTCGACGTAGGCCATGGCGATCGGGTAACCCAGGGTGGGGGAGGGCTGGCCGGAGGTCACTTCGCCCACCACGTTGCCGTCTTTCAGCACGGGATAGTGGCTGCGGCCTGCGCGGCGTCCGAGGCCCTTGAGGCCTACGAGCTTGCGTCCGGTGGTGGAGCCGGCGCCGGCTGCCTTGAGGTCAGCCAGCGCGGTCTTGCCGATGAAGTCGGATTCCTTGGCCAGCGAGACGACCGGGCCAAGACCTGCGGCGTAGGGGTTGCCCTCGCGGGAGAGCTCGTTTCCGTACAGCGGCATGCCTGCCTCAAGGCGCAGGGAGTCGCGGGACGCGAGGCCGGCGGGGATGAGGCCATGCCCGGTCCCGGTCTCCAGCAATGCTTCCCACAGACCCGGGGCACCCTCGTTCGGCACGTAGATCTCGAAGCCGTCCTCGCCGGTGTACCCGGTGCGGGCAAGGAGCAACTGCTCACCCTGAATCTCAACCTCGACCGCCGCGTAGTACTTGAGGTCGGTGACGAGTGAATGCTGTTCGGCGGGCACCAGCGTGAGCAGGATTTCCTCGGCTTTGGGTCCCTGGACAGCGATCAGTGACGTCTGGGCAGAGACGTCGTCGATGGTCACATCGAAGTTGGCGGCCCTTTCAAGCAATTCCGAGGCGACCACGGGCGCGTTGCCGGCGTTCGGCACCACCAGGTACTTCTCCTCCCCGCGGCGGTAGGAAATCAGGTCGTCGATGATGCCGCCGTCTTCCTGGCAGATCAGCGAGTACTTGGCTTTTCCGACTGCCACTGCTGAGAGCTTCCCGGCCAGTGCGTAGTCAAGGAAGGCCGCGGCGTCCGGGCCGGTGACCCAGACTTCTCCCATGTGGGAGAGGTCAAACAGCCCGGCCGCTTTGCGCACTGCGTGGTGCTCGGCGAGTTCGGAGCTGTACTTCAGGGGCATCTGCCAGCCGCCGAAGTCGGTGAATGAGGCGCCGGCCAGCTTGTGCTGGTCGTAGAGTGCTGTGTACTTCTCAGTCATCGCGGAATCCTTAGTCTTCGAAAGCGGTGAGGGGAGGGCAGGAGCAGACCAGGTTACGGTCTCCAGCGGCGCCGTCGATGCGGCCGACCGGCGGGAAGTACTTGTCCTGTCGGGGTGAGTGCACGGGGAAAGCGCCCTGCTCGCGCGGGTACCGGCGCTCCCACTCGGAGGTGACGACGGCGGCAGCGGTGTGCGGTGCATTGCGCAGGGGCGATTCCCCGATAGTGAAATCGCCGCTGGCGACCTGCTCCATTTCCTTGCGGATGGTCACCATTGCTTCGATGAAGCGGTCGATTTCCGCGAGGTCCTCTGACTCGGTCGGTTCCACCATGAGCGTTCCCGCCACGGGGAAGGACAGCGTGGGGGCGTGGAACCCGAAGTCGATGAGGCGCTTGGCAACGTCCTCGGCCGTGACTCCCGTGCGGTCTGTGAGTTCGCGCAGGTCCAGGATGCACTCGTGCGCAACGAGTCCGCTTTCGCCGGTGTAGAGGACCGGGAAGTGCTCGTTCAACCGGGCGGCAATGTAGTTCGCTGCCAGGAGGGCGGACTTGGTGGCTTCGGTGAGGCCCTGGCCGCCCATCAGCTTCACGTACGCCCAGGAGATCGGCAGGACGCCCGCGGAACCGAAGCGGGATGCGGAAATCGCAACGCCGTGTCCGGCTTCATGCGCAGACTTGTTCGCGTCGCCCGGCATGAACGGCGCAAGGTGCGCCTTTGCAGCCACCGGGCCCACACCGGGACCGCCGCCGCCGTGCGGGATGCAGAAGGTCTTGTGCAGGTTCAGGTGGGAGACGTCGCCGCCGAACTTGCCTGGCTGGGCGAGGCCGACGAGCGCGTTCAGGTTTGCGCCGTCGACGTAGACCTGTCCACCGGCCTCGTGCACCGCATCGCAAACTTCGCGGACGTCGGCGTCGTACACGCCGTGGGTGGACGGATAGGTGATCATGATCGCGGAGAGTGCATCCCGGTGGGCTTCGATCTTCGCCCGGAGGTCCCCGTGGTCGATGGTGCCGTCCGAAGCCGTGGCCACCACAACGACCTTCATACCCGCGAGAACGGCGGAAGCAGCGTTCGTGCCGTGCGCGGACGCAGGAATCAGGCAGACGTTGCGCTGGCCCTCGCCGCGGGAAGCGTGGTAACCGCGAATAGCAAGCAACCCGGCGAGCTCACCCTGTGAACCGGCGTTGGGCTGGATCGAGACCTGATCGTACCCGGTGATCTCAGCGAGGTCGGCTTCGAGTCCGTCGATCAGCTCGCGCCAGCCTTCGGTCTGGGAATCCGGGGCAAAGGGGTGGATGGAAGCGAACTCCGGCCAGGAGATGGCCTCCATTTCAGCGGTGGCGTTCAACTTCATCGTGCAGGAGCCCAGCGGGATCATGGTTCGGTCCAGCGCGAGGTCGCGGTCCGAAAGCCTGCGGATGTAGCGCAGCAGCTGGGTCTCCGAGCGGTGCGTGTTGAAGACCGGGTGCTGAAGGTATTCCGAGGTGCGCACCGCGGCGGCGGGCAGCTCGAAGCCCGCGGCTTCCCTTACCTGACCGGCACCGAAGGCGGCGGACACGGCGGAGAGGATTTCCGGCGTCGTCGTTTCATCGACCGAGATGCCGACGGTGTCGGCGTTGACGAGGCGCAGGTTGATGCCGCGGGATTCGGCAGCGGAGACTACCTTGGCGGCGTCGCGCGGTACGCGGACGGTGAGGGTGTCGAAGAAGGAGTCGCTCGTCAGTTCCCAGCCGGCGGCCTTCAGGGTGGTGGCGAGCGCACGGGTGTTGCTGTGGACGTTCTGCGCAATGGCTTTCAGTCCGTCCGGGCCGTGGTAGACGGCGTAGAAGGAAGACACGATGGCCAGCAGTGCCTGCGCGGTGCAGATGTTCGACGTGGCCTTTTCGCGGCGGATGTGCTGCTCGCGGGTCTGGAGGGCCAGGCGGTAGGCGGTAGCACCGGCGTTGTCCTTCGAGACGCCGACGATGCGGCCTGGGAGGGTGCGTTCCATGCCGTCGCGCACGGCCATGTACGCGGCGTGCGGTCC
The DNA here is from genome assembly GCF_055657625.1 of Arthrobacter sp. KKT183. NCBI lineage: Bacteria > Bacillati > Actinomycetota > Actinomycetes > Micrococcales > Micrococcaceae > Arthrobacter > Arthrobacter sp. KKT183. The sequence continues at coordinate 3,382,437 of NZ_CM145770.1, read as the reverse complement.
GCCGAAGAACAGCGGAACACCGAGGCGCTGGGTGGAACCGACGGCGACATCCGCTCCCTGCTCACCCGGAGGGGTGATGAGCGTCAGTGCGAGGAGGTCAGCGGCGACCGTGACCAGCGCACCGCGCTCCTTCGCTTCTGCGATGACGGAGGTCTGGTCCCAGACACGGCCGGAGACGCCCGGCTGCTGGAGGACGACGCCGTTGATGTCGCCTTCCGGGAGTCCCTGCGAGAGGTCAGCGACCTCAACCTCGAATCCGAGCGCCTCTGCGCGGCCGAGGACGATGGCAATGGTCTGGGGGAGGCAGCCCGCGTCGAGAACCGTTTTGCCGTCCTTGACGGCCTTGTTCTTGTTGGCCCGGCGCATGAGCAGCACGGCTTCGGCCACCGCGGTGGCTTCATCGAGAAGGGAAGCGTTGGCCACCGGTAGGGCAGTGAGATCCTGCACCATGGTCTGGAAGTTGAGCAGCGCCTCGAGCCGGCCCTGCGAGATTTCGGGCTGGTAGGGCGTGTAGGCCGTGTACCAGGCGGGCGCCTCGAGGATATTGCGGCGGATCACTGCCGGCGTGACGGTGTCGTAGTAGCCCTGACCGATCATCTGGACGGCGGTCTTGTTCCTGCCGGCAAGCCTTCGCAGCTCGGCCAGCACCTGGACTTCGCTGAGCGCGTTGTCCAGCCCGAGCGGGCTTTCCTGACGAATGGAGTCGGGAACCGCACTGTCAACGAGGCCGTCGACGGTGTCATAGCCAACAGCCTTGAGCATCGTGTCGATGTGGTCCTGGCGGCGCGCACCGATGTGGCGGTCTGCGAACGTGGGGACGAATGACTGGACTGTCATATGAGGAACTCCATAACTCAGGTGGCGCAAAACACCACGATGACTTGGGTTCCTCCCCGCTCTGTATTGGACCTGAGAGTTTCCGTTTTTCCTGATGTTCTCAGGATCCACTTGCACCGTCGGTGAGCCCGGTTTCCCGGACTGCTTTCCAGAGTTGCCTCGCCGCGGCGGTACGTGGGCCTGAGAGATTCCTGGGGAGGATTTGCTCCTACGGCGCCTGCTGAACGTACCGGCAGGACTCTCCCGCCGCGGATCGAAAGCGTGCGTCACTGACAGGTGACGCGATTCACAGACTACCGGTTGGTTGAGTCTTCACGCAACTCCTGTACGACTGGGTCCGTCTAGTTCAGTGACTTCTCTACGTCAGCCAGTTCTGTACGCTCCCAGAGGGCAGTCTCGTATCGATGGCCAGCGGCACTAGCGCTCGATGCCGCATCCACTGCCTCCCTGAACTTCAACAACCGAAGTCGCCGCTCTTCCTCGGCAGCAGGACTTGTTGTGCTCAAAACTTTGCTCCTTTCTATCGCATGGTGGAAACGAAGTTCCGCTCGGTGGGTGTACGCTAGGTCACACCGAAACTACGTAACGAACAGTTTGACACGCTTCAGGCAGTTCGGTTGGCGCGTCGGTCCGGTTAGTACGGGAGCGTGAATGATGGACGGAATCAAGGTAACCGTCAATGGCAAAGTCCGGGACTGCAGCGGAACAAACCCCCACATTCGATTACTCGACTGGTTGCGGGATGAAGGGCTTACGGGCTCGAAGGAAGGCTGCGCTGAAGGGGAATGCGGTGCCTGCGCCGTCCTCGTAGCCCGCCCGGACGGATCCGATCGCAGCCGATGGACCTCGGTCAATGCGTGTCTCCCGCCGGCAGTGGCCTTCGACGGCCAGGAAATCGTCACCGCTGAGGGTCTCGGGAACGTCTCTGATGCGTGCACGCCGGAGGACCTCCACCCCGTGCAGCGCGAGATGGCGGAGCGCGGCGGCTCGCAGTGTGGCTACTGCACCCCGGGATTTGTCTGCTCGATGGCTGCTGAATATTACCGACCGGAGCGCTCGCCCGCGCAGGAAGACAAGGAAACGGGAACCGCCGTCGTCGGTGAAGAGCACGCAACTGACCACGAATGCGGCCCCAACGGGTTTGACCTCCATGCGCTCAGCGGGAACCTGTGCCGCTGCACCGGCTACCGGCCGATCCGCGACGCTGCTTACGCGCTCGAAACACCTTCGGGCTCGGATCCGCTGCTCGAACGGCAGAACCGGCCCGCCCCCGCGCCGCAGCACACCCGTGTCAGCGGTGAATCGGAGTTTATCCGTCCGCAGTCGCTCGATGAGGTCCACCAGACATTGCGCGAGAACTCGGACGTGAAGCTGGTTGCGGGAGCGACCGACCTCGGCGTTGAGGTTAATCTGCGGCATTCCCGCCCGCCGCTGGTCCTCGCGATTGATCGGCTGGAGGAACTCCGGGCGCTGACGTTCGACGCCGATTCCATCGAGATCGGCGCCGCGCTGACACTCTCTGAAGTCGAGCGGGCACTCGACGGCCGCGTCCCGCTGTTGGGTTACCTTTTCCCGCAGTTCGCCTCCCGGCTGATCCGTAACGCCGCGACCTTCGGTGGGAACCTCTCCACGGGTTCGCCCATCGGCGACTCCGCGCCGGTTTTCCTGGCGCTCGACGCAAGAATTGTCCTCTCCTCCACAGACGGAGAGCGCGAAGTTCCGTTGTCCGAGTACTACACCGGCTACCGCCAGAGTGTTCGTCAGCCGCACGAAATGCTCCGCGCTATTCGCATCCCGTTGCCGCTCGCCGAAAGCACCGCGTTTTACAAGATCGCGAAGCGGCGCTTCGACGACATCTCAAGTGTGTCCGTGGCCATCGCACTGCAACTCAGCGGCGGCGTCGTAACCTCCGTGCGCATCGGACTCGGCGGTGTGGCAGCGACGCCAATCCGCGCTCTCGCGACGGAAGAGGCGCTCGTCGGTCAACCCTGGACGTCGGACACGGTGGCCGCCGCCGCCGTCGTCATGGCGGGTGAAGGAACGCCGATCGATGACATGCGGGCCAGCTCGCTGTACCGCTCGGCGATGCTGAGACAGGCGCTGCTGAGATTCCATGCTGAGAACGCTGAAGATCTGGAGGTGGCCAAGTGAAGTCGCTGTCGGATCGCCCAGTAAACCCCGTGGTCGGTGTCCCCGTATCCCACGAAAGCGCCGCAGCCCACGTCACCGGTACGGCTCTGTATACGGATGACCTGGTTGTCCGCAGCTCGAACGCGCTGCATGCCTGGCCGGTTCAGTCGGCGCATGCTCACGCCCGCATAGCTGGCCTGCGCACCGAGCCCGCGCTGGAGGTTCCGGGCGTCGTCAGGGTACTAACGGCGACGGACGTTCCAGGCGTGAACGACGCCGGGATCAAGCATGACGAACCGCTCTTCCCCAGCGAAGTGATGTTCTACGGCCACGCCGTGTGCTGGGTGCTGGGGGAGTCGCTAGAAGCCGCGCGCCTCGGCGCGGAGGCGGTGGAGGTCGATTACGAGCCGTTGCCGTCGTTGATCACTGTTGAGGAAGCCATCGCGGCCGAGAGCTTCCAGGGGAACCGCCCGACGGTTGCTCGCGGCGAGCCGGACAAGGCGCTCGAGGATGCAGCGCACCGGTTCAGTGGCGAGTTCCAGTTCAGCGGGCAGGAGCACTTCTACCTGGAAACGCACGCATCGTTCGCCTACATCGACGAGTCCGGGCAGGTGTTCATCCAGTGCAGCACCCAGCACCCCTCCGAGACGCAGGAAATCGTGGCGCACGTGCTGAACCTATCCAGTCACGACGTCACAGTGCAGTGCCTCCGCATGGGCGGCGGATTCGGCGGCAAGGAGATGCAGCCGCACGGCTTCGCGGCCATCGCGGCGCTCGGCGCCACGCTTACCGGCAGGCCCGTCCGGCTGCGGCTGAACCGCACCCAGGACATCACCATGTCCGGCAAGCGCCACCCCTTCCACGCCACGTGGGAGGCAGGGTTCGACGACGACGGTCGCCTCCAGGCGCTGAAAGCCACCCTCACGAGCGACGGCGGTTGGAGCCTCGACCTCTCCGAACCTGTGCTGCAGCGGGCGTTGTGCCACATCGACAATGCCTACTACATCCCGAACATCGAGGTGAACGGCCGGATCGCGAAAACCAATAAGACGTCGCAGACGGCGTTCCGAGGCTTCGGCGGTCCGCAGGGGATGCTCGTGATCGAGGATCTACTTGGCCGGTGCGCGCCGTTGCTGGGGCTGGATCCGAGTGAGCTTCGTCATCGTAATTTCTATGAGCCCGGGCAGAGCACGCCGTACGGGCAGCCGGTGCGGCACGCCGAACGCCTTCAGGCGATCTGGCAGTCACTCTCGGACCGTGCGGACGTTGCCCGGCGCCGCGAGGAGATCGCGAAGTTCAACGCCTCGCACCCGAATGTGAAGCGGGCGCTAGGCTTGACCCCGGTGAAGTTCGGCATCTCCTTTAACCTGACCGCGTTCAACCAGGCCGGCGCGCTGGTGCACGTGTATAAGGACGGGTCGGTGCTCATCAACCACGGCGGCACGGAGATGGGCCAGGGCCTGCATACCAAGATGCGGCAGGTTGCGGCGACTGCGCTGGGGGTGCCGCTGTCCTCCGTCCGGCTCGCGCCAACGCGGACGGACAAGGTGCCCAATACGTCGGCGACGGCGGCCAGCTCCGGAGCGGACCTCAACGGCGGTGCGATCAAGAATGCGTGCGAGCAGATCAGCGAACGGCTGGCGGAAGTGGCCGCGCGGAAGCTGAACATCCACCCCGACGATGTCCGGTTCGATGACGGAAAGGTCACCGGCATCGGCTTCCATGATTCGGCGATGACCTTCGCGGAGTTGGCACGTGACGCGTACTTCCAGCGAGTTTCCCTGTGGGCGGCCGGGTATTACCGGACGGAAGGACTGCACTGGGACAGCGCCCGCATGCAGGGCGAACCGTTCAAGTACTTCAGTTACGGCGCGGCGCTCGCCGAGGTGGAAGTGGATCGCTTCACGGGTGCTTACCGCCAGTTGCGCACAGACATAGTGCACGACGTCGGCGACAGCCTCTCTCCGATGATCGACGTTGGGCAGATTGAGGGCGGTTTTGTGCAGGGCGCGGGCTGGCTGACGCTCGAGGATCTGCGCTGGGATGCATCCGACGGCGCCAACCGCGGCCGGATCACCACGCAGTCCGCCAGCACCTACAAGTTGCCGAGTTTCTCCGAGATGCCCGAGGAGTTCAACGTGCACCTGTTCGAGCGGGCGACCGAGAGCGGTGTGGTCTATGGCTCGAAGGCCGTCGGTGAACCGCCGCTGATGTTGGCATTCAGCGTGCGGGAGGCTCTTCGGGAGGCGGTCGCCGCCTTCGGGCCCGGTGATGTCGAAGTGGAGCTCGCAAGCCCGGCCACCCCGGAAGCGGTGTTCTGGGCGATCGAGCGGGTGTCCGCGCCGTCGTCGTCCTCTTCTTCCTCGGGTTCCGGTGACCTTGTCACGTCCACGAGTTCAGCGCAGTGACATGGACTGGCTGGAGGCTTTGCAACGCCTGAGGTCAACGGGACAGCCAGGTGTGCTGGCGACCGTGTCCGAAGTGCGTGGGCATTCGCCCCGGGAAGCCGGGGCGAAGATGCTAGTGGGGTCGTCGTCGAGTTGGGGGACCATCGGCGGTGGGAACCTTGAGGCGACCGTGATCGATCGGGCGCGGGAGATGATGGCGGGCGGCGTTTCAACTGCCGAGAACGTCGAGTTTTCGCTCAGCGAGCACGCGGTGACGCAGCACGGGAGGCAGTGCTGCGGCGGGAAGGTTCGGGTGCTGCTGGAGCCGTTCCTGTCGTTGCCCACGGTGGCGGTGTTCGGCGTCGGGCATGTGGGGTATGAGCTCGGGAGGGTGCTCTCGCGGCTGCCGATGAACCTGTACCTGGTGGACAGCCGCGCCGAGCAGTTGCTGCCCGAGCGACTTGCGGATGTGACTTCTGGTGTGGCGACCGTGCACCCGGTGCATACGCCGGTGCCGGACTCGTTCCTGGGTGAGTTGCCGGCCGGTGCGCACGTGTTCATCATGAGCCACGATCACTCCGAGGATTTTCTGCTGTGCGATGCCGCGTTGCGGCGGGGGGATCTTGGGAGCGTCGGGCTGATCGGCTCGAAGGCGAAGTGGTCGCGGTTCCGGCAGAAGCTGGCGGCGGAGGGGTATGGCGAGCAGGAGATCGGGCGGATTCAGTGCCCGATCGGGCTGCCGGATGTCACTGGGAAAGCACCGGCGGTCATCGCCGTGAGCGCGGCGGCGGACCTGCTGAAGCGGCTTTCTGGGCCTTCATCGACTCAACCAAATTAGATGGTGCAGCCCGGCGCGTTGTCAACTTCAGGCCGATTCACCGGGGCTTGTAAACGCTGGACCGATGTTCGATGCGATGAACGTACAAGATGTGCTCTTCGACATCGAGGGTGATCAGCACACGGTAGTCACCACGGCGTGAGGTACGCATACCTAGGAGTTCATTCGTGAGGGGTTTGCTCAGCCTGTGAGGATTATCGGCCAGGACTCGGGTGACGAATTCGACGATTGCGGCGGCAGCCTTTTCCGGCAGCTGACGAAACCCCTTCAATGCGGGACTGGTGACTTCGATTTTCCATCGGCCGGGACCGTTCGATGGTGCCTCACTCACCGGGTGGCAGCCCTAACTCACGGCGCAGTTCGTCGCCGCTGACTGTGTTGCTTTCCGCGATGTCCCGTCTGGCCTGCTCCAGATCTTCTCTTATGCCCGGCTGCGAGAGCCAGAAGATGGTTTCCTGCAGAGATTCCAGATCGTCAGCGGACATCAGGACGGCCGACGGATGCCCGTGCCTAGTGATTTGGATGATCTCGTGCGTCCTGTCCGCTTCATCGACCAAAGACGAGAGTTTGTCTTTTGCTTCACTCAGCGGCACCGTTTTCATTCTCCTATTCTAGCCTGAAGTTCGGCTAATTTGGGCTGACAATTTTCGATGCCTGGAGGCTCCACGCACTGAAGGTCCCGCAGCGTCCCGAAGTGATACGGGACCGGGTGCGGCAGATGATGGCGGGCCGCAACTGCGGCGGCTGTCTCCGCCGGATTCCGGCCGCCGGGCTCACGGTAGCGGATGTTCAGGCGGGGACAACCTGCACTCGCGGAAGCTGCTCGAATAGGGGCTTCGCAAACCAGTAGCCCTGGAACAAGCGGATGCCCCCGGCCGCCAGGTGCCTGAACTCCGCCTCCGTCTCGACGCCTTCTGCAAGAACCGTCATGCCGAGCGCCCGAGCCATTGCCAGAATGCCGGTCACCACGGCTTGGCGGGACGGACTGCTGTCGATGCCCCGGACGAGCTTCATGTCTATCTTGATGAGGTCAGGCTGAAACTCGACCAGTAGCCCCAACCCGGCGTGTCCGGCACCGAAGTCATCGATGGCGGTGGTGAAGCCGTGCTTGCGGTATTCGGTGACGATGTTGGTGAGGTGAGCGGTGTCCACAACCTCCTCGTTCTCCGTGAACTCGAACATGATTGACGACGTCGGGAAGCTGTATCGCTCTGCCGCCAGGAGGGTCGCCCGGAGGCAAGCGGCGGGTTCGTAGACCGCATTCGGCATGAAGTTGATGGACAGCTTCAGATTTTCGCCAGCAGGAAACAGCCGCGATGCCAGTTCGATTGCCTTGACCCGGCAGTCCTGGTCGAAGCGGTACTTCTGCTCTGCGGAAACCCTGGACAGGACGTCGAAGGCGCCCTCGCCCGATACGCCTCTGACGAGCGCCTCATATCCCCACACGCGATGCTCAACCGCATCATAGATGGGTTGGAAGGCCATGCTGAAGTCAAAGTCGAGTTTCGATGATGGCGCGCAGCCGTTACATGCCATGCAGAATGGCCCCCTCACTGGTCCCGTCCACAATAAGACACCCACAGGACATGGGATCCCACAGCCGCTTATAACGTGTCATGGATTTTCTGTTCGGCACGGCATGCCAGTCCCGGCGCACGCGCTCAATCACGCGCTGTCCAGCATGGCTCTCCTGGCAGCCGTGCGCTCAGCCCACTCCTCGCACTCGGTCTCAAGCGGTCAAGCATCAATCGACAGCGCAACCGTCACCCTGTCGCCGTCGTCAATCCGTTCGTCTTTCCTCACGAAGTCCTTGATCGGCACAATGTAGCCGCCGTTCTTGGGAAACAGGGACGTGGTCCAGGTGGTGCCGCCGATCGTCACCGACGCCGGGATCATCCCCCAGCCGTAGCTGACGATCTTCGACACCGCCCGGATCTCCACGCACTGGAGGTCCGGCACCGTCACAAAGTGATACGGTGCCGGACCCCTCCAGTACCAGATCTCGCCCTCGAAGCTCAGCTCCACGGGGCAAGCCTAAACCGGTTCAAGCGGTGGGAAGGGTTACCCGCCCATCCAGATCGTGATCGGGCCGCGCGCAAAGTAGACGAGGAACCCGGCTGCCACCACCCAGAGGAGCGGATGGATCTTGCGGGCCTTCCCGGAGGACGCCCGGATGATGACCCAGCTGATGAAGCCGGCGCCGATGCCGTTGGCGATCGAGTAGGTCAGCGGCATGGTCACGATGGTGAGGAACGCGGGCAGCGCGATGGAGAAGTTCCGGAAGTCGATCTCGCGGATCTGCGCCACCATCATGGCACCGACGACGACGAGAGCTGCCGCCGCTACCTCCAGCGGCACCACTGCCGTCAAAGGAGTGAAGAACATGGCGGCCAGGAAGAGAGCTCCCGTCACCACTGAGGCAAGGCCGGTCCGTGCACCTTCACCGATGCCGGAAGCGGAGTCGATGAACACGGTATTGGACGAGGCCGACGTCGCGCCGCCGGCAACCGCACCCACGCCCTCGATCACCAGGGCGGACTTCAGGCGCGGGAAGTTGCCGCGCTTGTCCGTCAGGCCCGCCTGCTTGGCCAGCCCGGTCATGGTGCCCATCGCGTCGAAGAAGTTCGTAAACACGAGCGTGAACACCAGCATGGTCGCAGCGAGGATGCCGATGCGGTCGAAGGCTCCGAAGAGATCGAACGCTCCCACCAGGCTGAAGTCCGGCAGGGAAACGATGTTCGAAGGGATGACCGGGGCGTTGAGGTGCCACCCGGCCGGGTTGTCCGGACCGCCGGCGCCCAGCCGCAGCGACATCTCGACGATGATCGCGATAACGGTCGTGACGACGATGCCGATCAACAACCCGCCCTGGACCTTCCGGGCGATCAGGATGCCCATGGTCACGAGGCCGATGATGAAGACGAGTGTCGGCACGGTGGTGATGGAGCCGCCGTCGCCCATTTGAACCGGCGGGCCGCCCTCGGTACGGGTGACGAAGCCGGAGTCCACGAAGCCGATGAAGGCGATGAACAGACCGATGCCCACGGTGATCGCGGCCTTGAGTTGCCGTGGGACGGCGTTGAAGATGGCAGTTCGCGCACCGGTGACAGCGAGTAGGACTATCAGTAGGCCGTTGATGACCACCAGCCCCATGGCTTCGGGCCAGGTGACATCACCGACCACCGAGACGGCGAGGAACGAGTTGATTCCCAGCCCGGCGGCGATGCCGAAGGGCAAATTCGCGACCACACCGAAGAGGATGGTCATGACGCCGGCGGTCAGCCCGGTGACGGCGGCAATCTGTGTGGCTTGAAGCCAGCCGCCTTCCACGTCGAGTGCAGCGGCGTCCGGGCTGAAGCCGCCGAGAATCAGCGGATTCAGGATAACGATGTACGCCATGGTGAAGAACGTGACAAAGCCGCCACGGACCTCGCGGCTGTTCGTCGAACCGCGTTCGGAGATCTTGAAGAACTTGTCGAGCGGACTGAGAGTCCCGGGTTGTACGGGCCGGCGGACGGGGCGGGAACCTCTGGGTTCAGGGTGGCCGCCGGTCTCGGTGAGGATTGCCATGGCGTTCTCCCTAGTAATCCACGCGCGCGGCGAGAGTGCTCCACGCGTCGAACGGTGAGGAAGCTGTGACAGTCGCCGAGGGAGTCATTAGGTATTGACGCACCGGCATTGATCGCTTCTCGACCGGGGTGGCGAAGTAGTCGTAGAACACGGCGTCGTCGAATCCGGCCTTGGCGGCGTCGTTGCGGTCGGCTGCGAATACGACGGCCTCCACCCGTGCCCAGAGCGCGGCCGAAAGGCAAAGCGGGCACGGCTCGCAGCTTGTGTAGAGGGTGCTGCCGGATAGGTCGAAGGTTTCTAGCGCTGTGCAGGCGTTGCGGATAGCCATCACTTCCGCGTGCGCCGTTGGATCGTTGGTGGCGGTAACCCGGTTGGCTCCTTCGAAGGCCCGACCGTCGAGCGTCACGATGAGCGCACCGAACGGGCCGCCGGAGTTGTGGACGTTATCAGTGGCCAGGGAAATTGCCCTGGAGAGGAACTGCTCTTCTTTGGTGGTGGTAGTCACGGTGATTCTCCCGAACGTGGGGCAGCAATCACTCGAGTCCACGGGCGCCAACGATTCAGCGGTGTTCTGCGACCAGACTGCTGCGGGGTATGGGGATTTGCAGGTCCACCTGGTAGATAGCTCCGATTGGAGCCCGCCGTTGGCTTCGTTGTACGACGTTAGCAGTCTAATGTGACTTGGGCCATAGTTTCGATGAAACTTTCTTTTCATCCAGCGGAATTACTCTCCCAATGCTGGGTCACATTCCGACACGACATGCCGCAGGGCGCCCGGGCTCCCCGGTTCGGGAGCAATCGGCTGTCAAAATTTTCTCGGAAGTACAGCAAATTTGAGAGGTCCACACATGAGTGCCCAAGACAACACAGCAGCCCGCCTGAAGGCCATCGTCCAGGTCCTGGCGGAAGAGCCCGGCACCCCGGTGAAGGGTAGCGATGTGCTGGCAGCCGCGGTTGCCCGGATGCCGCTCAGCGCGTGGGAAAGCGAAGTCCTCAGCGGCGGCGTTGCACGCGGCGTGAAGCGTCTGTCCGCAGCGACAGCCACGCTGGTCAAGGAAGGCCTGATCCTGAAGGGCCGCACCGGATGGACCATCACCGAAGAGGGCTCCCGCTATGCAGCCGCGCCGGGCGCCGTGGCGCTCGCCGGTAACTTCGGCCACCGACTGGGTGCCGAGGACTGGGCACCCGCAGCCGACCAGGTGCAGATGGCGTACAGCCCCGTATCCCAGAGCTGGGAACTGACCGCGCAGCTGCCCGCTGGCACTTACGAGTTCAAGGTCGCCATCGACCGCTCCTGGGAAGAGAACTACGGTGCGTTCGGCATCAGCAATGGAGCAAACCACGTACTGCAGCACGACGGCGGTGTGGTCACCTTCCGCTACGACCACCGCTCAAAGGACGTGGAAGTGACCGTCCTGGACGGCGCGCTGGTCTAGCTCTCCTCAGGCTCTAGCTTTCCTCGTCGCCGGGCTCGCGGGCCGGGTTCTCCCGGCCCATTTCGTCCCAGTGGCCTGAGTTGTCGGCGGCTTCTTCCGGTTTGTCTCCGGGTTGGTCGCCGCCGACGAAGGCCGCAGGGACAGCGCCGGCCGCGTGCGTTCCCTGCTCCTCGCGGATGTTTTCAGCGTCTCCTGCGCGCGGATCAGGTTCCAGGACCGCCTCGCGGCGGTCGTCGTCGTGCGCTTGGGTACCGTCAGTGGTGTTGTCCGTCATGAGGGCGATCCTTTCACCCTTGCGGTGGGCGCGCTAGCGTAGCCGTACTCCGGCACATGGATGCTTGAGTATCCGCCTACACACCGGAAAGAGAGCTGTCATGTCTGTGCTGCCCACGGCCGAATTGCATCTGCACATTGAAGGGACGCTCGAGCCGGAGTTGATCTTCGCACTCGCCGGGCGCAACGGTATTGAGCTGCCCTATTCGGACGTTGAGGAGTTGCGCCGGCAGTACCAGTTTGCGGATCTGCAGTCCTTCCTCAACCTTTACTACGGCAACATGGCTGTCCTGCAGACGGAGCAGGACTTCGCGGACATGACGCGGGCGTACCTCGCCCGCGCTCAGGCAGCGGGCGTTCGGCACGCCGAAATCATGATGGATCCGCAGGCGCACCTATCCCGCGGCATTTCGCTGGCCACCTGCGTCAACGGTGTCGCGTCGGCGCTTGCGGGCAGCGAGGAGGAGTTCGGCATCAGCACCGAACTCATTGCCGCGTTCCTTCGTGATGAACCCGCGGAGGAAGCGCTCGCCGTGCTCGAACAGTTGCTGGCGATGGAGGCTCCGATCATCGGGATCGGGCTGGATTCCGCGGAGGTGGGGCATCCTCCGCGCGACTTCGTTGCCCTCTATGAGCGGGCACATGAGGCGGGGCTGAAGTGCATCGCGCACGCGGGAGAGGAAGGACCGCCGGAGTACATCCGGGAGGCGCTCGATCTGTTGAAGGTGGCGCGGATCGATCACGGCATCCGGTGCATGGAGGACGAGGAACTGGTGCAGAGGCTTGCCGCCGAGCAGACACCGCTGACGGTCTGCCCGCTGTCGAACGTGCGCCTGCGCGCTGTCGATACCCTCGCCGATCACCCGCTGCCCCGCATGCTTGAGCGGGGGCTGAACGTCTCGGTGAACTCGGATGATCCCGCCTACTTCGGCGGATATGTGGACGACAACTTCATCCAGCTGCAGTCAGTCTTCAGTTTCGACGACGACCAGCTCGCGCAGCTTGCCGCGAATTCCGTGCGGTCCGCGTTCATCACAGACGCGCGGCGCAGGGAGCTTCTTGCCGAGATAGAGGCGTGGCGGGCTGAGCGGCCTTAGCCTGTTTGCATGACGCTCAGGCCAGAACGTCCTTGGTGCTGAACCGGCCGTAGGCCAGGGCGCCGAACACCACCACGTAACCAATCTGAAGCAGGGCGTTCGCGGCGAACGAGTCCCACACAATCGGATCCCGCAGCAGGTCCGCGAAGCCCAGCCAGTACTGCGTCAGCAGCCACGGGTGAATCCACTCGAGCTGCGGAAGCTGCCCCATCACCTGGCTGACGACGGACGCCACGACGGTCGCGGCCATCGCGCCCACCGGAACGTCGGTGAGCGTGGACATGAAGAGCCCTACGGCGCACAGTCCGAGCAGCGACAGCGTCACGTAGAGGCACACCAGCGCAATGCGCAGCAGCGCTTCCGGCACGCCGATGCTGGTGCCGGAGAGCAGGGTCACCGGCCCGATCGGAAACAGCAGCGCTCCCATGAGGGTGCCGACTATCGCTACCGTGAAGGTCGCAGCCAGACAGAAGACGACGGCGCCCACATACTTCACTGCCAACAACCGCCCCCGTGCCACGGGAGACATGAGCAGGTACCGCAGGGTGCCCGTGCTTGCTTCACCCGCGACGGTGTCACCCGCAACCACTCCGACGGTCAGCGGCAGGAACAGCGGGATCGCAACGATGGTCGCGACGACGGCAACGAAGAGCCCGTTCTGGCTCACCTGATCGAGGAATGCGGGCCCTCGCCCGGGTGACGGACCGGAGGACAACCTCACGGCAACGGCGATCAGCACCGGTATGGCCGCGAGTGCAGCCAGCAGCGCCCAGGTGCGGCGGCGGCGGAACAAAACGGACAGTTCGGACGCCAGGAAACGTCCCCCGGCACTCTTGCGGGGTGCTGAAACAGCTGTACTACTGGACAACGTCGAACCCCTCCCCGGTGAGCGCAACAAACAGATCCTCGAGCCCGGCCTGGTCCACGCTGAACCCGTTCACCCGCACGTCCGCCTCGACCAGCTCGCGCACCACCCGGTCCGGTGCCAGCCCCGCGGGAAGCAGCGCGGTGACGCTATGCGCGCCGGAGGAGGCGCCGTCGTCGTTGGGTGTTGTTCCCAACCGGCGGAGCACAGCGGAAGTCTGGGTCACATCGGGCGTGTTCACACGGATGCGCGGCTCGCCGGAGCGGCGCAGTTCATCGAGGCTGCCCTGCGCCACGAGCGAGCCGGCGCTGAGCACCGCGGCGTGGGAGCAGATCTGCTCGACCTCCGTCAGCAGGTGGCTTGACACGAAAACGGTAGTGCCTTCCTCGGTGAGGGAGCGCACGAGGTGCCGGACTTCGCGGGTGCCCTGCGGGTCAAGGCCGTTGGTGGGCTCGTCCAGGACGATCAGGTCGCGGTGCGTGAGGAGCGCGTTGGCGATGCCGAGACGCTGCTTCATCCCGAGCGAGTAGCGGCCTACCTTTTTGCCGGCGGCCTGCGAAAGCCCCACCCGTTCGAGTGCGGTCTCAACACGTTGCCGGCGTGTGGAGGGGGAGACGTAGCGGTCAGCGGCGTCGAGGCGGAGGAGGTTCGCGGTACCGGAGAGGAAGGGGTAGAAACCCGGGCCCTCCACGAGCGCGCCGACCCGGGGGAGTACCTCCTGCAGAGCTCGCGGGATGTCTTGCCCGAGTACCCGGACCTCCCCGGACGTTGCTGACGCGAGGCCGAGCAGGATGCGGATAGTGGTGGTCTTTCCGGAACCGTTGGGGCCGAGGAAACCGAACACTGATCCGCGCGGCACCGCGAGATCGATGCCGTTGACCACGTCCCGGCCGCCCAACCGCTTGGTCAGGCCTGCTGTCTCGATGACGAGGTCGGCGGCCCCGCTCACTGTCCGGAAGCTACTGCCTGCAGGCGTTCAACGGTGACGGAGCCGGCGAGGATGCGGCCGTCGTCAGTGATGAGGACGTTCACCAGCGCGGTGGACAGGAGCTGACCGCCGTCGACTGCTGTGCTGAGCTGCATCAGTTCCGCTGGAATCTCCTGCTGACCGGCAGGAACAACGACGACGGCGTCCCATCCTTCGCCTACCACTGTCGGCTTTTCTGCAGCTTCCTTGTCAGCGTGCTCGCGCTGGTGCTCGGCTTTGTGATCGCCTGGATCCACCTCGGTGACCGTTGCGCCTTCCGGCGGGGTGAAGGCGAACAGTTCTGCTGACGGTTCCTCGTAGCTGATTTCGGTGAACGTGGAGCTGTACGCCGGGTCGGTGGAGCCGGCGGCAGCGACGGTGACCCCGAGGGCAAGGCCGGTTTCGCCGTCGACTGCGATGCTGACCGAACCCACGAGGGTCTCGGTGGAGCGCGGAGTCAGCACGAGATCGTAGACGGCACGCCCGGCGACCATGCGGTCCGAGCCGACGGTGACCTCGGTGGACGGGTCGATCTTCTCGAGGAAGTGGGCGGCGACGTCGTTCGGGGCGGACGTGGCGCCGTCGGGCTTTTCATGGTCATCAAGCGTCGCGTGAATGGCCTCGTTCTCATCCGAGTCGTAGTACCAGAGGTCATCTCCGTTGCGGACGACGTTGCGTTCTTCAAGCGGATCGAGCACCTGAAGGCGGGCCTGATCAGGACCATTGACGAAAACCTGGGCGGTGTGGGATCCGTTGATGAGCCCCATGGCGGCGCTGGCCGGGGAGGGTTCGCCGCCGTCGTCGTTAGTTGTTCCGCCTGTTGTCCCGCCGCCAGGACTCATCGCGCCGAGAGCGGAGAGGTCCGGAAGGCCGAGGTTTGAGCTTTGTTCCACGGTGCCGGAGAAGGCGTCAGCGTCTTTCTCCTGGAGCAGCGCGAGGACTTCGGCGGCGGTCTTGTCAGGAAGATCAACCGCCGCGTTGGCGGTGAAGGGGGCCACGAGCGCTGCGGCGCCCACCGCCCCGGCGGCAACGACTGCCGGCGTCCACTGACGCCATGATTTTCGCCCTGTACGAGTCATTGCGAACTTCCTCGTTCTGGTGGTGGTTCTGGGATGCGGTCCTGCGCGCCACGCTACACCCGTAACCTGAGAATTGCGTTGGAGTTTCCGCCCTTCTCCACCCGGAAGTTTTGTGCAGGTCCGGTGGGTCGAGGGCGTCGTGAAGTCGCCATAAATGCGCAAAAGTTCCGGGTTCAGCTAGCGTGAACAACCATGGACAACGAGACGCAAGGACGCGTCGACGCGACCGCCCGCCCCAACCCGCATTCAGTGACGCTGCGGTTCCTGGCCGCACCGACGGACCTTGGGCACAGCGGCTCCGTGGACGCAGGCACTGTGCTGGAGTGGGTGGACAAAGCGGCCTATGCGGCGGCCGTCGGCTGGGCCAAGAGCTACTGCGTGACGGCGTACGTGGGGAACATCCACTTCGCGGACCCGGTGAACATCGGCGACATGGTCGAGGTCGAAGCGACAATCGTCTACACCGGTAGGTCCTCGCTGCACATCCGGACCGTCGTCTCCTCGGGCGAGGTCAAGGGCGGCGCGGCAACGATGCGCAGCCAGTGCCTCGTGATTTTTGTTGCCGTGGGGCCGGACGGCAAGCCTGTACCGGTGCAACAGTTTGTGCCCGTAACAGCTGTGGAAACAGAGCTTCGTGACCAGGCGGTTGCCCGGATAGAAGTACGGGATTCGATCGTCGCCGCCATGAGCGGGCAGCAATATACCGACGCCGGAACCGCCGAGCGCGTCACGCTGCGTTTCCTTGCGGCGCCGACGGACGTGAACTGGGGCGGCAAGGTTCACGGCGGAACCGTCATGGACTGGATCGACGAAGCGGCCTACGTCTGCGCCACGCGCTACTGCGGCCAGGACACGGTGGCGGTCTTCTCCGGCGGCGTGCGATTCTACCGGCCGCTGTTGATCGGAGACCTGGTCGAGGTGGAAGCACGCCTCGTGTACACGGGAAACAAGGGCATGCACATTGCGGTGCACGTCCGCTCCGGCAAGCCCACGGGACGGGACATGCAGCTGACCACCTACTGCCTCACGGTAATGGTGGCCCGGGATGAGACGGGCACCGCCGTCCCCGTTCCGCAATGGATTCCGGTCTCGGACGAGGACAAGCGACTCGCTGCGCACGCCCGTGAACTGCTCGAAATCCGGGGCCGGGCGCCGGGGAGCAGCCTTCCGAGCCACCTGTCCGGATAGCGCTGCCGATCGGGCAGGCATCAACCATTCGGTTGATCTGCACATCAACCGACGGACAAGCCGCGAATCAACCGGCCTCCCGATGTAAGCACACCCGAACTGGCCGAGAGTTGAAGAGGCAACAAATGCCGAAACTGCAACTCGAAACCAGATCGGAAGAAGTGATACGGGATGTATCTAGCTCTGCGGGATATCCGCTTTGCCAAGGGCAGGTTCGCCCTGATGGGATCGGTGGTGGCGCTGATCAGCCTGTTGCTGGTGATGCTCTCCGGTCTCACGGCAGGGCTGGCCAACCAGTCGACGTCGGGCATTGAGCAGCTGAACGCTACGACCATCGCGTTCGGCGCCCCGTCCGGTAACGAACCCAAGGCTTCCTACACCGAATCACAGGTCACCTCCGAGCAGGTGAACGCATGGGTGCAGGCTGACGGAGTGAGCCATGCAGAACCGCTTGGCATCACGCAGACCCGGCTGGAGTCCGGCGGGACCGCCAACGTGGCAGTTTTCGCTGCCGATCCCGAGGGAGAGCTCGCGCCCGCGGGCTTGGAGCGCGGCGAGGCAGTCATCAGCGCACAGGTTGCCGAAGATCTCGATATTGCCGTCGGCGACACGGCAGCCATCAGCGGCACTGAGCTGACCGTCACCGGGATCATCGAAGACCAGTGGTACAGCCATACCCCCGTGGTGTGGACCACCCTGGCGGACTGGCAGGACCTTGCCCACTTGTCGGATCCGGACGTCGTCGGCACTGTGATCACAGCAAATTACGACGACGCTTCCCAGGCGACTCCGCTCGCTGACATTGACGCCGCCGCAGACACGGTCAGTATGACAAAGACAGGCAGCTTCTCCGCACTGGGTGCGTTCTCCTCGGAGAATGGCTCGCTGACGATGATGCAAGGGTTCCTCTATGGGATCTCCGCGCTCGTGATCATTGCTTTCCTCACGGTCTGGACGGTCCAGCGGACCAGGGACATCGCCGTGCTCAAGGCGCTCGGCGGCTCCAACGGCTATGTGCTGAAGGACGCCATGACACAGGCCGCCCTCGTGCTGCTCGCCGGTGCAGCGCTCGGCGGTGGGCTGGGCGTCATTGGGGGACTGTTTGCCGCGCAGGCCGCGCCCTTCCTCACCACCGCAGCCACAACGGTATTGCCCATCACCGGCGTCGTCCTGCTCGGGCTGGCCGGATCCGCGTTGGCCGTGCGCCGGGTGACCAAGGTCGACCCGCTGATCGCGCTCGGCGGGAACTAACCAGCCGGCACCGGCTCATACCACTCATCAGTTCAGTGAAGGACATGCCATGAACACCACCCCCAGCCCGGCCCTCACCATGCAGGGCGTCACCCTTGAATACCCAGACGGCGAGAACGGAACGCTCAAAGCGCTCGACAGCGTGAACCTGACCGCCGAGGCAGGAACCGTCACATCGCTGGTCGGTCCATCCGGCTCAGGAAAGTCCAGCCTCCTGGCCGTGGCAGCAACTTTGATCCGGCCGACCAGCGGGTTGATCACCATCGACGGGACTGACGTTACGGCCCTGGATGACAAGCATCGAACCACGCTGCGCCGCGAAAACATCGGCATCATCTTCCAGCAACCGAACCTGCTTCCCTCGCTGACCGCCGTCGAACAGTTGGTGATCGGAGAGCACCTCCGTGGAAACGCCGGCAAACGCGCTACCTCCCGCGCCATGGAGATGCTCGACGTCGTTGGCCTCTCCGATTCCGGCGGACGGCGCCCCCACCAGCTCTCCGGAGGGCAACGCCAGCGGGTCAACATAGCCCGCGCCCTGATGGGCCAGCCGACAGTGCTGCTCGTCGATGAACCTACCGCAGCGCTGGACAATGAGCGCTCGGAGTCCATCGTGCGGCTGCTGTGCCGCATCACGCGTGAATTCAATGTGGCCACTGTCATGGTCACTCACGACACCGAGTTCGTGCCCCTCACCGACGCCGTTGCCAGCATGCGTGACGGCCGCCTCACCGATTCCCGGCTCATCGCGGCCTAAGTTCGACAACCTCATCTCAGCCACTACTTACAGGAGAAAGAAGCACCATGGACACCATCCTGAACATCCTCCACGTCGCTACGGCCGTTTTCATCATTGGTCCGATGGCCATACTCCCGATGACCGCTCTGCGCACCATCCGCACTGGGGCGGCCAGCCAGGTGACGACGCTCGCGAAATCGACTGCGCTCTTCACCTACCTGTCTCTAGCCGTGGCCTTTTTCGGCTTCGGGGTGCTGGGAATGGCGGACCCGCAGTACGACCTCTCCGTCACCACCCCGTGGGTGATGGCGTCACTGATCCTCTACGTCATCGCCTTCGCGCTGAATCTTGTCCTCGTTGTTCCCGGTCTGCGGAAAGCAGCTCACACCATGAGCGTGAACGGTGGTCGCGGCGCCACCTACCCGGCGGTTGCCGCCGGATCAGGTACGGTCGCGCTCCTGCTCCTTGCCACTGTTGTCCTCATGGTGTGGAAGCCCTGACCGATAGCGGTCAGCCGATAGGGTTGAGCGATGCGTCACTATACGGCGGAAAGCTATGTTCGGATGCCGTGGAAAAATGGCGCCGGCTTCACTACTGAGGTGGCGCGCTCCGGCCCGGTGGAAGGGTACGACTGGCGGCTCTCCATAGCCGACATCGCCACCGACGGGCCGTTCTCCTCCTTTCCGGATTATTGGCGAGTCATCACGGTGCTTGAAGGTGCCGGGATGCACCTGACGGTGGATGGTCAGCCAAGTGAAGCGCTGGGTCCCTTCGAAGCCTTCACGTTCGACGGCGCCGGCAGGACTGAATGCGCGCTGGTTGGTGGCCCTATTCGAGACTTCAACCTGATTTACCGGAAGTGCCGCATAGACTCCCGGCTCACCTGGGTCGAATTATCGAATGCGCAGCACCTGGTCACGGACGCGCCGACGATCCTCATCTTCGCTGCGGCGGGACAGGCGGCACTTAGATGCTCCCAGGGAAGTGGACTTCTACTCGGCGAGCAGGAACTCGCAAGAATCGAGAACGGCACCGGCGCGATGCTCTCCCTCGATATCGAGGGAGAGCGCGGCGGTCACGCTGCTGTCATCGAGCTATGGACCCGGGAGGGCGAAGGCGGGAGTCTGCCGGAGGGTTAGTAGCTCACCGTGGGTCCATCGCCGTCGGCAGCGGGTACAAATTGAGCAGCGAGGGCCTCAGATCCCCTTGCCAGCAGGGCAACGTCAGCGCCGACCAGGATAAAACCGGCGCCGGCGTCCATGTAGTGTCGAGCGGTGTCGGGATTGAAGGCGTTCACACCGGCAGGCTTGCCGGCCTTCTTCGCCGCATCAAGACAGCGTTCGACGGCGGCGCGCACCTTCGGATGCTCCTGCTGGCCGAGTAGCCCCATGGAAGCGGCGAGGTCGGCGGGACCCATGAAAATGGCGTCGACGCCCTCCACCGCCAGGATGTCCTCCACAGCTTCAACAGCTGCTGCGGACTCGATTTGAACCGCCACGCTGACCGTTTCCCCGGCCCGGGCAAGGTAATCGGGAACGCGGTTCCAGCGGGCCGCCCGCGCCAGTGCCGAGCCAACGCCGCGCACACCCTCCGGCGGGTACCGGGTGGCAGCCACAGCGGCCTCGGCCTCGGCCGCCGAATGAACCATGGGGATGAGTAGGTTTTGCACGCCGAGGTCCAGGTATTGCTTGATCAGGACAGTGTCATTCACGGGTGGCCGCACCATGGTGTGCACCGGGTAGCCGTGGATGGCCTGGAGCTGGGCGAGGATTGTCTCCAGGCTGTTCGGGCTGTGCTCGGCGTCAATCAGGATCCAGTCGAGGCCCGCTCCCGCGCACAGCTCGGCGATCAGCGGGCTACCGGAACAAACCCACATGCCGGCGAGCGGACGCTCGGCCGTAGCCATCACGTCGCGGAAAGTGGCGGTTAGTGGAAGTGGCATGTCACAGCTCCAAGTGGCCCGTAGTCGGCGTGCACGGTATCGCCCTTATGAACCCAGAGCGGACGGGTGAAGGAGCCGGCGAGAATGATGTCTCCGGCTAACAGACTGTCTCCGTGGGCGGCGATCTTGTTCGCCAGCCAGTGGACGCCCGCGGCAGGATGGTCCAGAACGCCGGCTGCTACGCCGGTTTCCTCCACCGTCTGGTTCTTGTAGAGGATGGCGGAAACCCAGCGAAGGTCGACGGCGTCGGGTTTCACCGGACGGCCGCCCACCACCATCGCGCCCATCGCGGCGTTGTCGGAGATGGTGTCCACGATGGTCCGGCCCTCCATCTCTATCCGGGAGTCCAGGATCTCGAGGGCCGGAACCACATAGTCCGTTGCATTGAGCACGTCGAAAATGGTGCAGCCGGGGCCCTTCAGCCCGTCCTTCAGCACGAACGCGAGTTCCACCTCAACACGTGGATGGGTGTACTTGTCCCACTCCACCGAGCACCCGGTCTCCAGCACCATGTCATCGAAGATGGCGCCGTAGTCGGGCTCTGTGATTCCGGTAGCGGTCTGCATGGCTTTGGACGTGAGACCGATCTTGCGGCCTACGAGTTTGCGCCCGGCTTCCTCGTTGCGGCGCCGCCACAATTGCTGGACAGCGTAGGAATCCTCCACCGTCATGTCCGGGTAGCGGGCGGTCAGCAGGGGAACCGGGGTGCGGCTGCGGCCGGCTTCCACGAGTTCGTCGGCAATGGCCTCGATTGTTGCGTGATCCATCATGCTTACAGCTGCGCCCCGAGCTTGAACCCCTGCGGCTGGCTGCTCGCGCCGTCGTCGTCCTGCTTCCGGGTGTAGGAGAAGCCGTCGGCGCCAACGGTGACCGCCATCTCGCTCTTCTCCTCACGCTCAACCACTGGCTGGGGGTTACCGTCAAGGTCCAGGACCAGGGAGGCTTCCGTATACCAGGACGGCACAACCGGATTGCCCCACCAGTCGCGGCGCTGGTTGTCATGCACGTCCCAGGTGATGGTGGGATTGTCGGGATCCCCGGTGTAGTAGTCCTGGGTGTAGATCTCGATGCGGTGGCCGTCCGGGTCCAGGATGTACAGGTAGAACGCGTTGGACACGCCGTGCCGGCCGGGGCCGCGCTCAATCCGATCACTGATGCGCAGCGCGCCCATCTTGTCGCAGATCTGGATGATGTTGTGCTTCTCGTGGGTCGCGAAGGCAACGTGATGCATGCGTGGTCCGTTGCCGCCGGTCAGCGCCGTGTCATGGACGGTCTGCTTGCGGTGCATCCACGCGGCGTAGGTGACACCGTCTGAATCCTTGATGTCCTCGGAGACGCGGAAGCCGAGGTCCTCGAGGTACTTCCGGCCGCGGGGCACGTCCGGGGTCACCTGGTTGAAGTGGTCAAGACGCACCAGTTCACCCGCCGAGTAGAGGTCGTAGCGTTGGGTCAGGCGCTCGACGTGCTCCACGTCGTAGAAGAACTCGTAGGGGAAGCCCAGCGGATCCTCGACGCGGACGGAATCACCGATGCCCTTGGTGAAGCCTTCCTTGCGGCGTTCGGTGCGGCAGCCCAACTCTTTGTAGTACGTTTCCGCAGCGTCCACCTCAGCGGGGGACTTCACGCGGTAGGCGAAGGCGGCCACGGCGGCAATCGGTCCCTTGCGCAGCACGAGGTTGTGGTGGATGAACTCTTCGAGGGGTCGCAGGTAGATGGTGTTGTCGTCTTCCTCGGTGACGTGCAGGCCGAGGACGTCAACGTAGAACTCGCGCGACCTGGCCAGGTCGGTGACCACGATCTCCATGTAGGCACAGCGGACAATGTCCGGAGCCGGGGCGGCGGGCGTGGGAACGAAGTTGGTCATGATGTTCTCTCTTCTTCGAGCAGTGCAGGAAAGTTACTAGCCCTCGTTGGCGGCGGAGTCTTCGACGCTGCCGAACTTCGGGGTGTGGACGGCGCCAAGGGTGATGTGTACGGCTTGCTGGTCGGTGTAGAAATCGATGGAGCGGTAGCCGCCCTCATGGCCCAGACCGGAGGCTTTCACCCCGCCGAACGGCGTGCGGAGGTCGCGGACATTGTGGCTGTTGAGCCAGACCATGCCGGCCTCCACGTTCTGGGCGAAGTTGTGCGCACGGGTGAGGTTTTGGGTCCAGATGTAGGCGGCCAGACCGTACTTTGTGTTGTTCGCGAGAGCCAGCGCTTCGTCGTCGTTCTCGAAGGGAGTGATTGCTACAACCGGGCCGAAGATTTCCTCCTGAAAGATCCGTGCTTCAGGCGCAACGTCGGCAAAGACAGTCGGTGCGATGTAGTTGCCTTCGGGCAGATTCTCCGGACGACCGCCGCCGGCAAGGAGCCGGCCCTCGGATTTGCCGATCTCCACGTACGAGGCCACCTTCTCGTAGTGCTCGGGGTGGACCAGCGCGCCGACCTGCGTCTTCGGGTCATGCGGATCTCCGACGACGATGGTCTTCGCGCGCGCCGCGTACCTTCCGCAGAACTCGTCGTAGATGGCGCGTTCCACGAGGATGCGGGATCCGGCGGTGCAGCGCTCGCCGTTGAGGGAGAAGACGCCGAAGAGCGCGGAGTCAATGGCGGCGTCGAGGTCCGCGTCGGCGAAAACCACGCACGGTGACTTTCCGCCGAGCTCCATCGACAGGCCCTTAAGGTTGGCCGAGGCATTGCGGAAGATCGTTTGCCCGGTGGTGGTCTCGCCGGTGAAGGAAATCAGCGGAACATCTGGGTGCTTGACCAAGGCGTCGCCCGCTTCCTCGCCGAGCCCATTGACCAGGTTGAAGACCCCGTCGGGGAGCCCCGCGTCCTTGAAGATCTGCGCCCAGAGGGAGGCGGAAAGGGGCGTGAACTCAGCCGGCTTGAGTACCACGGTGTTGCCGGTCGCCAGCGCGGGGGCCAGCTTCCAGGATTCGAGCATGAACGGTGTATTCCACGGGGTGATCAGGCCAGCAACGCCGATGGGTTTCCGGTTGACGTAGTTGATCTGGGATCCGGGAACCTTCATGGCGTCGTCGAACTGGGCCACGATGAGGTCGGCGAAGAAGCGGAAGTTCTCGGCTGCCCGCAGCGCCTGGCCCTTGGCCTGGGTGATCGGAAGGCCGGTATCGAAGGTCTCGAGCTCGGCGAGGCGGGCTTCCTGCGCTTCCACGGCGTCAGCGATTTTGTTCAGGACGCGGGCCCGTTCGCGGGGCTTCATCTTCGGCCAGGGACCGTTGAGGAACGCATCACGTGCGGCGGAAACCGCGAGGTCGATGTCTTCCTTCTGGCCCGCCGCTGCGGTCGCGTAGTTTTTGTTGGATACCGGGTCCAGGACATCGAAGGTCTTGCCACTGAGTGAGTCGACGAAGTTGCCGTTGATGTAGTGCTGGATGTGCGTGGGCAGGTCCTTCGGCACGTAATGGGTCTCAGAAACGGTGGACGTCATTGTTCTCTTCCTGACTGCTGGAATCTACTGGGTGGTGGCGGGCGCTTGCGCGAGGTAAGCGTCGAGAGTGGCAGAGCGGTGTCTTCGCGCCGCGCGTTCAATGGTGTCGGCGTCGGCATCCGATTCGATGAGTTGGAGCAGGTCTTCGTGTTCGCTGACCGATTCGCGTGCGCGTCCGGGGACAAACCGGAACGTTGAGGACCGCAGCGTTGCGAGTCGATTCCAGCCCCGATGAACCAGATCAAGGATGTGCGGGTTGGGGCAGTGCTCAAACAGAACGCTGTGAAAGTCCTGGTTGAGCCTTGTGAAGCGCACGGGGTCGAAGTGATCAAGGCAGTCGTGCATTTCCTTGTTGACGGCCCGCGCCCGCGCGACCGCCGCGGAGTCAATCAGCGGCGCGGACAGCGCGGTGGCCGCCCCCTCCACAATGCTGAGCGTCTGCATTGTATAGAGGTACTCCGTAGGGTCGATCCCGGAGACTGTGGCGCCGACGTTGCGCTCGAACTTCACAAGCCCTTCGGCTTCCAGCCGCCGAATCGCTTCCCGCACCGGCACCACGCTGAAGCCGAGGTCCTCGGCGATCTTCGCCAATACGAGCCGGTATCCAGGGGAGAAGGTCCCCTCGACGATGCGAGCCTTGATTGAAATGTATGCCTGCTCGGATTTGCTGCCGGGCTTGATGTCACCGGCGGTCTGTACAACGACGGATGGCCCGAAGGCGATATCAACCACCTGATGCTCCTTCCGAAGCTGAGGCCACCCACTCCTGGTATTTCGCTTTCCACTCCGGGTTCATCGGAAAAAGCCCGTCAACGCCGTTGCCCTGCTTGACCATCTCGAAGATGAAAGTCTCTTCCTTTTCCTGCTGGATGCAGTCCTCGACGAGGTCTTCGGCCAGGGCCGGTGGGATTACGATGATGCCGTCGGAATCAGCCACGATGATGTCTCCGGGCTGCACGGTGGCTCCGCCGCATGCAATGGTGATGTCCGTGTCCCACGGAATGTGCCGGCGGCCCAAGACCGCGGGGTGGGGATTGGCGAAGTAGGTTGGCATATCAAGATCAGCGACGGCCGAGAAGTCCCGGACGCCGCCGTCCGTGATGATGGCTGCCGCACCGCGTACCTGGGCGCGCAGGGCCAGGACGTCACCCACTGTTCCCGTGCCCTTCTCGCCGCGTGCCTCCATAACGATGATCTCGCCGTCGTTCACTGAATCGATGGCGCGCTTCTGTGCGTTGAAGCCACCCCCATGGGTCTTGAAGAGGTCTTCTCGATTGGGCAAAAAACGCAGAGTGCGGGCCACGCCCACAACCCGGCGGTCCGGGCGCGTGGTCTGCAGGCCGTCGATGCTGACGTTGTTCAGACCGCGCTTGCGCAGCTGGGAGGACAGGGTGGCGGTAGCAACGCTTTCGAGTTTCTTCCTGACTTCCGGTGTCAGTGCCTGCCTGCTCGGTTCAAAACCGGCGGCCTCGCGTGATCCGTACGCCTCTTCACGCTGGGCGTCATCCGCCTTGGGCTGCGCGCCGAAGTCCGCGAACGGCGCGGTTCCCTCCACCACTCGGGTGGTGAGCTTGCCGCTGCTGTAGCTGCCGGCGGTGACCTCGATCTCGACGACGTCACCGGGCTGGGCGACTGACGCTCCCGCGGGCGTGCCGGTGAGGATTATGTCGCCCTCCTCCAAAGTGAGGAGCTGCGAGAGGTCCGCAACGAGCTGGGCAAACGGGAAGAGGAGGTCCTCGGTGGTGTCATCCTGCACCCGGTCACCGTTGTGCCAGGTGCGCACCCGCATTGCGGCGGGATCGACCTCACCCGCGGGGATGAGCTGCGGCCCGACGGGGGTGAATCCGTCACCGCCCTTGGAACGGAGATTGGAGCCTTTGTCTGCGTAGCGGAGATCATAGACGCCCAGGTCATTGCTTGCGGTGATCCACTCCACGTGGCTCCAGGCGTCCTCCAAGCCGACCCGGCGTGCCGGCTTGCCGATGATGAGGGCGATTTCCCCTTCATAACCGAGCAGTTCGCAGCCGGCCGGGCGTTCGACCGAACCGGGCGCTTCGGTGGATCCCACCGCGAGCGACGACGGCGGCTTGAGGAAGTAGGAGGGCTTCTGGGGGGTGCGCCCACGCTGCGCGGCGCGGCTCGGGTAGTTGATGTGGACGGCGATGACCTTGCGGGTGCGGGCAAGGAGCTGGGTGCTTGCTTCGGTGGTCTGTGACTCCGTTGTCATGCCGCGTACTCCTCATTAGATCCAGGCGATGTTTCGATGTACGAAATCGTATACGATGAGTCTGTCTTGTGAAGTGTGGCACGTCAACCCCCGTTCGCGTGTTCGGAACGGTTGTGCTGTGCATCATGTTCGTCGTACAGTTTTGGCACCGTCATTCGATTATAGAAATAGCTGTTCAGATAGTGAACACGGTGACGGGCATCCCCAAAAGTTTCACAAAGAAGTGAGTGAGGACAGCGCGTGCACTTCCATCATCATGGCTACGTCTCCGGTGATCCACGTGTCCAGGCGGCAGCCGGCGTCGGCGTAGATCGGCCCGAGGAGTTGCCGGAGGAGGTCGATGTCCTGATTGTCGGCAGCGGTCCGGCCGGCATGCTTGCCGCTGCGCAGTTGTCACAGTTCGCGAATATCACCACGCGTTTGGTGGAGCGCCGCCCAGGGAGGCTCGCAATTGGGCAGGCGGACGGTATCCAGGCCCGTAGCGTTGAGACTTTCCAGGCCTTTGGGTTCGCCGAGCGCATCATCGCCGAGGCGTACAGGATCACCGAGATGGCGTTCTGGAAGCCGGATCCGGCGGATCCTTCACGCATCATCCGAACGGCTCGCCCGCTCGATGACCCGACGGGCATCAGCGAGTTTCCACACCTCATCGTCAACCAGGCGCGGGTGCTGGACTACTTTGCTGAGTTCATGGCAAACGCACCTACCCGCATGACCCCGGACTATGGACTCGATTTCCAAAGCCTTGAGGTCGATGAAGGCGGAGAGTACCCCGTGACCGTCACCCTGCTTCACACCGCCGGGCCCCGCG
Organism: Arthrobacter sp. KKT183; assembly: GCF_055657625.1. NCBI lineage: Bacteria > Bacillati > Actinomycetota > Actinomycetes > Micrococcales > Micrococcaceae > Arthrobacter > Arthrobacter sp. KKT183. The sequence continues at coordinate 3,355,364 of NZ_CM145770.1, read as the reverse complement.
AAGGGCAGGAGCGCACGGTCCGCGCCAAGTACGTGATCGGGGCGGACGGAGCACGCAGCAAAGTCCGCCAGGCGATTGGGTGCACGCTCGCCGGTGATGCGGCGAACCACGCATGGGGCGTCATGGATGTCCTCGCCGTCACCGACTTCCCGGACATCCGGCTCAAGTGCGCCATCCAATCCGGTACGGGCGGAAGCATCCTGCTCATTCCGCGCGAAGGGGGCCATCTGTTCCGCATGTACGTGGACCTCGGTGAGGTGGACGCGCACACCAAGGGTGACATCCGCAGCACCACCATCGAGGAGGTCATCGAGAAGGCCAACGCAATTCTGCACCCTTACACGCTCGATGTCCGCAACGTCGCCTGGAACAGTGTTTACGAGGTTGGCCACCGACTCACGGACAGGTTCGACGACGTCCTTCCGGAGGACATTGGAACCCGCACCCCGCGCGTCTTCATCACCGGAGACGCCTGCCACACACACAGCGCCAAAGCCGGCCAGGGCATGAACGTCTCCATGCAGGACGGCTTCAACATCGCCTGGAAGCTCGGCCATGTGCTGGAAGGCCGGAGCAAGGAAAGTCTGCTGTCCACCTACTCGGCGGAACGCCAGGTGGTTGCGAAGAACCTCATCGACTTCGACAAGCAGTGGTCCTCGCTCATGGCGAAGAAGCCCGAAGAGTTCGAGGACCCCACCGAACTCGAGAACTTCTACGTCCGAACCATGGAGTTCCCCGCCGGATTCATGACGGAGTACTCGCCGTCGATGATCGTTGCCGAGGCAATACATCAGGAACTGGCAACCGGCTTCCCCGTGGGCAAGCGCTTCAAATCTGCACCGGTAGTCCGGGTGTGCGACACCAACCCGCTTCACCTCGGCCACCATGCAACGGCTGACGGTCGTTGGCGGATCTACGTCTTCGCGGACGAGCCACTGCCGGGCAATCCATCGAAGGTAACCAACTTCGCCGAGTGGCTGACGAACTCACCGGAGTCACCGCTCGCTGCAACGCCCGAGGGAGCCGACCTCGACGCGTGGTTCGACGTCAAGGTGATCTATCAGCAGGACCACCAGAGCATCGACATCAACGCCGTGCCAGCGGTCTTCAAGCCGGAAGTCGGGCCGTTCAAGCTGAACTACCTGGAGAAGGTTTTCGGCACCGACCAGGCGGAGGACATCTTCGAGCTGCGCGGGCTGGACCGTGGCGGCGTCGTCGTCGTTGTCCGCCCCGACCAGTACGTGGCCAATGTGTTGCCTCTGACGGCGACGGCGGAGCTGGGCGAGTTCTTTGCGGGAATGTGGGCGGGCGTGCCGCGCTGAATGTTGTCGCTACTGCTGCAACCTACTGAGTAGATATTTGTGCATGTAGGGTAACTCGAAGTCGACGAAGGCTGAATCGTTTCCAGGTCGACGTTATTGCCTTCCTTATACCGCGTGGTCTGAATGTAAATTTGGAGGTACCCACGCTTTGTCTACCTGCGCGCGCACTGTCCCGTTGATCACGCGTTCCAGCTTAAGGTGAGTCGGGGGCGTGCGCGGCACCTGTCGATTCGAGCATGCGGGCCGAGCGCTCGTCGTCGAACTATTCCCTCACTGATCCCAGCCGATATACACTACGCGCGGGGGAAGCAACCGGGCGTCCCACTGCCCGGTTTTCCGGGGGTCTCACTTCGAGGAAGCCAATGAGCCGTCCCCGTCTTGTCCGTGCTACGGCCACCGTTGTCGCGGCACTGATCGCCAGCCAATTTCTCAGTCTCCCGGCTGACGCTGATTTCCAGCCTGCCGTCCCGCAAGAGACCGTAGAGTCGGAAGCTCTCACCTCGCCGACACTGGTGCTCGAATCGAACGCCGGGCACGTAGTGAATTCCACGCTCACCATACAGCCGGGCGACTGGAGCCCCCTCCCTGCCGACCTCGCCTACTCATGGACACGCGACGGCCGCATCATAGACGGCGCCGCCAGCGCCAGCTACACGCTGACCGATGAGGACTTGCACAGATTTATTCAGGGCTTCGCCACGGGCAGAGACGAGAGCGGCACCTTGCTTGCCCGCGCGACTGAGCAGATTGGCCCGATAAGACCCGCTCAAATGCTCACCCACCGGGGACCCGTAATCACCGGTATCCCGCAGGTAGGTTCCACGCTTGCGGAGGTTGGACCGGAATGGGGGCCCGCACCGGTTACACGAGCTCACCAGTGGTTGCGGAACGGAGCAGAAATTCCGGGAGCGACGGAATCTACCTACATTCCGGTGGAAGCAGATATCGGCGCGAACATCAGTGTCCGAGTGACGGGATCGAAACCCGGATATGTCACCGCGGTTCAGCAATCCAGCAGCACGGGCCAAGTGCAACCGGAAGGCTTTTCGGTAACGGTCCCGACGATCCTGGGCACTGCCAAGGTTGATCAAACACTGACCGTCGTACCAGGGATATGGTCCCCTGCACCGGAAACGTTCACTTATCAGTGGAACCGCAATGGCGTCCCGATCGCCGGCGCCACCGCAGAGAAATTTACGACGACGGCTGCCGACTACATGAAGTACCTCACCGTCACGGTGACTGCGACCAAAGAAGGTCTCCCGCCGACCTCGCTGACATCCGCTCACACAGGCATTCATCGCGGGGAATTTATCTCGCCCGTTCCCACCATCGCGGGAGCCCCTCGCGCCGGCAGTACCCTCTCGGCTATCACTGGCGACTGGACGGCGGGAGCGACTCTCTCGATCCAATGGCAGCGTAACGGGGCCGACATCACCGGGGCGATCAGCGCTGACTACACCTTGCAGCGCGTTGACATCGGAGCCGCGATATCCGTGAGAGTAACCGCCACCAAGGCGGCATACTTTCCATACTCGACATCTTCCAAGCCCACACCTTTCATTACCGGCACCCTGAAGGAGTTTTCCGGCGACGGCCATTCAGACGTGCTCGCGCGTGACTCCGCGGGAAGGCTGTGGCTGTATGCCGGAAACCCACTGGGTGGATGGAAGCCCCGGAAGCAGGTGGGTTCCGGCTGGAACGTTCTCACCAGCATCGTTGCACCCGGCGATTTCAATGGGGATGGCTTTGCGGACGTGCTCGGCCGGGATGTCAAAGGCGGCCTGCACGTATATCCCGGAAACGGTGCAGGCGGTTGGGAGCCGCCCGCCGCTGTCGGCTCCGGTTGGAATGCGATGACCAGCATCATTGCACCAGGAGACTTCGATGGTGACGGCAACGCTGACGTGCTGGCGCGTGATCGGCAGGGCGCTCTCTATCTCTATCCCAGTGACGGCTGGCACTGGTGGCTTCCGCGGGTGCAGGTTGGTACCGGGTGGAACGCTATGACTGCGATCCTCGGGCCGGGCGATTTCAGCGGTGATGGCAACGTGGACATCCTCGCACGCGACGCCAGTGGATACCTTTGGCTCTACCCGGGCAACGGAGCCGGTGGGTGGAAGACTCGTGTGAAGGCCGGTTCAGGGTGGAACGGATTCACCAGCATCCTAGTCCCCGGTGACTTCGACGGAGACGGGCATGTCGACGTGATGGCGCGCAGCTCCGACGGAGCGCTCTGGCTGTATCCAGGTAACGGAGCCGGCGGCTGGAAGGCCCGTTCCAAGGTCGGTTCCGGATGGAACATTTTCAGTACAATCCTCTGACCGGACCACGTCCACCCACCTGAATCGTCACCGCCACGGATCGATGATCGTCATCCCCGCGGGCTTGGCCCGATCGAACCCGGGCAACAGGAAAGCGGCCTCCGCGAGTCCAACGGTGCGTTCAATCAACAGGTCCGGCCGCAGCGAACCTTCCTCGATGAGCGCCATCATTCCCGGATAGTCGGCGGCGGCCATGCCATGGCTGCCCAGCAGATCAAGCTCCCACGCAATCACCCGTGCCATCGGAACGCGGGGATTGCCGCCAACCGGAGGCAGCAACCCGATCTGCACATGCCGGCCCCTGCGCCGAAGACTCAGAATGGAGTCCGCGCAGGTCTGCTCACTGCCTACCGCATCAATGGCGACGTGAGCTCCGCCGTCGGTCAGTTCAGCAACAGCGGACGGGATGTCACCGCCGTCGGCCGTGAGAACGTGCTCCGCGCCGAGGGCGGACGCCACGGCAAGGGCCTCGGCGTGACGGTCAACAGCGATCACACGTGCGCCTACCGCGCGTGCGATCATCACCGCGCTCAAACCCACACCGCCCGCACCTACAACGGTCACCCACTCGCCGGGTCTAACCTGCGCGCGGCTGACCAGCGCGCGGTACGCGGTAGCGAACCGGCAACCCAGGCTGGCCGCCGTCGTGAAATCTATCCCTTCGGGAATAGCCACCAGATTGGTGTCGGCAGCATGCAGGCCGACGTACTCGGCGAAGGATCCCCAGTGTGTGAAGCCGGGCTGTTGCTGGTTGGGGCACACCTGGGCATTTCCGGTCAGACACCATTCGCACCGGCCGCAGCCGCACACAAAGGGGACCGTCACGCGGTCGCCGGCCTTCCACCGGACGACGTCGGCGCCTACCTCGGTGACGATGCCGGCAAGCTCATGGCCGGGAACGTGGGGAAACGCTATGTCCTCGTGGCCCGCCCAAGCATGCCAATCACTGCGGCACAAACCTGTTGCCATCACTTTGACCACGACGCCGCCCGGAGTGACTGCTGGAGTCGGTACCTCCCGAACATCGGGCCGGCCCTGAACCTGGTCGAAAACTACTGCGCGCATCCTCGGAGTCTAAGCGTGGAATCGCCCTTACTTGTCCGCAGAGCGGTCAGGCGGAACAGGCGGGTAGTACGGGAAGGTCGGGTAGGCGTATCCGGCGCCCCAATACGGCACGTATCCGTAGTACCCGTACACGTCCTCGTAGTAGGAGGCCTCGTCGACGAGCTCAGGATCATAACCTGGAGCTCCGGCGACCAGTTCGCGGGACTGGTCAATCGTGACCTCATCGGCAATACGCGTGATCGCCTCGACCGGGATGAACGACTTCTCCTTGCCGATCCCGAGGAATCCACCGGAAGCGACCACCAGGAAGCGGACCTTTTTCTCGTCGTCGTCAATCAGCAGTGCATCGATCTGCCCCAGATCCTCGCCGTCTTTGTCCTTGACGTTGAGTCCGCGGATGTCTTCCTCGGCGGTCACCGTCTGATCGCTGTCGCTTAGCTTGATCAGTTTGGCGGGGTTGTTCGTAGCCATGTGCCTCTCCTACTCTCGGTTTCCTCTATGGATTCGGTGAGTCGGAACCCGACCGGGGCTGTCAGCCCCACTTCCCACCGAATCACGGGCCGGGGGATCAGGCAAGGGCGCGGTCCGATGTACAGCACGTCTACGCGCCACGGAGAATCCCGGAGTAGTCCAGCGAGGGGCGAAGCTTCGCTACTGGATAGCTACGTAACGTCCAGCAATCTCGCTCAGCGCCCTAGATGACGCCGCAGCTCCTGATAGATTTCGTCCCGCTTGTTGATGACAATCACAAGTATGAGTAGCTCGCCGTCGTCTACGCGGTAGCAGATCCTGTAGTTGCCTACTCTGATACGGAATATGCCGGAGTAGCCCTTGAGTTGTTTGCATCCGGGCGGATGAGGTGATTCCGCCAGGCTTTGAATCGCTTCTTCAATATTCTGCGCATCGGTCGGCTGTTGTCTCACCAACTTGGACAAAAGTTTGTCTGCTGAACGAAGGAGCGCAATGGAGTAAGTCACTATGCGGGGTTAGCGCCACTGCGGCGGACGAAGGGCACTCGCTCGTCCTTCCCGGAGTCAAGGTTTGCGAGGGCGATTTCAACGCTCCTCGCATCGATGAGATCCTCCAGTTGTTCGAGCAACTCGGCAGATGCTGCCGGCACCACGGCTGCGGCACGATGCCCGTGTTTGGTGAGGTAGGTGGTCTCGCCGCCGAATTCTGCACGAGCGGTCACGGCGCTGAGTTCAGCCCGGCCCTGACTTACCGTCATGTCTGTGGTCATGTACAAATTGTACATCGCCACGCTGAAACGAGATGGCTTGGGCAATACAGCTAGCCGGAGCTAACGACGACGACAGCCGAGCACGAACCCGCCGACGCCCGCCGCGAGCGCGGCCCCGACACCGAGCAACACCCCGCCCATCGTGGGACTGAGCAACAGCGGCCCATTGCTCAGGACGCCGTTCGAGGTGATGTGGAATTCCTGGCCCTGCCCTCCGACAAAACCGAAGTCCTGCGTGGGAGCCGGCTGGGAACCGATCACCAGAAACACGCCAAGAACCACCAGCAGCGCTCCCACAGACAACACCGCGATCGCTTTCCGCCAACCGGAATCAGTCCGCATCCGGAGCCTCCCTCGCGAGCCGGCCGCCGTAGGCGCCGGCGCTGATCATCAGGCCGCCCAGCACCAGCAGGCCAGCGGCGGTGGTGAGCAGATCGGAGGAGGAGGCGCCGTCGTCGTACGCGATCACGAGCTCCGAACCGTACGCGATGCTCGCTTCAGACTGAGCGGTGGGAAGCGGGAGAGCGGCTGGCGGCCGGCCAAACAGCAGCGACACTCCGGCCAGTATCAGGAGCGCGGCGACCCCCAGCAGCGAGATCAGCAGCGGCCTCATGTGCCGCGCCGTCCCCGCAGGTAACCGAGAGCTCCGGCGCACAGGATGAGACCCGCTCCGGCGAGGGACGCTCCGAAGATTTCACCCGCCGTCGGGCCGGGTGCTACGACGGCGTTGTTTGCCAACGGTGCATAGGCGAACCAGCCGAACGTCGCAGGCGGCGCGGTGGCCCCGGCAACAAGAACGAGCACAAGCCCGACGACGGCGATGCCAAGACCGGCTGCAATCAGCCGGTTGGCGCGGATCCAGTTCATTTCCCCCCCTGGCGCCCCTGCACAAGGAGCGGACTGTTCCGAACAATAACGGGTGGGAGAGCGGATGACTACAACTGATCCGATAACAGTTTTGCCATCCGATAGCGGTAGGCCGCTATCGGATGGCAAAAAAGCTAACGGGAGGCGCGAACGATATCGCGCGAAGGTGAAACTAGACCGCGAACCCGCCCACGAGCGTCCACGCCACAAGGGTGAGCAGGAAGCCGGCAACGCCGAGGATGGTCGTCAGCACGGTCCAGGTCCGAAGTCCATCCGCCACCGAGAGGCCCAGGAAGCGGGTAACAATCCAGAAGCCGGAGTCATTCACGTGGCTCAAACCGAACGCTCCGAAACCGATCGCGATCAGGATGAGCGCCGTCTGCACTGGGGAGTATCCGCCGGCCGCGACGGCCGCGCTGAGAAGGCCCGCCGTCGTGATGATGGCGACGGTTGCCGAACCCTGCGACGCACGCAGAACTGCGGCCAGGATGAACGCCATGACAATGATGGGCAGACCAACGGCAGCGAGACCCTCAGCCAGCGCCGTGCCGATCCCGGAAACGGTCAGCACCTTGCCGAAGACGCCGCCGGCGCCGGTCACGAGGATGACGATCGCGGTGGGAGCCAGCGCTGAATCCATGACCTCGCCGGTGTGCTGGGAGGACCAGCCGCGGCGGATGCCCAGGAAGTAGTAGGTGAGGCCAAGAGCCGTCAGCAGCGCGATCAGCGGTGAGCCGATGAACCCGGCGAGGTCCCGGCCGAAGGTATCTTCGGGCAGGAGGATGGCGCCGACGGTTCCGACCATGATCATCAGGATGGGAAGCACGATCAGGGAAATGATCATTGCGGGGCTCGGCGCGGTGCGGACCTGCGTTGCTACTCCACCGGTGCCGCCGGACGCTGTGTCGCGCTCGACGTCGGACTCACCGGTACCGAAAAGCTTGAACTGGGCGGCGGTTGCGGGAAGCATCTCGTACTCGCGGCGGTTCAGCCTCTGCGCAACAAAGTAGCCCAGTACGCCGACTGGGATGCAGAGCAGCAGGCCCAGCACCGTGGTCCATCCGATATCCGCGCCGAGGATCCCGGCTCCTCCCACAACGCCGGGGTGCGGCGGAACAACCACGTGGATGGCGAGCATGATGGCGCCCACCGGCAGGCCGAACTTGACCGGGTTCACGCCCGCAGCCTTCGCGAATCCGTAGATGATCGGCACGAGGATGATGAAGCCGACATCGAAGAACACGGGAATGGCCAGCAGGAACGCCGCGGAGGTCAGTGCTGCAACCACGCGGCGCGGGCCGAGCACCGAGGTGAACTTCCCCGCCAGCGCCTGGGCGCCGCCGGAGATTTCGATCATCTTGCCGAGCATGGCACCGAGGCCCACGAGGATCGCGACGTTGCCGAGCGTTCCACCCATACCTTCAGTCACGGTGCTGACGATGTCGCCGAGCGGAATGCCCGCAACCAGCGCCACCAGCACGCTCACCACCAGCAGCGCGAGGAACGCCGGAATCTTGAACTTGATAACTCCCACGAGTAGCAGGGCAACGCCCGCTACTGCAATGGCGAGGAGAGCGAGAGGGCTCATAAGGGGTGTCTCCTATGACAACGGGAGCCTCGCGGTGAGGCTGCTAGTAAATACGACGACGGCGGGAGCCGCCTGAGAGCGAACGGTGCGCTCAGTGATGGTGCAGTGAGCGACGACGTCAGGCGCTGCGCCTCGTGGGCGCAACAACTCGGATGACGGCGGAATCATCCGCAGCGGCGAGGCCCTGGGCCTGACCGAGAAGGTAGAGCTGTTCAGCCGCGGCCGCGACCGGCGTCGCCAGCCCGGCGCCCCGCGTGGCTTTGCCGACAATCCCCATGTCCTTGACGAAGATGTCGAGCCGGCTCAGTACTTCGGCGCCGTCCTCGCTGTAGGCCTCGAGGATCCGCGGGCCGCGGTTGGAGAGCATGAAGGATCCGGCGGCTCCAGCCTCGAGGGCGGCCAAGGTTTTCTGCTGGTCGAGGCCAAGGGCGTCGGCCAGTGCCATCGCCTCAGCGGCAGCGGCAATGTGAACGCCGCACAGCAGCTGGTTCACCGTCTTCAGGGCCTGGCCGTCGCCCGGCTTGTCGCCGACGATGCTCAGCGTTGACGCCAGCAGCTCCAACACCGGGCGGGCCGCTTCCACAGCCGAAGGGTCGGCGCCCACGACGATGAGCAGGTCCCCCTCCCCGGCCCGCTTCGGTCCGCCGGACAGCGGCGCGTCAACGAGGGCAACGCCGAATTCCGCGAGACGCGAGACAGTGCCGGAGATCGCCTCGGTGCCGACGGTGCTGGTAAGGATGACGACGGCGCCCGGCTTCAGCGCTGCGGCGACACCGTTTTCGCCGAACAGGACCTCGGTGAGCTGCTCGCCGTTACGGACGGCCAGCAGGAGGGCGTCGGCGCCGTGCGTCGCGTCCCGCCCGGAAGCGAAGGTGCGCACACCGGCGTCGTTCGCCAGCTTGAGCCGCTCCTCGGCGATGTCGAAGCCGTGCACGGTCAGCTGTGTTGCGAGTCGGGTTGCCATCGGCAGCCCCATCGCGCCGAGGCCGAGGACGGTGACCTGGTAATCAGTGGTGCTCATCTGTATCTCCATTGGTACGTACTGGGTTGAACTGTGCAGTGGGAAAGCTGTCAGAAGTGGCGCTGAGGGTGCGCGTCACGTCTGCAAGGGAGCGGTCGTCGCCGACGTTCCCCGCGAAGACGATGTAGGGGATGCCCTTGGCGGGGCCGTCAACGGGCGCCCAGAGGCTCACGATTCCGGGCAGCATGGGACCGCGCACAATCGCGTGGCGGATCTCGAGGCCATGGGCTGCAACATCGGATGAGGTAATGCCGCCCTTTGCAATGACGAAGCGGGGAGGGAACGCCTTCAGCGTCCGGTTGACGACGTCGACGACGGCGGCAGAAACGGTGCGCGCGATGCGCAGGCTCTCGGCCGGATCATCGGCGCGCACCAGGAGGCGGCTGGTGTGCATAATGACGTCCGCGCCGTTGAGGGCGGTGCTGACGGTGTCCACGACCTCGTCGAGGTAGCGGTCCGCGTCCGCGGTGAACAGGCGCTCGACATCGATCTCCACGATGCGGGCTGCGCTGTGTTCAGTGGTCAGCACGTTCAACTGCCGTGTAGTCACGCCCACGTGGGAGCCGACAACAATAAGGCCGCCCGCAGTGCTCGGGCTGGTACCGGCGAACGCCTCATCGCTGGTGAGCGGCTCGCGGACATCCTGCCCGATGCGGGCACGCATGAACGGCGGGCCCACCCGGTACAGGAGGCGCTTGCCGCGCCGCTCAGCTTCGGCGAGGCCGAGCGAGAGCGCGCGGAGATCGTTCTCGGTGACGATGTCCGCAACGATCGGAGTGGAGCCGGTAGCGCCGTCGAGCGCGTCTGCGATGGCTGTCGCCGAGAGCTCCGGATTGCTGGTTTCGCTGCCCGCGCGAATGATGTTCAGGTCGAGAACGATCACGTCACCGGCGGAGAACCGCCCGCCGGACTTCTCCTCCACATACTTCGGCAGCGCGGAGTTCGCGAAACCGAAGGTGGCATCCTTCGCAAATTCGGTCTCGGCGACCGGAATGAGTTCGTCATCGCTTCCGCGCGTGTAGTGCACTCCGCCGATGGTGATGCGGCCGGCGTCGGGAAAGGCGGGGATGATGACGACGCCGTCGGTAGCTTCACCGGACATCTCGGCCACGGTGGCGGCAATAACGTCCGGCTCCAGCGGGTAGTGCCCTCGTAGGGTGGAGTCGCTGCGGCTGACGAAACTCACGCGAAGGTCGGATCCTAGCCGGGTAGCGGCGTCGAGCGCGTTGCGGACCACTTCGTCATTGCGGGCGGCGGCTTCCGCGGGATCAAGGCTGCGGGTGTTGGTCAGCACGTACACCGCAGGCTTTCCCTCGCCGAACGCCCAGGTGAAATCCTCGGTCTCCCAGCGGGTGAGGACCGGCAGATCCGAGACCGACTGCGTGCCGGTGGGGTCGTCGTCGAGCACTACAAAGATGCGGTTCTCAAGCGTTTGCGCCACCGCGTTGGCGGATACGGCGAGCTCGGCCGGGTAACCGGCGAGGAGGTTCGTCTCAGTAGTCACTGTGCACTCCGTTGTGTATAGCTGGCCTTTATTCTAAATGTAAGATGTCAGACATCTTGCATATCGATTAGTGTGACACAGGCCATGCAGACGCGCAAGTACACTGGGCTGGTTACTGGAAGAGGGGGAGCATGGCACGCAAATCGCTGGTCGATGAAGTTGCTGATGAACTGCTCGACCGCATTGTTGCCGGTGAATTCCCGCCTGGATCAGGTGTCCCCGGCGAACTGGAACTGAGCGCGCGGCACGAGGTCAGCCGCATGACCGTCCGGGAAGCGATGAAGACCCTCGTGGCACGTCGCATCCTCCGGGTGGAGCGTGGGCGGGGGACGTTCGTGAACCCGCTGAACCAGTGGTCGTCCCTTGAAGCCGTGCTGCGTGCCGCGTCCGAGGGCCAGGAGGATGCTGCGGTGGCCGTGCAGCTGATCGAGTTGCGACGCATGCTCGAGACCGGCGCCGCCGAACTCGCCGCGAGCCGCATCACCGCCGAGGAACTCACCGAGATGGACGGGCAGCTGGCGCAGATGCGCGCAGCCCATGAAGAGAACGACGTCGACCGCTTCGTCGCTGCCGATCTCGCCTTCCATGATCTGATCCTGCATGCGTCCGGAAACGTGTTTGTTGCGGTGCTGTTTGAGCCGCTGACCCGGATCCTTGCCTCCCGGCGCGCGCAGACCTCGAAGGTGGTCCAGATTCAAATCAACGCCATTGCCGAGCACGCCAACATCATGGACGCCATGCGCTCGCATGACACCGAACGCGCCCGGCTGGCCATGGATCGGCACATGGAGCAGACGCTCAATGACCTGGTGGCGTACGTCCTGGAACCCTGACATTGTTGCTCGGTGCGCGGAATGCGCTTACCGTCGGAACCATGCCCGCCCTGAAAATCTCCCACGTTGGCTGGGACGCTCCCGAAACCCGCCCGCGGATGGCCAACGACGTCGACGCCCGCCCCGGCTTAGCGCTCACCAACCGCAGCATTCTCCGGAACGGTGAACCGTGGATTCCCGTCACCGGCGAGATGCATTACAGCCGCCAGCCGCGCGAACGCTGGGCCGATGCGCTGCGGCTGATGAAGGCGGGCGGCATCAACGTCGTCGCCACCTACATCTTCTGGATTCATCACCAGCCGGAGGAACACGGCACTCCAAGCTTCGAGGGCAACCTCGACCTCGCGGCGTTCGTGCAGCTGTGTGAGGAGATTGGGCTCGAGGTCATCCTTCGCCTCGGCCCGTGGTGCCATGGCGAGGTCCGCAACGGCGGTCATCCGGACTGGGTGGTCAACGCGGACTACACCGAACGCACCAACGATCCCCGTTACCTCGACGCCGTCAGAACCTGGTTCGGGCAGATCGGCCGTGAGGTGGCCGGTCTCTGCGGCAGCGGTGGTCCGGTGATCGGCATCCAGCTTGAGAACGAGATCTATGACCAGCCCGACCACATTCTCGCCCTCAAGGACATCGCCCGGGAGAGCGGGCTCTACGCGCCGCTCTGGACCGCAACGGCTTGGGGCAGCGCGGACATCCCGGTGGGCGAGGTATTCCCGCTCTACGGCGGCTACTCGGACGGCTTCTGGGTGGATACGGATCAGGGCTGGGATGAGAGCTTCCGGGCCCACTTCACCTTTTCCCACCAGTGGGATGACCCTGGAATCGGCAAAGACCTAGCGGGTGAGAGCTGGACCGGCGTCGTCGGCGCCAAGCATCCCGACTTCCCGGCCGCCACCTGCGAACTCGGCGGCGGAATGGCGAAGGCCTACCACCGGCGTCCGGCGCCGACCGCACGGGATATTGCCGCCGTCGCGCTCTGCAAGCTCGGCAGTGGGTCCACCTGGCAGGGCTATTACATGTTCGTGGGCGGCACCAACCCGCGCAAGGGCCTGCAGGAGTCCCACGCAACCGGCTACCCGAACGACCTGCCGGAACTGAACTACGACTTCGGCGCACCCGTCGGCGCCCACCTCCAGATTCGGGAAAGCTTCCACCGGCTGCGGAACCAGCACTCCTTCCTGGAGGCTTTCGGCTCCCGCCTCGCGGCGATGAATGCCACCATCCCGGAAAACGACGACGACGGCGGCCTGCGCTGGTCCCTGCGCAGCGACGGTGGGAGCGGCTTTGTTTTCATCAACAATCACCGGCCGCATGAGCCGTTGCCTGCCCGGACCGGCGTGCAGTTCGAGATCGGATTGGATGACCAGAGTGTCCTGTTGCCGCACCGGCCGGTCGATCTCCCAGCCGGGGAGTTCCTGTCCTGGCCGGTGCAGCTGGAGGTGGCAGGCGTCGTCGTCCGGTGGGCCACGCTCAACGTCCTCACCGTGATTGAAGCCGAGGGGGAGCCGCCGGTTTTGGTACTCGCCGCGAACGACGGCGTCGCTGCCCACCTGGCCGTGCCGGCCGCGTACGCGGTTGAGGGCCACCCCAGTGTGCCGGTGGGCGGGGATCGGGTGCTCGAAGACCTTCGCCCCGGCTTCTTCACGCTGACCAGTGAGAGGGGTGGGAGGTTGCGCGTGCTGGTTCTTTCGGCGTCCCAAGCGTTGGAAGCGTGGGCGCCTACTGTCAGCGGCCGTCGTCGTCTGGTGCTTTCGCCAGCTTCGGTGGTGGAGCGGGACGGAGGGCTGGCGGTGTACGCGCACCAACCCGGCACCGCGGCAGTATTCCCTCCCATCGGAGAAGCGGACGACGACGGTTTCTCGCGCCACCCGTTCACCGTATCGTCCGAGGCGCACGAAGTGACGATCACGCGGACAGCTCCCGCTTCCGCACCGCCGGCACGGCCCGTCACCGTACCGGGGCGCGCCTCCGCGCCGTCCCCCGATGACTTCGCTGCGCACGCCGCCCGCTACACGATCAGCGTCACCGGGGAGGCGAAGGCAGGGCAGCGCTCCCTGCTGCGCCTTGAGCTGGTGGGTGACACCGCGTCGTCGTTGTTTGAAGGCCGTGAGGAAGACGTGTTCTGGGACGGTTCGGCGTGGGAGATCGACATCACGCCGGCTAAGGACACCGACCGGCGGGCGGTCGAGGTGGCCGTGTACCCGCTGACGGCTGATACGCCTATCTGTCTTCCGGAAGCGGCGCAACGGATCAAGGCATCCCTGGCGGAGCCGTCAGCGGAGATCTGCAGCGCCTCGGTGCTCACGGGTAGGCTCACGCCGCTGACATAGCGGCTAGTCAGGCGGGTGCACGCGGTCCCGCACCGGGGCTGTCAACAGCTCTAGCCCGACGGCGCCGCGATGGGCCCAGAATTCTTGATGGAGCGCTCTATTGACATGTGACCCAGGTCATCTGTAGATTGACTGAACCGCCGATGGAGCGCTCCATCAAACTTTCGCACCATTCTCCACGCAGGCTAATCGCGTCCGTTTCCAGAAGACCAGCCAGTGGAATCCAGCACGCCCTTTCCCCATCGAAGCACGCACACAAAGGAGTGACCGTGAGCCTTTCACGACGCACCAAAATGATCACCGCCCTCACCGGCACTATGACCCTGGCATTCGTTGCCACGGGCTGCGGCAGCAGCAGCGATGAACCGGCCAGCGCCGAGAACCCCATCGAGTTGTCCATCACCACCTTCGGCAACTTCGGCTATGACGATCTGTATGCCGAATACGAAGAAGCCAACCCCGGCGTAACCATCGAGGCCAACAACATCGACGGCAGCGCCAACGCCCGCGTCGATGCGTTCACCAAACTCGCAGCCGGATCGGGTCTGAGCGACGTCGTCGCCGTCGAGGAGGGCTGGCTCGGCCAGATCATGGAGGTGTCTGACCAGTTCGTGGACCTCAATGAGCACGGTGCCCAGGACATCAAGGAGAATTGGGTGGACTGGAAGTTCGAGCAGGGCACCGATCCCAACGGCCGCGTCATCGGCTACGGCACCGACATCGGGCCGCAGGCACTGTGCTTCAACCAGGACCTCTTCGAGGCAGCAGGTTTCCCCACGGACCGCGAAGAAGTTGCTGAACTCTTCGGCGGCGACGACGCCACCTGGGAGACCTACTTCGACCTGGGCCGGCAGTACAACGAGGCCACCGGCAAAGCCTGGTATGACCAGTCTGCGTTCGTGTGGAACTCCATGGTGAACCAGATGGAGGAGGGCTACTACACGGCCGACGGCGCGCTGAACGTCGAGGGTAACGAGGCCATGCGCGCCAAGTTCGACCTCCTCGCAGCCGGCACAGCCGACGGGCTGTCCGCCAACCAGAAGCAGTTCGACTGGGGCAAGGGCAAGGCTTTCGTTGACGGCTCCTTCGCCGTGCATGTCTGCCCCGCGTGGATGCTCGGCACCATTCAGGAGCAGCTCGAATCCGCAGGCGGAGGACCCGAGAGCGGTTGGGACGTAGCTGACGTCTTCCCGGGCGGCGCTTCCAACTGGGGTGGAGCTTTCCTCTCCGTTCCTGAAAGCTCGGAACACCCGGCAGAGGCAGCCAAGCTGGCAGCATGGCTGACCGCCCCGGAGCAGCAGGTCAAGCAGTCCGCCGCAGCGAACAACTTCCCCAGCACCATCGAGGCACAGCAGCAGATTGTGGAAGACGCCGTACCCAATGAGCTTTTCAATGACGCTCCCTACGGTGCCATCTTCGCCTCACGGGCCGAGGGCGTCGTCGCGCAGTTCAAGGGTCCGAAGGACTCGGTGATTCAGGAGAACGTCTTCGCGCCGGCACTGAAGATCCTCGATACAGGCTCCGGTACGGCTGACGAAGCCTGGAACGAAGCCGTCAAGCTCCTCAACGAGCTCGTCGTCAACAACTAGCACACCGGCCGTGGGGCCTCCGGAGTACCGGAGGCCCCCTCATGGACTGGAATCGTCATGACCACGACACTGAATCGACCGGCAGCCGGGACTCCCGCTGCCAGCAAGACCGCACCGACCTTCCGCCAGCGCCTGAATGTTTTCGATGTGAAGGCGTCGCCGTACCTCTATATAGCCCCGTTCTTTCTCCTGTTCGGGCTCGTGGGGCTGTTCCCCCTCGGCTACACCTTTGTTGTCTCCCTCTTCGACTGGCATCTGTTGAAGGGTCAGGGCGAGTTTGTGGGACTGCAGAACTTCGTCGAGGTACTGCAGGACAGGTTCTTCTGGAACTCACTGTTCAACACCGTGAGCATCTTCCTGCTCTCCACCATCCCGCAACTGGTGGTCGCAACCGCCATTGCGGCCGTCCTGGACCAGAATCTGCGGGCCAAGACGTTCTGGCGCATGAGCATCCTGCTCCCCTACATCGTTACTCCGGTAGCGGTTGCCATGATCTTCGCGAACATGTTCGGCGAGCAGTACGGGCTCATCAACAACATTCTGGCGAGCATGGGCATTGACCGGATCATGTGGATGAACGAGACCCTGCCCAGCCACATCGCCATTGCCACCATGGTGAACTGGCGCTGGACCGGCTACAACGCCCTGATTCTCCTCGCAGCCATGCAGGCCGTGCCGCGGGACATCTATGAATCCGCCGCCATTGACGGCGCCGGGCCATTCCGCTGCTTCTTCAGCATCACCCTGCCGAGCATCCGCCCCACCATGATCTTCGTGGTCATCACCGCAACCATCGGTGGCCTGCAGATCTTCACCGAACCCAAGCTCTACGATCCCAGGAGCGCCGGTGGAACCGCACGTCAGTTCCAGACCACCGTCCTCTACCTGTGGGAAATGGCGTTCCAGCGCCAGAACTTCGGCAAGGCTGCGACCATCGCGTGGCTCCTGTTCCTCATCATCGTCCTGTTCGGCATCGTGAACTGGCTGATCTCGCGCCGCATTGCAACCACGGGAGACGAACGCGGCTCTCGCCGCGGGGCACTCAGCCGGCGCAGGAAGAAGTCCTCGGCTCCCGCCGTCGTACTCCCTGCCGTCGGAACGCAGCCGCCGGCACCGTCGGGGGAATCAGCGGCTGGAAACCCAGCCAGCACAGACGACGCGACCACAAGGAGTGGAAAATGACCGTCATCGACAGGACGCAGACCACCGATCGCAAGAAAGGTACGCGCCCGCCGGCTCTGCGGAGAAAGCTGCTCGGCAACGGGTACCGTCCCGGGTTCCTGACCTACGGGTTGCTGTTTGCCTTCTTCCTCGCCTCGGCGTACCCGCTGTGGTGGTCCGTCATCATCGGCAGCCGGTCCAATTCGGCACTCGCCGGAACCTGGCCGCCGCTCCTGCCCGGCGGCAACTTCTGGAGCAACGCCGGCGAAGTCTTGGACACCATCCCGTTCTGGCTGGCGCTGGGCAACAGCGTCCTGATCTCGGGAATCATCACCGTTTCGGTGGTGTCCTTCTCGACCCTTGCCGGCTACTCCTTCGCAAAGCTTCGCTTCAAGGGGCGCAACGGTCTGATGGTCGCGGTGATCGCCACCATGGCGATCCCCACCCAGTTGGGCATCATCCCTCTGTTCATGATGATGCGGACCCTGGGCTGGACCGGCGAGATAGGCGCCGTCGTCATCCCCACGCTGGTGACGGCGTTCGGTGTGTTCTTCATGCGTCAGTACCTGGTGGACGTCATTCCCGATGAGCTGATCGAATCCGCGCGCATGGACGGGGCATCCATGATCTCCACGTTCTGGCACGTGGCGCTTCCCGCCGCGCGGCCGGCCATGGCGATTCTTGGGCTCTTCACCTTCATGACCGCCTGGACGGATTTCCTCTGGCCATTGCTGGTGCTCGACGCCGGCAACCCCACCCTGCAGACGGCGCTGAGCCAACTGCAGGCCGCCCGGTACGTCGATTACTCGATCGTGCTTACCGGTGCGGTTCTCGCGACACTTCCCCTGCTGGTGCTCTTCGTCATCGCAGGCCGACAACTCATTTCAGGAATCATGCAAGGAGCAGTGAAAGGCTAATGCCACTCGACGCAACCCGCCCCCTACCCATCAGCGGTGAACCCGTGTCAGGAAGCGCGACCAGAACCTGGCCGGAGGGGTTCCTCTGGGGATCAGCCACCGCAGCAGCGCAGGTTGAAGGAGCAAGCCATCAGGGCGGTAAGGAAGATTCCGTCTGGGACGCCTTCGCCCGTGTACCCGGGGCTATTGCCCACGGCGACACCCTGAAGGACGCGGTCCAGCACTATGACCGCATGCCCGAAGACGTCCGCATCATGAAGGAGCTCGGGCTGGGCTCCTATCGGTTCTCCACCAGCTGGGCGCGCGTCCGGCCGGGGGACCGTGGGCCAAACCCGGAAGGCCTGGACTTCTACTCCCGGTTGGTGGATGAACTGCTCGACGCCGGGATCCTCCCCTGGCTGACCCTCTACCACTGGGACCTGCCGCAGGCCCTTGAGGAGAAGGGCGGCTGGGCCAACCGGGACACCGCGTACCGCTTTGTGGACTACGCGAACGACGTCTATTCGGCGCTGGGCGACCGGGTGCAGCACTGGACGACCTTCAACGAACCCTTCTGCTCCTCCCTGCTTGGGTACGCTGCCGGAGTGCATGCGCCGGGCCGGCAGGAACCGAGTGCTGCCGTTGCCGCTATTCACCACCAGCACCTCGCGCACGGCCTCGCTGTCAACACCCTGCGCTCTCGGGGGGCCGAGCAGATCGGCATCACGCTGAACCTGAGCAACTCGATCCCGAAGGACCCAACGGACCCCATTGACCTCGATGCCGCGCGCCGGTTCGATTCCCTGCAGAACCGGATCTTCCTCGACCCGATCCTGCGCGGGGAGTACCCCGAAGACACCCTCGCGGACCTCGAGCAGTTCGGCATCCGGGACGTCATCCAGTTCGGTGACCTGGAAATCATCGGAACGCCGATCGACTTCCTTGGCGTCAACCACTACCACGACGACCTCATCAGCGGTCACCCGACCGGGGGCGGCGACGGCCACTCCGGCGGCACCACCCGCAAGACGTCCTCATGCTGGATCGGCTCCGAGGACATCGCCTTCCCCAGCCGCGGCCTGCCGCGCACGGCGATGAACTGGGAAGTGAACCCGGACGGGCTCCGGAAACTGCTGGTCCGCCTCGGCGAGGAGTACCCCACCCTCCCACCGCTGTACGTGACGGAGAACGGTGCAGCCTACGACGACGCCGTCAGCAGCGACGGCGCGGTGCATGATACCGAGCGAACCGCGTTCGTACTCGACCACATTGCCGCCGTCGGTGAGGCAATCGATGCCGGCGCGGACGTCCGCGGCTACTTCGTCTGGTCCCTGCTCGACAACTTCGAATGGTCGTGGGGCTACGGCAAGCGCTTCGGGATTGTCCGGGTGGATTACAACTCCTTTGAACGGACCATCAAGGACAGCGGCCACGCCTACCGGCAGCTGATCAGCTCCGCGAGGGCCAATGGGGAGGTGGAACAGTCGAGGGTGCAGGTGCTCACGCCGTCAGGAGCCTGAGCCAACCTAGACTGGACCCACAGGTTCCAGCACCATGCACGGAGATGATTGTGAAGACAGACGCAAGCCGGTCGCGGCCCGCGCCGACCCTCGAAATGGTGGCCGCGCTGGCCGGCGTCTCACGATCAACGGTGTCCCGGGTGGTCAACGATGCACCGAACGTTGACCCGGACATTGTGAAGTCCGTCCAGAGCGCCATCTCCACACTGAACTACATTCCCAACCGCGCTGCCCGTTCGCTTGCGAGCAGGCGCACCAACTCGGTTGCAGTGGTGGTTCCGGAGTCCACCTCGAAAGTGTTTGCCGACCCGTTCTTCGCCACCCTGGTGGAAAGCATCGCGCAAACGCTGGTGGAGACGAAGTACACGCTGAACCTGATCGTCTCCTCTGAAGCAAGGCCTGAAAAGACCAGAAGCTACCTGTTGGGCGGGAACGTTGACGGTGCGCTGGTGGTCTCTCACCACAGCGGGGACCACTCTTGGACGAGAATCAGCGATTCGCTCCCCGTGGTCTTCGCGGGACGTCCTTTCCGGGGTGAGGGTGACAGCTACTACGTCGAGGTGAACAACCAGGCCGCTGCGGCACGCGCCGCACAACACCTGGTTGACGCCGGACGCACCTCCATCGCCACCATCGCCGGTCCGCAGGACATGTACCCGGGGATCGACCGGCTGCGCGGCTGGGAGACTGCCCTGCGATCAGCTCGGCTGGACACCTCGCTGGTGGAAGTCGGCGACTTCACGCAGGCCTCCGGCAGGGAGGCGATGCGGCGGCTCCTGGACCGCGGGCAACGGATCGACGGGCTCTTTGCGGCCAACGACCAGATGGCGGCCGGTGCCTGCTCGGTGCTCACCGACCGGAACATACGCATCCCGGCGGATATCGCCGTCGTCGGCTTCGATGATGACTCCTTTGCCACCTCCGTAACGCCCGCCCTGACTACCATTCACCACCCCATCGTCGAAATGGGACACCGGATGGCCGAGATCCTCCTCGCACTGATCGAGGGGGAGCCGGCGGACCGCGTGAACCTGCTGCCCACCTCGCTGGTGGTCAGGGACTCCGCCTAACCTTCCAAGGAAACCCATGCGCCAACACATCCTGCCCGTTCCGCCCTGCGCTGAGCCCGGAGCTGACCCGCTGAAAGCCACCGGGAAGAACGTGCGCTGGGGAGTCGTGGCCCCGGGCACCATAGCCCGACGGGTTACTGCAGACCTGGCGTTGCTGGAAGACTCAGTGCTGCACGCGGTGAGCTCACGCAGTGAAGCGAATGCTGCCGGCTTCGCCGCCGACTTCGGCCTCGCGACCAGCTACTCCGACACGAATGGCGTGAGCGGTTATCAGCAATTGTTCAATGACCCGGATGTGGACGTGGTCTACGTTGCCACGCCGCATAGCCAGCACCGCGAGGTGGCAGAAGCGGCGCTGACCGCGGGCAAGCACGTCCTGTGCGAGAAGCCTTTCACCGTCAACGCTGCGGAAGCCCGGGCGCTCGCCGACGTCGCAGCGGCCAACGGCGTCTTCCTGATGGAAGCGGTCTGGACGCGCTTCCTGCCGAGCATCAACCGGGCGTGGGACATCATTGCCTCGGGGGAGCTGGGAGAGGTCCAGTGGGTCCAGGCGGACCTGGGTTTCGTGTCCGCTTACGACCGGAACTCCCGCCTCTGGGATCCGGCTGCCGGCGGCGGCGCGCTGTTGGATCTTGCGGTCTACCCGCTGACGTGGGCGCTCGGAGCGCTGGGGGTTCCTACCGGCGTCGCGGCGCAAGCAACCCTCACTGACGACGGCGTGGACATGCGGAACGCCCTGACGCTTTCCTATGAGAACGGGGCGAACGCCCAACTGATCACCTCGATCGTTGCCGCCTGTCCCGGCACCGCTACGGTGAGCGGAAACGCAGGCTGGCTGACTGCCTCCACCCCACAGTGCAATCCTTCCGACCTCACCATTACGACGACGGACGGACGATCCCGCGTCGAATCCTTCGGCCAGGTGGGAAGCAATTATGTGTACCAGCTGCGCGAAGTCACCCGGTGCATCCAGGACGGACTGACTGAAAGCCCCACCATGCCGTGGGCTGACTCGGTTGCCACAATGGAGCTTCTCGACGACGTGCGCGGGCAGGTCGGCATCCGGTACGGGAGCGACCAGGTCACGGTGTAGTTCGCACGTTTCGCTGGAGCGGAATGGAGCGGCTATCGAGAGCTGACCGTGCGCGGGCCAATGCATCCGCCTCCGCACCGGCCACTTCGAGCGCCAGAATGCCCGCTCCCACGATCGGGGGAGCGGGCACCAAATGCAGGTGGGTGCGGGGTGCCTGCTCCTCCAGACCTGACCTGATCCTGGTGAGGAGCCGGCTGTCATTCGCAGCGAGGACCCCTCCGCCCAGAACGACCGGCACCGGAGCGTCCAGCAGATCGAGACGTCGAAGCGCAGTGACCGCCAGGACAACGATCTCATCGGCTTGGCGGTCAACCACTGATGCGGCGACGTCATCCCCGGCCGTCGAAGCTGTGAACAAAACGGGAGTGAGGTCCGCAACCGATCGCGCGGGGATTTTCCCGAGGTGGATGGCTTCGATGACTTCGCGCACGGAGGGCAGGTTGAAGGCCGCCGGAACCAGTTCGGTCAAGGATGTCCGTGGTCCCCTGCCGTCTTCTGACCTGGCCGCGTGCCACAGTGCAGCCGCGCCGAGGTCCCCTCCGCCGCCCCAGTCTCCGGACAGGAGGCCAAGCGCGGGAAATCGTGCCGTCCGGCCGTCAGCTCTCACTCCCACTGCGTTGATTCCGGTTCCACAGACAACCGCGACGGCATCCGGGCTGTCGGTTCCGGCCCTGAGGAGGGCAAAGAGGTCATTGTCGACGAACGCTCGTCTACCGCCTGCTCCTCCCGCCCAGTCATCTTCGGCGATGGCCGAGGAGAATTTCTCAATCTCGACCGGGAGGTCCATACCGGCGAGATAGACGTTTGTCTGCAGCAGCGGCCGGTTCCCGATAACCGCCATCGCCTCGGCAGCAAGCGCCCGGACCACCGCGACAGATGCGTCGAGGCCTACCGTCTGGGGATTCGCGCCACCGCCACGCGCGTGAAAGACCACCTCGCCCTCAACCGAGAGCACTGCAAGGTCCGTCTTCGAACCGCCGCCGTCAACCGCTATAACAACAGGGCAGCCGGGCTGGTTCAACGGGCCCACGCCAGGTGCTCACGGTTGGCGGCAAGCAGTGCATCGGTGAGCTTCTCCGCCTTGTCGAACTGGCCAACCAGCGGATGGGCGAGCATCGCCTTGAGCACCCGCTCCCTACCGCCGTGCAGTGCGGCGTCGAGGGCCAGCCGCTCGTAGGACGCCACGTGGCTGATCAACCCGGCTATCTCCTCCGGCAGCGTGCCGATCGGAGGCACAGCCAACCCACCGGACTGAATGACGGCAGGGACCTCGATCACGTGATCGTCCGGCAGGAAAGGCAGCGTGCCGTCATTGCGGACATTGACAACCTGAACATCGCCCCGCCCCGAGATCAGCGACGACATGAGGTCAACCGCTGCTTCGGAATAGAAGGCGCCGCCCCTCAGGGACAGTTCCTCCGGTTTGATGTCCAGCGCCGGGTCCGCGTACTTTCTCAGCAACGCATCCTCAACCTCCATGACAGCCTGCGCCCGGGATGGCTGGCTCAGCTGGTCCCGGAGCACCTCGTCGTGGACGTAGAAGTACCGCAAGTAGTAGGACGGCACAGCCTGCTGCAGGGACAACAAGGCGGGTGGTAGCTGCACCTCCCGCGCCACTTCCTCGAGATGTTCTCCGAGGATTCGGGGGAGGACGTTCACGGAGCCGCCATCCGTTTTCAGGTTGACGCCCAGTTCCCAGGTGAGGTGATTGAGACCCACATGATTCAGGGAAACGTTGCTGTAATCAGCGTCGAGGAGCGCTGCGAACCGACGCTGGAAACCGATGGCCACGTTGCACAGCCCCACGGCCCGGTGCCCGGCCTGGAGGAGTGCGCGCGTCACTATCCCGACCGGGTTGGTGAAATCGATGATCCAAGCATTCGGCTTCGCCTTCTCGCGGATGATTTCAGCGATTTGAAGTACCACAGGCACGGTCCGCAGCGCCTTGGCGAACCCGCCGGGGCCGGTGGTCTCCTGCCCCACACAGCAGGCTTCATGGGGAAACGTCTCGTCGCCATGGCGTGCGGCCTGCCCGCCGATGCGCAATTGCAGGAGAACGACGTCGGCGTCGCTGACCCCCTCTTCGACGCTGGAAGTGGTCCGAATCTTGCCGGAATGTCCCGCCCTGGAGAAGATGCGGCGGGAAAGACCTGATACCAGCTCGAGCCTCGAACCGTCGGGATCAACCAGCCAGAGCTCTTCGATGGGCAGCATCTCCCGGAGGCGGGCGAAGCCATCCACGAGCTCGGGCGTATAGGTCGACCCGCCCCCAACAACAGCAACTTTCATGGTCATCCCTTCCATGCGATGCGCGAGCTTCTGAACTCAATCCTCGCATTGAGTTCACCGGGGAAGCGGCTCGATATCATCCGGTGAACTGTCAGTTGCCAGGCGGGCGTGCGTCTCCACGTCGTAGCGTTCAACACCGTAACGCAGTTTCGAGCGCTCAACTCCCTCCGCCTGGAATCCGGCGCGCGTTGCCACCCGGCACGAGGCAGGGTTATTGACCCGGTGCCCCAGCTCCAACCGGAAGAGGCTTTCGGAAAATGCCCATTCCGACGCCGCCGCGAGACCTCTGGTGATGAGTCCCCGTCCGCGGAACTCGGCGCTCATCCAGTAGGAGACCCAGGCCGTGCCGTGATTGAACTCCATTGAGCTGATGCCGACATCACCGACCGCTACGCCGTCGACCGCTACTGCGAAATGGCGGGCTGAAGCGCTTTCGACTGCCAGCTGGTTTTCGATGTACCGTCTGCAGGCGTCGTGGGTAGCGAGATCCTGCTGCCCGAATTGGATGCGTAAGTCATCGCTGCAGGCTACGGCGCGGTGGAGGGCGCCGGCGTCGTCGGGCGTCCAGCGCCGGAGGACTGCGCCTGTACTGTTCTGCACGTCTGGCACTCCTTGCCTGAGCTTGTCGGACCTGTTTCAGCGTAGCCGCGGGCACCACCGGCACCTCTTCACAAAGATAGCAAGCGTGCTTATGATCGTACGCACGGGCCCCTTCCATCGTGCCGGACCTGTTCCACTCATCAAAAGAACACAGGAAAGGGGACTGATCATGACAACCGCACGAGACCGCAACTACCCTGAGGACCGGGTCGGCGAACTCGTCGAATTGATTTCCTACTGATTCCTCCCAACAGGAGCAGGGGAGGAACTGAGCGAGGAGGAGCCAGACATGTCGATCGAAGACAATGAGCCGTTGACGGCAAATGATGCCGACCGAATTGAGCAGCAACAAGTAGTTGGTGAGGATTCCGTCGAGGACGTGAGCGAGCAGCCGCTTGAGGCGGAGGCCCGCGAAGCTAACGAGGCGGACGTCGTCGAACAGGCGCAGGCGGTTTACGGTGAGGATGATTATCCGCGCGGACCAGTGGGAGAAGAATCCGTCTGACAGGAAAAGCTACCGGTGAGTAGCACATGACGGTATGATGAAGTCCTCAACTGCCCAGGCGATCGCCGCGAGGCACTTCTTTGAACCGGCTGTCATCCTGTGATCGTCCCGGTCCATGTTCGCAAAGGATGATGGTTTTCTTGGAGGCATTTCCAGGAGCGCACCGGCCCCTCTATGAGGTGAAGGCGAACCTGTTCAAAGGCATGGCGCATCCCGTACGCGTGCGCGTTCTTGAAATACTCTCCGCGTCGCGGGACGTCTCAGTGACGGATCTTATGGCGGATATGGGCGTTGAAGCATCCCGCCTTTCCCAGCACCTTTCCGTGCTGCGGACGCACCACCTTGTTGTGTCCGAGCGGCGCGGCAGCCAAGTCTTTTACAGCTTGGCCTATCCGCGTGTCGCCGACCTGCTGGCGACGGCGAAGATGCTGTTAGGTGAGGTCCTTGAGTCTACGCAGCAGCAGTTGCGGACTTCGGAGTGGGTTGCGCGGGAATCCGTCGAAGCCAGGGAATCCCAGCAGTCCGCTCCCACGCCGTAGCGAGACTCGCACCGTAGCGAGACTCGCGCCGAAGCGAGACTCGCTACGATGCGAGACTAAGCGTTAGCGCGACGCCGCACTTGCCGCACTTGCCGCGCCCGTGCGGCAGGGTCGGAGCAATCCTGGATGTGTCCCATGGCGGCATGCTCACGGACGGCGGTTATGGCTGTTACCACGTCACCTTTGTGTCCGTACCCGGCTGAGGTTACGAGAATGCCGCCTCGCTCATCCATGAGGCGAAAGCGGTACAGCTTGTCGGCGTCCCTGAAAATTTCGAAGTTACCGGCCACGATTTCCTCCTCCGGCGCAGAGGCGCATCAGCGCGCCTGATGACTTTAGGATTTCATTAATTCGTAATATAAGAAAGTCCTGTGACGCCGGAGGACACACTCCTCCAACCTTTTCCCAAGGTTTGAGGCTCTAGCGGTTGGTCCAGCCCTGCCGCGACAGCCAGTTCCCGCACAGCGCTGTCCACTGATCGGGGCCCGGTTCACCGCCGGCCAATCCCAGCCCGTGTGAGCCGTGAGGGAAGACGTGGACCTCGGCTGGCACGCAGTGCTCGATCAGCGCACGTGCATAGGCGAAGGTATTCTCCACGGGCACCGCGCCGTCGTCGGCCGTGTGCCAGAGGAACGCCGGAGGCGTTGCGTCGGTAACGTTCAACTCCGGTGACATTTTTCGCAGCAGATCCGACGACGGCGAGCGGCCCAGGAGGTTATCGATGCTTCCCTGATGCACAGCATCGGTAAAAGACACCACCGGGTAGCAGAGGATCGACAGGTCGGGGACGGCGGAGGGGACGTCAAGCGCTGGAGTCTTCGCGGACGTAGCTGTCGAGAGCGTGGCGGCAAGGTGTCCACCGGCTGAGAACCCCAGCACTCCTACCCGCCCGCCGTCCACGGCGATACCGTGATCCCCGCCCCGAATCCAGAGCATCGCTTCCTTGGCGTCGATCAGCGGCGCAGGATGTTGATGAGGTGCAACCCGGTATTGAAGGACGAATGCGTGGATGCCGAGCCCTGCGAGCCATTCGGCAACGGGCTCCCCCTCATGGTCAGATGTCTTGCCGTAGCCGCCTCCCGGAAGCACGAGGACCGCAGGAGCGCGAACATCGGCACCATCCACGGCTGGGATTACTGTCAGGTTTGCGGGAGAGGGGCTCGGCATAGGTTCACCGTACCCAGTGGGGATACGGGCTCAGCCACTCCGCGCAATAAATGACGCCGCCGCGGGAGCCAGCGATGCACCAATCTCCAAAGGGCTGCGCTTGGTGCCCTTGACCGCGAAGGAGTGATCGGCGTCGGGCACGTACTGCAGCGTTGCCCGGTCGCCGAGCTTTGCGACCACCCGATTCAAGAGCTCCTTCCGCGCGAACGCGTCGTTGCTTCCCTGCAGGAAGAGCATCGGCATGTGAATGTGGACCAGGTGTTCGTCGCGGACCTTCTCCGGTTTTCCCGGCGGGTGCAACGGATAACCGAGAAAGATCAGCCCGGCGGCGTCCATCCCCTCCGCTGCTGCCATGGACGCCATTCGGCCGCCGAAGGACTTCCCACACGCCCACACCGGTCCCTCCCGCGTGCGCTCCTGCGCATGCGCCATCACTTCCCGCCAGGCAGCGATCGCCTTCGGAGGGCGGTCCGGGAATCGCCGACCCTGCTCCATATAGGGAAAATTGAAGCGCAAGGTGGCAAAGCCGGCGTTGTTCACGGCATTGCTGAAGCCGAGGAGGAAAGGGTGGTCCATGCCCGCACCGGCACCGTGGGCGATGATCACGGTTGCCGTCGGAGTGTCCGGCTGTTCGTAGGTGCAGGAGAAGTCAGCATCGTCAACGCGCAGGGTGAAGTGCTCGGAGGAGGACATCTGCCCATCATGCCGCAGGTCCACCTGTGCGGGTGCCGATCAACGCATACTGATGCCATGGGAACTCCGATCACCCGGGACCAGTTGCTGCAGCTCCGGCTCGCGCACCACTTCCCCGTGAGCGACGGCCGACCATCATCAGGATTGCCCGGCCCGGCCGGCGTGGTCGACAGGATGCTCGCAGTCCAGGCGCAGGACTTCGGCCAGGCGCTCTGGGCGGTCGGCTCGCGAGTCAATGGTTCCACTCGGCAACGAGTCCTCGCTGTCCTCGATAGTGCGGACGTGGTGCGGTCTGCGCCGGTGCGCGGCACACTCCACTTTGTGCGGCCGGCTGACCTCCGCTGGATGCTCGGACTGACGGCGGAGCGGATGATCAAGTCGGCGTCGCGGCGTCTGGCGGAACTCGACCTTGACCAGCGCACACTCCACCGGGCCCGGGATGTAGCCAGTGAGGCGCTCGCGGGCGGTATGGCGCTTAGTCGGGACGAGTTTCTGGATACCCTCGACAGGTCAGGGCTCTCCACCAGCGGGCAACGGGGTTACCACATCATCTGGTATCTGGCACAGACGCAACTGGTCTGCTGGGGGCCACCGGACCGGTCCCAGCAGGCGCTGGTGCTGCTTGATGATTGGGCTCCTGATGACAGCCCGCGGCCGGATCGGGAAGAGGCTCTGCGGTGGTTCGCCCTCCGGTACTTCACCGGGCACGGCCCGGCACGTCTGCAGGACTTCACCTGGTGGTCAAAGCTCACTCTCGCTGACGCGAAAGTTGGCCTGGCTCAGGCGCGCAGCGAGCTGGTGGAGTACGTCTACGACGGCGCGAGCTACTGGGCGCTGGCCGGCGTAACCGAGCCGGACCCGATGGCCGGAGGCGGGCTCCTGCTGGCTGGGTATGACGAGTACATCCTTGGCTACCAGGACCGCGCGCCATCACTTCCGCCCGAGTACGCCTCCCGCATCCAGCTGGCCAAGAACGGGGTGTTCAAGCCGGCACTTCTGCTGGACGGCCGCGCCGTAGGAACCTGGCGGAGAAATCCGCGGGACAACACGGCGGACATTGCCCCGTTTGCCGAGTCCGCAATCAGCGGCACCGAAGCGTTCGACGGCGCCAGCACTGCTTATGAGCATTTTCTTGCCGATGAGCCGCACGCCAGAAAGCCGCGAGAACTCAACCGGACCCGAGGTTAGTCACCCGGACCAGTCTCCAGCCCTCCCAGCGCGGATCCCGGCAGACGTCGAAGACAAAGATGGGTGACGCCGGCCCCGTTTGTGCCCGGAACCGCCAGTACTGCTGTGTCATGATGCTGCCCTGGCCCATGATTCCCGAAGGGCCCGGCTCCCACCAGTTTCGGGAGCTTGTCCAGTGCATCGGGTCACCCAGAACCTGCCAGATGCCCGCCCTCCAACGAAGCGCGAGCGGCTCCCCGCGGGACGTGAAGCGGACGTCTGCCTCCTCATTGAGCGACCGCGACCCGGGCTGAACCTCGTCTACATGCTGCGCCGTCATTACCCTTCACCTTCTTCAGTGCCGGGTTTAAAAGTAGAACATATTTTCGATTAAGTCACCCCGGTTAAAAGAACATGTCCGGACCAGGCAGGCCAGCAGCCTGTCCAGTCCGGACGTGTTCCCGATGAAGGGGTTAGTTCTCCTGCTCGCGCCGGTTCAACTCCAGGTTGACCTCCTCAAGACGCGCCTCGGTTTCCGGCTCCGGGAGGCCTTCTGCATACTCAGCCTCGAGCTCGCGGTGAATTCTGCTGTTGAGTACCTCGACCTCGACATCATCCAGCACGGTCAAGTCTTCTGGGAATGGGTCTTCGGGGGAAATCTTGTGGTTGGTTTCCATGGGTCACTTTCGCGCTCATTACGGTTCTCTGTCGAAGTGTAACCATGCTGTTGAGCGTTGCGCGAGATCGTATGACGGAACGCGCTGTTCACACGCACACCAGTACCTTCAGGACCGCACCGCAGTCAGCAGGTCCTTCTCCTCCACCAGCGGCACAGACAGCGATTTGTAACCGTGCTCCCCGAACAGGACCGTGATCACATCGTTCTCGTATCCCATCACGACGCCCTCGCCCCACTCGCCATGCCGCACGGTGCTCTGCAGCGGGAAGAGGTGCTTCTCGCCGTCGTCGTCAGTGTGCTCCGCCGACCGTCCGGAATCGCAGTTGTCGCACGCACCGCACAGGCCCTCGTGCTCCTCGCCGAAGTATCCGAGCAGGAACTTCCGCCTGCAACCGCGGTACTCCGCGTACTGCCGCGCCATTTCCACACGTGAACGGTCCACTTCCTGCCGCCGCTTCTGATGCTCGACGACATCGGCAATGACCTGCCCGGCATCCGTTGCCACCGCGCGGTACTTCCCGGAACGCTCACGAAGCGCTCCCACCTCAACCAGCTGGTTCAGGAGTCCGGAGAGCTTGCGCTGGGTCAGCCCGGTCACTTCCCGGATTCCGGCGGCATCGAGTGCGCTTTCCGCTGCCCGCAGTGCGGCGAACAGCTGACGAAGGCCGTCCTCCTGCACATTCTTCGCAGCAAAGAACCGGCGGATCCCAAGATCCTCAGGACGGTAGTGAAGCACGACGGCGGCCGGCTCGCCGTCCCGCCCGGCACGCCCCGCCTCCTGGTAGTAGCTGTCGAGGGAATCGGGAATGTCCGCGTGCACCACGAACCGCACGTCCGGCTTGTCGATGCCCATCCCGAATGCCGTTGTTGCCACCATGACGTCCAGCTCACCGGCGTGGAAGGCTTCATGCAGCGCGGTCCGCTCGGACTTCTTCCGCCCGGAGTGGTAGGCGTCAGCGCGCACTCCCGCACCCCGCAACTCCTGTGCGTACTGCTCCGTCTGCTTCCGGGTGGCGGCATAGAGCAGGCCCTGCCCCTCAAGGGAGGCCGCCTGCTCCAATACTGCGCGCTGCTTGTCGCGGTCGGACTCGTGCTGCTGCACGCTGAGGTGGAGATTCGGCCGGTCGAAGCCCTCAGCGATCACGACGGCGTCCGTCAACTTCAGCCGCTCCTGAATCTCCTGCCGCATCGGGGGAGAGGCGGTGGCCGTCAGCGCGATGACCGGCCGTTTAAGACGCTCCACCAGCGAGCCGAGCTGGAGGTAGTCGGGCCGGAAATCATGCCCCCACGCGGAGACGCAGTGCGCCTCGTCGATCACCAGGAAGGACACGTCCAGCGCCGTCAGCCGGGCCGCTGTTTCCTCGCGCGCCAGCTGCTCCGGCGCCAGGAACAGGAACTTGGCGCGGCGCTCCTCGTCCGGATCTTCTGCGGCTGCCCATGCCTCATCGATCTCGCTGTCCGTCGCGGTGGAGTTCAGGACGTAGGCGCGGATTTCGCCGAGTGTCTCATTGATGGCCTCCGCCTGGTCACGCTGGAGGGCGATCAACGGCGAAACAACGACGGCGACACCCGGCGCTGCCATTGCAGCCACCTGATAGATGGCGGACTTTCCGTAACCGGTGGGAAGGACGCAGAGGAGGTTCCGGCCGCCGTCGGCTGCCTCCAGCGCCTTGCGCTGTCCGGGAAGGAGCGAGTCCCAGCCAAAGTGCTCCCGCGCGGTGGCTTCGAATTTTCTGCTCATTCGGCGGCCGCTGTAATGAGGGCAAGCAGCACTGAGTAGATCACCATACCCGCAAGGAACCAGGGAAAACTCGAGCCGCGGTTTGACGGCAGTTCCTCTTTGAAGACGTTCAAGAGCACAGAGCCTCCCAGCAGGGCGGTCAGAATGGCGACGACAACCGTGCTGGTCGGCGCAAACAGGGCTGACAGCAGCCAGCCGAGAAGGAGCGCGCCCGCCAGAACCACCCGGCCGCTGGCAGCAAAGCGGTGCGGATAGTTCTCCTCGAGGTGCCGGTCCGTGAGCACAAAGTGCAGGCCCATGGCGATGGCGAACAGGATTGCGAAGAGGTACCCCGTTTCGACGCGCAGCGCCATCGTGTACGTGATCAGCGCGTTGTAGAACGCGAACGCTCCGAGGTGCAGCCAGTAGACGCCGGCGGAATCCGGCCGTTTGCTGGTCCGCCGCGAGGTTGCCAGCCGGTCCAGCCCGTAGAACAGGGTGAAGCCGGCAAGCGCAACGACGAAGATCCCCAGGTCAAACAGCGGCGTGACCTCGATGGTGTCCTCGAGCAGCTCGCCGATCGCCTCGTTACCCTCCGCGATTTCCGGGAGCAGGTGGAGGAAGACGTACGCAACGGCGAGTCCTCCCGCGAAGGAACCGGTCACGCTCTCCGGAACCAACGGCAGCTTCCGGATGCGCGGGGCGGCGAGGTGCAGTGCCGCCAGTACGAGTGCGATGACCAGCGAAGCGATCAGGGCCGCGGTGAAGGTCATGACTATCCAGCTTCCGCCTGGGGCTTACGGTGGCTGCGTTTGGTCACCACCGCACTGATGAAATACAGCACGACGCCGACACCCACCAGAATCGCCGCCCGCAGCCAGATCTCCGCTGACTGCTGGGTGAGAAGAAGGACGCACGAGGCAACGCCGAGGTAGGGAATCACCGTCGGAATGCGGAAGTGTTTGTGCTCGACCCGGTCCCGGCGGAGTACCAGTACCGCGATGTTCGTGCTGATGAAGACGAACAGGAGCAGCAGCACCACCGTCTCGGCCAGCGAGGCGAGGTCGCCGGTGAGGGTCAGGACCATGGCAACCGCCGTCGTCGCAATAATTGCTACCCACGGCGTGCGCCGGTTGGGCAGAACCTTGCCGAGCACCGGAGGAAGGAGACCTTCCTCGGCCATGCCGAAAGTCAACCGGCTCGCCATGATCATGGTCAGCAGAGCACCGTTTGCAACGGCTACGAGGGCGATCAGGCTGAACAGCCACGGCGGGATCCCGAAGCCCGTGGCCGTGACCACGTCGAGCAGGGGTGCGGTGGAGCCGGCCAGGTCTTCGGCGGGTAGCGCGGCAGCGGACACCAGTCCGATCAGCAGGTAGATGGCGCCCGCCGTCGCGAGGGCACCGAACAGGGCTTTCGGGTAGACGCGTGCGGGGTTCTGCACTTCCTCGGCGACATTAGCGGAGACCTCGAAGCCCACGAACGAGTAGTAGGCGATGAGGGACGCTCCCAAGACGGCAACGGCAGGGTTGGCGTTGGTCGGGAACTGGGAAATCTGCTCGGGGTTGCCGCCGCCCTGGCCGAGGAATACGGCAGCCAGGACGATCACGAGCACCAACCCGGACACTTCGATGACCGTCATGACCACGTTGGAGCGCACGGATTCCTTGATGCCGCGCGCATTCAACAGTGCCAGCAGCGCGAGGAACACCACTGCCGCCCAGCCGGGTGGAACGGCGATGAAGGCGGAGAGGTAATCACCCGTGAATGCGAGGGTGAGCCCGGCCGCGCTGGTCACGCCTGCGGCGAGCATGCAGAATCCCACGACGAAGGAGATGAAGGGGGTTTTGTACGCCCGCTGCGCGAAGACTGCAGCTCCGCCCGCCTTGGGGTACTTGGTGACCAGCTCCGCGTAGGACCCGGCGGTGAGGAGGGCCAGCGCGAGTGCAACGATCAGCGGCACCCAGATCGCTCCGCCGACCTCGGCAGCGATGACACCCACCAGTGCATAGATGCCGGCACCGAGCACGTCGCCGAGGATGAACAGGTAGAGCAGCTTGCCGGAGATGCCCTGGCGAAGTTTCGATGGAGCTGTTTCTGTGGTCATTCTCTCCCCCTCCTCAGATTGGTTCGGAGCCTGCGGGAGGCAGGTCCGGGTTCAGCGGTTCCATTCTTGGATCCTCATCGGTCCACACCTGCAGGACGGCCCAGGTGACGGCTGCGATCGGAACGGACAGCACAGCACCGATGATGCCGGCGAGGATGGTTCCTGCTGTCAGCGCGAGCAGAATCACCAGTGCATGGAGTCGCAGTGACTTCCCCATCACGATGGGCTGCAGGAGATCGCCTTCCAACTGGTTGACCGCGACGACGACGCCGACCACGATGAGCGCGACAATCGGCCCGTTGGCCACCAGCGCAACGAGGGCAGCCAGCACGCCGGCGAGGGTAGCCCCCACCAGCGGGATGAACGCACCGATGAACACGATCATGGCCAGCGGCAGGGCCAGCGGTACGCCGAGGATGAGCAGCGCGATGCCGATGGCCACCGCGTCAACGAGCGCGACGATTGCCGTTCCGCGGACGTAGCTGCCGAGTACCTCCAGGGTGCGGGCGCCTGAACGGCGCAATTTCTGCTCGCGCTCGCCCTTGAAGGGTCGGAGGAAAAACTCCCAGATCTTCTTGCCGTCCTTCAGGAAAAAGAAGAGAATCACGGCCATCAGGGTGGCGCCGGTGAGGAATTCAGCCACCACGGAAACACCGGAGATTGCGCCTGAGCGGAACTGGGCGCTGGTGGCGAAATCGATGATCGCGGTGCGCGCCTGGTCGAGCTGTTCCGGCGAAATAGGGAAGGGTCCGCTGGTCAGGAAGGCCTGCAGTTCGTCCAGGCCTTCGGTGGCCGCGGCAATCAGCTCATCGGCCTGGCTGCGGACCGAGAAAACGATGATGGTGATGACGCCGGAGATGGCGATCAGCAGGGCAAGGAAGGCGATGGCCGTGGCGAGTGCGCCGGGCACTCCGCGCCGGCGCAGCAGATTGACGAACGGCCCGATGGCGGCTGCGAGGATCAGCGCAATGATGACCGGAATCACGAGCAGCCGGATTTGGAGCAGCCCGTAGATGGCCACCACCGCAAGGGTCAGAATCAGCAGAATCTGCGCTGACCGGGAGGCGGTCCGGCCGAGACCGTCCGTCCAGGGGCTTGATCTGGTGCTGTGCAAGCGGGAGCCGGCCATAGGTTTCCCCTTCCCCGGAAGTATTCGATGTGCTGCGGGCAACTAAATGCTAAGCATACTGTGTAATTTCTGGAGGGACGTCAGCGCGGTGCTGCGGCAGCGGTAGGTCCGCACGTCCGCAGCAGGTGAAGCGGGGTCAGTACTCGATGCGGTTGGCCAGCTCGGCCCAGGCGCGGAAGGGGTTGGCACCGGAGGAGTCCGGAAGGACAAGCTGCCGGACCTGCATGGACCGTTCCTCCACAGGTTGAGTGAAGAAATCGTGGAAGCGGGCGTCGTCGAAGCCGGCCCTTGCAGCATCGTGCCGGTCTGCCGCGTACACAATTCCGTCAACGCGGGCCCAGAGCGCGGCGGACAGGCACAGGGGGCACGGTTCGCAGCTCGTGTAGAGCACGCACCCGCTCAAATCAAAGGTTCCGAGCGATGAACAGGCGTTGCGGATGGCCATCACTTCGGCATGGGCAGTGGGGTCATTATTCGCGGTCACGCGGTTGGTTCCGTCAAACGGACGCCCATCACCGGTGACGATGACAGCTCCAAAGGGACCGCCGCCGTCGTGCACATTCCGGATTGCAAGATCGATGGCGCGGGCAATGAACTGTTCCTCTCCAATGCTCATTCCCGAACCCTACACCCGGCCATTGACCTTGACGCAGCGTCAACCTATACGGTGAGGGAAAGGCGCACGGAGGAGCATATGGACAGGTCGATTCAGGACGTCGCGCGGCTGGTCGGGACCACCAGCCGCACCCTGCGGCATTACGACCGGCTGGGCCTGCTGCCGCCGTCCAGGGTGGGCAGCAACGGCTACCGCTATTACGACGACGGCGCCCTGGTCCGGCTGCAGCGGATCCTCCTGCTGCGCGACCTCGGGCTGGGGCTTCCTGCGATCGCGGAGGTACTGGACAGGGAAGCGGAGCCTGCCCATGCGCTGCACAAGCACCTGGAGCTACTGAGGCAGGAACAGGAGCGGCTGGCGCGGCAGATCGCGTCGGTCTCGCTGAC
This sequence comes from Arthrobacter sp. KKT183, assembly GCF_055657625.1. Lineage (NCBI taxonomy): Bacteria > Bacillati > Actinomycetota > Actinomycetes > Micrococcales > Micrococcaceae > Arthrobacter > Arthrobacter sp. KKT183. Next base: position 3,320,344 of record NZ_CM145770.1, on the reverse strand, counting down.
CATTAAACAACTGGAAGGAGGTGGACAACTGATGGCTGAGAACATGTTCAACGGCTTCGACCACACGCAGTACAAGGACGAGGTGGAGCAGCGGTGGGGCAAGGAGGCCTATGCCTCGGGGGACCGCTGGTGGACCGGCATGAGTGATGCTGAGCGAGCCGGTTGGAAGGCCCGGTCGGCGCAGCTCGGCGCTGACTGGACATCCGCTGCGGAGCAGGGTGTCGCGGCTGACAGCGCTGAGGCGCAGGAGTTGGCGCGGCGGCACTACGAGTGGCTTGCCGGCGTGCCCGGCCCGCCGTCGTCGGGCAGCGGGTCCTCGGGCAACGGGCCCTCGAAGGAGTACGTCACCGGACTCGGTGACATGTACGTCGCCGATGACCGCTTCGGCGCGAACTACGGCGGCCGGAAGGGCGCGGAGTTGGTACGCGACGCGCTGAAGATCTTCGCCGGCCGCCACCTCTAGCGGCAGAGACGACGACGGCGGCACCCATCGTGGCGTCGTCGTCCGTTGTTCCTTTGTCGGTGTGAATCCGTAAGGTGCAGATATGACGATTTCCGCTGCCGCTGACCGCGCATGGTCGGATGAGGCCATCCGGCGCATCGAGGCCGAGGGCAACCGGTCCGCTGACACCCACCTGCTTGCGCTGCCCCTGCCCCAGAGCTGGGGGATTGACGTTTACCTCAAGGACGAGTCGACGCACCGGACGGGAAGCCTGAAGCACCGCCTCGCCCGGTCGCTCTTCCTTTTCGGACTCGTGAACGGCTGGATCCGGGAGGGCGCCACCATTGTTGAGGCGTCCAGTGGATCCACTGCAGTTTCCGAGGCGTACTTTGCGCAGCTGCTCGGGCTGCCGTTTGTTGCGGTGATGACCCGTTCCACCAGTCCCGAGAAGATCGCGCTGATTGAGCAGTATGGCGGAACGTGCTCCTTTGTTGACGGGGCCTCGGAAGTGTATGCGGCAGCCGAGCGCATTGCGGCGGAGACCGGCGGCCATTACATGGACCAGTTCACCTACGCGGAACGTGCCACGGACTGGCGCGGCAACAACAACATCGCCGAATCGATTTTCCGGCAGATGGAACACGAGAGGTTCCCTGTCCCCGAGTGGGTAGTGGTCGGCGCAGGAACCGGTGGAACCAGCGCCACCATCGGCAGGTACCTCCGCTACAACCGCTATCCCACGCGGCTTGCCGTGGTGGACCCGGAAAACTCGGCTTTCTATCCCACCTGGGCGGAAGGGGTCGCCGCTGTCGGGAAGCCGTCGCGGATCGAGGGGATTGGCCGTCCCCGGCCTGAGCCGAGTTTCGTACCCTCGGTGATTGACGCGATGATCCAGGTCCCCGATGCCGCCTCTGTTGCCGCTTCCCGGCACCTTCGTGCCTGGACGGGGATTTCGGCCGGCCCGTCTACCGGGACCAACCTGTGGGGAGTGTGGAAGCTCGTCGCCGAACTGAAGGCAGCGGGTCAGCAGGGGAGTATCGTTTCCCTTCTCTGCGACTCGGGTGAGCGTTATGCGTGTTCCTATAACGACGACGCCTGGTTGGCGACGCGCGGACTGGATCCGGAGCCTGCGCTCGGGCTGCTGGAGGATTTTTTCGAAACCGGGGAGTGGCCGGTTGCCACGATGAGGAGTGTCAGGTGAACCAGCTGTTGAGGGTCCAGAATTTCGGTGTGTCCAGCGACGGCTTCGGAGCCGGTGAGAACCAGAGCCTGGAAAGGCCGTTCGGTCACGCGGACCCGGGCGCAATGTTCGCCTGGGCAGGAGCAACGGCAAGCTGGCCCAACCGAACCGATCCCGGCGGATCCCGCGGACTCGATGACTACTTCACCCGGGATTTCAGCAACAACATCGGAGCGGAGATCATGGGCAGGAACAAATTCAGTCCGCACCGTGGCCCGTGGCAGAACGAGGACTGGCAGGGCTGGTGGGGTAACGAACCGCCCTTTCATACTCCAGTGTTCGTGATGACCCACCATGAGCGGCCATCCTTCGCCCTTTCCGACACCACGTTCCATTTCACCGGCGCTGATCCGGCAACGGTGCTGGCTGAAGCGCGGAAGGCAGCCAACGGCAAGGACGTCAGGCTGGGCGGCGGCGCGACCACCATCCGGGAGTTTCTCGACGCTGATCTCGTGGATACGTTGCATGTAGCTGTCTCGCCGGTTGAACTCGGCGGCGGGTCGCGCTTGTGGGAATCGCCCGATGACCTGCTGGACCGCTTCCATGTCGACGTCGTTCCCAGCGCCAGCGGCGTAACCCATCACCTGTTCTGGCGGCGCTGAACCCTGGCCCGTGGACGTCCGCCCATCGAACGTCACCCGCGGTTGTACCCTGAAATACCAGGGAAATACAGGAGCGTGGCATGTCAACGGATAAAAACTCCCGGGCGCGGGAGGCCGCTGACACCGCAGAAGAGGTGTCGGATCATGCAGTGCTCGACGCCGTCGCGCGTTTCGGGTTCGCGGTTCTCGCCGTCGTCCATATCCTCATCGGCATCATTGCCTTGCAGATCGCGTCCGGGGGAAGCGGCGAGGCTGAGCCGACCGGTGCGCTGGAACAGTTGGCTGGTGGAACGTCCGGCCCGTGGGTCATGTGGGCCTGCGCGATCGGGTGCCTCGGACTCGCCGCCTGGCAATTGAGCGAAGCGACCCTGCGCGCCCGCCACCTGCCCACCGGGGAACGGGTCTCCAAGACAATATCTTCCGGATCACTGAGCATTATCTACGGCAGCATGGCCTTCACCTTCGCCCGGTTCGCCTTCGGCGGCGAAGTCGATTCGAGCGAATCCACTCGCGATTTCACCGCCGCGATGATGGGCTCGCCCTTCGGAGTCTTCGTGATCGTTGCCGTAGGCGGCACCGTCTTCGGCATTGGTGTCTACTTTGTCTTCAAGGGGCTCGCGCGCAAGTTCCGGCCTGAGCTCCGGCACTTCGAAGACACGCACCGCGGGGCCCTCATCGAGGTGCTGGGCGTCATCGGGCACGTTGCGAAAGGGATTGCCCTCATCCTGGTGGGCATCCTGTTCGGCGCCGCCGTGATCACCCATGACCCCAGCCGGTCCACCGGACTCGATGGAAGCCTGAAAGCGCTGACGGACCATCCCTTCGGCGATGCGCTGCTGGTCCTCATTGCCGTGGGTCTTATCTGCTACGGCATTTTTGCGCTGGTGCGGGCGAAGTTCGGGCGGATGTAGCCCCCACGCGTTTCTGGAACTTTTGCGCAGGTCCGGCGACTTCGAAGGGGTAGGAAGCCACCGGATCTGCACGAAAGTTGCCGGGGTTGGACGCCTGGACGAGGTAACTCTGTTCGCTAGCGCAACTTCCAGTTAAGGTTGGCGGATGGGGAAATCCGGGGGACACACACTTGCCCGATTAGTCACTGCGGCAGCGTGGGGCGGGGCAGCGCTCATTCTTAGCTCGTGTTCGGCTATATCCGCCGCGGTGGGCGAGGAATCGAAAGACACTACCGAGGTTGTGGCGAGTGCACCCGATGCGTCCACGGCGCCGTTGGATCTCGGACTTGATCCCGCGGACGTCATCCAGGAAGGCGCGGGTGATTCCACCACGCTGGGAACCATCGGTTGGCCGGACACCGAGCTTCCCGTGGGCGAGTACCTCGTCCACGCCCAGTGCCGCGGAACGGACCGGCTCACATTTGCCTACACCACTCAATCTCGCAGCGAGGGCATGACCGGCTTCGTGTGCGGCGGGCCCACCTGGTTCAACGTGTCTGTGCCGGAGCCCGGCTACTTCATCACCTTCAGTGGGGACCCGGCCGCTGCCGCCGGCGTGGAGTACATCTTCGCTGTGGCTGAACAACCGAAGTAGGCCGAGTCGCCACGGATAGAGTGGCGTTGTGGATACCGACACTCTCCTGAATGCCCTGCTGGTTCTCGTTTTCGTGCTGATAGGCGGCGTTTTCGCAGGCACCGAGATGGCCATCGTCAATCTTCGCGAGGGCCAGATCAAGCGCATCGAGGAGTCCGGGCCCAGCGGCATGAGGACAGCCAAACTGGTTCGCAACCCGAATCTTTTTCTCTCCGCCGTGCAGATCGGCGTCACGCTTGCAGGATTTTTCTCGTCGGCCTACGGCGCCTCGACTCTTGCCCCCGATCTCGCGCCGCTGCTCATCAACATCGGCATACCGGACGGCACTGCCGACACGGTTGCCCTGATTCTGATGACCCTGGTCATCGCCTACCTGTCCCTCGTCCTGGGTGAGCTCGCTCCCAAACGACTGGCCATGCAGCGCGCCGTCGGCTTCACGAGGGTCCTGGCGCCTCCGCTCAACATGTTCGCGCGAGTGATGCGCCCCGTGATCTGGCTGCTCTCGGTGTCCACCAACTTCGTCGTAAAGCTCGTCGGCGGGGATCCGAATGCCACCACCGAGGAGTACACCGCCGCGGAACTGCGGCAGCTGGTTCAGGAGACCCCGGATCTGCGGAGGGAACACCGTCAGATTCTCTCTGACGCTTTCAGCGTCGGAGAACGCCTGATTGACGAGGTGAAGCGACCGCGCACTGACGTTGAATTCCTCGCTGAGACCATGCCGTTAAGTGAAGCTGCTGCGGCAATCCGTGACCTTCCCTACACGCGATACCCGGTGTACCGGGAGTCCATCGACGACGTCGTTGGTTTCATTCATATCCGCGACCTCCTCAGCCACGAAGGATCGGGCGGTGATGCCATAGCGTCGATTACCCGGCCGATCCTCGCTGTGCCGGGTTCGAACCGAATTCTGCCCACACTCAGCCAAATGCGTGGAGGAGGGCACCACATAGCCCTCGTCGTCGATGAATACGGAGGCACTGACGGTATTGCCACACTTGAGGACCTCCTCGAGGAACTCGTCGGTGAAATCTATGACGAGTATGACGACGAGAAGGTTGACGCATCCGCGCGGCACACGCTCAGTGACGGTGGCAGCGTCGTGCTGGACGGCGGTCTGATCATCGAAGAGGCTTCCGAGGAGATCGGTGTGGACCTTCCCGACGACGGCCAATATGAGACGCTTGCCGGCCTGGTTCTTGACCGGCTTGGCAGAATGCCGAAGACCGGCGATAGCGTAGAAATCGAGGGACTGCGTTTCGAAGCTGCGGAGATGGCGAGCCATCGGATCGAACGTGTCCGTGTCACCCGTAGTGAAGCGCCCGACGAGTCCAACGGTCCATCAGAGGGCTCCTAGGGAACGCCAACCGCTGTGCGGACATTGCGCCGCACGGGCACGGTGAGGACTGCAAGGCTCGCAATCACGAGTCCGACGCCGATCCATCCTGCCGCCGGCAGCCTTTCACCCACAATGACGACGGCGAGCATCGCCGCCACGACCGGTTCCGCCAAGGACAGCGTGGTCGCCGTGCTTGCCATGACCCGCGCGAGGCCGAGCCCGAAGAAGACGTAGCCCAGGAACATGGGCACCAGCGCCATGTAGGCGCCGACGGCAAAGTTGTGCCAGGACTCAAGCAACGGCGCGCCGGTGAGGAAAAGCACCGGCATCAACAACACACCGCCCGCCCCGAAGATCGCACCCATTGCAACCCTGGAACGCACGCCCCGCTGCATAGTCCGGTGTGCCGCCCACGAGTACAGCGCGTACGTGACCCCGGCGAGCAGCCCCAGCAAAATCCCGGCAGTGGTGTTGCCTGCACCCGCCGCCTGCGCCGGCTCCACGAAGGTAAGCAGCACTACTCCCACCAGCCCGACGCCGGCACCCACCGCCCAGCGCCGCGTCAACCGGTGCCCGTCAATGACGCGTTCGATGACCGCCGACGCGATGGGCGCCGAGCCGATCGAAATGACGGTACCCACGGCAACACCGGCCAATCGCATGGAGCTGTAGAAGGCGAGGGGGTACACCGCTACGGCGACTCCGCCGAGCGCGATGGTGGGCCACCGCCGTCGTAATTCGTGGCGGGCGCGGACCAGCCCCGGTCCGGCGAGGGCTGCCTGAAGCAGGCCGCCGATTCCCATTGCCGCCGCGCCGATAGCGAGCGGGCCGACGCCTGGCGCGAAGCTGGCAACGGTGCCGGTGGTTCCCCACAGCACCGCCGCGATCAGGACAAACACGGCGCCGATGCCGGCACCCGGATGGTGGGTCACTGCTGCTCGCTGGGCGTCATGCGAATAAGCCTATCCACGCAAACAATCCCGGCGTGTCTTCCCGCAGAAGGGGTCTCGAGCCGCCGTCGGGCCCCATTCTCAATGACTGCGCAAACTACCCCAAGGAACAGGAGAAGGCCTCCGAGGAGGAAAGCTACAGCTTCTCCGAGATCACGTGCTGCCCTGCAGCAGCGAGCACGACCTGGAAGCGTACGCCACAACCGATCTTCCCGACGGTGATTTTCCCGGCGACTCCGAGATCGTCGCTCTGGCAGAAGAGTTCTGTTACAACGAATTCCCCGGGTTCATAGGAACGGAGTACGAGGAGTCGTCGCTCTATTTCGAATCCTTCACGCCGACAAAGGCCAGTTGGGCGTTCGACGGTGACCGCGAGATCCTGTGCCTCGTCAGCGGCGATGAAGGCGAGCTGCTCACCGGAAGCATGAAGGGTTCCGGGCGATAACGTCTTAGCACGCAAACGCGCCGGTGATTGTCAGGATCGTGGGGACGTCCCCACGATCGTGCCGCTTACCGGCACTTTTGCGGTAGCGATGCGCAGGGTTCAGCGCCGGTCGGCGTCCCAGATCCCCAGGCGCCCGCACATTCCGAAGGCTCGCGGCTCAGGCCTCGGCACGGCACGTACGACGGCGGCATCACCCAGGTGCGAAGCGTCCCCTTCCGCAAGGGCTGCCAGCTGGGACCGGGTCGTCTCGACGTCGGCAAGCACCGTGTCCGTCCACAGCTTCGTCCACTCCTCCACACGAGGCTGCACCAGCGCGGACGCGGCGGCGTAGAACGCGTCGAGCGGTCCGCGGTCGCCTTCCTCCAGCGCTGAAAGCAACTCCGCATAGCCCTCGATCGCCAGATCACGACGACGGCGGGCCGCCTCGCCGCGCTCCGCCTCGGTGCCCTCGGGCAACGTGACCGCTGACCGGTACCTTTCGGCGTGGGAAACGATCTCGAGCGGAAACGTCAGCACAGCGTCGCCGGCCTCCGGCAGCCCTGAGTTCTGCATGACCGTGAGGATGCGGAGGTCCCCTGTGTTGATGAGCCGGTGCACCGTCCCCGGGCTGAACCACAGCACCGATCCGGCACTCAGCGGATCCCGCGCATAGCCCTCCGAAGAGAGGGTGTGAACCTCACCTGATCCGCCGATCACCACGTAACCCTCGTTGGACACAGTGTGCAGGTGCGGCGTCCCGCCGTGGTGGCCGTCGTCGGTCTCCCACTCGTACACCCGCAGGTCGCTCATGCCGACCGATCCCGGGAAGAGAGGGAGCCGCGGCGATCCGCTCACAGGGAGGCGCCCTTCGCGATCCGCTCGATGTCGTCGCGCTCGCAGATCCGGTCCACGAAGACGTACCGGTGCTGCAGGCGAAGCGACTCCCCAGGCGCCAGCGTAATTTCCTCGTCGAAGGCGGGGGAGGGCGACAACGCAGCAAACGGCTCGCTACGCACGAACCACTTTAACGGAACCGACGACGACGACGTCCCGGCCAGCGCCACGATGGTGGCACCGCCGTCGAGCTCGTCATTCTGCCCGGCGAGGGCAATCCAGGGCGCAGAGGTGCCCATCATCGCTTCACCCTCGGCACCATCGGGACCGAAGATCGAGCAACCGGTCCAGCTGCGCGGGCCCCGCCAGAAGAACCCGGTGTACCCGGCGTTGGCGCGGCCATGGGTGGTAGGGCTGCCAAGATCAAGCGATCGCTCGGAGATGTTGGTCAGTTCCGTGGTGAAGTCCAACTGCCAGGACTGCTCCTGCACATCGACGCTGGAGAAGACGGTCTCGCGCTGCTCCGAGAGCCAACGCTCACCGGCGGAGTTGCGCCAGGTCAGGGCTTCACCCAGTGAGACTCGGTCGGGCGAGGCGGAGAGCCCGGGGAACCCCTCGTGTTCGATCGAACCGAGGTTGTCCCGCCACTGGTAGTCCGTCTCCGGAGAGAAGGTCGGCCCGCCCCAGAAGTTCTGCCCCGAAACATGGGACCACGTCATCTGCAGGCCCTTGTGCCAGCGGTGATCCCACGGGCGGAAACCCGTAAGCGGCGCACCGCTCAGGGTGCGCAGCGGGTGCAGGTACGGTTTCGGTGCCTCCGAGCGGGTGGCGGGCGGGATGAACACGTACGTCGCCAGGTCAACGGCGCCGCAGGAAATCACCAGCTCGCTGTTGGATGGACGGCGTAGCTGCAGTTCAGGCATCGAGTGTCTCCTTCAATGTGGCGGAAGCACCGTTCATCGACCAGTAGAACGGATTCTCCCGGGTCAGCTCGTTGCGCTGCACCCGTCGGCCAGTAATCGCTGACTGGTACAGGCCCGCAATCAGTTCAAGCACCCGCCGTCCGTCGTGACCGGAAGCCGCGGGGCGCTCACCGCGCTCGAGGGAGGACACGAGTTCCTCCAACTGCACAGCGTGTGAGCTGGCGAAGTTTTGCGTCGGCGCCCAGGTGCTCACTGTGTCCGTATCAACGTGCGGAGCCGGCGTCCATTTCCAGTGCGAATTGTCGTACCCGTAGAGGTGCTCCACCTCCACGGTGGCATCGGCGAAGTCGAACCGCAGGTAGCTGGTCTCCCGCGGCGACAGCACGCTGTTCACCACCGATACGATCGCTCCGCTTTCGAACGTGACGTGTGCAAAGGAGACGTCCTCGGTCTCAACATCACGGCGCAGGGTCGCCATGGTCGCGCTGATTTCGGTCCAGTCGCCCAGCAGGGACAGCAGCAGGTCCATCTGGTGGATGCCGTGGCCCATGGCGGGTCCACCGCCCTCGGTCTCCCACTTACCCCGCCATGCGACGTCGTAATAGACGGTATCCCGGTACCAGAGCGTGTGGCAGACGCCCACCAAAGGAGCCCCGAGATCACCTGCGGCGATCTGCGACCGCAGCGTTCGCGCTGCTGAGCCGAAGCGGTGCTGAAAGACGTAGGACGCATACGGGCCCGCGGCGCCTTCGTGCTCGAGGATGGCGTCATACTCGGCCAGGGAAAGGGTCGGCGGCTTTTCGCACCAGACTGAGGCTCCGGCGTCGAGCGAGCGGATGACCGCGTCAGTGTGTGAGCCGGGCGGCGTGCACACCAGCACGAGATCCGGCTGCACCTCGTCCAGCATCTCGGCCACGGAGGTGAAAGAGAGCGGCGCGCCCCACTCTGCTGCAACCTCAGCGGCGCGGCTGCCGTCCATGTCCACGATGGCTGCGATGTCCACCCGATCGCCGAGGACGCGCAGCCCGGGAAGGTGCTGCCCCTGCGCGATGCCTCCTGCTCCAACGACGGCGGTGCGGATGGGTCTGGTGCGAACTGCCACTGTGAATCCTTTGCTAGGTCAGTGCTGTTTCGGTTTGTCGGGAAGGTTCATAACGCGTGGTCTGGGCTGTGCTACGGACGGCGGTACGGATGTCGTCCAGCGTGGCCCCCGTCCCGAGAGCTCCCGCGCCAAGTGCGCCGTCGGCACGCGCTTGAACCAGCACGTTGCCAAGGGCCGTGGCCTCCACCGGCCCTGCCACCACGGGCAGTCCGGTGGCGTCCGCGGTGAGCTGGCAGAGCGGCCGGTTCTGCGAACCGCCGCCGACAATGTGTACGACGTCGATCGGCTTACCGCTAAGTTCTGCCGCCTGCTCGAGCGTGCGTGCATACACCTGCGCGAGGCTGTCCAAAATGCAGCGAACGACGGCGGCAGGAGACTCAAGCGCTTCGCCCGCCGCGCTGCGGATGCGGTGTGGCATGTCGTCAGGCGCGATGAAGTCGTCGGAATCGGCGTCGATTCGTGGACCGCCGGCGGGCAGCTCGGCAGCCTCAGCGAGAACTTGCTCGAGGGTCACGGATCGCCCCCACTCACGCAGGCACTCCTGGAGCAGCCACAGTCCGCCGCAGTTGCGCAGGTACCGGATGGTGCCGTCAACGCCGCGTTCATTCGTGAAGTTGGCGGCACGGCCGGCTTCGGTGAGGATCGGCTCCGACAGCTCCACCCCCACCAGCGACCAGGTGCCCGAGGAGATGTAGGCAAAGTTGTCTACATCCGCGGGCACTGCGGCCACGGCGGATGCTGTGTCGTGGGAGCCTACGGCGACGACGCTCGTCTCCGCGTTCAGCCCTGTCCGCTCGGCAACGGCTGGCAGCAGCGGACCCATCGTTTCACCTGGTTCGATCAGTGTGGGAAAGAGCTTGCGCGGAAGGTTCAGGGCCTCGAAGAGTTCGCCCGAGAAGTTGCCGGTCGAGGCGTCCAGAAGCCCGGTGGTCGAGGCGTTCGTGATCTCGGTCCGGCGCTTCCCGGTCAGCCAGAAGCCCAGCAGGTCCGGGATCAACAGCGCCTGGACGTTCTCAAGGGACGGCTCGGCCGCCAGCTGGTAGACAGTGTTGAACGGCAGGAACTGGAGCCCGGTGGTTTCATACAGCTGCTCGAACGGAACGGTTTCGTGCACCCGATCGAGAACCCCAGTCGTGCGCGAGTCACGGTAACTGTGCGGCTGGGAGGCGAGAGCGCCGTCGTCGTTCACCAGGCCGTAGTCCACGGCCCAGGTGTCGACGCCGATGCTCACCACCCGTTCGCCCTTTGCGTCTGTGAGTTCGCGGGCGAGGGTGAGGCCGTGCAGCACCTCCACGAAGAGGGCGTCGATGTCCCAGCGGAGGGCGCCGTCGGTTTCCTGCGCGCCGTTCGGGAAACGATGGATGACCTCAAGTGACGGGCCGTCGGTGCCCATCCGGCCGAGAATGACCCGGCCGGATGAGGCACCGATATCGACGGCTGCGTAGACCGACTTCATGCTGAGCCGATTACCGGAGGAAGGCGGCGGCTACGCCGGCATCGACCGGAACGTGCAGCCCGGTGGTGTGGGACAGTTCGGCGGAGGTGAGGACCGCGGCGGCGTTCGCCACGTTCTCGGGCAGCACCTCGCGCTTGAGGAGGGTCCGCTGGGCGTAGTACTCGCCGAGCTTTTCTTCGTCCACACCGTAGACGGCGGCGCGTTTGGCTCCCCAGCCACCGGCGAAGATACCGGAGCCACGGACCACGCCGTCGGGGTTGATGCCGTTGACGCGGACACCGTACTCGCCGAGTTCAGCGGCCAGCAGACGCACCTGATGGGCCTGGTCGGCTTTGGTCGCTGAATACGCGATGTTGTTCGGCCCGGCGAAGACAGAGTTTTTGGAGGAAATGTAGATGATGTCCCCGCCCATCTCCTGGTCGATGAGCACCTTGGCGGCGGCCTTCGAGACCAGGAACGATCCCTTGGCCATCACGTTGTGCTGCAGGTCCCAGTCTTTCTCGGAGGTCTCCAGCAGCGGCTTGGAGATGGACAGGCCGGCGTTGTTGACCACGAGGTCCAGTCCGCCGAAGGCCAGCACCGCGGCGTTGATTGCTTGCTGGACCTGCTCGGGATTGGTGACGTCGGCCTGTATGCCGATCGCGACGTCCGGCCCGCCGAGTTCCTCGGCGACCTTCTCGGCGTTTTCGAGGTTCAGGTCGGCGATGACCACGCACGCGCCCTCCGCTGCGAGGCGGGTGGCGATGGCCTTGCCGATGCCCGAGGCGGCGCCGGTGACCAGTGCGATGCGGGTGGCGTGGGACTTCGGCTTGGGCATCCGGGCGAGCTTGGCCTCTTCCAGCGCCCAGTACTCGATGCGGAACTTCTCGGACTCATCGATCGGGGCGTAGGTGGAAATGGCCTCCGCGCCGCGCATCACGTTGATGGCGTTGATGTAGAACTCACCGGCCACGCGGGCCGTCTGCTTGTTCGCACCGTAGGAGAACATTCCGACGCCGGGAATCAGGACGATGGCCGGGTCGGCTCCGCGCATGGCCGGTGAATCGGCGTCGGCGTGGCGCTCGTAGTACCCCTGGTAGTCCGCGCGGTACTCCTGGTGAAGTTCCTTCAGGCGTTTCACGGACTCCTCGACGGAGGCATCCGCGGGCAGGTCCAGCACCAGCGGTTTGACCTTGGTGCGCAGGAAGTGGTCCGGGCAGGAGGTGCCCAGCGCCGCCAGGCGGGGATGTTCAGCTGCGCTCAAAAAGTCCAGAACGGCGTCGTCGTCGGTGAAGTGCCCCACCTGCGCGCGGTCGGTGGAGGCCAGGCCACGGATCACCGGGGCGATGGCGGCGGCCTTCGCGCGGCGCGCCTCAGGCGAGAGCGCGGCGTAGCCGTCGAGGGGCTCACCGAACGCCTTTGGGTTTCCGTTCTCGGTAATGTAGCGCTCGGCGGTTTCGATCATCCACAGTGAATTGTTCTCGGCCTCGTCGGAGGTTTCGCCCCACGCGGTGATGCCGTGCCCGCCAAGGATGGTGCCTACGGCCTGCGGGTTTTCGGCCTTGATCGCGGCGATGTCCAGGCCGAGCTGGAAGCCCGGGCGCCGCCAGGGCACCCACACCACCTTGTCGCCGAAGATCTTTTCGGTGAGTGCTTCGCCGTCGACCGCCGTGGCGATTGCGATGCCTGAGTCCGGGTGCAGGTGGTCAACGTGTGCGGCGTCGACGAGGCCGTGCATGGCGGTATCGATGGAAGGTGCCGCGCCGCCCTTGCCGTGCAGGGTGTAATTGAACGCCGCGACCATCTCGTCCTCGCGGTCAAGGCCAGGGTAGACGTTGGTCAGGGCACGGAGACGGTCGAGGCGGAGTACGGCCAGACCCTGTTCCTTGAGGGTGCCGAGGTCACCACCGGAGCCCTTTACCCACAACAGCTCAACGTTCTCGCCGGTGACGGGGTCGGTGTCGCTGCCCGTGGCCGAGGTGTTGCCGCCGGCGTAGTTCGTGTTGCGTTTGTCCGCACCGAGCCGGTTGGAGCGGTTGATGAGGTCCTGAACGGTTTGGTTAGTCATGGTTACGCGCCCCATCCTGCCTGCTGTCCGCCCTCACGGTCAGCGTTGATGATTTCCTGGTAGCCGCTGGCCGCGTAGGCAGCCATGGGGTCCGCGGGAAGTCCGCGGGATTCACGCCACTGGGCGAGTGCCGGACGGACGTCGGTGTAGAAGGCGTCCATGAACAGGGCGTGCGCGCCGAGGACGTCGCCTGCTTCCTGCGCCTTGGTCAACGACTCCCGGTCAACGAGCAGCGCACGGGCCGTCATCTCCTGCACATTGAGGACAGAGCGGATCTGGCCGGGGATCTTCTCTTCGAGGTTGTGGCACTGGTCCAGCATCAGCGCCACGTTGGCAGCCGGGTCGAGGGCGCCGCCGCGAGCCACCTCGTACATGATGCGGAACAGCTGGAACGGATCCGCTGCCCCCACGATCAAGTCATCATCCGCGTAGAAGCGCGAGTTGAAGTCGAAGGATCCGAGCTTTCCGAGGCGGATCAGCTGCGCCACGATGAACTCGATGTTGGTGCCGGGAGCGTGGTGGCCCGTGTCGAGGCAGACCATGGCCTTCTCACCGAGGGCCAGGGTGTGGGCGTAGGAAGTTCCCCAGTCAGGGACGTCGGTGTGGTAGAAAGCCGGTTCGAAGAACTTGTACTCGAGAACCATGCGCTGGTCATCACCGAGGCGCTCGTAAACCTTTTGCAGGGAATCATGCAGCCAGTCCTGGCGTGAGCGCATGTCGCCCTGGCCGGGGTAGTTGGTGCCGTCAGCCAGCCAGATCTTCAGGTCCTGTGAACCGGTGACGTTCATGACGTCGATGCACTCGTACATGTGGTCGAGGGCCTTGTTGCGAACGGCGGCGTCGCTGTGGGTCAGGGACCCGAACTTGTAGATGTCATCCTGGAACGTGTTGCTGTTGATGGTGCCCAGCGTGATGCCGAGGCCCTGCGCAAAGTCAGAAAGCGCGCCGTAATTTTCCACCTTGTCCCAGGGAATGTGCAAGGCAACGGAGGGCGCAAGGCCGGTCAGCTCGTTAACCTTGGCGGCGTCGGCGATCTTCTCCTGCACAGTGCGCGGAGTGCCGGGAGTCTGGAACACCTTGAAACGGGTTCCGGAATTGCCGTAGGCCCATGACGGCACCTCAATAGCGAGGTTCTCCAGGGTTGGCGTTATGCGGCTCAGGTCAACCATTACTTCTCTCCATTTACAGCTGCCGGCTGCAAGCCCGCGCGCATCGTCGTTGTTTTGCACTGACTTTTCACTAGGCCTGAAGGAGGCGGCGGTGACGGTCAGGAGATGAATCAGATATTGAATCGATTCATTAGTACGTTTCAAAGGTATCCTTGGCGATAAGTGGTGTCAAGCATTCTCGTGAAGAGTGCACATTTTCGTCCACCGCTTGTCTACAGCCCGTCACTTCCAGGAAACGAGGGTCTGCCCGGATGGTCAGTATCAAAGACGTTGCCGACCAGGCGCAGGTTGCCGTGGGCACAGTATCGAACGTGCTCAACAACCCGGACCGCGTAGCTGAAAAGACCCGTGAGCGGGTGCTCAGCGTCATCTCGGAACTGGGCTTCGTGCGCAATGATGCCGCTCGCCAGCTCCGTGCCGGACTCAGCCGCACCATTGGGCTCATCGTCCTCGACGTCAGTAATCCGTTCTTCTCTTCGCTGGCGCGCGCCGCCGAAGACCGGGCGGCGGAGTCGGACAGCACCGTGCTGCTGGGGGACAGTGGGCATGACGCCGGCCGCGAAAGCCGCTATCTCGATGTGTTCGAGCAGCAGCGGGTCAAGGGTGTCCTGATTTCCCCGGTAGGTAACATCGATTCCCGGCTCGAACAGCTGCGGGCGCACGGCGTGCCGGTGGTTTTGGTGGACCGGGTGGACCCGCAGCGCCGGGTCAGTTCAGTGTCAGTGGATGATGTCGCCGGCGGTTACATGGCGGTGAAGCACATGCTCTCGCGCGGGCGGCGGCGCATCGCGTTCATCGGAGCGTCCACCGACATCCAACAGGTGGCAGACCGTCTGGCCGGAGCGCAGCAGGCTGTGGAGGAGTACCCGGATGCCCAGCTTGAGGTAGTGGAAGCCGCCGCGATGACCGTGCTGGCGGGGCGTGCAGCCGGTGAACTCCTTGCGGAACGCGGCCGGGAAGGCCTGCCGGACGGTATTTTTTGCGCCAACGATCTACTGGCCATCGGCGTGATGCAGGCTGTGCTGCTCATCCGCGGGTTGCGGATTCCGGAGGACCTCGCGCTGATCGGCTACGACGACATCGACTTCGCCCAGTCTGCGGTTGTTCCGCTGTCCACAGTGCGGCGGCCAACGGAGCTGATGGGGCGCACCGCCGTCGAACTGTTGCTTGAGGCGATTGACCGGACCTCACCCGAAAGCCGGCAGGTCATCTTCCAGCCCGAGCTGGTCAGCCGGGGGAGCACCCTCTAGCCCTTCCTCCTTCGTGAACTTTTGTGCAGCTCCGGCGAGTCCGACGCCGGTTTGAGTCACCGTAGGTGCGCAAAAGTTGCGGGCAGGCGAGCTCCCTGGCAAGTCGCAGTGGTAGCATCCATGAAACGATTCATACCCGCTCGACGAGGAGAACTATGGAACGCGTCTGCTTCCAGTTGCAGGTGAAGCCCGACCGCCTTGAGGAGTACAAGGAGCGCCATGCCGCCGTCTGGCCGGACATGCTCCGCGCCCTCAAGGACACCGGCTGGAACAACTACTCGCTCTTCCTCCGGCCGGATGGCCTCCTGATCGGGTACGTCGAGTCGGATGACCTCGCCGCAGCCCAGAGCGCTATGGCCGAGACCGACGTCAATGCCCGATGGCAGGCCGAGATGGGGGAGTTCTTCGTGGAGCTCGACGGCCGGCCGGACGAAGGATTTGTGCGGATCGAGGAGGTCTTTCACCTCGAGGACCAGCTCGACGCCCACGCCGAATGATCATCAGCCCGCAAAGTAGCCGGAAAATGGCAGGTTCGCCGGGAAGACCCCACGAACGTGCCACGCACCGGCGATCCTGACTCGAAAGGTCCCTCCAATGACCCGTACCCTCCGCGCCGCCATCCTCGGCACCGGCGCCGTGGCGCACCTCCATGCCGAGGCGCTTGCCGCGATCGACGGCGTCACCGCGGTTGCCTCAGCCGACCCCAGCGAGGAGCGGGTCCGTGACTTCAACGCCCGGCACGGAATCGCAGCCGGGTACGGCACCCTGGAGGAGCTGTTGGCCAAGGAGGCTGTCGACGTCGTGCATATTTGCACTCCGCCGGCGGGACATGCGGAACAGACAAAAGCAGCGTTCGACGCCGGTGCTCACGTCATCGCCGAAAAGCCGCCTGCGCTCTCCCTCGCAGAGGTGGACGCCATGCAGTCGGACGCGGTGGCCGCGAACCGGAAGCTCGCCGTCGTCTTCCAGCAGCGAACCGGCACGGCCGCCGCTCATATCCGGAACCTGCTGCGGTCGGGTGAACTCGGGAGGCCGCTAACCGCCGTCTGCCATACACACTGGTACCGCGGTCCCGAGTACTTCGACGTGCCGTGGCGCGGAACGTGGGAGACCGAGGGTGGCGGCACCACGCTGAGCCACGGCATTCACCAGATCGACTTGCTCGCCTACCTGCTCGGCGAGTGGAGCTCGGTGTCCGGCCAGCTGTTCCGGCTTGACCGGGAGTTGGAGACCGAGGACACCTCGTGCGGCGTCGTCGTCTTCGAGAATGGCGCCATCGCGTCGGTTCTGAGCACTGTGCTCGCGCCGCGGGAGTCGAGCCTGATCCGCATCGACACGGAGCACGCCACCATCGAGCTCGAGCACCTCTATGGCCACAACCACGCGAGCTGGAAGCTGACGCCGGCCCGCCACATCAGTGCGGAACGGGCGGCGTCGTGGGCGCTGCCGTCGAATGAGGTGCCGAGCGGGCACGATGTGCTCTTGTCCGAGGTCTACGAATCACTTCTTGTCGGGGCCGATGTCCCGCCGGTCGCCGCTGATCCTGCACGTGCTATCGAGATTGTTGCTGCCCTCTACGCATCGGCCGGGCGGGGTGCTCCCGTAACCCGCGGGGAACTCGCTGCGCCAGACTTTCGCGGGAGCATGCGCGCTCCCGTAACGGATCTGCGTCCCGGTCGGTGAGCGCACCGCTGCTCGCCGATCCGCTCGGCGGGCCGACTGATCCGTCGGTCATCCGCAACGAGCAGACCGGACAGTGGTGGATGTTTTACACCCAGCGGCGCCCCGCCCATTCGGGCGCGGGCGTCGAGTGGGTGCACGGCAGCCGGATTGGCACGGCCGTATCCGACGACGGCGCGCGCTGGCTCTACCGCGGTGTGGTCGACGGTCTCGACCCGGCTGGGGAGCCCGGCCCGAACACCCACTGGGCGCCCGAGGTCGCGTGGGACGGAACCCGCTACCACATGTACCTCACGTGGATTCGGGGCGTGCCTTCCACCTGGGCCGGCCATGAGCGGCGCATTGTGCATCTGGTCAGCGACGACCTCGAGCACTGGAAGCACCGGGGCTTCCTTGAGCTGAGTTCGAACTACGTGATCGATGCGGCCATCGCCCGGACCGCCGACGGTCTCCTGCGCCTCTGGTACAAGGAAGAGGCGGAAGCATCCACTACCTACGCCGCTGTCAGTCCCGACTGGGACAACTGGTCCGTCGAAGGGCAGGTCATCGGTGGTGCGCCCCATGAGGGCCCGAACGTCTTCGAGCTGGGCGGGTTCTTCTGGATGATCGTGGACGAGTGGCGCGGCCAGCGCGTCTACCGTTCGGATGACGGTCTTTCCTGGTCGGTGCAGGGCTTGATCCTCGATTCGGCCGGCGTGCATCCGGAGGATAGGCAGGTAGGCAGGCATGCCGACGTCGTTGTTTGCGGTGTTGAAGCCGTTGCGTTCTATTTCACCCACCCGGAATGGGACGGAAGCAACGACGTCGAACTGCAGGCTGGCGCGCTGCGCCGGTCGGAGGTGCATCGGGCGCGGCTGTGGGTTGCGGCCGGCGTGCTGCTGTGTGACCGTGATGCGCCGGTAATTGCGTTGGGTCGACGCATGCCGGAAAGAAATATGCGGGACAAATAGCGCCAGAGGGTAGCTTTCCGGCGTAACAGGCGATTTACTGGCATTAAGTTGTTAGAATCAACAATCTCCAACGCCGTTCATGGTGAGGTAGGTGTTGAACCGGCAGCTGATCCTGGTGCCCGTCCCCAGTGTTTCGGCGACTTAGGGCACAGCCACAACAAAGGAGCGCAATGAAGCGATACACCAGTAAGGCAGCCCTCGGAATACTTGGAGCGGCACTCGTTGTGCCGGCCCTGGCAACGGCTCCGGCGCAAGCCGAGTCCGCGCCGGTCCAGACCGAGGTGACTGAGGACTACGACGTCCTCGTTGTCGGCAAAACCACGGGCTTTCGTCACAGCAGCATCGATGAGGCGACTACGGCGATTATGGCCCTCGGCGACGCGAACGGTTTCAGCGTCGACGTCTGGGATCCGCCAACCTCGCCGAGAAACCAGGGGCAGCCTGACCGCACGCTGCCAAGCACACCGTTCACCAGCGCATCGGACCTTGCAAAGTACGAGACCATCGTCTTCGTTTCCACCGTCGATGGCACCAACAGCCTCAACCCTGCGACACCGACGCTGCTCGACGAGGGTGAACTGGAGGCGTTCCAGGGTTACATCCGCTCCGGCGGTGGCTTTGCCGGCGTCCATGCGGCAACGGATTCCATGCACACCGTTCCCTGGTACAGCGAACTCACCGGCGGGGGTGCGCGGTTTGTCAGCCATCCTGCCCAGCAAACAGCCGTTCAGGTAGTGGAAGACGGCACTCATCCTTCGACCGAGCACCTGTCAGGAACCTGGACGCGCTTCGACGAGTGGTACAACTTCAACCAGAGCCCCCGCGATGCCGTCCGTGTCCTCACCAACCTCGACGAAACCACGTACAACCCGGGCGGTAACGCCATGGGTTCCGACCACCCGCTGTCCTGGTGCCATAACTTTGAGTCCGCCCGCTCCTGGTACACCGGTGGCGGTCACACTGAGGCATCGTACGTTGACCCGGTCTTCCTCGAGCACCTGCTGGGCGGCATTGCGTGGTCAGCCGGAGCGGTGAACGGCGGCGGTGACTGTGTCACCTGGAATGAGGTCGAAACAACGACGGCGGACCTGCTCGCTGAAGGAGCTATTTCATCGAAGGCGGCAACCCAGATTGGAAAGCAGCTGGATAAGGCGCGGGCACTCGCCGAGGCCGGTTCGCATGACGATGCTGCGGAGAAGCTCAACGCGGCTGCCGCCCAGGTTCGGGCGCACGTCAACCGTGGCTCAGACGCCCACAGCTTGCTGCTCGGCAAGGTGCAGGACCTGCAGGTTTGGCAGAGCGAGTTGAAGTAACCCCGGCTTCCGCCGCGCTGGCCGCTGCGTAACGCGCCAGTTCGGCGGCATCGCCGATTATCCTCACGCAGCATGGCCGGAACTGGTTGCGCAGCATAGCCGCGCAACCAGTTCTGGCCGCACGTCGCTCATTCAACGTCGGAAGGTCATCGATCCTCTTGAGAAATTCACTCCGTCGCTCCCGCAAGGCGCGGGTCCTTACCGTCGCCGCCGCGGCCTCGGTCCTGATAGCCGTTACCGTTGTGCTCACCGTTGCACTTGCCGCAGGAGGTGCCGGTCCTTCTGAAGCCGGTCCTTCTGAAGCCGCTTCGCCCGAAGCCGGTTCCATCGAAGCGATAGCTGAACAGTTGGCCGCGGGGCAGGAGCGCGAAAGGGCTGAGCTCAATGCCGATCTGGCCGAAGCAGCCGAAGAAGCGCAGGGGCGGATGGCGCAGGTGCTGCAGGAACTCGCTGCCGCTGTACCGGTGCAGGAGGGCGAGGGTCCGGCCCCAGCCAGTGTCAGTGACGTGGACCGGTGGAACCACGGGCTGGTCCTTGCCGTGTCTGCATTGGAAACCGTCGACGAAGGAACATCTGAACAGACGGTTGCGCGGGAGGCCTTCATCGGCGCCGCGCAGTTGCTCCTGTCGACGGCGGCTGGATACGAGCACCTTCTGGCAGCGCCCGACGACGAGCAGGCTGTGCTTGCAAGCACAGTGGCTGAGCGACGAGACGCGGCCGTGCGCCTATGGCAAGCCGGGGCAGCGCAGCTCGATACCCTCGCCGTAGAGTCAGGCGGCTCGCACGTACACCTTTTCCTGGCTCCGGATGGTGACCCCGACGCGGTCCCGGCGGAATTCCGGGAGCCCGAAGAGCCAGAGGAGTAGCCGCCTAACCACGCAGAGCTAATCCGCTCGTAAGCACACGGATGCGGGACACAGGTCCGGTCGAATTTCGAGCCGTCAGCGGATTGAAACCAGATTGCCGCCCGGCGAACGGGAACCCCAGCACATCGACCTTGGAAAAACCTTGACCGGTCGCGAACCTTCACCTAGCGTTGAGAAAGCGCTTTCCGTTGAAAGGATTCAAAGATGAGCCCGCGCCTTCGCGTCATCCCCGTACCCGCAACGCTCGCACTCAGTGCAGCCCTGATCGCCGGAGGTGGCGGCGTTCCAGCCGCTGCAGCTCCGGCCCCCGATGCCCAGGTAGGCATCCAGCTCGAACACCTCGACCGCGGCCTCGTTGCGGCAGCAACCTCCGAGGGAACCTTTCTCAGCTGGCGTCTTCTCGCCACGGAGGTCACCGGTGCCAATGGAACCGGCCAGACCGGCGCGGACTTCGCCGTCTACCGCAACGGCGAGAAGATCGCCACGGTCACCGACAGCACCAACTACCTTGACCCCGACGCGACGGAAGGGGCCACCTATCAGGTTGCCGCCGTCGTCGGCGGTGTGGAACTGCAGCGCAGTGAAGAAGTGGACCCCTGGGCACAGGGCTACACCGATATCCCGTTGCAGAAGCCGGCCGACGGCGTAACCCCCGCCGATGAAAGCTACACCTACTCCGCGAATGACATGAGCCTTGGCGACGCGGACGGCGACGGCGACTACGAGTACGTAGTCAAGTGGGATCCCTCGAATTCGAAGGATGTCTCGCAGGTCGGGTACACCGGCAACACCTACATCGACACGTACGCAATGGACGGAACGCTGCTCCATCGCATCGACCTCGGTGTCAACATCCGCTCCGGCGCCCATTACACGCAGTTCATGGTCTACGACTTCGACGGCGATGGCCGCACCGAGATGATGATGAAGACGGCGCCGGGCACCTCAGTCACGCAGTACACGGACGGTGTAGCCGGCGAGCCTGAGTACATCACGATGCCGGCCGATGACATCGCCGCCGGTTACAGCAACACCGACGATTACCGGAAGAGCGCGGCCGACTACTACGAGCACGTCGTGGACATGTTCGCCACCTGGCACGAGCACCCCGAGGTGGTCGCGGGCAACTGGCCCGCCACACTCGAGGAAGCGTTCGGCATCGAACAGCGCTACGAGTACCCGCTCTCCGACGCGGATGCGCGCGCCATGGCGGACTACTTCATGGATGTCTACGCGCCCAGCCGCAGCGGCAGGAACAACCTCCGCGCCTTCGAGGGCTTCATCCTCAGCGGCCCTGAATACCTGACCGTGTTCGACGGCGCCACTGGAGACGAGCTTCAGACAGTGGACTACGAGCCGGGCCGGCACGACGACGGTCTCATGTGGGGCGATTACGCTATGTCCCGCATCGAGCCGGGCAACCGTGTGGACCGCTTCCTCGCGGGCGTCGCCTACCTGGATGGCCAACGCCCGTCAGCCATTTTCGCCCGCGGCTACTACACCCGCTCCACCATCGCCGCCTACAACTGGGACGGCACGAACCTTTCCAAGGTCTGGAACGTGGACAGCGGCTGGACGCCGATGACAAACCCGTTCAATGACGGCCCGCACGGCCGCCTCGGCACCGACCCCGAGTTCGGTTCCATCACCACGCAGGGCTTCCACTCGCTCAGCGCCGCGGATGTGGACGGCGACGGCAAGCAGGAGATCGTCTACGGCTCAGCAACAATCGACGACGACGGCTCCCTCCTCTACAGCTCGTTCGACACCATGCCGGAAGGCAGTGCAACGCCGGGTGCCGAGGCCGGCCTCGGTCACGGAGACGCGATGCACGTGACGGACATCGACCCGAACCGCCCCGGTCAGGAGATCTGGACGGTCCACGAGGGTGGACGTTGGGCTCCCTACGGTTCAGCCATGCGCGACGCCGCTACCGGGGAGGTACTGTTCGGGGCGTACTCCGGCAAAGACACCGGCCGCGGCATGATCGGTGACGTGCGTTCCGATGTCGATGGCATTGAGGTCTGGGCGAGTATGCCGGGTGGCAGTGATGGCTCGGGTCTGCTGAGCTCCGACGGCGAGCAGCTGGAAGCCCGCACCCCTGGTACCAACATGAGCATCAAGTGGGCCGCGGACATGACCACGCAGCTCGTAAACCGTTCCGGCAACGGATCACCCACCGTCGACGACTGGACCCGCGGCACCCTGCTGAGCGCTGAAGGCACCCAGACCAACAACGGCACCAAGGGCAACCCCGCCCTGGTCGCGGATGCCTTCGGAGACTGGCGCGAGGAACTGTTTGTCCGCACGGCCGACAGCTCCGCGATCCGTGTGTTCCTGAGCACCGAGGTCACCGACCACAAGCTCACCACCCTCATGCATGACCCGCAGTACCGAGCGGAGGTGGCCCGTCAGAACACCACGTACAACCAGCCGTCCTACACGAGCTACTACTTCGCCTCGGACATGGACTTCGCCGACGTACCGGTTCCTGATGCCTGGACTCCGGGTCTCATCGGGTACCTGCAGGCCACGCTTGAGTCGTTCATCGAGAGCGGGGATGTTGCGGGACCGGTCGCGAAGCAGCTCCAGGCCTCGCTGGCCCAGGCGCAGGAGGGTGTCGAGCAGGGCAACACGGCCAACGTCGGGAAGGCAATGGATCGCTTCGAGAAGTTTCTGAACCAGGGCAAGAAGCCCGACGTCGTGTCGGATAGCGCTCGCGCCGTCCTTGAGGACGGGGTGCAGACGGTGCTTGGAATGGTGAGGTAAGCCAGGGCCAGGTTCCCGGAACTTCGGGCAGATAAGGCGGGTTCAGCGCAGCTGAACCCGCCTTATCTGCGCAAGACTTCCGTTCTCCAACGGTATTGCTCTGCGCTACGAAGCCGAGCCGTGGACGCTTGGTAGCCAGTCTCCCGTTGCTATTTCAATTGAGCGCGGGAGTGTCCTTCGGAATGACCCCGTTCGCGTAGAGATCCTTGGCGATATTCTGCAGCGCGCGCAAAGCCACGCGTTGCGTGAGCGGGCCGTAGGAGATGCGGGCCACGCCCAGTGACTCGTACTCGGCGGCGGACAGCGCCCCCGGCAGGCCGATGACGCTGAGCTTGCGCTCTCCGAGACCGGCGACGAGGCGGTCGGTGGACTCCCGGTCCAGGACCCCGGGTACGAACACGAGGCTCGCGCCGGCGTCGAGGAAGGCTTTGCCGCGCTCGATCGCATCGTCGATGCTGTCGGAAAGGGGGCGATCACCGCCGCGCACGATCGCATCTGTGCGGGCATTCAGCTGGAAGGCCACACCCTCCTGCTCCGCAACCCGCACGATGGCCTCTACGTTGGCGACCGCCTCGGCCAGCGGAACCAGTCGGTCCTCGACGTTCGCGCCGACGACGCCGACTCCGATCGCTTGGCGGACGGACTCGCCTGGGTCTCCGAAACCGGCGTCCAGATCGGCGGTCACCGGCAGGTCGGTCGCTTGCACGATCCGAGCCAAGGCAGACAGCGCAAGATCGAAAGGAATGGTGCCATCCGAGAATCCGTGACTTGCCGCGATCGAGTGCCCGGCGGTAGCTATTGCGCGGGTTTCGGGCAGGTCAGCAACGGCTCGGGCGCTAATTGCGTCCCAAACGTTGACGACACGGAGAATTTCGGGGGCTTCGTGCAGGGCCTTCAGTGAACTGGCCTTCTCAGCGGTTGTCATGATGGTGACTCTACTTGAGCGGCGGTGCCCCGCACCGTCGACGTGTGGGTGGAGTGAGCCGGCCTGAGGATAGTGAGTCCGTGTCCCTGCGTCCGGGTGCTTTCTACAGCTCCGAGTACCGCCAGTTCCTGTTGCCGTACGAAGCTGTGCGCAGCGCTGAGGATCCGGACCGCATGGTGAGCGAATTCCTTCACTCCACCTACCAGACTGCCGCCGATGGTGCCGGCTGGGACCGCGAGGCCTTGGAGGACCATCCTGACCGGTGGCGTGATGAGCAGTCTCGCCGCCGCTGACCCTCCGGGAGGAGAGCAGCCTACGTGACTCGCAGCTGCTTTGCTCAGCTGGCGATGTTGTTGAGGGCTCTTGTGAGGCGTTCGTCGGCGTCGTTGGCAACGTCGCGTATTGCTTCGGAGTCGCTGACCTTGACCATGGTTTGGGGGTCGATTGTTTCGATAGTTGTTTCGGTGTCCTCGGGTGCACGCCGCACGACGACGTTGCAGGGGAGGAGGGCGCCGAGTTGGGGTTCTGCGGTGATGCCGCGTTGCGCCAGCTGTGGGTTGCAGGCACCGAGAATGATGTAGTCCCCGACCGCGTCCCCGGCTTCCTGTCCAAGCTTTTTGGTGAAGGTAGCACGGACGTCGATTTCGGTGAGTACGCCGAACCCTTCTTGTGAGAGCGCTTCCCTGGTGCGTTCAACAGCGTCTTTCCAAGGGAGGCTGGAGGTGATGGAGTGTGTGTAGGCCATAAGTTTCTCCTGGCTGGTTGAGATGGTTGCGTGGGTTAATGGCTCATGGGCAGAGCAGCTTTTTCGGCGTCGTCGAACATGCCGTCGATGTGAACGACGTCCTTGCCTGCCCGTTGCAGCAGGCTGGCGGCAACTGATGCCCGGTAGCCGGATCCGCAGTGGACCCACAGCTTCCGATTCGGGAGATCGTCCATGCGGTGCAGCAACTCGTGCAGGGGAACGTTGACCGCCCCTTCGATGTGCTGTGTGTCGTATTCGTCGGTGCGGCGCACGTCGACAATGACGTCTTCCTGCTCTGAACGGTCCGAATGGACCTCGTCCCAACTCACACTCGGGTAGGAGTTCCGTGCGGCGTTGGGGGCAAGAGCTGCCGGGTCGGTGCCGAGGGCGATATCGGGTTGATCGATGCCGATGCGGGAGAGATCACGGATTGCGTTTTCAACGTCGTCGCGGTCACCGACGAGCGTGAGCTGCCGGTCCCACGGCAGGACCCAACCGAGGAACGTGGTGAAGTTCGATCCGTCGCCGTATTCGAAGCTGGCGCTGCCGTGCAGGTGGTCGCGTGCGAAGGCAATCCTATTGCGCAGGTCGATCACCCATTCGCCGTGTTCGAGTCTGGCGGACAGTTCTTCGGTGTTCACGGGCTGGGGCACATCGAGGTGTGCGGGGCCGGGGCCAGCGGTGTTCGCAGGCCCCATGTGGGCGTAATAGGACGGGTAGGCGCTGAGGTTGTCGATCAACTCCTGAACGAAATGGGCTTCATCCTGATCAGTAAGGGCATGGTTACTCTGGACTTGTTCGCCGACGGTTGAGGAGTCGGCTCCGCTTGCTGGGCCCGAGGAGCAGAAGGACCCAAAGCCGTGGGTGGGGTAAAGGCCCGCGTCCGGAGTGGCTTCCTCCACCAGACGGCGCACTGACGCGTACTGAGCGTGGGTCAACGGCACCGTGTCATCGTCGCTGACAAGGTCGGTCCTGCCGACGGATCCGTAGAGCAGACTCCCGCCGGAGAACACAGCCTGCCGGTCCTCCTGCGTGACGACGTAGGAGAGGTGATGGTGCGTGTGGCCCGGGGTAGCGACCGCCCGCAAGGTCATCTTCCCGATCTGCAGGGTCTGCCCGTCCGAGATCGGGGTGCGGTCAAAGTCCACCTGGTCGGCGGAATTGACCAGGTAGAGGGCCTGATGGTCTCGGGCCAGCTGCAGTCCGCCGGTGACGTAGTCATTGTGGATGTGGGTCTCTGCCACGTGGGTGATCTGGACGCCGGCGTTCGCGGCTTCTTTCTCCACCCGGTCGGTATCTCGCTGCGGGTCGATCACCAGGGCCACTTGTCCGTCGTGAACCAGGTAGCTGCGGTCCCCGAGCGGTGGGGTTTCGATCGTAATGACGTCCATGCCGGATTCCTCCTTGAATGCCTCGCTCGATGCACACCACCGTATCTGCAGGCCGATTCACGGACCAGCACGCGGGCGGTCATGCGGGCAGACGAGGATGCCGATGCGGCTCCCTAACGGTTGGGCTGTTCAGTGTGCTTCGGCAGTGCGCCGGTTCAGGGGTGTGCGTAGAGGGCAGTGCGGCAGGAAGAACCAGCAGGCTGCGGCGGCGACCGCGAGGATGCCTGCGGTGACTGCGAGGGCGGTGCCCCACGGGTCGGGGAGTTCCTGGACAAGGACGAAGACGCCCATGACGAGGACGAAGATCCCGAACCCCTTCCGGAGGGCTGCTTCGGGGATCCGGCCGGCCAGGCGGGATCCGATGAGTGATCCCAGCACGGCGGCGGCTGTCACGGCTGCGACGAGGCCCCAGTCGAGGGTGACGGTGGTGAGGTATCCGGCGAGCCCGGCGAAGGATTTCAGGGCGATCACCACGAGGGAAGTTCCGACGGCGATGGGCATGGATAGACCGCCGAGCAAGGCCAGTGCGGGGACAACGAGGAAGCCGCCGCCTGCGCCGACCAGTCCGGTGACCAGACCGACGATGAGGCCTTCGACGATGACCTTGCCGATGGGTAGTTCCCCGTCGTTTGTGCTCGCGCGAGTCTTGCCTTTCCTGCCTCGGATCATGGCGATAGAGGTGGCGACCATCATGAGCGCGAAGGCGATCATGAGGATGGTGCCGGGGATGCGCCCGCCGAGGAGGCCGCCGCCGAAGGCGCCGGCCATTCCGGCGGCCCCGAAGATCAGACCGGTGCGCCATTTCACCCGGCCCTTGCGGGCATGGTCGATGGCGCTGACCGCTGAGGTCACCCCGACCACGAAGAGCGAGGCTGCGATTGCTTCCTTGGCGTCGAGGCCTGCGACGTAGGTCAGGATGGGTACGGTCAGGATGGATCCGCCGCCGCCGAGCAGGCCGAGCGAAAGACCGATCACCACGGAGAGCAATACGGTCGCGAGCAGAGCAACGCTCATGGGATTGTCCTTTCAGGCAGCCAGGCAGCCAGGCAGCCAGGCAGCCAGGCAAGCAGGCAGACAGGTCGGTCGGTTGGTGCGTGTCAGCGCGTTGTTGGGAAGCCTTCGTGCTGCCAGTCGAGCATGCCGCCGCCCATGGTGTCAGCGGTGTATCCGGCCGTGGTCAGGGCTTCGGCGACCCGGGCGCTGCGGTTGCCGCTGCGGCACACCACGATGACCGGACGGGCCTTGTCCAGTTCATCCAGGCGGGACATCAGCTGCCCCATTGGGATGTGCAGGGCACCAGAGATCATGCCCTCCGCAACTTCAAAGTCTTCTCGGACGTCGAGGATCTGGTCCTGGTCCCTGCGGGATTTCGCATCGTGAATGGTGATTTCAGCCATGGTGTGTTCCTTCTCCTGTCGGTTCAGGGATGGTGGTTCAGGGGTGTTGTTGGACCGTGTGTCCTGCCCGATGGGGGACAGGCAGGGCACACGGAGTCTTTTAGTTGCCGGCCGGGATCTGGTTGATCGCCGCGGCGGCGGTGGGTTCGCTGGCAGTCTTGTTCCACGGCATCTTCGACAGGGCGTTGCCCATGGCGCAGGTGTTGGTCGCCGCGGAGAACGTCAGTCCGGTGCCGATCGCCCCGGCCAGCAGGCGGAGCTTCGGCGAAACGAGTTTGCCGGCCAGCAGCCCCGCGATCACTAGGGATCCGGCCGTGAGGCGCACCTGGCGTTCCAGATCCCAGCGCTCTGCACCGCGGACTACGTCGCCGCCGGCGGCGGCAAAGCCGGGCACGCCCCCGCTCAGGATTAGTGCCGTATCGATACCGACTCCGCCCAGGCGTTGACGTGCCTGCTCGGCGCGGACGCCGGACTGGCAGACCAACACAACCCGTTGTCCGAGCCGTTCGGCCAGCTCATCGGTGTGCTCCGAGAGCAGTGGGAGCGGAACGTTGTAGGAGCCGCGGATATGCATGGTCTCGAATTCAGCGGCAGAGCGGACATCAACGATGATCAGGTCCTCATGCCGGCTGATCCAGTCGCGCAGGGTTTCAGGATCGAGGGCGGTCACGGTGGAGGTGCTGGAAGCCAAAGGTTTCCCTTTCGGATTTTGGATGGTTGATCTATCGGTATCAATTCTTCCACATACCCCCCAGGGTATGCAATAAACCCTAGGGGGTATACACTAAAGGGAAGGACTGTAACCCTCAGGAGGATCTTGTGCAGCTCGACACCACTGAACTCACGCCGGTCATCAACCGGCTCAAGCGCGCTACGGGACAGCTGACCGCAGTCACGCGCATGCTCGAGGAGGGTCGGGACTGCAAGGACGTCGTGACCCAGCTCGCGGCTGTATCCAAGGCTCTGGACCGTGCCGGGTTCGCGATCATCTCATCAGGCCTTGAACAGTGCATGGCTGAAGGCGGCAACAGCATGGACAAAAAAGACCTGGAGAAACTCTTCCTCGCTCTGGCCTGAGCAGGGTCCGGCCTGGCTGGCCTGCACCGGGGATGCGTTGCGCGAAGGCGCAAGGCATCCCCGGTGCCTTTTTTGTTCCTGCCTCCGGCGGCGGGGCCGGGGCTGTCGAACGCGTTGGCTATGGCGCCCGCGGGTGGGTTTCATACATGCGGGCGGCGACGATGAGGGCTGCGAGGGCGCTCAGGGCTGCGGCGGCCCATACTGCTGCGTGCAGGCCGGCGGCGTCTGCGGCTACTCCGCCGACAACGGCCCCGAAGGCGTAGCCAATATCCCGCCAGAGCCGGTAGATCCCTACCGCGCGTCCTCTCCAGGCTGGTTCGGCGACGTCACCGATGGCGGCGAGCAGTGTCGGATAGACCATGGCAGTTCCGGCGCCCAGCAGTATGGTTCCGGTTGCCCAGCCCAGGAAGGTTTCGGCGAGGGCTATGACTGCCAGTGCTGCAGCCTGCAGGCCCATGCCGGCGGTGATGAGGCGTTTGCGCCCGTAGCGGTCGGAGAGGGCGCCGGTCACGAGTTGGCCGACGCCCCAGACGCCGGGATAGAGGGCGAAAAGAAGCCCTATCTGTCCCAATGAGAGGTCGGCTGTTGCGAATAGAAGCGGGAACAGGCCCCAGGCGAGGCCGAAGTTGAGGTTGTTGACCAACCCGGCCTGACTGGCTGAAGCCAGGGCGGGTTCGCGCCAGGTACTCAAGGCGAGAACATGCCAGCTGCCCGGTGCTGTCGCTACGTGCAGGGGTAAGGGCTGGTTCGTCTGTTGGCGTTGTTCGAGGGCGGCGTGGCCTTGGGTTTCTTTTACGAGCAGTGTTGAGAGCGTCAATCCGAGAGCCACGTAGGCTGCTCCGAGTAGGAATGGTGCCGGCCGCAGGCCGTAGGTGGCGGCAAGATGTCCGGCCAGCAGGGACGTGATGGCAACGGCGCCGTAGCCGGCGGCTTCATTGAGTCCCATGGCGAGGCCGCGTTTTTCGGGGCCCACCAGGTCGATTTTCATGACGACGGTGGTTGACCAGGTCAGGCCCTGGTTGATGCCGAGCAGAACGTTCGCCGCGACCACCCATCCCCAGTCCGGGGCCAGGATGAGCATCACGGGGACCGGTACGGCGAAGAGCCAGCCGATCAGGAGCACGGGTTTACGTCCGATGCGGTCGACGAGGATTCCGGCGGTGTAATTGCTGGCTGCCTTGGTGATTCCAAAGGCGGCAATATAGGTGAAAATGACCGTGTAGCCGGTCAGGCCGAAGTCTTCGGCGGCGAGCAGGGGCAGCACGGTTTGCTGCTGGCCGACTACACCTCCAACGAGTGCGTTCACCGCGACAAGCAAACTGAACTGCGCGGCGTTTGCTCTCAGGCCGAGTTGGGCCGTGCCGGCCAGTTCATTGCGAGTCACGAGGTGCTCCGAGGTTGTCGGGGTGGGCACGGCAATGGGTCCGCGCGTGAAGCAGCGGACCCATTGCCTGTCGGTGGAGTCAGCCGGTTAGCTGACCGAGGTTGATTCCTGAGAGGCGTTCCACGCTGCCCAGCCTGCGTAGCTTCCGTCGAGTTCGACGACGTCGTACCCGGCGCGGCGCAGGGCGCTGGCCGCGACGGAGTTCCGGACCCCGCTCTGACAGAAGGTCACGATCGTGCCCTCGGAGGGGAGCTGGTCCTGGTGCCAGAGCACCCGACCGGCGCTGAGCTGGGCAGAACCCGGGATGCTGCCGGCGGCGTGTTCGGTTTTGTTCCGCACGTCGAGCAGCAGCGCTGCGCCGAAGTCCTCGAGGTCGCCGGGGGCGAGCACCTTCGGTGTGGTGATCGGCAGCCCGTCCAGGGTCGGGGTGAAACCGGTGACGTTGTCGATGCCGACACGTACCAGGTGATCCCACATGTCCTGGGCCGCTTCCTGGTCCGGGGCCAGCAGGACCAGCGGCCGGTCGTCGGTTTCCGGGTCGTACGCCCAGGCGCCGAAGCTGGCCATCTTGGTGCCGGCGGGGATGTTCAAGGCCCCGGTCACTGTTCCCTGGTGCACCTGATCGTTCGAGCGGGTGTCAACAAAGGTCACGCGGTCTTCCGTCAGGTCGCCGGCAAGTGCTTGATTATCCAGTTGCGGCAGGTCGCCACGGGGCCCCATCACGTCCGGGCCGAGACGGTTCTGCCGCTTCATCCGACCGAAGTAGGCGTGGGCATCGGGCTGTCCGTCGAGGAGTTCGCGGACGAAGCCTTCCTCGTCATTGGCTGCAAGGTACGGGCCCCACCATGCGTACAGGCGCTCGTAACCCACCGTCGTGGACGGGATTGCGCCCAATGCCTTGCCGCAGGCGCTACCCGAACCGTGGCCCGGGTAGACCTGCACATGATCAGGCAGGGTCAGAAACTTCTCCCGCAGGCTCGCGAAGAGCTGCTTCGCACCGACAAAACGGGTATCCAGCCCGCCGGCAGCCTCATCCAACAGGTCAGGCCGGCCCAGGTCGCCCGAGAAGACGAAGTCACCGGAGAGGAGGTAGCCGGGCTGGTCGCTGAACGCGCCGTCGGTGATCAGGAAGGCAAGGTGCTCGGGCGTATGCCCGGGAGTGTGCACCGCCTTGATCGTGATATTGCCGGACGTGATGGTGCTGCCGTCGTAGAGCCGCTCGGCGTCAAAACCGTACTGCCAGTCATTCCCACCCTCACCGGAAACGTACATGTCCGCCCCGGTCGCTTCCGCCAGTTCCCGCGTGCCTGAGAGGTAATCGGCGTGGATGTGGGTCTCGGTCACCGCAACAATCTTCATACCGTTGGCCGCAGCCAGCTCCTGGTACGTGGCTATATCGCGGCGGGCATCGACCACCACGGCTTCGCCCTTGGCCTGGCAGCCGATGAAGTAGCTCGCCTGGGACAGGTCCTCGTCATAAATACGCTCAAGAAGCATGATCTTCCTTCCGATAGTCCGTTTCGATACCCGTGGGGGTATCGCTCTGGGATCAACAGTAATACCGAGGGGGGTATTCGCACAAGTGCCTGAGGAGTGGGGGTTAGATACCCTATGGGGTATCGTTAAGGAAGCTGATTCAACGGAAAGGGAACCTCAGATGTGTCGGACAACCACCTGCATGTATTGCCGCAGGACCACCTGGAGCGGATGCGGAAACCACGTCGACCAGGTCATGCGCGGCGTACCCAACAGTGAGCGCTGCACCTGCTCCACGGTCAACGGGCGCACCACCACACAGGAAAAAAGTTCCGGAGCCGGCACCTGGCTGAGTCGACTGTTCGGACGCTCAGCATGAGCGTGACAGCTGATTCGAAGGTGCTGGTCCTGCATCTGGCGGGATCGGGGCACGAGCCCTTCCCGGACCTCGCCACGGCCATGCGGGTCGCCGGAAACGCCGCGGCGGAGCTGCCCGACGTGGAGATCGAAGTTCTCGTCCAGGGCCCGAGCGTCGGTCAGCTCGTCGGAGACAAAGCGCTCGCCGAGATTCCGGGACCGTCAGTATCGGTCTATGCCTGCGGGAATAGCCTCCGGTCGGCCGGGATCGACCCTTCCGCCCTGCCCTCAGGGGTGAAGGTGATCCCCGCAGCCGTCGCGCACATCGCCCGCCGTCAGTTCGACGGCGCGGCCTACCTCCGGGTGTGACCGTATCGGGGTCCTGACCCCCGCGTGATGGAGCGATCCGGATTGCTCCATGTCTTGAGCCCTTACCGCTCCACGCGTCGTCGCGACCGTCAGACGTCGTTACGGGTGAACGCAGCGGCCCGGACTACGTCGTCGCTCTCCAGCCCCGCGCCCAGCGCTCCGCCCACGGTCGCCAGGGCTGCGGTGAGCAGGCTCAGCTGCGCGTACTCCGCCAGTCCCACAGACTCACCGACGACGGCGGCGAACACTCCCGCGTCGACCAGCAGCACCGCTGCCAGGAAAGACAGGACAAAGAGGGCCCCGAAGAAGGTCACCACACCGATCACTACGGTCGCCGTCGTCGCCAGATTGAACAGGGTGACCTGCTCCCGCTCGACCCTCCGGCGTGGACGCTCCCATAGGTCCGCGCCGATCATCAGGGTGAGCGTGACGGCACCGACCGCGAGCACGGTCAGCAGGATCAGACGAAGCGGACCGTAGGCGGTGGCCAGCAGCCAGAGGTCGCTCGTCGCGAGGGTCACCACGCCGGCGGCCGCCGCAGCCGTCAGCGCACGCGACAGGGTAACCGCAAGCCGCCACGGCCTATTCGCGAGGATCAGCCCGAGCAGCACGCGGGCGTTGCCAGCGACCACCCGGCCGGTGAACTGGAGCGGGTTTTCGTCCGCATGATCTGGGAGGTCGTCAGCCATCTCGCGTGCGCGGCGGGCGCGGTCTTCCGCTTCGTCGTCGTCGTCCCAGCCGGCCAGCGGGCCCACCAGCCGGGCCACCGCCGTCGTCATGGATTCCCTGCGGCCCACCGCACGGAGCGCCGGCAGCGCCACCAGCCCCACCCTGTGGACAGGGCTGATTTGGGTGAGCACCGGCTTCCGCCCGCTGCGGAGCGCCAGATCACTGACGACGACGGCGAGATCCCAGTCTTCGTCCAGCAGCCGGTCGCGCGCCGTTTCCAGCAGCTCCGACGGCGCGCGTCCGTCGAGGGTTTCGACCACCATCGACACGCGCCACGCGACTCCCGGGTAGGACTCACGGAGCAGGCGCGGCAGCGCATCAGTCAGATCCTGAAGCGAAGCCGGGTCAAGCGAGGGGGGTAGGACGACGCCGAGCGTCAGCTCAGGAACATCTCCGGGCTGCGGCGGGGGAGTATCAGGCACCGCTCAATGATCCACGTTTCGGAAGTTTCGTGCAGCTTCGGCGAGCTGGAGCGCATCCGAATCCGCCGTATCTGCGCAAAACTTCCCAGGGGGTCAGGCCGAGGCGAACACCTCGCGCTGAAACCGGATGTGCTCAGCGGCCTGGACCGCGCCGCCGTTCTCATGCCCGTTGTAGGGGAAGACGTTCATGGATTTCGGCCCGGCGTAGGAGTTGTAGGCGGCGTAGACGCAGGACGGCGGACAGACGTCGTCGAGCAGTCCTACCGAGAAGAGCGCCGGCATGGTGGCGCGGGCGGCGAAGTTGACGCCGTCGAAGTAACCCAGAGTGTTGAAGACTTCCTCCTCGCGCCCGCGCTGGATGCCGAGATAGCGCACCAGCTCGCTGTACGGAGCGGTGTTCACGATCTCCGTTGCACGCCGGACGTGGGAAAGGAACGGCACGTCCACGATCGCGCCCAGCGGTGCATGCTCCAGGAAGGTGGGGGACAGGGCGGCGGAGGCCAATGCAATCGCCCCGCCCTGGCTCCCGCCGGAGATCAGCACCCGCGAAGGATCAACGAACGGGTGCGCCTGCGCCGCTTCGACCGCGCGCACCGCATCGGTGAACAGCCGCCGGTAGTAATAGGTCTCAGGTGAGTCAATACCCAGCGTCAGGTGCCCCCCGAAGTGGGGCCCGCCCACACCGGGGTCGGGAGTGTCTCCACTGCGGTGACCGGCGCCCTGTCCGCGAAGATCCATAACAAAATGCGCGACGCCGGTGCTTGGGATGGCAGTCCACTCACCGAGCAGACTCCTGCCGCCGCCATAACCGATATAAGTGACGACGGTGGGCAGCGGACCGGAGGCCGAGCGCGGCCGGAGCATCCATCCCTTAATGGCGTGCCCGCCGTAGCCGGCGAAGGTGACATCCTCAGTGACCAGTTCTGAATAACCGGCTTCAACCTCGTCGAAACGGGCATCGAGTGAGAAGGCCGCCGTCTCCGCGAGGGTCTTCTCCCAGAACGCGTCAAAGTCTGCGGGTTCAATGCGATCCGGTGCGTACTGCTCGAGCTCGCGGAGGGGGAGGTCAAACTGCGGCATCTGAAGAATTCCTTCGCTCATTGTGTCTCGGAAGTATCACAGCTCACATTATTCTAGGAGTAGGCCTTGCGCATTGAGACGATTCAATTTACTCTCGATGGAGAGCGCTTTCCCGTGATGTGCACCACTGTACCAGCGGCCCAAAGAGCTTCACCTCAAATCTGAGCCGTTCCCAGGAGGACAAAGATGTTCAATAAACTTTCACGACGCGCCGGGTCCGGCGTAGCGCTCACCATGGCAGCAGCTCTCATGCTGACCGCGTGCGGCGGCAACGGCGGCGGCGAGGCCGGCGGCACCCCCGATCCGAACGAGGAAGTCACCCTCAACTTCACCTGGTGGGGCAATGAGGACCGCGCCGAGCGTTACAACGAGGCCATCGCTCTGTTCGAGGAGCAGAACCCGAACATTGACGTCAACGGAACCTTCATGGACTTCCCCGCCTACTGGGAGAAGCGCCAGACCGAGGCAGCCGGCGGCGGCCTGCCGGACGTCATGCAGTTCGACTACAGCTACCTGCGCCAGTACGGACAGAACGGGCTGCTGATGGATCTCACCGAGTACGTCGGCAACGGGCTGACCACCGACACCATCGACGAAACCCTCCTGGCAACCGGCAAGCTTGAGGACCAGACCCTCGCTGTGCCCACCGGCTACAACGCCTGGTCGCTCTTCGAGAACCCTGCGCTGATCGAGCAGGCCGGCGTCGAGGGCTACGAAGGCGGCACCTCGTGGGAAGACTACGAGGCGTACATGGCCAGCGTGAGCGAAGCCGGCGACGAAATCTGGGGCGGTACCGACTACACCGGCCGCATCCAGAACTTCGAGCTGCAGCTCCGGCAGGAAGGTCGCGAACTCTTCACTGAGGACGGCCAACTGAACTTCACCCAGGAGGAACTCGCTGAGTTCTGGGCCAGCGCATCCGATCTGCGCGAAAGCGATGCAGTGATCCCCGGCCGCAAGCTGGAGGAAGTGGCCCCGAAGTCCGGTTTCGGCGCAAATCTGACCGCCAGCGAGATGACTTGGTCCAACTTCATGGGTGGCTACCTTGGCGACACCGGTGCTGAGGACTTGACCATCCTCGCACCGCCCACCAGCGATCCTTCCGTGAAGGACCTCTACCAGAAGCCCTCCATGCTGCACGCGGTTGGCGCTCAGACCGAGCACCCTGAAGCTGCAGTGGCTCTCGTTGACTTCCTGATCAACAGCCCCGAGGTCGGCGAGATCTTCGGCGCTTCCCTGGGCGTTCCGGCTTCGGAAACCGCTCTCGAAGGTGCCGCGCTCGAAGGCCCCGAGCTTGAGGTCAAGGAGTACCTGGATTCGGTGTCTGACCGCATCGGCGAGCCGCCTGCAGCTCCGATCGTGGGTTACGGCGCACTGGAGAACACCTTCCTGACACTCGGAACCTCGATCGGACTGGACGCCATCACTCCTGAAGAGGCCGCCCAGCAGTTCTTCGACGAGGCTGCCGTTACGCTCGGCAGCTGAACACCGACCTTAGCTATCACCGCTATTAGGAGCAGGCTATGACCACGGGATCGGCGCACGCGCCAACACACACCCGCACTACCGCCGAACCCGGCACCCGTCCGGCGGGCAACCGCCGGACGGGTGGGCAGCCCCGACGCAAAGGCAACAGGGAGAACGTCGCGGGGTACCTTTTCCTCTCCCCATGGTTGCTTGGGCTTTTCGCGCTTACTCTGGGCCCGATGCTGTACTCGCTGTACCTCGCATTCACGGACTACAACCTCTTCACAGCCCCCGAGTGGACCGGCCTGGGCAACTTCGAACGGATGGCCGGCGACACCGTCTTCTGGGGCTCGGTCCAGATCACCATGATCTACGTCCTTGTCGGCACACCCATCAAGCTGGCCGCCGCACTCGGTGTGGCTATGCTGCTGAACTACAAGACCAAGGGCACCGCGTTCTTCCGCTCGGCGTTCTATGCACCGAGCCTCATTGGCGCATCGGTCAGCATCGCCATCGTGTGGCGGGCAATGTTCTCCGCGGACGGCCCGGTGGACAGCGGCCTGAGCCTCTTCGGCATCAACCTCGGCGGCTGGGTGGGTGTCCCGGCCCTGATCATGCCGATGATGATCCTCCTCGCGGTCTGGCAGTTCGGAGCCCCGATGGTCATCTTCCTGGCGGGCCTGAAGCAGATACCCACCGAGCTGTATGAAGCGGCGTCAGTGGACGGCGCGAAGGCATGGCGCAAGTTCCTCAGCGTCACCCTACCGATGCTCTCTCCGGTGATCTTCTTCAACCTGCTGCTCGAAATGATCGGCGCATTCCAGATCTTCGCGTCCGCCTACATCATCGGTTCAGGAACCGGCGGACCTGCCGGCGCCACCAACTTCTATACCGTTTACCTCTACACCCGCGCCTTCACGAACAATCAGATGGGCTATGCCTCGGCAATGGCCTGGGTACTCCTGATCGCCGTAGGCATCCTCGCGTTTATCCTTTTCCGCACCTCCAAGAGCTGGGTGCACTACGGAGGTGACACAAAGTGACCACGATCGAAACCAATCCGACCGCACTTCCACCGGTCGAGGCAAACCGGAAGCGACGCCAGCCCCGGCGGAGGACCGCAGCAACGGTGGCCTGGATCATCGGCATCGTGCTGCTGACCGCCGTCGTGCTCTATCCGCTCCTGTGGATGATCTCGGCTTCGTTCAAACCGAGCGCCGAGTTCGGTGCGAACAACAGCTTCCTGCCCCAGAACCCTACCTTCGATAACTTCTTCAAGGTCATGGAGGGCGTTGCCGGTATTCCCACCTGGAAGTTCTTCTGGAACTCCACCATCCTCGGCATCGGCGCGGTGATCGGCACCGTCATCTCCTCATCCATGGCCGCCTACGCGTTCGCCCGCCTGGACTTCAAGGGCCGCCCGCTGTTCTTCACCATGATGATCGGCACCCTCCTGCTCCCGTTCCACGTGCTGATCATTCCCCAGTACATGATCTTCCGTAACCTCGGGATGATTGACACGTTCTTCCCCCTCCTGGTCGGCAAGTTCCTGGCCACTGAAGCGTTCTTCGTGTTCCTTATGGTCCAGTTCATCCGTAACCTGCCCAAGGAACTCGACGAGGCAGCGCGCATTGACGGCTGCGGCCACTGGCGCATCTTCTGGTCCATCACCATTCCGCTGATCAAGCCGGCGCTGATCACCTCCTCGATCTTCGCGTTCATCTGGAGCTGGAATGATTTCCTCGGCCCGCTGCTGTACCTGAATTCGCCGGACAACTACCCGCTGCCGCTGGCACTGCGGGTGTTCAATGACCAAACCAGTGGTTCCGACTACGGCGCCACGGTGGCGATCGCGGTGCTGGCACTGCTGCCGGTCATGCTGTTCTTCGTGATCTTCCAGCGGTTCCTCGTTGACGGCGTTGCCACCCAGGGCCTGAAGGGATGACACCCCGCAGCGTCCGCAAACGGCGTGAACGACCCCAACCAGACGGCACCGAGCTCAAGTGGCCGGGTGCCGAGGGGAAGTTCGCGCTGTTTGCGGAAGTGCTGTGGATAGGTATCCTCACGGTCGCCGGCGGCCTGCTGCTGGTCACGCTGCCGGCGGCGATCGCAGCCTCCAGCCGGCACCTCCACCGCTATCTGCTGGCCGAGCGTTCCACGCTCGGCCAGTGGTGGTCGGACTTCCTGTCCGCACTCCGCACCGGCTGGGTGGTGGGATTGACGACGACGGCGCTCGCCCTGGTCCTGCTCTTCAACCTCCTGCTCGCCGGCACCCAGGTGCTGCCCGGCTGGCAGGCGGTGTTCGTCGTCGGGCTCCTGGCACTGGCCGCGTTCGCGCTGACGCTGCTGCAGTCGGCGGTCCGCTGGACGCCCGAGAAGGGCTGGCGGCAGGCAGTGCGGGATGGGGTGCAGGCTTTCGGCTCGGACCCGGGCGCGATTGTCCCGCTGCTCGTCGCACTGGCGCTGACCGTCATCGTGACCTGGCAGTTGCCGCCGCTGATTGTGCCCGGGATGGGCTGCCTTGTTTTTGCTGTGCTCGTTGTGAAGGAACGCGAGCGCAAGCGCTAGATCCTCAACACTCCCGAAAGGAACACCGTGCACTACGGCGGCGATTACAACCCCGAGCAGTGGCCTGAGTCAGTCTGGCCGGAAGATGTCGAGCGGATGCGTGAGGCCGGGGTCACCATGGTGAGCCTCGGGATCTTCGCGTGGTCGCGGATTCAGCCTGCGGAGGACGTCTACGACTTCGAGTGGCTTGACCGGGTCATCAATCTGCTGCATGAGGGTGGGATTGCCGTTGACC
The DNA here is from genome assembly GCF_055657625.1 of Arthrobacter sp. KKT183. Classification (NCBI taxonomy): domain Bacteria; kingdom Bacillati; phylum Actinomycetota; class Actinomycetes; order Micrococcales; family Micrococcaceae; genus Arthrobacter; species Arthrobacter sp. KKT183. Next base: position 3,281,821 of record NZ_CM145770.1, on the reverse strand, counting down.
TTGCTACCGCGACGGCGTCGCCCCCACCGTGGATGACCGTTGCCTATCCGGACATCCTTGCCGCAGACGAGGACGGCGCACCGTACTGGCACGGAAGCCGGCAGCACTACGCGCCGTCGTCGCCGTCGTACCGTCGTCTTTCCTCGGCCCTGGTGCAGCGCCTCGCCGAGCGGTACGTGGACCACCCGGCGGTGGTGCTGTGGCACGTCAACAACGAGTACGGCTGCCACCTCAACCTGGACTACTCCGACTCCGCGCGCGATGCCTTCCGCGTCTGGCTCGAGCGGAAGTACGGCACGCTCGATGAGTTGAACGCTGCCTGGGGCACCTGGTTCTGGGCGCAGCACTACGAGTCCTTCGACCACATCTTCCCGCCGCGCAAAGCCCCCTACAGCCACAACCCCGGTCAGTTGCTCGATTTCCGCCGGTTCACCTCGGACATGCTGCTCGAGTGCTACACGATGGAGCGGGACATCATCCGCGCCGCCGGAGCAACGCAACCCGTCACCACGAACTTCATGGGTGCCTTCAAGCCCGCCAACTACTGGGAGTGGGCGGCGGAGATGGACGTCATCTCCGACGACTGCTATCCGGACCCGAACGAGTCCGAGAGCTTCCGTGCAGGTGCGTTCCAACGGGACCTGATCCGCTCCTTCAAACCGGACACCCCATGGCTGCTCATGGAGCAGTCCACGAATGCGCTGAACTGGCGGCCCACCAACGCACCCAAGGCGCCCGGGCAGATGCAGGCGTTGTCCATGCAGAGTGTCGGCCGCGGCGCGGACGGCATCCTGTTCTTCCAGTGGCGGCAGTCCCGTGCGGGCGCCGAGAAGTTCCACTCAGCGATGCTGCCGCATGCCGGCACGTCCACCCGTACCTGGCGCGAGGTCGTCCAGCTGGGCGAGGAGCTTGCGTCCCTGCCCGCGCTGCCCGCCGGCTCGAAGGATGCCCGCGTGGCCATCGTCTTCGACTGGGAGAACTGGTGGGCCATCGAGAACCCGGACCACCCGGTTGTCCTCGATTACGTGGAGTGCGTTCAGCGCTGGTACAACGCCATCCATCGTCAACACGTGCAGATCGACTTCGTGCAGCCGACGTCGGAGCTTGGGCAGTACGCCGTCGTCGTTGCACCCCAGCTGTACCTGCTGAGAACCGACGGCGCCGCGAATCTCACGAGCTTCGTTGAGGGCGGCGGGCACCTGCTGATCACCGCGTTCAGCGACGTCGTCGACGAGCACGACCGTTTCCGCGAGGGCGGGTTCCTCACCCAATTGGGCCCGTTGCTCGGTGTCACGCTGGAGGAATTCGGGGCCCTGGTGCCCCCTTCCGCCGCCGGACCGGGTCAGCGCACTGCCCCCATCGCCTCCGGCTCCGAAGCCTTCGACGGCCTGTACCTCGCGGAGGAGATTGCCGCCGTCGACGCGGAGGTGCTCGCATCTTTCAGCGGCGGGCGTACCGAGGGCCTGCCGGCCTTCACTGGTCGCAAGACCGGCGCCGGCAGCGCCTACTACCTCGCAACAGTGCCCGACGACGACGGCGCCCGCCTGGTGAGTGCGCACGTGTTCGCAGGTGCCGGCGTCGTTCCTGTGCTTGAAGGGCTGCCGGAGCTGGTGGAAGCAGCGCAGCGCGGTGACGTGGTGACGCTGATTAACCACGGTACTGACGCCGTCGCAATCGAGGTGTCCGGTGTGGACCTGCTCACGGGGGAGGCCGTGGACAAGGTGCATCTGGAGTCGTTCGGGTACGCGCTGGTGCGTCAGGGGTAGGCTCCGATGCGGTCGAGTTCGCTGGGACCGCATAACCTGTTCACGACTACACAAAGGAGTGGACTTAAACCATGACGACCGCCAGTACCCAGGACCAGCCGACCGGCGATACCCCGATGCTTCCCGACGAGGGCCACGTTTCGGCAGCTGTGGCCGACGCGGTGGCGGAGCGGGCCGGTCACCTGTTTGGGCTCATGGGCAATGGCAACGCACATCTGATCAGTCGGCTCACGAGGCGCGGCTTCCCGTTCACCTCCGCCCGGCATGAATCCGCAACCGTTGCCATGGCTGACGCGTATCACCGGGCAACGGGTGGGGTGGCTGCGGCAACTACGACGTACGGCGCAGGCTTCACCAACGCCTACACGACGCTCGCTGAGGCGCGCATCGCGAGGATCCCGCTCGTGTTGGTGGTCGGCGATGCACCGGCGGCCGCCCCGCGGAACTTCGACATCGACCAGACGAAAGCTGCCGAAGCGGCTGGGGTGACCACCCTCGTCGCCCGCCCCGGCAACGCCGCCGCGACCACTCACCGCGCCTTCGACCTCGCCCTGCAGACGGTGCAGCCCGTCATCGTCGCCATCCCGTATGACCTCGCAACGGCGCCGCTCACCGAACCCGAGCCGCTCGAACCGCTGCCCGCCAAGGCTGTGTGGCCGCCGGAAGAGTCGGACCTTGAGCGCGTGACCGAACTGCTAGCCTCGGCGAAGCGTCCGGTGGTAATCGCCGGCCGCGGGGTTGTCCTCGCGGACGCCGCGGCGCCGCTCAAGGAGATCGGTGACCGCCTGGGCGCCCTCTTCATGACCTCCGTCATGGCGATCAACGCCTTCGATAGCGAGTGGGACCTGGGGGTCGCCGGAGGCTTCACCCGCCGCCACCGCCTCGAAGTGGCGCGCCGGGCCGACGTCGTGCTGGTAATCGGTGCCAGCATGAACATTTTCCAGACGCGCTATGGAACCCTGTTTCCGGAGGGAACCCGGATCATCCGCGTGGACAACGAGCCCGACGAAAATCACCCCATCGTTGTCGATTACATCCGCTCCGATATCCGCCCGTTCGTTGAGGGCCTTCTGGAGCAGGTGGAGCCGGCAACCACGTCCACCTGGCGCCAGCAAATCCCCGAGGTTGCCGGTGAGGATTTCCGGTCCTCCCATCCCATCGAAGATCCCGTCGAGTTCGGTCCCGACGGACGCCTCAACCCGCGGGCCGTCGTCGCGGCGCTCGAGGACATCCTCCCGGCAGAGCGCTCCGTGGTCATGGACGGCGGGCACTTCATCGGCTGGGCGCCCATGTACCTGTCCGTGCCCGATCCGCACGCCATGATCCTGGTCGGCACCGCCTTCCAATCCATCGGCATGGGCTTCGGATCCGCAGCCGGCGTGTCGGTGGCACGGCCGGACCGCACCACCGTCCTGGTCAGCGGCGACGGCGGCGGCCTTATGGGCCTGGCCGACTTCGAGACCTTCCTCCGCGCCACCCGTCGGGGCGTACTGATTGTGCTCAACGACTCCGCGTACGGCGCCGAACTCCACCAATATGCCGCCAAGGGCCTGCACAACCAGGCGATGCTCATCGACGAAGTGGATTTCGCCGCCGTCGGGCGTGCCCTCGGTGCCAAGGGCGCCAAGGCGCACACGCTCGCCGACCTCGCCGAACTGAAGACCTGGCTGGCAACCGGCGACGACGGTGTGTTCGTCCTCGACGTCGCCATCTCCCAGCAGGTGGTTGCCGAGTTCATGGCGGAGTCGGTGGCGATCAAGAAGTAAACCGCGTCCGGCTACTGCCCTGCGCAGTCGCGTAAGGCGGAAGCTTCATAGTCAGGCACCGGCCGGGCTTGTGCCTCCTCCAGCGTTTCCGCTATGCCGTTCTCCTCGATGTCCTCGATCAGCCAGTCCATCTCGCTAATCTCCCGCCGCTGGGCCTCGCTGATCTCGACGGCGAGCTGGCACACCCGCACGTCGGCCAGCTCGGCGCGTTCGGACCGGGTGATGGCCAGCGAGTGATGCGGGATCATCGCGCTCATGTAGTCCTGATCATCCACGGTGGTCTGGCTGCGGTCGAGGAAAGCGCCGCCGCCCAGCAGCAGGAGGCTGACCACCACCACGGCCACGTTCGCCTTTGTGTTCTTGTACATGTTCAGCATCCAGCCGAGCATGATCAACCCCATCGTGCCGCCCATGGCGAGTGTCATGAACACGCGACTCTCGCTGAAACGGATATGGCTCCATTCCCAGGAGCCGATGAACATGACAAAGTACATCACCACCATGGCGGTCAGGATCATAGCGCCGAACCGCAGGTACATGTTTCGCATCTGGTGGGATTTCCGCTCGTCCTGCCCCTGTTCGTTGGACTGCTTCTTCTCCGTGCTCGACATTGGACTCCTCCTTCAGCATCGGAGCCGGCGCCGCCGGGTACGGCTGCTCTTACCGGCTGTAATTCAACAGTAGGCTGATGAATCGATGCTCGCACCTGCGTGCCCGCCGTCTGAGGCGATCAACGCACGACGACGGCGCTCACCTCTCCCTGTGCCACGGTCACCTGATACGTGGTCGACGAACCGTCGGGGGAGGGCACCTCAACCCTGGAGCGATGCCCCTCCTCGACTGCGAAGGCGCTGAACTCGACGTTGGCTGCCCAGTCGTAGTCCGGCCGGTTGGAAACGCTTCCCAGGGGCAGGATGGTTCCTGGCCGAACGAACACGGGAGCTTCCATCACCGAGAAGGAGCGGCTGTGCCAGCGGGGGCCCTCAAGGGTGTCACCGGACTCGAGATGGGTCCACGTTCCTTCCGGGAGGTAGAACGAGTGCTCGCCGCCAGCCTCCAGCACCGGCGCAACCAGCAGGCTACTGCCGAGCATGTACTGCCGGTCGAGGTGGGCACACCCCTGGTCCGCAGGGAACTCCAGGAACATGGGCCGCATCACCGGGGTTCCGGAGGAATACGCTTCCTCGGCTGCGCCTGCCAGATACGGCATCAGATGCATCTTCAGTTCGGTGAAGTGCCGCAGCACATCCACCGACTCCTCATCCACGAGCCACGGCACCCGGTAGGAGTTGGATCCGTGCAGGCGGGAGTGTGATGAGAGCAGCCCGAACGCGATCCACCGCTTGAACATCTCCGGCTCCGGCGTGCCCTCGAACCCGCCGATGTCATGGCTCCAGAACGCGAAGCCCGAGGACGCCAGAGACAAGCCGCCGCGCAGGGATTCGGACATTGCGGCGAAAGTGGATTCGCAGTCCCCGCCCCAGTGCACGGGCAGCTTCTGACCGCCGGTGGTCGCGGACCTGGCAAACAGGACCGCTTCACCGACCCCCAGCTCCTTCTCGAGCAGCTGGAACACCGCTTCGTTGTACAACTGGGTGTAGTAGTTATGCATCCGCTGTGGATCGGAGCCGTCATGCCAGGTGACGTCGGTGGGGATGCGTTCGCCGAAGTCGGTCTTGAAGGAGTCCACTCCCTGCCCCAGCAGGGTGCGCAGCTTGTCCTGGTACCAGAGGACGGCGTCGGGATTGGTGAAGTCAACCAGCGCCATCCCGGCCTGCCAGAGATCCCACTGCCACACCGAACCGTCAGCCCGCTGCACCAGATAGCCAAGCTCCTGGCCCTCCCGGAACAGGTGGGAGCGCTGTGCAATATACGGGTTGATCCACACACACACCTTGAGCCCGCGCTCGTGCAGGCGCCGCAGCATTCCCTCCGGGTCGGGGAAGGTGGCCGGATCCCAGACGAAGTCGCTCCAGTGGAAAGCCCGCATCCAGTGGCAGTCGAAGTGGAATACGGAGAGCGGCAGGTTGCGCTCCGCCATGCCGTCGATGAAGGACATGACGGTGTCCTCGTCATAATCCGTGGTGAAGGACGTGGACAGCCACAGACCGTAGGACCACGCAGGAATCCGCGCGGGCCTGCCGGTCAACTCCGTGTACCGGCGCAGGATCTCCTTCGGTGACGGCCCGTAGATCACGACGTACTGGAGCTTCTGGCCCTCCACGCTGAACTGCGCACGGGAGACCACCTCCGAGCCGATCTCGAATGAAACCCGCTCAGGATGATTCACGAACACCCCGTACCCGGAGTTGGTCAGGAAGAACGGCACGTTCTTGTAGGCGAGGTCACTGGAGGTTCCGCCGTCCTCGTTCCAGACGTCCACCGACTGGCCGTTCTTGACGAACGCGCCGAAGCGCTCGCCGAGCCCGTACACATTGGTGCCCACGCCCAGGGTGAGCTGTTCATGCACAAAGGCGCGACCGGCGTCGTCGGTGATGAAACCGACGCTCCGCGGCACAGAACTGGTGAGCAGCTTTCCGTCGCCGGTGAAGTCAACCGTCCAGTCACCGCTCAGGCTGACGGACGCGGTGAGCGCACCGGAGGTCAGGGTTGCGTGCGTTTCGTTGACCGCGACGTTGACCGCGGGATGCGCGTCCTGCAGTTCAAACCGTGGATTGGGATCGAGTGCGCCCTGGAAATGCTCGATCGTCACGCCGATCACGCCTTCAAGCGGCGAGGAAAAGGAAACCGTCAGCTGAGGGCAGTTCAGCGCATCGCCGCGGGCATTGATCCGCTGCGTCGGCGCATAGATTTCCAGGCCGGAATCGGTGGCAACGACGTCGGAAATGTCCCGTGGATGCAGGGCGGTGAGGCCCTTGCGGTACATCCAGTAACCGTCAGTGAATTTCATGCTGTTCCTTCAGATGGTGCGTTCAAAGTTGGTTTGTCGGTGTCGAAGCGCTTCTCTTTCGCGGACGGTTGAATCGTTACGAATGCGAATCGAAGCGTGTCGAAGCTAGGATGGAAGCCGTGGCCCGCATGAATGATGTCGCCCGGGAGGCCGGGGTATCGCTGAGCACTGTTTCCTACGTACTGAGCGGAAAGCGAACCATCTCCGAAGAGACCCGGCTGGCTGTTCAGAGTGCAATCCGGAAGCTCGACTACAGCCCTCATTCCGGTGCCCGGGCGCTCGCCTCCAACCGCTCCAACGTGCTGGGCTTGATGGCGCCGCTTCGCGCGGACGTGAACGTCAGCGTGATCATGCAGTTCGTGGCGGCCGTGGTCACCACGGCGCGCACCTACAACCAGGACGTTCTTCTCTTGACCCAGGACGACGCCGGCGGACTGGAAAGAGTCACATCCCAGTCCATGGTGGACGGACTCTTGATGATGGACATCGAAGCCCGCGATCCGCGCATCCCCCTGCTCGCCAAACTGCGCAAACCGGCAGTTCTGATCGGCCTCCCGGATGATCCGCAGGGGCTCAGCTGCGTTGACTTCGACTTCGCGGGCGCCTCCCGGACGGCGGTCCGGCACCTGGTGGACCTGAATCACCGCAGTATCGGTTTCATCGGATCCCCGCAGGCCTCCCTTGAGCGCCACGCGACCTACGCCGACCGCGCCCGCAAGGGCTTCACCGAGGCCTGCGATGCCGCGGGCGTTGGTTCCGTGTTGCGTGCCTGTGAGGCTTCCATGGCGGCCCTCACCGAGGCGCTCACTGCAGTGCTCGACGACGACGGCGCCGCCACCGCAGTCACTGCCCTTGTGGTGCATAACGAGGGACTGCTCCCGCTGTTGCACGAGGCCCTGGCCGTGCGCGGCCTGCGCATTCCCGAGGACATTTCGGTGGTGGTGATCGCCCCGGAGGACGTGGCCCTCGCCGCAACGAAGCCGTGGACCGCCGTCTCCATTCCGGCGCACGACATCGGCCGCGCGGCCGTTGAAATGGTCATGGATCGGCTCAACTCGGATAAGCCGGTTGAGGTGCGGCTGATCGTCCCCACGCTGGTCCAGCGGGAGACGTCGAGCGCGCGCTGACCTGCACAACGCCGTCATCCCTTCACCGCGCCGATCATGACGCCCTTGGTGAAGTGCTTCTGCACAAACGGGTAGACCATGAGGATCGGCACCATGGCGATCACGATGACCGCCATCTGCAGGGCGAGCGATGGCGCCACGCCCTGGCCGACGTCGATCTGCCCCGGCACGGACACACCTTGCAGCACATAGGAGCGCAGGACCACCTGCAGCGGGTTCTTGGAGCTGTCATTGATGTAGAGCACCGCATTGAAGAAGGCGTTCCAGTAGCCGACGCCGTAGAACAGCGCGATCACGGCAGTCACCGCCTTGGACATGGGCAGCACGATCTGGGCGAGGATGCGCCACTCGCTGGCCCCGTCGATGCGCGCGCTGTCGAGGATGCCGCGGTCAATCCCCATGAAGAATCCGCGCAGGATGATGATGTTGAAGACGGACACCGCACTCGGCAGGATCAGTGCCCAGTAGGAGTTGATGAGGCCGAGGCCGGAAACCAGCAGGTAGGACGGGATCATTCCGGCGCTGAAGAACATCGTGATCAGCAGGGTGAACAGGATCGGCGTATGAGCAAAGGAGCCCGGCCGTGAGAGACCGTAGGCGCACAGAATCGACACCACCATGCTGAGCAGGGTTCCGGTGACGGTGATGCCGACACTCACCAGCACGGCGCGGGTCACCACGCCGCCGTTCAGGATCTGGCGGTATGCATCGAGTGAGAATTCACCCGGGATGAGGACGAGGCCGCCCGCCTGGGTGATGGTGCCCTGCGAGGAGATGCTCGTGAGCAGGATGGTGTAGAGCGGGCCGAGGACTGCGAGCACCACGAGGGTCAGGATCACTACCTTTCCCGCCTTGGTCGCAATTCCCGGTTCTTCTTCCCACGCGGGCCGCGAAGGACCGCTACGGCGGGGCCGGGCTGGCTTGATGATCGTTGTCATGACTTGGAATACACCCCGTTTTCACCGAAGAGATGGGCCACCTTGTTGGCGGCGAGAATGAGCCCGAGTGAGATGACGCCCTTGATGAGCCCGGCGGCAGCTGCGTAGCTCCAGTCACCGTTCTGGATGCCGGTGTAGTAGACGAAGGTGTCCAGCACCTCCGCAGCCTCGGCGCCAACGGCGTCGCGCTGCAGGATCATCTGCTCGAATCCGACTGTCAGTGCATCGCCGAGGCGCAAGATGAGCAGCAGGACGATGACGGACCGCAGCCCCGGAAGCGTCACGTGCCACATGCGGCGCCAGCGGTTGGCGCCGTCAACAGCCGCGGCCTCGTACTGCTCGGGGTCGATGGCGGCCAGGGCGGCCAGGAAGACGATGATGCCCCACCCCGCGTCTTTCCAGACCGCCTGGGACGTGATGAGGAACAGGAATGTATCCGGGTTGGTCATGATGTCCATGCCGCTCCAGCCGTTGGCCCGGAGCATCTGACTCAGGAGCCCCGCGCCGCCCAGCAGCTGCTGGAAGACGGAAACCACGAGCACCCATGAGAAGAAGTGCGGGAGGTAGACGATCGCTTGAATGGTGGCACGCATGGCCGGCCGAAGCAGGGAGTTGAGCAGCAGTGCCAGCGCAATCGGGACGGGAAAGAAGAACACGAGCTGGAAGCCCGTGATGACCAGCGTGTTCCGGACTGCGTTCCAGAAGTTCGGATCGCCGAACACCCGCGCGAAGTTCTCCAGGCCCACCCAGGGGCTGGCCGGGATGCCGATGAACGGCGAGTAGCTCTGGAACGCGACCACATTGCCGAGCAAGGGCACGTAGGCAAACACAACCAGAAGGACGACGACGGGAAGCGCCATCAGCACCAGCGAGCGGTCGCGCCGGAACCGGGCTTTCAGACCCTGCTTGCGCCGGACAGGCGGCGGGGCGGGCAAGGTCGGAACGTCGTCGTCGTGCTTGTCTGCCGCCCGGTTGCCGCGGCGGATGAAATCGGTGGTGGTCATGGCCGGTGCTATGCGGTCAGGAAGCCGGCGTAGAACTCGCGGAGTTTTTCGCCGCCGTTCTGCTTCCAGGTGGCAATCTCCGAATCGAGATCCTTGAGGCTCTTGCGGCCGCGGGCGATGTCCTTGGCGAGGTCGTCGAACGGTGCGCCGAGGGATCCGTACTGCGGCGGCTCCTGGATCTGCATGCCGAAGAAGACGTCTTCCTGGACGAAGGGGGCCTGGCGGGCTTCCCACTCGGTCTTGGCCTCGACGAAGCCGGGATACTGGACCTGCGAGTTGACGGTGGGCGGGCTGACGAGGAACTGGTACGTGCTCGTGACTTCCGCGCGTCCGAGGTCAGTCATCTGCGGGATGTTCTGGGCGTCGCGCTTGAAGTGTTTGCCCTCGACGCCGCTCGTGATGAGGAGGTTCTCTTCCGTTCCGAAGGGTGCGGCCATGAAGTTCGCGAGTGCCAGGAGTTCTTCAATCCTGGCGGTGTCCTCGGTCTTTTTGATGAAACTGAAGATTCCGGCCGGTTGGCCGCTGAATAGGGTGGGATCACCGCCGTCGGGCGCAAAGAAGTCCATCGGCTGCATGTTGAAGTCCGGGTTGGTGGGCAGTACGCGGCCGAGTGCCTCGTGCCAGCCGCCGACGCCGTCGACCGTCATCAGCGTGGCACCGGACTCGAAGCGCGGCTTCGCCTGCTGGGCGTTGCCCGCAACAGCGTCCGGGTGGACAGCGCCGGACTTGAAGAGCTTGATGATCCACTCGAGGGCGGCCCGGTATTCCTCGGTCTCGAACTTGTTCACCAGCGTGCCGTCCACGAGCTTCCACTTTGGGACGACCCCGTGCATGATCTGCGCGCCGTTCCAGACGTCCTCGGAACCCCAGCGGTTCTTCGACGGGTCAGTGATTTCCTTGGCGATGGTGATGTATTCATCTGCGGTCTTCGGCTGTTCGAGTCCCATCTCCTCGAACAGGTCCGTGCGGTAGAAGAACGCGTCATTGACCAGCGGCGTGGGCATGGGCAGCCCGTAGAGTCCGCCCTCGAAGCAGCTGTACTTCCACGCGGCCGTCGGAATGTTGGCCAGGTTGGGGTACTTCTCCACCTTGTCGCCCGCGAGGTAGGGGGAGAGGTCCGTGAACAGACCCTTGGCTGCCTGTCCAAACCGCGGCGGGATGTTCCAGGAGGGGATGACCACCCAGTCGGGAACGTCGCGCGGGGAGGCGAGGACGGTCTGGATTTTATCGCCGTAGGTATTGCCGTCATTGGCCTGGAACTCGACGGTGGCGCCAAGGCGCTCATTCACCGCCTGGTAGTACGCGTTGTCCGGCAGGCCGCGGGGAATGGCCCACCACGCGGGCGACATGGCCGTGTAGGTGCCGCCGCTTCCGGGAGGCTTCGGGACGGACTTCACCAGTTCGGTGGGGATGGTAGTGAATCCCGGCGTGGACCCGTTGACACCCGGGATGTCCGGCTGGACCAGGTTCATCGGAATGTACTTGGGCACCAGCTTGGCGACGGCTTCCGCCAACCCGCCCGCGGTCGTTGCCTGCGGAGCTGAAGCACCGGTGCTGCATGCGGTCAACAGTGCCGGGGAGGCGGCGAAGAAGGCAGCTCCGCCCAGCAGGCCGAGGAAAGACCGGCGACCGAGGGGCTTGCGGGTGATTGTGCCGTTCGCGGCGTCCGAGATGTTTGGCATGGTGCACTCCTTCGTGTCCAGGCGCGCCGATAGGGGCGCTTGCATGGTTGCAATCAGAATTGGCGGCGCGTCGTCCGGGTCGATTAGTCGAAGCGCTTCGATTGATCCAACCGTAGGGCATCTTTTGTCTCGAGACAAGAGGAAATTGTGTTGCGTATCACAGCGCGTAATGTCAGCATGGTGGTCGAACAGCGCTGTGCAAGCGCTTAAACAATTCTCCCAAGGATCGGAACTTTTTCGTGACCGAAACCCGTATGGCCATCCGTACCGCGCAGAGCATCCTCGCAACGCTCGCCCGGGCCGAGAAGATTGCTCTACTCCATCAGCACTCGCCGGCACTTCCCGACGCCGGTCTGGCCTACTTCCATACCGGCGCGGAGGCGGCGCACGGGGTTGCCTGGCTCGGTGACGCGACGGTCTTTCCGCAGACCGTCGGTCTCGCGGCCAGCTGGGACGAGGACCTGCTGCGGCGGGTGGGGCGGGCTGTCGGCGTCGAGATGCGCGCAAAAAAGGCCGCCGATCCCACCGTGAGCCTGAACGTCTGGGCGCCCGTGGTCAATCCGCTCCGGCACCCGCTGTGGGGGCGGAATGAGGAGGGATTTTCGGAGGATTCCGGGCTCACTGCTTCGCTGGCCACCGCTTACTGTGAAGGCCTGAAGGGTGATTCCGCCGAGCAGTGGCTGACCGTACCAACGCTGAAGCACTTCCTCGGGTACAACAACGAGCGCGACCGCAACGTCACCTCAAGCCAACTGCCGCCGCGCGTCCTCCACGAGTATGAGCTGCCTGCCTACCGGCTGCCCATCGAATCGGGGGCTGCGGGCGCCGTCATGCTTTCCTACAACCTGGTGAACGGGCGGCCTGCGCATGTGTCCGACCTGGTGACCGAGCATCTGCGCACGTGGCGGAACGGGGAAACGCTCGCGGTGGTGACGGACGCCGGCGCGCCGTCCTCCCTGTTCACAGCGGAGAAGTATTTCGACGACGGCGCCTCTGCCTATGCGGCTGCCCTGTGTGCCGGCGTTGACAGTTTCACGGACGACGGCGACGACTCCGCGCCGTCCATTGCCTATCTTGAGGAGGCGCTGGATCGCGGGCTCATCTCTGTTGCGGATATCGACGCGGCGGTCCTTCGCTTGCTCACGCTGCGTGAACGCACGGGTGAGTTCGAGCCCGACGGCGGCGTGTACGGATCCATTCCTGCTGAGGCGCTGCTGACCTCCGAGCACGCTGCGCTGGCGCGGGAAGCCGCTCGCAAGTCCGTAGTGGTTCTGCGGAACGCGTCAGTTGGCAGCTCAGCGGATTCCTCAGTTAGTGCCGGTCCTGTCCTTCCGTTGGGGGACGCGCCGGGTACTGTCGCGGTCATCGGATCCTTGGGGTCCCACGTGCTCAGCGACTGGTACAGCGGAACTCTTGTGCATCCCGTGAGTATCGCGGCGGGCATTAAGGAGCGGTACGGCAGCGTCGTCGCAGAGGAGGGACTGGACCTCGTTGCGCTTCGGAGTACCCGCACCAACCGGTATCTAGGCGTGCCGGACGGATCGGCGGCTTTGACAGCTTCGCCGGGGTCTGCGGGGCCGGCCGAATCTCTGGTGCTCAAGAACTGGGGGAACGGCGAGTACACGCTGCGCTCCGCTGTGAATGGGCGCTTCGTTTCCGGGGAGAGCGGGTACCTCCGTGCAACGTCGGAGCGGGTCGGCGGCTGGGTGGTTCAGGAGACGTTCGCGCTGCACCCATCGGTTGACGGCTCGGTCGCCCTGCGGCACGTCGGGTCCGGGAAATGGGTTCGGGTAGAGGAAGGAACGGGTAGCGCCGTTCTCGTTCCGGGATCCGAGCAGGACGCCGACCGCTTCACCCTGCGCACCATCCGGTCCGGTACCGAAGCGGCACGCAAGGCTGCGGCATCGGCGGATGTCGCCGTCGTCGTCGTCGGTAATGATCCGCATCTGGGCGGGCGGGAGACAATCGACCGCACCACGCTGGACCCGCCGCAGAGTGAGCAGGAGCTGATCCGGGTGGTGCGGGAGGCGAATCCGCGGACGGTGCTGGTGATCGTCTCGTCCTACCCCTACGCGCTCGGGGAGCTGGCGGGGGTGCCGTCAATTGTGTGGTCCTCGCACGGAGGGCAGGAGCTCGGGCGCGGAGTGGCGGACGTGCTCAGCGGTGACCATGAACCATCCGGGCGGCTGCCGCAGACGTGGTGGGCGCAGGATGCGGACCTCGCTGACATCCTCGACTACGACATCATCGGGTCCCGGTCCACCTATCACTACAGCACTGCTGAACCGCTCTACCCGCTGGGTCACGGGCTGGGTTACGCCGCTGTGGAGTACGAGTCGGCATCGTATGGTGACGGTGCGCTCGCGGTGTCCGTGCGGAACGCCGGTGGGCGGGATGTTCATGAACTGGTGCAGGTGTATGGCACCTCGGATCTGCCGGGCTACCCCAGGCGGCGGCTTATTGCGCACGCGAGGGTGTCGCTGAAGCCAGGGGAACGGACGGTGGTTTCGATTCCGGTGGCCGAGGAGAAACTTGCAGTCTTCAGCCCGGCTGCGGGGCGAATGCTGGTGGAGCCGGGAACGTATGACCTGCTGATTGGACGTTCCGCGGTGGACCTGCCGTTGGCGGTTGCCCTCGAGGTGTCCGGCTCGGGTAGTCCGGCGCGGACGCGTGGCTCCCGGATCCGGGCTGAACTCTTCGACGAATCCGTAAACGCCCTGCTGGTGCCGGAGACGCCCCTGCAGGGGACTGCCGTGACCGTCGCCGACCCCGCCCTGCTGCGTGCTTTGCTGACTTACCGCGGGTGGGGCGGGGATGCGCCGGCGTCGGTCTCGGTGCGCATTGCCCGGAGTGCCGGTGGGTTGCTGCGGATTGTGGTTCCCGGGCCCGCGGATACGTGGCGGGAATGGGGTAGGGCGTCCGTTGCGGCTGGGTACGCCGGGGACGTGGAGATTCCTCTTGCCGGGGGTTGTGATGCCATGCCGGCGGTGGTCCGGCTGGTTATTGAAGGAGGCGTCACCGTGAGCGAGCTTCTGGTTCCTGCCGCCTGATTCAGCTCCGGTTGCTGGCTACTTTTCCTCGGGCGCTGCCGGTCCCTCGCGTTCCTCGTTTCGTCCCTCGTTGGCGTCTCCGTTGCGTTCGGCGGCTCGTCGCCGCAGGAAGCGCCGCGCCGGTCCGGCCCAGGACAGGAGGAGGAGAATCGTGAAGAGGTGGTTGACCAGACCGCCGAGCACCTGAAACGGAATGATCTGCACGAGCGCGGTGACAACCAGCACACCGAGCAGGACGTTCTTGATGATCTTGAGTGCCTGCGGGCTCAAGGGTCGCGGCCATTCGATCATTGCCGTAAGTTCGTCATGCCTGTGCGCGCGTTGCATCGGTCCCCTCTCCTCCCTTAAGGCTATCGCGCCGGCGTGCGGCCCGCTGCCCGTGCGGCCCTCGCGCTGCCCGCAGAAACTGCCCGGAGGTGCAGGGCTGCCGCTTGGAATCGGCAGCCCTGCACCTCCGGGCAGTTTCTGTGTCCGAATCCTCGGCGACTTATCCACATACGCCAGGTACTCGGCCCGCGAGGCCCAACGGCGTTCCATCCTGAGGAGGTGAAATCGACTGACTGGCTCACCCGCGGGGACGCTCTCTGGCTCACGGAGACGCTCCTGGACAAGGGGTTGACCACGCGGAACATCCAGGCTCTGGTGAAGTCGGGCCATCTCGTGCGGCTTCGGAGGGGCTGCTACATGTCAGCCCGAGCCTGGAAGAAGCTGACGCCCAATGCCAGCGCTCTCCGACTGGTTCACGCCCACAAGCACGCCACGGTTGCAACGGCTTCAGGCTCCGGAACGTACAGCCACGCTACTGCTGCCCGGGCCCATGGGCTCCACCTGTGGGAGGTGGACTCAGTCATACACCTGACACAGCCGTCGAACATCTCAGCTACAAGTCATGCGCCGGACGTCCGTAACCATCAAGCGCGGCTGGAGCACTTCGAGGTGACGCGCTGTGCCAAGCTGCGGGTCACGTCCCTGGAGCGGACGGTAGTGGATTGTGCCCGAATACTCCCGTTCAAGCAGGCGCTGATTATCGCTGAGCATGCGCTTCACCTCGGCGCAGATCCGGAATTGATCTGGAAGACCATCGACCGTTTGGCCGGCTACAAAGGCGTCGCCCGGGCCAGGAGGGTAATGACGCAAGCCAGTGTGCTGTCGGAGTCCCCCGGCGAAACGCTCACCTGGTACTTCCTGAGGAAGATGCGCCTGCCAATGCCGGTTCAGCAATTCACCGTCCACACGAACAACGGGGCGCATCGATTGGATTTCGCCTGGGAGGGCATCAAGCTCGCGCTGGAGTTTGACGGTCGAACGAAGTACTTCGACTATGCACCGACGGACGAGGTGCTCTTTCAGGAACGGCGCCGGGAGAAGGCGCTCATGGAGCAAGGGTGGACGTTCATCCGCATCGAGTGGAAGGACCTCTTCGACGAGGCCCGCCTCAAGGAAAGGGTGCTAAGCGCGATCCGCCGAGCAGAGCTGAGTCGGGCAGCGTGATGGCTTCGCGGCCGTCCCCCTAACCCGCAAAAACTGCCCGGAGGTGCAGGGCTGCCGCTTGGAATCGGCAGCCCTGCACCTCCGGGCAGTTTCTGTCCCGTGCCTGGTTGACTCACATCACATCTAACCCCTATCATTTCATTAGACAGAAAGTTCCTTCCACATTACGGAAGAACGATCAGGCCGAAAGAACGCAAAGGGATCGACGATGACCTACACCGTGAACTGCTCCATCCTCCTCACCGAACTGCCGCTGCTGGAGCGGCCGGCTGCTGCGAAGAAGGCCGGCTTTGACGCCGTCGAGTTCTGGTGGCCGTTCGAAACCTCCACGCCGTCCGAGGCTGATCTGCAAGCCTTCGAGAGTGCGATCACCGATGCAGGCGTTCAGCTCACCGGCCTCAACTTCAACGCCGGCAATATGCCCGGCGGCGATCGCGGCTTGGTCTCCTGGCCGGAGCGGCAGAATGACTTCCGCGCGAACGTGCCGGTCGTCGTCGGGATCGGTGAGCGGCTGGGCTGCAAGGCCTTCAACGCGCTGTACGGCAACCGGATCGATGGCGTGAGCGCCGAGGAACAGGACGCGGTCGCCGTCGACAATCTGGCTTTCGCGGCTGACGCCGTTGCTGCAATTGGCGGCGTCGTTCTTGTGGAGCCGGTCAGCGGTGCCGAGAAGTACCCGCTGCTCACGGCACAGGACGCGCTGAACGTGATCGCGAAGACCGGCAAGAGCAACATCAAGCTCCTCGCCGACTTCTACCACCTGGCGGTCAACGGCGATGACGTTGCGCAGGTCATCGCGAACCACGCCAAGGACTTCGGCCACGTCCAGATTGCCGACGCCCCCGGCCGCGGAGCTCCCGGAAGTGGCAACCTCCCGCTCGGAGAGTGGATCTCCCGCAGCCGCGAACTCGGGTACGAGGGCTACATCGGGCTCGAGTACAAGGAACCGGCGGACACCGCCTTCAACTGGGCGATCCGCGAACACGCCTCCCGCTAATCCCCACCCGCTCCCTAACCTCGCAAGCTCGGGCAGGGAACCTAAGCGGGCGTGGGCCCGGCACAACACTCAAGGACAAACAGAATGAGCAAAGTAACAGTCATCGGACTCGGCATCATGGGCCTGCCCATGGCCATCAACCTCGTCAAGGCCGGCCACACCGTCACCGGCTTCAACCGCAGCTCCGACAAGATGGACAAGCTTGTCTCCGAGGGCGGTTCAGCGGCAGCCAGCATCGCTGACGCCGTCAAGGATGCCGACGTCGTCATCACCATGGTTCCGGATTCACCGGATGTCGAGGGCGTGGTGAGCGGGGACGACGGCGTTTTCGCCAACGCGAAAAAGGGCGCCCTCTGGATCGATGCCAGCAGCATTCGCCCGGATGTCGCGGTTGAGCTTTCCAGGCAGGCGCGCGACGCCGGTCTCAAGCCGCTGGACGCGCCGGTTTCCGGCGGCGAGCAGGGCGCCATCGACGCCGTCCTCTCGATCATGGTCGGCGGAGAGAAGGAAGACTTCGACGCCGCACAGGACGTTTTGACCGCCGTAGGCAAGACCATCGTGCATGTGGGTCCGTCCGGCTCCGGCCAGACCGTGAAAGCCGCCAACCAGCTCATCGTCGCCGTCAACATTGGCGTCCTGTCTGAAGCGATCGTCTTCCTCGAGGCCTACGGCGTGGATACCGACGCCGCCCTCAAGGTCCTTGGCGGCGGCCTCGCCGGCTCCAAGGTGCTCGACCAGAAGGGCCAGAAGATGCTGGACCGCAACTTCGACCCGGGCTTCCGCCTGGCCCTCCACCACAAGGATCTCGGCATTGTCACCTCAGCCGCCCGCGAAGCCGGCGTTGCCACCCCACTGGGTGCCGTCGTCGCGCAGTTGGTTGCCTCGCTCGTCAACACGGGCGACGGCGGCCTCGACCACTCCGGCCTCTTCAAGCTGATCAACCAGCTGTCCGGCAAATAGACCCCAAACTTTCGTGCAGATCAGGCGAGCCGACGACGTCGGAAGTCACCTTAGCTGCGCAAAACTTCCCGAAGTAGGAGCACACCATGCCTAAAATGCGCGCTGTCGACGCAGCCGTTGCGATCCTGGAGAAGGAGGGCGCCACCACGGCGTTCGGCCTGCCCGGGGCAGCAATCAACCCCTTCTATTCCGCGATGCGCGCCCACGGCGGCATCCACCACGTCCTCGCCCGCCACGTTGAGGGCGCCTCGCACATGGCGGAGGGTTTCACCCGTGCCAAGCCGGGCAACATCGGCATCTGCATCGGCACCTCCGGCCCCGCCGGAACCGACATGATCACCGGGCTCTACTCGGCCATGGCAGACTCCATCCCCATCCTCTGCATCACCGGCCAGGCACCTGTGGCCAAGCTGCACAAGGAAGATTTCCAGGCCGTGGATATCGCCTCGATCGCCGGACCGGTCACCAAGATGGCCGTGACCGTCATGGAAGCGGGCCAGGTTCCCGGCACCTTCCAGAAGGCGTTCCACGAAATGCGGACCGGCCGCCCGGGCCCCGTGCTGATCGATCTGCCGATCGACGTCCAGCAGACAATGATCGAGTTCGATCCTGACACCTACGAGCCGCTCCAGGTCCACAAGCCGGCAGCCACGCGCAAGCAGTTGGAGAAGGCCCTGGACATGCTGACGGCGGCTGAGAAGCCTCTGATCGTGGCCGGCGGCGGCATCATCAACGCCAACGCCTCCGAGCAGTTGGTGGAGCTCGCCGAACTGCTGAACATCCCCGTCATCCCGACCCTCATGGGCTGGGGCACCATCCCCGACGACCACGAGCTGATGGCAGGCATGGTCGGCCTGCAGACCTCGCACCGCTACGGCAATGCGACCATGCTGGAGTCGGACTTCGTGATCGGCATCGGCAACCGGTGGGCCAACCGCCACACCGGCGCCCTGGACGTCTACACCAAGGGCCGCACGTTCGTGCACATCGACATCGAGCCCACGCAGATCGGCCGCGTCTTCGCGCCGGACTTCGGCATCGTGTCCGACGCCGGTGCCGCCCTCAGCGGTCTGGTCGAGGTTGCCCGCGAACGCAAGGAGCAGCAGGGCCTGCCGGACTGGAACGCCTGGGTGAAAGACTGCGCGCAGCGGAAGTCCATGCTGCAGCGCAAGACCAACTTCACCAACGTTCCGGTCAAGCCGCAGCGTGTGTACCAGGAGATGAACAGCGCCTTCGGCCGGGACACCCGTTACGTTTCGACCATCGGGCTTTCCCAGATCGCCGGCGCGCAGTTCCTGCACGTCTACGAGGCGCGCAACTGGATCAACTGCGGCCAGGCCGGCCCGCTGGGGTGGACCCTTCCCGCAGCACTGGGCGTGGCTCAGGCAAGTCCGGGGGAGACCGTCGTTGCGCTTTCCGGCGATTACGACTTCCAGTTCATGATCGAAGAGCTGGCCGTCGGCGCCCAGTTCCAGTTGCCGTACATCCATGTGGTGGTGAACAACTCCTACCTCGGCCTCATCCGCCAGGCACAGCGCGGGTTCGAGATGGACTACCACGTGTCCCTCGCCTTCGAGAACGTGAATGCACCCGAGCTTGACGGCTACGGCGTGGACCACATCAAGGTCGCTGAGGGCCTCGGCTGCAAGGCGATCCGCGTCCGTGAGGCTGATGATCTGCAGGCTGCTTTCGAGAAGGCCCGCGCCCTCATGCAGGAGTACCGCGTGCCGGTGGTCGTAGAGGTCATCCTCGAACGCGTCACCAACATCTCGATGGGCGCCGCGGGAATCGACGCAATCAACGAGTTCGAGGACCTCGCCGAATCCTCCGACGACGCCCCCACCGCCATCTCCCTGCTCGTCTAGAGGGCTGGTTCAATAGCGTCATGCGAATCGTCATTGCACCGGACAAGTTCAAGGGCTCGCTCACGGCTCCCGAGGTGGCAGAACGGCTGCGTGCCGGGCTGCTGACAGCGGACCCGGCGCTCACAGTGGACACTGTCCCAGTGGCCGACGGCGGTGAGGGCACACTCGATGCCGCCCTCGCCGCCGGGTTCGACCGCCATACGGTTACGGTCTCCGGACCGACGGGCGAACCGATCGAAGCTCCGATTGCCATTCGCGATTCGACGGCGGTGATCGAGATGGCGCTCGCGTCCGGCCTTGCCGTTCTCCCCGGCGGAGTGCTGCGGGCCCGCGAAGCGACCAGTCTCGGCACCGGTGAACTGATCCGCTACGCGCTTGACTCCGGCTGCACCAGCATTGTGCTGGGCGTCGGCGGCAGCGCGAACACAGACGGCGGCGCCGGGATGCTTACCGGCCTCGGCGCCGCTTTGCTCGATGGCGCCGGCGCGGCGCTCCCCGCTGGAGGCGCGGCGTTGGCTGACCTGGCCTGGATTGATGTGTCCAACCTGGATCCGCGGCTCGCCACTGTGGTGTTCACCCTGGCGTCCGACGTCGACAATCCCCTCCTGGGCCCCAACGGTGCTGCAGCCGTATTCGGCCCCCAAAAGGGAGCAACGCCCGACGACGTCGCTCACCTGGACGGGGCCCTGGCCCGCTTCGTTGAGGTGCTGGAGAAGGAACTGGGTCCGCGTGCCGCCGCACTGGCTGCGGCGCCTGGTGCCGGCGCCGCAGGTGGTGTCGGTTACGCAGCCCTTGCGGTACTGAACGCCGAGCGCAGACCGGGTATCGACGTCGTACTGGAGCTCACCGGACTTTCCGGAAAGCTGGACGGTGCGAATCTGGTGATCACCGGCGAGGGGAGCCTGGATGAGCAAAGCCTCGGCGGCAAGACCCCGCTGGGAGTGGCCATGGCGGCCGGGAATATCCCGGTGATTGCCGTGTGCGGGCGCACAACGTTGACTCATGAACAGGTCACAGCGGCAGGGTTCAAGAGCGTGTACGCGCTGACCGACCTGGAGCCCGACGTCGGCACATGCATCGCCAACGCCGGGGTATTGCTTGAGCAGGTAGGGCAAAATATTGCCGCCTCCATTGGCGTGGGGGCCGGAAACGGAGGAAAGCCATGAGCAGCGAAACATACGACCTCGTTATCCGCGGTGAGCGGATCCTGACCACGGCGGGGATCGCGCCGCGCGAAATCGGCGTTCGGGACGGCGTCATTGTGGCAATGGAGCCCCTGGGCAACGCCCTCGACGGCGCCACGGTGGTCGAACTCGCTCCCGATGAGACGCTGATCCCGGGTCTGGTTGACTCGCACGTGCACGTCAACGAACCCGGCCGCACCGAGTGGGAGGGCTTCGCGTCCGCCACGAAGGCTGCTGCTGCCGGGGGAGTGACCACCATCATCGACATGCCGCTGAACAGCATCCCGCCCACGGTCAACGTGGACGCGCTTGAGCAGAAACGTGCGGCGGCGGAAACTCAGTCCTTCGTTGACGTCGGCTTCTGGGGCGGTGCCATCCCCGGCAATACAGCGGATCTGCGTCCGCTTCATGACGAGGGCGTCTTCGGGTTCAAGTGCTTCCTGCTCCACTCCGGTGTGGACGAGTTCCCGCATCTCGAGGCCGATGAGATGGAAACGGACATGGCGGAGTTGAAGACCTTCGACTCCCTGATGATCGTTCACGCCGAAGACTCGCGCTCCATTGACCGTGCACCGTCCGCGGAGGGGGACCAGTACTCGAAGTTCCTCGCCTCCCGCCCACGCGGTGCCGAGAACGTGGCTATCGCCGAGGTCATCGAACGTGCCCGCTGGACGGGTGCTCGTGCGCACATCCTGCACCTGTCGTCGTCGGACGCGCTGCCCATGATTGCAACGGCCAAGCGCGACGGCGTGCACCTCACGGTTGAGACGTGCCCCCACTACCTGACGCTATTGTCGGAGGAGATTCCGAACGGGGCCACGGCATTCAAGTGCTGCCCGCCGATCCGTGAAGCGTCCAACCGGGAGCTGCTGTGGCAGGGGCTCATTGACGGGACGATCGACTGCATCGTGTCCGACCATTCGCCGTCCACCCTGGACCTCAAGGATCTCGAGAACGGTGACTTCGGTGTGGCCTGGGGCGGTGTGTCCTCCCTGCAGCTCGGCCTCTCGCTGATCTGGTCAGAGGCTCGGAAGCGAGGCATTCCGCTTGAGCGGGTTGTGGAGTGGATGTCGGCCCGTCCGGCCAAGCTGGCCCGCCTGCAGCGCAAGGGTCAGCTCGCGCTGGGCTACGACGCGGACTTCTCCGTTTTCGCAGCGGATGACACCTTCGTGGTGGACGTGAACAAACTCCATCACAAGAACCCCATCTCGCCCTACGCGGGCAAGGCCTTGTCCGGGATCGTCCGCACTACCTACCTCCGCGGTGAGGTACTGGATCTCGAGAAGCCGACGGGTCGGCTGCTCCGCCGAGGAGCGGCCTGATCCGACACAGGACATGCATCGAGTGGGCGCGCAGAACCACCTCTCGTGCGAGCGCAGGTAGTTAGCGCCTCCTCGATGCGACAGACTCCGGAAGGGTGCTAGCACGTCCGTCCGGGAACGCAGAAGGCCCTCCCCCTTTCGCCGCGGGAGGGCCTTTTGCATTGCTGGACTACCTCTTGCAGTGCTGGACCACACGGAGTCAGGCGACGTTCAGCTGCTCCCGCAGACGCGCCACATGGCCCTTCGCGTCAACGCCGTACTCCGCGTGCTGCACTGTGCCGTCCGGACCCACAACAACAGTGGACCGGATGATGCCGACGACGGTCTCACCCCTGAACTGTTTCTCGCCGTATGCGCCCCAGGCCTTGGCGACTTCATGGTCCACGTCCGAGAGCAGGGGAAACGCGAGCCCATGGTTGCTGGTAAACGAGGCGAGCTCCTCCGGGCCATCCGGCGAGATGCCCACGACGCTGAAGCCCGCGCCCTGCAGCGACGCGAGGTTGTCCCGGAAATCGCAGGCCTCGGTGGTGCAGCCCGGTGTCTCCGCCTTGGGGTAGAAGTACACGACAACGCTGCGGTCGCGGAACTCGGCGAGGCTGACCGACTGCCCGTCAGCGTCAGGAAGGGTGAACGAGGGGGCCGGATCTCCGACCGTAAGCTGATTACTCATGCGCTACTCTTTCGTCTGGTGATATTTCATTACTGTATTGTGAAAAGCTTAGTTTCCGCAGGTGAAGCGGTCAAAAGACTTTTTTGGTCGTAGTGTTCACCATTCCATCCGGCCGGACGGTGGATTACGACGACGCCGGTTGCGTAAGGTTCTAGGTATGGCCCCCCTTCGTAATAGCCGCGCTGCTGCGCTTCCCGCCAAGCTGTCCCGTTCCTGGCTGCTCGCCTCGGCGGCATCGGAACAAAACTTCGCGCCGGCGCTCGCCTCCGAGGCCGATTCGGTGGTCTTCGATATTGAGGACGCCGTGCCCGCGGAGTCCAAGCCGGAGGCGCGTGAACGGGTGGTCGAGGCCCTCTCCACCGGCATGACGGCCTGGGTTCGGGTCAACGGTATTGAAACCGATTACTGGGCTGATGATCTTGCGGCGCTGTCCAAGGCGCCGGGTTTGCGCGGCGTCATGCTTGCCATGACGGAGAAGCCGGAACAGGTCACGCACACTGCTATGCGGCTCCAGGCAGGCACTCCGGTGCTCGCGTTGGTGGAATCGGCGCTGGGCATCGAGAATGCTACGGCCATTGCCAGCGCTCCCGGCACCTTCCGCCTGGCCTTCGGAGTGGGTGATTTCCGCCGTGACACCGGCGCTTCGGATGACCCGATGGCTCTGGCCTACGCTCGCGCCAAGCTGGTGGTCGCCTCCCGCGTGGGGCAGTTGCCCGGCCCGATCGACGGACCGACGGTTGGCGCCCTCGGCGACGATCTGTTGGAGGCCTGCAAGGTCACCGCATCGATGGGCATGACCGGAAAGCTTTGCCTGCGCCCCGATGCCGCGGACACCATCAACCACGGGCTCTCGCCCAGCGAGTCCGAGATCCAGTGGGCGCACGAGCTCCTCGACGCCCACGCCTCCGGCGCCGTCGTTGGGGATGGCTCCTACCTGCCACGGCTTGCCCGCGCCCAGAAAATCTCCTCGCTGGCGGACTCCTACGGACTCTGGAACGCCTGACCTTCTCCAGCACAGACAACGACGGCGACCGCTCACCGAAGGGTGAGGGTCGCCGTCGTCGTCATGGCGGTGTGGAATCAGCGCCGGCGGTACCGGTTGACCATGGGGCAATCGAAGGGATCGCGCGCCGCGAGTCCCACCCGGTTGAGGTAGGAGACAACCGCACCGTAGGACGCCGCCACACCAACCTCGGTGTAGGGGACCTTGAGGCGTTCGCAGTGCTCGCGCACAATCACCGCTGCCTTGCGCAGGTGTGGGCGCGGCATGTCGGGGAAGAGGTGGTGCTCGATCTGGAAGTTCAGGCCGCCGAACGCGTTGTTGATGAAGTTGCCGCCGCGGATGTTGCGTGAGGTGAGGACCTGTTTCTGGAAGAAGTCCAGCTTGCTGTCTTTCGGGATGACCGGCATGCCCTTGTGGTTCGGCGCGAATGAGGCGCCCATGTAGATGCCGAAGACCGCCATTTGCACGCCGATGAACGCGAACGCCATGCCGACGGGCAGGAACCAGAACAACACGCCGAGGTAAAGACCGAAGCGCGTCGCGAGGAGCGCAAGCTCAACCCAGCGGCCCTGCACTGCGCCAGGGCGGAACAGGGTGGCGATCGAGCGCGCGTGAAGGTTCAGGCCTTCGAAGGTGAGGAGCGGGAAGAACAGGTAACCCTGACGGCGGGTGATCCAGGCCTGGATCCCCTTGGCCTTGGCGGCGTCTTCCTCCAGGAAGGAAATGGTGTCAACCTCGATGTCCGGATCTTTGCCCACCACGTTGGGATCATTGTGGTGACGGGAGTGCTTGTTCATCCACCACTGGTAGCTGATTCCGACGACGCCGGCGGCGAGGATGCGACCGGACCAGTCGTTGGCGCCGCGCGAGGCGAAGATCTGGCGGTGGGACGCCTCATGCGCCAGGAACGCGATCTGCGTCATGACGACCCCCAGTGCACCAGCGATCAGCAGCTGGAACCAGGTGTCACCGAGCAGTGCGAAACCGGTCCAGGCCGCCCCTAGGGCAAGGCCGAGAAGCACCATGATCGAGATGTAGAAGCCGCGCTTGCGGGTCAGCAGGCCTTCCTTGCGCACTTGCTTGAGCAGCGTGGCGTAGGAGGCAACGACGTCGTTCGGTTTGGCAACTCGGACGGAGCGCGCGGGCGAAGTGATGGTCATAAAAATCCCTGAGGTCGAGAATCGACTTCCCAGCCGTGAAAGGGTCCCCATTTCCCCGAAGATCCTCCAATGCTACAGGCGCTGCCTGATGGTGCGCTGGAAATATGCAGTCTGCTGACTATTCAACGTCACGACCGCGGACGCTAAAACGCCGGCCTGCTGCCTCGCCGACCGTCACTAACGGTAGGCGTGCAGCAGGCCGGCGAACGGCTGACCCGGAAAGGGGAAGCGGTTACTCGATGACCGGGATGGACTGCGCCTTCAATGCGTCGATGGTCTGCTGTTCACCGCGCTGCAGCGCCTCCGTGAGGGTGGACTCGCCGCCGATAGCAGCGCCGAAGCCGTCAGAGACGTCCGTGTAGGTCTGCGTCATGGTGGGGCCCCAGGTGAATTCCGGGTCGACGTTCTTGGAAGCTTCAGCGAAGACGTCATAGACAGCCTGTCCGCCAAAGAATTCGGACTCACCAGCGAAGGCTTCGAGGCCCGCTCCCGCCGTCGCAGCCGGGTACAGTCCGCCGAGCTCGTTCGCCAGCGCCAGCGCTTCAGGATCGGTGTTCAGCCACAGTGCAAACTGCGAGGCCTCGTACGGGTGATCCGATCCCTTCAGGACTGCGGTGGACGAGCCGCCCCAGTTGCCTGCAGCACTCTGGCCGGCGTCCCACTGCGGCATGGGCGCAACAGCCCACTTACCCGCGGTATCCGGTGCACCGCTCTGCAGCGTCGAGGTACCCCAGACTGCGGAGACCCAAGTCCACTGGTCGCCTTCGTTGAAGGACGCGTTCCACTCGTCGGAGAAGGAGGGGAGGGTGGACACGAGGTCATCCTCGAGCAGCCCCTGCCAGTACTCGGCCACCTGCGTTGACTCTTCGCCGGTCAGGTTGACCTCCCAGCCGTCGTCCTCGCTGCTGAACCACTCGCCGCCCGCCTGCCAGACGAGGCCGGCGAACCAGTTCACATCCGAACGCGGGAAGTTGGTGATGTACGCGCCTTCCTCACGGATCTGCTCGGCGGCGGTTGCATACTCCTCCCAGGTGGTCGGAACTTCAATGCCGGCCTGCTCGAAGAGGTCCGCGCGGTAGAAGAGGGCCATCGGTCCGCTGTCCTGCGGGATTGCGTAGACGGCGTCTTCCTCACCGAAGGTCACCTGGTTCCAGGTCCAGTCGATGAACTGGTCCCCGGCATTACCGACGCCCTCACACGCGGCGATGTTCTCGAGCCCGTCCTGGACACGGAAGTTCGGGAGGGCGTCATACTCGATCTGGCCGAGGTCCGGCGCGTTGCCCGCCTGCAGCTGGTTGAAGAAGTTCTGGTACGTGCCGGAGTTGCCGTTGGGGCCGGTCTGAACCTCGACCTGGATGTCCGGGTTCTCCTCGTTCCACAGCTTCACCACCTCGTCCATGCCTGGAACCCACGTGGTGAAGGTCAGTTCCACGGGCTCGCTCGAGGGCTCGCACGCTGCTGCTTCGGGAGCGCCGGAGCTGTCGCCTCCACCGGCGCAGCCCGCGAGGGCCAGAGCGGAGACCATGACGACGGCGGCGGTGGTCTTTCCGTGATGCATACGCATTCTGTTTTTCCTTTGTGTATGGACGGTGCCGGCGACGGGTGTCTCCGGCAGTTTCTTGCGGTCTTGGTTACTTGACGCTTCCGGCACCGAGTCCGCTGCTCCAGAAGCGCTGCAGACCGAGGAAGGCGATGATGAGAGGCAGGATGGAAACGAGCGCACCGATGATCACAAACGTGCGCAGCTCCGGGATCTGGCTGATCTGGCTGTTCCACGCGTATAGGCCCAGCGTCACCGGGAAGAGAGCCTGATCGCGGAGCATGATCAGCGGAAGGAAGAAGTTGTTCCAGATGGTGACGAACTGGAAGAGGAAGATCGTGACCAGCGCCGGCGCCATGAGGCGGCTGGAGACGGTGAAGAAGGTTCGCACCTCACCGGAGCCGTCCAGCCGGGCAGCCTCGAGGAGCTCGCCGGGAACCGATGCAGCGGCGTAGATCCGCGCAAGGTAGACGCCGAACGGGCTGACGAGGCTGGGCAGGAAGACCGCCCAGTAGGTGTTGGTCAGGTTCACTTCGCTGAAAATCAGGAATAGCGGCAGCGCCAACGCGGTGGCTGGGACCAGTACTCCGCTGAGGACCACGTTGAAGATGGCTTCGCGGCCCTTGAACTCATATTTGGACAACGCGTAACCGCACATCGCCGCAATGATGGTGCCAAGGAAAGCACCGACCCCCGCGTACAGGGCACTGTTCAGCAGCCACTTGACGAAGAGTCCGTTTTCATACGCGAACAGGCCGGTGATGTTGGTGAAGAACGTGGCAACGGAATCGGGGGTGAACCACAGCGCGGACGTCCCGGTGATGTCTCCGCCCGATTTCGTCGAGGTGACCAATAGCCACCAGATCGGGGTCAGGAAGTACAGGGTGAAGACGCCCATGATGAGCATGGCTGCACTGCGGGACATGATGCTTTGGCGCGGGCCCCGGGAGCGCGGCTTCTCCGGAGCGGACTGGGGGACGGCTGCCGTGGTCATTGGGATACCTTCCGCTGGGTTGCCTTCAGGAAGACGAAGGAGAGGATGAAGGTGGCGATCGCGAGGACAACCGAGAATGCAGCGGCGAGGTTGTAGTTGGGGATCGACGCCGTGGTGTAGACCGCGAGGTTCGGTGTGTAGGTGCTGCTGATCGCCGAGCTGAAGCTGCGCAGGGTTTGGGGTTCGGCGAGGAGTTGGAGGGTGCCGATGATGGAGAACACCCCGGTGAGGATGATCGCGGGAGTCACCAGCGGGATCTTGATCCGCCAGGCGATCTGGGCGTTGGAAGCGCCGTCAAGCCGTGCCGCCTCGTAAATTTCCGTGGGGATGGCAAGCAGTGACGCGTAGATGATGAGCATGTTGTAGCCCACGTACACCCAGGTGACGATGTTCGCGATGGACCACAGGACCAGGGATCCGTCGAGGAAGTTGATTTCCGAGGTGACCGCGCTGAACGGTGAGAGCGAGGGGGAGTACAGAAACCCCCACATGATGGCGGCAATAACACCCGGTACCGCGTACGGAGCGAAGAATGCCAGCCGGAAGAACTTCTTTCCCTTGAGCAGCGGCGAATCGAGCAGCAGTGCAAACAGCAGCGCCATGCCCAACATGATCGGCACCTGTACGACGCCGAAGAGCAGTACCCTGCCGACGGAGGCCCAGAACGCCTGGTCCTGGAAGACGAGAGCGTACTGGCTGAATCCGCCGAAGACCTGCTGCGGTGCCCCGAACGTTCCCTCCCGCTCGACTACCAGGAGCGACTGGACGATCGCGAAGATGATCGGTGCCGCGTAGAAGAGGATGAAGAGCACGGCGAACGGCGCCACGAACACGGCAACTGCTTTGCGCGTGCTGCGCCGTTTGTTCGAAACAAGCCGGGAATTTTTGTTGCCCGGCGGGTTGGTGCCCGGCGGGTTCTGGGCCTGGTCCAGGGTAGCCATCAGGAGGCCTCCTTGCCTGTTGATACGGTGCTGCCTGTTGAATGAGTGCGTACAACGCGGACGGTGCCCGCCGGAACAACGACGACGTCGGCAACTTCCGTGCCGAGCACCAGTTCAGTTCCGGTGACCCGGTGCTTGTAGTCGTGCGTGGTGTGGTTGATGACGAAGAGATAGTGTGCGTCCCCGGATACCCGCTCGACAGTTTCGACGCCGCGCGTCCCCGAGGCAGGGATCCCGGCCGAACGGGCGGCATCGCTGAGAACTTCCAGCAGGGTTTCCTTGCCGAGCGACGTGCCCAGGTACCAGGCGTCGCCGTTCCCGAAGGAATTGCGGGTGACCGCAGCTGTTCCTGCGAGGTGACCCTCGGTGATGGTGAGAACGGCTTCAGCGCCTGTGGTGCGGAGTGCTTCGCTCCACAGTGCCGCCGTCGTGCCGTTTGAGAGCTGCAGTTTCTGGCCGGCGGCCAGCGGGTGGAACTCCTCGACGCGGATGCCGAGCAGGTCGCGGAAGGCGCCGGGGTAACCGCCCGGGCGCACCCTCTCGTTTTCATCCACGATGCCGCTGAAGAAGGAGACGACGGCGGTGCCGCCGCTGCGGACGTAGTCGGTGATCCGGTCGGCGTCGTCGTCGGTGACGAGGTAGAGGGCAGGGACAAGCACCAGGTCATAACCGGTGAAGTCGCCGTCCGGCGGCAGGAAATCAGCGGTGATGCCGGCATCCCACAGCGCGCCGTAGAGTGCGTGCACCTGATCGAGGTAGCGGAGGTCGGCGGAAGGGTGGGAGTCCGAATCGCAGGCCCACCAGGCCTCCCAGCTGAAGATCACGGCTGCCCGCGCCGTGACAGTGCTGCCTGCGACTTCACGCAACCGGCCCAGCGTCTCGCCCAGCTCGGTGACCTCGCGCCAGATCTTCGAGTCCGTGCCCGCGTGGGGGAGCATGGCCGAGTGGAACTTCTCGCTGCCCTGCAGGGAGGCGCGCCACTGGAAGAAGCACAGGCCGTCCGCACCGCGGGCCAGGTGGGAAAGGGAGTTGCGCAGCAGCTCGCCGGGCGCCTTGGCGATATTCCGGGGCTGCCAGTTGACTGCGCTGGTGGCGTGTTCCATCAGGATCCAGGGCCGGTTCCGGGCCAGACCGCGGGTGAGGTCAGCGGCCAGGGCGATCTCCTGTACGGGGTCCTCGAGCCGGTGGTCCGGGTAATGGTCATTGGCGATGAAGTCCATCTCCGGCGCCCACTGCCAGTAGTTCTGGGTGCGGATGTGCGCGGTGACCATGAAGTTGGTGGTGACGGGCAGCGTGCTGTGTGCGCGGAGGGTATCTGCTTCGGCCCGGTAGTACGCGAGGAGTTCGTCGGAGCTGAAGCGGCGGAAGTCCAGGACCTGAGTGGGGTTGGGTGTGGCGTGCGGGGTGCGCGGTGGGAGGATTTGTTCCCAGGCCGAGTACCGCTGGCTCCAGAACGCCGTACCCCACGCAGTGTTCAGGGCGTCCAGTGTGAGGTAACGGTCCTGCAGCCAGCGCCGGAAGGATGCGGCGGACGTGTCGCAGTAGCACAGCGCATTGTGGCAGCCGAGCTCATTCGATACGTGCCAGAGGCGCACTGCGGGATGCGCGCCGTACCTCCGGGCAACTGCTTCAACCAGCGTGAGTGCAGAGGACCGGAAGACGGGGGAGCTGGGGCACCAGGCCTGGCGCCCGCCGGGCCAGCGGGTGGCGCCGTCAACCGTCACGGGAAGGATCCCGGGGTGCGCCGTGGTGAGCCATGGCGGCGGGGAAGCGGTGCCTGTTCCCAGGTTGACGCCGATGCCGTTCTCATGGAGGAGGTCCAGAATGGCGTCCAGCCGGTCGAAATGGAAGGTTTCGGCGTCGGGCTGGAGTTCCGCCCAGCCGAAGATGTTGACTGCCACCAGGTTGACCCCGGCCTCGCGCATCAGCCGCATGTCTTCGGCCCACGTGGCCTCGTCCCACTGTTCCGGGTTGTAGTCGCAGCCGAACACCAGACCGCCGTCGGGGGCGAGTCGGGTGATCGGCGAGGTGTTGGGCGGCACGGAGTTCCTTGACTGTTCGCTGTTGCTTCTGTGAACGTTCCCAGAAAGTGCGAGGCGCGATGTTCTGCTCAATCTGGGAACGTTCACAGAGTAGTCTGCGTCACACCGACGTGTCAACGTTTTAATTCGGATCCACCGCTTCGACAGCTCCGTTACAGTATCGGTATGGACTCCACTCGCGTTCGCCGCCGGCGGGCAACAATCAATGATGTTGCCTCCGCGGCGGGCCTGTCCCGGGGGACGGTCTCGCGTGTGGTCAACGGGGAGAAGTACGTCTCGCCCGAGGCGAAGATGGCCGTGGAGTCGGCTATCGCGCAGGTCGGTTACGTGCGGAACTCGGCGGCCCGGAACCTCGTGCGGCAGGAGTCCCGGGCTATCGGCCTCATCATCCACGAGCCGCACTCCCTGTTGTTCGAGGATCCCAACATCGGATCGATCCTCCTCGGCGCCAACTCGGTGCTTTCCGCCGCGGACTACCAGCTGGTCTCCCTGATCATCGACACCGCACGGGACAGCCAGCGGGTAGCGGACTACCTGCGCGGCGGGCTTGTGGACGGCGCCGTCATCATTTCTGCGCGAACCTCCGATCCCATTGCGACGGCGGTGCGGAACCTGAAGATTCCGGCTGCCTTTGTCGGACATCCGCCGGGCACGCCGGACATTCCATATGTAGGGATCGATAACGTGGCAGCCGCCCGGACAATTGTGCGGCGGTTGTTGGACACCGGCAGGACGCGGGTGGGCATGATTGCGTGTGCGCTGGACCGCGATTCCGGCCAGGACCGGCTTGAGGGTTTCCGGACAGCGCTGGGGCCGGCATTCGACCCGGATCTTGTTCTTGAGTTTCCGCTCTACACCTATGCTGCCGGCGCTGACGGCATGGCCGAACTCATGCGCAGGCGCCCGGATATCGACGGCGTTTTTGCCGCCTCTGACGCGGTGGCCGCAGGTGCCATGGCCACCCTGCAGGAGCAGGGCAGGCGGGTGCCGGACGACGTCGGGATAGTTGGCTTTGATGACAGCAGTTGGGCACTGCGCTGCAAGCCCCAACTGTCCACGGTCAAGCAGCCGGCGGACCTGCTGGGGCGCGCGGCCGCAGAGCTTGTCCTCGCCCAGATCGAGGGCAACGAGGCTGAGGTGCGGATGCTCAACACCTCTGTGGTGTGGCGGGAGTCCGCCTGAGGGGCACCCGCACCTACCTCAGTGGCCGCCGCCAAGCTTGCCTGCCATGCGCTCGCGCATCAGCACGCTGGCATCGTTGAGGCCGATGATGTCGACCTCCTTGCCGTGGTGATGGTATTTCTCCGTGATGGCGTCAAGGACGGCAATCGTTGACGCGTCCCAGAGGTGGGAAGCGTGCATGTCGATGATGACCTTCCGCGGATCGTGTGCGTACTCGAACTGCATGTACAGGTCGTTGGAGGAGGCGAAGAACAGCTCCCCGTCCACTACGTAAGTTGCGACTTCCTCGCCGTTCAGTTCCAGGACCGTTCGCTCCACAGTGACGAAGTGGGCCACCCGGCGCGCAAAGAGCACCATCGCGGTCAGCACGCCGACGCCGACGCCGATCGCGAGATTGTGGGTGGCAACGGTTGCAACCACGGTCACCACCATGACCAGCGTCTCGCTCTTCGGCATCATTTTCAGGGTGGACGGCTTGATGCTGTGCCAGTCGAAGGTTGCGATCGACACGAAGATCATGACCGCCACCAGTGCCGCCATCGGGATGATCGCCACAATGTCGCCCAGGGCCACCACCAGGATGAGTAGGAAGACTCCTGCGAGGAAGGTGGAAATCCGGGTGCGCGCACCGGATGCCTTCACGTTGATCATGGTCTGGCCGATCATCGCGCAGCCGCCCATGCCGCCGAAGAAGCCCGTGACCATATTGGCTGCGCCCTGGCCCCAGCTTTCCCGCGTCTTACTCGAGCGGGTGTCGGTGATGTCATCCACCAGCTTCGCGGTCATCAGTGATTCCAGGAGCCCCACGAGAGCCAAGGCCAGTGCGTACGGGAAAATGATCCGCAGTGTCTCGAGGTTCAGCGGAATGTTGGGAATGAAGAGGGACGGCAGGCTGTCGGGAAGCTCACCCTTGTCGCCAACGGTTGGTACGACGACGGCCGCCAACACTGTGATGAGAGTCAAGACAACAATGGCCACCAGAGGAGCGGGAACGGCAGTAGTGAATCGGGGCAGCCCGAATACAATGAGCAGGCCGAGGGCGGCCAGCGGGTACACGAGCCACGGAACACCGAGAAGCTCCGGCACCTGGGACATGAAGATCAGGATGGCAAGAGCATTGACGAAGCCCACCATGACCTGTCGCGGAATGAACCGCATCAGTTTTGCGACGCCCAGCACGGCCAGCAACACCTGGATCAAGCCGCCGAGGATGACCGCGGCAATGAAGTAGTCCACGCCATGGCTTGCCACCAACGGAGCGATGACCAGCGCCACTGCGCCGGTTGCCGCCGAAATCATCGCCGGTCGACCGCCCAGGAAGGCAATTGTCACGGCCATCGTGAAGGATGCGAACAACCCAAGCCGCGGGTCAACGCCGGCGATGATTGAGAAGGCAATAGCCTCGGGTATCAGCGCCATGGCGACAACCAGCCCGGCCAGGACTTCCGTCTTCAGGAGTCGCGGCGACTTCAGGGTCAGCAGGACTGACTGCCGCTGTTCGGGCGTCAGGGTAGGCTTCGAGCCGAGCGTTGTGGCCAATTGGGCTCCGTTTCACAGGTTGGGAAGGCGCGCCGGCCTTCATGCAGGTTTGACTTCATGCAGGTTTGAAGTGCGCAGCGCTGCACAGGGAAAGTTCCGACCGGGGCGATGGGAGGCCGGGCCTGACCTCAACTCTACTGTGGACTATTCGGCAGTACGGCGGAACGGGACTGCCGCCGCCCACCAGTACAGGGAGGGTGGTTGAAGGGCAAGCCCGTGCGTCGTACGGTCCGTTGAGTCAGGCTAGTCCGTTAAAGAGCACAATCCGGGCTCTTCAGAGGAGACTTCCCTCCGGGCCCGGATTGAACTCGTGTTGCTGGTGAACTACCGGCGGACGCTGCGGTTGCGGCGGCCCGAAAGTGACTCAGCGACGCCGATCAGCAGAACCGCCGCGATCACTGCCAGGATGAAGCCGAGAATGTTCAGCTCAAAGATTCCACCGGTGTGGAAAAAGCTCGCTATCAAACCGCCGATGACGGAGCCGGCAAGTCCCAGCAGCAGGGTCGCGAGCAGTCCGAGGTTCTGCTTACCCGGTTTGATGAGCCGAGCGAGTGCCCCGATAATCAATCCGGCAATGATGAAACCAATCATGATGCCTCCTATAGGTGAGTGTTTCCTCCGAGAACCCTAAGCCTGCTTTCTAGTGAGGGCAACTCGCTGCTTCCCTTGACCGTCGTCGCCCAATCGCAGAGAAACTGCCCGGAGGTGCAGGGTCGCCGGTTCGAACCGGCGACCCTGCATTCGAGGGCAGTTTGTGTGCGAGGCGGAACGCCCTACCGCTAACGGGCGGCCGGTCCCGTGCTTCCGCGGCGCCTGAGCTCAGGCTGGAACGTGGTGTGCGAGGGCTCATCTCCGCCGTCCCCCAGGAGCCGGCGCATCTCGTGCCACGCCTGCTCGCCGATGTCATTGATCGGCACCGCCGCAGTGGTGAGCGGGGGCGTGGTGTAGTTCGCGAACGGGATGTCATCGAACCCGGTGATCGAGATCTCCCCGGGGACGTCGATTCCGCGTTCATGCAGGCCGCTCAAGAGCCCCATGGCAACGAGGTCATTGAAGGCCAGCACGCCGGTCGCCCCGGTTTCAAGAACGTTGTCCACCGAGCCGTGCCCGGCCTCGAAGCTCGACCCTCCGGAGAGGACCGTCAGCTGGATTTCCGGGTTGTCCACACGGAACTTCTCCAGCCCCTGCAGGCGTGCCTGGTTGGACGCGCTCCGCTCAGGCCCTTCCAGGAACGCAAGAGTGGTATGGCTGAGCTCCACGAGGTGCGCGGCCAGATCCTGCACGCCCTGCCCGTAGTCGACCACGAGGCTGGGAGTCTCAGTATCCGCCGTCGAGCGGTTGACCAGAACCAGCGGGCGCAGCGACGGAAGGAGCGCCTCCAGTTCTGCCTCGTTCATGCGTGGTGCACAGAGTACGACACCGTCACACCGCCGTCGTGCTTCGCCTGCCAGAATCGATTCCTCGCTGGACACTTCGGAGGAGTCCGCGATGAGCACGCGGTAGCCATCCTGGGCGGCGGCGCGGCTTACTCCGCGGAGCATCCCCTGGAAGGTGGGGTTGGCCAGATCCGGCACGACGACGCCGATGGTGTCGGTCTTGCCCAGCGCCAGGCTCCGCCCCACCGCGTTGGGCTGGTAGTTCAGTTCCGCGGCGGCGCTCCGGACCCGGGCCGCTATGTCCGGGTCCACGGAGAAGTTCCCGTTCATGACGCGCGAGACCGAGGCCAGCGAGACTCCTGCACGCTGCGCGACGTCCGTGATGCCTACCCTGCGGTTGGCTGTTTTCCTGGCCATAGGTTCCTCATCCGGGCTGGAGATCGGCGTACCGGCAACGAATGGTTGACGGGTACGCCGGTGTGTTGATAGAAAGCATATAACCTAATTCAGAAAACGTTTTCTCACAGTTTTCACGGACAGTTACTTCTCACAGTCACGGTGTCGCATCTTCCGCTGATGCAGGTACCCGAAGGAGCCCCATGAGCACCGCCCCCCATACGCTTCCTGCCGAGCAGCAGGCCAATTCGACGTCGGAGCAACGCAAACGCACCCGTCTGGTGCTCGTGGGCACCGGCTCGCGGGCGGAAATGTATGTACGCGCTGCGCTCGGCGATCATGCGTCCTCAGCCGAGCTCGTGGCAATCAGCGACACCAACCCCGGACGGGTGGAGTATTACCTCGATCTCGCCGAGGAACTCTCGGCGGAGACAGACGTCGCGCAGTTCCGCCCGGAGGAGCTGACGCAGTTCATCCGGAACAACGGCATCGACCGCGTCATCGTGACCACACCTGACTACACGCATGCCGATTATATTGTCGAGGCGCTGGAAGCGGGAGCGGATGTCGTCGTCGAAAAGCCGCTCACCATCAATGCCGAGGGCTGCCGCCGGATCTGCGAGGCGATCGAGCGTACCGGCCGCGGCGTCGTCGTGACCTTCAACTACCGGTATTCGCCGCGCAACAGCGCGCTGAAGGAAATTATTCAGAGCGGCGCGATCGGCACCGTGACGTCCATCGACTTCAGCTGGATGCTGGACACCGTCCACGGCGCTGACTACTTCCGACGCTGGCACCGGCAGAAGGAGAACTCCGGCGGGTTGCTGATCCACAAGGCGTCCCATCACTTCGACCTCGTGAACTGGTGGATCGACGACGTCCCTGAGCGCGTTTTCGCCAGCGGTGGGCTGCGCTTCTACGGGGACAGCAACGCTGTTGGGCGCGGGCTGACGGACCGGCCCGAGCGCGGAACCTCAGACTCGGCCGCGGGGGATCCGTTCGCCCTCGACCTGCGCGAGGACGAGAAGCTGAACAACCTCTACTACGCCAACGAACACCACGACGGCTATCAGCGTGACCAGGACGTCTTCGCCCCCGGAATCACCATTGAGGACAACCTTGCCCTGGTGGTGGACTACGCCTCCGGAGCGACCCTCAGCTACTCGCTGAATGCGCACAGCCCCTGGGAGGGTTACCGGGTTGCCGTGAACGGAACGCTGGGCCGCGTTGAACTCGAGGTCGTGGAGCGGGCCGCAGTTTCCGGCAGCACGGATCAAGAGAACGTCGTCGATCCCAGTGCCACACCGGTGCAGGAAGACGACGCCGTCCGGATCAACGGCGAACGCCTCATCCTGCAGCGCCACTGGGAACCCGCCGTCGAAGTGTCGATTGTGAACGGAGAGGGCGGCCACGGCGGCGGTGATGCGCTGCTGCTCATGGACCTCTTCGAGGGCCCCGGCGAGGACCCGCTGGGCAGACCGTCAGGCTATCTGGACGGTCTGCGCGCCGTCGCTGTCGGTATTGCGGGCAACGCCTCACTCGAATCCTCGCTGCCCGTATGCATCAGCGAACTCGGCCTCGGAGCGGACCTCACAGCTGACTGTGCCGCCGACCGCGCGTCCAAGGCCGCGGTGCGCCGTGGCTGAGCGGGCACAGACTACCGTCCTGGTCACGGGAGGCTCCGGCAGGCTGGGCCGAAGTGTGGTGACCGGCCTCGCTGAGGCAGGCTACGACGTCGTCTCCGTGGACCGCGCGCCGGTTCCGGACGGCGTGTTCCCCACTCAGATCCGCCAGGAAGCGGCTGACCTGTTGGCTCCCGGCGTTGCGCGTAGCGTGCTGGAAAACCACCGGGCCGACGCCGTGATCCACCTTGCCGCGATCGCCGTGCCCTTCAGTGCGCCGGAGGACGTGATCCTGCAGACCAACAGCCAACTCGCCTTCCAGGTGATGGACGCAGCGACCACCCTCGGCGTCGGCAGGATCATCACCGCGTCAAGCCCCACGGTCCTTGGCTACGGCGCACCCGCCGGTTGGATGCCGGAGGCCTTCCCGCTGAATGAGCAGACAACACCGAAGCCCTGGAACGCGTACGCGCTCTCCAAGCTGCTCGCCGAGCAAACCATGCGCATGTTCGCGGCCGCGCAGGGCGAGCGGATCCGGTACGCCGCATTCCGGCCCTGCTACGTTATCTCGCCGGAGGAATGGGCCGGTGCGCCGACGCAGCA
This sequence comes from Arthrobacter sp. KKT183, assembly GCF_055657625.1. Lineage (NCBI taxonomy): Bacteria > Bacillati > Actinomycetota > Actinomycetes > Micrococcales > Micrococcaceae > Arthrobacter > Arthrobacter sp. KKT183. Next base: position 3,244,690 of record NZ_CM145770.1, on the reverse strand, counting down.
GGGGAACACCGTCGTCGAACGCCTGGATGATCCCGCGCTGTCCGCGCCGGCCATTTTCAACTACGTGGACGCACGGGATGTTGCGGATTTCCTTGATGTGCTGCTGCAGTCCATGGATAGAATCCCGAACGCTGAGACCTTCTTCGTGGGCGCAGCCGATGCACTGGCGCGCGAGCCGCTGTCCGAGCTCATCCCGCGCTACCTCCCCGCGGTGGGTGCGCTCGCCGGGAACCTGCACGGAACCAGCCCGGCCTTCTCGATCGACAAGGCGCGCAAGCTGCTCGGCTGGGAGCCGAAACGTAGCTGGCGTACGGAACTCGTTCCATCGGAGCTCGCTACACCGGAGCTCGCAGCCGCAAGCCAGGAAGCACGGTGAGTCATGCAGTTCAAAGAGGCCATTCCTGCCGCCGGCCGTGAACTCGTGGGCGCATGAAGGTCAAGATCACCGGCCTGTCCTCGCGAGTGGTCACGGCGCCGCTTCGGCGTGCCTGGGGAGCGGACGTGCCGGAAAACCACTTCATCGCGACGACGGTGACCACTGACGACGGCGGTGTGGGACACGGCTTTTCGTGGACGCCCACCATCGGGCCGCAGGCAGTGCTCGCGTTGCTCGAACATGACATCGCCACCTTTGTGGAGGGCCTATCTGCCCGTGCGGAGGAGGTGTGGGACGCACTCTGGGTCCGGCTCCATGAGGCAGGCGGGGGAGGGCTGACCACCATCGCGATGGCCGGCGTCGACCTTGCGCTGTGGGATCTGGCAGGGAAGCAGGCCGGGTGTTCCGTACCTGACCTGCTGGGCCGCCGTCGGGAAACCGTACCGGTGTATGGATCGGGAGTGAACCTGCACTACACGCTTGAGGAGCTCGTTGAGCAGTCCCAGCGGTGGGTCACGGAAGGCCGGCAGGCGGTCAAGGTGAAGGTGGGTAAGCCGGACCTGCGCGAGGATGCGGAACGGATCGCCGCAGTCCGCGAGGTCATCGGCCCCGACCGCGCACTGATAATCGACGCGAACCAGCGGTGGGACCTGCCCACAACCCTGCGGGCGCTTGAACGGCTGGCGGAGTACGGCCTGCACTGGCTCGAAGAACCGATCCGCGCAGACGACCTCTCTGCCTACCGGCGGCTGCGGCGCTCCTCGCCGGTGCCTATCGCACTGGGTGAAAACGTGCACACCATCTACCGGTTCCGGGACTTTATCGAAGCGGACGCCGTCGACATCATCCAACCCAACATCATCCGCGTCGGTGGAATCACTCCGTTCCGGCGGATCGTCGAGCTTGCCCGGGCCAACAGCATCGCAGTGGCTCCGCACCTGCTTCCGGAGCTTTCCGGGCAGCTTGCCTCCACTCTCGCAGAGACGGCCTGGGTGGAATCGGTCGACGGCGCCACCATGACTGAGCTGGGTGTCCTCGCCGGTCCGTCGCCGGTCAGCATCACGGAATCCGGGCTTACGGTGACCGGCCAGCCGGGGCTGGGCCTGGAGATCGTACCTAACTCACGGGGCTTTGTGGAGTGCGCGGCCGGCTGACGCGAGGAGCAGATCCACGAGTGCTATCAGCTCCTCCAGTGCCGCTGCCGGGTCCTCGTCCGGGAGGCTTCCCCGCCGCGGGGGCTCACCCTTCTCGATACCAGCGACGACGTCGACGGCCAGCTTCCAGCGAAGTGCAACCGCGGCGTCGAACCCCAGGCGGATGTTCTTGAACGTGACAGTGGGTGCTTCTGCCCTGAGGGCTGTGGAGTAGGTGTCCAGAGCCTCTTCAACCAGCGGCATCACCACGCTCGCGAGGGCATCGCCACGGCGGACCGAGGAGAAAAGCAACGAAGCCAGGTCTGCTCCCACGGGGCCGGGACCGATGGATTCCCAGTCGATCAGAACGGTCCGGCCGCGCGAGTGGAAGACGTTCGCGCCTCCAGCGTCGTGGTGGCAAAGGGTATGCGGAAGCGATTCCAGAATCCCGCGGTAACGGGCTTGGTTGAGGACCAGCTGCTCGGCGGCAGCCAGCCGGTCACCGAGATGGGCGGCTGCGCGTGGGGCCCGGCGACGCAGTGTGGCCAGGCCCTGCTCAATGGCCTCAGGCTGGCTATGGCGGTCAATCCACCCAGAGAAGTACCAGGGTTCTGGGAGCCGGCGCCCGGCCCACAGCCCACCCATACCGCCCAGATCATGCGCTGCGGCGAGGACAGTCTCCGCGTCCAGCGGCCTTGCACCCTCATGGCGGATTTCCTCAAGCCAGAGGGTCATCCCTCCTTCCGCATCACGCAATTTCCCGTGCATCCGTGGTGTGCCGATGCCGGGAGCTATTCCAGCCAGCACTCCGGAGGCGTATGCGTTGACCTCACGCCGTCCGTTGTCAAGAAGGTACGCGGAGGCCAGGGCCGGCCCCGCGGTGCGCTTCTCGATCATGGACCATGCAACGCGTTCACCCCCAACGAGCGCGTGTCCCTGGATTCGGCTCACCGTCCGGTGGGCGAGGAAGGCGTCGTAATCCAGCGGGATCCGCTCGACGTCAGCCAGAGCAGTAACGGGGCCACCCACGGCGTCGGTAACGGCTGCTTTCAGCTCGTAGAGCGCATCGTTCACGGTCACACACTAGCGTCCGGTCCGGGGAATAAGCCCGAGGATGTATGCATTTGCATGTACAACGTCGACCGCCGGGGCCGACCGGAACCTTCCGGAGGATCACCATGACAGCTCACACCACGGGCCTGCACCACGTCACCGCCATTGCGGGTGACCCGCAGGCCAACATTGACTTCTATATCCGCGGACTCGGACTTCGGCTCGTGAAGAAGACGGTCAACTTCGATGACCCGTCCACCTATCACCTCTACTACGGCGACGACGCCGGCCGACCGGGCTCGCTGATGACCTTTTTTCCGTGGGGCCAGGTGGCGCCCGGGCGGATCGGTTCCGGGCAATCCACCACCACCGCCTTCTCGGTACCTGAGGGAAGCCTAGGCTGGTGGCAGAACCACTTCCGCCACCTCGGCGTGGAGTCCTCCATCTCGCGGACGTCCGCGGATGAGGAAAGGCTTTCGTTGCGTGATCCCGACGGGCTCCAGCTTGACCTCGTGGCCTCCTCGACCTCCGATCCACGCAACCCCTGGGACTCGTCCTTTGTCCCCGCCGAGCACGCCGTCCGCGGACAGCACTCCTCCGTGCTGACGGTTACGGACCCCGAGCACACCCTGCGCGTCCTCACCGAAGACCTCGGGCTGCGAATCTCCGACGAGGCTCCCGGACGCACCCGTCTGCAAGCAGGCGTCGGCGGCCCGGGCAACATTGTCGACGTTCTTGCCGATCCTGCCGGGCCCTACGGACTCGTGGCGGGCGGAACCGTGCACCACATCGCCTTCCGGGTTCCGGATAAAGCCACGCAGGAGCTGTGGCGGCAGGATCTCGTTGAGCGTGGGTTCGCCGTGACAGCGATTCTCGACCGTCAGTACTTCACCTCGATCTATTTCCGGGAGCCTGGCGGAGTGCTTTTCGAAATTGCAACGGACACTCCGGGCTTCAACGTCGATGAGCCGCTCCTGGAACTCGGGCGCTCACTGAAGCTGCCGCCGTGGCTCGAGCCCTCGCGCGAGGACATCGAAGCCTCGGTGGCGCGTATCGAGGTTCCGGAAGACAACAACACGCTTGCCGAAGGCGAGGCCAGTGACGCGGCTACGGTCCCGTCCGGGCAGCCCGGAGGCGTCGCCTGATGACCACACCGCAGCTCACCGACTGGCCGCACCTCTACCGCGAGGGTGATTCCGGGCGCCCACTCCTCCTGATGCTGCACGGCACCGGCTCACACGAAGAGGACATTGCGGCCCTCGCGGCGCAGCTGGATCCGGCCGCAGCGGTGCTTGCGCCACGCGGCAGGGTGCAGGAGAACGGCATGCTGCGCTGGTTCGCCCGGCGCGCGGAGGGAGTGTTCGACGTCGACGACGTCATCCTCCGTGCCGGTGAACTGGCCGGTTTCATCGCTGAGGCACGGGAACACTATGACGTCGGCAACCGGGAGATCATCGCCGTCGGCTTTTCCAATGGCGCCAACATCGCGCTGGCAACGGCGATGCTGCACCCGGAAGCGCTGAACCGCGTGGTTGCGTTCTCGGGCATGTACCCGTTCGGTGAGCGGAGCACGGAGGTTTCCCTCTCCGGCAGCCGGTTCATCGTGCTGAACGGGCGGTCAGACCCGATGGCGCCGCTGAGCAGCGTTACCACGCTGATGTCCGAGCTGGAACGGCAGGGCGCCGATGTCGAACAGGTTCTTCGGGAGGGCGGTCACGGTATCGATCGCGCAGACCTGGAAGCGGCGGTTGACTGGCTGGGCCGCCGCTGACCTCCAGGAACTGCATCGAATATCAGTTCCCTAGATCTCGAGGGTCATTGGCCGCTGCAGGCCGTTCACCTCGACCGTCGGCCAGCGCTCGTCGACGCTGAGCACCCGGATCCCTTCGGCAGTGAGCAGCACGGTGTCTTCGATCTTCACTCCGGGGCCGGACGGGTTCCAGGTGAACGCCTGATTGGGCACCACCTTGTCATCCGTCGACGCCGTAACCCGCGGATCCCTGCCCGCATAGCCGGCGGGGCCGCCCTGATGGTGCAGCCGCCACTGATCCGGCCCGAAGCCGTGAGCGGCATAGGAACTGTGGATGACCTCGAAGATTCCGTCCAACCGCGCACCCGGCACGGTTGCCGCGAAAATGTCAGCCTCCACGGCAGCAATGCGTGCTTCGGCGTCGCGCTCGGCGGCCGTTGACCCGTCAAACCGGACCCAACGCGTGACGTTCGCAACCATTCCCCGACGCCGCGCGCACACGACCGCCATCGCCCGCCGACCCAATGGCGACGACGTCGGCAGCGGGTGCCGGAAAGCCGACCGCTCACGGCCGTTGCAGAGCAGGACCAGTGGCTCAGCGCCCATTGCGATGACCCGCGCGCCCAGCTCAGCGGCGATGCCCCGTTCCGGTGTATGCGGCCTGGCAGCGGAGAGCACATCAGTCAGCGCACCCGCGACCTCCCTGTTCAATTCTGCGTACTGCTCCACTTCCGCGGGAAGCAGCGACTGCCTCGCGTCGCGCAGCTTCCGCCGCACGCTCGCCTCATCCAGCGGCCGCGACGGGGACAGCCGGCTCATCACCTCGTGCATGGATCCGTGCCAGGGAACCGGATGAACGACGACGTCGGCCGGCAGCTCCTCGCGGATCAGCCGGTCCGCTTCGTTATTGAACGTGACCAGGTGGTCCCGTTCGCGGTCAACGAGCAGCATGGCGATGGGATCCCCCGCGAGGCTGATGTGCAGACGGCTCCCGCTCAGATACCACGTCATCGCCGTGTTGGTGGTCAACAGCAAGGAGTCATGGCCTGTGCGGTCAAGGATCTCAAGAACCCGGCCGCGCTTGATGGCGCGCTCGTCGCCGGAGTCGTCGACACGCGCGGCAGTTGGCGCGGCAGTTGGAGCAGGGAGCGTCTCAAGGCCGGGGGCTGAAGTGGTGGTCATGGGTGCCTTTCTTCGGCCGCGAGGGTGCTCACGGCGTCAGGAGTCAGAGCGCCGTCGGCAATGAGGATGGTGACGGAGCGGGCCAGGGGAGCCTCGCGCGTGGTGGTGACCGGCCGGTCCCAGGCGAGGGCAAGCCCCACCCCGGGGTAACCCTCGGCCCTCACGAACCAGGGGTCGATGGCGTTGTCGTTGGGCAGGAAAAGGAGCGTCGCCGGCCGGCCCTCGAAGGTGCCACTCCAGTTCCTGCAGCTCGACGCCGTCGAACACTTGAGCGCGGCGCACCGTGACGGGCGGTGCGGGGATGGGTGCGGGTACGCCGAGGGCTTGGGCAAGACTGGCGCTCGCGGTGTTGTGTCCCTCGTGTCTACCGAGTTGCCGCAGAGCTGCGGGCCAGTCCTCGAAGCCGGCGATCGGGCTCGGGGGTGGCGTCATCGACGGTCCGCGGAGCATGAGGTGGGCCGGGCCCCGAACCGGGCGGCAGGGTTTCCTGCGACCATCATTGACCGTCTGCCAAGAATGAGCCGGGCCAGTCCTCAAGGGGGATTCGCCGGATCCGGCGCACCTCGCCGAGAGTTCCCCATTCGTCCCGGCCGAGGCGGGACAACGGTTCGAGTAGATCCACGCGGGGGTGATCGCCGTCGAGCACCTGTTCGGAGACGGCTGCGTGGACCACCTCACCCAGGATCAGGGTGCAGTTCCCCACGGGAATGAGACTGTGCAGACGGCACTCCAGCGCAACGGGAGATTCGTATACGCGCGGTGTGCTGATCAGGGTGCTCGCCTCGCGTTGCAAGCCAGCGGCGTCGAACTCGCTCACCTCCGGCTCGAACGCGGTGCCCGTTGCGTTGACGCGCTCGAACAGGTTCTCCGGCGTGAAGTTCACGGTGAATTCGCCGCTTGCACGGATGTTTCGCAGGCTGTCCTTCTCGCCGACAGAAGTGAACTGGATGATCGGCGGGTCTGTTGACGCGACGGTGAAGAAGGAATGCGGTGCGAGGTTATCGACACCGTTCGCCGACCGCGACGCCACCCATGCTATGGGCCGCGGCACAACCGTCGCTGTCAAGAGTTTGTAGAACGCGGCGGCTGAGTGCTGGTCGCGATAGAAGTCCCTGCGCATGTACCGAGCCTAAGGTGCGGCGGTGCAGCATCCCACTGGATTGCGGGTTTCACTGGGAATGTCCAGACACTCCCAGTGAAACCCGTTCTTGAGTGGGACGCTTGGCATCAAGCACGCGAGGGAAGGCTTGCAAGCAGTTCATCAAGGCGCTCATAGCCCTCGGTCATGCCGCCTTCCATGCCGGACTGCGCCATGCCGTCCCGGGCCTCCTGGGAGGGATAAACGGAATGGCCGAGGAGCTTGCAACGCCCGCCGCCCAGGTCCTCAAAGGTCAGGAACTCAATGCTGACGACGTCGGGGTAGCCGAGAAACTCGAAGGTCTGGATAGCGAACTCGTTGTCCCGCACGGTGTGGAACACGCCGCTGAAGTCATAGCGCTCACCGTCCGGGCTGACATGGGTGTAGCGGTAGCTGCCGCCGGTGCGGAAATCATAGTGGTCGATCTCCGCCTTCATTCCGCGAGGCCCGAGCCAGTTCGCGATCATCGCGGGATCCCGGTGGGCTTCGAAGACGGCTTCGACCGGGAAATCGAACTCCCGCTCGACGTCAATGTACGGAACGCCTTCCGGCACGGAAAGCTTCAGTGGATTGCTCATGGTTGGTCCTTGGGTGAACGGCCATCTCTGGCCTGAGATCCGAGTAGATCATCGAGTGCGCGGAACTGGCTCTCACGGGTAAGCCTGTATTGGTCAATCCACGCGGTGAGCGACTCCAGCCGTGCGGGGTTCAGGTGCACGGGGCGACGCTGGGCATCACGCGAGCGGGTTACCAGTTCAGCCTGTTCAAGGACCTGAATGTGCCTGGAGACTGCCTGCTTGGTGATGTTGAACGGTGCAGCCAACTCGTTTACGGTTGCCGGGCCCCGGCTGAGATGAGCGATGATGCTGCGGCGCGCCGGGTCGGCCAGAGCCATAAAGGCCCGATCCAGACGATCAGCGTCCACGTCCATGGTCAACTATTTCCTTTATCAACAAATTGGTTGAATAAAACGGTAGACCTGCCGCGTCATGGAGTCAAGGATCGTTCCCGGCACCGGGGCGGACGCAGGGGCCTTACCTCGTGAGCAGTGTCTCAAGATCCAGTGGTGCTGACCCGGTGAGCTCCTGCACCGCCGTCGTCGTCCGTTCCAGCTGACCGGAGGCAATCGCCGTGTAAGTGCTGACCCACGCGTCCAGCTGCCAGTCCGGCACGCCGTAGGGGGCGCGCGAGGCATAGGCTTCCTCGACCGTCTCCTCCTCGTAGCGGGTTGGGCGGCCGGTCACCCGCGTGATGATTGCGGCAACCTCGCTGAGCGAGAGAGCCTCGGGGCCGGTGAGATCCCACGTCCGCCCTACGTGCGCCCCCGGATTTTCAAGCACGACGACGGCGGCACGCGCCACGTCTGTCCGTGCCACTGCTGCCACCCGGCCGTCGCCGGCAGGTCCGCGCAGTACGCCTTCGTTCCCAGCGAAGAGGGGCAAAACATCGAGGTAGAAGTTGTCGCGAAGGAATGTGTAGGCCATCCCGGAGTTGCGGATGTGCTCCTCCGTTGCCCAGTGGTCCCGGCCCAGCGTGAAGGTTGCGTCCGGCGCGGCGGCAAGGAAGGAGGTGTAGACGATGTGCTGAATACCGGCTTCGGCGGCGGCATCGATGAAGGTACGGTGCTGATCCACGCGGTCCTGGGCTTCGGCGCCGGACACCATGAACAGCACCTCACTCCCGCGCAGCGCCTCAACCGCGGCCTCCCGCTCGGCGTAGCTGGCCTGGGCTATCTTCGCTCCCGGCAGATCGGGCGCCCGAGTTAGGTCCCGGACAATGAGTTTCTGTTCATATCCTGCGCTGGACAGGAGACGGGCTACTTCGCCGCCGACGTGTCCGGTTGAGCCGGTAACTGCGAGTCGTGGAGTCATGTTGGGTGAAGCGCGCGATCAAGCTCCAATATTCCGAATTCACCCTGACTTTCCCGCAGCGAAACATGGACGACGAAGGGACGTCGTCCGTCATCCCTACCGTGGAGCGGTGTCCAGACTCTATGTCGCAATCGGTGATTCCTTCACGGAGGGAGTGGGGGACTGGGACTCCCGCTATCCCAACGGCGTCCGTGGCTGGGCGGACCGCGTGGCCAAACAGTTGAGCAAAAAGGACTCGAGCTGGCGTTACGCCAATCTCGCGATCAGGAGCAAGCGGCTTCGACAGATCGTCGACGAACAACTGCAGCCTGCGCTCGACCTCCACCCCACCGTTGTCAGTGTGTACGCCGGCGGAAACGACATCCTCGAACTGCGCGCCAGCATCACCCCGCTCATGGAGATCTACGAGGAAATGGTGTCCCGCATCGCAACCGCCGGCGCCCGGCCGCTCCTTTTCACCGGCTTTGACGTGCGGCTCCACCCGGTCCTCGAACCGATGCGACGCCGAAACTGGACCTACAACGACCACGTCCGCCGGATCGCCGAAACGTACGGCGCACTGCTTGTGGATTACTGGTGCTTCGATGAGTATCACGACCCGCGTTTCTGGGACATTGACCGGCTCCACATGTCACCGGCAGGCCACAGGAACATGGCCGCCCACGTACTGCGCGAGCTCGGCATCGACCACACGCTCACGTCCAAGCCCCTGCGTCCCCGGCAGCGGCTGACCATGACCGAGCTGCTCCGCCGGGAATCGGTGTGGTGGGGCGAGTGGGTGATCCCGATGTTCGGACGGCGCCTGCGCAACGTGACCCTCGGAGATGACCTTGAACCGCGTTGGCCGGTGCCCATCCGTCCGGCAGACGGGCTGAAGCGGCTGGCAGCTGAACATGCCGCACGCCGTGCGTGCAGAGACTAGCACGACGTGCTTTGGCCTCTTTTCCGTACACTGGATTGATCATGACTTTCATCAACAAGTACCGCACCCCGATTGTCTGGCTCGTCGTTATCGCCATGGTGGCCTCCATCGGAGCCGGCTTCTTCGTCACCATTTTCTAGAGCTACTTTCGCTGCACTCACCACAGGCGGCCGGCACCCGGAACCTGAATCCGCAGCCACCGGTATCCGTAGGCGGGAAGTTCCACCGTGAGCGTCTCGCCCGGCTGGATTTCCGCGCGGGTGTCCTCGAGCAGGTCCGTGAGGATGCCGCCGCCGCTCGGCACATCGCCGTCGTTCAGTTTCACCGATACTTCGGCGGGCTCGGCCGCAAAGTTGTGGAAGATGAACAGGGAGTTCTCCTCCCAATCACAACGGTGGGCCAGCACAGCGGGGTTGGGGGTGTCGATCAGCGAAAAGGTTCCCCAGCCCAGCTCAGGGCATTCCCGGTAGCGGCGGATCAGGATGCCCATGAAGCTGAGCAGGGAAGACGGATCCCGCCTTGCGGCCACCACGTTGACTTGGCCGGGCCCAAAATCGCCTTCCACGAGAGGTGCCACCAGCTTGTCCGGCGGCGCGGAGGAGAAGCCTGCGCTGTCCTCATCTGTCCATTGCATCGGGGTGCGTACTGCCAGCCGGCCCTCGGCTGCCAGGTTCTCGCCCATCCCGATCTCCTCGCCGTAGAAGAGCACCGGCGTCCCGGGTAGGGAAAACAGCAGCGAATACACCATGCGGATACGCTGCGGATCCCCGCCCAGCATGGGAGGGAGCCGCCGCTTGAGGCCGCGGCCGTACACCTGCATGTTCTTCTCAGGTCCGAAGGCGTCGAAAACTTCCTGCCGTTCGGAGTCCAGCAGCTTGTCCAGGGTCAGCTCGTCGTGGTTCCGGACAAATGTGGCCCACTGGCTGTCGGGATCGATCGAGGGCCGGTCCGCGAGAGTACGTGCCAGCGCGCGCGCATCGCCCCGGGCCAAGGACAGGTACATCTGCTGCATGGTCACGAAGTCGAACTGCATGTTGAGCTCATCAGCGGCATCCCCGAAGAACTCAACCTGCTGCTCATAGGGCAGATTGACCTCACCGAGAAGCACCGCGTCACCGGTGCGCCGGGAGAGGAACCGGCGGAGGTTGCGCAGGTAGTCGTGCGGATCCCCGGCCTGATGATCAATGCCCTTCGTCTCGAGGAAGAACGGCACAGCGTCCACGCGGAATCCCGAAAGGCCGAGTTCCAGCCAGAAGCCCATTGCCTTGGCGATCTCGTCGCGGACGATGGGATTCGAAACATTGAGGTCTGGCTGGTGCGAATAGAAGCGGTGCAGATACCACTCACCCGTCTTCCGGTCCTTGCTCCAGATGGAGTTCTCCTTGTCCGGAAACACCACCTCGCTGGAGGTATCCGGCGGCGGGTCTGATCGCCAGACATAGAAGTCGCGGTAGGGGTTGTCCTTCGAGGATCGGGCCTGTGTGAACCAGGGATGCTGGTCTGAGGTGTGATTGACCACCAGATCCGCAATGACGCGCATCCCGCGGTCCTTGGCAGTACGGATGAACTCCACCAGATCGCCGAGGGAGCCCAGCCGCCCATCTACGCCGTAGAAGTCCACGATGTCGTACCCATCATCACGCTGCGGCGAAGGATAGAACGGCATCAGCCAGATGCACGTAATGCCGAGTTCGGCGAGATAATCCAACCGCTGGGCAGCCCCGGCGAAGTCACCCACGCCGTCGCCGTCGGAATCACAGAACGTCTCGATGTCCAGGCAATAGATGACCGCGTTCTTCCACCAGAGGTCCGAGGTGTCCGTGACGCGCATCAGCGGACCTCGGGCAGGACATGCTCGGCAAAGGCCTCGATGAACGGCTTCTGTTCCGTCCCCACGTAATGCAGGTACAGCTCATCGAAGCCGAGATCAACGAACTCGCGTAACCGTTGGGCGTGGACGGCGAGGTCAGCTGAGATTTGTACGGTGCTTCGAAGCTGCTCCTCGGTGACTTCCCGGGTTGCCTCCTCGAAGTCGGACGGGCGGGCGAGATCCCACGTAGTGGGTGGGGTCAGGGAGTTTGATCCCCATTGGACGCGCGCCACCTCGAGAGCTTCATCCTCGGTAGGTGCCCAGGAGAGGTGTACCTGAAGGATGAGTTTGCCCTGGCCGCCGTTGCTCCGGTAAGCAGTGATCATTTCCGTCAGCTTCTCGTGCGGCTGGTTCACGGTCACCAGTCCGTCAGCCCAACCGGCGCTCCGCGCCGCGGTTTCGACACTCACGGCCGGGGCTATCAAGGGTGGTTTGACCTCCGGCGCATCCCAGAGCCGCGCCTGTTCTGCGGTGACCAGGCCGCGGTGGGTAACCTCCTCGCCGTCGTGCATTCGGCGGATGATGTCTATGCACTCCTCCAGGCGCTGCTGTCGGATCTCTTTGGCGGGCCAGGAATCGCCCGTGATGTGTTCGTTCAGATTCTCCCCGCTGCCCAGCGCTGCCCAGAAACGGCCGGGAAACATGCTCGCCAGCGTGCCGCTTGCCTGCGCGATTATGGCGGGGTGGTAGCGCTGGCCGGGGGCAGTGACGACGCCGAAGCGCAGGTTGGTGGTGGCAAGCGCGGCTCCCAGCCATGACCAGGCAAAACCTGAGTGACCCTGGACCGCGGACCACGGCTCAAAGTGGTCGGAGCACATAGCGGCGTCGAAACCAGCCTGCGCAGCGAACTGCACATCGGCGAGGAGCTGTGCGGGGGCTATCTGTTCGTGTGAGGCGTGAAATCCGATGAGGGGCATGCGCGGACCTTTCCAATGGCGGCTCTTGAACGGGTGAACCGGTCCGTCCTAGTGTGATCAGTAGGCTTAGCAATATGTGTCGAGCCTAGCTGTACTGCAGAGAGCCCCTCAAGGGTGCTGCCCAAACTTCCATATGTACCAGGAGGAAAGCATGAGCGATCAGTACACCTTCCAGAACCCTGTGACCCGGTTTCCCCGAGATCTCTCCGCCCAAGCAGGACCAGCCGGAGCCTGGGCTCGACCAGCAGCTTGAACCACAAAGCGACCGCGGGGAGGAGTCGTACCGCGGCACCGGCCGTTTGGAAGGCAGGAAGGCGTTGATCACGGGAGCGGATTCCGGGATCGGCGCCGCCGTGGCTATCGCCTTCGCTCGGGAAGGCGCCGACGTCGCGCTCTCCTACCTCCCGGAGGAAGAGGCGGACGCCGACGAGATTGTGCGCCTGATTGAAGAGTGCGGCCGCACGGCGGTAAAGCTGCCCGGCGACATCAAGGACGGCGAGTTCTGCAAGGAACTGGTGACAAGCGCGGTGGAGGGCCTGGGCGGCCTCGACATCCTCGTCAACAACGCGGGCAAGCAGATCGCGGTGGAGCGGCTTGAGGACATCGACGACGAGCAGCTTGACCACACGTTCAAGACGAACATCTACTCGTTCTTCCGCATCACCCGGGAAGCGCTGAAGCACCTGCCGGCCGGGTCGAGCATCATCAACACCACGTCGATCCAGGCCTACAACCCGTCGCCCACCCTCCTCGACTACGCCAGCACCAAAGCTGCAATCAACAACTTCACCAAGGGCCTCGCCCAGCAGTTGGCGCCGCGCGGCATCCGCGTGAACGCCGTCGCGCCCGGTCCTTTCTGGACACCGCTGCAGGTCTCGGATGGGCAGCCGAAGGATGCTCTGCCCGAGTTCGGAAAGTCCACCCCGCTGGGACGTGCCGGCCAGCCCACCGAGCTCGCGCCCGCGTATGTCTTCCTTGCGTCGCCCGAGTCGAGTTACGTGCTTGGCGAAACCCTGAACGTCAACGGTGGGAGCCCGACGCCGTAACCCGGCTTGTGCGCGCCGCTGTGGGGCCGCTCTGTAGCATCGGGAGAAGAGAGCATCCGGAGTGATTCCCGGGCGGGGCCGTCTCAGTCGGGGAAACGGGACGGCCCCGCTCGGGGGGGCTCTGGCAATGCCAGTGCCGGCAGGAGGAGAAGGTGGTCTCGCCCTCCTCTGTCCTGCGCCTTCACTATGGCGAGCGCACCTTGGGAAATTCTTGGGACGCCTTCGCAGCGAAAATAAGTGTGCTTATTACTTCCCTTCCGTCGGGGGCTCGGGTTAGCGTCGAAAAACGAGGTTCCGCGCTCTCCAGCCCGGACAGATGAGTTGGCCGAACAGATCCGGAGCCACGATCACGGAGGTATCCCCGTGTTCTTTCACAAGCAGGAACTACAGTTCAAATCCACACCCGACAAGCCAGATGCCGTGTACGCGAGGAAGCTGCAGGAGGTTCTCGGCGGGCAATACGGCGAGATCACCGTGGCGATGCAGTACAGCTTCCAGGCGTGGAACACGCACATTCCGGGCAAGTACCGCGACTTGCTGTTCGGGATCGGATCGGAAGAATTCGGCCACGTCGAGATGCTGGCGACCATGATCGCCCAGCTGCTGGAGAAGGCGCCTCTGGGTATCACCGACGACGCCGTCCAGTCCGATCCGGCGATTGCCGCCGTCGTCGGTGGTACTGACATGCAACAGGCGATTGTCGCCGGCGCCGGCGCGCGGCCGGTGGATAGCATGGGCAACCCCTGGTCCGGCAGCTACATCACCGCGAGCGGCAATCTGCTGGCTGACTTCACGGCCAACGCCAACGCTGAGATGCAGGGCCGTCTGCAGGTTGCCCGGCTCTACCACATGACCGACGACCACGGCATCCGGGACATGCTCTCCTTTCTCCTCGCGCGTGACACCATGCACCAGAACCAGTGGATCGCAGCGGCTCGTGAGTTGCAGGAAGAAGGCTCGGAGAACCTTCCTGTGCCGAGCAATTTCCCCCTCAAGAAAGAGGAACGAAGCGTGTCCTACCAGTACCAGAACTTCTCCGATGGGAAAGCGGCCGCCGAGGGTTCCTGGGCGTCCGGTCCTGCACCGGACGGCAAGGGCGAATTCACGTACCACGACGGACCCACGACATCGGCGCCCATGCCGCCGCCCACCCATCCGGATTCTCGGTTCTACGGAACGACTGAACTGCCGAACACCATGGAGAAGATGGCCGGGAGCATGCAGGACAAGCTGAACAAGGAGTAGGTTTCTACCTTCGGTTGAACAGCCCGTCATGCCTTGCGTGGCGGGCTGTTCCGCGTGCGCACGTCTTAAAATGAACAGCAGGCTTAGTACTATGGTGGTGATGGGGACGACGTCGTCGGCCCACCGGGTAGAAAGGGGTTTGCCATGAAGAGTCCTGAACCACGCGGGGTCGCCAGCGCGGCATTGTTGGAGTTGCTCCCGCAGGCACCGGAGGGTGAGGGCATCGAAGCCCTTCACAAGGCAGTGCGTGCCGGGCTTGCCAGTTCTGCCGGAATACTGGCGGATGAAGACCTTCAGCTGACCCTCTTTTGCCTCTATGAGCTGCATTACGGCGGCATCGACGGAGCGCACTCCGACTGGGAGTGGGAACCCGGCCTTCTTGCGGTCCGCCGGGAGATGGAGCGGGACTTTGAAGCTGCCCTCCGCGCCGCCGTGGAGCTTCCCTCGCTGGAGCCGCGTGACAGCGAGGGCGTGACAGCCGTTCTGTTCGAGCTCACCGCGGGTGATACTGGACCGAGCGTGTCCCGGTTCGTTGCGAAGAAGGCAAGCCTTGAACAGGCGCAGGAGTTCCTGATCCACAAATCGGTCTACCAGCTCAAGGAAGGCGATCCGCACACCTGGGCCATCCCGCGGCTGAAGGGGCGCGCCAAGGCGGCAATGGTGGAAATCCAGGCGGATGAGTACGGCGGCGGGCGGCCGGACCGCATGCACTCGGCGCTCTTCGCGCGCACCATGCGCGGCGTGGGACTTGATGACACCTACGGCCGCTACGTTGACGCTGTGCCGGCCCTGACCCTCGCATCCTCCAACATGATGTCCCTGTTTGGGCTGCACAGGCGGCTGCGCGGCGCCATTGTGGGGCATCTCGCAGCGTATGAGATGACCTCGTCCCAGCCCAACCGCCTGTATGGCAACGGGTTCCGGCGGCTCGGATTCGACGAGGACGTGACCTGGTACTTCGACGAACACGTCGAGGCCGACGCCGTCCACGAGCAGATCGCTGGGCGGGACCTCGCGGGCGGATTGGTGGAGGCCGAGCCGGAACTGCTCGAGGACGTCTACTTCGGAGCAACGGCTGCCCTCACCCTCGACGGCATGCTGGGCAAGCACATCATCGCCAGCTGGGAGAAAGGTGAATCGTCCCTCCGGGTAACCGCGCCCGTTCCGGTATGACACTGCCCGCAGCAACCTACATCCTGCCCCTGCGGTGGACTGGGGACTGCGGCCTGGCCGCGCTCGCTGTATATCTCGGAGAGGTTGCGCAGCAGGCTGAGGTGCTCGTAGTGGACGGATCGCCGGCTGAACTGTTCCACCGGCATGCAGCGGCCCTGCCGCCGGCGGTTCGCCACCTCCGGCCCCGGTTCACCTGCCGCAATGGAAAAGTGGCGGGGGTGCTGACCGGACTGGCAGAGGCCTCCTATGAACGGATCATCATTGCCGACGACGACGTCCGCTACGATCCGCCTGCGTTCCGGCGGATGCTGGAGTTGCTTGAGGACGCCGACGCCGTCCGTCCCCAAAACTACTTCCTCGCCCTTCCGTGGCATGCCCGCTGGGATACCGGGCGAACGCTGCTCAACCGCGCCCTGGGCTCCGATTTCCCGGGCACCCTGGGCGTCCGGCGCTCCACCCTGAAAGCCACTGACGGCTATGACGGCGACGTCCTGTTCGAAAACCTCGAGCTCCTGCGCACGGTGCGGGCCGCCGGTGGGAAGGAAATTCGCGCGGATGACCTGTTTGTCGGGAGAGTCCCGCCTCCCGTCCGTCATTTCCGCCGGCAACGGATCCGGCAGGCCTACGATGACTTCGCCCAGCCGCCGCGGCTCCTCCTCGAGCTGTTCCTGCTTCCCGCGCTGTTCCTGCTGGTGCGCCGCTATGGTGCGCTTGCCGTCTCGGCGGTTGCCGCCGTCGTCATCGGTTTGGCAGAGACAGGACGACGACGGCGGGGCGGCAGGCTGGTTTTCCCGGCGACAGCCTCCCTGTGGGCACCGGCGTGGATGGCTGAGCGAATGCTGACCGTCTGGGCGGCCCTGTTTCTTCGCCTGACCGGCGGGATTCCCTACGCCGGATCGAAACTGGCGAAGGCCGGGAACTCACTGCGCTTTCTGAGGCGTAGACACGCGGAAGTAAGGCTGCCGGGCCACAGCGTGCTCTTGTGGGGCCCGGCGGGCTTCGCTACCGTCAAAGAGGACCCATCGATAAGCGCGCTGGTTCCGTCCGGCAACCAACACGCCCAGCAATCTTCACCGAGACACTGGAGGCGAGTGCATGACCAAGAAGGACCGCATAGCTGAACCATGGGGCACGCGGACCCCATATGCGTCGGGTGAGCAGTGGCCCGTACGGGTGGACATGCACTTGGAGGAAGGCCTGAGCGCTGCGAACGTCGATCGCTGGGTGCAGACTGCGTCCATTCTTCACTCCAATGGTGATGCACTCGACATTGCCGTGAAGGATGACCGTATCGCCGGAGTTCGCGGGAGGGCTGATGATCGTGTCAACCACGGGCGACTTGGGCCCAAGGACCTGTATGGCTGGCAGGCCAACTCGTCTCCTGACCGGCTGACCAAACCGCTCATCCGCAAGCGCGGCAAGCTTGTCGAGACGGACTGGGACACCGCGATGGACAGGATCGTGGGGAAAACCCGGGACCTGCTCGACGAGCAGGGAGCCAGCGCAATCGGCTTCTACACCACAGGCCAGCTGTTCGCTGAAGAATACTACACCCTCGGCATCGTCGCCCATGGCGGACTCGGCACCAACCACGTGGACGGCAACACGCGCCTGTGCACTGCCACTGCGGCCGCCGCCCTCAAGGAATCGTTCGCGTGTGATGGCCAGCCCGGTTCCTACACGGACATTGATCACGCCGATGTGATCGCACTCTACGGCCACAACATGGCAGAGACGCAGACGGTGCTCTGGACGCGGGTCCTTGACCGCCTTGCCGGTCCCAACCCGCCGCAGATCATCTGCGTGGATCCCCGCCTGACCCCGGTGGCCAAGGCGGCAACGGTACACCTCGCTCCGCGCCCGGGGACCAACGTGGCCCTCATGAACGGGCTGCTCCACGAGATCATCGAGAACGGTTGGATCGATTCCGACTACATCGAGGCGCATGCAGTCGGCTTCAGCGAACTCGAGAAGCGGGTCAAGGAATACCCGCCGGAGGTTGTGGAACACATCTGTGATGTGCCGGCTGACAAGATCCGGGAAGCTGCACGGATCATCGGACAGGCCGAAAGGCTGCTCTCCACTGTGTTGCAGGGCTTCTATCAGTCCAACCAGGCCACGGCCGCAGCCGTTCAGGTCAACAACATCAACATCATCCGTGGAATGCTGGGCAAGCCCGGCTGCGGAATCCTGCAGATGAACGGCCAGCCAACCGCTCAGAACACCCGCGAGTGCGGCGGTGACGGGGACTTTCCCGCATTCCGCAACTGGTCCAATGACGCCCACGTGAAGGATCTCGCGAAGGTCTGGAACGTGGAACCCATGCAGATTCCGCACTACTCGCCGCCGACGCACGTAATGCAGATGATGCGCTACGTCGAGGACGGATCCATCCGCATGCTCTGGGTCAGCGGAACTAACCCGGCTGTGTCACTCCCGGAACTGCAGCGGGTGCGTTCAATATTGACGCAGGACCGCCTGTTCCTGGTGGTGCAGGACATCTTCCTGTCCGAGACCGCGCAGTTGGCTGACGTTGTCCTTCCTGCGGCCACGTGGGGAGAGAAGACCGGCACCTTCACCAATGTGGACCGTACGGTGCACCTCTCTGAGAAGGCCGTCGATCCGCCAGGGGAGGCCAAGCCCGACCTCGACATCTTTCTCGACTACGCGCGCCGGCTGGACCTCCGCGACAAGGACGGCCAGCCGCTGGTCAAATGGCATGACCCGGAATCCGCATTCGAGGCCTGGAAGGAATGCACGCGTGGCCGTCCGTGCGACTACACCGGCATTACCTATGAAAAGCTCCGCGGAGGCTCGGGAATCCAGTGGCCCTGCAATGAGGAGAACCCGGAGGGTTCCGAACGAATCTATGCCGACGGCAAGTTCTGGAGTTCGCCGGAGTACTGCGAGAGTTACGGGCGTGACCTCGTGACCGGTGCGCCGCTTGAACCCGACGAGTACAAAGCCATGAATCCTGAGGGCAAGGCGATCATCAAGGCGGCTGAATACATGCCGCCGCATGAGATCCCAAGCGAGAAGTACCCATTCCAGCTCATTACCGGCCGAACCCTCTACCACTTCCATACCCGGACCAAGACGGCGCGAGCTCCGCAGCTCCAGGCCGCCGCTCCCGAGGTATGGGTGGAGATGTCAGACCACGATGCCAAGGCGTTCGGTATCTCAGAGGGAGATCAGACCCGTGTGTCCACGCCACGCGGGTCTGTTGAGGCGAAGGTGAGGATCAGCGGCATCCGCGACGGCGTGCTGTTCCTGCCGTTCCACTACGGCTACTGGGACACGGACGGGGGTCATAAGCCGGACAAGGCCGGCCGGGCGGCAAATGAGCTGACAATTACTGACTGGGATCCGGCGTCGAAACAGCCGATCTTCAAAACGGCGGCAGCAACCATCCGGAAGCTCAAATCCGGCAAAGGGCATTCGGCAGCGCCGACAACGACGGCGTCTGCTCCCGTCCGCCCGATCGGGTGGGAAACGAAGGGCTCGCATAACGCCGAGGCCCAGGAGACGCTGAATGGCGCTGGTACGGGAGGGCAACGATGAAGATCGGTCTGGTACTCCACGAGCTGCATCGCTCGGAGAATGACCTGGCACTTGAACTGCTGCAGGTCTCCGAACGCAACAAGGTGGATCATGAGATCTACCACCTGGGCAGGGACCTCGCGAGGTGGTCACAGGACCACGTCCGGGAGATCGCCGAGATCGGCAGGAACTACGGCCAGAAGCTTGATCCCGAACCGCGGCAGGAGTTCAACCTGGCTGAGAAAGTTCGCGAGGCAGGCAGCGATATTCTCGGGCGGCGGAGCGCCCCGGCATTGTTGATGCTGCGTGACCTGCGGGAAATCTATATGAAGGCATCCGGTGTATCAGCGGACTGGGAGATGCTCGCCCAGGCCGCGCAGGGGATCAAGCACACGGATCTCCTCGACGTGACGAAGCGGTGCCATCCCCAGACGCTGCGGCAGATGCGCTGGGCCAACGCCATGTTGAAGGTGAACTCTACGCAGGCGCTGATCAGCTAATCCGCCCAAGAAATTGTGCAGCTCCGGTGGGCCGACATCGTCGGATCCCACCGGAGCTGCACAATTCTTGCCCTTGCGCTACCGGTTGTCGATGGCGTCGTAATCCGTGCGGTCGATCTTGCGGTGATACCGCATACCGGCCAGGCCACCCAGCACCGCACCGGCCAACGCTGCAAGCAGCGCCACAACGACGGCGATGATGCCGGCCGTGGTGAGCGTGCCCTCATTCAGGGGCAGACGGGGGAAGCTGTTCAGGTTGGCCAGGACATCGAACTGCGATCCAAAGATCAGGCCGAGAATGGCAACGAGGATGGCAATGATGATGGCCCACAGCCACACTGCAATGCCCTGCTTGGCGCCGTTGAACCGGGCCATGCGCCCTGCAACATATCCGCCGCAGTAGTAGGCGATGAGCAGTATGACAAGCAGGATGATCGCGCTTGTGATTCCGACCGTCTGGGCACTCTGTGATGCCTGGTTGGTTGCCTCATTCAGGCTGGTGTTGGTCGACAGGCCGAACGCCGCGCCTGCAGCCGCTACCAGTGCGGTGAGAATGACAGCCATGCCGGTGGCTGTCAGCCAGCCGAAGAAGGCGGCGCCGAACTTCATGCCGCCGAACGTCTCTTTCTCGCGCTGGTGAAGCGCATCCCGCTCCGCTCCGACGGGAACCGGCGTGACGGCGCGGTCGCGGTCATAATCCCGATTGGCGTCGGGATCGAGGTCCCTTCCACGACGGTCGTGGTCCTTCCGGTCACTGGTGTGTGACACGGGTACGGCCGCTGTGTGGCTCGAGCGGTCATCGCGCTGGGAGCGGTCGTCAACGCCGTCGTTATTGCGGTCAACGTCCATCGCCCGGGTCTCGGCCTCTGGCGTGCGCGCGTCGGAGCGCCGGGAATCACCGGCGTCCAGAGGGGCGGACTCATCCGCATGTTTGGGGCGGTAGTCCCGATCGTTGTTCCCTGTTCCTGGTGTACTCATGGTGCCTCCTGATGTCAGGGCCCTAAGGCGACTTCATAAGCAACCTTAGTATTACGACGTTGTGCATACAAGGGCGCCGCTCCGCGCGGTGGCATGCTTGGGGGTATGGATTGGGAAATTCTTGTCACCGTGATCTGCGGGTTGGCCATCGCCGTCGGAGTGGCTGGCGTGGTCATCCCCATCCTCCCCGGCAGCATTCTCATCATCGGTGCGCTGTTGGTGTGGGCTTTCACCGTGACGAGCGGTCCCGGCTGGACTGCGCTCGCCGTGGGCGGGGTGTTCGCTCTGGCCGGACTCCTGGCGGGAACCATATTGACGGGGCGAAAGCTGCGTCAGCGGAAGATTCCGGGGCGGTCCATCACTGTAGGGCTGGTGCTGGGCGTCGCGGCGATGTTCGTCATCCCGGTGGTGGGATTGATTGTCGGATTCGTTGTTGGCCTGCTGCTCAGCGAAGCCGCAAGGCTGCGCGATTTCAGGGCGGCTGTAACCTCCAGCGGCGAGGCCTTGAAGGCTCTGGGCCTTGGAATCGTGGTGGAACTCCTGCTTGCGTGCGCGGCGGGCAGCGCATGGATCCTTGCCGTCTGGGCACATTTCGCCATGCGCTGACCCGCCACGGAATGAACGCCTACCGCCGGTAGCCGCGGTTCTTCCCACGCGTGTTCTTGGCGTTGGTTTGGCCCTGTTGGCGCTTGCCGAGCAGTTTCGATGCAATGACCGGTGCGAGCATCCAAAGGATTTTCTTCAGCATGTTGTTCCGCCTTTCGTGGAATGAACCTCCATAGTAAGCACACTGATCAATTCTGTGCGGGATCGACGGTGACGAAATTCCTGAGGGCCTCGAGTTGCGCAAGCCTGCACTCGGGCTTGAGGTACATCATGTGACCGGCCTCGTGATAGTGGTGCGAGATCCTTGCCCGAGCCTCATCATTGAGCGCCATATGGGCGAAGACGTACTCGGCCGCGAAGTGCGGAGTGGCGCCGTCCTGGTAGCCGTAATCCACGTGTACCCGCAGCGCCGGATTGTGGACCATGAGCCGCTCAAGCACGTCACTGACGTCAACGGGTGCGCCTTCGAAGGTCCGGTAGCTCCAGGGCTGGACCCGCGCGGTAAGGATCTCGTACGGGAGGTCATTCTCATACCCAAGCTCGGCGCGCACGTAGTGGTTGATCGCCGCCGCAAACGGCCCTGTGATGGCGCGCATGCTCGGATCATCCGTGGAGCTGGAGGACTGCGGGTTGGCCGGCGGCGCTGTGAAGCGCCCATCGATCCGCCCCACTGCGAGTCCCTCCGCCCGCAGGAGCTCAGCCGCGAATTCGTGGTACGCCCAGCGCAGGTTCGTGCGGCGGATGAAGCCCTCGTCGAGGGTGGTGAGCGCGCTCAGGCGGGTGACGGCGTCGTCGTACTCGGGTTGGGTGAGCCGGGCGCCCTGACTGAGGGCATAGCCGAAATCGCGGGAGGCGTACTCCTCCGCCTCGCGAACGACATCGGTGAGCTCCCTGCCGGGGTGGCGGCCGTGATAGTGGGCGATCGCCGCGTAGGTGGGGAGGTGGAGTGCATACGGGGTGTCGCTGCCCGGGAAGAAGCGGAGTGTTGACATGTTGAGCACCGTGGAAATGAGGCCGAGGCCGTTGACCGCCATGCCATAGGCATCGAACAGGCGGCCGGCAACGGCGACCGCCCGAAGGGTTCCGTAGGACTCGCCCACGAGGTACTTGGGCGAGAGCCATCGATTGTTGCGCGTAGTCCACAGGCGGATGACTTCCGCCACGAGGTCGCGGTCCTCGACGAAAGCGTGGAACTCGTCGGTCTTCTCACCCTCAATCACCCGCGAAAAGCCTGTGCTCACCGGGTCAATCAGAACGAGGTCGCTGTGTTCGAGGAGGGTCTCGGGGTTGTCAACGAGACCGAAGGGCGGGGGAGTCATCGCCCCGACATCACCTGAGTCCACACGGCGTGGTCCCAGCAGTCCGAGATGGAGCCAGACCGAAGAAGAACCTGGACCGCCGTTGAACGCGAAAGTGACCGGCCGCTCAGAAGTGCTGTTGACCTTGGTGTACGCGACGACGAAGATCTCGGCCTTCGGCTTGAACCCCTCCGATTTGCCGTCTTTGGTTTCTTCACGCCGCAGAACCAGCCGGCCGGTGGTGGTGGTGTATTCGAGGCCCGAGGCAGCGGTGTGCTGCCGTGTCACGAAGTCGTCGCTGACTTCCTTGACGGCGTCGGGCTCCGTTTTCTCGACGGTGGTATTTTCAGTTGCGAATTCTTCTGCCATCCCTTGAGCCTATCGGTGGTTACGGAAGGCAACTACCCCCGTTTGGAAGTTTGCATGGTCGGTTCGACGTCAGCGCTCCATAGATGATTCTGTTCCGGACGGGCGAAGAAGAGCGCTGCGATCAAACCGATGACGACGACGGTTCCAGGCAGAAGCAGCGACTCACCCATGGCTGCCGCATACTCCGCCGACCGCGCCGGTGTGCCCACGGCACCGTTTGCCGCCAGACGTGCCTGCATGATTGCCGCGATGCCCGCACTTCCAATCACGGCTCCCACCTGACGCGTGGTGTTGTAGACGCCGGATCCGGCGCCGGCGAGCGACGGCGCGAGATTGCGTGTGGCTGTCAGCGAGACCGGAGCCCAGATGCCTGCGCTTGCCAGGCCGATCAGCGCGAGAGGCAGCAACAGCAGCCAGATAGGGGTGGTCGGTGTGAGCAGTGACGCGAGCCAGAACAATGCAACTGCCATGCCGGTGAAGCCGAAAATGGCCATGTACTTGGGGTTTCCGCGTTGGACGAGCTTTCCGATGAAAGGAGCCAGCGCACCGGAGATGATCGCCATGGGGGCCAGCAGCATCGCAGCCTGCGTGGGTGAGAGGTTGCGAACGTTCTGCGCATAGAGCATGAGCGGCAGGCTCATGGTTGTGATGGTGAAACCCATGGCTGAGATTGCCGTATTGGCGAGCGAAAAGTTGCGGTCACGGAAAAGCTTCAGCGGCACCAGCGGTTCTTTGCGGTTGTAGCGCTGCCACACCAGGAAGGCAGTGAAAAGCACGGCACCGGTGATGATGAGGGACCACACTGAAATGGGCCCGGCAATAGGACCCCAGCTGTAGGTCTGACCCTCCTGAAGACCGAACACCAAGCAGAACATTCCTGCTGCACTGAGAACCACGCCGAGGAGGTCGAAGGAGTGGTTTGTGGTGGTCAGGTTTGGAACCAGGCGGTAGGCCAGGAAGAATCCGATGACGCCGACAGGCAGGTTGACGAAGAAGATCCATTCCCAGCCGAGCGTGTCAACAAGGACACCGCCCAGAATGGGGCCGGCAAGAGTGGCGATGCCCGCCACGGAGCCCCAGAGACCCATGGCTGAGCCCCGTCGGTCCGGAGGAAAGATGCGGGTGATGACGGACATTGTCTGGGGCGTCATGAGGGCCGCGCCCAGCCCCTGGAAAACGCGGGCGAGGATAAGTAGTTCGATGGTCCCGGCGAAACCGCACATGGCGCTCGAAGCAGTGAAGACTGCCAGCCCGGCGAGGTAGATCCGGCGGGGCCCGAACCTGTCACCCAACCGTCCCGTGACCAGCAGCGGCACGGCGTAGGCAAGGAGATAGGCGCTCGTGACCCAGATGGCGCTGTCTATGTCTGCCTGCAGGCCCTCCATGATGGCGGGCGTGGCGACAGAGACAATGGTGGAGTCAACGAGGATCATGAAGAACCCGATGACGAGCGACCATAGCGCCGGCCAGGCCCGGATCTCCGGAGCGGAGGATTGCATGATTCGAGGGTACAGCCGGGCTCTGACAGTTGGTTCTTGTCCCGCATGCTGAGGTATCTTGGTTGCTCCGGGGCTTTAGCTCAGTTGGTAGAGCGTTTCGTTCGCAATGAAAAGGTCAGGGGTTCGATTCCCCTAAGCTCCACTCGTCCCGTCGTGGGCACCTTCCGCCACATACCCTTTCCGTCGCGGTATGTTGATTCTGCACCGGCCTGGCAGGAAGAAGTCATCCACGGGTCCACTGATTACGAATCCCTTAATCCGGATCCAGATGAGAAGAGGCGGAGATGCCGGACACGGACCTTTGGACGACGGAACGAATGCTCACCACCGCTGCCCGCCTGACCGAGAATGCCTGGAACGAGCGTCTTCACGCGCTCGGAATTACGCATGCCGCCTTCATCACGCTGCGCACCGTCGAGGCTCACGGCCCGCTGTCTCAGGTTGAGCTGGCTGACCATCTTCATGTCACCGCGCAGACTGTCGGGCGAACACTGGCACGCCTCGAGCAGCAGGGTTTGGTCTACCGCCACAGCAGTGAAAGCGATCGCCGAACCTTCGTCGTCAGCCTTACCGAGCCTGGCAGATCGCTGCTCTCCGAGGCGGAGCGTCACGAGCGGGAATTCGCGCTCGACCTGCAGCGTGCGTCTCCTGAACTGCGCCGGCTGTTGATGAAGGTTATCGAGGATCTGCTTCCCGCCCGTTTCCCTCCGAACGGCGTGGAGCAGGCAGGCCAAAACAGCTGAACTAGGCGACAAACCGCTGGCGCTGTACGGAATCCGTACAGCGCCAGCGGTTTGTTCTTCAGGAGTTACGGCGTGTTCGAGCTGCTCTGAACGTTGGACTTGGCATCCTGAGCCCGGTCCTTGACGTCCGAGGCAGCGCTCGTGCCTTCTTCCTTGACTGTATTGGCTGAGTCCGTGGCGGTCTGCTTGACCGAGTCCATGGCCTGCTGTGCCGGCTCCTTCATGTCTTCGGCTACCTGCTTGGCGGCGTCTGTCACTTCGGAGACGAGAGGCTGTGCCTTTTCCTTTACAGCCTGGGCGGCTTCCTTTTCCTTCTGGCTCGCCGGGATGAGCGAGGAGGCAAGGAGGCCGGCTCCGAAGGCGATCAAGCCCGCGGCGAGAGGGTTTCCCTGCGCCTTCGAGGTGACGCGCTGCGGTGCGTCATGAAGTGCGTCACCTGCATGGTGTGCCGAGTCTTTCATTGACTGTGAAGCGCCGTGCGCACTGCCCTTGGCAGAGTGCGAGGCATCATGGGCTGAGCCCATCACGCTGTTCTTGACGTTGCCAAGCGCGCTCTTGACCTTGTCGGTCTGCCGGTGGGCAATGTTCGACGGACTTACCTTGTCAGCGACGGCGTCAACATCAGTGCCCAGTTCGCGGCGGGTGCGTTCGATGTCCGCACGGATTTCATCAGGTGTCTGGTTCATGGCGTGTGCTCTCCTGGTTTCAACGTAGGCGGAATTTCCTTGGCTGTCTCAGCGGTCTGCGGCATGCCCTTGATCGACTTCATTTCCTTCTTCCCCTTCAAGGCGAGGACTGCAGCGATGATGCCCCAGATCACGGCAACAATCACCGAGGCCCACCCAAGGCTCTCGATCCACTCGGCGAGACCCCACATCAGAGCGAGGGAAAGAAAAAGAAGCACGAAGTGCCCAGCGACTGCGGCGCCGCCGAACATCCCAGCGCCCTTGCCCGCGCGCGTTCCTGACTCACGCAGTTCAGCTTTCGCGAGCTCGAGTTCCTGGCGCATCAGCGTCGACAGGTCACTGGTGACGTCACTGAGCAGCTGCCCCAAAGAGGCATTCGAACCCTGGTCATTGTCCGGGCTCGGCGGCGGCGGTTGCGCCGCATGTGATCCGTGGAGGTGTGGCTCGGTCATTAGCGGAAGTCCCTCCCTGATTCAGTGCCGGTTACTCCGGGCTGGCTAAGCGGAGTGGTTGGGGTGACGGTAGGCGTGGTGGTTGGCTGGGCCACCGGCGGTGTGTCGATGCCGGCGCCATAGGCCGGCTGGTCGGTTCCGTACTCGTCAGGCACCGGCGGGTAGGTAGCGACGTGCTGGCCGCCTGTTGCCGATCCGGCGGGGCTGCCGGTCGAGGGTGAGCCGCTCGAATCGGATCCGCCCTGAAGGCCGCGTGCGAGGCGTCCCGCGAGGAGGCCTGCTCCGGCTGCGACCATCAGGAACGCACCGGGCCGACGGCGGGCAAAGCCGGTAACTTCGTCAAGCAGTGATCCCGGATCACGTCCCTCAAGCCATGAAGCAGCGCTCCCGGTTCGCTGGGCTGCCTGCTGAACGAGATGTTGGGCGGTGCCGCTCTCGGAGTTCTGCGCCATGGAATTCAGCTCATCGCTGAGGGAGCGCAGACCGTCGGTGACGCGCTGCTGCTGGGTTCCGGCCTGGCTCTTCAGGTCGGAGCCAAGCTCGCCGACAAGGTTCCTGGCCTGGGCGCCGGCCTCGTGTGCCACGTTCTTCGCTTCTGACCCCGCGGTCTGTGCGACGCCCTTGGCTGCGTCTGCGCCCTGCCGCCCTACATCCTTGGCTTCATCCTTTGCAGCAGACTTAGTGGACTGTCCGGAGGACGAGGTGTTCTGCGCGCCCGGCGTTGAAGTAACCAGCGGGTCTTCTGACCAGTTCTGTGTGCTCATAATGACTCCTTTATTGATGTGGAGGACTTCTGGAAGGTAAGCCATCGCATCTACACAATAAGCATGCTTAGCATATGATCACAAGACCGCAACGAAAACTCCCGTTCAAACCGCCAAGCTCGCAGGGACCTGTGTGGACAGCCAGCTTAGTATTCTGAGCGGGAGTCGGCTAGGGCTACAAGCGCAACCAGGGAGACTCATGACTGGATCATCCGCATCACCGGGATCATCACGGAACGACGACGTCAGTATTGTTGCCTGCCCCGACGGGCCTCTGCTCGTAAGGGGAGAGGTGCCCATCGTCACTCCCACGGGCGAACCGGTGCCTCGTCGTCGTAAGACTGTGGCGCTGTGCCGCTGCGGAGCCTCGACAATCAAGCCATATTGCGACGGGACACATAAGCTCATCAACTTCCGCACGGAGCCGGAACTGCCGGACCCGGCTGACCTTCCGGATGGCCGGCAGTAGGGCTCAACGCAAAAGCCGCCGGTATCGCTGTCAAAGCGACACCGGCGGCGTTTCACCGTAATGCGGTCTGCTTACTCCGCGATGTACATTCCGTTCCAGCCCTGACCGATCTTCTGACCGCCGGTGAAGGATCCGGACCCGGTTCCGCTGTAAAGGAAAAGGTCGCCATTGCCGTTGCGGGCAAGCAGGTCAGCGTTGGAATCCGACCCCCATGGTCCGGGTCCGGCGAACGCCGTCATGCCGTTCCAGCCGCGTCCGGGCTGTGACTTCGGAAGGAACCCGCCTCTACCGTTTCCCGGGTACAGGTACAGAGCACCACTTGAGTCGCGGGCGAAGAGGTCTGACTTACCGTCACCATTGAAGTCACCGGTGCTCAGGAGTGCCGTCATGCCGCTCCAGCCGTGACCTATCTTCGCCTTGCTGCCCCATCCGCCCCTGCCGTTTCCGGGGTAGAGATGAAGCCCGCCGTCGCCGGAACGGGCGAGCAGGTCAGGGAATCCGTCACCGCTGAAGTCCCCAGGTGTGACCAGCGCAGTCATGCCTCCCCAGCCGCTTCCGACCTGCACTCCCGCCTTGACTCCGCCGGTACCGGTGCCTGCGTAGAGCCAGAGCAGGCCCCCTTTGTCGCGCGCCAGGACATCGGCGATGCCGTCACCGCTGAAGTCGCCCGGCAGGAGGATCATGTTCATGATGTTCCAGCCGGAGCCGATCTGCATCTTCCGACCGAAGGTGCCGCTGGCGGTGCTCGGGTACATCCACAGCCGGCCAGAGGAGTCGCGCGCAACGATGTCCGGATTGCCGTCCCGGTTCATGTCCGTGCGGCCACCCGAGGTTGCGGAGGGGATGGTGGCTGCAGGGAAGGGGTTGGTGTCGATGGTGACCGAAGCCGAAGTGTTGGAGACGGAGTTGATGCGCACAGCGGTTCCGGCGTGCGTCATGAAGGTGCTGCCGGCTTGCCACGCGGTGTTCTCTGCGTAGTAACCCGAGTACGGCTTGCTTGAGGGCATCAGGAGCAGCGACGAAGCTTCGGTGAGCCCGCCGCTCTGAACAATTTTGACGCCACGGTTGCCCAGCGTGGCGGTTCCTGCGTCAAAACCGACCGGGGTGCGCAGTTCGAGGTAATAGGTTTCGCCACTCCTCGGATCCGTGAACTTGACGGCCCGGTTGGAGGCCGAACCGGCCCAGGGGTAAAGGGTGTAGGTCTTGCTCCCGGAGGCCACGCCGGTGTTTCGGATTTCGTCCCCGCGTCCGAATCCACCGTAGTCCCAGAAGCTTGAGCTGATAGCGGGAGTTTCGAACCAACGGGAGATGCCCATGAGATCGGACGTGTCGCCGTAGCTCCGGATCGAGCACCCCGAGCTGAAGCTTGCAGTGTCCGGTTGGCCGCTCGTGCACTGCAGCGAGTCGGAGTGCATGAGGCCAAGTACGTGCCCAAACTCGTGCGTGACGACGTTCGTGGTGAAGTTGCTGACCTGCGGCATCAGAATGCGACCACTGGTTCCGTTGCTGCTCCAGCCGTAACCGAGGTAGCCCTCCTTCAAAGGCGTTGGAATGAAGACCACCAGCGCCGTGTATGGGCTGTAGGACCAGCGAAGCTCCGATGTCACCTTATTCATGATCTGGTCATAGGAATCGGTGGACTTGGCGGCCGATTTATGGTCCCACACCCGTGAGGCGACCGACATGGAGAGCCGGCCGTTCGACATGCTCCTCCAGTAGGTGCTCGAGACCGCGATCGAGTTCTCAGCCGTGGCGCGCGGAACTGTCGCGGTGCTGTCTGCCAGGTCGACTGTCACCAACCGCACCTTGATGTCACCTGCGCGCGAGAGCGTTCCGCCCGCACCGAGGGGTGACATGGCGGCCCCTTCAGTCGTGGAAGTGAACGAGCGACCATCCTTTGCTAACGGGCCCTCGAAAGTGTGGTCGGGATGGGCCGGGAACCCGTCCGGGAAGAGCTCATGAATGTCCGCGGCCTCGGCCGGCGCTTCCTCCACAGTCGCGACCTCAGCCGGCACCGCCTCAACGGGCACCACCTCGCCGGTCGTGGATTCGGCGGGTGAAACATCCTGGGGCTCCGGGCTCTGCACCGGCCCCTGGGTTGCGACAGGTGAGGTTACAGCCGGCTCCTGTGTTGCAATCGGCGAGGGCTGGACGGATTGTGCCACTGCCGGATGTACCCCGGCCGAAAGGCTTGCGGCCAGGAGCAAAACGCCGGTGAGCGCAGCTGTAGAACGCTGAAGTGAAAGCATGGAAGTCCTTGGTGGTACGAGTGTGGGGTGGGGCTGGCGCCGCCGTGTCCCCCTACGACGGCGCCCGGGCTGTTTCGAGACCATCAGCCCTAAAAGCCCCGCACCAAGTATAGGTTTAGCTATCTCCGGTAAATCGCCGGGAATTCGCAAAGGATTGTCCAAGGAAGCTCAGTTTTCCCGCAGGATATCCGCAAGAGGAATAGTGAGCGAGAAATGCTCGGCAATTCATAATTGCCTAGCCTAATTATTAGGCAAAAAGCAAATGAAATCAGGAAGCGGTGCGGGCAGTGTGCGTACGCTCCGAGTGGCCCGCCAGACGCGGATCCAGCCGGACAACGACTGCGGCCTCCGCCGAAACAACCGGGCGGTTCAAGGCCATCTGGGCAAGAGCCAGCAGGAAAACTGGAAGAGAGAGCAGGATGAAAGTGAAGAGCGCGTACATGGCGATGATGGCGTGGATGGGGGAGTTGAACAGGCTGGCGATGAACGCCGCGCTGCCAAGCCACGTCCACAGCCAGAAGATCACGACGGCGTAAATCACCGTACGGGCACGCCTGTATTTCAACGGATAATGCACCCGCCGTCGCTTCATTTTATGTGACCCCCAGGTCTCGCGGATCCCGCGCCCCGCGAGTTCCTCTCATGATAGTAAGCCCCGGGAAAGTATTTGTCGCCTAGTTGCCCTTCCAAGGAGATTTAGGCAGCAACTAGGCGACAAAAACTGTTAAAGGAACCGAACATGATCCGGTGTTAGATCCTCTACTCGTGTTACCCCGAGCAGCTGCATGGTGCGCGTGATTTCCTTTGCCAGGATAGTGATGGTGCGGTCTACGCCTGCCCGTCCTCCGGCCATGAGCCCATACAGGTATGCCCTGCCGATCAGGGTGAAGTCCGCACCAAGGGCGAGGGCGGCAACGATGTCGCCGCCGCTCATGATGCCGGTATCGAGCATGATGGACGTCTTGCCTTTCAGTTCGGCGGCGACGTCCGGAAGCAGCCGCAGGGGGATAGGGGCGCGGTCCAGCTGTCGGCCGCCGTGATTGGAGAGCACAATCCCGTCCGCACCGTGGTCCACCACCTTCTTGGCGTCGTCGAGCGTTTGAATGCCCTTGACCACGAGGTTGCCCTTCCACACCTCACGCAGCCAGTCGAGGTCATCAAAGGTCAAAGTGGGATCGAACATGGAGTTGATCAGGTCAGCGACGGTGCCCGAGTAGCGGTTGAGTGAGGCGAACGCGAGTGGCTCGTGTGTCAGGAAATTGAACCACCAGGCCGGCCGATAGGACGCGTCGATGACCGTCTTTACGGTGAGTGCCGGCGGGATGGTCATGCCATTGCGCACATCACGCAGGCGGGCGCCGGCCACCGCAGTATCAACGGTGACCATCAGCGTGTCATTGCCCGCCGCTGCTGCACGTTCGATGAGCTCCATGGAGCGCTCGCGATCCGTCCAGAGGTACAGCTGGAACCAGTTGCGCCCCGACGGCGCTGCCCGCGCTACGTCCTCGATGGATGCAGTTCCCATGGTGGAAAGGGTGTAGGGGATTCCGGCGGCTTCGGCTGCCTGGGAGCCTGCGTATTCTCCCTCCGACTGCATCATGCGGGTGAAGCCGGTGGGTGCGATGCCGAACGGCAGGGCAGACTCCTTGCCCAGGACCGAAACTGAAGTGTCGACCTTCTCGACGTTCCGCAGGATCCCGGGGCGGAACTCGAGGTCAAGGAAAGCTTCGCGCGCCCGCCGCAGGGTGATCTCCGCTTCCGCCGCGCCGTCGGTGTAATCGAAGGGAGCAGTGGGAGTGCGACGCTTGGCGATGGTGCGAAGATCGCCGATCGTGTTTGCACGCCCCAACCGGGCACTTTGGCTGAACTCCGGCTTCTTGAACTGCATCAGAGGGGCCAGGTCAGCAACTTTGGGGATCCGGCGCTTCAGCGCTTCGGGCGTGTAGGACATGGGAAACCTTCGGGTCGGCGTGTGGTCCGACCACACTAGCTCGATGTGGTCTGACCACGCAAGGTAGCCTTATTTGATGCGCACCCACCAGCTTGTTCAGTCATGGCTTGAGGAACAGCTTGCGGCCGGGCGCCTTGCCGTTGGGGACCGGCTGCCCGGTGAGCGCATGGTGGCGGAACAGTTGGGTATCTCGAGGGCGTCGGCCCGCGAGGGGATACGGGTGCTGGAGGCAATGGGGATTGTCCGGGCCGGCGTCGGATCCGGGCCGGGTGCCGGCACGGTGATCACTGCCAATCCCGGTGCCGCACTGGGCGCAGCACTTCGCCTGCACATGGCGACCTCGCACCTGCCGATCGAGGACATCGTCCAGACGCGCCTGCTTCTGGAAACCTGGGCGGCAGCCCATGCCAGGCCCGCAGCGCCCGCAATGGAGAATGCCGCGGCGCTCCTCGAGGCGATGGAGTCTTCAGCTCCGGACGAGAAGGAATTCCTGCGGCTCGATGCGCTTTTTCACGTTGCTCTGGCTGACGCGGCCGGCAACGTGCTGATTGGCGCCATGATGTCTTCGCTCAGGGAATCCATTGAGGGCTACACGCTCCGCCTCACGCGCACCCTGCCTGATTGGGCGGCGACCTCCGCCCGCCTCCGCGCCGAGCATCGCGACATCCACAATGCAATCAGGAACGACGACGGCGCACTCGCTGCGGAGATGGTGGCGAACCATATCGAGGGCTTCTATAAAGAGGCCGGGTTCTCCGGGTCCTGATCCCTGGTCTTCCGCTACTGATCTTCCACTGCGTGGAGTCCACTCCGCCCGCGGACCTGACGCTGCGGTTCCGCCAGTTCCTCAATTGCGGCTTGCAGGTGCGAGCGTAGCTCGGGAGACAACAGTGCCTCATCCGATACCAGCGTGCGCTCGATGTTGCGGCCCTTCTCCAGCGTCGCGAGGCCTTTCTCGGTGATGCGGACTGTCTGGCTGCGACGATCGTCATCCCCGCGGGTACGTTCAATATGCCCCTTGGCCTCAAGCCGATTGAGGGTCTTTCCAATTGTCTGAGCCTGCACATGCACCAGTTCGGCGAGCTGCGCCTGCCGGAGCGGCCCGTAACCCGCCAGTACGGCCAGGGCAGTGAACCCGGCGTGGGTGACGTCCAGTTCAGCCAGGCGTTGGTTCCACGATTGCTCAACGAGCCGCGCTGCTGTCGTGAGAAGCCGGCCTGTCGACCAGGCTGAAAGATCGGGCATGCGCTGTCACCTTCCCTGTCGATTCATTTATCCATCTAATCATCAGCTTACTTATGATTGCTGTGGAATCAACCGTGCAGGGCGGGAAAGGTAGCTGTCAAGCCTCAGGAATTTGAGAGGAGTGCCCTCAGGACAGCTTCGGAAGCGTCAGCCGCGTACCCTGCTGCACCGTCCATGGCGGCCGCAATTGAAGGAGCGGCGTCCGCCAAACTACGAGCCTGCACTACTCCGTGGGCTGCCAGATCGGCGTCGGACAGCGTGATGCGCCCGGCAACAGCAAGCACCGGCAGGCCGAGATCCCGTGCGCGGTCCGCCAACCCGAGCGGAGCCTTTCCGAATTGCGATTGCGCGTCGAGTGAACCTTCACCGGTGAGCACGACATCAGCGTGAGCGAGCTTTTCGTCCAGCCCGGTGAGGCCGGCAACCAGCTCAAAGCCAGGCTCCAGCGAGGCTTTTGTGCAGGCCAGGAAGGCGGCAGGGAACCCACCGGCGGCTCCTGCGCCGGGCTGCTGAACGTCCACCCCCGTGGTGTTTTCCAGAAGGTGTGCCCATCGGGTCAGTGCGGCGTCGAGCTCCGTGCGGAGGCCGGCGTCGGCACCTTTTTGCCCGCCGAACACGTGCGCAGCACCGTCGGGGCCGAAGAGCGGATTCTGTACGTCGACGGCGATCCGCAGCCGGACACGGTGAAGACGGGGATCCAGGCCGGAGAGGTCCAGGGCCGCCGCGCGTGCCAGAGCCAGCCCGCCCAGGGGAAGTTCCCCGCCGTCGTCGTCAAGGATCTTGGCGCCCAGGGCACGCAGGGCGCCCGAGCCGCCGTCGGTCATCGCCGACCCGCCCACGCCCAGCACAATCTCCGTGGCGCCGGCATCGAGAGCAGCAGCCAGCAGCTCACCGCTGCCGTAGCAGTGGGCCGAACCGGCCGTGGCTCCGCTAGGCGTGATGAACTCGAGCCCACTTGCACGGGCCGTCTCGATGACGGCCGTAAAACCGGTGAGCGCCCAGGGGGCGTCCACCCAGCCGGTCAGCGGTCCGCGGACCCTGGTCTGCCGCCTGTCGCCTCCGGCAGCGAGGACGGCCTCGAGGGTTCCCTCACCGCCGTCCGCGATGGGCTGCAGGGTGAGGTGCGCATCCGGCAGTACGCGGCGGACGCCGGCGGCCATCGCTTCGGCGGCTTCGGCTCCGGTCAGCGTGCCCTTGAATTTGTCCGGTGCTATCAGGATTCTCATGGCGCCGGGCTAAGCTCCTGCGGATTCGCGGATGATGACTTCTCCGGGGATCGGTGCCGGAGGCGCCTTGTCAGGATCCAGTGCAAGGTTCGCCGCCTCTTCACCCAGCTGCTCGAGAGGTAGGTGCACGGTGGTCAACGCGGGGAAGTAGTCGCGCAGGGTAGGGATGTCATCGAAGCCGGTCACCAGGGCATCCGCGGGGACCGAAACGCCCAGGGCGCGCAGGCCGGCGATCGCGCCGATTGCCATCACGTCATTCACCGCCAGCAGGCAAACGCCTCGTTCCCCCTTGAGCTCGTCCCAGCAGCGTTGCGCGGCGTCGAAGCCGCCCTCACGGTCGAACCCACTGACGACGACGGCGGCAGGCTCCAGCCCCGCTGCCTTCAGTGCGCGGGTGAAGCCGGAGACGCGGTCCCGTGCGGTATTCAGTTCGGTGGGCCCGGCCAGGATGGCGAACCGCGTAACTCCGAGCGAGACGAGTGAAGCTACGAGGTCCGCCGCGCCGTCGGCATTGCCCACCGGTACGGTCAGTCCGGAGCCGGGGGAGCCGCCGATGGTCACGACGCGCCCGCCGTTCTGCTGGTACCGGGCCAGCTCGTGCTCAAGCTCGGGATCTGCCTGTGCCCGGCGGGAGCCGGCCAGGATGATGGCGTCGGTGCGATGGGAGGCGAAGGCGGCGACGGCGTCGTGCTCCGCGCTTTCCGAAGGATCGGTGCTGGCCAGCAGGACCTGGCGCCGATAGTGCCGCGCCGCGTGCTGGACGCCGCGCGCAATGGAGGAGAAGTAGGGGTCCGAGATGTCGTGCACAACGAGGCCGACCAGGCCGGTGGAGGAGCGGGCGAGGGCCTGCGCCTGCGCGTTGGGCACGTACCCGAGTTCGAGCGCCGCGGCGCGGACGCGTTCGGCGATTTCTTCCGCCGGGCGCCGGGAGGAGCCGTTCAGCACGCGGGATGCCGTGGCCAGGGAAACTCCGGCATGGCTGGCCACACCGGACAGGGTTACAGCGGCCACCGGGCTCCTTCGCGTAGTACATGCTCCCGCTGGGTGTGCGGCAAGCGACCTTCGGTGCGGTCGGAAGCTCACTCAGCGGGGAGGGGTTGACGTGGTCTCGATCACTACCCTATATTGGAAAGCGCTTTCCACCAACATTCTTTCCTCTTCGGGAGTACAACGTGACTGAGACCAAGACCATCCGCATCGCGATGAATGGCATCACCGGCCGGATGGGGTACCGGCAGCACCTGCTGCGCTCGATCCTGCCCATCCGCGAACAGGGTGGCGTCACCCTTGCGGACGGGTCAAGGGTGCAGGTTGAGCCCATCCTCGTAGGACGCAACGAAGCGAAGATCCGCGACCTGGCCCAGCAGCACAAGGTTGAGCACTGGACCACGGACCTGGACGGGATCATTGCGGACCCCACCGTCGACGTCGTCTTCGATGCCTCCATGACCTCGCTGCGCGCCGCGACCCTCAAGAAGGCCATGGCTGCCGGCAAGCACATCTACACCGAGAAGCCCACGGCCGAGACCCTCGCCGAGGCCGTAGAGCTGGCGCAGATCGCCCAGGAAGCCGGGGTTACCGCCGGCGTTGTCCACGACAAGCTGTACCTGCCCGGCCTGGTGAAGCTGCGCCGCCTGGTGGATGAAGGCTTCTTCGGCCGTATCCTGTCCCTGCGCGGCGAGTTCGGCTACTGGGTCTTCGAGGGTGACCACCAGGCGGCCCAGCGCCCCTCGTGGAACTACCGCAAGGAAGACGGCGGCGGCATGACCACGGACATGTTCTGCCACTGGAACTACGTGCTCGAGGGCATCATCGGCAAGGTCAAGACCGTCAACGCCAACACCGTCACCCACATCCCCGCCCGCTGGGATGAGCAGGGCAAGGAATACAAGGCAACCGCCGACGACGCCGCGTACGGAATCTTCGAACTGGAGACACCTGCGGGGGAGCCTGTGCTGGCGCAGATCAACTCCTCCTGGGCTGTCCGCGTCTACCGGGACGAACTGGTTGAGTTCCAGATCGACGGAACCCACGGTTCAGCGGTTGCCGGGCTCAACAAGTGCGTTGCCCAGCAGCGGGCCCACACCCCCAAGCCGGTGTGGAACCCGGATCTTCCCGTCACGGAGTCCTTCCGCGACCAGTGGCAGGAAGTACCCGCGAACGCCGAGCTGGATAACGGCTTCAAGCTGCAGTGGGAAGAGTTCCTCCGCGACGTCTCCGCCGGCCGCGAGCACCGCTTCGGTTTGCTGTCCGCAGCCCGCGGCGTCCAGCTCGCCGAGCTTGGCCTGCAGTCCTCCGCTGAGCGCCGTACTCTTGACATCCCGGAGATCACGCTATGACCTCGCTCTACCTCCCCACTGCGGCCGGTTCGCTGGAGCGCTACGAACTCGCTCCCGCGCGGGAATGGGCCAAGCCAGCGGCGCCGCTCACCGCCCGGCACGCGTACGCGGCTGCACACGTCATCCCTGAGGTCACCGCGGACAACACTCCCGGTGCGCCCGCGGTCCTCGACTGGGACACCACGCTCGCCTACCGCCGGGAACTCTGGTCCTATGGGCTCGGCGTCGCCGACGCCATGGACACCGCGCAGCGGGGCATGGGCCTCGACTGGGCGGCCACGCAGGAACTGATCCGCCGCTCCGGTGCGGAGGCTGCCGGCGTCGTCGGTTCGAATGCGGACGCTACGCGCGGCAAGACCGTCCGGGACCTGCTTGCCTGCGGTGCCGGCACCGATCAGCTGTCCATCGCGGACCTGCCGTCGGGGCGGGCCGGGCTGAACGCCGTCGTCGAGGCCTACCGCGAGCAGATCAAGGTGGTGTCCGACGCCGGCGCGAAGGTCATCCTCATGGCCTCGCGTGCGCTCGCCGCTGTGGCGCAGAGCCCGGCGGATTACCAGTACGTTTACGGGATCCTGCTGGCCGAGGCCGATGAGCCGGTCATCCTGCACTGGCTCGGCACCATGTTCGATCCGGCGCTGGACGGCTACTGGGGCAGCAACGACGTTTCCGCTGCGACCGAGATCTTCCTGGACCTCATCCGCGCGCAGCCCGAGAAGGTGGACGGCGTCAAGGTGTCCCTGCTCGATGCCGCCCACGAGACCGCCCTGCGCGCGGCCCTTCCGGCGAGCGTGCGGCTCTACACGGGCGACGACTTCAACTACCCCGAGCTCATCCACGGCGACGGCACGCATTACTCGGATGCGCTGCTGGGCATCTTCGCGGCGATCTACCCTGCCGCGTCGGCAGCCCTGCAGGCGTACGACGACGGCGATGCGGACCGTGGGCGCGCAATCCTGGACTCGACCCGGGAACTCGGCAAGCAGATCTTCAGTTCGCCGACGTTCTACTACAAGACCGGTGTCGCGTTCCTGTCCTGGGTCAATGGGCATCAGCCCGGATTCCAGATGGTCGGCGGCCTGCACTCCGGGCGCTCAGCGCTCCATCTAGCCGAAACCTTTCGCCTTGCCGACAAGGCCGGGCTGCTCGCTGATCCGGACGTCGCCGCGCACCGCTTCGAGTGGCTGCTCGCGAGCTATGGGGTGGGCGCATGAGCCGCCTCTCGCTGAACACGGCGACCACGAAGAACATCACCCTGGCGGAGGCGGTTGCGTTGTCCGCCGACGCCGGGCTGACGCACATCGGGCTGTGGCGGGACCGCGTGGCGGAAGCCGGGGTGGACAAGGCCGCGCGGCTCGTTTCCGAAGCCGGACTGTCCGTCTCAAGCCTGTGCCGCGGCGGGTTCCTGACCGCCGCGGATGAAGCGGGCCAGGCAGCTGCCCTTGCCGACAACACGCAGGCGATCGTCGAAGCGGCAACGCTGGGCACCCGTGAGCTGATCATGGTGGTGGGTGGACTGCCCGCTGCCGGTTCGCTCGCCGGCGGCACTGCCGTCGACCCTTCGGCGCCCGGCGCAAAGGACGTGGCCGCCGCACGCCGGCGGGTTGCCGACCGCATCGCCGAGCTGGTCCCGGTGGCCCAGGAGCATGACGTCCGCCTGGTTCTCGAGCCGCTGCACCCGATGTATGCGGCGGACCGCGCGGTGCTCTCGACGTTAGGCCAGGCGCTGGATCTGGCAGCCCCGTTCCCGGCGGAGACTGTCGGCGTGGTCGTGGATACTTTCCATGTGTGGTGGGATCCGGCGCTCGAGTCCTCGATCCAGCGTGCCGGGGCCGAGGGACGTCTTGCGTCGTACCAGGTGTGCGACTGGAACCTGCCCATCGCAGCTGATGCGCTGCTTTCCCGCGGGTACATGGGGGACGGCTACATCGACTTCGAGACGATCACCCGCTGGGTTGCCGCGACCGGGTATGCAGGGCCTGTTGAGGTGGAGATCTTCAACCGGGAGATCTGGGATGCGCCGGCCGCTTCAGTGCTGGCGACGGTGAAGGCCCGGTACGAGTCCCTGGTGGAGCCCTACCTCTAGACTGAACGGCCTCGCTGGGGCGGGTTGTCGGCCTCAATGGGGCAAAAGCGCCGGTAACGTGCAGGATCGTGGTGTCGTCACCACGTTCCTGCACCTTTCCGGCGCTTCTGTGTGTCACTAGGCTGGGCGTATGAGTGGAAGCGACGTGCTGGTTGAGGCCTTCGGGCGAATCCCTGACGCGGTGTCCCGGGCGGTGGACGGGCTCGACGCCGGACAACTGGCCTACCGGCCAACGCTTGGCGACAGCTCGGGCTCGCCCGGGAACAGCGTCGCCTGGCTGATCTGGCACCTCACCCGGGTGCAGGACAACCACCTGGCCGACGCCGCTGATCGCGACGAATTGTGGCTCGCCGACGGCTGGGCGGAGAAGTTCGGTCTCAACCTGCCGCGGGAGGACACCGGCTACGGGCACACGTCCGATGACGTGGACAAGGTCCGTGTTGACTCCGCGGAGCTGCTCGTCGAGTACCACCGGGCGGTACACGTTCGCAGCATGAAGTTCGTCGAGGGATTGAGCGAGACGGATCTCGACCGCATCATCGACACTTCGTGGGACCCACCGGTCACCCTTCGAGTGCGGCTGGTCAGCGTCATCGAGGACTGCCTGCAGCACGCGGGCCAGGCGGCGTTCCTGCGCGGCTTGCTTGCCCAAACTGGTCAGTCCTAGTCCCTCCAGCCGCTCCAGTCGCTCCAGCCCTTCAGCCGCTCAACCGGTGCAAAAGTGCCGGGAAGGTGCAGAAACGTAGGGTCGTCCCCACGTTTCTGCAGTTCCCCGGCACTTTTGCGTTCAGCTCCGGTCAGCTCAGCCGGTGGGGGTAACCAGCAGCAACGTCGCGAGCAGTGTCATAGAACCGCCAGTGTCACGGGACCAGCCCCGTCACCCGCAGCGTGATGTTCAGCCGGCCGTCGAGACCCAGTATCGGGTCGGCCGTTCCCGGAAACGTCTTCATCACGCCGTGGTACGCCAGCCGCGACTCGCCGCCAAACACAAACAGGTCACCCGACTCCAGCCGCACGTCGGTCCACGGCTTGTTCCGGTTCTCGGTGTTACCGAACCGGAAGACACAGCTGTCCCCGATGCTCAGTGAGACCACAGGATTAAGGGACTTCTCCTCCTTGTCCTGGTGCATGCCCATTTTCGCCGCGGAATCGTAGAAGTTGATCAGGGCGGCGTCGGGGTTGTAGGCATCATCGCGGGAACCGTACGCCGCTTCGACGGCGTCCCGCCCCAACCCAGCCAACCAGGAAGGAAACGGAGCAACAGGGCCGCCGCCGACGTCGTCGGCTGTTTTGGTGTACCGGTAAGGAACCCAGTGCCAGCCAAGGCAGACCGTCTGAACCGACATCCGGGATCCGTTGGGCATGCGCGTATGCCGCATCGGTACCGGCCCTGCAGCCCAGTCGCGGCATGCCGTCACGAGCTCCCGCTGTCGGTCCAGGCTCAGCCAGTCCGGGACGTGCACGGCACCGGGTGCGACGACGGCGGGATCACGCGGCAAGAGAGTGGCCATGGGAACATTCTGGTCCATTGAGTGTCCGAGCGGCGGGGGATACGCTCGCTTCCACCGGCACGCCAGGAGGAGAAGTCATGCCCAACAGAGAGGCTCGTCGTTCCGCCAGGTCAGGAGGAACGCTCCTCACGCAGGTAGTGCAGCTGCGCAGCAACCGACTGCTCCGCTGCGCGGCGCACCGAAGGGTCAACCTCGGCGTACACCCGGTCGGTGACGGAGCCGACGTCGGCACTCCCAACTGAGAGGCCAAGGGTCAGGAGCGCAGCGCGCACCTGATCAAGCCGCTCCAAACGATGCATCCGGTACGCGCGGACAACGTCTCCGAGGTTCGGGAGCGTCGGTCCGTGCGCCGGCAGGACTGCGGGAGCGCCCAAAGACTCAAGCACGTCCAGGGACCGGAGGTAGTCACCAAGCGTGCCGTCGGGGTAGCTCAGCACGGTGGTACCGCGGCCGAGGATAGTGTCTCCCGTGAGGACGGAGCCGTTGGGGCCGTCGTCGGGCAGGTGGAAGCACCCCGAATCCGCGGTGTGCCCGGGAGTCGCGAGGACGTTGATCCGCACCCCGGCAGCGGAAAGAACCTCGCCGTCAGCCAGTGAGTTTCCGCCGTGACAGTAGGCAGAATCGAAGGCGCGAACCGGCGCCCCGGTCAGCTCATGAAACCGGGCGCTGGCCTCCGTGTGATCCCGGTGATGGTGGGTGATGAGCACCAGCTCCACCGGCCCGCAGGACTGCAGCGCGGCAAGGTGGGCCTCGTCCAGCGGGCCGGGATCGACCACGACCACCCCTCGCGAATCCGGCGCCGAAAGAACGTAGGAGTTGGTGCCGTCCAGGCTCATCGGTCCGGGGTTCGGAGCGAGGCGATACCGTGTGAGCGGTCCGCTGGAGGTCAGCGTGCTGGAGGTGGGCCCGCCGTCGGCTGAGAACACCGGCTACCGGACTGTCTCGCGTACCTCGCCGAACGGCACTTCAGCGGAGACCTCGGCCTGTGTGTCAGGGCCGAGGTCGGTAGTGATCAGGACACCGTGCTCGCCTCCGGCCACGGACTGCTTGAGGACGGGCATGAGCGCAGCGGCCGTGCTGTCGTCGAGTCCTGCGAGGTACGCGCGGTAGGACTCGGGGAGATCTGAGTAATCGGTCATGGTTCCCAAACTACGCCCGCGCACGTCCCGCAACAACCGCCGAACCTCCGCGTCCGGAACCTGATCGAAGCTGCGGTAGGCGCTGCCGACGGCGGGCAGATCAGGCGCAGACCAGAGGTTCACCAGCTCGTCAACCGACGCCTGGATTGTTCCCGCAGCGGAGCCAAGGAAGACGGGTGCAGCGGCGATAATCCGGCCGGCTCCGGCTTTCCGGAGCGCC
This sequence comes from Arthrobacter sp. KKT183, assembly GCF_055657625.1. Taxonomy (NCBI): domain Bacteria; kingdom Bacillati; phylum Actinomycetota; class Actinomycetes; order Micrococcales; family Micrococcaceae; genus Arthrobacter; species Arthrobacter sp. KKT183. The sequence goes on along the minus strand of NZ_CM145770.1, from coordinate 3,203,147 downwards.
GCAACCGCGGCGAGCATCGTGGCTCCGGTGGCAACGCCGTCGTCAATGATCACCACCGTTGCCGCGCTGACCTCCAACGGGCCCAGCCCCTCCCGGTACAGCCGTTCGCGACGCACGAGTTCTTCCTGCTCACGCTCTGCAACCCGCGCGAATACCGCGTCGGCATTCCTGACATCGGCCAGAACCTTCGCATTACGGACGGTTTCCATGGCGCCGCCAATCGAGGCCACCGCGCCCATTGCCAGTTCAGGAAATTCAGGGACGCCCACCTTGCGCACCATCACGACGTCGAGGGGCGCCCCAAGCGCCTCTGCCACACACACGGCCACCGGGACACCGCCGCGTGGAAGCGCCAGAACAACAGGGTTCAGCTGTGCCGCGATTGGGTGCACCGCGATCGCGAGTTGCCGGCCCGCATCCGCGCGGTCGGCGTATCTGTGTGGTTCCTCGTGAGCTTGCTTCATCGTGGGCGCCGGTCGTGAGGGGGTCTTTCATTCGAGCTTAGAGGATGATAAACCGGCAGTAGCCTTAGCAATCCAAGTCAGACGAAACCGAAGAGCAGGAATAGCAGGAGAAATAACAGGAGAGAGGTACGTCATGGCAGAGCGGGGAAACACAACCCACGGTCCGCAGGTGGACGACCAGATGAAGCACGAAACCCAGGGTTTGGTGCAGGGCAACCACCCAACCAGGGCAGAGGACTGGCGGGAAACCGAAACCGTGGATGACAGCGACAGCACCGAGGCGGACGATCAGCCCGTCTATGTCTCGCAGGATGATGACCGCAACGCTGATGAGGAGGCGCAGTGACCAATACCCTGCACACGCTTGCAGATGTCTATCGGAAGCCCGGGCCTTGGGTAACCATCTACACGGATGCGAGCACCGGGAATGTCGATTCGCTTCATGCCGACGACGTCCGGCCCGAGAACATCGCCTCGGCACTTGAGGAGGCAGGGGCCACCAAGGATGATCGCAAGGCCGTCGCGGAGGCGCTCCGCCGATCCGCGAAGGGCCTGCCGGATCCCGTGGCGCGGCTGATCGTGGTGGCGAACGGTTCGGTGGAACTGGATGAGTTCCTGCCCGGGCCTCTCGCCCTGCCGGAGTTTACGTCGGTCAACGAGGTGCCGAACCTGTGCCCGCTGCTGTGGCACCGTCCGGACGACTTCGCCTACGTTGTGGCTGAAGTGGGGCGCGACGGCGGTGAGATCCACCTGCGCCGCGCAAACGGACTGCAGGATGACAGCATGACCCACATCGAGGGAGACACGGAGAACCTCAAAAAGGTTCCCAGCGGCGGCTGGTCGCAGGGCCGCTACCAGCACCGCACCGAGAACATCTGGAAGGCAAATGCTGCTGACATCGCCGGGGAAATCGACAAGGTTGTCCGCAGCTGCCGCGCCCGGCTTCTGGTTGTCGCAGGGGACATCCGTGCCCGCAACCTCGTGGCCGAACAGCTCAGCGAGCAGTCCAAGGACATCCTCACCGTCGTCGAAAGCCACAGCCGTACCGAGGGAGCGGACAAGGAAGCGTATGCACAGGAGATCAACAAACGGGTAGCGGAATGCATTGCGCGCCGGCAGGCGCAGCTGCTGGAACGGCTGAACAACCAGAAGGGACGCGCCAACCCTGAGTCAACCGAGGGCATCGGTTCTGTGGTGCACGCGCTGCAACAGGCACAGGTGGACACGCTCTTTCTTGAAAGCCAGGGCCTCAACGGCCACCGGCTGCTGGCCCTTGGATCGGAGCCGTGGACCGCCGAGATCGACGGGGAAACCGCAGGTGCCCCCGTACTCGGGGAGGTGCCGGCGCCATCGTCGTTGTTGCGTGCCGCGGTACTGACCGACGCCGAAGTGGCGCTGTTTCCCTCCGGCGCGCTCGACGGCGGACCGGTGGCGGCGTTGCTGCGCTGGCCAGTCGGGCCAACGGTACCGACAGCCGGCTGATGGCGGACCGGCTGGTAGCTGACGGCGTTGTTGAGCGGTTGGCGGCGTGGGGCGTCGATCGCGTGTTCGGTTACAGCGGTGACGGGATCAACCCGGTGCTCGGCGCGCTTCGGCGCGCCGGGTCACCGGAGTTCATCCAGGCCCGCCACGAGGAGAACGCCGCCTTCATGGCGGTTGGCCATGCCAAGTACACCGGCCGCGTTGGCGTGGTGCTCTCCACGCAGGGCCCGGGAGCCGTGCACCTGCTCAACGGCCTGTACGACGCCCGGATGGACAGCGTGCCCGTGGTTGCATTGGTGGGGCAGCAGAGCCAGACCGTACTGGGTTCTGCGTACCAGCAGGAAATCGACCTGCAGAGCCTGTTCAAGGATGTCGCCTCCGGTTTCCGCCAGCAGGTCAACAGCCCGGACCAGGCGCCCATGGTGATTGACCGCGCGTTCAAGGCAGCGCTCGCAACTCGGTCTCCCGCCGTCGTCATCCTGCCCCACGACGTGCAGCAGGAGCCTGCCCCCGAACTGGAACACGAGCACGGAGTGATCCCCTCCGCTCCGCTGTGGAGCAGTGGGACCGTGATCCCGCAGGAGCAGGACGTGCACGACGCCGCCGCCCTCCTCAACGCGGGACCAAAACTTGCGCTGCTGGTCGGGCAGGGCGCGCGGGGTGCGCAGGCGGAGGTGGCGGCGCTCGCTGAGAAGCTGGGTGCCGCCGTCGTTACCAGCCTGCTCGGCAAACCGTACATCGACGAAACCATGCCGTGGGCGGCGGGCACCATGGGCCATCTGGGGACAAGCGCCAGCGGATGGGCCATGGCCAACTGCGACTCCCTGCTGATCATCGGATCCAACGACCCGTGGACGGAGTTCTACCCGCCGCCGGGAGCCGCCCGTGTGGTGCAGATCGACAGCGACGCCAAGGCCATCGGAAACCGCTACCCCGTGGAGGTCGCGGTGACGGGGGACGCCGCCGAGTCACTCCGGGCGCTGCTGCCGCTTGTCCACGAGCGTCTCGGGTGGCGGGGCGAGGTCGAACGCCACGTCGACGCGTGGCGGACTCTTTCCGAAGCGAGGGCCTTCACCGCTGCCAGCCCCGTGAACCCTGAGCGGGCCATCCGTGAGCTGAACGGGCGGCTCCCCGGGAACGCACAGGTGGCGGTCGACGTCGGCAGTTGCGTCTATTGGTACGCGCGGCAGCTGCACCTGCCGCCGGGAGTGCCGGCACATCTTTCCAGCACGCTCGCGAGCATGGGTTGCGGTCTTCCATACGGCCTGGCGGCAAAGCTCTCTGCGCCGGACCGGCCGCTGGTGGTACTCACCGGCGACGGCGGCTTCCAGATGACCGGGATGGCCGAACTCATCACCGTCAGCCGGCTCTGGAAGTCCTGGACAAACCCGGTCTTTGCCATCTGCATCCTCAACAACCGTGACCTGGCCGAAGTCAGCTGGGAACAGCGGGAAACCGAATCTGAACCGCGCTTCGGGGACAGCCAGGAACTGCCTGACGTGGACTACTCGGGGTACGCAAAGTTGCTCGGCCTGGACGGGGAGCGGGTTGAGTCTGCTGATGGCGTCGGGCCGGCCTGGGACCGCGCGCTTGCCGCTGACCGTCCCTATGTGCTGGATATCCGCACGGACGCCGATGTGCCGCTGCTTCCGCCTTTCCCCGCCGGCCAGGAACTGGCCAAATCAATGGAAGAGGCGCTGGAAACGGAGGGAAACTCCCACGCCCTGGAGTTGCTCCGCGAGTACGTCAGGCTGGAGGCGGAGTCGCAGCCCCGGGACTGAGCTACGCCCGTCGCTCCCGCCGGTAGTTGCGGAACGTCAGCAACAGGCGATGCGCCGTGATGACGAGCGCGAGCCACGCCAGTCCCAGCGTCCACGCCACGGCGACATCGGTGACCCAGTGGTGCCCCAGGTAGACACGCGTGAGTCCCATGATGAAGGCAAAGAGGACGGCGGCAGTAATGGTCAGCGCCCGCGCCCGCTTTGAATGCTGGCGCAGCACCAGCAGGTACGCGGTGATCCCCGAAATGACGACTGCGTTCAGGGTGTGACCGCTGGGGAATGACGGTGACATCTCGAACGGCGGCACCGCGTATTGGAGGTCGGGCCGCAGCCGCCCGATGGCATCCTTGCCGAGGACCGTCATCAGCAGGGAACCTCCCGCGGCGACAACCATGAGTATCAGCGGCGTGACGGACCGGCGGACCAGGGTCAGCGCGAGTACTGCACAGGTAGCAAGGATGGGCATGCCGATCGGTCCGCCCAGATGGGTGAACGCTGTGGCCGCACCATTGAGCCAGGGCTCGCGCAGCTCAAGCGCGGCGTTGAGTGCAGGCCGGTCCAGGGCGGCGATCCCGTCCTCCTCCGCCACCGCCTCGTAAACTTCCGCGGACGCAACCGTGAGGGACACAGCAGCGCCGATGCCCACCACGAGCAGCAGCAACAGCGCCCAGCGCGGCCCGATCCACTGCGCCACACTCCGGACGCACGTGACGAGGAACCGGCCGAGCGGGGTAGTCCACCGGGTAAGGTCTCGCGTGCCGACGTGATGGTCTTCGTTCTCCGGGTCCTGGAATGACATCCTTCGAGGTTAGCAACGCGGCCCGAACCCTGCAGGGCTGCGAACGCGCCGGGCGTAGGCTGGCCACCATGTACACACCGGTCCAGAACCTGCTGCGCGGACTGCCCGTCTTCCCCACAGACATGGCCTCATTCGACACTGCTGCCGCCCCGAATTCTCCGCTGGACCTGTTCACCGACTGGCTCAGCGCCGCGATCGACGGCGGAGTCCCAGCTCCGCACGCAGTCACCGTTTCAACGACCGACGACGACGGCCATCCCGCCGCCCGCGTTGTCATCCTCAAGGACCTCGACCAGCGCGGCTTTTCCTTCGCGACCAGCAGCGAAAGCCCGAAAGGCCGACAACTGCGGAATACACCGCATGCCGCCCTGACTTTCTTCTGGCAGTCAGTCGGCAGGCAGGTCCGCGTCAGTGGCACCGTGACGCCAGGAACGGCGGCAGAGAACGACGCCGACTTCCGCCGTCGTCATCCCAGCGCACGTGCCCTGGTGCTCGCCGGCGAGCAAAGCGCAACTATCCGGCCCTCAGAGTCCGTGAGCGCCGCCGTCGAACGCGAACTGGAAGGGATCGAGGACAAGGGCTCTGCGACGTGGACTGTCTACACGGTGGCACCTGAGCGGGTGGAGTTTTGGCAGGCGGACCCGGAGCGACGCCATACCCGCCTGCTCTACGTGCGCAGCGGCGAGGGCTGGCGGCGCGAGCTCCTCTGGCCCTGAAGTTTTGTGCACCTCCGGTGACTCCACTTCGACGGAAGTCACCGGAGGTGCACAAAACTTCCGGTTGAACGCTAGTGGCCGAAGGAGTCGGAGTCCGTGATGTCGCCCTCGCCGGTGTCCAGAGCCGAGAGGAACTCGACTTCGTCCTGGGTGAGTTCGAACCCGAACAGGTTGATGTTCTGCTTGATGCGCAGTGGATTGGCGGACTTCGGGATGGCCACCAGTCCCAGCTGAATGTGCCAGCGCAGCACAATCTGCGCCGGAGTCATGCCGTACTTGTCCGCAAGCTGATCCACGGCGGTACTCTGCAGCAGGTCACTGCCCTTGCCCAATGGGCTCCATGACTCGGTCACGATCCCGTGCTTGGAGTGGAAGTGCCGTGAGTCCGGCCGCGTGTGGCGCGGGTCGAGCTGGATCTGGTTGACCTCCGGAACGAGACCCGCGTCGAGGACCCGCTCGAGATGGGCGGGCTTGAAGTTGGAGACGCCGAAGGCCCGGATCAGGCCTTCCTCCCGCAACCCGGCGAGTCCTTTGACCGCGTCCACGTAGCGGTCCTGCTCCGGGTTGGGCCAGTGCACCAGCAGCAGGTCGATGTAATCGACGCCCAGCCGGGCCGCACTCTGCTCGAAGGCTTTCCGGACGCCGTCCACGCCGTGCCACTGCTTGTTGAATTTGGTAGTGATGAAGACCTGGTCCCGCTCAATCCCGGACCGCCGGATTCCTTCCCCGACCCCGGCCTCGTTGCCGTAGTTCTCCGCGGTGTCGAAGAGGCGATACCCGACGGACACTGCATGCTCGACGGCGGTGGCCGCCTCCTCATCATCAAGCGGCCAGGTGCCGAGACCGAGCACCGGAATGGATGCACCGCTGAGGAGCTCTATGGTTGGTGCCGCTGCGTCAGTCATGTTCTCCTCGTATCGTTCGGGTGTGCAACTTCTTCCCAGCTTTCTAGCTGGGACCATGATGCGTCAATCCGGCGACCGATTATGGCCGGAAGAAACGGTGGTGCCGGAAGGAACCTGAGGGCAGACTGGGACCGTGAGTCAAGGCCACAGCCCCTGGGTGCTGCACGTCGATCTGGACCAGTTCATTGCCGCCGTCGAAGTGTTGCGGCGGCCCGAGCTGGCGGGCAAACCGGTGATCGTGGGCGGCCGCGGAGATCCGACCGAGCGGGCCGTGGTCTCCACCGCGTCCTACGAGGCCCGTGCGTTCGGAGTGGGGTCCGGCATGCCCCTGCGCATCGCAGCCCGGAAAGTGCCCGACGCCGTGATTCTGCCAGTGGACTCCGAGGCGTATCTGGCCGCTTCCGACACCGTTATCGCGGCGCTGCGGGCCCAACCGGAGGCCACCGTTCAGGTGTTGGGGTGGGACGAAGCCTTCGTCGGTGTGACAACCGATGAACCCGAAACCTACGCGCGGCGGGTGCAGCAGGCGGTGCTGGACGCTTCGAAGCTGCACTGCAGCGTGGGGGTCGGAGACACTCTGGTGCGGGCTAAGGTTGCTACCGGTTTCGCCAAACCCGCCGGCGTCTTCCGTCTCACGAAGGAGAACTGGCTGGAGGTGATGGGTAGCCGGCCAACCATTGACCTGTGGGGCGTGGGACCGAAAGTATCCCGCCGCCTCGCGACGCTCAACATCACAACGGTTGCTGAGCTCGCCGCCTCCAATCCGGGTGACCTCGTTCCTGAGTTCGGCCCGAAGATGGGTCCCTGGTACGCGCAGCTGGGACGCGGGGACGGCGAGCGGGTGGTTGATGACACCCCGTGGGTTGCCCGTGGGCACAGCAGGGAAACGACCTACCAACAGGATCTGACCGAGCCTGCACAGGTGGATGACGCCGTACGGGAACTCGTGGCCCATGTGCTTGAGGATGTCATCGCCGAGGGCCGGCCGGTGATCAGGCTGACCCTCAAGGTGCGGTACGCGCCCTTTTTCACCAAGACGTACGCCAAGCGGATCCACGAGACGTTCGATCGCGATCTGGTGCTTGCCGGCGCGTTCGACCTCGTTGCGAAGATCGAGCCCGCTCGGCCGATCCGGTTACTTGGTTTCCGGGCCGAAATGTCCATGCCGGAGGAAGCCCGGGAGGGACATACGCCAACGCGCAGCGGTTGGTGAGTGCGCCGCCGTCGTGCGCTTGACCTGGAGCCTGCTCCTTCAACAGCAGCGGCTCCCCGGAAGCGGAAGCAACCGGGGAGCCGCTGGTCATGCGATCGAGCGAAGGTAACTAGGAAACCGTGACCGGTTCCTTGCGCTCGGAGACGCCGCGTACCGCTGCGTCGAACTCGGCTTCGATCTCCGCGTTCGGCTTCCAGGTCAGGCGGCTGATTACGACGGCGACAATCAGGTTGGCGAAGAACGCCGGCACGATCTCATACATCGTGGCCGCCAGCGGGGAATTGCCCCAGGCGAAGACGACGACGGCGCCGACGATCATCCCGGACAGCGCGCCCGGCATGGTTAGCTTCCGCCAGAAGAGCGAGAGCAGCACGGTGGGGCCGAAGGACGCACCGAAGCCTGCCCAGGCGAAGGCGACGAGCGCGAGGATCGATTCGTTGCGGCCCGAGGCGAGGACGATCGCGACGATCGCGACCACCAGCACGCCGAGACGGCCGAGGATGACCCCCTGCTTGGCGGTCAGGTTCCGCTTCGAGACCATGTTGTAGAGGTCCTCAACGAGCGCGGAAGAGCACACGACGAGCTGCGAGGAGATGGTGCTCATGATCGCTGCGAGGACGGCCGCGAGGACAATGCCTGCCACGAAGGGGTGGAAGAACGCCTGCGACAGCGCCAGGAACACGGCCTCGGGGTCCTCGAGCGTCAGCTGCGGGTTCTGCTCGAAGTACGCGATGCCCACAAGGGCGGTGGCAACGGCGCCGAGAACGGTGAGGATCATCCAGCTGATGCCGATCCGGCGGCCGGCCGTGGCATCCTGCGGGGAACGCAGCGCCATGAAGCGGACGATGATGTGCGGCTGGCCGAAGTAGCCAAGGCCCCACGCTGCGGCGGAGATGATGGCGAGGATGGACCCGCCGGCTACGAACTCGAGCATCGACGGATCGATGGCGCGGATGGAGTCGGTCATGCCGGTGAATCCGCCAACCTGAACGAACCCGATAATCGGAACGACGATCAGCGCAATGAGCATGAGGATTCCCTGCGCCACGTCAGTGAAGGTGGCTCCCATGAATCCGCCGAACAGCGTGTAGGAGATGGTGACCGCTGCAACCAGGATCATGCCGAGGGTGTAACTGGAGTTGAAGGAGGACTCGAAGAAGACACCGCCTGCAACCATGCCCGAGGACACGTAGAACGTGAAGAACACCAGAATGATGACGCCGGAGACAACGCGGAGAACGCGTGAGCGGTCCTTAAGCCGGTTTTCCAGGAAGCTCGGCACGGTGATCGAGTTGTTGGACACCTCGGTATAGCTGCGCAGCCGCGGAGCCACGAACTTCCAGTTCAGCCAGGCTCCGATGGTCAGGCCAATGGCAATCCAGACCTCAATCAGGCCTGACAGATAGATAGCGCCCGGCAGTCCGAGCAGCAGCCACCCCGACATATCGGAGGCGCCGGCGCTGAGCGCAGCTACCCCGGGCTTGAGGCCGCGGCCGGCGAGCATGTAATCATCGAGATCGGACGTTTTCCGGTACGCGTACCAGCCGATTCCCAGCATGGCGGCCATGTAGAGCGCCATGGCAAGGTATTGGAAGGTCTGGTCAGTCATGGGTTCCTTTCACAGAATTCTTGGAACTGGCTGAGTGCAGCCGCCCACTATTCCAAGCCAGCACCCAGTTTGGCTAATAAAGTGACCTGGTTCACCGTGATTTCTGCACAAAAAAGAGAAGTTACCCGCGGGTAATATAGGACAATGCACCTGTTATTTCGGACCCTCTGGCTTCTGTTTGCCTCACGCCGCCGGGCGAAGGTGAGCATCTGGGATTCAACCTCCCTCCCGCAACGCGTTCAATTGACGGACATCGACATTGCGATGCACGTGAACAACGGCATGTACCTCTCCCTGATGGACCTGGGCAGGTTCGACCTCATGATCAGAAGTGGCATCTGGAAGCTCATGCGCCGTAAGGGCTGGACGCCCGTGGTCAACGCCGAGACAATCACTTTTCGGAAGTCACTCCAGCTCGGTCAGCGCTACACCATCGAGACGCGGATCATGGGCTTCGATGAGCGCGCCATCTACTTTGAGCAGCGCATGGTGCATGGCGGCGAGATCTACGCCCGCGCGTACATTGCCACCCGCCTGCTCAGCTCAAAAGGACCGGTGTCGAATGCCGAAATCTTCGAAGCGATGGGCAATCCGCCGGCGGACATGGCGCTTCCGGAGTGGATTCATGAGTGGCGCATCAATACCGCGCTCCCCAGCACCCGGCGTCCTGCCCTCCACGACTGGGTTCGGTAATTTTCAGCGGTAGTTCCGGTGCAGATTTTCTCCGCCGGCTGTGCCCACCGGGTGATCGGCAATCCAGGGGCCGGTTCCTTCGGACTGGTCAAGGACGCCCTCTTCAAGCCACGTATGGCGGCCATCGAGCACCTTCCCCGCGAGGCGCGTGTCCGCGTTGTCAGTGTTCCTCCACAGGTCGGTGAAAAGCTGCTCGATCCGCATCCGAGCTTGCCGACAGAACACCTCGGCAAGCTCGCCTGCCTCCCGCCGGCCCTCCCCCTCAAGGTGCTTGGCATGGGAGCACGTAGCCGCCATCGCAAACAGTTCCGCTCCAATGTCCACAATCCTTCCGAGGAACACCTGCCGGTGCTCAAGCTTCGCCTGCCACCGCGCCATGCCGAGGAAGGTGTGGCGGGCAAGGCGCCGGGATGACCGCTCAACGTAACGCACATGCCCGGCGAGCCGTCCGAAATCGGAGTAGGAGCGCGGCGACAAGCCGGGCCCGGCAAGAAGGCGCGGGAGCCACCCCGCGTAGAAACTGCTGGCGCCCGCCGCCGCCTTCGCCTTCGCTTTGAGGTCAGCGTCCGACGACGCCAGGTCACCTGCCGCCGCAAGGTGCGCGTCGACTGCCTCACGGGCGATGAGCAAGTGCATGATCTCCGAGGAACCTTCGAAGATCCGGTTGATGCGCAAGTCCCGCAGCTGCTGTTCCACCGGGACGGCCCGTTCCCCGCGCGCCTTGAGGGAAGCTGCGCTCTCATAACCTCGACCGCCGCGGATCTGCATCAGTTCATCAGCGATCCGGTAGGCCATTTCGCTGGACCACAGTTTCGCCAAGGCAGCTTCAATACGAACATCTTTCTGCCCGGAATCAGCAAGTGCCGCGGAGAGTTCGAAGACGGACTCGAGGGCGAAAGCGGTTGCCGCGATGAAGGAAATCTTCTGTGCGACTGCCTCGTGCCTGCCGATGGGCCGGCCCCACTGGACGCGTTCGCTTGACCATTCACGCGCAATCTTCAGCGACCACTTGCCTGCGGCCGCGCAATTAGCGGGGATGGAGAGCCGCCCGGTGTTCAGGGTGGTGAGCGCAATCTTGAGTCCCTGGCCTTCCCTGCCCAGCCGGTTCCCGATTGGAATTTTGACGTTCTCGAACCGGGTAACACCGTTCTCTATGCCGCGCAGGCCCATGAAGGCATTCCGATGCGTCACCGTGATCCCCGGAGCATCCGCCTCCACGACGAAAGCGGAGATGCCTCCCCGACCGCCGCTGTGCGGAGGCACTTTCGCCATCACCACGATCAGCTCGGCAATCACTCCGTTGGTGGTCCAGAGTTTGCTGCCGTTGAGAACGTAGGTGCCGTCGTCGTCGTTACGGGTTGCTGTTGCGTTCATGCGGGCGGGGTCGGATCCGACGTCCGGCTCCGTGAGCAGGAAGGCCGAAATTGCGCCGGATGCGCAGCGGGGGAGGTACTCCTGCTTTTGCTCGTCGGTGCCGAACATACGCACGGGTTCAGGCACTCCGATGGACTGGTGTGCTGAGACCAGCGCACCGAGGCTGGGGTGAACGGAGGTGAGCAGCATCAGTGCGCGCCCGTAGTAGGCCAGTGACAGGCCCAGACCACCGTATTCCTTGGGAATTTTGATGCCGAAAACGCCGAGTCCGGCGAGGTCCCGAAGGTACTCGTCCGGGATTCGCGAGTCCCCCTCGATTCGCTGACCGTCCATCGTGGACAGCAGCGAGGTGAGCTGCGCGAGGAAGTCCCCGCCGTCGTCGTCGGCATGTGAAGAAGCATGTGAAGAAGAGGGGTGCGGGTGTATGAGGGAGATGTCGCAGCGGCCCAGATAAAGGCCTTTTGCAAAGCTGGGCCGGTTCCATTCCGTTTCCCGGGCGGATTCTGCCACCTCCCGGGACGTGCGCTCGTTGACGTTGTCCTGAAGTGCTTCGGCGCTCATGGCAGCCCCCTTCAACGGCAGGCTCCGCCAGCCGGAACCCGGCCATGGGTAAATGCTACTCCCCAGTAGGAAAACGGAATCCTACCGTCACAATCCGAGTTAAAAGAACGGTCCTTATCATTTCCCAAGGAATGTCCAAGGAGCACGACGCAACCTATCTGAACCGAGCCGGTAGTAAGCATGGTTTCGGTCTCACACGAGGGAGCTCACAATGTCAATCCATCAACCGGCGGCTGGTCCCGCCACGGGGCGCCGCACGCATCATCCCAAGAAAGTCACTGCCTCGGTGTTGGCAGGCGCGATGCTGGTCGTTGCGCTTGCACCGCTGGCAGCACAACCTGCGAATGCCGAACTCGTTTCCTTTGCGCCTGTCACGACCGCCGACTCCGACGGATTCCCCGACTGGTATTCGGACGGGAACGTCCGCCTGAAGCTCTGCGTCGACGCGGCTGAGGGCTGCCTGGCTGAATTGCCTTTCCCGGATCAGCCGATCTCCTACCCAGGTAATTTTCCCGGTGAGGCGTTCTGGTTCGCTGCTGAAGCGGCCGGTGGAAACCTCGGGCTGTATGAGGCAGCTTTGGAGGCCGCTCACACCGGAGAGGAAGCGGCACCTGGTACCCAAATCGCATTCTCCCGGCTGCGTTTTCGGCTGACCGGACTGGTCAGCGGCGCTGACTACACAATTAGTCATCCCTACGGAGTGCACACCTTTCGGGCCGGCCACAACGCCGCGCGTCCAAACGACATCAATATGACTATCGATGAGGGAGTCTGCGGCACACCGTGTGACTTCAACCAGGCGAAGACCGCCTTCTTGGGTGATTACGGTGGAATTGGGACGTCAGCGCCATTCATCCGTCAGACGAACGCACCCGCCGGAGCTCTCGGTAGTATCGCGACTCCGGGTCCAATCACCGGTGCTCCATCCGGTTTCAACTATGTAGAAGTGGTGGGCCCTAACGCAGGTGGCCCGGGTGTGAATGTCCTCAGGGTGAGTACGTTCGCGATTCAAGGCGTCATCGACTCCAGCGTGGACGGTGCACCTTCAACTCCGGACCTAGCAGTGGCGAGCGACAGCGGGCGCTCGAACACTGACAACATCACCAACGTCAATACGCCGACCTTCACCGGCACGGCCACGCCTGGCTCCATAGTCGAGCTTCTCGCGGGGACCAGGGTTCTTGGCAGCACTACCGCGACGGCGGAGGGCAGTTACAGCATCACTGTGAGTAATGCGACGAACGCAGCGAACGTACTCGCCGATGGCGCAAATCGTGTCACGGCTAGAACCCCCGCGGCCGGAACCACTTCCGAGCTTGTGTCCGGGGCCCTGGCGCTCACTGTAGATAGGACGGCCCCCGCCGCAACATTAACCAGTACCCCGTCGAATCCCAGCGCCGATACAACCCCTGCATTCACCTTCACCGGTGAGGCGTCGGCGACGTTCGAATGCCAGTTACTCCCCAGCAACGCGACATGGCGTGCCTGCACATCGCCGCACACTTACGACCAGCAATTGACCGGCAACTTCACGTTCAATGTCCGGGCTACCGATGTCGCTGGGAATACCGGAGCGAACGCAACCTACGGTTGGCGGATCGGTAGCGCCACGACCACTCCGCCACCGCCTCCTGCCGGCACGGCAGAGCAGAAGGACATGAACGGGGACGGCAATCCCGACCTCGTGGCACGTGATTCGGGTGGCAATCTCTACCTCTACCCCTCGACTGCCGCAGGTGGATTCGGGACCCGGGTTCTCATCGGCAGCGGGTGGGGTTCAATGAACGCCATCCTGCAGCCAGGTGACTTCAGCGGCGACGGACGGTCCGACATCATGGCCCGCGACACGTCCGGAAGGCTCTGGCTCTACACCGGAACGGGGACCGGCCGGATCAACGGCGGCGCTTTGATCGGCACCGGCTGGAGCGGTATGAACGCTCTGATCACACCGGGCGACTTCAACGGAGACAACAGAGCAGACCTGCTGGCTCGCAGCACCACCGGCGCGCTGTACCTCTACCCCGGCAACGGCGCTAGTGGCTTTGGCACCCGCACCCAGCCAGGGTCCGGATGGGGTGGCTTCACGGCCATCCTCAGCACCGGAGACTTCAGCGGCGACAATCGATCCGATGTCATCGCCCGCAACTCGAGTGGTGCTCTGTTCCTTTACACCGGAACCGGAACCGGCAGGCTCAACGCCGGGGCCCAGATCGGAACCGGCTGGAACGGATTCACTATGACCGGCACGGGTGCCTGGGGCACTGCAAATACCAGTAGCGACCTGGTGGCTCGTGACAGCACTGGCAGGCTCTACGTCTACAACGGCAGCGGAACGGGCAGCTTCGCCGGAGCACGCACCCAGATCGGCACCGGCTGGGGCGGATTCACCATCGCTCCGTAAGCGGCGATCCAACTGAATCGCAGGGGATCCCTTCCGTTCCGACGGGAGGGGATCTTCTGCATCCAGGCCGCCCAGGATCGGTGCATCCAGCCCTGGATAGAAGCTACTCGCCGGTAGGAAAAGCAAATCATAGCGGCACAGATTGAATTATCAGAACGACCTTGATGTTTTCCCAAGAATTACCCAAGGAATGAAGCGCACAGTGGGCGGCACACCGAGACCGGTAGTAAGCATGGTTTCGGTTTCCAACAAGGGAGCTTTGAAATGTCCAACCATCACAATGCGGTGGATCCGCCGAAGGGCCGCCGCCAACTACGTCTCACATCATCTGTTATCACCGGCGCACTGCTCATCACTGCGCTGGCTCCTCTAGCCGCTGCGCCCGCGCAGGCGGAGCTCGTCTCCTTCGCACCCGTCACAGCGGCGGATGCCGACGGCTTTCCGGATTGGTACTCGGACGGAAACGTACGTCTGAAGCTGTGCGTTGATCCCGCCGAAGGGTGCCTGGCTGAACTGCCATTCCCGGATCAGCCGATCTCTTACCCCGGAAATTTTCCCGGTGAAGCGTTCTGGTTCGCCGCTGAAGCGGCCGGCGGTAATCTCGGACTGTATGAGGCAGCTTTGGAGGCTGCCCACACTGGCGAGGAAGCTGCACCTGGTACCCAGATCGCCTTCGCTCGATTGCGTTTCCGGTTGACCGGGCTCGTCAATGGCGCCGACTACACGATCAGTCATCCCTATGGTGTGCACACTTTCCGGGCGGGTGCGGACACTGCGCGTCCGACTGAAATCAGAGTCACCATTGACGAGGGTGTCTGCGGTACACCGTGCGACTTCAACCAAGCGAAGACCGCCTTCTTGGGTGATTACGGTGGAATCGGCACGACAGCGCCGTTCATCCGTCAGACGAACGCACCCGCGGGGGCACTCGGCAGCATCGCGACTCCGGGTCCCATCACCGGTGCTCCGTCCGGTTTCAACTACGTCGAGGTTGTCGGCCCGAACGCGGGCGGTCCCGGCGTGAATGTCCTCAGGGTCAGCACCTTCAACGTTCAAGGCGTTATCGACTCGCGCGTCGACGGCGCGCCATCGACTCCCGACCTCGCAGTGGCGAGCGACAGCGGGCGTTCGACCACTGACAACATCACCAATGTCAGTACGCCGACCTTCACCGGTACGGCCACGCCTGGCTCCACGGTGCAACTGATTGTCAACGGAAGCGCTACGACCGTGACCACCGTCGCAGCGGCCGATGGCAGCTACTCGCTAGTGCCGACCACAGCACTCCTGACGGGTTCCAACCGGATTGCCGCGAGAATCCCGGCAACGGAAACGGCGCCGGCCCTCGACTCCGGCGTGCTTGCCATCACGGTGGACACTGCGGCCCCCGCAGCGACACTGACCAGTACCCCGTCAAACCCAAGTGCGGATACAACCCCGGCGTTCACTTTCACCGGTGAGGCCTCGGCGACATTCGAATGCCAACTGCTGCCGAGCAACGCAACATTCAGGGCGTGCACTTCGCCACACACTTACGATCAGCAGCTCGCGGGCAACTACACCTTCAATGTCCGGGCTACCGACGTCGCGGGTAACACCGGAGCGAACGCAACCTTCGCCTGGCGGATCGGCGCAACAACGACGCCGCCGCCACCACCGCCTCCTGCCGGCACCGCCGAGCAAAAGGACATGAACGGAGACGGCAATCCCGACATCGTGGCTCGTGACTCCAGCGGCCGCCTGTACCTTTACCCCTCAACTGCCACTGGCGGTTTCGGGGCCCGGGTCCTGATCGGCACCGGGTGGGGTTCAATGAACGCCATCCTGCAGCCGGGTGATTTCAACGGCGACCGGCGCTCGGACATCATGGCCCGGGACACCTCCGGACGGCTCTGGCTCTACGCCGGTACCGGCACCGGCAGAATCGCTAACGGCGTCCAGATCGGCCAGGGGTGGCAGGGGATGACCGCACTGGTCACGCCCGGTAACTTCAATGGCACTGGCGGGATAGACCTGCTGGCCCGTGACGGCGCCGGACGGCTCTTCCTCTACCCGGGCAACGGCAACGGAACCTGGGGCACGCGCACCCAGCCCGGCAGTGGATGGAATGGCATGACTGCCATCGTCGGAACCGGCGACTTCAGCGGTGACGCCAGGGCAGACCTGTTTGCCCGCGATGCCAGCGGAAGGCTCTACCTGTACCGCGGAAACGGCACCGGAGGATTCCTTTCCCGCCTTGTCTACGGAACGGGTTGGAACGCCATGACCGGGCTGACGGCACCGGGCGCCTTTGGTGCAGGGACCACCCGGGACCTGATCGCGAGGGACACCGCCGGAGTGCTGTGGCTCTACAACGGAAATGGTGCCGGCGGCTTCTCCGGATCACGTACCCAGATCGGCAACGGCTGGAACGGCTACACCATCGTGCAGTAGCTGAACGAGTACAACCGAATAATCGAGATCCCCTCCCGTGCCGGCGGGAGGGGATCTTCGCGTGCAAGCACCAAGTCCCGCGAGCCAATAGATTAGGACCATGGCCAAGCTCACACCGCTCCAGCAACTTGCCGAGCAGCACCGCGTCGGAATCACCTTCAAGGGCTGGGACGGCACGCCGCAGACGGTGAGCGATGAAACACTGATCGCGGTCCTCACCGCCCTCGGTGTGCCCTGCGCAACGAACGACGACGTCGCCGCCTCCCTCCGCGCAGCCGAACGTGCGCCGTGGCTGCGCACGCTGCCTGCCGCCGTCGTCATCCGGGACGGTGACGCCACCACAGTTCCGGTCACCGTGCCGGCCGGCACCACGCCCTCCATCCGCGTCCTGCTGGAAGACGGAACCGAGCGAACGCTGCCTGCGGGTTCCGCACGCACCCGGGAGGTGAACGGGACAGAGGTCAGCCGGTTCAAGGTGGAAATCCCGCTCGATCTCCCGCTTGGTTGGCACACCCTCACGGTTGGGTTCGAATCCGGTACCGCCGACTGCTCGCTCGTTGTGACACCGAGAAAGCTCACCACCGCCGATTCCCTGACGCGGACGTGGGGACTGATGGCCCAGCTGTACTCGGTGCGGTCACGGTCCTCGTGGGGCATCGGGGACCTCGATGACCTTGCGAGGCTGGCGGAAATCTCAGCTGACAAGGGCGCCGGGTTCGTGCTGATCAACCCGCTTCATGCCGCCCAGCCCAAACCGCCGGTCGAGGCGTCCCCCTACCTGCCGGCAACGCGCCGGTTCTTCAATCCCATCTACCTGCGCGTGGAGAACGTCGCCGAGTTCGGGAATTTGCCGGCGGCGCAGGCAGACACCATCCACGATCTGGCGGCAGAGTTCCGGGCCGCAAACGAGAACGCGGACATCATTGACCGTGATCCCAGTTACGCTGCCAAGCTGCAGGCACTCGAACTCGTGTTCGCTGTCCCAAGGCAGCCGCAGCGGGAGGAGGCGTTCCAGCGCTTCCGTTCCGAAGCCGGTCCCGGGCTGGAGAACTTCGCCCTGTGGTCCGCGCTCGCAGAAACGCTCCCCGAAGGTGCTGCGGAGTGGAGCGATCCGGAGTTCCTTGAGGCACAGCGGACCGTGCTCGAGGACCGCATTGAGTTCCACGCCTGGCTGCAGTGGTTGTGCGACGAGCAGCTCGAAGCCGTTCAACAGGCCGCGATGGAAGCCGGCATGAACCTCGGCATCATGCATGATCTCGCGGTGGGCGTTCACCCCGCAGGTGCTGACGCCTGGACCCTGCGTGACGTTCTGGCGTCCGGCATCAGCGTCGGCGCGCCGCCGGACATGTTCAATCAGCAGGGCCAGGACTGGGCGCAGCCGCCCTGGCACCCGGAGCGGCTCGCAGAGTCCGGCTATGCCGCATACCGAGACATGCTGCGCACCATCCTGCGCCACGCGGGCGGCATCCGGATCGACCATATCCTCGGCCTGTTCCGCCTGTGGTGGGTCCCGCAGGGTTCGATGCCCGGCGACGGCGCTTACGTGTACTACGACCATGAGGCGCTCATCGGCATTCTTGCCCTTGAGGCGGCGCGGGCGGGTGCCGTTGTTGTCGGTGAAGACCTGGGCGTCTTCGAGCCGGGCGTCCAGGAGTACCTGGCAGAGCGCGGGGTGCTCGGGACTTCCATCCTCTGGTTCGAGTACGACGACGACGAGCCGCGCCCTGCCGAGCAGTACCGGACGGCGTGCCTCACCACCGTCACCACCCATGACCTGCCGCCGAGCGCGGGCTATCTCGCGGGCAGGCACGTTGAACTGCGCGAGCAGCTCGGTCTGCTGGGCCGGCCTGTGGAGGAAGAGAAGTCCGCCGACCGGCAGGCTCAGGAGCGGGTGCTTTCGCTTGTACGGTCCACGACCGGCTCTGTGCCCGCGACCGTGCAGGAGACAGTCGAGGCAATGCACTCCTTCATTGCGCAAACCCCGTCGGTGCTGCTCGGGGTGGCGCTCACCGACGCGGTAGGCGAGGAACGCACGCAGAACCAGCCGGGAACCACCGCCGAGCAGTATCCCAACTGGCAGGTTCCGCTGGCGGGGCCGGCCGGCGTCGTGCTCGTTGAGGACCTGCCGGACCTGGAGCGGTTCGATGACCTGGTGCGCGCTCTTCAACGGTGAACCGGTTCTACCGCTTACCGCACCAGAGTGACCGTTCACCGCACACCGATGTTGTTTGCCTCAGGCAATATGTGAGCTAATGCACAATATTCCATGGTGGGGGCCAAGGGGACGACGGCGTCCACAAGTAGAGGGATAGGCATTCCGTTCATGAGCTGGCTCGATAGGGAACACACAATAGCTCCACCCGGATTCAACCGTTGGCTGATCCCGCCCGCGGCACTCGCGGTGCACCTGTGCATCGGCCAGGCTTACGCCACCAGCGTCTACAAGACTGCCCTCGTGGAGCACTTCGATGCGAGCCTGACTGAGATAGGCCTGATCTTCTCCATAGCGATCGTCATGCTCGGACTGTCCGCCGCGGTGATGGGCACGTGGGTGGACCGCAACGGTCCGCGCAAGGCCATGTTCACCTCGGCCATGTTCTGGGTGAGCGGGTTCCTCGTTGGAGCCCTCGGCATCTTCACCAACCAGCTCTGGCTCGTATACCTCGGGTACGGCGTGATTGGCGGAATCGGGCTGGGTATCGGCTACATCTCGCCTGTCTCCACACTGATCAAATGGTTCCCCGACCGGCCGGGACTGGCTACCGGAATGGCGATCATGGGCTTTGGCGGCGGTGCGCTGATCGCGAGCCCACTGTCCACCCAGCTGCTGAGGATGTTCGACCCGGAGTCGGGTACCGAGGGTTGGGTCGCCAGCGGTGAGGCTGTCGGCATGCTCTTCGTGACCCTCGCGGTGATCTACCTCATTTACATGGTCTTCGGAGCCTTCACCATCAAGGTTCCCGCTGCCGACTGGCGGCCGGACGGCTTCGACCCGAGCACCCGGAAGACCAGTGCACTGGTCACCAGCGACAATGTTTCCGCGAAGAACGCCATCCGTACCAAGCAGTTCTGGCTGATCTGGATCGCGCTGTTCTGCAACGTGACCGCGGGAATCGGAATTCTTGAGCAGGCTGCCCCAATGATCCAGGACTTCTTCCGGCAGTCAGACGGCGTCAGCGCCGTGTCCGCGGCTGTAGCGGGCGGCTTCGTAGGCCTGCTGTCCATCGGCAACATGGCGGGTCGCTTCGGATGGTCGACCCTGTCCGACCACATTGGCCGCAAGCGCATTTACATGATCTATCTGGGCGTCGGCGCTGTCCTCTATACCGTTCTTGCTCTCGCAGGCTCCTCCACCACGGTGCTCTACGTGCTGTTGGCCTTCGTGATCATTTCCTTCTACGGCGGCGGCTTCTCCACGGTGCCCGCGTACCTCCGCGATCTCTTCGGCACGTTTGAGGTGGGTGCAATCCACGGCCGCCTCCTGACCGCCTGGTCAGCCGCCGGTATTGCCGGACCGCTGATCGTGAATGGTTTCCTCGATGCACGAGGCACCCCCGGAGAGCTTGTCGCCGCCGACTATCAGCCGGCCCTGCTGACCATGGTTGGCCTACTGATCATCGGATTCATCGCCAACCTGATGATCAAGTCCGTGGACTCACGATTCCACGAACCGAAGAAGACCGCCGAACCCGCAATGGAGGCATGAGATGGAAATGAGCAAGGCTCGACTGACTTTTGTCTGGGCGCTGGTTGCAGTGCCCCTGGCCTACGGGATCTTCACCACCCTCACCAGGGTTGCCGCGCTCTTTACCGGCTAGCTGCGCTGGAACTGAGGTGTACGCCGGCGTCGTCGATTCGTTCGACGGCGTCGGCGGCCTCATGGAAGTTGTTGCCGATGCCGGTGCCATCCACATGGATGTAACCGAGGCGAAGGAGACGCTGCGCGCGTTCCTCGTCCACCTCCTCCGTGCTGAAGGCGCCTGCGAGGAAACTGACGAGTCCGCCTCGCTCCTGCGTTTGGCCTTCCGGGGTGACTGCCTGCGGATCACCCATTTTGACGCTCTTCACCGTGCCGATCTTCTTGCCCTCGGCATTGATGACGTCCATACCTTCTCGAACTTCACTGAGGTCATTCATCGGTGAATCTCCATTCTGTTCGGGTATACGTCCTTTCACCCTAGAACGGAGACGCCGCCGCGGTCGAGGGCAGCGCAGCGCGACCGCAGCGAAACAGCAAAAGCGCCGGTGCGTGGCAGGAACGTGGGGACATCCCCACGATCGTGTCACTCACCGGCGCTTCTGCGCCGACGGGAGCTATTCACCGGCGCTTCTGCGCGGACGTCAGCGCGTGGAGGCAAGCTCCGCCGTCGGGATGGCTTCCTTCGCAGGGAACGACGGCGGGTGGACACCGGCCATCTCCTCCATGACGCGTACTACCTGGCAGCTGTAGCCGAACTCGTTGTCATACCAGACGTAGAGGACCAGGTTCTTGTCATTGCAGATGGTCGCGAGGCCGTCGACCGTGCCGGAGCGGCGTGAACCGACGAAGTCGGTGGAGACAACGTCAGGGGAGTCGATGTAGTCCAACTGCTTGCGCAGGTCGGAGTGCAGCGACATCTCTCGGAGGTAGTCGTTGACGTCGTCCTTGGTGGTCACGTTCTCAAGCGACAGGTTCAGGATCGCGATGGAGACGTCCGGGGTGGGTACGCGGATGGAGCTGCCCGTGAGCTTGCCCTGCAGTTCGGGCAGAGCCTTGGCCACGGCTTTGGCCGCACCCGTCTCGGTGATGACCATGTTCAGGGCAGCCGAACGGCCGCGGCGGTCGCCCTTGTGGAAGTTGTCGATCAGGTTCTGGTCATTGGTGAAGGAGTGCACCGTCTCCACATGCCCGTGCACTACGCCGAACTCGTCGTTGATCGCCTTCAGTACGGGGGTAATGGCGTTGGTGGTGCACGATGCGGCAGTGACGATGGTGTCCCCGGCCGCGATGTCCGTGTGATTGATGCCGTGGACGATGTTCTTCAGGCCGCCCTTGCCCGGTGCAGTCAGGAGGACCTTCGCAACACCCTTGCTCTGCAGGTGCTGGCCGAGGCCCTCCTCATCACGCCAGCGGCCGGTGTTGTCGACGACAAGCGCGTTGTTGATGCCGTAGGCGGTGTAGTCGATGGTGGATGGATCATTCGAGTAGATGACCTGGATCCGCACACCGTTGGCGGTAATGGTGTTGGTTTCCTCATCCACCTGGATGCTGCCCTCGAAGGAGCCGTGCACCGAGTCTCGGCGCAGCAGGCTTCCGCGCTTCATGAGGTCATTGTCGGCGCCCTTGCGGACCACGATCGCGCGCAGGCACAGTCCGTGCCCACCGCCTGCCTTCTCGATGAGCAGCCGGGCCACCAGGCGGCCAATCCGGCCGAAACCATAGAGGACGACGTCGGTGCTCGACCGTGTGTCGGCACCGCGCTTCCCGACGACGTCGGCGAGTTCTGAGCGGAGGAATTCCTCCAAAGAGGAGGTGCCGTCCTCCTCCTGATGCGACCTGTACTTCTGGGCCAGGCGGGCGACATCAATGGCTGCTGCTCCCAACTCCAGGTCGGCGAGCGTACGCAGCAGAGGTGCGGTCTCTTCGAGGAGCAGCTCTTCCTTGCTCATGCGGCGCGCGAACCGGTGTGCCTTGAGAATGCCCATGGTGGACTTGTTGATAAGGCTGCGTCCATGGATGCTGGTCACCACGTTGTTCTCGCGGTAGAGGCGGCCGATGACGGGAATCATCCCTTCGGCGAGAGCCTCCCGGCTCATCCAGGTGTCGCGGGTGACGGAAGGTTTGTGATCCACGATGATCAGGTCCTCTCTTTCGCCGGGGTGTCCGGCGGTGACGTAAATCTAGGATACTGACCCTGCGACGCCGGACGGAACGCGGGAGGCCGCGAGATGGCCCGTGCGCCACCGGGGGCGCGGATTTACGCCGGATGTTGTTAGGCTCTGTGATGAACGGCATATCGGGGGATGCCTGTGCGGCCGGCTCGTACTCGGCGGCATCAGCGGTGAACGGTCGACGTCGCTTCCTGCGCCGTCGTCGCGATAGACGGGGTAGCGATGCACAAAGCAGGACCAGGCACAGAGACGCTCAGCGATCTGCTGTTTCGTGTGGCGGAGGGGGACCAGAGCGCTTTCGCCGGGCTCTACGAGCAGATTTCCAGGCGGGTCCATGGACTGGTGCTGCGTGTAGTGCGTAACCACGCGATCTCTGCCGAAGTGGTCCAGGAAGTGTTCCTGATGCTGTGGGTCTCTGCTGACCGGTACAAACCCGAGCTCGGTTCCCCCGAGGCCTGGATCTTCACGCTTGCGCACAGGCGCGCGGTGGACCGTGTGCGCAGCGAGCAACGGTCGGTGGCACGGGATGCGCAGTACGCGCAGAAGGAATACTTCGTTCAGGAGCCCGTGGATGAGCGGGTTCATCACACCCTCATGAGCGAGAGCGTGAAACGCTGCCTCTCCTCCCTGACGGACCTGCAGGCGGAAGCGATCAGGCTTGCCTACTACGGCGGCCTCACCTACACCGAAGTGGCTGAAGCTCTGCAGGTGAAAGTTCCCACTGCCAAGTCCCGTATCCAGTCCGGACTGGTGTGCCTGCGCAACGCAATGGAAGCCGATGGCTACGGAGCGCGCTCGAGGTAGCACAATGGATCTCTACCGGGTCCGCTGGACCCGGCTCCAAGCATGTGTAAAACGGGTAGCTGGAAGGCGGCAATGAATCCCTATCTGCAGCAGTGGTTCACCGCCCGTGCGGTAGCTGATACGGCTCTCGATCTCGATGACGTATGGACGGGTTACACCAACCTGGGCGGTTGGTGCGATCGCGTGGAATTCCAGGCCTACCTCTCCGGCCTGGCGCTGATTGACGAACTTCAGCGGGACATGGTGTCGCACGCCGTGAACGAGACACTCGACGGCGTCAGTTCGCCTGCCCGGCGCGCCGCCTACTCGACGGACGACGTATCCCTGGCGACCGGGGTGATCACGGAGAGCAGTTTCGAGAGCTGCACGGATGCCGCGCTGCAAAGCTTCGTGACGTCGTCGTACGCGTATCTTGAAGGCGCTGACGCGGAGCGGCGCCGGCTCGACTCACTGACACAGACGGGCCTCCTCGGAACGCCCGCGGAAGAGCGGTTTGACCGGATCACCCGCGAAGCGCAGCGGGTGTTCGGCGTGAGTTCCGCATCCCTGGCGCTGATCGGCGAGCATCAGCAGTTCATCAAGTCGGTGACGGGGCCAATCGGCCAGAACGTGCCGCAGGACATCTCCTTCTGCAACGCGACTATCCGGGAGAAGCGCATGCTCGTGGTGCGGGATGCGCTGGTGCATGAGCAGTTCCGGACAAACCCGCTGGTGCTCGAACAGCCGCACATCCGCTTCTACGCGGGCTATCCGCTGACCGGTCCCGAGGGGTGGCGCATCGGGTCCCTCTGCATCATCGATGACAAGCCGCGCGCATTCTCCCTGGAGGATGAGATGGCCCTGCGCCTGTTGGCCGGCCAGGCGCAGCGCGAGCTTGAAGCGAGCTACTGCTAGCTGCGGGATCCACAGCAGGCCCTCATCCAAACGAACTAGACCGTCCGGGGGAGCCGGTCCTGCGCCTCCGCTGGCTACACTGGCGCAGGAACAATGCGGAGGGTGCTGCACGTCAACATGGTGAAGATACTCAAACGGCTCACCTTCGGGTTGGACTCCGAGGAGCGGCGATGGGAGCGGCCCGGCCCTACCGGTGACCACCTGCGCCGGGATGTGATCGGCGTCGTCATTTTCTTCCTGGTGAGCGCCCTCGCACTGGAACTGAGCCGCGGCGTAGGGGCTATGGCCGAGGAGCGCAGCCCAGTCTGGCTCCAGCACGCGGTTCTTGCCCTGATGATCTTCCCGCTCGTGTTCAGGCGGCGCTTCCCGGTGCTGGTCATGCTCGTCATGTCAGCGCTGTTCATCATCCTCAGCCTCTGGATTCCGGCGCTCTCACTGCAGCTCTCCTATCAGGTGGCGTACTTCGCGTCGCTGTACTCGGCGGTTGCCTGGGCGAAGGACCGCAGGGTGCTGTGGCTCGGAACCACGGTTGTTGTGGTCGCCATGACGCTGTGGCTCATCCTCTCGCTGACGGTCGCGAATACGTATGACGGACTGTTGGAGCGGGTGGCAGAGGGGGACGAGACCTGGCGCGGGATCTTCGACCCACTGACCTCCGCGGCGCTCTACTACTTCATGGTGAACTTCGCCTATTTCGGCGGCGCCATCCTGGCGGGCATGTCCTCCTGGCGCAATGCTCTCCAGCGGACGCAACTGGCCGACCAGGCAACGCAGATCGCCAGGCAGTCAGCAGAACTTGCACGCCGTGCGGTCATCGAGGAGCGGCTGCGCATTGCCCGCGAACTGCACGACGTCGTTGCACACCACGTGTCGGTCATCGGTGTGCAGGCCGCTGCCGCACGCCGGGTGATGGACCGGAAACCGGAGGTCGCCGCCGAGTCCTTGCGCACCATCGAGCAGGCCAGCCGCCAGGCCGTCACCGACATGCGCAACCTGCTCGGCGTGCTCCGGTCCGAGACGTCAGTACAGAACCCCCACAACGACGACGACGGTCGCCATCCGGAGCCCGGACTCGCCGACATCGAGGCTCTGGCCGGGAACCAGCAGGACGGCGGCCCCGAAGTCACCTTCTCGAGGGTGGAGGACGTGCCGGGGGCACTCGATGAGGTCTCTGCACCGCTCGCGTTGTCGCTGTACCGGACAGCGCAGGAATCATTGACGAACGTCCGCCGGCACTCCACAGCCTCGGCCGCGGTGATGACGCTGCGCACCGGACGCACGGGCGAGCAGCGCTGGGTAGAACTGGAAACCGTGGACAACGGAAGGCCTCGGCAGCGCGTGGCGGCCGGCTCCGGTTACGGGCTGCAGGGTATCCGCGAACGCGTTGCTCTGCACCGCGGCACGGCTGAGATCGGTCCCCGTTCCGACGGCGGCTGGCGGGTACGTGCCCGCTTCCCGCTGCAGTGAGCAACCCACGAATCCAACCGACCTTCCCCCCTCAACCGAAATCTCAGGAAAGAACGTGATGAACACCATCCGCGTGCTGCTCGCCGATGACCAGGGGCTGGTCCGTGCCGGCTTCGCTACCATCCTGTCCATCGAGGAGGACATCGAGGTGGTCGGCCAGGTGACCAACGGGCAGGAGGCGGTGGACTTCGCCGCAGCCAACGACGTCGACATCATCCTCATGGACGTGCAGATGCCGGTACTGGACGGAATCAGGGCCACTGAGCAGATCACGGCAGTGGGCCGGGGGAAGGTCATCATCCTGACCACCTTTGAACGCGATGACTACCTATTCGACGCGATCCGCGCCGGTGCAAGCGGCTTCCTCCTGAAGAATGCCGATCCGGATGACCTTGTCGCGGCGGTTCAGGCAGTCGCCGGCGGGTACGCGCTGCTGGCGCCTGAGGTCACCCTCCGCGTGATCGAGCGCTTTGCCCACCATCTGGAATCCGAAGCACCGGCACCGGTGGCGAAGCAGCCAAGCGCCGGGCAGCTCCGACAGCAGAGCCTGCTTGCCTTACTGACCCAGCGCGAGAAGGAAGTCCTCGAGTGCATGGCCGCGGGCCTGAGCAATGCCGAGCTGGCACGGAAGCTCTTCCTCGCCGAGGCCACCGTGAAATCCCATGTGTCCTCCCTGCTGGCCAAGATCCAGGTCCGGGACCGGGTACAGGCCGTGGTCTTCGCCTATGAGAGCGGGCTCATCCGTCCGGGGGACTGACGGTTCCGCCTTACGGCTCATCCGCCCTGCATCCTGTTTGCCTACTGTTGATGACAGAAGGCTCAATCGGGAGGAAACCAATGCTGCAGGTGCAGAACCTGACCCGGCGCTTCGGTGAGAACACCGCCGTCGACGACGTCAGTTTCACAGTCCCTTCGGGGAAGATGACCGGGTTCGTGGGTGCCAATGGCGCCGGAAAAACCACCACCATGCGCATGATCATGGGTGTGCTCACCGCGCATGCCGGAGCAGTCCTGATGGACGATCGCCCGGTCACGGCGGCTGACCGCGCCACTTTCGGATACATGCCGGAAGAGCGCGGCCTCTACCCGAAACAGCCAATCCTCGACCAGCTCGTCTACCTGGGCCAGCTGCACCGGATGAGCCAGGCGGATGCACGGTCCCGCGCGCAGGACCTGCTCGAGCGGTTCCAGCTCGGCGACCGCGGGAAGGACAAGCTGGAGTCCCTCTCACTCGGCAATCAACAGCGCGTCCAGATCGCGGCGTCGCTCCTGCACAGGCCATCGGTCCTCATCCTCGATGAACCGTTCTCCGGGCTCGATCCCGTTGCCGTGGACTCCATGGTGGACCTGCTTCGCGAGCACACCGCGCAGGGTGTCCCGGCCTTTTCTCGAGTCATCAGCTCGACCTGGTGGACCGCCTCTGCGACAACCTTGTGGTGTTGCAAAAGGGGCGGCTGGTCGCTGCCGGCACCGGGGATGACCTGCGCGCCACGGCTCCCCGCCGGCACAGGCTGACGGTCTCGCCCGACGCCGGGTGGGTCCGGGAGGAAGCCGGAGTGACGGTCATCGACGTCGCGGGCCGGGATGCCGTCGTCGAGCTGGAGAACGACGACGACGCGCAGCGGCTGCTTGTCGCCGCCATGGCACGCGGAAGCGTGCATGAATTCAGCAGGATCAGGCCGAGCCTGAGCGAAATCTACCGGGGGGTATCCCAGTGAGCACCGAAACAACTGAGCGGCGCGTGCAGCCGGGGGCGCCGTCGTCGTCCTCGTCGGATCGCAACGCCCAGCCGGCCTGGCTGATTGTCACCCTGCGTGAGGTGATGGTGAAGGCAAAGGACCGCGGATTCGCGATCTCCACCATCGTGACGCTGGTACTGATTGTTGCCGGCGTCGTGTTCAACGCCTACATGTCCAGCCGCGGTGAGGACTTTACGGTGGCTGTGACCTCGGACGCCGGACAGTCGGTGACCGCGCTCGCGGACGAGGACGGCCGGGCCGACGACGGCAACACGACGTTCACGGCGATCGTCGTTGAGTCGGAGGAAGCAGCACTCGAGGAAGTCCGGTCAGAGGAAGCCGACGCTGCGCTCATTCGGGACGATGACGGTGCGTGGACGCTGACGGGCAGGAACGAGATTCCCAGGAGTCTGAGTGCCGGGATCAGCGCGTCGCTGGAGGCTTACATGCTGGAAGCGAATGCAGCTGCGGCTGGAACGTCAGCAGAGGTGTTGCTGGCAGGTTCCGAGCTGGAGGAATCGCTGCTCGAGGGGAACGCGGAGGATCAGGCCGTGGCGGACGTGGCCGGTTTTGCGTTCAGCTTCCTCTTCTACATGGCGTCCATCATCTTCGGAATGGCCATCGCCAATTCGGTTGTGGAGGAGAAGCAGAACCGGGTCGTCGAGATCCTCGCGACTGCGATACCCGTGCGGCAGCTGTTGTACGGCAAGGTCCTGGGAAATACCATCCTGGCCATGGTGCAGCTCGCGCTGTACGGCGGGGCGGCACTGTTGGCCCTGAACCTGACCGATACGGCGGACCTCGTGGGGAGCATCATTCCGGCGTCGGGATGGTTCATGGTGTTCTTCCTCTTCGGCTTCCTGATCCTCGCCTCGATGTGGGCGGTACTCGGTTCACTGGCCAGCCGGCCGGAGGACCTGACCAGCAGCTCGACGCCGGTGATGGCGCTGATCTTCGCCGCGCTGGGCGCGGGGTTGTTCGCTTCGGGGCAACTGTTGGTGGTGGCGTCCTACGTGCCGGTGGTGTCATCGGTGGCCATGCCGATCCGCATGCTGAACTCCGAGGTCGCGCTGTGGGAGCCGATCCTGTCCCTGGGGATCGCGCTCGCGGCCGCGGCAGCTCTGCTTCACCTCGGCGAGAAGATCTACCGCCGGGCCATCATGCAGGGCGGCGGCGCGCTGTCACTACGCAAGGCCATGAAGCTGGAGCAGTAGGGCCCTGGTTGCAGCAGCCCTCACAAACTGCCCGTAGGTGCAGGTACGCCGGTTCGAATCGGCGATCCTGCACCTGCGGGCAGTTTCCGCTTTCCGCCCGGGCCGTTCGCGGGGGACAATTCCCTGTGGAACCACGTTGTCATCGCAGGACGCCCACGCACTCGAAAGAAGGAAACGGTCATGGCTGGATTTGGATCGCTCGGCAAAATCGCAATGGGACTTGCGCGTAATCCCAAGGTCAGGGAAGCCCTCAACAGCCCTCAGGCGAAGCAGATGGGCAGCAAGGTTGTGGATCGGGTAGCCGAGGCCGCAGACAAGGCCACCAAGGGTAAGCACCAGGACAAGATCCAGAACGCCCGCGGTCAGGCCCAGAAGCATTTGGGCGGACCGGGGGACGAACGCCAGGGCCCCGGAGCCGGGCCGGAGGGTCAGGGACCCGGAGCCGGACCGCAGGCGCCGGCGAGTGATCCCGGAAACCCGCGCCCCTAAGCATTGAGCGAGGCAGCGGATTTCATTGATGCCGCGCTCCAGCGGGAAGCCTCGTGGGAGCGGGCAGAAGCGCTGAACTCGCTGGAAGACGGCTTCTTCTACTACGGCGCTTCGGTCGGCGCTGTCCGGGGCGCCGTTCGTGATGCCCGCCGCAAGTTCCGGCATCTGACACACGATGAGGTGGCCTTTCTCAGCTCCGAGCTCTGGGGCAACTCGCCGGTGTTCGAGCGGCGGCTCGCTGCAGTGGTCCTTCTGCAGTCGAGCGTTCCCATGCTCCGGAACACTGACCTGACGAGGATTGAAGGTTTTCTGCGGGAGTCGCGGACGGAATCTCTGGCCGCTCCGCTGGCGGCCGACGTCGTCCGGCCACTGGTTGCACGCCTCACGGGACAGGAGCGCATGAAGTCGTTGGCCGTCGTCGGCCGTTGGGCGCAGGACCAGGAACCTATGCTGCGCAGGGCCGCAGGAGTGGTCCGGCAATCCCTTCCCGCCTGAATGAAACATTGCGTCATAAAGAGAAGTATCAGGTAGGGGTATTCGCGTTAGGCTCCATCAATGACGCATACCCAGCGATCGATCCCCGTGCTCGATCTCAGCACAGCCCGCCGCCCCGACGGCTCTTTCGACCAGGACTTCATCGAGCAGCTGCGCGAAGCCGCCCATGCCGTGGGGTTCTTCCAGATCATCAACTACGGCGCCGCTCCGTCCCAGGTGGATGACCTGTTCAGCGGGATGAAGCAGTTCTTTGATCTACCGGTGGAGGAGCGGCTCGCACTCGATAACCGCAACTCCCCGCACTTCCGGGGCTATGCCCGGCTCGGAACCGAGGTGACGCGCGGGCGCGCGGACTCCCGTGAGCAGATCGACTTTTCCCCGGAGCGCGAGCCGGTTCCCGGCTACCCGGAGGACCAGCCGTACTGGCTGCTTCAGGGGCCCAACCAGTGGCCGGGAGAGAGCCTGCCGGAGCTCGAGAGCCAGGCGATGGGCTGGGCTGACCTGATGTCCGAGGTCGGTGCGGAGCTGTTGTCGGCGATCGCCGTTGCCTTGGGCCAGCCGGAGGAGCACTTTGCGGACCTCTTCGAGTCCACTCCGGCCTGGATGGCCAAGCTCGTGCACTATGTCGGCGGGCTGGAGGGTGCCGGCAGCCAGGGCGTCGGGCTCCATGCCGACTACGGCTTTGTGACGCTGCTCCTGCAGGACGAGGTGGGCGGACTTGAGGTGCTTCCGCCCGGTACGGACACCCCGATTCCGGTCGAGCCCATTCCGGGGGCGCTGGTGGTGAATCTCGGCGAGATGCTGGAAGTGGCCACCGGAGGCTACCTCGCAGCGACAATTCACCAGGTGCAGGCGCCGCCGCCCGGAGTGGACCGCTACTCCGTCCCGTTCTTCTGGTCGCCGCGCCTTGACGCGGTGGTCCAGCCCGTTTCGCTTCCGCCCGAGTTGCAGGCTGCAGCCCGCGGGATCTCCGATGATCCAGACAACCCCATGCTGTCCTCCTACGGCATGAACGTGCTCAAGGGGCGGGTGCGTGCCCACCCCGACGTCGCCGAACTGCACCATCCGGAGCTGGGAAAGGTTCTCTCCAAGCGCTGATCAGAGAAAGCGTCACGTCAGCCGGCGGCGCTTTGGAAGCGGAATTCGGTCCAGATCGTTGGCCGCGATGACTTGCGTGCCGCTGTTGTCGCCTGTGGCTGCACCGACGACGGCGGCACTTGCCTGATCTTTCAGCACTCCGACATCCGGGTAGCGGGACGAGAAGTGCGTGAGCACCAGCGTGCGTGCGTGTGCGTTCCCAGCCAGCGCGCCTGCCTGCCCCGCGGTGAGGTGCAGGTACTCGGCGGCGAGGCCGGCGTCGTCGTCGCTGAAAGTGGACTCTGCAACCAGAAGGTCCGCGTTCTCGGCGAGTGCCTCGGCTCCCTCACACTCAGCGGTGTCCATGACAAAAGCGAAGGTTTGCCCCGGCCTAGGCACGCTGACGTCCTCAAGCGAAGTGTCGCGGATCCGCCCCTCACGCTGCAGGCGGCCGACGTCCGGACCCGTGATTCCTGCCGCGATCAGGCGTTCCGGCACCAGGCTCCGCGACGCCGGTTCGCTGAGCCGGTAGCCGTAGGCCTCAATTCGGTGCCGCAAGGGTTGCACCTCAAGCCCGTCGGCGACGGCACCGGCGGATCCGTGTGGGCTGAGCCGGAGGTCGAGACCCGGCGTCGCGAGGGAGACGAGGGCGCGGACTGCTTCCTCGCCGGACGCGGGGTAGTGCAGATGCACCGGGTGGGTGACGCCGTCGAGCACCATGCGCGAGAGTACGCCCGGCAGGCCGAAGCAGTGGTCGCCGTGCAGGTGGGTCAGGCAGATGCGGGTGACGCTGGACGCGCTGACTCCGGCGTAGGTCATCTGGCGCTGGGTGCCCTCGCCCGGATCGAAGAGCAGCCCCTCGCCGTCCCAGCGCAGGAGGTACCCGTTGTGGTTGCGGGTCCGGGTGGGAACCTGGGAGGCGGTGCCGAGGATCACGAGTTCGCGCATGGAGTCGAGTCTGTCAGCTCACACTTCGGGCTCGTAGCCGATGAGCCAGTGGAGCCCGTGACGGTCAATGACCTGTCCGTCGGAGGCGCCCCACGGTTTTGGTGCGAGGGGATCGACCACGGTGCCGCCGTCGGCCAGTTTGTTGAACCAGGTATGGAGAACAGCCGGTTCAGCGGTTCCCAGCAAAGAGAGCATCATGCCCTCGAACCGGACGCTCTTGTCCCCGGCTCCAGCATCCGAACCGGCCAAAGCAACTACGCCGTTGAGCTCTCCGTGGGCAATGGCATCAGGAGTGCCCTCGCTCCTGCTGAACTCCTCATGCGTATACAGGGCGAGCTCTCCGCCGAAGATGTCGGCGTAGAAGCTCAGGGCTTCACGCGCTGTACCGGGGAAACTCACATATACCTTCGGCGCTGTCATTGGCTCAGCCTACAAGTGCCTGCGCGCCGGATGGCCGGTTCGTCCCACTCATCCCCACCGGCCCGCGACGAGCGGTAACGTTGATGCACCACGGCGGCGGAAATCGCAGGAGGAAATCATGGACAGCGAAGTGAACGACCACCAGAACCCCGTTCAGGACGGTCTTCAAAACGCGCATAGCCCCATCTCGCGGGATCCCGAGCGTACCGATGATGAGCGGGCGGAGGATCGGGCAGCAGATACGGCCGAGGATGAAGCCGAGCGTGAGGCGGAGGGCACTGCTGAGGGCGTCAATGAAGCACCCGGTCCTGCCGAGGATGAGGATACCGAAGGGGACGACGACCGGAAACTGACGACAGACACCAGCCCCAGCGACTAGCGCTGCTCGGTGGTTTGATCCTCCGGCACGTCGAACGCGCGCCAGCCGCCTTTGCGAAAGACCGGGGTCCCCACAAGCAGTACGACGACGGTGAGCGCCACGGTGCCGAGCATGACAACCGCCATGGATCTGGCGTCACCTCCGAGTAGGCCCACGAGCGGGCTCACGATTCCTGCTACCCCTGACTGCAGCGCGCCGATAACGGCTGCAGCCGTACCCGCCATGTGCCCGTAGGAGTTGAGCGCGAGAACCGATGCGTTGGCCGGAATCATGCCCTGGGTGCCAAGGACCAGCCACAGCGCTGCGCACAGCCCGATGACACCGCCGAAGCCGGTCGCCGCTACGGCGACAAGAATCAGGGCGAAAACGAGTTGCGCAACGGACGCGGTGCGCAGCAGCCTGGCCGGCGCAACCTTGCGGACCAGCGACGCGTTCAGCTGGGCGGACAGCACCAGGGCAACGCCGTTAAGCGCGAACACCAGTGCAAACTGGCCCTGGCTGAGGCCGTATTGGTCCTGAAATACAAAGGGGGAACCGACCACGTAGCTCATGATCACGCCCAGCCCCAGTCCGGGAATCACAGCGAGGGACATGAAGCGGACGTTCCTCAGCAGCTGCCAATAGCCACCGGCCACCCGGGCGGGCCGGGCGGGCCGGCGCCGTTCAACCGGAAGCGTTTCGGGCATGAACCGCCAGACGATCACCACGAGGGCTGCGCCGATGAGCGCAAGCGCGTAAAACACCGCGCGCCATTCCCAGACGCCGGCGATGGCTTGCCCGATGGTGGGAGCGAAGAGCGGTGCAACGCCGATCACGAGCATGAGGCGGGAGAGGAGCCGTGCCGCATCAGACCCGACAAACCGGTCACGAATGACCGCGATGGCGACGACGGCGGCGGCAGCGTTGAAGAAGCCCTGCAGCACCCGCAGCACAATCAGCGTGCCGATGTCCGGAGCGATCGAGCAGAGCAGCGAGATGACCACGTGCAGCGTGATCCCGACAAGGAGTGGGAGCCGCCGACCGAAGCGGTCGGACAACGGGCCGATCACCAGTTGCCCGACACCGCCGCCCAGCAGCATGCCGGACAGCGTGAACTGCACGGCCGCCTGGCTCGCCTGCAGGTCCTCCGCTACCGCGGGAAGCGAGGGTAGATACATGTCGGTGGTGACCGCGGGCAGCGCGGCCAGGGCGCCCAGCATCAGGATGTACTTGATCCCGGGTACATAGCGGGGAGTTTGGGCCTGGGGCGCAGGCAGTTCAGTCACTCGATCAACTGTAAACCGATTATGATCCGCGCGGCGGGGGAGTTGAAACGTTACGCGGCCACCGCCATGCCTCCCCGCTAGGGTTGGAGGGTGAGTTCATGGGGGACTGTCCTGGAGGCCGAGCGCCTCGTTGTCGGCTACGCCGGTGCGCCGGTCTGCGGTGAGATGTCGGTGGCAGTCGGCGCCGGGGAGATACTCGGCGTCGTCGGATTCAATGGGGCGGGGAAGTCGACGGCGGCACGCACGCTTGCCGGCCGGCAGCTCCCGATTTCGGGGGAAGTGAAAGTCCACGGATTGCTGGCAAATCCCGACGCCGTTGCCTTCCGCCGGGAGGTGTCCGCCGTCTTCGACGAGGACCTGTTCTTCCCGTCCCTTACCGTCCGCGAACACCTGCTGCTGGTTGCACGCGGGCATTCCCTCCCCGATCCTGAGGAGCAGGTGGAGGAGGAGTTGAGCTTCTTCGGCCTGCAGGAGCGGGCGGACGTCGTGCCTGAATCGCTCTCATCGGGCCAGCGCCGCCGCACCCTGCTCGCTGCCGGTTTGATGCGGCCGGCCTCGCTGCTCATCCTCGACGAGCCGGAACAGCGGCTGGACCCGGTGATGCGCGAAGCGCTTGGCCGGCGCGTCCGGTCATTGGCGGACGGCGGGGCAACGGTAGTGCTCGTCACGCATGATCCGCAGCTCCTGCTGGACACGGCAACCTCCTGCCTGGTCATCGATGACGAGGTGACCCTCGCAACGTCGGAGGTGGCAGCGGCCATCATCGCGGGCGCCTGATGAGCACGGTGACGGAGGCCGGCACGGCCGGTCGGGCCGGGGAAATCGTCAGGTTCACTCGGCGGTCCGCTCGCCGCTACAACCGGTCCCGGACCTCCCTGCCTGACCTGTTCGTCGACGTTTATGTCAGCGTTCTCGCTCTCGGGTGTGCGGTTGCCCTTGCGGTGTCCTTCGTGCTCGCGCTGCGTGGTGAATTCGCTCAACGCTCAACCACGGACCATGGCCTCATCGCCGACCCGGTACTCGTCCTCCCCAGCCAGGCACTGGAGGTTCTGCTGACCTTCGCGGCGCTTGCCGGCGTCGTCGTTCTTGGCCGGAGGCTGGGACCGCTCGCGGTGGGCGGGCCGGAGAGCACGTGGTGGCTTTCGCTGCCCGTGGACCGGCGACCGATGGTGTGGGGTCCGTTCCTGCGGAGGACCGTGCTTGCCGGTGTTGGTGCGGCCGTAGCCTACGCACCGGTCAGCATCCTGGGCGCGCTGGAAAGGGCGTCCATGACCCACGCCTATGCCGCCGCGACTTTCGGAGCGCTCATCGTGGCTGTGCTGGGCATTGCCGCGTTGCTGCAGGGAAGCCCACGGTCCGCTGGGTTGAGGTGTGCAGCGGCGGGCATTGTGGTTGCCGGTGCGTTCGCCACAGTGCTGGTGCCGTCAGCCTGGTCCTTCGGCGCAGCACTGGTTCTCGCCCTGGCCCTGTTGCGGTTGGTTTCACCGCGCGCCGGTTCGGTCCCCGGCGGCGAGCTCACCCGTGCCGGAGCGGTGTCGGGGCACGTTGGATCGTCACTGTATTTCATGGACTCGAATGAGTTGCTGCGCGCTGTCCGCGCTGATCCCCGTACCGCGCACCGCCGCGGTGCCCGGTTTTTCGCGCGGCCAACGCGGGGTCCGTTCGCAGCACTGCTGCGCGCCGACGTCGTTGCCTTCGTGCGCCTGCACCCCACGCCGACGACGGCGGTGCTCTGGCTGGCTGCGTGCGTTGCGGTAATGCTGGTAGACGGTGGATTGCCGGTCTTTGTCCAGCTGGGCGCCGTCGTTCTTGCCGGCTGCGCTGTCGCTTCGGAGTTCGGGACGGTGGCGCGGAGAGCGGCACTGGTGCCGGAGCTCGATGGGCTGGTGCCGGTCAACCCGGCACGGGTTCGGGCGAGCCGGGCCGCGATGCCTGCCGCCGCTATGGTGCTGTGGATGGCGTTGCTCGGTGGGGTGCTGGTGGTCCTCGGGGCGGCTGGACCGATGCTGATCCTGGTGTCGGCGCTCGCCGGCATTGGAATGGGTGCGGGTACCGTTCGTGGTGCCAGCCGCCCGGCGACGGACTGGTCAGCGCCACCGGTCGAGACGCCGTTCGGCCCGGTACCGCGCGCACAACTGGCGGCCCTGCTGCGCGGTGTGGATGTGACGGTTCTGAGCCTGATGCCAGTGGTGCTCACGCTGTACCTCGGCGTGGTTGCGTTACCGGTGCTCGTTGTTCAGGCGGTGATCAGCGGTGTGGTGTTCCTGGTGGTTGCCATGACCAACCCGCACGGCTAGCCCTAGTAGGCTCTTTCGGTCTCTGGGAGACGAGTGGCAGGATTGTGGCATGACTCACCAGTGGCTGAGCGTCAGGTTCATCTCGCGAATGTTGGAAGACATGCGGCACAAGGTGCCTGGATTCTCGGGAGCCGTGCTGGTTGACGCAAAATATAGTGCTTACGATGATCAGCCACTCGATGAACCAGATGAGTGGGGTGATCTCGCCTCATTCCGTGAGGCCGCCGCTCGATCTTGAGCAGTGAAGGGTCAAACTTCGATCGCCTCAACGACGAGTCATCCAAGGGCGACTGCGACGTAGGAATTTATCGATCGCACTCAAGGCATTCCACCCGTTCCGACCTGCCCCTGGACGCCGGCTCCCGGGAACTGGTGCGGGTTCTGCGGACGGTCGTCGTTGAACGGCTTATCGCTCGATTCTTCCCCGTAGGTGCGGGCGCGGCTGAGGTCGCGTTTGCGTGATTTCATACCGAGGAAGAACATGGTGATTCCCTCCAGCAGCAGGAAAGCGCCGACAGCGGCAAGGAACCAGTCCAAGCCACCCGCTGTGCCCTCAAGGATGGTGCCGAGCGGAGCCAAACACAGGAAGAAACCGGCGAGCAGCGATGTGCCGCCGGTGAGTAGAAGTTTGGTGTAGGTCATGACGTTCCCCCTTGAATGGTCATATTCCATTCAAACAGCTGAATCGAGACAGCGGAACCCGATCCCGCCAGACGAGATCGGACTCCGCTGCCAGTGGACGCGCCTCTTTGGTAGCGCGTCGGGCTAGAAAGCCAAGGTGTAGCCATTCCAGCCGGTCCCGATGTGCACCCGAAGCCAGCGGCCTTCCCGTATTTGGTAAAGATAGAGATTTCCATCGTCGGTTCGAGCCATCAAGCCGGGGTATTCGAGCATTGAACTTGATTCAACCATATTCATGACCTTCCATCCCCGTCCCACCACGATGCGGGGTTCGTCGACGAAATTACCGTTGCCATCCGTGCGGTACAGGATCATGTTTCCTGTTCCAGAATGTTGACCGAGAATGTCGGCTTTGGCGTCACCATCCCAATCAGTGACGTGATGTGTGATGGAACCCCATCCGCTACCTTCGACCACTCTGGGAGACAGAACGGATCCTGAAAGGTTCGGGTAGTTGTACAGCGCGCCTGTCTCGGAATTCACAGCAATGATGGACGGATATGCGTCCGTCACCTTCCACCTAACAACAGAAATGTCATACGAACCCCAACCTGTTCCAATGGTTGTCCGGGTGAAGCCACCCGCCGGGGCGCCGTAGTAGACGTAGAGGTTGCCGTTTTTGCCAACTGCGACAATGTCCTGGATCCCGTCCTGATTCCAGTCGGCTGTTTTCAGGTCCCTCATGACTGTCCACCCGGAGCCGACCTGTCGGCGGCTTAGTGGATCATCCGGAATCCGGGCGTCGCTGCTGTAAGCCCACAACGTTCCGTTGGCGTCGAAAGTGACAATGTCCGCCTCGGTAATGGACGGGGTAACTGTATGTGGCGTCGGCTCAGCCTGCGCTGGAAGAGCGGTAAAAGTGGTGGAGAGGATAAGGGTGGAAAGCAATCCCACCCGAATTTTGGACAGCAATGTCATCGAGAGTTCCCCTGGGATTAGAAGTGAATAGCTCCATTATTAGGGGCTATAACCGACACGCCGTGCCTTACTCCAGTACCGATTCAGTAACGGCGATAAAGATTCAGTAACTTCAGAAAATAAAACCTCTAAACCGGATCAGCCGCCGCTGCGAATTGCGACATGTAGAGCCGGTAGTACGCTCCCTGTGCTTCAAGTAGGTCCGAATGGCTGCCCTGCTCCACGATCCGGCCGTCCTCCATCACGAGGATTATGTCCGCATCGCGGATGGTGGACAGGCGGTGGGCGATGACGAAGCTCGTACGGTCTGTCCGCAGCGCAGCCATGGCATGCTGTACCAGTAGCTCCGTCCGGGTATCAACCGAGCTGGTGGCTTCATCAAGGATCAGCAGCGACGGACTGGCGAGGAATGCCCGCGCGATGGTGATCAGCTGTTTCTCACCCGCACTGACGTTGTTGCCTTCCTCGTCAATGACGGTGTCATAGCCGTCCGGCAGCGCGCGCACGAAGCGGTCCACGAAGGTGGCTTTTGCCGCGTGCATCACCTGTTCGTGGGTGGCATCCAAATGGCCGTAGCGGATGTTCTCGTAGATCGACCCGCCAAAGAGCCAGGCATCCTGCAGCACCATGCCCACCCGGGAGCGCAGCTCCGCGCGGCTGATCCGGGTGATGTCCACGCCGTCCAGGGTGATGCGCCCGGAATTGAGTTCGTAGAAGCGCATCACGAGATTCACCAGAGTGGTCTTGCCGGCGCCGGTCGGACCCACGATCGCCACTGTCTCACCCGGTTTGGCCGCAAAGGAGAGGTCTTCGATCAGCGGACGATCCGGCGTGTAGCTGAAGCTCACCTGCTCGAATTCAACGTGGCCCGTTGTCCGGGCCGGCAACGAGGCTATGGCCGTATCAGGGTCCTGCTCCTCGGCGTCGAGCAGCTCGAACACCCGTTCAGCCGAAGCAACTCCTGATTGCAGCATGTTCGCCATGCCCGCCATCTGGCTCAGCGGCTGGTTGAACTCCCGCGAGTACTGGATGAACGCCGTCGCCTCGCCGAGGGTCATCGAACCGGAGGCGACGCGCAGTCCACCTACCACTGCGATTCCCACGTAGGACAGGTAGGAGATGAACTGCATGACGGGCATGATCATCCCGGAAACAAATTGCGCACCGAAGGACGCCTTGTAAAGATCCTCGTTCTTCTGGTCGAACTGCTCGAGCGATTCCTTCTCCCGGCCGAAAACCCGAACCAGGTCATGACCGCTGAAGGACTCCTCAATGTGCCCGTTCAACTGGCCTGTGTTCTTCCATTGCTCCGCGAAAAGCTTCTGGCTGCGGACGCCGATCAGCCCCGCTCCCAGCGCCGATAACGGCAGCGCAACCAGCGCTATGAGCGCGAGCTGCCACGAGACCACAAACATCATCACAGTGATGCCGATCAGGCTCAGCGCCGACATGATGAGCTGAGCGAAAGCCTGCTGCAGCGCCTGCTGGACGTTGTCGACGTCGTTGGTTACGCGGGAAAGCAGGTCCCCGCGCTGCCGGGTGTCGAAGTAGTTCAGCGGGAGCCGGTTCAGCTTGGCCTCCACATCCCGGCGCAGGTTGTAGACCACCCGCATGACGACCTTGTTCAGAAGGTATCCCTGCAGCCACATGAAGACCGAAGACACCAGGTACATGCCGAGCACAAGCAGAATGAGCCGGCCGAGCAGGGTGAAGTCGATGCCCGCGCCGGGGGTCAGCTCCATGCCGGAGAGCATGTCAGCGAACTGATCCTGGCCTTCTGCCCGCAGCCCTTCAATAACCTGTTGCTGGTTGGCGCCGTCGGGAAGGTTGCTGCTGATAACGCCGCTGAAGATGACATCCATGGCGCTGCCGAGCACCCGCGGTGCAATGACATTGAGTACGACGGCGATGACCACCATCGCGAGCACCACCACAATGGCGGTTCTTTCCGGTGCCAGCAGGCTGAAGAGCCGCTTGGCGGACGGCCAGAAATGCTTGGCCTTCTTTGCCGGGGTGCCGCCGAACATGTCACCGTCAGCTTCGGAAGGCCGGAACTCCTCGTCGAGCACCTGTGCTTCTGCGTCCGCCGCGGCGCCGGGTGTGGGGGCAACAACCGGGTCGATGGTCCGGTCTTCATCGGGACGGAAATCTTTGTCCGTGCTCATGCCACCTCCTCGGCCGTCGTCTGCGATTCAACGATTTCCTGGTAGGTAGGCGAGGTCTCCAGCAGCTCCTCATGCGTACCGCGGGCGACGATCTCGCCGTTCTCCATCACGAGGATCTGGTCGGCGTCCGTGATGGTGGTGACGCGTTGGGCCACGATTATTACCGTGGCGTCCCTGGTTTTCGATTTCAGCGCGGCCCTCAGGCGGGAGTCGGTGGTGACGTCCAGGGCCGAGAATGAGTCGTCGAAAAGATACACCTTCGGTTCGGCTACCAGTGCCCGCGCGATGCAGAGCCGCTGACGCTGCCCGCCCGAGACGTTGGTGCCACCCTGCGAGACCGGAGCCTCCAGCGCGTGGTCCTTCGCGCGGACGAAATCCGCTGCCTGGGCGACCGTGAGCGCGTCCCAGAGGTCGTCGTCGTGCGCGTTGGGGTTCCCAAACCGCAGGTTGTGCGCAATGGTGCCCGAAAAGAGATAAGGACGTTGCGGCACCAGCGCCACCCGGTCCGTGATGTCCGGGCGGGCCATGTCGGTGACCGGCACGCCGTCCAGGAGAACCTGGCCGCTGCCGACGTCGAAAAGGCGGGGGAGCATGGAAATCAGCGTGCTCTTTCCGGCGCCGGTGCTCCCCACAATGGCAGTGGTCTGCCCAGGCCGGGCAGTGAAGCTGATGTTCTTGAGGACGGGCTCCTCAGCACCCGGGTACGCGAAGGTGACGCCGCGGAATTCGACCACGCCGGCCTTGGAAGCGGGTTGCAGCGGGCGGTCCGTTTCGTGGATGGAAGGTTCGATGTCCAGGACTTCGCCGATGCGTTCGGCACAGACGGACGCCCGGGGGATCATCATGGCCATGAACGTGCCCATCATGACTGCCACGAGGATCTGGAGCAGTTACTGCAGGAACGCTGTGAGCGCGCCCACTTCCATTTCTCCGGCGGCGACCCTGATGCCGCCGAACCACAGCACCGCCGCAGTGGCGAGGTGGAGGATCATTCCGATGGCCGGGAACATGAGGACAAAAAGGGAGCCGACGGCGAGCGAGACGTCCGTGAGTTCCCGGTTTGCCCGGCCGAACCGCTACGCCTCGTACGGCTCACGGACAAACGCGCGGACCACACGGATGCCGGTGATCTGCTCACGCAGCACACCGTTGATGTTGTCGATCTTGACCTGCATGGTGCGGAACAGCGGCATCAGACGCCAGACCAGGAAACCGACGACGACGAACAGCGCCGGCACGGACACCCACACCAGCCACGAGAGCGCCGGTTCTTCACGCAGCGCCATGAAGATGCCGCCGATGCACATGATCGGCGCCGCAACCATGAAGTTCAGGCCCATCAGGACGAGCATCTGCACCTGCTGCACGTCATTGGTTCCGCGCGTGATGAGGCTGGGGGCCCCGAAGTGGCTGACTTCCTGCGCCGAGTATCCGGACACTCGGTGAAACACGCTCTTGCGGAGGTCGCGGCCCAGGGCCATGGCTGCTTTGGAGCCGAAAAAGACTGCCGCGATTGCTGCGGCCACCTGGATGAGGCTGACCCAGAGCATCACCATGCCGATGTTCCAGATGTACTCGGTGTCGCCCTCGGCTACACCTTCATCGATGATCTGCGCGTTCAGGCTGGGCAGGAAGAGGGCGGCGATGGTCGAGGCCAACTGCAGCACAACGACAGCCGTAACCAGTGGTGCGTAGGGCCGCAGGTATGAGCGGACCAGGGTGATCAGCATGAAGCCGGTTCCTCGAATAGTGGGCTGATGTGGCGGGAGGCCCGTTGTGTTGAGGTGGGATCAGCGCGTCGAACCAAAAGAACCGCACTTCAGATTAGTCCTGAGCCTGCGTCCGGGCATCAACCGAAAGGAGGATCCTGTGCCGGTCAGCGGGTTGGCGTGTGCTCGCTCAGCGCGGTTGGCCTCCCTTCAGCGACACCGGATCCACGAGTGTTCCGGCTACCTCGCGCATCCACCACAGCCCAGTCGTGCGCTTTTCCTCCCGCGTGGTGAATCGGTAGCGGAAGATGCGCGCTCTCACGTAGCGGGGCGGCTCGCCGCCGAACGGATCGTGTCTCAGAAGCTTGAGGATTTTCGGGTCCGCTTGCAGGAGCTTCACCAGCAGCGGTGTGAACCAGCCGCCGTCGGATCCGAGAGCCAGGAACCACATGAGCCAGTCGAGGCGCAGGTGGTACGGCGCGTACTGGCGCGGCATGCGGCCGGGATCGCCCGGTTTGCCCCGAAACCCATACTCCTCCCAGTGGGAGGAGGCAGCGCCGTCGTGCTCTACATTGTCCTTCGTTCCTTCGATGATCACCTCGTAACGCACCTTGGTGGCGCTGCCGAACGCACCGTACGCGTTCACGAGGTGGAAGCGGTTGAAACTGGCGTTCATCAGCTGCCGC
Organism: Arthrobacter sp. KKT183; assembly: GCF_055657625.1. Taxonomy (NCBI): domain Bacteria; kingdom Bacillati; phylum Actinomycetota; class Actinomycetes; order Micrococcales; family Micrococcaceae; genus Arthrobacter; species Arthrobacter sp. KKT183. Next base: position 3,161,198 of record NZ_CM145770.1, on the reverse strand, counting down.
TTCGCGAAGAGGTTCCGCAGCGGCTGCCAACTCAGGTAGGCGATGAAGATGGCCATGAGAATGACGACCGCGGCGAACCAGATCGGCGTCGTTTCGTACGTCGGTGCGATGGTGAAGCCCACAGCTTCGTAGAAGGAGTCCGGCACCGCGCCGAAGGTGAGGACGATGGTGATCCAGTTGAGCCAGGCGAAGTTGCCGGAGATCACCAGCCAGCCCTGAGTCACGATGATGATGACGGCCGCGACCCCCGCGACCGGCTGCGGCGCGAAGAGGAAGAACGGCACTACCAGTTGGGTGAAATGGTTGCCGGCGACTTCCATGCGGTGCAGCGGCTTGGGAAGGAGGTGGAAGAAGCGGCTGGCAGGATTCGGCATCGGTTGGGTCTCGTGGTGATAGTAGAGAGCGGTGAGGTCTCGCCAGGACCGGTCGCCGCGCATCTTGATCATGCCCGCACCGAACTCGAGCCGAAACACGAGCCAGCGAATCGCCAGCAGGACCAGCAGCGGCGGAGCTACCTCGTTGGAACCGAGAAAGGCAACGAGGAATCCGGCCTCGAGGAGCAAGCTCTCCCAACCGAAGCCGTAGAACACCTGACCGATGTTGACGATCGACAGGTACAAACCCCAGAGGACCAGAAACGCGAGCAGGGGGAGCCACGGCGGGCCGGTTTGGGGAATTCCGATCACGATCAGCGCCGCAATTCCAGCGCCGCCCCAGCAGACCGTAAGCAACATCCGGTCCGAGTAACGCCATCGGAACAGCGTGGGGCCGGCGCGTTTCCCCGCCCGCTCAATGAAGCGGGGAGCAGGCAGCAGCCCGTTTTCCCCGAGCAAAGCTGGGAACTGGTTGATGGCGGAGATGAACGCGAGGAGGTAGATGGCGGCCACCCCGCGCTGGAGGATCTGCCGCCCCACTTCGTACCCCTCGGCGTCGAGCACGCCGCTCAACCACTCCATGCGTCAACGAAACTCCTGCCGGGCGGGAGCGTCAAGGGCCGCAGATTCCTGGACCACTACCTGCGCGGTTTTCTCAGCGGCACGCTCAGCGATAGCGCTTGCGCCATGCGATAGCATTCAACCGCTATCCGATGGCCGAATTGCTATCGGGAACCAGCTCGACCGTCGATGAAACGGCCGTGGCCGATTTTTTGGGGGACTTCATGAAGGCATCACTGGTAACTTCCTGCACGCTCGCAGCAGCGCTGCTGTTGACCGGCTGCAGCGGCGGCTCCGATGACGAGCCGAAGGCCGGCCGAGCGAGCGCGAGCGCCCCGGCTTCGGTTCAGGCCCCTGACAGTGCGACGCCGGCACCCACCAGCGCAGCGATGACGAGTGCGCCTGCCTCCTCGGTGACAGCTGCGGCACCCGTAGATGTCGAGGCTCCAAATAAGGCAGAACTTGAGGCGAGAGTGACTGCTTTGACTGATGCGCTTGGCGATCCGTTCCAGCTCGTCTCTGCAGAGCAGGCCGCTGCGGGACTTGAAATCGTGCAGTCCGCGATGGAGGGCGCAGACATTCAGCCGGCCGAGTGCAAGGACCACGCGACCGGCAATGCTGCGGCATCCGCGGACCTGGCAGCTGGAGCGGTCAGCGGTGTCGGAGCTGCTGACTCATCGGGCGGCTACCTGGCGGTCGTCGTGATGGACGGCTCAACGGAGGACGCAGTTCAGCAGGGGTTCAACGTCAGCCGTGAGGCGCTCGAGAAGTGTGCTGAAGTGACCGCGACCATCCAGGGCAACACCATCACCTCCATCACGGAGGAGGTGCCGCTGGACCTGATCGGCGAAGAATCCTTCGCGCTTCGGGTGACCCAGGAGCTGGGCGGGCAGCCGGTCTTCCACAACCTCTCAGTTACAGCGCGCGGTAACGGAGTGATCGCAAACGTACAGGCGATGAGCCAAGGCGAGCTCGACGGCGTCACCCAGGACCAGCTCGCTGACCTTGCGTCTAAGTTGCTTGAGCCGGCGGGTTCCTAGGTGCGGTCACGTTGCGATAGTGATGTGGGCACCGGATAGGGGTTGCGGCAGCCGGTAGGTGTTAACCGCTATCCGGTGGCCAAGGTGCTAACGGGAGTGAGCGTTCGTAGCCTCAGCTGCCCGCGGAGCGATGGTGATCGAGGTGACTTCCTTCAGTTGAGGGGCGGCATGGTTTCCACCGCTGACGACGCCGGTTTCCCACCGCAGCTTCAACCCCTCCTCCGTCACTTCCAGGCTTGCGAGGTTGTTGTCGAACCAGGGTTTCTTCAACGTTGACCAGTGGAACGGCGGCTGCGGAACAAATCGCGCCAGCACGCCGCCGAGCGGACCTGCCACCCGTGTGGACATAAGCGCTGCGACCCAGCGCAGTGCCGGCCGCAGCGGATTCCGGATCGGAGAGCAGACCGCCTGCAGGACGCGGGACTGCATGGGTTGGTCCACCTCCTCGATGTAGGAAAAGTGAACGTCACCGGACAGGAACGTCACTGTTTCCGGAGCCGCGCCGCGCTGGCCTGTGGCTACCTCCGTGGCCATGGTTGCGACGGCGCGAAAGCTCTCGGGAAACGCTGCCCAATGCTCCAGACCGATCGCCTGGCGGACCCACTCACCGACGGCCGCGAGACGTTCACCCCAGCGGCCGTCAGCGAGCACGGCGTTCCAGTCCTCGATGTGATGAAGCCCCCGCGGAAGCAGGAACGGAAGCGACGTGGCGACGAGCAGATGCCGCCGGTCGCCCTGCATCCGCTCGTCGAGCCACCGCAATTCCTTCCGGTCCAGCATGGAGCGCTGGCCGGCTTGCAGGACGCGGGCAGCCCGTGAATCCAGGACAATGAGCCGGGTATCGCCGAAGTCCCTGCAGAAGCTCCAGCGGTAGCGTTCCGGATTCCGGTCCGCCTCTTCCACGACAGCCTCGACGATGGAGCTGAGTTCAAGCTCGCCGGGTCCTTGGTGAGACTTGATAGCTTGCCAGATTTCATCGGCCGCGCGTTCTGACGGAGAAAGGTTCCCGAGGTGCTGGTATACCCAGTAGGACGCCAGGCCGGAGACAATTCGGTCCCGCCACCAGGGGATCGTTGCAACCTTCCTCTTCCACAGCAGGGACGAGTTCCAGTCATCCCGGATGTCGTGATCATCGAAGATCATGGCGCTGGGAAGAGTGGACAGCAGCCAGCGGATTGCAGGGCCGGACCATGCGAGCCGGTAGATCTGCGTGTATTCCTCGTAGTTGCGCAGCTCGGCATCCAGCTTGGTGTCGATGCCTCTGTCATCCCGGATCAACTGAAGCATCTCGTCGCTTGGAATGTCCGCGTACACCTGGTCGCCGAGGAACGCGATGAGGTCCGGGCGCACTGCCTCATCCCGGGCGGCGAGGTTCAACGCGAAGGCCAGCAGGGAGTCGACGCCGTGCGTCTTGTGCGCTGCGAGGTCGTTCGCTTCGCTTGTCCTGCACGATCCGTAAGCGAGGCGGAAGGGTCGCTCCGGGTCAAGAGTCCGGATAGTGGGTGCAGGGAATGGCGACCCTTCCTCCGGCCAAACCTGCTGCCCGTCAATGACCACTGTGTACGGCGAGCTGGATCCCGGCTCAAGCCCCTCCACCTCAACCAGCGCGTAGTGATGCCCGTGCACAGAAAAAGTGCCCGCTTCCCATTCACGGCCGGAAGCGCTGACCCGAACCCGTGCTGTCCCGCGCGTTTCCACCCACACACTTGCGGTCGTGTCGTCGACATACCGAAGCATGGGGCCAAGTACCAGCGCGCTGTCCATACTTCAGTTCTACCCGTGCATTGCGTGCCGGCGCCATCACTGCGCTGCCGCCCTCAGCCGACGTAGTCCTCCCAAAGGCTTTCGACGTCGTCGTTTTCGGTGGCCGCGCCCCGCAGCAAAAGCTTCCCCGTCGATTCGAGGTGGCGGCGCATTGCGAGGGCTGCGGCGTCCGCGTCGCCGCTTTCGACCGCGGTGAGGATTGGCAGGTGCTCGGCGTAAACGTCCTCGAGGGAGCGGGAGGTGCGGATGGTGGACATGCCGATCAGCCGCGTCGCGTCCCGCAGGTTCTCGATAATGCGGATGGTGTGGCTGTTGCTCGCTAGGTTGAGCAGGAGCGCGTGGAGGCGCTGGTCGTGCAGGAGGAAGGCCCCTTCGTCGCCATTCCGGACTGCCTGCTGCATGGCTTCGCGTTCCCTTTCGAGGGCGGCGCGGTCTCTTGCTCCGGCGCGCCGGGCGGCCTGGGCAGCCGCAGGGACCTCAAGGGCCACGCGCACCGCCATGATCTCCGCCAGTTCGCGGGCGCCCGGGAGGACAACCCGGAAGCCGCGGTTCTTCTCGATCGCCACCATTCCGGTCTCGGCCAGCCGGAGTAGCGCCTCACGGACGGGGCTGCGGGACACGCTCAGCTTGTCTGCCAACTGGTACACCGAGTACAGCTCGCCGGGCACAAAAGTGCCGTTCCGGATGCCGTCCCGCACCGCTTCGATGGTGCGTTCAGTGAGCGACGGTGGTCGCGGCGTCTGTGCAGGAGGCATGAGCCAAGCGTAGCCGCGGAAAGAGAGCGGGATGAGTAGTAACATGTTACCCATGGCGACGACGCTCACAGCTCCCCGGTCCCTTGTCTCCGAACTGCATTCCCGTGGCGTTGGTGACGCGCGGGCCGACGCAACCTCGCGTGCCGTCTACTCAAGCGATGCCTCGCTCTACCGGATCCAACCTGCCGCCGTCGTCTTTCCGCGCCACCTCGACGAGGTGCTCACCACGCTCGAGGTCTGCCGGGAACGTGGCATCCCATTCACATCGCGCGGCGCCGGGACCTCCTTGGCGGGCAACGCAATCGGCCGCGGAGTGGTGATCGATTTCAGCCGCCACCTCAACCGCGTCCTGGAGTTCGACGCCGAAAGCCGGACCGCCGTCGTCGAACCCGGCGCTGTCCATGCCACGCTGCAAAAGGTGGCCCTTGCCAGCGGGCTGCGCTTCGGACCAGATCCGTCAACGCACACGCGGTGCACAGTGGGCGGAATGATCGGCAACAACGCGTGCGGATCGCGCGCCCTCGCCTACGGCCGGACGGCCGACAACGTGACGCACCTCGACGTGATGACCGGCTCCGGTGCGCGGCTGAGACTGGGACCGGGGGAGACGCCGTCGTCTGCTGAAACAGACGCACTGCGCTCTCTAGTGAGCGCTAATCTCGGGACAATCCGCACTGAACTGGGCAGGTTTGGCCGGCAGGTGTCCGGGTACTCACTCGAGCACCTGCTGCCGGAGCGTGGGTTCGACCTGCGGCGGATGCTGGTGGGTAGCGAGGGGACGCTCGCCGTCGTGCTGGAAGCCGGCGTTCGGCTGGTGACGGATGCACCGCATAAAACCATGGTGGTACTCGGATTCGAGAACATCGGCGAGGCCGGTGACGCCGTGACCTCGGTCCTGCCATTCAAACCCACGGCGTGCGAGGGGCTGGATTCCCGCATCGTCGAGGTTGTGCGCTCGCGGAAGGGACCGCAGGCCCTGCCTGAACTGCCCGGCGGAGCGGCGTGGCTGTTCGTTGAGATTTCTGGTGATGACGCAGCCGAGGTTGCAGACCGGGCTGCTGCGGTGAGCCTGGTTGCCACTGCCCGCCACTCCCGCATCATCACCAGTCCTGCACAGGCGGCCGCGCTGTGGCGGATCCGGGAGGACGGCGGCGGGCTGGCCGGACGTTCGCCAGCGGGAGCGCCCGCGCATGCCGGGTGGGAGGACGCGGCCGTTCCGCCGGAGCGCCTCGGCGATTACCTGCGCGAGTTCGACGAACTCCTGCTCACCCATCACCTCACAGGATTCCCGTTCGGCCACTTCGGCGACGGCTGCGTCCACGTGAGGCTGGACTTCCCCTTCCAGCACGACGACGGTGCCGCAGTGTTCCGCGCTTTCCTCACCGACGCGGCGCGTTTGGTCGCATCGTACGGCGGATCTCTGTCCGGCGAACACGGCGATGGGCGGGCGCGCAGCGAGCTCCTCCCCTTCATGTACACACCTGCTGCCCTGTCCTTGTTCGGCAAGGTCAAGGGCATCCTCGACCCGGACAACATCCTCAACCCGGGAGTGCTCGTTGATCCTGAGCCGCTGGACGCGAACGTCCGCGTAGCTGAGGCCGGCCCGCTGCGTACCGGAATGGCGTTCGGTTACGAACATGACGACGGCGACTTCAGCCAGGCGGTTCACCGCTGTACCGGCGTGGGCCAGTGCCGCGCCGCGCACAGGGATAACCAGACGGTGATGTGTCCGTCCTACATCGCGACGCTGGAGGAGAAGGACTCTACTCGGGGCCGCGCCCGGGCGCTGCAGGAGATGATCAACGGCAGCGTTGTTGGCGGTGCCGCCGCCGGCCACCAGCACGGCAAGCCGAACTGGCGGGCGCCGGAAGTGCATGAGGCGCTCGATTTGTGCCTCTCATGCAAGGGCTGCGCCTCGGATTGTCCTACCGGCGTCGACATGGCGTCGTACAAGGCGGAAGTGCTGCACCAGAGTTACAAGGGTCGGATCCGACCGGCGTCGCACTATTCGCTCGGCTGGTTGCCGCGGTGGGCAATGCTGGCCTCGGTTGCACCGCGCGTTGTGAATGCGCTGGTGAGCCTGCCGGGTCTGGGGAAGCTTGGGTTGCGGCTTGCGGGAGTGGACCAGCGCCGAAGGATCCCCGCCTTCGCGCCGCAGACGTTCCACAAGTGGTTCGGGTCGCGGCGGGTTTCAGGCGTGGGGCAAGCTTCTGCCTCCGGATCTGTGACCCAGGTCGGGTCGGAGTCTGCGTCCAAATGCCGCCCGCAGGTCCTTCTCTGGGCTGACTCCTTCACGAACAACTTTTCCCCCGAAGTGGGCAAGGCGGCGGTCCGGGTGCTCGAGGACGCGGGATATGAGGTCCTGATCCCTGAAAAGCCGGTGTGTTGCGGACTGACCTGGATCTCGACCGGGCAACTCGACAGCGCCCGGAAGATCCTGCGCTCGTCGGTGGAGACGTTGAAGGAGTATGCGGAGCAAGGGATACCGATCGTGGGCCTTGAACCTTCGTGTACCGGGGTGCTGCGGTCGGACTCGATCGAGCTGTTGGGCCGGGCCGTTGCGGAGCAAGTCGCGAGTGCCACGCACACGCTCGCGGAACTGCTGGCCAAGACGCCGGACTATGAGGCTCCGTCGCTGGAGGGAACCACCGTCGTCGCGCAGCCGCACTGCCACCACCACGCCGTCATGGGCTGGAGCCCCGATGCCGCACTACTGGAAGGTGCGGGCGCCTCCCTTCAAAAACTTGGCGGTTGCTGCGGCCTCGCCGGGAACTTCGGCGTGGAACGCGGCCACTACGAGGTGTCCGTTGCGGTAGCTGAGCAGCAGTTACTGCCGGCGGTTCGCGCGGCGGCGGCTGACGCCGTCGTCCTCGCTGACGGGTACTCCTGCCGCACTCAACTGGAGGACCTCAGCGAGCGGAAGGGTATCCACCTGGCGCAGCTGTTGGCGGAAAAACTGCCGGCGAAGTAGCCAGCGAAGTAGGAGTCCACTGTAACGGTTCGGTAACTTAATCAGCTTGTTTACCTGTGACGTGCGTCTCTCCGGTAGAACTGGGAGGGCCTTAGTTGCCGTACGCAACTCGGTCATCGCCGTCGGCCCAGAAGCCGATGTATCACTCGCATAGGGGACAACATGCACGTACGCAAGCAGTTACTCGCAGCAGGATCCACCGCCACGCTCGTTGCCGGTGGTCTTTTTTTTAGCGCCGCGCCGGCCTCCGCCGTTCACGACTCGCCGGAATGTATTTCCGCGCAAAACCAGTTCACTGCAGCCCTTCACAACGCCGAGCTCAATGCCGAGCTCGAAGTTGAGCTTGCCGTTGCCCTCCAGAACCTGCTGGACGCTCAGGAAACGCTGGACATGCTCGAGGTCGAGGGGACGCTGACGCTTGCGGAGCTGGAAGTTCTTATCGGTGACGCTCTGATTGCTTTGGAGACAGAGCAACTTCCAAACATCAACGCCATCATCAATGCAGAGGCCGCCGCCAACAGTGCGGTGGGGCAGGCTCAGCTACTGCTCGACGCCGTACTGGCTGGCGGTGAATTGGACGCGGCTGCCTTGGCAGCACTGGGCATCAACCTGAACGAGTTCCTGCTCCCTCAGGTACTTGATGTCGAAGGCTTGACTTTAGCCGTGAACGCCGCCGTGACCGCGGGGGACCTCACGCAGGATGAAGCTGACATCCTCATCGCCGACATCAGCGATGGTGTGTTGGAAGATGCGACAGTTGAGGCGCTGGCGGACATCGAGCTCGATCCAGCTGATTTCCAGCTTGAGGCCGAGGTCGATCTGGTCGAGTTGGAAGCGGCCCTTCGTGCACTGATCGCTGACTTGCAGCTTGACATCGCGGCAGCCGCCGAAGCGCGCCTGCTGCTCGATCTGTTGGTCAGCGGCGACATCACGGCAATCCTTGACGCTGAAGCGCGGTTCGAAGCTCTGCTGGGTGTCGATCTCGATTTCTCTGCGCTGATCGACCTCGAGACGGAGCTCTTTGCTGCTCTGGCCATCCTCGAAGCTCAGGCGAACCTCGATGCAGCCATCGCTGTGGTCAACGGTCTTGCTGTGCAACTTGATGCGCTGGACGTTGACCTGCTCGAGCTCGAAGCACTCTTCGCAGCAGCAATCGAAGCGTGCACCGGAGCTGCCGTAGGTGGAGGCGTCGTCGGCGGCGGCGACAAAGACGACGATGATCACGACTACGGCAATGAAGCAGGCGGGACAGGCGGGGCCGTGACAACAGGCGGCGGCACGGGTGGTACCGGCGGCACCGGCGGAACCAACCGCGGAATGAACGTGCAGACTGCCGTACCGACAGCCAGCACCGACCCAGCAGGAATCGGCGCGCTTGCGGCCGGTATCGGCTTCCTGGTTGTAGCCGGAACAATGGCTGCGCGTCGGGTCCACAACAGCTAAGACAGCAGAGAATGCGCAGGGGCGCCGTCCCGTTCGGGCGGTGCCCCTGCGCATTCGGCACCAGTTCGGAAAGACCGCTCCACCATGAGTAATGCACATCGCGCGCCCACCGGGCCGGGGGAAAAAGACCGCAGGATTCCGCGGCTGGCGATTGGCGCCGTCGTTGTGGTGCTGTTCCTCGCCCTCTTGGTTCTCGGGATTCAGCTGTTCGCCGGGTCCGGAGGAGCAACTCCGACAACCACTGCTCCGACAATCGCTGCTCCGGCTTCCGCCCCGGCCACATCTTCGCAATCACCGTCACCCGAGGCCTCAACACCCGCGCCGGAAGTGACTCTCCCTCCCGCGTCCGCGCCGCAAAAGCTCAGCATCGAATCGGCGGATATCTCCGTTCCCGTCCTCCCGTTGACTCCAACAGATGCTGACCTGGCAGCGCAGTCGCTGGTTCCGCCGGAAACCCTCGACGGCTACTGGCTCACGAACTACGGCGCGCCGGGAGAAGGGTCCGAGAACACGGTCTACATCACGGGCCACAGCTGGGAGGACCGTGACAGTCCCTTCAACCGGCTCAGCTCAGAGGTTGAGGTTGGGGATTCCGTTGTACTCACTACTGCCGAGGGCAAGATCAACTACGTCGTTGACTCCGTCACCACCCACAACAAGGACACATTGAAGAACAGCGACATCTGGAACATCGTCCCGAACCGGCTTGTGCTGATCAGCTGTTACACCGAGGACCTCTGGGGAAAGAACGTGATCGTCACCGCCGTACCGGAGGTGTAAAGCCCCTGCACGTTTGGCCCCGTTGAAAAGGGGGTACGGGGAAGCTATGACCATCAACCTCGTGCTGACGCTCTTTGCCGGTGCGGTGCTCGTACTCTCCGCCTTCTCCACCCTGGCGCAGCGGGTAAGCCTGCCTGGCCCGGTTCTCGCGCTGCTGTTCGGCGCGCTGATCGGGCCGTATGCCTTCGGAGTCCTCAGCATTGAGGACTTCGGTGTTCCCCAAGGCACGCTGCTTGAAGAGGCGTCGCGAATTACCCTCGCGATCGGGCTGACCGGCGTAGCACTCCGCTTGCCGCACGGGTACTGGCGGAAGAACCTGCGCTGGATCGCGGTCATCATTCTGCTCGGCATGATCGCCATGCTCGTAGTGGCCACCGGTGTGCTTTGGGCGTTGTTGGGGGTCCCGTTTCTCCTGGCCCTCCTGCTGGGTGCGATCATCACGCCGACAGACCCCGTGGTTACTACACCGATTGTCACCGGATCCCTCGCGGAAGAGCGCATCCCCGAACGCGTCCGCCACAACCTTTCTGCGGAGAGCGGGCTCAATGACGGGCTTGGCTATCTGTTCGTCATGCTCCCTGTCCTGCTGCTGACCAAACCGGGACAAGCTTGGCACGAGATGCCTGTGAAGGTGCTGCTGTGGGAGGTGCTGGGAGCGATGCTCTTCGGGGTTATTGCCGGTTTCGCCCTTGCCAAGCTTTTCGTCTGGTCAAAGAACGTGGGGCTCATGGAGGAAAGCTCCTACCTGGGCTTCTTCGTGCCTTTCGGCCTCCTCATCCTCGGCGCAGGGAAACTGCTCGGCACGGACGCAATTCTCGCCGTCTTTGTTGGCGCCGCGGTATTCGGACAGATGATCCCCGAGCGGGACGAGGAGCAGGAGGACAAGATCGACGACGCCGTTGCCCGCTTCTTTCTCCTGCCCGTCTTCATCCTGCTGGGGCTCGCCTTGCCCATCGGTGAGTGGGCCGCTCTCGGCTGGATTCCGCCCGTTGCGCTCGCCGCTGCGGTGCTGCTGCGGCGGATCATTACCCTGTGGGCTCTGCGTCCCCTGATCACATCGCTGCACGATGTCCCTGAGACAACGTTCCTGAGCTGGTTTGGACCGGTGGGAATCTCCGCGCTGTTTTATGCGACCCTCGCCGAGCGGCACACCGGCAATCACGAGATCTTCATCTACGTCACCCTCGCCATCACATTGTCTGTCCTCATCCACGGACTCTCGACCGCGCCGCTCAGCGCCTGGCTCAAGCGAAGGGAGCCCGAGCGGAAACAGGAACACGAAACGGGGTAACCGGCACTCAGATCAGGCTGAGCGCACAGCTGGTTCAGGTCCGGCGCAATTCAATATCCAACGCGTCCCGGCTGACCCTGGCGAGCGCCGCGTTTACGGCCCCGGTCAGCACAATGTCCCCAGCGAGCGAGGACGCCACCACCCGCGGCGGGAAGTGCGACGTCGTTGCCACCTTCGCTTCAATCTGCTCGGCCAGGCGCGCGATAGATGGCGCTACCGCCCCGCCGATGACCACGGTGTCCGGGTTGAGCAACGATGCGAGGGTTGAGATGACGCGGGACAGCCGCTCCGCCAGGCGATCCACGATTTCAATTGCGACGGCGTCACCGGCTTCCGCTGCCGCGAACACGGCCTCCGCAGAGGGCCCATTTTTCTTCGAGCGGCCCTTCGACAGGGTTGTGGCCCGGCCTGCGGCCAGAGCCTCTGCCGCCCAGGCGCGGGCAAGGGGAGCGATGGCCGCCGGGCTGCCAACGCCCTCCACGAGGTCGAGATAGTGCATTTCCCCACCGCCACCGAGCGATCCGTGCAGGAGATGTCCGTCTTCTATGACCCCGGCACCAAACCGTTCGCCGGCGAGGAGCACCAGGAAGCTGCCATCCGGGTCCACGGTGCCGTTGTAACGTTCGGCGAGGGCTGCGAGGTTGGCGTCATTCTCAATGAAGGACGTGCACTGTGGGCGCCCGGCAAGCACCGCTTCCTGATCTACTGCCATCCGCTCCCAGAACGGGTTGCCCGTCGGGATGGTGCCATGGCGGCTGACCGGGGCCGGGATGCCGAAACAGACGGTCAGGACGCGGGAAGGGGCGATGCCGCCGTCGTCGAGCGCTGAATCTATGGCGAGCTTTAGAGCTGCGGTGCGGGGAGCGGGATCCGCGTTGTCGATATCCGCTGTGAAGGCCGCTCCACCGCGGCCAACTACCTCCCCGCGCAGATTGGCGACGACGCTGCGGATATGGCTGTAGCCGGCGTCAATTCCGAGGACGTATCCGGCGTTGTCGTCAAGGGCGAAGTGCCGGGCCGGTCGGCCTTTGCCGGTGGCGGCGAGCGCGGGCTGCTCGCGGATCCAGCCGTCGCGGAGCAGGTCATCGCAGACCCCGAGGACAGTGGCGCGCGTGAGCGAGGTGGCACCGATGAGTTCATTTGCGGTGACGGTGTTCCCGGAGGGGGCGCGCCGGATCGCGTCGAGGATCAGCCTCGCATTGGACCGGCGCAGCATGGTGGTCGACGACGCGCCCGCGGCAAGCGATCCTTCCCTGGGGTTTACGTTCACTCATCCAGTAAACACTCTTGCGGGGGCGCTACTTCTTCTGGCGGCGGCTTCCGCCGTGCCAGTCTTCCTCCACGCCGGCATCTGCATCGGTGATCCCGAAACTGCGCAGCTGTGGACGTTCGCGGAGGCTTCGCTTCAGTTCGGCGAAGCCGGGGAAGCTGGCCAGAGCCACCACGTGGTCCCACAGTTGCGCCGCCTCACCGCGGGAGGGGAGCCTACTGATCACCGGTCCGAAGAACGCCACGCCCTCCGGCGGCTCGAAGTGGATGATCGGAGTGCCGACGTCCTTGCCCGTATGGGAAAGCGCCCCGTCCGTCTCTGCCTGGATTATCGAGTCGAGTGAGCGGTCGTCGAGCGCGTCCGCCAACGACGACGGCAGGCCGGCCTCCGCGAGGATCGGCTCGAGAAATTCACGGGTTCCGTGATATCCGGTGGCGCCGGATTGCGACGGGTCGTCCCGTTCTATATCGAAGATGTGGGCGCCGAGGCGGGCATAAAGGGTAGCGACGGCGTCTGGCCCGTGATCCTTCCGGACCTGCGCGGCGACGCGGAGCAGGCGCAGGCCGGCAGTGTGCCCGGCCTCGTAGCCTTCGGGGAAATGTGAGTCGTAATCGACCGACGCGTTGAGCAGGCGCAGGGAGATGAAGCGCCACTCGACGGAGTAATCCCGTTCCTCCATGACGAGACGAACCCACTTGCTGGTCATCCAGGCGAAGGGGCAGACGGGGTCGAAGTAGAAGTGGATATCCGCTGTGCTCATGCGGCCACTATAGAGGCGGTTCCTACGAGAGTTCGACGCCGCCGTCGTCGTTGATGCGCCAGCCGGGGTTGTGCGCGATTTCCCAAATGACACCGTTCGGATCCTGGACATGGGCGTGGAAGATCCCGCCGAACTGGCCCTGCTGCGGCTGCTTGAGTACCGAGCCGCCCGCCGCTGTCATCGCGTCGACGGTGCTTCGGACGGCGTCGGGGCTGTCGACGTTGCGCGAGAGTGTGACACCCCTCGGTGCCGGGGCGGCGGTGGTGACCCCGAGGTCCTCGGCGAACTTGTCGGCGTCGAACAGTCCGAGCAGCAGTCCCGGTGCAACCTGATAGAAGAGGATCTCGCCCGGTACATCAAGGTTCGCTTCCCACCCGAGACCGTCCCGATAGAAGGCACGGGCCGCGTCGAGGTCGCGTGTGGCGAGGGTGATGAAGTGAAGCTGCTGGTCCATGGGATCGATTGTTCCACCAACAACACGGGCTGGTTGCTGGCTTAGGCGATCTTCCGCTCCCACCCGATTGCCGGGGCCACGTGGTCTGCAATGTTGCGCAGCAACTTGGCGTTGTAGTCCACACCGAGCTGGTTGGGCACGGTGAGCATGAGGGTGTCTGCGGCACGGACGGCGTCGTCGTTGGCCAGTTCCGCGGCGATCTTGTCCGGCTCGCCGATGTAGCTCTTGCCGAAACGGGACATCGCGCCGTCGAGCACGCCCACCTGGTCGCGGGTCTCGCGGAGAGCGCTCAAGGCAAAGTATTGGCGGTCCTCATCGTCGACGATCGGGATGACGCTGCGGCTGACCGAAACGCGGGGAGCAATGGAGTGACCGGCTTTGTCCCACGCGTCGCGGAACAGCTGGATCTGCTCGGCCTGAAGCTGATCAAACGGCACACCGGTGTCTTCGGTCAGCAGGGTGGAGCTCATCAGGTTCATGCCCTGTTCCGCTGCCCAGACGGCAGTTTTACGTGTTCCGGCGCCCCACCAGATGCGTTCACTGAGCCCGGGGGAGTGCGGCTGAACCGGGAGGAGGCCGGAGCCCTGGCGCGGGTCTGCCTGCGCGATCCCCGCGCCGCTGATTGCGTAACGGAACACCTCTGTGTGACGGCGGGCCATGTCAGCCGGCTCTTCGCCGTCGGCTGGCACATAACCGAAGTTGGCCGCGCCATTGAGCGCGGGCTCGGGTGATCCCCGGCTGATGCCGAGCTGGAGCCGGCCGCCGCTGATGAGGTCGGCTTCGGCCGCTTCTTCTGCCATGTAGAGCGGGTTTTCGTATCTCATATCGATGACGCCGGTCCCGATTTCGATGCGCGAGGTGCGCGCCGCGATTGCGGAGAGCAGCGGAAACGGCGCCGCCTGCTGGCGGGCGAAGTGGTGGACCCGGAAGAACGCGCCGTCGATGCCGATCTCCTCGGCGGCTTCGGCGAGCTCGATTCCCTGCAGGAGTGAATCACGGGCCGTGCGCGTGCGTGAGCCTTCGAGGGGTGACCAGTGGCCGAAGGACAGGAATCCGATGCGCTTCATATCCGCCACAACCACGCAGAACGGTGGTGCATTCCTTGCGAAGCCTTGCTGGCGGCCGGACTTGTTGGAACACTGTTCGTGTAGGGAGAGACGATGACCACCACAAAGATTCTCAGGACCAGCCGGTCCCAAATCATTCGGATACCCGAAGCCCTGCAATGGCCTGACAATGTGAACGAAGTTGTGGTCATTCAAGATGGCCCATCGCGGATAATCACGCCTGTAGATCGGTCATGGGACTCCTGGTTTGCCGACCTGCCAGCGGACGGTAGCTACCCGGCTGAGCGGGAACAAACGTCGGAATAGCGTTCGCACCTTCCGCATGAACTTCTAGTTGCCGCTCGTACGCCTCGCCACTTCCCGGTAGCGCGTCAGCACCTCCGGAGTCGGAGCAGAATCAACGAGCTCGACGCCGCTGGTCCGCCAGTCCGGCAGCGCGCCATGCAGCGCTCCGGCAGCCTGGCGGGCAGCGCCGTCGGCTACGTATTCGCCGGGGCTCGGAACAGACACCGGTAGACCGAAAACGGCACTAACAATCTCCCGCAGTGCTTCTGATCGCGCGCCTCCGCCCACGAGGATGACCCGCCGCGCAACAACTCCCGCGTCGGTCAGCGCCTGGAGCCCATCCGCGAGGGAGCAGACCACGCCCTCGACGGCGGCTCTCGCCACGTTCGCGGGCGTGTAGTTGTCCAAAGTCAGACCGTGCAAAGAACCGGTGGCATCGGGCAGGTTGGGGGTGCGCTCGCCCGAGAAATAGGGCACGAGGATGAGGCCGTCGGCACCCGCCGGAGCGCTCAGCGCAAGCCGGGCGAACTCGCTATGGTCAACGTCGAGCAAACGCGCGGTGGCGTCGAGCACGAGGGTGGCATTAAGCGTGCACACCAGGGGCAGATAGTTGCCTGTAGCGTCAGCGAAACCGGCCACCAAACCGGAAGCGTCCGACGTCGGGCTGCCGGACACCGCAAAAACGGTGCCTGAGGTGCCAACGGATACAACGACGTCGCCCTCCGCCGCTCCAACCCCCAGTCCCGCCCCAGCATTGTCACCGGCGCCGGCGCCGATGATGCGCCCTTCCAGATCCTTCCGGAACTCGAGCGGACCGAGGACTTCGGGAAGGACAGGGACATGTCCCAGCGTGGCTTCGAGTACCTCGGTCAAGTACCCCTTCGAGGCGGACCAGTAACCCGTCCCGGACGCGTCCGAACGGTCGGTAGCCAGCTCCTTCAGTCCTTCGGAACCCGACCCCGGGCCGTGGCCGGCGAGGCGCCAGCTGAGCCAGTCGTGCGGCAGACACACGGCCGCCGTTCTCGCGGCGTTCTCCGGCTCGTTCTCGGCGAGCCACCGCAGCTTCGTCGCGGTCAGCGACGCCACCGGGACGGTGCCGGTTGTCTCGGCCCACCACTGTGCGCCCTTCTCCCGGACAAGCGCCGCCGCTGCTCCCGCCGAGCGCGTGTCATTCCAGAGCAGCGCCGGCCGGATAATCTCACCATTGGCATCCAGGCACACCATGCCGTGCTGCTGGCCGGCGACTGAGACGGCCGCGACGTCGTCGAATCCGCCCGCCGCCGTGATGGCTTCCTGCAGGGCGGTCCACCAGGCATCGGGATGCACTTCCGTTCCGTGCGGGTGCTGCGCTGAGCCGGAGCGCACCAGTTCGCCGGTTTCCGCATCCCGGATGACCACTTTGCACGACTGTGTGGAGCTGTCTACTCCGGCTACCAGGGCCATGACTGTTCCTTCACTGCATTTTCACCCTCGGAAGGGGAAAGTTTTTGTCGCCTAGTTGCTGCTATAACTGCTCGAAAACGTCAACTAGGCGACAAAAACTTCAGGTGGTGGGGTGGAAAGTTAGGAGCGCGATCCGAGGAGGTGCTCCATGGCCAGCTGGTTCAACCGGATGAAAGCGAAGGACCGCTCGGAGGCCTTCTCGGCGTCGAAATCCTCAAACGCAGTCCGGTCCGCGAGAAGATCAGCGGTGGTTTCCCCCGCTGCCAGAGTGGTTTCACCGAGTTCGACGACGCCGGATGCCTTCAGCGCCTCCTGCACCTCCGGATCGGCACGGAAAGCGAGAGCGCGTTCCTTGAGCAGTAGGTACATGGACATGTTGGCCCGGGCTGAGTTCCAGACGCCGTCGTAACCGTCGGTGCGGGACGGCTTGTAGTCGAAGTGGCGCGGGCCCTCATAGCGTGGACCGCCGTTGGGGAAGCCGTTCTCCAGGAGGTCGACCGTGAAGAAGGCGCTGGAAAGGTCACCGTGCCCAAACACGAGGTCCTGATCGTACTTGATTCCCTTCTGGCCGTTGAGGTCAATGTGGAAGAGCTTGCCGGCCCAGAGCGCCTGCGCAATGCCGTGGGTGAAGTTCAGGCCCGCCATCTGCTCGTGACCGGTCTCAGGGTTCACACCCACAATGTCGCCGTGCTCGAGTTCGGCGATGAAAGCCAGGGCATGGCCCACCGTCGGCAGGAAGATGTCCCCGCGGGGTTCGTTCGGCTTCGGCTCAAGGGCAAGGCGGAGGCCGTAGCCCTTCTCCTTGATGTAGCCGGCGACAGTGTCCACGCCTTCCTTCATTCGGTTCAGGGCAGCCGCCAGATCCTTGGAGCCGTCATACTCCGCACCCTCACGGCCTCCCCACATCACGAACGTCTCGGCGCCGAGCTCAGCCGCGAGGTCGATGTTGGTCAGTACCTTCCGCAGGGCGAACCGGCGGATAGAGCGGTCATTGCTGGTGAAGCCGCCATCCTTGAACACCGGGTGGCTGAACAGGTTGGTGGTCACCATCGGAACCTTCAGACCGGTCTCAGCCAATGCGTCGCGGAAGCTGCCGAGAATGCTTTCGCGCTGCTGGTCCATGGAACCGAACGGGACAAGGTCATTGTCATGGAAGGTGACGCCGTAGGCGCCGAGTTCGGCGAGATGGTGGACCGCCTCAACGGGATCGAGCGCTGCGCGCGTGTCGGTGCCGAAGGGGTCGGTCCCGGTCCATCCGACGGTCCAGAGGCCGAAGGTGAAGCGATCTGCCGGTGTGGGCTGAGGTGACATGGATGTACTCCGCACTGAGTTGAGCTGAATGAAGCGATAAGTTCGTGACTAAAACATATAGCCGCACTCTCCATCCGTCAACACCTTTCGGCCCAGATTTCAACCGGTGAAGTGCTATGTTTACGTCCAGGACAAATAGGGTGAGGGGCTGGGAGTGAACGAGCGTAGCGGCACTGAGGATCTGCGGCGCCGCAACCTCTCCGCCGTGCTCACCGCTGCCCACCGGCACGGCCCCCTCACCCGCGCCGCCCTCGTTCAGCGCTGCAACCTCACCCGGTCCACCATTGGCGCCCTCGTTGGCGAACTGTCCGCTCTTGGCCTGGTGTATGAGACGGATGTTGCTGCTGCGAGGGTTGGCCGCCCCAGCCCCATGGTCCACGCCAGTGAACGCGTCGTTGCGCTGGCGGTCAATCCCGACGTCGATGCGGTGACGGTGGGCGTCGTTGGCCTGGGCGGCATGGTCCATCGCCGGATCCGCTACAACACCTCATCCATCCCTTCGCTGGAGGAGGCGGTCAACATCACGCGCGCCGTCGTGGAGGGGCTTTCGGTGGAACTGGCGGGAAGCGAGCATGTGCTCGGTCTGGGCCTTGCCATCCCCGGACTGGTCAACGCGGAAGTAGGCCAGGTGTTGCTCGCGCCGCATCTCGGCTGGAAGGATGTCGACGTCGTCGGGCCCTTCCGCCAAGCGCTGGGCATGCCCGTTGTGGCGGCCAATGATGCGACGCTCGGCACACTCGCCGAGAGTATCTTCGGCGCAGCGGCGGGCTACAGTGACGCGCTCTACCTGAACGGCAGCGCCTCCGGCATCGGTGGCGGCGCGATTGTCGGCGGGCAGCCTTTGGGTGGGGCGTCCGGGTACGCCGGCGAGTTTGGGCACATGGTGACGCGGCCCGGCGGGGAGCAATGCCACTGCGGCCGCCGTGGGTGCCTTGAAACCGAGGTCAACCTCGATCGGCTGCTGAAGGTTGTCAACCTGAACCATGCCCAGGCGGAACAACTCGAGGACGCCCTGCTTGCCACCCAGACATTCCCGGTGCTGCGCGAGATCCGGCGGCAGACAGACCTGTTGGCCATTGCGCTTGGCAACCTCGTGAACGTCTTCAATCCGCAGATAATTGTGCTCGGCGGCTTCCTCGGCGTGTTGCTTGCCGCGGACAGGGAGCGGTTGAGCGCGGCTGTAGCGGCGGGACCGATCAGCGGCCTGGGCACTAAGGTGCGCCTCGAGCGTGCCGCCCTCGGCGCCGAACTGCTCCTCGTGGGAGCCGCAGAGGCAGTGTTCGCCGGGCTCCTCACCGAACCTCGAAGCGTTGCGCCCGGTCAGGAAAGCGGTGCCAGGCCCAGCTGATCCGCCACCACACGTCCCTGATGAATCACCGTACGGTCCCACGGCCGGTCCATGACGGCCGAGGTGACGGTTTCACCCGCAAGGAGCAACAGCTCAGCCGGGTCGCCGACCTGGAGGCCCGGCCGGTCGCTGACGCTGGTCAACCTTTCCGACCCAGGATCCATAATTGCCGCACCGCCGATACTGGCGACGGCAAAGCAGTGCTCAATGAGCTCGTCCGCCCGGTATCCGTTGGTGAACGCGAGCTGCCAGGTGCGCTCAAGCATGTCCCCATTGCCATAGGGGGACCAGTAATCGCGCTGACCGTCCTCGCCGAGCCCAACACGGACGCCGGCTTCAGTGAGCTGCCGCAGCGGCAACGGGTCCCGAACTGACGGCGCTACCGTCGCCATGGCAATGTCCGCCTCCGCGAACTCGTCGATCAGCCGGCGGGTGGTGCTTTCCGACACGCTGCCGAGTGAGTACCCGTGGGAAATGGTGACCCTGCCCTGCATCCCGGCGGCCCGGGTCCGCTCGAGGATGAGGTCCGCGCTGTAGACGCCGAGCTCGCCCGGCTCATGGAGATGAATGTCGATCGGCACCTGGTACTTTTCGGCCAGCCCGAAAACGATGTCGAGATGGCGCACTGGATCCCTGTCCAGCTGGCACGGGTCGATCCCGCCGATCACGTCCGCGCCCTGTTTCAGGGATTCCTCAATCAGCGGCACCACGCCCTCTTCAAGCAGGAGGCCAGCCTGTGGGAACGCGATGATCTCCACGTCAGCGCGTGCACGGTGCGTCTCCCGGGCGGCGACCACCGCGTCGAAACGTTCGAGCCGGCAGTCGGCGTCGATCTGCGCGTAGCTGCGTACCCGGGTGGTGCCGTGCTCAATCATGGTGGCAAGCGTGAAAGCGGTCCGGTCCGCGATGGGCGCTTCGGCCGTGCGCCAATTCTCGCGATCATTCAGCATCATTCCCCACACACCCGGGCGGCCGGTATGCGGCCGGAACGGCAGCCCGAGCCGTGTCGAGTCAAGGTGGACATGGACATCGGAGAAGGATGGAAGCAGCAGGCGCCCCCTGCCATCGACGACGTCGGCGCGTGTCTCGCCGCCCGCAGCAGCACCCTCCGGTGCCGTTGAGGAAGGCCGGATGGCGGCAATGCGCCCGTCCTGCAGTTCCACGTCCGACAGTTCGCCGCCCCACGGGCGTACCTGGTGCAGAATCATTGGGAGCCTCCTCGCTCACGCGCCAAGGTTGCCGGCGGCAACCAGCCCAGTCTAGCGACGGTTGCCAACGCTCACGGAGCGGGAGTGGGCGGAATCTCCGAAGCAGGCGGGCGCCGTCGTCGTACGCCAACCGTCACTCCAATCGATGCAGCGGTGACCAGCACCAGCGCAATGATTTCCCGGGCGCCCAGCGCCTGGCTGAGCACCAGCAGTCCCGCGAGCGCGGCCATCGCCGGCCCCAGGGCGGACAGCACGCCGAACACCCGCGTGGACAGCCGCTGCAGTGCGAGCATCTCCAGTGCATAGGGGAACGCGCTGGAGAGCAGGGCAACACCAACGAACACCGGCAGCACCAGCGGTGACACGAGAGCGCCCGCGGCGGCGGACGGCGCACCGAACGGCAGGACGATCACCGCTCCGATCGCCATGGACACAGCCAGGCCCTCGACGCCGGGAACCAGCCGCCCCACGCGTGCGCTGGCGAGAATGTAGAGGGCCCAGAACGCGCCCGCGCCGAGCGCAAAGAGGATGCCGGCGAGCGGCAGGACGCTGCCGTCGTCGAACCCCAAAAGAACGACGCCGGCAAACGCCAGCAGTGCCCACGCCGCGTCAGTGAGGCGCCGGGTCTGCACCAGTGCCAGCACGAGCGGGCCGGTGAACTCGAGCGTCACGGCCACGCCAATCGGGATGACGCCGATGGCGAGGTAGATAAGGCTGTTCATCCCTGCCAGCGCGACGCCCAGCACCGCTGCGGCTGCCCACTGCTCGCGCTTCCACCCGCGTACCTTCGGGCGCACAACAGCCAGCAGGATCAACGCCCCGAACAGCAACCGGAGGAACACTGCGCCGGTGGGACCCACGGCGTCGAACTGCGTCCTGGCCAGGGCTGCACCGAACTGGACGGACAGCACCGCCATGATCATCAGCACGGGAGCAGGGATGGAGGAGGTGCGCATACCTACATTCTGTCCGGATCGCGGCCCCGAGCATCACCAACTCGCGTCGATGTACTTCGTTGTCAGCTTTCTGACCGTTGCATCGCCGCACTCCTTGACCTGCGGAAGTGCTTCGGCCACGGCGCCCAGGTGTCCGCGTTTCAGGCTCGATTCAAGTTCCGCCGCGAGTTTCGCGAGCCGGGCGGCGCCGATCATGGCCGAGCCAATCCGCACGCTGAGCAGTGCGTCGAGGGATGCGGCTTCATCATGTCGTTGCACGGCCTCCGCGAGGCGGAGGTACCGTTCGTCCCAGAAGGCAACGAAGTCGCGCACAAAGGAATGCGCAGGACCGGGATCCTCGAACTCATCCTCCAGCCTGTGCAGAACCTTCCGGTCCACAAGCGGAGCGCGTTTGTTCTTCGACATGCGGCTCAGCGTAGGAGAGGAAGCATGGGAAAACATCGGTATGACGACGGCGGCGCAACAGTGCCGACGATGCCGGGCTTTTCAAACCGGACCCCTTCCTCTACAGTAATTGGACATAAACGAATGTCATTCGTTTTAGCACGGCGCCACCCGTGTAGAGAGGACATCATGAGGATTATCGAAAGCGACGTCGTCGTCGTTGGTGCAGGACCGTCAGGACTGACTGCAGCGAGGGAGCTGCGGAAGGCCGGCCACTCCGTTACCGTTCTTGAGGCGCGGGACCGCGTGGGCGGCCGGACCCATACCGATGTGATCGACGGCGCTGTCCTGGAACTCGGCGGACAGTGGGTGTCGCCGGATCAGGAGGCGCTGATCGGCCTACTCAAGGAGCTCGGACTGGAAACCTACTCGCGCTACCGCGAGGGTGAGTCCGTCTACATCGGAGCGGACGGCAAGGCCGTCCGGTACACCGGCGAGATGTTCCCCGTGAGCCGCCGGACGAGCGCGGAGATGTCACGGCTTATCGAGGAACTGGACCGCCTGGCTGCCCAAATGGATCCCAAGGCTCCGTGGGAGCACCCGCAGGCCAGGGAGCTGGACACCGTTTCCTTCCATTCCTGGCTCCGGCAGCAGTCGGATGACGAGGAAGCCTGCAACAACATCGGCCTCTTCATCGCGGGCGGCATGCTCACCAAGCCGGCTCACGCTTTCTCAACGCTGCAGGCCGTGCTGATGGCCGCGTCCGCCGGCTCGTTCTCGAACCTGGTGGACGAGGACTTCATCCTCGACAAGCGTGTTGTCGGTGGAATGCAGTCGGTGTCAGAGCGCATCGCAGCTGAGTTGGGGGACTGCGTCGTCCTGAACAGTCCCGTCCGCACCCTCCGCTGGTCGGAAAGCCAGGACGGAACCACCACGGTGACCGCCATCTCGGAAAGCGTCACTGTCAACGCGCGGTACGCCGTCATGGCCGTTCCGCCGAACCTGTACTCGCGGGTCTCCTACGAACCCCCGTTGCCGCGCAGGCAGCACCAGATGCATCAGCACCAGTCACTGGGCCTGGTCATCAAGGTGCACGCCGTCTATGAGACGCCGTTCTGGCGCGAGGACGGACTGTCCGGCACCGGCTTCAGTGCAGGGTCGATTGTGCAGGAGGTTTACGACAACACCAACCACGAAGACTCCCGCGGAACCCTCGTTGCCTTCATTTCCGATGAGAAGGCCGACGCCATGTTTGAATTCTCCGTCGAGGACCGGCGCCGGCAGATCCTCGAGTCCATCGCCGGGTTCCTGGGACCGAAAGCCCTGGAGCCCGAGGTGTACTACGAGTCGGACTGGGGCTCCGAGGAATGGACCCGGGGCGCGTACGCAGCCAGCTATGACCTCGGCGGCCTGCACCGCTACGCCAAGCACCAGCTGACCCCGGTGGGCCCCATCTACTGGTCCAGCTCCGACCTCGCGGCCGAGGGCTACCAGCACGTCGACGGCGCCGTTCGCATGGGTCAGCTGACCGCCCGAAACATTACGACGGCGCTCCAGAAGCAGCGCGCTCTCATCGGATGAACGCTTCACTGACCGCCGCCACCGTCATGCCCGCCGAGTGGGAGCGGCATGAGCGCACCTGGATGGCCTTCCCGCCCTCCAATGACACATTCGGCGCACCTGGTAGCGAGAGCCTCGGCCGGGCACGCGAGGCCTGGTCCCGCGTGGCCCGGACCATCGCCCGCTACGAACCCGTGACCGTCCTCGCGGATCCGGCCGACGCCGCGACCGCCCGCACACTGCTGGGAGCCGACATTGCGGTGCAGGAGACCGAGCTCGACGACGCGTGGCTCCGCGATTCCGGGCCCACGTTCGTCCATGCCTCGGACGGTTCCACGCACGCCGTGAACTGGATCTTCAACGGATGGGGCGCCCAGCACTGGGCGGCGTGGGAGAAGGACCAGCGCGTCGGCCGTGCGGTGGCCGCGCACGCGGGTACCCCGGTTGGGGACAGCACGCTTGTGAATGAGGGCGGCGGCTTCCACGTCGACGGCCGTGGAACGGTCCTGCTCACCGAGACGGTCCAGCTCGATCCCGGACGCAACCCGGGAGCCACCAAGGAATCCGTCGAAGCAGAGCTTCACGCCCGTTTGGGCACCCGGCACGCAGTCTGGCTGCCGCGCGGGCTCAGCCGCGACTATGAGGAGTTCGGCACCCGCGGTCACGTGGACATCGTCGCCGCGTTCACGCCGTCGGGCGCTGTTCTCCTCCACAGGCAGGACAACCCCGAACATCCCGACTACGAGGTGAGCCGCTTCCTGCGGTCCGAACTGGAGAGAGCGGTCGACGCCGATGGTCACCCTCTGGAGATCATCGACATCCCAGCCCCCACGGTCCTCGCCGACGACGACGGCTTTGTGGACTACTCCTACATCAACCACTACGTGGCGAACGGCGCAGTGATCCTGTGTGCCTTCGATGACGAGAACGACGCCGTTGCAGCCGACATCCTCGGCCGCGCCTACCCGGGACGAATAGTTGAACTCGTCGACGCCCGCGACATTTTCTTCTTCGGCGGCGGCATCCACTGCATCACCCAGCAGCAACCCGCGGCGCGAGCCACGGCGGGCCGGAGTGAGGGGAACCGCTGATGGGTTTCAATGTCGTCGAAGCCGGTATCGCGGATCTTCGCGCGGCACTCGAGACCGGCCAGGTAACCAGCGAGGAGCTCGTCGGGAGCTACCTGAACCGCATTGCGGTCTATGACAAGGCGGGCATCCGGCTCAACTCAGTCGTCGTCATGAACCCGGATGCGCTGGAAGAAGCGCGGGCCTCTGACCGCCGCCGGCAGAAGGGTGAAACTCTCGGTCCGTTGGACGGCATCCCGTACACCGCGAAGGACAGCTACCAGGCTAAGGGGCTCACGGTTGCTGCGGGCTCCCCGGCGTTTCAGGGCCTCATCGCGCAGCAGGACGCGTTCACGATTGAGCGGCTTCGCGGCGCCGGCGCCATCCTCATCGGCCTCACCAACATGCCGCCGATGGCCAACGGCGGAATGCAGCGCGGCGTTTACGGACGGGCTGAAAGCCCCTACAACGCTGACTACCTCACCGCCGCTTTCGCGTCCGGCTCCTCCAACGGATCCGGCACCGCGACGGCCGCCAGCTTCGCCGCCTTCGGCCTGGCCGAGGAGACGTGGTCATCAGGGCGTGCCCCGGCGTCGAACAACGGACTGTGCGCGTACACCCCTTCGCCGGGTGTCATCTCGGTGCGGGGAAACTGGCCGCTCGTGCCTACCATGGACGTGGTGGTTCCCCACACGCGCACCATGGCGGACCTGCTCGAGGTCCTCGACGTCATCGTCGCCGACGACACCGAAACCCGCGGCGACTTCTGGCGCGTCCAGCCCTGGGTGTCCGTTCCGCGCGCCTCGGAGGTGCGTCCGCCGTCGTACCGGTCGTTGGCCGCTGACCGCAGCGCACTGAAGGGGAAGCGCTTCGGTGTGCCCCGCATGTACATCAACAAGGACAACCCCGCCGGCACTACAGCGGCACCCGGCATCGGCGGCCCCACCGGCCAGCGGATCGAGACGCGGCAGTCGGTCATCGAACTCTGGCAGGCAGCGCGGCGGGATCTGGAGAACGCGGGCGCCGAGGTGGTCGAGGTCAACTTTCCCGTGGTCTCCAACTACGAGGGTGACAGGCCCGGTGCGCCGACCATCAGCACCCGCGGACTCGTCAGCCCCGAATACCTCAAGCACGAGATCGGAGACCTGCCCGCCTGGGCCTGGGAAGACTTCCTGCAGGCGAACGCCGATCCGCAGTTGGCGTCACTTGCCGACGTCGACGGCGCCACGATCTTCCCTGCGCCGGAAGGCGCGCTGCCGGACCGGTATACCGGCTTCGACGACGACATCGCCGAGTACCCGGACGTCATCCGCCGGCACGGACCGGTGTCCCTGACCGACATCCCCCATCTGGAGGAGGGGCTGCGTGGTCTGCAGGAGACCCGCCGGCTGGACCTTCACGAATGGATGGATGAGAACAGACTGGACGCGGTCATCTTCCCGGCAGCGGCCGACGTCGGACCTGCGGACACCGATACCTCCGTCGCCTCCGCGGACCTCGCGTGGCGCAACGGAGTGTGGGTGTCCAACGGCAACCTGGTGCCGCGCCACCTCGGCATCCCGACGGTCACCGTTCCGATGGGCGTGATGGCCGATCTCGGGATGCCGGTGGGCCTGACTTTCGCGGGAAAGGCGTATTCGGACAACGCGCTGCTGCGGCTGGCTGCTGCCTTCGAAGCAACTGGCTCACGCCGGGTAGCTCCACCCAGGACGCCGCAGGTCTGACCGGTCGGTCATATAGTCGAGCCATGGAACAACGCATTCTTGGCAAGACCGGCCGCCCGGTATCGACGATCGGACTCGGAACGTGGCAACTCGGAGCCGACTGGGGCCAGGTGGACCAGGAGGACGCGCTCGCCGTGCTGGAAGGAGCGGTCGACTCCGGTGTGAACTTCTTCGACACCGCTGATGTGTATGGCGACGGCCGGAGCGAGCAGACCATCGGCTCGTTCCTCAAGGCCAATCCCGGGGTGGATGTCACTGTGGCAACGAAGATGGGCCGGCGGACGGACCAGCTTCCCGAGAATTACAGCCTGACCAACTTCCGGTCCTGGCTGGACCGCTCACGGCGTAACCTGCAACAGGACACCCTCGACCTCGTCCAACTGCACTGCCCGCCGACTGCCGTTTACAGCAACCCGGAAGTGTATGACGCCCTGGATACCCTCGTGAGCGAGGGCGTTATCCGCAACTACGGCGTGAGCGTCGAACGGACCGACGAAGCGCTGGAGGCGATCAAGCGCGGTAACACCGCGACGGTGCAGGTCATCCTCAACGCCTTCCGTCTCAAACCGCTGGATGAGGTGCTTCCGGCGGCTGCGGCGGCCGGTGTCGGAATCATCGCCCGCGTTCCGCTTGCCTCGGGGCTGTTGTCCGGAAAGTACACGAAAGACACCGAGTTTCCGGAGGACGATCACCGCAACTACAACCGCACGGGTTCAGCGTTCGACGTCGGTGAGACGTTCTCCGGCGTGGATTTCGAAACTGGGCTGGCGGCAGTTGATGAGTTCAATGCGCTGGTGCCCGACGGCGTGAGCACCGCACAGGCGGCCCTGGCGTGGGTGGTTGCCCAGGAGGGTGTCACCACGGTGATTCCTGGCGCCCGCACCCCGGCACAGGCGCGGGCAAATGCTGAAGCGGGTGCGGAGGGCGGCCTGGGGAATGAGATCAGCGCGGGTGTACTGGACATCTACAACCGGTACTTCAGGGAGGCCGTCCACCTCCGGTGGTAGGAGCGTCAGAGCGACGCGAGCAGCCCCGTCACCCTGTCCAGTGCGCCGGGAACCAGGGAGTAGTAGGCCCAGGTTCCTCGCTTCTCGCGGTTCAGCAGTCCGGCTTCGACGAGGATCTTCAAATGGTGGGAGACAGTCGGCTGACCGAGGTCCAGTGGTTCGGTCAGGTCACACACGCAGGCCTCGCCTGACTCTCCCGCCTTCACAATGGACAGCAGCCGCAGCCGGTTCGGATCCGCCAAAGCTTTGAACACGAGGGCACGCTGCTGCGCATCCTCGAGGCTGATCCCGGGTTGATCCGACGGCGCGCAGCAAGCACTGTCCAGCGTCGATTCGAGGGTTTGCGCAGTGTTCATGAATCCATTATGCACCGATGGATTGACATGGATCGATATAGCTGGTGGTATTCAATCGATCGTTGTCAATCAATGCGGAGATCCCCGATGACTACTGATGTCCCCCAAAAGCCGTCCGTCCTGTTCGTGTGCGTTCACAACGCCGGCCGGTCGCAGATGGCAGCAGCCTTCCTCACTACTCTCTCGAAGGGTGCCATCGAGGTGCGCTCGGCCGGATCGCAGCCGGCTGACAAGATCAACCCGTCCGCGGTCGAGGCCATGGCCGAGGTCGGAATCGACATGAGCAGCGAGATCCCGAAGGTCCTGACCACGGAGGCAATCAAGGAGTCCGACGTCGTCATCACCATGGGCTGCGGCGATGAGTGCCCCTACTTTCCCGGCAAGCGCTACGAGGACTGGGTGCTTGAGGATCCGGCAGGAAAGGGTGTGGAGTCCGTCCGGCCCATCCGCGACGAGATCAAGAGCAGGATCGAAACACTCATTGAGTCGCTGACTCCCGCATCAAGGTAGCTGCACCGGGATCTGACCTCGTAACGCCAATGCCCGACGGCGGAGCTTAGGCTGCGGGCGCAGCCTTCTTCTTGCGCCGGCTGAACTTGGTCAGCGCTTCGACGACGAGTTCGTGGTCCGCTACCTGCGGCAGCCCCGAAACGGTGACCACCGCCACCGGCCCCGTTCCACGCACATAGACCGGGAACGCACCACCGTGTGCAGCGTAAGCGGACTGGTCGAACCACGCGTTGTCTTCCATCCGCCCGCCGCCGCGCCGTCCGCGAAGGCCCACCAGCAGGGAGGGAATGCCGAAGCGCTCGGCAGTCCGTGACTTTCGCTCAACCCAGACGTCGTTATCCGGTGTGGCGCCAGACAGCGAAACATGGAACAGGATGTGCGCTCCGCGCCGGATATCTACGGCCACCGGCAGCTCACGTTCTGTCGCAAGCTCGATGATCAGCAATCCGAGCGCGAGTGCGTCCTCCTGGCTGAACTTCGCCAGCTGGAGTTTGCGGGTTTCCTCCTCAACGCGCTCAATGAGAGCTTCGAGGGCGGAGGGGGACTGCTCACCGCGTGCATCCGGGTCGAAGTCGGCCGCGGCATTCTGGTTCTCAGTCACGTAGTGCTCTCCTTGGCGTCAGACCTAGAGTACGAGCCTATCGGAGTGGTGCTGCTGCCCAGGAATACCTTTTCGCCCGCGTACGTTGTCCAGCCCTGAGACCGAATACGTCACCACGACCTCCAGGAGTTCTACCCATGCCCATGACCGTTTCCGCTTACGCTGCTCCCTCGGCCACCGAGGACCTCGTCCCTACCACCATCGAACGCCGGGATGTCGGACCGGACGACGTCCTGATCGAGATCAAGTACGCCGGCATCTGCCACTCGGACATCCACACCGTCCGGGGCGACTGGGGGCCTCAGCAGTTCCCGCTGGCACCCGGGCACGAGATCGCCGGTATCGTCGCGGAGGTCGGCGCCAACGTGACCAAGCACGCTGTCGGCGACCGCGTGGGCGTCGGCTGCATGGTCAACTCCTGCCGTGAATGCAAGAACTGCCTGGCCGGCGAGGAGCAGTACTGCCTCAACGGCAACGTGGGCACTTACGGCGCGGTTGACCGCGACGGAACCATCACGCAGGGCGGTTACTCCACCCAGGTTGTGGTGACCGAGGACTTCGTTCTCCGTATTCCCGAGGGCATCGAGCTCGACGCGGCCGCCCCCCTTCTGTGCGCAGGCATCACCACCTTCTCGCCGCTGAGGCACTGGGGTGCCGGTCCGGGGAAGAAGGTAGCCGTCGTCGGACTTGGCGGTCTCGGTCACATGGCCGTCAAGCTAGCTCACGCGATGGGTGCGGAGGTGACGGTTCTGTCCCAGTCGCTGAAAAAGCAGGAGGACGGCCTGCGTCTCGGCGCGGATGCGTACTACGCCACGAGCGACGAGAACACCTTCACGGACCTCGCGGGCTCCTTCGACCTGATCATCAACACGGTCAGCGCGTCACTGGACATCAGTGCCTACCTCGGACTGCTGAGCCTCGACGGCGCGCTGGTCAACGTCGGTGCTCCGGCGGAGCCGCTGCCCGTTCAGGCGTTTGCCCTCATCGGCGGCCGCCGGTCCTTTGCCGGCTCGATGATCGGTGGCATCCGTGAGACCCAGGAGATGCTCGACTTCTGCGCTGAGCACAAGCTTGGCGCCGAGGTCGAGGTCATCCCGGCCGACAAGATCAATGACGCCTATGAGCGTGTACTGGCATCGGACGTGCGGTACCGCTTCGTGATCGACACCTCGACGCTGTAGCAGTCCCGGTAACAGCAGGCGGCCTGCCCGAGCATTCATCGCTTGGGTAGGCCGCCTTTTCGTCACCGGGCGGATTGGCACGCATTGGGTAGGGACAAGCGACCGAATGACCTACGTTTGAGCTACACAACTGACCGCAACTCACTCAATGCAGGAGGAACCCATGCTGTGCCCGGTGGACAAGATTGAACTCGTGATGTCGGAGCGAAGTGGAGTGGAGATTGATTACTGTCCCACCTGTCGCGGGGTCTGGCTGGACCGCGGGGAGCTCGACAAGATCATCGACCGTGCCGGCACCCTCACCGCGCAGCCCGCTGCGCGCCCGCATGCGCCGAGCGCACCGCCCATCGCCCCGCCGCTGCCTTCGCCGCTGCTGGGATCAGGGCGCCGGGATGACGACTACCGCGGCAGGGATGATGACTACCGACGCCGGTACGACGACGACACCCGCCGCTACAACAACGACCGCCGGGGTGAGGACCAGTACGGACGCAAGCCGTACCGCAAGAAGAAGGACAACTGGCTAGGGGAGATGTTCGACTTCTGATCAGCTGAAGCCGAAGACAGGCGGAAAAAGAACGACGACGACGGCGGCCCACGCGCCATAAACCGGCAAGTACCGCGTCTGCCAGTTTTCGAGCTGCCCGAATGGGCGCCGTCCCCGCAGGAACCCGACGGTCAGCCAAGCGGCGCGCACCAGATGCACCAAGAGCAGGAGGTTGAGGCCGAGGGCGGCGATCTTGTTGGGACTGAAGCCAAACTCGGCAATGCGGGTGAGCATCGCAGTCAGCATGACGGCGTCCACCGCGATGGCTGCAATGACAAGGACCAGCTGCAACGCGTCGAAGAAGCCGGGCCGAGCGAGGGAATCCCGCGCTGAGATCGAGTACAGCAGCAGGGACAGCACCAGGATCAGGATCGCGTCCATGAGAATGAGCAGCTCGCGTTCGACGTCCACCAGGCCGCCGGCAGCGGCGATGACGCCCAGGAGCGCCAGCAGCATCACGATGGTGAGCGGTGTGAAGATGCGCGTGAGGACCGGAGCGATATTCTCGACGACGTTCTGTTTGGCTTCGACAAGCCAGGCCGCCACCACCAGTGCGCCGGGCACGGCAAAGGGCAGGATCCACTCGGCCAGGACCGGTTCAAGATCGGTGCCGATGAGAGTGAAGGCGCCGAGCGTCAGGCCAATCAACACGGCGCCGCCGAGGGCAAGCAGGGTGTAGTAGATCGCGAACTCGCCCGTGAAACGGACAAAGTCCATGCGGCGGCTGTCGGAGCGCCATCGCCCGCCGACGTACGCCAGTCCAGCCAGGAGCCACAGGATCACCGGAGCATGCAGTACCGCGAGCAACTCCGTGGACCCGCCAACGGAGAACGGATAGGCATTGAGGATCACTGCGAGGACACCATAGGGGATCAGGAGTGCAGCGCCGGCTCGCGGCGTCAGCCGCCGCTTCCATGTGAAGTAGCCGGCGATGAAGGGGACTACCAGCAACCCTAGGTTCCGTGCGAATACGTTCTCGTTTTCGATCAGGAGGAACCCAACCTTGACTGCGATCCCCGCACCCACGGCCAGCGCGAGAACGACTGCCAGCTCGCGCCACGCAGGGGTGCTGCCGTCGTCGTCGGGTGTTTTCTCCGGAAGGAGGACAAGCTGCTTCCACAGCCGGTCCGAGTGTTCGCGTGCGAATTCCTGCGAGACGGCGTCGAGGTTTCCGAGACGCTTGATCGCAACGAGGAAGGCTTCCTCGTCATCAAGTCCAGTGGCTTGGCGCTCGGCGATTTGTTCGCGGAGGTGGTCTTCGAGCTCGTCGACGTCGGCGGGGGAGATGGCCCGGCGGCGCTGAACGTAGCTGCGCCACCGGTCAATCTGAGCCTCCAGCTCTGCATGAGCTGCCATCACGCCCACCCCTCCGTCACTGCCGGTGGCGTGGGGGAGGCGTGCCAGACCTGTCGCAATGCGTCGGCGACGACGGTCCACTGCTGCTGGCGTTCAGCGAGGGCTTCCCTGCCGGTCTGCGTGATGGCGTAGTGCTTACGACGGCGGCCGGCGTCCGAGGTGCCCCACGTTGCGTTGACGTAGCCGAGCCGCTCCAGCCTGTGCAGGAGTGGATAGAGCATGCCGTCGGTCCATTGCATGCTGCCGCCGGACAGCTCGCCGACGCGTTTGAGGATGGCGTACCCGTAGAGGTCGCCCTCTGCCAGGATGCCCAGGACGAGCGGGGTGGCGGAGGCCGCCACGAGGTCTTTGTCGATGCGCACTGCTACTCCACATACCTAGAGGTGTTAGGTGTATGAAGCATAGCAGTGCTAGGTATGGCTGATGCTTGCAAGAGGGAAGGGCGAGCGGCGTCGACTTCAGCCGCGCGGGCGCAATTGGACTGCCGGCATCGTCGGTGCCGGCAGCGCGGCAGGCTGACCGGCAGGGAACGGGCCGAAGCGCGGGTAGGGAGCGCCGTCGTCGTACGTTGAGTCCTGCGACAGTGCCGGTTCGGCACCAATTTCCGCTTGCCAGGCAGCGCGGT
Source organism: Arthrobacter sp. KKT183 (assembly GCF_055657625.1). Classification (NCBI taxonomy): domain Bacteria; kingdom Bacillati; phylum Actinomycetota; class Actinomycetes; order Micrococcales; family Micrococcaceae; genus Arthrobacter; species Arthrobacter sp. KKT183. The sequence goes on along the minus strand of NZ_CM145770.1, from coordinate 3,129,199 downwards.
AAGCGACCACCTCTTCATGCGAGCGGCCGACGAAGTTCCACCACATCACGATCTGCTCGCCCAGCGGTTCGCCGCCGATCAGGATGAGCCGTACCGGGTCCGCTCCGGCCTTGACCGTGAGGGACTGCTCCCCGACAGGCAAGTAGGCAAGATGGTTCACCGGCACCTGCGACCCGTTGAGGGTCAGATCACCGGCATCCAGCAACACGCCGTGCTCGAAGGCGGGGGTCAGCTGCAGTTCCAGGCGGGCACCGGACTCCAGATTGATCTCGGCGGCCAACAGCGGCGGTGTGTAGGTTTCGATCGGGGAAGCCGAACCTGCCAGAGAGCCGATGAAGACCCGCAGCGTGGTTCCCTCGCCGGTGACCGGCTCCGGTTCGTAGTGCTCAAAGGTGGGCGGCATGTGCCGGGTTGAATCGGGCAGGGCGTACCAGAGCTGCACACCGTGGAGGAGCGTGGTGTCTGGGGTGGAGAACTCCTGATGCGAGATCCCGCGACCGGCGATCATGAGGTTGACCTCGCCGGGACGCACCAGGGCGTCGGCGCCGGAGGAATCGCGATGGCTGACTCCGCCGGTGAAGAGCAGGCTCACGGTGGCCAGGCCGGTATGCGGGTGCCGGGGGACCTTCATTCCGCCCGAGGCGGACACCGGGTCCGGCCCGTAGTGGTCCAGAAAGCACCATGACCCGATCAGGCTGCGCCGGCGCTGTGGCAGTGTCCGGCGCACGGTCATTGCCCGCGGACCACCGAGCGGTACGTCGCGGGGGACCAGCAGTTCGGCGGTCAACGGTGCCCGATCCCCTCGGCAGACGATCTCCTCAGGATGCACGTCCAGATTGGTCATGCCTTCGCTCCAGTCAGGTAATTTGGTTCTCACTGAATGGTCTCAGTGAATTATCTCGATTGCATCCTCGTCTTCCAGCTGACTGCGCGATATCTGCTCACAGCGCTGCGATGACGAGCCGGCGGTGCCTCAGCGGAAAGCGGTCTCATCATGTCTCAGGGTTACGTATGACGGCGGTGTGGGCAGCCATCCGGTCTTCACTGGCGATGGCGCTGGCTCTGCTGGTGACACAGGGAGCGGGCGGACCCTCTGCGTGGGCCGTGCCGCCAGCCAATGAATCCGGGGTAGTCGGCAGGCAGAGCCCGGTGCAACCCTTGGCGCCGACGGAGTTGGAGGATGGCCGGTACTTCGGCCCCGAGCTTGATTGGTCCGGTGCCGATGCGGCCGGGTATGTGGATCAGACCGGCGTGACGCCGTCGTTCTTCAGCAGGCCGTTCTCCTATCCGTTGCAGGAAGCCCTCGTGCGGGACCTTCGTGACACTGCGCTGCAGGCTGCCACGCTGGGTTCCGCCGTTGTTGTCACCCTTGAACCATCGAAACCGCTCGCCGAACTCACCGAGAATGACGCCACGGACCTTGCTGGGGTGCTGGAGCTCGCCGGTGAAGAATACGGCACTGCCTTCTTTGTCCGGTTCGCGCCGGAAATGAACGGTACCTGGTATGAGTGGGGGCAGCAGCCCGAGGACTATGTGTCGGCTTTCCAGACCGTCGCTTCGGCTGTGCACGCCGGTGCGCCGTCCGCGGCGATGCTGTGGGCGCCGTCGTATGCAGCCGGCTATCCCTTCACGGAGTCATACGGCGCCCTTGAAGGAAGCGAGGACGCCAAGATCCAGGCGCTCGATACCAACGGCAACGGGTTGGTCGAGACCGGCGACGACCCCTACCGGCCCTATTACCCTGGTGATGACGCAGTGGACTGGGTGGGGCTGAGCATGTACCACTACGGCAGCTACGAGCCGGGTGCGATCGCGGACATCGACGATCCCCGCGAGTATTCGGGAGCGATCATTACCTCCGTGCTTCCCGAGCAGGATAAGTTCCGGAGGCAGCTCGAAGGAACGTACGGCATGCCGCCCGGAGCACCGACGATCGATTTCGCGAAGGAGTACGGGGCGGAGCGGGGCCAGCGCTTCTTCGTGCAGACAGCTGCGCTCTATGACCCGGCGGACCCCGACAGCGCAGAAGAAACGGACATCAAGACGGCGTGGCTTGAGCAGCTTTTCGATCCTGCCATCGCTGAGGAATATCCCGAGATCGGGATGATCTCGTGGCTGGAGCTTGTCCGTCCGGAGCCTGAAGCGGAGGGCCGAACCGTCGACTGGCGGCTGGGAGCGGAGGAGGCAACCTCGGCAGCCCTGCGGCAGACACTTGAGGGGGCCTCGGATGTCCTCCTGGCCCCCGTCGTCGACCAGTACGTTCAGGAGGAAGCCAGCGAGACGGCGGCGGAGGTGTCAAACCAAGGTATGGGCACCACGATTGTGGTGTGGGTATCCGCTGCGGCCGTCGCCCTGGTGGTTTTCTGGCTGATCGCTATGGCGGTGCGCCCGGCGAGGCGTCGTCAGGACTGATTCAAAAGCCCGGCGAGTCTTAGAACGTCACCCCGCAGCGCAGCGCCACATTCGCGTAGGACGTGGCCTCGCCAGTCCGGATGATGAGCCGCGCCTCATCGAGCAGAGACTTCAGCTCCTGATGACTCACGAACTCCGGGGAGAGACCCTCGCCGCGTACAACGTCCTCGACGACGGTCCCGCATGCCTCCGAGGCGATGACCGACCCCTCGACCTCGAGGTCGGCCAACACCGCTCGAAGCACCTCCGCGAATGCCGGCGTGCCTCTCACGAGTGCCAGGTCGACGACGGCGGCGGACTCGGGGAGCGGCATGCCGCAGTCAGTGATCATCACCAGATGTCCGTGGCCCAGAGTGCTGAGCAGGGCGTTGATAGGACCGTTCAATAATCCGCTCTTCTTCATGCCTGTGCTCCCTGTGCTCCCTGAAGTCCCTTGGGGGACGGCGCCTCGGGGAGCGCATCGGTGAGCGACGGGTAGGAGGGCTGCGCGCCCTCGGCTCCCACCGCGAATGCGCCGACCCGGACGGCAATGGCGACTGCGTCGGCCAGCTCATCGCCGACGACCAAGCGGGCCGCGAGCGCTCCCACGAATGCGTCACCCGCGCCGGTGGTATCGACGACAGCCACTGATGGCGCAGGAACCTCCATCACCCCGGAGGAGTCGGCGAGGAGCGCACCGGCGCCCCCCAGTGTCATCACGACGGATGAAAACCCGCAGGCAAGGAGTGCCCGCGCCGTATCAGCATGGTCAACCGGTGCGGCGTCCGGCGGCGCGGCAGTTCCTGTCAGCTGCGCCAGTACCAGCGCGCCCTCATGCTCGTTGACCACCAGCGGGTCGGCGCGCAGGAGTGTGTTCCGGTCGAGCTCGATCACGGGCGCCAGGTTGATCATCACTCTGCCGGTTCCAGACGCAACCGCCGCCGCAACTGAAGCGGCAGGGATCTCGCCCTGCAGAACCAGGACGCCGGCGTCGGCAATTCGATCCGCAGCTGAGGCAACCAGCGCAGGTGTCACTTTCCCATTCGCACCGGGGATGACGACGATAGTGTTCTCGCCGCCGTCGTCGACCTCCACGATGGCGACGCCGGTAGTGGTCCCAACGCGCTGCACGCCGTCAGTATTGACGCCGGCGGAGTGCAGGCCGGAGAGGGCGACATCGGTATAGGCGTCCTGGCCGACCGCGCCGATCATCATGGTGGGTGCACCGAGCTTCGCCGCAGCTACGGCCTGGTTGGCACCCTTGCCGCCGGGCATCACCGTCATGGTCCGGCCCAGCAGGGTTTCGCCCGGCTGGGGGTGGCGTTCCAGTGTTACTACGAGGTCAGCGTTGATGGACCCTACAACGACGACGCCCGGCGGCTGTGTGCTCATTCGGTGAATTCACCGACGTTCTCGGAGTTCACGGTGGTGACCGGAACGGGGATGGTAGCTTCGACGGTCTCACCGGCAAGGAGCTGCTCGAGCACCTCGACGGATCGCTTGCCAAGCTCGGCGGGCTGCTGCGCGATGGTCGCGGTCATGGTGCCCGCTTCGATAGCGGCGAGTCCGTCCTCGGTCCCGTCGAAGCCGACAACCTTCACCTCGGAGCCGGCGCGGTCGCCGAGAGCCTGGATGGCGCCCAGTGCCATTTCGTCGTTTTCGGCGAAGATGCCGGTCACGTCGGGATTGGCCTGCAACAGGTTGGTGGCAACGTTGAGTGCCTCGGCGCGGTCAAAGTTTGCAGTCTGCTTGGCGACTACTTCAATGTTCGGGTACGCAGCGATGCCCTCTTCGAAACCGGCGCCGCGGTCACGGCTGGCGGAGGTTCCGGCGACGCCCTGGAGGACGATGACCTTTCCTTCCTCGCCCATGGCCTCCGCGAGTGCGTCCGCTGCCTGGCGTCCGCCGGCGACATTGTCACTGGAGACGAGGGATTCAACCTCGGCGCCGTTGACCGCGCGGTCCACCGCTACAACGGGGATGTCGGCGTCAATCAGCGGTGCAACAGCGGCGGCCGCGGCGTCGGAGTCAACCGGGTTGATGATGACGCCGTCGGTTCCGCTGGTAGCGGCAGTAGCGAGCTGGTTGGTCTGGGTTGCGGAGTCGTTCTGTGCGTCGACAACTTCGAGGTCAATGCCGGCCTCTTCAGCGGCGGCTTCAGCGCCGTCACGCAGTTCGACGAAGAACGGGTTGTTCAGCGTGGACAAAGCGAGGGTTGCCGACGTCGATCCTTCAGCACCTTCCTCACCGCGGTTGCAGGCGGTGGCGGAGAACGCGAGTGCCAGGGACATGGTGAGTACTGCTGCCTTGCGGGGAGCGGAGAACTTCATTGTTTTTTCCTTTGCTTGGATTGGGACTTTTCGATTCCTGAACGTATTCAGTTGTAGGTCTAGTGCGGCTGGTTTTTGCGCCGCAGTGAGTCGATTCCGACGGCTACCGCGATCACCAGGCCGATGACCACTTGCTGCCAAAAGGAGGAGACATTGAGGAGGTTGAGGCCGTTGCGGATCACCACGAGGACCAGAGCACCGACAAGCGTGCCGCTGATACGTCCGATACCTCCTGCGAGCGAGGCACCGCCTATGACGACGGCGGCAATCGCGTCGAGCTCGTAGCCCACCGCTGCCTGCGGCTGCGCCGAGTCGAGACGGCCGGACAGCAGGAGCCCGGCCAGGCCGGCGAAGAGACCGGAGAGCGCGAACACGGTGACCAGGACCTTGCGGACGGGAACCCCGGAGAGTCGCGCTGCTTCCTTGTTACCGCCGACGGCGTACATGTAGCGGCCCATGACGGTGAAGTTCAGGATGAAGGCAGCGACCAGGCCGGCGACGACAAGGACGATGATCGGCATGGGGATGACTCCGAGGTCACCGCCGAGGAAGGAAACCGCGGGTGCGGTGCCGATGGGCCGTCCTTCGGAGATAACCAGAGTGAGTCCGCGGGCAATGCTGAGCATCGCGAGTGTTGCGATGAAGGAGGGGAGCCTGCCGTACGCGACGGCGAAACCGCTGACGGCGCCGCTCAGGGCACCGATGGCGAGACCGCCAATCAGCGCGATCCAGCCGGGCATCGACCCCTGGGAGAAGATCCATGCCGACCCCATCGCGGAGAGCGCTGCAACGGACCCCACGGAAAGGTCAATGCCTGCCGCCACAATCACGAAGGTCAGACCGAACGCGAGCACCGCGATCACCGATGCCTGGATTCCGATGTTCAGCAGATTGGGTCCGGTGAGGAAGTCCGGCGTCGCGATGAACAGCGCCAGGCCGAGGACGAAGAGGCCCACCAGGGCTCCGTTGTCGGCCAGGAACCGGCCGATCCGTGAGCCGCCGCGCGCCTTCTTCGGCGCCGCCGCGGTTGCAACCTTATTCATGACCGTCCTCCATCAGCTTGTCTTCAAGATCGCGCTGTACATCGCGCACCGCCAGCGACATCACGGCATCCTGCGTGGCGTCGTCGGCGCTTAGTTCACCGGAAATATGTCCGCCGCTCATCACCAGCACCCGGTCACTCATGCCGAGGACCTCGGGCAATTCGCTGGACACCATCACGACGGCGCCGCCGGCAGCGGTGATTGCGTTCATCAGTTCGTAGATTTCGACCTTCGCGCCGACGTCGACGCCTCGGGTCGGCTCATCCAGCAGGAGCACTGACGAGTTCGCAACGATCCAGCGCGCGAAGACTGTCTTCTGCTGGTTGCCGCCGGAGAGGGAGCCGACCGTCTGGTCGAGGTTGTGCATGCGAATCCGAAGCTTGTCAGCAACGTCCTGCGCCCGCTTGCGCTGGCCGGCGCGGTCCACAAGCCCTGACTTGGCGGTCGTTGACAGCGTGGCGTATCCAATGTTCTCGTTGACCGCTGCGCCGAGAACCAGTCCATGCGCCTTCCGGTCTTCCGGAACATGCCCGACGCCGGCACGAATGGCCGCGCCGATGCTGGACTTTGGCAGCTCCTTGCCACGGACGCGGACGGAGCCGCTGGCGTAAGGATCAACGCCGGCGATTGCCCGGATGACCTCGGTACGGCCCGCCCCCACCAGCCCGGCCAGGCCGACGATTTCGCCGGCCTTCACGGTGAAGGAGACGTTGTTGATCATTCCCTTGGTGGAAAGCCCGTTGACTTCGAGGAGGGTGGCGTCCGGTCCGTCGTACTCGCGGCGGCGGGGAAACTGCTGTTCGATGGATCGGCCGACCATGAGACGGACGAGCTCATCCTCATGGGTATCCGCTGGGACCTCGGCAACGAATTCGCCGTCCCGCAGAACCGAAACCGAGTCGCCGATGGCGGCGATCTCATCCAGGTGGTGAGAGATGAAGACCATGCCGACACCGCGTTCCCGGAGATCCTCCACCACCGAGAACAGAGCGGCGATCTCACGCTTGGTGAGAGCCGCCGTCGGCTCGTCGAGGATAAGCATGCGGGCATCGAGGCTCAGCGCTTTCGCGATCTCGACCAGTTGCTGTCGGGCGATTCCAAGTTCGGCTACCTTGTGGTCAACGTCGATGTCCAAACCGATCATGGCCAGCGCCTCACGGGCGACCTCGCGCATCTTCTTCCGGTCAACGAGCCCGAAGCGGCGGGGGATGCGTCCCATGGTGATGTTCTCGGCGACGGTCATCGAGCCCACGAGGTTCAGTTCCTGGTGGATGGTGGCGATGCCAAGGGCCTCGGAAGCGTTGGTGTCCGGCAGGCGGACTTCCTTGCCGTCCACGAGGATGCGGCCCCCGTCGGGCTGGTACACGCCGGCCATCATCTTGATGAGCGTTGATTTGCCGGCGCCGTTCTCTCCGAGGAGCACCTGCACTTTGCCGGGGTGAACGTTGACGGTCACACCTTTGATGACCGTCACCGGTCCGAAGGATTTGGTGACGTTGTCCAACGTCAGGATGGGCTCGTCGGTCCCTGCGTTTTCGCTCATGGTGCTATCGCTCACGATGTGAGGCCTCCTGGAAGGGACGGGGTGGAACCGCGGACAATGAGGCGGCTGGGAAGGATTACCGATTCCGGGGTTTCACCGGCAATGACCTGAGTGAGGAGATCAACGGCAAGGCGGCCCATGGCGTTGACATCGTGGGCAATGACGGTGAGCGCGGGGTTGATCAGGCTGAAGGCCTCGATGTCGTCATAAGCGACAAAAGCGACGTCCGTGCCGATGGTCAGGCCGCGTTCGTTGCAGACACCGACGGCGCCGATGCTCATCAGGCTGTCCGCTGCAAGCAGGGCAGTCGGAGGGTGGGGGAGTTCGAGCAGGTGGTGGGCTCCGGCGGCACCACTGGCGGACTGGAAGTCACCGAAGAAAATGAGGTCGGCGTCGTCGTCGGCGTGTGTGTCCGCGAGGGCGGACTGGAAGGCGGCGAGACGTTCCCGGCCTGTGGAGGTGGACTGCGGGCCGGCGATGTAGCCGATGCGGCGATGCCCACTATTGGTCAGGTGGCGGACGGCTTCCTGGACGCCGGTGACGTTATCGGGCGTCACGCTGGGGACGGTGGTGTCCGGGATGACGCGGTCCACGAAGACGGTCGGCACTCCGCTGTCCAGCACCGACTGCAGATCGGTGACATTCCCCTGCGGTGCGGCGATGAGGCCGTCGACCCGCTGGGTCAGCATGATGTCGAAATACCGGTCCTGCTGATCGGCGTCTTCATTCGCGTTGCCGAACAGCGTGAGGTACTTGAAGTCGCGGGCGCGCTGTTCCACGGCGTGGGCAAGGTCCGCGAAGAAGGGGTTCCGGACGTCGGGGAGGACCAGTCCGATGGTCTGGGTGCTGGTCTTGCGCAGCGAGCGCGCCTGGGCGTTGGGCCGGAAACCGAGCTTGGTCGCCGCCTTGCTGACCGCGTCGCGGGCTACTTCAGAGGTAGACGGATGCCCTGAGAGTACGCGGGATGCGGTGGCTACGGATACGCCCGCCATGTCGGCGACGTTCCTGATCGTCACTGATCGCATCTGTGCATTCTCCTGGTGGTCGATCTGATGGAATCGTTTCCATGGAATCGATTACAAACTATGGCACAGGTCACGAAGCCAGGTCAACAGCTGTTGCGGAAGCGAAATGCAAGCGGACTCCGGTGCTCGTTCACATGAAGGAAACATTCGGAGGGCGCTTTCCTCCGGCGCTATCCTTTCCCGGGTACCTCAGCAGCGATAGGAGAGTCGAATGGACTCGACAATAGAAGCGATCCGCAACGACGTAGTACGCCGGAACCCCGGTGAAACGGAATTCCACCAGGCCGCGGACGAGGTCTTCGATTCCCTCGGCCCGGTGCTCAAGAAGCACCCCGAGTTTGTCCAGGCATCCATCCTCGAGCGGATCTGCGAGCCTGAGCGGCAAATCATCTTCCGCGTGCCCTGGGTCGATGACGCGGGCAAGGTCCGCATCAACCGTGGTTTCCGCGTTGAGTTCAACTCCGCACTCGGCCCCTACAAGGGCGGCCTCCGCTTCCACCCCTCGGTATACCTCGGGATTGTCAAGTTCCTGGGTTTCGAGCAGATCTTCAAGAACGCGCTCACGGGCATGCCCATCGGCGGCGGCAAGGGCGGATCCGACTTCGACCCCCGTGGCCGCAGCGACGGCGAGGTCATGCGCTTCTGCCAGTCATTCATGCTGGAGCTCTACCGTCACATCGGTGAATACACGGATGTGCCCGCCGGGGATATCGGCGTGGGCACCCGCGAGATCGGTTACATGTTCGGTCAGTACAAGCGGATCACCAACCGCTACGAGTCGGGCGTTCTGACCGGCAAGGGCACCGGCTGGGGCGGTTCACTGGTTCGTCCGGAGGCAACCGGCTTCGGTGCCGTCCTCTTCGCCAAGGAGATGCTCGCAACCCGCGGCCTGAGCTTCGAGGGCCAGCGCGTGGTTGTGTCCGGTTCCGGCAACGTGGCGCTGCACGCAATCGCCAAGGCGCAGTCGATGGGCGCCAATGTCATCACCTGCTCCGATTCCTCCGGTTACGTCGTCGAGGAGCAGGGTATCGACGTCGAACTCCTCCGCGACATCAAGGAAAACCAGCGTCTGCGCGTCAGTGATTACGCCGAGCAGCGCGGGTCAGGAGCGGTGTTCGTCCAGGACGGTTCCATCTGGGATGTGGACGCGACCGTCGCGCTGCCGTGCGCCACCCAGAATGAATTGGACGACGTCGCCGCGAAGCGCCTGCTCTCACGCGGACTGATTGCCGTGGCTGAAGGTGCCAACATGCCGAGCACGCCTGAGGCGATTGAGTTGTTCCAGGATGCGAAGATCCTTTTCGGTCCGGGCAAGGCGGCAAACGCCGGAGGTGTGGCGACGTCGGCTTTGGAGATGCAGCAGAACGCCAGCCGCGATGCGTGGACCTTTGAGCACACCGAGCGCCGGCTGGAGGAAATCATGGCCAACATCCATGAGCGGTGCGCTACCACGGCTGACGAGTACGGACTGCCGGGCAACTATGTTGCGGGCGCCAATATCGCCGGTTTTGTGCAGGTTGCCAACGCGATGCTGGCGCTCGGGGTCGTCTAACGGCCGTGCTGTTGCCTAACCGCCCGGTGAGGCGTTTCTTACCGGGCGGTTAGACGGAACTATCCCTCGCAGTCGGCGCAGTACTTGTTGCCGTTCTTTTCCCGGGCGAGCTGTGAACGGTGTCGAACCAGGAAACAGGACATGCAGGTGAATTCATCCTGCTGTTCCGGGATGACCTGTATCTGAAGTTCCTCTTCGAGGACAGCGCCGGGCAGATCCAGGCCTTCAGCTGTGTCTGTCTCATCTGCATCGATCGCCGAATTCTGAGTGGAGGCGCTGCGCTGGGCCTTGAGTGCCTCCAGCGACTCGTTGGCCGGCTGATCCTCTTCGCGTACGCGCGGTGCGTCGTAATCCGTAGCCATGGGTGCTCGTTTGTCCTTTGCTGCTTGAGGTGCTGCAACAGGCTACACGTATTTTCTGGACTCATCCCCGGAAAAACAGTATGCGGCGTCTTTGACGAGTCACATCCGCCAGAGGCGAACACTCCAACCAAGGATGTGCAAGCCCGGACCTAGAGGTGGAACGGCGCCTCGTTCTGGTCACAGATGTCGCGAATGTGACTCACGAACCCGCCGCTGAGCGGAATGCCGGCCGCCAGCCGTTCGGTCCGGACCGTCCGTTCGATATCCCCGGGCACCAGTACCGGGCGGTCCGGCGCTGCCGGCGGCTCCGCACGAAGGAGGTCGACAATCTGCGACACCGATGCTGCAAACTGCTCCGCGTCCCCGAAAAACGCGGGATCGATGACCAGGCAGAAGTGACCAATGTCATTCGGATCCGAGGGCTCCCTCAGCGGGGCAAACGTTGCACCAGCGAGCGCGCCGGCCAGGATCTGGACCATGAGCGCGAGCCCGTATCCCTTGTGGCTGGAGAGCTGTTCCGTCCCGCCGAGCGGACTCAAGCCGCCTTCCTTCTGATCCCGCAGCTGGCTATAGCCCGCGTGGGAGTCGGTGACCGGTTGGCCGGCGCCGTCCAGCACCCACCCGGCAGGCAGCGGCTTCTCGAGGTAGTCGTACACCTTCACCTTGTTCATCGCGACGGTGCTGGTGGACATATCGAGGAGGAACGGCTCCGCCTCGTTGGCGCTGGGTGCGGCGAACGCCAGCGGATTGGTTCCGAGCACCGGCCTCGAACCGCGGGTGGGAACCACCGTCTTGGTAGGGGTGGTCGAGGTGACCAGCCCAATCTGACCGGATTCCGCGGCGATCCTCGCGTAGTAGCCAGCCGCCCCGAAGTGGTGCGACCGCCGTACGGTCACAACTCCGACGCCGGTCTCCCGCGCCTTGGAGACGGCGAGCCGCATTGCGGTCACCATCGCTGAATGCCCGAGATTGTGCCCGCCATCGACGACGGCGGTCGACGGACCCTCACGCTCAATCACAGCCTCCGCGCGGGTGTCGAGCTTTCCTGCATCGATGAGCCGCTGGTACATGGGCAGCATGGAGATCCCGTGCGAATCGATGCCCGCCAGATCGGTATCCACCATCACTTCCGCGGTGATCTCCGCACGCTCCGGAGTCATACCCCACGCGGAAAGTACCGCCAGAATCTGCTGCCGGACAGTGCCTGCTGAGTACTGCGTCATCGGTGCCTCCCGCGGCCTGGTTCTACTTCATCCCTCACTGACAACACTAGGACGAAACCCCGCTACGCCGGCGCAGCAAACTTACGACGGCGGTACTCGGTTGGGCTCACTCCAAACCTCCGTTTGAATGCAGTGCTCAGCGCGAAGGGGCTGCCGTAGCCGATCTCACCCGCGATCCACGCCGTGGTGTGGTGCGGGTCCGCAAGCAGTTCGCTGGCCAGAAGCATTCGCCAGTTGGTCAGGTACGTCATGGGTGGCTCTCCGACGCGCGAGCGAAAGCGGGCCGCGAGCGTAGCCCGCGATACATTCAGTCGCCGGGCGAGCGACTCGAGCGTCCACGGTTCAGCGGGCAGTTCATGGAGCAGCTCAAGGGCCCGCCCGACGACGGCATCAGCACCCGCTGACAGCCAGCCTGTTGCACTTTCGGGGTGAGCGGCGGTCCACGCACGCACGGAATGGACCAGGAGCACATCCAGCATCCGATCGATCACGCTGCCTTGTCCGGGAGCGTCCGTTGCAACCTCGCAGGCAAGTAGCTGCACCAGCGCGGCATTGACTGCACCGGCCGGTATGACGGCGATGCGCGGCAATGCTGCCGTCACCGCGGAGCCGACCTCGGCGTCGGTCTCATACGTCCCGATCAGCATGGTGGTCTCGCCCGAAGCAGTGTTGCCCCACGTCCGGACGCCGTGGCTCATGCTCAGGTGGACCGGCTCGCCGCCGAGCGTGGTGCACGCCTGCCCGGGATGAATGACGATGCTCGCCGCCCTCCCGGGCTCATCGGCCACAATATATGGACCGGGCCCGCGAACGAGCGCAATATCGCCCGCACTGAGAGCCGTCGAGTTCCCGTCTGCCGCCAGCCACGCACCGCCGGTCAGCATAGCCATCACCGTCAACGGCGCCTGATCCTGGACATCGAGAGACCACGGCGGGTTCATCGCCACCTGTAATGCGAAGGCCCGCCGGGCATGAGGTCCGTCGAGGAAGTGCGTCAAGGGATTCATGAGCCTGACTCTAGACGATTGCGTATGCTTCTGCTGTGTACGACTATGGGAAGTCTGCCTGAGGCAGGGTTTGCTTGGTGCATGACTGCTGATCTCTTTCAAACCGTTGCAACTACTACTGCGGCAGTGTGCGCTGGCGCAACAGGCGGGGTGTACGTTGCGTTCTCCTCCATGGTGATGCCCGCGCTCAACTCTCGTCCGGAGAGCGAAGCCATCGGCGCCATGCAGCGCATCAACGTCCAGGCGGTCCGTCCACCGTTCATGGTGCTGTTCTTCGGCGGCGCTGCCGCTTCGGTAGTGGCGGGGCTGACCGCGGGTACGACGGATACCTACGGTCTAGTGCGGTTGGCGGGAGCAGTGCTGTCGCTCGCCAGCTTCGGTGTGACTGCGGCCGTGAATGTTCCGCTCAACAACAGGCTTGCCCGAGTCGCGGGCGCTGGTGATCTAGCCTGGCAAGCGTTCGAGCAGCCATGGACCCGTGCGAACACCGTGCGGGGCGTGCTGGCGCTCGCCGGGGCTGCTGCCCTCGCAGGTTCCCTAACGCGGTAATCGATTCGGCGACCGAACAGGCCACTGGGCCAATTCTCATCGACATCGTCTCGGACGACATCACGGGCTGGGATATCGTCGCCAACCTGGGGCCGTTCGCCATCTTGATCACCGGACTGATCGCCGAAGGCACGTCGTACGGTGCAACGGTCTGCCCAGCCGCAGCAGGACGATGAACAGCTGCAGATCCTCGCTGCCCGCCTTCGCGTTACCACCGACAGCAAGCTGGACAAGGAAACCCCGAAGTGGGTCAAGGAGCTGGCCGCGAAGCCGCTCTGATAAATCTGCAGAAGCCCCGGACGGGTGCCTCCTTTCCGGGGCTTTCTGCTGTGCGGACCACTGGACCCGCCTAAGGTGAACGTCATGCGCTCCAACGAAACCATCGAACAAATCAACGCAGACGGGCTGATGCCTCCACGAGGCAAGTACAGTCACGTCACCATCGCTCACGGCACTGCCTACATCTCCGGTCAGTTGCCCGTGAACAGCGAGGGGGAGCCGGTCACTTCCGAGAGCTTCGCGGTGCAGGCCAAACAAACGCTGAGCAACCTCGATGCCTGCCTGGCATCGGCGGGACTCAAGCGAACCAGTCTGGTCCAGGTGCGGGTGTACCTGACGGATTTGGCTCACTGGAAAGAGTTCGACGAAATCTATGGCGAATGGATCGGTTCCCATCGCCCCGCCCGAGCCGTCGCAGGGGTAAACGCGCTCAATCATGGAGCGGCGCTCGAAATGGAAGCCACCGCCGTCGTCGATTAGAGCCACACGCTGCCCGAGAGACGAGACGAGCCCCGCACAGATCAGATCTCGGCAGTTCCCCGGAAACACGTTGTTGTGGCGCCGCCCACCCAGACGGTGCCGTCGTCGTCGGCTGTGATGGTGATGTCTCCCGCCCTGCCCAGCCGGGAACCCTGCGACACCCGATAGGTGCTCGGCATTGCACCGGTGCCGGTCAACCATTGGCCCACTGAGGCGTTCATGCTCCCGCACACCGGGTCTTCGGGAACGCCGAGAGCGGGCGCGAAGGTACGCATCTCGTAGGCATGCTCGGAACCGTCGGGATAGGCGCCGACTGCGCCGATCATCGCCGTCGGGATCCGCGACAGATCAGGTTCCAGATCGAGCACCTCCTGCGCGGTGGCCAGCCGGATGACCGCCCAGCCCGGCCCGTTGTCCACCCACTGGTGTGAGAGCACCTGGTCCTCGCGGATGCCGAACGCGGCGACGATCCCTGCGAGGTACTCGCCCTCCAGGTTCCCGGTGCGTCGCGTGGGTGGAGCGGCGAAGGACAGGATCTCGTCGCCGCGCCGGACATTGATGAGCCCCGCCGTGCACTCCTGCACAACCAGGTCATCGCGCCGCGGCGTACCGCCAGCCTCAAGCCAGGCGTGCGCTGAACCGAGCGTCGGATGACCGGCGAACGGAAGCTCACCTCCCGGGGTGAAGATCCGTACGCGGTAGTCCGCTTCCGGATTGGTGGGCGGCAGCAGGAGCGTGGTTTCGGAGAGATTGGTCCAGCGAGCCACGCGCTGCATCGCGTCGTCGCTCAGCTCCTCACCATCCAGTACGACGGCGACTGGATTTCCTAGGTACGGAGTCGGAGAGAACACATCAACTTGTGCAAAGGGACGGGAGGAAGTCATGCGAGGAAGTCTGTCAGGACTGCTCGAAGGAGACCAGCCCCGGCCCCCTCTGGCCGGATAAGACGCTAGCGATCGTTCGTATACCGCAGCAGAACCACGCCGTTGCTGAACCTCCGCGTTTCCTCGAGCTTGAGATTCAGCTGGACCTTGGGATCTTCGAAGAGCGGCCGGCCTTTGCCAAGCACTACCGGATGGACGCAGATGCGGTACTCGTCCACCAGGCCGAGCCGGAGAAAGCTGGCTGCGAGGTTGGCTCCGCCCAGCGCGATATCGCCGCCGATCTGCGCCTTCAGCTCGGCGATCTGTTCAGGAACGACGTCGGAAATCACCGTCGTGTTCCGGCCCGCCTCCGAAAGGGTTTGTGAGAACACATACTTGCGTGCATCCCGCCAAATCTGTGCGAACTCGATCTCCGGTTCGGAGGCATCCGGATTCTGGTCAGCGGTGGGCCAGTACTCGGCCATCAGCTCATGGGTGACGCGTCCGTCGAAGAAACCGGCCATCGCGCGGCACTGCTCGTTGAAGTAGCTGTGAAGCTCTTCGTCCACCCGGTGCCAGCTGATGTCCCGGTCGAGTCCTTCGAAGTAGCCGTCCAGGGAGACGGACATCATGAGGATGATCTTGTTCATTCAGGAACCTCCGGAAGCAGCGGGAGGCGGCAGGGCCGTCGTCGTACTGTCCAGTGAAGCACTCACACGCCTTTCGGAACAGGGAACAGAGGCTCTCTTGTCCATCAGGAATCAAGGAAAGTTCTACCGGGGGATAACCCGTTGCGCCCGGACTGCGGGACGTGATTTTTATCGTTGACAGAAAAATTGAGCAGGACTATGGTTGCCGATACAACGCACTTATATCTTATTCTTTTGCTGATTCTGTGAAAACCGCCGGCACGCGCAGGTGGGTTTTCCCCTCGTAGGTTCCCACTCACTCTTTGTATTGCAACGGAGTGCCATGAGCAGTGTTGGTCTGTTATATGTTGGCGCAGTTCTTTTCATTAACGGTCTCATGCTTATTGGAGTGGTTCCCGGTAAATCGGCAGCCATTTTGAATTTCTTCGTCGGGATTATGCAGGTTGTCTTCCCGACCATCATCCTGATTCAGGCCAACAACGACTTGCCGACGATCTTCGGCGCCGCTGGCCTGTATCTTTTTGGTTTCACATACCTGTATGTGGGAATCCTTCAAGCGACCGGAATCAGCGGCGAGGGTCTGGGCTGGTTCTCTCTCTTTGTTGCAGCCTGTGCGGTGGTGATCGGAATCCTCCAATTCACCCTGGTCGCGGACCCGGTGTTCGGCGCAATCTGGCTGACCTGGGCGGTCCTGTGGTTTCTGTTCTTCCTGCTGTTGGGGCTGGGTAAGGACTCCCTGGCCTACACCACTGGCTGGTTCACGATCTTTGTGGCCCACATAACCGGCACCATCCCCGCGTTTTTCCTGCTGGTAGGCAGGTATGAGACGAACACCGGCCTCGCCTTGCTGGTGACTGTCGCAGCAGTTGCTGCTCTTGCGGCGGCGTTCTTCCTTGGCCGAAGAGGCATCCCGCATGCCAAGCCGTCCTCACAGGACAGCCTCGCGGTACCTGCCTGATCATTCATCCGACACAGAAGGGCGCGTTCTGCATGCCGATCTATGAGTATCTCTGTCCCCAATGCGACGTGTTTGAGGCCATTCGTCCCATGAGTGCAGCTGCGGAATCGACCGAATGTCCGCAGTGCCGGCAGACCGCCCGCCGGAGGATGAGCGTGCCAAACATTTCCCGGACAGGCTCGGCAGCATTCCAACTGATCGATTCAACTTACCGTTCGGCATCGGAGCCGCAGGTTGTTTCCGGAGGGCTTCCGGCAACGGGTAGTCGAAAGACGCAACGCTATTCATCCAATCCGCTTCACAAGAAACTACCCCGGCCCTAATCAGCGGGCCAGACAGCATTTTTGAAGGAGATGCAATGCCTGACGTTATATTTCCCCTTGATTCATCAAAGAAGTTCGAAGATCAGGAAAAGGTTGGACATAACCGGTGGCACCCGGAGATTCCTCCGGTAGCCACAGTGAAGCCCGGTGATTCATTCAGGGTTCACTGCCGCGAGTGGTTTGACGGCGCTATAGTCAACGACGACTCCGCGGATGACATTCTGAACGCTCCGTTGCTCACCGTCCACAAGCTCAGCGGGCCTTTCGCCGTCGAAGGAGTCAAGCCGGGAGACCTGCTCATCGTCGATATCCTCGACGTGGGCCCAATCCCGCAGGAAGATTCAGGGCCGCTGGCCGGGCAGGGATGGGGCTACACGGGTATCTTCGCCCGAAACAACGGCGGAGGCTTCCTGACCGAGCAGTTTCCTGACGCCTACAAGGCGATTTGGGACTTCACTGGTCAGATGGCGACGTCGCGGCACGTACCGGAAGTGTCCTATGCGGGACTCATCCACCCCGGTCTCATGGGTACGGCTCCCTCTGCAGAGTTGCTGGCGAAGTGGAACAAGCGCGAGGGCGACCTCATCGCCACGGACCCCAACCGTGTGCCGCCCCTGGCTCTGCCGCCCGAAGCGGAGCATGCCGTTCTCGGAAGCCTAGGCGCGTCGGAGTTCGACCGCGTAGCGGGCGAGGCGGCGCGCACCGCTCCACCCCGGGAAAACGGCGGTAACCAGGACATCAAGAATCTCTCCAAGGGTTCACGGATCTTCTATCCGGTCTTCGTGGACGGCGCCAACCTGTCACTGGGCGATCTCCACTTCTCACAGGGCGACGGCGAAATCACCTTCTGCGGTGCCATTGAGATGGGCGGGTTCATAGACCTCAGGGTTGATGTCATCAAGGGCGGCATGGAGACCTATGGCGTCAGTGAGAATGCGATCTTCATGCCCGGCATTGTTGATCCGCGCTACAGCGAGTGGATCGCTTTCTCCGGCACCTCTGTGACCCTGGACGGCAAACAGCATTATCTTGACTCGCACTTGTCCTACCAGCGAGCGTGCCTGCATGCAATCGACTACCTGACGAAGTTCGGCTACAGCCCGGAGCAGGCTTACCTGTTGCTGGGATCCGCGCCGATTGAGGGGAGGTTGTCCGGGGTGGTGGATATTCCCAACTCCTGTTCAACCGTCTACCTCCCGACTGCGATGTTCGAGTTCGACGTCCGTCCTTCTGCCGCTGGGCCGCACAAGATCAACGCCGGCATAGGCGCGCCGAAGTCGAACAATACGTAGGAGGGCTGTGGCCGGTCGTTCCTTGGGGAGTGCCGGACCTACTAACTAGCACCCGCACCTTCCTCGGTTCAGCGCGCTCAAGGGCGGGCCGGATTCCCCGGGTACCGGGCCAGCACATCCGGTTCCGGCGGCGTGTTGCGTTGTGACACGCCGTGTTGGCGTCAGGAGTTGGGGGATACGGTGCGGGGCCGCGACCGGGATGCCGAACGAGTTCCGGCGCGCGCCCGCACGGCCACCCCCGCACAGAGAACGACGGCGAGGCCTCCCACAACGGTCGGCCACGTCAGGTTCTCCCCGAGCAAGAGTGCTGCCCAGGCGATGGTCAGGACCGGTTGCACCAGCTGTATCTGGCTGACCCGGGTCATCGGACCGATTGCCAGTCCGCGGTACCAGGCGAAGAAGCCGAGGAACATACTGACCACTCCGAGGTAGGCGAAGGCGGCCCACTGTACCGCTGAGGCTGCCGGCGGCTCCTCAATCATGGCGATGGAGGTCAGCAGAACCATGAGGGGAGCGGCCACAACGAGGGCCCAGGAGATGACCTGCCAGGAACCCAGGTCGCGGGCCAGCAGGCCGCCCTCGGCGTAGCCGATAGCGCCGGCCACTACAGCACCGAGCAGAAGAAGGTCCGGCCAGCTGAAGCCGCCAAGCCCGCCGGAGGTGAAAGCGGCGAAGGCAACCGTGACCGCTGCGCCGATGCCGCTCATGATCCAGAAAACCAGCGGCGGACGTTCATGCCCGCGCAGGACGGCCGCCGTCGCAGTCGCCGCCGGCAGCAGGGCGGTGACGACGGCGGCATGACTCGCCGGCACAGCGGTGAGTGCGTAGGAGGTCAGGACGGGGAAGCCCACTACGACGCCACCAGCGATGATGGCGAGCCGCGCCCACTGGATACCGCAGGGGAGCCGCTGCCGCATGATGCCCAGCGCAAGGGCTGCGAGAAGCGCGGCCAGCACCGCTCGGCCGGAACCGATGAACAGCGGCGACATCCCTTCCACGGCCACCTTGGTGAACGGAACGGTGAAGGAAAATGCCGCTACGCCGAGAAGCCCCCACCAGATGCCGGCTGGCCGGTGGGATAGCGGTTCAGTTCGCACAAGAGTAGCGCTACTATTGCTGTACATGAACAACGATAGCAGTTCCCGTATCGCTGCTGCACTGAATGACTGGATTTCCGGGGCGGCTCCAGGGTCGCGGCTGCCGACCACCCGGGCGCTGGTCGCCGAGCACCGGGTCAGCCCGGTAACGGTGCAGAAAGCATTGCAGCTACTGACTGCCCGCGGGCTGGTGGAGAGCCGTCCCGGATCGGGAACGTTTGTGCGGTCAGTCCGGACCGCCCGGCCCGCTGACTATGGGTGGCAGACCGCCGCGTTGCGGTCCCCCAAAGCGCCCCGGCATGGCCTGCCGACCACCTTGCGGGACACTGCAAACGACACGATTGCCTTCCACTCCGGCTATCCGGACTCCGAGCTGCTGCCGGTCCGTGCGGTCCGGGCAGCCCTGGCGCGGGCGTCACGCAGCGACGCCGCGCTGGCCCGTCCGCCTGCTGCAGGGCTTCCCGAACTGCGATCGTGGTTCGCCCAGGAACTGCGCGCAGCCACACCGGCGAGTATCACTCCACCGACGCCGAGTGACGTTCTGGTGTTGCCAGGCAGTCAGAGTGGATTGAGCGCCATCTTCCGCGCGTTGGCCGGCAGCGGGCAGCCCGTTCTGATGGAGTCACCCACCTATTGGGGCGCCATTCTGGCCGCAACGCAGGCCGGTGCCACCATCATCCCGGTTCCGACGGGCGCTGACGGACCGGATCCCGAAGCGCTGGCGCGGGCCTTCGAGGAGACCGGTGCCCGCCTGTTCTACGCCCAGCCCAACTACGCCAACCCCACGGGTGCCCAGTGGGACGCCGAGCGCCGCGAGCAGGTGCTGGACATCGTCCGCGCGCACGGCGCCTTCCTTGTGGAGGATGACTGGGCCCACGACTTCGGGATCAACACCAGTCCGGCTCCCGTCGCGGCGCAGGACGACTCCGGCCACGTGGTCTACCTGCGCTCGCTGACCAAGAGCGTTTCCCCGTCCATCCGGGTTGCCGCCGTCATTGCTCGAGGGCCGGCACGTGAACGGATTCTCGCTGACCAAGGGGCGGAATCAATGTATGTCAGTGGCCTGCTCCAGGCTGCGGCGCTGGATGTCGTCACCCAACCGGCGTGGCAGACCCACCTCCGCGGGCTCCGCCACCAACTCCAATCCCGCCGCGACCTGCTGCTCACCAGCCTGCGCAGGCACGCGCCCTCCGCGCATATCGACCACGTGCCCAAGGGCGGGCTGAACCTGTGGGCACGCCTGCCTGACGGTACCGACGTCGAACAGTTGGCTCGCGACTGTGAGGCCAACGGCGTCGTTATTGCTGCCGGGAATGAATGGTTCCCGGCGGAACCGGTGGGCCCCTTCATCCGGCTGAATTACGCGGGGCCCAACCCCAGTGCCTTCCCCGAAGGCGCTCGGATTCTCGGCGCAATGCTCGAGGACCAGGCCCGGGGGAGCGCCGTTACGGTGTAGGCGTTCCTATGGACAAATCGAGCCGCTGTGGGGGTGAGCGCCAGATTCTTCGAAGCGATCTTTCCGGTTGAGCGTGGGACAGCACAGTCGGGGACGTAAGTGCCTAGGGTCGCTGACGTGGAG
The DNA here is from genome assembly GCF_055657625.1 of Arthrobacter sp. KKT183. NCBI lineage: Bacteria > Bacillati > Actinomycetota > Actinomycetes > Micrococcales > Micrococcaceae > Arthrobacter > Arthrobacter sp. KKT183. The sequence goes on along the minus strand of NZ_CM145770.1, from coordinate 3,108,653 downwards.
GTGCCGTTGTGCTCCGGATGATCAGTTCTGTCGGCACGATGATGGCTGGATCAAATTCTTCCTGCCGTAGCGCGGCGAGTACGGACCGACCCGCGATTGCGCCTTGTTCTCGCACGCTTTGGTGCACTGTGGTGAGGTCGGCTAGTGCGCCCGCCGGGTGATCATCAATTCCGATGACTGAAATGTCCTCCGGTATACGTAGGCCCGCCCTTCGGATTGTGCGTATTGCGCCGAGGGCCACCTCGTCCGAATGCGCGTATACAGCGGTGGGGGGATTCTTCAGGCTGAGCAGGGCACCCATCGCTTTTGCGCCTTCTTCCCCTCCCCAGTCGACGGTCCTCACCAGATTGTCGTCTGGAACTATTCCCGCTTCCTTCAGTGCCGAGTAGTAGCCTGCGGAACGCTGGTTGTTTTTTGGCCATCCCGGCGCCAGAGGGGTTTCGGCCGCGATCATGGCGATTTGCCTATGGCCTAGGAATAGGAGGTGATCCATCGCCTGCCGCCCGGCAATGTGGTCGTCGATGCAGACGAACGGGTAGGAGGCGCTCTGGCCGCCGGCGGCGACGATTGCCACGCCCATCAGTTCCAGGCGCTTGCGTTCCTGTTCATCCACGGGAAAAGCTAACACCACCACGGCGTCAACTTTGCGTCTTGCTGGTAGTCGCTCAAAAAAATGCTGGCGGTGGTTGAGCGTGTCGATGTTGTACAGAAGCAGGTCGAGGTCCGCACTGCGCAGCACCTCTTCCAAACCTGCGAGCATCTCCCCGAAAAACCAGCGTGAGATATGCGGAACGACCACCGCAACCCGCCCAGTACTCCCCCCCGCCAGGCGAGAAGCTTCCGGGGAGACGACATAAGAAAGTTCTTCAGCGACGGCTAGCACACGCGTGCGCGTAGCCGCAGAAACGCCGTATGCGTTGTTCAGTGCCCGTGAGGCTGTGGACAGCGACACGCCAGCGCGGCCGGCTATATCAACGAGGTTTACCTTCTCCGAAACGTTGTGCACGATCCGATCCTACCTGTTTACTCCCATTCTCATCCCAATATTCGGAAGCGTTATCGAACGCGCATCTCTTGGGTTCTCGGCTTTTGACCTGCTTTCAAAGCATGTGGATGTGAGGGCTTGACGTAACGCAGGTCACTCACCGATAGTAGTTATCGGAAGCGTTTCCGAAAAGGATTCAGCACCGTACTCTCTTATCCAATATTGCTCCGGAGGAACCCAATGTCGCGTCGCCGCCCATCTTCGCTCGTCACCACCGTCCGCCTTGCACGTCCGAAGGTCCTGTCCCTGTCTGTGCTGACCGGCACGCTCGTGCTCACCGGCTGTTCCGGGCCAGGGTCCGAGATTGATTCTGCGGGCACGGCACCCACTGATGTCAGCACCGATGTTGCTGGCAGCGAAGTCACTTTGAGAATGTTCGACGGGGCAGGTCTGACCGCGCTCGATGAGGCTCAGATCGCCGCCTTCGAGGAACAGAATCCCAACATCACCATCGAACTGACCACGGAGCCTGACGAGGTTATGAGCACCACGCTCCCCCGGGTTCTTGCTTCAGAAGACCCCGCGTGCATTCACCGGGTGGGAACGCTGGAAAGCCACGTTGAGGACTCATTGCTGACCAGCCTCGAACCATACGCGGAGGCCTATGGGTGGAGTGAGATTCCTGCCTCTCAGCTAGTTCAGTACAGGGTAAACGAAGACGGTGTACGAGGTGACGGTGACTTGTATGCCATGCCGTCGGGATTCGTGCTTGAGAGCTGGTACGTCAACAGGTCCATGGCGGCCGACCTCGGCATGAACGAACCCCCTGCCACGCTCGAAGAACTCGAGACGGTGCTCGCCGCAGCAAAGGAAGCCGGCCAGACCCCCATCATGGTCAACAACGCCGACGGCGGTCTGGGACACGTCTACCAGTTCCTGCTGAACTACTACATGGGTGCCGAAGCCACCAATGAGTGGATCTTCCGTACACCCGGAGCCACCATTGACTCGCCGGAGGGAATTCAGGCGGCCCAGACTCTCACCGAATGGATTGATGCGGGATACTTCAACGAGGACGCAAACGCTGTCGACGGGCAGCAGGCCCTTGGGCGGTTCATGGCGGGGGAATCGGTGTTCCTTCCCTCCGGGAACTGGAACGCCGGCCCGATCCAGCAGAATATGGCAGATAACGCCGGATTCTTCCTTGCTCCTCCTGTGGAGGCAGGCGCAGCGCACGTCGCCCAGTCGAATGCTGCGTCACCGTTCGGAATTCCGGCCAACTGCGAAAACAAGAACGAAGCAGCCGCCTACCTGAACTTCCTCCGCAGCGACGAAGCCCGACAAGCAGCCCTCGACAACGGTTATCTGCCCCTCGGTGAAGCCAGCGAAGCTTCCGCCCAGCCATCAACTGAAGGTGTTTTCGCGGATGTGCAGGCCGCCTTCACACAACTCGCAGAAGATGACGGTGTGGTCGATTTCGTGCAAAATGCCACCCCCGGATTGCAGAGCAACGCGTGGACACCGGAGGGGCAGCGACTGTTCGCCGGTGAAATCACGGCGGAGGAGTTCGTCAGCAATATCCAGGCCGTGTATGAGGAAGAAATCGGACGATGACCTCCACCAACACAGCTGTGACGTCCGGGGCCGGAGCACGCCTTCCGCGGTCTAAGAAGCGACGGGCAGGCTCTCGCCGGGCGCAGGGTGCCCGCTGGGTAGGATGGTGGTTCGCGGTTCCAGCCCTGGTCATGTATGCGGCTTTCGTCATCCGACCCGTTGCCAGTTCCGTCCAGATTTCCTTCTACGACTGGGATGGCTTCGGGCCGTCCACGTGGGTCGGACTGGATAATTACCGCCGCGTCTTCACGGACCCCGAACTGCTCGCAACCATTGGTAACGCTTTCTTCCTGATCATCTTCTTCACGGTCGTGCCGGTCGTTATGGGCTTGATCATCGCGGCCCTCATGCGGGAGATCAAAGGGAGGGTTTTCGGTGCAACCGCCCGGACGCTGCTCTTCCTGCCTCAGATCATTCCCGGTGCCGCAGCGGCCATCGCTTGGACATGGATGTATTCCCGCGACGGTGTCGTGAACCAGTTTCTGTCCTCAATAGGGCTTGAGAGCTTCACCCGCGCCTGGCTGGGTGACTTCGACTGGGCTCTGCCCGCCGTGGGATTCATCGGCACGTGGCTCTCAACCGGGCTCTGCACTCTCCTGCTTATGGCAGGAATCGGGAAAATCGATGCCAGCCTGTACGAAGCGGCCCGGCTGGACGGTGCAAACTTCCTGCAGCAAACGCGCTCGGTCACACTCCCAGGGCTGAAGCAGGAACTTGGGGTTTGCGTGACGATCACGATTATCGCCGCCCTCGCAGCGTTCGACGTCGTGTTCCTGTCCACCCAGGGCGGTCCCGGCCGGTCAACGATGGTTCCTGGCGTGGAAATCTATCGGCTTGGTTTCGTCGAAAACCAACTCGGGCTGGCCAGCGCACTCGCTGTCGTGCTGGCGATTCTGGTTCTACTCGTCGTTGGGCCACTCCAGCGCGTCTTCAAGGAGCGTTGAGGAAATGCAAACCACAACCCGTCAGCAACTGCCCGGCATTGTCCTGATGATCGCCGCGATGTTGTTCTCAGTCATTCCTCTGCTCAGCATGTTTTCCGCCGCGCTGCAGCCGCAAGGCACCGTACCGGCGGGCATCTCCTGGCCCGCCGACCCGCAATGGCATAACTTCGTCGACGCTTGGAATGCCGCGAACATCACGACCCTGCTCGGATCAAGCAGTTTGATTGTATTGGGAGTCGTGCCCGCACTCGTAATCATCTCCACGATGGCCGCGTATGCCATCACGATACTGAACATCCCGCTCGGCCGGATCCTTTTCCTCCTGCTGCTGGCCGGCCTTACCCTTCCATTCGAACTCACAATCATCCCGCTTTACCATCAAATACAGGACATGGGCCTCCTGAATAACCGGGTGGGCTTGATCCTCCCGCTGATCGCGCTGAACCTTCCGTTCGCAGTGTTCTGGATGCGGGCGCACTTCCTGACGGTTCCGCAGGAACTCAGTGAGGCCGCTGGTGTGGATGGAGCAGGCAGTTGGAATGCGTTCAGGCACATCCACGTTCCGCTGGCCGGGCCCGCGTTGGCATCGCTGGCGCTCCTGACTTTCCTTTCCACATGGAACCAGTTCCTTCTCACCATCGTGCTGATCCAGGACGCTGAGAAGCGGACGATGGCCGGGGCCTTGCAAGCTTTCGTCGGCCAATACAGCACCGACGTCGTGTTGTTGAACGCCGGAGCACTGCTGATCATGGGACCGGTCATCGTTGTTTTCCTCCTGCTCCAGCGACACTTCGTCAAGGCCCTGCTTCAGGGTGCCACCAAAGGTTGAGCTTCACGCTGGCCCGCGCCACTTCACCGATATTTACCCGCAAACTCTTCGAAGGATCCATGAAACAGCCGCAACCTGACACCGCCAACTGGTGGAAGAACGCAGTCATTTACCAGGTGTACCCCCGCAGCTTCGCCGATTCGAACGCTGACGGCATCGGCGATCTTGCCGGTGTCACCAGTCGCCTGGAATACCTGGCCGACCTCGGCATCGACGCGATCTGGCTCAGCCCGTTCTATCCGTCTCCGCTTGCTGATGGCGGCTACGACATATCGAACTACCGCGACGTCGACCCACGCCTCGGCACACTGGAAGACTTCGATCGGCTGATCCAGAAAGCACATGCACTGGGAATCAGAATCATCGTGGATATCGTGCCCAACCACACCTCCGAACAGCACCCCTGGTTCCAGCAAGCCCTCGACACCGGACCCGGATCGCCCGAGCGTGACCGGTACATCTTCCGTGACGGCACGGGCGCCAATGGTGACGAACCACCCGCGGACTGGCAATCACACTTCGGAGGCAGCGCCTGGGAACGCACCGACGATGGGCAGTGGTACTGCCACCTTTTCGCGAAAGAGCAGCCCGACCTGAACTGGGGCAATCAAGAAGTAAAACAATACTTTCTCGACACGCTGCGTTTCTGGTCGGACCGCGGAGTCGACGGATTCAGAGTCGATGTGGCGCACTCTCTGGCCAAGGATCTATCTGAACCCCTTCGGAGCCAGCCCTACCTCGATACCCGCATCCCCGAAGACGGCACCGACCCCCTCTACGACCGCGACGAGGTTCACGCCATATACGAGACCTGGAGGGAAGTCTTCAACGAGTATGACCCGTCCCGGATGGCCGTCGCTGAAACCTGGCATCCAACGAGCAAAAGGACATACCTCTACGCCCGCCCAACAGAACTGGGCCAGGTCTTCGACTTCTCTCTGCTCAAAGCCTCATGGGGAGCCGCGGAATTCCGGGCAGTCATACAACGATCCATCGATGACCACCACGGCGTCGGCGGTGGCCTGACCTGGGTACTTTCGAATCATGACGTTCCCCGCCACGCCTCAAGGTACGCTCTTCCTGCCGACGTCCATCCGGATCAGTGGCTGATCAGCAACGGAACCAGTCCTATCGTTGATCAGAACCTTGGACTGCGGCGGGCACGTGCAGCGACGCTCATGATGCTTGCGCTGCCCGGATCCGCTTACCTATATCAAGGGGAAGAGCTCGGGCTTCCAGAGGTCCCCGATCTTCCCGAACATGTTTTGCAGGACCCGGTATGGTTTCGAACGGGCCACAAGCTCAAGGGCCGCGACGGATGTCGGGTCCCGCTACCGTGGACAATCGCCGGACCATCCTGCGGGTTCGGAGCCGGATCACCATGGTTGCCGCAACCCGCGGAGTTCGGGAAGTACTCCGTTGAAGCCCAGCAGGGCGTCGACGGGTCAACACTGGAAATGTACCGGGAAGCTCTACGACGACGCCGGGAAATTCCAGCCCTCGCTTCAGCGGACTTCGCCTGGATCGAGGATCTGCCCACTGGGATCATCGGATTCAATCGCGGCAACGGCTTTCGATGTCTCATGAATACCCAAGCAGAATTCCACCCCCTGCCTTCAGAAGCGCAGGTGCTGTCTGCAAGCACCCCGGTCACTTCGAAGGGCATGTCGGCAGACTCTACCGTCTGGCTTTCCGTTTAGTCAGTCTCGGCTGTCAGCCAGTCGTCCGTACTCACGTCGTCCCAAAGTGGCGCAGGTCCTTCTTCAGCGCGTAATAAAGTTCCCTGGCCACAAAGCATTGGAGGCAGCGAATCGCGCCTGCTGGGGATTGTCCCCTGCGCATTGCGGTCGCGATGGATCTTGGATCTGGGTCGTAGTGGAGCCGGCAGGTAGTTACGAGGTAGTTGGCTCGATTGGCTCTGCGGTATCGACCCCGGCGGAGACTCATGCGATTTGCTTTGCCGGAGGCTGAGTGCCCCGTTCCTGTCTAGTCGCATCCCGTCCGGCTCGGTAGCCCGGAGGTCAGTGGGAGAGAAGACGAGCAGACACGTCCCCTCGTAGACCAGCAGGAACCGGAAGGCGTCAGCCGTCATGCAGCTGGTGAGTCAAGAACCCCTCCACGGCAACCTGCGCTCCATCATTTCTCAAGACGCCGCGGGTGTCTGTGCCGCCGGCGTCTCGGCGGCTGCCTGCGCGTAGGATGCCGAGACGCGGCGATAGACCGGAGTCAGGAAAGCCAGCAGCGCGGCGGCGATGATGACGATCCCGGCGATCAGGAACACCAGCGCGATTCCGCGTGAGGTGCCCTCTCCCAGCAGTGGTGCCAGTTGCGCAGCGCCCTCCGTAGAACGGGCGTAGGGGATGATCCAGATTTCGGCGATGGGCGCGATGAGGAACGCAGTGATCGGGGCCGCCCCCGCCTCGAATGCCATGGCGAGCCCGAAGACGCGCCCCTGACGCGGCAGCGGCACCACCCGTTGGATGACCGTCTGCTCGGCGGCTTCAATGAACGGGATGAGCACCAGATAGAGCCAGATGCCGGCGATGTAGAGCCAAGCCCACTCGCGGATGGTGAAGACCGCGCCGATGATTCCCATGATGACGACGGCGATGAGCATGGTTCGCAGCGGATTGGAACCAAGCCCGAACTTGCCGATCAGGGCGCCGCCGACGAGGAACCCGGTCGAACCGAGTGCAAAGTACACTCCCCACAGCTCCACGGGAAACAGTTCCAGGCCGTACGGGTCCATCAACGCCATATAGACGCCGCCCACAAAGTTGTTGAACGTGGAGAACAGGATCAGCGCGAACAAACCGGTGATCGCCAGAACGGCGGCCCAGGAGCCGCGCAGGTCAAAGCTCCCATGGGCATCCGTGGCGGCGGCGCGCACTTCCTCGGGCATGCTCAGGGTGAGCAGATGCGCGAAGGCGAGCGCCGTCAGAACCAGCGCGACGACGATCGTCCAGCCCATCCCGAGCAGCCCGACTGACAGGCCGGAGAGCACGGAGGTGATGATGAACATCAACCCCTGCACCATTCCCACCAGCCCATTGGCGTTGGCGCGGCGGTCCGGCTCAATGAGAATGGTGACCGTGGTGGACAGGGCGATGTTGCGCAGATTCTCCACAACCGCGCCGATCAGGATGATCAGCGTGAAGACCCAGAACCAGGGCTGCGTCAGATCCAGCAGGCTGGACCCGGGCGTGTAGAGGAACATGACGCCGGCCAGCAGGAACATGCCCAGGGTGAAAGCTCCGGCGAACCGCATCACCGAGAGCTTGCGGTAGCGGTCCACAAACGTGCCGAAGCTGATGCTCGAGAGCGCGATCAACAGCATGTAGGCACCGCCGATCACCCCGGTGGCGATCACGTTTCGCGTCTCCAGGTAGGCCCAGAATGTCAGGGCAAACCAGAGGTAACTTGTGGTGATGTTCGCAACGCCGGTGTTGAGGAGGATGCCCCAAAACGTACGGGACCGTTCCTCCGGACTGCGTAGCGAGGTGTCGACGGCGTCGCTGTCCGTGACATCGTGGCTGTCCGTCGCGTCGTCGTTCTGGGTAACCGCAGCGGCCCGTTCCGGGGCCGGATCCTGCCCGGTCATGCGCCCCAGTTTACTCGCAGCGACTGACTCGGCTAGTAGCTTCCGGAGGCTCCGCCGCCGGTGAAGCCGCCGCCGCCGTTGAAGGACGATCCTGAGGTCGTCCCGCTGCTGCCGCCCGAGTAGAGCGCAGGGCTGGCGATGTAAAGGGGAAGCCACATGGCGGGGTTCGTGACGGCGTCGTCCTTGCGGTAGTTGTACCGGTACTTGCGGTACGCCTCGCGCTGCTCGTCGGTGAGGCGCAGGTCCGGATCGCTCTCCTCCGCCGCGCGGATTTCCTCGTCAGCAAGACGACGACGACGGCGACTGTCCCGCACGATGACAGCCACCACAATGCCGAAAAAGGCCACCATAGCGCCGACGATTGAGGCTGGCAGAACCCAGGCGAAGGGATCGCTGGGCGGCTCCTGCCCGTCTGCGTACAGGTAGATCTGCTCGACGGCCTCGGTGAGGCCCTGCGCGTACTCCTCGTCGGCGAAGGCAGGTTCGAGGACATCCTCGACCACGTCTTCCGCCTCGTCGTCGGAGAACTGTTCCCGTACGCCGTCGGCTGTTTCGACGCGGAGTTCCCGTTCTGCGGTGTCGGCGACAATGAGCACTCCGTTGTTGGCGCCGTCGTCTCCTACTTCCCACTCGGTGGCGACAGTGCGCGCATAGTCCCCGATGGGCCCGCTGGCGTTCTCGACGGTCAGGACGGCGACCCGCGCGGCGTCGGTGCTGCGGTTTCGATCCTCGATCAGCGCGTTGAGCTCCTGCTCCTGCTGGTCGGTGAGCACCTCGGCGGCGTCCAGGACGTTGCCCTGGGTTGGCGGTGCCGGCGCTGTTGCGGGTTCGCTGCCGCAGCCGGTCAGCACAAGCAATAGCGTTGCTGCCGCCGCTGCGCCAATACCTTGTGTTCGAGTGCCCCTCACGAATTCCCCCTGTTGCATGTTCCACCTGTGCACTGGATGCGTTCCATGGTCTCAACACATCGAGTTCGCATTCGACCGTCAAAGGGATGATTTCCACCGCTTCCGCCCAGTTCCGCCAAACCCTTGTAGGTCCGAGGGCCCCGACATAGCATCCAGTCATGGAGATCGTCGAGTATAGGCCGTCGCGTGACCAGCTCGTCTATACCTTCGGCGGTGCTCCCCCTGTCATGACGGTGAAGCCGGGAACGGTCCTCAAGCTCTGGTCGGAGGACGCCTTCAACCACGCACTCACCTCTGTCGAGGATCTGTCCAGCGAGAAGGTGGACCTGCGCTTCGTCAATCCGCAGACCGGGCCCTTCTATGTTCAGGGCGCTGAACCGGGAGACACACTCGTCCTCCACATCGTCGACCTGACGCCGGCCAGGACCTGGGGTGCTTCCGCCACCATCCCGTTCTTCGGAGGCCTGACCAGCACCGACCGCACCGCCCTCCTGCAGGATCCATTGCCCGACACCACCTGGATCTACCACGTCGACTCCCAGCGCAATACGGTCGGGTTCGAATCCCGGTTCGGCGATTTCCAGGTTCAATTGCCGTTGGAGCCGATGCTCGGCACGGTTGGCGTTGCCCCGCCCGGAGGAGAAGTGCGTTCCTCCCTGGTCCCCGAGCGGTTCGGCGGGAACATGGATTCGCCGGAGGTCAAGGCGGGCTCAACCATCTACCTCGGAGTAAACGTCGAGGGCGCGCTCTTCTCGATCGGCGACGGCCACTACCGGCAGGGTGAGGGCGAGGCGTGCGGCACCGCCGTCGAGGGCGCCATGGACTCCACGATCATCGTGGAGCTGATCAAGGGCGGGGCCCCGGCCTGGCCGCGCATCGAGACGGATAGCCACTGGATGGCAGTCGGCTCGTCCCGTCCGATGGAGGATTCCTGGCGGATCGGCCAGCTCGAGATGGTGCGCTGGTTCGTCGAACTCTTCGGGCTGCACGCCATGGACGCCTATCAGCTCCTCACCCAGACGGCGCAGGCACCGATCGCCAACGCCGTGGACGCCAACTACAGCGTGGTTGTGAAGGCTGCCAAGTCGCTGTTCCCGACAGCCAGCGCCTACGACGGCGTCCACACCGACCTGCGGAACCGTAGCGCCGGAATCTAGGCACCGAGGAAGGACTACAGATGGATCTGCAGCTCAACGGGCTGACCGCCCTTGTGACCGGAGGAACGAAGGGAATCGGCCGCGCGATTGTGGAGACGTTCGCGGCGGAGGGGGCCAATGTCGCGTTCTGCGCCAGGACCGCTGCCGACGTCGAAGCCACCCGGGACGCGGTGGGCAGGGATCTTGGGGGCGGCTTAGGCGCTGGGTCTGGCTTGGACACTGTGGTGGGCACCGCCGTCGACGTCCGTGATGGCGGCGCAGTGGCGCGCTGGGTGAGCGATACGGCGACCAGGTTCGGAGGCATCGACATGGTGGTCAGCAATGTCAGCGCACTGGCGATCCCCGATACCGAGGAAAACTGGGAAGCCTCCCTCAACGTCGATCTCATGGGCACCGTCCGGCTGGTCAAGGCAGCGCTGCCGCACCTTGAGCAGAGCAAGTCGCCGTCAATTACCGCCATCTCGAGCGTCTCCGGCAGGGAGGTGGATTTCGCCTCAGGACCTTATGGCACAGTGAAGTCGGCGATCATCGCGTACATGGCCGGCCTTGCCTTCCAGCTTGCCGAACAGGGCATCCGCGCCAACACAGTCTCACCCGGGAACACCTATCATCCCGGCGGTGTCTGGGAGCAGATCGAGCAGGGCAACCCCGAACTGTTCAGCATGGCGATGGGCCTGAACCCCACCCACCGGATGGGCACGCCGCAGGAGATCGCGGACACGGTGGTGTTCATCGCCAGCCCGAAGTCGAGCCGGACCACGGGCGCCAACGTGCTTGTGGACGGTGGACTGAGCCGCGGGATCCAGTTCTAGGGCGCTTGGACCGTTGGGTGCCGGGCCGGATTCCCCAACTCTTGCCGGGAAAGCTGCGTTTCATCCGCGTGTTGAACGGCGACACGCGGGATGGGAGCTAGTAGTTGGGGAATCCGGTCCGCTACACCGGGCAACGCCCCAGGGTTTCCTCCGGACCATGAGCGGCGTAGAGTCGCCCGCATGGCTGGCACACTGACACGTCCCCGTAACGGCAAACTCATCGCAGGAGTCTGCGCGGCTCTCGCATCCGGTTTCGGTCTGCCCAAGTGGTTGGTCCGGCTCGGATTCATTATCTTTGGGCTGGTGGGCATCGGCGAGCTGGTCTACATCATTCTGTGGATTGTGCTGCCCAAGTCCGACCGCTGATTACGGTTGCCGCTTAGCGGTTCACACTTGAGAGGCACGCTGGCCGCTGTCGGTTGCGCGCATGGCCGTGGCATCCAATTTGGCTGCGCGCCAGAGGTTGATCGCCAGCAGGATGGTCACCGGCGTCCAGATGGCGCGCTCTACCCGTGAAGGCGAGGCCGCGTTCAGTATGGTTCCCACCGCCATTAGGGCACTCGTGCCGTACATGAACCGGGAGCGGATCGATGTAGGTGCCAGGCGTGTTCCCGCGACGCCTGCCAGTCCCGTATAGATCGCAGCAGCGACGGCGCTGCTGATGCGGAGATTTTGCGGCAGGAGGCCCGAATGGGCACCTCCGTATGCTGCTCTGCCCCACGGCGCGCCCGCAGCCAAGAGTGTCTGGAAGCAGCCGACAACCACCAGCAGAGCCGCTGCGAGTTTGCCTGGTCGGCTGGCGGGACGATGTTCTACTTTGCTGCGGATCATGGGAGTTCCTTACGTAGTGGCAAGCACATCCGGTTATTCAGAGTGCGACTGGCGCAAGTGGGATGGTTGAGGCATCCGCCCCCTTGATGGGCAGATACAGCACCATTATGGCTGGATCTTCCGCTGGTAGATCACCGCTAGAACCCAGGAAGTAAGGCCCGGCGCAGGGTATCCAGCCCCACCGATCCCAGGTTCAGTGCTTCGGTGTGGAACGCTTTCAGGTTGAAGGCCTCGCCGTCGGTCCGCTCGCGGGTGGCGCGGATCTCCTCCCACAGCCGCTGACCGACTTTGTACGAGGAAGCCTGGCCCGGCCACCCGAGGTAGCGGGTGAACTCGAACTCGAGGGCACCCTCGGAAATATCGAGGTGCCGGGTGAGGAACTCGTATCCTTTCTCCGGCGTCCAGGTTCCGCTGCCCCACTGCTCGGGGACTTCCAGCTCGAGGTGCACCCCAATATCGAAGACCACCCGTGCCGCGCGCATCCGCTGCATGTCCAGCATCCCCATCTGGTCACCAGGATCAGTGAGGTAGCCCAGCTCCAGCATCAGCCGTTCGGCATAGAGCGCCCAGCCTTCACCGTGGCCGGAGACCCAGCAGGCGTGGCGGCGCCAGTTGTTCAGCAATTCCTTCTGGTAGGTCGCCGTTCCGTACTGCAGATGATGCCCCGGCACCCCCTCGTGGTACACGGTGCTGGTTTCAGCCCAGGTGGTGAACTCGTCTTCACCGGGCGGGATGGACCACCACATGCGCCCCGGGCGGCTGAAGTCGTCCGAGGGCACCGAGTAATAGATCACGCCCTCCTGAGTGGGCGCGATCATGCACTCAAGACAGTTCATGGGTGCCGGAATATCGAAGTGCACTCCGGCGAGGTCTGACAAAGCCTGGTCCGCTGTGGCTTGCATCCAGTCCCTGAGGGCAGCGGAGCCCTTGAGCTGGCGGGAGGGATCCGCGTTCAGGATCGCTTTGGCCTCTTCAATGCTGGCGCCGGGCTTGATCCGGCCGGCCACCTCCACCTGTTCGGCAATCAGCCGGTCCAGCTCAGCCACTGCCCACGCGTAGGTTTCGTCGAGGTCGACGGCGGTGCCCAGGAAGCGCCGTGAGCACAGCTCGTAGTAGGCGCGCCCGACGGCGTCCTTTCCGGGCGCTGCCGGTAGCAGTTCGGTTTCGAGGAAGTTCGCGAAGCCCGCATAGGCTGCTGCGGCGCCTGATGCGCCCCGTTCGAGCCGGCTGCGGGTCCCGGTGTCGAGTTCGTTGCCGTTGACCTGCGCCCCGGCTGCCAGGGACACGAAGTAACCGTTGTCCTTGGCGTGCTCACGCGCTTGCCAGACGACAGCACGGACCTGCCGGGCAGCTGCGACGTGCCCTTCATTGCGGCTTGCACGCAGCGAGGCGATGTAGCCTTCCAACGCGCTGCTGACGTTCGCGAGTCTTCCGGCAATGTTCTCCCAATCGTCAGCCGATTCCGTGGGCATCAGGTCAAAGACGTTCCGGATCAGCTGGGAAGGGCACTCGATGTTGTTCAGCTCGGTGATGCCTGTGGCGAGGAATTCCAGTTCCAGCCACAACCGCTCACGCATCGTGTCCAGGGTGACCATATCGACGTCGTCAACTGGGTTGGAACCATCCAGCTTGGCAAGTGTTTCCTGGATGGCTTGGGCGTAGTCCTGTTGGCCGGCGGGGGAGTAGTCGAAGAACCCGCTCCCGTAGCCGGGGATTCCGAGGGAAGTAGCCAGCTCCGGCTTGAACTCCAGCAGCCTCAGGAAGAAGGCGTCCGCGACGTCGTCAATAGCGGTCCGGGCGCGGCGAACGGGGGCCAGGGCATCGGTCATGAGCCCACAGTAGCCGAGTTCCAGCACTTATTTGTACAGTACGATAATTAGATTGTTTCAGCTATCAACTGTGCTCCTTGTAGGCGTTCCAGGAAAGGTTCCCTTGCAGATCCGAACAGTTTTCCCCCATAGCGTCGCTGTTATGGAGGACGTCCTGATCCCGCTCAGCGACGGCACCCGGCTGGCGGCCACTGTCTGGTTGCCGGAGGACGCCATCAGTAATCCGGTTCCCGCTCTATTGGAGTACCTGCCGTATCGCCGCGGCGACTGGACAGCGCCGCGCGATGCCCAGCGCCACCCCTGGTACGCCGGTCATGGGTACGCTTCCGTCCGTGTGGACATCCGCGGGTGCGGTGACTCCGAGGGCATCATGCTTGATGAGTACCACCCGCAGGAACAAGCCGACGGCGTGGAGGTTATCGAGTGGCTGGCGGCGCAGCCCTGGTGCACGGGCAAGGTGGGAATGTTCGGTATCTCGTGGGGCGGCTTCAACAGTCTGCAGATCGCCGCCGAACAACCCGAGGCACTCAAAGCCGTTGTCACCGTCTGCTCCACTGATGACCGCTATGCCGATGATGTTCACTACTTCGGCGGCGCCATGCTGGGGATCGACATGCTCTCCTGGGCCGGAACCATGCTGGCCTTCCAGTGCCGGCCACCGGCACCCTGGCGGGTGGACGACCAGTGGGAAAGCATGTGGAAGGAACGGCTGGAGGGTCTTCAGCCGTTCGCGGAAACCTGGATGGGCCATCAAGAGCGTGACGAGTACTGGCGTCGCGGATCTGTTTGCGAGGACTATTCCAGGGTCACGGCTGCTGTCATGGCTGTCGGAGGCTGGGCAGATCCCTACCGGAGCGCTGTGCTGCGCCTGGTTGCGGGCTCGGACGGGCCGGTGCAGGGCCTGATCGGCCCGTGGTCCCACCAATACCCCGACATCGCACGGACCCCCGGCCCCAACATCGGCTTCCTCCAGGAGACCCTGCGCTGGTGGGACTACTGGCTCAAGGGGATCGATACCGGCATCATGGCCGAGCCCGCGCTGCGAGCACTCCACCAGGATTCCGTACGTCCGGCCACCCACTACCCGGTGCGTACCGGTACCTGGGTGGGGCTTGAGTCCTGGCCGTCAAAAAGCGTGGACACGGCAACATTCAACCTGGCCGGTGACCTGCGCAGCACTGCGACCAATGCCGCGCAGCTGGCCGTTGTGGCTACTCCGCAGCACACCGGCATTGACGCCGCGCGGTGGTTTCCCTACGGGAACCTTTCGGACCTGCCTCCGGATCAGCGGTCCGAGGACGGGCGTTCCGTCGTGTTCGAAACCCACGAGCTGACGGAAAACCTGAACATTTTTGGTTTCCCCAGGTTGCGCCTGCGCGTGAGCAGTACCGCGCGGCGGAGCAATCTGTTCGCGAGATTGTGCGATGTGGCACCGGATGGTTCCAGCACCCTGATCACCCGGGGAGCAATCAACCTGTGCAAACGCAACGGAATGGACCACGCGGAGGACGTCGTTCCGGGCGAGTTCGTAGAGGCCGAGATTGAACTGCGGGCAATCTCGTGGCAACTGCCGGCAGGGCACAAGCTGCGGCTGGCGCTCTCGAACACCTACTGGCCGTGGATCTGGCCGCATGGGGAGCAGGGCGCCCTGACTATCGATGCTTCAGGCTCCGAACTGAGCCTGGACGTACTGGATCCGGCGGTCATCGCTGCAGGTGGAGTCTCCTTCGAGGAGGCCGAACAGTCAGCACCTCTGGACATCAAGCCCGGACCGGTTCTTGAACCGCGTCCGGAACGTGAAGTCCGTTATGAGCCCGCGACGGGCTCCTGGACACTGACCGTGGATCCGAACTTCGGCGGCAACCGGATCTACCCCGACGGGCTGCACTACGGGGAGGAAGCAGTGGAGATCTACCGGATCGAGGAAGCCGATCCACTGTCAGCCTCTGCCGAATCACGATGGAAGATCAGCATGAAGCGCGAGGATTGGTCCGTTCGGATTGAGACCAGCGCTACGGTGACCGCAACTGCGGAACACTATGTGCTGCGCCATTCGGTCACCACCTATAAGGGTGACGAAGTGTTTTTCGAGAGAACTTTCGACAAGCAGATCGCGCGGACGTCCGCGTAACTTCGGACGTCCGCGTGGCAAGGAAGCGAGCACGAGTGATGGCACTGAGCACGCAGGAACCTGCCGGCCGGCCACGGGCCAAGACAGTCGGTGAACGTCAGCGCCACCCCACCGAGGTGAGGCGGCAGCTGGTGATCGATGCCGCCCGTGACGTGATCGCTGACAAGGGCCTGTTCAACGTGGGAATCCGGGATATCTCCCAGGCATGCGGCGTTTCTCCCGGCACCATCACCTATCACTTCAAGGGCCTTGACGAGGTGTTGATGGAGGTGGTCAAGGCCGAGACGGCAAGCTTTTACCTCCCGCTGCGGGAGGCCGCACAAGGCTCGGAGGATCCGGGCAGGGAACTGCTGTTCTTCCTTGACGGGCTGTTCGGATCCGATGAGGAGACACGGCGCCACTGGCTCATCTGGCTGGACTTCTGGGCTGCGGCTGCCCGCGATGACAGCTACGGCAGCTGGATGAACGAGCACTATGACGCGTGGCGGACTGCACTGCAGGGAATTGCCGAGCGCGGGGTCGCCGAAGGCGCTTTCTCCTGCGAGGACCCCGCGGTTTTCGCAGCAACGACGGCAGCCATGGTGGATGGTCTCGTCGTCCAGTGCTATTCGCGCCGGACATCCATATCAGTGAACCGGGCACGGGAACTGCTGACCGCGTTCGTGAAGCGCGAGCTTCAGATCACGTGAAGCGGTGGAGCCGTCTCAGCAAGCCGGGACGGTTTCCTCAGAGCAGCCTGCGCAGCAGCTTCCGTTTGAGCGCACCGAACGGCGGGTAGGCGAGCCTGAGGGTATCCACCGCCGTCGGCTTGGAAAAGACCGGCTGCAGGTGGCTGAACGTGTCGAAGGACTGGCGGCCGTGGTAGCTGCCGGTCCCGCTCGCGCCCACACCGCCGAAGGGCAGCCCGGGCACCGCAAGTTGGATGGTGCAGACGTTGTGCGCGATGCCGCCGGCCTGCACCTGCTCAGTGAAAGCGTCGAGGTGCTCGTCCCGGTCGCTGAACAGGTAGGCGGCGAGCGGGTGGGGGCGCTCGCCGATGAAGCGGATTGCGTCGTCGAGGTCCTCCACTTCGAGGATGGGCAGCAGCGGACCGAAAATTTCCTCCTGCATGAGCGGGGAGGCGGGGTCGACGTCGCGCAGGATGGTCGGTTCTATGTACCGCTCGGACCGGTTGTGCTTTCCGCCGGCGACCACGGTCCCGTCGTCCAGGAGCGTCACCAACCGGTCAAAGTGGTGGTCGTTAATGATTCGCCCATAGTCACCGGAGGTCTGCGGATCGCTGCCGTAGAACTCCCGGACTGCCTCCGAAAGTGCCAGCGCCAGCGCGGGGGCGGCAGCCGGCGTCGTCAATATGTAGTCCGGTGCCACGCACGTCTGGGCGGCGTTCATGAACTTGCCGTAGGCAATGCGGCGGGCGGCGGCCTTGAGATCACCACAGACGACGACGGCGGGAGACTTCCCTCCCAGCTCCAGCGTCACCGGGGTGAGGTGCTCGGCGGCCGCTTTCATGACGATCTTGCCGACGCGCTCGCCGCCGGTGTAGAAGATGTGATCGAAGGGCTGGGCGAGGAGGTCGGTACTCACGTCCACGCCGCCTTCCACGACGGTCACGGCGGATCGGTCGAGGTACTGGGGAACGAGTTCGGCGAGCACGCTGGAGGTGGCCAGTGCCAGTTCGCTGGGTTTGAGGACCGCTGTGTTGCCGGCCGCGAGCGCACCGACCAGCGGAGCTAGGACCAGCTGCAGCGGGTAGTTCCACGGGCCGATGATGAGCAGGGTGCCCAGCGGCCGGGGTTGGGTCCAGGCCTTCGCCGGTTGCAGGCCGAGCGGCACGCTGACCTTCGCGGGCGCCATCCAGCGGTCAAGGTGCTTCAGTGCGTAGTCGGTCTCCGCCCGGACCACCGCCACCTCGGAGATGAAGGCCTCGGTGCGGCTCTTTCCCAGGTCCTTTTCGAGGGCGTCAGTGAGCGCGTCTTCGCTCTCGGTGAGCAGGCGCAGGAGGGCCTGCAGCTGTTCCTTGCGCCACTCAGCGAGGCGTGTGGCGCCCGTGTGGAAGTAGCGTTTGTGGTCTTGCAGGATTGCGGCGGCGCTCATCGGCTGTTGTCCTTTGTGGTTGCGGGCGTGGGCCGGCCGGTGAAGTGGTCCATTGAGCTGTAGACCTTGAACACACGGTCGGCGACGAAGTCCCAGGCTGGTTGCGGCAGGACGTTACGGAGGGTGCCGGCGAGCTGGACCGTCCACGGCAGCTGGACGCGGGCCTTTCCGGCCAGCGTTGCGCGCCAGGCTTGGTCCACCACGTAGTCCGGTTCCATGAGCGGGGTCAGCAGCGGTCCGCGGGCTCCTTCGAACATGCCGGTTTTGATGTAGCTGGGGATGAGTGTGGTGACGGCGATGGGGTGGTGAGTGGATTTCAGCTCGAGGCGAAGGGAGTCGCTCCAGCCGATGACCGCCCATTTCGACGCCGCGTACACGCTCATGCGGGGAACCGAGAGTGTGCCGGAAGCGGAGGCTACGTTGAGGATTCGCGCGGGTGTTCCGCGTTCCATCATTGCCGGCAGGAACGCACGGGTGACGTGCATTGGGCCGCCGGTGTTGATCTGGAGCGTGAGGTCAATGTCCGCGTGGTGGTCGTGGTCCCAGAAGTATTTGCCACGGACAATTCCGGCGTTGTTGATGAGGACATCCGGGGCGCCGAAGTCGTTCAGGACGGACTCCGCGGCTGTGGTGATCGACTCCACCGAGGCGACGTCGACCGCATGCGTATGAACCGCCGTCGTACTTGAGGCAAGGCCGGCCGCGACGTTCTGGAGGGCGGTTTCGTCAATATCCCACAGCACGACGGCGGCTGCCCCTTCGCGCACGGCGCGTTCGGCATAGAGCTTTCCCATGCCCATTCCGGCGCCGGTAATCAGGACGGTGCGTCCGCGGACGGTGAATGCCAAGGCGGGTTCCTCTCGCGTGGTGACCGGGGGCCAGCGTGCAGCGGTTGTGGATCAGTAGTGGTCGCGGGCCTGCAACACGACGATATACGTATCAGTCACGAGGTAGACCAGGCGATGTGCCTCATCGATTCGTCTGGACCAGGCTCCCGACAG
The DNA here is from genome assembly GCF_055657625.1 of Arthrobacter sp. KKT183. Classification (NCBI taxonomy): domain Bacteria; kingdom Bacillati; phylum Actinomycetota; class Actinomycetes; order Micrococcales; family Micrococcaceae; genus Arthrobacter; species Arthrobacter sp. KKT183. The sequence goes on along the minus strand of NZ_CM145770.1, from coordinate 3,089,917 downwards.
GATGTGCTTGAGTGGCTCGGGTTTGCCAGTGCCGGTGAACGGGTCGCGCAAGACATCCTGAATCAGCAGATTGATTCGCTTCAGCGTCTTTCTGTCCTGGCCTTGCCAGTAGGTGTAGTCTTCCCGCCCGTCCCGGTCGAATGCGAGCTGTCGGCTCACGCGTCGTGGAGTTCGTGAGTCTCGAACTCCCCGCGTCGGGCACGTTCCAGGGAGGCGAGCAGCCGCTCAGCACCTTTCGTATGCCGCAACAGGTAAGCGGTTTCAGTGATCGCGTCGTAATCGTCTTTGGACATGATGACGGCGTTACCGTGCTTAGACACGACTTCGACCGGAGCGTGGTCCTCATTCACCTGCTGGATGAGTCCAAACAGGTTGCGACGAGCGTCTGTTGCGGTGATTGCGGACATTGGTGCTCCTTGCGAGTGGTACATGAAAGCGTACCACTTCTTCGAGGGGAATGAGGCGTGCACAACTTTTCCAGATGCACATAGCACCGACCGTCATCTCCTGACTAATTGTCATATTTGATAAGATGTTTGCATGGCTAATGACCATGCAAACCACTCGGGTGGCAATCCAAACGATGCTGGCCAGTCCCGCGAGCAGGACCACAGAGAGCCGTCCTTAGGTTTGTCTCCTGTGCGTGGCGACCTGCATCCCGATCTTCAGAAGGTCCTCGAGTCAGCAGCCAAGCTCCAGCAGCTTGTCCCCGATGCGGTGCTTGTTGGCGGCAGCGCCGCCGCCGTATACGCCGGACACCGTGCTTCCTACGACCACGATCATGTCCTCGCCGGGCTGCGCGAGAATTTCGACGTCGTCCTCGACGCGCTGGAGACCGACGAGGGCTGGGCGACTAACCGGGTCACCTACGGAAAGATCATCCTGGGGGAGCTTGGGGGCATCGAAACCGGTCTTCGGCAGCTGATCCGGATCCGCCCACTTGAAGTGACAGAGGTGCAGCTCGCGTCCGGCGCCTCGGTGAGGGTCCCTACCCGGGATGAAACCCTACGGATCAAAGCGTTCCTCATCACCCGCAGAAACCAGACAAGGGACTATCTGGACGTGGCGGCACTGGCCGAAACGGTGGGGGTTGAGCATGCAGCCGGGGTTCTCAACGGCATGGATGAGTACTACGCCGATCAGAACCGGGACGGTGCGGCAGTGAGGTCGCAGGTGGTTCGCCAGCTATCCGCGCCCTCACCCAAAGATTCCCGGACCACTAAGCAGCTTGGCTCCTACAAGGGTCTGGTGAGCCGGTGGCAGGACTGGGGCGCCACGGTGGAAACCTGCCAGATAGTCGCAGAACAGATGGTCCTTGGAGAGGAGGCGTGATGCTGAAGTTTCGCAATCTGAATATCGATCCCGAGGCACCCGTCGATCAGTGGGGGTTCGAGGGTCTGCTCGCAGCGGTCGAACGTGGCGACATCCGGGACTGGCACCGTATCGCTGAAGCCGTCATGGCGAGCCCTCGCGGGAAAGCGGCAGCAGAACTTAAAGAAGTATTGGCCGCAACGGAGAGTCCAGCCATGTCTGCGCTGTTTTCGCGCATCCTCCGGCATTCAGTGCGGGACGCCGAGGATGCCGAGCGCCAGGAGGTCACGCAGGACCTTGCCGCGTACTTGACGCGCAGCGGTCTGACTCGGGCGGAGTTCGCTCAGCAACTCGGCACGTCGCCTTCGAGGTTGTCCACCTATCTCACCGGGAAAGTGGTGCCGTCGGCAGTGATGATGGTCAGGGCCCGGAGGCTGGTTGAGCGCCGTTAGGCGCGCGGTCGCCCCGAGAGCCGCGCGTGTTCGTCTGGGGTGATCGCAAGAAGCGATCCGTGGCGCGCAAGCGGCGGCAGGACGGCGTCGTGCAGGTGCTTCCAATGGCGCAGCTCCGGGTCAGCGGCTTCGAACAGGTGATAGCCGCTGAGGCCGAATTCGTCGATCAGTAGTAGCGGAGCTGAGCCATTGGAAGGCAGGACGACGGCGGGACCCTCTCCCTGCCGGATGTCGCCTTTGCCGGCGGCCACTACCCAGGGTTCGAAGTCCGGGTCGAGCAGGCTGCGGCCGCGTTCGATGAAGACGAAGGCGTCCTCCTCGGGGTTGCCGGCCGGCCGGGAGGTTGCGGAGAAGCGATAGCACCAGTCGCCCACCTGCAGGAAGGTCACGTCGATGACTGACTTGCCCAGGTCCAGGTACAGCACGGGTGCGCTGAAGCTGGTGAAGTCGATTGTCTCGGTGACGAACATGCGCTGGTAATCACTTCCTTCCTTCCCGGTGCCCGGGAGCGAGGATGCGAAGAACACCAGCCAGGCGTTGCGCTCCTCGGACCAGAAGGCTTTCGGTGCCCAGGCGTTACCGGCGTCCTCGCGGGCGATGGGGATGAGCCGCGGGCCGGACCACGTGATGAGGTCATCGGACTCCCAGACAAGGATTTGGTTGGGTCCCTGGGTAGGAGTCCGGTGACTGTGTGAGTTTCGCATCCGATAATGGGTGCAGGAGGAAGTTCACAGATTATGGCACGTAGGCATACCCCGGATCAGGTCGTCGCGAAGGTCCGGCAGGGGCAGAAAATGCTCAATGACGGCAAGCCGATGATCGAGGTCATCAAGGAGCTGCAGGTCACCGAGGCAACCTGGTACCGGTGGCTGCAGCAGTACGGCTCCGAGCAGAACGCAGCCCAAACCAAAGCGGTCAAGGACTTGGAGAAGGAAAACGCCAGGCTGAAGCGGTTGCTGGCGGAGAAAGAACTGGCCATCGACATACTGAATGAGGTGGCTAAGGGAAAATTCTGAGCCCCGAACCTCGCCGGCGTGCAGTGCGCATGGCGGGGGAGAAATTCGGGGCGTCCGAGAGATTCGCGTGCAAGGTGCTGGGGCAGAATCGTTCCGCTTTGCGTAAGGCACGGCCGGTGGTCAGCTTCGAGGAAGCTCGGCTGCGTGCGGCGTTGCGGGCGGTGGCCGGGAAGCATCCGGCGTGGGGGTGGCGGAAGGCTCGTTGGCATCTGCTGGCCCAGCCGGAGTGGGCTGGCGTGGTGCTCAACGCTAAGCGGGTGCGCCGGCTCTGGCGGGCCGAGGGACTGACGTGCAAGCCGAAGGCGCGTAAGCGTCGCCGCACCGGGCCCGGCGCCGGGGAGCAGAAGCGGCTGAAGGCCGAATACCCGATGCATGTGATCAGCTTCGACTTCCAATCCGATGTGACCTCCTGCGGGAGGCATGTCCGGTTCTTCAACGTCATTGACGAGTACACCCGGACCGCCCTGGCCATCGTTCCGCGCAGGTCCTTCACCGCCACCGATGTAGTCGCGGTGCTGGAGGACATCATCGCCGAAACCGGCGTCACCCCAACCTATGTGCGCTCCGATAACGGACCGGAATTCACCGCCGCAGCGCTGGTCAACTGGTGCGCCACTGCCGGGGTAGATACTGCGTTCATTGACCCGGGATCGCCTTAGCAGAACGGGTTCGCCGAGTCATTCAACGCCCAATTCAGAAGGGAACAACTCACTGGGGAAATCATCGACACCATGGCCGAAGCGAAGTACTTGGCCGAGGAATGGAAGAACATCTACAATCATGAACGGCCCCACGGGTCCCTCGACGGCATGACGCCGAAACAGTACTGGGACATCTGGACGCAGAAAAATCAACTAGCTATCGCATAGCCACTGGACTGCTAACCGGGACCCAATCAGATTGACCTGCTGCCGTGGTGCTCGGCGCGGTCCCAGTCGCCGTCGGTTGCCACTCGCAGGTCGGTGGCGATGACCACGAACTTGTCGCGGGTGTGGTCGCGGAAGATGAACGGGTCGCGGGCTCCGCGCTCGCCGACGTCGCTGGTCAGGACAGGGGCGCCGTCGTTCAGGGCAGTCCATCTCCTGGCATCTGATCCGGCGTTCACCGCGAAGCGGACCTGCTCGCCGTCATCCTCGGTCTCGGGAGTGAAGTAGGCGAAGAGCCAGCGCTGGGAGGCAGCGCCGTCGTCGTAGTCGGCTGGATCGGCGGAAGCGGGGCTAGGGGAAGTCACGCGGAACAGTCTTTCAGACGCTGATCAGTATGCCGTGGGAACTGCTCCTCGGGTGGGCAGCGATCCTGGATGTGAGGTACTAGTTTCTGAGGAGCCAGGCCGCGGCGTCGGGTGGGAGGAGCCCCTCGGGGGTGAGCGGTGACGAGGCCAGCACCACGTTCCCGTTCGGAAGGCGACACGCCTCTTCCCCCATCGCGACGGCAAGCAGGAACTGTTCTCCGCGCTCGCAAATTAGTAACAGGCCGTCCTCGACGCGCCAAGTGCCGCCGTCGTCGGCCGAGAGGATTTCTTCCTCGCGGAGCTGCTTCCGCAATTCGAGGGCAGTAGTGACGAGGTGCAGGGTGGATCCGCTGTCGTTCAAGTGCGCCTCCACGGACCGCGAGCCCCACCCTTCCGGCGTCGGCAGCCAGGGGGCCGACGCCCCGGCGGAGGAGAAGCCGAAGGTGCCGCCCGAATCGACCGTCCAGGGCATCGGGACGCGGGCGCCGTCGCGGGACACTCCGCCGCGGGCCCACATCGGGTCCACCCGGGAATCGAGGGGTACGTCGACCTCGGGCAGGTTGAGTTCCTGGCCCTGGTAGATGAACGCGCCGCCGGGGAGGCCGAGGATGGCCAGCAGGCCGGCTCGTGCGCGGAGGAAGCCGCGGTCGCCGCCGCCGAAGCGTGTGGCGGAGCGGACGATGTCGTGGTTTTCGAGTGCCCAGGTCGGTGGCGCTCCGTGTTCTCTGCGGGCGGCTTCCAGTTCGGTGCCGACCGCTGCCCATGCTTCGGCGTCCCAGCCGAGCTTCACGAAGGCGAAGGCGAACGCCTGGTGCATCTCGTCGTGCCGCGTGTACCGGGCGGCGCGGTGGGGTTCGAGGTTCACTTCGCCGACGAGCACCCGTCCGGGGGAGTAGGAGTCCGCGACGCGGCGCCACCGCCGGTAGACGTCGTGTACTTCCTCCTGGTCGGAGACCTGGGGGTTGGAGCGCAGGCCGTCGACCACGGAGTTGGCGTTGGCTGCGTTCGGGAGTCCGTCAGCCTTGAAGAGGGCGTGTGCGACGTCGATGCGGAGCCCGTCCACGCCCTTGTCGAACCAGAACCGGAGTACGCCTTCGAAGTACTCGCCCACCGCCGGGTTGCGCCAGTTCCAGTCCGGTTGCTGTGGGGAGAAGAGGTGCAGGTACCACTCCTGGTCGGTGTCGGAGCCGGGGTTCACGCGGTTCCAGGCGTTGCCGCCGAAGACGCTTTGCCAGTTGTTCGGTGGTGTGTCCATGCCGGGACCGTTTGCGAAGTGGAACATCGCCCGCTCCGGGGAGCCGGGTTCGGCGGCGACGGCGGCCTGGAAGAGGGGATGCTCAGACGAGCAGTGGTTGGGCACCACGTCGAGGAAGATCCGGAGGCCGAGCGCGTGGGCGGCTTCGAGCAGCTGGTCGAACTGTTCCATGGTGCCGAACATCGGGTCGACGCCGCGGTAGTCGCTGACGTCGTACCCCTGGTCCACCTGCGGGGACGGCTGGAACGGTGTCATCCAGATCCCGTCCACGCCGAGCGATGCGATGTACGGCAGGCGGGTCAGTAGGCCCGAGAGGTCACCCACACCGTCGCCGTCGCCGTCCGCGAAGGAGCGCGGGTAGACCTGATAGATGACGGCATCCTGCCACCAGAGGGGGCTCTGCGCGTCCGCTGTCGATGCATTCACTGGGCGGCTCTCGCAGCATGATGCGCCGGGAAGCCCCGTAAATCCTTGGTTGTGCGCATCTTTGCCCTTCTGCAGATGGGCGCCGAATGGGATTGAGTTCGGATTCGCGCCACGCGTACCCTGCTATCTACTAGCGCGATGCCATCGCAAGTCGTTCCCGCTCGGCAGCAACGACCATCCGCGCAATTTCGACTTCCGACACGTCGACAGCGTCAGGAGCTTGTTTTGCGATGACACTGTCGCGGGCGAACTCATCGAAGAGTTGCATTTTGACCTCAAGAATATCGCGGATGCGCTGATCAACACTGTCTTCAGTAAGTAGCCGGTGTACCTGCACGGTGTTGGTTTGACCCATGCGGTGAGCCCTTGCGATTGCTTGCGATTCCATTGTGGGCTTGATCTGCGGTTCGCAGATCACCACGACGGACGCCGACTGGATATTGAGACCGACGCCGCCTGCAGTGATTTGTGCAACGAGAACCGCGCCATGCCCAGCTTGGGAGAAGCGATCGACAAGTTCCTGCCGATCCGCCGCCGGGACAGAGCCGGTAAGCGGGCCGAATACCTGCCCGGGTAGGAGCCGGGCAACTTCGCTTAACACCTCGCGAAAATATGAAAAAACAATCACGCGCCGTCCATTGGCTTCAGCCTCCTCGACGATCTGTAGGAGCCGGTCGATCTTCATTGATTGTTCCGACAACATAGCAGCGCGTCGCATCAGCATGAATTGGCCCTCCGCTACGGCCTGGCGGTAAACCTGTTCGTCAGCTGCCGACATTCCCATCCACTCATCAACCTCAACTATCTCGGGAAGCTCGGTGAGCACATCCTCCTGGTTGCGGCGGAGGTAAGCAGGTGCCACGTGCTTTCGAAAAGCTGTCGCAAAGTATTCTGGTGCATCTTCCGAGAGGTCGGGACGGATGTAACCGATCAGATTGCGGAACTCGGAGACGCTATTTTCCAAAGGCGTGCCAGTCATCAAGATCGCGTAATCGATCGAATCGATGATCTCTGCCGCGGCAAGCGAACGTTTTGCCCTGGGATTCTTGATGTAGTGGGCCTCGTCGAATATGGCGCACCCCAGATCCACCTCGCTGAGGTGCGCCTTTGCCCAGGGCAAAAGATCGTATGTGGTGATGGCGACACCTCCATTTCTAATCCAAGTCTTCGCCGCATAGGTTCGCTCCCACAGCGACCCGTGCAGGCGCGAAGTTTTCAACTTTGTATGCTTGGCCGTCTCGCGAATCCAGTTGCTGACGACTGCCGCAGGGCATACGACGAGGAAATGAGACTGACCGCGTGCACGAAGGTGGGCGAGTACAGCGAGTGCTTCTACAGTTTTGCCCAATCCCATTTCGTCACCGATGACCACTTTCTCTTGCACGAGAGCGAACCGGGCACCAAAGCTTTGATAGGTACGGAGAGAAGCGGTCAGATAGTCCCGCTTCAGTTCCTTGGCGCGAACGGCTTCCACGATCTCTTCTGGGAGGTCGCCGTGCATACTTTTTTCGTCCTCGGTCATGAACCCGAGTTCGGTTAGCATGCCGAAGTAGTCAGCCGGTCGTGACAGGAAATCGGTCCAAATATCGTCGGTGCTCGGAGGAGGGGCGGTACGTTCCAACGCGTCCGTGAGGACCTCCGAGACAGAGGGTCGCCCTTCGGAATCTTCGCCTTCAACTACAGCGAGGACACGCCCGGCCACAAGACTGAATTTCTTCTTTGTAAGTTTTGAAAGACCGGCTGCCACCGCGACTTCGTCTTCGGTTGGACTGAATTTCCGTGCATTGCTCCAGCCACGGAGCGACTCCAACAACGCCGCGGTCGCCTCGCTCTTTCGTTTTACATCGATGCGGACGGGGGTCTCTTCTCGCACAGCATCAAAGAGACGGAGAGTTGCCTGTGTGATCGCACGTGCCGAGGCCTCACCGAGACCGGGCAAGGAATCCAAGTAGTACGCATCCTGAAATTGCAGGACATCCCAAACATTATGCAGGTCATACGCTTGGAGGGATGACGTGCGAATTTTAGCCTGCGGGGCTGCTTTCCGCAGGACATCTAGGTCCATCGCTCGAAGCGCTTCGGCTACATCCACAGCACGAACTTCGTCGGCGGCTGCACGCGCTTTGGCTGCTGCCTCCTTTGCGACGCCCTCTGCATTGATGATGAGCGGCAGCTTGCTGCGCGCTCGCCTGGTGAGGCTGCCAGGCAGCAATTCGTCGAGTTTGTATGAAGGTGGCAAATAGGTGATCAGGCCGAGGGAGGGGTCGAGTAGCTGATCTAAATCCGTTGACATATCGTCGGTGTCTGCGCTGAGCCGAGTAAGTTGTGATTCGACTGACTCTGCCGCGTCGAAGGCAATCGAAATGACCTCATGACCACTCTTACAATCCGCGTCCCGCCTGCACTCCCAATTCGTATCGAAATCCGACCTGACAGTTGAGATGACCCGTTGGGCCAAGGCTGCAGCATCGCTCAGAAACTCGTTGTCCTTGGACGTAAGCGAGGCATCACGAAGTATGCAGAGGCTGGCGACCAATGCTTCGCTGCTTTTACGCAAAGGAAGCAGCCTCATTGCCGTGCGGTTGATCTTGATGGACGTGGAGTCCTGAGTGAGCCGTTCGACCTCTGCCTTTACGTTGGCTAAGGCGTCTAGTCGCGTGCCGCGGATGCGTGTTATCCGCTTCGGCCATTTCAAGACCTCTTGGTGGAACATCGCTAACTCTTCACGCTCAGTGACGAGCTGCCCTTGAAGGCGCGTGCGCGCCGCAACGACTGTTTGCCCAGCTTCCGACTCGAGGAGCCTTAGATACGCCTCATGCAGCGAAGATGCTGCTTCATGAGCGTCACCGCAGCGGTCTGACTGGCACCGGATCGGATGGAGCAGCTCTGTTGCATGAGCACTGTACTCATCGAAGATTTGTCGAATGGTCGTTGCAGCATTTTTTTCGGCGTCGGAAACGGCTCCTGTTCTGGTGAGGGGCAAGTGCTCCGCATCTTCTAGTACCCGGGTTGCTGCTTCCTGCCAGTGACCTACATTCTCTATAGCGACTCGAAGTTGTTGGCGCTCGCTCACCCGCATAGATGAGAGCCTTTCGGCAGCGGCGAGTAATAGCTGGCCGCCTTCGCGCTCGTCGAGCCGCGAGTGGACAGCCGCCAATCGCGCGGTCGATTCGTGAAACGAAATACACTGTCCGGCCTCACACAACAGCGTTGTATCGGAGACCCGGGCGTACTCGAGATCCGCGGAGGAAACCTGCTTGAGAGAGTGGAGTGCAGCCGCCTCGGAATCGGATAGGACGTCCGCGCGGGTAAGCGGCAAATGCTCAGTATCGAACTCGGTTTGCGTCGCCGCCGCGTACCAAACTGTTAGGTCATCCAAAATCTTGGTCATTCGGAAGCGTTCCCAGGACAGCTGGGCTGTCACGCGGTTGGCCGCAATAGTCAGGCGTTCAAACATTCCAACCTGCTGCCCTCGGGCGTGCGCCTGGGCAAGCACATTCGCGGCGGCGTGTGCTTTGGAACAAGGGGTCTCGGTGCACGTTGACCTGTCGAGAAGCTTCATCGCTTCATCATGCTGCTCGTCAAGGAGCTGGAGAAGAGCTTCTCCATCAGCGCGTTCGGCGTCTCCTAACGCGCCTTCTCGCGTGATCGGCAGATGGGAGGCGGCACGAAGCATCTTTGATGCACTACGTCCTGCGGCGTGCATTGCGCTGGTGACGTTGTACAGTTCGTCCCGCTCGGTGACCATCCGAGTTGCGACTTCTTGATGGAGCGATTCAAGACGTTGGGGGCCTCCGATTGAGTGGTACCAATCGCGGAATAGGCCGAGTCGCGCAGCGGCCTCATATGCTGGCTGGAGTTTCTTTCTTCCCTCGAACCAAGTTGGTTGTGTCAATCGCACGGCTTCGTCGAGGTCACCCGATGCCGCCGCTTGGTCCACTTTGACCAGGAGATCGTGATCGCCCGAGGCGAAGCCAACGGACGCCGACAGTGGGAGATGACCAGCAAGCCATCGGATTTCCTGGCCCGTATGGACCCAGGCACTCACTTCTTCAATGATTGCGCCCAGGTGTTGGCGCTCGGCGCGCTTCATTGAGCCCCCTTGGCAGTACTCTCAAGTTATTCGAGGTCCGACACGCAGTCGACAGTTTGGATAGAATCGTACGCGAAAGTGGGGGGACCAAATGAAGCTAGAGGAGCTCGTTTCGGGCCTGCAACTTACCGGCGTCGTACCGCACGAAGTTGTGCAGGTCATTTTCGGACAGCCCCACGGTCCGGACGCGGTTGAGTTGACGTACAAGACGTCCTCCGGCGAGCTCGGGCAACGGGTCGTTTTTCGTCGCGACGAGGACTCGCTTGCCATATCGACGTCGGGGAGTCGCCCTTTTGACGCCTCTTCGATTGACTTCAAAACGGTGGCCGAAGCTCAGAGAATCAAGCTTGCTGGTTTGTATGACCCGATGCTCGCGGTTGCAACGAGTAATGTTCAGCCTCTCCCGCACCAGATCCGCGCTGTATATGGCGAGTTGTTGCCGAGAACTCCGCTGCGCTTTTTGCTTGCGGATGATCCTGGGGCGGGTAAGACGATCATGGCCGGCTTGTTCATCAAGGAACTAATCCTTCGTGAGGACGTTCAACGCTGCCTTGTCGTGGCGCCTGGTGGTCTGGTCGAGCAATGGCAAGACGAGCTGTTCTTCAAGTTCGGTCTTTCGTTCGAAATTTTGACCACGCAGATGATCGATACGACGCTCAACCACAACATTTTTGAAAACCATCAGCTGCTCATCGCCCGCATGGATCAGCTCGCCCGAAATGAGGACCTCCAGCAACAGTTGCGGGACAGTCACTGGGATTTGGCGATTGTTGACGAAGCACATCGTATGGGAGCCCACTATTTTGGCAACAAACTCGAGAAGACGAAGCGTTTTCAACTCGGCGAGATGATTGGGGATATTGCCCGTCATTTCCTCCTGATGACGGCTACACCGCATTCCGGCAAGGAGGAGGATTTCCAGCTCTTCTTGAGCCTGCTCGATAGGGACCGATTCGCGGGGAAAAGCTTCTCCTCGGTCGACACCAGTGACGTGATGCGTCGGATGGTTAAGGAAGACCTCCTTACCTTTGAAGGTCGTAAGCTTTTTCCGGAACGCATCGCGGAGTCAATTCCATATGAGCTGACCGAGCTGGAAAACGAGCTTTACCAGCAGGTAACCGACTATGTCCGCAACGGCATGAATCGTGCAGCGCAGCTCGATGGAAAGCGGCGCAATACGGTCGGGTTTGCGTTGACGGTCCTGCAGCGGCGGCTCGCGTCCAGTCCGGAGGCCATTCATCGCAGCCTTGTTCGCCGGGCAGAACGCTTAGCACTGACCAAACGGGGCATCGAAAATGCGACTTATCGGGACGATCGCGACGTCCTGCGCCCGGATCCCTACAAGTACATGCCTTCCGAAATCGACGACGACGAGATTTCCGCTGAGGATCTTGAGGAACTTGAGGAAAATGTGGTCGACGCTGCTACGGCCGCAGAAACGATCGCCGAGCTCGAGACGGAGATCGTCGAACTCAACGCGCTAGCGGAGGTCGCGCGGAGAGTACGCGACCGAGGTGGCGATAAGAAGTGGGCAGAACTAAGCCTGATACTTCAGGACAACGTCATTCCGCTCGATTCCAATGGCAAGCCGCGCAAGCTCATTATTTTCACCGAGCACCGCGACACGTTGAACTATCTCATGGGGCGCATCAGCCAGCTCGTTGGACGAGCTGGTGCTGTCGTCGCAATTCATGGTGGCGTGCGTAGGAATGAACGGCGCGCCGTAACCGAGGAGTTCACCAAGAACCCCGATTGCCAAATCATGTTGGCGACGGATGCTGCGGGTGAGGGTTTGAATCTCCAGGCCGCCCATCTGATGGTCAACTACGACCTGCCATGGAATCCCAACCGCATTGAGCAGCGATTCGGCCGTATTCACCGTATCGGGCAGACAGAGGTGTGCCGCTTGTGGAACCTCGTAGCCGCAAATACCCGCGAGGGCGAAGTCTTCACCGCGTTGCTCAATAAGATCGAGGAGCAGCGCAAAGCATACGGTGGCAACGTGTTCGACGTCCTGGGTTCGGCGTTTTCCGACACGCCATTGCGCGAGTTGCTGATCGAGGCGATTCGCTACGGCGAATTGCCTGAGACTAAGGCGCGTATGCATCGAGTGATTGACCAGAGCGTTTCCGAGGGGTTGGACGAGCTCCTCGCTGAACGTGCTTTAGCCACGGAGCACTTATCCGACGCGGATCTCGCGAAGCTCCGAGCAGCAATGGATGAAGCTCGCGCCAGACGTCTCCAACCGCACTATATCGAGTTGGCGTTCAAGGAGGCGTTCACACGATTCGGGGGGAAGATCGTAAGGCGTGAAAAGGGGAGGTATGAGATTAGCTACGTTCCGCCCGTGCTGCGTAACGGCAAATATGGCCCCACGGCCAGCCGATATGAGCGCGTCACTTTCGATCTTGATCGAGTACATGCTGACGAGAGAGCAAACGCCGATTTACTTGCGCCGGGGCACCCTCTCCATGATTCAGTGATGGAACATACTGTCACGACCCTGGCGGGCATTCTCAACCGTGGCACCGTACTCGTTTCAGGAACCATCGAAGATCCCCGCCTGCTGGTGGGCGTCATCGAAGAGGTCGTGGATTCGTTAGGTGCTTCGGTCGCGCGAAGATTCGGGTATGCCTATGTTGGTGAGGACGGCTCCGTTGTCGACGCCGGTCCAGCGCCTTACCTCGACTGCACCGCTGCTCCGGAATCCGCCGCTGTCCAGCAGGCGAAGTCTCTTCCCTGGTTGCATAACGCGGAATCCCGAGCTGTCAGCTGGATTATTGAGAACGAACTACCGGATTACCTCGCGGAAGTGCAGCCTCGTCGGAGGAACGAGCTTGAGAAGCAGCGAGCCCTGGTCGAATCGCGCCTCAAGCACGAGATTGAACGCATCCTCTCAGACGCGGTGGCAGCTTCCGAAAGGGAAAACCTGGGTGAGAAGCCGAAGGAGTCATCTGAGAGTTTGACCCGCAAAGCCAACGACCTTCATGCGCGCCTCGACCGCCGGCTCGAACTCATCGACCAGCAGGCAAAGATGTCCACCAAGCCGCCGCTCATCGTCGCGGCTGCGCTGGTACTGCCTGCTGCGATGCTCGACTCCGAGTTGCCAGACGGTACGCCAGCGCGAGGCGTGGAATCTTCCTCCATTCAGCGTCGCAGCATCGAACTTGTGCTCTCTCGTGAGCGCGCCATTGGGCGGCTCCCCGAGGTGCAGGCGTCCGCCACGCCCGGTTACGACATTCTGTCGATCGACTCAGCTACAGGGGAGACGTACCGCATCAAGGTCGCCGCGCGCCTTACCGGAGCGACTGACTTCTGGGTCACCCATAACGAGGTCATTACCGGGAAAAATGCTAGACCGCGGTATCGTCTCGCGCTTGTCCAGGTAGATCCCGATGCGACGGCTGCGGACGAAGTTCGCTATCTCGAAGACCCATTCGGAACCGTGGACATGGATGACTTCCAAGCCACGGGGCATAAGGGAGACTGGAAACGCTTTTGGGCGCGCGGCAGGGCGCCCTTCTGAGTTATACCGCCGACGCGTGGAATCCGTTCGGAGAGAACCGCCGCGGGTAACAGCATTTACAGTCCCTGCCCAGCGGTGGGATCCGTTCTAACTAAGGGGAAGAATTGTCTGATTCAGATACGCCGAAGAACAATACTTGGGCTCGCATTTACGCAGCGCTGAAGCTTCTGGAACAGAATCGCGCCGGTATCCCAAACGTCAACAGCGAGGATGGGATCTTCCCACGCGTCCGTGAGATCGTACCCCTTAGCGACCACGAAATGGGGCAACTCTCGGGTGGAACACTCCGCGGTGACGCTGCCTTCTCTTTCGAGAGCAGCAGTCTGGTGAGGGCGGGGTGGATCACCAAAAAGGATGGCGTTTGGCGCATTACGGAAGCCGGCATCGCTGCTCTAGACACTTTTCCCGACTCGGCTGAGCTGCGTCGAGAGTTACGCCGCATTCTCACTGCTGAGCGAAAGACGCGTCTCGCGGACCGTGCTGAAGCGCTTCGAACAACGATCGTTTCGCGTAGCCCGGACGAGGACCGCATCCGGGAGGTCGCGCAACTCTTCGTGGAACGTGGCTTGCGCGAGAACGAGTCTGTATTCACTCCGGGGCGTTCGGTGTGGGTGAAGGAGTGCTTCGAGGAACTGAAACGCGCGTTCATTGATACGCCTGATGAGACAGACAAGCTCTTCAAAGAGAAATTGCCGGAACAGATGGAAGCAGTGTCCGACGACGCGCGCCTCCTCATGGCTGAGATCATCACCTGGCAGTTCCTACCATTGGCACGGGCGATCGGCAAGCGGGCTAAAGATGAACGTGTGACGACTGCGCTCAACACTATGCGACACCCTGTGCAGGTTCCGGCCGAGATAGCGTCGGCGTTCAGCGCGGGTGTCGCCAACCCGGGTCGGACCATGGTGAACGATCAGTACTGGACAGTTGTACTGCTCCTGAACCTGCTTGGCAGTTGGCTGGAGAAGGATCCGGAGGAGCAGGATGAATTGCTGATGGACCCTTGGGCATGGAAGCGCTTCGTGCTTTCCATTCCCGGTAAAAATATCCCCACTCAGCGCAGCGCCTTGCTGTACCTCGTTCATCCAGAGTCGTTCATCAATGTCTTCTCTGCGGTAAAGAAACAGCAGATTCGGGATACGTTCATAGGAGAAATTTCAGGAACGAGCGGGGACATAGATCGGGATCTCTTTGCGATCACAATTGCTCTCCAGCAGAAAACTGACGCCCATGTCGACTACTACGACGAGCAATACCGGACAAAGTGGGACCCGACATTCAGCGTATCGGGTAGTGATGAGTCGAACCGAGGTGACAGCGAGGAAGAAGAGGACGAACTTCCGGTGGCTCCGGAACTGAGCCGACGCCCCTTCCCCGCAGCTTCGCAAACACTCGCCGAGAAAGTGCACATCCCGGTCCCATGGCTTCAGAAACAACTGGAGTTACTGGAGCGGCGTCGGCAGGTGATTTACTACGGCCCTCCCGGCACAGGCAAAACGTACCTCGCAATGGCTATCGCCGACTACGTCACGGGAAACGAGAGATACACTCGCCTCGTCCAGTTCCACCCGAGCTACAGCTACGAGGACTTCTTTGAGGGCTATCGCCCTGTCACCGACGAACACGGGCAACTTAGCTACAAGCTCACCCACGGCCCCCTCCGTCGCATGGTCGACGAGGCTCTAGAAAATCCCGAGTACAACTACGTGCTCGTCATCGACGAGATCAACCGCGGAAACCTGGCGAAAATATTCGGCGAACTCTACTTTCTCCTTGAGTACCGTCGTCGACAGATCAACCTCCAGTACAGCTCCGAGCCGTTCGAGCTACCAGAGAACTTGTTCATCATCGGGACAATGAACACGTCCGACCGATCTATCGCGCTCATGGACGCCGCAATGCGCCGAAGGTTCGCTTTCGTCGAGCTCCATCCAGATATCGAGCCTGTCTCCGGTGTACTTCCCCGTTGGCTGGCTGCGAATCAGCAGAATCAAGAAGCTGCCCCGCTGTTGAAGCAACTCAATTTGATGATCGAGGACCCGGATTTCCGTATCGGTCCGTCATACCTGATGCCCAAGGACAAGCGGTTGGATGAGGACACTCTGCGCCAAGTATGGGAACACGAGATTATGCCGCTATTGGAAGAGCATCATTATGGTCAACGGCTGGACCTCAGCAAAAAGTATGGGCTTCCTGCACTACGAGCCGTCCTGAAACAACGGGCGCAGGCGACAGAGGGAGACGCAGGTGTGGTGAACGCACAGGAGCGGGAAACGCTGGAGCCGGATGCGCAGACATTCTAATGGAACGAATTGTCCTTCAAGAGACACAGCAGCCGCAGGTTCTGTGCCTGCCAGCTGATGTCGCCATCACATTGGCCGGTCTCGATGTAGCCACCTTTAAACCGCAGCCCGACGGTTCCTGGCGTGTCGAGCGCGTTCGAAAGGTGGGCATTGTCCAGATCGCTGGCCTGCAAATTGAGATCCGGCCGAAGGTGCCGGTAGGGCGGCTGTTCTTCATGATGGGGTATGCGCTCGATCGGGAGTTCTGGCTGGACCATGCGGTGGCCGTGGATGAAGACAAGTCGCTACTACCGGCACTCGTCCGGGCCTTCCTAATCCACAGCGAATCGGCTATCAGCCGAGGACTAATCAGGGGATACCAGACCCGTGAGGAATCATCGTCGATGGTTCGCGGCCGGCTCGATCTATCGGCACAGATCACCCGGCGTGGAGGGCTCGTCCTGCCGGCCGAAATCATCGTCGATGAATATACGGAAGACATCCCAGAAAACAGGATGCTGCGATCGGCGGCGCGGATACTCCTGTCACTACCTGCGATCGGCATGTCCGAGCGGCGACGGTTGCGGCACCTGCTCAACCGATTCGACGGCGTGAGCAGCCTCGCTGGGGGAAGTGCAGTTCCGAAAGTGCACTTCACTCGGCTGAACAGGCACTATCGAAACGCTCTGGGCCTCGCTTCCCTGATTCTTCGATACGCATCGGTGGAACACCGCGCGGGTGACACAGCAGCAACTGCCTACCTTTTCGACATGTGGCAGATCTTCGAGGACTTCCTTGGAGCGACGCTGAAGGCTTCTTTGGAGGGGCGCGGGGGAGTGGTGGAGCTGCAGCGGACCGGGGAATGTTTGGATGAGGGTAGTCTTCTCGCTCTCCGCCCGGACATTGTCTGGTCCCAGAGCGGCGGAGTGAGAGCCGTACTCGACGCCAAATACAAGGCGGTGCGCTTCGAGCAGTATCCGAACCCTGACGTGTATCAGATGCTTGCCTACTGCGTCCGCTACGGACTGTCGGATGGGCATCTGATCTATGCGAGCGGCGAGGAGAAACCGCGCATTCATCAGATCATGGGGATGGGTACGCGGATTCACTGCCATGCCGTTGATCTTGATCGGAGCCCTGAGGAGATGCTGGCTTCGATCAAATCGTTGGCGCAGTTGATCTAGTCGAGGCAAGTTCCTTCGCTACGGCGTCAAGGGTGTCAGCGTCCTTCTGCAGCTCGATCCACCACGTAAACCTGACGGAGCGGTATGCGGTTCTGCCATTCCGAGCTGAGCCGCTCGTAATGTTCGAGCGTGAGCTTCACGACGTCTGCACCTGTGAGAAGGCGCAGGCTTTGGCGTTCTCGTTCGTACCCCACTGCATCCTTACTGAAACTTCCGAGACACACGAACAATGCAAGTTCACCGTGAGCCAGAGTGCCGCTCAGACGCTGAACATCCGGCCGGGACTGCTGTGCGCTGCTGTGTTTGCACTGAACCTTGATCACGGGAGGTTCCAAGCCGAGCGGGTCGCGATGCGCGATAACGTCGACCCCGCCGTCGGAGGAGTAAGGGGTCACCCGGGCCTGGTAGCCCATCGCGCGTAGAAGGTCAGCCGTGAAGTACTCGAATTCCTCGTGAGAGAGATCCTGCAGAAGTGTTTTCAGTATGAAGTCGTGGGTGAACTGATCCAGGCGAGCAGCGCTGGGTTCGGTCTCAACCCAATCATCGGCTCGCTCGACAGAGGTTTCGTCCGGCTCTTCCACAGCAACGTCTGAGGCACCAGATTCCAGGAAGCCTTGGAATATGGCAGTGTTCTTCTTGACTCGGAATAACGTCATGGCCGAGCCGATTTCGTACAGTGCCTTCTGCGGGAACAGCCCGCGGGATACGCCTGTCTTTATCCAGCGGACAGTTCGGCGATGTGGGTGCACTTGGAGACCGGCGTAATACTCGTAGTCGCCGGTGACGACGCCGAAATTCAGAGTGCTGTCCGCTTTGTGCGGGGCGATGACCATATCGCCTTTCTGCATCTCGAAAGCAAAGCGTCGCAGGATCCCTGCCCATACTGGGATGGCGCCGGCTTTCGCTTCCGGGTACGCACGCTCAAGCGTCAGTTTCAGGAGCTCGCGGTCGTTCCCGATGGAGCGGATATCCGGGATAGCGTCCCATCCGATGCTGACGAATCCTTCTTCTACGAGCTCACTCGACAAAGCGTCGTTATGAATACCCCACATGTTCACCACGTTGCGCCCCCGGGCCTCTGTTCAAGCTGCAAATTGCATTGCTGGCCAGCCTATCGTCCTAGCACGCTTGTCACGCGCCGAACCAAGGTCTGGCTCCCGGCTTATCGACGTGCGGCTCTGCGGCTTTGAACAAACAGAACTAGTCTGCTCACCATGCGGAAGCTCAAGCACGGCGAAATCACGAAGTCGGTCGAAACGTTCCTTAGGCACAGTGAAGGGGTCCCGACTCGAACCTACGGCCGAGAACGTAGCTGGGACTTCTGCTTCAACCATTTTCAAAGCAGTCTGACCCCTTCGAGAAACCTTGAGTTGAGTTGCCTTCAGCTTGGCTACTATCTGGCGAGTTGGGGGATGCTGAGAGGGTCCTCCTACCTGTTTCGGGAGACGAATGCTCGCCACTATGCCGACGCCGTCGACGTCATCGAGCGATATAACGCCGAGATGCGAGCACTCACACCGCAGCACTATCCCGAGCCGGACACGCAAGAACTGATACTTCGGGCGTACTCGGATCTCCGAACTGCACTCCTTCCTGACGGCGGCTCCTCCAGAACGCTGGTCACCAAAGTGATGATGGGCACTTGGGGAGTGCTGCCTTCCTTCGATTCGTACTTCGTGAAGGGATTTCGTTCGCTGGCCGATACGAAGTCAGACAAGGCCGCATTCCGCGCCGTCGGGACACGGTCTTTGACTCAGCTCGGTGAGTTCTACGCGGAACACCAGGGCGAGATCGACACGCTGTCCGAGCGGTTCACCACTCTTGACTTCCAGGGGGAGCTCACCGACCGTTGCTTACCTAAAGCGAAGGTCATCGACATGTTCGGCTTCCAGAGAGGTTTCAGCAGCTAGCACTCAGCGCTTCTGCGACCTTGGCCGTCGATCTGGGGTACCTCGGCGGTACCATGACACCAAGCGCAACACAGAACCACCGGGGGACACAGTCGTGCCATCAGCAGCACCCAACAACTACGCCAACTTCATCTGGAACATCGCGGACCTGCTCCGAGGCTCCTACCGCCCGCACCAGTACGGCTCCATCGTCCTGCCGTTTACGGTGCTGCGCCGCATCGACGCGGTCCTCGCCGAGACCAAGAGCCAAGTTCTCGACGAGTACAACGCCAAGAAGGACGGCGCCATCCCGCTGACCGTCCTCCTGCCGCGCAAGTCCGGCCACGCCTTCTACAACACTTCCCGTTACGACTTCGCCAAGCTCACCGGCGACGCCGACAACATCCGCGGTAACCTCCTGGACTACGTCCGCGGCTTCTCGGACAATGTCCGCGACATCTTCGAGAAGTACAAGCTCGAGGAGCGCATCGAGGAACTCCACGACCACAACCTGCTCTTCCTCATCGTCCAGCAGTTCGCCGGCGTGGATCTCCATCCCAATAACGTCTCCAATGCCGAGATGGGCCTGATCTTCGAGGAACTCATCCGCAAGTTCGCGGAAACCTCCAACGAGACCGCCGGTGAGCACTTCACCCCGCGCGAGGTCATCCACCTCATGGTGGACCTGCTCTTCGCGCCCGACGACGAGGACCTCCACCAGCCCAATATCGTCCGCTCCGTCTACGACCCCACAGCCGGCACGGGAGGCATGCTCTCCGTCTCCGAGGAAAGAATCCGCGACGGCAACCCGGACGCCACCCTCATGCTCGCCGGCCAGGAGATCAACCCCGAGTCCTACGCCATCTGCAAGGCCGACATGGTCATCAAGGGCCAGGACGTGGACGCCATCGTCCTCGGGGACACCCTCATCGAGGACGGCCACCTCGGCAAGACCTTCAACTACTGCCTCTCCAACCCGCCCTTCGGCGTCGACTGGAAGAAAGCCCAGCCCATCGTCGAGAAGGAGTACCGCGAACAGGGCTACGACGGTCGCTTCGGCCCCGGCCTGCCCCGCGTCTCGGACGGTTCGCTGCTGTTCCTGCTCCACCTGATCAAGAAGATGCGCCCAGCGCGCGACGGCGGCGGTCGCGCGGCGATCGTCCTCAATGGCTCACCGCTGTTCACCGGCGGCGCCGGCTCCGGCGAGTCCGAGATCCGCCGCTACGTCCTGGAGCACGACCTCCTCGAAGCCATCATCGCCCTACCCACGGACATGTTCTACAACACCGGCATCGCCACCTACGTCTGGGTCCTCACCAACCGCAAGGCCGCCGAACGCAAGGGCACCGTCCAACTCATCGACGGCACCAGCTTCTTCGAGAAGATGCGCAAGAGCCTCGGCTCCAAGCGCAAACAGCTGGGCACGTCGGATATTGACCGGATTGTGAAGCTGTATGGAAACTACGACGACGACGGCGGCTACAGCAAGATCTTCCGGAACCAGGACTTCGGGTACAGGACCATCACAGTCGAGCGGCCCTTGCGCCTGAACTTCGCCGTCACCGAGGAACGGATAGGCGAAGCGCTCGCAGTGAAAGCAGTCGCCAAGCTGGGGGAGCGCCAGGTAGCCGAACTGCGGGAAGGCCTCGGAGCCATGGACCAGGACGAAGTCTGGACCAACCGCGAGGACTTCACGGCTGAGCTACGGAAAGCCGTGCGCGACGCCGGGCTGTCACTCACCTCCGCACAGTACAAAGCACTGGCAACCGGCTTGGCGGCACGCGACGACGACGCTGATGTCTGCACCGACGCCAAGGGCCGCGCGGAAGCCGACCCCGACCTGCGCGACACCGAAAACGTCCCCCTCAACGAGGACATCCACGAGTATTTCGACCGCGAGGTGAAGCCGTTCGCCCCCGACGCCTGGATCGACGAAACGAAGACCAAGGTTGGCTACGAGATCCCGTTTACCAGGCATTTCTACAAGTACCAGGAGCCGCGGTCTCTGGAGGAGATCGACGCCGACCTCGACGCCGTCCTCGGCCGCATCCGCGCGCGCCTCGAAAAGGTCCATGTATGACCGAGTTGAGGGCATACCCGCAGTACAAAGACAGCGGCGTGGATTGGCTGGGGCAGATACCGGAGCGGTGGGACGCCAAGCCGATAAAGTACCTTGCGACCTATAACGACGAAGTTCTCGCCGATTCCGTGCCGCCCGATACTGAGATCACGTACATCGAGATTTCTGACGTGGACCAGTTTTCCGGGGTGAAGCTGCACGAACCCATCCACTTCGGTGCTGCGCCTTCTCGCGCCCGGCGGATCGTGAGGAACGGTGATGTACTTGTGTCGACGGTGCGGACCTACTTGAAGGCCATTGCTTCAGTTGATGAACCACTGCCAAATTTGATCGCGTCAACCGGCTTCGCGGTACTTCGCGCATCGTCAGTCCACCAAGGGTTTCTGCGCTATGCGGTGTTGACTGGATCCGTAATAGATCAGATTATCGGACGCTCCGTAGGCGTTAGCTATCCAGCAATTAATGCTTCAGACCTTGTACGTATCCAACTACCCACGCCCAGTTTCGACGAGCAGCTGGCGATTGCTGCCTTCCTCGGCCACGAGACGGCCGAGATCGATGCGTTCATCGCGGATCAGCAGGAGCTCATCGGGCTGCTGAACGAGCGGCGCGCCGCCACCATCACCCAAGCCGTCACCAAGGGCCTCGACCCCAACGTCCCCATGAAAGACAGCGGCGTCGAATGGCTCGGGGAGGTGCCGACACATTGGTCGGTAACGCTGCTCAAGCATTTCATGAAGAAAGTAACTGACGGCGCGCACATTTCACCTGAAACAGAAGGGGGCGTCTACGACTTCGTCTCGACGAGAGATGTTTCGCCTGAAGGGATCGATTTCGAGGGCGCTCTGAAGACTTCCCCAGCGACATACGAGTATATGGTCCGGACAGGATGTCAGCCGGTGTGTGGTGACGTCTTGTTCAGCAAAGATGGGACAGTCGGCCGGACTGTTGTGGTGGAAGAGAACCGACCGTTTGTAGTGGCGTCGTCCTTGATAATCATTAGCCCGCACGCTGCCAAGCTGAGTTCGCGTTTCCTGGACTACCTGTGCGGTTCAAATCCGGTGCGAGAGCAGGTTCTCTCTTATGTACGAGGTGCGGGATTACCGAGGCTCTCAATCACCAACTTGCTGAAGATCGTAGGCGCCTTTCCGCCTCTCTCCGAGCAGCAGCAGATCACCAATTACCTCGCCCGCGAGACTGCCGAGATCGACGCCGCCATTACCGACGCCAAGGAAGCTATCGAGCTGTCGAAGGAGCGCCGGGCCGCACTGATCTCGGCCGCGGTGACGGGGAAGATTGACGTCCGGGATCACCCGGCTGCGAAGGGGGCTGCATAGCCATGGCCATCTACAACGAAAAAGAGTTCGAGCGCGAGCTTTGCGGATACCTCGCCGCTCACGGCTGGCTCTACACCACGGACGACAAAGGCTACGACAAGGCCCTCGCCCTCTACCCGGATGACGTCCGCGCGTGGTTGGAGGAGACCCAGCCGGAGCAGTTCCGGAAAATCGTCAACCTCACCGACAGCCCAGACGTCCAGGCGAAGTCCTTCAAGCGAATCCTCGAACGCCTCACCAAGGTCCTCGACACCCCGCTGGAAAACGGTGGCGGCACCCTGGCGGTGCTGCGTAACGGATTCAAGGTGACGCCGTCGTCCTTTTCCATGTGCCAGTTCAAACCGGCTGACAGTCTCAACCCCAAAACCGTGGCCGACTACTCGGCCGTGCGGCTCCGCGTGGTGCGGCAGGTGTTCTACTCGGGGGACAACAAAAACAGCCTGGACCTGGTGTTCTTTGTCAACGGGCTGCCGGTGGCCACCATGGAACTGAAGACGGACTTCACCCAGACGGTGCAGGATGCCATGGACCAGTACAAAACCGCACGCCTGCCCGTGGACCCGGTGTCCCGCCGGGCCGAGCCGCTGCTGTCCTTCGGCCACCGGGCACTGGTGCACTTCGCCGTCTCCAACAACGAAGCCTTCATGACCACCAACCTGCAGGGCGCACAGACCCGGTTTCTGCCGTTCAACATGGGCAACAACGGGCACAAGGGCAACCCTGACAACACGCACGGCTCGGCCACCAGCTACCTCTGGGAGCGGGTGCTCCAGCGCGATTCCTGGCTGACCATCCTGGGCAAGTTCATGCATCTGCAGGTGGAGAAGAAGGCCGACCCGATCACCGGCAAGAAGGTGGTCAACAAGTCGCTGCTGTTCCCGCGGTTCCACCAGTGGGAGGCCGTGAACCAGCTCGCCGAGACTGCCGCCGCGGAAGGCCCCGGCCAGCGGTATCTGATCCAGCACTCGGCCGGGTCCGGGAAGACCAACTCCATCGCCTGGACGGCGCACCGGCTCAATTCGCTGCACACCGAGGCGGGGGAGAAGGTCTTCGATTCGGTGATCGTCATCAGCGACCGCAAGGTCCTGGACGGCCAGCTCCGCGAGGCCGTGCAGCAACTGGAGAAGACCCAGGGCGTGTTCGAGGCGATCACCTCCGCCGGTGGTTCGAAGTCCTCGGCGTTGTCGGAGGCGCTGCTCGCGGGTCGGCAGATCATCGGCGTCACGCTGCAGACCTTCCCGTTCGCGTTGCAGGCGATCGAGCAGAACGCCGGCCTGGCTGGGCGTAGCTACGCGGTCATCGCGGACGAAGCGCACAGCTCCCAGACCGGCGAGGCGGCCAAGACGTTGAAGAAGGTGCTCACCACCACAGGTGAGGAGTCTCCGGATGAGGATGACGACGTCGTCGTAACCGCTGAGGACATTCTTGCTGCGGAGATGACCAGCCGGGCGGAGAGCAGGAACATCTCCTTCTTCGCGTTCACGGCGACGCCGAAGGCGAAGACGCTGGAGCTATTCGGGCGCAAGGACTCCAGTGGGCTTCCGCGGCCGTTCCATGTGTATTCGATGCAGCAGGCCATTGAGGAGGGGTTTATCCTCGATGTGCTGAAGAATTACACGCCGTACAAGCTCGCGTTCAAGCTGGCGCACAACGGGGTGGATTATGACCAGGACGGCGCGGTCATTGAGAAGTCGGAGGCCGTCAAGGAGCTGATGCGGTGGGTGAAGCTGCACCCATACAACATCAGCCAGAAGGTCGCGATCGTCGTTGAGCATTTCCGCTCGAATGTGCGCCACCATCTGTCGGGGCGGGCGAAGGCGATGGTGGTGACAGGGTCGCGCAAGGAAGCCGTACGGTACAAGCTGGCGATCGACAAGTACATTGCCGAGAAGGGGTACCGGGACCTGGCGGCGCTGGTGGCGTTCTCGGGGGAGGTGAATGATCCCGAGTCCGGGCCGTCAGGTTTCACTGAGACGAATATGAATCCGGGGCTGAAAGCGCGCGAGCTGCCGCAGGCGTTTGCGACGGACGAGTTCCAGATCATGCTGGTGGCCAACAAGTTCCAGACCGGGTTCGACCAGCCGCTGCTGGTGGCCATGTATGTGGACAAGAAGCTGTCCGGGATTTCGGCTGTCCAGACGCTGTCCCGACTGAACCGGGTGACCGAGGCCAAGGACCAGACCTATGTACTGGACTTCGTCAACGAGCCGGAGGAGATCCTCGCCGCGTTCAAGCAGTACCACACGGAGGCGGAGCTCTCCGGGGTGACGGATCCGGATATTGTGCACGACCTGCAGACCAAGCTCGACGGATCGGGTATTTACGATTCGAGTGATGTTGAGCGGGCGGTTGCTGCTTGGGTCGGAAAGGTGAGCCACGAGGAGCTTAATGCTTCCGTTGCTCCGGCGCGTTCGGTGTTCCGGGAGAGGTACCGCGCTGCTGTGGAGGCTGGAGACAAGGCCGCCCAGGATGCGCTCGACATGTTCCGCAAGGACCTGGGGAGCTTCATCCGGGCGTACGACTTCCTGTCCCAGATCATCGACTACCAGGACACCGACCTGGAGAAGCGGTCCATCTTCTACCGCCTGCTGATCCGCGTCATTCGGGCGGACAACCAGAACCGTGACCGGATTGACCTGTCCGAGGTGGTTATGACCCACTACAAGCTGCAGAAGCAACAGAAGGCAGACCTGCGGTTGGCCGAGGGGGAGGCGGAGCTGCTGGACCCCGTCCGCGAGGCTGGTTCCGGGACTGCGCACGATCCGCAGAAGGTGCGCTGGGCGGAGATCATCGAGCAGGTGAATGGGTTCTTCGAGGGGTCGGGGTTGTCTGATGCCGATCAGTTGTCAGTCGCCGAGACGGTGCTGAATAAGGCCCTGGAGAACGACGTTCTGCGCGGCCAGGCTCAGGCGAACCTCAAGACGGACTTCTACTCGTCGCCGAAGATCATCCGGACTGTCGAGGACACCATCATCGAAGCCGGCGAGCAGCACGCGAAGGGGATCGGTTGGCTGCTGTCCTCGGACAAGCTGCCTGAGTTCATCGACGTGCTCCGCTCGATGGGCATGTACGAGAAATTCCGAGGGGAAGAGGTGGCTTGACGGCTTAGTTTTGTACCTCTTACTGCCGCAACCAGCTCGCGCTACCGCGGTTTCCGCACTGCATAGACATGCAAGGTCGAACTCCCGCGAGGATCGAGTAATTCTTGAAGGGCTGCCACCCTGTGCATCGGCTGGGAGCCGTTGTGAATCTCGAACGACGGCCATCGCCGATACCCTGTGGTCAACGTCCAGGTTATTCAGGGGTTTTGTAGCCTGTTGGCCGACTTACTTATAAGGGCTTCAACCCGCTCAAGCACATCGCTATCGTTACGAACGTCCGAGTACTCGACTTGTCGGACACTAAAAGCGAGTACAAGGCCCCAAAACTCCCTTGAGCCCGACTTTCGCCTCTCCACCCATTCAGCAGCGGTGCAGAACCAGGCCTTGTACTTCCCAGAAGAACCAAAATCCGGTTCTCCGAACTTCTCGGCTATCTCGGTCGGGGTCGGCCACTGAGCCCCGCGGAGGGGCGAAGCCGGATGCACAAGCGTGGACAGGAGCATCACGACGGGATCGAGCAGGGCGGCTCCAAAACAGCTGCTGTCAAAGTCGATCAGGACCGGGTCATCGAAGTTCATCATCACGTTCGAGGGATGAAGGTCGCCGTGCCGGAGACCGAGTCTTGAAGTGACGCTCATATTGTTCGACGGCACCGGAAGTCCGCGAGCTTCCAAGACCGCATTGAGTTTATCTTCGGTAATGAGTGGACTCACAAGTTCGCCGAAAGTAATAGTGGAGGACTGCTCACTTATCTCATCTAGAACGTGTGCAACAATTTTCAGGGACTCGCACGCTAGCGTGACGTCTTGCTCGAGGACTTTGGACAGAGTACGCGGATCATCACCAACGAGTTGTAGCACTGCAATCCTCGCCCCGTGGATTAGCCCGGTGAGTTCCGCACGAGCCACCGCAGCGTGCTTCAAGGGCAACACGTCCTGGAGCCCGCCAAGCGAGTAGGGTTTATCGACCTCTTTTATCACCACGTTAGCGACATGCCCGGCTCTACTGTTGAAGCGACACTTCCATACTTTTGCGCCCGTAAGGCCGCCTCCCAGAAATTCAGGAATGATTGACGCTGCGCTAAATTCATAAGCGGCGCGTCTCAGAAATCGTTGGTCAAGCAGCTCGAAAGCCCGCCCCGATACATCTGCGTGCAACTCAATGTCATCCAATTCTGCGAGCAGCGATCTAAATGTACGAACTAGCCGCTTGAACTCAAGCGATTGGTCCTTCGTTAGAACGGTTATGCGATCAATCGGATCCTGTAAACGAACGGGGATCTGGCCGCTCCCTCGCATGGCATTTTGTAGGAGTTCGACGTCTGCATAACCCGTGAAGACGATCACCATAGCATCGGGATATTGTTTGCGCACTTCGTCAAACAATGCGTCCCCGAATTCGTCTGTGGCAGCGTTCCCGGGCAGCATCGGTAGGCGCCGGTCCAGCACGAAAAGGTCTACGAAGTCGTCTGTGTTCTCCAAATACTCGAGTGACGACTGTAAATGGTTGAATACTCGAACCGCAAAGTCAGCCGCCTCGAGTATCTTCGTCGATATATCAATTTGCTCTTGGTTGTCTTCAACTAGCACAGCGAGTGGCTTACTCATTCGTGATCTCCCCTGTGATTGTGGCGGTTGCCACTCCGCCTTGGCCGACAAGGTTGAAATCGATACCCAGTCTCTGTGCAACAGACTGCATGAGGGTCACGCCCTGACCTTGGTGTGCTGCTTTCGACGATGCACCAACTCGAAGTACATCTTCCTTCGAGAAGGAAGCCCCGTTGAAGGGATTGGAGATTCGTACCCAGAATCGGTCGGAGGTGCGGCCCCACATAACGTTAACGTCTGGTGTTCCTCTAGCCTCTTTTGATGCTTCTATAGCATTCTGATAGGCATTTGCTAAAAGTAATGAAAAAAGGCTTACATCCGTATGAACTTCGATGTTCGTCGGGTCCACCGCCGGCCTAATTGTGGGCATGCTATCGTGCTGCGGCCAAGCTTCCCGTAATGCATCTAGTAAAGACAGAGGCTGAACGCTTATGCCTTCTACTTCCTTGATCAGCGCCACCAACCCATCAATGCGTAGTTGAAGCTTCTTGATGGAGGAATCGGTCTTGCTGCCTTCGAACTCCGCAATCTCGTCGTCCGCCGCTAGCCGGACCCACCCGATAGCCGGTGAAAGTTCGTGTCTTATTAATCCGCCTAGATCGAAACCAGCTGAGGAGCGCATCGATTCGCTTTGTTCTGGTGCCTCCTCAACTGCGGCTTTTGACCGAACCTGCTGCCTCGCCTCCACGATTTCGTTGAGGGTCCTGCGTAGGCGAGGAACAGTCTCAAGCTGCAGTGCGCGCATGAGGTCACGGCCACTGATATCCGTAGGATTCTGTTTCAGCCAGCTGATCGCCCTGGCGCGATCGTTGGGCGAAGAGGTCAAGAGACGGGACAAATCTTCAACGTTCAACGTTCGGATTCCCTAGCTGATGTGCTGAGTAGAATTCTGATCGTTTTGCGAAAGCTTCGCGGCCACCCTCCATGAGTCCTGTGATATGTTCCACGATTGCGTCATCATCAAAGCGTCCCGACACCGCCAGATAGCCATTTTGTCCGTCGCTTCCCAGAACAAAAACTCTCTCTGCAGATCCGAGAACCGGTATGTTGGCATTGTGAGTCGCTACAATCGTCTGGGCGTCGCGTCGGCTAAGGATGCCCTCGACTACGTGCGCCACAAGGTATGCATTGTCGAGATGGTCCTCGGGTTGGTCCAAAACCAAGGTTCGATGGTTTTCAGCAAGGATGACGGGCAAGGTCACCGCGCATTTCTGCCCGGTGGAGAGCTGGTCGACGCTTTTGTCCAGAACGCCGTCCCGTAATCTGAAGTCGACCCGATCCTGTAAGGCAACCGTAGCAAGCGCGAGCAGGGAGTCTTCTGTGTTCAAAATCTGTATGAGTCGCTCCGCTCGGTCCTGGGGTAACCCTGTTACAGCTGCGAGGCCTCTGGAGTCATTGTTCTCAATCAGCTCAAGAAGTTGCCGTGGGAGCACTCTCTCAGCTACGACCTCTACCAACGTGGAGCGCGTATTACTACCCCGCAGGAGTTCAGCCAGTAAGTCTCTGAACGCGCGCCCGTCACCTAGATGCTCAATCACGATGATCACGTTGGTAGCAATCTGAGCCGTGGTCTCCCGGGCTACTTTATCTCTTCTCCGGAAAAGTTCTTCTTCGGCCGACTCAATTGCGTCTAGAAACTCGGACCGCTCCGAGGAAAGTTCGTTATAGCGATCTTTTAGCACGGCGACACGTTTGTCATTCTCAGCCAGCGATCGCAATTCAGAGTCGATATTTCTTATTTGGGCTGTGATTTGTCCCAAACCGCTCTCAGTCTCCTCGAGTATGGCCCGCAGCGGCGCGGCAGTCTCCCGCAGCGAGATGTTATCTTCGCGGATAGTTGTCTCCATTGTCATCAAGCGGGCCTTTATCAGAGAAGATAACTCCTGGAGGTCGCTTGATGCATGGTGAACCTTTTCCACCAGTGCAAGTACTTCCCGCGCTTCTGGTACTTCCGAGATTATCTCTTGTAGCGAAGCGATCCTTCCCGTTTGAGATTTTTGCACGGAACTGATGTCGTTAAGATCTCTCTGGGCGAGACTCAACGAGTGGATTGCTTGCGAGCTATTTATAAGCATCTGCTCTATATGGCGCAGACCATCACGTTGCTCAGATAATTCTGTATCACGGTCCCCGATCAGTGCAGCTTCCTGTGCCGAGAGGACCTCCCGATCGAGGCTCAGCCGTTCGCGCTTAGCTGCTTCCTCTGTCAAAGCTTCAATCTCGGTTCGCAGAGCGAACATAGCCTTCGTGAGAGTGCCCGCCGGTTCCCGATTGGGAGCGGTCGCCGCTGACCCTGTTCTGAGATCGAGTAGGTTTAGCCGATTCGAAGCATCTGAAGCAATTCGCTCCAACTCACTCTGTCCAAGGACGAGTACAGAGTTCGATAGATCAGGTCTTTGTCCGCCTCCTTTGACGTCGACAACAAGGTGCCGCCCTCCGGCTTCCGACTCCAGATCCACGATGATTTCACCTGCACCCAAGACCGCACGGAGAAATTCTTGGTATTGCTTTTGATTTCGACCGTCAGCGTGCGTGGCGCCAACGGCATGTCGAATCAGCTCAAGTAGGGTGGTCTTCCCTGCACCACGTGGACCGATAATGACGTTCAACCCACGGCTCAACGAAATGTCGATTCCGCTGAGAAAGCCGCCTGTTACTCGTACGCGAGAAATCCACACGGCGAGAAGACCTTTCATAGGAGCGGGTTACCGGGCACCCGCAGTTCTCAAAACAAACCTACTCGACCAATGCTATCCATCCGACACGCGGGGGTAGAGCCGCAGGAAGCGGAAGTCACAACCCTCGTCTGCTTGGGTGACCTCTTGAACGTATAAGCGCCGGTAGCCCCGCTCCGGAACCAGCGGCGAAGCAGGCCCAAGTTCCGCCTCACGCCGCTTCAGCTCTTCATCAGAAACCTCCAGCTGCACCAACCGGCGGCTCACACTCAACGAGATCGTGTCCCCAGTCCGCACCAACCGCAGAGGCCCACCCACGGCCGACTCCGGCGTCACATGCAGCACCACCGCACCGGCCGCAGTGCCGGACATCCGGCCGTCCGAGATCCGCACCATGTCCTTCACGCCCTGCGAAGCGAGCTTCTTCGGGATCGGCAAGTAGCCAGCCTCAGGCATACCCGGATTCCCCACGGGCCCGATGTTCTTCAGCACCAGTACGGAATCCGCGGTCACCTCAAGATCAGGATCATCGATTCGCGCTGCAAGGTCTGCGGCGTTCTCGAACACCACCGCGCGCCCGGAGTGCTCGAGCAACGCAGGTGACACCGCAGCCTGCTTGATGATCGCCCCACCCGGGGCCAGATTCCCACGCAGCACAGCCAAACTGCCCTGCGGATAGATCGGGTCCGACAGCGGACGGATGATGTCCTGCGGGAAGCCGGGACCGGCGTCGTCAATCTCCTCTCCAAGAGTTCGGCCGGTCACGGTCAACACATCGCGGTTGACCAGCGAACCCAGCTCACGCAGCACAGCAGGAACACCACCGGCACGGTGAAAGTCCTCCATGTAGTACCTGCCCGACGGCTTCAGGTCTACCAGCACCGGCGTCTCGGCACTCATCCGGTCCAGCTCATCCAGCGACAGCTTGATGCCCAGCCGTCCAGCCACAGCGGTCAGGTGAATAATCGCGTTCGTCGAACCACCGATAGCCAGCAGCATCCGCAGACCATTCTCAAAAGCAGCCGGAGTCAGGATCGACGACGGAGCAGCGCCAGCAGTAGCCAGAGCCACAGCCTGCGTCCCGGTAGCCTCGGCAATCCGCACCCGGTCCGCCGTCACCGCCGGCGCCGACGCAGACCCGGGCAACGCAATCCCCATCGCCTCGGCAATGCACGCCATGGTGCTCGCCGTCCCCATCACCGAGCAGGTGCCGACGCTGCCCACCAGACGCGAGTTGACGTCGTCGATCTCTGGCTTTGAAATCTCCTGCGCACGGTATCGGCCCCAGAACGCGCGGCAATCCGTGCACGCACCGACCCGCTCGCCCTTGTATCCGCCGGTCAGCATCGACCCGGTGACCAGCGATATCGCCGGCACCCCCGCCGACGCCGCACCCATCAGCTGCGCCGGCACCGTCTTGTCGCACCCGCCAATGAGCACGACGGCGTCCATCGGCTGCGCGCGGATCATCTCCTCCGTGTCCATCGACATCAGGTTTCGCAGGAACATGCTGGTGGGGGAGGAGAAGCTCTCGTGCACCGAGATGGTCGGGAACTCCACCGGCAGTCCACCGGCGAGCATCACGCCGCGCTTCACGGCCTCCACCAGTGCCGGCATGTTGCCGTGGCACGGGTTATAGCCGCTGCCGGTGTTCACAATTCCGACGACGGTCCGGTCGAGCGCATCATCCGAATACCCGGCGCCCTTGATGAACGCCTTCCTCAGGAACAGCGAGAACTCGGCGTCCCCGTAGCTCGTGAGGCCACGGCGGAGGCCGGTCGGTTCGGGGGAGGAGTCGCTCATCGGAACGCAGGCGTCCCGGTGATGTGGTTGCCCAGGATCAGGGTGTGCACCTCGTCGGTTCCCTCGTACGTGCGCACACTCT
This sequence comes from Arthrobacter sp. KKT183, assembly GCF_055657625.1. NCBI lineage: Bacteria > Bacillati > Actinomycetota > Actinomycetes > Micrococcales > Micrococcaceae > Arthrobacter > Arthrobacter sp. KKT183. The sequence goes on along the minus strand of NZ_CM145770.1, from coordinate 3,058,567 downwards.
CCAGGTTGTTCGCGTGCCGCAGCGGCGAGTAGTCCAGCGTGACGCCGTTGCCGCCAAGCATCGCCCGGGCGTCCCGGCAAATCTCAATTGCCTCGCGGCAGTTGTTCAGTTTGCCCACGGAGATCTGGTACGGCTCCAGCGTCCCGGCATCCTTCAGCCGGCCCACCTGCAGCGCCAGCAGCATCCCCTTGTTGATCTCCAACGCCATGTTCACCAGCTTCTGCTGCGTCAGCTGGTACCCGGACAACGGCTTGCCGAACTGCATGCGCTCCTTCGAATACTCGAGCGCCGCCTCGTAGCTGTCACGCGCCGCACCCATCGCGCCCCAGATGATGCCGTACCGCGCCTCGTTCAGGCACTCGAACGGGCCGCGCAGCCCCTTGGCCTTCGGCAGCATCGCCGACTCCGGCAGCCGCACGTCCTCCAGCGAAATGTCGCACTGGATGGAGGCGCGCATCGACAGCTTCTGCGTAATCGGGGTCGCCGTGAACCCCGGAGTGTCAGTGGGAACCACAAAGCCGCGGACGCCGTCGTCGGTCATGGCCCAGATGATCGCCACCTGCGCCACCGAAGCCAACCCGATCCAGCGCTTGGCGCCGGAGATAACCCAGTCGGAACCGTCACGACGCGCAAAGGTGGCCATCGAGCCCGGATCTGATCCCGCCGTCGGCTCCGTCAGCCCGAAGCAACCGATAGCTTCACCGGCAGCCATCTTCGGCAGCCACTCGTTCTTCTGCTCCTCCGAGCCGTGCTTGGCCAGCGCACTCATCGCCAGCGACCCTTGCACACTCACGAAGGTACGTAGGCCGGAATCGCCCGCCTCAAGCTCCAGCGCCGCCAACCCGTACTCCACCGAGCTGCGGCCCGGGCAGCCGTACCCCTTGATGTGCATCCCGAGGAGCCCCAGCTCAGCCATCTTCGGCACGATCTCCAGCGGGAATACCGCGTTGTCATACCACTCGGCGATGTTCGGCTTGATCTCGTTATCCACAAAGGAACGGACTGTGGAGCGGAGGTCAATCTCCTCCTGCGACAGGAGCGAGTCGATGGACAGAAGGTCAACAGTCATGGTTCTACGTACTTTCAGTGAGAGGTAGTGGTGGTCGAGAGCGCCGCGAACGTCGCATCGTTGTGTTCGCCGAGCAGCGGCGGCAGTCGCCGGTAGCTCGCAGGAGTCTCAGAGAGGTGGATCGGATTGGCGACCTGGTGGCTGGTGCGCGGGCCGGCGTCGTCGGCCATTTCGACGGCGGGTTCAAGTCCCAGCTCCTTGGCCAGGTCCAGCGCCTCCACAATGGAGTTCACTTTCCCGGCCGGTACGCCCTCCTTCGACAGGACGGCGGACCACTCGGCCGCGGGACGCTTGGCGAGCTGCTCCTCGAGGCGCGCCTTCAGCTCATCGCGGTGGGCCACGCGCTGGGTGTTGGTCTCGAAGCGTGGATCGGACGACATCTCAGGCACCCCGAGAACCCGCACCAGTGAGGCGAACTGCCGGTCCGTCCCGACAGCCACGGCCAGCGGCCCGTCCGCGGTGGCCAGCGTCTCATACGGCGCGATCGACGGATGCGCGTTGCCCATCCGCTGCGGTGCCTCGCCGGTAGCCAGCGTGCTCGACGCCTGGTTCACCAGCCCCGCCAGCAGCGACGACAACAGGTTCACGTCGATCCGCTGGCCCTGCCCGGTCGCGTCCTTGTGCCGCAGCGCCGCGAGAATCCCGAGCGCCGCGTTCTGCCCGGTGACCACGTCGACCAGCGCCACGCCCACCTTGCTCGGCTCCGAATCCAGCGAACCGGTCACGCTCATCAGCCCGCCGACGGCCTGCACCAAGAGGTCATACCCCGGAAGGTGGGCTCCCGCCGTCGAACCGAACCCGGTGATGGAGCAGTAGATGAGGTCGGGTTTCAGGGCGAGCAGCGTCTCGTAGTCCAGGCCGAACTTCTTCATCACGCCGGGCCGGAAGTTCTCGATGATCACGTCGGAGCCCAGAGCCAGTTCCTTCGCGCGCGCCAGCCCGTCCTCAGTCCGCAGGTCACACACCACCGAGCGCTTGTTCCGGTTCACGCTCGAGAAGTACGTGCCGACGCCGTGCTCGTCGACCGGCGGCGTCCAGGACCGGGTGTCATCCCCGGCAGGGCTCTCCACCTTGATGACGTCCGCTCCGAAATCGGCGAGCATCATCGACGCATACGGTCCCGCAAGAACACGGGAAAAGTCGGCTACCCGAACACCCTCGAGAGGGCCAGATCCAGACGTGCCCATCGTCATCTCCTTACTTTTGGTGCATCGAGTGGGCGCTGGCTACGTGCTTCCTGCCGGAAATCCGTTCTCAGCGCCCCCTCGATGGTGGTGCTCTTGTAACTCAGGGTCCTTGCGTCACGGGGTTGGTCAACGTGCCCACGCGCGCCACCCGCGCCTCAGCAACGTCCCCGGGCTTGATGTGGATCGCGCCCGGCGTACCTGTGGAGATGATGTCGCCCGGGAACAGCGGCATCACCTTCGAGTGGAAACTGATCAGGTACTCGGGGCTGTACCGCATGTGCGCCACGGTGTTGGTCCGCAGCACCTCGCCGTTCACCACCGTGGACACCTCCATGTCCGCGAGCATCCCGTCACCCACCGCCTCGGCCAGCGGCACAATCCGCGGCCCGAACGAGAAGAAACCGGGAAAGTTCTTGGACCGCGTCAGGAACCGCGGATTCCGCTGCAGGATGTCCTCGGCCGTCTGGTCCAGCACTGGCACGACGCCGGCCACATAGTCCAGCGCGTCCTCCACCTCCACATTTCGGCAGTACCGCCCGATGACGACGGCGACCTCCCCCTCGGCGGTGGTCCGCTCGCTCTGCGACGGGATGGGGATGTCCTCCCCGGGCCCGATGATGGTGTGGTCGCCCTTGATGAACGACGCCGGCTCCTCCGGCACACCCTCGGACAGGTCCGAGGCGTGCTCCACGTAGTTCAGCCCGATGCCCCACAGCATCCGCGGGTGCCGGTAGGGCGCGCCATAGGTGACGCTCTCCGGGTCCCGGAAAACGTCGTCGTTCGCTTCATTGGCCGCGGCCTCAAGCTGATCGAGCAGTTCCTCGACCAGGACGTCCCAAATATCGCCGGTGAAGCTGGGCATCAGGTCCCGGACCAGCGCCAGTCCGCGCTGCGGGTGCACCACGGCGGGGATTTCCTCCTGGCCCTCAGAGACAGAGCAGAGGTGCAGTGTGTGGTTCATCATCAGTAGCTCCTTACCAGTCCGCCGTCGCAGCGGATCTGTTCACCGGTCACGTAGCCGGCCGGCTCACTTGCCAGGAAGGCGACGACTGCGCCGAATTCCTCCGGCTTGCCGTACCTTCCGGCGGGGATGGTGGCCTCGGACGAGGCCCGGGCCTCCTCGGGCGTCTTGCCCGTGCGTTTCGCGGCGCCGGCGTCCAGAGACGCCACGCGGTGGGTGTCGATCCGGCCCGGCAGCACCATATTCACCGTGAGGCCATCCTTCGCAACCTCGCCGGCGAGCGTCTTCAGGTACCCGGCGAGTCCGGCACGGCCGATGTTGGACAGCGCCAGGTTGGGCAACGGACTCTGCACGCCGGAGGAGCCGACGGCGACAATGCGCCCCCAGCCCCGCTCCCGCATCCCGGGCAGCACCAGGTTGGTCAGCCGGATGTGCTGCAGCAGCAGCTGGTTCACGGCGGCCAGCGTCTGCTCATCCGACACATCAGCGGCGCCACCGGGCGGCGGCCCGCCGCTGTTCAGAATCAGCACGTCGACGGGCCCGAACGCCTTCTCCGCCGCGGCAACCAGCCGCTCCGGCGCACCGTCGAGCGTCAAATCCATCCCGATTCCGACGGCGGACGGCAGCTTTCCTGCCTCGGCCTGCACCACGTCCTCGCGGCGGGCGGCGAGCACCACGTTGGCGCCCTCCGCGGCCAGCGCCTGGGCGATGGCCAGCCCGATCCCGGAGCTCGACCCCGGTACCAGAACGTTTTTCCCCTTGAGACCCATGTCCATTTATGCGAGCTCCTTCACAGCATCGAGGTGTGCGTCGATCATGTCGGCCAGTTCAGCAGGCAGCGTGGGCGCCGGCGGGCGGACCAGTGCTTCGGCGATGATGCCGCGCCGCTTAAGGATCTCCTTGCGCAGGGCCAGCCCAATTCCGGGCTGACCCTCAAAGTTCGCCAGCGGCAACCACGGCGCAAAGACGTCGCGGGCGGCACGGAAGCCGCCGTCGCGATTCGCTTTGATGGCAAGCTGCAGCGCTTCCGGGTGGGAAAAGCCGGTCATCGCGCCGGCGGCACCGGCCGCGAGCTCATCGATCAGGCCGACACCGCCAAGTCCACCGAACACCGGCACGTCCGTGGCGCGCGTCAGCTGGGCAATCGCCGCAGCCGTGGGCGGTGCCTCGGACTTGATGGCCGAGATGAACGGGCAACGCTCGACGACGGCGAGAATCTGCGCGGTGCTGATCTTTACTCCGGAGGCCACGGGGTAGTCCTGCAGCACGATGTCCGCGCCGGTTGCCTCATGGATGGCAGCGAAGTGCGCGGTCAGCAGGTCCGGGTTCGGCGTATTCGCCTGCACCATGAGCGACGCCAAATTGGGCCCCGCAGACTCCACCGCGGTCCGCGCCTGCTCAATCGCCACAGCAGTACTGCGCGCGGATAACCCAACAATCAGCGGAGTCTCCTCAGCGGCTTCAGCAACCGTCGAGACCGTCAGGGCCTGCTCACGGGTATCCAGCGTGCCGCCCTCACCGAACACGCCGAGCACCACCATGCCGGTGGCCGGAATGTGGGTGTAGAGCTCCACCTCCCGCTTGAGTGACCCGGTGTCGACGTCGAACGACGGCCCGGTGAACGGCGTAGCCAGCACACCCCAGAGCCCCTTCTTCAAGTGCGTCATGCAACTTCCTTACTGTCGGAATCAAGGACGATCGAAACAATGTGCTCGGCAATGGCGAGCGAGGAGGTCGCGGCCGGCGAGGGTGCATTCCGCACCGCCAGCACCGATCCATGGTGGGAAATGCGGAAGTCGTCCACCAGCGAACCGTCGCGGTCCAGTGCCTGGGCGCGGATGCCGCTTGGCCCGGGAACGACGTCGTCGACGGTCAGCTCCGGCACGTACTTGCGTGCCTCGTTCACGAAGCGGCGCTTGCTCAGCGACCCCACCATTTCGACGGCGCCCGTCTTCCAGTGCTGCTTCGCGAAGGCCCGGAAACCGGGGTAACCCACGGCGTCGCCGAGGTCGCGCGGGGACACGGTGCCCCAGCCGTAGGCCTCACGGGCCAGGGCCAGCACCGCGTTGGGTCCCACCATGACCTCGCCGTCCGTCCGCGGGGTGAGGTGCACGCCGAGGAACGGATAGCGGGGGTCCGGCACCGGGTACACGAGCCCTTGCACCAGTGAACGCTTTGAAGGCTTCAGCAGGTAGTACTCACCGCGGAACGGCACAATCTTCGGGTCCTCACGGTCACCGGCCAGCCCGGCCACGCGGTCCGCCTGCAGCCCGGCGCAAATGATGACCGAGTCAAAGATGTCCCAGGTGTCCGTCCCGTTGTGGGTCCCGGTCACCAGCGTCTCTTTCCCGCGCTGGGTGATGCCGGTGACCTCAAACCCGGTGTGCACGGTGCCGCCGGCCGCAACCACGTCTTCCGCGAAGGAGCGGGTCACCGCGCCGTAGTCCACAATCGCTGTGTGCGGGGAGTGCAGCCCGCCCACTCCCTCAACGTGCGGCTCAAGTTCGCGCAGCTCTGCGCGGTTGATGATCCGCACGCCCGGGACGCCGTTGGCCTGGGCGCGGGTCATGATGTCACCCAGCCGCGATTCCTCCACCGCGTTCCGGGCGACAAGCACCTTCCCGATCTCGTCATACGCCAGGTCCTTCGAGGCGCAGTACTCCTTCAACAGTTCCACGCCGCGTCGGCACAGTTTCGCCTTCAGGGACCCGGGCGCGTAATACAGCCCGGCATGGACCACGCCCGAGTTCCGTCCGGTCTGGTGGGCGGCAAGCGAATCTTCCTTCTCGAGCACGGTCACCGAAGCATCCGGCTGCTGCTGAAGCAGCCGGCGCGCGACGGCGGTCCCCAGAATGCCGCCGCCGATCACCGCATAGCGTGTGGCTGTCATGAAGTCTCCTTAACAGGGTTCGAAAATGGGCGCCGCAGCGTGAAGACCGACACGCCGCGTGCCCGGCGAATCATCCTCCGCCCGATGCGGAACGTGATGGCAGCAGCCAGCGCAACAATGCCGGCCACCACCCAGGCAGTGGAATACGACGTGGCACTCACCAGCAGCCCGAACAGCAGCGGCCCGCCGGCAGCCCCGAGTGAAAGCCCGGTCTGCACAACGCCGGTCGCGGACGCTGCTGCCTGCCGGTTATCGCGCACGACGGCGAAGTGCAGCAGTCCCGGCCAGGTCCAGCCTGCGCTATAGGCAAGGAGTGTGCCGGTCACCATCAGTGCTGTGGAGCCGACACTGAGCATGAGATAGCCGACGACGCCGGCCACCAGCAGATTGGCGATCAGTACGTAGGGGCTGCGGGTGGGCATCTTGTCCATGAGCGCACCGAGGAGGATTCTGATGCTGAGGCCCACCACCGCGGCTGCCGCGAAGATGAACCCGGCGGTGCTCGGTTCAATGCCCGACTGCACCATCGAGTCCACGAGGAACACACCGAGCGAGGTGGCGGCTGCGGCAGCGAGGCCCGCGCCGATCGTCAGGACAACCAGCCCGGCACGCGGGGTGCCGCGATCCTCCGGGTGGCCGGCCGCCGTCGTCGTTGTCAGTGGTGCCTGCCCGCGGAAGAAGGCCCAGACCGCCAGGCATAGCGCCAGCCCGGCACCGAAGAAGAACGCGTACCGCCAGCCGAGCACCAGCGCTATGCCCGGAACGGCAAGGCCGCCCAGCAGCGACGCCATTGGGATGGACGACTGCTTCACGCCGAACGCCAAGCCCAGCCGGTTGCTGCCGATGCTGCGGGAAATGCCGAGGTTTGCCGAGGGCTGGGCCATGGCGTTGGCAAGGCCACCGATGAACAGCGCCGCCACCAAAACGGGAAATGACGGTGCTGCACCGGCGCCTGCCAACGCCACGGTCGCGAGAATGGCCGAGAAGACCATGCCCCGCCCTGCTCCCACCCGCTGGACAACTCCTCCAAGCGGGCGGGCGAGGGTTCCGGAGACCGCAAACAGCGTTGCTGCTGCGATGCCCATCTGCGCCGGCCCCAGGTCGAGGTCGTCGCGGATCTGCACCGCCAGCGCGCCCAGAAGGAACGCCGGCAGTACCCCGGTGGTAGTGACCGAGACGGCCTGCAACAGGGTGGTTACAGGCCGCCCGGAGGACGGTAGGTTCACGAGGTCGATTCAGCCGTCCGTGAGCGGTCGGTCCCTGAACGTTCCGGCGTGGTCGAATCGTCATGCGGGTGCCGCTTCATCCGGACCACATGCATCACCAGGCCGAGGGCGATCAGCGCGCCGCCGACGATCAGGTACATCGGCTCCATCACCAGCATCGGCAGCGAGCCGACGCCGATGAGCAGGCGCTCAAGCCAGTTGGCCGGGCCCATGATCCAGCCGCCGGTTGCTACGGCCAGGGCCGCTACGGCGATGGTCGAGACCACCAGGGCCATGAGCACGGTCCCGAATCCGCCCTGCATCAGCAGGCCGATACCCGGGCCGGTGAGCACGAAGATGAACGGAACCAGGAACGCAGAGAGCGTGTACCGCCAGGTGAGCCACATGGTCTTGATCGGCTTGCCGCCGGTAATGGCCGACGCCGCGAACGGGGAGAGCGCGGTCGGGGGCGACACTTCGCTGAGTACGGAGTAGTAGAAGATGAACATCGCGGCGGCGAAGGCTGGAACGCCGACATCCTGCAGCGCCGGGCCAATGATGACCCACGAGATGATGAAACTCGCCGTCACCGGAACCGCGAGGCCCAGCAGGATCACCGAGATCGCCGAGAACAACGCCGTCAGGAACAGGCTGCCGCCGGCGAAGTCCACAATGATGTTTGCGAGCTTCAGGCCCAGCCCGGTGAGCGTCATGATGCCCACGATCAGGCCGGCCGCCGCCATCACCGGGATGACCGAGAGGGCGCCGGTGGCGCCGGTGGCCAGCGCATCCCAGATGCGCTTGGGGGTCATCCAGGACTGCCGGTCCAGGAAACTGAGCAGGAACGCAAGGATTGTCGCGTAGACCACCGCACGGAACGGAGTCATTCCGGTAGCCATGAACACCACGATCGCGATCAGCGAGCTGAAGTGGTAGCCGAAGCGCAGCAGCAGTTTGCCGGCCTTCTGGGTTTCCATGTCCACCGGCTGGGTCTTGAACCGCCGGGCGTCCATCTCGATAGCGAGGATGATGCCGAGGTAGTAGAGGAGGGTCGGGATGGTCGCCCAGATCAACACCTCGAGGTAGGAGACGTTCAGCAGCGCGGCAATGATGAACGCCGCAGCGCCCAGGGTCGGCGGAGACATGATCGCGCCGATGCCGGCAGCAGCCAGGACTGCACCACCGTGTTCCTTCGGATATCCCGCCTTCTTCAGCAGCGGCCAGGAAATACCACCGAGGGTCACCGTGGTGGCAACACCGGAACCTGACACCGTACCGAGCAGGAAACCCGCCAGCGTGACAGTACGTCCCGGGCCGGACTTGGACTGGCCGAACGCCGAGAAGGACAGGTCGATGAAGAACTTGGTGGCTCCCGACGCCGTCAGCACGGCGCCGTAGATAGTGAACAGGATGATGTACGTCGCCGCCACGTCCGTTGGAACACCGAAGATGCCCTGCGTTCCCATCACGTTGTGGCCCACGAGGCGGATCCACCCGAACGACGACGTCTGGAACGGATCCGGAATATACGGACCGAAGTAGGCGTAGGCGAAGAACCCGGCCACGACGATCGGCACCAGGATGCCCACCGTCCGCCGGCAGGCTTCCAGCACTACGAGGATGGCGATGGTGCCCATGATGAGGTCGAGGTAGGTGGGGATGATTGCCCGGCGGAAGAAGGCATCCCAGTCGGAAATGATGTAGGCAAACGGGACGACGGCGATGATCGCCAGCGCCCAGTCCAGAATGTGCGGGTTGTCGCTCTTGCCGGCCGCCTTGTCTTTGTCCGACCGGCCCCAACCGCGGTAGACGAGGAACGTCATCGACAGGCCGATCATCAGGAACGCCGGCAGGTAGAACTGGGTGGCCATGGGATTGAACACCCAGTACAGGCCGAAGACGGACAGCGCGACGCCCACTGCCTTGATGATGGCTGCCGGTGTACCGGTGAGGTGCCGGGCGGGCTTCTCCGCCTCGAACTCGGCAATCAGCGCTTCTTCGTCGAACTTGCCGTCCGTGTCCTTGTAAGGATCGGGGGAGCCGTTGAACTTTTCGTCGGCAACCCTGCTGTGGACAGCCCGGTGGGAGCCTTTGCCGTGTTTCTCCCCATGGCCGTGCTTCTCGCCGGGCGGTTGATCCTCGGACGGTGGTGACTTATGCGCAGCTACGGCTCCGTTGCCGTCAGGTCGCTCGGTCATTGGGTCTCCTTGATATCTAGCACAACAAACGGATTGGCGTTCCCCACCAGCGGCCACAGTTCCACCGGCGGCTCTCCGGGGACGTGGAGGGTTCGCTGCCCCAGATCGGTGGCAGCGATTGAGAGGGTGTCAAAGACCACCGGACGCTCAGGGTTCGGCGGTACAACGTAGTTGCGTCGGTCGGACGGACCGGCGGCTGTAGGGGCATCGGGGACGCCGTAGTACTCCTCGAGGACAGCGAGCTGGTCAGCCGCTATCTGCACCAGGCGGTAGGAACCGTCCGGCTGCACCTCGTAGCGTTCCTCGGCGAGGGTCTGGTAGATCGAATTGCGGTAGCTCACCGCGAAGGTGCCCCCGTCAAGGGGCACACGGGCAAGCTCGCCGTCGTCGTTCGTCACTGTCAGGAAACGCTGGGTGGGGCCAGCATTTCCGGCGGTCACGCCGGCCAGTGTGCCAAGGCACACCAACACGGCAACGACGACGGCGAGCTTACGCATGTCCGGTCAGCCTCAGCCGGCCTGGTCGTAGTACGCCTGGGCGCCTGGGCAGGTCTCGACGAAGGGCACGTCACCGGCGGTGGCGGCGTCCATCTCTTCCGCGGCGGGGTGCACCTGGATGAGCTGGTCCTTGTTTTCGAAGAGGGCGGTGGTGATGTCCTCCTGGAGCTGCTCATCCATGCTGGACGGAGCAACAAGGATGTTCGGCGAGGCGATCACGGAGATCGGCTCGGTCTGTCCCTCGTAGGTTTCGGCGGGGATTTCCTGCTCGACGTAGTACTCGCCGTATTCCTCGGCCATCGGAGCTGCGTACTCTCCGATGGGCACGATCACCATGTCGCCGTCGGCCGCGAGGTCGATCAGCGCACCGGTGGGCAGTCCGCCTGACCAGAAACCGGCGTCGATGGTGCCGTCACGCAGGGCTGCCACTGTTTCGGCAACCCCGAGCTGGCGGCGGTCGATGTCAGCTTCGGGATCCAGTCCGGCTGCCTCCAGGGTACGGATTGCGGCAACCTCGGTAGCCGAACCCGGTGCTCCCACGGAGACGACCTTGCCCTTCATGTCCTCGACACTCTGGATTCCGGTGCCCTCAACCGTGACGGGCTGCAGGAAGTTGTTGTAGACGTTGCCGAGCGAGCAGATCTCCTGGGCCTTGCCCTCGAAGTCATTGACGCCTTCAACGGCATCCGCAACGACGTCACCCACGGCAAGGGCAAGGTCAGCGGCCCCGCTTTCGAGCAGCAGGATGTTGTCTACCGACGCGTTGGTCTCCTGGACCGTGGCGTCGTAGCCCTCAACGTTCTCGCGGATGACGGTTGCGAAACCGCCGCCCAGCGGGTAGTAGACGCCGCCGGTGCCGCCGGTTGCGATGGACAGGGTGCCGCCTTCGCCGCTGTCCGCGCCGCCGCCGTCACCTCCTCCGCTGGGTGCCGGGCTTCCGCAGGCGCTCAGGAACAGTGCCGGTGCAAGGAGTGCGGCGGCAGCGATGCGCGATCCGCGGACCTTGTTCGAGGTGCTGGTCATGGATATCTCCCTTGATATGTGTTGGGTTTTTGGTGCGGTGTTGATTTTCATGGGTGTGATCTTCACTGCTGGTGCCCCTCCTCTGGAGCGGTGTCAGCCGGGGCTGGGACGTCAGCCACGGCAAGCAGTCCGGCGAGGGTGCGGTAGTACCCTACGAGGACTGAAATTTCGGTGAGCCCGCTGTGCCCGAAGTGCTTCTGTGCGGTGGCGCGGATGGTTTCATTCACTCCGGCTTCCGTCACCAGTTCGCGGGTGAGCTCGAGGGCGGCAGCCTCGCTGTCGGAGACGCTCGCCGGGACGCTGCCTGCTTGCAGTTGGCTCAGTTCCTCCGCTGAAACGCCGACGACGACGGCCGCCCGGCTGTGCGCGTACCACTCATACTCGGAATTGAGGGCTGCCGCGACAGCGCAGATCACCAGTTCCCGGGTGCGGTCGGGGAGTTCGCCGCCGAATCGAAGCGCGGCGCCGAGTTCCTGGACCGCGTTGCCGATTGCCGGTGCGAAGAGGAGGGCGTTGAACGGGCCGGCGAGGGTGCCGTCGTCGTGCATGATCCGGAACGGACCGTTGGCGCGCGGGCCGGCAGTGATCTTCTCGTAGAGGTCCTGCTGGTCCGATGACAGGTCCTCGGGCTTCAGGAGGGGGAAGTGGTTAGACAAGGGTCCGCCCTCCGTCCACGTAGAGGACATGCCCGGTGACAAAGGAGGCCTGCTCGGAGGCGAGGAAGAGCACGGGGCCGGTGAGGTCATCGACACTGCCGAGCCGCCCGGCGGGAACCAGCGAGGTGTAGTGTTCGCGGACGCCCGGCTTGTCCAGGTGGGTGCGGGTGAGATCCGTTTCGGTGTATCCGGGCGCTATGGCGTTCACGGTCACGCCGCTGGAGGCCCATTCGCGGGCCATGACGCGCATCATCTGATTGATGCCGCCCTTGCTGGCCGCGTAAGAGGCGTGATCGGGATGGGCGAGGAGGCCCGAGACTGAAGAGCAGTAGATCTGGCGGCCCCAGCCTGCGCTGACCATGTGCTTGCCCGCGGATTTGCCGAGGCGGAAGGCGCTCGAGAGGTTGATGTCGAGGGTGCGCTGCCAGTCCTCGTCCGCAGTGTCGAGGACCGGGACCCGCTGGTTCATGCCGACCGCGTGGAGGAGGATGTCGATGCCGCCGAGTACTTCGACCGTTGCCTGTACAGCGTTCTCGCAGCCTTCGGCGGTGGAGAAGTCTGCGGTGAGGCCGTTCTCGTGGGCCGTCAGGCGTGACTCGTCAATATCGGCGACGACCACGCGGGCGCCAGCCGCGGTGAAGGCAGCCGCGCAGGCTTCACCAATGCCGCCGGCTCCTGCAATCAGCACGCGCCGATCGGTGAGTCCTAGCCAGTTCTCCACGAAATGCGATCCCTTTGCGTCGTCGTTGTTGGTGTCATCGAAATAAGCGCTATTGGAGATTGTATACAAAAACGGGACGGAATGTAACCCCGGTCACACAGGAGAAGTTATCAGAGGTAACTTCGTTGCGGGAGGGGTTCGGAGGAGTGTTACGAGAGTGTGACATGTTACTGAGCCGGGGCCGTTTTGGCCCACGAACACTCGCGTATCCGGCCCGGATTCTTACTTTGCGTCGAGGAACTTCCGGAGCGCGTTGACGGCGTGGTCGCGGTGATCATCCAGGTGTTTGACCAGCCGGTCGGCATCCCGGTCAGCGAAAGCATCGATGATGAGGTTGTGCTCTTCCTCGACGAGGTGGCGGTTGGTCGGAACGCCGTAGTAGACAAACCGGTAGGTATCAGTGGCGTCCCAGAGGACCTGGATGAGCCGGTCGAGCCGCGGCATCCCCGAGGCGGAAAGCAGCACAAAGTGAAACCGGCGGTTGGCTTCGGTCATCGGCAGGATGTCCGCTGCAGCGCTGGCTGCCTCGACTTCGCGGGCGGCGTCTTTCATCGCCTGCAGTACCGACCCGTCGGCGCGCTTCACTGCGGCGTACGCAGCTTCAGTCTCCAGGAGCTGCCGGATGCGGTACGTCTCAAGGAGGTCCGCGAGGGAGAGCCGGGCAACCTTGAAACCCCGGTGCGGCTCGTAGACGATTTGCCCTTCCCCCTCGAGGATCTTGAACGCCTCGCGCAGCGGAACCCTGCTGACTCCAAGCCGTTCGGCGAGGGCGTCCTGCCGCAGCGGCTCGCCGGGCTGGACCTCACCGGCGATGATCATGCGGCGCAGCTCGGCGAGGGCGAAGGCCTGCGCGGTGGGTGGCCGCTTGGGCGATGTGCCGACCATCTACGCGTCCTCCCTCTGCTCCCGCTGACTTCACTACAGCTTCAAGTCGCCGCATTCCTGACGACTCTAGTTCAACACAGCAGCAGGTCCCGGATTGCTCTGGATCTGACCATTCTTGAGGAAAGCTTCGGCCAAAAGCGCATGGTGGCTTGATCTGGATGGGTCACAGTGGAGGAAGACTCCTCCGGACCGGACCGTTCGCCGGCCCGGAGGTCGACTTCTTTGACGGGTTGGGAGCAAGTGCTGCGGTGGCCTGGCTGAAGAACAAACGAACCTCAGCAGTATCCGGCGTGCCCACACAGACCGGCGCGGCATCGACTGAAGCACTTGAGAACTGTGTTCCCGCAAACCTGCCGGTGCACCGTCCAGAAGTCATCACACAACTGGGTGAGGAACTGGCGACCCTCGCCGATGCCCTCCGCTACCGGGACAACTTTGCCCGGCTCCTGCCCAAGCGCATCCGGGACCTTGAGGCGGATCTTCGGTCAAAGAGCTCCAAGAACCTCGAAGACGCCGAGGGTACGCTCCTGAGCCTCAACGTTGGCGCCACCATGGTCGGAGCACCGAGACTGCAGTACGTCGCGGACCGGTGCTTGTCCGACTTCCGCGGCGGCCGCGAAATGAGCTGCCTGCCGGCACTCGCGGGTGAAGCCGAGCGGTTCCTCATGTTGCTGTCAGGGCCCGAGGACGCGCCACCCGCACCAGGTGCTACTCCACCGGGATCATCCGGTAGCCCACGCCCCGAACGGTCTTGATGAACCGGGGCTCCCGGGTGTCCTCGCCGAGCTTCTTCCGGAGGTTCCGGATGTGCACCTCCACGAGGTGATGATCGTCCGTCCACCCCTCACCCCACACACGCTCAAGCAGGGTCTCCCGGGTCCACACCCGGCGGGATCCGGTGATGAGCGTTGCGAGGAGATCGAACTCAATCTTGGTCAGCGGCAGCTCCTCACCCCCAAGCCGAGCCACCCTTCCCTCAACATCGACCGAGAGACTTCCATGAACGACGACGCCGTCAACTGCGCTGCCCGCTGCGGCTTCAGTTCCAGCCGCGTCCCGTGACACCGCGTCGCGTGACACAGCCTCCCGTGACCCCGACCCGCCGTCAACGAAGGACCGCGGACGGCGGAACATCGCCGCAACCCTCGCCCGCACCTCGCGCGGACTGAACGGCTTGATAATGAAGTCGTCTGCCCCGATCTCCAGGCCCAATACCCGCTCAATTTCTTCGACGCGGGCCGTAATCATCACAATGTAGGCATCGGTCTCCGGCCGCAGCTGGCGGCAGACCTCCATGCCGTCAAGATCCGGCAGGTTCAGGTCCAGGGTCACCAGGTCCGGTTTATGTTCCCGCACCAGGGCGAGTGCTTCTCTTCCACTCGCAGTTTCGATGATGTTGAACCCCACCATCGAAAGCGTGAGCACCAGAAGCTCGCGGATGTCGGGATCATCCTCCACCACCACGGCCGTGCGTTCGAAGGAGTCAGTACCCATGGGATGAACCTTTCATGATCGCGGCAACTCGATGACCACCGTGGTTCCTTCGCCCAGCTCGGACTGGATGACCAGCGATCCGCCGTGCCGTTCCACCGCTTCGGCAGCTATCGACAGGCCCAGCCCAGTACCGGGAATCTCTGCGGCCACCGAGTTGGTCGCGCGGTAGAAGCGGGTCAGCAGCTGGGGGAGCTCGTCTGCTGGAATACCCATGCCTGCGTCTTCGACCGTCACCTGCACTGCCCCGTTCTCGGTTGCGAGGCTCACGGTGACCTTCCCGCCGTCGGGACTGAATTTCACGGCGTTGGACAGCACATTCACAAAAGCGCGCTCCAGCAGCGCCCACATGCCACTCACATACAGCGCCTGATCAGTAGGCAGGACCTGAATCGAGACGTTCTTTCTGGTAGCGAGCGGCAGCAGGTCGGCGGTGACCGTCTCAAGCAGATGAACCAGGTCAATCGACGCGTCGCCGAGCTCCGTACCGGCGTCGAGCACTGACAGAGCAAGGACGTTCTCCACAAGGCTGCTCAGGCGCTGACCGTTGCGTTCAATGATTTCCAGCATCTTCCCCGCCGGCGCGGGCAGATCACCGCCGTCGCCGTCATGCAGCAGCTCAACGTACCCGAGGATCGAGGAGAGAGGAGTTCGCAGCTCGTGGTGCACCGTAGCCACGAAACCGTTCTTGGCTGCATCCAGTTCGCGCAGCCTGTCCACCACCTGCTGCTGGCCGACGATCAGCTGGCCCTGGATCATCCCGTGGGCAAGGTTTCCGAGCAGGTGTTGCAGCAGGGCGATCTCGGCACCCGACCACTTGCGCGCGCCGCGGTCTGCAACGATCCATAGGAGGCCGAACGGCGTAGCGCCCTCGCCGATCGGCAGCAGCAGGCCGCTGCTGTCGAAACCCTCCATTCTGGCGTGAATTTTGGGCAGCGTCTCCGGAACCTCAGTGAGCTGCCCGGCGATCACTGCGAGGGAACCCGAGGTACGCCACAGCTCAGTCCCGAGCACCCACAGTTCATCCAGTAATTCACTGACGTCATTCGGTTGAGCGCTTCCGACACCGCGCTGCCAGCGGGCACCACCGTAGGAAACCCGGGCGTCGTCAAAGGTATGAAGGGTCACGTCCTCAGCGCCGAGTGCTTCACCGATTCCCTGCAAGGCCAGTTCAACCATGTCCGCTGGTTCGTTGGTCTGGCGGATGTCGTCGGAGATGCGCCGCACCCGGTCCCGCAGGAACGCCGATTCATTCCGCCGTTCTTCGCGAAGCCGGTTACGGTGGATCGCGGTATTGACCCGGTGCAGCAGCTCCTCGGAGGCAATCGGCAGCAGCAGGTAATCGCTGGAGCGCATCGCCAGCTCGGGATGGGACGTCACCTGCTCGGCCGACTTCGCTGTCAGCACCACCGGGATATTCCGCGGCAGCAGGTGGTCGGCTTCCTTGGCGATGGTCGCCAGATACTCCAGTGCAATGTCCGCACCGACGACGGCGACATCAGCCGTGAGCTCCCGCGCCGCCTCGATGGCCGGGCTGACTGTGCTGTGCGCGGCTACGGTGAAACCGGCGCTGCGCAGGCCGCCGGCAATCTGGTTGAGCAGGTCGATGTCCGAGTCAACCACCAGGGCAGTGCCCCCGGCAGTAGTGATCTCGCTGGTTGCGCGCAAGACTCGTCCCCTTGTGTTCAAAATTGCAGACCGTTGGTACAGCAGGTTCTGCCGAGTCTAGCGATGTGCCGGTTGTCCCGCTGACGGGGAACGGTAGGATCGTGCATCAGCCGCCCTGACGAAAGGCCTGATCGTGCGCCGTGGCACCAATCTTCCCCGCATGGGGGACTTCAACCAGAGTGTCATTCTCGATGCCGTCCGCCGGTCCAGCGAGGGCCTGAGCAGGGTTGAGCTGGTGGAGCTGATCGGCCTGTCCCCGCAGGCCGTCTCCAACATCACCCGGCGCCTGCTCTCCGAGGAACTGATCGTGGAGGCCGGCAAATCCGGCAGCGGACCGGGTAAGCCGCGGACCATCCTGCGCATCAATCCCTCCGGCCGGTACGCGGTCGGCGTGCACCTGGACCCTGCGCTGATGACGGTGGTGCTGATGGACCTGATGGGAGTGGTGCTGCACCGCCGGGTTCGGGATACGCCGCTTGGCACCGAGCCGGGCCAGATCATTGACGCGATCGCCGGTGAGGTACGCGCCCTGCTCGCCGAGTCATCCGTGGACCAGACCCGCATCGAAGGAATCGGGGTGGCACCTCCGGGGCCGATCGATCAGCCGGCGGGCGCCGTCGTCGACCCTCCCCTCCTGATGGGCTGGCACCGTGTTCCGCTGCGGGATGCGCTCGCGGAGGCCACCGAGATGCCGGTCTTCGTCGAGAAGGATGTGACGGCGGCAGCGGTTGCGGAGATCTGGGGCGGCGGCCACGGGAGCACGCAGAGCTTCGTCTTCGTCTATATCGGCACGGGTATCGGCAGCGGCATAGTGGTGGACGGTGAGGTGCTGCGCGGAACCTCAGGCAATGCCGGGGAGATCGGGCACATCGTGACGGACCCCAACGGCCCGGAGTGCGCCTGCGGGATGCGCGGCTGCATTGCGGTGACGTGTGATCCGCAGTCGCTCGTGCGCGAAGCCGAGCGCGCCGGCGTGCTGAGCACTGAGCGGCACCGCAGCGGCGATGTGGCAGACGGGCTCGTGCGGTTGTGTGCAGCGGCGGAGGCGGGGGACAGGATCGCCTGTGACATCATCACCACTGCTGCCGTGCGCACGGCCCGCGCTGTGTCGGTCCTCGCCAACGTGCTCGACGTCGACCGCGTGGTCTTCGGCGGGCCGTTCTGGGCGCCGTTGGCGAACCGGTACCTGGAGGTGGTGCCGTCGTCGTTATTGGACTTCCGGGCTGCGCGGAGTATCCATCCGGTGGAGGTGGTTTCCACCGGGATCGGCGACGACGTTGCGGCCGTCGGAGCCGCCTGCCTCATGCTTGAGCGGACGCTGGGTCCGCGCGCTGAGCGGTTGATGCTGGCGCGCTAGTTCCCCCGACGCTTCTATGTGTGTCAAGCGGCTGGAAAGGGTACGGGCGCGGACCATAGCGGGGCGGCTCAGGTGACCGGCCAGCTTCCCCTCTCCCCCCGTTGTTTTGGCTGCTGGCGGAGCTTGCGGAGCGGACACGTACAATCCGACAGGACAGCAGCCAAAACAAGAAAAATGCTTCTACAGCCCGAGCGAAGGGAGGACCGTTACCCAGCGCCCAGCGCTGTGCAACGTGGAAGTTCGCCGGGCGCTCTCAACGGGGCTGAGGAAAGACACC
Source organism: Arthrobacter sp. KKT183 (assembly GCF_055657625.1). Classification (NCBI taxonomy): domain Bacteria; kingdom Bacillati; phylum Actinomycetota; class Actinomycetes; order Micrococcales; family Micrococcaceae; genus Arthrobacter; species Arthrobacter sp. KKT183. Next base: position 3,040,482 of record NZ_CM145770.1, on the reverse strand, counting down.
AGCTTTACAAAAGGGCACTGCTTTTCGAGACATCACCGCTCCCACTCCCGCAAAGGAGTCGGGTGCAATGTGGCGCGATATGACCGATTTTTGTAGTCCTAAATGGCAGCCTGCTGGCCGGCAGGGCTCCACATCCGCGGCAGCTCAATAGGCATGTGATGGACGAAGTCCTTCCCTCTTTCCTCCGGTAGCTTGAGTGCAAGTTCCGTGGGGTCGCTGGCCCGGCCCCGTCAACTCTCGTGATGGGCCGTCAGCTGTAACTCGCAGCGCTATTTGTCACCCCTTCAGCCTGCAAGGGATTGTTTTTGAAATGACACGTTCATGGAGGGTGGAAGGATCGCTAAGAGGGAGTGAAAGGGCCAGCGTGCTGTTAAGGGGATGCTCTGCGAGTGGTTTTCAGGTGCCAGATCCTGAGGGCGAGGTGGTTGTCCAGCTGGCGGGTGGGGTCCAGCCAGTCTTCTCCGATTAGCAGGGAGATGCGTTCGAGGCGTTGTTTGGCGGTGTTGCGGTGGATGAAGAGGTTTTCCCCTGTGCGGGCGAGGTTGTGGTTTGTTTCCAGGAAGGTCCAGGCCGTGCGGGTCAGATCAGTTTTGTGCTGGGCGTCGTGGTTGATGAGTGGCTGGATCTGTGAGTAGAGACCTTCCTGGTCCCCGTTAGTGTGGACCGCGCCGAGTAGCAGTCCCAGGTGCCCGAGGTGGTTTCCGTCCAGGAGTTCGCCGTGTCGTTCGAGAACTAGGAGGCTGGAGAGGGCGAGTTCGGCTTGGCGGTGTGCCTTTTTTATACCCGCAAGTCCGTTGGCTGTACTCGCGTGTCCGGCGGTGGTGGGGATTCTGGATTCCCTTAGTTTCGTCATAACGGCATCGGTGATGTTTTTGCTTCCTGATGCCAGCACGTACGTGAGGGATCCGCGGCGGGCGATGAGCGCTTTCACCGGCCCCAGCCCTTCACGGATGGTTTTTTCCACCCGGGCATAGTCTGCGCCTGCGGAATCAAAGACTGCCACTGTCATTTCCCCGGTCGGGGGGACGCCGAAGCGTGCCGCTCTTTGCTGGATGAGGTCCAGAGGAACATCCCGGTCGGAGAGAAGATCATCAAGGACTTCGAACTGAAGCCGTTGTGCAGAATCCCGTGTTGCTTGATCAAAAAGCCGCAGAACCGTCAGGAAAACGGCTAACCGTTCCGCGATCGTGCGTTGGCTTCCGGTGAGTGGACCGCGGGCCACGAGCGTGGCTAGATGCTTCGGACCGGCTTGGGCTGTGACCAGGACAAGATCTTCCTGGGTGGTGGAGAAGATATGCGGGCGCCCGGTAGCCAGGGCTTGGGCCACGATTGATGTGAAGGACGGGCGGTCATCCTCCCGCGTGATCAGGGAACTGAGCGAGGCAGAGCCCGGGTGCAGGGATTCCCGGGGTTCTTCGTAGAGGACCCCGTTCGCTGCGTCTAATATCAGGATGTCCGTGCCGAGAATCTGCCGGGAAAGGACAGCAAAACCTTCCAGACCGCTTCCGTGGACCACGACCTCGATGAACTGTTCATCGAGGTCGACGAGTCCTTGAAGGACGCCCATCTCCTCGAGCCTTGTGCGGTTTTCATTTCCCAGACGTTGAAGCGCTGAGGTGGCCTCCGCAAAGCTCTGGGCGTTGTCGATAGCCACAGCGGCATGTTTGCCGATTGTATCCACTAGATCAACAAGCTCAGGCGAGTACGTCCGGGGCCTCCTGTCGGCAATTAGAAGCGCACCGATGACTTTGCCGTATAGATGCAGTGGAACACCAAGTATCGCCCGCACTCCCTCCTTGCCGACGATGTCATCGATGTGTGGCAGGTGTGAGAGGGCATCATCGGTGAGGTAATCGACCGTCTGGAAGGGCGAGAGCCCGGCAGCGGCTTTACCCAGAACGCCGGTTCCAATCGGCATCCGGATGGTCCGGTAATCCTCGGTAGCGACTCCATCGGATTTTCTGATGTACGTCTCGTTTCGCCCGTAATCATTGAGACTGATATAGGCCATGTCGCTTCCGGCGAGGATGCGGGTGCGCTTGACGATTGCCAGCAATACCGCCTCGACGTCCCTGATGCCCGTCAGGTCCGTAGCGGTCTCATGGAGGGCCCTGAGCAGGTCCTCTCGTTGCCGTCGTTCCCGGAGGAGCGCATTAATGCTGCGCGCGGCCTGGGCGGCCCGGGCCGTGATTTCATGACGGCCCAGTGCCTCGTCCAACGCCTTGGACAAGTCCTCGTCGGTGATACCGGCCTCGATGCGTTCGAGCCACAGACCTGTGGTTTCCATGCCTATCTCCTTACATTCCTGTCAAAACTACCCCACGAGAGTGCAGAACGCCCTGCCGGGATCGTATGTAATGGCCACAACCGACATAGGTTTTGTGTGACCCGCCACATATTCTCGATGGAGAGATTCCCAACGGAAAGGATCGTCATGGGTGACGATATGAAACTGCACGTACTCTCCAGTGGGGTCATGGAGTGTGATCACACCTGGCTGTTGCTCAAGGGTGGGACAACAATCATGGACCGCAACCACAAGACTGCCCCGCCGGCGTGGGGAGATTGCCCCACCCATGCTGTGCTGATCGAGCATCCCGAAGGCCGGGTGCTCTGGGACACGGGGGTTCCCCGTGACTGGGAGAGTCGTTGGGCTCCCACCGGGTTCCAGGACTTCTTCCCGGTCAAGGAAGACCCGTCAGGCCCGGGCTACCTTGATTCAGCGCTGGCGGAGCTGGAGCTGAAACCCAGTGATATCGATATCCTGGTCCTCTCCCACCTTCACTTTGACCACGCGGCGAACGCGAAGATGTTTGACAACGGCAAAACCAGGATTATTGCCAGCATCGACGAGATCGAAGGCGTTAGGGGCATTCCGGGGGCCTTCCAGGGCGCCCACCTGGTGTCGGACTTTGACGGCCTGAACCTGGAACCGGTCTCCGGCGACGCCGAAATCCTTCCAGGCGTGAGCGTGATCGCCACCCCGGGTCATACCTGGGGCACAATGTCGCTGCAGGTTGATCTTCCCAACGACGGAACCAAGATTTTTACCTCCGACGCGGTCTATCTCGGAGCGAGTTGGGGGCCGCCGGCCGTCGGGGCGGCGATCGTGTGGGACAACCTGAAGTGGCTCGAATCGGTGGAAAAGCTCCGCGGTATCGCCGAGCGCACCAACGCGGATGTCATCTTTGGCCATGACGCGGAGCAACGCAAAACCCTCAAGCTCGCTCCCAATGGCTACTACTCCTAAGCGCCATGATCCTTTACGACGTGAAATGCACCGGCGGCCACCGGTTCGAAGCTGCACTGAAGTCGATGTTCGACGACACCCCGCCCTGCCGCGCATGCGGGGCGCCGACCGGCAGGGTTCCGTCAGCCATCAGGCTCGCAGGCACTGCGGATCCCGGGCCCTCCCGTGAACAAATGCCCAACACGTGGCACGGAATCGGGCGGGGAGACCCGGAAATGGTGCGGGGCTGGCACGGGCTGATGTCCAAGCGGGAAAAGCTTGAAGAAAAATACCCCGAGCTTGCCGGGGACCGCAGGCCCGTCCTCGCCCACGAAGGAGCGTTCGCGAACGCCCCCCTGCGCGCTGGAGATCCGCTCGCAGGTCAGATCGCGGAAGCGACGTTCAAACCGGCGGCACCTCGCCAGACACAAGCTGACCAAACCACACAGCAACTTCGGAAAGAAACAGACAAATGAAGATCACCGGCGCAGTTCTTGAAGAAATAGGCCGTCCCCGTCCCTTCGCCGAGTCCCGGCCCATCACCATCTCGGAGCTTGAGTTGGGAGAGCCGGGCCCCACCGAAATCCTCGTCCGGCTCGAAGCGGCAGGGATATGCCACTCGGATTTGAGCGTCGTCGACGGAAACCGGGTACGCCCCGTACCCATGCTGCTTGGACACGAAGCGGCCGGCCGTGTTGTAGAAGTCGGCTCAGAGGTCAATGACCTGCGCCCGGGCCAGCGTGTGGTCATGTCTTTTCTCCCCCGATGCGAGGAATGCGCGAACTGTGCCGAGGACGGCCGGCTGCCCTGCACTGCAGGGTCCAAAACAAACGGAGAAGGCGTTCTCCTGCACGGCTCGGCGCACCTCACCCGCGACGGCGAGAAGATCTTTCATCACCTCGGCGTTTCAGGCTTCGCCACCCATGCCGTCGTCGACAGGGCCTCTGCCGTACCCGTCGGTGATGACGTTCCCCCCGAGATCGCCGCCGTCCTAGGCTGCGCCGTCCTCACCGGCGGTGGTGCCGTGCTGAACGCAGCCCGACCCCAGCCCGAAGACAGCATCATGATCGTCGGGCTCGGAGGCGTAGGAATGGCCGCCCTGATCACTGCCATCTCCCAGAACGTTTCCCGCATCGTCGCTGTAGACACGCTTGAGGACAAGCTTGAGCACGCCCGCCGCCTCGGCGCCCACGAAACCTACACTCCCCAGCAGGTGCTTGAGGAGGGCATAAAGGCCAAGTACGTCATCGAATGCGCAGGAAACCCCAGGGCCTTCGAAACTGCCTTCGCCGCGACCGCCGTGGGCGGGACGACCATCACCGCCGGGCTCCCCTCACCGGACGCCCGCGCCCAGATCCCGCCCATGACCATCACCGCCGAAGCCCGGACAATCATCGGCAGCTACCTCGGATCCGCCGTACCCGCCCGTGACATCCCCAAATACGCCCAGCTCTGGCGCGAAGGTAAACTCCCCGTCGAAGAACTCATCACCACCCGCATCAATCTGGCCGATATCAACCACGCCATGGACCAGCTGGCCGACGGGAAAGCAGTCCGCCAGGTCATCATGTTCGACACCGATCACGAACACTCCAGCTAAGGGCCGTGCCGGCAGACACGGTACCGGTCACCGGCAGCTCCCCTCCTGCCGGCGACCGGTGTCGGGCGCCCCGGTTCTCGCTACCGTCATCAACGACAGGAAACAACCGTGACCTTTGAGCTACGGACCTACACCGCAGCACCGGGAAAGATGGAGGCGCTCCTGGAGCGCTTCCGCAATCACACCACCAAGCTTCTCCCGGACCACGGCATCCACGCCATCGGCTACTGGCTATCCGCTGAAGACCCGGACACACTCATCTACCTGGTGCGGCATGACGGCGACCCTGACTCAAACTGGAACGAATTTAAAAACGATCCCCGATGGGTGACTGCGCGCGCAGCGTCCGTCGCGAATGGCGAACTGACCGTGGATATCTCATCGGTCTACCTGGCCGCCACTGACTTCTCGCCGCTCGGCCCCTGACAGCAGACGCCTTCACACCGGGCCATAAAGAACTTCGGAGACAAAATGACAACCACCCAGCAAGAAACCGAACTACTTGCTTCCATTCCCACCGGGCTGCTCATCGACGGCGAATGGCGGCCCGCCGCGTCGGGAAAGACGTTCGATGTCGAGGATCCCGCCACCGGCAAAGTGCTACTGACCATCGCCGACGCTGGCGCCGACGACGCCGCCGCGGCAATGGACGCTGCCGCTGCGGCCCAGGAATCCTGGGCCAAGGTGCCGCCGCGCGAACGCGGGGAGATCCTCCGCCGGGCCTTTGAGCTGGTGACCGCACGGGCCGAGGATTTCGCGTTGCTGATGACCCTGGAAATGGGCAAGCCGTTAGCCGAAGCCCGAGGCGAGGTGACCTACGGTGCGGAGTTCCTGCGCTGGTTCTCCGAGGAAGCAGTACGGGCGTTTGGCCGGTACTCTGTTTCGCCGGACGGCAAGTCCCGGCTGCTCGTGACCAAGAAGCCGGTGGGCCCGTGCCTGCTGATCACTCCCTGGAACTTCCCGCTGGCCATGGCCACCCGCAAGATCGCCCCCGCCGTCGCCGCAGGCTGCACCATGGTGCTGAAATCAGCAAAACTGACGCCCCTGACCTCCCAGCTCTTCGCCGCCGTCATGCATGAAGCCGGCCTGCCCGCCGGTGTACTCAACGTCATCCCCACCTCCACGGCGGGGGCCACCACCGGGCCGCTGATCAAGGACTCCCGGCTGCGCAAGCTCTCCTTCACCGGCTCCACCGAAGTGGGACGCCGCCTGCTCGCCGACGCCTCCGAAAACGTGCTGCGCACCTCCATGGAACTGGGCGGCAACGCCCCTTTCCTGGTCTTCGAGGACGCCGACCTCGACACCGCCGTCACCGGAGCCATGGCGGCCAAGCTGCGGAACATGGGCGAGGCCTGCACCGCGGCCAACCGCTTCATCGTGCACGAATCCGTGGCCGACCAGTTCGCGAAGAAGTTCGCGGCAAAGATGAAGGACATGACCACGGCCCGCGGCACCGAACCCGATTCCAAAGTGGGCCCGCTGATCGATGCGAAGAGCCGGGACAAGGTCCACGAACTTGTCTCCGAAGCCGTCGACGCCGGCGCGAAGGCGGTCCTGGGCGGCGCGCCGGTAGAGGGCCCCGGCTACTTCTACCAGCCCACCATCCTCACCGGCGTCCCGGAGGGTACCAGGATTCTGGCGGAGGAAATCTTCGGCCCCGTCGCCCCGATCATCACTTTCTCCACCGAAGACGAGGCTGTCCGGCTGGCCAACAACACCGAATACGGGCTGGTGGCCTACGTCTTCACCCGTGACCTGAACCGGGGGCTGCGCATGGGTGAGCGCCTTGAGACCGGCATGCTTGGCCTGAACGCCGGCGTGATCTCCAACGCCGCGGCACCCTTCGGCGGAGTCAAGCAGTCCGGCCTGGGCCGCGAAGGCGGCCTCGAAGGCATCGAGGAATACCTCTACACCCAGTACACCGGCATCGCCGACCCCTACGCCGGCTAGGATCCCCGCCACCCGTCACCGAATCGGCTGCAGTTGAGGAACAGTCGCCGGCGACGGCGTGGCCGGGGTAGGTGTCGGCACCTGGACGCAGGCGATCTTACCCGGCCGGGAGATCACCCGGCCGGGTCGGCCAGCTCGGGGGACCGGGCGCGGAACCCGTGGCCAGCTCACGAAACGGAATAAATAACACGCTAAGCAGATTTCGGGTGACGTAGCGCCCTGAGTTTGCCGTGTTTCGGTTGGCGGGGGCTGTTCCAGGTGTAGTCGCCGGTGGGGTTGATGTGTTCCCAGCCGAGCGGGAGAGATGTTGGAGCAGTTCCTCGTTCTGGTCAAGTCCATTTGCGTGGTGTAACGCGTTTGGCGGTAGCGGCGAGTCCGGAGGTGGTGATTGCCGCGACGATGAGGGCTCCGGCAAAGATCATCATCAGAAGGGACCCCAAGCCGGGGGCAAACGCGGTAAGGATCCTGACGCTCTCACCGCAATCTTTTTCGCCCTGGGCCACCCCTACTCACCCTCGGTTGGTGCCTCCCGCAGGACCTCCGGAATGATGCGCTGCAGCAGTGCGTCATGGGCCTCCTGGAGCGCGGCTGCCCTGGCCTCCGCGGCCGCGGCCCGGGTGCCCGACGCGGTCGCTGCGGCTGCCGCTTCACGCTCGGCGGACCGTGCCTGTTCAAGCCGCTCCCCCGTACCCGCTACCTGACGTTCCAACTCTGCGATCCGCGCCGTCAGCTCAGAGCGCCCCATCGACCAGTTTCGTGCAATCACGCCGGCTGACGAGCAGCTTCTCGACGCGCGGACGAAGGATGCCGCCCTCGATCTTCAGCTCAGGCCGTCCCTTGTATCGCTTGGCGTCGACCACCCAGATCCCACCGACAGTGATGACGATGTGGTCGATGTTAGCCGTCGACCCGGGTATGCGGCGATCGTGAAGGACCGCAAGGCCGTCGGCGGCCAGGGCATCGAGCCGAGCGCCGAGGCGTTCCTTGCCGATCGCGCCTCGATCCCAAGCCTTGGTGCTTTGGCGCTCGTCAGAGAGGGCGACTGCGAGGCCACCGAATCGACCCCACTTCTCGCGGAGTTTTTCCTCGTCCTTCGCTTTGCGACGCTCGTATTCACGTCGGGCGGAGGAGCCGGCCACTCCGGACTCAGTGGGCGACGGGTCATCACAAGGTGGTTCCAGATCGGGGCCGTCGGTTCCAAAGCTTCGGTGGCACACTCTAGGCACCTGACGGTCTTCGACTCGTTCTCATAGAGAGCTTGTGTCCCGGCCGGAAGAGAGGCACCGCACACCCGACACGCTCCGGCATAGCGAAGCCTGATCTGCTTCACGAAGATGCACTTCGGATCACCGGCACGGGCCAAGTTAGCTCGTGGACCGCCGCGGGTAAGCCCCAAATGTGCTTTGCCATGGCTCAATCCTCACCCACGGCAGGACCCTTTTTGGTGAATGCCGCGCGTCCGGCACGCTTAAGACCTCGCGAACTGTCCGGGGAAGGATCCGTTACCGGGCACCACCTGAACCGACTGCCCGGGCAACGTGGGATGGGGTTGGTTCCGCGGTGGCGTAAAGGGAGTTGAGTTGGCGGTAGAGCGTTCGGGCGATGTAGCGCTTGAGGGACCTGCGGATTTCACGGTAGCTGCGGCCTTCTTCGGTGCGTCTGGTTACATAGTCCCGTGTTCCGGGGTCGTGGACCATCCGGGGCATGGTGATGGTGTGCAAGGCCCGGTTGAGGCGCCTATCACCGCCCCGGTTGAGCCTGTGTCGGACAGTGTTGCCGCTTGAGGCTGGCAAGGGATTCACTCCTGCCAGTGAGGCGAAGGCAGCTTCGCTGCGAACCCTTCCTGGATGCGACCAAGCTGTCAGGACGGTGGCGACTGTGACAGACCCGGCGCCCACCATCTCAAGCAGCGGCGCCGCGGGGCTTTGCTGGATCAGCTCTGTCATGCGCTTGTGGTTCGCAGTCAGCTGGGTGGTCACCTCGAGAACGCGGCGCGCCAACCGTACTGCTTCCTCGCGCGCGATCGATAGTTCGATCTGCTCCTGTCGTTCCCGCCATCTGGTGATCGTGGCGATCTGGGCGTGAACCAGAGGTTTACGGGCGTCGATTCCCAGATCGTGTGCCCGGAGTAAGGCGATGAGTGCATTGACATTTATTGTTCGTTCCCGGGTCAACTGATCCCGTGCTGCGCTCAGGATCCTGAGTCCGGCACGGGTTCCTTCATCCCGGCGAGGGGCTCGGAGCCGGGACTCCTCTAAGCCGGTGACTGCGGTTCCGATGGCGGCGGCGTCCAGCGGGTCGGATTTGCCGATCGCCCGGCGCCCTCGGGCGTTCATCCGGGGAGCTTCGGCGACGTCGTAGCCGGCGTCGGCTACTGCCCTGGACAGACGTGCCCCGTAGGAGCCGATACCCTCAACAGCCCATAGACAGGCCATGTCGCCGTCGGTCCGTCGGCCTACCCAGGCGAGTGCGCGGGAAATCCCTGCCGGGGTGGTCGGGAACTGTTCGCACGCGACCTGTCGCTTGGTGCTGGCCTCGATGATGGCGTGCGTGTGTGTGCGGGCGTGGCAGTCCACGCCGATTACGAATGGGCGGGTCTGCGCAACGATAGTCAACGCGGCCACCCTCCTTCCTTTCGAACGGGCAAGACTGGTCGCATCACGACCGGCGCTGGACCTGGGAAGAGTCACTTCGAGGCAATACTGTGATGAGCCACAACCGCGAGGGGCTGGGCAAGCTTCTAATCAAGCCACCGTCGTGGGACAGGTCAACGCCGGCCGCTCCACCCAGCGCGGACAAGTCGGGGGAAATGCACCCTCAGAGGGGGCAATTGTTTTTTCGAGTCGCGCACCAGGCAGAACGACCGGCACCAACACTGCCAGCTAGTCCCAGACCAGCCACGTAAAGACTCACATTGATTTTTGCGCACCTACGGCGACTTCGCATGCCGTGGAAGTCGCCGTAGGTGCGCAAAACTTCCGGGGTTGGCAGATACCCCCTGGGGGTATAGTTTACTGGTACCGGAGTCAGAAAGTCCGAGCCCGCTTACCGGGCCGCATACTCCTTGAAGGTCATTCGATGCGGCCGTCGCCACGTTCGGTTCGTGTGCAGCGACAGGCCAAACATTCCTCCATCAACGCCTGACTTTCCAGGTCCCTCGGAAGGCTTTTCTCGAGGGCCGAAGGGAATCATCATGAAACACCAGACTTCAGGTCACGCGGGTGCGCAGGTCGCGGACCATGAAACGCCGGAACACCTCGACCATTCCTCCCACGCCGATTCCGAAGTGCATACGCATGGCCAGCATGCCGGGCACTCCACCGCTATGTTCAAGAACCGGTTCTGGATCAGCCTGATCCTGGCCGTTCCCGTTGTCCTGTTCAGCCACATGTTCGCCGAGATCGTCGGCTACACGCTCCCTGACTTCCCTGGCGCCCTATGGATTTCGCCGATCCTGGGCACGGTCATCTTCTTTTACGGCGGCGCACCGTTCCTCAAGGGTGGCATTTCCGAGCTGAAGTCCCGTCAGCCCGGCATGATGCTGCTGATTGCCATGGCCATCAGCGTTGCCTTCATCGCGTCCTGGATCACCACGCTTGGGATCGGTAACTTCAACCTCGATTTCTGGTGGGAACTCGCTCTGCTGGTGGTGATCATGCTGCTGGGGCACTGGATGGAAATGCGTGCCCTCGGCTCAGCCGCCGGCGCCCTCGACGCTCTGGCAGCACTCCTGCCGGATGAGGCGGACAAAGTGACCGACGCCGGTATCGAAACTGTGCCGGTCAGCTCGCTCGCTAACGGCGATATAGTCCTGGTCCGCTCCGGTGCCCGCGTTCCGGCCGACGGCGACATCGTCGACGGCGCCGCCGAGTTCGATGAGTCGATGATCACCGGTGAGTCCCGCACCGTCTCCCGCGCTGCCGGCGAGATGGTGGTTGCCGGCACAGTCGCAACGGACAACGCCGTGCGGGTGCGCGTCACCGCTGCCGGAGCGGACACCACCCTGGCCGGGATCCAGCGCCTGGTCGCAGAGGCGCAGGCGTCCTCCTCCAAGGCGCAGGCACTCGCGGACCGTGCGGCGGCGCTGCTGTTCTACTTCGCGCTGATCGCGGGCATCCTCACGTTCATCGCCTGGCTGCTGCTCGGCAGCCCGGATGACGCGGTGATCCGGACCGTGACCGTGCTGGTGATCGCCTGCCCGCACGCCCTCGGCCTGGCGATTCCGCTGGTCATTGCCATCTCCACGGAGCGCGCGGCCAAGAGCGGTGTACTGATCAAGAACCGGATGGCGCTGGAGCGGATGCGGACCATCGACGTCGTGCTGTTCGACAAGACGGGCACGCTCACTGAAGGCCGTCACGCGGTGACCGCTGCCGCCGCCACCGGCGGTGTTGCAGAGGCCGAACTGCTGGCCCTGGCAGGCGCTGCCGAATCCGACAGCGAGCACCCGGTGGCCCGTGCCATTGTGCAGGCGGCGGCGGACAATCCTGACGCCGTAGCCTTCGGTTTCCGCGGCGCCGGGTTCTCGTCAATGACGGGACGGGGAGTGCAGGCGGAAGTCAACGGTTCCCAGATCGCTGTCGGCGGCCCCAACCTGCTCCGGGAACTCTCCCTCGATACGCCGCCGGACCTGAGCGGCGCCGTCCAGGAATGGATGGGCCGCGGCGCTTCGGTGCTGCACGTGGTCCGGGACGGTGCCATCATTGGTGCGCTCCGGCTTGAGGATCGGGTACGGGATGAGTCCTGGGCGGCCGTGAAGGCGCTGCAGGATCGCGGAGTCAAGGTTGCAATGATCACCGGAGACGCGCGCCAGGTGGCTGAGGCCGTCGGTGCCGAGTTGGGCATCGATGAGGTCTTCGCTGACGTGCTGCCGCAGGATAAAGACTCCAAGGTAGCCGAGCTGCAGTCACGCGGGCTCAAGGTGGCCATGGTCGGCGACGGCGTGAATGACGCTCCTGCGCTGGCCCGTTCGGAAGTGGGGATTGCGATCGGTGCGGGCACCGACGTCGCAATGGAATCTGCCGGCGTCGTGCTGGCGGGAAATGATCCCCGCTCGGTGCTGGCGATGATCGACCTGTCCCGGGCCAGCTACCGGAAAATGATTCAGAACCTCGTCTGGGCCACCGGCTACAACGTCCTCGCCGTTCCGCTGGCTGCGGGAGTGCTCGCCTTTGCGGGCATCGTGCTCTCGCCCGCGGCCGGGGCCGTGCTGATGAGCGTCTCCACCATTGTGGTTGCGCTGAATGCGCAGCTGCTGCGCAGGATCGACCTCAACCCAGACCGCATCACCCAATGAACCAGAAGGATCAGACCATCATGAAGCGTTACCTATCCCTTTCAGCGCTCGGTGTTGCCGCCGTCGTCATGCTTGCCGGCTGTGGGGCTGCCGATCCGGGTGAATCGGCAGCCGGCTCATCCGGCAGTGAGGTGTCCGGGGAGCATAACGACGCCGACGTCATGTTCGCGCAGATGATGATTCCCCACCATGAGCAGGCGGTTCAGATGAGTGACGTCGTTCTCGCCAAGGACGGCCTCAGCCCCGAGATCACCGAGCTGGCCACCCAGGTCAAGGACGCCCAGGCGCCCGAGATCGAGACGATGACAGGCTGGCTCGATGCCTGGGGAGAGCCGGTTGAGGGCCACCACATGGAATCTGCTGACGGCGAGGACGGCATGGACGGCATGCTGAGCGAGGACCAGATGGGTGAGCTTGAGGTCGCCCAGGGCGAGGAGGCAGCGCGCATGTTCCTCGAGTCCATGACCGCTCACCACAACGGAGCCGTGGACATGGCACAGGAGGAAATCGAGAACGGCGAGAACCCTGAGGCCATTGCGCTCGCCGAAGACATCGTCGAAACGCAGGAGGCGGAAATCGAGGAGATGAAGGAGTTGCTCGCGGAACTGTAGCTGTGTTGCCCTGGGTTGGTGAGGGTCGGCGCAGCACTTTGCGGGAGGGCTCAGATACCCGGCCCTTCCCGCTCCTGCAACCTTTTCCCAGTGAAGCGGTGGTAAGGCTTAGCGAACTGCTACGGCGAGGTAGGACGACTGAAATGGTTTCCTACCCACGAGTTTGAGGAGTCCAGGATGTCCAGACAGAGCGCTCTCGGTGCACGGGAGACAACAAGCGTGTGTTCAGTCTGATGAATGGGCAGGTGGTCGCTCGACCATTTATCAGCACCGTAATAGGTTCGTCTCTACTTGGGTTGCTACTCACGGGATGTAGCGTACTTGATGCGTCCTCGCCGACGAGCGAACCGGCTCCTCCACCGATATCTTCGTCACCGCCGCCCGCGGAGCCAAGTACGCCGGCTCCTCCGAGCCCGACGGCGCCCGCTTCTTTGCCTGCTTCGACGTCGTCAGCTCCTGAGCCGATGACATGGCCTGAAGTGGTGGACGAAGTGCAGTCTGGGGTGGGGCAACTGAGCGTCACCGGCTGTGAGAGCAGCTCAACAGGCACTGGATTCCTCATTGCCCCAGATCTGGTGGTTACCGCGGCGCACGTGGTCGACCAAGCTTCGGCCATAACTGTCTCTTTTGACGGATCGACCTCAGTCCGCGGCGTCGTCCTGGGCTTCAACGCTCTAGCGGACCTGGCCTTGGTGAGGACGGAAACTGCAGTCAGCGGGCACCAGTTCGCATTCCAACCGACCGAACCCAGCATCGGGACCGAGGTGGCAACCCTGGGCTACCCGGGCGGCGAATCACTCACGTTAACGCTCGGAGTTGTGAGTGGGCTCGACAGGGACATCAACTTCGGGGTCGGGTTCATCGGCGACATGATTAGAACTGATGCGGCTGTGAATCCAGGAAATAGTGGCGGTCCGCTGCTCGGACAGGATGGTTCGGTCACAGGCGTGGTCAGCGCGTACAACCCCAACCAACAATCAGCCGGATATGCCGTAACCGCGCCTAGAGTAGCCGAAGCAGTGGAGGAGTGGCGGACCCGAGGGGTGCAGATGGCGCCGGTGGATTGCGGGGTTGCACCGGCCCCGAACTCCGGGACCTTCCCCATGACCGTCAACTCAAACCATGATCAGGCGAACAATATAGGTCAAGCCTTGCTGCTACATGGCCAAGGAATCAACCGGGGTGCCTACGAAGCGGCCTTCGAGCAGTTCTCCCCGGAACTGCAAGCAATTTTCGGTAGCGTCACCGAATGGAGCCAAGACCTCGGCTCCTCTTATTGGACAGATCTTGACGTGCTTGAAGTAACCGGCGTCGGCGACTCCATAGTCACTAAGGTTGCGCTGCAGACCCAGCAGAGTGCCGAGCACGCACCTGTGGATGGCCAGACCTGCTCCAACTGGCTCATTGACTACACCATGATCTGGGACGGAACCGGTTGGCGCATCGCAGGAACAGAACTGCCGAATGGTGAGCCGCAATCCTGTAGCTAACCTCACTGCTACGCCCGGTTTTTGCTACCGTCCGGGGTAGTCGGTCCAGCGCATGTGCCATGCGCAGCGCCGCAAGCTCACTCGGGGGATTCGCACCGTGATTGCTCGCGGAACTGTAGGCGGCAGGCTCTAGGCTGGTTTCCACCACCGTTGATTTGGCAGGACACGCCCTGAATGGTTGGCCATGGAGGGCATGTCCTGCTCATTCAACCGGGGGATTGTGGGTTAAATCCACTCGATGTACTATTTCCGGTATCGGAAGTCTCCCGATGCCTAAGTTTCAAAGGAGAAACCATGCGCGGCGCCTCTCGAACCCTCCCAGCAGCGGCAGTCGCCGCGCTCCTCGTCCTCAGCGGCTGCGCAGGCGGCGGCGGAGAGGAGGAGGCCGCGGACAACACCCTGCGGATCATCTACCAGAAGGCCGGCGAGGCCTCTCCGCTGGACACCCTCATGCAGACGACCAAGGAACAGTTCGAGGCCGCCAATGAGGGCGTCACCGTGGAACTTGAGCCGGTCGAGGGCACCGATGAGGACTACAACACCCGCCTTGCGCTCTCGCAGCGCTCGCCGGATACCGCTCCGGACGTCTTCTATGAGGACACCTTCCGCCTCCGCTCCGACGTTGAGGCCGGGTATCTGCTCAATCTCGACGAACACCTAGCCGGTTGGGATGAGTGGGACGCCTTCAACGAGCGCGCAAAAGAAGCAGGAAAGGCGGACGACGGCGGCACCTACGCGGTGCCGCTTGGCACCGACACCCGGGTCATCTGGTACAACAAGCAGGTGCTCCAGGACGCCGGGATCGAGGTTCCCTGGCAGCCCGAATCATGGGACGACCTCCTCGAAATGGCACGTACCGTCAAGGAAGCGCAGCCTGATTCACGGCCGTTCAGCATGTACGCGGGAACGGGCACCGGTGAGGGCACCGTCATGCAGAGCTTCTACGAGCTGCTCTACGGCACTGAAAGCGGCGGTCTCTATGATGACGAGTCATCGAAGTGGATTGCCGGATCCCAGGGCTTCGTCGATTCGCTGGCGTTCCTGAAGACTCTCTATGACGAGGAATACGCCGTTACCCCGGCCGAGGCCCTCGATCCCAACGTGTGGCAGGTAGTCCTCGGCACCATGCTGCCGGAAAACCAGATGGCAGCCACGGTGGAAGGTTCCTATGCGCCGTCGTTCTGGCAGGAAGGCGGCATGTTCGAGTGGCCGGAGTACGCGGACGTCATGGGCGTTGCGCCGTTCCCCACGCAGAACGGTCAGGAGCCCGGAGCCACGAGCATGTCCGGCGGCTGGACGCTGGCCGTCGGTGCGGGTGCGGAGAATCCGGACCTGGCCTTCGAGTTCCTCACCACCGCCATGAGCCAGGAAAACCTGCTGCAGTACACGGTGGACAGCTCGCAGATTGCTGTGCGTACGGATATCGCCGAAGCGCCCGAGTACCTTGACGCGAACCCGTTCGTGGCGGATGTCTCGGCGGTGCTTGATGTTACGAACTACCGGCCTGCAACCTCCAACTATGCCGAGATTTCGACGGCGGTGCAGGAAGCCACCGAAGCCGTCATCACCGGCGGAGCCACTCCCGAAGAAGCGGCTGCAACGTACGACGAGGCCTTGACGGCGATCGTCGGCGAAGAGAACGTCGTCGAGGAGTAGCCATCTCCTCCACGGTCACTTCCCGCGGTTCGTCCTCCGGCGCCGCGCGCCGCGGCGGCAGCGGGAACAACAGCCAGGAGCGGGAGCGTAACGGACGGGCCTCCCGCTCCCTGGCATCGGCGTTGAAGCTCATACCCCTCGCGCCGGCGATCATCCTCATCGGGATCTTCCTGGCCGGGCCGATCGTCTGGTCCTTCTACGGGTCCTTCACCAACGCCGCCCTGACCGGCCCCAACGCGAAGAACCCCGAGTGGATCGGCCTGGAGAACTACACCACCCTCTTTGCGGACCCGCTCTTTCCGCAGTCACTGCTGCTCACCGTTGTCTTTGTGCTGGTGTCGGCGGTGATCGGGCAGAACTTCCTCGGACTCGGCCTCGCGCTGCTCATGCAGCGGGCGCACAAGGCGGTTGCCGCCGTCGTCGGCGTATGTGTGGTGGCAGCGTGGGTGCTGCCGGAAATTGTGGCAGCTTTTGTTGCGTACGCGTTCTTTTTCCGGGACGGGACGCTGAATCAAATCACCGGCTTTGCGGGCTTGCCGGCAGTGGACTGGCTCTTTGAGCACCCGATGCTCGCGATCATTCTCGCCAACATCTGGCGGGGGACCGCGTTCTCGATGATGGTCTACCAGGCGGCGCTCAATGACGTGCCGAAGGAGATCACCGAGGCTGCGGAAATCGACGGGGCGGGCGGGGCCAAGACGCTGGTCTTCGTCACGGTTCCGATGATTCGGCGCAGCATCGCCACCAACCTGATGCTGATTACGCTGCAGACCCTCGCCGTGTTCACGTTGATCTACGTGATGACCGCCGGCGGGCCCACCAACCGGAGCACCACCCTGCCGATCATGGCGTACGAGGAAGCCTTCCGTTACAGCGACATCGGCTACGGCACGGCGATCGCGGTGGTCATGCTGATCATCGGCGCCGCGTTCTCCCTCGCGTACATCCGCCTGCTGCGCGAGAGGAAACCCTCATGAGCGGGCCGGTTTCCAGTACGACGACGACGGCGGCGCCCCCGGATTCGCAGCGGTCCCGCAGCGTCCGCCAGGGTGCCCGCAGCCTGCGCCGCGGGGCGCCCAGCTGGAGCGCCAGTGTTGTTCTGGCCGTGATCGCCCTGTGTTTCGTGGTGCCGCTGAGCTGGCTGGTGCTGGCGTCCTTCGATGCTGAAGCGACGTACGAGACTGCCCTGCCGGCGTCCTTCTCGCTGGCCAATTTCACCGCCATTCTGACGCCGGAACAGACGTTTGTGCCGCTGTGGAACAGCTTCATCCTGTCCGGTGGATCGGCGGCGCTGACCGTGATTGCCGCAGTGTTGGCCGCCTACCCGCTGTCCCGCTTCAACACCCGGTTCAACCGACCGTTCCTCTACACCGTGCTGTTTGGCACCTGCCTGCCGATTACGGCGATCATGGTTCCGGTGTACAGCCTGTTTGTGCAGCTGAACCTGCTGGATTCACTCGCCGCGACCACGTTTTTCCTCGCCGCGACGTCCCTGCCGATGGCCATCTGGATGACCAAGAACTTCATGGATTCAGTGCCGGTGTCACTCGAGGAAGCGGCGTGGGTAGATGGCGCGTCCGCCATGAAAGCGCTGTGGCACATTGTGGTGCCGCTGATGCGGCCGGGACTCGGCGTCGTGTTCATCTTCGTGTTCATTCAGGCGTGGGGGAACTTTTTTGTGCCGTTCATCCTGCTGTTCTCGCAGGAAAACCAGCCCGCAGCGGTAAGTATTTTCCGGTTCTTCGGGCAGTTCGGGACGGTCGCGTACGGGCAGCTGGCCGCATTCTCGATCCTCTATGCACTGCCCGTGATTGTCCTGTACATCCTCGTTTCGCGTGTGTTCGGTGGCTCCTTTGCCATGTCCGGCGCCCTGAAAGGTTAGCTTCATGCATGACAATCGACTTCTCGTCGAGGCGCGAATCGCCCGATTCCTTGCCGAGCGGCTGACCCCTGCGGTCTGGCCGGTCTCCGTGCCGCTCGAGATTTCCGCCTGGCAGGCGCCGGGGGAACCGGTGCCGTTCTCTTCCGTCGTCGCCGAGCAGTTCGAGCCGTTCGTTGTGGGCTCCATGTGGGGGCGACCGTGGGGAACCACCTGGTTCCGCTTCAACGCGACCGTGCCGGAGGAGTGGTCTGTCACTTCCGGGCACCAGCTTGAGGCCGTGATTGACCTCGGATTCTCCACGATCATGCCGGGCTTCCAGGCCGAGGGGCTGGTGTATGCACCGGACGGGCGGGTGATCAAGGCACTGGAGCCGCTGAACATGTGGGTTCCGCTGGACGCGGCGCCGGGCACCGCCGTCGAGTTCTATGTTGAGGCGGCGTCCAACCCCAATGTCATTGACGGGTTCGATTACCAGCCCACTCCGTTGGGCTCGCTGTCCACTGCGGGTTCGGATCCGCTGTACACGTTCCGCCGCGCGGAGGTGGCGCTGTTCGACCGCGAGGCGTGGGAGTTGGGCCAGGATGTCTGGACGCTGAACGGACTCATGCATGAGCTGCCCTTTGACCTGCCGCGCCGGCACGAGATCCTGCGCGCACTGGAGAAGGCCGTCAACGCCGTCGACCCAACGGATATCTCCGGGACAGCATCGGCGGGCCGCGCGTGTCTGGCTGCGGTGCTGGCTGCGCCTGCGCACGCGAGTGCGCACCGGCTGCACGCGGTGGGCCATGCGCATATCGACAGCGCCTGGCTCTGGCCGGTCCGGGAGACAGTGCGCAAGGTGGCCCGGACGTTCTCCAACGTGCTTGAGCTGATGGACCGCAATCCGGACTTTGTGTTTGCTGCTTCGTCGGCGCAGCAGTACGCGTGGCTCAAATCGTCCTATCCGGAACTGTTCGAGCGGGTCGCGGAGAAGGTCCGGTCCGGGCAGTTCGCGCCGGCCGGCGGCATGTGGGTGGAGTCGGATACCAATATGCCGGGCGGCGAGGCGCTTGCGCGGCAGTTTGTTGCCGGTAAGCGCTTCTTCCTCGAGAACTTCGGCGTGGAGCCGCTGGAGGTGTGGTTGCCGGATTCCTTCGGGTACTCGGCTGCACTGCCGCAGATTGTCCGGGCGGCGGGGTCGGAGTACTTCCTCACCCAGAAGATCTCGTGGAACGAGACGAACCTGTTCCCGCATTCGTCCTTCAACTGGGAGGGCATTGACGGCACGAGGGTCTTCACGCACTTCCCGCCGGTGGACACCTACAACTCGGATCTCAGCGGACCCGATCTTGCCCGCGCCCAGCGGAACTACCGGGAGAAGGGCGCCGCCAACACCTCGCTGGTCCCGTTCGGCTGGGGCGACGGCGGTGGCGGACCCACCCGGGAGATGCTCGCCGCTGCTGCCCGCGCCGCTTCCCTCGAGGGGTCGCCGACTGTGACGCTGTCTTCTCCTGCACGGTTCTTCTCGGAGGCAGCCGCCGAGTATCCGGATGCACCGGTATGGTCCGGTGAGCTGTACCTTGAGTTCCACCGCGGCACGTACACCTCGCAGGCGCGGACCAAGCGAGGCAACCGTCGCTGTGAACACCTGCTGCGTGAGACGGAGCTGTGGTGCACGATTGCTGCCGTGCGATCGGGGTTCGAGTACCCGTATGACGAGCTGGAAACCGCCTGGCATACGGTGCTGTTGCAGCAGTTCCATGACATCCTGCCGGGATCCTCGATTGCCTGGGTCCATGAGGAGGCCGAGCGGAACTATGCGGCGGTTACGGCTTCGCTGGAGTCGCTGATCGGCGCGTCGTTGGAGGCGCTGCTGGGCGACGGATCAGCGACAGCCGCCCTGAATGCCGGCCCCTATCGTGTGGAGGGTGTGCCTGCACTGGGAGGTGCGGCGCCGTCGTCGTCGGCTGTTTATGAACCGGCACGCGAGGGGTCCTCGTGGGTGTTGGAAAGCGAATCCCTGCGGCTGACGGTTGATGAGAACGGGTTGTTCACCTCCTTGGTGGTTGACGGCTTGAGTGCGTCCGGCGGGCGGGAAGTCATCCCCGCGGGCACGAGCGCCAACGTGTTCCAGCTGTTCCGGGATACGCCGAATCAGTGGGACGCCTGGGATATCGATGAGCATTACAAGTTCAATGTCACCGAGCTGACCGAGGCGGCGTCCGTTGATGCGGTCGGTTCCGTGTTGCGGGTGGAGCGGGTGTTCGGGAAGTCGCGGCTGGTTCAGCGGATTTCGTTGAGTGCTGACGGCACCGCGGTGAACCTGTCGATCGAGGTTGACTGGCATGAGCAGCAAAAGCTCCTCAAACTCGCGTTCCCGGTGGATGTGCTGGCTGATCGTGCGGCGTCGGAGATCCAGTTCGGGCATATCCAGCGACCGACGGCCACGAACACGTCCTGGGATGCTGCGCGGTTTGAGACGGTGGCGCACCGCTGGGTCCACGTGGGGGAGCCCGAGTTTGGGGTGTCGCTGGCGAATGATTCGACGTACGGCTATGACGTCACCCGGGCGGAGTCGCCGTCCGGTGTTC
Source organism: Arthrobacter sp. KKT183 (assembly GCF_055657625.1). NCBI lineage: Bacteria > Bacillati > Actinomycetota > Actinomycetes > Micrococcales > Micrococcaceae > Arthrobacter > Arthrobacter sp. KKT183. The sequence continues at coordinate 3,020,198 of NZ_CM145770.1, read as the reverse complement.
CCCACACGCTGCTTCGTGCGTCGCTGTTGCGGGGGCCGCTGTTTCCGGACCCGCAGGCTGACCAGGGAGCGCATACCTTCGAGTTTTCGCTGCGGCCGTCGTCCGGAATCGCTGAGGCGGTTGCGGAGGGCTATCGGTTGAATCTGCCGGTGCGTACGGTGGCCGGCGTGGGGTCTTCAACTGTTGAGCCGGTCCTGACGGTCTCCAACCCAGCAGTGGTGGTGGAGGCAGTGAAGCTGGCCGAGGACCGGAGCGGTGATGTTGTGGTGCGGCTGTATGAGGCGTTCGGAGGGCGGGCTTCGGTGGTGCTTTCGGCCGGCTTTGAGTATTCCTCCGTGATTGCCACGGACCTGTTGGAGCGGCCGGTTTCGGCGGACTGCGTCCAAACCACCGACGACGGCGGTGTTGCTCTCTCGCTGCGACCCTTCCAGTTGGTGACGCTGCGGTTTCGGCGGGTGTGAAGTTCCAACGCGGGTGACGCTGCGCTTCTGCGCCCGGTGACGTTCAGCGCCGCTGCGCTTCACCGCCCCGTGGCGTTCAGTGCGCGGTGAGCTTCGCCAACTGGTCCCGGATGCCATCGAAGTGGCGCTTCAACCGTTCAGATGCCAGCGCTTTGTCGCCCGACTGCACGGCGGAGAAGATATCCCGGTGGATGGCGGCGGTTTCCATCAGGTTGGCCGTATCGCCGCCCACCTCGGCATGGATCTTCCGGTAGACCTTCCAGAAGACCGACATGAGGTTGGAGAGAAGTTCGTTGCTGAGCGGTTCGAACAGTTGACGGTGGAATTCCTCGTCAATATCAGCGAAACCTTCGCCTCGCTGTGCTGCAGCTTCCATCCGCTGCACAGTCTGTTCGATGGCTTGTCGATGGTCCGGAGTCATCACATCCATTGCGTCACCGATCAGCCCCGATTCCAGCGCCTGCCGCACGTCGACGAGTTGGATGGCTTCCTTGCCCTCGTGCCGGAGGGAGAGACGGCCGCGGAACGTCAGTCCGTCCGTCAGGGCATCGAAATTGCTGGGGGCCACGAACATGCCGAAACCGTGGCGGATTTCGACGACGCCCAGCGCCTGGAGCACTTTGAGGGACTCCCGCAGCGTGTTGCGTCCGATCCCGAGCTCGGCAGACAGCTCACTTTCGGTGGGGAGGGGATCGCCGGACTCCAATTCACGCTCAAGAATCAGGTCCATGATCTCGGCCTGTAGTGCACGGAGCCGGGCCTGCGCGCTGAAGCGCGCTTGGCGTTGCGGAAGATCGACGCTCATAATTTCTCCTAGAGTCAGCGGGCGGCGGTGGTCAAGACCCCGGAACGACCATCGCCGTACACGGCCCGTCAGTGGAGTTCATCCGCGGTTAGGTTATCGGATGTCCCACCTCTTTGCACAGTCCCACTTCTACTCACATTATTCGAACTTGACCAAGCCATGTGATGCGTCTTACAGTTCTCGGCATAGCATCGGACATCCTACATCCGATAACCAATCTTGAAATGGTGAGGCACATAGATGAGCAACACTTTTGAAACCCCGGGGCTGCTGAAGGATTCCAGCCGCCGCAACTTCCTGAAACTGGCCGGCGTCATGGGTGCCGCAGCCGCGTTTGCCGGTTCGATCTCGGCCTGCAGCCCCGGCGGCAGCCCGGCTCCGGCAGAAGGAGGCGAGGCTGCAGCAGGGTCCATCGAAGCCGGTATCTCCTACCAGCTGTCCACCGGGTTCGACCCCATGCTGGCCACAGGTGCAACGCCGCTCGCGGCAAACCTGCACGTCTTCGAGGGCCTGGTGGAACTCCACCCGGCTACCCGGGAGCCCTACCTGGCACTTGCCGCAGCGGACCCGGAGATGGTTGATGACACCACGTACCGCGTGACCCTCCGCGATGGCGCCACCTTCCACAACGGGGAGCCGGTGACGGCGGAGGACGTAGTCTTCTCCTTCGAGCGTGTCCTCGACCCGGAGAACGCGTCGCTGTACGCAGGATTCATTCCGTTCATTGACACGGTGACCGCTGTCGATGAAAAGACCGTCGAGTTCAAACTGAAGTATGCATTCCCCGGCTTCGGCCCCCGTATCTCGGTCGTCAAGATTGTGCCCAAGGCCGCTGTCGAAGCGGATCCGGAAGGCTTCGACCTCGCGCCCATCGGCACCGGTCCGTTCAGCCTGGTGTCCGCAGTCAAGGAAGACAAGATTGTCTTCAAGAAGTTCGCCGACTACAACGGCAAGTACCCAGCCCGCGTCGAGGACATGACCTGGCTGCTCATCGCTGACCCAGCCGCCCGCGTAGCCTCTATCCCGTCCCGCACCCAGGCCATCGAAGACGTTCCCTACCTCGACGTCGACCAGCTGAAGAGCAAGGTCGAGGTTGAATCCGTTCAGTCATTCGGGCTCCTTTTCCTGCTGTTCAATACGGCCAAGGAGCCGTTCGGCGACAAGCGGGTCCGGCAGGCACTGCACTATGCGCTCGACACCGAAGACATCATCTCCAAAGCCCTTCTGGGGAACGCAACCCCTGCGACCTCTTACTTCCAGGAAGGCCACCCGTCCTATAAGGAAGCCTCCACGATCTACAACTTCGACGCCGGGAAAGCCAAGTCGTTGCTGCAGGATGCAGGTGTGGAGAATCTGTCCGTCACGCTGACCTCGACCGACACCGGCTGGGTAACGAAGGTTGTGCCGCTGATCAAGGAAGCCTGGGACGCCATCGGCGTGAACACTACGCTGGAGATTCTGCAGTCCGCGGCCGTGTACTCACCGGAGAAGGTGAACGGTGGAAACTTCGATATACTCTGCGCACCCGGTGACCCCTCCGTCTTCGGGAACGACGGCGACATCCTCCTGAGCTGGTTCTACCGCGGCGACGCCTGGATGAAGAACCGCGCCGCCTGGCACGAGACAGCTGAGTACAAGGAGATCCAGGCCAAGTTGGATGAAGCGGCCCAGCTCGCCGCGGAGGACGCGAAGGCTATTCACGGAGAAATCATCGACATCGTCGCTGAAGAAGCACCGCTGTATCCGATCTTCCACCGCCAGCTGCCCACTGCGTGGGACAGTGAAGCGCTGGTCGATTTCGAGCCTCTTCCGACCACGGGTCTCTCCTTCCTTGGAGTCGGCCGCAGCTAGTCCGCGCGACGGTGGGACTGCCCCATCCGGGCAGTCCCGCCGTTTCCTGCGAAAGGTTTGGAGTTCTCTAAGTGACCACGTTAATCCGCCTCCTGGGGCGAAGGCTGGCAGCCCTGCCCTTCATGCTGCTGGGCGTTACCATCATGGTGTTTGTCGTCTTGTCGGTGGTGCCGGCGGACCGCGCAACCGCAGTCCTCGGACCCGAGGCGACCGAAGAGATGAAGTTCGCCTGGCGGGAAGAACGCGGACTTAACGACCCCCTCATCGTCCAGTTTTTCCGCTACCTGGCCGGCATCCTGCGGCTGGACTTCGGCGTCACCAACCCGCCGGAAGAGTCGGTGGCAACCAAGATTGCTGCTGCCTTCCCCGTCACCCTTCAGCTGACGCTCCTGGGAGTGCTCCTCGCCGTCGTCCTCTCGCTTGTCCTCGGCGTTCTCGGAGCCCTGTACCGGGACAAGTGGCCGGACCAGGTCATTCGCATCTTTTCCATTGCAGCGATAGCAACGCCGTCGTTCTGGCTTGCGATCCTGCTGATCCAGTGGTTCGCTCTGCCGGAAGGATCAATCTTCCCAACGGGCGGGCTTGCGTGGGCTGACCAGTACGGCTTCGTCGGCTGGCTCTACGCCATGGCGCTGCCGGCGCTTGCACTCGGCATTCCCGTCTCCGCGTCGCTGATCCGCGTGGTCCGCACCTCGATGGTGGAGGAACTGGACCGGGATTATGTGCGCACCGCGATCGGCAACGGCGTGCCCTACCGCACCGTCGTGGCGCGCAATGTCCTGCGCAACGCGCTGGTCACCCCGGTGACCGTGCTGGGTCTGCGCGTGGGCTACCTGCTGGGCGGCGCCGTCGTGATTGAAAAGATCTTCAGCCTCAACGGGATGGGCGATCTGATCGTCACCGGCCTGACCACCTCCGACACCAACCTTGTGCAGGGCGCGGTGCTGACAATCGCCGTCGTCTTTGTGATCGTCAACATCTTGGTTGACGTCCTATACCTGCTCATCAACCCGCGAATCCGGACGGTATAACCATGCGAAACGGACTGGCTACCCGCCTGAGCACCTCCGGGGCCCGCTTCCAGGCGCTGCCTCTCAGCTCAAAGATTGCGCTTGGCTTCCTCAGCTTCATCATTCTCGTGGCCATCATTGGCCCCATGGTGGCGCCGTACGGGGAGAACGAGTCGATCGCGCCAGTACTTCCGCCGGGAGGACCTCACCTCTTCGGCACCGACGGCTCCAGCTACGATGTCCTGTCCCGCATCCTCTACGGTGCGCGGGTCTCCATCGCCATCGGCCTCGGTGCCGTGTTGCTCGCGATCATTATGGGTGCCCTGCTGGGCGCACTGGCAGCCACATCCCGCAAGTGGGCGAACGAAGGCATCATGCGGGTCATGGACGTCCTGATGGCGTTCCCCGGCATCGCGCTGGCCGCCGCTCTGCTCTTTGCGCTGAAGGATCACTCGAACAACATCTTCGGCTCAACGGTGCCGGTCATCATTCTGGCGATCGCCATCGTCTACACCCCGCAGCTGGCGCGCGTGGTTCGTGCCAACGTGCTGGCCCAGTACGGCGAGGACTACGTCCGTGCCGAGCGGGTCCTGGGAGCGGGCCGCTTCTACATCCTCTTCAAGCACATTGTCCGCAACACCGCGGCCCCGGTGCTGGTCTTCGCTACGGTGATGGTTGCCGACGCGATCATCCTCGAGGCATCGCTGTCCTTCCTCGGCGCCGGTGTCCAGCAGCCCGCAGCCTCCTGGGGCAACGTGATGTCCGACGGCCGCAACGTGGTGTTCAGTGGAGCCTGGTGGCCCACCACCTTCGGCGGTATCACCATCCTGCTGACGGTGCTGGCCCTGAATATCCTCGCGGAAGGGCTGACCGACGCCATGGTCAACCCGAAGCTGCGCAAGGCGGCGCCCGTGAAGGAAGAGCCTGTGAAGGCAGCCCAGCTCAGCGAGACGGCCCGGGCAACGGTGGCGCAGCCTTCGGTCCTGGACGCGGAAGAAGTCCAGACCGGCGTCGGCCGCCGGGAACAGAACGACGACGACGGCGCCGCCTTCGAGAAGGCAGCGACGCCGGGCGCAGCCATCCACAAACCCGGTTCACTCGCGGCGCTCGCGGAGGAACTCAAGCTGCTGTCCCGCGTGGAGAGCAGCCGCACAGACCGGCTGCCTCAGGTACCCGCCGATGCTCCCGTAATCCTTGAAGTGAAAGACCTTTCCATCCGCTTCCCCGGGCGGTACGGAGATACAGCGATAGTGGACCGGGTGAATTTCACGGTCCGCGAGGGCGAGACCATGGGCCTTGTCGGTGAATCCGGATGCGGCAAGTCGATTACGTCACTGGCCATCATGGGCCTGCTGCCGCCGTCGGCGGAGCTGAGCGGTTCCATCAGGTTCAACGGCAAGGAATTGCTGACCAACAACCCGAAGGAACGGACGGGCCTGTACCGGGGACTGCGCGGCGAACAGATCGCCATGGTCTACCAGGACGCACTGAGCTCGCTGAATCCGTCCATGCAGATCAAGGACCAGCTCACCCAGCTGACCAAACGCAACGGCCGAAAGACGCCGAGGGAGCTGCTGGAACTGGTGAAGCTGGATCCTGACCGCACGTTGAAGAGTTACCCGCATGAACTTTCGGGCGGCCAGCGCCAGCGGGTACTGATTGCCATGGCGCTGTCCCGTTCGCCGCGGATCGTCGTGGCGGATGAGCCCACAACTGCCCTGGACGTGACCGTGCAGAAGCAGGTGGTGGATCTCCTCAATGACCTCCGCGAGCAGTTGGGGTTTGCGATGGTCTTCGTCAGCCACGACCTCGCCCTTGTTGCCTCCCTGGCACATCGCATCACGGTCATGTACGCCGGCCAGGTGGTGGAATCAGCTGAAACAACCGAGCTCCTGCGCAATCCGCACCACGAATACACGCGCGGCCTGCTGGGCGCGGTGCTCTCCATCGAGGCTGATGCGGAACGGCTGCACCAGATTCAAGGCACCGTCCCCTCGCCCCGCGAGTTCGCTGCGGGCGACCGGTTCGCCGAGCGCTCGCTGCGCCCGGACGCCGATCCCAACCAGGTGCTCGAGTTCACCCGCGTAGGCAACGGTGAGCACTACTGGGCAAGCCATCTCACCTCTGACGCGCCGCAGGGCGGTCAAGAGACCACGGACGACGACGACGGCCTGGTGAAAGCCTCCGCCGCCACCTCCCCGGAAGGTGCACGATGAACAGCAACGACACGGTGCCGGTCCTGGAACTGAAGGATGTCAAGGTCTACCACCGCTCGAGGACGGGCAGTCTTTTCCGTCCCAATATCGTCAAGGCGGTGGACGGGGTCAATTTCACTGTGCGCCGCGGCGAAACCGTGGGCATTGTCGGTGAATCCGGGTGCGGAAAGTCCACGCTGGCTTCGGTGCTGGTCGGGCTTCAGGAACCCACTGCGGGCCAGATGCTGTTCCATGGCAAGCCGGTCAAGAGCCGCAAGGATGCTGCCCGGAAGCAGTTCGGCCGTGACGTCTCAGTGGTCTTCCAGGATCCGTCCACAGCCCTGAACTCGCGCATGACCATCCAGGATATCCTGCTCGATCCCCTGCAGATCCACGGCATCGGCAGCGAGCAGAGCCGGCTTGCCAAGGTGCGGGAACTGCTCAGCGTGGTGGGCCTTCCGCAGTCAGCTGCCGAGGTGATTCCCAGCCAGGTCTCCGGCGGTCAGCGGCAGCGCGTGGCGATCGCCCGTGCGCTAGCGCTGGAACCCTCGGTGATCGTGGCGGACGAACCCACGTCCGCACTCGACGTCTCCGTCCGCGCCCAGGTCCTCAACCTGCTCTCCGACCTGAAGCGCGAACTGAACCTCGGCATGGTGTTCATCTCGCATGACATCCAGACCGTCCGCTACGTCTCTGACCGGATCTGCGTCATGTACTTCGGCAAGATCGTCGAAGAGGGCAAGGCAACGCAGATCTTCGACCATCCAGCCAATGACTACACCAAGAAACTCCTGGGCGCAGCGCCCAGCCTGCTCCACATCTGAGCACCCAGCTCACAGCACACCTACCTCTGGAGAAATATCGTGGCAATCGCGCCTACTTCCCGCTTCCATGGCGTCATCCCGCCCGTGGTCACCCCCCGGTCCGCCGACGGCGCTATTGATGTCGCTTCCCTTGAACGGCTGACCAAGCACTTGCTCGACGGCGGTGTGAACGGACTGTTCGTTCTCGGCTCCTCCGCGGAGGTGCCTTATCTGACCGACAGTGAGCGCGCCGTCGTCGTCAGCACCATCGGGGGAGTGAATACAGGGCAGGTTCCGCTGATCGTGGGAGCCAATGAGCAAACCACCAACCGGGTCATCGATGAGGGCCGCCGCATGGTTGAGCTCGGCGCCGATGCGCTGGTCGTGACGTCCCAGTACTACGCGATCTCCGATGCCAATGAGACCGAAACGCACTTCCGGGCGGTGCACGCTGCGCTCGACGTCCCGATCTTCGCGTATGACGTCCCTGTGCGCACCCACTACAAGCTGCCGACGGACCTGCTGGTGCGCCTCGGACGCGAAGGTGTCATTGCGGGTGTGAAGGACTCATCCGGCGATGATGTGTCCTTCCGGCAGCTGCTCATTGCGGCCAGGGACATCCCGGACTTCGACATCTTCACCGGCCACGAAGTGGTGGTGGACGGTGCGCTGCTCGGCGGTGCACAGGGTGTGGTTCCGGGTCTCGGCAACGTGGATCCGGCAGGCTACGCACGGTTGTACGCTGCGGGTACATCCGGTGATTTCGCGGCTGCGGCCGCTGAGCAGGACCGGCTCGCTGATGTCTTCTCCATTGTCTACACGCCGACCCCCGGGCGGGTTTCTCCCGGTGCGGGCGGCCTCGGCGCCTTCAAGACGGCCCTTATGCTCATGGGCGTCATTGATTCCAACGCCATGTCGGCGCCCATGGTTGCGCTCAACGACAGCGAAACCGCGGACATCCGGGTCATCCTCGAACGGAACGGCCTGCTCTAGACCATGCGGTACGTCATCGGAATCGATCTGGGCGGCACCAAGACGGCGGCCGGCGTCGTCAGCGAAGACGGCCGCGTGCTGTGTGCGAGCCGAATCCCTACTGCCGCCCGGGACGGCGCCGAGGCGATTCTCGATGCCACCGCTACCCTCGTGCTTCGATTGATGAGGCGGGCGGAAGCTGCGGGGATCGTCGCCGATGCGATCGGCATCGGATCGGCAGGCGTCATCGACGGGGAGCGCGGGATCGTGGTCTCTGCAACCGATGCAATCAGCGGCTGGGCAGGAACCCGGTTGACCGACGGGCTTCAGGCACGCACCGGTCTGGCCTGTACCGCGATCAACGATGTCCACGCCCACGCATTGGGGGAATCCTGGGCAGGGGCTGCTGCGGGAAGCTCGAGTGTGCTGTTGGTGGCCGTCGGCACCGGTGTGGGCGGTAGCTTCGTCGTCGACGGTGTTCCGCAGCAGGGTGTGCGGTTTGCTGCAGGTCATGTCGGTCATTTTGCGTCGCCGTATGCCTACGAGTTCGCTTCCGGCAGCGCTGTTGCCTTGCCATGCTCGTGCGGCGGCGCGGGGCACGTCGAGGCGATTGCCTCCGGTCCGGCGATCCTCCATTCCTACAACCGGGTGGTGCCGCCGGACAACGCCGCTTCCGACACGCAGGCCGTCTTCGCCAGGGCCGCTGCGGGTGACCAAGCAGCGCTTCTCGTAGTGAGCAGGGCAGCCGCCGCCTGTGGACAGGCTATCGGCGGACTCGCGAACATCCTTGACCCGGAGGTGGTGGTGGTCAGCGGCGGAGTGGCCGGTGCCGGGCCGCTGTGGTGGGACGCGATGACCCGCGCCGCATCCGCTGAGCTGCTTCCGGCGCTGGCTGACTTGCGGATCGTTCCGGCGAACCCGGCCTCGGACGCCGCTGTCCTTGGCGCTGCCCGGCTGGCACTGACCCTCGACCCCGTGAAGGTGGCCTCATGATCAACCTGGAAAGCCTACGCGGCCGCTTGATTGTCTCCTGCCAGGCCTACCCCGGCGAGCCGATGCGGGATCCCCACACCATGTCTCAGGTGGCCCAGTCGGCCGTGATCGGTGGTGCTGCCGCTGTTCGGGTACAGGGACTCGCCGATATTGAGCAGACCCGCGAGGCGGTGGAGGTTCCGGTTATCGGACTGTGGAAAGACGGACACGACGGCGTCTTCATCACTCCCACTCTCCGGCACGCTCTGGCCTGCGCGAAGGCGGGTGCTCACGTTGTGGCCCTTGACGGAACCCGGCGGCACCGGCCTGACGCGTTGACGCTCCAGCAGACGATTGACGGGCTGCGCGCAGAATCAGATGCACTGGTTATGGCGGATTGCGGATCCCTCGATGATGCGTTGGCTGCGGTTGCTGCGGGAGCGGATCTCATTGGAACCACGCTCGCGGGGTACACCGGCGAACGCGAGAAGACCGTCGGTCCGGACCTTGAACTCCTCGAGCAGCTATCCGCGGCCGATCTTGGCCGGCCGATCATTGCCGAGGGGCGCATCTCGACGCCGGACCAGGCACGGCAGGCGATGCAGGCGGGGGCGTTCGCCGTCGTCGTCGGAACTGCCATCACGCACCCGGCGAGCATTACGGGATGGTTTGTGAACGCGGTGGAAGCGCCGTGACGGATACGTTGCGCGACCGTGATCACGGACTCGGTCAGCATCAGGAACAGGTTTGTGAACGGACCTTCCAGGCACGTGTTGATCCGGAGCTGCTTGGAGGATTGGCGTACTCTAAAGCCCTGCCCCCGCCCACAACCGTCGAGGAGTTGGTTCGATTCCGTTGCCGTGCCGCGGAGTTGGTTCCGGCATTCGATCAGTCCGCCACGTCCGTGATGCTGCTCAAGCACGATGGACCCGTCCCGCTGTGGAGTTACACGCCGCCCGGTGGGGGGCCGTTCGCTGCCATCTACTGGATTCACGGCGGCGGAATGATCAGCGGGAGCCTGCGGGCTGATCAGCCGTACTGCACCGCGCTTGCCGAAGCCACTGGTTGTGTGGTGATCGCCGTCGAATACCGGCTCGCACCCGAATATCCGCACCCGGTTCCGGTTGAAGATTCGTATGCCGGACTTGAGTGGGCTGTGGCGCATTCGGCGGAACTGCGGATTGATCCGCAGCGGTTGGCAATCGGCGGATCCAGCGCAGGTGGAGGGATCGCAGCTTCAGTCGCCCTGGCGGCGCGGGATCGGGGCGGTCCGCAGCTCGCGTTCCAGTACTTGATGTATCCCATGCTCGACGACGCCCAGATCTCCCCGTCCAGCCGCGAGTTTGCAGGCATCCCCACCTGGAGCCGGGAGCGGAACGCTTTTGCCTGGCAGTGCCTGCTTGGTTCCTCGGCTGGTTCTGCCAGTGGAAGTCCCTACGCCGCCCCGGCTCAGGCTGCGGATCTGGCCGGCCTGCCTCCCGCAATGATCCAGGTGGGGGAGCTGGACCTCTTCCGGGATGAAGACGTCGAGTACGCGTCCCGCCTGCTGCAGGCCGGGGTGCCCACCGAACTTCACCTGTACCCGGGCGCCTACCACGGATTCGAGCTTGTTTCTCCTGAAGCCAGCGTCAGCCGACAGGCGATGGCTGACCGCAATCGTGCGCTGGTCCGCATTCTCCATCAGCAGTCCTGATTACCGCCGTATCTCGTTACAGCCACCGAACCAATGCCACATCAAAGGAAAGGGACACGTTTCACTCCGAGGAGGTAGGACATCGTATGTCCACCGAACCACTGACGAAGAAGTTAGGAAGGCTCTCTTGAAAAACACATTCTGCCAATTTCCCGGTAGGCGCGCAGCCGTGAGTATCCTGGTTGCCGCCGCACTCGTTTCCACGGGCGCACCGGCGGTTGCCGCGCCGGTTCCCGCAAAATCCCCGGGCGATGCTCCAGGTTCCTTCAGCGAGGTGAACCTCGGCGCTGAACTCATCAGCCCCTTTGCCTCCTACCGCATCCCGGCCCTCGCTTATCTGGGCAATGGGGTGGTTCTCGCGTCGTGGGACGGACGCCCGTTCAACGCTGCCGACGCCCCCAATCCCAACTCGATCGTGCAGCGCAGAAGCACGGACGGGGGCGCCACCTGGGGACCAGTAGAGGTCATCGCAGCAGGGTCGGTCACCTCATCAGGTGAGCAGACGCCCAGATTCGGTTACAGCGATCCCAGTTACGTAGTGGATGAAGAGACCGGAAAGGTGTTCAACTTCTTCGTCTATTCCAAGGACCAGGGCTTCCATGGCAGCACCTTCGGTAACGATGATGCCAACAGGAGCGTCATCAGCTCAGCAGTGAGTGAATCCGACGACGGCGGCATCACCTGGTCTGAGCCGCGCCTCATCACTGAGGTCACCAAGCCCGGCAGCAACCCGTCCGATCCCGTGCCGGGAGACATCCGCAGCAACTTCGCCACCTCCGGCCAGGGCATTCAGCTCAAATATGGTGAATATGCGGGCAGGCTGGTCCAGCAGTACGCGGGGGATGTTCTGCAGGCTGACGGGACCCGGACCATCCAGGCGTACAGCGTGTACTCGGACGATCACGGTCTCACCTGGCACAAGGGCGAGAACGTCGGCACCCGAATGGATGAGAACAAGACCGTCGAACTGTCTGACGGCCGCGTGATGATGAATTCGAGGGACAGCGGCAACGGTGGGTACCGGAAAGTCGCCATCTCCACGGACGGCGGGCACAGCTATGGACCGGTGACGCAGGATCTCGAGCTGCCGGACCCGACCAATAACGCCTCAATCACAAGGCTCTTTCCGGATGCACCCCAGGGTTCACCCGAGGCAAAGAAGCTGATCTTCTCCAACTCCAACAGCCAAAGCTCCCGCAGCAACGTTTCTGTCCGGGTGTCCTGTGACGACGGCGAGACCTGGCCCTCCGTCCGCAGCGTCCGTTCCGGCTTCTCGGCGTATTCCACACTTGAGCGGTTGGAAGAGGGTCAGATTGGCCTGCTGTACGAGTCCAGCTACACCAACGGCATCACCTTCTCGAAGTTCGACGACGCGTGGCTGAACTACGTGTGTGCTCCGCTGTCCGTTCCCGACGTGAAGCTCGCTGCCGGTCAGTCGACCGACGTTCCGGTGACGATCACCAATCAGGAGCGGACTGCCGTGTCCGGTGAGGTCACGATCAGCACGCCTGAGGGCTGGGCTGCTCCTGTGGTGAATGTGCCGTCCATCGCACCGGGCGACTCGGCGACGATCTCCGTGCCGCTGACGGCCGGCAGCAACCCTTCCGCAGCTTCGACGCTGGACGCTGTCTTCACATCAGCCCAGGGCGGAGAATCCCGCCGGTCCTTCAAAGCCGCAGCAGATGCGGTCGGTCTGACCATCACGGGATCACTCGCAGATACCAACCGGAATTTAGATACCACTCCGTATGCGGTGGGAGACCAGGTGGCCTACACCTTCCGCGTGACGAGTACGGCAACGGTGACCACCAACGCGGTCCCCACTGCCGGAACTTTCGACGTCGGATTCCTGCCCACGGGTACCCCCAACTGCCGCTATCGGAACCTGCCTGCCGGTGGAGCTTACAACTGCACCACCGCGAAGCATACGGTGACCCAGGAGGACGTTGACCGCGGATACTTCATTCCTACGGCCACCTTCGACTCCACCTCCACGACGAACTCAGCGCTGACGAAGTCGGTGAGCTTCACGGGGCAGGCGGTGTTCCTCAACTCAACGGGCAAGGCGAAGGCGCTCGCGGCTGACATCGTTGGGTCGCGGACCGATCCGAGCCGCGATCTGGCGGCCAACCCGTACACGGTCGGAGAGCAGGTTCCTTACTCGTTCCATGTGACGAACACCGGACTCGTTACCGAAGCCACAGTGCCATCGTCGGGCAATTTCGCTCCGTTTGTGCCGCCGGGCCCGGGCAACTGCCGATTCCTGGTGCTGCCTGCCGGGAATGATTACACCTGCTCCACACCGAAGCACACGGTCACGGAGCAGGAAGCAGCGGATGGCTTCTTTGTCCCGCTGACCACTTGGACGTTGAGTGCGTCCGGCTTCCCGTCGAAAGAACTGACGATCGATGGCGGTGAGCTGGACCTGAAGGAGCGCAACCCGCAGTTGTCAGTGTCTGGGGTGTCGACGGAGACCTCAGATGCAGATGGAAACCGTATCGACAGCGTTGGCGATGGTGTGGTCCAGACCGTGACGGTGACGAACACTGGAAACGTGCGCTTGACAGACGTTGTTCTGGACGGCTGGGACGGTGGGGTTGCCGAGCTGGCGGAAGGTGCGAGTGCTACGTTCACGCGCACGTTTGCCCTGACTGAGCAGCAGGTTGGTGAGGGACAGGTGGAGGAGGCTGCCGCCGTCGTCGGTGCTTCCAACGGTGTGCTGAGCGCAACGGTGACGGCGACGCTCGCTGCCCATCCGCTGCAGCTCACGGAACCTGAGCCGACGTTTGCGCCGGAAGCACCGCTTCTTCAGCAGGATTGGCTCCGGGACTTTGACGCTCCCCGCGGACCGGTCGCGTATTGGGAAGGAATCAGCCTGACTGTTCCCGAAGCCGATGCCTGGTATTTCGTTCATCAGGGTCCCCGGCCGTTGGGTTGGTTCCTGGCTGATGAGGCAGGGAAGGTGACGTTCACTGTGTCGGATGTTGCGCGTCCGGGCGCTCACCCGATTGCTCTGACCGATTCGACCGGGGAGTACCTCGGCTGGGATCGAGTAGTGGTTTCCGGCAAGAAGTAGCGATGTCCGGCAAGGAATAGAGGTGACGCCCGGGGTGGTGGCTCATTGAAGTGGCCACCACCCCGGGCGTCTCAACCCAATCAAACAACAAGGAGTTGCCATGAGGCCTGAAGGCTGGCACATTCTGATCATTATCGTCATTGCCATCGTGCTGTTCGGTGCGCCCAAGTTGCCCGGACTGGCTCGCAGCGTTGGCCAATCCCTGCGGATCTTCAAGTCGGAGGTGCGGGAACTGAAAGAAGAATCCCGTGTTGATGACGTCGAGGCGCCGAAAATCACCTAGCGCACAGGAGATCGCTGGAAGGGTGGCGGGAGCGACGGCGGTTGCTTATCCCGGCACGGAACGCGCTGCTACTCCGCTAGAACGGTGGCGGTAGTTCGGGTGGTTCGACGTAGGTCTCACCACCCAGCGACGTGACGTTGGGTGTGCCGGAGTCGTCCTGCCCGATAGACCAGAGGCCCTCGGTCTTCATCATGTGGTGTCGTTTACACCGAGGCCCGAGATTAGTCAGCGACGTTTGCCCGCCGTGTGCCCAGGGGATGAGGTGATCGATTTCGCAGGACCACGACGACCGGTTGCACCCCGGATGAATACAGGTTGGGTTTTTGATCCTCACCCAATCCTGAAGGTGTTTCGGTGGCCGGTATCGGTCCCTGCCGACGCTGAGCACCGCGCCCGTTTCAGGGTGGACGAGGATTCTGGTGAAGCTCGGTGCGTGCGCTGCGAGGTTCCTGGCCGTTTCGGGGTCAATGGGCCCGTATCCATCGAGGTAGCCGTTCTCACAGCCCTCGAGATCCGGGGCGGCGCCCTCGCCGCCTTGCGCAACAGCCTCCGCACCGCTAGCTGGTAACTCCACCGCCGCGCTTTCATCGAACTCGGCGCCACGTGCGGCGGAAGAATTCTGCCAGTCAGCGCGAGTGTGACCGAGCAGTGTCATCACGGGAACGGTGACAAAAACCGTGGCTCCTACACCGCGGAAGCCTGTGCCCTTCTTCGGGTCTCCGGCGCAAGTATGGGTCAGGACATCAGCGAAAACATCCGCACGCAACTGTGACAGAGTCCGGCCCTCGTCGGGACCCTGCAAGGAGCGGGCCGCGGCGTCCACCCGGTTGAAGATCCCGTGTGCCTGCTCCGCGGGAAGATAGGTGCTGAGCCAGGCCATACCGTCCTGCTCAGGCTCCACTGCAACGCGGCGATCTTTCACCTCACGGGTTTTCCGTTCGATGATCGACTCGGGATGCAGTTTCTCGCGGAGCTGCCTGCAGCGCCGGACGAGCTTGGGGCGCGTCAGCGCGCCGGCCGTTTCCAGGACCGCATCCTCAAACCCGGCCGTGGCCTCTGCCGGAATGCATTGCGATTCCTGAACGATGACCTGCGCCTGAGTGGGGCTGATGGTGCCGTCGTCAAGCGCCTCCCACGTTCCCGGTAGGTCTTCCCTCAAGCGCAGCGCTTCGCCAAGCATCCGTTGTGCTGCCCTGCCCGGCACCCGCAGCAACGGGGCGATTTCCTCAGCCGCCATGGTGAAGCTCAGATCCGGAGAGGTACCGCCCTCTCCGGGCTTCCCCAAAGCGGTGCCGTCAAGTGCGCGCATATGGTCGAAGACATCAGCGATCAGGACGGCTTGCCTGGCCGCCGCCCAGGACGCCAACCGCTGTGCTGCCCGGAGTAGGTCGAGACTGTCAGCGATGGTCCGCGACCGCCGGGACTCTGACGACCGAATGTTCTGTAACCGGCCAACCAGTTGGTACGCCGATGCTGAGTCCACCGCAGCGCGGGAACGCGCCTCGGATTCGCCGTCGTCGAATTCATCGTCCCAGTCCAGCGCAAAGGACTGGCCGGGAGGCAGGTCCCACCAGCGCTGGTCCGCCTCAGCGTAGGCGGCATCGAGAACGCGCTCGTACGCTTCTTCGCGAGTCAGCCCATCGGCTTCCTCGAGCGTCTCCCACATCGCGATTCCCATACAAAACAGCTAATCATCCGGCTCTGACATTTTTGGATCGATGCCTAAAGAGCCGGAAGAAGCCGCCCTTCACCGTGCTTTCACACGCAGCGATCCGGGATGCGAAGACTTACGTTCCCGCCTGTCTGCCGTCCACATGACGTAGCCTGCCGACGCAATCGCGAGCTGGAACGGAACGGCAAACAGGACTGCTGAGGTCTGTTCGTTTGCCACCAGCAGCAGTGCGCTGCTCACCACAAGGAAGACGCCGATCCACCGCGGTAGCACTCCTGAGCGGAGGATGAAGATGCCGATCAGCACAAACCCGATAATGAGCGCCACCATGCCGACGACGACGAAGTAGGGCATGCCGGAAAAGTCACCATCGAAGAACGCGGCCTGGAGAAAGACCGCTGCAAGCAGCACCAGAAAGCCCAGGGCGGCGGATCCCAGCCCGATGTGCATGAGCCTCGGCGGACGTCCGGATAGACGTGCCCTGAAGGTCAACCCAATGATCCCAATGAGAACGAGGATGGCCGCAACAGAACCAAGGCCGGTGACAAGACCTGACGCAGTCCGCATCGATTGAGCGCCGCACTCACTTCCGACGCAGCCGCTCGGTTGGAGGGAGTGGAGGACTATCGCGAGTGAGCCCAAGGCTCCGCCGGCCAGAGCGGAGGGCCCGGCCAGGCGAGAGCTCCAGTGCGTTTGGAGAAAGTCCCAGGACATGAATGACCGCCATCAATAAGGAGACCCAGGAGAAATGATGCTTTATGGTCGCCCGGCGGCAAGTTCGGCGTCAAGAGTAGTCTGAACGACCGGCGGGCAGGCTGTGCCCGGTCCAAGGCCCCCTAATCGCCCGTCATGGTCAGCTCGCGAAGAAAGACGACTTCATCTTCGAGATTTCACCAACAGATGGCGTCATCGTGCTGGAGAGTATAGGTACGCGTTGCCTCCACCAAGGAAGGTGCATCATGACCAAGTGGCGAGTCCGCGACTTTCACACCACCGATCTGGACGGAATACTGCACCTCTGGGAGTCTGCCAAAGCTGCAAGCGCCGAATCCGTCTATGCGCTTTCGGAAGTGTTGGCATCGTGCGAGAAGGATTATGCCGTTGTCGCGGTGGAGGGCGATCAAGTGATCGGCGCCGCCGTCGGGAGGGCAGCGCATGATCAGGGGTGGATCGTTTTTCTGGCCGTCCTGCCTGAGTACCGCAGCAGCGGAATCGGAACGGCGCTGCTCGCCGGCGTCGAAACCCGCATGGCTCCGCACGGGTTGAACAAGCTGTCGGCGCTGATGCCGGAAGCTGAAACTCGGGTGGGAGCATTCCTTGCCCGGGGTTTCAGCCTGAAACAGAACCTGCGCTATCTCGAGCGGAAAATTCCGGTTCAGCGGCAGGAGCTCGAACCGCTGAGTTCACTGGGAGGCAGGGTACTTGCACGCGGCCTGTGGGAGAACGTTTCCGGGATGCGCAAGGAAAAGGAACTGTTGGAGCGGCGCCTGGTGTTGCCCCTGGCCAAAGCGGATCTGGCTGACGAATTCGGGGTAGTGCCTCCACGCGCCGTCGTTCTCTTTGGTCCGCCGGGCACCGGCAAGACGACTTTCGCGAAAGCAATTTCCTCACGGCTTGAATGGCCTTTCGTGGAGATATTCCCCTCGCGGCTGGCTTCCGATTCCAAGGGACTCGCGGGAGCCTTGCGAGAAACGTTCCTGGAGGTCGCGGAGCTTGAGCACGCGGTCGTTTTCATCGATGAGGTCGAGGAAATTGCCTCGCATCGGTCGGGTGAGCCGCCGTCTCCGCTGCAGGGCGTCACCAACGAGTTGTTGAAGATTATTCCGGCCTTCCGTGAACAGCCTGGCAGGCTCCTCATCTGTGCCACGAACTTCATCCGCACCCTGGACTCCGCGTTCCTGCGCCACGGACGCTTCGACTACGTCATCCCCATCGGACTTCCGGATCAGCAGGCGCGCGAGGCAATGTGGCAGCGTTTCATTCCTACCTCAGTGGTGAACGACGTCGATGTGCCCCTTCTGGTGCGGCGCACCGATGGCTTCACTCCAGCAGACATTGAATACGCCGCGCGGAGCGCTTCCCAACGGGCGCTTGAGAAAGCGGTCTATGGCAACGGTGGCGGTGGAGCCACGGAGGGAACCACCAAGGGTCCGGCCACCCAGGACTACCTGGACGCGATCGAGGACACGCGGACCACCGTGAGCGAAGAGGTGCACCGGCAATTCCTGGAGGATATCGACGTCCTCGGTCGGGTGTGAGGAACGACGACGACCGAGCCTGCGCTCTACTGTTCCACCGCTGTGCGCAGAACGGCGGCGACCTCTTCGAAGCCCAGAGAAGTGGCTTGCTGCAAAGGCGTCAGACCATCACCCTGGGAGGGAGACCTCACATCGGCACCGCCGTCGACGAGCAGCTGCACGGTCTCCACGTATCGGGGCGAGCCATCGCCGAAGATAATCGCCTCGTTCAATGCGGTCCAGCCCAGGTTATTGACGTGGTTAACGTCCACATCGGTCTCCAGCAGCCTACGCACCACGTCCGCGTGGCCACGCTCCGCGGCGCGGATCAGAGCGGTGCCGTTGAAACTGTCGAGCGCGTGGACGTCCGCACCGTTGCTCAAGGTCAGCTCCAGCAGCTCGAGGTAGCCCTCACTTGCCGCGATGAGGAATGCGCTCTGTTGAGTCTCGTCCTCGTAGTTGACGTCAGCACCGGCCTCGATGAGTCGGCTGGCTTCGGCGACGTTGTTCTCCCACGCAGCGTCGATCAGGTTCTGATTCAGCGCGATCTGTTCTTCGGGAGTGAGCGACTTAGGAGTAGCCGGTGGGCTGCTCGGCGGTACTTCCGGGGCGGACTCCACGGCTCCCGGGGACGTGCTCGACGTGCTCGGTGAACTCGACGGGCTCGGTGAAATGGAAGCGCTCGGCGCGCTGGATGAACTCGCGGACCCGGAAGGCGTCTGTTGCGTCTGACCGGTCACTTCGCCGCCGTTGCCGGTGCAGCCGGTGATCAGCAGCAGTGGGCCCAGAACAGCGGCCGGCACGGAGGCCCTCACCGGGAAGCCTTCCGTGAGGTCACCGAGGGGTTACGCCAGAACTTCGTAGGGACCATTCCCATGCGCGCTAGCATACGCCAGCCATGATCAGGACGACCGTGGATCAGGCGCGGAACGGCGCATCATGCAGCACCTTCGACCTGAGGGCCTGATGTTCCTGAGCCCTGAAATTGTGAACCGCTACCCCCGCGCCTCCGCAAACCGCGGCGCCATCGACTCCATCTGCTCCATCACCAACTTGATCGCACCAGGCTGCTTGTCCGGCGGATACCCGTTCTTGACCAACAGCCGCTTGATCGAAGACCGCAGCTTGGCCCGGACATCATCACGCACAGTCCAGTCCGTCCGCACATCGCGGCGCATCACCTCGACGAGGTCCCGCGCGATCTTCGCGAGCACATCGTCGCCCTGCTCCAGCACCGCGGACTCGTTCTGCGAGACGGCATCGTAGAAGGCGAGTTCGTCATCATTCAGTGGGGGCGAAAAGCGCTCCCCGCGTTTCGACTCTGCAGCCACTTCCTTCGCCATCTCGACCAGCTCCGCGATGACCTCCGCCGATGTCAGTTGCTGATTGGTGTACTTGTTCATCAGCTCGGCAATCCGCTCCGCAAACGCACGCTGCCGCACCACGTTGTTGCGCGCAACACTCGTCGACTCCTCAATAAGGGTCTTGCGCAACGCCTCAATAGCCAGCTGCGGATTCCGCGCGTGCCGCGTCGCTGCAACGAATTCCGGCGTCAGATCATCCAGCGACGGCTTCGGCATTCCCGCCGCCCAATAGATGTCCACCACCTCACCGGATGCAGTTGCCGTCGCAATCAACTCGCTGAGCATGCGCTGAATATCAGCGGGGATCGGTTCGCCGCGAGACTGCCGGTCCTCGGCGTCGAATTTCGCCATCCAGACACGAATTTCCTCGTACACCTGGATCTCCGGCCGCAGTTCCGTCAACCGTCCGGAACAGAGCGCGTACGCTCGCGCCAACTGTCCCGAAATGCGACGGTACCGATCAGCGAGCGTGTCGCCGTCGTCGTCGGGCTTGTTGCCGGGCGTGCCGGTGTCGCGCAGGTAGTTGACCGCCCCGGTGACTGCATTCAGGAAGGCCTTCGGTCCGCCGCGGTGCAGGACTGCTTTCCAGTCGTAGCCAGCGAGGAGGGTTCGCAGCTGCTCGACGAGGTCGGTAGCGATGCCCACCGCCTCGTCGATGTTCTTGCCGATCGGCTTCTGTGCCTGGTCGGTGTCTGTGTACTCGGCCAGCGCCTTGGCGAGGTTGTCCGCCAGGGGAGCGTAGGCCACCAGCAGGCCGTCCTGCTTGCCACGGAACGTGCGGTTCACGCGGGCCAGCGTCTGCATCAGCAGCGCACCCTTCAGCGGCCGGTCCAGGTACAGGGTGTGCAGGGGCGGTGAATCGTACCCGGTGAGCATCATGTCCTTGACGATCACCAGTTCCAACTCGTCGTCGACGTTCTTGAGCCGCTCCTTGATCGACGCGTTGAGGCTGTCGCGGCGGACATGGTTGCTGACGGGCGGAACGTCGGTGGCATCGCCCGAGTAGACGACCTTGATGCGGCCCTTGTCGAGGTCATCCGAGTGCCAGTCCGGCCGCAGCGCAACAATCGCCGAATACAGGTTCGCGCAGATCTCCCGCGTGGCCCCGACGATCAGGGCCTTGCCGGGCTTGTCGATGAACTTGGTCATCTGCGTCCGCCGGTCCTCCCAATGCGCCACCAGGTCCGCGGCGAGCGACTTGATCCGTTCCGGCGCCCCATACACCGCATTGACGACGGCGACACTCTGCTCAAGGCGCGCCCGTTCCGTATCGTCGAGGCCTCGCGTTGCCTCGTCAGCGGCGAGGTTGAGGTCCTCCTGCGTCACGGACTCGGCGAGGTTGACCTTGATCAGCCGCGGCTCGAAGTAGACGGGCACGGTGGCGCCGTCCTCCACTGCGCGGGAGAGGTCGTAGATGTCGATGTACTCGCCGAAGACCTCCTTGGTGTTGCGGTCCTCGAAGGAGATCGGCGTTCCGGTGAAGGCGATGAGCGTGGCGTTGGGCAGGGCGTCGCGGAGGTGGCGGGCGTAGCCGTCAAGATCGTCGTAGTGACTGCGGTGGGCCTCGTCCACGACGACGATGATGTTGCGCCGGTCGGACAGCAGCGGGTGGTCGTGGCCGGCGTCGCGCTCGTCCTTGCTGCGTCCGAACTTCTGCAGCGTGGTGAAGTAGATGCCGCCGGTGGTGCGGTTGCTCAGTTCCTCGCGCAGCTCGGAACGCTTGCGGATCTGCTGCGGGGTGCCGGGCAGGAGCAGGCTGCGTGCGAACGTCTCGTACAGCTGTCCGTCGAGTTCATTGCGGTCGGTGATGACTACGACGGTGGGGTTCCGCAACCGCGGATGCCTGCCGACCTGGTTGGCATAGAGCTCCATTTCCATCGACTTGCCGGAGCCCTGCGTGTGCCAGACGACGCCGGCCTTGCCGTTGCTCTCGACGGCCTGGACAGTGCTGCCAACGGCTTTGGTGACGGCGAAGTACTGGTGCGGTTTGGCGATGCGTTTGGAGAGTCCGTCGGATCCCTCATCGAAGGCGGTGAACGACGTCGTCAGTTGGATGAAGCGCAGCTGTTCGTAGAGGCCGAGGAGCGCGGTTTCGAGCGGCTGCATCGGTTCGCCGTCGATAATCTGTCCGGCTTTGACGAGATTGCCGTCGTCGTCGACGTTCCAGGGGGAGAAGTGGTTGAACGGGGTGAAGGGTGTGCCGTAGCGGGCGATGATCCCGTCCGAGACGAGCGCGAAGACGCAGAACCGGAACGCCATGGGGAATTCGCGTAGGTAGGTCTGAAGCTGGGCGTGGGCACCGCCGACGTCGGCATGGGCGCTGCCGGCCTTCTTCAGTTCGAGGATGCTGACGGGCATGCCATTGCAGTAGAGGACGACGTCGAGGCGGCGGCGGTAATCGCCCTGCCGCAGGGTGACTTGGTTGACGGCGAGCCAGTTGTTGTCGGTGGGCTCCGTGCTGATGAGGCGGAGCGTGGGGTTCTGTTCGGTGCCGTCGGAGTCGATGTAGCTGAGCCGGTAGCCCTCGACGAGGAACCGGTGGATGCGGTGGTTCTCGGTGAGGGCGTCCTGCGATTTGGGGGAGGCGATGTCGGCCAGTGCCTGCTTGATGTACTCGGCGGGGACATCGGGGTTGAGACGGCGGAGCGCGTCGAGGAGGCGGGGGCGGATGAGCAACTCGTCCCAGGTATCCCGTTCACCGGAGCCGGGGGCGACGTATTCGCCGGCCTTGGGTTCCCAACCGAGCGGTTCTGCGAGGACCTCGAGGGTGAGGCCTTCCCAGTCGGCTTCGGTGTAGCTGGTCTGCAGTGTCATCTGTTCCCCCTGGTGATCATGCTGGTGGACCGTCGTCGGCCAGTTCTGCTTCCAGTTGTTCGACGCTTGGCAGGCTCGAGGCGAACTCTTCAGGAAGCGACTCCACGATCTCTGCTTCCCATTCAGCCACACCAATCGGTGCTGAGTAACCCCGGAGCGCATACTCCGCTACCACGTTGTTTTTCTCCTTGCAGAGCAGCAGACCGATCGTGGGCTTGTCATCGGGGTGCGCAAGCAGGTCGTCGACGGCGGCCATGTACATGCCGAGTTGACCCAGGTAGCTGGGGTTGAATTTGCCAGCCTTGAGCTCGATTACAACGAAAGAGCGCACCCTGAAGTTGTAGAACAGCAGGTCGGCAAAGAACTCGTCGCCCCCAATTACCAGCCGTACCTGTTCGCCTACGAAGGCGAAACCCTGGCCCAGCTCCAGCAGGAACTTTTGAACGTGATGCACCAGTTGGTGTTGGAGCTCCGACTCATTTCGCCGATCGGTCATCGCGACGAAGTCGAAGACGTACGGATCCTTTGTTAGCTGCTGGGCAAGATCCGAGTCCGACGGCGGCAGGGTCGCCTTGAAGTTGGTGACAGCCTTACCGGAGCGCTCGTACAGGCGGCTCTCGATCTGGTGGACAAGGACGTTCCGCGACCAGCCTTCTTCGACGGCCTTGCCGGCGTACCAGAGGCGCGTCTCGGAATCACGGATTTTGTCGAGAAGGATCACATTGTGGCCCCAGGGCAATGTTGCAACAGCCTGTTGCAACATTGAGAAATCCGGCCATGCTTGGGCGAAGCTTTTCATGTATCGCAGGTTTCTCGGTGAAAACCCCTTGGCACCTGGAATGCGCTCGCGCAGATCACTGGACAGACGAGTAACAACCTTGGTTCCCCAGCCCTCAAGCTGTTCCCGCTCAAGTAGGTCCCTCCCGATTGACCAGTAACTACAGACAAGCTCGTGGCTGATCGCAGCGACGGCACGGTTACGGCCCGCGGATACGCGACCGGCGACCGTGTCGAGCAGCTCTGGATACCAACTCGGCATAGTTGATCGTGCCGGTGTGGCAGGGAATGAAGCTGGCACCTCTGAGGCGGTGTTGGTCGAGTTGTTCTCAGGGACGGTCATCGGGTGCTCCATTCGAAGGGATCGGGGTGGATCCTTCGAAGCTATCCCGCGGTTCTGACACTTCCAGGGTTGGATATACGGCCACTTCGCACTCAGAAACGTCCCGCAGCTGCAGGATCGCCGGTTCGAACCGGCGATCCTGCTCCTGCGGGCAGTTTCTGTGCTGGAAGGGATTCAGACGAGACTCCCGACGACGTCGGCGGCATGCTTCACTCGCAACTTGCCGGACATGAGCTGGGGGAGGAGGGCGTCGCGGGTA
Organism: Arthrobacter sp. KKT183; assembly: GCF_055657625.1. Lineage (NCBI taxonomy): Bacteria > Bacillati > Actinomycetota > Actinomycetes > Micrococcales > Micrococcaceae > Arthrobacter > Arthrobacter sp. KKT183. The sequence continues at coordinate 2,996,611 of NZ_CM145770.1, read as the reverse complement.
CGAGCGAGCGTTGCGTTCTCCTTGACTGCTTCTGAAACGACATCCAGAAGCGGTCCGATCCTGGACTCCAACGTCTCGACCGAGGTCTCGCTCAACACGGGAATATCAAGGTGATCGAACGTTTTCATGGTGATGGTGTCAAATACTGATCCGTGCGCGATCGCCTTGGCTCGTTGGGTTGCTCTGAGAATTGAGAAGTAGAGAATCCCGGGCGGCAAGGCACCCGGTACGAATCCATAACAGGACTGATTGAACGACGACGGGACCGCTAGCCGGGCTACTGCACCTACTGTTCCACGCGCGGTAAGAATGACACTCCCGACGGGAAGAGGCTTTGCCTTGGTGGTCGTCGCTGCAGCGTTCGATATCTTTTCGGCGGTGTCCACGATCATGCCGAAGGGCGCCGACGTAACGTCCCGAGCGGATGCCCAAAGATACTCCTCTTCCCAGTAGGCAGGGTTGGCCCGTGGAGGGGTCCCGCCTAGAATCGGCGTGAGTACATGGCTCATCGGTTGCGTCCCTCGAGACGAGACAGCAGTGTCGTAAATGAGGCCAGCGAGATCTGCGGAAGTAGACGCGAGTTTGGTGTTGGCGGCGATCCTGTCATCGAACGCGCCTAGCACCTCAGCAATCGCACGTTGTTCGTCGACGGAAGGCAACGGGGGGAGAACGAACGCACGAACGTCCGCAACATTGAGGTGGGCGACCGTGGAACCGGATGCTTGGGATAGAAGTAGTTCCTGTTGCTTGGGTGATGTCAGCAGATAGTAGAGAAACCGGCTGTCGATCTGCTTGGGGTCTGGTCTCAATAGCATGGTGCGTTGACCCGGCGCGATGTTACCTGTGTCAGGAATCATCACTATCGGTCCGACCGGAGCCTCGCGAGCAAACAAGAGGTCGCCATGCTCCGGCGCCATTCTGCGGGTCCACTTGACGAACGTGTCCTTCGAGATCCTCCGGGACTCTTCGTAATTGATTGCGTTCCCACGCATGGCGGGAGTGCCAACAGCAAAGTATTCACCCTCCGGGTCAATCGGCGCTGTCTTATGCTCGCAATCGACGACTTGGGCGCATACTTCCTCGATTGTGCGGAGAGCCGTCACGAAACCCTCCCCAACTGCTCCCGCACAATCGCAGCCAAACGCTCCGATTCGTCGAACTGCTCAAACAGCTCCTTCTTCAGCCGCTCGATCTTCTCCTCGATCGGTTCGCCATCGTCCTCCACCTCAGCCGCGCCAACGTACCGACCAGGGGTCAGCGCGTAGTCCGCTGCCTTGATCTCCGCCAACGAAACAGAATTGCAGAAGCCGGGTTCGTCGTCGTACTCCAACCCCGCCTCAACACCGGACGGCGATCCGCGCCACGAGTGGTACGCATTCGCAATGCGAGCAATGTCCTCATCCGACAGCGCACGCTCGGCCCTATCGACCATGTGACCGAGATTCCGGGCGTCGATGAACAGCACCTGCCCGGACCGGTCAACCGCACCGGCGCTCTTGTCCTTCGCAAAGAACCAGAGGCACACCGGAATGCCGGTCGAACGGAACAGCTGCGTCGGCAACGCAACCATGCACGACACCAGGTCGGCCTCGACCAGCTGCGCCCGGATATCGCCCTCGCCGCCTGAGTTCGACGACATCGAGCCATTAGCCATCACCACGCCCGCACTGCCGGCCGGCGCCAGCTTCGAAATGATGTGCTGAATCCACGCATAGTTCGCGTTACCGGTTGGCGGAACACCGAACTTCCACCGCGGATCACTCTCCGACCGCGCCCAGTCCTTGATGTTGAACGGCGGGTTCGCCATGATGAAGTCCGCCTGCAGATCCGGGTGCTGGTCACGCGCAAACGTGTCACCCCACCGCGACGCCAGATTCCCGTTCAGCCCGTGGATCGCGAGGTTCATCTTCGCCATTCGCCAGGTGCGCTCGTTCAGCTCCTGCCCGTACACGGAGATGTTGGAGCCCTCCTTGTTATGCGAGTCCAGGAACTTCTCCGTCTGCACGAACATGCCGCCCGAACCACAGCACGGGTCATACACCCGGCCGTGGTCCGGTTCCAGCACCTCCACCAGCACCCGCACGACGCCCGCCGGTGTGTAGAACTCCCCGCCCCGCTTGCCCTCGGCCCGGGCAAACTTCTCGAGGAAGTACTCGTACACCTCGCCCAGCAGGTCGCGCGCCTTCGTGGCACCCTGCCCGGTGAACCGCGCCGAGTTGAACAGGTCCAGCAGTTCACCTAGCCGGCGATGGTCCACGTTGTCCCGGTTGTACAGCTTCGGCAGCGTCGCCGCGAGCGACGGGTTAGCGGTCATGACGGCGTCCATCGCCTCATCGATCAGCTGTCCGATCGACTTTGCCGGAGCGCCATCGAACGCCGGCAGCCCCTTCGCGTTCTCGGCCAGGAACGGCCAGCGCGCCTCGGCCGGCACCCAGAAGACGCCACGGCCGGTGTACTCGTCGATGTCGTCGAGCAGGTCAGCGATCTGCGACTCGTCAAAACCCTCGGCCGTCAGTTCAGCAGCAATCTGTCCCCGCCGCTCCTCAAACGCGTCCGACACATACTTCAGGAACACCAGTCCCAGGATCACGTCCTTGTACTGTGACGCATCCATTGAGCCGCGCAGCTTGTCAGCCGCCTTCCACAGCGTGTCCTTCAGTTCCTTCATGGTGGACGGCGTCGCGTCGACCTTCTTCTTCGGTGGCACCGGGCCCTACCTTCCGCTCTCTTCGATATCCATAAATTCAATGCCGTCCGTCTCCAGGACCAGACCGGCCAACTCTTCAATCCGGGCCAGCCGCTCTCGCGCCCGACGCTTCTCCTGCTCCAGTCTGCCCAACACCGCCCGCACCTGCTGCCGCTGAGCATCCGACACGCGGCGCACCGCCCGACTCCGCCAGTCCGGCCCCTTCCCGCCGCGGAGGGAATGTGCCACCAGCTCCGGCACCAGGCCGCCCGGATCGCCTTCGTCGATCCGCAGCACCCGGGCAGGAAAGACGACGACGGCGCCGCCCTCCTCATCCACCATGGCCGCGTTTTGGGGCGAGGTACAGAACACGACGTCGCCAGGTTCCGTCCGGCGTGCCGATGGGTAGGTGGAAGCAAGCTCCAGCTGGCCGATACGCCGGGTTCCGTCCTCGAGTTCCCCAAGGAGCTCCGGCACACCGAGCAAGCGAACGCCGGTGGTGCCCGAGAAATGCTCACCGTCGATTCGGTTGCCCGGGAAATACCGCAGACTCTTGGCTGCGATCGCGTCTCCGATAAGAACCGGCGGCAGTTCCTTCCCTCCGCTTCGCACGGCAGCGGTGAGTGACAGAGACGACCCGGGATTGTCCTGCAGCGACTCTTCGTTCTGCAACGACTCGGCAAGGGCATCGATGCGGGCCAGGGCTCCTGCGGGGTCGCTCGCTGTGCCGCGCGGCCTCAAGGCAGCGCCGGTCAAGGACCCCCGTGCGGTCAGAAGCGACCGGGTCAGCACGATCCGCCCAAACCGGAAGGAGTGCGCAAAGACGTCCCGGCGGCTTCCCATCGCCGCGGCAAGGTCGCCGACAAGGTCCTGGATGACGACGTCGTCGAGCGTGTGCGCGGTCAGATCGGCCACCAGCGTCCAACGGTCAGCGAGCGGAACATCATGGTGATCCTGCCCGAGAACCCAGAGCGTGTACTGCTGCCGCGGCTTGTTCCGCACCAGCCCCCGGGGAAGCGTCACAGCGGCCCGCACCCGGCCGGAGCGCAGAATGTCGGCGCGCCGACGGTCTTCACTGCGGTGACGGAGGGAGTCGGACAGCACCGACGACGGCGCGACCACCAGTGCGCGGTTGGTGTTGTCCATGGCATCGACAAGCAGTTCGACCTTCGCCAGCATCTCAGCCGGCGTCATGGAGGGATTGCGCTCGGAGGGGAACTGCGCCACTATGACGGACCCTTCCGGGAATTCCAGCGGGTCAGAGGTGAGCGGCCGGTGCACGGCGCCGTGCAGCCGCAACCGCCGGTGTGCCAGACGAACCGCGTGATCATCCAAGAGAGGGCTCAGCACAGTGATCGGCGCTGCCTCCGGTGCGCGTCGAAGGACGGCGGGGAGTACGTCTCCGGCGCTCGCGAAAGGATCAACCAAGGTGCCGTCCGCCGCCGGGCTCCCGAGCTCGAGGGCTGAGGAGGCAAGGAGTTCAAGAGCACCTGGAGCCAGGGCAGTTGCTGCCTGCTCGCGGAGATTCAACCGACGCTTCTCCTGGATCAGCTGTTCAAAAGCGGCCGTGTTGCTGTAGGCCGCGTGCACCAGGTTGTCGCAGTAAGCAGCAGTTTGGATCAGGCTCCCTGCCCGCTCCAGGAACTGGACTTCAGAGAAAAGGAACGCGTCGTCCGGATCCACCTCATCAGCTGCATCCACGAGGTCCGCAGCCGACATGTCCGCGAGCGGGTGCCCGAGTACTTCCCGCAGGGTAATGAGCGCCGTGCACCCGGGTAGCTCTGCCGCTTCAGAGGCTTGGAAGGTGGCAGCGAAGGTGAAGGCACCGACGTCGTCGACTGCGTTTGAGTTGTTTCCCCGCCCTGTGGCTGTGAGCCAGTCGACCACGTCGCCGGCATCGAAAACTTGACGCCCCTTGGAGTTCCCGCGCACCGGCGGGAAAGGGAAGGCTGAGTCCTTGCTGCGGCTGCGCCACATGGAAACGACCGGACGTTGCACGCCGGCCAGCCGGGCAACGTCGGAGAGCGTGATGCGCTGTTCCAGGGTTTCGGTGTTCACGCTGCTCCTTCCCGGGCGCGACGCTGGGTGGTTTTGAGTGTACGTGCTGGAGGAGACCTATCTATCCAACTTGCTGATAACGGCGGTTATCAAGTGTTCATGATGAGCGGGCAGGAAATACCCCTACCGTTTCTCCCAACAGCTACAGGAGGGGAACACCATGTACGCAATTGGAGAGAAGCCGGGCATCGGCTCCTATCGAGACGAATCCGGTCACACCATCACGCTCAACGATCCTGACGATGCTCTGCCGCCGTGTTCACGGTGCGGGCGGTTCCAGACCACCACCTGGACACGGGTGCCCTGACCCCGGTCGCGGGATGGGAGATGGGTGGGGGCGTTTCCCATCCCGCGGCCGGCCTTCTACTCACGAGCGCACTGCGCCGACTGACTCAATGAAAGGACGACCAGACATGCCTGATGAACAGACTCCGGCCAACGATGGCCAGGACATATCCCCGGCCGCGCCGGGGGAAACGCCGACGCGCGCCAAGGGGGTTGCCTCCAACTCACGGGCACGGTGGATCGCTGTTGGTGCAGCCGCCGTCGTCCTCTTCAGCGGCGGTGCTGCATTCGGGACGGTCCTGCCGGATCCAACACAGAGCGATGAGTATGTGTCCCTGAGTTCCGAGAAGACGGAGCTCGATGCCTCACTGAGCAGCCTCGAAGAGGATTACCAGAGTGTGCGAGGCAAATACGCAGAACTGCTCGGGGACATCAAGGATCGTGAGCGTGCGGTAGACAGCGAACGCACAGAGGTTGAGAAACGCGAAGCCGCAGCCGCGGAGGCGCAGGAGAAGGTGAAGGCAGCCGAAGCCGCTGTGAAAAAGCGTGAGGAAGCGGTCTCCGGAGCCGAAGTTCAGCAGGCGGCCAACACGATCACTGAGGGGACCTGGACGGTTGGTGTCGACCTAGAGCCGGGAACGTACCGCACGAAAGAAGCTGTCGGTTCTTCCTGCTACTGGGCGATTTACACAAGCGGCACCAACGGCGATGACATACAGCAGAACGACATCCCTGGTGGCGGCCGTCCCACGGTGATACTCGTCGAAGGGCAGGACTTCAACACCACACGCTGCGGAGCCTGGCAGAAGCAATAGGGCGGATCAGCGCCATAATGGTCAGATGGGGATGCGACTCCGAATGTCTCACCACACACTGACCCGGCGGTCAGCGGCGATGCTCGCGGCCGGCTTGATCGGCGCGGGTATCGCCCTGACTGGGTGCAGCACTTTCGGCCCCGGCGCTCCGCCCTGCATGCCGCCCACACATTCGGTGAGCCCGTCAACCGTCGAAATCGGCGAAACGGTGACGGTCCACGCGCAGGATGCTGAGTGCGATCCCCGCTACGGAGGGAGCGCCGAAATTCAGGTAATCGTCACCGACTCACTTGGCCGGAAGATTATCGACACAACCGCACCCATGAACGACGCCGGCGGCTTCAGCTATTCGTTCGAGGTCCCGGAAGAGGCCGCGACAGGGAAAGCAGCGGTTGAGGCTTACCCGCATAACGTTGACTGGTGTGATGACACCGGCCGGAATAATCGCGTGTCCGAGGCTGACGTGCCGCTGCAACGAGTGTCCTGCGCGGCGCGGATAGAACCGCTCACCATCACCGGCTGAGCACTCGCCACTTCGATTGGGTTCAGTTCCGACGTCGCAATTGAGCAAGATCGGCTTTACCCTTGTTCTCTCCTGATCCGACGGATATTCTTCGAGAGCTGGCACCCCCTCACAGGCATCCAGCGCAATGGCCGCGTTGTTTATCTTTGGGGAGACTGATCATATGCGTCGTAAGCGCGCCTGCTTGTTATTGGGAACTGCCACCAGCATCAGCTTGGTGACGGGGTTGCTCGGACCAGCCGTCGCGACGGCGGTGCCAACGGTGCAACTGAGCGACGATCCCGTCGCCTTAGGCAAGGCTCTCGCTGGAGACATAACGTGGGTCACCGGTGCGGCCTTTGAAACCCGGGCAGGCGCATCGGCCTCTGCGCTGGTCTCCGATGGTGTGGCAGGACTGCCGACCAGCGGACCGATGGCCGCGATGCTGAGCACCGGAAACGCGATGATTGTCACCGATCCCAATACATCCGGCAGCAGCGGCGCGGACCTGGGTGGGTCTCCATACCGAGGGAACTCAGATTTCGACGTCACCGTCCTCAGGGTAGATCTCGAGGTCCCGTCCACAGTGAATTGCCTGGTGGGAATCGATTTTCGTTTCCTGTCGGAGGAGTATCCGGAATATGTGGGCAGCAGGTACAACGACGCCTTCATCGCTGAACTTGATGAATCGACCTGGACCACCTCCGGGTCTGAGATCATTGCCCCGGACAATTTCGCTCATGACCCATCGGGTAGCCCCATCACAGTGAACTCGGCAGGCGCAACCTCCATGAGCCAGCTGGAGGCTGCCGGCACAACATTCGACGGGGCGACGCCGCTGCTTACTGCAGCCACTCCGCTCACCCCGGGCCCTCATAGCTTGTACCTTTCTATCTTCGATCAGGGAGACCGAGCGTATGACTCTGCCGTGATCGTCGACAACCTGCGCATGGGCACGGTAGGAAATGTTGCAACTGATTGCGTGCCCGGCGCGGAGGTCGCTGACAACTCCAGGTACGTGGGGCTCGGGGACAGCTATTCCTCGGGTTTCGGCGTGGCTCCATATTTCCCGGGTACGTTCGAGGACAGCGGCCCGAACAACTGCCAGCGTTCAGACAGGGCATATGCGCCTCTGGTTGCCGCAGCGCGGGGCCTGACTCTGGACTTCCACGCATGTCAGGGAGCGGTGACGAAGGATTTCTATGGTGCGCGTAATGACACCTGGGGTGAGTCACCACAACTGGACCACCTGAACGAGGAAACAGGTCTGGTCACTCTGAGCATTGGTGGCAATGATGCCAAATTCGGGGACGTTCTGGCTGAGTGTCTTCTCGGAATGGAACTGCTTCCCTTCAACACCTGCTACAAGGATGACAAGGTCCTCACCCCGGTGCGCGAAGCGATGGAACGGCTCGACGGGCAAACTGATTCACCTTCCGATATCACGCCGTACGTCACCCTCTACCGTGATATCCGGCGCGCGGCTCCAACGGCGACTGTCGCGGCCGTTGGGTACCCGCACTTCTATCCGGCCTCCGGAGGTGACCGTACCTTCCTGCCCGGCGGCCGTTGCGAGGGCATCAAGAAGGTCGATCAACGGTGGATGGTGGAGAAGATCGACGAACTCAACAGCATCATCGAGACGAACGCACGGCGCAGCGGATTCCTTTTTGCCAATCCCAACCCAAGCTTCGATGGCCATGAGCTCTGTTCCGGCGGTGAGGAATGGATCTATCCGTTGTTGTCCGCCGGACGGATCCACCCGACGGTTGAGGGACAGCAGGCCATCTCCGAAGCGGTTCTCACTGAGCTCGACGACAGTGGTTTTGAGACTTTCGAGGTCCTTCCTCAACAGACTGTGACCTACAGCTTCGTAGTCGATTCGCCGAAGGAATTCATCAGCCTGGTTACCGGGTGGCCGGGAAGCGACGTCTCCCTTACCCTCATCTCCCCTTCAGGGCAGCGTTTCGACAGGTCGACTGACCCGGCCGGCGCCACCAGGGAGACGGGTCCCACCCACGAGCATGTGGAGGTGAGCGCCCCCGAGACCGGAGAGTGGACAGTCGAGCTGTTCGGCCTTGACGTGCCCGACGGCGGCGAGCCGGTGACGCTGTCCATCCACCAGCAGGAGCCCAAAAACGCTGCACCGACCGGTGTCATAACTCCCCGGGTTGAGGGCAATTCGCTCGTGCTTGACGCCTCCGGATCCAGTGACTCCGACGGAACCATCACCGGGTTCGACTGGTACATTTCCACAGCGGAAACGGATGAGGTGCTTCAGGGCGAAAAGATCACCATTCCCTTGAATACTGATGAGGAGCGCACTGTTTCCCTCGTGATCACGGATGATCGCGGCGCAACCGATTTTCAGGACCTCGCGTGGATACCAGTCGACGTTGTGCCGGGCAGCAGCACCAATCCCATCAACCTGAGGTCGAAGGGAGTGACACCGATTGCCTTGGTGTCGTCGGTTACCTACGATGCCATGACCGTCGCGCCGACAACCCTCCTGGTGGGTCCGGGCGAGGCGAAAGTGCGTGAGACCCAAGCGCGGGGAGAGGATGTCAACGGTGATGGTCTGCTCGACCAGATAGTGCATGTCCGAACGCAGGATCTGGGTCTGTCGACAGACAGCACACAACTGTGCCTTGGCGGAACTCTCAACAACGGCCGCGCCGTCTCCTCGTGTGACTCGAGCAGGGTGAAATGAGGTCTACCCGAAGTAGCCCTGGTCAGCAGCGATCGTCCCCGCTGGTCGCGGGGGCCTGTATCGCGTTCGCTGTCGCCGGTGCACTGGCCACACTTGGCTGTGTTCTCGCCCTCTACGTTGAATCATCAGGGCTGGGCTCTCCCCGGGATACCGGAATGCGTCCGGGCTACTCAGCTCTGCTGATTGGAGGTGCAGTCGCCGGCATCGCTCTCCCAGCGGCGGTGTGCTTCACAGTACTGCGCGGTTCGCGACGAGTGGTGGTAGTTGTTGCTGTGCTCGCTGCCATAGCGGTGGCGCTCGCAGTACTGGGAATCACGGGCTGAAACCATACCCAACCCCCGGCAACTGCCACAGCCCAATCCCGAGCCCGTCGCCGCTGAAACCTACCGAATCGGCAGCCCACTCCGCCGAGATACTGCCCGTACTCCACAGTTCTGTAGGCTGACCGTCCAAAGGGACACCAATCAGGTCCAACGGAAGCTGAACCTCGTCAAACCCAGACCGTGAAGCCACAACCAACACCGAACCGGACACGTGCTCACGGAGGTAAACCAGCACATCGCCCTGCGCATACAACCACCGCAGTCCTCCGAAAGCCAAGGCAGGGACATCCCGACGCAACCTGCCAAGGTGAGCAACGGCGTCGTACAGGTCCTGATGCGATGTCGTAAGTGAATCCCACGGCATCGGCGTCCGGGAGTCCTCACCGTTGATGCCTTCAAGACCGAACTCGTCACCGGCAAAGAGCGTCGGAATCCCGGGCATTGAAAACAGAATGCCCAGCCCGATCAGCTGTCCACCAGGAACCATGACGGTCGAAGCCCGCGCCGTGTCATGCGTGTTCAGCGCGATCATGTTCTGCGTCCGGACCTGCCACGGAAATGCCGCCGCAAACACTGCATGCAGCTCCACGAACTGCTCGGCCGGAATACGGTTGGGACCGGGCAGGGGAGTCCCGAAGAAGTTGACGCCCGAGGACCCGGCCAGCCACTGCCACAGCGGCCTCGTGAAGTTTGAGTAGGTCATGGCACCGTGCCAGGTGTCGCCGTCGAAATCCTGCGCTGCATCATTGGTCGATTCCGCAAGCAGCAGGGTGTCTGGATTGACTGACCGCATGGTCGACCGCACGGCAGAAGCCACCGAATGGTTCAGGTCCACGTCCCCATGGCGGCCGGTCATATTCGCCACATCGACCCGCCACCCGTCCAGCTTGAACGGAGCCTCCAGGAACCGCGCGACGACGGACCCCGGCCCGCTCACGAATCGGTCCCGTAGCGCCGGGGAGAGCCAGTTCAGCTTGGGCAGGCTCGGCACACCAAACCACGACGCATACTCGGAGCCGTCCTCGGAAAAGTAGTAGAAACCGGCCTCCTCGGAGGCAGGATCGGACGACGCCGTCCGGAACCACTCGTGCGCAGCTCCCGTGTGGTTGGTCGTGAGATCACCAATTACCTTCAAGCCCCGCTCATGAGCCGCCGAAACGAGCCGGATCAGCGCCTCATCGCCGCCGAGCAACGGATCCACCATGGCGAACGTCGATGCGTCGTACCGGTGGTTGGAACGCGCCGGAAAGAACGGCGTCAGGTACACCACCGTGGCGCCGAGCGAGGCGATGTGATTGAGCCGCTCCGTAATCCCGTCGAGGTCGCCGCCATAGAACTGGTACGGCGTATCGGGGCCGGTTGGCTGAACCGGAGCATCCCAATCGCAGGGAACCGCCCAATCCGGAGCTTCGGATGCCGCCGACGTAGAACGCCCGAACCGGTCCGGGAAGATCTGGTAGATCACGCCGCTCCGCGCCCATGAAGGTGCAGGCTCATGGGTCACCATCCGGAAGTCGTGCACATCAGGCGTATCCCGGGTGAAGAACCCCTCGGCGTTCAGCCAGTGCCAGGATGAGCCCTCGGAAGCGCCAACCTCCAGCAGAAACCGGTACCGCGTCACAGGATTCACCAGCAGAACTGAGGCCTCCCACCAGTCCCACGCACCGTCCGTGCCGAGAAGGACCGCCTCGTCATAGTGTGGCTCCGCATCACGCAGCGACCGGACAAACACCCGCTCGACCGAACCGAACGCATGCGGCACCCGAAGACGGACCGGCACCGCAGCACCGAGATCGGGGGAGGACGGCACATACAGTGCCGATCCGTCGTGATGCGGAACCTGGAACATCGTTCCTTAGCCCTTGACCGATCCGGCCGCGAGCCCGTTCACGATGTACTTCTGCAGGTAAAGGAACAGCGCCATGACCGGCAGGGCAGCCAGCACAGCACCGGCGGCGAACACTCCCCAGTTCTCGGACCGTTGCTGACCCACGTAGGAGTACAGGCCAACGGCGAGGGTCTGGCTGTCCGGGTCATTGAGCACCACGCTGGCAATCACAAACTCACTGCTAAGACCGATAAACGCCAACAGCCCGACGACGGCCAGGATCGGCGTCACCAGCGGCAGGATGATCGTGAAAAATACCTGAACGTGGCTGGCGCCATCGATCCGCGCCGCCTCGTCCAGGGACGCCGGAATGGTGTTGAAGAACCCGTACATCAGGTAGGTATTCACACCGAGCGCGCCGCCGAGGTACACCATGATCAGCCCTAGCTGGCTGCCCAGTCCCAGCCACGGCACCACATCGGTGATGAAGTTCAGCAGCAGGAAAATTGCGACGACGGCAAGCAGCTGCGGAAACATCTGCAGTACCAGCAGGGACAGCAGGCTGACCCGGCGGCCCTTGAACCGCATGCGGCTGAATGCATAGGCGGCCAAAGCCCCGAGGAAGACCGTTGCCGCCGAGGTGACAACGCCGATCACCAGCGTGTTCATAAACCACTTGCCGAACGGGCGGTTGGGATTGCTGAACAGTTCCTCGAAGTTGCCGAAGTCAATCCGGCTGAAGAGCACGTTGGAACCGGCCATGGTGCCAGTGGAGTTCAGGGCAGCAGACAGAACGTACAGCAGCGGGAAGATCGCAAACGCCGTGGTGATGACCGCGACCACATGCCGCCACCCCTTGTCACGGAACCACGCACCGAAGGACTGTTTGCGGCGTTCCGGCGGCGGCGTCGTCGTGCCGTGACTGGGCGTAGCGAGGAGCGGTGTGGGGGTTTCGGTAGCCATTAGTTGATCTCCTCGAGAGACTTTGTCTGCCGGAAGCTGATCACGGAGATCACGGCAACGATGAAGAAGATGATGATGGACAGCGCGCTTGCGAGGCCGTAGTCACGCCCCACGCCGCTGCCGAACGCAACCTCGTACACCATGGTGATCAGGATGTCCGTTGCGCCCACGTTGACCGTGGTGTCCGACAGCCGCGGGCCGCCGTCGGTAAGCATGTAGATCACGTTGAAGTTGTTGAAGTTGAACGCGAAGCTCGCAATGAGCAGCGGAGCAACCGAGACCAGCAGGAGCGGGAGCTTGATGGAGGTGAAGAGCTTCCACGGGCTGGCGCCGTCGAGCCGTGCGGCTTCGTTGACGTCCTCGGGCAGCGACTGCAGCGCACCGGTGCACACCAGGAACATGTAGGGGAATCCGAGCCACAGGTTCACCAGCAGCACGCTGAACTTCGCGAGCAATGGATCCGTGAGCCACGGGATGTTCGCGCCGCCGAAGAACGTGTTGTTGACGTAGCCGAATTCCGGATTGAGCAGACCGGACCAGACGAGGCCGGCAAGGAAGGCGGGAAACGCGTAGGGCAGGATCATCAGGATGCGGTAGATCTTCTTGCCGCGAAGGTTCGGGTGGTTGAAAGCGTTGGCCAGGAACAGGCCGAGCGCAAACGTGGACAGCACCGAGATCAGCGCAAAGGTGAACGTCCAGAGGGTCACCTGCAGGAGGGGTCCGCGGATGTCCTCATTGGAGAATGCCTTGACGAAGTTCGCAAAGCCGACGTCGATCTTCCAGCCGGTGTTGAGTTGCTGACCGTCCGCAGAGACAAAGGTTCCCTCGCCGGAGTCTGAGTAGACCGTTCCGGTTTCAGTGTCGGTGAAGGTGTCGGACGCGTCGTCGTAGACAAGGGTTGGGCTGAACACGTACGCAGTGGAGCCGTCGCTGGTGCGCAGGGTTCCGTCGTCGGGATCTTCAGAGAACGGGACGGTCAGCGCAAGGATCTCGGACTGGTTCGCGAGGATCTCGTCGAACTGCAGGGTGCGGTAGTCCTCGAGTTCGGTCGCCTTGCCGGTGCCGTCGGTGACGGCGTTGGAAACTTCTTCGAGCGGTTCTTCCGTGCTGCCGATGCTGATGTCGCCGTCGGGATCGGTGGTGAGGAAGTGGAAGTCGCCGCCCTGCTCAACGATGGTGACCCGGTAGGCGGGGGAGTCCGGTACCCGCTGCTGCGCCGCCAGCTGGATGGACGAGATGGCGTCTTCCTTGGTGCTGTTGTGGCCGTCACCGTAGTTGGTGAACGCAACGTAGCCGCTGAAGATCATGACGAACACCTGGAAGAGCAGGAGGAAGAAAATTCCCGGGGCCAGGTACTTGGCGGGCAGCCCGCCGCGCCGGAGGTAGATCCAGTTGATGAGTAGTGTGACCGCAGCGGCCAGCACCAGCACTATCCACTTTTCCTGCAGAAACAGGACAATCAGGACATAGACGGCAAAGGCGTCAACGAGTCCCAGCAGAATGATCTTTGCGAGGAGACCGGCAACGGAATCTGAAGGGCGAAGGGTCCGGGACCGCTTCGTGGACTCGGCGGGGGAGGCAGTGGTGGTGGGCATGCGGCGGAGCTTTCGTTGAGGGCACTTCGGCGAAGCGGGCCGGGCAGGTGGAAGGCAATGAGGCAGGTATGCAGGTAAAGCGAAGCCGTTGTGGGCCGGGGTCTGTCCGGCCCACAACGGCTTTCAAAGGGTGTAGCTATCCGGCAGCGATCTTCTGCTCGATGTTCTTCACCATTGCCGGCCAGGCCTCTTCCGGCTTGACGGCGCCCTTGATGAGAGCGAGTTCGGTTGCGCCCCAGTCGGCCCAGACTGCCTGCATCTCGGGTACGGCGGGCATCGGAACGCCGTTGGCGCCGATTTCACCGAATGCGGCAACTACGGGATCTGACGCTGCCTTGTCGAAGGACGCGGTCAGTGCCGGGGGACGGCCGCCGACGCCGAACATCGCGTCCTGCGCCTCTTCGGTGGTCAGGTAGTTCACTGCAAACTCGTTGGCTGCGAGAGCGTTGGAGCTCTGCGAGGAGATGAAGAAGCCGTTGACGCCGATGAACGGCTGGGCGGGCTCATCACCCACGGTGGGCAGCGGATCGATGGCCAGGTTGATGCCGGCCTCCTGTGCAGCAGGAACGTTCCACGGGCCGGTCAGGTAGTAAGGGGACTCGCCGGCGAGGAACTTCTCCTTGGCGATGTCTCCGGTGATGTTGGAGTTCAGGACGCCGGAACCGGTGTCACCCCACTCAACAAGCTTCTTCGCGAACTCAACGCCGTTGGGCTCACCGAGCATCAGCTTCGAGGGATCGTAGCTGCCGTCCTCGTTCTGAGCGAAGACAGGAACGCCCATCGAGGTCTGGAACGGGTACATGTGGTACGGATCCGCCTGCTTGGGATCGAGGCCAACCAGGAACGGGAACTCGGCTTCGCCGGCGTCAACCGCTGCCTGGCCCTTCTCGATGACCTGATCGAAGGTCTCGGAAGCCTCGGAGACCATATCGGTGTTGCGCAGCAGCGCGATGTTCTCGACTGCGTACGGCACGCCGTACAGGCTGCCCTCGTAGGACATGGCCTGGATTGCGGACTCCTGGAACTCTCCAGCCTTGTCTCCCAGTTCGATGGGAGCAACAACGCCGTTCTCCACAAAGGTACCGATCCAGTCATGCGGGCCGACGATCAGGTCTGGTCCGTTGCCGGTAGGCACCTGGGTGATGAAGTCATCGCGTACTGCTGCGAAGTCCTTCACCGCAAGGTCGATCGAGATGCCGGTATCTTCCTTGAAGTCGGCGGCGATCTGCTCAAGTGCCGGAGCGCGCTCCGCGTCCACCCACATGGTCAGGGTGGTCGATCCGCCTTCAGCGAGGTCGGTTGGCGCAGCGGATTCTCCCGCGGCGGTGTCGGTGGATCCGCCACCGCAGGCAGTGACGGCCAGCATCGCGACGGACAAAGCCGCGGTGGCCAGCGTCCGGCGATTCAGGAGTCTGGTTGTTTGCACCTTCATTGGTGAACCTTTCTGTGGCGCCGCGAGGCAGCCGATACTGAGGGTTTGCGCTGCATAGCGCGGTTGTAAATGGAAGACCTGTTTGGTTGCGCCGAACACGTCGGATCCGAAACGGAACCAGTGAGGCACAACACATCGTAAGCGCTTACGGCCAGTCTGTACAACAACACGGCTGGGATCGCCCAGTTTCTGCGGAATACCGGCATTCGCAAGAGTGGGGGTAACTTCTCATTCATGTAAACGCTTCCATTTTCTCGGCAACCGGGGTTAGCATGTTCCTCATGCCCAACGCTGTTTCCCTGGCCCCTGCTGTGTCCGCGCAGTCTGTAGCGCCCGCTTTCCACGAACCCCTTCACACCGCTCACGACGACGACGCCTGGTGGCGCTCGTCCGTGATCTACCAGGTGTACCCGCGATCTTTTCGGGACCTGAACGGCGACGGCCAGGGGGACCTCGCCGGGATCACCGCCGAGCTGCACCAGCTGGCCGACCTCAGCATTGACGCGATCTGGATTTCGCCGTTCTACACCTCCCCGCAGCGCGACGGCGGCTACGACGTCGCCGATTACTGCGACGTCGACCCGATGTTCGGAACGCTCGACGACTTCGACGGGCTGACTGCCCGCGCAGCAGAGCTGGGCATCAAGGTGATCGTCGACCTCGTGCCCAACCATTGCTCCAGTGACCACCCGCTCTTCACAGCCGCCCTCGCAGCAGGTCCCGGTTCGGCTGAGCGGGCCATGTTCATCTTCCGCGACGGTTCCGGGGATGACGGCTCCAACCCGCCGAACAACTGGCAGTCCCACTTCGGTGGGTCGGCCTGGACGCGCACGCTGAACGACGACGGCACGCCCGGTCAGTGGTACCTGCACCTCTTCGATTCCTCCCAACCGGACTTCAACTGGGACAACCCCGCGGTCCACGCCGAGTTCGAGCGGATCCTGCGGTTCTGGCTGGACCGCAACGTCACCGGTTTCCGCGTTGACGTTGCGCACGCCCTGGTCAAGGCCGAGGGGCTCCCGGATTGGCACGGCCGCCCCGATGGCTGCTCCACCGACGGCTACCCGGGCCACGCTGCGCCGATGTTCGGCCAGAAAGAAATCCATGACATCTACCGCCGGTGGCGGTCAGTTCTTGCCGAGTACGACGGCGACCGCATCCTGTGTGCGGAAGCCAGCATCGATCCGCTGTCCCGTCTGGTCAACTGGGTCCGCCACGACCAGATGCACCAGGCCTTCAACTTCGCCTACCTGAACCACCCCTGGAATGCCGCTGAACTTCGCGGGATCATCACTGACTCATTGCAGGCGTTCGACAGCGTGGATGCGCCGACCACCTGGGTCCTGAGCAACCACGATGTCACCCGGCACGCTACGCGGTTAGGCGAAAACAATCCGGAGGTCGGGCTCGACCGTGCACGGGCGGCGTCGTTGGCCATGCTGGCACTCCCTGGTGGCGTCTACCTCTACCAGGGTGAGGAACTCGGGCTACCGGACCACCTGGAGATTCCGGACGAGCAGCGCCAGGATCCGACGTTCATCCGCACGGGCGGAGAACGCGTAGGCCGGGACGGGTGCCGGGTTCCGCTGCCATGGCGGGCTGACGAGCCGCACTACGGGTTCGGCTCCACCAGCGGCGGATGGCTGCCCCAGCCGGAAGACTGGTACACCCTGGCGCGCGACGTCCAGCAGTCCGATCCAGATTCCACCCTCAACCTGTACCGTTCGGCGCTCGCACTTCGCAAACAGCTCCGTCTCGGTGCCGGCTCGCTGAGTTGGGCTGCGGATTACATGGACACGGACATCATCGCGTTTCTCAACAATGACGTCATGGTGATCATGAACATGGGAGAATCTGATGCCTATGTACCATCGGGCACGGTCATCGCAGGGAGTCACGCGGATGCCGGTGCAGAGGGCGTCCTGGCGCCGAACCGGTGCGTATGGATAAAACTCAACTAAGAGGACCGCGCCCGTCCTTTGCTCTGAGGGAGGGCACCGTGGTTGGCATCAAGGATGTTGCAGCGCTCGCCGGCGTCTCAACTGCCACGGTATCCCGTGCCCTCAGCGGCAACGGCCAGGTGTCCGAGCGGGCACGGTTGAAGGTTCTTGAGGCTGCAAAGCAGCTGGACTTCGTGCCGTCCTTCTCGGCATCATCACTTGCCTCGGGCAGGAACCGCAATGTCGGCGTCGTTGTTCCATCAGTCAATCGCTGGTATTTTTCCCAGATTGTGGACAGCGTTGCGGCGTCACTTCTGGACGCTGGCTATGATCTGACGCTGTATAACGTGAGCGACGGCGCGGGCCACCGGGACCGCGTCTTCTCCGAGTTCCTGCTGCGCCAACGCTGCGACGGCGTCATCTCCGTTTCCCTGCAGCTGTCCGAAACTGAACTCGGACAGCTGCTGGCGGTGGGCAAGCCGATTGTCGGTATCGGTGGTCCCCTTCCCGGCGCTGACACCATCAGCGTCAACGAGTTCGCCATTGCCCAGTTGGCCACCGAACACCTGATCAGTCTGGGACACCGCGGGATCGCCTACATCGGCGGGCCTGAGGACGCTGCCAGGGACTTCAATATCTCGGAAGGCCGCCGCCGCGGCTACGAGGTAGCCATGGAAGCTGCCGGTCTGGAAATTCTTCCCTCATGGCTTGCCTATGCGGACTTCACGATTCCCGGTGGATATGCCAGCGCCAAACAGGTGCTCGGGTATCCCCGGAACCGTCCCACCGCCGTCTTCTGCGCCTCGGATGAGATGGCGATCGGCGCCATTGTTGCCGCACGGGAACTGGGAATCAGGGTTCCGGATGCCCTCTCGGTGATTGGCATTGACGGACATGACCTCGGCGAGGTTTTCGGGTTGACCACCATCGCGCAGTACCCGGCGTTGCAGGGAAGCCGTGCCGTGCAACGAATGCTTCAGCTCTTCGCCGGCCCCGCCGAGTCGGGAGAACGCTCCAACCACACGGCCCACACCGAGATGATTGTGCGTTCCAGTACCGCAGCGCCGGCAGAGTAGCGTGCGCTCTCAGTCCTGCGGGGCGTCCGCCGGCGGCAGTTCGTCCGAGTAGGGAGCGCGCGGACCGGATCCGTCGGCGCACAATTCGTTCGCAGCCATGGCCAGGAGGTCGCGTTCCAGTTTCGGCAACGAGATCAGGCTCTGCAGGTAGGCGTCCACCTCATACTCTCCGGCGGAACCGCCGATGCTGAAATAGCGAAGCCACAGCTCGCCCGTGGTGATGTCCGCTCGCGCCAGGACCTCGCTGAGACCCTGGCGCTGTTCAGGTTCGTAGCTTTCAAAGCCCACGATGAACCTCAGGTGTTGCGGGCCGTGGTTCCGGCCACCAGCTCAGCGCTGACGCCGCGAAGGGAGGTTCGCTCCTGCCTAGCGGTCTTCATCAGCTCCATCAATGCCTGCTCAGAGGTGAGGCCTTTCCGTTCAAGGAGTATTCCGCAGGCCTGGTTGATCAGGTCCCTGCTATGGAGCGCCGTCTGCAGGCCTTCGCTCATGCGCTCAACGGTTTCCCTGCTCTGGATATGGGACAGGAGCGTTGCCGCCGGGCTGACCAGAATATGCATCAGGGAGGTTGTCTCGATGGTGAAGACACCGGGTTCTCCTGCGTACGCTTTCAATGCGCCGATGGCGTGCCCTTCCACCATGAGCGGCACGCTCGCCACCGAGCGAATGGGGAGCTCCCGGACCGCCGCGCTCCACTCGGGCCACCGGCGATCAAGAGCGACATCGTCGACAAGCACCTGCTCCTCAGAGGCCCAGGCCGTGAGGCAGGGTCCCTGCCCCAGCTCATACTGGAAACGGTCTGCTTGCTGCACGACGGGGTCGGTGAAACCCGTGCTGGTCCTCTGCCCGCTGGAATCGAGGATGCTGACTCCCGCCCCCACGGCGCTGGGAATCGACTCTTTCACCGCCTGGGCCAGGTGGTGGACGGCATCGTCCACCTTTTCCTGGGTAAGCAGTAAACCCAGAATGCGGCCGACGGCGGCGGACAGCTCATCCAGTGGCGGTTTCTTGATCATGGTGTGCCTTCGGCTTGACGGGCAGGGTGCAGTTCGGAGGGCTTACTCGTCGAAATCCGGAGCCTTGTCATGATCACCCGCTACCCGACCGATGACGCCTTCGGCCAGCGTGTGCATTTTCACGTTCCGGTGGCTGCTGGCATCCACAAGGATCTGGAACGCCGTTTCTCGGGAACAACGGTTCTCGGCCATGATGATGCCAACTGCTGTAGCAATAGTCGTCCGGGATTCCAGCGCCGCACTGAGATTGTCCTTGAGCTCATTGAGCTGCGCAATCTTCAATGCAAGGTGAAGCGCCCTGGCTGCCTCTTCTGCAACGTCCTGCGCAGCAAGGATGCTGTCCTCCGAGAATCCGCGGACGCGCGCTGAGTAGAGGTTGAGGACTGCCTTGCCGGAGTTTCTGACGTCCATGGGCACTGAGAGAATGGACTGCACATCACAGGATTCCGCGGCACGCATATAGTCTGGCCAGCGGGTTTCGTTCTCCACCTCCGCAACGCTGATGATGGCGCCATCGCGAAGCGCGGTCAGGCACGGACCGTCGCCGTAGCTGTTCTGCACTTCATCGAGTGTTCTGGAACGCTCGTCGCTGCTGGCTACCGTCAGCGGTTTCTTCCGGCGAAGAACCGTCACTCCACAGGAGATGGGATTGTCCGGCAGGGAAAGCTGCTCGGAGGCCATCCGACTCAGCTCCGTTAGGAATTCCTGGACATCAGCATTGTCCGCGAGCAGATCCTGCAGCTGCATCACCAGTTCGGCACTCTCTGTACCGACCGGTTGGAGAAAGGTGCAACCCTGTACTTCCACGTCCGGAACCCTTTCTGATCGGAACCTCGAATACCATCTTCCCGTGCTCGGCTCATTCTTGAAACCTTGCGCCTTCCTGCCTGTGCCGTACGAGTCAGCCTGGCTGATTCGCGGTGCGGCTGATCAGCGACGTCGCCCTGGCTTTCCCCAGAAGCTCACCAGCGATGCCCTGTACCCGCGTGTTGTGGTGCCGCGCAGCAACGTGCAGCATCAGCATTGCTGCTTCGCGACTGCAGCGGTTTTGAGCCATGACGAGCGCCACGGCTGCATCGACCACCGCGCGGGATCTCAGTACGTCATACAGGTCGTCAGGATAGTGTTCCGGTTCGTGGACGCGCAGAGCCAGCTGAAGAATGGTGGATATCGACGCCGCGTGCTCTTTCACAGACGCAATCATTGCGGCATCGAACCCAGCAAGATCCCGGGAATAGCAGTTCAGGGCAGCGGCAGAGGAACCGTTTGTAACTATCGGAACCGCAAGGACCGACCGGATCTGTTCGCCGGAAATCGCATGAGCATATCGCCGCCAGCGTGGGTCGTCCGCGAGTCGAGGGATAAAAACTGTGTGACCTGTGCGCAGCGCGGTGAGGCAGGGTCCGTCGTCGAACGCATACTGCTGCTCATCCAGGCGTTGGGCCAGGGCGCTGCTGCTGGCAACGGTGGTAGGCCCGCCGGTGCGCTCCACCGTGATGGCGCAGTGCATTGGGACGTCCTGGTTGAACAGCGAAGCGGAAATGGTGCTCAGACCGAGCAGAAATTCTGTGAAGCCCGGGCTCTCAAGAAGCAGAGCCTGTAGCTTTTCACTGTCGGAGATGTCGCGGTCGGGGGCCATACGGCCTCAATTCTGTACAAGCGCCAGAGCAACTACCCCGACTTGCGGCAGGCCACTCGATGCGCACCCTGCCCGTAGGATGCAAATCGCCATGGCGGAAAGCTTCCTACTACCGAGACTACGCTCCCTCAGCAGCGCGGAGTCCGTTTGACCGGTACTAACTGCTGGCCGCAGAACCAACTGCGGCCCGGGGCCAACTGCGAGGGGCGGTACCAACTGCAAGGGGCGGCGCCCGCCGTGCGAGTCGTGCATGAAACGGGAAGGGCTTTCCCATGGTCGTGAACCTCCGGGGGTCTCAGAGAGGGGGGGGAAATCACGACGTTACTTGGGGCAAGCAACTGATTGGCGAACTTGGCCAATATTGGGACCAATATCGCCCTGGGATCTTGACGGAACGGTCCTGACGCAATATGAGCCCCAGAAGTTTCCGGGGCTCATATTGTGCTGTACATGGTGGCACGGCGCGGTGACCGGTACCTCGCGTTATGGTTTGCTGGCCTATGGCGCGGTGGTCAAACCTGGATCGGCTTCCCGTGCAGGCTCTGTCCCGGTGATTCCGGGCGTTGGTGTAACGGAGACCGAAGCGCACAGTTCCGCAGCCGTGATCGGCTCCTTCGTCATCGGATCAAGTACCGACTCTTTGGTGATCGGGTCGACGATGATGGACTCCGGGTCGATTGCGGGATCGCAAGCCTCCAGTGGATCGGTCACCGAGACTGTCGGGGGAGTAGCGGGAGGTGGGGTGCCGGGGTCTGTAGACGGCGGCGGTGGATCGGCGGGCGCCGGATCAGGGATGACAGGCGTTGGGTCCACGGGGGGTGTGGGATCCATCGGTGGAGTTGGGTCAGCGGGTTGAGTCGGATCAGGCGTCACCGGATCCACAGGTGGAGGCGTCGGCGTTACAGGATCCACGGGCGGCGTCGGAACGGGCGTGTTCGGCGGCGTTGGATCGAGAGTTCCGGGCGGCGTGCCGGGGTCGGTGGCCGGCGGCGTTCCAGGCTCTGTAGGCGGAGGAGTCGTCGTCGAAGGCGGCTGTGTGCCCGGCTTGGACGGAGTCCCGGAAGGCGTCCCCGACGGCGTGCCCGGCTTGGAAGGCGCTGTTGACGTTCCGGGAACCGACGTACTTGGCGTATCCGAGGGCTGTGTAGCCTTCTTACTGCCCGAAGACGTGCTGCCCGAAGAAGCGCTGCTCGTAGACGTGCCGCCGGAGGACTTGCTACTCGAGGACTTGGTGCTGGAAAGTGCCTTGCCGCTCGCCCGCGGCCCCTGAGCCGCCACTTCCGCATCCACACGTGCAGGCGACTTCAAAGCAACCGGCTCAAAAGCCGTAGCGGTAGCGAGGTAGGCAACCCAAGCGGTGTCGTCGTCGTTCCCGTTGCCGGTCCCCGGGGTGAAGTTGACCAGGCTCGGCATCTCAACCGGGCCACTGCCGTCCAGCGGAATCAGCTTCCAGGCGTCCGGATCAGTGTGACCGCCGTCGAGGATGGTTTCGAAGTGCAGGTGGCACCCGGTGGACCAGCCGGTGGTGCCTACCGTGGCGATGACCTGCCCGGCTCCCACGCGGTCTCCGGCCTTCACCCCGATCCCCTCCAGGTGGTTGTAAGTGGTGACGAGGCCGTTGCCGTGGTCAAGCTCCACGCGGTTACCGCCGCCCCAGGGATGCCAACCGGCGGCACGGACAACACCGGCATCCGCTGAAAAGACGCGGGTTCCGCAGGGTGCCGCGAAATCCTGGCCGGAGTGAAATTCATTGTGCTCCCCGGTGATGGGGCTGGTTCGAAGACCGAACGGCGAACTCGGGGTCAGGAACTGCAAGGGAGAGATCAGCATGCCCTTGCGAGGGCGCGGCGTGGAGCTGAGGGACTCAACCGATGACCTCTTGTCAGCGGTAGCCGTGGCCCGTGAAGACTCCTGCGCGCCGGGAACCTCACGCCCCGGTACCAGCGAATCCGTGGTGCCGAAAGGCAACGCTGTCCCTGGACCCACGAGCTGCTGCTCACCCACATACCCGGTCACCGGAACGATGGCGTCAGAGAAACTTCCTGCTCCCTGGGCGAGCACGGTGCCGGTTGCACCCGCACCGGAGGTCAACGGTGTGGATCCGGGATAGCCAAAGGAGTAGATGACAGCCAGAGCAAGGCAAACGCTCACACCAGACCGAACCGCACGACGACGGCTCCTCAGAACGCTGTGGCCCGATGCCGGCCTGACTTCACTCACTGGTAACTCCCCATATGTTTCCCCTGATGAAGGTCCGTTACGACCGAACCCCGGGGAGGAATCCGAACAATCAGCCTTCGCCAGGTGCCCGCGAGGGGCCCGAAATTGCTGGTGGCTGACAATCAGCCTACTGGGCTGTTTGCCATGGAGATAGAGTGCTCCGCCACTCTTGTGGAAACCTTGAGTGAACTTCGTGAGCGCTGCGGCAATACCCGGAGTTCAGTGCTGTTTGCTGCGGAGCAGGTGCTACTGAAAGGCGCATGCTACTGCGGGGCGATGACGTGCCAGGCGTCACACACGACATCCCACCGGCGGTGCGGGAACGGGCCCCACAATTCACCGTCATTGCTTACCCTGAATCCATTGCCGTCAACCGCGGTGATTTCAACAGTCTCCCCGCGCCCGATCCGCACATCAGTGCGCCGCGCATGGTCGCCGCTCTTGAGGTCGAGGGCGTACCCCACCCGTGCAGCGGAACCCACCGACTCCCAGAGCACGACGTCGACAAGCCCGTCATGCGGGTTGGCGTCCGGGATGAGCCGGGCGCCTCCGCCGACGGTGCCGCCCAGGCCGAGGGCCACCATCAGCAGCGGCCTGGCTCCGTCATGCAACAGTTCACCGTCCACCCGCACGCTAAGGTGCTGCCCGGGAGAGCTGAACCCCGCAGCGACGGCACCCAGCGGGTACCCGAGCTTCCCGGCCTTCACCTTTTTCAGCTTCTTCTTGAGGTCAGCGCCCTTGGCCGCGGCATCCGCGCCGATCCCCACGTGGACAGCATTGACGGCAACACGGTCTTCGCTGACCAGCAGCTCCATGGTGCGTGCCGGCCCGGACATCACACACTCGGCAGCCTGCAGCGGATCGAGCGGAATTCCCAGTGACCGTGCGAGGTCGTTTCCGGTACCCACGGGGATGATGCCGATGGGCCCGGCGGAGGCCAGTGTGCCGGTCTTGTGCAGGCACTGGATCGCGGCGTGGACCGAGCCGTCGCCGCCCAGCAGCACCAGCTGCCTGCCGTCCAGGCTTCCGAGGGCTGAATCCAACTCGTCCAGGTCCTGAGTGCGGGCAAGTTCAAAGGACGTGCCCCGCCGTGCGGAAGCGGAGGCAAGGAAGGAGGCAACGGCATCGACACTGCGGCGGTATGCGGTTCCGGCGGACGCGTTCACGACCGCCAATATGCCCTGACTATGCACAGGTGCTCTCGTCTGCTGGGGATGGGGACAACTGAACCCACACTAGTACGGGCGGTCAAGCGGAGGCGAGGGCCGCCGTCGTACCGTCAGTTGCACGAAGGAGGTCAGCGGGCGCGAGCTCGATCTCAAATCCGCGGCGGCCACCCGAGACGAGGATCGTTTCGAAGGCAAGCGCGGATTCGTCGAGCACCAGCGGGCTGCGGTGCCGTTGTCCCAGTGGTGAGATTCCGCCGAGCACGTACCCTGTCCGCCGTTCAGCGGCAGCGCGGTCCGCCATGGCGGCGCGCTTGCTTCCACACGCGGCGCCCATTGCTTTGAGGTTCAGTAGGCGGTTGACGGGAACGACGGCGACGGCCAGCTGGGTGCCGGTGTCCACCATGAGCGTCTTGAAGACGCGTGCGGGGTCAACCGCCAGCTTCTCGGCGGCCTCGGTTCCGTAGTGTTCAGACGAAGGGTCATGCACGTAGCTCAGGGTGCGGTGCGGGATGCCCAGCCGGTTCAGCAGTGCGGTGGCAGGAGTGGCGGCGGAAGTTTTGCGTGAACCCACACTGTCACTTCCGTCCGGTAGGGCCCTGGACAGCCCGGTTCCGGCCCAGTGACTTGGCCTCGTAGAGGGCGGCATCCGCGGTTGCGAGGACTGCGGCAAGGTCTGTTGATTCCGAGTTGATCGCAGCGATGCCGTAACTGACGGTCGGCGGCTCGAATCCCTCCGCGAAGGTGGCACGTGCAAAGCGGGCGCTGAGCTGGTTCACGATCGCTTCGGCACGGTTCGAGTCCGCACCGGGCAGCAGGATGACAAATTCCTCCCCGCCGTGGCGGCCCACCAGGTCGGTGGAGCGCACCGTGGCCACACAGATATCCGCGAACGCCTGGAGGACTCCATCTCCTGCGGCGTGCCCGTGAGTGTCATTGACGGCCTTGAAGTGGTCGAGGTCTGCCAGCACCAGGGCGCCGGGAGTCCCGTTAGCGCGAATCCGGTTCAGCTCGTTCAACGCCAGATCCGCAAATCCGGAACGGTTGAGCAGGCCGGTAAGCCCGTCCCGGGTAGCGCGAAGGTGAAGGTCATGGGTCACCTGCTCGTTACTGAGCGCTGCCATGCTGAAGGAGACCACAACCAGAAGTACCAGGGTGATGAGGGTGGTGATCGCGGAATCGAAGTAGGTAGTGAAAGTGGGTCCGTCCGGTCCTTCCGCCAGGAAAACGAGCCATCGCCCCAGGTAGTAAGCGGCGAGAAGGCCGGCGGCGAGCGCCAGGGACTTGGTGACCCTGCTGGAGGAGCGCTTGATACCCCAGAGCTCCACGGAAGCCAGGGCCAGCAACAGGCACATGAAGGCGAGGAACACAGGGCCGCCTGACCAGTCGTTCGTAGCCGGGCTGTCCAGTGCCGAGACCAGCAGGGTCACCGCCGGTCCGGCGAGAAGCTGCCACACGGGCGCAGGGCGGGCGCGCAGCGTTCTGGCGCTGGCCCAGACGCTGGCCACGCCGAGCACCAGCAGGGCGTTCCCGGTGGGGTTGGCCCAGACCTGGTGAGCCGTTCCATCCAGCAGGTAGGCCGCGGACCCGGTGAGGAACAGGGCGAGGGCAACGCACCACCAGGCGCTGTAGATCGAGCGCGTGCGCTGAAAGGTGACGAAGTAGAAGAGGCCCAGCAGCGTCACAGCAACCACAGCGAAGACAAAACGCACCGTGGTCGTGTCGAGAAATTCCATGAGCCCCCCGGCGGTAGCGAGATGGGCACTAGTATCCCATCCGGGGATGCTGCCCGCGACGAAGAGCTTCTGCCCGAGTATCTTTAGGCAACATCCATGCGAGAAGGAGCCAGAGTGCTCAAGCTTTTTGAGGGACCCAGCATTATCTATACGGTGCTCGGCATCATCGTCTTTGCTGCCGCGTTGCTTCCGCGTCTGCTGCGCCGTGTCCCGATCTCCATGCCGATGGTTTTTCTCTCCGCAGGGGTCCTGGCCTTCGCGCTGATCCCGTACCTGCCTACACCCGATCCGGTGAAGTATGAGGTGGTCACCACGCACTTCACCGAGGTGTGCGTCATCATCTCCCTGATGGGTGCGGGCCTGGCCCTCGACCGGCCTCCCGGCTGGCGGTCCTGGTCCACCACCTGGCGGCTCCTCGGAATCGTCATGCCGATCTGCATCCTCGTCTTCACAGTCCTTGGCTACGTGTTCCTGGGACTTGGGCTGGCCAGTGCAATCCTGGTGGCCGCCGCGCTGGCTCCGACTGACCCGGTCCTGGCCTCGGAAGTGCAGGTTGGTGAGCCCGCGGACGGCGAAGAAGGGTTCGACCGCGAGGATGAGGTCCGCTTCGGGCTGACCAGCGAGGCCGGCCTCAATGACGGCCTGGCCTTCCCGTTCGTCTATCTCGCCATCACCATCAGCCTCGTCGGGGCCGCACCCGGCGCCTGGTTCCCGCAGTGGTTCCTCGTCGACGTCCTGTGGCGCATCGGGTTCGGTGTGCTGCTCGGTTACGGAACGGGCAAGCTCCTGGGCCGACTCTTCTTTTCCTCCCGCGCGGAATCGTTCCGGCTGTCCACCCACTCCGAGGGGTTCGTTGCGCTCGCTGCGACGTTCCTGGCATACGGCGTGACCGAAACGTTCGAGGGGTACGGCTTCATCGCCGTCTTCGTTTGCGCCATCACCATCCGCTCGGCGGAGCGCAACCACGGGTACCACCGGGTGCTGCACAGCTACGTGGAACAGCTCGAACGGCTGCTGTCCGTGGTCATCCTGGTGCTGCTCGGCGGGGCTATCGCGAGGGGGCTTCTCGAAACCATCGGCTGGACCGACGTCGTTCTTGCGCTCGCGTTCCTGATCCTTGTCCGGCCTCTGGCAGGATTC
The DNA here is from genome assembly GCF_055657625.1 of Arthrobacter sp. KKT183. Taxonomy (NCBI): domain Bacteria; kingdom Bacillati; phylum Actinomycetota; class Actinomycetes; order Micrococcales; family Micrococcaceae; genus Arthrobacter; species Arthrobacter sp. KKT183. Next base: position 2,969,481 of record NZ_CM145770.1, on the reverse strand, counting down.
CTTGGACTCCTCGGCGGCCAGACGGGTACGCGGGAGAAAGTGGCGCTCGCGTTCTTCGGAGTCCGCGGTATTGGTTCCCTCTACTACCTCGGGTACGGCTTGAGCAACGGTGATTTCGACGCCGAAGCGAACGAAGTCTGGGGTTTCGTCGGCCTCGTCGTGGCGCTTTCCGTTGTGCTGCACGGAATCACGGCAACGCCCGTCATGACAGCGCTCGATCGCCTCCGCCGGCGAAAGGCCCAGGTTGATGGCGGGGGAGACGTGCCGATAACCCATGTCTGATCTCTGCGCCCCTGCTCCGCGGTGGCCGGAGCCCCCGCCACTGCTTACGCCCGCGGTCATGGACCAGTTCTGGGGCCATGCCGTCTTCCTCCACTGGCGCATTCCATCCTCCGCGGCGGCCCGCTTCATGCCCGCGGGAACAGATCCGGACGAGCACGACGGCGACTCCTGGGTGGGGCTCATCGGCTTCCGCATGCGCGGAGCAGGTTTTGGACACGGGGTGCCGGTGCCGTATTTCGGTACGTTCACGGAAGTGAATGTACGGCTCTACTCGCGGGACCGGAACGGCGTTCGCGGCGTCGTTTTCCTCACCCTCGACGCGTCCCGGCTGGCCGTGGTGCTTGGCGCCCGGGCGGCAGGTATCCCGTACGTCTGGTCCCGCTGCCGTGCTTGGCACGGCCCGGACGGCACCGGCTACTCAGTGGACAGGTTCCGGGGCGCGTCGTCGTCCTTCTCCGTACTGCCCACCGGGAGCGTTGCCGCCGATCCGCTGTCCGTCCACCTGACCGCGCGGTTTGGCCTGCACTCGCGGTTCGCCGGCCGGACCCTCTACATCCCCAACACCCATACGCCGTGGCCGCTTCAGAGCGCGGTACTACAGCACTGGGATGACTCCCTGGTGCAGGCTGCAGGCCTGGCAGTGGAGGGTCCTCCGGAATCGGTGCTTTATTCGCCGGGCGTGCAGACCCAGTTCGGGATGCCCCGCAGGCTTGAAGGGTGACCGCCGCTAGTCCGTGACGAAGCCTGTGAGTCCGCTGGCGCCGTCGTCGTGCAGGTCCGCTTCCACCTTCTTAACGCGGCCGGGAGCATCCGCGGAGCGCAGCCACTTCAGCAGCTGTTCAACGGCTGACGACGGTCCGGCCGCAACAACCAGCACCGAACCGTCCGGCCGGTTGGTGGCCGAACCGACCAGCCCGAGCTGCTCCGCCTGCTGCCGGGTGCGGTAGCGGAAGCCGACGCCCTGGACCTCGCCCGTCACCGTCGCGGTGAGCCGAACCGTGCTCATGCCATTCCCGAGGGACGGATATTGAGCGACTCCACTGCCGAATCACGCGAGGCGTCAACTGCAAGACGCACTGCCTTGGCCACCTGAGCCGGCTGGATCCAGGCACCGGGGGAGTACTCCTTGCCCTCGAAGTCGTGAAGTTCGGCCTGCATGTCCGTCGCCACCCGTCCGGGGTGGATCGAGGACACCCGGACGCCGTTGGGCCGCTCCTCTTCCCGAAGGGCGTCAGTGAGCGCGCGGAGGGCAAACTTGGTGCCGCTGTAGACAGCCGAGCCCGCGCCGGAGCTGTAGCCCGAACCCGAGTTGATCGCGATGACCTGCCCGCGGGCCTCGCGGAGGGCAGGCAGCAGGAGCCGGGTCAGCTTTGCGACGGCGAAGACGTTGATGTCGAAGCTCGTTCGCCACGTCTCGTCATCGAGATCAGCAACCGCGCCCATCTGCAGGACCCCGGCGGAGTGCACCAGGACATCCAGGCGGTCGATGCCGGCGACGTCGGTTTCCGTCACTTCCCGCACATCCACGGCGAAGGGCTTCGCGGACGGGTAGGACGCCGCGAGGGCGTCCAAGGCCGTGCGGTCACGACCGCCCAGCAGTAGGTGATGGGTGGGCGCGAGCTCATCGGCAATGGCGCGGCCGATGCCCCGGGAGGCTCCGGTAATAAGCGCCACGGGCAGCGGGTTTGAAGAAGTCATGGGTGAAATCCTAGGCGCCGGGGAACTTTTGCGCAGATCCGGCGGGCCCGCCAGCGCTCCAAGTCACCGGAGGTGCGCAAAAGTTACCCCCTAGCGCACGCGCGCCGAGCTTGGCAGGATGGAAAGCGGATTCCCGCACGTTCATCCCGAGAGGAACTTTTCCTGATGCAGTACACCCACCTTGGCCGCTCCGGCCTGTCTGTTTCCCGCCTGTGCCTCGGCACCATGAACTTCGGGCCCAAGACCGAAGAAGCGGACTCACACTCCATCATGGATTCGGCCCATGCCTCCGGGATCAACTTCTTCGACACCGCCAACGTGTACGGGTGGGGCGTGAACAAGGGCCGCACCGAAGCGATTGTGGGGCGCTGGTTCGCAAAGGGTGGGGGACGCCGTGAGAAGACGGTGCTGGCCACGAAGCTCTACGGTGACATGGATGAGTGGCCCAACAACGGCAAACTGTCCGCACTGAATATCCGCCGCGCGCTCGACGCCAGCCTGAAGCGTCTCCAGACCGACTACATCGACCTCTACCAGTTCCACCACGTCGACCGGAACACGCCCTGGGACGAGATCTGGCAGGCCGTCGAGGTTGCCGTCCAGCAGGGCAAGATCCTGTACTCCGGCAGCAGCAACTTCGCCGGCTGGCACATTGCCCAGGCGCAGGGGGCCGCTGCTCGCCGCAACTACACGGGCCTCATCAGCGAACAGTCCATCTACAACCTGCTCACCCGCACCGTGGAGCTCGAAGTTCTACCTGCCGCCCAGGAATACGGGCTTGGCATCATCCCCTGGTCGCCGCTGCATGGCGGGCTGCTGAGCGGTGTCCTGAAGAAGGAGAATGAAGGCGTCCGCCGTCTCGAGGGCCGCGCCGCCGACACCCTTGAAAAGCACCGGGATCAGATTCAGCGCTACGAGGATCTGGCTGAGAAGCTCGGCCACTCGCCGGCGGACCTGGGCCTTGCCTGGCTCCTTGCGCAGCCTGCCGTCACGGCGCCGATCATCGGCCCACGAACCCAGGAACAGCTCGACGGCGGCCTGCGTGCGCTTGAGATAGAGCTCGACGACGACACCCTGTCCACGCTCGATGACATCTTCCCGGGCCACAAGACCGCGCCCGAGGATTACGCGTGGTGAGGTCCGCGTGAAGATTCTCTGTATCGGCGGGACCGGCGTCATCAGCACCGCCGTCGTCGACCGGGCGCTCGCGCAGGGCTACTCTGTCACCGTCCTGAACCGGGGAACCACCACCGAGCGCCCGGTGGCATCGCGAGCGGAAGTGTTGACCGCCGATATCCGGAAGCCGGACGAAGTCCGTGCTGCGCTCGGTAACCGCACGTTCGACGTCGTCGTCGACTTCGTGGCTTTCACCCCCGACCACATCGCTGCCGATATTGAACTGTTCACCGGGCGAACCGGCCAGTACGTGTTCATCAGTTCGGCCTCCGCATACCAAAAACCGCCGGCAGCCCTTCCCATTCGTGAGTCCACTCCGCTGCGCAACCCGTTCTGGCAGTACTCGCGGGAGAAAATTGCCTGCGAGGACCTGCTGGTGGCTGAGTACCGGGAGCGCGGCTTCCCCGTCACCATCGTGCGGCCGTCACATACGTACGACCACACGAAGATCGCCATCGCAGGCGGCTGGACGGACATCGCACGGATGCGGGCGGGACGGCCGGTGTTGGTCCACGGTGACGGCACCTCTCTGTGGACGCTGACGCACAGCACTGACTTCGCGAAGGCATTTGTCGGGCTGCTTGGACTGCCGCAGGCGATCGGGGACAGCTTCACCATCACCTCTGACGAGTTTTTGACCTGGAACCGGATCTACCAGTTGTTCGCGGAGGCCGCGGGAGCGCCGGAACCGGAGCTGGTCCATGTCGCGTCCGAGACTATCGCCGCGCACCTTCCGGACCTCGGTTCCCAGCTGCTCGGCGACAAGTCACACTCTGTGATCTTTGACAACTCCAAGATCAAGGCATTAGTGCCGGACTTCATCTGCACAACCCCGTTCGCCCTCGGCGCGCGTGAGATTGTCGCCTGGTATGACGCCGATCCCAACCGTCAGCAGGTTGACTTCGAACTTGATGCAGCATTCGATCGCATCATTGCCGCAGCCCAGTCTTGACCGGTACAGGACTTTTACCGGTAGCTGAACTGCTTGCAGGGGTGCTGAACGTGGAACTACGGTGAAGTTACAGCCCACTGTCGAGGAGATATACGCATGGAAGTGCCCACACTTGTCTGGATTCTGACGATCGCAGGAATTGTGGGGCTGCTTCTCTTCGATTTCTTCTTCCACGTGCGCAAGGCGCACACCCCGTCCCTGAAGGAAGCCAGCGTCTGGTCCGCCATCTATGTGGGCATCGCGGTGCTGTTCGGCGTGGGAGTGCTGATCTTTGCCGGTCCCCAGTACGGCACGGAATATTTCGCCGGGTACATCACGGAGAAGGCACTCTCCGTGGACAACCTGTTTGTCTTCCTCATCATCATGACCACGTTCAAGGTGCCGCGGGCGGACCAGCAGAAGGTGCTCCTGTTCGGCATCGTCTTTTCGCTGATCGCACGGACCGGGTTCATTTTTCTCGGTGCCGCGCTGATCAACTCCTTTGCCTGGGTGTTCTACATCTTCGGCCTCATCCTGCTGATCACGGCCGGCAACATCCTCAAGCCGAAAAACGTGGAGGAGGAAGAGACTTTCATTGTCCGGATGGCGCGCAAGTTCCTGCCAGCCACGGAACATTACGACGGCGACAAACTCTTCACGGTTGAGAACGGCAAGAAGGTCCTTACCCCGATGCTGCTGGTGATGGTGGCCATCGGCGCTACGGACATCCTGTTTGCGCTTGATTCCATCCCCGCCATCTTCGGTCTGACGCAGAGCGTCTTCATCGTCTTCACCGCCACCGCTTTCTCCCTGATGGGGTTGCGCCAGTTGTACTTCCTTCTTGATGGGCTGTTGGACCGGTTGGTTTACCTCTCCTACGGCCTCGCCGCGATCCTCGGTCTCATCGGGGTGAAGCTGATGCTGCACGCGCTGCACGAGAACAACGTCCCGTTCATCAACGATGGCCAGCCGGTCAACGTGGTGGAAATTTCCACCGGGCTTTCCCTCAGCCTGATCCTCGGCATTTTGTTGGTGACGGTCATTGCTTCCCTGGTGAGCCCGAAGGGGAAGGCCAAGACCCTCATCTCCGGTGCCCGGCGCCACGCCATCGAGTACCTCGACCTCAACTACGAGACAGACATCAACGAGCGGGAGCGTATCTTCGAGAAGATGTGCGCCGAAGAGGCAATGCTCAAGAAGCAGCCGGAAAAGTACAAGCGCTATATCCGGAACGAGACCGAGTTCAAGGCACTCCTTACCCGTGCCCACGAGGAGCATGAAGCCGCACTCGAACGCGAGCCAACGCGCTAAAACGCGCACGCCCGAGCCAAAAGCGCCGGGGAGTGGCAGATTCGTGGGGACGTCCCCACGATCGTGCCACTCCCCGGCGCTTTTGGGGTCCAGGTGGGAGGCGCGAGGTGGAATAGCCCCTTCGAGAGAGAGGTTGCACCGAACATGACTACGTCGGAAGCTCCAAAGATCTACGCCCTGCACGAGAACCCCGAGTGGTTTCCTCCGTTTGCCCGTGCCTTCGAGCAGGAGGGGCTCCAGTTCGAGGAGTGGCTGCTGACCGACGGCGTGCTGGACCTCGACTCGACGCCCCCGGAAGGTATTTTCTGGTCGCGGATCAGCGCTTCAGCGCATACGCGGAACCATGATTTGTCCAAGGACTATGCGCGGGCAGTGCTGTCCTGGCTCGAAGCTCACGGCCGGCGGACCATCAATGGCAGGCGGGTCCTTGAGCTTGAGATGAGCAAGGTAGACCAGTTGACGGCGTTGAAAGCGGCGGGCATCGACACGCCCCGGACGGTCGCGGCCATTGGACGCGATCGAATCCTGGACGCGGCGGAGGGTTTCCAGGCCCCCTTCATCACCAAACACAATCAGGGCGGGAAGGGCCTGGGAGTCCGCAAATTCGAGAGCCACGCCGAACTGGCCGAGTATGTGGTGTCGGATGAATTCGAGGAGCCGCAGGACGGCATCACGCTGATCCAGGAATTCATCCAGGCAGCCGAACCGATCATCACGCGTGTGGAGATTGTGGGCGGCGAGTTCATCTACGCGATTCAGGCGGATACAGCCCGCGGCGGTTTCCAGCTCTGCCCGGCGGACGCCTGCGCCATCGATCCCGCCACGGGAAAGCCGATCATGCCACCGGGGGCCACCATTGAACCTGTTGCCGGCCAGCAGCTCTTCAGCCTCCGCCGTGACTTCGACCATCCGATCATAGAGAAGTACGTCGAATTTGCCCGACGGAACAACATCGAGGTGTGCGGAATCGAATTTATGGAAACCGCAGAGGGGCGCGTACTGACCTATGACGTGAACACCAACACCAACTACAACGCACTGGTGGAGGCTGAAGCGCCGCGCTCAGCGCCAGATGCGCTCGCCAAGTACCTGGCGGAGGTAGCAGCCGGGCCGGCAGGGTCGTTCGTGTAAAAGCCGGCGCTCAGCGGTAGCCTCGAAAGTGCGAGCCCCACCCGCCATGGAAGGAGCGAAAAGCAATGCCGAAGGTAACGAAGTCAGGCAAGGTCAAGACAAACGAGCTGCCCAGCACTCTGCAGCGGTCGGACAAGTTGGCACAGGAAACCTATGCCCGGACGCTCGACTCCGCGGAGGAACAGTACGGTGACGGCGAACGGGCGCACCGCACTGCGTACAGCGCCCTGAAACACACCCATGAGAAGGTTGGCGACCACTGGGAGCAGAAGGACGCCAAGGGACCCTCCGATGAGCAGGCGGAAGGCGGTCGCGGAACGGCGAAGGAAACCGCCGGCGGGGTGAACGCCAATGCCACCAAGGAGCACCTCTACGAGGTTGCGAAAAAGCTTGAGATTCCCAAGCGCTCAACCATGACCAAGAAGGAACTGGTCGACGCCATCCAGAAGGCCAATGAGCGGGAGACCCGTAAAGCCCGGAACTAGGGGCCAGGCGCCTATTACGCAACACAAACATTTCGTAATAGCACCAAGCGTAGGCTAGCCTTACTTTCGTAACCATTCCGACGGTCCGTTCACGCCGTCTCGAAAGTCAAGGAGCCCTCATGGCCCCCACCCGTGTGCGCGGTCTGATAGCCGCAGCAGCCATCGCGGTACTGTCCCTCTCCGCATGCTCAACCGGTCCGGCAGGCGGCGGCTCGGAAGCAGCCGGAGCCAATGAGGCCGGCTCTGCTGATGTCTTCCCCGTCACCATCGAGCACGCTTTTGGTGAGACCGTTCTCGAGGAAAAGCCTGAACGCGTTGCAACGGTGTCCTGGGTCAATGATGATATTGCGTTGGCGCTCGGCGTGGTGCCCGTTGGAATGCCGGTCAATGAGTACGGCGGAAACGAGCAGGGCTCCGTCCCGTGGAAGGACGCCAAGCTGGAAGAGCTCGGTGCTGCCATCGGCACCGAGAACGCGCCCGTCCAGTACTCCGAGGCTGATGGAATTGCGTTCGACGAGATCGCTGCCACCAACCCCGATGTCATCCTCGCGGCCTATTCCGGTCTCACCGAAGAGGATTACAACACCCTGAGCGAGATTGCCCCCGTTGTTGCCTACCCCGAGGTTGCCTACGGCACCGCGTGGCAGGATTCCACCGCAATGATCGGTAAGGCGCTTGGCCTGACTGAAGAGGCTGAACAGCTGGTCAGCGAGACCGAAGACAAGATCGCCGAGGCCGCGGCCGAGTACCCAGCCATCGCCGGCAAGACGTTCATCTTCGGCAATCTGGAGCCGGCCAACTCCGAGGGCGTGAATATTTACACGGCCAGCGACAACCGCCCCCGTTTCCTCACCCAGATTGGAATGGAGATGGCCAGCGTCGTTGAAGAGAACGCCACCGGAGAGGAATTCTTCATTCCCTGGTCAGCCGAGCGTGCCGATGAGCTTGAGTCCGACATCTTCGTGACCTGGGTTCCGGACGAGGCCACCAAGGAAGCAATCTTCGCAGACCCGCTGCTGAGCCAGATTCCGGCTGTGGAGTCAGGCGCGCTCGTCGCGGATGCCGACAACACCCTCACCCTGTCCATCTCCGCCGCCAGCCCACTGTCCCTGGTCTGGGCGCTGGACAAGTGGCTTCCGATGATCAACGAAGCAGCAGAAGCCGCCGAAGCAGCCTAACGCTCAAGGCAACACCAGTAGGGCAGGCAACACCAGTACGACGCCGGCACGCGCCGGCGGAAGGGCGTTCCACTTCGGTGGGGCGCCCTTTCCGTAGGTCCAGCGAGAGCTCCATCGTTGCCTTTCTGAGCCTCATGCACTGGAATGGTCAGGGTACTTCTCATCGAAGCTCGGAGGCATCATGGACAACCTGGAACTGGAAGAACTGCAGGCCGCCACGGCATGGGATGCCAGCGGAGAAAAACTCGGGAACGTCACCCAGGTGCATCTCGACGGGCTCTCGAACGAGCCGGCCTGGGTGAGTGTTGGTCTCGGTCTGTTGAACACGCGGGAGCACTTCGTGCCGCTCGCAGGCGCCCGGATTGATGGCGAGAACCTTTATGTCGCAGTGTCCAAGGACGCCATCAAGGATTCACCGGACTTGACGGTAGAGGAAGGCCTGACCGCTGACCAGGAGGCTTCCCTGCGGGACTACTACCGGGTCTGAGATTGCAACAGTGAAGCGGCCGTCCCCCATGGGTTTCGGCCGCTTCGCTGTGGAATAGAGCGCCTGACCGAACAGGCCTAGTCGAACAGCCCGACGATATAACCGACAAAGAACAGCAGGCCGAGCAAAACGAAGATACCGATCAGCACCAACCAGATGCGGGACGCGGCCTTCCCGGGTGCACCTTCCTCGTGACCCTGCGGCCCACCGGTGCTCGCCTCTGCCGGAGGAGTCTCACCCGGCGGAACGCCGCCGCCCGGCTCCAGTCCGGTGACCTTGTCTTTCTCCGGATCCGGATTCTGGCTGCTCATCCGAGCTCCTGCCCGGGCTGTTCCGGCGATGCGGATGATGCCGACGCCCTTGGGGTCCAGGACATCGTGATGTTTGCACCCTCCTCGGTTTCACTGAGGTACAGGTGCAGATCTTCCCCATAGAGGTTCTCGTCTTCTACGACATCCCCGGCCTCGTGGGCCAACTCCACCAGACGGCTGATTGCCACGGCCATGGCCCGGCCCCAGTCCTGTGGGTGCTTGCTGTCCGACTCCTCGGTAACTGAAAACTTCTTCTCCGCGCTGCCCATGGCTACTCCTGACTGCCCTCGTGACGATGCTGCGGCTTTCTGCCGTCGCCCGTTGATAAGCAAGCTTTGTAGTGATGCTCGTCCCACAGTAGCAGTCGGGTCACCAGGAGTCTTTCCCTGCTCCCCGCACCGCCTTGCGTGCAGCGTGGCCAATGATTGAGCTGTAGGTAGGGTAGGCGAACTTCACGCGGGCCAGCGTGGCGACATCAGTACCGGCCGCCATTGCGGACGCAACGGCCTGAATGACCTCTACCGCATTCTCGCCCACCGCGTGCGCACCAAGGATCAGCTCGCGGTGCCTGTCGGTGACCAGTTTCAGGAACCCCTGCTCCCGGTCATCAATGATGGGACGCTCCACGGAGCCATAGGGAACAACGACGACGGCGCACTGGGCGTCCCGCTCCCGGGCCATCGCCTCGGTGAGTCCCACCCCCGCGTAATCCGGATCCGTGAAGCCTCCCTCAGGGAGCAGATGGTGCGGTGTGGTGCGGTGTGCGCCCAGGACCGCGTTCTCCGCAGCTGTTTCACCCTCGAAGACTGCCGCCTGCACCAGCATGGAGGTTCCGTTAGCGTCACCGGCAACAAAGACGTGCGGCACACTTGACCGAAGGTAGTTGTCCACCGGTATGGCTCCCCGGGCGGTGGCGACGCCCGCAGCCTCCAGCCCGAGACCAGAGATGTTCGCGGGCCAGCCGGCTGCCATGATGACCGCTCCCACGCGTGCTGACTGCGCGCCGCCGGTTCCCTGCCAGCGGATCTCCAGGGCGCCGTCGTCATGCTTTTTGATGCCGTCCACACCGCCGATGCCGACATCCACGGTCACGCCGCGGGAACGGAAGCCGTCCGTGACGGCGGTGGAGACGTCGTGGTCCTCGGTGGTGAGGATGCGCGGCGCAAGGTCCAGCAGGGTGACCCTTGAGCCGAGGGCATCAAAGATGGTGGCCAATTGCGCGCCGGTATGACCGCCGCCGATGATCGCGACTGAGTCCGGCAGTTCGGGGAGGTCGAGGACATCGGAGGGAAGCACCGCGTGCTCAGCCCCCGGGATGGGAAGCCGTCGTGCACTTCCGCCCACGCACAGGATGACAGAGGCGGCGCTGACCGGGCGCCCGTCAATCGACACCTCATGCGGTGAGGTGAAGGACGCCTCACCCTTCAGCAGCGTGATGTCCAGCTGCTGCATGGCCTCGCCGTAGCCCTTGGCATCCAGAACGCGGTCCACGGTGGTTCGGACCCGGCGAATCAGTTGCTGCCAGTCCACGGCGGGCTCATGCACCACAATCCCGTAGTCCCGCGCAGTGCGTACTTCCCGGTACAGGCGGGCGGTTTTCGCGAGCACCCGCGTGGGCACGCAGCCCGAGTTCACGCAGGTTCCGCCCAGCCGCGCACGCTCGACGACGGCGGTACGTGCTCCCAGCTCTGCCGCCCGTGTTGCTGCCGCCATGCCCGCGGGGCCGGCCCCGATCACCAGTACATCGAAATCCATAACGACCTCTTCCTGACCGCAACTTTTCGCGCAGACAATCACTCAGGTGGACGGAACGCCCGGAATGCGGTTTTCCCGGAACGCATCGACGAAGAGCGCGTGATCATCACGGACCGTCCGCGCATAGTCGAGGGAGAACGTCAGGATGTCCTCGATAAACTCCTCACGGCGCCCCTCGATTACCTGCATGATGGCCCGTTCCGTCTGGAAGTCCACCAGGTCCTGGTCGCTGTCCTCGTCCGAGGCGCAGTGCACCTTGGCGGTGGCCCTGCCCAAATCCACGAGCACTGGCTCAATCTCGTCCGGCTCGGTGAGGTTATCCCAACGCAGGTCCGCCTTGTAGGGGGAGAGCTCATCAACCACAAACCCGACGCCGTCCACGGTGGTATAGCCGAGGAACGTGTCGGTGTGGACCTGTAGGGCCCGCTGGCTGATGACAGTGCGGTGGCCGTCATGCTCGAAGTACGAGCGTACCCGATCATCCGTGACGATGCGGCTGGGCGCGGCCTTGTTTCCCTGTTTCATCGAGATGATGATGTCGTTTTCCAAGGCCTCGTTGAAACCCTCGATGAGTACGTTGTATGCAGGCAAACCTGCGCTGCCGATGCCGAAACCCGAGCTGCCGACGATGTCCTTGACGTTGTAGAAGATTTCCCTGTGGGACCGCTTGTCTTCGGGAATGGTGCTGAGGTATTCCTCGAACGCCTTCGCCACCATGGCGTGCTCCGCTTCCTCGAGCCTGCGGGTCTTGCGGTTGTTCTGGAAGTGGCGCTCGTGGTCTTCCACGAAGGTCATCGCGTCGAGCAGATCGGTGCGCCGCGAAGCGCGCGCCGTAAGCAGCACCGAGTGAATGGTGCCCGAGGTGTTGCCGAGGTGAAGCGCGAAATCATCCTGCCCGGCGTCGTCGTAATGTTTCACCTGGTCGAGGTAGGCGGAAAGGTACGTGCGGGCCAGGGAGCGCACGGCTTCCTCCGGAAGCGCCTTCTGCCAGCACATCAGCGCCAGCGAGGTTGTGAACCGGCGCAGGTCCCAGGAAAAGTGGCCGAGGTAGGCCTCGTCGAAGTCGTTGATGTCGAAGGTGAGCTGGCCCGTACTGCTCATGTAGGTGCCGAAGTTCTCCGCGTGAAGGTCCCCGTGAATCCAGATTCGGCTGGTGTTGTCATCAGCCCACTCATCCGTCATCTCGCGCATGTCCGCGTAAAACAGGCAGGCGCTGCCGCGGTAGAACGCGAACGGATCAGCCGCCATCTTGCGGAACTTGGTCCGGAAGCCGTGCGGGTCCGCTTCCATCAACGGTTTGAACGCCTCGACCAGGGTGTCGGCGATGAGCGATTCGCGTTCGCTGTTCTCTACCATTTCGACAGTCTAGGGGTGCGCCGTGACAGCGGGGCAAGGCGTAAGCTCAAACCATGATCACCACGGCGAGCCTTGACGCGCGCCCCCGGGTACTTCCTGTCGTCGCAGCCGCGCTCGTATCCGCATCCGGCTTCCTCATCTTCGCGCTCGAGCAGAGGATTCCCGGCTATCTGATACTTGCTGCAGCGCTGGCAACTGCCTACTTCAGCGGCAAAGCACAGCATGGCAAGAGCCTTTTCAGGGATCTGCTGCTGCTGGCCATCGGTCTCGTCATCATCAGCGCCGTCCCCATCACCACCGACATCAGCTTCAGCCACATGGCCGTCATGGGTACGGCCATGATCCTGGCCGTCGCGGTGCCCTACCTGCTGTCCCGCTTCGTGTTCAGGGACCACGCCATCCGCTTCCCGGTCCTGACGGGCCAAAAATGGAACCGGACGGAACGCTGGTACCTGCTTGCCGTCGTCGTTATCGGGTATGTGCTCATGCCGGTCTATATGATCCCAACCGGTGTCTACGAGAACTGGCCGGCGGCCTCAGACCCGGGAACCATAGCGCGGTTGTTCCTCGGCACCAACGTCCTGGGGATCTGGGATGAACTGTTCTTCATCTGCACCGCGTTCACGCTGCTGCGCCGTCATCTTCCCGACTGGCAGGCCAACCTCCTGCAGGCGGTCCTGTTCACCTCGTTCCTGTGGGAGTTGGGCTTCCACTCGTGGGGCCCGTTCCTCATCTATCCGTTCGCCCTCATTCAGGCGTGGATCTTCTCGAAGACGAAGTCGCTGAGCTACATCGTGAGCGTGCACCTGCTGTTCGATTTCGTGCTCTTCCTCGTACTGCTGCACGCGCACAACCGGGAGTGGTTTGCGATCTTCCTCTACTAGGTACCGACCAGTCCTCAACAGCCCGTCCGGTCCTCAACAGGTGGAAGCGGGATTGGACTGACCCCCGGGGACATCTGAGACGGTAGGGGAATGGATTTTCTCGAGGTGCTCACCCCATTCCTGGCCGTGGCGGGCGCGGTACTTGCCGCCGTCGTACTGGGGTGGATCCTGCGCCGGGTGGCAACACGTTCCCTCCGGAAAGTGCCGCAGATTCAGGAGGTCACCCGGAAATCGCGTGCTCCGCTGCAGGCTGTACTCGCGGTTCTCGGCATCCGCATTGCCCTCGGCGCCACCGCCCGGGACACCGCCTGGTACCCGCCCGTGGACTACGCGCTGGTGCTGGCGCTCATCGTGTCCCTCGCGTGGCTGCTGGTCACGGTGCTCTCGATCGTCGAGACGGTGGTGTTGCGCCACTACGAAAACTCCAGCCGCGATAACCGGCGTGCCCGGCGGCTCAAGACGCAGATCATGCTCGCCCGGCGGGTTGCAGTTGCCGTCATCATCACCCTCACGCTCGCCACTGTGCTCCTGACCATCGACGAGGTCCGCGCGCTGGGAGCCGGAATTCTGGCCTCTGCCGGTCTCATCTCGATCGTCGCAGGGCTCGCCGTCCAGAGCTCCCTGAGCAACGTGTTCGCCGGAGTGCAGTTGGCCTTCACGGACGCGATCCGTGTGGAGGATGTGGTTCTTGTGGAAGGCGAGATGGGGACAATCGAGGAGATCACCATGACCTACGTGGTGGTCCAGTCCTGGGATGAACGCCGCCTCATTCTTCCCTCCACCTATTTCACCTCCACACCGTTCGAGAACTGGACGCGCCGGCGCTCCGAGCTGCTGGGAACAGTTGAGCTGGACCTCGACTGGCGCGTGCCGATCGAGAATATGCGTGTCCGGTTGCGCGAGATCCTCGACGCATCCGAGCTGTGGGACAACCGCACCGGCACCCTTCAGATCACCAAGGCCACGGACGGCATGGTCCGCGCCCGGATCCTGGTGAGCGCGGCAGACAGCGGAGCTTTGTGGGACCTGCAGTGCCTGGTCCGTGAGCAGATGGTCGGCTTCCTCCAGAGCCGGTTCCCCGACGCGCTGCCGCGCCAGCGCTGGGAGGCGGTGTCGCCGTCGTCATCGGCTGCGCCAACCAGTAACCGCGCAACCAACGACGACGCCGGCAAGCACCCCAGCGACGGCCGCCTCTTCACCGGCTCCCCGGAGGCAGAGAAGAGACGAGCGGACTTCAGCGGACCGGGCGAGGATGTGCTCGACGAGCGGGAGGCACGCACAGGATCCTGACGCAGCCGTGTGAGGTGGGATACATTTGCCTCCGGAGCAGCTGAGCGCGGGAGGGGTTGAACGGAGTGGAGTCTGGCCGCCGTTTCACCCTTGCCCTCGAGAACGGCTGTGTCCGCGTGGAGTGGAACGAGGGCATCACGGTCACCGAGCAGGATGCACTGGATCTGGTTCAGCGGCTGGAGGAAGTGAACCCGGGGCGCTGCGATCCGATGCTAGCGATCCTGAACTCAATGGTTTCGGTGGAGGCCGCAGGGCAGACTGTCTTTGCTGAGCACCTGAACGTGGAGGCGCTGGCACTGGTTGGACCAACAGCGGTAGACCGGCTGATTGCCGCGTTCTTCGACGGCGTTCACCGTCCGCGATACCCCACGCGTTATTTCTCTGACCCGGAAGCCGCGCTTGACTGGCTGCTGACACCGGGACACTACACATCTGAAATGTAAATGCTGGGGGACAGTGAATGCTGGGGGACAACCGAATCATGGCACCGATTTCCAACGACAATCTGCGCGACGCCGGCCTGCGCTTCGAGCTGACGGACGAGGGCGCGTTCCTTCGGCTGTGCTGGAACCCCGGAATAGTCATGGAACTGCGGGACGTGCAGGCGAGCGTGACGGCCGTGGAGGCAGTCTCGCCCTCCTGCAGGCGTCCGCTGCTTGTGCACATTGACCTCGTCGACGGGATAAGCGCGCCGGCCCGGAACCTCCTGCTGGAGGAAACGTGCTCCAGCCGTACGGCGGTCCTCGGAACGGATGAGGTGGCGCGTGTGATGACCGCTTTCAACTATCGCGCTGCCACGCCCAGCCAGTACTTCACCGATGAGGCGGAGGCGATCGAGTGGCTCACCTCCGAGGGTGAGGACGGCTTCGGCGCTGGCGGAGGATAAGGCCCGTCAGCCACCGGGACGCAGGCTGGGGGAGCCGTGCACTCCCACGCCACCTGCCAGACCGTCAATCACCTCGCGCATCGCCGCAACCGAGGACCGCGAAGGCTCCCAGCCGAGCAGCGTGCGCGCCCGGTCAGTGTTCATGACCGGAGCCTGCGAGGCCATGTCGATCCACCCGGGATCAGTCGCCTGGATGTGCAGCGCCCAGGACGCCGCCACCACCGCACGCAGCACGGGGACCGGCAGATCGAACACGCGCTTCGCGCCCAGCAGGCCGCCCAGCAGACGCGGCGTCAGGATAGGATCCGCAGCAATGTTGAAGGGCCCCGAAGCCCGCTGGTCGACAATCCGCCAGTAGGCATCGGCCATATCCGCCGCGTGCACCGCCTGGAACACAAGCTCCGAGGGAATCGGCAACACCGGCAGGCTCAGCTTGTTGAGTATGGCTTTCGGGATGAGCGGCCCCAGGAAGTACCGCCCGATTTCCTCGCCGGCGTCGGCCTGGAAAATGAGGCCGGGACGCACCCTCGCCACAGGAATCTCCGGAAAGTCCCGTTCGAACGCGTCCAGCAGGGCCTCCTGCTCGGCCTTGTGCCGGCTGTAGTGGGACGTTGCGATACCGCCGGTCGGCCAATCTTCAGTCACCACCTGATCCTTGCGCGCAGGGCTGTACGCCCCCACCGAGGATGCGCAGACGAAGTGCCGTACGCCGGCGTCCGCGGCTGCATGCAGCGCGTTTTCCGTGCCGGTCACATTGGTGCGGTGCATCGCCTCCTCATCCCGGTTGGGCTGGATGGCCCAGGCAAGATATACGACGGCGTCAGTCCCCTTCAGCGCGTCGGTAAGCTTTGCGCGCCCGGCGTCAGTGCCGACGTCGGCCGTGTGCCACTCGACGCCGCCGTAGGGAGCGTGATCCTGCGAAGGCTTCCTCCGGGAGATGCCAACCAGCTCAATGTCCGGGTTTTCCAGCCGGGCCTGTTGAAGGCGGCGGAGGAGCGCCGTCCCTACGTTGCCGGTTGCCCCGATAACAGCGATGCGCATGTGGAACCCTTCAATCGATGTGCGGCCTGAAACCCACACTAAAGGGTCGACCACTTATTGCAATAGTAAGTATCCTTATGGTTCGGTTGGTGTAGGCAATTCTGAACCGGAGGTAGAAACGTGACCACTAAAGATCCCGCGAAAGCGGATTCGGCGGAGGAAGCCACGCAAGCCAAGGCGGCCTCGAGCCCCCACCCTGATGACTCGCGAAAACCGGACGCACCGACTGACCTTGCCAAGCCGGCCTGGGGCTACGTCTTCAAACGGACCGTCAGCGAGTTCGGCAAGGACCAGTGCACGGACCTAGCGGCTGCACTGACGTACTACGCAGTCCTGGCGATCTTCCCGGCGTTGCTGGCGCTGGTTTCCATCCTTGGGTTCTTCGGACAGGCCGGCACCACCACGGACACCGTGCTCAACATTCTCGGGAACGTCTCGTCGCAGGCCGAAACCACGCTTGAACCCGTCATTACGCAGTTGGCCTCGTCGGAGACCGCAGGCCTGACGTTCGTCATCGGCCTCCTTGGCGCCCTGTGGTCGGCTTCGGGATTTGTCAACGCATTCTCGCGGGCAATGAACCGGGTCTACGAGGTTGAGGAAGGGCGCCCGTTCTGGAAGCTGCGTCCCGTCATGCTGCTGATCACCGTCGTCGTACTGCTCCTGGTGGTCCTGATGGCGCTGCTGCTGATCCTCTCCGGGCCGGTGGCCGAAGCAATCGGCGGCGCAATCGGTCTCGGCTCAACAGCCCTGACTATCTGGAACATCGCCAAGTGGCCGGTCATGGTGTTTTTCGCAGTGCTGATGATCGCGGTGCTGTACTACGCGACGCCGAACTTGCAGCAGCCCAAATTCAAATGGGTGAGTATTGGGTCACTCATCGCGCTTCTGGTGCTTGCCCTCACAACGTTCGGATTCTCCTTCTACGTGTCCAGATTCGGCAGCTACCAGGAGACTTACGGCGCCATTGCCGGCGTCATCATCTTCCTGCTGTGGCTGTGGCTCGCGAACCTCTCACTGCTCTTCGGAGCGGAGTTCGATGCCGAGCTGGAACGCGGCCGCGAACTGCAGGCGGGAATTGAGGCGGAAGAGACAGTGCAACTTCCTCCGCGGGACACCAAGGCCGCGGAGAAGAAGCGCGACAAGCAGATCGAACTGGTAGACAAGGGACGCGAACTGCGCCAGAAGTACGGACGCGATCGCGATGCCCGGACAAGGAGTAAGTCATGACCCATATTGCAGACATGATCATCGCCCACCCGCACCCCTCCGGGCATCTGGAGGCCGGAGACCTCGCAATCGCCATTGAGGCATGCCTGGACTGTGTGGCATCCTGCGGCAGCTGTGCAGACGCGTGTCTCGGCGAGGAGGGTATTGCTGACCTTCGGCACTGCATCCGAACGGACCAGGATTGCGCTGACATCTGCCTGGCCACTGCCCGGATGCTCCAGCGCCAGGGTGGCCACCATCCCGCCGTGCTGGCGCCGCTGCTCGAGGCGTGCCTGCAGGCCTGCCGGAACTGTGCTGAAGAATGCGAGCGGCACGCCTCCATGCACGATCACTGCAAGATCTGCGCGGAGGCTTGCCGCCGCTGCGAAGCTGCCTGCTCGACGCTGCTCGAGAAACTGCGCTCCAGCGGCGAATCCAGCCACTAGGGTGGCACCATGAGCGAATCCGAACACAGCACGAAGGGCGCGTACGTGGACTCCGGCAAGGAATTCAAGCGGGATACGGCCTACATCGAAACGCGGATCACACGGGACGGTGCCGACGGTTTTGCGGTGGAACCAGGCCGTTACCGGCTCATCGCCGCCCGCGCCTGCCCTTGGGCCAACCGGGCAATCATCGTGCGCCGGCTCCTCGGGCTCGAGGAAGCTATCTCGCTTGGAACGCCCGGGCCTACGCATGACAAACGCTCCTGGACGTTCGATCTTGATCCGGACGGCAAGGATCCGGTGCTCGGGATCGAGCGGCTCCAGGAGGCGTACTTCAAACGGGACCCGGATTACCCGCGCGGCATTACCGTGCCCGCGATTGTCGATGTCCCTACCGGCGCCGTGGTCACCAATAACTTCCCGCAGATCACCCTGGACTTCTCTACTGAGTGGAAGGAATACCACCGCGAGGGAGCTCCGGAGCTCTACCCGGAGGAGCTGCGTGAAGAGATCGACACCGTCAACAAGCGGGTGTTCACCGAGGTCAACAACGGCGTGTACCGGTGCGGTTTCGCCGGCTCGCAGGAGGCGTATAACGATGCCTATGACCGTCTCTTCGCGGCGCTGGACTGGCTTGAGGAGCGTCTGACCAACCAGCGCTACCTCGTCGGCGATTCAATCACCGAAGCCGATGTGCGGCTCTTCACCACCCTGGTGCGCTTCGACCCGGTCTATCACGGGCACTTCAAGTGCAACCGGAACAAACTGACCGAGATGTCCGCATTGTGGGGATACGCGCGGGACCTCTTCCAGACGCCGGGCTTCGGAGACACCATCGACTTCGAGCAGATCAAGAAGCACTATTACATCGTGCATGAGGACATCAATCCCACGCAGATCGTGCCGAAGGGTCCCTCCCTGGAGAACTGGCACAGCGAGCACCAGCGCGAACGCCTGGGCGGCAGCCCGTTCGGGCGCGGAACCGCGCCGACCGCTGCTCCCTGACAGGAAATTTTGTGCAGCTCTGGTGAGTCCGGCAGCCGTCGGGCTCACCGGAGCTGCACAAAATTTCCGGGTTATGTTTCCAGAAATAGGGAACATAACCGTTTCCTAATCCAGCCATGCATAGGCTAGCCTTACTTAAGTCCGTTCCGGTGATCGTCCGGCGAATTCAGGTGTTGGCTCAAGGAGGCATGCATGGCACTCGATGCGCCTGCCTCCTCGGCCGTTCTCCCCCCGCAGCGCACATCGAAGCGGCCATCAGCACGTGGCCTGAAGCTCATCGCTGCCATTGTCCTCCTCGTCATCGCCAGTGCTGCGTCCCTGGCGATCGGAGCCCGGCCGATCAGCATGGAAACCCTGGTCCAGGCACTCACCGCCTTCGACCCTGCCAACGGAGACCACGCCGTGGTGGCCTCCCGCATCCCGCGGACCATCGTGGGCCTGCTCGCCGGAGCCGCGCTCGGACTGGCCGGTGCAGCCATGCAGGGCGTTGCCCGAAACCCCCTCGCTGATCCCGGTATCCTCGGCGTCAACTCCGGCGCAGCGCTCGCCGTGGTGCTCGGCATTTTCGTCTTTGGCGTCACCAACTTCACCGGCTACATCTGGTTCGCCTTCCTCGGCGCCGCAGTTGCCGCGGTCCTCGTCTACGCGATCGCGAGCCTGGGACGCGACGGCGCCACTCCCGTGAAACTGGCCCTCGCCGGTGCAGCGCTCTCCGCGGGCATGGTCTCTCTGCTCAATGCAGTGCTGGTCTCCAGCCAGCAGACCTTCGATACGTTCCGGTTCTGGCAGGTGGGTTCCGTTGCCGGCCGAGGCTGGGACGTTATCGTTCCGGTGCTGCCGTTCCTCGCGTTTGGATTCATACTCACCCTGCTCACCGGCAAGGTCCTGAACAGCCTGTCCCTCGGCGATGACATTGCCCGCGGACTCGGCCAGAACGTCACCCTAGCCCGCGCTCTCACGGCACTCGGCGTCGTCGTACTCTGTGGAGCCGCTACCGCGGCTGCCGGCCCGATCGGCTTCATCGGGCTGGTCATCCCGCACATGGTGCGCTCGTTCACGGGTCCTGACTACCGGTGGATCCTGCCCTTCTCAATGATGCTGGCGCCGGTTCTGCTGTTGTCCGCGGATATCCTTGGCCGCGTCATCCTTCCGCCCGGCGAGGTGCAGGTTGGCATCCTCACGGCTGTCATCGGCGCTCCGGTGTTCATCTGGCTGGTGCGGCGCCGGAAGATGGCCGAGCTATGAGCCTCGCCACCCGCCCCACCCCCACCGCTGAACGTACGGGTAACGAGACTTTGGTTCTCCCGAATCGCCGCCACCTGCGCATCCGGCGCATGGTGAAAATCGGTGCACTGGCATTCCTTGTCGTTGCCCTCAGCGCCGTCACGCTCCTGCTGGGCCGCTACACCGTAACCATCCCCGACTTCTTCCGCATCGTGGCAGGCGCCGACATCCCGGGCGCCAGCTTCATCGTGATGGAGAACCGGATCCCGCGTGTTTTGATCGGCATCATGATCGGCGGCGCCTTCGGGGTGGCCGGTGCGGTGTTCCAGACAATGCTGCGCAACCCGCTCGCCAGCCCGGACATCATCGGGATCAGTTACGGAGCCAGCGCGTCAGCTGTCTTCGCAATCGCGTTCCTCGGTGCTTCCGGCCTGGTGCTGTCCGGTTTCGCGATGGCCGGAGCACTCGCTGTTGCCCTGGCCATCTACTTCCTGTCCCGGCGCGGCGCGGTGGCCGGCTATCGGCTCATTCTGGTGGGTATCGGGTTCTCAGCGGTCCTGCAGTCAGTGGTCAGCTTCCTGCTGACGCGCACCGACATCAGGGTTGCATCAGATGCACTCACGTGGCTCAATGGCTCGCTCAACTCGAGCAACTGGGACCGGGTGACCATACTGTTCCTTGCGTTGGCGGTCCTGACGCCCGCCGTCGTCGTACTGTCCCGTTCGCTGCGCGGGCTGGAACTGGGGGATGACACCGCAGCCGGCCTGGGCGTGAACGTGGAGCGCTCACGGCTGGCCCTCATTGTCACCGGCGTACTTCTGGCGGCGGTTGCGACGGCGGCAGCCGGACCGGTTGCCTTCATCGCGTTCCTCTCCGGGCCGATCGCGCGGCGTTTCCTCGGCGGCTACCGCCCGCTGGTGACTGCCGCGCTGGTCGGGGCCGTGCTTGTCCTCGCGGGAGATTTCCTGGGTGCCAACCTGATTCCGGGTGTCTCCCTGCCGGTCGGAGTAATTACGGGCGTCCTCGGCGCCCCGTTCCTCCTCTGGCTGCTCGCTACATCCAACCGCTCAGGCCAGGGAGGCTGACATGAGGTTGCACGCTGAAAATCTGACCCTTGCGTATGACAACCGCCGGGTAGTTGAAGACCTGACGGTGGAACTGCCGGCAGGGAAGGTCACCGTCATCGTCGGGGCGAACGCATGCGGCAAGTCCACGCTCCTGCGCGGCCTGGCGCGGCTGCTCAAGCCGGCGGCCGGCACTGTGCTGCTGGACGGCAAGGACATCCATTCGCTCTCCACCCGTTCAGTGGCGAAGACCCTTAGCCTGCTTCCACAGACGCCGATCGCGCCGGACGGCATCGCCGTAGTGGATCTGGTGGGCCGCGGCCGCTACCCCCACCAGGGCTGGTTCCGCCAATGGAACACGGACGACGACGCCGCGGTCGCCTCCGCGCTGCGCGTCACCGACACTATTGAACTGGCTGACCGCAACGTCGACGAGCTGTCCGGCGGTCAACGCCAGCGTGTCTGGATTGCGATGGCGCTGGCGCAGCAGACCGACATCCTGCTGCTTGACGAGCCCACCACCTTCCTCGACGTGGCGCATCAGGTGGAAGTCCTCGACCTCATCACTGACCTGAACCGCAGTGCCGGCACAACGGTCGCCATTGTGCTGCATGACCTCAACCTCGCTGCACGGTACGCGGATCACCTCATCGCAATGAAGGACGGCCGGATTGTTGCCGAGGGACCACCGTCAGAGGTTGTTACGGAGGCGACCGTGGCGGACGTCTTCGGTCTGGAATCCCGCGTCATTCCGGATCCCGTCTCGGGTACTCCCATGGTGGTGCCCCTGGGGCGGCACCACTCAGCACCGAAAAACGTAACCACAGAAACCACCCGGGATGGCATCGCGGGTTTTTTAGCGAACCCGCAGGACGGGCTACCCGCACTGACAATGGAGGCAGCATCGTGACAGAAGTCAGTACCCGCCGTAACCGCAGCGCGGCGGCACCGTCAAAGACTTCCGCCGGGAATCAGGCGGTCATCCCGGCTGTCCGCGCCTTCAACGTGGTGGTGAACCGCGTGGAGCGCATCAGTTCGAACTTCCGGCGCATCACCTTCGGCGGGGCTTGCCTGTCGGATTTCGGTGTGCAGGGTTCTACCCTGGACCTGCGCATCAAGGTAATGATTCCGCCGGCCAACGGCGAGTGTGCCGATCTGGGGGCCCTGATGGACGGCGAGGGCAGCGGCTGGTACCAGCAGTGGCTGTCCCTTGAGCCGTCAGAACGCGGTGACATGCGCACCTATACGGTCCGTGATTCCCGCTGTGATCAGGAGACTCCCGAGCTGGACGTCGACTTCGTGATGCACTTCGATGCAGCCGGCAACGGCGGACCGGCTTCCCAGTGGGCCGCTGCGGCTGAACCGGGGGACCGGGTGTGGCTGATCGGGCCGAACATCCATGCCGCAAGCTGCTCCACTGCCGGCGCCTACGGAGGTATCGAGTGGCGTCCGGGGCTGGCCCAGAATGTATTGCTTGCAGGCGATGAGACCGCTGTCCCGGCGATCAGCGCCATCCTCGAGTCGCTGCCGAAGGACATCAAGGGTCACGCTTTCCTGGAGGTTCCGCATGGCTCGGACTGCCAGGACATCCAGACCAGGTCCGGGGTAGGCATCAGCTGGCTGGTGCGTGGCGGCCGGCCGCACGGTGAACTGCTCGACGCCGCCGTCCGGCAGGCCGTCAGGGTTCCGGGCTGGGTATCCCTGTCCGCACCGTTCCGCGTCAGCCTCGGAAGTGACACCCCGTCCGGCCAGGCGCTCGCTGCAGCAGCCGGCAGGGCGGGCGGACCGGAGCGTGCAGCCGGGCCGGAACCGGAGGACATCGACGTCGACAAGACCATCCTGTGGGAGACCCCGCAACTCCTGGACGCAGCTGCCCTTGACGGCTCCCTCAACCCGGACAGGCCCTCCGGCGCATTGCCCTTTTACGCGTGGATCGCGGGCGAAGCAGCGGTGGTGCGCGGCCTGCGCCGTTACCTGGTGCGCGACGTCGGCATCGACCGCAAGCAGGTCGCGTTCATGGGCTACTGGCGCCAGGGCAAAGCCGAGGGCTAGTACACACGGGCGCTACCCAAGCCGAGGGCTAAAGCGCCTTACGGCGTCGGGTCGGCGAGGATCGCCGGGTCCTTCTTCCCGTAGGGCATCCGCAGCCTCAGGGAGTTCGGCTCCACCCGGAAAGCCATGTGTGTGCCCTTGCCCAGGGAGTCTCCGTCCAGCTCGATTTCCAGCGGGGTCTCAGACTCCACCTCGGCAGTTTTGCACTGGAAGTACTCGAGTGAGGGGTCCTTGCCCTTTCCACGCGCAAGGAGCTTGCCGAGTACAG
Source organism: Arthrobacter sp. KKT183 (assembly GCF_055657625.1). Lineage (NCBI taxonomy): Bacteria > Bacillati > Actinomycetota > Actinomycetes > Micrococcales > Micrococcaceae > Arthrobacter > Arthrobacter sp. KKT183. The sequence continues at coordinate 2,946,014 of NZ_CM145770.1, read as the reverse complement.
CAAACCAGCCTAACTTTCCGCTCGGCGCAATGGTCATGATGTCCAGCAGTCCGTCATTGAGTTTCGCGCCCGGGAAGATTTCCAGCCCGCCCATGATCTTGCCGCAGTTTCCGCCCATGACGCTGCGCAGGCGGCGGGTGACACGCTTGCCGCCGTCAATTGAGATGGAAACCTTGGACGGCTTTCCGGGAAGGTTCCGGATGCCGGCGTCGACATAGGCAAGCCAGCCCACCTTGTCCTTCAGGTCATCCCGGGTATCCGCCATCACCGCCGCGTCAAAGCCCAGCCCGGCCATGACCAGAAAAACGTGCGCGTCCTGAGCCCTATCGACGTTCACATGCACAACGTCGATCATCCGCTCCGTACCTCCGAGCGCAGCTTCGACGGCTCCACGGGGATCATCGACGTCGATATCGAGGTTGCGTGCAAGGAGGTTGCCGGTGCCCAGCGGCAGCAGGCCAAGTGCCGTCGCGGTGCCTGCCAGCTCTTCCGCCACGCACCGGACGGTGCCATCGCCGCCGGCTGCAATAACGACGTCGACTCCCGCCTTCAGCGCTTCCTGCGCCTGGCCGTGGCCCGGGTCATCCTCGGTGGTCTCCAGGAACAGGGGTTCCGCCCAGCCCTGTTCGAGGCTCAGCTCGGTGACAATCGCCCGGATATCCTCGTCGGTGGGCTTGACTGGATTGAGAATCAGGGCTGCGCGCCTGGTCCGGGATTTCGGCTGGCCTTCGGCTTCAGGAGTGCGCTGCTGTTCAGACTCGGTATCCGGCAAGGAAGTCATAGGTTTTCTCCTGACGAGGGGTTTGTTCCCGAGCTTAGCGTCTGCGCCTGTCACGTGTACGCGCGGCCGCGCGGGACTATGCTGGGTGGGCAAAACAGAAGGAGGAGCCATGACTCAGGATCAGCCCGGCGCAGACGAAGCCAAGGGACAGGAAAACGGCGGGCAGGAGGGCAACCCCTTCGGCGGGTCTCCTACTTTCCCCGACCCTTCGAATACGCGCGCTACGGGCAGCACCACCGGCTTCAACGGCTCCTATGGGGAGACCGAGCACCACACCCAGCACGAGTACGACGCCGAGCACCAGCAGGAAAGCTCAGAAGCTGATTCCGGAAGCGATGCCAGGAACAGCGGCTCCAGGAAAGAGGACTAAGAGCATTGGGCGAAGAAACCACCTCTTTTACTCACCGTTACGTCGCACTCGGGGATTCGTTCACTGAAGGCGTGGGGGACTGGGACCCACGCAGTCCCAATGGCGTGCGGGGATGGGCTGACCGCGTCGCCGAGCAGCTGATTCTCGCCGACCCGTCCTGGGGCTACGCCAACCTCGCCATCCGCGGCCGCAAGATGCGGCAGATCCTCGGTGAGCAGGTGGATGCGGCGCTTGCGCTCAAGCCCACGCTGGTGACCATCTACGCCGGCGCCAATGACATCCTGCGGCCCTCCATTGATCTCGACGCACTGTTGGCAGAGTACGACGCCGGAATCGCCCGCCTGCGCGCCAGCGGTGCCGCGGTGGTGCTGTTCACGGGGTTCGACTCGTCGAAATCAGCAGTCTTCGCCAAGACCCGGGGCCGGACTGCGATCTACAACGAACTCGTCCGTGAAATCGCTGACCGGCATGATGCCGAGATCGTGGACTACTGGCGGATGCGGGAATTCCAGAACTGGGGGTACTGGGACGTGGACCGAATGCACATGGCCGCAGCCGGCCACACGCTGATGGCAGCCCGGGTTCTGGAAGTCCTGAAAGCCGCACACAGCATCGAGGTTCCCGAGCTTGAAGCGCGGCCTGCAGCAACCCGCCTCGCCCAGCTCCGGACGGACGCGCTCTGGGCCCGCGATTACCTGGGGCCCTGGGTGGGCAGGCGGCTGCGCGGGCAGTCTTCCGGAGACACTGTGACCGTGAAGTATCCCGAGCTGACCCATCCGGTGTGGACAAAGGAAACCACGTCCCCGTGACGGCGGCGCTTCTGAAAGAATGGGAACCATGACAGGCGCGCGCTGGTTGAATCCCGCGGAAAGACAGGCATGGCTTGCCCTCTACGGGGTGGCTACGCTGTTGCCGGGCACGCTGGACGCAGACCTAAACCGCCGTGCCCGGGTGACTCTGTTCGACTATCACGTCCTTGCCATGCTGTCCGAGGCTGAGGAGCGCACACTTCCCATGAGCGAACTCGCGGGCCGTTCCAATGCCTCGCTGTCACGGTTGAGTCATGTGGTCACCAAACTGGAGAACCGCGGTTGGGTGCAGCGGAGCCAAAGCACCCGTGACCTCCGGGTCACCACAGCCACCATCACGGCCGAGGGGCTCACCAACCTGCAGGAACTGGCGCTCGAGCACGTCGAGCACGTCCGCCGGCTGGTCTTCGACGGGCTTGATGAGCGGGATATCGCGGATCTCGAGCGGGTGGGCAAGAAGATCCTCGCGCGGCTCGATGAGACGCATTGGATCCTCAAGCAATCGCAGCCCGTGGGATCGGCATGACGGAGCCGTCTGTCCTGGCCATCATCCTCGCCGGCGGTACCGGCGGGAGGTTGGGTGCGCTGACGGACGGCAAGGCCAAACCCGTGGTTCCGGTGGGCGGAACCTATCGGCTGATCGACATCCCGCTGTCCAACCTCCACCACAGTCACATCTCGGATGTCTGGGTGGTGGAGCAATACCAGCCGAAGTCCATCAACGACCACCTCGCGAACGGCCGCCCCTGGGACCTCGACCGCACCAACGGCGGTCTGCGGGTGTTACCGCCCTTTCAGGGGGACCACGGCGAGGGGTTCGCAGCGGGCAATGCGGACGGCCTCTACCGGCAGGCGGAATTCATCCGCGAATTCAATCCGGATCTGGTGCTTGTACTCAGTGCAGACCACCTCTACCAGCTCGACTACCGCGACGTGGTGAAAACCCATCAGGAGACCGGTGCTGTCCTCACGATGGTCACCACGCAGTTCGACGGCGATGCCTCCCAACATGGTGTAGCGGAGGTGGAGAACGGCAGGGTCACAGGATTCCAGTACAAGCCCGAGGAACCCCGCACCGATGTGGTGGCGGCGGAGATCTTCCTCTATTCCACGGACGTGCTGCTGGACACGCTGGCCGAACTGCACCAGCGCGACGGCGAGCTGAAGGACTACGGTGACCAGCTCATCCCGCATCTGGTGGAGCACTTCACCGTCGCCGAGCATCGCCTCGAGTCCTATTGGCTGGACCTCGGCACACCGAAGAACTACCACCGTGCACACATGGACCTGCTCGCTGGGGACGGTCTGGCATTCGATGATCCCGCGTGGCCGATCCTGAGCGCCAGCCCGCGCCGCCTGCCTGCTTTCATCACTGATACCGCGCAGGTGGGATCAAGCCTCATCTCCCCGGGTGCCACTATCTCCGGAAACGTCCGGCACAGCGTGATCGGGCCGGACGCAGTGGTGGAGGAGGGCGCCGTCGTCGAGCATTCGGTGGTGCTGAATGGTGCCCACATTGCCGCCGGTGCGGTGCTGCGCTGGACCATTGTCGATGCCAACGCCCAGGTTGCTCACGGTCAGGAGCTCGGGGAATCGGACGCGATCACCGTCGTTGACGTCGATGGAAACGCGACGCGCCCGGACGAGTCGGACGGCAGCTGAGGCTCCCGCGATTGGTCTTAATGCCTGCTCGCTCCTAGAATAGAAGGGCATCAGGTGGCGGAGCGTGCGCAATTGCTCCGGCTGGCGGGAGATTTCTTCTTCCGAAGGCCGGTAGTTAGGGGCTCAGGTTGCGCTCTTATCGCGAACATCCGGCGGTCTTTTGACCGTCATGACGGTGACGTCCCTGAACGCATTCCACGGCAGGTAGAACTGTCTGTTCACCTGCTTTTTTCAACATTTGGAGGATCGTCATGGCAGCTCACTGCCAAGTGACTGGGGCCGAGCCGGGCTTCGGGCACAGCATCTCGCACTCGCACCGGCGCACCAAGCGCAGGTTCGACCCGAACATTCAGAAGAAGCGCTACTGGGTTCCGTCCCTGCGCCGCAATGTAACGCTGCAGGTTTCAGCCCGTGGCATCAAGACCATCGACGTGCGCGGTATTGACGCCGTCGTCGCCGAGATCCAGGCGCGGGGAGTGAAGCTCTAATGGCAAAGGACAAAGACGTACGTCCGATCATCAAGCTGAAGTCCACGGCCGGTACCGGGTACACCTATGTGACCCGCAAGAACCGCCGTAATGACCCGGACCGCATGGTTCTGATGAAGTATGACCCCAAGATCCGCAAGCACGTCGAATTCCGAGAGGAGCGCTAAACATGGCTAAGAAGTCAAAGATTGCTCGTAACGAGCAGCGCAAGGTCATTGTTGAGCGCTACGCTGCCAAGCGCCTCGAGCTCAAGAAGACCCTTGTTGATGAAAACGCAACGGACGAGGCACGTGAGGCCGCACGCCTCGGCCTGCAGAAGCTGCCCCGCAACGCTTCGCCGGTTCGCCTGCGTAACCGCGACCAGATCGACGGACGCCCCCGCGGCACCCTCCAGAAGTTCGGCATCTCGCGTGTTCGCTTCCGTGACATGGCGCACCGCGGCGAACTGCCCGGTGTAACCAAGTCCAGCTGGTAAGCAGCCAGGGCTGAGACTGCCCCGTTGAAGTACAACTCAGGACGGCGACTCCGGTCGCTGTCCTGAGTGCTTTAAGCGGACCGGTACATCCTCAGAGGCCGTCTCGGTGCGTGGAATTGGCCTGAATAAGGCCAAAAACCGGGTAAAAGTCCCCTAATCTGCGGGACTTTGCGATTGAAGCTGGTAGGTTTTCCTCCAGAAGCTTCGCCAGAACGGTGAGGTTCTGAATAATCCGTACGAGGTCCAGGAGGACATACATTGGCTAAGAAAGAGACCAAGAACCGCAGCGAACTGGTGGCCGAGGTAGCAGCGAAGGCTGACACCAGCCAGACTGCCGTGAACAGCGTGCTGGATGCCCTGTTCGACGTTCTCGCTTCCTCCGCCAAGAACGACGTCAAGGTCACCATCCCGGGCTGGTTGGCAGTCGAGCGCACCGAGCGTGCAGCACGCACCGGCCGCAACCCCCAGACGGGTGAAACCATCGAGATTGCAGCAGGCAGCAGCGTCAAGCTCACCGCCGGCTCCAAGCTCAAGGCTGCCGTCAAGTAGTCAGCTGATTCGAGGGCTGTCACCAACCGGTGGCAGCCCTCGCTTCGTTTAACCCTGAGAACAGGCAGTTTCACCGTCCGTGCGCCAAACCACCTTAGTTGGCCGTTGTTCTACTGCGGGTAGACAATGGGAAGCGTGGCCACAACAACGAACCAGTCGAAGCACGGCAGCGCCGGTGCCACCGGTGAGCGAGGCGTCAAGCCGGGCTGGGTGATCGCCGCAGGAGTAACAGTTCTTCTCGCGGTGGTGCTTGCGCTCGCGTTCTCCGGAGCAGCAGCACCACGCCAGTTGAGCGACCCGGGCGTACTCACACGGTGGGGCTTGCCTGTGTCAAAGGCACTCCACAACGTCTCCGTCGCCGCGGTCATCGGCTCCCTTGTCTTCGCGGTGGTGATCCTGCCGCGGCACGTCCGCCGGGGCAGCGGATCCAGCCGTGCGGGCGACCCCCGCGGAAATGATCCCAGCCCGGACGCTGACGAGACTCCCGCTTTCGCCAGGGTCATGGCGCTCGCGTCCTGGGCAGCTGTCGCCTGGACTCTTTCGGCGCTGGCAGTCCTGGTGCTGACCTACTCGGATGCTGCGGGGCTGCCCCTCAGCAGCGATCCCGCGTACACCCAGGGCCTGGCCTCCTACCTGACGGACTTCGACACCGGGCGGGCCTGGCTGTCCACCACCATGATCGCGGCAGTGGTTGCCACCATGACCTTCGGCGCGCGGTCAAGCCTATGGCTTGCACTCACGCTCGTGCTGTCGATCGGCGGCCTGGTTCCCATGGCCCTGATCGGCCACTCAGCGGGCGGCGATGACCACTATGCCGCGATCAATTCCATCGCGCTGCACCTCGTGGGCGTTTGCCTGTGGGTAGGCGGGATCATTGTCCTTGCCGCGATCGGCGGCAAGCTTGGACCCCAGACGACGACGGTGCTGAAGCGCTTCTCCTCGCTTGCCGGCTTCGCCTTCGCGCTGGTCTTCCTCTCGGGCATCATCAACGCGAGCCTGCGCATCGGCAGCCTCTCCCAGCTCGGCTCCGAATGGGGGCTGCTGGTGACCTTCAAGGCGATCGCCACCATTCTCCTCGGTGGTATCGGACTGATGCACCGGCAGTGGATCATTCCGCAGCTGGATACCAACATGTCAGCCCGACGCGTGCTGTGGCAGCTCATCGCCGTCGAGCTTGTGATTATGGGTGCCGTTTCCGGTGTTGCCGTTGCGCTGGCGAGGACGGCGCCGCCGCGCTCCGAAGAATTGCAGCCTGACGCCACCCCTGCGCGCATCCTCACCGGCTACGAGCTGCCTCCGGAGCCGACGCCGATGCGCTGGCTCACCGAGTGGCGCCCCGACTGGCTGTGGATCGCCTTCACCGTCACTGTTGCTGTTGCCTACATTCTGGGCGTGATGAAACTGCACCGCCGCGGTGATTCCTGGCCGGTGCTCCGGCTCGTTTCCTGGTTCATCGGGCTGATCGCGCTGACGTACTTCACCTCCGGAGCTCCCGCCGTGTACGGCATGGTGCTCTTCAGCGCTCACATGATCGACCACATGGCGCTCACCATGGTGGTTCCGCTGTTCCTGGTGATCGGCGCACCCGTCACGCTTGCACTGAAGGCGCTCACACCCCGCGGAGACGGCAGCAGGGGCATCCGTGAATGGATCCTCGTGATCGTCCACTCGAAGTTCTCGGCGCTCGTCACCCATCCGCTGTTCGCAGCGGCGAACTTCGCCGGGTCCATCGTAATCTTCTACTATTCGCCGCTGTTCGGCTTTGCCCTGCGCGAGCATGTGGGCCATGAACTCATGAACCTGCACTTCCTGCTCACCGGGTACATCTTCGTGCTGACGATGATCGGCACAGACCCGATCCCACGCCGTGCACCCTACCCGCTGCGGCTGGTACTCCTTTTCGCCACCATGGCCTTCCACGCTTTCTTCGGTGTTGCACTCACCGGCGGCACCTCGCTGCTGCAGGCGTCCTGGTTCGGAAACATGGGCAGGGAATGGGGGCCGTCGGCGCTTGCGGACCAGCAGATCGGCGGTGCAGTGACCTGGGGCATCGGTGAAATCCCGACTCTCCTCCTGGCGATCGGCGTGGCCGTGATGTGGTCCCGGAGTGACGCTAAGGAGTCGCGGCGCACGGACCGGGCCGCTGATCGGAATAACAATGCCGAGCTGTCGGCTTATAACAACATGTTCGCCTCACTGGCAGAGCGGGACCGCACCGGGTCCTCGAGAGCCAGTGGGCCACACGACCCTCCCGCAGGACAGCGCACAACCCCCACAGGAGACCCTGAATGACCGAAACTTCGCTTCGCGTCGACTACCGCGTTCGCGCTTCAGAACTCGTCGGCCGGAACTGGCTAAACACCGGGGGCAAACAGCTCAAGCTTGAGGATCTGCGCGGGAAGATTGTCCTGCTGGATTTCTGGACCTTCTGCTGCATCAACTGCCTCCATGTGCTCGATGAGCTTCGGCCGCTCGAGGAAAAGTACTCGGATGTTTTCGTCACCGTGGGCGTCCACTCGCCCAAGTTCGAGCATGAGGCGGATCCCGTTGCCCTCGCGGCGGCAGTCGAGCGCTACGAGATTCACCACCCGGTCCTCGATGACCCGGAACTGGACACCTGGCAGGCCTACACCGCCCGCGCCTGGCCCACTCTGGTGGTCATCGATCCGGAAGGTTATATCGTTGCCCACCTGTCCGGCGAGGGGCACGCGGCGGGACTGGAGTCCCTCGTTGAGGAACTGGTGGCCGAGCACGAGGCGAAGGGCACCCTGCACCGCGGCGACGGTCCGTACGTGCCCGCTGAACCGACCGCCGGCAATCTCCGCTTCCCGGGCAAGGTACTTGCACTGCCTGCTACCAACACCTTCCTGGTGGGGGACAGCGGCCACCACCGGCTGGTGGAACTTGAGGCTGATCTCGAGACCGTGCGGCGCACCATCGGCTCCGGCACACGCGGTTTTGCAGACGGCGGTCCGGGCGATGCCCAGTTCAATGAACCGCAGGGCCTTGCCCTCCTTCCGGCACCGATCGCGCGGAAGGTGGGTTACGACGTCGTAATTGCGGACACCGTGAACCACCGGCTGCGCGCGGTGTCGCTTCAAACCGGTACGGTGACCACTATCGCGGGCAACGGTGTCCAGCGACTGCTCGATGCCGGCAACCAGGTCAAGGCCCGCCCGGCGGAGCTGCAGGAGGTCTCCCATGATCTCGGTGGTGACGCCGCTGACATACCGGAGGACGCCGCGCCGCGGCTGGAGGACACGTTCCTCGGTACGGACGCCCTCGCAGTCTCGTTGTCTTCGCCGTGGGATGTCATCTGGTCCACCACCCTGGAACGGGTTGTCGTGGCCATGGCGGGCACCCACCAGATTTTCACGTTCGATCCGCTCACCCACGCCGTGGACATTCTCGCGGGCACCGGGCTTGAGGGCCTGCTGGACGGTGATTCGTCTGCTGCCTGGTTTGCCCAGTCCTCCGGGCTGGCTGAAGATGCGCACGGAAACATCTGGGTCGCTGATTCGGAAACCTCCGCACTGCGGGTCCTGAGCTTCCTGACGGTCAACGGCAGGAGCCGGACGCAGGTGCAGTCGGCCATCGGTACCGGGTTGTTCGACTTCGGGTTCCGCGACGGTGAGGCCGGGCAGGCCCGCCTCCAGCACCCGCTCGGTGTCACCGCCCTTCCGGACGGGTCGGTTGCTATTGCCGACACCTACAACGGGGCTATCCGCCGGTATGATCCGGCAACCCGTGAGGTTTCCACGCTCATGCGCGGGTTGGCCGAGCCCTCTGACGTACTTGTTGACCAGGCGCCGCTGGAATCAGGCGGCGAACCGCTGCTCATTGTTGTCGAGGCGAACAAGCACCAGCTCGTGCGGCTTCCGATTCCCAGGGAGGCTCTTGCGGTGGATGAGGGTGCCTCGCAGACGCAGCGGCCCAAAACGGCCGTGGCTGCAGGGGAGTTTGGCGTAACAGTCCGGTTCAGTGCGCCGAAGGGCCAGAAGCTCGACGACCGGTGGGGAGATCCGACGCAGCTCAAGATCTCCTCGTCGCCGGAGTCCCTCCTGGTGTCAGGTGCGGGGACCGGAGTGGGCCTGACACGTCGCCTGGTGCTCTCCGGTGATGTTCCCGAGGGCGTCCTGCATATCACCGCGCGTGCTGCGGCCTGTGACGGTGAGCCCGGCGGCGACATACCGGACCATGCCGCGTGCCACCTCTACCAGCAGGACTGGGGAATCCCGGTGACCTTCGATTCCACCGGCGAAACCGAACTGACGCTCGATCTGCGGGGGCTGGACTAGTACTCCACCACGGGGGTCACGGTGATGTCCTCGTCGGTAACGGCGAGGCGCGCGGTGAAGCCGAACTCCTGCGGCACGCTGACGGGTTCAATGATGCCCGTAAAGAGGTCCTGCAGGCTCGTCTCCAGCAGCACAGTGCCGGTGAGCGGAGAAATCACCCAGTCGCCGTTGAAGGGTTCAATGCGTACTTCCGGGTATTCCGTGATGGACCAGGTGATGGGCCCGGCTACCCGGTTCCCGGTTTCGAAACCAAACGGGCAGTTGGCCGGTTGGAACACGGTTTGCTTGGCGCACGTGTCGAGGAACGTCTTCAGCTGGGCGGTCACCGTCTCGGTCAGCGCCGGCGTTGCTGCCGTGGCGAGATTCAGGCTGACCGGTGTCTGCTGACGGCCGGTGATGGCGGCCGTCTGGGCCGGCGCAGCGAAGTGTTCGCTTGTGTAGTGGGCTTCCACTTCGGTGGGGTAGAAGGCCGCAAACCGGTTGCGTCCTTCGGGCATCAGCACCCGCGTGCCGTTGAGTGTGGCCTCGTTCTGGTTGATGACCGACACTTCCAGCGTGGGCAGGGTTGAGGGGACAAACTCCCACCGGTTGAAAAACAGCCACTCAGTGCCGGTCTTCTCAAGGAGGAACGTGGTGGTGTGCGCGGTGTCATTGACGGTGTAGGAGACGCCAATTTCAACGCGGTTTTCGCCCGCCGGTTGCGGCGTACCCACCTCGACATTCTCTACACCCTGCGTAGCTCGCTGCAGGGCAGGCCCGTCAAGGAGCGCCGCATTTGCGTCAGGAGCAGTCGCATTCAACAGCCCCAGTGCCCGTTCTCCCTCGCCCTGGCGGAGCGCCTCGAGGTAGCTTTCCACCTGCTGGTGCGGGCCGAACATGTGGGTGTTGACAAGGGTCACCGTGACGATCGCCGCGGTGACCGCGAGCATGAGCCCGAGCAGCCAGGCGGCCAGGACTCGGATCAGGCGGGACGAATGCACCCTCTTACGTTACCCAATGGCGGTGCCGGACCTACCAACGACGACGGCGGCGCCTCCGTTGCGTAGCAAAAAGCCCGCGAACCAGTTCAACACCAATGGTGCCCGCAGTCTTGAGCGCGAAGTCCATCATTTCGTTCTTTTCCTGCTGCTTTTGCCCGGCGGGCGCAGCAGGAGGATGAGCCCGGCCGTTTTCAGGAGCCGGTTGCTCCCGGCGGGTGGTCGGCGGACGGCTACTGGGCCGGCCGAGGATGTCTTCCTCGATCCGGCGTGCCTCGGCATCAATCTCAGCTTGGGAGGGGCGGCCGCGAGGCGGAGTACCGACCGGAGGGGGAGCCGCCGTCGTCCGCGGTTCTGCAGTTCCCGGTTCTGTTGTTCCCGATTCTGCAGGAATGTTTGTGGACGCCGGTTCGGATGCAGAGAGCTTCTCGAAGGCGGAATGGCTGTCGATGGGTGTGCCGTAGTCCGCCAGGAGCGGCGAGGCTGTCACTATGCTCTCGACTACTCCTGCCGGGGATGGCCCCATGGTGGACTGCGGCGAGAACATCCTCGTCCAAGCTACTGGTGTGGGAGCGCCCTTCTCATTCATGACGGTGACCACAGCCTCGCCGATGCCGGCTGATGTGAGAACTTCTTCGAGGTCGTAAGGGCTGATGGGGAAGGTGGAAACCGTGGATTTGAGGGCCTTCGCGTCATCGGGCGTGAAAGCGCGAAGCGCGTGCTGCACCCGGTTGGCAAGCTGGCCCAGCACCTCCGCGGGCACATCACGCGGTGTCTGGGTGACGAAGAAGATACCGACGCCTTTGGATCGGATCAACCGGACGGTGGTCTGGATGGATTGCAGGAAAGCCTTCGAGGCGCCGTTGAAGAGAAGGTGTGCCTCGTCGAGGAAGAAGACGAGCTTCGGCTTGTCGATGTCCCCAACCTCCGGGAGGTCCGCGAAGAGATCTGCGACCAGCCACATGAGGAAGGTGGAGAACAGTTGCGGTTTCTGCTGCAGCGTGGGCAGTTCCAGGCAACTGATGATTCCGCGCCCCTCGGCATCCGAGCGGAGGAGATCGGCCGTGTCGAATTCCGGCTCACCGAAGAACCGGTCCATGCCCTGGGCTTCAAGGGTGATGAGCTCGCGCAGAATCACTCCCGCGGTCGCTTTCGAGAGACCGCCGAGGTTCTCCAGTGCGTCCTTACCGTCGTCGGAGACGAGGAAGGAGATGACCGCGCGCAGGTCAGCGAGGTTGAACAGCTCGAGGTCTGCCTTGTCGGCGTAATGGAATACGAGCTGCAGACTGGACTCCTGCGTCTCGTTCAGGTCCAGTACCCTGGCCAGGAGCAAGGGGCCGAAGTCGGAGATTGTCGCCCGGATGGGAACACCCACGCCGTCTCCGCCAAGCGAGAAGTACTCTACCGGGAAGCTTTGGGCAGCCCAGGATTGACCAACTGACTGGGTGCGTTTGAGCAGCTTCTCGGCGCCAGTGCCCGGGGTCGATAGCCCGGTGAGATCTCCCTTGATGTCAGCGAGGAAGACCGGAACGCCGTGGGCGCTCAGCTGTTCGGCGATGACCTGCAGTGTGATGGTCTTGCCGGTCCCGGTGGCGCCGGATACCAGCCCGTGGCGATTCATCATGGCCAACGGCAGCCGGACGGCGGCTTCCGCATGCACATCGCTGTCGACGATTGCCGCACCCAGTTGGATGGACGGCTCATCGAACGTGTAGCCGGCCCTAATCTGTTCGAGGTGCTGGGCCGGGGTGTGCTTCGCCTCTTTGCTCGCCATGATGCTCAGCGTACAACCCGCCGCGGGCCAGGGAGGCCGTGCGGCGGGTTGTCTTCAGTCGGTGTCGGTGTCGGTGTCGGTGTCAATCGGTTCCGTGTCGATGCCGGGTTGCGCGTCAGTCCCGTATCAGCTCGCAGCCGCGTGGCTGCCGCCGCTCCTTCCGGTGACAGCGCTCTGCTCGTGCTGGGCGCTCTCGGCCTGACGGGCATTCTCGATCTCTTCGGCCCGCTCCTCACTCGCTTCCGCGGTCAGCGCTGCTCCCGCCTCGGCATCGCGGGTCAGATTCTCGCCGGTCTCAGCGTCAAACAGATGCAGCTTGCGGGTATCCAACCAGATTTCCGACTCGCGGCCGCCACGGATGCGGCTTGCGGCGTCGAGGGTGACCACAACCTGCGGCCGCAGCTCGTCGGCATCCATCTCGCGTGCGAGGTTATTCAGGAGTTCGCGTACTTCGGGGGCGGGATCGAAATTGATGTAGCCATACTGCTCATTACCGAGCCACTCCGTATGGGTGAGAGTTGCCGTGAACGTGGAACCGTGCGGCTTCTTCGCCTCATCCACGAGCTTGGCGTCCTCAAAGAACTCCGGACGGACGCCCACAAGGACCACCTTGCGGCCTTCTGCCTTCGCTGCGCGGTCCGCAGGAATATCCAACGCACCGAGCGCGGTCTGGAGTTTGCCGCCTTCGATGGTGGCCGGAAGGAAGTTCATCGATGGGGAGCCAATGAACCCTGCAACAAAGAGATTGACGGGCTGTTCGTACAGTTCCCGAGGCGAGGCGATCTGCTGGAGCTCACCCTTCTTCAGGACAGCCACGCGGTCCCCGAGGGTCATGGCTTCGGTCTGGTCATGGGTGACGTAGACCGATGTGGTTCCCAGCCGCCGCTGCATCTGCGAAATCTCGGAGCGCATCTGCCCGCGAAGCTTGGCGTCGAGGTTGGAGAGCGGCTCGTCGAACAGGAACGCATCTGCCTGCCGGACGATGGCCCTGCCCATGGCAACGCGCTGCCGCTGGCCGCCGGAGAGGTTGGCGGGCTTGCGCTGCAGATGATCGGTCAGTTCGAGGGTTTCGGCTGCCCCGGTCACCAGACGGTCCACCTCTTCCTCGCTGTGCTTGCCCTTGGCGAGGCGCAGCGGGAAAGCGATGTTCTCATACACCGTCAGGTGCGGATAGAGCGCGTAGTTCTGGAACACCATGGCCAGGTTCCGGTCACGGGGAGCCTTCGAATTGACCCGTTCGTCATTGATGTAGAGATCGCCGGACGTGATGTCCTCGAGCCCTACGATCATGCGCAGCAGGGTTGACTTGCCGCAGCCCGAAGGGCCAACGAGGATGATGAATTCGCCGTCCTCGATGTCGATACTGATGTCATTGACGGCGGGAAACCCGTCCCCATACTTCTTGACGAGGTTCTTCAGCCTTATCGAAGCCATGTTCTGGTTCCTCTTCTTTCAGTTGCTCAAGATGTGTTTGGTACTCAACCCTTGACTGCGCCCTGGGTCAGGCCTGAGACGATCTGCCGCTGGAACAGCAGGACCAGCAGCACAACCGGAATGGTCACGATGATTGCCGCCGCGGAGATCGCGCCGGTGGGGGACTCGAACTGCGAGGCCCCGGTGAAAAACGCAAGCGCCGCGGGCACGGGGCGCGCTGCTTCCGTCGAGGTCAGCGATATGCCATACACGAAGTCGTTCCACGCGATGAAGAAGGCGATGATCGCCGTCGTAAAGACGCCGGGTGCGGCGAGCGGAACAATTGCCTTGCGGAACGCTTGCCAGGTCGTGGCGCCGTCCACCTGTGCGGCTTGCTCCAGTTCCCAGGGGATCTGGCGGAAGAAGGCCGCCAGCGTCCAGATGGAAATCGGGAGCGTGAGTGACAGGTAGGGGATGATCAGCCCGAGCCAGGTGTCATACAGACCGATGTTCCGCCACAGGTTGAACAGCGGGGTGACGATCGAGATGACCGGGAAGATTGAGACTGCCAGCGCCGTCGTCAGGATGAGTTTCTTGCCGGGGAAGTCAAGACGCGCAATGGCGTAGGCGCACAGTGTGGCCAGCACAACTGCGATGAAGGTTGCAATCAGCGAGATTCCGATCGAATTCCGCAGCGCGGAGAGGAAGAGTCCCTGAGCGTCTCCCACCAGAATCTGTTCGTAATTGTCCAGTGTGGCCAAGCCCGGCGTGGGAAGGAAGTTCCCGTTGGTCAGATCCCCGGGTGCCTTGAACGAGGTAGCGAAGATCGATGCCACGGGAAACAAGGCATAGATGAGAACTGCAATCGAGATAATCGTCCAGATGAGCTTTTCGCGGCCAGTCGACTTCATCGCTTTCCTCCTGTTGATCCGCTCAGGTCCACCTTGAATACCTTGATCGCAATGAAGCTGATCAGCAGGACACAGGCGAACAGGAGTACTGACACAGCTGATCCGAGGCCAATCTCCAACCTACTGATGGAGGTTCTGTAGGCGAGGAGGGAAAGCACCTCGGTTCCGTACTGGCCGTTTGTCATGATGAACACGTTGTCGAATATTCGGAACGCGTCCAGCGCCCGGAAGAGGACGGCAACCATGATGGCCGCCTTCATATTCGGGATGATGACCTTGCGCATCTGCTCCCACCAGGTGGCGCCGTCAACTTTGGCGGCTTCCGTCAGTTCATCAGGCACCTGCGCCAGTCCGGCCAACAGGAGGAGGGAGATGAACGGTGTGGTCTTCCAGATCTCCGAGGCCATGATGACCGGCAGAGCCGTGCTGGCCTGTGCAAACCAGTTCAGGTCCTGATCGATGCCCGGTACCCAGTCAAACCACGAGTTCACATATCCGGAACTGATGTCGAATGCGTAGAACCACGCGTAGGCCGAGACCACGGTGATGATTCCGTAGGGCACCAGGATGGCGGTACGGAGCCAACCCCGGACGGCTTTCAGCGCCCGGTGCATCACCAGGGCAAGGGCAAAGCCGAGGACAAGTTCGACGGCGACCGTCACCACCGTGATCAGTGAGGTGACTGCCAGATCCCGCCACCACACGGGATCACCCAGGATGGTCACGTAGTTCTGCAGGAAGATGAACTCGCGCTCGTCGGGAGCCGTCAACCGGAAGGCATACAGCGAATCGAAGAACGCCTGGATGATCGGGTAGAGGGTGACCGCCAGCATGATGATGAAGGCAGGACCGGCGAGTAACCACCCCAGGCGTCGCTCAGCCTTTGCCCGGTCGCTGTAATCGTTGTGAGGGCCGTCGTCGGACTTCATGGCCCGCGGGTTCTTGGTGATTGCGCTGGTCACAGCAGCCTCTCCCCTCTCAGCACGGCGGTAATGAATTCCGCCGATTCCTCCGGAGTGGTTTCCGGCTCCACTTCATCCGGCGGTGTCCAGGTCTGCTGGAGGCCGGTGGAAATTTCGTTGTAGAACGGGGTCTGCGGCCGCGGTGCTGCGAGCTCCAGTGACTGGCGGATGGTCTCAGCCATGGGGAACTGTTCCTCGATCCGGGGATCCTCGTAGGATTCCGAGTTGGACGGCGGGTTGCCGTTGGTCAGGAAGTACTCGGTCTGGTTCTCGGGCTGAACGATGCATTCGATCGCCTTGTACGCCAGTTCAGGGTTGTCACTGTCCGCCCCGACGCCGAGGTTGATTCCGCCCAGCGGGGGAGCAGTTTCCTGGTCCTCGTAAACCCGTGGGTATAGCGCCCACCCGATGTCATCGAGCACTGCCTGATCAAGCGAGCCTCCCTCTACTGCGGACTGCGTGGCAGGCCAGACGAAGGGGTAGTTGACCATGAAGGAACCGGACTCGCCCTGGAAGAGGTTCAGTGAAGTGTTCTCGGTGGATGTTGCCAGCCCCGGTCCGCCCAGCTCCTGATCGCCGATTGTCCCGATGATGCGGGCAGCCTCACGCCCTGCCTCACTGACAAGGCCCAACTCAATCTCATCTGCGGGTGCTTCCGGAGTTTCGAGGATGGTTCCACCGGCTGACTCGATGAGGGAGTTGATCCATACGGTCATCGATTCGGCCTGTGAGCCCTGGACGCCAAGTTCCACGTCCAGCTCAGCGGCAACGTCCATCAGCTGGTCCCAGGTGACCGGCTGCGACATGTCGAGACCGGCTTCCTGAGCGACGGACTCGCGGTACCAGAGGATCTGCGTATTGGCCCAGAACGGAACCGTTACCAGCTCATCCTTGTACATTGCTCCCTGCAGCGCGCCTTCCAAGGTGTTCTCGGTGGTGCTCTGTGCGACGTCTTCAGGAACCGGAGCAAGGAATGTTGCCAGTTCAGGGACGAACGGTGGATCGATGCTCATGATGTCCAGGGAGTCATCATTCGCCGCCAGCCGGCGTGCCAGTTGCTCGCGCTGGGCAGCCGCATCATTGGGCAGTAGCGAGGTTTCGATCCGGTATTCACCGTTTGCCTGTTCGGTGCAGCGCTCCGCGATGGCGGCCTGCCCGCCCGCGTCCGGGTTGATATACCAGGTGAGCGTGGGGACGCCTGATTCCGCTGGTCCGCATCCACTGAGGAGAAGTGAAGCAAGCCCGAGCGTGGTTGCCGCAACGGCACCCGAACGCCTCCGTATCCGCTTTTTCTGCTGCTTGATCCTGCGATTTCCCGGCATGCGTACCTCGCCTCCACCTCGAGTCTGGTCCGCTCCGATCCTGAGAACCTGTGCCGGTCAAAGGAAAGAAAGCAGCCTTGCCTTTCTGACACTAAGCCCTCAGGGACAAATTCGCTAGGATCCGTTGCCAAGCCGATATCGAAGCGTAAAAACAAAGGTGGTCCCGCAGATTCTGCGGGACCACTGGAAGCGCTTTGAGAAAGGAGACCTAGAGCAGCGCGGCGTTATTCAGGGCGAAGGGGGGTCGCTGCAAGCCCTCGGTAAGCCCTTCGGCAGGGTCATTGCCCAGTTCGATAATCCGGTTGGTTGTATCCACGTGCACGATGGTGGGCACATAGGAGTGTGCCTCTTCGGTGGTCATCGCTGCGTAAGTGATGAGAATAACCGTGTCCCCCTCATGCACCAGATGGGCCGCCGGCCCGTTGATACCGAGGACGCCGGAACCGCGTTCTCCGGCAATGGTGTAAGTCTCCAGACGTGCACCGTTGGTGACGTCCACAATGGACACCATCTCACCGGGCAGGATGTCTGCTGCTTCCAGCAGGTCAAGGTCAACAGTGACAGAACCCACGTAGTGAAGATCCGCGTGGGTGACCGTAGCGCGGTGGATCTTGGACTTGAACATTGTGCGATTCATCGCCTCAAGTCTACGCTGGCCCGCGTTTCGCTGCGATGTGGCCTTGAGCACGCTCAGCCGGCCCCGGCACTGGCCATGCGGCCGTGGTCAGGAGTCCGTCGGTTTACGCAGCGCACGGCCGAGGATGGCGGTGCTCAACGTCTCGACAAGCTCCTGGTTCGCCAGCGGGTTACTCAGCAGCGTGAAGTCCACGTCACCCAGCGGAGGCAGATCGAAGCGGTTGGTCACCTGGACGAGGTCATCGGGGATGAGGGACTGAGGAAAAACGGCCAGCCCGATTCCCGCGCGTGCGGCCGCCAGCACGCCGTTGATTTCCCGGGTATTGCACGTGATCCGCCAGGTCCTGCCCGCCTGCTCAAGTGCTTCGATCGCCATTTGCCGGCTGAGGCTGGGCGCCTGGTAGGCAATCAGCGGGACCGGGGCGCCGTCGTCGAGCGTTGTCTTGGCATGACCCGCCCACACAAGGCGGTCACGCTGCACCAGCGTGCCCTCACCCGTACCGGCCATGTACTTGATGAGGATCAGGTCCAGTTGACCGGCACGCAGGCGGCGCAGCAGCGGCGGGCTCTGCGACACCGTCAGTTCAAGGTTGATCTGTGGGTAGAGCTGACGGAAGTGCCGGAGGATCCGGGGAAGCTGGGTGATGGCGAGGTCATCGGCAACCCCAAAGCGCAGCCGTCCGCGCATGGCGGACCCAGAGAAGTAGGTGAGCGCCTGTTCCTGGGCCGCCAGTATGGTTCTCGCGAACCCGGCCATCGCATCGCCGTTGTCGGTGAGACGGACTTCCCGGGTATCCCGCGCGATGAGCATCCGGCCGGCGGCCTTTTCAAGCTTCCGGACATGCTGGCTGACAGTCGGCTGGCTCAGCCCGAGCCGGGTTGCGGCTCCCGTGAAACTGCGGGTCTCAGCGACGGCCAGGAAGGATTTGAGTTGGATGGAGTCGTACACGGGCTACCCTTCGTCCAGCCATTACGTTTCTCAATAGTACTTATAAGCTCAATCACCATTCCTAATAGGAGGGTGGCTGGTTAGCGTTGAAGGGGTACTGACCGCTCCAATCCCTATCCCACCAAGTTCAGGAAAGTTCCCTTGGCACCCCCACCGCCCTCCGCACCGGCCGGAGATCCCACACTGACCGCCCCGATTCCCGTCACCTCGCAGCGCCCAGCCTGGCGCGACACGTTCATCTCGCTTCGCATCCCGAACTTCCGCCTGTTCGCACTCTCCCACCTCATCGCCGTCGTAGCTGTCTGGATGCAGCGCATCGCACAGGACTGGATGGTCCTCGAGCTGTCGGGATCCGTGGCAGCCGTTGGCGTGACTGTTGCGCTGCAGTTCGCTCCCATGCTGGTTCTCGGGCCTTGGGGAGGAGTGGTGGCGGACCGCTATTCCAAACGCACCCTCCTCATCATTTCGCAGAGTGTTGCGGCACTCATGGCGACAGCCATGGCGGTGCTGGCGCTCTCGGGTCTGATCGAGGTGTGGCACGTCTACCTCATTGCCTTTGTCCTCGGCCTGGTGACTGTGGTGGACGCTCCCGCGCGTCAGGTCTTCGTCAATGACCTCGTTGGGCCAATCCACCTGCGAAATGCCATCAGCCTCAACTCGTCGATCTTCCAACTCGGCGCCATGGTGGGTCCGGCAATCAGTGGGTTGCTCATTGTTGCCGTTGGAGGCGGGTGGGCGTTCGCGATCAACGCGATTGCCTGCTGCTACACAGTGCTGACGCTGGCCCGGCTGCGTACTGACCAACTCAACGCGACGGCGCCGGCACCCCGCGCGAAGGGGCAGTTGCGTGCGGGTGCACGGTACCTCCTCGACAAGCCGGCTATTTTCTGGACCACGGTCTGCGCCGCCTTCGTGGCCGTCTTTGCGCTCAGCACACCGGTGCTTCTGGCAGCTTTTGCCGACAGCGTCTTCGAATCGGGGGCGGGCGGCTACGGCCTGCTCAATACCGCTCTGGCGAGCGGCTCGCTGGTCGGTGCTCTCGCGTCTACCCGCCGAACAACGCTGCGGCTGCGCGGGGTGCTTGGCGGAATGACGGCGTTTGGAGGGTTCATGGTGATCGCCGCGTATGTGCCTAGCCAACTCGTATTCACCATGCTGATGTTCTGTGCAGGAATCGGCTGCCTGTGGTTTGTCACGGGAGCCAACCAGCTGGTTCAGACATCCACCAACCTGGCCATCCGCGGACGCGTGATGAGCCTCTACATGATGGTGCTCATCGGCGGGCAGGCACTCGGTGGTCCCATGATCGGGTGGCTTGCGGAGAACATCGGCGCACAGCCCACCATGGTGATTGCCGGAGGTGTTCCCGTTCTGGCGGCGGGAGGCATCGCCGTCGTGCTTGCCCGTCGCGGCCAGTTGACTGTTCGCTTTCGCTGGACATCAGCGCACGATGAACGACGCCGGTTGGTTGCGATTGTGCCGAAGGTTTCGTAGCCGGACGGCTGGCTTGTGCGCGCGCCCAGAACGTGGCTGGGAAATAGCAGCGCAGGGAGACAACGTCGCAGGGACATTGCGGCGCAGCTAGATAGCAGAGCAGTAAATTGCAGCGCAGCGAAATAATGGGGTCATGAGCATCCTTCTCGTCATTGTCCTTTTTGCCGTCGCAGCGGTGGCCGAGATCGGGGGAGCGTGGCTCGTGTGGCAGAGCGTGCGGGAAGGCCAGCCGTGGTGGTGGGCAGGTTTGGGGGTCATGGCCCTCGGTGCTTACGGCTTCGTTGCGACTCTGCAGCCTGATGCTCACTTCGGCCGGATCCTTGCCGCGTATGGCGGCGTCTTCGTTGTGGGATCACTTGCGTGGGGTATGGCCTTTGACGGTTTCCGGCCTGACCTCTGGGATTTGATCGGAAGCGCCGTCTGCCTCGCGGGCGTTGCGGTAATCATGTTTGGGCCGCGCTCTACAAGCTGACCGTTGTACCTCGGAGGCGCGGGTCCAACCTTTGGAGCGGCCGGTTTCACGTGAAGAGCGTACGGTTTTACCTATGGAGCGGGCGACGGGAATCGAACCCGCGTATCGAGCTTGGGAAGCTAGCGCTCTACCATTGAGCTACGCCCGCATGCGGCCGAAACCGCTCCATAAACACTACAACATGTGCGGGATGCATTAGGCGCCCGCGCGGTTACCGGCGTCTTGGCGGACCTCAGCCGGGCGCCTGACCGGATTCCTGACCCGAGTCTTCTCCACGCTGGCTGGACGAGGCGTTTTTGACCCACTCCACGAGTTCCTTCCAGGGGCCTTCCACCGCGCTCTCGGCGACGGTCACTTCCCGGTAACCGATAGCGATGTGGTAGACGTAGCGATCGCGTTCAGCATCCTCGACTCCGCTGTTGTCCGCACCCTCCAGGAGGGGCAGCCAGCGTTCCTCCGCCTCGGTGGAGCTCACCTCCACACTCCACGTGCGGGTCAGCCCGGCGAATCCGCCCGAACGCGATACCTCAATCCGCGTCACAGCACGCCCACTTCCCGCCACGCATAACGGACCGCGTCCGCCTCCGGTGACCCATCCCCGAATCGGGCGATGGCGGCTTCAACGGTTACGGAAGCGAACAGCGAGAAATCGCAGTCCGTGGGAACGCGGCCACCGGTTGCGGCGTCATACCAGATCTGCCCACAGCGCTCCCACGCATTTCCGCCCAGCCGTGCGGCTGCGATGTAGAAGGCATGGTTCGGGATACCGGAATTGATGTGCACGCCGCCGTTGTCCGACGTGGTGTCCACGTAATCCGCCATGGTGGCGGGCTGTGGATCCTTGCCGAGGACGTCGTCGTCGTAAGCGGTTCCCGGCGCCTTCAGCGAGCGCAGCGCGCGCCCCTCCACCTGGTCAGTGAAGAGGCCTTCACCGACCAGCCAGCTCGCTGCATCTGCAGACTGGCCCAGCTGACGCTGCTCGACCAGCACGCCGAAGACATCCGAGATGGATTCGTTGAGCGCGCCCGACTGGCCCTGGTACCGCAGGTTGGAGGAGTACTGGGTGAATCCATGTGCCAGTTCGTGGCCGATCACCGTGAGCGACGCCGTGAAACGACCGAAGACCTCACCGTCACCGTCTCCGAACACCATCCGGGTGCCGTCCCAGAACGCGTTGTCATACTGCTGCCCGTAGTGAACCGTGGCATCCAGCGGCAGGCCCGAATTGTCAATTGACGCTCTTTTGTACACCTCGCTGAACAGCTCATACGTCGCACCAAGGCCGGCATACGCTTCATCCACCGCTGCATCGCCCATAGGCGGATCGCCTTCCCGGCGGACAATCTGTCCAGGCAGGGATTCGCTGCCGCCTGCGTCCGCTATGGTTCGGCGAAGGGCCAGGACGACGGCGGTACCGGCTCCCCGCGATGGATCCCTGGGAGCTGTGGCGCGGGCATGATGGATCGGGTCCAACTCCACCAGTGCGCGCCGGGCGGCGGCCGCGGCAGACTGATGTTCCGGAGCTTCGAGTCCAGCCAGCCGTGCCAAGAGGTAGGGCGGAACAATGCTGCAGCGAACGTGGGACGGTGTGGGTGGGATCATGGCGCCTCCTCGGGTTCCCCCAACCTAGCGGCCGCCCCTGACAGTCTTCAATGGCAGTCTCCAAAGGCGCGATCGCGGTGGCGCAGTTCACTGGTGCGAAGAACTACGCTGGGAGGCATGAGCGTGGAGCGGAATACCAGAAACCTTGAAGCAGGCATCGAAAAGGATTTCTCGGGGAAGATGAGTTATGGGTCCTACCTCGCTCTGGACTCCATTCTTTCCGCGCAGCATCCGGTCAGTAGGCCGGAACACCATGATGAAATGCTGTTCATTATCCAGCACCAGACCTCCGAACTCTGGCTGAAGCTTGTCCTGCATGAGCTCGGTGCGGTCCGTACGCACCTGCAGGCGGATGATCTACGGGCAGCCATGAAGGGCATAGCGCGCATCAAGCATATTCAGCGCTCGCTGACCGAACAGTGGTCTGTTCTGGCGACGCTCACGCCGTCGGAATATGCGGAGTTCCGCGGTGCGCTCCAGGCAGCCAGCGGGTTCCAGTCCTACCAGTACCGTGCCGTCGAATTCCTGCTCGGCAACAAGAACGCGGGAATGCTGCAGGTGTTCGAAAGTGACGCTGAAGCTTTCGAGCTCCTGTCGCGGCTGCTTCGGGAAACCAGCATCTACGACGAGTTCATTGCCTACCTCTCGCGTCGCGGCTACGTTATCCCCACGGAACTGCTTGAACGGGACGTAACGCGCGCGCATGAGTTCAACCCCGGGCTGGTCCAGGTCTACAAGGAGGTGTATGAGGACGCTGCCGGTCACTGGGACGTCTACGAGGCGTGTGAAGAGCTCGTGGACCTGGAGGACAACTTCCAGCTATGGCGGTTCAGGCACCTGAAGACGGTGGAGAGAACCATCGGCCACAAGGCCGGAACCGGCGGGTCGAGCGGAGTCGGGTTCCTGCAGAAGGCGTTGGAACTGACATTCTTTCCCGAGCTGTTCGCAGTGCGTACCGAGATCGGCCAGGCCTGACCGGTGCGGTATTTTTAGACGGTGCTGATCTCCGACCGCGACATCCGAACCGAAATTGCCGCCGGGCGCATCGCCCTCGACCCCTATGAACCGGAGATGGTTCAGCCGTCGAGCGTGGACGTCCGCATCGACCGGTTCTTCCGGCTCTTCGACAACCACAAGTACGCCCACATCGACCCGGCCGAAGACCAGCCTGACCTGACCCGACTGGTGGAGGTCGCTCCGGATGAGCCGTTCATCCTGCACCCGGGCGAGTTCGTCCTCGGCTCCACGTATGAGAAGGTCACGCTTCCTGACGACATCGCGGCGCGCCTCGAGGGCAAGTCCTCGCTTGGGCGTCTGGGTCTGCTCACCCACTCGACGGCAGGCTTCATCGATCCCGGTTTCTCGGGTCACGTCACCCTTGAGCTGTCCAACATGGCAACCCTACCGATCAAATTGTGGCCGGGTTCCAAAATCGGCCAGCTCTGCTTCTTCAAGCTCACCTCGCCCGCGGAGCACTCCTACGGTTCGGGACAGTACGGCAACCGCTATCAGGGCCAGCGGGGGCCGACGGCGTCGCGTAGCCATCTGAACTTCCACCGCACCGAAATCGCCGAAGAAACTGCTTCCCGCTGAGTTCCTGCTGAGCGGGCTTCGCAGCGCCGGACGTGCTTCGCAGCGCGGGACGTGCTGTGAAGCGCGGACGTGCGTCCGCGCTTCAAAACCAGCGGGGCTACGGAGCAGGAACGACGGCGGGAGTCACCTTTGCGGGCGGCTTCACCGGGAGCAGTACCAGCAGGCCGGCCAGCAACACCACCAGAATGCCGAGGATCCCGAACCGCTGTTCCCCGAAGATGCCGATGAAGAGGGAGAACAGTGCCGGAGCCAGGAAGCTCACCGCACGGCCGGTGGTGGCATACAGCCCGAACATCTCGCCCTCCTCACCCCGTGGTGACAGGCGTGCCAGGTAGGCGCGGGAAGAGGCCTGTGCCGGACCCACAAACAGGGTGAGCAGGAGCCCGAAGATCCAGAACGTCGTATCTCCGCTCCAGCTCAACCCGAACATCTGCTGATCTGCCGCTCCAAGGACCATCACGGCGGTGCCCGCGACCAGGAGACCGATCAGCGACACGATGATGACCATCTTGGGACCGACGCGGTCATCGAAGTAGCCGCCGATCACTGCACCGATTGCAGCGATGACATTACCCACGATGGCGAACAGAATAACTTCGCTGAGTTCGAAACCGAATGTTCCGGCAGCGATGATGCCGCCGAAAGTGAACACCGCCGCCAATCCGTCACGGAAGATGGCGCTCGCGAGCAGGAAGAAGATGGTGTGCGGGCTGGTCCGGTAAATCGCCTTGATGCGCCGGAAGAGTAATCCGTAGGAGGCGAGGAAACTCAGGCGGTCGGCCTGTCGCTGGCGGGGGACTTCAGGAACCGCGAACATCACCGGGAGTGCGAAGGCAAGAAACCAAAGAGCGGAGAACACAGCGACCAATCGGATGTTCAACGCTCCCTCGGTGCTGGACCCGAACCAGTCGAAAACCGGCTGGACAAAAGCGACCAGAACGATCACCAGGGCCACAATGCCGCCCACATATCCCATTGCCCACCCGAACCCGCTGACCCGTCCCACGCTGGACGGGGTGGAAATCTGCGCGAGCATGGCGTTGTAGTTGACGCCGGCGAACTCAAAGAAGATATTTGCGGCCGCGATCAGCGCAACGCCGAGGATCAGTAGTTCAGGCCGCGGAAAGACGAAGAAACACAGGGCGGTCAATGCCGCGACGGCCAGGCTGTTCACGCCCAGCCAGAGTTTGCGGCGACCGCCCACATCTGAGCGTTGACCCGTTACGGGCGCGAGGAGCGCAATGAGCAGGCCGGCAACTGCCAGGCCCCAACCGAGAACCTCCGATGCGTAGGTTTCCCCACCGAAGGCGTCGGACGTGAGATAGACGGTGAAGACGAAGGTGGTCATGACTGCATTGAAAGCCGCTGACCCCCAGTCCCATGAAGCCCACGCAAGCACGGGCTTGGAAAGGAGTCGTCCAGGGGGGTGTTGGGAGTCCGTGCTCATAGGCTGCATGCTATCCGCTGCGGACCAACAACTGGGTGAGGGCCGCTTTTATTCCCTTGCCGGCGACTTGTGCGCTGGGCAGAACCGGGAGGCAGCGTCGAGTATGCCACGGGTAGAATAGACACATGCCCTTGACCGTCAGCTGACCGTCTCACTCTGAGAGATCAGGAGATCATCGTGCTATCCGTGCTCATCGCCCTCTTCGCGGTGGCCGCAATAGCGCCCTTGATCTTCCGCCTGATGGGCCGCTCGGCCTTCTATCTCCTTGCTGCGGTACCTGCAGCGGGATTCGTGTGGCTGCTGGTGACCTTCGCCGATTACATCGACGCGGACCAGCTCAGCGGCAACGGCCAACCCAACGCACCGCCGTCCGTGGTCGTCCCCTGGATTCCCCAGCTTCAACTGGAACTGGCCTTCCGCATGGACGCGCTGGCCGCGGTGCTCAGCATCCTTGTTCTCGGCGTCGGGTCTCTGGTGCTGTTCTACTGTGCGCGCTACTTCAAGCAGGACGACGCCGACATCGGTCCGTTCGGCGCACAGCTGCTTGCCTTCGCGGGGGCCATGTTCGGCCTGGTCATCGCCGATGACCTCATCCTCTTGTTCATCTTCTGGGAACTGACAACAGTTCTGTCCTACTTACTGATCGGATACTCGAGGCATCGCCTCTCCGCGAGGCGTGCTGCGCTGCAGGCGCTCATTGTGACCACGCTCGGCGGGCTGGCCATGCTCGTGGGCCTCATCGTTCTGGGGCAGTCAGCCGGGACCTACCGGCTCTCGGACATCCTTGCGCGTGCAGACTCGCTCACCGGCCCTGCAGTGGAGACGGCGATCGTCCTGATCCTTGTAGGTGCGCTCTCCAAATCCGCATTGGTGCCATTCCATTTCTGGCTTCCCAGCGCCATGGCAGCACCCACGCCGGTCAGTGCCTACCTGCATGCTGCCGCAATGGTGAAAGCCGGCATCTATCTCATTGCCCGGTTTGCGCCTGGGTTTTCCGACACACTGCTGTGGCCGCCGATCGTCCTGAGCCTCGGTCTCGCAACGATGATCTTCGGCGGGTGGCGCGCCCTGCGCCAGCATGACCTGAAGCTCCTTCTCGCCTACGGCACCGTGAGCCAGCTGGGTTTCCTGACCATCGTTGTTGGCCTGGGTGGCCAGGAAGCTGCGCTTGCCGGACTGGGGCTCCTGCTTGCCCACGGGTTCTTCAAGGCGACGCTCTTTCTCGTGGTCGGCATCATCGATCACCAGTCCGGTACCCGTGACATCCGGAAGTTGTGCGGGATCGGCCGGTCTGCGCCGGTGCTTGCCGTGATCGCTGTTCTCGCGGCCGCGTCAATGGCCGGAATACCTCCGCTCCTGGGGTTCGTGGCCAAGGAATCCGTCTTCGAGGCATTTGTCCACCGGGCGGAGGAGGGGCCGGCAGGCATGGTGATGCTCGTCGGAATTGTTCTGGGCTCCATGCTGACCTTCGCGTACAGCGCCCGCTTTATCTGGGGTGGTTTCGCCAGGAAGTCAGCGAACCCAACGCCATTCAAACGGGTTGAGCCGTCCTTCCTGTTCGCTCCGGCGCTGCTGGCCGGTGCATCGGTCGTCTTTGGGCTGTGGCCGACGCCGCTCGACTCGGCGATCCAGCCCTACCTCAGCACCTTTCCGGCGGGCGAGGAGACTCCCCACCTGCTGCTCTGGCACGGCGTCACGCCGGCGTTGTTCCTGTCCCTGCTGTCGATCGCGGGCGGCCTGACGCTCTTCCTGCTGCGTGATCGCTTCGAACGGCTTCAGACCAGGGTTGCCCCCGACATCGACGCCGAGCGGAACTACAAGGCCGTTATCGGTGTGCTCGATGACGTGGCGGTCTGGCTCACCGGCCGAACTCAGCGAGGTTCGCTGGCGTTCTACCTGTTTGTCATCCTCACGATGGCGATTATCACGCCGCTGAGCGCCCTGATCTTCTTTGATGCACCGGTTCCGCAGCACTGGTACCTGGCGGACTCGCCGGCCCAGCTCATTGCCGGCGTCGTTATCATCCTTGGCGCGATTGCTGCGCTTCGGGCGACCAAGCGATTCATGGCCGTGATCATGGTGGGTGTCACCGGTTACGGGATCGCGCTGATCTTCGCGCTGCAGGGCGCTCCGGACCTGGCGCTGACCCAACTGCTGGTCGAGACGATCGTTCTGGTTGCATTCGTCCTCGCGTTGCGGTCCCTCCCAGCGCGCCTGTGGCAGCGGGCCCCTGGCCGCAAATACCGGCTCCTCCGCGCGGTCCTGGGCATCTCCTTCGGCTCGGTGATGGTGGCGATCGCGATGTCGGCGATGGCTTCCCGGGTGGCGGAACCCATCTCGCTGAGCTTTCCCTCGCTTGCTTACGACGACGGCGGAGGCGCCAACATCGTCAACGTCACTCTCGTGGACATCCGGGCATGGGACACCTTCGGCGAAATCAGTGTGCTCGCGATCGCTGCGACCGGAGTCGCCAGCCTGATTTTCATTCGTGGCCGTGGCGACGGAAGAGTGCGGGCGGACGGCGTCAAGAGCGGTACGGTCGGGCGGGGCAAGGAACCGATCGACGCGTACGGTAGGGAGGCCGCAGCCTTGGAACTGGCCAAGAAGTTCGCGAGCTCCGCGAACGATGCCTGGCTGGTTGCGGGCCGGACCCTTGCACCGGAACGACGCTCCATCATCTTCGAGGTGATTACCCGTCTGCTCTTCCACTCGGTGATCATTTTCTCGATCTACCTTCTGCTTGCCGGGCACAACCTTCCGGGCGGTGGGTTTGCCGGCGGACTGATGGCAGGGCTGGCCCTGACCATCCGCTACCTCGCCGGCGGCCGCTTTGAACTGGCTGAGGCTACGCCGATCAGTGCCGGCCTGCTCCTTGGCGGAGGTCTTGCAACGGCGGCGCTGACGGCTATCGTGCCGGTGTTCCTGGGCGGTGAGGTGTTTCAGAGCGCGATCATCGAGACAACCTGGCCCGTATTCGGGGACATCAAGTTCGTGACGTCGACCATCTTCGACATCGGGGTCTACCTGGTGGTGGTCGGACTGGTGCTTGACGTGCTGCGCAGCCTGGGCTCCGAGATCGACGAACGCAGCGAAGGCGTCACCGCAACCATCGATGCAGGAACGCCTGAACCGACGAAGACGCCTGAGGCGAAAACCTCGGAGGCAAAGACGTCGCAGACGAAGACCAGGGACCCGGAAGAAGGGGTGGCTCAGTGAGCGTCAACATCACGCTGCTTGTCATCATGGGTGCGCTCTTTGCTGCCGGGATCTATCTGCTGCTCGAGCGGAGCCTGACCCGGGTACTGCTCGGGCTGATCATGCTCACCAATGGAGCGAACATGCTGCTCCTGGCCGGCGGTGGAGCCGCGGGCAAGGCGCCGCTGTACTCGGCTGATATTCCGGCCGAGGAATATAGCGATCCCCTACCACAGGCCTTGATCCTTACCTCCATCGTGATTTCCTTCGCCGTCACCGCCTTCATGCTCGGCATCATCTACCGTTCGTGGGTCCTCGGACGCCAGGACGAAGTGCAGGATGACATTGAAGACCGGCGAGTGGCGTCGCAGAGCAGCTTTGACGCCGAAGACGACGCCGAGGTGCCCATCGAGACCACAGAATTTACGCCGGTTGAGGAAGCCGAAGAAGCACCGGGCGCCCAACGTACGGCAACCGCCAGAAGAGCAAACAAACCACGGACGGAGGGGCGATGAACATAGCAAATCTTGCGCCCCTGGCCGTCGTTCTTCCGTTTCTCGGAGCGGCACTGGCGTTCGTGCTTATCCGGCATTCGCGTTCCCAGCGGGCCGTCAGCATCACAACATTGTGTGTGACCCTCCTGATCGAGATCTTCCTGCTGATCGACACCAGCGGGAAAGGCACCACGGCGGTCTTCATCGGCAATTGGGCGGCGCCGTTCGGCATCACGATGGTTGTGGATCAGTTTTCTGCCCTGATGCTCGTGGTGTCCTCCGCAGTCAGCCTGGCAGTCCTGATCTATGCCACGGGCCAGGGAATGACAGACGGGGACGAAGACGGTCCCATCTCGATCTTCCATCCGACCTACCTGATTCTGGTGGCAGGGGTCTCCAATGCGTTCCTCGCAGGTGACCTGTTCAATCTGTACGTGGGATTCGAGATCCTGCTGACCGCAAGTTACGTGCTCATGACCCTCGGAGGCACCACGCCGCGCATCCGTGCGGGGGTGACCTACGTCGTCGTCAGTGTGGTGTCATCGATGCTGTTCCTCATCAGTATTGGAATGATCTATGCGGCTACCGGCACCATCAATATGGCGGACCTTGCGCTGAAGCTTGCGGACATTGATCACGGAACGCAGATGATCCTGCACCTGATGCTGCTGGTCGCTTTCGGCATCAAGGCTGCGATCTTCCCGTTGTCCTTTTGGCTCCCTGACTCCTATCCGACTGCCCCTGCGCCCGTCACCGCTGTGTTTGCGGGTTTGCTGACGAAGGTTGGCGTGTACGCCATGGTCCGGACCGAAACCCTTCTGTTTCCCGGAGACCGCATCAACACGCTGCTGATGGTGGTTGCGATGCTCACCATGATCGTCGGAATCCTTGGTGCGCTGGCGCAGTCGGACATCAAACGTATGCTCTCTTTCACGCTGGTCAGCCATATCGGTTACATGGTCTTCGGGCTCGCCATTTCGACGGTTATCGGTCTGGGAGCGGCGGTGTACTACGTTGCGCACCACATCATTGTGCAGACCAGCCTGTTCCTCGTGACCGGGCTGATTGAACGTCGGGGTGGGACGGCCAACATGGACCGGCTGGGTGGACTCGCGAAAATCTCCCCGCTACTGGCTCTCTTGTTCTTTGTTCCGGGCATGAACCTGGCCGGCATTCCGCCGTTTTCCGGCTTCCTTGGCAAGCTGGGACTGCTGCAGGCCGGTGTGGAACTGGGAACGCCTTTGGCGTATGTGCTTGTGGGTGCGGGAGTGCTGACGAGCCTGCTGACGCTGCTGGTGATTGCACGGGTGTGGAACCGGGCCTTCTGGCGCCGGCCGGAGGATGCAACCCACCCCGATCCCATCCTGATGGCAACGTCAGCCGACGGCTCAGCCGTTCGAACCTCACGGAGGGTTTCAGGGCATAGCACCGGAAAATTTGCGGGCCGGACTGCCGTGAACCTGTTGCCCCGCAGCATGGTTGGCGCTACTGCCGGGCTGGTGCTGCTGGGCGTCAGCCTGACCCTGTTGGGAGGTCCGCTGTTTGCCCTCAGTGACCAGGCGGCACAGCAGATGCTTGAGCGGACACCCTATATTGACGCTGTCCTGGGCGAAGGCGCTACCGAAGCGGCCACCGAAGCGGCAGGAGCAACCCCATGATTTCCAGACAAAAGATCCCGCTCCGGGTCGAACTGCCGCTGCTGGTCTGGCTCGTCATCGTATGGGGAGCGCTCTGGCAGGACTTCAGCCTGGGAAACATCGTGTTCGGAGCGATCATCGCGTTTGCTGTCGCCAACCTGCTGTATCTCCCGCCAGTTGAGCTCAGTGGGCGGTTCAACGTGCTCTATGCCGTCGGATTCGCCGGACGGTTCCTGCACCAGTTGGTGCTGGCAAGCTTTCAGGTATTCTGGCTGGCACTCACCCGGGGCCCGAAGCTGCAGAACGCAGTTGTGGCTGTGCGCTTGCGCAGTCCGTCCGACCTGCTGGTCACCGCGACCGGGCATGTCCTTTCCCTGATTCCGGGATCCCTGGTGGTGGAGGTGGACCGCTCCACATCCACGCTGTATCTGCACTGCCTGAATGTCACTACCAGGGACGACGCCGAGAAGGTGCGCCAGAACGCCCGGCGTACCGAGGAATGGCTAATCCGGGTCATGGGCACCCGGGAGGACCTGGCGCTGCTCGGCACCGATGCGCCGCACCACCTCGACGGAAGGGGACACCCGTGAACGTGATTCTCGGAATCATCGCTGTAATCCTCGGAGTCTCGGCGTTGTGCGCCATTTACCGGGTGGCGCGTGGTCCTTCGATCCTCGACCGGGTGCTGGCCGTTGACGTTCTGCTCGCGATCGTAGGTGGCGCGCTCGCTGCTGACATGGTCTTCAACGGGCACACCAACAGCCTCGTGATCCTCGTGGCAACGTCCGTCGTCGGATTTATTGCTTCGGTGACGGTCGCCCGGTTCGTCACGGAAAAGAAGTGAGCCGCTGATGGATGCTGCCCTGGATGTCCTGACCGCCGTTTTGCTTCTCGGTGGAGCGCTCATGTCGCTGGCTGCAGCCGTCGGACTGTTGCGGTTTCCTGACCTGCTGAGCCGCATGCACGCGGCAACCAAACCCCAGGTGCTGGGACTGTTGTTGTTCCTGTTGGCCATCGCGGTGCAACAGCGCTCCTGGTCAGTTGTGCCCGTCCTGATCGTCTGCTGGATCTTCCAGTTGCTCACTGCGCCGGTGTCGGCACACATGGTGGGACGCGCCGGGTACCGCACCAAGCACCTGCGCAAGGACCTGCTCAGCATGGACGACCTTGATGATGTCGTGGAACACGCGGCCACCCGGCGCCGTGAGGCCGGGGACCGTGCGTCCGGCGAGTAGGCTCGAGCCAGTAAGTTACTGGCTGCCGCAACATTGCCGCTGATCACGGTGGTGCCATGTGGGTGCCGGCGCCGGCATCGGTGCCGGCATCGGTGCCGATGTGGGTGCGGGTGCTCCTGGACGCGTTGGAGCTCGTGCCGGTGTCAGAGCGCGCGAGGTGGTTGTGGATGGCTTGTTCTACTTGCCAGTAGCGGTTGCGTCTGGGTGTTCGTTGCGGGTCGTGGTATTTGGGTGGTGTGAACCAGGGGATTCCGTGGACTGATGTGACTGTCCAGTTTCCTTCGTGGATCTGGTGGTGGTGTCGGGTGCAGAGCAGCACGCCGTCGCTGATGTTGGTGGTCCCGCCTGCAGCCCAGGGAATGATGTGGTGGGCTTCGCACCAGGTTGCGGGCGTGGTGCAGTCGGGGAACGCGCAGCCCTTGTCGCGTGCGACCAGTGCCCGTCGCAGATGCGGTGGGAAGAGACGTTGGGTGCGGCCGATGTCCAAGACCTGACCCTTCCCGCCGAGGACGAGCGGGAGGATGTCGGCGTCGCAGGCGAGTTTGCGGATGCTGCGGGCACTTATCTGTTGGGCGAAGACCGAATGCCCGTCATGTCCACCGTGTCCGACGTTTCCGCTGCTTGTCAGGTCGTTCAGGAGGTCGCGGTAGTTGATGGTGACCATTACCTGGGGTCGGTGTCCTCCGGTCGCTGGAAGACCATCACCTGCCAGTGCGATCCGGCATGCTGAAACCAGCCCGTCGAGCAGGTTCTGTTCACGGGTCGGCTCGTCGGGCGCTGAAACGGTGCCCTGAGTTCTGGGGTTGGTGGCGGTGTTCATGACGGTGATGAGGTGTTCGTATTGTTCGTCGGTGGCGCCGATTTCCATGAAGTGCAGGCCGTGGCGCCTACCGCGCAGGAACACACCCTGCCTGGCACGCAGGGTTTTTTCGGTGGGCTCGGTGCCGTCCTGGTCGATGATGTCTTCCCAGCGTTGGGCGAGGGCCCGTAGGACGTCTTCGTCGGACTCAACGGCCTGGCGGACCAGGTGCTCCTCCATGGCATCCAGCTCACGGCCGGTCGCGACGGCGGACACCCGGTGTACGGCGTTGCGGATGATGGTCGCAGCACGGCTGCTCACCGCTCCGGCACTGGTGGCTTCAGCCAGCACGCCCAGGGTGGGCACGAGCGCGGCTCCCGGCCCGGGAACCTCGGGCAGGACGTCGTGTCCGAGGCGTAACCGGCGGTTGGCTTCGGAGCGGCTGATACCGATTTTCGCCCGCAAATAGTCCGCAGTGTTCTTGTACGGATCTAGGGCGTCAACGGTAGCGAGTTGGTGGTCCTCAGCGGCACGGGCAACCACAGTCTGCAAGTGATCGACCAGGTTGGAGAGCTGCTCGACCTCCACCAGGGTCACCGCGGCCTCCTGCGGGCTAAGCGTCAGGTATGTCGATTCCAGCTGCTGCGCAAAGACCTGTAGGTCCGAACGCATTCCATCCAGGAGAGACGTGTCCTCCGGGCGGGGTTCGAGCAGTGCGACGGCCATACCCAAAATTTTATCGAACACGTGTACTAACCGCGACCGAAAACCACCAATGTGCAGGACAAGTCAACCGGACTTATCCACAGGCCTGCAAAGGAGTGGCCTAGGTGAGGTGGCGGGTGCGCTCGTAGCGGTGGATGGCCCGCTGCGTGGTGCGGTTGGTGAGCACGCGGATGGTGGTGCTGACCGAACCCGAGATCACGGCGAACGCCAGCGCCGACCGGAGGCTGTTCTCCAGACCCTCTTTGTCCTTCGGTGGCTCGTTCCCGGTGGCACGCTTCCAGATGAAGTCCACCAGTTGCGTGCCCACGAGGCCCGCTCCGATGCCCAGTCCAACGCCCATCAGTTTGAAAATCGTGTTCATGGTGCCTCTTTCAGTCGGCTTGGCTTTGGTCCCAGCCTAGCGTTATAGCGGTGATCCATGGAGGGTCCGTGGGTCATCCAGGGACAACCACAATTACGACGACGGCCCCGGCACGGCCCCCGGTGTAGAGTTGGTATCGCTCAAACAACGACAGGGGAGCGCAACCACGTAGGTGGTGGGCGCTGAGAGTGCGGATCACCGCAGACCCTCGAACCTGATCCGGTTAGTACCGGCGAAGGGAGTCGAGTTCTCGAGGCTTCACGGCGTCCTGCCGGAAAGCCTTCCCCTCCTGTACCCAGGAGGATCAACAATCATGACTGCAACACAAAGCATTACCCCGTCCCAATCCCGGCGCCGCTATGAGTGGCGTGTCGTCGATATTGTGGTCGCCTCGGTCATCGCGGTGGCCGTGGGCGTCATCTTCTTCGCCTGGTCCGCCGGTTACAGCGGCATTGCCGCGGTAACAGCTGCCTTTCCGCCTCTCGCCGGGCTGTACTCAGGCGGCTGGCTCATTGCCGGGGTGCTGGGCGGACTCATCATTCGCAAGCCAGGCGCTGCCATCTACTGCGAGGTACTTGCGGCGGCCGTGTCTGCGCTGATCGGAACGCAGTTCGGCATGGCGGTCCTTCTCTCCGGGCTGGTCCAGGGCATTGGCGCGGAACTGATTTTCGCACTGTTCCTCTACAAACGCTGGAACCTCGGCGTAGCTCTGCTCGCAGGTCTGGGCGCCGGACTTGCCCTCGCCATCAGCGAAAACATCATGTACAACGTCGAGTGGACCTTGGACTACAAGTTGATGTACGGAGTCTTCGCCGCCATTTCCGGTGTTGTGCTCGCCGGTCTGCTGCCGTGGCTTGCCACGCGCGGCCTTGCAAAGACCGGTGCCCTGTCCGCGTTTGCCGCAGGCCGCACGGCAGACGTCTAGCATGACCGCCGTCGCTGAGCCCGTCCCGGCGTCGATCACAGCGAAGGGCTGGGGCTGGCGCCACCCCGGACGAACACGCTGGGCCGTCCGAAACATCGACCTGACGATCGAGCCGGGTCAGCGTGTCCTCCTCCTCGGCGCTTCCGGCGCCGGAAAGTCCACACTGCTGCATGGACTCGCCGGCGTCCTGGGAGATCAGGACGAGGGCGAGCAGGCCGGCGAACTCACTATCGACGGCGTCAGCCCGGCTGACTCACGAGGCCGCTCCGGGCTGGTGCTCCAGGACCCGGACAGCCAACTGGTGCTCGCCCGGGTCGGCGACGAAGTGGCGTTCGGTGCCGAAAACCTGGCCGTGCCGCGGAACGAAATCTGGCCACGCGTACGCCAGTCGCTGGACGACGTCGGCCTCGATGTCCCGCTGAATTCCTCCACCACCGCGCTGTCCGGCGGTCAGAAGCAGCGGCTGGCGCTTGCAGCAGTCCTCGCGATGCAACCCGGGTTGCTGCTCCTTGACGAGCCGACCGCCAACCTGGATCCTGCCGGAGTACTGGAAGTGCGTGATGCCGTTCTCCGCGTACTCAACCGAACCTCGGCGACGCTCGTTGTGGTGGAGCACCGAGTTGAGATCTGGGCTGACGTCGTTGATCGGGTAGTGGTGCTCGATTCGGACGGCGGCATCCTCGCCGATGGTGCTCCGGCTACAGTGCTCCGGCACGAATCCACGCGGGCCAGGCTTATTGAGGCAGGAGTCTGGGTGCCGGGTTACCGGCCGGAGACACCAACAGTTCGTACCGGCTCCGGAACGGACCTGCTGCAGGCGTCCGGGCTGTCCGTTGCGCGCACCAAGCGTGGACCGGCAGTTCTCAGCGGCGTTGACCTCACTCTGCGACGGCAGGAAGCAGTCAGCGTGTTGGGGCCCAACGGTGCCGGGAAATCGACGCTCGCGCTCACTCTCGCCGGGCTGCTCCGCCCCCGGGGAGGCGGACTGACAGCTCTGGAGCCGCTCGCCCGCAGCGCCGGCGCGACACCATATGAGTGGAAGTCCGCCGACCTGGTCAACCGGATCGGCACGGTTTTCCAGGAGCCCGAACACCAGTTCCTCACCAACACAGTGCGTGAGGAACTGGAGTTCGGCCCGCGCAGGGTGGCCCGGCTTACCGAGGAAGAGGTACGACGGCGGATTGACCCCATCGCCGAGCGGCTCCGGCTCACGGGGCTGCTGAAAGCGAATCCGTTCACGCTGTCCGGCGGTGAAAAGCGACGGCTGTCCGTTGCCACCATGCTCGCCACCAACCCGGACATCCTCATCCTGGACGAGCCGACCTTCGGCCAGGACGCCAACACCTGGGCGGAGCTGGTAACCCTGCTGGTGGAACTCATCCACGGGGGGACCTGCGTGGTTTCGGTGACGCATGACCGCGAGTACACGGCAGCGCTCGGAAGCCGCATTGCGGCCGTTGACGGTACGTCCGCAACGCTGGAGGCGGCGGCGTGAGCATGAACGTGGTGAATCCCACCATCACCGGAACGGTGCTTCCGCGGGCCAATCCGCTCTCGAAGCTCTTCGCGGCTGTGGTGATCACCGTCGTCGTGATGCTGAGCGTGGACTGGGTGAGTGCCGGCGTCGTCCTTGGCAGTGAACTGCTGCTGCTCCCGCTGCTGGGCATCAGCGTGCGGAAGCTCTTCCTGAGGACGTGGCCGTTTGTTATCGCGGCGGTGGTCGCCGCTTACGGCACCGCGCTACTGGCTGAAAAGACCGGACGCGTTCTTCTCGAGTTCGGGCCCGTTCTATTCACGCAAGATTCAGTCAACGCCGGGCTCGCGATTGGCCTACGTGGGCTCGCAATCGCGCTGCCCGGGCTGTTTCTCCTGACCACCACCGACCCGACGGACCTTGCCGATGCCCTGGCGCAGCGGCTGAAGGCGCCGCACCGGTTTGTGCTGGGAGCACTCGCCGGAATGCGGCTGGTCGGCTTGCTGTTCGACGAATGGCGCACATTGGGCCTCGCCAGGCACGCCCGCGGCGTAGGGCATGAGGGGAACCCGGCAGCGCGGTTCGGGCATTTTCTGGGGCAGGCGTTCGGGCTTATGGTCCAGGCCATCCGCAGGGCCACCCGGCTGGCTGTGGCCATGGAGGCTCGTGGTTTCGGAGCCGGACCGCGCACCTGGGCCAGGGAAAGCACCTTCAGCCGAGTGGACGTCGTCGTTGTCCTGGTGGGCGTGCTGATCGCAGCGAGCGCCGTGACCGCGGCGGTCCTCGCCGGCACCTGGAACTTCATTTTCGGCTAGCAGGCCCCTGTTCCGGATGCGCTCCGGGGGTGCATCATGGAGGCAGCGTTTCGAAAAGCGCAGGCTTTTCCCAACGTTCCATCGTCTCAATGGGTAGGTACTGCGGTGTGATGTCGAACGTGGGGAACGAACATGGCCGATGGACAGGCTGACTGGCTGAGCGTGATCAGGGACAACCACCTGCGCCCGCTGAGGCGCTTCGTCCGTCGTCTGACAGCGGACGCCTTTCTGGCTGACGAGGTGGTCCAGCTCACCCTGTTACGGGCGTGGGAGCATCCGGTGATGCGCGGTCACAGCGAGCTTGAAATCCGTGCCTGGCTCTTTGTCGTTGCCCGGAACATCCTGGTGGACTCGTTCCGCAGCGGTTTCCGCCGCCACGAGTTCGATGTGGACGAGGTTCCGGATACTCCTTCCGATGACGAGGTCGAGCAGTTGCTGACCTCGTGGCTGCTGACGGATGCACTGAATGAGCTGTCGCCTGAACACCGCGACGTGGTACTTCACTTTTACTTCCGCGGCGAGACAGCGGCGGAGATTTCACGGTCCCTGTCCATACCGGAAGGGACCGTGAAATCCCGTCTGCACTACGCTTTGCGCTCCCTCAAGAGTGCCCTGCTTGCCCGGGATGTGGCCTCGAGCGGTTAGCCGCGGCCGTTACCTTACTGGATCATCTCGCCGTCAGGGGCTACGACGTACCACACCTCGTTGACGCCCTGGCCGTTGGTGTCACCCGGAGCCTCATCTTCGGCGAAGTAGTAGATCGGCATGCCGTTGATCGTGACCTGCAGTTCACCCTCGGGTGTTTCAATGGTGCCCACTTCGCCCGTAACGCCTTCCACTTCGGGTGTCTCGCTGTCGCTGAGCACCGGCGGCCAAGCTTCAAGGCAGCCGCCCTCACAGGCGCTCACCCCGGAATTCGCCTCGTCATTGGTGAAGTAATAGACCACCATGCCTTCGGAGTCGACGACGATCTCACCCAGGTCGGTCTCGGCGACACCAAGCGGCGTTCCGACGGTTCCGCCGGCCGCTGCTTCACCGGATGGTTCCTCGGAAGCCCCCTCCGTTGTCTCCGCCTCGGTGGGCTCAGCGCTTGTCGGTTCTTCTGCCGGCGTGGTTTCTGCGGCTGGGGGGCTGGTCTCGGTCTCGGTTGAGGTGGAGCCGCCACAGCCGGTCAACGCCAACAGGCAAACGGCGATGACGGCGAACAAGACACGCATTGCTTTACTCATGTTGATTCCTCCCGTAAACACCCCCTGGACACCCGGGGGATGGGAGTGGCCACTCGACCCCTCTGCTGGGAAGACGCACGAACTATCCCGGATGGTTCAATTTGCGGGAGAACTCACAGGTGAATCCCAGCTTCAGGTCGCCGCGCTACCCGACAGGGCTGTCGAAGACCGGGCGTGCGGCGGTGATGGGGTCGTTGGGATCCGGTTCACCCTGCAACAGGCCGACCCTGAACTGCAGCATCATGTCGTGGTCCTCATGGGGGAGGTTATGGCAGTGAACCATGTAGCGGCCTTTCTGGTGTTCGAACCGCATGATCGCCTGAACGGTCTCGTTCTCACCCACGTACATGACGTCCTTCGGGCCCTCCTCATAGCTGAAGGGGCGCTGTCCGTTCCGGCTGAGGATGTGGAAATCAACCAGGTGGATGTGCACGGGATGGAACCAGCCGCCCGACTTGTTTTCGATTTCCCAGATCTCGACGTCGTTGGCACCAGGATTGGCGATGACCTTCTGGAAGTTGCTCGCGATCACATCCGCCCAGCTCATACCGTTGATCTTCCACTCCCCGTTCTGGCGCTCCACCCGTAGCCGGCGGGTGGCCTTGGCCATCGCCCGGGTCAGCTGCATCGGACTGCTGTTAGCGAGGACTGTGGGAAGTGTCAGCGCAGTCGGATCATTGCGGTCGAAGGCGTCGTCCGTGACGTCAAAGGCCATGACCCGGCGGGTATTGCCGAACTCGATGTTGTTGGGGTTGGAAACGTTCTGCAACTCAATCCGCTGACCCGCCCTGTACTTTGAGAAATCGATCAGGACCTCATAGCGTTCCGAGTTGGCATGCCGGTACTGGGCCACCGGGATCGCGCGAGGCATGAGTCCGCCGTCGGTCGCCACGACTGTCAGTGGCTCCCCGGTGCTGAGCTTGAACCGGAATGATCTTGAGATGCCGCAGACCAGCACCCGGAAGCGGTAGATCCGGCGCTTGACCTTCATGAGCGGCCAGGGGACCGAGTTGACCAGGTTGATGTCACCCCAGAGGCCACTGTGGTTGTGGTCGTCATAGTTTGCGTTTCCGTCGGCGCGCAGCTGGATGTCGCTCACCATGAGCGGCACGTCGAATTCGCCCTGCGGTAGTAAGGCGCGCTCAGCCGGATCGTGGATCTGATACATGGCGACAAGGCCCGAGTATGCGTTCTGCGCCGTGTAATGGACGCCGTGGTCGTGGTACCAGAGCGTGCGTGCGGGTTGGAAGTTGGGGTAGTGGTAGTCCTTCCGGAACCCGGGCAGCGTGGTGTCGGAGGCGTAGCCGTCGTATTGCGGCTGGGACGCTGAACCGTGCAGGTGGGTCGACGTTGCCATCGGAGTCCCGAAGTCGGGATGGGCTTTCGGCAACTGGTTCCGCATCGTCACAACGGCATGCGTGCCCTGATCGATGGAAATGGTGGGACCGGGGAAGATCCCGTTGTAGCCGAGGATGCGTGTCTTCAGTCCCGGAACAAGGGAGGCCGTCGCAGCCTTCTGGGTCACGTTGTAGAAGTTCTGCGGTTTCCCGTCCAACGGGTTGATTCCCGTCTTGTACGGCGCCAGGAACGGCGGACGGGTGAACGCGAGCTGATAGGGCTTGAGCTTTGAGCCGTCCAGGACCGGCGCGGACTTCGCGCTGATGGAGGCCAGGGGAGCGGTGAGGGTCGCGGCGGCCAGAGCACCGAAGCCGCCCATCGCCAGGAAATTGCGCCTGCTGACAGACATGGGAACATCCCTTCCAAAGGTGTTTCTTTTGGTGGGACGCGCATCGGGGTGCGTTGAAAACGCCCGCCCAGACTACGTACTCGATGTGTGCCTCAGCAGCAAGATTGCTCCTGCCTTCTTGGGGAAACCTTGGACGATCGTTTGGGTTACGGAGTGAGGCTACCCAGACATCAGGAAGTGAGTGCCTTGCCCAGATCAGTCTGCAGGTCGCTTACGTCTTCAAGGCCCACCGAGAGCCGGATGACGCCGTCGGTCAAGCCGATTGCGGCACGCCCTCCTGGACCCATGGCGCGGTGTGTGGTGGTAGCAGGGTGGGTGATCAGCGTCTTTGAATCGCCCAGGTTATTGGAGATATCGATGACTTTCAGGGCATCGAGCAGCGCAAAGGCGCGCTCCTTCGCCTTTCCCTCGGGTGCATCCAGTTCAAAGGTCACCACCGTGCCGCCGGCTGTCATCTGGGCGGCAGCGAGATCAAACTGCGGGTGCGATTCGAGCAACGGGTAACGGACCCAGTTCACAGCCGGTTGGGCTTCAAGCCAGCGGGCGAGGGTCAGCGCCGAGGACGAGGAGTGGTTCACCCGCAGGGAAAGGGTTTCCAGTCCCTTGAGGAGGGTCCAGGCATTGAATGACGACAGCGCGGGCCCGGTGTGCCGCATGAGTGTCTTCACCGGACCCTCGATGAACTCCCTGCGGCCGAGGATCGCGCCGCCCAGCACCCGGCCCTGCCCGTCGATGTGTTTGGTGCCGGAATAGACGACGACGTCGGCACCCAGTTCCGTACACCGCTGCAGCAGCGGTGTGGCGAAGACATTGTCGACGACGACCTGCGCTCCGGCCGCATGGCCAAGTTCAACGACCGCCCGGATATCGACGATCTCCTGCATCGGATTGGACGGCGACTCGAAGAAGACCGCTGTGGTGGGAACGCTCAGTGCTTCCTGCCACTGGCCGAGGTCCCAGCCGTCCACGAAGACAGCCTCCACTCCCCAGCGCGGCAGAATCTCGTTGAGGATGACGAAGCACGAGCCGAAGAGGCTGCGTGAGGCAACAACGCGGTCGCCCGAGGCCAGGAGGGCACCGAGCGCGGTGAAGACGGCAGACATGCCGCTGGCTGTGGCGAAGCACGCCTCCGCACCCTCGAGCAGGCGAAGCCGCTCCTGGAACATGGCGACAGTCGGGTTGCCGTACCGGGAGTATACAAAGCGGTCGACGTCCCCGGTGAAGGCTGCCTCCGCCGCCGCAGCAGAGGAATACACAAAGCCCGAGTTCAGGAAGAGCGCCTCGGACGTCTCCTCGAAGTTGGACCGTGCCAGCCCCCCGCGTACCGCGAGGGTATCGGGTGACCAGGCAGCGCCGTCGTCATCCGGGCGTTGGATTCGGGGGTAGCCGCCGTTCCCCGCGATGGGCTCACGGCTGGCCGCCGGAGAGAACGACGACGGCGCGGGCTCACTTACTGGCGTGTGCTCATTCACGGGCGTCGCCACGGTCCGTTGCCGAACGGGCAGCGCCGGTCCGTTCTGTGATCGCGGTCTGTCCTGTGGTCGTTGCGTGATCTGTCGTATCCGTGCTCTCTGGGGCTTCTTCTGCATGAACTGTGGTGGCGAGGCCGCTGGAGCGCCAGCCGCCGTCGGCCTCAAATCCGTGCAGCACGTTGTAGGCAGTGTGACCGGCGGCGGTGGCATTCTGTGCTGCTGCCACAGAACGGACGCCGGAACGGCACAGGAAAAGCAGTTCGCGGCCCTTGAGCCCGTTCAGCTGGTTGAGGAAGGAGACGTTACGGCTGCCGTCGGAGCGCGTCCACTCGAGGAAGAGGGGGACGGTCCCGGCGTCGGTGAGGTCGGGAACGCCGACGCTCCGCCATTCCTCGACAGTGCGGACATCCACCAGCACGGCGCCCTTGCTGACGCGTTCCACCGCATCACGTGCGGTGATGTTGCCGGCATAGCCGTTGCCGGGCCGGGAATTCGCCGGGGGATGGGGGTTGGAATGCAGTGCCATTGTGTCTCCTCACGCTGTGCACGCTGGTGATCATGGGATGTGATCGTTGTGCCGAGTAGTCACCTGAGGCACCCCGCCGTGAAAGAGGGTTGCCGTCCAGCAAGTCAGGGCTTGGCGCTGGCACTCGTTACTCCGGAATGAACGTAGCACCGGCGGCGCCATGCCTGCCATGCCGGGCCGTAACGTGCGGTAACGCCGGCGATACTCGGCCAAAGGCGCCGGGGCGTGGCAGGTCCGAGCCAAAAGCGCCGATGCGTGGCAGGCCTGAGCCAAAAGCGCCGATGCGTGGCAGGTTCGTGGGGATGTCCCCACGATCCTGCGAATTCCCGGCACTTTTGCGGGTGGGCCGAGAGACGGACGGGTGGGCCAGGGAACGTGCGGTCGGGCTGGGGGACGGGCGCTCGGGCTAGGAGACGGACGCTATGAGACCGCTCAACTCCGCCGTCAACTCGGGCGAAAGCGTCACCGGCTTTCCGTCGATGGACTCGACCTCGGCGAGCAGACGGACGCTCGAGATCAGCCAAACGCCGTCAGACGCGAACAGGTCTTCCGGCACGAGCGGTCCGTAACCCAAATCCCAACCTGCCTCACGCGCCGCCGCAAACAGTGCGCCCTGCGAGGTGCCCGGGAGGATCCCGCTCTCAAGCTGGGGCGTGATGAGGTGCTTGACGCCGTCGATGACCCGCGCAATCAGGACTGTCGAGGTCGGGCCTTCGAGGACCTTGCCGTCAGACGAGGTGAAGATGACATCGTCGGCGCCGTGCGAGCGCGCATAGCGGACCGCCGCCATGTTCACCGCGTAGGAAAGGGTCTTCGCGCCCATCAGCAGCCACGGAGCACGCTGGGCAACCGTGCTGTCATAGCCGCGGTCAAGCAGGAGGACCGACAGCCGCTGGCCGCGCAACCCGACCGGTACGGCGGACACCTGGACCCACGCGGTGGCTCCCGCCTCTGGTTCGCCCCGGGTGGCGACGAGTTTGACCACGAGTTCGCCATCGTCGTCGGCTGCCGCCAGCGCGGTGGTGATGGCGCGTTCCCACACGTCCGACGACGGAATCTTCAGTTCCAGCGCATCGGCGGACGTCGCCAGCCGGGCGAGGTGGGCCTGCAGCTTCCGGGGAGCGCCGTTGACCGCGAGCATTGTTTCGAAGATGCCGTCACCCCGCGTGATCCCGGTGTCGGTAACCATCAGCTGCGGCTGTGCTGCGTCAGCTATGCGGCCGTCGGGACGGGCGGGGTCGAGGAACACCAGAACAGTCATGCGATCAGCATAGTGACCGGGCAGGTCAGGAGCTCGTGTCGTTGTCCTCGTTCAGCCCGCGCTGGGCAAAGTCTGCTTCATCGGAAGCTTCCGCAGGGAGGGGATCGGCAGCGTCCGGAACCTGGTCCGGTGCGTAGTCGATGAGACCGGCGTCGACCCGTTCCTGCTCCGTTGCGGACGCCAGGGCATCGTCATCGAGGCGTTCAGGCTGCCCCGCATGGCCCTGATGGATGCGCTTGGGAAGGAACTCGTTATCGGGCTCCGGAACGTCGTTCAGGTTGGGCGTGTTTTCATCGTTGGAGCTAGTCATGACCGTTCTCCTTCGTTGCACTTTCCTCGGGCGTCCCATGCTTCCACAGACGCCAAGTGGACGAAAGGCCCGCTCAGCGAACCGCTCGATCGCAGCGTCAGCTGGGGAAGCTCGAACCAAGCGCAGACAGCACCCCGAACGCCTTCGTCCGGACCTCGTCCCACTCCTCGGCGGGGTCGGAATCCGCAGTGATCGCGCCGCCCACTCCGAGTGTGAGGCGGGTGCCGCCGTCGTCGTCCTCCAGCACGAGAGTGCGGATGACGACGGCGAGATCCGCCGCCCCATCGAGGGAAAAGTAGCCGGCGGCGCCGGCGTAGACGCCGCGGGGTGCTTCCTCGAGTCGGTCCAGGATAGCCATGGTGCTGATCTTCG
This sequence comes from Arthrobacter sp. KKT183, assembly GCF_055657625.1. NCBI lineage: Bacteria > Bacillati > Actinomycetota > Actinomycetes > Micrococcales > Micrococcaceae > Arthrobacter > Arthrobacter sp. KKT183. The sequence continues at coordinate 2,902,452 of NZ_CM145770.1, read as the reverse complement.
GCGCACCCGTCATTGAGCCGGCAGGAAATGCGGCCGCAACGGCTTCGGCACGGGAGGAACCGGGCCGGAGCCGGGCGTCGATGGTGCTCACCATCTGGTGAACGGTTGCATAGGTCTCGATGTCGCACAACCGGGTCACCGTCACGGTGCCGGGGACTGCAAGGTGGGAGAGGTCATTGCGGAGCAGGTCCACAATCATGATGTTCTCTGCCCGGTCCTTCGTGCTGGTGCGCAGATCCTCCTGGAGGGCGGCGTCTTGGGCTGGGTCCGGGGAGCGGCGCCGGGTTCCTTTGATTGGTTCGGCCCGCATTCCGCCGGTGGAGTCCAGCCGCAGGAATCGTTCGGGCGAGGTGCTCGCGACGGCGAAGCCCGGGAAGGTGAAGTAGTGCGCAAACGGGGCAGGATTGGCGCCTCGCAGGGCGAGGTAGATGCCGAATGGGTCGACGGGCGTTTCCTCGCGTGAGGTCAGGGCCGTCGTCAGGCACACCTCATACGAGTTGCCGTCCGTGATTTCCGCTTTGGCCGCACGGATTTTCTTCAGGTAGGGCTCGCGTGTGTCCCGCGCAGTGAAGCGGGGTGCACTCAGTGGGCGCGGTGCACCCACCGGACTTGTCACCGCCGGAGCAGCGCCCCCGGAAAGCACGACGGCGCGGGCACGTTCCAGCCACGCATCGGCGTCGGCGTCGCGGGAGCCGTCGCTCAAGGTCAGCAGGTAGGTGCGCTGTTCCCGGTGGTCAAGGACGACGGCACGCCCCGCGAAGAGCAGCGAAGCATCCGGAACCGAACTGGAACCGTGCGCAGGAGCGGAACCACCGGTTTCACGCTTCAGCTCGTAGCCAAGGTAGCCCAGCCAGCCAAGTGCGAACGGCCCCGGATAGTCCTCCGGCGACCGGACCGCGCGGCGACCCCACACGCCGTCGAGCCAGCGGAAAAATGGACCGGCAATCCGGGCATTAACCGGGCCGCTGCTGACCATGGTGACGCCGGAGGTGTGCTGCGCAACCTGCCCGAACCGGCCGCCGTCGTCAGCCAGGATGGAGAAGCGGCTGCGGCCCTGCGGGTCCTGGGCCGCGGAGCTGTCCAGCCAGGCAGCGGCCTCAGCTCCGCCATACAGGGTGGAGAAAACGCCTGCGGCGTCCGGACACCCTGCGACGCTCTCAACCTGCAGCGTAAGACCCCGCCGTGCGGCACGCTCCATGGACATGAGCGATTCACACTGCGGCAGTCCGGCCAAGGCACGACGAAGCTGGTCCGGAACGGCGTTGCCGCGATGGCCCTGGACCAGCAGGTCAGCGTGGGGCGCGGGCCGGTCGGTTGCGAGCCACCGCTCTTCCTGTTCGGACCAACGCTGCCAGAACGGCGCATACGTATTGCCGTCCCGGACGAGTGCACTGGTCCGGCGGAGATTGTCGTCAGCGTGTATCCACACCACCACGTCGAGCAGTTCCCGGGCAGCTGCGCAGGCCGCACCCACGCCCTCGACCACCACAATGTCAGCGGGTTGGGTGAGATGGGTGGCGCCGTCGTTGTTCGTTGTCCAGTCCCACGCCGTCCACCGGGCGGGCAGTCCGGAAGCCAGCGGGGTGAGCACCGTGCGGACGTACCGCTCCATGCCGTCGGCCAGGCCGTCCCAACCGGGGTAGATGTCCTCGAGGTGGAACAGGCTGACGGTGTGGTGTTCGCGCAGCAGTGCAACAAGTTCCACGGCGAGGGTGGTTTTACCCGCTCCGGACCGGCCGTCCACGGCAATGATGAGCGGAGCGACGGCGTTCGCGGACTTGTGACCCATACGTCAGGCGAATGCCAGCAGCGCACCCACGGCCACGAACAGGGTGCCGAACGTGCGGTTGAGGACGCGTTGCCCGCGCGGGCCGCTGGTGAACCGGCTGAAGGAACGTGCAGCGGCGGCGAAGAACAGCCACATCACCAGAACATCAATAACGACGACGGTTCCCGCCAGCACCCCGTACTGGCCGAAAAGCTCCTGCTCGGGCCGGATGAATTGGGGGACGAACGCGAGGAAAAACACGATCGCTTTGGGATTGAGCAGGTTCACCCAGAGGCCGCGGCGAAACATTGACGCAGCGCCCTCGGCGTGGAGCGTGGCCGCCTGCTCGGCTGGCACCAGGGGCTCAAGGAACTTCCGGATGCCCAGGTAAACCAGGTAAGCGGCACCGGCGTAGCGGATGATGCTGAATGCCAGCGGGGACCCGGCGACCAGGAGGCCAACCCCTGCCGCGACGACGCCGATGTGTACCAGCAGTGCCAGCTGCTGGCCGAGGATGCCCCACATGGAGCGGCGAAAGCCGACGGTGAGCGAGTTGCTCATAGTGTTGACGGCTCCGGCACCCGGGGTGAAACTGATGAGCGCCTGGGCGCCGACCAGCGCCAGCCAAATCGAAAGGGTCACTGGTTAATCTTAGGGGCCGCACGGAACCTTCAACGCCGCTTTCATTGCCGCGGAGGCATACAGGGTCTCGTCCATGCTGCTGATGATCTTGCGAGGCCTTGGTCGAGAGCGTATAGGGCTCTGCCGGGGGAGTAGGACTCCAGCCTCGTCAGCACTCAGCGGGCGGCGTGGCCCCGCGCCAGTTCCTCCAGTACGTACTGAACGATCCCGGGAACGGCGTCGTTAACCATTCGCCACGTGGCTTCGAAGTCTGCCTGATCTCCGTACCACGGGTCGTAAATTCCGAGCTCGGAAACCGGTGTCCCGGCAGCGGCCGGATCGAATTCGCGAAGCATGCGCACCCGGCTCCGGCTCTCGGCGTCGGGCGCTTCCAGGCGGAGGTCCTCGTAGTGGTCAACATCGAGCGCGAGAATGAGGTTGCGCTCGCTGTACCACTCCGGGTCGAACTTCCTCGCACGGTGCGTATCGCTGACAAGCCCGAGTTCGGTGAGCTTCGCGGCCGCCCGCTCATCGATCGGGTTACCTGCTTCCCAGCCGGTGGTGCCGGCGGAATCCACCAGGACGTCATCGGCCAGACCAGCCTCCTCAAAGGCGCGGTTCAGCATAATTTCGGCCATGGGGGAACGACAGATATTGCCGGTGCAGACAGTGACGATCCTGTACATGAATCAATCCTAGGTACTGAAGCGGGACGGTCGCAGGGGACGTGCCGAAATCCTCGGCTAATCCTCTTCCAGCAGCGCCATCGCGGCGCTGTAACCACCGAGTCCGCTCACGCCGCCGCCGCGCCGTGACCCCGCTCCGCACAGCAGGACGCGCGTGTGATCCGTTGCGACACCCCACCGGCGAGCGGGCGTGTCCAGGGGTTCGTCGTCGTCCGCAAAGGGCCACGACAGCGGTCCGTGAAAGATGTTCCCGCCCGTCAGGCCCAACGTTTCCTCGAGATCGAGGGTGGTCTTGGTTTCAATGCAGGGCTCACCCGAGGGTCCGGCGAGGATGCAGTCCTCGATCGGCTCGGCCAGCACGCTGTTCAGCGACGCCAGCACAGCCTGCTGCAGCGCAGCGCGGCGAGCATCGTGGTCCCCTGAAGCGAGCAGCCGGTGAGGGGTCTGCAGGGAAAAGACGGTGAGTGTGTGCGCCCCCGCCTCCCGCAACTCCGGCGACAGGATCGAAGGATCCGCCAGCGAGTGACAGTAGATCTCGATCGGCAACGGGTCGGGTACCCGGCCGGCGGCCGCCTCGTCATAGGCCTTCTCCAGCTGCGGGTACGTCTCGTTGATATGGAACGTCCCGCCGAATGCCTGCTCGGGTTTCACATTCGGGTCGCGGAGCTGCGGAAGCCTGGACAGCAGCATGTTCACCTTCACCTGGGCGCCTTCAGCAACAGGGTGCGACGCCGGTGGGAAGCGTGAGGCATCCGGCCCGCCCATCAGCCGGCCCAGAGCGGCCGGCGTGACATTCGCGAGGACAATTTCGCCGCTCACCCGCTGAGGACCACCGCCTTCGCTGTAATACACAACCGGTGTTCCGCCGACTGTAGCTGCCACAGCGGTCACTTCCGCTTCCGTGCGGATCACCACGCCTGCTTCGCGCGCCGCCCGCTCCAGCTCTCCCGAGACCGCGCCCATTCCACCGACGGGCACATCCCAGTTCCCGGTGCCACCGCCGATCACGTGGTACAGGAGGCACTTGTTCTGCTGCAGATCCTCGTCGTGTGCCTGGGCGAAAGTGCTGATGAGCCCATCGGTCAGTAAGACCCCGCGCACCAGATCGCTGTCCACGCAGCGTTCGATCACCTCACCGACCGGCCGCTCGATGAAGTCTTCCCACACCGAGTCGTCGCCGACCAACGCGCGCGCCTCAGCCCGGCGCAGCAGCGGCTGCGTCACCGTCGGCCACAACTTTTCGCCGAGTATCGAAGTGCTCCGGTGGAAGGACGCGAATCCGCCGGTGTCGTTTTCAGCACCGATGCGTTCGAAGCTGGCGCGGGTCGCCTCGTCATCGGAGATATCGATGAGTAGCCCCACGTCAAAGCCGGGCAGCGGCGTATAGGAGGAGTACCGCCGTCGTACCAGTTGCAGGTCAAGATCGAGGTCCTCGATGATCTGCTGCGGCAGGAGGCTCACCAGGTAGGAGTAGCGGGACAGCCGGGCACCGGTGCCTGGAAACGCTTCGGCCGAGACCGCTGCGCCGCCCACCCGGTCCAGCCGTTCAAGGACCACCACGGACCGGCCGGCACGGGCCAGGTACGCTGCCGCAACCAGGCCGTTGTGGCCGCCACCGACCACCACGATGTCGAAATGCTCAGGATCGGTTGGCAGGGTCCGGCTCATCATCGCCTCACCCTACAACTTCACACGCGAACCGAATCGACAACTGTTTCACACACGGATGATGAGCTCCCCGCACGGAATGAGGAACCAGCCGTCGGGCGATTCACCCCAGCGCCGCCAACCGGCAGCCATCCGTTCCAGCGCGGCGCTGTCCGCCAGACCGCGCTCAAGCGTCTGCTCCGCGAAGCCCGAGCTCAGCACGCGCTCCGCCCAGGTCTCCGCGTGCCAGCGGCGGCGCTCCTGCGTGGCATACAACCAGTTCGACGACGATACCTCCACCTCCGTCAGGCCCGCCTCGTGAGCCCAGGCAAGGAGGTGGCGGCCGGCGTCGGGCTCTGCCCTGTTGCTGCGGGCGAGCTGTTGGTAGGTTTCCATCCACTCGTCCAGCTCCGGAGCCGGCGGGTACCAGGCCATGGCGTGGAAGTCCGCATCACGGACGGCGATGATGCCGCCAGGGCGGGTGACGCGCTGCATCTCGCGTAGCGCCGCAACCGGGTCCGTGAGGTGCTGCAGCACCTGATGGGCGTGCACCACATCAACGGATTCGTCCTCAAGATCGAGGTCATACACATTGCCCGTGCGAAATGAGAGGTTCTCAATGCCGGCATAGGTGCGCGCCGCCAGAGCCACGACGTCCTCGGCCCGATCCATGCCGATCACCACTGCGGGGTCCAGCAGTGCAGCAAAATCGGCGGTAATGCTCCCCGGGCCGCAGCCGATATCGAGCAGGCGCATCCCGGAGGAAAGGTGCTCCAGCAAGTATCCGGCGGAATCCTGCGCCCGGCGCATTGCATGGGCGCTCGTCACGCTGGCGTGGTGGCCATGGGAGTAGACCTCATCATTCATGACCGACAGGTTACTCCGGCGCGTCCTCCGACGCCTGACGGCGCGCGTTCACGGTGGCGTCCGTGACCTTGCGCATCATGGTGCTGAACAACTCGAGTTCTTCGGGGGCGAACCCGGAGAGGGCCTGTTCCACTTCACGCGCCAGGGGGATGAATAGCCGGGACCCGGTTTCGAGTGCCTTCTCCGTCATCTCGAGGTGTACCTGCCGCCGATCCACAGAACTCCGGGAGCGGCGGACGTGCCCCGCTTCATCGAGCCGGTCTATCAGCGCCGTGGTTGCCGGTGAACTCAGGTTCAGGGCGTGGCGGAGCATCCCGGGTGTCACGGTGGCGCCGGCGCGCGCAGCACCCATCATGATCCCCAGTGCGTTCAGATCCGTGCGGTGCAGGGAATCGCGGACGCTGACCGTATCCACGTAGCGGTCAGTCTCAACGGTGAACTGCTGAAGCAAAGCCAGTAGTTCACGTGATGCGGCGGCCATCTTCCTCCTGTTCATCTCCAAGATTAGAATACTGCGAATTATCTCGATGGTGGATATAGTAGGAAGCAGAGATACTCCAGGAAGGTTGCGCATGTTCAACAAGAAGTGGGTCCGGGTGTTCTTCCCGGCATTCATCGTGGTGCTGTGGTTCATCGGTGCCGGCTTCGGCGGTCCCACTTTCGGCAAGCTGGAGGAGGTTTCCAGTAACGATCAGGCGTCCTTCCTCCCGGCCAGCGCCGAATCGACGGAGGCCGGCGAGCTGCAGGCAGCGTTCACGGAATCCACCGCGGTGCCCGCGGTGATCGTGGTTGAGTCGGAGACCGAGATCCTTCCCCAGGAACTCCCGCTCTATGAGGAGTTGGCTGGTCAGCTGACTGAGGTGCCCGGCCTTGAGCCTGCCGCCGAGGGGCAGCCGGCTGTCATCGGTCCCATCCCCTCGGAGGATGGCCTTGCCATCCAATACATCGCCTCAGTGTCCGACGGCGCCGAGCTGGGTGAGGTGGTCATCGAACTCCGCGAGGTGCTTGAGGCGGAGCTTCCCGCGGGTACCGAGGGCTATGTCACCGGGCCGGCGGGCTTTACCGCTGACCTCGTCAGTGCATTCGGCGGAATTGACGGGATCCTCCTGGCTGTTGCCCTGGCAGCGGTGTTCGTGATCCTCCTGGCCGTGTACCGTGCGCTCATCCTGCCGTTCCTGGTGCTGTTCACCTCCGTCTTCGCGTTGGCAACCTCGATTCTGCTCGTCTACGCCTTCGCCCTGTGGGGCTGGATCGAGCTGAGCGGGCAGAGCCAGGGGATCCTGTCGATCCTGGTGATCGGCGCGGCAACGGACTACGCGCTGCTGCTGGTTGCCCGCTACCGTGAAGCACTCACCGAGTTCAGCTCTAAGTGGGATGCCATGAAAGTTGCTTACCGGGCCTCGGTCGAGCCGATCATCGCCTCCGGGGCCACGGTGATCCTCGCCCTGCTGTGCCTTCTCTTTTCCGATCTCAACTCGAACCGCAGCCTTGGTCCCATTGCCGCGATCGGCATTGTCTTCTCCCTGCTGGCCGCGCTGACCCTCCTGCCCGCCTTCCTCCTGCTTTTCGGGCGAAGCGCTTTCTGGCCGCTACGGCCGAAGGCCGGCACTCATCCGGCCGGTGTCCACGGCCGCAACGTCACCGGTCTGGAAGGACTGCGCGGCGTCTGGAAGCGGGTCGGTGGACTCATCTCACGGTCTTCCCGGCCTGTCTGGATCGTTTCCCTGATGGTCCTCGTGGCAGGATCCCTCGGGCTGCTTCAACTTCAGGCTTCGGGTGTCCCGCAGTCCTCGCTGATCCTGACTCCGTCGAATGCGGTGGATGGTCAGGATGCACTGGCCCGCCACTTCAACGCCGGCGCCGGCAGCCCGGTGACCATCATCGCTCCCGAAGGGCAGGAAGACGGCGTGCTCGATGTCCTCGAAGCGCAGGAGGGCGTCGCTGAGGCGACCGTTGCCGCTGACCAGGCGGGCGACGTCGTCGTACGCGATGGAAATGTGCTGGTCAGGGCCACGCTTGACTACCAGGCTGACTCCGCAGAGGCCGAGGAGCTCGTCAAGCAGTTGCGCACCGATCTGGACACGGTGAGCGCGGACGTGCTGGTCGGTGGCGTGACCGCCGTCGCGCTGGATACCAACGAGACCGCCCAGGCAGACCTGACGAAGATCATCCCCATCGTCCTGGTGGTGATCCTGGTGGTCCTCATGCTGCTGCTGCGGTCCGTCCTGGCGCCGGTGCTGCTCATCGGTTCAGTGGTGTTGTCCTACGCCACTGCGCTCGGTGTCTCGGCGCTGGTGTTCAACAACCTGCTCGGGTTCGATGGCGCGGACGCGTCGGTTCCGCTGTTCGGCTTCGTGTTCCTGGTCGCGCTCGGCGTCGATTACAACATCTTCCTGATGACCCGGGTACGGGAAGAGTCACTGCGCATCGGAACACGGCCTGGAATTCTCCGCGGGCTGGGTGTGACGGGCGGGGTCATCACCTCCGCGGGCGTAGTGCTGGCTGCAACCTTTGCGGCCCTGGGCGTCATCCCGATCCTGTTCCTCGCGCAGATCGCCTTCATAGTGGCATTCGGGGTGCTGCTCGACACGGTGATTGTGCGTTCACTGCTGGTTCCGGCGCTCGCGTACGACATCGGACCGAAAATCTGGTGGCCTTCCAAGCTGGCACAGCACGACGGCGGCACCCACCCAGACCGGCAGTCTGAAACTGAGCAGGAAGGGCGGAAAGAGCCGGCTCACCGGGCGTAGCTGCGGCGGTTGGCGGGCGCAACCTGCACAAATTCTCATTGGTATTGCGGTTGCTACCGGCGAGTAGCTAGCGTCTGTGCGATGCCCGCTCCCGCCCGGGGAGCGTCGATGATACGAAGAGGTTTCACCATGCCGCACCGCCTGTCGACAATCTTTGCCACCGCCGCCCTGCTAGGCGGAAGCCTCGCCGGGGCAGCTCCCGCCGCTGCCGACGCCGAGGACATTTCGCCGCCCGGTGCCAACAACTGGTCCTGCACGCCGAGCGAGGAGCACCCTCATCCCGTCATCCTGGTGCCGGGAACTTTCGAGAGCATGGTGAAGAACTGGTCCACGCTCTCCCCGGTGCTGGCCGGACAGGGGTACTGCGTATTCGCCCTTAACTACGGGACTACGAACGGTATTGACGCCACGGGCCCCGTGGCCGATTCCGCAGCGGAACTTGGCTCGTTCGTCGACGCCGTTCTCGCCGCCACCGGAGCCCGGAAAGTTGACCTGGTGGGACACAGCCAGGGCGGCATGATGCCGCGCTATTACATCGGCTTCCTGGGCGGGGCGAAGAAGGTCAACCACCTGGTGGGAATTGCGCCCTCGAACCATGGCACCGAGGGAGTCCTGGTGCCGGCAGGCGAGGACGCGCCCCTCACTACGTCGGATACCAGCTTTCTCTGCCAGGCCTGCGCAGATCAGGAGGCAGGTTCGCCGTTCCTCACCGAACTCAATTCGATTGGCGACACGGTCAGTGGGCCGTCCTATACGGTCATCAGCACCAGATATGACGAGGTCGTGACGCCCTACACGAGCCAATTCCTGGCGGGCCCTGCACGGCAGGTCACGAACATCACCATTCAGGACAAGTGCGCCCTTGACCTGATCGAGCACGACCAGGCACCGAACGATCCGGTAGTGCACAGGCTCGTGACCCATGCCCTCGCCCAGGACGGCCCGGCGGACGCCAAGTTCCAGCCACGCTGCCTCTGACCGTTTGCAGCTGGCTGCAGATGCCCGAGACTGCAGTGCAGGATGCTAGTTGAGTGTTCCTGACTCAACTTCAAATTGACATCCGTGGCGAGCGGAGTACAGTTGAGTGCAGAACGCTCAATCTGGGCGGAATCCCGAATTTCTGGTTGATGGCCACAAGGCCGCCGACTCGCTGAAAGGAAATACGCATGTCACGTGCAGTAGGTATTGACCTCGGAACCACCAACTCCGTCGTTTCCGTGCTCGAAGGTGGCGAGCCCACCGTCATCGCCAACGCAGAAGGCGCCCGCACCACTCCGTCCATCGTCGCTTTCTCCAAGAGTGGAGAGGTCCTGGTCGGCGAGATCGCCAAGCGCCAGGCAGTCAACAACATCGACCGCACCATCGCCTCCGTCAAGCGCCACATGGGAACGGACTGGACCAAGCAGGTTGATGACAAGACTTACACTCCGCAGGAAATCTCCGCGCGCATTCTGCAGAAGCTGAAGACTGACGCCGAGAGCTACCTGGGCGAGAAGGTGACCGACGCCGTCGTCACCGTTCCGGCCTACTTCAATGACGCTGAGCGTCAGGCCACCAAGGAGGCCGGCGAGATCGCGGGCCTGAACGTCCTGCGCATCGTGAACGAGCCCACGGCTGCCGCGCTCGCCTACGGCCTGGACAAGGGCAAGGAAGATGAGCTCATCCTGGTCTTCGACCTCGGTGGCGGAACGTTCGACGTGTCCCTCCTCGAAGTCGGCAAGGACGAGGATGAGTTCTCGACCATCCAGGTGCGCGCAACTTCCGGTGACAACCGCCTCGGCGGCGATGACTGGGATCAGCGCGTCGTCGACTTCCTGCTTGCGCAGGCAAAGGCAAAGGGTGCAGACCTGTCCAAGGACAAGATCGCGCTGCAGCGCCTCAAGGAAGCCGCTGAGCAGGCCAAGAAGGAACTGTCATCCGCCAGCTCGACCAACATCTCCCTCCAGTACCTGTCCGTCACCCCTGACGGCCCGGTTCACCTGGACGAACACCTGAGCCGTGCCAAGTTCCAGGACCTCACCAAGGACCTGCTCGATCGCACCAAGAAGCCGTTCAACGACGTCATCAAGGAAGCCGGCATCAAGGTAGCCGACATCGATCACATCGTGCTTGTCGGTGGCTCCACCCGTATGCCTGCCGTTTCTGAACTGGTCAAGGAGCTTGCCGGAGGCAAGGAGCCCAACAAGGGCGTCAACCCGGACGAGGTCGTCGCAGTCGGCGCAGCACTGCAGGCAGGTGTGCTGAAGGGCGAGCGCAAGGACGTACTCCTTATTGACGTCACCCCGTTGTCCCTCGGCATCGAGACCAAGGGCGGCGTGATGACCCACCTGATTGAGCGCAACACGGCCATCCCCACCAAGCGAAGCGAGACCTTCACCACCGCGGATGACAACCAGCCGTCCGTGGCCATCCAGGTCTTCCAGGGCGAGCGCGAGTTCACCCGCGACAACAAGCCGCTGGGTACCTTCGAGCTCACCGGCATTGCCCCTGCGCCGCGCGGCGTACCGCAGGTCGAGGTGACCTTCGACATCGATGCCAACGGCATTGTGCACGTATCCGCCAAGGACAAGGGCACCGGCACTGAGCAGTCGATGACCATCACCGGTGGTTCCTCGCTCTCCAAGGAAGACATCGACCGCATGGTCCGTGACGCCGAGGAGCACGCTGCCGAAGACAAGCAGCGCCGTGCGGCAGCTGATACCCGTAACGGTGCCGAGCAGCTGGCCTACTCGACCGACAAGCTCATTGCCGATAACTCGGACAAGCTGCCGGAAGAGGTCAAGACGGAGGTTCAGGCTGACGTCGACGCCCTCAAGAAGGCCCTGGAAACCCAGGACAATGATGATGAGGTGGAGGCCGCCTTCGAGAAGCTCCAGGCATCGCAGAGCAAGCTGGGCGAAGCCATCTACGCCCAGGCACAGCAGGAAGGCGCCACCGGTCCCGGTGCTGCCCCAAGCGGTGAGCCGGGCGAAGACGGCACCAAGGCTGACGATGAGGACATCGTAGACGCCGAGGTTGTTGACGAAGACGAGAAGAAGTAGCCATGCCTCACCACGGAAACGAAGAAGAGCATCAGGAGCCGGTCAGCTTCCGGGACAACCGGAAGATCGACCCGGAAACCGGCCAGGTCCGTGGGCAGCAGGATGCCGGCGGGACCGCCGGCTCGGATGACACTGGTTCGGCGCCCTCAGCGGGTGCCGGTCAGGAGTCCGAAGCCCCGACCGACGGCCCTGCAGACGGCCAGGACGCATTGGCCCAGGCGGAAGTCATCCTCAACGAGGCCGGTGGCGGCGAAGAGGTTCCGGCTGCTTCCACCGATGTTGAGGCCGAGCTCCGGAACGACTTCCTGCGGCTGCAGGCGGAGTACGTCAACTACCGCAAGCGCGTGGAGCGTGACCGGGACGTCGCGCGGGACATGGCAGTGATCGGCGTGTTGAATTCGCTGATGCCGGTTCTCGACGACATTGACGCAGCCCGGCAGCACGGCGACCTCGCGGACGGTCCTTTCGCAGCAATCTCCACCAAGCTGGAGAACGCGCTGAAGACCTACGGTCTGTCCCGCATCGATGAGACCGGTGTGGAGTTCGACCCGAACATCCACGAAGCCCTCATCCAGCAGCCCAGCGCCGAGGTCCAGTTCGACAGCGTCAGCCAGATCCTGCGCGTGGGTTACAAGAAAAATGACCGCGTCCTGCGTGCCGCCCAGGTGATCGTCGCAGTTCCGGAGTAGCTGAGCGCGTCCTTTCCCTCCGACCGGGGGCAACGAAATTCCGAGACTCGCAGAGCTCGCTTCGGAATATTAAAGCCCCCTTCCTCGGAGGGAAAGGACGCAACGCTTCCACGAACAGGCAACTTAGAGAGTTATAGAGAGGAGGGGTCAGATGGCCAGTCAGGACTGGGTCGACAAGGACTTCTACAAGATTCTTGGTGTGCCCAAGGACGCCTCCGACGCCGACATCAAGAAGGCTTACCGGAAGCTCGCGCGGAAGCACCACCCGGACCAGAACCAAAGCACCGGGGGCTCTGACAAGATGTTCAAGGACATTTCCGAGGCCTACTCGGTGCTGTCCGACGCTGAGGAACGCCAGCAGTATGACGCGATCCGCGCCATGGGAAGCGGCGCCCGATTCACCGCAGGGGGCCCCGGCGGCCCAGCCGGCGGCGCAGGCTTCGATGACGTCTTCGGGAACCTCTTCGGCCAGTCCGCGGGGCGTCAACGCAGCGGCGGCTTCGGCGGCGGCAGTAACCTGCCACCGGAGTTCGCTGACCTGTTCGGGGGCGCAGGCGGCTACTCGTCCGGCGGCGGTTTTCCGGGCTACCAGACGCCGCCCCGCAAGGGCGCGGACCGCACCGCCAGCACCAGCATCTCCTTCGCAGGGTCAATCCGCGGGACCACCATCGGCCTGCGTGAACCATCGGGCGAAGTCATCGACGTGCGCATTCCAGCCGGCATCCGCGACGGCCAGAAAGTGCGTGTGCGCGGCAAGGGTCAGCCGGGAGCCGCAGGCAACGGGGACCTCATGGTCACCGTCAATGTGAAACCGCATTCCTTCTTCCAGCGCGACGGCGACAACATCCGTGTACACGTGCCGGTCACGTTCCCGGAAGCGACCCTCGGAGCGCAGGTGGAGGTGCCCACCCTGGACGGCGAGAAGGTCACGGTGAAAGTCCCGGCAGGCACTCCCTCGGGAAGGACCCTGCGCGTGAAGGGCCGCGGAGTAAAGACGTCGAAGGCAACCGGCGACCTCCTGGTGACAATTGACATCGTTGTTCCACAAAATCTGAACAAAGACGCCGCAGCCGCAGTGGAGGCCTTCTCGAACGCCACGAAAGACGCTGATCCACGGGTCAATCTTGCCGAGAAGGCGCGGCTCTAAGGTGTGGGAGAGCTAGCCAGCGAAAGGGGAGCGACACATGCCTGTTGACATCAATATGCCCATCTATGTCATCTCCGTTGCGGCGGAGTTGGCGGACATGCATCCCCAGACGCTGCGTCAATACGACAGGTTGGGCCTCGTGATTCCCAGCAGGGCGCCGGGGCGTGCCCGGCGCTACTCACAGCGTGACGTCAATGTCCTGCGTGAGGTGCAGCGGCTCTCCCAGGAAGGCGTTTCGCTCGAGGGCATCAGGCGCATCCTGGAGTTGGAGAACCAGGTCCTGGCACTCCAGCACCGGGTGAGTGAACTCACGGACGAACTCGCCCAGCGCCGGAAGTCCGAGGCCACCCGTGTTTTCGCTGCCGGTCTCGCGGGCGACGTGGTTACCCTCGCCCGCGGGCAGCGTCCCCGCCCGCGCAGCCAGGCACTGATGATCTGGCGCGGCGAGCCAACCCGCTGACCGCTCCGGTGCTTCCCACGTGGCGCAACCTGCAATTCCACGGCACACTTAGATACATGCCTGAATCAGAGTTCGTTGACGCCGCGGAATTCCTGCTGGAGGGTGTTCTCCAGCTTCTCCTCTTCGGGGGTGCCGTCCTGGGAATCCTCGCGATTGGCGCTGCAACCGGAACCTGGTTGATTGTGCGCCGCATCCGTCGCTCAGGAATTCTCCGTCGCCGGATCGAGCGCGGCTCCAGCCGGCTGCGTTCCTTTTCCACGGACGCTTCGGCGCGGGAGCTCGCAAGGCTCCGGCTCCAGCTGGAGCGTTCCACTGGCGCCACGCGCCGTTCAGTTGCCGCCGCCATCGCGCAAGGGTCTCCGACGGGTGATCTGGCGGCAACGGCGGATGACCTCACGCGCGCCGAGGCAGTACTCTGCGAACGCATAGCACTTGCTGAGCGTGAACCTAACCGCGCGCTGCGCGAGGACCTCGCGAACAGCATCGGAGAGCAGGTCAACTCCCTGTGCGAACTGTCGGCCCAGCTGCGCCGTACCTTGCTGGAGGTACACCAGGAAACCGGCAGCAGGCAGCTGGAGCGGGCCACCTCCCGCCTCACCATGGAGATCGGCGCGCTGAAGACCTGGAACGCCGCCTACGGCACCGGCACCCGGCGGGCCTAGCGCCAGTGTCCGTCCGACGCCGCATCTCACGCATCATCGCCTCACGCCGAAACGCCCTTGAACCGGGCGATCCCATCACCGCCCTCGGCGAATCGCAGCGCCAACAGGAAGAGAACCTCGACCGCGCGCGCCGCAGCGTCGCTGACCTCGCCGCAGTCCGCCATCGCGTGGATACCCTTGCCCGGCAAGCAGCTGCAGATCTCGATGCGTGCAACCGGGAAGCGGAACGGGCGGTCGCGAACAACAATGACGACGCCGCCCGGTCAGCCCTGCGCCGCGCCCTGGAAATCCAGAAGAGACTCGAGACACTGACCCGCCAACGCGACGACGTCGATCAGCAGTTCCGCTCGCTGGAGTCAGACCTGTACTGGCTTGAAACCTCCCTGCAGGACAACGCGGTGCGCTACGAATCCCTGAAGGCTCAGCACGGTGCAACCCAGGCATGGCTGGACGTTCGGGGAGCAGTCTCGTCCTCCGCAGGCAACAGTATGGAAACCGCCCGCGCTGCCCGCGAGGCGGAGCAGGAAGCCCGGCGGCTGAGGCACCTGCAGGCTGCGCAGGAAGAACTCGCCTGGTCAGACCCAACTTCCGGGAAGCTCGAAGACGCCTTCGGTGAGCTGGAAGCACGCGAAGCTGCCGAGCAGGAACTCCGCCAGCTGAAGGGTCGGGTGCAGGGAAACCGTCCAAGTTCCGCCTGACAGCCCGGGCACTTCAGGGGGAACCGTCAGGGCCGGTTGTTAGGCTCAGTCAATGGATGATCTCAATGGCAACGGAATCAGCGGCAAACAGTTCCTGGTGGTCGGCGCAACGGGTGAGCTCGGCTCGCGCATCGCGGGGGAGCTGAGCTCCAGGGGAGCTGAACTGACGCTCAGCGGCAGGGACCAGGAGAAACTCGGTGCGCTCGCTGGCCGGCTTGGCGCCCAGTGCATCGCCGCTGACCTCACGCTGCCGGGCGGTCCGGCCGGCATCGTCGATGCGCTTGACGGCCAACCGCTGGACGGCGTGGTGTACGCCGCCGGTGTGGTTGCGTTCGGCGCCTTGGCGGAGCTCGACGACGACACCCTGGATGAGCTGCTCCTCACCAACTTCGTAGGCTATGCCCGGCTTCTGCGGGCAGTGCTTCCGCGCCTGGAGAAGGGCGGGCAGGTGGTTCAAATCAGCGCCGTCGTCGCCGATAGTCCCACCGCAGGAATGGCGGCGTACTCGGCCAGCAAAGCAGCCCTGAGTGCCTTCGGGAAGGCAGCCGCTCTCGAACTGCGCCGCAGCGGTGTCCGTGTGCTGGACGTGCGGCCACCCCATACCGAGACCGGCCTCGCTACCCGTCCAATCGATGGCCAGGCACCCCGCCTGCCGCAGGGCAAGGACCCGGATGCGGTTGCGCGGCGGATTGTGGATGCGATGGCTGCGGGGGAGCGGGACCTGCCGTCGTCGTCGTTCGACTGAGCGGAGGGACAGGAACGCGAAGGGGTCAGCGGAAGCGGCGGCCCTGATCGCGCCGCGCAGCCCAGAGCGCTGCCGCTCCCAGTACCAGCAGCCACGCCAGCAGGCAGACGACGGTGGTCGAGTGCAGCCCCTCACCGGTGAGCGCGAAGACGGACAGGTCCCGTGCGGCACGCGAGGGGAGGAACAGCGAAAGCGTGTTGAGCCACTCAGGGAACATCAGCGGTGGGAGCATCATGCCGCCCGCAAAGGCCAGTGGGAAGAACACCACCTGCGTCACCGCAACGGCTACCTTCGAGGTGCACAGGTGCCCGATGAACAGCCCAAGCGCCAGGAACGGCAGCCCGCACAGCAGCCACACCGCTACAGCGAAGGGAACGCGCCACCAGGGCAGGTCGCCGCTGGTGAAGGCGTCCGGTGCGGAGGTGAGCAAGGCGCCCAGAATCAGGACCGGCAGCAGCGACATGAACGCAAACAGCATTCCGGTCACCGCTCTCCCCAGGATTCCAGGCAGCGCTCCCACCGGGAGTGAGCGGACATAGCTGCTCCACGGGTTGGCGCGGTCCTCCGCCACTCCGACTCCGTAGTTGAACAGGAACGCGCTCATCACACCGAACACGCCAAGCTGCGCTATCGATTCCAGCGAGGCCATCGGATCGGCAGTCACCGCCGGCTGCGGCACCACGAAAAACATCAGCACCAGTGCCGGAAATACCACCGAGGAGATCACCGCGACCGGAATGCGCAGCTGCTCAAGGAGCTGTGCTTTCGTATGCGTGCGGATCAGTGAAAGCTGGGACGGCGCAGTGTGTGCCGTCGCGGTGTTGTGACGAGCCGCGGCGTCAGGTCCTGTGACGGTGCTCATTGCTGCTCCTTGGCGGTGAGGGAAAGGAAGGCTTCTTCGAGGGTTGCCCCATGGACCTCAAGCTGTGAGAACGGCAACCCGTCCTGAACCAGCTGCCGGACTGTGGCGTCGGCGTCCTGGGTTACCACGGTGGTGCGTCCGGTGTCAGCGACCGTGACGTCCACCGTGCCCGGGAGGCACAGGAACGACGACGCGGGCAGGTCCGTTAGGAAGGACACCTTGCTGACTGCCACCCGGCTGCGGATGTCATCCACCGTTCCGTCAGCAATGACCGTGCCCCGGTCGATCACCACTACCCGGCTGGAGAGGGCCTGAATCTCCTCGAGGTAATGGCTGGTGATGAGCAGCGTGCCGCCGGAACTGCGGTAAGTGCGAAGTTGGCTCCACAGCGTCTCGCGTGCGTCCACGTCCAGACCGGTGGTTGGTTCATCGAGGATGACCAATTCCGGCCTTCCCACAAGTGCCAGCGCTACCAGCAGGCGCCGCTGCTGGCCGCCGGAGAGGCCGCCGCACTGCTTCCGTTCCGCCTCCACCAGCCCAAAATCCTTCAGCAGCTGTGCGGACGGAATGGGGTCCGGGTAATGTCGTGCGACAAACTGCACGGCTTCATGGACTGTCAGGTTCTGCGGAACCGCAGTGGCCTGCGGAGTGATGCCGAGCCGTAAGCGCGTGCGGGGATGGGAAGGGTTCTCTCCGAATAGCCGGACGGTTCCCGAGTCAGGCCGCCGGAGCCCTGACAGCAGCCCGATCAGGGTTGACTTGCCGGCACCGTTCGGGCCAAGAAGCCCCACAGATTCGCCAGGGTGGATCTGCAGGCTCACTCCGGTGAGCGCAGCGGTCCTTCCGAAGGATTTGGTGACTGCCTCCGCAGAGGCGAGCGGCGCCGTCGTAGTCGGATGGCGCTGTACCAGTGCTGCTGGTGAGGTCATGACTTCTCCGTAAGTTCGGTGGTGAGGAGTTGATGTAGTGCCAGGCGGTAGGCGGCGTAGGCGGCGGTCCCCGCCGGGGTGATGGCCACGTAGGTTGCCGGGGTGCGGCCCTCGATGGTCTTGGAAACGGTGATATAGCCGGCGTCTTCGAGCTTGCGCAGATGGGTTGAGAGATTGCCGGCCGTCATGTCGAGGATCTTCTGCAGCTTGGTGAAGGCGATGCGGTTGCGCTCGCCGACTTCGTTCAGCGTGGTGATGGCCCGCAACCGCGACTCGGCATGGATCACGGGGTCGAGCTCAGGCATGCGCGGGCCTCCGGCGCTGACGGAGCGCCTGTACTGCGGCCCCCACAAAGAAGCCGCCGGAACCGAAAATGAAGAACACGGTGAGGAAATGTTCCGGTCCGGCGATGATCGACGCGATATCCACCACGAGGAACCAGACGCCCATGACCACCTGCACCACGTCGTTGAAGGTGGTGCCACCCGTGATGTACAGCAGGCCGACAATCAGGATGGCGATGCCATTGATGAGCATCCCCCGGAGCCAGAAGTCGTCCACTGCCATCCCGATCGTGCCGCTCAATGCCCCCATGACTATGAACCCCAAAATCCAGGCGAGCGCATAGAAGCCTCCCGTGAAGCGTGAGTGCCCGCGGATACCCCGGCCTTGACGGCCGAAAATCACGATGGTCACCGCTACACCGGCGGCAACGAGCAAGCCGAAGAGCGTGAGCGCGGTTTCGGGTTCGAGAGGAATCCAGCCGTTGCGGGAGCCATGCAGGGTGCCGAACCCGCTGAGCCAGGTGAGGGCCCACAGGAGATACACCCACGCACCGTTGCCACGCAGTTCCCGTCGTGCACGCCTTTCTGCGGCCTCAACTACGTTGAGCGCGGCGTTCAGGTCCAGGGGGCGTTCGTCGTCGGCCTGGTGTGCGCCGTCACTGAGCTTCTTTCGCGAGTTCACGCAAACTACTTTGCGGCACAAACCTGTTTGTCGCAAGAGGCAAGGTGCAATTCACCGTCACAGGATGCAGGCGAAGGGGTAGGTCTGGATACGCTTCCTCCTATGGCGATTGAACCGGATACCAAAGACTGGACCTGGGTGCTCGAGCGTCCCTGCCCCCAGTGCGGCTTCGACGCGTCGGACTATCCGTCCGAAAGCATCGCGGGAAAACACAGGCTGGACCTGCCGCGGTGGCGGAAGGCGCTTGGCAGGGCTGACGTGCGGGACCGCCCGGATGAGTGCACCTGGTCAACGCTTGAGTATGCTGCGCACGTCCGGGACGTTTACGTGCTGTTCACCGAGCGCACGGAGCTGATGCTGTCGCAGGAAGATCCCATTTTCGACGATTGGGACCAGGACCGCACGGCTCAGGAGAAGAACTACGCGGCGGAGGATCCGGGCCGCGTAGCCGACGAGCTGGCGGCAGCCGGGGAAACCTATGCGGCGCTGCTGGACTCGGTCGGGGACTGGAGCCGGGTTGGACGCCGCAGCAACGGCTCGCGCTTCACCGTGGAAACCCTTGCCCAGTACGGGCTGCACGACGTCGTCCATCACCTTTCCGACGTCCGCGCCTGACGCAGCGCTACCGGACCCGGCGGTACGCCAGGTCGAAGATCGAGCGGCCAGCGTCGTGGGCCTTGTTCTCGAAGCTCGTCAGGATGCGGCCATCGAACCGCGGCGCCCAGCCGCCGATCGAGTCTTCGCCTTCCTGGGCGGAAGCCGTCCCGGCTGGTTCGCGCCCCTCGCGGCGGGGCGTTCCGCCGACCTCGTGCTCTACACCGCTGGCCCAGATCTGGGTGAGCGGGCTGTCGGAGCCGGCGCGTTCGCCGTCGTGCAGGTTCTCGAAAAGCGGTGAGTCATCGGCGGCCGCGCGCATCTGCACTGCGTAGTCGGACCAGTCGGTTGCGAGGCGCAGAATGCCGCCCGGTGACAGCACACGGCCGGCGAGCGCAACAAAGGAGTCTTTCACCAGCCGGCGCTTGTGATGGCGGGTCTTGTGCCAGGGGTCCGGGAAAAACACCCACAGTTCAGCAACCGAGGCCGGGCGGATCATGGTGGCCAGAGCCTCTGCCGCGTTCACCTGCGCAACGCGGACGTTGGTGAGCCCGCCCTGATCGATGCGCAGCAGGGTCTGGGCGAGCCCCGGCTTGTAAACCTCGAGCGCTAGAAAGTTGCGGTCGGGATCGGCCGTCGCGGCGGCCGCCACCGCTTCTCCGAGTCCTGACCCGACCTCCACCACCAGCGGGGCGTCGCGGCCAAAGGAGGCAGCGGCGTCGTACTCCCAGGCAGGATCCACGGACGTGTCCGCTGCAGTGTTCCGGGGCACATCCACCACCAGGCCCTCGGACAGTTCAGCCCAGGCATCACGACGGCGGCCCTGCAGGCGGGAGCCTCGGCGGACGAAGGAGACCGGTTGGGTGGAGAAGGGCTGGGGTTCAGGGCGCGTGCTCATCGGTACAAGCGTAACGAGGCCCGCAAAGCCGGCGATGCCGCTGGATGGTTCCGCTGGGTAGTGCCGCCGGGTCAGGCGCCGGACAACTCGGCGATCCGCGCCATCGCCAGCTGCGCATAGAGCGCGGTGCCGTCAGCCAGGATGCTGTCATCGAAGGCCGCGTAGGGAGAGTGATTGAAGGCGGTACCCGCCGGGTCCACACCGGGTTGAACCGCGGACAGGAAAACGAAGCTTCCGGGCACGGCGGCGAGCACCCGGGAGAAATCCTCGGAGCCGCTGAGCGGGTTCACCATCTGCGTGTACCGTTCGTCGCCGAAGAGGTCGCGGACGTGCTTCTCGATGTTCGAGGTCTCGCCGGCGTCCGTCACGGTCAGCGGGTACTCCGTTTCATACTCGACGGTCGCGTGAAGCCCGTGCGCCTCGGCAATGCCGTTCACCAGCCGGGGGATGGCGGTGCGCATCAGCTCCCGGTTCTGCTCGGAGAACGTCCGGATCGTCGCTTCGATGCGCGCGGATTCGGGGATGACGTTGCGCTTGGTTCCGGCGTGCAGCAGGCCAACGGTCAGTACCGCGGGGTCGAACATGTCGAACTGGCGGGTGATCATCGTCTGGAGGCTGGTCACGATCTCCGCCGCAACGGTGACCGGATCCTTCGCGCGGTGGGGCGCTGACCCATGACCGCCGGCGCCGTGGACGGTCACATACAGCCCATCCGATGCTGACATCAACGTTCCAGGCCTGCTGGCAAAGAGGCCGTTGGGCAGCAGTGAGGACACCACATGGATGCCATACGCAGCATCGGGCCGCCGCCCGGCTGCCTCAAGCACACCCTCGCGGATCATCACCCCTGCACCGTCGAAACCCTCTTCGCCCGGCTGGAACATCAGGACGACGTCGCCGGCCAGTTGGTCACGTCGGTCGGCAAGGATCCGCGCGGCTCCGGCGAGCATTGCGGTATGCAGATCATGCCCGCAAGCATGCATCGCGCCATCGATGCGCGACGCGTAGGGCGCACCGGTCTGCTCCTGGACCGGAAGCGCGTCCATGTCACCGCGCAGCAATACCACCGGCTTCCGGGAGGCCGACGACGGCGCCGTTCCGCGCAGGACAGCCGTCACCGACGTCGTATCCCTGCCCATGCTTACCTCGTAGGGCAGTCCATCGAGCGCTTCCAGCACCTTTTCCTGCGTCCGCGGGAGGTGCAGTCCGATCTCCGGCTCCTGATGCAGCCGATGGCGTAGCTCCGTCACTTCCCCGGACAAATCTGCAGCATGTGAGCGAATAGCGGCGGCGGTGGACATGGTTCCTCCTGCGTGGATGACGAGGTGTGTCGGTGAGCAGGCATGGTGGGCTTGCTCACACAGACCCCATCCTCACGAACCGTCGTCGGGACCGCAACCTCACCACTGATAGACTGGTTCCACTTGCTTGCGGCATCTGGAGCTTTTCCTGGAGATTTCCGGGTTCCTTCAGCCGCAGCCTGCGTCGATGAACGCATTCTTTTGTCCCGCGCTATCTCCCAAGATCGTGAGAGCGGTTGACACTGTCTGACTTTCCTTCGGCGGACTCTGGGCACCAACCGGTGCGCAGGGAAGATGAGAAGAAAGTTCGTGTACTTTACATGACTACCTTTGCTGCGCTTGGCGTGCCCACAGCGCTGGTCCGTTCCCTCACCGACCAGGGAATCACCGAACCGTTCCCCATTCAGGTCAAGACCCTCCCCGACACGCTCGCGGGCCGGGACGTCCTTGGCCGCGGCCGCACCGGCTCCGGCAAGACCCTGGCCTTCGCGCTGCCTATGGTGTCGCGTCTTGCCGAGCGCGAAGCTGCCTACCGCCGCAAGCCCGGCCGTCCGCTGGCTCTGATCCTTGCTCCTACGCGTGAGCTCGCTACGCAGATCAACGCCACCGTTGAGCCTCTGGCCTCCGAACTCGGTCTCAACACCACCGTCATCTACGGTGGCGTGTCACAGGCCCGCCAGGAGAAGGCGCTGCGTGCCGGCGTCGACATCGTTATTGCCTGCCCCGGCCGGCTCGAAGACCTGATGCGCCAGAAGCTGGTTACGCTCGAGTCGGTCGAAATCACCGTGCTTGACGAGGCCGACCACATGGCTGACCTCGGCTTCCTCCCCGTCGTCAAGCGGATCCTCGACACCACGCCCACCGAGGGCCAGCGCATGCTGTTCTCGGCCACCCTGGACAACGGCGTGGACAAGATCGTGCAGCGGTACCTGTCCAACCCGCTGACCCACTCCGTGGACACCACGCAGGCTTCGGTCACCACCATGGAGCACCACGTGCTGCTGATCGGTGACCAGACCCAGAAAAAGCAGCTCATTGTGCAGCTCGCTTCCGGCAAGGGCAAGCGGGTGCTGTTCATGCGCACCAAGCACCACGCACGGAAGCTTGCCAAGACCCTGACCGACGCCGGCATCCCCGCTGTCGATCTGCACGGCAACCTCTCGCAGAATGCGCGTGACCGCAACCTTGCCGAGTTCTCCACCGGAGATGTCCGGGTTCTCGTCGCGACCGACGTCGCAGCGCGCGGCGTCCACGTGGATGACGTCGAGCTCGTGGTGCACGTTGACCCGCCCACTGAGCACAAGGCGTACCTCCACCGCTCCGGCCGTACTGCACGCGCCGGTTCTGACGGCACCGTTGTGACCATCACCCTGCCCGAGCAGAAGGGTGAGGTGCAGAAGCTCATGAAGGCAGCCGGAGTGAGCGTCGGGTTCGAGAACGTCTCCGCGACCTCCCCGCTGGTGGGCAAGCTCATCGGCGATGTTGCAGAGAAGGTCGACCCACGTACCCGGGCCGCGCTTCTTGCCCAGCGCGAAACCCCGCGCGGCGCAGGCTCCTCAACCGGAGCAAACGCCGAGCGCAAGCGAAACCGGCGTGCAGCCCCCGCAGCAGGCGGACGTGGCGGCCGCGGTGGGCGCGGTCGCGTCGCAGCGGACCCGCAGGGCAACCGTGCGGAAGGCAACCGGGCAGAGCGCCGCAAGGACCAGCCGCAGGCAGCGCGTTTCGGTACCGACAGCGAGCGTCGTCGTACCGGTGAAGGTACAGCAACCAGCGGCAGCCGCACCCGCCGCGCCCGTCCGGCAGGTTCCGGCGACGTTGCTGCTTACAGCACGTCGAGCACACGCGGCACACAGGGCAAAGGCCAACCCGGCTCGGGTCAGCGCAGCCACGCGCCGTCGTCGGCCGGCCGTCCCGCCGGTACCCGCGGTTCCGGCCCACGCAGGGCCGGCGCACCGGCGTCGAACGAGCGCCGCGGCCGCTAAGCAGCAATCAAACAAGTAGCACTGCCCACCGAGCTGAACAGCTTAGGTGGGCAGTGCTGTTTCACGTCGATGGCGACTGGCTACTGGCCGGCCCCGCGAAGGAATTCCTCCATCAACGGGCCGCCGGAAATGGAGCCCCGTTCGCCCTCCTCAACGAAAACGGCAACGGCCAGGTCGCCCTGAAGGGCCACCACCCAAGCGTGCGTCCGGGGCGGATCTTCCGTGCCGAATTCGGCGGTGCCGGTCTTGGCGAGGACTGGCTCGCCCGGGACGTCCGCGAGCAACTGCGCACCCCCCACCGTGACGACGGCGCCCATCATCTCCCGAAGGTCTGCCGCCTCATCAGCTGTCAGGTTGCTTGGGGCTGGAGCAGACGGTGTCTCAGCTTCTGTTTCCTCGGCTGCTTCTGCTGTTTGTTCAGTTGCGGGCTCAGCAGAAGCCGACGACGACGGCGCCTCCTCCGGCGCTGCGTTCCCGGCCAGGAGTGTGGGCGCCACCCGTTCCCCGGCTCCAACCGAGGCAGCCATGATGGCCAGGGACAGCGGAGACACCAGGACCTCGCCCTGCCCGATCATCGACGCTGCATGAGCAGTGCCATCCGCCTCCGCCGGGACCGAGCCGAAGAACGCCGGGGTCCCGATGGGAACGTCGATTCCGATGCCAAGGTCCGCGGCGGCCGAGGCCAGCGCTTCCTGGGAAACGACGTCGCGCTGCGAGATGAAGCCGGTGTTGCAGGACTGGGCAACGGCCTGGAGAAGAGGGATTTCCCCGGTGAACTGCGCGGGATAGCCGGGTACGTTGTTGAACGCGCGCCCTTCGACCACCAGCTCCTCGGGGCAGCTGGTGGTGCTCTCCGGCGTGAAGCCGTTCTTGAGGAGGGCAAGCGAGGTGGCCACCTTGAACGTGGATCCGGGCGGATACTGGCCGAGCAACGCGGTCTGCAACCCCTCACTGCCGGGACCGTTCGCGACCGTCAAAATTTCACCGGTTGATGGCCGGATGGCCACGATCGAGGATGCCGAGGGTTCTTCTGCAAGCACGCTCTCAGCCAGTGTCTGCAACGCGGGATCCAGGGTGAGTTCCAGCGGCTCTCCGGGAACCGGCGTTTTCTCGAAGAGGACTTCGCTGGTGCGCGATTCTCCCTCCCCGATCACGGCTTCGATGACCATTCCGGGGGTACCGCCCAGCTGCTCGTCATACTGCAGCTGAAGACCCGACAGGCCGGCGATGTCACCAGGTTCAAGCCGACCTTCGGACTGCTCCACCAGCTCGGCGGTCACGGGACCAACCGAGCCCAAAAGCTCACGGGCAAAGGTGCGGGTGGGAGCCAGCGACATGGTGTCCGGGATACCGGATGCTCCCGGAATCGCGTCAATCTCTTCGTCCGAGACGGGGCGGTCAACGTTGTCACGCAGGACGATCGCTTCGACGAAGGCCTGGTCGCCGGCACCCAGCACCTGCTCTGTGTAGGCGGCAGGATCGATGCCCACGAGTTCGGCCAGCGCGGCGGACGAAGATTCAAGCCCGGGTGCCTCAATGCGCGTCTTGTCGATGCCCACCCGGATGACTGGGCGGTCGGTGACCAGGACCTCGCCCCCTGCACCGAGGACTTCCGCGCGTTCGGCCGGTGTGCGTGAGACCGCAAGAGAAGCTTCAGCGCCGAGACCGTCAACGGCAACGGAGGGGTCCCAGCCCACCTGCCATTCATCATCGACTAGCGTCAGCTCGGCGGTGGTGGTGTAGGTCCAGTCCTTGTCGCTGTCATCGAGGTCCCACACATGATTCAGCTGGGCCGTCGCGGTGTCCTCTCCCGTCGATTCCACGCCGGCAACGGATACCGTCGGTGAGGCCGGGTCAAGGCCAGCGGTGATTTCTTCGAGCTGCGCAGTGGCATCCTCGACGGAGACGGCGGCGAAAGCAACGCCGCTGAGGTCCCCGTTGGTCAGTCCCTCGGCGAGACGTGTAGCCGCATCCTCAGCGGTGGGACCGTCCTGCGAGCAAGAGGTCAGCGTCAACGCCAACGCGGCAACGGTCAGCACGGACGTGATGTTGGTTTTCCCCATGGGCTCCATTATTGCCCATGCGCTTCCCGGACCGGCCGCTTACCCCGATACGCCTCGAGAGGTGTATCGGGGACTTATCAGGAACAGGCCTAAAAACCCTTCATCACGCGGACGATCTGGGTGTGACATTCATCGACAGGATTGACGCTTACGGAGCGGGCAGCAACAAAGAGCTTGTCGGTCGGTCGCTTGCCGGGTGGGGAGACGAGGCAGGCCGCAAGCTCAGCATGTACATGGCTTGGGTCTTCGACACTCAGGGAAGCCACCCCTCAGTTCTGACCGCCGGGGATTATTACCGTCAGCCCGAGGATGGTCTGGGGTATGACCTTTTCGATACCGGAACGCGTGCTGCAGAGTTGCTTTGCCTCGGTCGGCGCCGTCGACGACTATATCGACATCGTGGACGTCAAAGGCTCCCTCACCGAGCCGCTAGATCGCATTATGGTCGCTTATGCGTTGTAGTCAAGCCAATTAGCGAGATTGCTAACTTTAATGATTTGCCCCTATCCATCAGATAAAAAATCGATATCCTGCATCACCGACATCGGCCCAGTATGTTCAGTTGCTTGGCGCGGCGAGTAAAACACGATGGCGCAGTGTCAGTGCGGGGCGCCTCCACGAACAAGAAACGTTGATACTTTGAGCGAACTATAGCTAAACCAAGCCGTATGCGAGTCCGATAACTCCCCACCATTTGCTTCCCGAATGACATATTACTTTCCTATAACGATGAAAGGCATTTTTTCGCTGAGGGCTGGATGAGCGGGAGTTTCCATGACAGGTTTAGATCGATTCTCAGTAGGAAGCGAGAATCATTCACAATTAACAACTAGTATGGGGAAAACATCATGCCCTTCTCGGGATGGAAATCAATCAAGAAGACACCACTGGGGACGTGCTCCCTCCTGCTGGCAGGAGCTCTCGTCGCCACCGGCGTGACAGCGGCCAGTGCGCAGGAAGGCGATACGCTCGGAACCGCCGAAGATATAGCTGCCCATGTAGTCGCGATGGCACCGGACGGGGCAGAACCGACTGCTGCTTCGCTCGATGGGCAGATCGTGACCACTTCCACGGGAAGCACCGAAGCTCAGATTCCTTTGGACGCCAGTCAGGATATCGACGTGACGACGACGGTGGATGGTCGCGATCTGACCGCCAGCATTTCTCTTCCCTCAGGTATGGACCTCGAAGAAGGTGAACTGACCTCAGACGGCACGGTGGTGTACAACGAGCAGGCAGCGGGCACGGGCAGCCAAGGAGCGGTCGCAGTCCAGACGCTCGAAAACGGTGACACGCGGATCCAGACGGTAATAGCAGATCGTACGAGCACACATGAGTTTGGCTATGCCATGAAGGGCTTCCGCCCAGTCATCGATGATGCGGGCAACGCGACTTTTATCAGCACTAGCTCCGAAGGACCTTTCGTTCCGGTCGAGGCTGCGTGGGCGGTAGACGCAAATGGTCAACCGGTGGCCACCCACTACGAGGTGCGCGGCGACGAGCTTGTCCAAATCGTAACGCCTGATGCAACTACTGCGTATCCTGTCGTTGCCGACCCCACTTGGGGTTGGAGGAGCTTCGCTTGGGGAATGACCTTGAGTAGGTACGAAACCGCATCGATCAAGGACTACGCTGCCTCTGTCTCAATGTGCGGTGCTCTCGCCAGGAAGGCTCCTGCTGGTGCTCTTGCCTGCGGCGCGTGGGCTGGTTACCTGCTTGCGCAGGCGACGACTGCCAACAAGCTCAATCCGAAGGGCTGCCTGCACATTATTGTCGCACCAGTTCCTGGTGGCATAATTCATACACATTGCTGAGAAGCAACGCATGTCCACGTAGAACAGGGAGCTAACATTGATCACCGATCTCGCCGCAAGCGAACCGGGAACGTACATCATGACGTTCGCATTAGCTATTGGCGTTGGACTGATTCCGACAACGCATTCGAAGCGAGGGCGGATGTCAGTCGGCTTGATAACATTTGGCTTTCTCATAACCGCCTTCGCGAGTGCGGAAGAAGCCCCTTGGGCGGCGCCACTCTACGTCGTCACGTTCGCGATCACGGGAACTCTTGCTGCGGTTAATGAACTCTCAGCTAGCCCGCTGTTGATCGATGAACCCTATTGGACGAAGGTAGGACTCTTCCTCGTCCATAGCAAAAAGGTAAGGGCTGCTGCTACCAGAGGGTCGCAAGTAGAATCCTCGAAGTGAGACACCCTCAATAAGGTCCAGCCTCGACAGCATGGTCAGTCGAGGCTGGACCTTTATTATGCATAGAAAGGTCACCTCCCCGACGGCAATCCACACCGCTATTTCCGCTATCACTCCGTGGCCCTCAATCTTGGAACCACGCCGGCGTACGTGGCACTTGCCTGGCTCGCGGCGCAGAGCTCGCGCTGGATGCGGCTGCCGACCTCGTGGTGGGCGAGCGCAGTGCCAACCCCGGCTGGGTGTCGAAGGGCAGAGAGGCCTGAGGGCCCGCTCGGTGCAACGGCAGCGGTTCGCCTGAAGTGAAAACCCCCTTTCACAACTCCGATAGGAAGTTGAGCGTAGTACACTCAACTTAGTAGTTGCGCTAAAGCAGGAGGGCCAGCATGGACACCAAGTTCACCACCAAGAGCCAGGAGGCACTGTCAGCTTCCGCTATGAATGCCTCCACCGCAGGGAACCCCCAGGTGGAGCCCGCACACGTGCTCAAGGCGTTGATGGACCAGCGGGACGGCGTGGCTGTTGCGCTGCTCAAGGCCGCCGGTGTGGGTGCGGACAGCGTCAGCGTCAAGGCGAGCGCCGCGATCAAGGCGATGCCGTCGTCGTCGGGTTCATCCGTTGCACAGGCGCAGTTCTCCCAGCCCATGCTGCGGGTCATCACCGCTGCGCAGCAGGAGGCGGAATCGTTGGGCGACTCCTTCGTCTCCACCGAACACCTCATCCTCGGGATCGCCGCTGACTCCGGGCCAGCGGGCAGGATTCTGCGCGAGGAGGGGGCTTCCCGCGACGCGCTGATCGCGGCGCTTCCCGGCGTGCGTGGGGACCGGCGCGTCACCAGCCCCGATCCTGAGAACACCTTCCAGGCGCTTGAGAAGTTCGGTGTGGACCTGACGGAGATCGCGCGCTCGGGCAAGCTGGACCCGGTCATTGGCCGTGATACCGAAATTCGCCGTGTGGTGCAGGTGCTCTCTCGCCGTACCAAGAACAATCCCGTGCTGATCGGTGAGCCGGGGGTAGGCAAAACCGCCGTCGTCGAGGGCCTGGCGCAGCGCATGGTCGCAGGGGACGTGCCGGAGTCATTGAGGGGCAAGACACTCATCAGCCTTGACCTCGGTTCGATGATCGCCGGTGCCAAGTACCGCGGCGAGTTCGAGGAACGGCTCAAGGCGGTTCTTGAGGAGATTAAGGCCTCGGATGGCCAGGTGGTCACTTTCATCGATGAGCTGCATACCGTCGTCGGCGCGGGCGCGTCGGAGGGATCCATGGATGCCGGCAATATGCTCAAGCCCATGCTCGCCCGAGGCGAGCTGCGCCTGATCGGCGCCACCACGCTGGACGAGTACCGCGAGAACATCGAAAAAGATGCGGCGCTCGAGCGCCGGTTCCAGCAGGTCTACGTCGGTGAGCCGAGCGTTCAGGACACCGTGGGCATCCTGCGCGGGCTCAAGGAACGCTACGAAGCCCACCACAAGGTGTCGATTGCCGACTCGGCGCTGGTAGCGGCCGCAACGCTGTCCAACCGCTACATCAGCGGCCGCCAGCTGCCGGACAAGGCCATCGATCTCGTGGATGAAGCGGCGTCCCGGCTGCGGATGGAGATCGATTCCGCACCGGAGGAAATCGACCAGCTGCGCCGCGCCGTCGACCGCCTCACCATGGAGGAACTTGCGCTCGAGGGTGAGTCTGATGAAGCGTCGGTTGAGCGTCTGGAGGCCCTCCGCGCGGACATGGCGGACCGCAAGGAGCAGCTCGCTGCGCTGAACGCCCGCTGGGAGGCGGAAAAGGCCGGGCTGAACCGCATCGGCGACCTCAAGGCGAAGCTGGATGAACTGCGCTCACAGCAGGAACGCACCCAGCGCGAGGGTGATTTCGAGACTGCCTCCCGCATTCTCTACGGCGAGATACCGCAGGTCCAGCGGGAACTTGATGCCGCGCAGGCGGAGGAGGAGCGGTCCGCGGATTCGCCGGAGCTGATGGTCGCGGAGGAGGTCACGGCGTCGGACATTGCGGAGGTGATCTCTGCGTGGACCGGTATTCCGGCGGGCCGCATGCTGCAGGGTGAAAGCCACAAGCTGCTCCACATGGAGGAGAACCTTGGTGAGCGCCTGATCGGCCAGAAGAAGGCCGTTGCGTCGGTTTCCGATGCAGTGCGTCGCGCCCGTGCCGGGATCTCGGACCCGGACCGGCCCACCGGATCTTTCCTCTTCCTCGGGCCTACCGGTGTAGGTAAAACTGAACTCGCCAAGGCCCTCGCGGACTTCCTGTTCGACGATGAGCGTGCAATGATCCGCATCGACATGTCCGAGTACTCGGAGAAGCATGCGGTTGCGCGGCTGGTCGGCGCGCCTCCCGGGTACGTGGGGTATGAGGAGGGCGGGCAGCTCACCGAAGCGGTCCGGCGCAGGCCCTACAGCGTGGTGCTGCTCGACGAGGTGGAAAAAGCTCATCCCGAAGCGTTTGACATCCTCCTTCAAGTGCTCGACGACGGCCGGCTCACCGATGGTCAGGGCCGCACGGTGGACTTCCGCAACGTGATCCTGGTGATGACATCCAACCTGGGTTCCCAGTTCCTGGTGGACCCCACCGTGGATGAGGCCGCGCGCCGGGATGCGGTCATGTCGGTGGTTAACTCAAGCTTCAAGCCGGAGTTCCTCAACCGGCTCGATGACATCATCATGTTCGACGCGCTCAGCATTGAGGAGCTCTCGCAGATTGTGGATCTGCAGGTGGCTGCGCTCGCGGCCCGGCTTCAGGACCGCCGGCTCACACTCGATGTCACCGACGCCGCGCGGGAATGGCTGGCACTCACCGGGTTTGACCCCGCGTACGGTGCCCGGCCGCTTCGCCGCCTGGTGCAGCGTGAGATCGGCGACCGCCTCGCGCGCGGATTGTTGTCAGGAGAAATCAGCGACGGCGACAAGGTCCGGGTTGACCGTGCAGCGGACGGGGCAGCAGGGCTCAGCGTCGGCAGCGTTACGGCCTAAAAGTGGCAGATCCCCGTGCCGGCGGCGTCGGTACGGGGATCCAGGCACTTCTTTCGGTCACCCGGCCAGCAGGGTGTCTGTGATGACGTTGCCTTCATCGGAGACTACGAAGCAGTCGATGCGCCGGTCGCCGTCCGCCCAGGTACCCGACGTCGGGGTGACCTGGGTCAGTGTGAGGCCCGCGTACTCTGCGGCCGCGTTCTCATCAATCGCCACCGAGTTGCACAGATCGTCTCCGCTGGCATTCAGTGCAGCTTCCCCGGGGAACTCCGAGTCCTCGGGGAAGGAGGTGGTGGCCAATAGCTGGGCATTGTGCGGCGTGGTGCACGTAACGGTGGTGACGTCAGCGCTGAGGTCAGTGGAATCGAAGCCGTGGATACAGTCTCCGGCGACGAGTTCGAGGGGCGAGATGCCTTCCGCGATGATGCCGTCCGCACCCGGAGTGGTGCTGGCAGAGGACGCGGCATCGGAAGTGTCCGCACCCAGCGCATTGACGATGCTCGCGATCGCGAAGATCAACAGGGCGAGCACCACCAGTCCTGCAACACCCAGAATGATCAGCTTTTTCCGGCTTCCGCCGCGGGAAGAGCGGCCGGCGGAACGGGCTCGGATGCGCGTAGGGGCAGGGTCATCCCCTCCCGCCGGTGGAAGGCCATAGGGCCCGCCCACAGGCGGAACAGGGCTCCCGGGAGCCTGCGGTTGCCCGCTCGCGAATGGTTGGGCCCACGGCGCTTCGGGAGCGGCCGAATCTGAGGATGCGCTGGTTGCTTCCGGTTCTTCAGTTCCGGGTTCAGCGGCGACTTCAGTCTCGGTTCCAGCTCCGGTTCCAGTTCCGGTGGGGTCGGTTGGTTGCGGGTCCCCGGCGGCGGTTGTAACCTCGTCGGCCTTCACGGCGGCGGCGGACGCATCAGCTTGGCCGGCGTCGAACAACGCGTCCCAGCGGGCCTCATCGCTGCCCGGGCCTGTCCAGGCCGGCTCGGTGCCTGATGCCGCGAAACTCGTCAATCCGCCTGGCGGGGCGTCTCCTGCTGCGCCGCCGGCAGGCGCAGTGCCCGCCGGCGCGGCAGCCTCAGCCGGGTCCTCGGTGGGACGGGGGCCGGCTACCAGTGTGCCGACGTCCTCTGCTTCTTTCGCTACCTGCGCGGCCTCTGCAGCCGCATCATCCAAGGAGGCGGCTTCGGCTGCGTCCCCGCTGATTTCCGCCGCTCCAAGGGACGGTTCAATGAGCCGGACATCCTCGGCCGAGGTGTTGAGGGTAGGTTCCACCGCATCCCCGGAGACATCCGGATCCGCAAGGTGAACGTCCTCGGCCTTGAGGATCTCGGGCTCCGGAACGGAAGCGTCTGCCGATGCCGATTTGTCATCCTCCGGCGTGTCCGGCTGATCACTCATAGTGAACTGCCCCCCTCATGCGCCTGCCGGAACGGCGGGCTGGCTATGGTCATGATTACCCCACGACTCTAGCTAACAATGGGCTTTTCCCGCATGGAGGCAGACCTTCGTTGGGTCTCCGGCTCCATCCGGCGGTGGGGCCCGCACGTTCGGCCCGAGAAACCATGTAACCTATACATACGACACATTAACCGGATACTCCGGGGCCTCGCTACGCCGTTATTTTGTTGGCCATGGCGACCACCTCCGGATCGACGCAAAAAGGGGGTCACGCCATGGGGCGCGGCCGTCAGAAGGCGAAAGCCACCAAGCAGGCACGGGACATGAAGTATTTCAGCCCGTCCACGGACTACTCGGCGCTGCAACGCGAGCTCAAGGCAACCGGTAGTCGTGCCTCCCGCCATGATGATCCGGTTGAGCCGGATTATTCGGCGTATGAGGATAAATACGCGGAGCAGTTTGATGATGAAGAGGATGACGGCGGCACCCGCCGCATCGGATAACCTCCTCTTCTGAGCAGAACGCTCGCATAAGACGTTGAGAACCAGCGGCCACGACGATCACGTCAGGCCGCTGGTTCTTGTTGTGCCCGGGAATTGTGATGCGGCTCGGTAGCCGCCGCCCTGGGACAGTTTCGGGGCCCCCGCCCGGAACAGCGCCGAGCGGGGCTCCCGAAGAAGATCAGGCGTAGGAACCGACCAACCGCACGGAGCCGCCATCCACACCCTTTGCACCCTGCACATAATCAGGTCCGTCGGTGCTCTCATGGGAAGCGCGTGCCACCTGGCCCATGACCCACGCGGGAACGCCGCGATCGTTCAACCGTGCAACAGCGCTGTCGGCTCCTGCGGCGGAAACGACCGCCACCATTCCGACACCAAGGTTCAGCGTGCGCTCCAGATCCGGCAGCGGTACGCTCCCCAGCTCGGACACAAGGCTGAAAACCGGCGGAAGCGACCAGGTGGAGCGATCCACGGTTGCTTCAAGTCCACGCGGCAGAACGCGCGCGAGATTGGCGGCAAGACCTCCGCCGGTGACATGGCTGAAACCGTGGACGGCGCCGTCGGAATCGAGCGGGAAATGCCGGGCGAGGTCCAGGCAGTCGGCCGCGTAGACGCGGGTGGGCTCGAGGAGTTCCTCACCGAGCGTGCGCCCGAGTTCCGAGACCTGCCGGTCCAGGGCCCAGCCGGCCTGGTTGATGACCCTGCGGACCAGCGAGTAGCCGTTGGAGTGCAGGCCGGAGGACGCCATGCCGATGATGACGTCGCCCTCGCGCACCCGGTCAGGGCCAAGCAGTGCGTCCGCTTCCACCACGCCGGTGGCGGCGCCCGCGACGTCATATTCATGCTCACCCAGGAGGCCGGGATGCTCGGCGGTCTCGCCTCCCACGAGGGCCGTTCCCGCGACGGAACAAGCGGAGGCGATTCCGCGCACAATAGCTGCGATGCGGTCAGGGACCACCTTGCCGCAGGCGATGTAGTCGGTCATGTAGAGGGGCTCCGCCCCAACCACCACGATGTCATCCACAACCATTCCCACCAGGTCGAACCCGATGGTGTCGTGGATATCCATGGCCTGCGCGATGGCAACCTTGGTTCCCACGCCGTCAGTTGAGGTGGCGAGCAGCGGCTTGCGGTACGTCAGCAGCTTCGAGACATCGTAGAGACCCGCGAAACCGCCGACGCCGCCGACAACATTGGCTGTGTGGGTGGCCTTGATGGCGTCCTTCATGAGCTCCACCGCCCGATCGCCGGCTTCGACGTCTACTCCGGCGCTTGCATAGGTGATGGGGTCAGGTGAGCTCATACCCGCTCTTTCTTGTCTGCTTCGGTCAGGAGGGTCTCAAGTTCGCTGCCCGGCCCGGGATCGCAGCCGGTGGCGCCCGGCTTTTCGGCCGGATCAGCCCGCTCAAGGAGGTTTTTGCCGCGGCGGTCTTCCTCGGGAAGCTTGATCGGGTAGTCCCCGGTGAAGCACGCCGTGCAGAGCCGCTCCCGCGGCTGCTTGGTGGCTTCGATCATGCCGTCCTCGGAAATGTAGGCCAGGCTGTCTGCGCCGATCGACGCGGCGATCTCATCCACTGCCGCGCCGTTGGCGATCAGCTCTGCGCGTGAGGCAAAGTCGATGCCGTAGAAGCAAGGCCAGCGCACCGGCGGGGAGGAGATCTTGATGTGGACTTCGGCGGCGCCGGCCTCGCGCAGCATCCGCACCACGGCCCGCTGGGTGTTGCCGCGGACGATGGAGTCATCAACCACGATGATCCGCTTCCCCTTGATGACGGACTCCAGCGCGTTGAGCTTCAGCCGGATGCCCAGTTGGCGGAGCGTCTGGCTGGGCTGGATGAAGGTGCGCCCCACGTACGCGTTCTTCACGAATCCGTGGGCAAACGGAATCCCGGACTGCTCAGCGAAACCAACGGCGGCAGGTGTGCCGGATTCCGGAACCGGAATGACGACGTCGGCCTCCGCCTTGTTCTCCCGGGCCAGCTGCCGGCCCATTTCGACGCGCGAATCATAGACCGAGCGGCCGGCAATCGAGGCGTCGGGCCGGGCAAGGTAGACGTACTCGAAAACGCAACCGGCCGGCGTGGTCGGTGCAAAGCGGCGGGAACGGACGCCCCCCTCGTCGATCGCGATGAACTCGCCGGGCTCAATCTCACGGATGATGCTGGCGCCCACGGTGGCGAGCGCAGCCTGCTCCGAGGCAACAACCCAGCCGCGTTCCAGCCGGCCAAGCACCAGCGGACGGACACCGTGGGGATCGCGTGCGGCGTACAGGGTGCCCTCATCCATGAACACGAAGCAGAACGCGCCCTCAATGGTGGGCAGGAGGTCCATGGCGGTGTCTTCGAGGGAGCGGCCGTCATCCCCGGCCAGCAGGGTGGTGACCAGGGCTGTATCCGAGGTGTTGCCCTGCGCCATCTCTCCGGAGCGCGGCTTCCCATGGCGGTTGAGGACGGTCTGGTAGAGATCGGCCGAGTTGGTGAGGTTGCCGTTATGAGCCAGGGCAACGGTGCCTACGGCGGTGGCGCCGAGGGTGGGCTGCGCGTTGGCCCAGTTGGAGGACCCGGTGGTGGAGTAGCGGCAGTGGCCCACCGCAATGTGGCCGGTGAGGGTGTTCAGCGTGGCCTCGTCGAAGACCTGGGACACCAGGCCCATGTCTTTGTAGACGTTGATCCGGGTGCCGTCACTGGTGGCGATGCCCGCTGACTCCTGGCCGCGGTGCTGCAGCGCATACAACCCGTAGTAGGTCAATTTGGCGACTTCCTCGCCGGGGGCCCAGACTCCGAAGACGCCGCAGGCATCCTGGGGGCCTTTTTCGCCGGGAAGTAGATCATGGGAAAGCTGTCCGTCACCGCGCACCATTACGCCATTCTCTCACGGCGTAATGAGGCTGGATTGCCGGGCTATTCGTCGTCGGTGCGCTCCGCCGTCGCCTGCTTCATGCGGCGTACGCTGATCCGGTCGAGCAGCAGCGCCAGGAGACCACCGATCAGCACTCCGGGAATCGCGAAAACCACAGTGAAGAAGCCCAGGACGGACTCGCGGGTCAGCGTGGGGTCAGCCGGGCCGGTGTAGGCCACGATCAGCGCGGCGATGAATCCGATCAACGCACCGAGGCCCATGAACGGACCGAATTTCGGCGCCCGTCGAATGGTGACTAGCCGGCGCTCTGGAGGCTGCTGCGAACTCATGGTTCAAGGCTACCGGGATCAGGTCTCCCGCTTGACCAGCTGGTACCCGGCCTCATCGAAGACCAAGGCGTAATTTTCGCCCGGATAGGTCTCCTCAGCGTGCTGTTCCGCGCTGGCCGGGCGGGTGGGCCCCCAGCTCCAGTCCTCGGCGTCGACCACCAGGTAGTCAGGCGCCGGGTTCTCATTGCCGATCCAATACACCTCGGTCTCCGGCACCAGGTACGGCATCAGCAACACGCCGGACTCAACCGCTGCGCCGGATGGAATCTCGTCCATCATCCGGTGTGCCGCATCCCAGCGCGGCGACTGCTGAAACGTCTCCGGCTTCGCAAGCGCAGCCAGCGGCTGCCCGGGCAACAGCATGAGCGCCACCACACTGACCACCGGCACGACGGCGGCGCTATAGGAGCGCAGCCAGCCGCGCCTGCTCTCGCGGGCGCGAAGAATCGCATGAATGAGCGCGGCGAACAGGATGGGCATGAGAACGGCGTTGTAGTGCCAGTCCGGCCCCCAGTAGGACTCATTCCCCGCAGCAAAGCGCCATATCAGGGTGGGAAGCAGCACTGCGGCCAACGGCGAGAGGAGGAACAGGAACCCGCCGGCGAGGCACAGCAGCCACAGGGTCTCGTATTTCTCCACGACCGTCATCATGGAAATTACGGTGCCCACGGGGTTGGCCAGGAGCGCGTCCACGTCGATGCGATCGGAGTAGTCGTACGTGCCGCCGGTGTTCAGTGCCGGCAGAATGACCTTCACTGACAGGACCACCCACGCGAGCCCCCAGACTGCCAGCCCCAGGCCGGCCTGGTAGCGGCGTCGGAAGCGCCAGGCCAGCACCAGGCCGAACGCGAAGACGGTCAGCCCCATGTCCTCCTTCACGAACACCAGCAGTGCGCCCGCGACGACGGCGGTGCGCAGCCGGCCCTCGATATACGCCTCCAACGCCAGCGCCAGCAGGGGCAGCGCCAGCGCCACCTCATGAAACTGCACAGCGACGGCGGCCTGGATGCCCCAGGACAGGCCGTAGGCGGCTCCAAGGAAGAGCCCCGGGACGCGCCCAACATGATGCACGGCCAGGCGGGTGAGAATCAGGACCGACCAGCCCACCAGCAGGTTCTGGAAGACCAGCAGGGTCAATCCGGACGGGAAGAGCGCATACACGGGTCCCAGGATGACGAGCAGGGGGTGGAAATGGTCGCCGAGGAGGTTGAACCCGTGACCTTTGACCGGCACGATGGGCGCGTCGAACCCCGCATAGGCCTTGGCCAGCTGGGTGAAGATGCCGAGGTCCCAGGACGGGGTGTCGAACCGGTTCCACTGAGTGACCGAGAAGATCGTGTACAGGGCAGTGACAACACCGGCAACCACCCAGGCTTCCGCCGGTTGCCGGCGAAGGGCAGCGAGCGCGCCACGCCATCCCCGGACCACGAGGTTCGGTTGCGTGGCATGGTGGCGCTCGAGGATCATGCCGGGCCTGTCGCAGGCCCGGGCGGTTCCTGCGGAAACAGTGGCAGAAGCGCGGAGAGGTCCGCCCGCTGACCGGATGCCGCGACTGCGCCGGAGGTGAGGGCTTCGGCCCAGGTCAGGGTCCCTAGGACGAGAGCGAGCCAGATGTCAGCGTCGGTCTCAATGACGTTGGGCGGGGTTCCGCGGGTATGGCGGGGACCTTCGACGCACTGCGTCACGCCCAGTGGCGGGACGCGCACTTCCACGCTGTTGCCGGGTGCGCGGAAGGCGAGCTCCTCCAGGGAGTAGCGAACCGCCGTCGTACGTTCTGTGCGGTCGGTGCTGCCGGCGGCCACCGCGCGGACTGCAGCGTTGCCGTCCGCGGGTGGGATACGCCGTCGTGCCATGGTTAGTCCAGCAGCGCCATGACCGGAGCGGCGAGGCGCAGTTGGCCGACGGGCTCGCCGCCGCCCAGCACGGGCTGCACAACCTTCTCCAGTACCGGTGCTACAGCCTCCGCCTCGAGGGCACCTGAGGCGGCCAAAAGAGTGAGCCCTACCAGTGTGGTGGCCCGGATATTGCCGTCCAGGATCTTGAGCGCCATGGACACGCCGGTGGGCGTAGCCATGACGAGGACGCCCTCGGCTCCGTTCTTCGCCAGGATCCCGAGGTCTTCCATCACTACCGAGTTCTCGCGTCCGTGGCCGTGGACCGCCCACGGATAATCCAGCATGGCGGTTGCGATGGTGGCCGCGCGCGCATCGGCGTTCTTGTCACTGGGGGCCTTGGCGATCTTGCCGATTCCCCGCGCGAGACCGGTGAGTGAAACGGCGCCGAGCGGAGCGCCGCAGCCGTCCACTGCCCAGTGCTCCACTTTCTCTTCGGTGTATTCCTCGATGATGTCGGCGATGCGCTGCTGCAGCGGGTGGCCGCGATCCAGGTAGGTCTTGTGGTCCCACGAGTTTTCGGTGCAGGCCCAGAGAAAGGCGGCGTGCTTGCCGGAGCAGTTGAAGGCTACCCGCTGGCGGCCCTTGTCGCTGCGGATGAGCGAGTGTCGGGCTTCCTCGTCCTGCGGCCAGTCAGCCGGGCACTGCAGGTCCTCTTCGGTGACTCCGGCGGCGCTCAGCATGGATTTCACGACGTCCATGTGCTCGAAACTGCCGACATGGCTGGCAGCTGCCAACGCAACCTGGGCTCCGCGGAGCGGGACGCCGGCCTGCATGGCAGCCAGTGCCTGGAACGGCTTCAGGGTGGAGCGGGGGAAGATCGGCGCGTTGACGTCACCGAGTTCCGTGACGGTGGAGCCGTCCGCTGCGAGGACCACGGCTGAGCCGATGTGGCGGGACTCAATGAAGCCGTTGCGCTCCAGGACCGCGAGGTCAACCGCGCTGGAGGAGGTAAAGGTGGAGGGCATGGTTCCAGTATTACGCATCGTCGAGGCGGATGTAGCTTGTGCCCACCGGAGGGAACGGGTCATCCGATGGGCACAAGGATAGGGGGCTGTCCTACTCCGCTGAGAACTGGACCGTGTGCCAGCCCGATGCGCCGTCCGGAACGGTATCGGCGCGCTCTTCGGTCTGGACGCCGTCGGGATCGTAAGCCCGTGAGCGGATGCGGTGGGACCCGGGCTCGAGCTGCACTTCGTGGGTCCACTGCCGCCAGGTGTCCACGGTGTATTCGGCGGCGAGGGTCGCTTCCTCCCAGGGGCCGTCGTCAATCTGGACCTCCACCTTGTCGATCCCGCGGTTCTGCGCCCAGGCAGTGCCGCCCACCCGGAAGGTGCCGGCAGCCACGTTGCCGAACGGCCGCGGAACCTCAATACGCGACTGCGTCTTGATGGGGCCCTTCTCAGCCCAGCCGCGGTCCGTCCAGTAAGCCGTGGCGTCCGCGAAACGGGTCACTTCAAGGTCAATCACCCATTTGGTGGCGGAAACGTACCCGTACAACCCGGGGACCACCATGCGCACCGGATAGCCGTGCTCGAGGGGCAGCGGCTCGTCATTCATGGCTACTGCGAGGATGGCGTCCCGCTCATCCTGCAGGATGGGCAGGGGAGTGGAGGCGCTGAAGCCGTCGGTGCTGGTGGACAGGACCATGTCAGCGTCTTCGGTGGGACGGGCGCGTGCAAGGAGCTCGCGGATCGGGTAGCCGAGCCACTTGGCGTTGCCGATCAGCTCCCCGCCCACCGGGTTGGAGACGCAGGTCAGCGTGATGTGCCGTTCGATCAGCTCCGAATCCAGCAGGTCCTGGAAGTTGATGCGGATCTCCTCCTCCACCATGCCGTGGACGCGCAACTCCCAGGTGTCCACGTCGATGGTGGGAACCTGCAGTGCTGTGTCAATCCGGTAGAACTCCGGATTGGGCGTCAGCCACGGCTCAACACCGTCAAGGTCTACATCAACACCGGCTGGGACCGGCATCGCGGGGCTGGCGGGTGCCGGGAAGCTCAGGCGTTCACGGGCAACATTGACGGTGTTGCGGATTCCACTGACGACGGCGCCTCCCGCTGCAGTAGCGGCGGCGACGACGGCGGTAACGCCCGCTGCTGCGAAGAACCCGCGCCTGCTGACGGAAGTCCTGGCGTTTGTACTGGCACCCACCGGGCGGGAACCGCCGGCGTTGAAGGCGCCGTCGTCGTCGTTGGTTGTGGTCTCGGTCTGTGGCTGCGCCGAATGCAGCTTCCGGATCATCAAGCGCAGCGCTGCCAGCCCGGCCAGGGTGCCGATCACCGAAGGGATCGCGTCACTTACGGATGCACCGGCACGGGAGACGACGGCGGCAACCATGACGGCGCCCATGAAGAGGACACCCGCCACACCCAGGATCCAGCGCCGCCAGGCCAGGTAGCCGAGGATCGCGGCGAGGATGATGATGGTGACGGCCATGCCGACGAAGAGCGCGAGCTTGTCGTTGGTGCCGAAGGTATCGATTGCGAAGTCCTTCAGCCAGGCCGGCGTGAAATCGATGAACGTGGAGCCCAGTGCGATCAGCGGTGCCGATCGGGTGGAGAAGAAGGCGCCGATCAGCTCGGCCACACCGAGGACCAGCCCGGCCGCGAGTATGCCCGCGAGCATGGCTAGGGTCGAGGCGGAGCGGCTGGACGTGCGAACGGCTTTCATACTGGGTGTTCGGAGAGACAGGCCCGGTGTATTGGTATTCCGGACGTGCCGGCTGACTTCACAGTTTCTGCGGCCAGTAGTTGGGTGGGGGAGGACCCAGTACCCTGAACTACTGTGAAGGTTCTCGTTATTGGCCCTGGAGGCCGCGAACACGCCCTTGTCCGAGCGCTCCTCGCCGATCCATTCGTGGGCGAGGTGCATGCCGCTCCCGGTAACGCCGGAATGGCCCAGGATGTCCCCGTGCACAACATCGATGCCAATGACCCGGTTGCCGTGACGGAACTTGCCTCGCGCCTGGGGTCGGACCTGGTGGTTGTGGGCCCCGAGGCTCCGTTGGCTGCCGGTGTGTCCGACGCGCTGATTGAAGCAGGCATCCCCGTTTTCGGACCCACGAAGGCTGCGGCGCAGCTCGAGGCCTCGAAGGCCTTCGCCAAGCAGGTCATGGCGGCTGCCGGTGTTCCTACCGCGATGGCGAAGGTCGCGTCAACTGCAGCCGAAGCCGAAGCCGCGCTGGATTCCTTCGGTGCCCCGTATGTGGTCAAGGATGACGGCCTCGCCGCGGGCAAGGGCGTGGTGGTCACGTCGGACCGGGCAGCCGCCCTTGAGCACGCCGAGGTGTGCTTTGGCGCCGGCGGCTCGGTGGTGATCGAGGAATACCTTGACGGCCCCGAGGTGTCCCTGTTTGTCCTCTCGGACGGCACCAGCGTGGTGCCCCTTGCCCCGGCACAGGACTTCAAGCGCATCTTCGACAATGACGAAGGACCGAATACCGGCGGCATGGGTGCCTACTCGCCGCTGGAATGGGTGCCGTCCGGTCTGGTGGATGAGGTGATTGAGCGCGTTGCGCTGCCCACCATCGAGGAGATGGCACGCCGCGGCACTCCGTTCACGGGGGTCCTGTACTGCGGGCTCGCGCTCACTTCGCGCGGGCTGCGCGTGATCGAGTTCAACGCCCGCTTCGGGGATCCCGAGACACAGGCTGTGCTGGCCCGGCTCAAGACGCCTTTGGGTGGCGTCCTGCTCGCTGCCGCAAAGGGGGAACTGGACACGGTCGACAACCTGAACTGGTCTTCGCAGGCCGCGGTCGCCGTGGTCCTCGCGTCAGCAAACTACCCCGACTCACCGCGCACCGGCGATGAAATCCGTGGTCTCGCGGACGCGGCTACCCTGGATGGCGTGTCCGTGCTGCACGCCGGCACTGCGCTGAGTGGGGACGGTTCGGTGGTCTCAGCCGGTGGGCGGGTGCTTGCCGTCGTCGGACTGGGCAAGGATCTTGAGGAAGCGCGCAACAAAGCGTACGACGGCGTGAGCCGCCTTGACCTCGAAGGCGGCCAGTACCGCACTGATATTGCTGCGAAGGCCGCGCGGGGCGAGGTTGTGGTGTCACAGCCGGCTTCAGTGACTGGTTCAGCGGCGGGTTCACAGACGGGCGGGGTATAGGCATGGCACAGGAACTTACGGGTTGGCGGCACATCTACTCCGGGAAGGTCCGGGACCTGTATGAACCCGTGACGGGCGAGGATGACCGCGTGCTGGTGGTCGCCAGTGACCGGATCAGCGCCTACGACTTTGTGTTGTCTTCCGAGATCCCGGACAAGGGACGCGTGCTGACCCAGCTGAGCCTGTGGTGGTTCGAGCAGCTGGCCGGCATCCCCAACCATGTCCTCTCCACCGACGTTCCCGCCGAGGTTGACGGCCGGGCCATGATCTGTCAGCGGTTGGACATGTACCCCGTCGAGTGCATAGCGCGTGGATACCTGACCGGTTCCGGGCTCCTCGAGTACAACGAGTCGCGGACCGTGTGTGAGCTGCCGCTGCCGGAAGGCCTGGTGGACGGCTCCCGTTTGGACGAGACGCTGTTTACGCCGTCCGCCAAGGCTGAGGTGGGCGAGCACGACGAGAACATCACCTATGACGCCGTCGTCATGATGCTGGGGGATGATCTCGCCGCGAAGCTGCGCTCGCTGACGCTCGATATCTACTCCCGTGCGGAGTCGATTGCACTGGATCGCGGGATCATCATTGCGGACACCAAGGTGGAGTTCGGAATGTCCCGCTCTGGAGCTGT
This sequence comes from Arthrobacter sp. KKT183, assembly GCF_055657625.1. Lineage (NCBI taxonomy): Bacteria > Bacillati > Actinomycetota > Actinomycetes > Micrococcales > Micrococcaceae > Arthrobacter > Arthrobacter sp. KKT183. The sequence continues at coordinate 2,860,171 of NZ_CM145770.1, read as the reverse complement.
GACCCTCGGCGACGAGGTGCTGACGCCGGATTCGTCGCGTTTCTGGGACGCGGCCCTGTATTCGCCGGGTAAGGCCCAGGCCTCCTTCGACAAGCAGTTTGTCCGCGACTGGCTCACGTCCGACGACGCCGGTTGGGACCGTGTGTCAGAACCGCCTGCACTGCCCGCCGAGGTTATCGCGAAGACACGCGCCCGGTACATCGAAGCCTACGAGCGGCTGACCGGCCGGACGTTCGTCTGACCTCGCTTCGTGTGACGCTTCACCGCGTCTGACGCAGAAACGAAAAGGTGCCCGCAGTGTGAACTGCGGGCACCTTTTCTTCTGTGGTCGGGGTGACAGGATTTGAACCTGCGGCCTCGTCGTCCCGAACGACGCGCGCTACCAAGCTGCGCCACACCCCGATTGAGCTGTTCCGAGAAGCCCCGAAAGCAACCTCTCAAGGATAACGGACAACGGCGTCCCTGACGAACTAGCGGTCCGTGGGCAGCAGCTCGCTGACCAGCGCTAGACGAGCGAGTCCTGCCAGGCTGCGTGCAGGGTGGCGAAACGGCCGTTGCCGCTGATCAGGTCAGCGGGTGTGCCGTCCTCGACAATCGCGCCATCATGCACCACCAGCACGCGGTCCGCGATCTCCACCGTAGAGAGCCGGTGCGCAATAATCAGCGCGGTCCGGTTGCCGAGCAGTTTCTGCAGGCCCTGCTGGACCAGCCGTTCGCTGGGGATGTCCAGCGAGGACGTTGCCTCGTCCAGGATCAGGACCGCCGGGTCCGCGAGGAACGCCCTGGCAAAGCTGATGAGCTGCCGTTGCCCCGAGGAGACCCGGCCGCCGCGCTTGTTCACATCGGTGTCGTAGCCCTCGGGCAGCGACGTGATGAACTCATGTGCTCCTACAGCCCTGGCGGCCTGCTCGATCTCTTCGCGGCTCGCCTCCGGCTTGCCCAGGGCGATGTTGTCAGCCACGCTCCCACTGAACAGGAACGCCTCCTGCGTCACCATGACGACGGCGCGGCGCAGGTCCTGCGGGGACAGTTGCCTCAGGTCCACACCGTCGAGGGTGATGCTGCCTTCGGAGACGTCGTAGAACCGCGCGATGACCTTGGCGAGAGTGGACTTACCGGCGCCCGTCTGGCCGACGAGGGCAATCGTCTGCCCGGCCGGGATCGTGAGGTCCATGCGCGGCAGGATGACGGGACCATCCCCGTAACGGAACTCAACGCCGTCGAACTCTATCCGGCCCTGCGCGTCCTTCAACGGCACGGGGTTCTTCGGCGGGCGCACCGTCGGTACTTCCTCCAGGAGCCCGGACACCTTCTCGAGAGCGGCGGCTGCTGACTGGAACGAGTTGTAGAACATCGCCATCTGGTCCACCGGCTGGAAGAACCGCTTGCTGTACAGCAGCAGTGCCAGCAGCGCGCCGACCTCGAGCGATCCGCCAAGCACCCGGAAACCTCCGAACAGGAGCACGGCGGCCACGGTCACGTTGCCGATCAGGACCAGGCCCGGCTGGAAGACGCCGTTGAGGTTGATCGAGCGCACCGTCACCTTGCGGTAGTCCTCGGCGAGCTCGTCGTAGCGGTCTGCGTTGACCTTCTCGCGGCGGAACGCCTTGACCGCACGGATGCCGGTCATGGTCTCGATGAAGTGGACGATCAGCTTCGCCGACACCACCCGCGATGACCGGTAGGCGATCTGCGAGTGCTTCTGGTACCAGCGCGCCAGGAACGTCATGGGGATAGCCGCGACCAGAAGGAGCAATCCGGTGGGCCAGTCGAGCACGAAGATGGTGACAGCGGTGAAGATCATGTACATCAGGCCGGACGCCAGGGAACTGACGCCGGAGTCGAGCAGCTCGCGTAGCGCTTCCAGGTCCGAGGTCTGGCGGGAGATGATGCGCCCGGAGGTGTACTTCTCGTGGAACTCGAGGCTGAGCCGCTGGGTGTGCCGGAAGACGCGCAGGCGGAGATCCAGCAGCATTTCCTGGCTCAGCCGGGCTGCTGCGAGGACGTAGCCGGCTGTGAGGGTCGCTGCCAGTACGGCCGCGATGAGGTAGGTAATGCCCGCAGCCCAGAGCAGCGCGGACTCGCCCTGCAGCAGCGAGGGGAGAGCGTGGTCGATACCGAAGGCGATGATCGCCGGCCCGGCCACCCGTGCGATCTGGGAGAGGACCACGAGGAACGCGGTCCAGATGAATTGCCTGCGGTTGGGGCGGATCAGGGAACCGAGCAGTTTGAAGGACCGTGTCCGCACCGATTTGTTCTGTGCCCGGTCCAGCATCACCTTGTCCTCGTTGGAGACTCCTGAGGAAATGACCGACGGCGGCTGGCCCGCGCGGGTGCGCCTGTTCGGCTTTTCCTGCTTCTCCTGTTTCGGTGCTGCACTCATGCGCGGGCCTCCTGGTCGTTGTGCTCCAGCTCTTCCAGCTCGCTGTCCAGATCCACGGGTTCCTCGGTCAGGCTCGCAATGACGTAGCGGTAGTGGTCGCTGCGGACCAGCAGTTCGGTGTGGGTACCGACCGCGGAGATGCGTCCGTTCTCCATGAGTGCGACGCGGTCGGCGAGCGCCACTGTGGAGGGGCGGTGGGCCACAATCAGTGTGGTGGTATCCGCGAGGACCTCGCGCAGGCGCTCCTCCACAAGTTCCTCCGTGCGCACATCGAGCGCGGACAGCGGGTCGTCGAGGACCAGCACCCGCGGCTTGGCCGCGATGGCCCGGGCGAGCGCCAGCCGCTGGCGCTGCCCGCCGGAGAGGCTGAGTCCCTCTTCACCGATGAGCGTATCCACGCCCTCGGGAAGCGAATACACGAAGTGCGCCTGCGCAACGTCCAGCGCCTCGGTGAGGATGGCGTCGTCGTCGTCCTGGGCGTCCACACCCATCAGTACGTTTTCGCGGACCGAGTTGGAAAACAGTGTGGTGTCTTCGAAAGCCACCGCTACGTGGCGGCGCAGTTCCTCCAGAGAGAACTCGCGGAGATCGATCCCGTCGATGCGGATAGCTCCACCGGTGACATCGTAGAGGCGGGGTACCAGTTGGAGCAGGGTGCTCTTGCCGCAGCCGGTCACTCCCACCAGAGCCATGGTTTCGCCGGCCCTCAGCGTGAGGTTGACTCCGTCTATGACCGAAGTGGATGTGTCCTTCGCATCGGGATAACGGAAGGAGACGTCGTCGAACGTTACTTCGCCGTGCGGATCGGTGAGGGTGCGGGGATCAGGCGGTCCGGTGATGGTGTTCTCAGACTCCATGACCTCGTAGTGGCGGTCGATTGCCGTTTTGGCTGTGAACGTCATTGCGAGCAGCGGGCCGATGAACTCGACGCGCCCCGCCACCACGCCGGCGGTTGCGAAGAACGCGACCAGTCCGCCGATGGTGACGTCACCGTTGACAGCGAGGAGGATGCCGGTGACCAGCGAAGCGCCCAGGGCGAGTTCGGGGAGCAGCGTCACGATCAGTGAGAACGTGGCCAGGCTCTTGGCTTTGTGGATTTCCGTTTCACGCAGTTCCTCGGCCTGGTCACTGAAGGCGTCCAGGGCTTCCCGGCTCCGCCCGAAGGCCTTCAGGACGCGGATACCGTGGACGGACTCCTCGACGGTGGTGGCGAGGTCACCCGCCTGGTCCTGGCTCTTGCGCGAGACCCTGCTGTAGGAGGTCCGGAAGCGGAATCCGTAGATCATCACGGGTACCGCCGCTGTAAGGAAGATCAGGGCCAGGGGCCAGCTCATGAAGAACATGATGGCCACGCCCGCGGTCAGCGTGATTGCGTCCACCACGAGCATGATGGCGCCGAATGCCATCCACCGCCGCATGAGGTTGAGGTCTGACATGGCACGCGACAGCAGCTGGCCGCTGCCCCAACGGTCGTGGAAGGCTACCGCGAGGTTCTGCAGATGACGGTAGAACGACGTGCGCAGGTTGGTTTCTACCGTGGTTGCAGGATTGATGACGAAGAACCGCCGCAGGGCAACGAAGACAGCCTCGAGCACTCCGAGTACCAGGACAATCCCGGATGCGATCCACACGGTGGAACTCGCCTGACCTTCCGCCAGTGCGTCATTGACGAGGACCCGGAAGACCTGCGGGATGGCAAGCACCATGACGCTAGCACCGAGCGCGGCAAAAAGGCCGAGAACCAGTCGCGGAATGATCGGCTTGAGGTGCGGGTACAGGCGCCTGAGAGACTCCCACAGCGTTGTTTGCGTCGGCATGTACTTCTCTCGAAAGTTGAAGATTCGAGGGAGCCGAAATTTTCGTGTCCCCCAGCAACAATCCTATGTCAGACCGTGCGCGACGCGCTCGTCAGGGAACCGTCACCGCGGACCCGTTGCTCAGCGTGACGTGAGCGTCAGTAATACTGCTTCGGGGCGGCAGGCGAAACGGACTGGCGCAAACCGCGAGGTTCCGATTCCCGCTGACACGTTCAGCGGGACTGCCCGGCCGTTGTGCTCCCACTGGGTCAGACCACGGGCACGCCAGGTGGGCAGATCACAATTGCTGACGAGGGCGCCGTACCCGGGAACGCATACCTGTCCGCCATGTGTGTGGCCGGCGAATATCAGGTCTGCTCCGCCGTCGGTGAAGGTGTCGAGGACACGCTGGTACGGGGCATGGGCGACGCCGACACGAAGGTGGGGTGCCTCGCCTGCGGTACTGCTTCCCGCCGGGAACCCGGCGAACTTGTCCCGTCCCAAATGGGGATCATCAACGCCGCTCAGATCCAGCCGGACGCCGCGAACAGCAACCGACTGCGACCGGTTGGTCAGATCAACCCAGCCAGCGGAGCCGAACCGCGCGAACATCTGCTGCCAGGGAAGTTCCTTCAGCGGCTTGTCTGCCTTGCTTGAGGAGGGACCGGTGAAGTACTTGAACGGATTCTGCAGCCGCGGTGCGTAGTAATCGTTGGAACCGGGAACAAAGACACCCGGGAACTCGAGGAGCGGTTCGAGCGCATCCAGTAGGGGCGCAAGCGCCTTGGGGTGGCTGAGGTTGTCGCCGGTATTGACCACGAGGTCCGGCTTCAGCTCTGCAAGGCCCTGCAACCACTTGGTCTTGGCGGCCTGACGGGGCACCATGTGGATATCCGAGAGGTGCAGGACCTGCAGCGGCCTGCTGCCCTGGGGAAGAATCGCGAGGTTCTCCTTGCGAAGTCCGAAGAGGTTGCGCTCGACGAACGCTGCGTAGCCGAAGGTGGCGACGCCGGCCGCTGCTGTTATGCCCAGCGCTACCGCTGCGCCGTTACGCGAACCCTCTGTGGTTGTCCCCACGATCAGCCGTTACCTCCGCCGTTGCCGTTTCCATTACCGTTGCCGTTCCCATTGTTCCCTGAATTGTCTGGGGGCGTAACGGGCAGGGTGTTACCGCCGGGTGCCGGGGGGAGAATCAGCTGACCGTTGTTGGTTGTGCCGTTGGTTGTCCCGTTGGAATTCGGCTGCTGTGATAACTGGTCCTGCTGTTCCTGGCGGCTGGTATTGATCATGTTCGACGGCGGGTCAGCAAACGGCTCGGGCTGGTAGGAACCTTGGATCTGCTGCATGTAGCGGGCCCAGGACGGCGCAGCGATCAGCGAACCGTCGATCTCCGGGTAAGTCCGTCCGCCAATCTGCATTCCGCTAAGGCTCGTGTTGCCTTCTTTCCAGTTACCGATCCACGAGGCCGTTGCCATGGCGGAGTTGTAACCCATGAACCAGGTCTGCGAGCGGGCGTCATTGGTGCCGGTCTTGCCGGCCATGGGGATGTCGCCGAACTCAAGCAACTGGCCCGAACCGCGCTCTATCACTGCCTGGGTGGCGTAGTTCACTCCGCGCGCGATTTCCTTCGGGATTACCTGCTCACATGATTCCGGCGGAACCGGATAAGTGTCTCCGTTGACCGCAGTCACTTCAACAAGTGCCCGAGGCTCGCATTTGAGGCCTTCGGCGGCAAGGGTGGCATAGGCGGTTGCCATTGACATCGGGGAGACGTCGCTCGAACCACCGATGAGCATCGGGACGTTGACATCGACCGGAAGTGGCTCACCCTCCGAGCTCTTCCCGTTGTGCACGCCCATCTCGAAGGCCATGTCACGGATCTTGCAGAGATCGAGCTGTTCGGCGGTCTCGAAGGTCACCGTGTTGTAGGACTGCGCAAGGCCTTCAAGGACGGTGTAATTACCGTAATTGGTGTCGCCATAGTTCTGCGGCTCGTACTCGTAATTCGGGTCGTCGCTGAGGATCTCGTAGAACCCTCGCGGCAGGCAGCTGGCCTCCCAGCGATCGCCGGCAGGGTAAGCCTTCTTGCTGCCGTCCACCACTGTATTGAGCGACCGGCCGTCTTCCAGCCAGGCGGCCACGACAAACGGCTTGAAGGTCGAGCCCGGCTGGAATCCGCCGAGACCGCCAATGGGCTTGTTCGGATCACCCTTGTAATACGCGTCTACATTGAAGTTCTGAACGGAGTCGCCCGGTGTTTCACCCGGCATGAAGCGCGTGTTCTGAGCCATGACCAGGATGTCTCCGGTGCCCGGCTCAAGGCTCACCATGGAGTGGCCCACGGCGGGATCGGTGGTCTCGCGGTTGGCGGTCTCATTGATGGCCGTCTGCGCAGCTGCCTGTGCGCGCGGATCAAGGGTGGTCTTGATGGTCAAACCGCCGCGGTACAACAGGTTCTCCCGGTCCTCACGGGTTTCGCCGTAGGCAGGATCATTGAGGACCAGGTGCGTCACATAGTCACAGAAGTAGGGTGCCTGCTCGGCGCCTACGCAGCCATTCAAGACCGGCGTGATGTTCAGTCCGAGATCCGAGGCAACGGCGGCGTCATACTCTTCCTGAGTGATTTTTCCGGTCTCCAGCATGCGGCCGATCACCAGATTGCGGCGTTCGAGCGAGCGCTCCGGGTAGAGCTCGGGGCTGTAGAAGGTGGGGCCGTTGACCACGCCGGCAAGCAGCGCAGCCTGCTGGATGTTGAGGTCTTTTGCCTCGACGTTGAAGAAGTACTTGGAGGCGGCCTGGACGCCGTAGGTGTTGCCGGTGAACGGCACGATGTTCAGGTAGCCGGCAAGGATTTCGTCCTTGCTCAGCTCCTTCTCCACGGCGATAGCCAGCTTGGCTTCGCGGAGCTTGTCGCCCAGGGTTTTCTGACCGCTGAAGGTGATGTCGCCGCCGCTCTGCATGCTGGCGTCTATGAGTACGTTGTTGACGTACTGCTGCGTGATGGTGGAAGCGCCGCGGGTGGTGTCGCTGCTGATGTTGCTGATGGCGGCGCTGATGATGCCCTGCAGGTCAACACCGCCGTGGTTGTAGAACTGATCATCTTCAATGGCGATCAGCGCATCCGTCATGTTCTCGGAGACCTGATCCAGCGTCACGGGCTGGCGATTCTCCTCATACAGGGTGGCGATCAGCGAGCCGTCGGAGGCAACGATCTTGGAGGGTTGGGCGAGCGCACCGCGCTCAAGCTCAGCCGGGAGGTTCTCGAAGAACTGGATGGACGCGGAGGCGCCGGTGCCGGCAGCAGCAGCCACGGGCACGAGGAGACCGGCAGCAAGCACCCCACTCAATCCACTGATTCCAAGAAATGCAATGATTTTCCCCAGGGTGGTTGCCGTGTCAAAGAAAGGAGATTTACGAGCAGCCATGTACTCCAGTTTACAAGCACGCGCTACCCTGTGAGTCATGACCAAATGGGAGTACTCCACAATTCCGCTCATCATCCACGCGACCAAACAGATTCTCGACCAGTGGGGTGAGGACGGCTGGGAGCTCGTGCAGGTGGTTCCGGGGCCTGACGGCAACGGTCTGGTTGCATACCTCAAACGGGAGAAAAACGCGTCGTGACCAGCGCCAATGAAGCAGTGTCAGCGGTAGAGAGCAGGCTGAAGGATCTCGGGATCACCCTCCCCGAGGTGGCCGCTCCGGTGGCCGCCTACATTCCCGCAGTAGTCTCCGGCAACTACGTCTACACCTCCGGGCAGCTTCCGTTTATTAATGGTGAACTCCCAGCTACAGGCAAGGTCGGCAGTGATATAGAAGCCGAGCAGGCCAAGGAGTTTGCGGCCGTCTGCGCAGTCAATGCACTCGCGGCTGTGAAGTCCCAGATCGGAGACCTCGACCGCATCAGCCGGATCGTCAAGGTGGTGGGCTTCGTCGCGTCGGATCCCACGTTCACGGGCCAGCCCGGGGTCATCAATGGAGCGTCCGAGCTGCTGGGGCAGGTCTTCGGCGAGGCCGGCGCCCACGCGCGTTCCGCCGTCGGGGTTGCGGTACTACCATTGAATGCGTCGGTAGAAGTCGAGATTATCGCGGAGTTCATCTAGTCACCGTGAACCGTTCAAGCACCAGGCTCTTCCCAGTCCCGGAAGAGCAGCAGGGTGCCGCCCGCAGCTGGATTGATCACGGCGAGCGCACCCCAATGAAGCCGCGTCCGGCGTCGTCGGTCGTGTTGATCCGTGACGCTCCGGTCGGTACCGAGGTGTACCTCTCCTACCGTCGGGGGGAGTCACCGCTTGGCGTGGTGGCCTTCCCCGGCGGCAGCGTGGAGGAGAACGACGACGAACCGGTCACCTGGTTCGGCCCCTCACCTGCCCACTGGGCAGCGGCGCTGGCAACCGACGATCATCATGTTGCGCGGCGATTTGTGATTGCCGCGATCCGCGAACTTTTCGAGGAGACCGGCGTGCTGCTCGCCGGCCCGGACGCATCGAGCCTTGTCGAGGGCACCCGCCACCCGCAGTGGATGGAAGCCCGTGAAGCAATCGCCGCCGGTGACAGGACGTTTGCGGAGATCCTCGCGAAGCGGGGGCTCGGTCTGCGCACCGACCTCATCAAGCCGCTGTCCGCCTGGCTGAGTCCGGATTTTGCCCATCGCCGTTTTGACACGCGGTACTTTGCTGCGGCGCAGCCGGTAAATCAGGAGCCCACCCTGCTGGCGAGCAAGGGCGTATGGGGCCAGTGGCGGTGGTCTGCCGAGGAGATCATGCAGCGCAATACCACCTCCCTCGGCGATGAAGTCAACCAGCCGAACACCGTCGGCCGGGGGCTGAGTGAACTGACTGTGCCCGCGGTTGAACTCATCCTCGAGAAGATCGGCTCCTCGCGCGGCTGCATCGCCTATCTTTCCCACAAGCGGCCGATGAAGGTCTTCTCCCCCCGGCTCGTTGAGGCCGAGGGTGAAACGAAGATCGAGGTCGAGTGCTCAACCGCCACGGAAGGCTCGGAGCAGCGCGGCCGGTAGCCGCCGTCGTCCAGCTTCAATCCGGAACTTTTGCGCACCTACGGTGACCTCCCGGCGTCGGAATCCACGTGATCTGCGCAGAAGTTACCGTCTGTGGATAGTCGGCGCACAGGATTCGGGAATGCGTTGAGATAGAACATGCCCAAACGCGCTCCCTTGCCCGACGAACTGGTTGGACGGTCCTTCACCTTGCGGTCAGCGCTCAGCGCTGACCTGTCGATCAGCCGAACGCGCGCGAAGGATCTGACCACCCCCAGCCGGGAAGTGCGCGTGCCCGTCGGCGCTATCCAACCCGTTTTATCGCGCTGCCGACCCTACGTGGAGTTGCTGCCGGGGAGTTTCGTTTCGCATACGACCGCCGCAGAGATTCACGGGATACACCTACCGCACTGGATTTCCCACGAGCAGGTGCACTTGTCCCGTGGTAGACAGACAGCCGGACCGCGCAGGAAGGGAGTCAAGGGCCATCGCCTCGATATCTCCGAAGGAGACGTTGTTGAGATCGACGGGTTGCCTGTGACGTCGCTCGCCCGAACCTGGCTGGATTTGGCAACGGTGCTACCGCTCGAGGACCTGGTGGTTGCCGGTGACCAGATCATCAGCGAACACACCCGCTCCTTCGGCCCGCCGAGGATCCCAATGGTCCCGAAACGGGACCTGGAGCGGTTCATCGCAACACACGGACGGAGCTGGGGCATACAGAAGGCGCGGTCAGCTTTTGATCGGCTTCGCGTCGGCGTCGACTCGCCACCGGAGAGTCTGGTGCGCCTGATCCTGGAGGACGCAGGGTTGCCGGAATTCTCGGTGAACTGTCCGCTACGGGACGCAAACGGGGTGATCGTTGCCTGGACGGACCTCGGCTGCGAGGCGTTCCGGGTCTGCATCGAATACGACGGCGAGCATCACCTGACGCCCGAACAGCAGGCCAAGGATATGGCCAGAGATGCCAAAGTTGCAGAGGTTGAGTGGGCGCAGGTGAAACTGAACCGCCTTGACCTGCCGGAGGGCGGCTGGCTGGTCGTCGCGAAGGTCAAGAAGGCACTCCTCCGGCAGGGATGGCGCCCGGGATCCCAGGAACTTTTGGGCACCTCTAGTGAGTTCCCAAACCGTAGACCCGCCTGACCTGCGCAAAATTCCAGGAGGGAGGTGCGGCCCCACTTCCAGGAACTTTTGCGCACCTACGGTGACTTCCCGGCGGGCGGAGTCACCTGACCTGCACAAAAGTTCCCAAAGGGGGGCTAGCGGCTGCGCTGACGCAATCGCTGGATGTCCAGGATGACGACTGCGCGCGCCTCCAGGCGCAGCCAGCCACGCTGGACGAACTCGGCCAGCGCTTTGTTCACGGTTTCACGCGAGGCGCCGACAAGCTGCGCGAGTTCTTCCTGGGTCAGTTCGTGGGCTACGAGGATGCCGTCAGTGGCAGGGCGGCCGAAGCGGTCCGCGAGGTCCAGCAGTGCCTTGGCCACGCGGCCCGGTACGTCGGAGAAGACCAGGTCCGCCAGGGATTCGTTGGTGCGGCGCAGCCGGCGGGCCAGGGCCTGCAGCAGCTGGGCGGACACCTCGGGGCGGGTTTCCAGCAGGGCACGAAGATTCTCGTTCTTGAGGCCGGCGAGGCGGGTCTCGGACACAGCCGTGGCCGTGGCGGTGCGGGGGCTGGGATCGAACAGGGCCATTTCGCCGAAGAGCTCACCGGGGCCGAGGATTGCCAGCAGGTTCTCGCGGCCGTCCTGTGCGGTACGGCCAAGCTTGATTTTGCCGGAGACGATGAAGTACAGCTGGTCGCCCTGATCGCCTTCCCGGAAGACCGATGCGCCGCGCGACAAGTCCACTTCGGTCAGCTCGTCAGTGAGCGCCGCAAACACCTCGTCGCCCAGTGAAGCGAACAGGGGCGCCCTGCGCAGTACCTCGATATCCATGAAATCTCCTCTGTATGATGCAGAACCAGCCAGTTTCCCGTCTTTTCCCATCTTGCCGTACGCAAGGACGTTGTGACACCTGCTACACGCATGTTCGCCCACGGGGTAGGGGAAATCACTCCAATCCTTCCCGGCGGACTGTCAGCGCGGGACCGTAGAATCAAAGCTCAGCATGGGAAGTGCAGCGCTTCCTGGAAAGGGAGTGGCGTGTTCGGTTTTACACTCCTGGACATCATCCTGGTGCTGATGCTGATTGGCTACCTCATTGCCGGGCTGAAGAACGGCTTCCTGGTCACCCTCGGCGGCATCATCGGGTTCGCGGCCGGCGCAGTGGCCGCCTTCTTCGCCATACCGCTGGTCAGTGCGTCGGTATCCGAGGACTCCTGGCGGCTCGCGGCGGTGATCGCCACTGCCCTGCTCCTGGTCATCATCGGGCAGGCACTCGGCGCGGGACTGGGACGCGCGCTCAGCAGCAGGGCCGGGTCAGCTCCCGTGCGCGTCATCGACCGCCTTCTGGGAGGGGCCACCAATGTCGTCGTGGCCGCGCTGGTACTTGCCATGCTGGCTTTCAGCATCAGCACCATGGGCGTGCCCTTCCTTTCCCAGTCAATCGCATCGTCGAAGGTGCTCGGCAGTATTGACACCCTGACGCCGTCGCCCGTTCGTGCCTGGATGGCGCAGATCCGCTCCATTGCCGTTGCTGACGGCATACCCACGCTTCTTGAGGGTGTGGCGCCGGCCAGCCCGGCTCCGGTACCGGATGCATCAGTGGACACACCGGCGCTCGCCACCGCATCCCAATCGGTCCTGCGCATCGCCGGAACCGCCTACCAGTGCGGCCAGAACCAAACCGGGTCCGGATTCATCGTCGCGCCGGGTCGGGTAGTGACCAACGCCCATGTGGTAGCAGGGGTAAACCAGCCGGTCGTCGAGGTTCCCGGTGCAGGCGCAGTGCCGGGAAGCGTTGTCTATTTCGATCCGGTGAGGGACATCGCCGTGATCGCTGTGGACGGCCTGGACCGCGCGCCGCTTGCACTCGGGGAGGACCTCGAAACCGGGGACACCGCGGCCTTCGCCGGATACCCAGCGGGCGGGCCGTTCCAGGTTCAGCCGGCAAGCATCCAGAACCGGTCCGACGTCCTTGTCGAGAATATCTACGGTGCTGACCCGACGGCGATCGACGTCTACACGCTCGCCGCAAACGTTCAGCAGGGGAATTCCGGCGGACCGCTCCTGGACATGGAGGGCCGCGTCGCCGGAGTCATCTTTGCGAAATCCACGGCTGATGTGCCAGTGGGGTACGCGCTGACACTGGGGGAGCTCCGTCCCGTCGTCGAACAGGCAGCAGCGCTCAGTGAAACCGTGTCCGCCGGGCAGTGCACCGAACGCTAGGAAGTGCCGGCGCTTAACCAAATCGTGATCGCTTGCTGGCGGGAAATACTGCATGCGCCCGCGCTGGGAGTTAGGCTCGTCACATTAGGCAACACGGCCTGCCCGTGCGCCGCCCGGGCACAGTGACGTGTCCGCCAGGTAACAGATCATCAGGAGCACTTAATGTTCACAAGCACATCGGCGCGGGGGACGCATCCCACAAAGAAGCGCGCTGCCGCCATTACTGCCGGCGCCGCAATCAGCGCTCTGCTGCTCAGCGGCTGCGTCCAGAGCCAGCGTGAAGAGGACGGCGGCGCAGCGGCGGAGGGCGAGGTCGACTCGACTTTCGTCTTCGCGGCCTCGTCCGACCCAGCATCGCTTGACCCCGCCTTCGCGAGCGACGGCGAGTCCTTCCGCGTCAGCCGGCAGATTTTCGAGGGCCTTGTAGGCGTCGAGCCGGGCACGGCAGACCCGGCACCGTTGCTGGCGGAATCATGGGAAACATCCGAGGACGGACTGTCCACCACGTTCGCGCTGAAGGAAGGCGTGACCTTCCACGACGGCACCGAGTTCAACGCCGAAGCCGTCTGCTTCAACTTTGACCGCTGGTACAACTTCACCGGTCTGGCCCAGGCGCCGTCGGTGTCCTACTACTACAACAACCTGTTCCGCGGCTTCGCTGATTCGCCGGACGCTGCGGTGTATGAGTCCTGCGAAGTGAACGGGGACCTCGAGGCCACCGTCACGCTTGCCAAGCCGTTTGCCGGGTTCATCCCCGCTCTGTCCCTGCCGGCATTCGCCATGCAGAGCCCCACCGCGCTGCAGGAGTTCAACGCCGATGACATCGGAGGTTCCTCCGAAGCTCCCCAGCTGAGCGAGTACGCGGAAGGCCACCCGGTGGGAACCGGTCCGTTCAAGTTTGACTCCTGGAACGTCGGCGCAGACCTCACCGTCACCGCCAACGAGGAGTACTGGGGCGAGCAGGGCGACGTCCAGACGGTCATCTTCCGCATCATCGATGACCCGCAGGCACGCACCCAGGCGCTGCAGGCCGGAACCGTCGACGGTTTCGACCTCGTCTCCCCGGCGGACATTCCCGTTCTTGAGGAGGAAGGGTTCATGATCGTTCCGCGCGATCCGTTCACCATCCTCTACCTCGGCATCAACCACGCCGTCGAAGAGCTGAGTGATCCGCTGGTCCGCGAGGCCATCCACCACGCAATCGACAAGCAGGCGTTGATCGACCAGACGCTGCCCGAGGGAACCCAGCTGGCCACCCAGTTCATCCCCGATGTTGTGGACGGCTACAACGAGGACATCACCACGTACGAGTATGATCCTGAGCGCGCCAAGGAACTGCTGGCCGAGGCCGGCTACCCGGACGGCTTCGAGGTCCAGTTCAACTACCCGACTGACGTCTCCCGCCCGTACATGCCTACTCCGGAGCAGGTGTTCACGAACCTCAGCGACCAGCTGAAGGACGTCGGTATCACGGTCACCCCGGCGCCGGATGTCTGGACGCCTGACTACCTCGACCGCATCCAGGGCACCGAGAACCACGGCATCCACCTGCTCGGCTGGACCGGCGACTACAACGACACCGACAACTTCATCGGCGTCTTCTTCGGCCAGGAGAAGCCCGAGTTCGGCTTCGACAATCCGGAACTGTTCAACGCACTCAGCGAGGCTCGCGGCATGACTGACCGCGAGGAGCAGACCGCCACGTACGAGGAGATCAACGAGCAGATCGCCCAGTTCAACCCGGCGATTCCGCTGGCGCACCCGGCGCCGTCCCTGGCGTTCGCTCCGCGGGTAGATTCCTACCCGGCGAGCCCCGTCAATGACGAAGTCTTCAACATGATCGAACTGAACGAGTAACAACTCTGGCGGAGGGACCGGCCCATCGGTCCCTCCGCTTTTGTTTGCTCTCGTCCACTCGATGCCACACTGTTGAAAGGACCTCGTGCTTCGCGTCATTGGTAAACGCCTCGCCCTGCTCGTTCCGACCCTGTTTGGACTTTCGGTCCTGCTTTTTCTCTGGGTTCGAGGCCTGCCGGGCGGGCCTGCAACAGCCCTGCTGGGCGAGCGGGCAACCCCGGAAGCGGTCGCCCGCGTCAACGAACTGTACGGTTTCGACGAACCGATCCTCCTCCAGTACTTCACCTACATGGGTAAACTGCTGCAGGGTGATTTCGGCACCTCGATCATCACGGGCCGTCCCGTACTGGAAGAGTTCGCAACACGCTTCCCGGCCACGCTTGAACTGAGCGTGGTGGCGCTGATCTTCGCGATCGGCGTCGGTATCCCGCTGGGCTATATGGCCGCCCGCCATTACGGCAAGCTTGTCGATCATGGTTCGGTAGTCCTCAGCCTGATCGGCATCACTGTTCCGGTCTTCTTCCTGGCCTTCATCTTCAAGTACCTGTTCGCCATCCAGTGGCCCATCCTGCCGCCGGATGGACGCCAGAATCCGCGCATCAACGCGACGCACGTCACGGATTTCTATGTGCTGGACGGCATCCTGACGGGCGAGTACGACGCCGCGTGGGACGCCTTCCAGCACCTGATCCTTCCGGGGCTCGCACTGGGAACCATCCCGCTGGCCATCATTGTGCGCATCACGCGCGCTTCGGTGCTGGAAGTGCAGAACGCCGATTACGTTCGGACGGCCCGCGCAAAGGGCCTCATGGAAAGAACAATCCGAAGCCGGTTCATCCTGCGTAACGCGATGCTCCCGGTCGTGACGACCATTGGCCTGCAGACCGGCCTGCTCATTTCAGGTGCGGTCCTCACCGAAACGGTGTTCGCCTTCCCCGGCATCGGAAGTTTCCTCCGCGACGCCATCTTTGAACTGGACTATCCGGTGCTGCAGGGCTTCGTCATCTTCATCGCGATCCTGTACGCCCTGATCAACCTCCTGGTTGACGTCTCGTACTCCGTCATCGATCCAAGGGTGCGTGTGCAATGAGCACAGTATTGCCTCCCGCCGCGGGCGGGCCAACTTCTCCGACCACTGATCCGAGCCTCGCCGAGGGCGGCGGCACCGGCCTCTGGAAAGACGCGTTCCGACGGCTGCGCCGAAACCCGCAGGCGATTGCCGGCGCGATCATCATCGGGCTGTTCCTCCTGGTCGCCGCGCTGGCGCCGATCCTTGCACCCTACGGCGGGGAAGCACTGCCCGGGCGCACGGAAATCACCCCGACCAACATCCCCGGACCCGGCGAACTCGCGGAGTACCCGTTGGGCCTCGACCGCTTCGGTGGTGATGTGCTCAGCAAACTGATCTGGGGGGCGCAGGCGTCGCTGCTGATCGGCGTCATCTCGACGGCGATCGGCCTGGCCGGCGGAATGCTGCTCGGGCTGCTTGCCGGTGGATTGGGCGGCTGGGTGGACAGCGTCATCATGCGCTTCGTGGACATTCTGCTGTCCGTCCCGAACCTGCTCCTCGCCGTCAGTATCGCGGCCATTCTGGGACAGGGGCCCTACGCGGTGATGATCGCAATCGGTGCCTCGCAGCTGCCGATCTTCGCGCGCCTGCTGCGTTCATCCATGCTCTCGCAGCGTGGTTCGGACTACATCCTGGCAGCGCAGACGCTCGGCCTGAGCAAGCGCACCATCACCATGAGCCACCTGCTGCCCAACAGCGTGGGGCCGGTGATCGTGCAGGCGACACTGTCCCTTGCGACAGCCGTGATCGACGCCGCTGCCCTGTCCTTCCTGGGGCTCGGCGGCGGGGTTCCGCAGACAGCCGAATGGGGCCGCATGCTGACCTACGCACAGCGGGAGCTGGCCTCGGATCCATACCTGGCGTTCCTGCCCGGTGCGTGTATCGCCATCACTGCGCTCGGATTCACCCTGCTGGGCGAATCGCTGCGCGAAGCGCTGGACCCGAAGACCCGCCAGAAGTAGATCTTTCAGGAAAAAGTACGACGACGGCCGGTCACCTTTCGAAGCGAAGGTGGCCGGCCGCCGTCGTACGTTAAGGAACTTTTGTGCAGCTCCGGCGGCTTCTGGGCGTCAGAAGTCGCCGGAGGTGCGCAAAAGTTCCCACAGAAGGGCCCTCGGAGGAGGGGTCAGGCGATATTGAGTTCGTTGCCCGGGATGGAAGCCAGGAGCTTCCGGGTGTAGGGGTGGCGCGGGTTCTGGAAGACTTCCTCGGAGCTCGCCGCTTCAACCAGCTCGCCGTCCTTCATGACGCAGACGTAGTCGGAGATGAGCCGCACAACAGCGAGGTCGTGGGAGATGAACAGGTAGCTCAGGCCCAGCTCGGACTGGAGGTCACCCAGAAGCCTGAGGATCTGTGCCTGCACCAGCACGTCGAGGGCGGAGACGGGCTCGTCGCAGACGATCAGTTCCGGCTTCAGCGCGAGGGCCCGGGCGATGGCGACGCGCTGCCGCTGGCCGCCGGACAACTCCGAAGGGTAACGCCGCAGCGCGTTGTGCGGCAGGGACACCTGGTCCATGAGCTCGCGTACGCGGGCAGCGCGCTCCTTCTTCGAGCCGCGTTTATAGGCGTTGAGGGGTTCCTCAACGATCCGCTCGATGGTGAACATGGGGTTCAGTGAGGAGTACGGATCCTGAAAGACAGGTTGCACGCGCTGGCGGAAATCGGCGAGCTGCGCCTTGTCCAGGGTTGCCACGTCCATGCCGTCGAACTTCATGGTGCCCGAGGTGGGTTCGATGAGCTTCAGGAGCATACGCGCCGTCGTCGTCTTGCCTGAGCCGGACTCGCCCACGATGGCGACCGTCTGCCCGCGTGGAATGTCCAGGGTGACGTTTTTTGCGGCATAGAAGTCTTCGGAGCTGCCGCGGCGTTTGTAGATCTTGGTCAAGTCACGAATTTCGACGATGTTGTTCGTCGGTGCGGCCTCGTCTACGGAGTCGGCGTCCGCCTGGTGCTCCTCGAAGGCTGCCTGCGCCACAGCGGTGCGCTTCGCGGCGTCCTCGTGGTAGGCGCCCGGACGGAGGCGGACCGCCGCCACGCTCGGTGCGGCCCGGACCAGTGACTGCGTGTAGGGGTGTTTGGGATCGTTGAGGAGGTGGGCAGCGGGACCGGTTTCAACTACACGGCCGCGGTGCATCACCACGAGCTCCGACGCGCGCTCCGCGGCCAGACCGAGGTCATGGGTGATGAGCAGCACCGAGGTTCCGAGCTGCTCGGTCATCGTGTCGATCTGGTCGAGGATAGTGCGCTGCACGGTGACGTCGAGGGCGCTGGTCGGCTCATCGGCGATCAGCAGGCGCGGACGGCACGCGAGCCCGATGGCGATCAGCGCGCGCTGGCGCATGCCGCCGGAGAACTCGTGCGGGTACTGCTTGGCGCGGTCCGCGGCGTCGGGCAGGCCGGCAGCGGAGAGCACCTCGACCACGCGTTCCTTGACGTTCTTCTTGTCCGCGAGCCCATGCACCAGCAGGGTTTCCGCCACCTGGGTGCCGATTTTCGCGACCGGGTTGAGGTTTGACATGGGGTCCTGAGGCACCAGGCCGATAGCCCGGCCGCGGATGGTGCGCATCGCGGACTCCGGAAGGGGAACGAGGTCCCTGCCCTCGAAGAGGATGCTTCCGCTGGTGACCCGCCCATTGCCGGGCAGCAGGCCGATGCAGGCCATCGCCGTCGTCGATTTGCCCGAACCCGACTCGCCCACGATGGCCAGCGTCTGTCCGCGGTGGAGGGTGAAGCTCGCATCCTCGACGGCGTGTACCTCGCCGTAGGTGGTGCGGAAGCTGACTGCCAGGTTCTTCACCTGAAGCATGGGGGCATTCTTGGCGTCATCGACAACGTCGTCGATAGAGGTGATTTCCGTCATAGCTCTATCGTCCCTCATAACCGCCCTGCATCAGGTCATGGCGCGTCAGTTTGCGCACCAGGTGGTCGATGGCCATCCGGTAGCCGTCCACGCCGGCGCCCACAATCACCGCATCGACCACGGGGGAGAGGTAGGACTGGTGCCGGAATTCCTCCCGGCGGTGCACGTTGCTGATGTGCACCTCGACGATCGGCAGGCCCACCGCGCTGACTGCGTCCCTCAGCGCTACCGAGGTGTGGGTGTAGGCGCCGGCATTGAGAACAATTCCGTCTGCTGTTCCGGCAGCGCCCTGGATGGCGTCGACAAGATCACCCTCATGGTTCGACTGCCTGCAGTTGACGGCCCACCCGTGAGCACCGGCGGCGGAGGCGCAGAGGTTCTCAACGTCGTCGAGCGTGTGGGAGCCGTAGACCTCAGGTTCCCGTGTGCCGAGCAGGTTCAGGTTGGGGCCGTTGAGGATCAGGAGGGTAGTGGTCGCCATGGCTTAACTATGCCTGATTCGTCAGGCGGTGGACCCGCCGTTTGGCGGGCGTCAGTCGAGGGCGGGTACAGGCCGGCGGAGGCGTGCTGCCGCCGTTGCGCCGGCAACGGTCACGAGGCTCATGAGAGCCAGCACGACGCCGGGATGCCACCATGCGCCGTCTGTCGCCGCACCGAATGCCTGCGTGATCGACGGCGCAAAACCGGCCACGATCGCGGCAATGCTGTAGGAGAAGGACAGCGCGGTGAAGCTGGTGCTCGGTTCGAAGAGGTCCGCCATCAGGCCGCCAAGCGCTGCCCAGCTTGCGGTGGGCAGGATTCCGCCGAGCAGGATCGCGGCAACGTAGAGCGGAGCGTCCGCAATGCTGATGACCCAGTACAGCGGGAAAGCGATCAGCGCGGTGCCGATTGCCCCGCCGGCCACGACCTTCGCCGACCCGATTCTCATGGCCAGCCAGCCGAAGGCCGGGATGGTTGCAAGCTGCAGCAGCGAACCGATGAGCGCCGCGTTCAGCACTGTTTCCTGCGATAGTCCCAGCCGCTCGGTTCCGTAGGCCTGCGTGTAGGAAACCATGAGGAAGTAGGAGCCGATCCCGAGGACGGCGGACGCCGTGGCAACGGCGACGGCGACCGGTTGGGAGCGCAGCACGCTCACCAGCGGTACGCGCACCTTTTTGGTGGTCCGGAAGACCGGCGTCTCATCGATTGCCAGGCGCAGGTAGAGCGCGACGGCGAGGAACGGGAACGCAAGGAGGAACGGGATGCGCCAGCCCCACGTGGTCATGACGTCCGGTACGGTCACCGCGAGGATGAGGAAGATCAGCGAGATCAGCATGGTGCCCACGGGCGAGCCGAGCTGGGGAATGGCCGCGTACAGGGCGCGCTTCCGAGGGCTGGCATGCTCCGTGGCGATCAGGATGGATCCGCCCCACTCGCCGCCCAGCGACAAACCCTGGAGCAGGCGCAGCACGGTGAGGATGATGGGCGCCCACACGCCGATGACGCTGTAATCAGGGAGGAGCCCCACAGAACCCGTAGCCAGGCCCATCAGCAGGATGGTCCAGATGAGGGTTTTCTTCCGGCCGATCCGGTCGCCGAGGTGACCGAAGAGGATGGCTCCCAGCGGGCGGGCCACGAAGCCCATCGCGAAGATCAGGAACGCCGAGAGAGTGCCCGCGAGGGGGTCCTGGGCGGCGAAGAAGACCTCATTGAACACGAGCGCGGCTGCAGTGCCGAAAACGTAGAAGTCATAGGACTCAAGGGCGGTTCCGACGAAGGACGCAGCGGCGGTCTTCCGGGCCATTCCTGGGCGGGTGGCCGGCGTCGGGCGGGGTGCGGTAGAGGTGGACACGCTTCAGAATTGTCCTCGCCGCGACCCTGGCGCGGCCAGCTTTCCCGGGCAAGGTCACAGTGCCGGTTGACGCACCTCACACTGCAGGCGCCGGACCGCCTCCCCTGAGGGTGGCAATCCGGCGCTCAGCCCGCCTTTGGCGTAATCGTCAGGCGCGAGCGCTACTTCCGCAGCGACGCGGCGATCTGCTGCATGATCGTTGGATCCGACAGCGTGGTCGCATCGCCGACCTCGCGGCCTTCCGCCACGTCCTTGAGCAGGCGGCGCATGATCTTCCCGGAGCGTGTCTTGGGCAGTTCGGGCACCACCAGGATATTGCGGGGTTTGGCAATCGGCCCGATCTCCTTGGCAACGTGATTGCGCAGGGTGGTAACGACGTCGTCGTCCTGAGCTGCGGAGCCGCGCAGAATCACGAACGCAACCACAGCCTCACCGGTGGTCTCATCAGAGGCACCGACGACGGCAGCCTCCGCCACCGATGGGTGGCTCACCAGCGCGGACTCGATTTCCGTTGTGGACAACCGGTGCCCGGAGACATTCATGACGTCATCCACGCGGCCGAGCAGCCAGATGTCGCCGTCTTCATCGCGTTTGGCGCCGTCTCCGGCGAAGTACATGTTGTCGAAGCGGGACCAGTAGGTCTCCTTGAACCGCTCCGGGT
This sequence comes from Arthrobacter sp. KKT183, assembly GCF_055657625.1. Classification (NCBI taxonomy): domain Bacteria; kingdom Bacillati; phylum Actinomycetota; class Actinomycetes; order Micrococcales; family Micrococcaceae; genus Arthrobacter; species Arthrobacter sp. KKT183. The sequence goes on along the minus strand of NZ_CM145770.1, from coordinate 2,839,386 downwards.
CTCCCCAGATTCCGCGCAGCATCGCGGGCCACGGTTCACGGATCACCAGGTAGCCGCCGGAACCGTTGGGCACCGACTGGCCCATCTCGTCCACCACGTCCACGGCGATGCCGGGCATTGCCACCTGCGCAGACCCGGGCTTGCACGCCGTGACCCCGGGCAGCGGGGACACCATGTGCGCCCCGGTTTCGGTCTGCCACCATGTGTCCACAATCGGAGCGCGGGTATCCGAGCGTCCGCCGTTGCCGCCGATAATCTCCCGGTACCACATCCACGCTTCGGGGTTGATGGGTTCACCGACCGAGCCGAGGACCCGGATGGAGGAGAGATCAAATTTGGCCGGGATGTCCCGTCCCCACTTCATGAAGGTGCGGATGGCTGTGGGAGCGGTGTAGAGGATGGAGACCTTGTACTTCTCGATCAGCTCCCACCAACGGCCCTGGTGCGGGGTGTCAGGCGTGCCTTCATACATCAGCTGGGTAGCGCCGTTCACCAGCGGTGAGTACGCAACGTAACTGTGGCCGGTAACCCAGCCGATGTCCGCGGTGCACCAGAAGACATCGGTCTCGGGGTGCAGGTCGAAGGTGTACTTCTGCGTGAACGCTGTCTGCGTGAGGAAGCCGCCCGTGGTGTGCAGGATGCCCTTTGGCTTTCCGGTGGTGCCGGAGGTGTAGAGGATGAAAAGCGGATGCTCTGAATCGTGCCCTTCAGCGGTGTGCTCATCCGATGCCGTCCCCACGACGTCATCCCACCAGGTGTCCCGCCCCTCGGTCCATTCGACCGGCTCCCCGTTCCGTTTAACCACCACCACGTTCTCGACGGTGTGTCCGGGACGTTCAAGAGCGCCATCGACGGCGGGCTTGAGGGCGCTGGGCTTGCCGCGGCGGTAGGTGCCGTCGGATGTGACCACCAGTTTGGCTTCGGCATCGTCAATCCGGCTGCGGAGGGCGTCGGCCGAAAATCCGCCGAAGACCACCGAGTGGACGGCGCCGATACGGGCGCAGGCCAGCATGGTAATGACTGCCTCGGGAATCATCGGCAGGTAAACCGCCACGCGGTCGCCCTTCGCCACCCCGAGCGATTCGAAGGCGTTGGCAGCCTTTTTCACTGCGGTGGTGAGCTCAGCGTAGGTGTACGTGCGGGTGTCACCCGGCTCACCTTCGAAGTGGATGGCAACGCGGTCCCCGCGGCCCTGCTCAACATGGCGGTCAAGCGCGTTGTAGGCGGCGTTGACCTTCCCGCCGACGAACCATTTGGCGAAGGGAGCCTCAGACCAGTCCAGGGCCTGCGAGAAATCCTCATGCCAGGTCAGTAGTTCCCGAGCCTGGCGTGCCCAGAATCCAGGGCCTTCCTTGCCCTGCTCATACAGTTCGGCCGTGGCAATGGCATGGGCAGCGAAATGCTCGCTCGGCGGGAAGCGTCGTTCCTCGTGAAGCAGATTTTCAAACGCGTCACCAGTGGAAATCCGGGTGTCTTCAGACATTGTGAGCCCCTTCGGCCAATCGGTACTTCAGGCGGGCTTGAACAGACTCAGTCGGCCCGCGAATGTGCTGTGTTCCACAGTAGTGGCGACCTCCCCCAAACCGTGTGCCACCGGTCACACAGCAGATGCGAAAGGCACGGATTCTGCGGTGAGCGGTGGGCGCGCGGACCCGACATGTCCCATCATTGGTAGGAAAGGAAGTGGGCGTTGACTAGGGTTGTCAAAGAAATCCGAATCCGGCTCAACGCCTTCGGCACCTTCGACTGCGGCACCCACCGCCGTTATTGAAACGGAGAATCCAGACATGACCGAACAGCGCCAGTACGACGGCGGCGCAGACACCGCGCACAGCTCGCCGGTGCAGCAATCCGGCAGGTCCGAAACCCCTGCTGATGTTTCGCCGTCCGCCGGACCTACCGAACACGGACCCGAGGCGGTAGCCGGCCCCTTCACCCTGCGTGAAACCGTCATCGGTGTCTCCGTGCTGGTGATGTTTGTCGGAACCATCCTGCCGTTCGTTGACGGCGTCAACCTGTGGCGCACGTTCTCCCTCTTCTTCCTGGGTATCGGCATTCTCCTGCCCGTCGCTGCCCTGGCGCTGCTGGTGGCCCGCCGCCAGGGCAGCAAGCGGCTGCGCGTCGGTTCTCTCTCCGTTGACCAGTTCGCTTCGGTTGCGGCGGCCTTTGCCGCAGCGTTTTTCTTCCTTCAGACGGTCACGACGTTCGAGATCGGTGCGCTGATTGCTCTGCTCGGATCGGTCGGATTCCTTGTGGCCACCGTCGGCGGCCCGCATATTGGCCTGTTCAGGCCCGATTTCGCCGGCCGTCCGTCGTCGTCCGCTCATCCCATTGCCAGGGAAGCGCTGCCCGCGAAGCAGCGCCCGCCCAAGCCGGTCCCGGCGGAGAAGGTCAGCGGCTGGCACAGCCCGTCCTCCTCAGGGGAATCAACTGCGAGTGGCCCGAGCAGCGCCGGATACAGTGCCGGTTACGCCGTCGCGGGATATGCAGCTGGCCAGGGATCGGGTGCCGCCCAAAGTCCCTCGGTGCAGGAACCTTCCGGACAGGAACCTTCCGCGCAGCAGGATCCGGTGCAAGATTCAGCACGTCAGACCGCGGGCTCTGCAGCGCACGCTGAGACGTCTGCAGCGGCGTCTCCTGAAGCCACGGAACCAGCAGCGCAGTCCGGCGCCGCTCCCGCCCCGGCCGTGCCGGCAGATTCCGGCGCTGAGGATTTGGCGACGTCCGCAGCGACCGCTCCTTCCGGGACGCACGCGGAGTCCGCGGGTACCGCTGGATCCGCTGCGTCTTCTGCACTCGCTGCCTCTGTCGCGCCAACGGAGTCCGCCGCGCCGGCAGCTACCGCCGCGCAACCCAGGATCGAGGGAACCACGCCGGACAGAACGGCGGCTCACCCCGTTGCGCAGCGCTCTAACGACACTGGGGATGAGCACTCCTCTCATCGCCGTACGGAATCCATCTCGGCTACCCGTGACGCTGATGAGGACGAGCCCATGCTTGAGGCTTTCTGGTTCGCCGTTGGGACACCCCGTTCAGTGGTTGACGAGCAGACGGGCGCGCCGCTGTTCGTACTTCAGCCCGGCGACTGGGAAGTCGGCATCGAGGACCGCGGACACGAGTTCCTCGTTCAGGACAAGCGCACCGGCCGTGTTGGCGTCATGAGGGATCTGCGGAACATCGAGCGGGCCCCCACCGAGGGATAGCAACGGGCCGGTAGGAACTACGAGGAAGGACGGGTCGGCGTGGACGTATCTCCAATTGCACTGAAGCGCCGCGCACGAAAGATTCATCGGATTCTGGCCGAAACCTACCCTTACGCCGTTGCGGAACTGGACTTCCGCAACCCGTTCGAGCTGCTGGTTGCAACGGTCCTGTCCGCCCAGACCACGGATGTCCGTGTCAATCTGACCACACCGGCGCTGTTGGCCCGCTACCCCGACGCACGCAGCCTCGCTGAAGCCGCTGAAGATGAGCTCCAGGACATGATCCGTCCCACAGGGTTCTTCCGGGCCAAGTCGAGGAGCCTTCTCGCTCTCGCCACCAGAATCGTTGATGAATTCGACGGAGACGTGCCCGGCCGTCTCGAAGACCTCGTCACGCTTCCGGGTGTGGGCCGCAAGACCGCCAATGTGGTCCTCGCGAACGCCTTCGGGATTCCGGGGATCTCGGTCGATACCCATTTTGGCCGGCTGTCCCGGCGATTCGGCTGGACCACGGAGGATGACCCGGTGAAAGTGGAGTCCGAGGTCGCCGCGCTCTTCGAGCGGAAGGACTGGACCATGCTCTCCCATCGGGTGATTTTCCACGGCCGCCGCATCTGTCACGCCAAGAAGCCGGCGTGCGGTGCGTGCCCGGTGGCATCGCTCTGCCCCTCCTACGGAGAAGGCGAGGTGGATCCGGAGAAGGCACGGAAGTTGCTCAAGTATGAGCTGGCCCCCGGTCGCGAGGAGCTTCACCGCCGCATGCTGGAGGGCGCGTCCCGCGCCGAGCTGCTGGCTGCCGGGCACACGTTGAGCGCATGAGCGCTTACGCTGAGTTGAAAGCTTTCGCCGAACGGGCAGCCCCCATCGGCCCGGGCGCGGAAACCACCGAGTCCTGGCAGCTCCGCGGGATCGACCTGGGAACCGCGAGGCCTGCCGCGGTCCTTATCCTCTTTGGACACCTCGACGACAGACCCGCCAGGACCCACTCCGCTGCCGTCCCCGACGATCTTGATGTCCTGTTCGTGACGCGCGCGGGAACCTTACGCAGCCATCCCGGCCAGGTGGCGTTCCCCGGCGGGAAAATCGACGACGACGACGCCAGTCCCGCCGCCGCAGCCCTGCGTGAGGCTGAGGAAGAGACCGGGTTGGATCCCGTAGGTGTGGAAATCCTGGGCGCGCTGCCGGTAGTCGGCCTGCCCGTCAGCAACTATCTAGTGACGCCGGTGCTCGGATGGTGGGCGTCTCCCACCCCGGTGCGCGTGGTGGACCACGCGGAATCATCACATGTGTTCCGCGCGCCGGTAGCGGACCTGCTGTCGGACGAGGTGCGCTTCACGGCGGTGGTCAGGCGTAACGGGCGCAAGCACAGCACGCCTGCTTTCACCATCGACGGCATCACCATCTGGGGCTTCACCGGGCTCCTGCTGTCACGGCTCTTTGACGGACTGGGCTGGGCCCAGCCCTGGGACGAGACCCGGGAGCGGGACGCGCCTCTCTAGCTGGCGGTCATCCAGTTATTTCGCCGCTACTTTGCCGTCCAGCTACTTCGCATCGGCGTAGGAGTTCACCACCACAACGTTCACCGGGAACTCCACCGGGATGTGGCCGAACATCAGGTGCGCGGCGGACCGAGCAGCCTCGGTGACCATCGCCGATACCCGGTCGACCAGCTCGGCCGGGACATGCAGCATCACCTCGTCATGCAGGAAGAAGACGATGTGCGCACTGTTGAAGTCGGCAGCTCCGGCCCGTAGCCGTCGTCGTAATTCCGCCAGCCAGCACAGTGCCCACTCCGCGGCAGTGGCCTGGACCACGAAGTTGCGTGTGAAGCGGCCGCGCGATCGAGCGAGGGAATCAGCGCGTTGCTGCTCGGCGGCGCTGCTGGTGCGCTGAGCGGCGAGCCACCGTTCCGACGGCGGAGGGCAGCCCCTGCCGAGGAAACTTGCGACGACGCCGCCCGCCTCGCCGGTTCGTGCTGCTGCCTCAACCACGGAGATTGCTTGAGGGTAGGTGCGGGTCAACTGGGGCATCAGACGGCCGGATTCACCGGTGGTGGCGCCATACATAGCTCCGAGCATCGCAAGTTTGGCCTTGGCGCGGTCGCCGCCGAAGCCCTGGTCTGCAATGCCCTGGTACAGGTCCAGCCCGCGGCCGGCCGTCGCCAGTGCGGAATCCTTGCCGAGCGCAGCAAGTACCCGTGGTTCAAGTTGCGCGGCATCAGCGACAATCAGCACATGGCCCGGGTCCGGGCGGACGGCATCACGTACCTGCCGCGGAATCTGCAGGGCACCGCCGCCATTGGACGCCCAGCGCCCCGACATGCTCCCTCCGACAATGTACTCGGGACGGAACCTGCCGCCATGTACCCAGGTGTCCAGCCAGGTCCAGCCATTGGCGGTGAGGAGGCGGGAAAGCTTCTTGTACTGCAGCAGCGGCGCAATGGCGGGATGTGTGTGGCGTTGGAGTTCCCAGGACCTTGTCGAAGACACTTCGATGCCCGCCCGGTGCAGCGCGCGCAGTAGTTCCTGCGGAGAATCCGGGTTGAACCGGGGATTGTTTAGAGCCCCGCGCAGTTCAGCCGCCAGGCGCTCAAGCTCTGCAGGTCGATGGCCTTCCCGCGGGCGGGGCCCGAGCTGGGAGGTGAGCAGCTCGTCGTGGAGGTCTGCGCGCCACGGAATGCCGTGAAACTCCATCTCGGCGGCGATGAGTGCGCCGGCGGACTCAGCTGCGACCAGCAGGGCCAGCTGTGCTGGTCGGTCGCTGTTTTTGAGCGCTTGCTGTTGCTCAGCGAATTCCGCCGCTACCTGAAGTGCGTCTGCGCCGCCGGCAGGCTGTGCCGCCTCGAACAGGCTGCCCTGGAGAGGCGACGCTGCCACGGGCGGCAGCACCCGGGCGGGGTTCGCGTCCTCGGCTTCATCGGGGCGGGACTGCAGGCGGTTGCCGTACTCCGTTCCTGCGCAGGAGGGGGAGTGGCGCAGTATCTCCCTGCTGAGTGCGACGTCGTGGCAACGCTCAACGGTGACGCCTGCGGCGAGCATGCGCGGGTACCAGGTGCGTGTGCTGTCCCACACCCAGCGGATTCCCGGCCGCTCCAGTTCCCGGACGGTCTCCTCGATGTTCATTGCAGGAACGACGACGGCGTCTGCCGTGGGCGCTCCAGCTGAGTCCACCGGTACAAACGCTGCCTGGGCATCGTCCACTCCGCTCAGGCGCTGCCCGCCAGACGGCGGTGCAAGGACGATATACACGCCTCCTATTGTTGCCCACCTTTTCGCCCGCGGTTTCGTTGGCGGCCACCAGGAGGCTCCGGCCGTTGCCCACAGTTCCTCCACTTCTGCTGAAGATATCCACATACGCCGCCACGGGCATGACCCGGTGCACTCTGGAGGGCAGGCTGGCCGTATGTCTTCGTGGATCCCAGCAGCTGAATCGGCCGCCGTCGTGCTGGTCACCTCCTCACAACGCGTCCGCGATGAGGTGGCGCGCGTGGCGGTTGCTGCGGGGCTTGCCCTCACAAGTGTTTCAACGGTGGGCGAGGCGCTGGCGCTACGTCCCGCCGTCGTGCTGTTGGACTGCAACAGTGCGCGGCATGCTGTCTCGGGCTGCGCGGTGATCGTCGTTGGTCTTGACAGTGATGAGGCGGCAGCGTGGACGGCTGCCTCGCGGTGCAATGCCGATCGCGTGGCTATCCTTCCGCAGGCTGCCGGCTGGCTGGCTGAGCATCTGGGCATGCTGCAGCGCGTCCGTGATGAGGGAACGGTCGTCGGTGTGTTGGGGGCCGTCGGCGGGGTAGGTGCCAGCACAATCAGTGTTTGGTTGGCTGCGTCCGCGGTCTCACGGGAACTGCACCCGCTCCTTGTGGACGGTGATCCCTTCGGTGGTGGGCTCGAGCTCTCTCTCGGCGGTGAATCCGTGCCGGGCGTACGGTGGCCGGATCTTGGCGAAGTCCGCGGAACGTTGAACCCGGAACAGCTGATTCATGCGCTGCCGTCGCTCGGCGGCTTCTCGCTGCTGTCCATGGGCACCGAGCCGCCCGCTCCGGGAATTCTCGCATCAGCAGCAGTACCTCCCATTATGGAGGCGGCGCGGGGAGCGTTCAATCTGACGGTGGTAGACGTTGCGCGAGGATGGTCGGCTGACGGATCACTGCTTCCGTACTGTGACAGCGTCCTCATCGTTGTACCCGGCCGTGTCCGCGCTATTTCGGCTGCCCGCGCGCTCGTCGCGCAGCTGCAGCCGTTGCCCGTCCGGGCCCTCGTCCGCGGTCCGCTGGGCCCGGACCTCGACCCGGATCGGGTGGCAGATGCCATCGGTGTGCCGAACGCCGGGTATCTGCCTTACTTTCGTGCCGCCGTCGGCAGCGAAAACCAGGGGAGGGTACTGGATCTGGCAAGGCATCGCGCCGTGCGGGCTTGCGCCCGCTCAGTCCTCGACACGGTGCTTCCCGGGGCGAACAAGGCCATCGCATGAATCAGCAGGTCAGAGCCCGCCGTGTCCGCCCTGATGCCCTGCCGGCAGACGCCGCCATGGTTGCGCAGGTACGGGACGCCGTGCTCAATGAAGCAGAGCCCGTCACCGGAGCCCGGCTCGCTGCCGCAGTCCAGTCGACCGGGCGCCTACTGGGGTCCGAGGGCGCATTCCGGACCCTCGACCGCGTCCGCGCTGAGTTGCAGGGGCTGGGACCACTACAGCGGCTCGCGGAGGACCCGGAAGTCACGGACATCCTGGTCAACGGTCCAGGCGCAGTCTGGGTTGACAGCGGCGGCGGTTTGCAGCGCAGGGATCTCACCTTCTCCAGCGATGCTGATGTGCGCGCACTTGCCACACGCCTGGTTGCAGCGGGCGGTCGCAGGCTTGATGACGGCAACCCCTGCGTTGATGTGCGGCTGGACCGGTTCCGGGTGCACGCCGTCCTCCCGCCGCTTTCCACAACGGGGACACTACTCTCCATCCGTATCCAACGGCAGAGGCACTATTCCTTCGACGAGCTCGTGTCCTCCGGGGCGTTGGATGCTCAGATGGCCTCGGTACTGCGAGGGATCGTGAGCAAGCGTTTGAACTTCCTGATCAGCGGCGCTACGGGTACGGGGAAGACAACCCTGCTCGCTGCCCTGCTGTCGCTCAGCGGGTCCAATGAACGCCTGGTCACGGTCGAGGATTCCGCTGAACTCAGTCCTGCACATCCCCATGCCATCGGACTCCAAAGCAGGCACGGGAACCTTGAGGGCAGCGGATCCGTGGATCTGGCTGAACTGGTACGTCAGGCGCTGCGGATGCGGCCGGACAGACTGATTGTCGGCGAGTGCCGCGGCGCCGAGGTCCGCGAACTTCTGGCAGCCATGAACACGGGGCACGACGGCGCCGGTGGAACAATTCATGCAAATTCTGCGGCGAGCGTTCCTGCCCGGCTTTCCGCGCTCGCAGCCCTGGCCGGGATGGAAGCGCAGCCCCTGGCGCAGCAGGCGGCTAACGCCCTCGACGTCATCGTCCACGTCGTCCGGGCAGGCAGCGGCCGCACCGTCTCGGAGGTCGGCGTCCTCGAGAGGACCGCCGGCGGTGATCTGGTGGTCAGAACTGCGCTCGCGCGACGGGGAGCGGTATCGGAGCGTGGGCCGGCGTGGGAGGCGCTGGCTCTGAAGCTCGAGCGGGGCCGCTGACAATGAGCGGAGTACTGATTGCCTGCCTGCTCTTCGCAGCGTGCGGGGTCCTGGCGTTTCCCCGCCGCTCCCCGCGCAACGAGGGCCGGGGGCGCAGGAAGGTGGGTGCGCTTCTGCGGCCTCTCTCTCGGGGGCGTCCGCTGAAGACTGATCCACACGAAATCCCCTTGTTCATCCATCAGTTGACCGGCCTGCTTCAGGCTGGACGGACGCCTTCCCAGTTGTGGGGAGATGCACTCAGCGTCCATGGCGGCAGTACCGGAACGGCCTTCTCGTCCGCGGTGAAACCCGCGCTGTGGTCAGCCCATCAGGCTGCCCAGCTCGGACTCAGTGTTCCGGAGGTTTTGCGGGAGGCAGCCACCCGCAGCAGGGACACGGCGCTGCGGACACTGTGGAAGGACCTGGCGGCCTGTCTCGAGGTGGCCGAGCGCAGTGGAGCGCCCCTCGCGGCCGTACTTGCCCGCTACGCAGTGCAACGCGAATCGCAGCTGGACTCTGATGCTGCCCGCGATACGGCGCTCGCCGGACCCAGAGCCACGGTCCGCTTACTTTCCTGGCTTCCGCTGTTCGGGTTCGCGGTGGGCTACCTCATTGGAGTGGATCCCCTCGCTGTCCTTCTCGGTTCGGTGCCGGGCGTCGCAGCACTCAGTGCAGGATGCGTGCTCACCATCATGGGCCGGCTCTGGTCGAGCAGGCTGGTGCGGACAGCCGAAGGCGATCCCATATGACCGGTGCACTCATCGCCGCTGCGCTCTTCGTTGCCTGTTGGGTCCTGCATCGATCCCCGCCCCTCAGCGCCTATCCGGCAAGTCCGCTACCGGGTGGTGCGGGGAGGCTTCGGGATGATGGGCTGGATGATCCAGCGCTGATGATGGACCTGATGGCGTCCATGCTTGCGGTCGGCTCATCCCTGGAGCGCGGTCTCGACGTCCTCGCCCGGTCAGCATCAGCACCGGCAGGCGCTGCCCTGACCTCCGTCAAGACGGCACTGGACCTCGGAGCCTCCTGGGACGTCGCGTGGGCGGCGGTTCCGCACACAAAGGACGTCAGGGCGGCCCAAGAACTGGGAAATGCCCTGCGGTTCGCCGGAACCACGGGGGCGCCGTCGGCTGCGGTGGTCACCGCCCACGCAACACAGTTCAGACGGAGAAGGAACCGGGAAGCAGAGCAGCGCGCTGCTGCTCTCGGCGTGCGGCTCGTTGTGCCCCTGGGTCTCTGCTCCCTGCCCGCGTTCGTCTGCCTCGGCGTCATTCCCATCCTGGTCGGCCTCTTTCCGGCCTTCACGTAGCGGCGGTCGCCACATCGCCGCGGCCACGAGCATCGCTTACCACCGTTGCCCTCCCGCCGCAGTGCCCACCACCATCGCCGCAGCTGCCGCTGCCGTGCCGCTGGTGTCGTGCTCCACAACCGAAGGGAAGTGCTGCACTTTTCCACTTACCGGTATCTCGGTGGGCCTGCCGACGGGCAGCGCGAAAGACTCGAATCAGCCGCTGAAGCGGTCCGGACGGTTCAGCAGCCGCTGAATCGCCAGCCAGGATCAAACCGGAATCCGTCAACCAAGGAGTCGTCATGACACGTTCCACCACCGCAGCAACAGCTCCCACCGCAGCAACAGCCCCCACCGCAGCAACAGCCCACAGCGCAGCAACAACCCGGACCAGCGGCCCGCAGAAATTCCCCGGCGGAGCGAGGCCACTTGCCACAGTGACGTCACTGCGGCCCGAGCCCGTCACGGCCAACCGCCGTACACGGCGTGCGCTGATGCGGTCCGAGGCAGGGTTGGCAACCGCCGAGTACGCGATCGCCACCCTCGCCGCCGTGGGGTTCGCGGCGCTCCTGGTCGCAGTCCTTTCCAGCGGGGAAATCCGCGGCATGCTCATGTCGCTGATCACCAACGCCCTCAGCTTCGGCTGACCGGCGTGGAACGGACTGGACCGCGGGTAGCGCAGCCCAAAGAAGCAGGGGCCGTTACGGCGGAAGTGGCAGTAGCACTTCCGGCTGTGGTGGTTCTGCTGGCCGTCGTGCTCGGTGCTGCGGCACTCGGCTTGTCCCAGTTGCGGATTGAGGAAGCGGCGAGGGCCGGGGCCCGCGAGATCATGCGCGGCGAGTCTTCGGACGTCGTCGAGGGAACAGTCCGGCGGATTGCCGGTGAGCAGGCGGATATCGCGGTCCAGTCCAACGGCTCCACCAGCACCGTCACCGTCAACACCGCGGTGGATGTGCCTGTATTGGAGTTGCTCGACGTTAGTCTCTCAGCCCGCGCAGTTGCACTGCCGGAGCAGGAATGATGGGTCTTCGTGCAGGCAAGGAAGCTGGATCCGGCACCGTCCTGATGACCGGCGTCGCCTTGGCTGCCCTGCTGCTGCTCTCAGTTGTAGTCCTGTTTGCGCAGGCGTCAGTGGCGGGCTCGAGGGCAGCTACGGCCGCGGACCTGTCAGCGCTTGCGGGGGCTGATGCTGCGCGCGGGCTCCGAGACGGGAACCCGTGCGCGGTAGCCGCCGAAGTAGCTTCCCTCCAGGACGCCCGGCTGACGGGATGCGTGATCGAGGGAGAATCAGGACACATCGTGCGGATTTCCACCGAGGTCGATTCCATTCCCGCGCTTCCCCCGGCATCGGGGCGTGCCCGAGCCGGTCCACCGTCATCAGATCCCTAGTGGAAGGAGGATTGCCCGCCCGACATGTCCTTGCCTGGCGCAGGCTCCCCGTCCGGGGCCTGCGCCAGCAGCATGCTGAGCAGGGTGAGTGCACCGTGCTTACTCAGCGGGTTGTTGCGGTTGCCGCACTTGGGAGACTGAACACACGAGGGGCAACCGGTGTGGCACTCACACGAGCGGATGGCCTCAGCGGTAGCACCGAGCCAGGTCTTCGCCGCCTCAAAACCCCGTTCAGCAAAGCCCGCGCCGCCCGGATGGCCGTCGTACACAAAAATGGTGGGGAGCCCGGTATCAGCATGGAGCGCAGTGGACACTCCGCCGATGTCCCATCGGTCACTCGAGGCGACCAGCGGCAGCAGACCGATCGCGGCATGCTCAGCGGCATGAAGAGCGCCCGGCAGGTCAGCCGCGCTGATCCCACTGCTCTCAAGCAGGCGGTTATCGCACTCGAACCAGACGCTCTTCGTGAAGAGATCCCGCGCACCGAGCTCCAGCGGTTCCTCCCCGAGGATCTCGTTCGAAACAAAGGCCTTGCGCTGGAAGGAGATCACCTGGGTGGTTACCTTGACCTCCCCGAAGCACACCCGGATGGGGCCCCACGAGGTGTTGCGCAGCTCGGAAATCACCTCAATCTGCGTGACGTCCCGGGCCTGTGTGTAGTAGTCGGGATTGGAACGGGTCACTATGGCGCAGTGATCCTGTTCGTTCAGTTCCTCCACCACGTAGCTCTGGCCCTGATGAACATAGACGGCGCCCGTGTGAGCCTGATAGTGGCTCTGCGGTGAATCCATGGTTCCAAGAACGGTGCCGGTTTCGCTCTCGATGATATTGATCGGGCCGCCGCCGTCCGCCCGCAGGTTCACCATGCCGGCAGCACTCTGCGGGTGCGTCCAGAACCACCCTGCCGGACGGTTGCGCAGCAGCCCCTGATCCACCAACTGAGCCAGCAGGGCAGGAGCCGTTTCCCCGAAGAGGGGAAGGTCCTCAACCGTCAGCGGCAGTTCCGCCGCTGCTGCACAGAGGTGCGGTCCCAGCACATAGGGGTTGGCGGGGTCGAAGACCGTTGCCTCCACACCAACGTCGAACACCGCTTCGGGATGGTGCACCAGATAGGTGTCCAGCGGATCGTCGCTGGCCACGAAGGCGGCGAGCGCGTCCTGACCTGACCGCCCGGCCCGCCCGATCTGCTGCAGCAGGGACGCACGGGTCCCCGGCCAGCCCGCCACGAGGACGGCATCCAGACCTGTTATGTCGATCCCCAGCTCCAGCGCGGACGTGCTCGCCACACCGAGCAACCGGCCGGACCGCAGCGCACCCTCCAACTGACGGCGCTCCTCGGGCAGATACCCTGACCGATAGGCCGCGACGCGCGCCGGCAGCGTGGGATCCACTTCGCTCAGCAGCCGTTTGGTATTTGCCGCGATACTCTCGGCACCTCGGCGGGACTTGATGAAGGCAATGGTCCGAACCTGCGCAGAAACCAGATTGGCCAGTAGATCGGAGGTTTCCGCAATGACGGTCCTGCGCTGCCGGGCGCCGTTCTCGCCCCGAAGATCGGTCAGCTGCGGTTCCCAGAAAGCCACCGTCGTCGACCCGTGTGGCGACGTGTCCTCGGTGAACGCCTGAACTGGAGTGCCGATCAGCTTGCCGAAGGACTCCGCGGGGGCAGCCGATGTCGCCGAGGCCCCGATGAACACGGGGTCCGCGCCGTAGTAGGCACAGACGCGTCGCAACCTGCGTAACAGGTTGGCGACGTGGGAACCGAAAACACCGCGGTAGCTATGCGCTTCGTCCACGATCACGTAGGTAAGGCGCCGGAAAAACCTTGCCCACCAGGTGTGATTCGGCAGGATGCCGTAGTGAAGCATGTCCGGGTTCGCCAGAACCAGGTTTGCGTGGTCGCGGATCCAGCGACGCGCACCGGAGTCGGTGTCGCCGTCGTACGTATCTGCGCGGACCGTAGCCAGCCCCAGAGAGGAGATGGCTGAGAGTTGGTCAGCGGCCAGCGCTTTTGTCGGCGAAAGATACAGCGCGACGGCGCCGGTCGGCTCAAGCGACACTCTCTCCTCAAGTGCCGAACGGTGGATGGCGTCAAGGACCGGCAGTTGATAGCTCAGAGACTTGCCCGAGGCAGTACCCGTGGCAATGACGACGTGGGACCCCGCATGGGCGGCATCCGCCGCAGCACTCTGATGCTTCCAGGGCTCTACTATTCCCCCGGCCTGATAGGCCTCCACCACCTCAGGGTGCACCCATGCCGGCCACGGGCTGTGCACTGCGTCGCGGGCAGGAAGTTCCCTGACAGAAACGAGCTGCTCAGGATCAACTCCGCCGAGCAGCGGAATCAGGGAATCATGGGCAGCCACTTGCCCAGTTTGTCACCCCGGCACAAATCAGCGGCGGATCACAAAAGCATCAGCCAGGTGCGTCCACCCCAGATACTGGTACAGCTGGCGTCCCTCCTCGGATGCCATCAGCAGGCCGGTTTCAACATCGTCTTCCAGGATGTCGGCGGTCAGCGCGCGCATGACAAAGCTGCCAAGGCCCCGCCGCCGGTGCTGCGGAGACGTGATGATGCGGTCGTAGACTGCGTGTTCATCCTGCTTGGCCACCGAACCCCGGGCAGCCTCCTCACCGTTCACGGTCACCGAAACACGCCTGCAGTCATCCTCGCGAATGTGCTCGAGTTTGAACTCGTCGTCCGGTGGCCGGGGGGCTTCGACATCCTGGCCGTCCATCTCTGCGCACATCAGAGCCTGCTGGCGGTCCGTGACCCGAAGACCGAGCGGAGCCGCGGCTTCGAGGAGTTCCTGCGCGCGGTTGGTGACGACGGTCAGCACACGAAGCGGATCTTCGCGGGTCTCTCCGGCGAGCTCGAGCAATTCTCCGATCGTGGGCTCATAGACGATGGTTTCGAGGTGGTTCTGTTGGTCCGTGAGCAGAACGGACAGGCTGCTCCCGTTCTCCTGCGGCGTGTAGCCTCGGCATTTTGCCCAGCCGAAAACCCAGGTGCGGACAAGTTGATCGGAAAGAGCGGCTCCCATGCCTGAACGATAGTGGGGACCAGACCGTAAAGACATAGCCCGGGAAAGAGGTTGCCGATTTGAGACCTCGCGGGCGGCCTGCCGGTACCCTTGAATGCGTGTCAATGAACCGGATTGTCCTGTATTACGCGTTCACTCCGCTGTCCGATCCCGAAGCGGTGCGGCTTTGGCAGCGCGCCCTGTGTGAAAAATTGGGACTCCGCGGCCGCGTCCTCATCTCCAAGGACGGCATCAACGGCACCGTCGGCGGGGAACTGAACGCCGTCAAGCAGTACGTGAAGGCAACCCGCGAGTACCCGGCGTTCAAAAAGATGGACATCAAATGGTCCGAGGGCGGGGCGGAAGACTTCCCCCGGCTCAGCATCAAGGTCCGCGAGGAGATCGTGTCCTTCGGCGCGCCGGGGGAGTTGAAGGTGGATGAAAACGGCGTGGTGGGCGGCGGCACCCATCTCAAGCCGGAGCAGGTGCATCAGCTGGTCAGCGAACGCGGCGACGACGTCGTCTTCTTTGACGGCCGCAATGCCCTCGAAGCGCAGATCGGCAAGTTCCGGAACGCGATTGTCCCGGAGGTGAACACCACCCATGACTTCGTGCGCGAACTCGATTCCGGGAAGTACGACCACCTCAAGGACAAACCGGTGGTCACATACTGCACCGGGGGCATCCGCTGTGAGGTGCTTTCCAGCCTGATGGTCAACCGCGGATTCAGCGAGGTCTACCAGCTTCAGGGCGGCATTGTGCGCTACGGAGAGACGTACGGGGACGCGGGTCTCTGGGAAGGCTCGCTGTACGTCTTCGACAAGCGCATGCACGTAGAGTTCAGCAAGGATGCCAAGACGATCGGCAAGTGCGTTCGCTGCTCCGCGCCCACCAACAAGTTCGAGAACTGTTCCAACCTGAGCTGCCGGAACCTGACCCTGTACTGCTCCCAGTGTGCCTCCGACCCCGCCACGCTTCGCTGCCCGCAGGGGTGCGAAACGGACGAGGCGGAAGCCACCGCAGTGGGCGCCGCCTGAGCTGAGCCGGCTTTCCCCAGCTCTCACCCGGCCGCCAGCTCAAGCACGTGTCCCTCGTGGAGCGCGAGGTACACGCGATCCCGTAGGGCGTTAGCTTCGGTATCGGTGAGTGTCCGGTCCAGTGCCTGCAGCGTCAGGCGAATCAGCAGGTTCACCTGCCCCGGCTGGGCGTCAAGACGGACGACGGCGGCAGCCGGAAGCTGCTCCACCGGCGTGCGGGCGCGGATCACCAGCGACTCCAGGACCTCCGCCTCCGGACCGAGCGCTTCCCGGGCCGCATCTCCCAGCGTTTCCTCGTCTGCGTCTGGACAGCAGAGAATCGAAAGATCGCGGCGGACAGCCGGCATGAGGGAGACGGGGCGCCATGGTTGAAGATCCAGCATCTGAGCGGCGATACGGGGGTCGGGTGAGCGCAGCAGCCGGATGTCATCCACGCCCTTTCGCAGCATGAGCGCCCGGTCCAGTCCCATTCCGAGCGCGAGGCCGCTCCAGCGACGCGGATCCAGTCCCGAGTTGCGGAGGATCCCTGCCCGCACGAGGCCGCACTCAGCCAGTTCGAGCCAGCCGGCGGGCGTCTCTACGTCGATCTGCAGGCCGTGCGACGTATAGGAATGGTTGGCGGGAACGGTTCGCCAGCGAGCCCCGGGCAGGACTGCCTCGACAACGGCGGCGGCCATACTACGCAGGTCAGCCTCACCCAGCAGCCCACGCGCGTTCAAGCGCCATAGGTCAACCTGGTGCGGTGTGCCTACGTGCGTGCGGTCGACGGCGTCGCGGCGGTAAACCAGGCCCGGAAGGACATGGAGCCGATCGTACGGCTGCTCGATGTCCGCGAGGGAGTCAAGAACGGCGGGGATCCCGGCGGACGTATGGCTTCGGAGCATCACCGTTGGGCTGGCATGGCGTGAGTACCGGGCGTCCCGCGTGACGTCGTCGGGGGCGTAGCCCAACCGGTCGTAGTTGTCCGTCGTGGCAACGAGGCCAGTGGTTCGCTGCAGCTCGGCGGGAATGCTCCAGGCCCGCGTCAACGAAGTGATGACGCCGTCGAGCAGGTCCTGCAGCGCGTGAGGTCCCTGTTCCGGATCGGTGAGGTCACGGATGGACAGGGCGGCGGTGAGCTGGGGGATGGAAAGGTACATGGTCGGTCCTTCGGGAAGTGTCTAAGGAGGGGGTGGAGGAAACCCCCGGCCGCGGACACCGTGCGGACCTGGCTGCTAGAAGACGTACAGCGGATAGCCCTCACGGCCGACAGGCGGCCGGGGGCTGGTAAATCGCTGGCTGGTAAGCATGGAGCAATGGTACGCGACGGACAGATGTTGCGGAACGCTACGGCGCTTCTGCCGGCTTCCCGCCGGGGATCAGCCCCGCGGTCCACACCATTTCCGCACCGGAGTTGGTCACGCGGAGGGTGAGCTCGTCCGCCGCCGCACGAAGCTCAAGATGCGCTGTCACTGCCGGGCTGTCGCAGCTCGTGGTGCCATTGCTGATAGTTGTTCCGTCTGCAAGTAGTTCCAGGGCCATCGCGTCCCCGCCCGCACACGCCATGGTCAACTCGTACCACCCTGGTTCGACGTCATAGAAGGATCCGCCGCTCGCCGCGTCCCCCTGGTGCCCGCCGGCGAAGGACATTCCGCGCTCCGTCCCCAACATTGACTGTGACCAGGACTCCAGGTCCACCGAGGACGGATCAACCTCCGGTTCGGCCGCCGTGCAGGCGCTGGTCATCAGGGCAACGAAAAGGCCGGAGACTGCGAGCGCTACCCGCCGCGGTTGAGTTCCCATGCGCTCAGTAAACAGCATGGAAGGGTCCGGCCCAATAGGCTTGCTCCGTGTCGATCATTGCCGCAGTACCTCAGACCCCGCGCAGCGATGACCAGAGTCTGCTGAACAGTCTCGCAGCGGACCTGACCGCGGCGAACTACACGGTCGACGGCGTGGCAGACCTCGTGGGCACTGA
Source organism: Arthrobacter sp. KKT183 (assembly GCF_055657625.1). Lineage (NCBI taxonomy): Bacteria > Bacillati > Actinomycetota > Actinomycetes > Micrococcales > Micrococcaceae > Arthrobacter > Arthrobacter sp. KKT183. The sequence continues at coordinate 2,821,853 of NZ_CM145770.1, read as the reverse complement.
TGCCTACGCCGCGCTGGAGCGGGACCAAACGGTTCCCGCTCTCCTGGCCGCACGCGCCGCCCAGCGCAGCGAAGGGGAGGACAGCGCCGGAAGACCGGACAGCACAGAAAGCCGGCTTGCCGCCGTCGTACTGGTTTTCCTGCTCGGCGAGGCGCTGCCCACGGCCGTCCTGGACGGCGCACTTCCGTCAATTGGTGCGGGCGGGTTGCGCTCGCTGGGACTGGTTGAAGAGTACGACGGCGGTCTCCGCGCCCTGATCGACCTGCGCCCCTACTCGTCAGACACCGGAGGCGGAATCTGGGTAGCCTCGGACCTCGGCTCCCACGTCCGGCCCGGGGTCCTGCGGACCGACCATGTGCTCGGGATCGGCCGGGCGTCGCTGACGCTCGCCCAGTTCGCAACACGCGCGCCGGTCGAACGCGCGCTGGACCTCGGCACCGGCTGTGGAATTCAGACCTTCCACCTCCTGGCGCACGCGGAGCACGTCACAGCGACTGACGTCTCGGAACGCGCGCTCGCAGTCACGCGATTCAACTTGCTGCTCAACGCTGCGGCACTGGGGATCGATCCGGAAAACCTGGAGGCCCGGGTTTCGCTTCGGCGGGGCAGTCTGCTGGAGCCGGTGAGCGGCGAGACGTTCGACCAGGTGGTATCCAACCCGCCGTTTGTCATTACACCGCGCCACTCCGGCGAAACCAGGGATGAGCAATTCACTTACCGGGACGGCGGCCTCGCTGGTGACGACATCGTCTCCTCCCTGATCCGCGACCTTCCATCCGTTCTGATCCCGGGCGGATCGGCGCAGCTCCTGGGAAACTGGGAGATCCCGGACGGTTTCACCTGGCAGAGCCGGTTAGCGGGATGGCTGCCGGAAACCGCAGACGCCTGGATTGTTCAGCGGGAACAGCTCACGCCCACCCATTACGCCGAGACGTGGCTGCGCGATGCTGCCGAGAACCGGAACCCGACCCGCTTCGCCGACCGCTTCAGCGACTACCTCGCCGACTTCGCCTCCCGTTCCGTCGAGCACATCGGCTTTGGCATGGTGTGGCTGCGGAACGCCGGAGGACCGGCGACGCTCCGCCGGTTCGAGGAAATCACTCACGAGCTCGAACAGCCCATCGGACCGCATCTCGTCGCAGCGGTTGAACGGCATGACTGGCTCGGAAACTGCCGCGACCTTGTCGACGAGCACCTGCTCGTCGCCGGGGACGTCACGGAAGAGCGGCACCAGCGTCCGGGCGCTGAGCATCCCGGCGTGATCCTGCTGCGGCAGGGCGCGGGCTTCAGACGCACCACGCTGCTCAGCACGGAGCTGGCCGGTTTCGTGTCAGCGTGCGACGGCGACCTCACCGCCGGCCAGATCATCGGCGCCCTTGCTTCGCTGTTGGACCGCGACGACGACGCCTTCGCTGCTGCACTGCTGGACGAGGTGCGCAACCTGGTTGCGGACGGCTTCCTCGTCCCCGAACCGGTGTCTCCAGCCAAGCCGTTACCCTAGTGCAGGTAGGCGTACCGCATACTGAGAAGGGCAGGACGCCCACCAATTCGAATATTCAGCTCGCAATGAGCGGTTGTTCTGCTGTTTAAGAAGCACCTGTATCGAGGAGTGAAGTGCCAGCTAAGGCAACGGACAAAAAGCCCGGCAAGAAGCTCGTCATCGTCGAGTCTCCAACCAAGGTCAAGACGATTGCCGGCTACCTCGGCGAGGGCTTCGAAGTCGCAGCATCGATGGGACACATCCGGGACCTGCCCCAACCGTCGGACTTGCCCGCGGAGCTGAAGAAGAGCTCGCTCGGCAAGTTTGCGGTGGACCTCGAGAAGGACTTCGAGCCGTACTACGTAGTATCGGCAGACAAGAAGAAGCGCGTCGCCGAGTTGAAGGCGGCTCTGAAGGACGCCACCGAGCTGTACCTCGCAACTGACGGTGACAGGGAAGGCGAGGCTATCGCCTGGCACCTGCTCGAGGTACTGAAGCCGAAGGTCCCCGTGTACCGGCTCACCTTTCCGGAAATCACGCGTGAGGCCATCCAGCGTGCCATGGAGGAGCTGCGCGATCTCGACATTCCAATGGTTGATGCCCAGGAAACGCGTCGAATTCTTGACCGGCTCTATGGCTATGAAATCTCCCCGGTGCTGTGGCGCAAGGTTGCGCGCGGCTTGTCTGCTGGGCGCGTTCAATCGGTAGTCACCCGTCTGGTGGTCGAGCGTGAACGTGAGCGTATGGCATTCCGTGCGGCGTCGTACTGGGATCTCACGGGTACGTTCTCGCCGGAAGACACTTCGAAGGGCGAGTCCTTCAGCGCGAAACTCATCTCCGTGGACGGCACCCGGGTTGCCACAGGCAAGGACTTCAGTGACCTCGGTCAACTGAAGTCGCAGAACGTCACTGTGTTGAACGAGGCAGCCGCTACCGCCCTTGCCGAAGGGCTTGAGCAGGCCGCATTCGAGGTTCGCTCGGTTGACACCAAGCCGTACACGCGCCGCCCCGCCGCGCCCTTCACCACCTCGACGCTGCAGCAGGAAGCCGCACGCAAGCTTCGCTACTCATCACGGGTCACCATGCAGGTTGCCCAGCGCCTGTACGAGAACGGTTACATCACCTATATGCGTACGGACTCTGCGGCGCTGAGCGATCAGGCGATCAACGCCGCGCGACGGCAGGCCTCGGAGCTTTACGGTCCCGAGTTCGTGCCTGATGCTCGCCGCGTCTACAAGGGAAAGTCCAAGAGTGCGCAGGAAGCCCACGAGGCCATCCGTCCGGCCGGTGACTCCTTCCGCACACCCGCCCAGGTGGCCAAGGAACTGCACGGTGACGAGTTCAAACTCTATGAGCTGATCTGGAAGCGCACCGTCGCTTCCCAGATGGCGGATGCAAAGGGTTCGACGGCGTCGGTACGCCTGGGGGCCCATACGCCCGATGGCAAGGACGCGGAATTCTCGGCCTCCGGTACCGTCATCACCTTCCGCGGCTTCATGGCCGCCTATGAGGAGGGCAGGGACGCTTCTCGGGACGAGGATGACGCAACAGGCGGGACCGATCAGTCCGGACAGGGCGGCCGGTTGCCGAACCTCACCACGGGCGATGCCCTCGGCGCCGAAGCTATCCAGCCCATCGGTCACGAAACCTCCCCGCCGCCGCGCTACACAGAAGCGTCGCTGGTGAAATTGATGGAGGAACGCGGTATTGGCAGACCCTCCACCTATGCGGCAACAATTTCCACCATCATGGACCGCGGATACGTCCGAACGCGCGGACAGGCGTTGGTGCCGAGCTGGATCGCGTTCTCCGTGGTCCGCCTGCTCGAGGAGCACTTCCACGACTATGTGGATTATGACTTCACTGCTGCACTGGAGGAAGACCTCGACCGCATCGCGCGTGGCGAGGAGAGCCGCGTCCAGTGGCTCAACTCCTTTTACTACGGGGACCGCAAGGACACCGGGCTAAGCACGATCGTGAACGACCTCGGGGAAATCGATGCACGCCGCATCAACTCGGTCGAAATTGCCGAGGGCATCATCCTGCGCGTGGGCAAGTTCGGCCCGTACCTGGAGAAGCCACTGCCCGCTGATGCGCCCGAGGGCACCGAGCCGCAGCGGGCCAACGTGCCCGAGGACCTCGCTCCGGATGAGCTGACGGCGGAGAAGGCCGTTGAGCTGATGAACACTCCAGCGTCCGAGGAACGCGTCCTTGGCACGGACCCCGAAACCGGGCGCACCATCGTGGCGCGTGACGGTCGCTACGGCCCCTACGTAATCGAGCTCATTCCCGAGCCCACTGCCGAGGACCTGGCCAACCAGCCGGTGGAATACTACAAGAACGGCAAGCCCAAGCCACCCAAGAAGCCCGTCAAGGTGAAGCCGCGCACCGGATCGCTCTTCAAGTCGATGACCGTTGAGACGGTCACTCTTGAGGAAGCGCTGAAGCTGATGAATCTTCCCCGCGTCCTCGGTAAGGATGCTGAAGGTCATGAGGTCACCGTCCAGAACGGACGCTTCGGGCCCTATCTGAAAAAGGGTTCGGACTCCCGGTCGATCGGTTCGGAAGAGGAAATCTTCACGATCACGCTGGAGCAGGCGCTTGAAATCTACTCCCAGCCGAAGCAGCGCGGCGGGCGCACTGCGACGCCGCCGCTGGCCGAATTCGGCGATGATCCCGTGTCGGAGAAGCCCATTGTCGTCAAGGAAGGCCGGTTCGGCCCGTACATTACGGACGGCGTCACGAACATCACCGTGCCGAGGTCCACTGCCATCGAGGAGCTGACCCGGGAAACTGCTGTGGCGTTGCTGGCAGAGAAGCGGGCAAAGGGACCGGCGCCGCGCAAGTCCGGCGGCCGCGCACCCGCGAAGCGCAAGGCCACCGCACGCAAGTAGTTCCAATCTCCGACGCCGGCTCGGCTGACGGTTGAGCCGGCGGAACCGGCGCGCGACATAATGGGGGTATGCGGCTAGGCGTCCTCGATATCGGGTCCAATACAGTGCATCTACTTCTCGTGGATGCTCATCCGGGGGCGCGGCCCGTGCCCTATGCATCCCACAAACGTCCGCTCCAGTTGGTGAGCTACCTCGACGCAGAGGGACTGATCAGCGACGAAGGGCAAGCGGAACTGGTCGGTTTCATTCGCGAGGCTCGTGCGTTTGCAACCGATCATCGCGCAGAGGATTTTCTCGCGTTCTGCACCTCGGCCATCCGCGAGTCGGGGAACGGCGAGGACGTGCTTCGTCGCGTTGAGGCGGAGACCTCCGTGGTCCTGCAGGAGCTTTCCGGTGACCAGGAAGCGGCCATGACCTTCCAGGCGGTGCGGCGCTGGTATGGCTGGAGTACTGGGTCGCTCCTCAACCTGGACATCGGCGGGGGTTCATTTGAAATGGCGATGGGCCGCGACGAACTTCCTGAAGTTGCCCGCTCGGTCCCACTTGGTGCGGGGCGCCTTACACGTGAGTGGCTGCCCGGTGACCCGCCTGCGCCCCTCGACGTCAAAAATCTGCGCAGGCACATCCGGCAGACCCTCAAGGAACCGGCGGCCAGCTTCGCCCGTCTCGGTACACCGCATCTGGTTGCCGGGACGTCGAAAACCTTTCGATCCCTGGCCCGCATCGCCGGGGCTGCGCCGTCGGCGGCCGGACCCTTTGTTCGCCGTACCCTGCGTCTGCAGGATCTTGCACTGTGGGCGAAGCGTCTGGAAGCAATGTCAGCGGCGGACCGGACAAACCTGGACGGGGTGTCCGAGCTGCGGGCCCGACAGGTTCTTGCCGGTGCGCTTGTGGCTGAGGCAGCGTTTGAAATCTTCAATGTGTCCGAGATGGATATCTGCCCCTGGGCGCTGAGGGAAGGCCTGATCCTCCGCCGCTTCGACACTCTCATGTTTGAAGCGGATGAACCCATGCCCTCTGTTGGGGTTGGCCATGTGCGTTTGGGGACCCATTGAGCGCAAGTACATTAACGCGGGGCCGGTCGAGTGAGCAAAAAAGTGTGCCGGTGAGCCGCAGCGTGATTGGGGGAAACACTGCTGCGGCTCACCGGCACAGACCGAGCCAGGGAGAGCCCGGTCTCATCACTCGCACCTTTATGAGGTAATAACGACTGTACTGCTATTTCTGGATATTCAGCCCCATGCAGGCTGTGAGGATGCTGGGAATCACTTCCTCATGACACGATGGGCCGATGGCTATCAACATCCCACAGCACATTTCCTTTCTAGGCTGCGGCTCCATGAATGGCGCAATTCTGGCGGGCTTGCTTGCCGCCGGGCTTTCTCCGGCGCAGGTGACCGCCACTGTACGAAATCCTGAGAAGGCGGCCGATCTCTCCCGAAGGAACGGCGTGTCCGTTCTGTCATCAGTGAAGGACCCGGATGCCAACCGCACAGCGGCGGCCAAGGCCGACGTCGTACTGCTGGGGGTGAAGCCAGTTGGCATCCTTGACCTGGCACGGGAAATCTCACCGGCACTGAAGCCGGGCACGGTGGTGATCAGTGTTGCCGCTGCTATCTCCCTCGCCATGCTTGAGGCGGCTTTGCCGGAGGGCCAGCCGGTCATCAGGAGCATGCCCAACACGCCGTCGAGTCTTGGTCGCGGCGTGCTGTCCATTTCCGCCGGCACCAGCGCGACGCCCGAGCTCATGGAGCAGGCGCGCACCGTCCTGGGAGCCGCGGGCACCGTCGTCGAGATCCCGGAAGAGCAGGTCGATGCCCTTTCTGCGGTGAGCGGCTCCGGGCCGGCGTACGCGTTCTACCTTGCCGAGGCAATGGCGGCCGCCGGGGTCAAGCTCGGCCTCGATGAGGAACTCGCGAAGCTGCTCGCTACCGAGACCGTGGCCGGTGCCGGATTCATGCTTGCGGAGGAGGGTGCTGACGCAACGGCACTACGCACGGCAGTGACCAGCCCGAACGGAACAACGGAGCGCGCGATTGCCACCTTCGATGAGCAGGGCCTGCCGGATATCGTGGCTGCGGGCGCCCGGGCGGCAGCTGAGCGTGCCGCTGCCATCACCCGTGAACTCGGCGGTTGATCGTTCAGCGGTAGCCGGACGGGCGGTAGGCAGGCACTCAGGGGCGGGCGGCGAAGCGCTCGAGGAGGTCCACGTGTCCCGAGACGATCAGCATGTCGCGGCTGGTCACTTTAGTTTCCGGCCGGGCGTAGGTGAAGTCCTCACCGGGTGACTTCACACCGACCACAGTGATCCCGTACTTTGAGCGCACCGCCGATTCGCCAAGGGTGAAGCCCTGCGTTTCTTTCGGCGGGTACATCTTCACGATGGCAAAGCCGTCGTCGAACTCGATGAAGTCGAGCATCCGCCCGCCCACGAGGTGAGCGGCCCGCTGCCCGGCGTCGGCTTCGGGGTATATCACGTGATTGGCGCCGATGCGCTTCAGTATCTTGCCGTGTGAGGGTGTGATGGCCTTGACCCAGAGGTTGTCAATATTGAGGTCCACCAGATTGGCGGTGATGAGGACGCTTGCCTCAATGGAGGTTCCCACACCGACGACGGCGGCGGGAAACTCCTGTGCGCCGAGCTGGCGAAGCGCGTCGATATTGGTGGCGTCGGCCTCCACCACGTGGGTTAGTGTGCCCGACCACTTCTGAACCAGTTGCTGGTCTTTCTCGATCGCAAGGACCTCACGGCCCTGCTTCACCAACTGTTCCGCCGTGGCTGAGCCGAATCGTCCCAGCCCGATCACGAGTACGGGCGCATTGTGTGCTGGTCTGTCAGCCAATGATCGGCCTCTCTTCGGGGTAGTGGTAGAGCGTGCTGCGCTGCCGCAGGGCAAGCGCAGAAGCAACGGTAATCGTTCCGAGGCGTCCGGCGAACATGAGGGCCGAGAGCACGTACTTTCCTTCCGGTGGAAGTTCGGCGCTGAGGTTGGTGCTGAGCCCGCAGGTTGCGAAAGCAGAAATGACCTCGAAGAGGACCCGGTTCAGCTCCTCTCCGGAGATCCACAGGATCAGGCCCGTGCCGATGAGCACGATCGTTGCGCCGGTGAAGATGACAGAGATGGCCACCCTCATGGCGCCCTGCGGAATCTTCCGTCCGTAAGCGCTGACGTCCGAGTCGCCGCGGGCTTCGGCGAGGATCGCGAGGAACATGACGGCGATGGTTGTGACCTTGATGCCGCCAGCCGTGGAGGCCGACCCGCCTCCGGCAAACATGAGGGCGTCAGTCAGGAGCATCGTTGTCGGCTCCATCTGTCCCTGATCGACCAGGTTGAAGCCGCCGGAGCGGGTCATAATCGAGGCAAAGAGCGCGTTGATCACCTTGTCGCTGCCGCTCAGGTCGCCGATGGTTCGGCTATTGGACCATTCCATCAGCCCCCACAGCACCATACCGGCGAACACGAGGATGAGGGACACGTTGATGGTGAGCTTGGTGTGCAGGCTCCACTTCCGGACGTGGTGGCGGAACTGGACGAGGATGAGGATGACCGGGAATCCGAGGCTTCCGACGAACACACCGATCATCAGCGGAATGAGGATCCAGAGATCGGTTTCGTAGGGCACCAGGCCGTCCGAGTGCGGAGTGAATCCGGCGTTGTTGAAAGCCGAGATGGCGTAGAAGAATCCGTGCCAGACTGCTAGCCAGAACGGTTCGCCGAGGATTATGAAGCGCGGGATCAGGGCCAGCGCAAGCACCAGTTCCACCACGACGGAGGTGGTGATGACGATTCGCAGCAGTGTGCCCACTTCACCGAGGCGGCTGGCGTTGTTCAATGCGGATTGCGCGAGTAACTTGCCGCGGACGCCGAGCCGCTTGCTGACCACCAGTGCCAGGAGCGAGGCGAGGGTGAGGGTTCCGAGCCCGCCGACGAAGATGCCGATGAGGATGATCAACTGACCGAAGAACGACCAGTGGGCTGCCGTGGACACCACAGTCAGTCCCACTACGCACACTGCGGAGACCGCTGTAAACATGGCGTCGTGCAGGGGAGTGACTTCGCCGGTGCTGCTGGCGAACGGGAGGCTGAGTAATCCGGTGAAAATGAGGACAACCAGGGCAAAGACCAACAGCGCAACGCGTGCCGGTGAACTGTTTACTACGCTGTCGATGAAGTCGCGTGCCCGGCCAAGCAGCTGCAGATGAACCTGGTCTTCCCCTCCTAACCAGGAGGGGTGTGTTCGTGCCATGCTTGCTGATCCGCTCCGTTTCTCCTGCTGAGTCCTTCGAGTAGTAAATCACTTCCACTCCTGCGCCGTGGGCAGGACGGGTCCGGATCGCGTAGCCTGCTTGAGTGGCCAGTAGCTCCGTTCCCGCCGTTGCAACGAGAGTGGTGTGGGACGAATCCATGCTCGCGTACAACTTCGGTGCCCATCACCCCATGAATCCGCAGCGGCTTGAGCTGACTGCCCGACTCATTCGCGAGCTGGGTTTGTTCGACCTTCCGCAGGTTTCCGTGGAGGTTCCGGATGTGGCCGATGAAGCCAGTCTACGGACGGTCCATGACGCCTCGTATGTGCAAGCCGTCAAGGCGGCGGACGAGGATCCCGAGGCCTGCGATGGCACATCGGGGTTTGGAACTGACGACACTCCTGCCTTCGCCGGAATGCATTCCGCCAGTGCCCGATTGGTTGGCGGTTCTCTTGCTGCAGCTGATGCAGTCCTGTCCGGCACCGTTCAGCATGCCGTGAACTTCGGCGGGGGAATGCATCATGCCGGCCGGGCCCGGGCAAGCGGGTTCTGCATTTACAACGATGCCGCTGCAGCGGTCCAACGGCTGCTGGATGCCGGTGTGAAACGCGTGCTCTATATCGACGTCGATGCTCATCATGGAGATGGGACCCAGGAGATTTTCTGGGATGACAAACGCGTCATGACCATCTCGCTTCACGAGACCGGCATGAGCCTTTTTCCGGGAACGGGATTCCCAAACGAGATCGGCGGTGCGTCGGCTTCCGGGTACGCGGTCAATGTCGCGCTGCCCACTACCACCGGGGATTCCGGATTCCTGCGGGCGTTCCATGCCGTTGTGCCGCAGCTGGCCGCCGCATTCGCGCCTGAGGTGATCGTCAGTCAGCACGGTTGCGACGGTCACGTGGACGATCCCCTCACCAACCTGCGCATCACCGTCGATGCCCAGCATGCCGCAGCGGTAGCGGTTCGCGATCTCGCCTCGCAGCACTGTGACGGCCGTTGGATCGCGACCGGTGGCGGCGGGTACAACATCACTTCGGTTGTGCCGCGCTCGTGGACCCTCCTTACGGCGGTGGCAGCCGGTGCCGACATCACACTGACGACGCCGGTACCCGCCCCGTGGCGGACGTATGTCGCCGAGCGCTTTGGTCGCGAAGCACCTTCCTTAATGGGTGATGGCTCTGACACCTGGTGGCAGTCGTGGGAAGCCGGGTTTGACCCAAACGAGAATTTGGACCGGTCGATCATGGCAACACGCAAAGCCGTATTTCCGCTTCACGGGCTGGATCCCTGGTTCGATTGACCTGGTTCGATTGACCCTCTGGATGGTGTTGGCTGACGCACGGCTGCTGCCAGCAACCCCTGTGGGAAACCGAGGGATGCCGCTTTCGACATATACGGATATGGTAATGGGATGGTCATGGATGATGTGTTCGGGGTCATCGCCGAAGCCACCCGCCGCCAGATTCTGGGCTCATTGCGGGACGGGGACAAAGCGGTGGGTGAGTTGGTGCTAGAGCTTGAAGTGAGCCAGCCCACAGTTTCGAAGCACCTCAAAGTTCTGCGGGAAGCAGGGCTTGTCACCATGCGGGCGCAGGGCCAGAAGCGCTTTTATTCACTCGAGCCGGAGCCATTGCTCACCGTTGCCTCCTGGCTTGCCGAGTTCCAGTTGCCCGCTCAGAAGGTCAACTCCTCGCTCCCGCCAGCCGTCCTGGAACCGGAACTCGATGCGCTGGTCTCAGTAGGGCCGGGCGTTACTCCCATCGATGGCGCTCAACCGTTCGGGCGGACCGTCGGCAGAGCTGCCGAACGCGCTGCCGACCTTCTGTCCCAGTTTCCGAAGCTGCGCCGCCGCAAGGAGTAGCCGCCGTGGGTGCTCCGTGCCCACGGCCTTCTGCTTACCTGCTGACTGTTCAGGGCGCGGGGATTTGGGCTCGCCGGCACTAGTCGTTTCAGCTGTCCCTGCTGCCTGAGACGTCCGGCTAAGTGCGCGCGATTTGTTCAGCAGAGTGTCCAGTAGTGGTTGCGTTGGGGTTGTTGGTGTGGGTCGAGGTGTGGGGGTGGGATGAACCAGGGGAGGCGGTCCCGTATCTGGATGGTCCATTCGTTTTGATGGATCAGATGGTGGTGGTGGCTGCACAGAAGTATTCCGTTGTCGGTGCTGGTGGTTCCGCCGTGTGACCAGGGTTGGATGTGGTGGGCTTCGGTCCAGTGGGCGGGCATGGTGCAGGTGGGGAAGGCGCAGCCTTGGTCTCGGGCGATGAGGGCTTTGCGTTGTTTGGCTGTGAAGAGCCGTTGTGTGCGGCCGAGGTCGAGGATTTCGCCTTGTCCGCCGAGGACGACCGGGATGATGTCGGCGTCGCAGGCGATTTTGCGGGCTGTGCGTGCGTTGACGGGCCCGGTGTAGGCGAGCGAAGCGCCGCCGGCTGAGGAGAAAGAGGCGCCGGTCGACGGTCCGGTGGCGGATGGGCCAGCAGAAGTGCCGGTGGACGTACCGGTGGCGGGGGAAAACACTCCGGTGCGGGTTTCGAGGCCGCCGAGGAGTGTTTGGTAGTCGATGGTCACGAGTACCTGCGGCCGCTGCCCGCCGGTGGCGGGTAGCTTGTCGGTGGCCAAGGCTATCTGGCAGACTCCGACGAGTCCGTCCAGGAGCAGCTGTGCCCGTGTCCTGGTCTCGGCGGGTGCTTCGGACTGTTCGCCGCCCGCTTCGCCGTTGGTGCTGCTGTCGCTGGTGTGGCCGTCGCCACCCGCTCCGCCGCTGGTGCTGGCGTCGCTTCCGCTGTCTCCGGGGTTGGTGGTTCGGGGGTTGGTGGCGGTGTTCATGATGGTGGTGAGGTATTCGTATTGTTCATCGGTGGCGGCGATGTCGAGTAGGTGGAGGCCGCGTTTTTTGCCGCGGAGGAATACGCCTTGGCGGGCGGTGAGTTCCTTCTCGCTCGGTTCCGGTCCGCCGGGGTCCAGGTGTGCTTCGACGCGGCCGATGAGTTTGGTGAGGAAATCGGGATCGAAGCGGGTGGCGCTGGCGGTGAGTTGGGCTTCGATCGTGTTGAGCACGGCTGGTTCGGTGGTGAACTGTGCGCGGTCCAGTGCGCTGCTGATCATGGTGGCTGCTTTGCCGGACACCACTCCGGCTGAGACCGCCGCTGCGAGGTGTGCACAGGCGGCGGGTAGGGGTTCTCCGGTGAGTGTGGTGCGGGGGATGAGTTTCGCGCCGAGGCGGAGCCGGCGGTTGGCTTCGCTTCTGCTGATCCGTAGCCGGTCCTGCAGGTATCCGGCGGTGCACCGGTAGGCCGAACGCCCACCGGACTGACCGGACAAACCGAACGCGAAACCGACACCACCACCGGTGGGGGTCCCGTCGTCGTCGGTCGTGGTGTTGTTGGTGTCGGTGGGCTTGCCGCCCGCTGCGGCGCTGCTGCGATCCACTGCCGTTGCCGCAACGAGCTGAAGGTACTCGACCGTCCGGGACAGATCCTCGATTCCGGTCAAATGCTCGGCGAGTTTATCCTGTCCCATTCCCGCGAACTCGGCCACCAAACGCGAGGTGTACGCGGCAAGGAGCTGCTTCAGCTCGCTGATCGAAGGTTCGGAGCAACCGGCCGGATCATCGAATCCGAAGGCTGGGAGAGCGCGCAGCCGTTCGCCGGGGAGGGCGTCGAGTGCGGCTGTCAGGCTCATACTTCATTCTATTAGAATATATTTTCGAAAGAAAGGGGATGTGGGAAACTTTCAGCGTTGGAGAACTTTCAGCGTCAGCCGTCACATACCGATACCAAAGTTCACAATTCAGCTGGCGCCGTCTAACCTCGTTTCATGACAACCCGTTGGTATGCGTATTTTGCGTTGGCTCTGGAGGAGCCTGCGGCCTGACACGCTGACCAACACCTTCAGAGCCAATAGGGCAGGACACGTTTCCTGCCCTTCGTCGTTTCCACGGCGGGTTCTGTAGGACAGCCCCGCCGGAGAACCACCTTCGAAAGCTGGGACCATGAAAACCCTTACTTCAGCCTCTTCCAATCTCAATGTCCGCAGCATTGATCCGCTGCCCACGCCCGCCGCAGTTCTCGCTGAACTCCCTGTCAGTTCCGACGTTGCAGCATCAATCCGCCGCTCGCGCGAAGAAATCCGGGCAGTCCTCAATGGCGTGGATGATCGCCTGCTCGTCATCGTCGGTCCCTGCTCAATCCATGACCCCGACGCCGGTATCGAGTACGCGCGCATGCTGGCTGACGCCGCGCAAATGCACCGCGAAGATTTGCTGGTGGTTATGCGGGCATACTTCGAAAAGCCCCGCACCACGGTGGGTTGGAAAGGGTTGATCAATGACCCGCACCTGGATGGGAGCCATGATATTGCCGCCGGCCTGCGAACGGCCCGTAGGTTCCTTCAAGAGGTTGCCGCCCTGGGACTTCCACTTGGCACCGAGTTCCTCGAGCCGATCAGCCCCCAATACATTGCGGACCTGATCAGCTGGGGTGCAATCGGCGCCCGGACCACCGAGAGCCAGATCCACCGCCAGCTGTCCTCCGGCCTGTCCATGCCCGTGGGGTTCAAGAACGGAACCGACGGTGGCGTCAGGGTGGCACTCGACGCCTGCGCTGCCGCAGGTGCACCGCAGACCTTCCTGGGGGTCGATGAGGGCGGACGCGCAGCCCTCGTCTCGACCACCGGAAACCCGGACACCCATTTGATCCTTCGCGGCGGATCCGACGGCCCGAACTACAGCCCCGCCCACATTGCGCACGCCTCTGCCGCGCTTGCTGCGGCAGGTCAGAACCAGCGCCTTATCGTGGATGCCAGCCATGCGAATAGTGGCAAGGACCATCGGCGGCAGGCGGACGTCGCCCGGGAACTTGCGGATGCAGTATCCGGTTCCGGCACCATAGCCGGCGTCATGCTGGAAAGTTTCCTCGTAGAGGGCGCGCAGAAACTTGATGTGACAGCTGGAGGCAGACTTGCCTACGGCCAGAGCGTGACCGACGCCTGCATGGGCTGGGGTGTTACGGCATCGGTGCTTGGCGATCTCGCGAGAGGTTCGCGCCGTCGTCGTCAGGGTGGCGTTTCGTGACCGTGGCGTGCTTTCACTTTGGTCACAGGAACCACTAGAGTATCTCCTTAGACGGATAATCCTCAGGTCTCAAGGCGACACGCCGTCCGGCGTTCCATCAAGTGCGGTGGGCGCCCATCTCAGGGTTAGCTCCAGAGAAAAGGACAGTGGTGAGATGGCGAGCGGCAGCAACTTCTCCGACGTGCGCTTCCTGACAGTTGCGGAAGTTGCCGAAGTGATGCGGGTATCGAAGATGACCGTATACCGGCTGGTGCACTCAGGGGACATGCCGGCGGTTCAGTTCGGGCGTTCCTACCGGGTGCCCGAATCCGCTGTGCAACAGTATCTGCGCTCCGCATCCGTGGAGGGTGAGTCGGGTACAGGCTAGGGTCGCGGATGGTGCCGGTCAGGAAGACCGGTCTGAGCGGGTACTCTGTTAAGAAGCGTTTTGCGTAGACGGTCGTATGTGCGGCCGCATGATGTACGTCACCGCGATGTGCGTCTTTTGTCAGATTCGAACGCCCCTGCCGCAGTTCATGCGGTAGAGGTTGTCCGGAACCGGAATGAATAGTTTGTGAGGACTCTATGGGTTCAGTAATCAAGAAGCGCCGCAAGCGGATGGCGAAGAAGAAGCACCGCAAACTGCTTCGCAAGACCCGCCACCAGCGCCGCAACAAGAAGTAGCATCGCATCCGGTCCGCCAGTGAGGCGGACCGGTTTTGCATTTAAGGACTAGCCTCTCATGCGGGTGAAGCCGCGCCACAGGCCGTAGATCGCACCGGCTCCCGTTGCTGCCTTGAGCCCCAATGTTGCCGCACGGCGGCCGCTTCGAAAATCATAGATTGGCCAGTTGGAGTCACGGGCGTGCTTGCGAAGGCGATGGTCAGGGTTGATAGCGACCGGGTGGCCAACAATGCTGAGCAGTGGCACATCGTTGTAGGAATCGCTGTACGCCCAGCAGCGGGACAGGTCCAGGCCCTCTTTCCCGGCAAGTTCGTTGACGGCCGTGGCCTTTGCCGGCCCGTGGAGGAACTCACCCACGAGCTTGCCTGTGTAGAAGCCCTCAGAGACCTCTCCCACAGTGCCGAGTGCACCCGTGAGCCCAAGCCGGTTGGCGATCACGCTGGCCACTTCGACGGGAGTGCCCGTGACCAACCAGACGCGGCGCCCGTTGCGGAGGTGCTGTTCCGCGAGGGCACGCGCTCCCGGCCAGATCTTCGACGCGATCATTTCGTCATAGACTTCTTCGCCAAGGGCCAGCACATCTTCATGCGCAATGCCGATAGCGAAGGCAAGAGCGGCATCACGGACAGCATGGATGTCGGTCATGTTCTCGCCGCGCATCACGAAGCGCAGCTGTTTCCAGGCCAGCCCTGCGGCAAAACGAAGCGTGAAAGCCCGCCGCTGGTACATCTTGCGCGCCACATGGAAGAGACTGGCGCCGCGCATCATCGTGTTGTCGACGTCGAAAAATGCTGCTTCCCCGGCCGGTCCGCCCAGCGGAGAAGATTCGGCAGGCACAGTCTCCGTGGAAGACCCGGGCTCGACTGCGGGTCGGAGGCTGGCTGCGGACATAGCACGAGTCTAATCACTGGTTGGCGTTCAGCGTGTCCGCGGACACCCACAGCAACCAGCCGATTTTTCACGCTTCGAGGGCGTTCCGTAATGGCGACCTGCACGGAGCCCGCGGCCAGTAAGCTTGTGGACCATGACTCAGCAGACCCAACCGCCTGTCGCGGAATGGAGCACGGGCCTCGTGTTGGTGACGAGGCCGGACTGCCACCTCTGTCACGCCGCCCGGGAGACAGTGAGCCGCGTGGCTGCCGAACTGGGCGTGCTTTGGCGGGAAGAGTCGATTGCCGATCACGCCGATCTGCTGGAACGATTCTCGGAAGAGGTGCCGGTTCTGCTTCTCGACGGGGTCCAGCGGGACTTCTGGACAATCGACGAAGCGCGCCTGCGCAGGCTACTCATCTGAGCCGTTGTGCTCAGCGCCCTCCTGACTTTGAGGGCTTCCACCAGGGACCTAAAGTGGGACTATCCCGCCGTCATCCTCCGGCGGGCGGGCGGAGCAGTTCAGGCCGCCGGCGAACAAATAACGGAGAGATGAACCAGTGACCATGTCGGAGCTTCCCGGATTACGGTCCGCCGCGAGCGATCAGCAGGGCAGGCAAATTCCGCCTGCATCGCTCGCCCGCCTGACCATTTATCTGCGCGCCCTCAACTCCCTTCTGGCGGAGGGGATTGAACGAGTGTCTTCGGAGGAACTGGCAGACGCGGCGGGCGTGAATTCGCCCATGCTCCGCAAGGACCTCTCCTACCTGGGTTCCTACGGCACGCGGGGTGTCGGCTACGACGTCCAGTACCTGAACAGCCAGATCTCCACAGCCCTGGGACTGACCCAGGACTGGCGGGTGGCCATCGTCGGAGCCGGAAACCTCGGGCGTGCGCTCGCCGGGTACTCGGGGTTCCAGTCGCGGGGCTTCGAGGTGGTCGCGCTGTTCGACGCAGATCAGATGATCGTCGGTACGGAGGTCGGCTGGCTGCGCGTCAGCCCAGTGGAGGATCTGGCAACCGTGCTTCACAGGACGCGCGCCAATATGGCTGTTCTCGCGGTACCAGCGGGCGTTGCACAGCAGTTGTGCGATGAACTTGTTGCGGCCGGGGTGACAAGCATCCTGAGTTTCGCGCCGGTAGTGCTGCAGGTTCCTGACCGGGTGCAGCTGCGCAAGGTGGACATGGCCACGGAGCTGCAGATCCTCGCTTACCACGCACAGCGGGCGCAGGATCCGGATCTTGATGCCGGTTCCAGCGCCCGCGCGGCCCAGTAGGGCCGGTCCAGCAAGCTTCTGCGCGCTAGTGCGTGATTTGCTGCCGCTTGAAGTAGGCGTTGGACGGCTTGAGCCAGCACAGCACAACTCCGGCGACGCCAAGCAGCACCACGAGCACGTTCAGCGCGATGGAGAATCCGCTTGGCTGCAGGCTTTCCCCACCCAGCTGCGCCTGGACTTCAGCGTTGCCCTGCAGCGCGGCGAGCGTCACCCAACTCATGATCATGAGCAGAACCGAAATACCCGCAAGAACAGTGGCGGTTATGCGTGCCCAGTTGTGTCCCTTGCGGATGAAGACGGCCAGCAGTACGTATACGCCGGTGGTAAGGATGCCGACAACGATCCCGATGCCGACACCGATTGCAGCTGCTCCCGCCGGCCCACCCGTGGTGCCTGATCCCATCAGGGTGGTGATGAAGTTGAGAACCCCAGCGGCGATGATCAGCCAAAAAGCCAGATTGACTTCCTTGGGGAGGGGCGGCCGCGCCTGTTCAGGCATGCGGGCTGCACTCGGGTAGGCATACCCTGCGGGCTGGGCCGACTGGTAGGAGTATGGAGATGCAGGTTTCTGCGGTTCGGGGGAGAGGCCCGCACCGGAGTTCTGTGTTGGTCCGGGCTCATTGGGATTGAGTGACTCAGTTCCGGAGAGCTGGTGCGGATCGCGTTCTGAAGGATCGTGTGATGGCGTACTCATGCGCTCAGCGTACCGCCGTCAAGCTTTCGCCGTCGGGCTTTCAGGACAGAAGAAACGAGGGGGCGTGCCGGAAAGCCGGCACGCCCCCTCGAAGGGATTCGTGAGCAAAGAGCCTAGTTGGCCGAGGGTGCCACGAAAGCGGCGTCAAGGTTGATGGTCACCTTGTCGCCCACCAAAACACCGCCGGCCTCAAGAGCTGCGTTCCAGGTCAGGCCGAATTCCTTGCGGGAGATGACCGTTTGGCCGGAGAATCCAGCGCGGGTGGCACCGAAGGGGTCAACAGCAACACCGTTGAACTCGGTATCGATGGAAACTTCCTTGGTGATCCCGCGGATGGTCAGGTCGCCGATCAGCTTGTAGGTCTCGCCGGCGCCTTCGACCCGCTTGGACACGAAAGTCATCTCGGGGAACTGCTCAGCGTCGAAGAAGTCGCCGCCGCGAACGTGGGCGTCGCGGTTCTCATCGTTCGAGTTGAAGGATTCGGTCTTGATGGTTGCGGTGACCTGCGAATCCTCGAGTGAGGATCCAACCTGCAGGGTGGCGTCGACGGTGTCGAAGTTCCCGCGTACCTTGCTGATCCCGGCGTGGCGGACGCTGAAGCCCACTTCGCTGTGCGAGCCGTCGAAGTTCCAGGTGCCCTGAGTGAGTCCGGTGGGGATAGCCATGATGTTTCTCCTGATCTGTCGTGCTTTGGGTTGGTGTGCGGCCGAGGCGACCGAACGAGCGTGTACCTCTAATAAACATGCATTTGCATCTTTTATTCCAGAGATTGCTTCAATCTTCAAATATTTTTCTCTACCGCCTCTTCCGACAACCAGTCGCCGGCCGATTTAGCCCTCTGGCGCGAGGGATGCGAAACTTGATGACATGCCCTCAGCCACCGTTCACCTCGTGCGCCACGGCGAAGTCCACAACCCGGACGGGATCCTCTATGGCCGCCTGCCCGAGTTCCATCTGTCAGAGCTCGGTCGTGAGATGGCCGAGCGGGTTGCGGGCTACTTTGCGGAGCGCAGGAACGACGGCGCCGACATCGTGCATCTCGTCGCCTCACCCCTCACGCGCGCACAGGAGACCGCTGAACCGACAGCTCGTGAGCTCGGCCTCACCGTTGTAACCGATGAGCGCATCATCGAGGCGGAGAACCGGTTCGAGGGGATGGCGCAGGTCGCCCAGCAGATCAAGCACCCCCGGCACTGGAAGTCCCTGCGAAACCCGTTCACTCCATCCTGGGGTGAGCCGTACAGTGCCCAGGTTGAGCGCGTCATGTCCGCTGTCCATGATGCGCGGCGCGCGGCGTTGGAAGCTTCCGGCGGCAAGGACGCCGAGGCGATCATGGTCAGCCATCAGCTGCCCATCTGGGTTGCGCGGCTGGCAGCCGAGAACCGGCGGTTGTGGCATGATCCGCGCCAGCGTAAATGCACGTTGAGCTCCGTAACCTCCCTCTATTTCGACGGCGACCAGCTCACTGGCGTGCGGTATGAGGAGCCCTGTGCTGATCTATTGCCGCGCGCGAAGAACATCCCGGGAGCGTAATACAATTACTACACGTTGTAGAACTCGTGGAAGCCGTTGTGACTCAAACTGAAGCCGCCCCGCGCCGCCGGCCAGGCCGCGCACTGATGTGCCTTGCCGCGTCGGCGATTGCCGCCGTCGTTGTCCTTTCTGGCTGTGCTGCACAGGACCCGCTGGCCCAGCAAGCGGCCGAGGGCAGCAACAAGAATTACATTGCCGGCGACGGTTCCGTCACCGAGTACGCCGTTGCCGAACGCGGTGAACCCGTCCAGATCGAGGGGACCCTCTACAACGGCGAAACTGTTTCCTCATCCGCGTGGCCAGGAGAGGTGACGGTACTGAACTTCTGGTACGCAGC
This sequence comes from Arthrobacter sp. KKT183, assembly GCF_055657625.1. Classification (NCBI taxonomy): domain Bacteria; kingdom Bacillati; phylum Actinomycetota; class Actinomycetes; order Micrococcales; family Micrococcaceae; genus Arthrobacter; species Arthrobacter sp. KKT183. The sequence goes on along the minus strand of NZ_CM145770.1, from coordinate 2,802,785 downwards.
GTGCGCACCCTGCCGGGAAGAGGCTCCGGACCTCGTTGCGCTGCATGAGGAGTACCAGTCGGAGGATGTGCAGTTCTACGGCGTCAACATCAGGGACAGCAAGGAGAACGCCGAGGCCTTCGAGCGCAACTTCGGCATTCCCTACCCCAGCTTCAACGATTCCGACGGCGGGGTCCTCCTGGCGATGACCAGCCACGTCCCGCCGCAGGCTGTGCCGACAACTCTCGTGCTTGACAAGGAGGGCCGCGTTTCGGCCCGCATACTGGGCCTGGCCGACAAGGGAACCCTCAGCGCACTCATTGACTCCGCGCTGGCCGAGTAGTGGCTGTGTCCGCTTCCCTCCCACTCGGTGCCGCTATGGCCCTCGCGCCGGCCGGGAATGCCTTTGCCGATACGGTCCTGAACGGTTCAATGCTCCTTGCTCTGCCCGTGGCGCTGCTCGCAGGCCTGGTGTCCTTCGTATCACCGTGTGTGCTGCCGCTGGTGCCCGGCTACCTCGGCTACGTCAGCGGACTCACCGGTGTGGATCTGGAGCAGCAGAAGCGTGGACGGATGGTCGCGGGAATCGGGCTGTTCGTCGTCGGGTTCTCCGCAGTGTTCATGGCGTACGGAGCGCTTTTCGGTCAGCTGGGAGCCTGGCTGGCAGGCTCGCAGGAGTGGCTGATCCGGATCTTCGGACTCGTGGTGATTGTGCTCGGCATCGTCTTCATGGGCGGATTCTCCTGGTTCCAACAGGACCGGAAGCTCCACGCCCGCGTACCGAGCGGCCTCTGGGGTGCGCCGCTGCTGGGCCTCACCTTCGGTCTTGGCTGGGCGCCCTGCATCGGGCCCACGCTCTCAGCCGTGCAACTGCTGGCTTTCTCCAACGACGGCGCCAGTGCCGCCAAAGGCGCGCTCCTCACCTTCGTGTACTGCCTGGGCCTGGGACTGCCCTTCCTGCTGATCGCGCTCGGACTGCGGCGGGGGATGGGAGCCATGAAATTCTTCCGACGCCACCGGCTGCTGCTGCAGCGAACCGGCGGCGGAATGTTGATACTGGTCGGCGTGCTCATGGCGTCCGGTGTCTGGAACCTGTGGATCAACGAGCTTCAGCAGTGGCTCGGCGGCGTGACGTTACCGATCTGAACAACTGATGGCTAAACCAAAGGAAGACTCCATGGCAACGAAGGAGCGAGAAGACGGCGTCGCGCTGCCCGCTCTTGGATTCCTCGGCACCGTGCGCTGGATGTGGACTCAGCTGACGAGTATGCGTACAGCCCTCTTCCTGCTGCTCCTGCTGGCGGTCGCCGCCGTGCCCGGTTCGCTCTTCCCGCAACGCCCGGCAAACCCGGCAGTCGTCACCCAGTACATTCAGGACAATCCGGAGACCGGACCCATTCTGGACTGGTTCCAGTTGTTCGATGTCTACTCGTCCGTCTGGTTCTCAGCGATCTACCTGCTCCTGTTCATCTCACTGATCGGGTGCGTCATCCCGCGCGCGATGGTCCACGGCCGTGCCTGGCGGTCGAAGCCGCCCCGGACTCCGAGCAGGCTCTCGCGGATGCCCGCTCACGGGACATTCGTCCTGCCGGCCGCGCAACAGTCCCAGCCCAGCGGCCAGGGAGGGGAGCGGCCCGTCTCGGCGGGTGCCGCCGTCGTCGACGCCGCAGCTGTGCTGAAGAAGCGCGGCTACCGGGTGGATGTGCGAGATGAAAACAGTGCGCGACCCTCCGTCGGCGCAGAGCGGGGATTCCTGAAGGAGCTCGGGAACTTGGTGTTCCACGTGTCCCTCATCGGCGTGCTGGTTTCCGTTGCCGTTGGCGGGCTGTTCGGATACCGGGGGCAGAAAATCCTGATCGAGGGTGAGACCTTCGTGAACACGCTGGTGGGTTATGACTCCTTCACGCCGGGCACCAACTTCTCCGAAGACAACCTGGACCCGTATTCGATCACGCTCGAGGACTTCGAGGTGCAGTTTGACCGGCAGCTCACGCATTACGGCCAGCCCATCGACTTCACCGCCACCATGACCACCAGGACCGCTCCGGGGGCTGAACCGGAAGAGCAGATCCTGAAGGTCAATGAACCGCTGACCATCGGCGGCACCAGCGTGTACCTGGTAGGCAATGGCTACGCCCCCGTCATTACGGTGCGTGACGGCGAGGGCAACATTGCGCACCAGGGACCTGTTGTGTCCATTCCACAGGACGGACTCTTCACCTCCCTCATCGTGCTGAAAGTACCGGACGCACAGCCGAACCAGCTCGGTTTTGTCGGGTTCTTCCTGCCCACCGCAGCAGTAGACGAGAACGGCGTCTCCTTCTCCCGCGACCCGGACCCCTTCCTTCCGCAGCTGAACCTCAATTCCTACTACGGTGACCTCGGACTCGACGACGGAAATCCGCAGAACGTCTACGTTCTGGACACGGACACCCTGACCGAGCTGAACAGCCGGAACAGCGAGGCGGGCGGCATTGTGCTCGACGCCGGGGAAACGTTCGAACTGCCCGATGGCAAGGGCTCCATCACCTTCGACGGGCTGCGCCGCTATGCAGCCCTGGACATCACGCATGACCCGGCTGAGCTGGGCGCCCTGGTGTTTTCCTCGCTTGCGCTTGCCGGGCTCAGCGCGTCCCTGTTCATCGGCCGACGCAGGGTCTGGATTGCCACCGGCACACGCACTGACGGCAGCATCACGGTCGAGTACGGCTTGCTGGCGCGCGGTGAAGACCACCGTCTGGCGGGCGAAGGGGCAGCGATCGAAAAACTGCTCCGGCAACGCTGGCTGGCAGACAGCACCGAAGACGACGAGAATGAGACAGCGCACGCGGGGGCGTCAGCGCCCGGAAGCGGTAAGGACAACTGATGCAGAACATAAACCAGACCCTGGGACAGTACAGCGAGCTCTTCATGCTGCTCGCTGCCCTGGCGTACACAGTGGGATTCCTCGCGTTCACCTGGGACCTCGTCAAGAGCAGCCGGCGCATCCGCGAGATTGAAGCCGGTCTCGCGGAATCCGCCAAGGACCGGGAGCTGGTGCTTGCTGGCGCCGTGGCCGGAGGCAAGCGCGGAAAGGCATCCGCTGACGGCGCTCCAACGGGCTCAACCGCCGACGACGCCATGGACTATCAGGGAGAGCGACGCTCCGCCGCCCGCATCGCCGTCGCGCTCACCATCGTTGCTGCGGTGATCCATGCAGTAGCTGTTGTCACCCGCGGCGTTGCCGCTGGCCGCGTGCCGTGGGGCAATATGTACGAGTTCTGCACCACCGGCGGGCTGGTGGTCGCCGTCGTCTTCCTGTTGGTGCTCACCCGCAAGGACCTGCGCTTCCTCGGAACCTTCGTGATTGGCCTCGTGGTAGTCATGCTGTGCGCGGCCACCATTGGATTTCCGACGCCGGTGGCTAACCTGGTGCCTGCGCTGCAGAGCTACTGGCTCATCATCCACGTGTCCGTGGCCGTTGCTGCCTCCGCCCTTTTCACCCTGACCTTCGCGATGTCCGTACTTCAGCTGATCCAGGCCAGCCGGGTTGCACGTCTCGCCTCCGGCGGTGAAGACCGGCTGCCGTTCATGCGGCTGGTTCCCTCCGCGCTGAGCCTGGAGAATCTCTCCTACCGGATCAACGCGATCGCGTTCGTGCTGTGGACCTTCACCCTCATGGCGGGCGCAATCTGGGCGGAGAAGGCCTGGGGCCGGTACTGGGGCTGGGACACCAAGGAAGTCTGGACCTTTGTGATCTGGGTGGTCTACGCCGGTTACCTCCACGCCCGGGCAACCCGTGGCTGGACCGGGACAAGGGCGGCCTGGCTCTCGATTGTCGGCTACCTGTGCATCGTCTTCAACTTCACGATCGTCAACATCTACTTCTCGGGACTGCACAGCTACGCCGGAGTCTGATCCAACGCGAAGTTACGCCTTCAGCTCCTGATGATGCGTTGCTGCCTCGCCGTTGATATGGCGGCGGTGCGGTTGTCCACGCCGAGCTTGTCGTAGATATGGACCAGATGCGTCTTCACGGTTGCCTCGCTGATGAACAGCTCTTTGGCAATACGCCGGTTCGGCATGCCGGTGGCAAGGAGTTCCAACAGCTGGATCTCGCGGGCGCTCAGGGACGTCGTCGGGCTTGAGATGCGGCCCATCAGACGCGCGGCTACTTCCGGTGCGAGCGCTGTCTGTCCGCGGGCCGCGGACTGCACCGCTCGACGGATTTCTTCCGGCGGAGCGTCTTTCAGCAGATATCCGCCGGCTCCGGCCTCCACAGCAGCGATGATGTCCGCGTCGGTGTCATAAGTGGTCAGGATCAGCACCTGCGGCGGGTCAGCCAGCGCGCGGATGCTCCGCGTCGCCGTGACTCCGTCCATGCCTTCGCCCATCTGGAGGTCCATGAGGACAACATCCACCGGGTGACCGAGGGCCGCGCGTTTTTGTACTTCTGCCAGGGCGGCAGCGCCGTCAGCCACATCTCCGGCCACGAAGACGCCGTCGAAGTCGTTGAGCATTGCCCTCAGGCCGGCCCGGACAACCGGATGGTCGTCCACCAGAAGTACGCGGATCTCAGTCATCCGCTGTCCCGTCATCAAACGGCAGCAGGGGCAAACGGATGCCGACGACGGTGCCCTCACCTGCCTCGGATTCGATGTCAAGAACTCCGCCCAAGGCGCTGATCCGCTCCCGCAGGGCCCTCAGCCCGAATCCGGTTCCATCTGTCCGCTTCATCGCAGACTCAAGTGCACCATCCACATTGAACCCCCTGCCGTTGTCGTAGATGTCGAGCGTTACCTCTGAGCCCACGAAGGTGAGCGTGACGACGGCGGTGCCCGCCCCTGAGTGCTGCAGGGCGTTGGACAGAGCCGATTGCGCGGCACGCAGGAGAGCAACCTCGTACGGAGCCGGCATCCGGACGGGTGTGCCGTCAATCTCAAACCGGCAACGCAGGCTGGTGCCCTGGGCTGCTGCCTGCTGTTCGACGCTTGCGCAGGTTCTGCGCAGGCTGCCGACGAGGAATTCGGGATCACCTTCAGCCGCACTCAACCCGCGCACAAAGCGGCGCGCGTCCGCAAGATTGTCGGACGCCGCCTGCTGCACCGTGCGAATGCGTTCCCGCGTCGTATCCGTTGCCCCGGCTTCGAGTGAGGCTTCGGCTGCACGTGAGATGAGGACAATGCTGGACAGGCCCTGCGCCAGCGTGTCATGGATTTCCCGGGCCAGACGCTCCCGTTCAGTGAGCACTCCGGCCTGGTGCTGCGTCCGTGCAAGCTCAGAACGGGTGCGCCGGAGCTCCTCGAGCGCCTGCCGCTGGTTGACGCCCTCCAGGTAGAGGCTCTGGTAGACGATCGTCATGACTACCGCGAAGACCGCACCGAACGTCGGACCGAGGATCATCGGCGCCTGGAGCTCTCCCTCGCGGCTCCACTGGGCCGCAATGACGACGCCGGTCAGGAGGACGATCGCAACCACTGCATGCCTGGTGCTGAGCAGGTGCAGGTGCAGGAAGAAGAGGGCGAATGCCAGCCAGGAGAAGTCGGCACTGAGCACCATGAGGACAATCCAGAGCCCGGTGACTCCGGCCAGCCAGAACCGGGCGTAGCGGGTTCCATGCGACGACGACGGCGGCACCACCTGCCGCTTGGCGGCCCGCTTCTCGCTGATGGTTCCGGCCAGGTACAGTCCGCCGAGGCACAGGGAGAAGAGAAGAACCGGATACACGACTGCCGGGCCGGGTTCGGAACTTGCGGTCGCCGCCACTCCCACCAGAAGCAGTGCCAGGAAACCGGCGTGAAGGGTGATCCGGAGCATCCGCAGGACGGTTGGAGCGGCCATGTATCCGGCCGTGCTCGCGGGGTCTCGCATACAGCAACCCTAGCCGCGCCGGGCGACAGCGACATCAACCGAATGGTTGACCGACGATTGCGGAGGCCGGCGCCCACTGCCCGCGGAGTGTTTACCGCACAATGGCGGGAGGATGCCTGCTAACCCGCGATCGCCCTCAGCAGGGGCGCCATCCGGTAGGGAATCGGTTGGCGCAGGAACATGCTGGTCCTGGTCCGCAGGATTCCCGGACACAGGCGGATTTCCTCGGACACCCGGTAGAGATCGTCAGGGTCCCGGGCCACCACGCGGCACAGCAGGTCTGTCTCGCCGGCAGGCGCAAGGCATTCGATGACCTCTGGAATGGCGCGCAGTCCCTCAACAGCGAGGTCTATGCGGTGCTGATCCAGCTCGGCAGCGACATGCGCGGAAATTCCCATGCCCAGTGCCTCCGGATCAATCCGTACGTTGTGCGGCCTGAGGACTCTTTCACGCTCGAATCGGTCGAGGCGGGCCTGGACGGTGCCTCGGGCCAGGCCCGTCCGCTGGGCGATCGCGAGAATGGTCATCCGAGGCTCGGCGTCGAGTGCCTCGAGCACAGCCCGGTCAATGGCATCTCTGGTGTGGCGCGGTTCCTTGTTCATCGGTCTGCGGAGCTCTCCAGGTGGGGGCTGGTCAGATTGACCACTATTGTCGGAAGGATTTCATTCAGCGTAGTCATTCTGACTATCCAGACCAAGGGCTGTTGTGCAAATCTTTGCACAGACCGTCAAATAGGTGACATGGAAGTGGAAACGGGACACCATCTCGGGAACACTGTGCCGCGGCTGTCAGGGAACATCAACCCGCAGCCGTGTCAGGTAGCCCACAAGGCTTTGCCTGAGCGCTACGCAAGACCGCCTACGTACCGGCCTAGGCGGTCTTGCCGTCGCTGGCCGTGCCCTCGTCGTTCTTCTTCTTCTCCGCTTCGCGTGCACGTTCCTCAGCGTCGCGCTTTCGCTGTTCGGCCTCGCGGGCTTCCTGGCGACGCCTGACCTCGAGGTCTCGCAGAAACTGGGGATCATCATCCGGTGCCGTGGGGCCCCGCTTCTGGCGCTGGGCTGGGCGGTCGTCCCTGCCCGGCCGACCGAAGAGGAACCAGAGGCCGGCGCCCAGAAGGGGGACGAGGAGGATGGTGAAGAACCAGGCGGGTTTCGAAATGCTGCGCACCGATTCTGCCCGGCTCATGATGCAGTCGAACAGCGCGTAAATGATGACGGCGATCCCCAGGATCACGAGGAGCAGCAGCAGGCGGGGCATGCATCAATTGTAGGCGAGTAAACTTGAGACGTGCCTTTCCTAAAATTCACCGCTCTGCGCCTCGGCTTCGTCGCGGTGTTCTCCGTGATCTGCTATTCCTTGGGTCTGGGCGCGATCTTCTCGGTGATAGCCGGTGCAATTCTGGCGTGGTGCGTCACATACCTGTTCTTCCGCGAGATGCGCAATCGTGCCGCGTCCTCCCTGCAGCGCCGTTTCCGTGACGGAGCTCCGCCGGTCCGTTCAGCCAGTGAATTGCGTGATGCGGACGCCGAGGACAGCCTGGATCCCAACACCCCGGTGAATTCCGACCGCCGCAAGCCCTAGCTCCGCCGTGGAGGCGTAGCCCGGCCGCTCAAAGCTAGGCCAGCACTCCCGAGAGCACCACACCGGCGCCGAAGACCACGCTGAAGCCGAGGTTGATGATGCTCGTCTGCTTCAGGACCGGAATGAGGCTGCGGCGCTTTTTGCCCTTGAGCATCAGCCAGCTCGGCATCAGGCACAGAGGGATGAGGAGCAGCACCAGCAGCACCCACGGGTAGTCGTAGACCAGGAGCAGCGGCAGCAGCAGGGCCACCGCGAGCATCATCACATAGCTGATACGGGCGGCGGTATCGCCGAGACGGACAGCGAGGGTAAGCTTGCCGGCTTCCCGGTCGGTGGGAATGTCCCGCACGTTGTTGGCCATCAGCAGCGCCATGGCAATGATTCCCGTGCAGACCGCACCGACCCATGCCGGGCCGCTCAGTTGACCTGCCTGCGTGTAGGTGGTTCCGAGGGTAGCGACCAGTCCAAAGAAGACGAAGACAAACAGGTCGCCCAAGCCCATGTAGCCATAGGGATTGAGCCCGCCCGTGTAGCCCCACGCAGCGGCTACGCAGCCGAGGCCCACGAGCAGCAGGAACCACGCCTGGGAGAGCACAATCAGTGCGATTCCAGCGAGCATCGCCAGCGCGAAACATCCGAAGGCCGCCCACTTCACCTGCCGCGGCTTCGCGGCCCCGGAAGCCGTCAACCTCAGCGGGCCGACGCGGTCGTTGTCCGTGCCGCGGATTCCGTCGGAATAGTCGTTGGCATAGTTCACTCCCACCTGCAGGAGGATGGCGACGAGTGCGGCGAGCAGGGCGTTGACGGGTTTGAACGCGCCGAGGTCAAAAGCCGCAGCGCAGCCGATAATGACGGGCGCCACCGCCATGGGAAGTGTGCGGGGGCGCGCTCCCTCCACCCATTGCGCAGCTGTTGCCACGGTGCTCCTCCGGTTATCTGTTCTCTGGATTTTCGCTTGGATGCCCTGAACCTGCGGGCGGATTCGCTACAGCGCTGACTGCTCGAACAGTGCGCGCACGGCCATCCGGTCGGGTTTGCCATTGGGCAGCATTGGGAGTTTGTCGAGCGTCAGCACAATCCTTGGGGCCGCGTGTGACCCAAGATGCTCCTGCGCATGCTGCCGCACTGCGTCCGGATTGACCGAGCCTACGACGGCGGCAGCCACCTGTGCGCCCCACTCCGGATGCGGTACCCCCAGCACCAGTGCTTCGCTGACCCCCGGCATGCCCTCAAGGACACTGGACACTGCGACCGCGGACACCTTGAGTCCGCCTGTGATGATGACGTCATCCACGCGGCCGTGGACGGTGAGGACGCCGCCGTCAATAGTGCCGTCGTCGTCCGTTCGGAACCAGCGCCGGCCAGAGTTGAACGGGAACTTTTCCCGGGTGAGATCCGGCTGGCCCAGGTAACCGTCGGCCAGGACCGGTCCGCTGATCCAGAGCCGGCCGTCGTCGTTGGTGAGCTGTACGCCTTCGAGGGGGACGCCGTCGTACACGCACCCGCCGCAGGTTTCACTCATGCCGTAGGTGCGGACGATCTTCAGGCCGTGTGCGCGGGCTCTGCTGCGGAGGGCGTCGGTGACCGCCGCCCCGCCGAGCAGGATTGCGTTGAAGCGCTGGAGCGCCTTGATGGTGTCGGGGGCCGGGTCCTCAAGCAGCCGGTGGAGCTGCGTGGGAACCAGGGACGTGAAGCGCACTTTGTCGGTCAGTTCACCGGCAGCTTCCGTGAATCGCTCCGGGCTGAACGTCTCGGTAAGGTCCATCGCCCACGGCCGTGTCCCCGCGTACAGCGAGCGCACCAACACCTGGAAGCCGGCCACATAGTGCACGGGCAGGGTGAGCAGCCACTGGCCCTCGGACTTCAGGGCGTAGGCAGTCCCCATGGCGGATGCGGCAAGGGCATCGACGCTGAGCATGGTCTGTTTTGGGGTGCCGGTGGAGCCGGAGGTGCTGAGCACTGCGGCGATCTCATCATTGGGCAGTTCGCCGTTGAAGCTCTGATGCTCGTCGGAGTGCGGTGCTACCGCAGGTCCTTCACCGGCAAGGGCCGCTGCGAGAGGTGCAAGCAGTGTATGTGGGTCGAAGCCGGGCGGAGTGTGAACGGGGAAGAGTTCCATGGGCGCCTAGAAGTAGTAGGGGAAGCTGGACCAGTCGGGACTGCGCTTTTCGAGAAACGCTTCCTTGCCCTCGACCGCTTCATCGGTCATGTAAGCCATGCGCGTGGCCTCGCCGGCGAAGACCTGCTGGCCGGCCAGGCCGTCATCGGCCAGGTTGAACGCGAACTTGAGCATGCGGATTGCCTGCGGGCTCTGGTTCGCGATGTCTGCCGCGTACTCAAGCGCCACGTCCTCGAGCCGCTCGTGGTCAACGGCCTGGTTCACGGCGCCCATGGCCACCATGTCCTCGGCCGAGTACTCCCTGGCGAGGAAGAAAATCTCGCGGGCCTTCTTCTGGCCGATCTGGCGCGCGAGGAGCGCCGAGCCGTAGCCGGCATCGAAGCTGCCTACGGTCGCGTCGGTCTGCTTGAACTTGCCGTGCTGCCTGGAGGCGATCGTTAGGTCCGACACAACGTGAAGGCTGTGCCCGCCGCCTGCTGCCCACCCATTGACGACGGCGATGACCACCTTGGGCATGGTCCGCATCAGCCGCTGGACTTCAAGGATATGGAGCCGGCCGGCGCGTGCCGGGTCGATGGTCTCCCTGGTCTCACCCTCTGCGTACCTGTACCCATCCCGCCCACGGATCCGCTGGTCACCGCCGGAGCAGAAGGAGTGCCCGCCGTCCTTGGGAGAAGGGCCGTTGCCTGTGAGGAGGACCGTTGCAACGTCCGGGGTCATTCGTGCGTGATCCATTGCGCGGTACAGCTCATCCACCGTGCCAGGGCGGAAGGCGTTACGGACCTCAGGCCGGTTGAACGCAATGCGGACAGTCGGCAGATCGCGTGTGCCGGCGCCGCGGTTCTGGCTGCGGTCCACGTGGCGGTGGTAGGTGATGTCCTGCAGATCCTCGAACCCCTCCACGAGCCGCCAGCGGGCAGGGTCGAAGACATCGGATACCTGGGGTGGGAGATCTGTGGTCACCAATCGAGTCTAGCTTTGGAGACGGGGGGAACTTCAAAGTGGTGGGCCGGCTAGCTCACGCAGAACTCATTACCTTCCGGATCCGTCATCGTGTACCAGATGTGCGGGCCTTCATTGCCCTGGTACAGGAACCGTGCGCCGCGCTTTTCCAGTGCGGCCCGCACGGCGTCCTTGTCATCACCGTCAAGACGGATGTCCAGGTGCGTGCGGTTCTTGACCGTCTTGGGCTCGGGGACCTTGACGAAGAGGACGCGTTGCCGCCCCGTTTTTCCGTCCTCGTCCGGCCGGCAGATTGCCTCACCGGTGCTCCAGACGCGGATGCCGTTGTGCTCGATGAGGTCGCTCTGCTGCGCAAAACCTTCTGCGAGCATCTTGTCGATGAAGTCCTGGTCCGTAGGCTCCACCCTCCAGCCCAGGGTTTCCGCCCACCAGCCTGCCTGCGTGTGGGGATCTTCGCTGTCGATCACTATCTGGATGCTGTACGTCATGAAACAAGAGGGTAGGCGCGCCCGCCGGCTCAATCCAGAAGATTCCGGACGATTCGCGTCCGCAATACATGGCTGGAGCCGAGCTTCGAAGGGCTGGACCGCGACGGTGGGGAGGACTAGCGTGGCACCCACCCGCCGGAGTTGCCGGCGCCCGGATTCAGGAGGAAGCATGGCGAACCATACTTACAGCATTTCCGAGGTCGTCGGAACGTCGCCGGACGGGGTGGACGCGGCAGTCAACAAACGCAGTGACCCAGGCAGCGAAGACCCTTCGGAATCTCGACTGGTTCGAGGTCAAGGAAATCCGCGGTCATCTTGTGGATGGCGCCGTCGCCGACTGGCAGGTCACCGTCAAGTTGGGCTTCCGGCTGGAGGACTGACTCGCGTGGACTGACTCGCGTGGACCGCCTGCCGACGGCCGACCTTCGGCGGTCGACCGCGGCCGTTAAAGAAACCGTTGACGAACGCCCGCAGCAGGGGCAGGCTGTTTCCTACGTGGTTCTAACCCGCGCCCGTCTTCTCGCCGGCGTTGAGCCAGCCCCGATGCGCAGATCCCGGGGCGGCTCCGCCGGCGCTTTTTGCCGCAGCCCGCAGGCGAACCAAACACGGAACAATCCCAATCCGTCACGTCAGTTGACCGCTCCGGCGCCCCGTGCGATTCTTTATAGAACGAACGGTCGGTAATTATGCCGCCCTTCCTGCACGCTCTGACGACGACGACGACGATGACGGAGGCTGGCATGGCCGAGGCTTTTCTGGTGGGCGGGGTTCGAACCCCGGTGGGACGGTACGGCGGAGCGCTTTCGGCGGTCCGGCCCGATGACCTGGCGGCGCTGACCCTCCGCGAGCTGGTGCACCGCACCGGCCTGGACCCCGAGGCAATCGACGAGGTCATTCTCGGCAACGCGAACGGCGCCGGCGAGGAAAACCGCAACGTCGCCCGCATGGCCACGCTGCTTGCCGGCCTGCCCAACACCATTCCGGGGATCACCGTCAACCGGCTCTGCGCATCCGGTCTGTCGGCCATCATTATGGCCTCCCACATGATCAAGGCAGGAGCTGCCGACGTCGTTATTGCCGGTGGTGTCGAGTCCATGAGCCGTGCGCCGTGGGTGATGGAAAAGCCGACGACGGCATTCGCGAAGCCTGGCGCCGCTTTCGACACCTCGATTGGCTGGCGCTTCACCAACCCCACCTTCGCGGCCCAGGAGAAGACTACGTTCTCGATGCCGGAGACGGCCGAGGAGGTTGCCCGCGTGGACGGCATCTCACGGGAGGATGCAGATGCCTTCGCGCTCCGTTCCCACCAGCGGGCCATTGCCGCAATCGAGTCAGGGCATTTCAAAGACGAGATCGTTCCCGTTAACACCACACACCGCAAGAAGAACGTCACCGTTGATACGGACGAGGGACCCAGACGGGACACCACGCTCGAGGTGCTCGCGGGGCTGAAGCCGGTTGTAGCGAAGGACGGCGTGGTGACGGCGGGCAATTCGAGCTCGCTGAACGACGGCGCGTCCGCCGTGATCGTAGCGTCCGAAGCCGCACTCACCCGGCTCGGCCTGACCCCGCGCGCCCGCATCGTCACGGGTGCCTCCGCCGGAGTGCCGCCGGAAATCATGGGCATCGGACCCGTCCCGGCCACGCAGAAGGTCCTCAAGCTCGCCGGCCGGTCCATCGGCGACCTCGACGCCGTCGAACTCAACGAAGCCTTCGCCACACAATCCCTCGCCTCGATCCGCAGGCTTGGCCTCGACGAGGACATCGTCAACCGGGACGGCGGCGCCATCGCCCTGGGGCACCCGCTGGGTTCCTCGGGCTCGCGGATCGCCATCACCCTCATGGGCCGGCTGGAACGGGAAGGCGGAAGCCTGGGACTTGCCACCATGTGCGTGGGCGTGGGACAGGGAACAGCCCTGCTCCTGGAGCGTGTGTAGTGCAGACCCTGACAATCGACGACGGCGGGAACCGCCTCAGCGTCCAGCTCAACCGGCCCGAGGTCCGCAACGCAATCGACCAGCAGATGGTTGACGAGCTTCACGAGGTGTGCGCCGACCTTGAGCGCAACCCGCGGATCCTCGTGCTCTCCGGCACGGGCGGCGTCTTCGCCTCCGGCGCCGACATTGCACAGCTAAGAGAACGACGGCGCGACGACGCCCTCGCCGGAATCAACTCGACACTCTTCTCCCGGATTGCGAAACTTCCCATGCCGGTGATCGCGGCGCTGGACGGCTATGCGCTTGGCGGCGGTGCGGAACTCGCTTTCGCTGCGGACTTCCGGATCGGGACACCCGCACTGAAGATCGGCAACCCGGAAACGGGCCTCGGCATCCTGCCGGCGGCGGGCGCAACCTGGCGGCTGCGGGAGCTTGTCGGTGAGCCTCTTGCCAAGGAGATCCTGCTCTCAGGACGCGTACTGAACGCCGATGAAGCCCTCGCCGTCCGGCTCATCACCGAAATCCACCCGGCCGTGGATTTGCTCCCGGCAGCGCACCGTCTCGCTGATCGCATCGCGCGCCAGGACCCACTCGCAACCCGCATCACCAAGAGTGTGTTCCATGCACCACCCGAGGCGCATCCCGTGATCGATCAGCTTGCACAGGGCATCCTGTTCGAGTCCGAGGCCAAGTTCGAGCGCATGCAGGCCTTCCTGACCAGGAAAGACACCGAACGGAAGATGAAAAAGTGAGCACAGTGGGGACCAACAGCGTTCCGGAGACCGTTGGCGTTCTGGGTGGCGGGCGGATGGGCGCGGGAATCGCACACGCATTCTGTGTGGCTGGTGCCGCCGTCGTCGTTGTTGAACAGAACGACGACGCCGCGGAGGCGGCGCGCGGACGGATCACTGCTGCGCTGGACCGCAGCATCGCCAAAGGGAGCACGCAGGAAAGCCTGGACGCGCTCTCGGCGCGGCTGCAGGTAAGCACCGATTACAAGGCTTTTGCGTCCTGCGGTCTGGTGGTCGAAGCCGTGCCGGAGGACCTTGCGTTGAAAACGGCCGCGCTGCGCGGCGTGGAGGAACAGCTCGACGCCGGTGCCTGGCTCGCCACGAATACATCCTCCTTGTCGGTCGGTGAGCTGGCAGGCGTCCTGCAGCGGCCCGACCGGTTCTGCGGCCTGCACTTCTTCAACCCGGTGCCGGCGTCAACGCTCATTGAGGTTGTCCTGGCGCCTTCCACCTCGGCAGAGCTGGCCGAGAAGGCCCGCGGCTGGGCCGAAGCACTCGGCAAGACTCCCGTGGTGGTCAAGGATGCGCCCGGTTTTGCCAGCTCCCGCCTGGGTGTTGCTATTGCGCTGGAAGCGATGCGCATGGTCGAGGAGGGCGTGGCGTCCGCTGAAGACATTGATACGGCAATGGTGCTCGGGTACAAGCATCCGGTCGGTCCGCTACGGACAACGGACATCGTCGGCCTCGATGTGCGGCTCGGGATCGCCGAATATCTGGAGTCGACGCTGGGGGAGCGCTTTGCTCCGCCGCAGGTCCTCCGGGACAAGGTTGCGCGCGGGGAGCTCGGGCGTAAGTCGGGTCAGGGGTTCTTCGCGTGGGACGAGTAGCCCATGCCGCAGGCAAGGGCTAAGGTTTTTTTATGACTGAGCGGACGACGCTGGCAGAGAAACCGCTGATCGGACCTGTTGAGCCGCCGCAGCTTCATATTATGACCTACAACATCCGGCGCCGGGTGGCTCATGTGAACCCGTGGAGCCATGATTTCTGGGGTCGCCGCGAACCGCTGGTCCGCCGGCTTCTGGCGGCCGAACAGCCCACCATCCTCGGTGTGCAGGAGGCGTTGCCGGACCAGATGCCGGCGATCCTGGAGGGGCTGGGCGAGCATTACAGCAGCATCGGCCGCGGACGTAACGCGGACGGCGGTGGTGAACAGTGCCCCATCGTCTATGACGCACGGCGGCTGGAACTGCTGGAGTGGGATCAGGACGCGCTGTCCAACACGCCGGACACCCCGGGGTCGAACGGTTGGGGCAACCTCATCCCGCGGATAGTGGTGACGGCTCGCTTCCGGGACCGTGAAACCGACAAGCAACTGACCGTCGTCAATACCCATCTTGACCACATGTCCCGAAAGTCGCGTCAGCGGTCAGCGGAGGCAATCCGGTCCCTGGTCGCGCAGACCGAGGGGGCCGTCGTCGTGACCGGAGACTTCAATACGGGCGCGGCGTCGCAGCCGTACGAGGCCATAACCAGCGGTGAAGTGCTGGCGGATGCCTGGGATGAGGCCAAGGAGCGGCTGACCGAGCTGTGGGGGACGTTCCCGCACTACCGTGCGCCGAAGCAGGGGCGCAAGCGGATCGACTGGGTCATGGTGAACTCGGGGGTCACCGTTGTGGAGACGGGCATCAACACCACCCGCTACAACGGCGCGTGGCCATCAGACCACACGCCGGTGCAGGCAATTATTACTGTGGATTAATCGAGGTGCTTCACTGCCTGGCGGATCTCGTGGAGGTACCCGTTCTTGTAACCCTTCGCGGTGGGGTGCAGAGCGCCCAAGTCCGTGAACGGCTGAATCCAGGGCTGCGGCGAACCCAGGCCGTGCCTGTCGAACCGCTTGACGACGTCGACGTAGGTGAAGCCTGCAAGTTCCGCCTGGGTGCGGATCACTGTGTTGAGCTCGTCAGTGCCGGCGTTGATGATTCGCTGCTCGGTTGGGGTGAGAACGAACGGCTGGCCAGTAGCCGGATTGATTACGGGAAGCGCGATAGTCTTGCCGAACTCTGGCGAGAACAGGTGCGGATAACCCGTCACGACCACATCAGCGTACTGAGCCGAGCCGCGAACTCCGTTGTACAGCCCGGCAAGCGCGGGGGCGAGCAGTTGCTGCGCTCCACTCACCGCCTGCGCCACAGCGGTTTCGCACGCCAGAGTGCCTTGGCTGCACGCACGTATGACGAACTGGTATCCCACGTCATTACCACCCACGGTCAACGTGACGAGGTCAGTCTCTGAGTTCAGATTCCCGAGTTCTGCCGCAACAAGACCTACCGTGTCGCCACTGCAGGTCGCGTTGGTGACCAGGTCGATCCGTTTGCGCTCGTCGAGCAGTTCGGGGTAACCGAGCGCTGATTGAAGGCAGTCTGCCGGGTCTGGATCCATGTAGTAGTTGGCCCCAACCCCGGATGCGTACGAGTCACCGAGCGCGACATATTGGGTAGTTCCGCGATCGCCTGCCGACGCCGGCAAAACCGCTGAGCCTGCAAGGAGGCCCGAAGCCAGGAGTGTGCTGGCCGCAATTCGGAGAAGTTTCATCGCATCAACATACTCCTGAACCGGGGTGCCGGATAGAGCGAAGCGGCGCGCCGTGCCGCTTGTTATTCTTCAGCCATGGCTTCGATTGATCTGGCCCAACTGCATCGACACGGCTCGCACCGTAACGTCCCCTGGGACGGCGCCGTGAATGCACGGGATCTCGGTGGCGTCAGCCCTGACATCAAGGCCGGTCGGCTGTACCGGATGGGCCGCCATGAATGGCTCACCGACGCCGGTTGGCAGCAAGCGTACGACGACGGCGTCCGCACCGTTGTTGACCTTCGAAACCCTGATGAGCGAGGACGGCGGGAAACGGATCCGGTCCTGAACACCGCAGTCCTGGACCGGTTTCAGGTGGTGAACTGCCCTACTGAGGACCAGTCGGATGAGGAGTTCATGCAGCTGGTCGGGCCCTACCTGAACTCACCGGAGTACTACCTGGAGAACCTGCGCCGATGGCCGGAGAAGATCGCCGCAGTGGTGCGGGCCGTGGCGGAGTCGGAGGGCGCCGTCGTCGTGCACTGTGCTGCGGGGCGGGACCGCACCGGCATGGTGACCGCAGTGCTGCTGACCCTCGCGGGCGTTGACCATGAGCACATTGCTGACGACTATGCGCTCGCCGTCCACGGCATCAACGAACACCACCTCGGGCAGGAGACGCCGCACGAGACGCCGAAGTCTCCCGAGGAACTGCACGACTGGGTCATGCACACCCGGGCGCATCTTCTGGAGCTGCTGGACGGCCTTGACGCCGAGGCGTATCTCCGTGACGCCGGGTTGTCGCAGGGGGAGCTTGACGCTGTCCGAGCGAAGTTGACGTTTTAGCGCCTATTTCTTCTCAAGCAGCAGATTGGTGATGCG
Source organism: Arthrobacter sp. KKT183 (assembly GCF_055657625.1). NCBI lineage: Bacteria > Bacillati > Actinomycetota > Actinomycetes > Micrococcales > Micrococcaceae > Arthrobacter > Arthrobacter sp. KKT183. The sequence continues at coordinate 2,785,681 of NZ_CM145770.1, read as the reverse complement.
CAGCGTGCAGAGGCGGCCGCCGTCGTCGTTGGTGATCAGCACCTCATGTGTAGCGAGGGTGCGCCCCAGATGGATGGGGGTGGCGGTGATGGTGATGGTGCCGCTGCGCGCGGACTTGTGATGGGTCGCGGAGACGTCCACGCCCACGGCAGTCTTGCCCAGCGTGCTTGCGTGGATGACGGCTGCCCAGGAGCCAACGGCTTCACCGACCGCGAGCGACGCCCCACCGTGCAGGAGGCCGAAGGACTGCCGGTTACCTTCCACGGGCATCGTCGCGACCACCCGCTCGACCGACTGTTCGAGGATCTTCACGCCCATCTTCTCGTCGAGTTCGCCGAGGGTAATCTGCCAGGGTTCGCCGGTCACTGAAGGCTCCTTGTGGGATGTGGAGGGATGGTGCGTTCATGTACTCTGGACATATTACCGAACGTCCGTTCAGTAATGTTTGTCATGTTTCTTGAGCTCCCCAAACGCGAAAGGTCAACGATGACTTCGACCGCCCTCAGCGTGGACATTGTCCCCAGCTTCATCCGCGACGCCTGGTGGACCCCCGACCAGCACACGCTGTCCGAAGACAACGCCACTGAAGTACGGGACGCCAGCACCGGCGAACTGCTTGCCATGGTGAGCACCAGCGGCCTGGACGTTGCCGACGTCGTCGATTACGCCCGGACCACCGGCCAGAGTGAACTCGGGAAGTTTACGTTCCACCAACGCGCACTGAAGCTCAAGGCGCTCGCCCAGTTCCTGAACGGACAGCGGGATCACCTCTACGAACTCTCTGCGCGGACCGGGGCCACGAAGGTGGACTCCATGGTGGACATCGACGGCGGAATCGGCGTCCTGTTCACGTTCGGTTCCAAGGGCCGGCGGGAACTGCCGAACTCGCAGGTTGTCATCGACGGGCCTGTCGAGGTTCTTTCGAAGGACGGGTCCTTTCTCGGCGAACACATCTACACCCGCATCCCCGGGGTTGCCGTGCAGATCAACGCGTTCAACTTTCCGGTGTGGGGAATGCTCGAGAAGCTGGCACCGGCGTTCCTGGCCGGAGTGCCGACCATCGTGAAGCCGGCAACGCCCACCGGTTATCTGACGGCCGCCGTCGTGAAGCTGATCATCGAGTCCAACATTCTGCCCGCCGGGTCGCTGCAGCTCATTTCGGGACCGGCCCGCGACGTGCTGGACACGCTTGATTACCGGGACATGGTGCTGTTCACCGGTTCCGCTTCCACAGCGAACAAGCTGAAGTCCCACGACAACGTGACCACGGGCGGCGTGCGTTTCTCGTCCGAAACCGACTCCCTCAACGCCGCAATCCTCGGCGAAGACGCGGTTCCCGGAACGCCCGAGTTCGACGCGTTCATCAAGTCCCTCGTCACCGAGATCACGGTCAAGGCGGGCCAGAAGTGCACGAGTATCCGCCGCAGCCTGGTTCCCAAGGCTCTGGTGAACGACGTCGTTGCTGCCGCCCGCGACCGCATTGAGCAGCGCATCACGCTCGGTGACCCGCGTGCTGAGGGCGTCACCATGGGCGCGCTTGCTTCGGTCGGGCAGATGCGCGACGTCCGCGCCGCCGTCGAGACCATGCTTGCAGCAGGCGGCGAACTCGCTTACGGAACCCTGGACTCTCCCCGGGTGACCCACGCTGACGGGACCGTGGACGTCGCTGAGGACGGCGCCTTCATGGCTCCCATGCTCCTGACCTGGGAAAACTCTGATGCGGTTGAACTTCACACGGTGGAGGCCTTCGGTCCCGTCGCCTCGGTGGTGGGGTATGAGGACACCGCACACGCCGTACGGCTGGCCGCCATGGGCGAGGGGTCACTGGTGGCGACGGTCTGCACCAACGATCCGGCCATTGCACGTGAGCTGGTGATGGGCATTGCGGCCCACCACGGCCGCGTTCTGCTGCTGAACCGTGAGGATGCGCGTTCCTCCACCGGCCACGGTTCGCCGGTGCCGCACCTGGTGCATGGAGGGCCGGGGCGTGCCGGGGGTGGCGAGGAGCTCGGCGGCATCCGCTCAGTGCTGCACCATATGCAGCGCACAGCCCTGCAGGGATCACCGAACATGCTGACCGCGATTACGGGCGTCTGGCACACCGGGGCGGACCGCAACTTCGATGAAGAGCACCCGTTCCGGAAGAACCTCGCGACACTGCGGATCGGTGATGCAGTGCGCTCGGACCTGCGTCAGGTGACGCTTGAGGACATCACGGCGTTTGCGAATGAGACCGGCGACAAGTTCTACGCGCACACCAACGAGGAAGCTGCAGCCGCGAACCCGTTCTTCCCAGGCATTGTTGCGCATGGCTATCTGCTGCTGTCCTGGGGAGCCGGGCTGTTCGTGGAACCTGCTCCGGGGCCCGTCCTCGCGAACTACGGCCTCGAGAACCTGCGGTTCATCACTCCCGTTGCTGCCGGTGACTCGATCCGCGTGACCCTTACGGCCAAGCGCATCACGCCGCGCGAGGACGAGGAGTACGGCGAGGTGTCCTGGGATGCGGTGCTCACCAACCAGAATGACGAGATCGTGGCGACCTACGACGTCCTGACCCTCGTGGAGAAGTAGGCCCGCCGGCCCGGACCGCCTATCCCACTGGGTGCCCCAACTGAGTGGGACACGGCGGTCCAATCCCACCCGGATGGACGTTCTACTGGGATTTTCGGGAAGCGAGGCCCTGCCGGACTAACCGAATGAACGAGTCGGGCTCCCGTAGGATCAATTTTGCGCTGACACGCAGGATCGGGATGCCCTTCACTGTGAGCAGGTTCCACCGCCGGCGGTCCTCCTCGAACTCCTTGTGACCGCTGTGGTGCTCCCGACCGTCTGCCTCTATTCCCAGAATCCCTTCAACAAAAAGATCAAGCCGCCCGACACCTGGGATGTAGACCTGCGAGCTGACGTGAAGACCCTCCTCCCCGAGGCGGTAGCGCGCGACTGTCTCAAGAATGGACTCGGCATGAGGATCAACCAGTCCGATGATCCGGCGCAGGGGAGCATCGCGGGCGCCGGTTGCAGAAGCGCGAAGCTGTTCGAGCGTGACCTTCTTCTGGACCACGGCGGACTCAACAATGCAGAGCGCATCCAGTTCCGGCAGGCACCTCATGCTCTGGACGCAGATGTCCGCAAGTGACAGCGGCTTGACCTGGCGGTGGACCCGGAAGACTCCTTCAAGCGGTCGGCCGTGATCGACGGTCACATGGACAAATGACGGTTCCCGGAACACCCATAACCCTAGGTGTTTCGCAGCGGTGATACAGGCAAGCTCGGCTCCCGCGCAGGCAGCGCTGACCAGTGCACTATCAGATCCCGGAAGTGCGTAGACGCCTCGGGCCGGCCGCAGAATACGCTGTGCGGATAGAGCTTCGTCAATGCGCTGACGGGGGACACCGTGGGCGAGCAGAGTACCTCGGCGCGCAACTCCTCCTTGTATCTGCAGGGCTGCGACGATGTCCATGCTTCCATACTGCCCAGGACGCATGGGGTGCGGATGGACTCGGACGGCTATGTGGATAACCCCTGCTCCCAGCGACCGGGTGAGACTGCTGGGATTGGGCTGCTTATTCCCAGCGGACGACGCATGTGGGTGGGATTCGCGGCAGGAGCTTCGGACTGTCCCGACGAGGAGGGCGTGGTGTGGCCGGGCTCAGGCGTGGTGGTGCAGTCCCTCAAAGACCATGGCAATGACATCGTCGGCAAGCTTCTGCGGCGTCAGCGGACCCCCCGGCTTGTACCACTCGACCACCGAGTTGATCGTGCCGAACAGCAGCCTAGTGGTGGTCCGCGGATCGATGTCCTTACGGATGGAGCCCTCGGACCGCGCAGCCTCAACCAGGGACGCCACCTGATGATCAAAGGCACGACGGCGCTCAAGGGCTTCGCGCTCAACCTCCGTATTGCCGCGCAGCCGCAGTAGGAGCGTCACAAAGGGAAGACGCTCGGTCAACACAGCGATGGTGCCGCGCAGCACGTACTCGAGCCGCTGGTCCGCCTTGCCGGACGTTGCACTCGCATGCGTCAGGACGGCTTCGAGGCCTCCGAGCGCATGATCCAGTGCCAGGCGCAGCAGATCGCCCTTCGACGGCACGTGATGGTAGATCGCCGACTTGCTGATGCCCAGGTTCTCCGCAAGGACGCCCATCGACGTGGCCTCGTAGCCATGCCGGTTGAAGACATCGACGGCGATGTTGAGCACAGTCTGCTGATCGTATCCGGGACGTCCGCGACGGGTTGCGGCCTGTGAGCTGGGCATACGGGCTATTTTCGCATGAACGTTCGGTCAGGCCCCACTGCGGTCCGCACGTCAGACTCCAAAGAGTGCAGCACGCAGTTACAGCTTCGGCCGCAGGTCATAGATGCGCTTCAGCTTCCCGCTTGAGCGTGCCAGGGAACCGCTCTCGACGACGGACACCGCGCAGCTTGACCCGATGTGGATCTTGATCTGTTTGCTCAGCTCGGACGCTGCAGCAGCAGCGTCGTCGGCGCTCACGCCTTCGCGCGGCTCGATGCGGACAGTCAGCTGGTCCATCCGCTGCCCCTCCGGACGTGTGAGCTCCAGTTGGAAATGCGGGCTGAGCGCAGGGATTCGAAGTGCAATCTCCTCAATCTGCGTAGGGAAGAGGTTCACGCCACGCAGGATGATCATGTCATCGCTGCGCCCGGTGATCCGGTCCATCCGCCGCATGCCGGGACGGGCGGTGCCCGGAAGCAGTCGGGTCAGGTCATGCGTGCGGTACCGGATGATCGGCAGCGCTTCCTTGGTGAGCGAGGTGAAGACAAGCTCACCGGACTGGCCGTCATCGAGCACCGTGTCAGTGAAAGGATCGATGATCTCCGGCCGGAAGTGGTCCTCCCAAATGTGCGAGCCGTCTTTCGTTTCAACGCACTCTCCGGCGACGCCGGGGCCCATCACCTCGGAGAGCCCGTAGATGTCGCACGCGTCGAATCCCATTCGCTGCTCAAGTTCGGTGCGCATCCGGTCAGTCCAGGGTTCCGCCCCCAGCACCGCGGTCTTGAGGGACGTGCCCTTCGGATCAACGCCGGCCGCAACCATCGCGTCCAGGATGGTGAGCAGATAGGTGGGGGTGCTGAGGATGGCGTCCGGCTCGAAGTCCTGGATGAGCTGCACCTGGCGTTCGGTTTGCCCGCCGGAGATCGGGATGACGGTGCAGCCAAGCTTCTCTGCTCCGAAGTGTGCCCCCAGCCCGCCCGTGAAGAGCCCGTAGCCGTAGGCATTATGGACCTTGTCGCCCTTCTTGACCCCGCTGGCCCGCAGGCACCGCGCAACCAGCGACGCCCACCGGTCAAGATCCCCGGAGGTGTAACCGACAACCGTGGGCCGCCCGGTGGTGCCCGACGACGCGTGAATGCGGGCCACGCGCTCCTGCGGAACCGCGAACATCCCGAAGGGGTACGTCTGCCGGAGGTCTTCCTTGGTGGTGTAGGGGAACTTGGCCAGATCGGAAAGCTCCCGAAGGTCCTCAGGGCGCACGCCGGCGTCGTCGAACTTGCGGCGGTACAGGTCCACATTCTCGTACGCGTACTTCACCGTCCACTGCAGCCGCTCCAGCTGGAGTTCCTCGATGCGCCCGCGGTCATAGGTCTCCTCGGGATCCAAGGTGGCTGCATCCGCTGCTGTCGCCTTGATGGCCGTGGTGCTCATGGGGTCCTCTTCTCGGGCTGGTTCGTGGCTGAAGCACCGCGGTCGGCTTTGTTGGGAACGGTGCGCGATCGGCCGCGGAACTCGGCAATCAGGCGGGTGCCGCCGTCGTCGTTCGCGGCAGTGATCGAAATGTCATAGAGGCCGCTCCGGCCGGCGGAGGCTTTTCGGTCAGCGACCGCGGTCAGCACATCGCCCGGAAAGGCGGGGGCAAGGAAATTGATGTCGACGCCGGATGCGACGGTGATCGTCTCCGTCTCACCGGGAGGATTGCAGGCGAGCGCGAAGGCCGAATCCGCGAAGGCAAAGACCATGCCGCCGTGAGCGATCCCGAAGCCGTTGAGCATTTCCTCGCGCAGGCGCATGGTGATGGTTGCATGCCCGTCAGCGAGACGGAGAACTTCGATTCCCATCCAGCGGGAGGCGTGGTCCTGTTCGAGGATGGGGTGCGCAGGGCGGACGTCAGTGTCCTTCATACAGGCCTCTCAGAATTATTTACCGATCGTTCATTAGGTAATACCGGAACCGCCTCCACTGTCAAGCAGATGAAGGCATTGTGGCGCGCGTGGTACCGGCAGAAATTGGCTGCAAACACGCCGGGTGGTGTCAGTCTCCCGGCGGTGCCGGCGGGTCCGGTCACCCCGGTGGTGCGGGGCTTGCCGGTGGTGCCGGAGTGGTTGGTGGTCCGACGGCGGGTGCGGAGGGGAGCGGAGGTTCAGGCACGGCCGGCCCTGAAGGTTCGGGAGAGGGCGGAGCGGGCGCCGGTGTCGTTGGGGGTGGAGGTTCGACCGGGGCGGGTCCGGTGGGTTCCGGTTCAGGTCCAGGCTCGGGCGGCGGAGCCTGGCTCGGCGCTGGGTCTGGGGGATCGGTCACGGGTGGAGGAGTAGATGCGGGATCCGGCACGGGCTCACGCGACGTATCCGGTTCCGGAACGGGAATTGGAGCGGGAACGGGGACCGGCGCAGGTGGCGGCACCGGACCCGGGGTGGGCTGCGTCGGTTCAAGTTCTGCCTGCTCCGGTGTTGGTGTCGAGGGATCTGTTGGCGTGGCCGGAGTTGAGCTCTCGTTCAAGGTGCGCTCGAAGTACGCCCGGAGATTGGCTATCGCTTCTTCGATCTCCTGCTGTTGTGCAGGCTCGATTGCGCCGATGAAACCAAGCGTTGCCAGCCGCGTACTGAGAGCGTCGAGTGCATCCAGTGCCTCCGCGAAATCGCCGTCAACAGACAATTGCGTGACGTCCAGGACATCGGCCTGTAATTGCCGCGAGGCGGCGGCACCGTAATCGGGAGCGAGACTGCACCCGCCGCTGAAAAGGATCAGGCTCAGCGCCGCCGCTGCAGCGCCCAGGCGGGTTCTTCGGCTCCTCATGGGGTCACGCTTTCCTGTAGTTCTTCCAGCAGCACACCGAGTTCTCCTGTTGCCGGAGGGTAGTTGACCGGCTCGGAACCAGCTCCGGACATAAGAGCGGGTACAAGGATGACTGCTGCAATCAAGAGCATCAGTGCCGCTGCGAGTGCAATCAACGCCCAACGAAGCACCCCAGGCTTTCTTCGTCCCTGCGGAGCTGTGGGGACAGCTGTCGCGGAATTTCCCGGCCCGCCGTCGTCCTCCCGGCCGCCGTCGTCGTCAGGTGCATGCAGCGCTGTCCCGGGCCGCTCCTGCACCGGCTGCTGCGCCGTGGTCGGCTGCGGGTCCTGCCGGATGCGTTCCTGCTGCTCTGTGGGAGGTTCCGATGCTTCCGGCGAGTCCTTGCGGAACCCGCCCATTCCGTCCGCTGTCATGGAGGGTGAACCGAGTGCGCGGGAAACATCCTCCGCGGACGGGCGGGACGCCGGATCCCGGTGCGTCATACCCCTGAGCAGCGGGCTCCAGTGGCTACCCAGATGGGCAGGGATCACCGGGTCTCGGTGAAGGCGCGCTGCGGCTGACGCTGCCGCCGGGCCAGGGAAGGGCGCCTCTCCTGTAAGGCACTCAAGCAGCACCAGGCCGAGAGAGTAGATGTCGCTGGCAGCGGTGGCCCCGAGACCTTCCGCCTGTTCCGGACTGAAGTAGGCGGCGGTACCGACGGATTGCCCCGTCGCAGTCAGATGAGCTTCTTCCACGAGGCGGGCGATGCCGAAATCGGTGAGCTTGGGATGCTCGGCCCGGTGTGGATTGCCGCTGGTGCCGAGGAGAATGTTGGCCGGTTTCACATCGCGGTGGATTACCCGCTGACTATGGATATAGGCCAGAGCCTGGGCCACGCCCCTCCCCATGGCCTGCGTCTCTTCCGCAGTGAGGGGAGCATGGAAGTTGGCCCGGTGAAGATCCTCACCCTTGATCAGCTCCATCACGAGGAAGGTCCGGCGGTGCAGGTCAACCGTGTCAGTGCCGATGTCGAAAACGGTCACCAGATTGCGGTGGTTCAGCCCCGCCAGAATCTGGGCTTCCGCCCGTTGGCGAGCTTCATCCTCGGGGCTGATCGAACCGGTGTGGAACACCTTGATGGCCACATCCCGATCAAGCACTTCATCCCGCGCCTGATGCACCGAGGCCATGCCTCCCTGACCGAGGAGGGCATCCAGCCGATACCGCCCGCCAAGGACCTGGGGTAGGCCGAGGTCGGGTTGGGAGCCTGGGTCTCCCACCGTCGTTGCAGCATGTGCCGATCCGGCACTCTTGCTGTCCATCTGTCAACTATACCGGCGCCGGGCTGTTCTGGCCCGGCGCCGGGAACCAGCGGCCCGGACGACGGGCCGAGCTCCTCCCACGCCTGAAGTTTCCATACAGAGTGTTCGGAGCCCCGGCACCGAAGTATCGCAGCAGCGCTGGAAATTCGGGAGGCTATCCTGTGGCGCTCGCTCCTGAAAGCACCCGGGTGGCAGCCAACGCGTCAGCGACAAAAGCGTAATCCCACGCGACATCCTTCCATTGTTCATACCGCCCGCTCGCACCGCCGTGGCCGCCGTCCATCTCGGTCTTGAGGACAATCGGTTCACTTCCGGTGGTTTCCTCTCGCAGCCTCGCCACCCATTTGGCCGGCTCCACGTACAGCACGCGGGTGTCGTTGAAACTCGTCACTGCGGCGATGCGCGGGTACTCGGCTGCGCGGATGTTCTCGTACGGGGTGTATTCCTTCATGTACCGGTAGACCTCGGGGTCCGTGATGGGGTTGCCCCATTCCTCCCATTCCAGGGCAGAGAGTGGAAGTTCCGGATCCAGAATGGTGGTCAGGGCGTCCACAAACGGCACCTGCGCCACAATTGCGCGGTACTTCTCGGGAGCCAGGTTGGCGACGGCGCCCATCAGGAGCCCGCCGGCGGAGCCGCCGATAGCGGCAATCCTGCTCGGGTCCACCCAACCGGAGCCGGCCAGGTGCGTGGTGGCATCGACGAAGTCCGTGAAGGTGTTCTTCTTCTCGAGCTTCTTCCCCTTCTCATACCAGGTGCGCCCCATCTCTCCGCCACCACGGATATGTGCGACGACGAAGATCACTCCGCGGTCCAGCAGCGACAGGCGCGAGATAGAAAAAGCCGGATCCATGCTGATTTCATAGCTGCCGTAGGCGTAGACAACGGCGGGGTTGCTTCCGTCCTGCTGCAGATCCCGGCGCCGAAGGACGGAGAGCGGGATCTGCGTGCCGTCCGCCGCCGTCGCCCACTGGCGTTCGGCGACGTAGTCCTCCGAGCGGTATCCGCCGCGCACCTCCGTCTCCTTACGCAGGGTGAGTACACCGCCGTCGAGCAGGTAGTCATAGACGCGCGGTGGAGTGAAGTAGGAGGCGTAGGAAAGCCGGATCACAGGGGACTCGAACTCGGCACCCGCCAGGTTGCAGGTGTAGAGCGCCTCGTCGAAGGCAGGCTCGAGCGGCACCGGCTGCGCAGGCGTGCCGAGGCCCACCCGGGGCAGGATCTGCACGCGCATGGTGGTGTCCTTGCGAACCGAAACCAGGACGTGCGTAGCGGTGACGGTGGCACCGTGGACGCGGACGGCGTCGTCGTGCTCGATCACCGGCAACCACTCCTGCTCGGCCAGCGGGCGCTGGAACTGCTCGGCGTCCACGAGGCTGACCATCGAGTTCTTCGCGCCGCGATCATGCGTGAGCAGGTAGTGCAGACGGCCCTCGATCCGCAGCGGCTCCGGCTCGTAGAGGACGCGGTCAGAGCGCGGAATCAGCGTGGTGAGACCGGCCTCCTGATTCTCAAGGTCCAGCACCCGGTACTCGCTGTACTCGGAGCAGCCGATGCCGATGAGCAGCTGGGTGCGGTCCGCGGCGAGGTCGAAGCCCGTCCACATGGCGACGTCGTCCTCCTGGTACACCAGCTCGTCCTGTTCGACGGCGGTGCCAAGCCGGTGCGATTTCACCTGGTAGGGGCGCCAGCTGTCATCAACGACGGTGTAAAACACCTGGGATCCGTCCGGTGAGAACGCAAGACCGTAGAAGATGTTGGGGATCGCGTCGGGCAGGAGCTGGCCGGTGGACAGGTCCTTGATGCGCAGGGTGAAACGCTCATCCCCGGCGTTGTCCACGCTAAAGGCCAGCAGGTTCCCGTCCTCGCTGACGGTGAGGCCGCCCAGTGAGAAGAAGGGCTTGCCTTCCGCCTCTACGTTGCTGTCGATGAGGACCTGTTCGCCCTCGACTGGTTGGCCGGCGACCACCTCAGGGGGCGTCCAATCCCGGGCGACGTCCCCGGTGTCCGATGCCCGTACCCGGCAGTGGATGCTGTACTGCTTTCCCTCTTCGGTACGGGAGTAGTACCACCAGTCCTTTTTACGGGCGGGGACGGACAGATCGGTTTCCTGCGTGCGGTTCTTGATCTCGCTGAAGATCTCCTGGCGAAGCTGTTCCTGCCCGGCGGTGACTGCCTCGGTGTAGGCGTTCTCGTCCTTGAGATGCTCAACCACCTCGGGGTTGTCCTTGGCTCGCATCCACTCGTAGGGGTCAATCACGGTGTCCCCATGGTGGGTTCGTTCGGTGGGGACTTTCTTGGCAACGGGAGGGGTGAGAGTCATGGCTCCATCCTGCCAGAGGTAGGCCGTCCTGCCTGAGAGCGGGCAACTCAGCCGGGAGCGGCCGTGGTGGATCCCCGGACAATCAGGTCGGACTCGAACAGAACCTCGGCGCGACTGCTGCGTCCGCCGGAGAGTTCCGTGAGCAACGCCTGGACGGCGGCTTCGGCCATCGCTGAGACGGGTTGCCGCAGCGTGGTCAACGGCGGGTCGGTGAAGGCCATCAGGGGCGAGTCATCGAACCCGACAATGGACACGTCCTCGGGCACGCGGAGCCCCCGCGAGCGTGCGGCGCGGATGGCGCCAAGAGCCATGACGTCGGAGGCGCAGACAATGCCGGTGTGGCCGGAGTCCAGAAGCTCGACGGCGGCGCTGTGGCCGCCCTCGATGCTGAACATAGTGACGGCGGTGTGTTCGGCGGGATCGATCTGGTCGAGGTGCTGTTCCAGGCCGACGCGGAATCCTTCCGCCTTCCGGCGACTGGGGATGAAGTGTTCCGGGCCTGTGGCGAAACCGATGTGCCGGTGCCCAAGCGAGGCAAGGTGACGGACGGCGGTCTGGACGGCGACGGAATCGTCATTCGCGATGGCCGGGGCATCAATTTCCGGCCGTGTTCCATTGACCAGCACAAAGGGGATGCCGCGCGCACGCAGCCGTTGATATCGCTCAACGCTTGCACGGCCGTCCGCATGGGCGGCGCACACGAAGATCAGGCCGCGTGCGCCCTGATCCAGGAGAAGGGACACATACTCGTCCTCGGGAACGCCGCCGCCCGGCAGTGTGCAGAGTGCGGGAATGTAGTCATTGGGAGCAACCAGAGCGCTGATCGCGCCGGCGAAGGCAGGAAAAATCGGGTTGACCAGGTCAGGCACCACAATGCCGATCTGCCCCTTGGCCCTGCCGGACAGGCGGTCGGGCCGCTCATAACCGAGGTCATCCATGGCCGTCAGTACAGCCTGGCGCGTCTCCCTCGAGGCCCCGCTCCGCCCGTTCAGCACCCGCGAAACCGTGGGCACGCTCACCCCGGCGTGGCGTGCTACATCCTCCAGCCGGGGCTTTTCTGTCTGGGGAGGAAGGGTCACTGGTCCATCGTATCCGGCTGATACGGACCACTGAAAAGTTTCATGAAAGTTTCAGTAATCTCTTGACCGGCCAGCGACGCCTTTCTAGGGTGAGAAGCGCCTACTACCAAGATCGGACGTGCACTGGAGCGCGTCGAGGAGGATCCATGTCCAACGCACCATCCGTTCATCCCGGCCGACGGCGCGCAGCCGGGCTGGCCGCCGGTGTCTTTGCCGTACCGCTGCTCGTCAGTCTCATGCCTGTTCCGGCGCTCGCCGATCACAGCGCTCTGCCGGCGTTCGTCACCCTCGTGGGCTCGCTGCAGTCCGAGCTCGGCTGCCCCGGCGACTGGCAGCCCGAGTGCACGGCGACGGCACTGAGCGAAGTCGAAGGCTCGCCCGGCACCTACAGCGCCACCTTTGACCTCCCCGCAGGGGATTACGCTTACAAAACGGCCCTCAATGGCACCTGGGCCGAGAACTACGGCGACGGCGGTGCGGCAGGAGGTGCCGATATCGCCCTGACGTCCCAGGGAGGGCAGATCACCTTCACCTACAACCACAGCACCCATGTGATTACCAGTGATGTTCCGGCCTCGCTGGTCTCCGGCGCCGCAGCCCACTGGCTTGCGCCCGGCGTCCTGGCGTGGGACCTTGCGGACGCCCCGGAGGGCTCCTCTTACCGCCTTTACTACGCGCCCGACGGCGGGTTGGAAGTGGTTGACGGCGCGGTTCCGAATGGGAATTACGTTGACCTGCAACGCAGTTCCGACTCGCTCGGCGCCGAGCTGGCCGCCACGTCTCCGCACCTGGCATCCTTCGACACTCTGGCCCTTCCGAAGAAGGCCGCGCGCCAGGCAAAAGACCTGCTCAAGGGCGAGCTGCTTGTTGTGCAGGTCGGTGCCGACGGAACGGTCCTGCAGGCCACCGGCGTGCAGGTTCCCCGCGTACTGGACGCCCTCTACCCGAAAGCCCTCAAGCGCACACTCGGTCTGAGCTGGAAGGGCCCGCGCCCGCGCTTCGACCTGTGGGCGCCGACAGCCCGCCAGGTGAGCCTCCACGTGTACCGCGAGGGGTCCGGCGGCGAGGCCCTGGCCACAGTTCCCCTGAAAGAAGGGCACGACGGCGTGTGGTCGCTTCTCGGCGAGAAGGACTGGAAAGACGCTTATTACCTCTACGAAGTGGAGGTCTACGTGCCGGAAACGGGGGCAGTGGAGCGCAACCTCGTCACCGACCCCTACAGCGTAGGCCTGTCTACTAATTCCGAGCGCAGCCTGATCGTTGACCTGGACGATCCGGCACTGGCGCCGTCCGGCTGGAAGTCGCTCGAGAAGCCAGCCCTTGCACAGCCCGAAGACCTTTCACTGTATGAACTGCACGTCCGGGATTTCTCGATTTCCGACACCACAGTGCCTGCCGAGCGCCGTGGGACGTACGCAGCCTTTGCCGAAACGGGCAGCGACGGAATGAAGCGGCTTGCGGACCTGGCGGATGCCGGGCTGAACGCCGTGCACCTCCTGCCGGTGAATGACATCGGAACGATTGAGGAGCGCCGCGACGTCCAAGCCGAGCCGCAATGTGATCTGGAGAGCTTCGCTCCTGACAGCGAGGAACAGCAGGCCTGTGTCTCTGCCGTCGCGGGCAAGGACGGCTTCAACTGGGGCTATGACCCGCTGCATTACACGACACCGGAAGGCTCTTACTCCACCAACCCTGAGGACTCCACCCGCATCCGCGAATTCCGCGACATGGTGGTGGGCCTGAACACCACGGGCCTGAGGGTGATTCAGGACGTGGTCTACAACCACACCGCCGGCGCCGGCCAGACCTCGACCAACAACCTGGACCGGATCGTGCCCGGGTATTACCACCGGTTGAACCCGACCAGCGGCGGCGTCGAGACCTCGACCTGCTGCCCAAATACGGCAACCGAAAACGCCATGATGGGCAAGCTCATGGTGGACTCCATTGTGACCCTCGCGCGCACCTACAAGCTGGACGGCTTCCGGTTTGACCTGATGGGTCACCACAGCAAGCAGAACATGCTCGACGTTCGCGCGGCGCTCGACGAGCTGACGCTGAAGAAAGACGGCGTCGACGGCAAAAGCATCTATGTCTACGGCGAAGGCTGGAACTTCGGCGAGGTGGCCAACAACGCGCGGTTCGAGCAGGCCACCCAGCTGAACATGGCGGGCACGGGCATCGGCACCTTCAATGACAGGCTGCGTGACGCCGTGCGCGGCGGCGGACCGTTCGATGAGGACCCCCGCGTGCAGGGCTTCGGCTCCGGTCTCTGGACCCAGCCCAACGGCGCGGAGGTCAATGGCACGCCAGAGGAGCAGCGCGCACGCCTGCTGCTCAGCCAGGACCAGATCAAGGTGGGGTTGACCGGAAACCTGCGGGACTACACCTTCATCGATCGCACCGGAGCGGAAGTGACCGGCGCCGACGTCGACTACAACGGCAGCCCCGCGGGCTACACCGCCGATCCGCAGGAAGCGATCACCTACGTCGAGGCCCACGACAACGAGACCCTGTTCGACAGCCTCGCCTTCAAGCTGGCGCCAGGAACATCGATGGCCGACCGCATCCGGTTCCAGACCCTCTCGCTCAGCACTACGGCCTTCGGTCAGGGCATTTCCTTCTGGCACGCCGGGGGAGAGGCCCTGCGCAGCAAGTCGCTGGATCGCAACAGCTATGACTCCGGTGACTGGTTCAACCTCCTGGACCACACCGGCACGGACAACGGCTTCGCCCGTGGACTGCCGCCGCGTGCGGATAACGCGGACAAGTACGAATTCATGAAGCCGCTGCTGGCGGATCCCGCGCTCAAGCCCGCGCCGGCGGAAATTGCAACGGCTCGCGAGCAGGCTCTGTCCCTCCTCGAAATCCGCAAGAGCACGCCGCTGTTCCATCTGGGTACGGGCGACCTGGTTCAGCAGAAGGTGTCGTTCCCCACCGGCGGCCCTGGCCAGACTCCGGGCGTGATTGTGATGCACATTGACGACACCACCGGACCGGACGTGGATAGCGAGCGGACCGGCGTCGTCGTCGTTTTCAATGCGTCTGACACTGCCGCAACCCAGACGGTTCCGGGGGCGGAAGGGCAGTCCTTCGGGCTGCATCCGGTCCAGCGCAGCGGCTCGGATGATGTGGTGAAGGCTGCGTCCTTCGACCCCGCGACGGGCAGCTTCACCGTCCCGCCGCTCACGGTGGCGGTGTTCGAGGCGAAGTAGCAACCAGGTAGGGAAAGGGCCGGAACAGCAGAGCGTGCTGTTCCGGCCCTTCGTGCGTCCCGGGACCGCACCGGTGTTGACTCTGAACTCACCTCGCCGATATCCTGAACGAACGGTCGGTAATTATTTCGGGCTGGCACTTGGGCCGGCCTCGCACAGTGAGGTGACCATCATGACAACCGCGACTGACGCTCCGCAGGACCTGACAGCGGAGCAGGAACAGTTCGACAGGCTGATCGCCGAGGACTCCCGTATTGAGCCCCGTGACTGGATGCCCGAGGCTTACCGCAAGACCCTCACCCGCCAGATCTCCCAGCACGCGCATTCCGAAATCATCGGCATGCAGCCGGAGGCCAACTGGATCACGCGCGCGCCGAGCCTCAAGCGCAAGGCCATTCTGATGGCTAAGGTCCAGGACGAAGCCGGGCACGGCCTGTACCTGTACTCAGCGGCGGAGACTCTCGGAACAACTCGCGATTCGATGATGGCTGACCTCATCGCCGGCAAGGCCCGCTACTCCAGCATCTTCAACTACCCCGCGCGCACCTGGGCTGACATGGGTGCCATCGGCTGGTTGGTTGACGGCGCTGCTATCGCCAACCAGGTGCCGCTCTGCCGTGCGTCGTACGGTCCGTACGGGCGTGCGATGGTCCGCATCTGCAAGGAAGAGTCCTTCCACCAGCGCCAGGGATTCGAGATCCTGCTGGAACTCGCAAACGGAACCGAAGCGCAGAAGCAGATGGCGCAGGATGCCGTGAACCGCTGGTACGCGCCAAGCCTCATGATGTTCGGTCCGCCGGATGAGGATTCACCGAACTCCCAGCAGTCCATGGCCTGGAACATCAAGAGGTTCTCCAACGATGAACTGCGCTCGCGCTTCGTGGGCATGATCGTTGAACAGATCAAGACCCTCGGCCTGACCCTCCCGGATGACCAGATCCGCTACAACGAGGCAAGCGGCAAGTGGGAGCACGGGCCACTGGACTGGAACGAGTTCAAGGAAGTCCTCGCCGGCCGGGGACCATGCAACGCCCAGCGCCTCGAGCGGCGTCGCGAAGCGCACGACGACGGCGCCTGGGTCCGTGAGGCCGCAGCGGCTTACGCTGCAAAGCAAGCCGCGAAGCATTCTGAAATGAAAGAGGCGGCATAAATGGTCGGCGGATCAACAACGGGCGACGACGGCTCCAAGGCTCCCAGCGCGGAGCAGCCGGGTCATCCGGCGGCCGAACCGTGGCCGCTATGGGAAGTATTCGTCCGGTCCTCACGCGGTCTCAGCCACGTGCATGCCGGCTCGCTGCACGCCCCTGATGCTGACATGGCCGTCCGCAACGCCCGCGATCTGTACACCAGGCGCAACGAGGGTGTGAGCCTATGGGTGGTACCGGCGTCGTCAATCATTTCCAGCGATCCGGACGCCAAGGGGCAGTTCTTCGAGTCGCCGCAGGGCAAGGACTACCGGCATGCCACCTACTACACCAAGAGCGAAGGGGTGAAGCACCTGTGAGCGAGTCGAATGCGAGCGCCACGCGCATCACTCCGGGTAACGCGCTCCGGCCGGAGGACATTGCGGCGTCAGACGTCAAGCCGAGCGAAGCCGTGGGGGAGTACACGCTGCGCCTGGGTGATGACGCCCTGATTCTTGCGCAGCGTCTGGGCTGGTGGATTTCCCGCGCACCGGAGCTCGAGGAGGACGTGGCGCTGGGCAATATTGCGCTGGACCAGATTGGGCATGCGCGCTCTTTCCTCGCCTACGCCGGGCATGCCTGGGGCAAGACGGAGGATGATCTCGCGTATTTCCGTGGTGAGGACGAGTTCCGCTCCTGCCACCTCGTGGAGCAGCCCAATGGCGATTTCGCGCGGACCATTGCGCGGCAGCTCGTGATTTCCCAGTACCAGTTCACCCTCTATGCCCGGCTGACGAATTCCACCGATGCCACCCTTGCTGCCATCGCGGCCAAGGCCGTGAAGGAAGTTGATTACCACCGGGACCACGCCCGTCAATGGGTGCTGCGCCTGGCGCTGGGCACGGAGGAATCCCGCCGTCGCATCGTCGAGGGGATCCTTCTTACGTGGCCGTACGTGGGCGAGCTCTTCGAGGATGATGATCTTGTGACCGGCCTCGACGGCGTCGCGGTGCGTCCTTCGGACCTCCGCCCGGCCTTCGATACAGACATTGAGTCTCTCTTCGCCGAAGCCGAGCTTGAGGTGCCTGCTGTCCCCTTCGCCGTTGGCGGCGGGCGCTACGGGCGCCACAGCGAACACCTCGGGTACATCCTTGCCGAAATGCAGGTCCTGGCCCGCGAACATCCGGGAGCGACATGGTGACCACAATACTTACCCTTGAGCAGACTGTCTGGGACATCGCCGCAACAGTGGCCGATCCCGAGATTCCTGTGCTCACCATTGAGGATCTCGGTGTTCTTCGCGCGGTGAACATCGACAACGACGGCGCCATCACCGTCACCATTACCCCCACCTACTCGGGGTGCCCGGCCATGGACGCCATCCGCGACGACATCATCACCGCACTCGCGGTGCAGGGCCACACCAACGTGCGGGTCAACCTGGTGCTGTCTCCGGCCTGGACCACGGATTGGATGAGCGCGGCGGGCAAGGCGAAGCTCGAGGAGTACGGCGTTGCGCCGCCCACGGGGAAGGCCGCCGCAGGCAAAGTCAGCATAGGCCTGAGCGTGAAATGCCCGCAGTGCTCATCACTGAACACCCGTGAGCTCACCCGTTTCGGCTCCACCTCCTGTAAGGCGCTCTACGTCTGCCAGGACTGCCGGGAGCCCTTCGACTACTTCAAGGTCCACTAATGGCAGTGAAACTGGCGCCGTCCACCAAGCGGAGAACCGCCTTCCACGAACTGACGGTCGCCGAAGTCCGCAGGCTCACCGAGGATGCCATTGAAGTGACCTTTGCCGTCCCGGAGGAACTGGCCGGCCGGTTTGACTACGTGCCCGGGCAGTACGTAGCCCTGCGAACCACGATGGACATCGACGGGGAACCGAAAGAGGTTCGGCGAAGCTATTCCATCTGCGCCGAGCCGCAGCCGGGGGAGATCCGCGTTGCCATCAAGAAGGATCTCGGCGGTACCTTCTCCACCTGGGCCAACGAATTCCTCAAAGCCGGCGACAAGCTGGACGTGATGAGCCCCATGGGCCAGTTCATCTCGAAGCATCCCATGGCGGGGCTGAACGATCCCGAGAGCATTGACACCACCACCGAGCACTCCTTCGTAGCGGTGGCCGCCGGCTCGGGGATCACGCCGGTCATCGCCATTGCGCGCTCGGTGCTCGCCGCCAGCCCTGCAACCCGGTTCGACCTCATCTACGCCAACAAGGCCGCGATGGACGTCATGTTCCTCGAGGAACTCGCGGACCTGAAGGACCGGTACCCCGCGCGTTTCGCGCTACACCATGTTCTTTCCCGCGAACAGCGCATTTCCCCGCTGTTGAGCGGGCGGATCGACGCCGAAAAGCTGCAGACCATGCTGACCAGCGTCATCCGCACCGAAGAGGTGGACGAGTGGTTCCTGTGCGGTCCCTTCGAACTCGTCCAACTGTGCCGCGACACCCTCGCCGAGCGCGGTGTCGCCCCGGAGAAGATACGTTTCGAGCTGTTCACCACCGGCGAGCCGACCAAACCCGAGGGCCAGATCGGCCGGCCGGTGAAGGACGACGGCAACGCCGATTCCTACTCCATCAACTTCAACCTTGATGGCCTGCAGGGCACAGTCTCCAGCCCGACCCATGCACGCGAGTCCATCCTCAACGCGGCGCTTCGCGTCCGACCTGATGTGCCGTTCGCCTGCGCCGGGGGAGTCTGCGGCACCTGTCGCGCCAAGGTGGTCAGCGGAACCGTGGACATGGAGGAGAACTACGCGCTGGAGCCGGACGAACTGGCGAACGGCTACGTGCTGACGTGCCAGTCGAGGCCAACCAGCCCCGAAGTCACCGTCGATTACGACGCCTGACCCACATCACAGAAGAGGAGCGGTCGCTTGATCGACCTGACCATTGACGGCAACGTCGCCGAGATAGTCCTGGACGCGCCAGAGAAGCTGAACTCCCTCAACGAGGAGGGGCTGTCTGAACTTTCAAAAGCGTACGACGACGCCGCCTCCGCTGCCGCTGAAGGCCGGGTCCGCGCGCTGCTGCTGCGGGGCGAAGGAAGGGCTTTCTGCGCCGGGCGCGATATTTCGCAGGTAACCCCCGAAACCGACGACGCCGTTGCCTACCTGGACGGGCTGGTCACCCCGCTGCTCAAGAAGATGGCGGCCTTTCCCGCTCCTACTTTCGCCGCCGCACACGGCGCCTGCCTCGGGGTAGGACTGGGTCTGTTGATCGCAACGGACGTGGTGTACGTTGCCGACTCAGCGAAGATCGGGTCCCCGTTCGCCAAACTAGGTGCAACGCTGGACTCGGGCGGGCATTGGCTGTTCACTGAACGGCTCGGCGCGCACCGCACGCTCGACCTCATTTATACAGCCGATCTGATGAGTGGTGCGGACGCCGTCGCTTCTGGACTCTTCAGTAGGGCTTTTCCGGCGGAGGAGCTGTTGCCGTCAACGAGGTCCACGGTGGAGCGGGTTGCCGAGGGCGCTACGGGTGCATTCCGCGCGTCGAAGGAACTGGTCGCATCCATTCGTGACCGGAGGCTTGGCTTGTGGGAGTCGGTTGCTGACGAGAACACCGTCCAGGGCGAGCTCTGCAGCAGCCCGGACTACGCCGAAGGATTCCGGGCATTCCAGGAGAAAAAGGCGCCCATTTTCAAGGGGTGACGGCGGCAGGAGTCCTATGTCACAGCCGATTCTGGAATCTCGCCGGAATCCAACTGGTTGTCGCGAGCATGACCTCGACAACACTCGATTCCACCGTCCGCAACGCAGAGACCAGTGTCCCGCTGGTTCCACTGCTCGACGAGCGCTGGAGCCCGCGTTCGTTTGATCCTACAGCCACCCTCACGGACGAGCAGCTCACTGCGCTGCTTGAAGCAGCACGCTGGGCGCCGTCCGCGGCGAACAGCCAGCCCCGCCGCTTTGTTGTGGGCCGCCGCGGGAGCACCACATTCGATGCGATTGTCAAGGCACTCATGGGATTCAACGCCGCGTGGGCAGGAAACTCGTCAGCGCTGATTGTAGCTATTGCGGAGACCTCCACAGTCGAAGGCGAGCCGCGGCAGTGGGCAGAGTATGACCTGGGGCAGTCGGTGGCACACCTCTCGGTTCAGGCACATCATGAGGGTCTTCACACCCACCAGATGGCGGGCGTCGACTGGGACCAGATCACCGCGGCCTTTGATCTGGCGGACAATCTGAAGCCGGTCACCGTGACCGCCGTCGGAGTTGTGGATGAGGCAGAAAAGCTGGTCGATGCGCTTGCTGAGCGTGAGACGGCTCCGCGCACGCGCTTGTCGCTGGACGAACTGGTTCTGGTCCGCGACTGAACGCGAATTCGATACGCTAAAGCAACCAGTTATGCAACGGTTTGAACTCAATACTGCGTAATCTGCGGTGAAGAGCCGACATTTGTCTTTTCGTGGCATTTACTGGGACAGGTGGCCGGAGCAGTCTGCCGGGGGGCCTCATGGGGGATGGTGACATTCAGAACGGGATGTCACCTCCAGTACGGCGGACGTCCGGTCACCACTTTCCTCGTCGTAGTGACTCCAGGATCCAGTCTCTACCTCGGGCTAGCCTAGGCGAAGCTGGTCCAACAACTCCAGTTCCTCGGATCGGCTCAATCCGGACCTGCGTTCACGCTCAAGACCGAGCTCTCGTTCGGCTTCCAGCGTTCGTTGCACCGTTTGCCGAAGAGGCCTTAGTTTCCAGCCCGCCGCACGGAAGGCACTGTTGTCCCGCTGCGCGAAGGCGATGTCTGTCTTGGGAACCCAGAGCGGCAGCGAGCGGGGACCGGCCCAGAATCGGACATCGTGTTCAATGAGCCGTTCATCGAAAACGCAGACCAGCTCACCGGTAAAGCCGGCAACGTCTGCACAAAGCGCGAGCACGTCGGCGAGAGCATGTTGGTTGCCGGTGGCGTTGATGGCGCCGGTGATGCCGCTCTTGCCGGCCTGCGCAATGAAGATGGCGAGATCCTCGACATCAATCACCTCTACCACCCGATCATCAGCGATTGGTGAAAGCATCGGCCCTTCTCCTACGAGAGCGAAGCGTCCAACCCAGTAGCTGAATCTGTCGCTGCCATCCCCAGGGCCCGCAATCAATCCCGGCCGGACAATGAGGAGCCGGTCACCCAGGGCTTTCTGTGACACCTGCTCAGCGGCGACTTTCGCTTGCCCATAATCATTCAGATCCACCGGCTTGAGTAGAGGTGCGGACTCCTCGGCACCCGCGTCGGTGTTCGTCGCGTACACGGAGACCGAGGAGACCAGGGTCCAGTGCTTCGCATTGTCGGCAAGGGCATCGAGTGCGCCCCGCACCATCGCCGGGTCGTAGGACAGTTCGATAGCTTCGTCCCAGGCCTCATTGGCGACCGCCGCGTAGGCACCTGGTGAACGTCGATCCGACGGGACGAAGACGGCCCCGGCAGGTGCTTGTCCGGACTCGCCGCGCGCCAACACGTCACCGCGTCGCCGCTGGCCAGCAATTGCTCGGCGATCTCGAAACCAAGCCAAGCAGTTCCCCCGAGCACCAGGACGTTACGCATTTGTTCAGTCGCCAGCTTTGAGCACAAAGAAGATGAAGGACAAGAACGCCGTCTTCTCGCCGTCAAGGATGCGTTGCGGAAGGAGTTCGCGCGGGGTTTCTGGAGATGGCGCTGGCTCGCTGACGGTGACTATGCGGTATCCCGCCGATGTAAAGGCGTTGATCATGGCGTGGAGTGGTCGATGCCAGAAGGTCAGGACCGCGGGCTCGCCATCGAATTCGTAGTCCTCCGAGTACTGTCGGATGGCGAAGTAGTCCTCGTCGGGTTGGTTGATCACGCTGACCGTGGGGTGGTTGACCGACAGGATCAGGCGACCCCCGGGCTTCAGTACCCGTCGCAGTTCGGCAAGGGGGCCTGACCAGTCCTCGAGATAGTGCAGGACCAGGGACGAGACAACGACGTCGAAGGAGCTGTCGGTGAAAGGGAGCGGTTTGCTGAGGTCGGCCACGTGCAGGTCCGCGGTGGTGCCTAATCGCTGTCGCGCCAGTTCGAGCATCGCGGGGCTGGAATCAAAGCCGGTCATGATGGCGCCCCTCGCCCTCAGAGCGGCGGACAGTGGCCCGGAGCCGCACCCTGCGTCAAGGACCCGGTGACCGTCGACGTCGCCGGCGAGGCCAATCATTGCCGGCCGTTCGTAGTAGGCGTTGAGAAGGCTGGACTCGTTTTCCGTCGAGTAGCTCTCGGCGAAACTGTCATAGAGGTCGGCTTTCACGAATCCTCGCTCTCGGGAGAACGTTCATGGTCAGTTCGATCAGTTCGAAGCAGCACGGCAGGCCAGGCGCGATCCTCCGTCATGTGCAGCTTTCCTGACCGGTCAGCACGATTCTGTTGGTTATATCAGCAGTGAAGTCGCGATTGCCGTCCGCGTACGTCATTCGAATGCCCTCTGCTTCTCCATTGGCGGCCGGGTCGGAAAGGCTCAGGGAAACGATGACGTTGGCGGATTTCCCGGGTCTCAGAGTGAACCTTTTAAGGATCTCTCGGCGTTCCCAATTTTCAGTCTCGGCCGAGTTAGCAGGTACGGTGCTGGCAGTTCCAAGTACCGCACCGGAACCCCGATCCGACATGCCCTCGATCAACATGACGTAGCTCTCCTCATGCTGAAGACCTCTCGGCGTGATCAGGTCCGCACCGAAGAGGATCAAATCCGTATCCCCGTGATTGGTGACTACTTCGCCGAACGCTGCAAATCCTTCATCGGGGGTGGGCGTACACGTTTCTGAACCGCTTCCCACTGTGAGTGGCCCATCGGTGCCCACCGCTGAACAAGCAGTGGTGGGAGCGGTTAGTGCAAGCGCCGCGAGGAAGAGCCAGGTTCGGTTGCTCACCGCGAAGTTGACTGGCGGCCGGAGGTCATCATGTTCCGGATACTACCTGTGAAGTCGAAGATTCGGCTCGAGCTGGTTTTGTTAGGAGTGCGTTGCTTCTGGTTTGTCGAGGCCAATGAAAGGTGCGAGCGCGCGTCTGAAGTCGTCCTGAGCGCCTCGAGGGATGGTGGAGGCACCTAAGCTGATTGATACTGATTGGCCGGTTCCGTCGGGATAATGCTCGGCAGATTTTCCGGTTAGATCCTTGGTCACATCGGTGATGGAGAGGGAGAGCCACTGGGAGTTTCCTCGCGCTGTGGCGTTCCCACTGCCAGTATTGGTAAGGGTTCCCGGTGCCGTATCGATCCTGGAGTTCCTTCTGCCAGGCTTCTTCGACCGGGTAAGGGGATCGCTCGTGATCAAGAACCAGTTCATTGAGTCCGAAGGAGGCGACGACGGTGTCCACTTCTTCTACAATGTTCCGCCATGCGTCCGACCCAGCAGGTGCCGAATCGCTGACGCTGCCTGCCGAGTTGTACGTAGTGAGCATGGAGTCTCCGCCATACCCGTTCTCTGCGTAGGGATACCAGCCGCTTTGACCTTCCTCGCTCCACCAGGGGTTGCGAGTGCGCAATGGGAATCACTTCTCCTGATTGGGATCGCTTGTTCACCGTGCGATTGCTCCCAAAGCGTCATTCGATCTTGAGGCAGCGGACGAAACTACGCCGATATCTACTGTTCTGAACGCTGCTCGTGACCGTGCGTCGTGTCCATGTCCGTATCCTGGATGTGGTTCTCACGGTCGACGACATCACCTTGTGGGTGATGAGCGTCCGCTACATCCTGGTGGTCGTCAAAAGTCACGGACATGGTCGAGCTATACGCCGGCGCATAGGACCCGGAATAGTGCTCGGCATGAGGACGATACCCGTAGGACGAACTGCTATCTAGCCCCGGTCCGTCTTTGGCCAGTTGAGAGTTGCTACCCAGCAGGCTTCGGGTGAGGACGGCACTGTCTGCCATCAACTCTTTCACCGCGCCTAGCAGGTGGTGGTCGCTCAAGGGGGTCGCATCAGACGCTGCAGCAAGCACGGCACGGCGAACGAGTTCCTTGGTGAAGGACGCCGTCGTTCCCTCGGTTCCTACCGCTGCTGCGTGGACAGCTTCCGGACTAAACGCTTCCCGCGGTGCGTAAAGCTGCAACAGATCAGCACGTTCACCCTCATCCGGAAGCGGAATCTCGACAGCAAGGTCTACCCGGCCGGGACGCTGCGCAAGGGCGCGTTCGAGCATGTCCACACGATTGGTGGTGAGCACGAACGTGACGTCCGCATCGTCGTCGAGGCCGTCCATGGCGTCCAGCACTTCGAAGAGCAGGGGTTGCGGGCCATGGCCGAAGCTGCGGTCTTCCGCGATGAGGTCACAATCTTCAAGCACCACGATGGACGGTTGAAGAGCTCGTGCCATCCGGGCTGCCTCACCCACGTGGGCCAGCGTGCCTCCGGACAAGATGATGGCCGTTGTCCCCGCGCTGGCGCTCAACAGGTAACGCACGGTGTGTGTTTTGCCCGTGCCGGGCGGACCGTACAGCAGGATCCCCCGCTTGAGATGTTGTCCGGCTGCGACCAGTTCCTTCTTATGAGCGGCAATTCCGAGGGCATGCTCGCTAATCCTGGCCAGGAGACCGTCAGGCAACACGATCTGGGCCCTCGTCAGATCCGGTCGCCGGTGGAATGTGACGCCCGCACTACTAGGATCAAACTCATCGACGGTGAAGGACAGTATTTGTCCTTTGAGGATGCTTTCGCTCTGCATGCGGCGCCGAAATACGGCGAGGAAGTCCGCTGTGACCGCCGCATCCGCACAGAGCACTTCCATTGAAGCGGACTGCCGACCATATCGGGGTTCCGCTTTGCGCTGCAGGAGTGCGATCGGTTCGCCGTTGTGGTGAAAGAGGCGCAGACCGAGCGCAACAGTTTGTCGTTGCTCGTCAGGACCGACTGGCAGATTAGCGTAGTCAGGCTGCGAGAGCGGAAAGTTTGGATACATGTCGGACTGCTGGACCATGTCGCTCAAGGACATATGGTGTCGCTGGTCACCGCCGCCGATGCCAGTCAGGGTGCTGTTCTCACCCACGAGCGAGGCGAGGATGATATCCGCGTCCACCAACCGGTGAACAGGCACTTCTTCAACAACCAGCGGAAGGGATGATGGCGGAGCGCCGAGGTGGGAAGCCAAGGCATTGACCAGTTCCCGACCACGTTCCGAGGTAGGTTGCGCCGACTGCACAAGCCTGACCATCGCACCGAAATCACTGACGAACTTCGCCGTATCATCCCCCATGCAAGGAGGCTAGCAGCCCCCGTCAAGAAGCCTTCCGGGTAGCTCACAAGAAGGGGAAGTGAATCAACTGGATCCTTCAGGAGGTGACTGCACGGAGACTCCTCGCTATGTCGGAAGTTGCTTGTTCCAATCAGTGGTTGAGAACTCCGCACGATTTGAAGAAGTTGCGCAGATTTGTGGAGTCGCCCTCGTATGCGGTGTCGACCACTGCGGAGTCGAAAACTTCAGGGTTCTGATGGTGAGTCACTATAGCTGGCAAGGATGTGTACTTTTCGATCTCGTTCAACGCTGAGCGTGCACCTGCGGCATCGCCGGTATCGGAAGCTTCGATGTACTCCGCTGTCCACGCGCACAGCCAGAACTCAGCAATACTCGTTTCTGCCACACCCACTTCAACAACAACGTCGTGCCCTGCGGCAGCTGGTGCCACCGCGTTCTCGGCGGGCCAGACGTACCCAGCTGGTAGCTCCTCGGGAAACTGATTGATCGCCTGTTGCCTAGCTTCGGGCATTTCAGCGGCACTGATCATTTCATTGGCATCGGCTGTGGAAGCGCCGACCACGGTCTCCACTTCAGACGCTGATGGCGCCGCACAACCGGCCAGCAACAAACCCGTGAACAGCACACCGGTAGCACGGACCCGGACTAGTTTCATTGCAATCCCCCAAAATCAACGAATGCTAGGGAGACTGATTCTACTGACACTTCCGCACCAGAGGCATTCGGCGCGTGCGGACACTCTTCGGTAAGGGGAACCGACGCCCGTATGATCGACCCTTCACCGCGCCCTTCCGGCGTCGATTGGGAGGGGTGCCGAACCGGAACGAGCATCCCCAGGCTACGTGCTTCGGCCTGAGTCGTGAGATTCGGAGCGGCGTTTTTCTGGCTTCAGGTCTTGAGCTTCCATCGGTTCGAAACCATAGAGTTCGGACTGAATTCCACCGGACTTGAAGACTGGCCCAAGTACGTCCTTCTTGACCCCGTCCTTTCCCCGGCGAGATATGACGATGATCAGCCTGACGAGGATGCCGCCGATGATGATCAGGAGTATCGCGGACCCGATGATCCCTCCGATCGCTGGAGAGCCGGACGAAACGGCGATTGTGTTGTCCAACATGACCGGCACTACCGCGTCTCACTTCGCGGTGAGTCGTTAGAAGAACCGCTCGTGTTCGGATGAAGTGAGAACTCGTGACCATTCCATAGCAGCATAGCGGCCCCTGCCGGAAAGAAGAACAGGGCTGGAAGCCACTGCCAAATCGCTAGAACGGCCAGAGATACAACCATCATCACCAAACCAATGATTCGCACTGACCTAACCATCGCACTCTCCTAATCGCTGTTGATCAAAAGGGACGCTCCCGGGACTGTGGAAATAACGGTGTATCCGGCTCGACACGCCGGGCGGTAAGCCTGGCGGTGAGGAGCCCGATATGGCCGCAACACTTGAGGCTGTGCCGAGTACGAAAACCGCTGAGAAGAAAACAGAGACAACTGAGGCTGATGCTGCCCGCGAGCTGGTTCGGATGGCGAAGGACCAGGGTCTGTCGCTGACCGGTCCGGACGGTCTGCTCAAGCAGCTGACCAAGACCGTGATCGAGACTGCGCTCGATGAGGAAATGACCGAGCACCTCGGATACGAAAAGCACGACGCGTCCAGCAAGCAGACCGCGAACTCCCGCAACGGCGTGCGACCGAAAACGGTGTTGACGGAGACCACCGGCCCGGTGGAGGTGGACGTGCCGCGGGACCGGGACGGCACGTTCTCACCGG
The DNA here is from genome assembly GCF_055657625.1 of Arthrobacter sp. KKT183. NCBI lineage: Bacteria > Bacillati > Actinomycetota > Actinomycetes > Micrococcales > Micrococcaceae > Arthrobacter > Arthrobacter sp. KKT183. The sequence goes on along the minus strand of NZ_CM145770.1, from coordinate 2,758,639 downwards.
TCATCGTCAAGAAACGTCAGCGCCGCCTGACCGGTGTGGATGAGATGGTCCTCTCGCTCTACGCCAAGGGCCTGACCACCGGGGAGATCAGTGCGCACTTCGCCGAGATCTACGGTGCCTCCGTATCGAAGGAGACGGTCTCGCGGATCACCGACAGGGTGCTTGAGGAGATGGCTGCCTGGCAGAACCGGCCGTTGGACGAGGTATACGCTGCGATCTTCATCGACGCTATCGTGGTCAAGATCCGAGACGGGCAGGTCGCCAACCGCCCGATTTATGCCGCGATCGGGGTGACCCTGGCGGGGGAGAAGGACATCCTGGGGCTCTGGGCCGGCACCGGCGGGGAGGGCGCGAAGTTCTGGATGAGTGTCCTGACCGACATCAAGAACCGCGGCGTCAAAGACAGTTTCTTCCTGGTCTGCGACGGGCTCAAGGGCCTGCCTGAAGTGGTCTCCAACGTCTGGCCGCTAACGACCGTTCAGACCTGCATCATCCACTTGATCCGCAATACCTTCCGGCTGGCTTCGAAGGCGGACTGGGACGCGCTCAAACGTGACGTGAAGCCCATCTACACCGCTGTGAATGCCGCGGCGGCCAGGACGGCGTTCGAAGAGCTCACCGAGCGGTGGGGCAGGAAATACGGGGCCATCGTGCGGCTGTGGGAGAACGCGTGGGAGGAGTTCATCCCGTTCCTGGACTACGACGTAGAGATCCGGCGTGTGATCTGCTCAACCAACGCGATCGAATCCCTCAACGCCAGGTACCGGCGCGCCGTGAAGGCCCGCGGTCATTTCCCCACCGAGCAGGCTGCGCTAAAGTGCCTGTATCTGGTCACCCGATCCCTCGATCCGACCGGTGCCGGCAAGACCCGATGGGCAGTGCGTTGGAAGCCCGCTTTGAACGCCTTCGCCATTACTTTCAGCGACCGATTCCCGGCCGCTGAAAACTACTAAACAAAACCGCCGGATACACCGTTAATGAGACAGTCCCACGCTCCCTGAATTAGGGCAAAATTACCCACGGGACTGCCCACGTTTTGGTTGACTCGTGGGGTTGATAGTTTTTAGGCGGCTAGCGCCATGTTGTTGATTGTCTCAAACTCGATCGGGGTTAGTTTACCGAGGGCTTTCTGCCGTCGCCGGCGGTGGTGGGTTCTCTCGATCCAGGTGATGATGGCCAGGCGTAGTTCTTGGCGGGTTTCCCACCGTTTCCGGTTAAGCACGTTCTTCTGCAACAGGGCGAAGAACGATTCCATGGCGGCATTATCGCCGCACGCGCCGACCCTGCCCATCGAGCCTTTCAGCCCGCTGGCGTGCAGTGCGGAGACGAACTTACGGGACCGGAACTGGCTACCCCTGTCGGAGTGCACCACGGTCCCGGACGGGCTCCTGAGCGCGACGGCATGAGCCAACGCGGCCACGGCCAGGGAGGCTTTCATCCGCCCGTCGATGGAGTAGCCCACAATCCGGTTCGAATACAGGTCCTTGATCGCGCACAGGTAGAGCTTGCCCTCCGCGGTGGGGTGCTCGGTGATGTCCGTGACCCACTTCGTATCCGGTGCCTCGGCGCTGAAGTCCCGCTCGAGCAGGTCATCGTGGACCGGCGGTCCTGCCTGGCGCCCTCCGACCCGTTTACGGTGGATGACCGAGAGGATCCCGTTCGCCGAACAGAGCCGCCAGATCCTGCGTTCGCTGGCCACCGGTGCAGTGCCGGCGTTGAGTTCATCGGCGATGAACCGGTACCCGAACGCGGGGTCATCGGCGTGCACGTCAATCGCGGCGTTGATCAGGTGCGCTTCCTCCCAATCCCGGGCCGAGACAGGGTTTGCCTTCCACTTGTAGAAGGCCTGTTTGGAGAAGTTCAGTATCCGGCAGGTCACCGTGACGGGAACACCGTCAGCGGCAAGGTCAAGGACCAGCGGAAACATCATTTTGGGTTGACATCCCGCGACAGATACGCGACGGCCCGGCGCATGACTTCGGCTTCCTGTTCCAAAAGCTTGATACGCTTTTTCGCTTCCCGCAGCTCCGCGGATTCTTCCTTTGCCGCCCTGGTTTTGGGGTCGTCTTCCTCGTCGGCTTTCTTCAACCAGCGGTGCAGCGCAGCCGGTGAAACGCCGAAGTCCTTGGCGATGGTGGTCAGGGGCGCTTCGCCCCTGCGGGCAACCGCGACCACGTCACGGCGGAACTCTTCGGGAAAGGCCTTGGGCATGATGAACATCCTTCCACCCGCGAGGTTCATCCTCACAGGTCAGGAGTCAACCAAACCTTCAGCAGTCCCGGACCCGAAGATATGCAACGTCACCGTTACCGTCTGGCAAAGCGAACTGAGCGGATCCCTCACCGTGTGCCTACAAAGCGTGCGAGAGTATGGATCCATTGGTCGGAGGCATCGAGGTGCGCGTCATGTGATGCGTTCGCCAAGTCGACGCGGGAAACGTTCATGCCGCGCTGAGTGAAAAGGTCCTTTTGCTCGTCGGTGAACATGCCGTTTTCGGCGTAGATGACAAGCGTGGGAATTCTTATGCTCTTCCATTCCTCCCACCGTGCAGACGTAACGGCGGTGATGGTCTGGACCATCACGTCCGGATCGAATCTTGGATAGAAACCATCGTGGCGTTGCTCCAAGTCGGAAACCCATGCCTGGGCAAGTGGAGTGTCACCGAGCGCGGTTCGAGCCGACTCGCGAGTCGGAAACGGAACCTTCCAGGATCGGAAGTAGTCACCCATCGCCGTATGGTCTTGAGCTGATCCTTCGCCGGCGTAGCACTCAAGAAGGACGAGCCGACGGACCAGGACAGGATGTGATGCCGCGACAAGCATCGCCGTATGCGCACCCATTGACTGACCCACAAGATCCACGGCGCCAAGCCCTTCAGCCTTGATGACGCGGACCACGTCGTCGATGAACGCCTGCCGTGATGTATCGACCGGTAGTCGGCTGCTGAGCCCATGGCCGCGCTGGTCCATCAGGACGACTTTACGTCCCTTCAAGGCGTGCGCGGTAGGCAGGAATTCACGGCTGCTTCCGGCGAGCCCGTGAAGAATCGTCACTGCAGGCTCTGCGCCGTCGAAAACGGTGTAGGAGATGGTGACACCATCGTCGGCTGTGACTTCTCGGACCGTGCTTTCCATTCGGCAATCCTACGGAGGAGGTGAATCCAATCGAGAAAGGCGATCCTCCATCGAACATCGCGCAGGACATAGATGGGAGACTGCGAAAGTGATTCGTACTCTGAACTTACCCGTCAGCCTCAGCGCCAAGGCACAGGAGTTCACCCTGCGCCGAGCCACCGAACACGACCTGGGGGCGCTGATGCTTCTTCTCGCGGATGACCCAATTAGCGCAACGAGGGGTGATGAAGCCAATGAAGCTGACACCGCCTCCTACCTCTCTGCATTGACCGCGATCATCACAGACCCCTCCAACGGGCTACTCGTGGTGGTGAGCGAGACAGACGAGCCTCTGGCAACGATGCAGCTCACACGAATACCCGGCATGGCCCGACGCGGATCGACTCGGCTTCTGATCGAAACCGTCCGCGTCCGCAGTGATCACCGGTCAAGTGGTATTGGATCAACCATGATGCGCTGGGTGACTGGAACTGCAGCACCCGCTGTGGAGGCGTCCCTCGTGCAGCTCACCTCTGACGAGGCACGCCAGGACGCCCACCGTTTCTATGAGCAATTGGGCTTCGTCGCATCGCATCGCGGGTTCAAGTACAAAATTGAATGAAGCCGTTCATCATCGGACGGTGTATTCCAGTCGCCATCCTCCACCGCCCTTTCTCGAGCGGTGGAGGATCGGGCGGGAGGTGATGGGAAGATTCCTTGCCGGCACAAGTCCTGCCCCTCCTGCACCTGCCCGTGTTCGGCTATTCCTCGGTACATTCGGCGATGGCATAGTGAGGCCATGGATATCGATCGAAGCCAACAGCCAATCGATTTGCCGGCTCCACCTACTGCGGATGAGATTGCTGAGCGGATGGCTGTTCCGCTGCTGACGCTCGTGGATCAGGTGACGATAGAGGAAGCAGGTGCGGGTCGAGCTTTCCAGACCCAAGGCGGATTCCCCCTCGTGGAGTACGCCGATCTCTCATACACGCTCTTGCGGTACCCACATGATCGTGATGACCCTCGGAACTTGGAGGACCTATCACCAGAGGTAAAGGCCGGCCTCGACGTAGATCCAGTCGGGCCGCTACCCGATTGGCTGCTGGAAGTGCGCGATCGAATGCGGTACCCGATGATTTGGGAAGGCGTGCGCACAACGCACTTCTTCCAAGAAGGCCCTGAAACACCAGAAGAGTTACTGGCCGAACACATGAACTACATCGTCATGAACGTCTTCCGGGACGAGCGCGTCGCCGGCGGATTTCCCGGCGAGGTCACCGGCCGCGTCGAAGCCAGTCATGCCCAGGGCGGGCACTCGATCGTGGTAGACGGCGACAAGATGGACGGCATTCGCGTCGATACGGATGCTCACGTTCTAGGACTTGGGGTCGCTGTCGATTCCCTAATCCTCACAGCAGTAATACCTCGGAAGTACCTGCCATACCTTCGCCTGGAGTTCGCCACACGTCGCTCGCGATCCGCCGAGGCTCGCACGGCTGATGGGCGATAAGCCGAACACGGCCAAATGCCCTACCCTCGCGGTTACCTATCGATCCCTCGTCGGTCGTTTCTCCACCGCCACGAGGGTAAGCAGCACCGCAACTAGTATGTGGTGATGGGGAGACTACTGGATCAACAGCAGCGACGCCTCTTGCCGCTCGTGATGGCAGGGGTCCTGGCCACCGCAGCCTTTGCGTGGATCGGTGCGATGCAAATCCTTGTATGGAACCCAATGGCCGCGGTTCCTGGAATGGGAATCGAGCAAATCAAGGCGGCTATGGCCGCAGCTAATGAACCACTTCGGGAAGGACCCGTATATGGCTGGGCTGTTCTCGGGCCGGCCATAGCCGTTGCAGTAGGCATTTACGCGATCGTCAAGGTTCCAGATCTACGATGGACGATCACGCGTTGGTTTCTCACCCTGCTCGTGCTCGGTACACCGACCTACTTCTTCGCATCTTTCAATCCTGGAATGAGCATCGCTGATGCTTTCGCTACATCCGGAGGGGACCATGCCCCTTGGAGCGGGATCCTTTACGGCGTCAGCTTACTCGCCCTGATTGCCTTGGTGCTGACCGCTACTAAGCGTGACGCGGAGGGCGAGAAAGCCCGGAAATAGCGCACTTAGTGTCTCTACGACGACCAACTCTCCAGGAGTGCAAAACCTCAGCTCGACATTGGTCATGAAAACCATCGTGGACCAGCGACCCATACCCCTCTGAGCTATTTCGATCCCTCACCGTTCTTGTCCGTGACTCGACGAGGGCGGCTGGTTGCTTAGGCGCCTGCTGGTTGTTCGCGGAATGCTCGTCGCTCTCGGGGCTTGATGGGGAGTACTGCGGCTATGACCGCTGCTATCGCTGCGGGGAGGATGAACCATCCGACAATCCATATTGTGGTGGCAATCGCCAGAATGACCATGAGGCCGGCGACGCAAACAGTGGTTAACGGCATCCTGTGGCCTCGGATGAAGGGCGGTACGGCCGCCAGGAGAAGTGCTGCGATGAGCGTTACTGCGATTTTGGGGTCCATATTGAACAGCACGAGCTGCGTGGTTGTGCTGATGACTTCGCCGGTGTCGGGATCAATGGTGGAGCCGACATACCCCGTGCGCAGCGAGATGATCGCTGCGGCCAGGAGCGCCAGGGCGAAACTGACGATCTGCGCTGTGCGCTTTGCAGTCATGTAGCCCTTGAGTCCCGGGCGTTGCGGTGGAGCGGTTGACTGCACGTGCGCGGGCTTGATGTCGGGGCGTCGCCGTGGCATCTCCTCGAGCATCGGATCGGCGACGTCCGTCGGGGGGCCCAGGCGCGTCAGTACGTCGTCAATGGCTTCTCCGCGTGTAAGCGCCTCAGTGATGTGGGAGCGCAAGCCGTCCATAATCTCGGCCGTTTGCTCCGCCGATGCGCGCCGGAGAGTTTGCTCAGCTGCGGCGAGCCAAGCTACTGCTTCGGCGGGAAGTTCGTTGTGCGTCACGATGGTCTCCTGAGGGTGCGATCTACTGCGTTCCGAAGTGGGATCCACGAGTTCTCGAACACTTCGAGAGCGTCGCGACCTGCTGGGGTGAGGGTGTAGTACTTGCGGGGTCGCCCTGCATCCGATTCCTGCCATTCGCTTTCCGCGAGCCCGGAGGTCAATAAGCGTGCGAGGAGGGGATAAAGTGTGCTCTCTCCCGCGATCAATCCGTCGGCTTCGAGGCGGCGGGCCATGTCCAGCCCGTAGGTGGGGCCGTCGCGCAGTATTGCGAGGGCACAGAACTCAACTAGTCCTCTGCGAAGACTCGTGAGTACACGTTCGGTAGTTACCATGTAACGCATAGTACAACGTGACACAAGGTATGTAATAGGGGTTGAATAGTGGCTCTTCCCAGATGAAGGGTGTAGGTCGGCCGGGCGCGTCGGTCCGCAGATAGACGTCGAGGTCTCCCGACGATGGAGGTTCCTACGCCATCCATCCGAGAGACCTCGACGTGTCCGACGCTACCCCGCCGGCCGGCTTCGGCCGCCCTGACCTAACCGCCTTCGCGGCTCATCCCAATCGACCCTGATCGGGTCTGCTGACCCTCTCGACGAGAACGCAGCGACATCACAGCCACCCAACCCCGACCGTCCGGGAAGCCGGGGCACGTCACATGGCCTGTGCTTCGGGCGTGTCGAGTGGGTCGTCCAGGGGCGACGCAGGAGCGTCGACGCGACGTGCTGAGAGGTGGCTCCAACCGAGCGCTAGGACACAAGCTACAGGCATGGCGATAGGTCAGGAACGGCGTCGCTCCCTGCGCAGGAGGGAGCGCAGAGTCTCGGCGTTCGCGTAGCCGACCCGTAGCGCGATCTCGGCGGAGGTGAGGTCCGTGGTTGCTGAGAGGTGCCGAGCTCGTTCGATGCGAAGCCGTTGGACGAAGCCGAGCGGAGTGAGGTTGAGCGCCGCACGGACTCGTCGTTCGAGGGTGCGCCGGCTGGTGCCGAGCGACTGCGCGACGAAGGCGACGTTGAACGGTTCGTCCAGGCGGGCGCGCACGAAGCGTTCGAACTCGACGACGATCGGGTCCTCGTGCCGGAGATGTTCGTAGGCGACGAAAGCCGCCTGCGACGGGCGCTCGTCGATGATGAGGAGCTTGGCGACATGTTGGGCCAGGTCGGGGCTGATCGATCGCACGAGTGAGAGCGCGAGGTCGATGTGGGCGAAGGCGGCGCCGGCGGTGACGAGGTTCCCGTCGACCACGACCATGGTGTCGAGATCGAGGGCGACGGTCGGATAGCGCTTCAGGAACTCCGGCCCCAGGAACCAGCTGGTCGTCGCCCGCCGATGATGCATCCGTCCGGTCTCGGCGACGGCGAACACGCCGGTGCACGCCGCGGCGATCCGGGTGGTCGCGTCGTCGAGGCGCCCGAGTGAGGCGATGACCGAACGAGCATCTCGGCTCTGGAGGGCGTCGTGGGTCGCGGCGGCCGTGAGGGTTCCAAGCGCAGGGACGACGACCACGTCGAACTCTCCGGACTCCGACAGCGGGTGGTCCACCGACAGGGTCATCGATGCCGTCGTGGTCACTCGCCGTTTCGGTCCGAGGATGGCGAGTTCGATCGGGTCGATCCGCGGGTCGACATCGCCGCGGGCTCCGTCGGCCACCCGCACGATGTCGATGACCGACGCGACCGCCGAACCGAAGCAGCCGTCGATCGCGATCAGTCCGATACGCATGGCGTGTATTATAGCAATACTGCCGTATACGCCACTCCCCATCGGCCCTCGCTCGTCATATGCTGAACTCGCCCCACGAAGAACCCCGACTTCAAGGAGAACCCCTCATGTCCACACCCGCATCACTTCCGTATGCCTTCGTCGCCAAGATCGTCGCGGCCGATGGACAGCACGACGCGCTCGCCGATCTGCTCGCCGGCGCTGTCGCACTCGCCAACGAAGAAGTAGGAACGATTGTCTGGTTCGCGGCTAGGACCCATGCCGACACCTTCTGGATCTTCGATGCATTCCCCGACGAGGCCGCTCGCGACGCCCACGCCAACGGCGCCATCGTCGCAGCCCTGATGGCCAACCAGCACCTCCTCGGCGCAGCACCCGAGATCCTGGCGGCCGACGTCCTCGCGTCCAAGCTCCCGTAGTCCGCCAACGCACGAGACGATCGCGCCCCGCCGAGTCAGTCCGCAGATAGACGTCGAGGTCTCCCGACGATGGAGGTTCCTACGCCATCCATCCGAAAGACCTCGACGTGTCCGACGCTACCCCGCCGGCCGGCTTCGTCCGCCCTGACCTGACCGCCTTCGCTCGACTCGACGGCCTCGGTCTGAGCGTGATCGGGCAACGACTTGAACCGGATCGTGCGGTCCTCGCGTGCCGCGTGGTGGAACCAGATCAGTGGTGCCGACGGTGCGGCAGCGAAGGCGCCGCTCGTGACACCGTGATCCGGCGGTTGGCCCACGAGCCGCTGGGCTGGCGACCGACCGTGCTGGAAGTTGTAGTGCGCCGCTACCGCTGTGCCGACTGCGGACACGTGTGGCGCCAAGACACCAGCGCCGCGGCGGAGCCACGCGCGAAGCTCTCGCGCACCGGGCTGCGGTGGGCGCTGGAAGGGATCGTGGTCGCACACCTCACCGTCGCCCGTGTCGCCGAGGGACTCGGGGTCGCGTGGGACACCGCCAACAACGCGGTCCTGGCCGAAGGCAAGCGGCTGCTGATCAACGACCCCACGCGGTTCGAGGGCGTGAAGGTCATTGGCGTCGATGAGCACGTCTGGCGCCACACCAGGCGTGGCGACAAGTACGTCACCGTGATCATCGACCTCACCCCGGTCCGCGATGGCGCCGGCCCAGCAAGGCTGCTGGACATGGTCGAGGGCCGGTCGAAGGCGGCGTTCAAGACCTGGCTCGCCGACCGCGACGACGCCTTCCGTGACGCGGTCGAGGTGGTCGCGATGGACGGCTTCACCGGGTTCAAGACCGCCGCTGCGGAGGAGATCCCGGACGCGGTCACGGTGATGGATCCCTTCCACGTCGTGCGCCTGGCCTGTGACGCCCTCGACAGGTGCCGGCGCCGGGTCCAACTCGCGATCCACGGGCACCGTGGGTTCAGGGACGATCCGCTCTACAAGTCGCGGCGCACGCTGCACACCGGCGCGGACCTGCTCACCGACAAGCAGAGCGACAGGCTACGCGCGCTGTTCGTTGATGACGCTCACGTCGAGGTCGAGGCGACCTGGGGTGTCTACCAGCGGATGATCGCCGCCTATCGCCACGAGGACCGGCAACGTGGCCGCGAGCTCATGGAGAAGCTGATCACCGACCTCAGCGCCGGCGTCCCCAAGGTGCTCACCGAGCTCACCACCCTGGGCCGGACCCTGAAGAAGCGAGCCGCCGACGTGCTCGCCTACTTCGAACGACCCGGCACCAGCAACGGGCCGACCGAGGCACTCAACGGACGGCTCGAACACCTGCGCGGCTCCGCACTCGGGTTCCGCAACCTGACCAACTACATCGCCCGAAGCCTGCTCGAGACCGGCGGCTTCAGACCCCAACTCCTACACCCCCGATTGGGATGAGCCTGAATAGTCACCGTCGGATAACAGTAGGGAGTCCTATCCGATCCTCACCCGGGCCGCCCATGACGCACTCGGGCACATCCACGATCGGACGCGGTCATCATCTCCAAGGACCTGCAGGATCAGTGGCTGGATCCGACCATGACTGAGCGGGGCCAGGTGCAACACTTCATCGACACGATTCCCGAGCCCAACCTCGTACCGCGAGTTGTTGGCAAAGAGGTGGGATCAGTACGCAACAACGGACCTCAGTTGATCATGGCTGCCAACTAGCGCAGGTCAGCTATTTCCCGCCGATCTTTCGTCGCAGATGAGTGATTGCGTTATCAATGCCTCGATTTCGGCGCACCCGCCAATACCGGTCGAAGAGTTCTATAATCTCCGCGTCATCTTGGTTGGAGAGGAAGGCAATTACAGTCTCTTGAGGGATGTCCGGAAGTTGTTCTTGAAAGATTCCGGGTAGATCATTTCGTAGGCCCTGCGCTTTCAGGCGAGCTTGTGCACGCTCGACAGCCGATTCCGGCCTCGCGACAGCCAGTGATGCTTCGAAGCTCTTGTATCCAACGGTGATGTCTCCATGTGGAGGTATGGGCGTGCAGTCCGTTGTACCTAGGACGATGACAGGTATGGCTACCGTTCGGGTCCATTCTTCAAGCTTCCGCAGTTCGTGGAGGAGGACTTCCCATGAACCAGTGTGTGGCCGCCGCACCATGAGGGCCGGCCACACAGAAACGGGGACAGGATTCCCGAGCGGGACTGTAGAGAAAACATCACCGACTGCCACCGTCTCGTCATCCTTGTACGCGGCTCGCACGTGCAACCCAGGAACCATCCGATCTGGAATCACTCGACCTAGCCGGGTGGCGACTATCGCTGTCTTCCTGTGCTTGGAAAAATTCGAGTGTTCGCTCAGGACGCGTAGCGGGTGAGTTCCCTCTTCATCGTGGTGATAAGGCTGAAGGAGTTCGATTCGCTCTCCTATGACGGCATCCTTATGCAGCACGGTCAGCGTTCTTCGCCGCTTGTCGCGCATCCACTCAAGCAGCTTGTCGTTGTCTACTTTCGCTGGCATCTCAATGCGCTGAACTTCCTCCGAGTCCAGCGGGCGCCCCATCTGGTGTTCAACCTCGGCAAAGAGAGCGTGCTCGATTGCTGAGCGCATCTGATTAATGGCATCAGCTGTGAGGCGAGGTACTGCCTCAGGGATGGGGGCGATGCTCGCAAGGGTGAGGTGGTCAATGCCATCCCGGGCTTCATTTACGAAGCCGAAAACCTCGCCGTTGACGTAGTCATCGACGACTCTGGACACCCGCTCGATCGCCGCATCGATATGCGCGAGCGTGTACAGCAGATGCTGTTGATGTGACGGTAGCCAGTGACTCACGATGAATTTTCAATCTTTTGAGGCAGGTATGGGGTCGTCCGTCAGTACGTCCTCGACGTCTTCGACGGGTACGAGGGAGCCCTTCCGCAGGGTCCCCGGGCGACCAATGAGCCATCGTCGGCTGTTCCTTGCAATAGCCGGGTTAAGGGCCGCCGGACGATCGAACTGCTTTCCTATTACGAGGAGCTGTGTGGGTGAGAGCGGAAACGCGATGGTGCACACGTCCGCACTCTCGTTGTCACGAAACAGCAGCACCGCTCCGTCGCCGGTGATGAACTCCCCGTGGATAATCTGCCACTCCCACTCGCCCGATTCGAGACCGAGTGCTTTCAAGCGGATAACGTCGTCTGTTGATTGAGAGAGCAAAAGGCGGTCTGCGACGTTCAGCTCGATTTCTTCAAATGTTCCATCCATCTTGAATCGAACTGCTGGTGTGTGGATTTCCATTTGATCGGCGTATCGGCCACGGTCGAGGTACATGTCCATGAAAGCGATCATTGCGGTCAAGGTCTCACCGTCCACCGTAGGGTCTTCAGTGCGGAGGGTGTTGATGGCCCGAATGCCCTTGCCTTCGATCCCGGAGTACTCGTCCTCGAGGTTGTGAGCCAGCACGTTCGGTTCGTATGCGTAGTTGCGGACCGTGGCCCTATTCACTGATGACGGGTAGCCGTAGTTCCGGCCTAGGTCGATAACGTCTACCCGATTGCGCTCGTCTGCCCACGCGCAGAGATATTTCTTGGTCAACATGTGCGCTCCGCGCACCTCGTTCTGGGCCATAGTTGAACCCTATAGTCCGCGACGTTGTTGACGGAGCCCCGGCCGACTGCCCGGCCTACTCGTCCTTGAGTTCGCCACTCATCTTGAGGTGTTGCGTTTGGGTACACCCTCCGCAACGGAGGGCGTCCATAAGGGGAACCTCTAACGCGCCGCCCTGGATGCTTTTGTCCGCAGAGAGATGCCGCATGTTCAGTGCAGCTGCCATTCCCGTAAGACCTGCCCGCAAAGATGCCCGGTGAGGGAGCCCGATGCGTGCCTTATGCGAGCACACACCGGACCGAACGCAGCACGCGACTAGCGCGTATCCATATCCTCAAACACAAGGAAGGTCTGGGTATCCAGCACGCCCGGCATGGACTGCAGCTGATCGAAAATGACCCGACGAAGATCCACGTTGTCTTCAGCGCGAACGAGTAGGATGACGTCGAAATCACCGCCCACCAGTGCAATGTGATGCACCTCCGGGATGGCACGCAGCTGCTCCCTCAGCTCTCGCCACGAATGCTGGCGCACCTTCAGCGTCACATAAGCCGAAGACCGGAGTCCCGCCTTGATCGGGTCGATCAGTGCAGTGAACTTCGTCAGCACGCCGCTTTCTGTCAGCCGCGCAATCCGGGAATACGCGTGCGCCCGGGAGATGTGAACGTTCTCGGCCACCGCCGTGACTGAGAGCCGGCCGTCGCGGGTGAGCTCGGCGAGGATCTTCCGGTCCACTTCATCGAGCGGCTGTTCCGCCATCTGTCTACACCCTTGTTAGTTATCCAGCTCACATTGTCGATATGTCTGCAGAATCAGCCACAGAACGACTATTCTTCCACGATATTGCCGGATTGTGGATACGAATCGGATGGCAAACGCATAATTGAGCAACAGATACAGTTCCTCAGCCATGGGCCGAGGATGCCAAGGCAGCGAAGCCGTCCCTCCCAGTGGAACGGCTGAGGGAGGCAGTATGACCATTTCAACCGGCAACTCCGCCAACAACCAGTTCGGCGAGTCAATGAAGCCCACCGGTCGCAGCAGTGACCAGGGCCCTACGGCGGAGGAATACATGCTCCCGTCCGCCCAGCCGGTCCAGCTCGTGGACCCCAGCGGCGAGCACATTCACAATGACCGCTACCCCCTGCCCGACGGCGAAGCTCTCCTCAGCGCCTACGAGAAGCTGGTCGTCGGCCGCCGCATCAACGATCAGGCCAACGCACTGGTCCGGCAGGGCCGGATGGCTGTCTACCCCTCATCGCACGGGCAGGAGGCCTGCCAGGTGGCTGCCGCCGTCGTGCTTGAAAAGGATGACTGGCTCTTCCCGACCTACCGGGACACCGTTGCTGTCATCACGCGCGGCGTGGATCCCCTTGGCGTGTTGACGCTCTTGAGGGGCGACTGGCATTCCGGATATGACCCCTACGAGTACAAGACCGCCACCCAGGCAACGCCGCTGGCTACCCAGCTGCTCCACGCCGTCGGCGTGGCCCACGCGGCCAAGCTGCGCGGTGAAAACACCGTGGTGCTGGCCCTGTGCGGTGACGGCGCCACCAGCGAGGGTGACTTCCACGAGGCCCTGAACTTCGCAGCCGTGTTCCACGTGCCGGTGGTCTTCCTGGTCCAGAACAACGAGTACGCCATCTCGGTTCCGCTGAAGCACCAGACCGTGGCGCCGTCGCTGGCGCACAAGGCGATCGGCTACGGCATGCCCGGCGAACGCGTGGACGGCAATGACCTCGCTGCCATGCTGTCCGTGCTGGGCAAAGCAGTTGACCGAGCGCGCGACGGCGGTGGCCCGGCACTCGTTGAAGCCCACACCTACCGCATGCAGGCGCACACCAACGCTGACGATCCGTCGCGGTACCGGGCCCAGTCCGACGTCGACGAGTGGGTTCCAAAAGACCCGATCACCCGCATGCGCACCTACCTGGGCAACCTGAACCTCCTCACCGCAGAAGAGGAGCAGCGTATCGCCGGGGCGGCCGAAGAGACGGCCAGCACCCTGCGGGACGGGCTCAACTCCGAGCCGGAGATCAACCCGACAGACCTTTTCGAGTACGTCTACACCGAGAAGACGAGCCAACTGCGCGAACAGGCCGCACTCCTGGCCGACGAACTCTCACGGGAAGGTGCATAGCCATGACTGACACCGCAGTTCGATCCGGCTCGGCCGAAAAGGCAACCGCGAACAAGACAGGGCTCCAGCCGCTCACCTTCGCCAAGGCGCTGAATACCGCCTTGGCCGATGCCATGGAAGCTGACCCCTCCGTGATCATCTTCGGCGAGGACGTCGGCCCGCTCGGCGGCGTCTTCCGGATCACGGACGGGCTTACCGCGCGCTTCGGCGAGGAGCGCTGCTTCGATACACCGCTCGCGGAGTCCGGCATCATGGGCATGGCAGTCGGTATGGCGATGAACGGGATGACTCCCGTCGTCGAAATGCAGTTCGACGCCTTCGCCTACCCCGCCTTCGAGCAGGTGGTCAGCCACGTCGCGAAAATGTCCAACAGGACCAAGGGCAAGGTGAAGCTGCCGCTGGTCATGCGCATCCCCTACGCCGGCGGCATCGGGGGAGTGGAGCACCACTGCGACTCCTCGGAGTCCTACTACGCACACACACCCGGGCTTACGGTTCTGGCCCCCGCCACCGTGCGCGATGCCTACCTGATGCTTCGCGACGCCATCCGCTTCCCCGATCCCGTGGTCTTCCTTGAGCCGAAAAAGCTCTACTGGACCAAGGAGACACTGGATCTGGACGAGCTTCGCAAGGAAGCCGACGACGCCGCCATTACCGGTTCAACGGTGGGCCGCGCCGTGGTTGCCCGCTCCGGAACCGACGCCACCCTTATTGCCTACGGACCCTCCGTGCCGACGGCGCTGGCCGCCGCTGAAGCGGCTGCGGCCGAAGGGCGTAGCCTGGAAGTCATCGACGTGCGCTCGCTCGTGCCGTTCGACGACGAGACCGTCACCGCCAGCGTGCGGAAGACGGGACGCGCCGTCGTCATTGCGGAAGCACCGGGGTTCGCCTCGGTCGCCGCCGAGATCGTTGCCCGTGTGCAGGAGCGCTGCTTCAACTCACTGGCTGCCCCCGTGCGGCGTGTGACCGGGTTCGACATTCCGTATCCCGCACCCAAGCTCGAGCACTTCTTCCTGCCAAGCGTTGACCGGATCCTCGACACCGTGGATGAACTGCAGTGGGAGGACGCATGAGCGCCATGACAACGAGCCCCTCGGTGAAGGTGTTCCTGCTGCCTGACCTCGGTGAGGGCCTGACCGAAGCCGAACTGGTGAACTGGCTCGTGGCCGAGGGGGACACCGTCTCCGTCGACCAACCGGTGGCCGAAGTGGAGACGGCGAAATCCATGGTGGAGGTACCCTCTCCGTTCGCTGGCGTCGTTGCCCAGTTGCACGGTGAAGCCGGGACCACCATCAACGTTGGCGCGCCCCTGATCTCGGTGCGGCCCGACGGCGCAGCGGCCGAGACAGTGGCTGCCACAGCAGCTTCCACGGGTAACCCTGACGCTGAGGCGTACCGCGAGGAGGAAAGAGCCGGGGTCAGCGTGCCTACGGACGCGGAGGTCGCCGCAGCGCCGGACGCCGCGGAATCAGCTGCAGAGTCGGGTGAAGGTTCGGGCAATGTCCTGATCGGCTACGGCACCCCCAGAACCGGTACCGGAGGCCGGACCCGGCGTCGCAGGGGCGACGCCGGTTCAGCCGCGGTCTCAACCTCCGCTGCGGCAGCGGAGGCGCCGGCGAGCATGGAAGCGCCGGAGACCGCTGAAGTGCCGGCAACGCAGACGCAGGACTCACCTGTGGCAGCGTCCGAGCAGCGTGCAGTGCTGTGCATCTCGCCGCTGGTCCGCAAGCTTGCGCGGGATGCCGGCCTCACTCTGTCCTCTGTCGAGGGTACGGGCGTGGACGGCATGGTCCTGCGCCGGGACGTCGAGCGCGCTTTGCAGGCTTCCGCCGGCACGTCCGGCGAAAAGCAGGAGTCCCTGCCGAGCAGCAGCAAGCAGAGCACCAGCAGGAATCAAAGCACCAGCAGGAATCAAACCACCAGTAACCAGCAAAGCACCGCTGGGGGAGTGGACCAGGATCGCCGCAGTGGTCTGCAAATCGCTGAGCGCATCCCCGTCCGGGGCGTCCGCAAGGCGGTAGCCGAGGCCATGACCCGCAGTCGGCGGGAGATCCCGGAAGCAACGGTCTGGGTGGACGTCGATGCCAGCGCGCTGCTTGACCTGCGCACCGAGCTCAAGCGCAGGCAGCCGGATGCAACGCCCGGCCTGCTGGCATTTGTCGCACGGTTCGCACTGGCCGGGCTCGCCCGGTACCCGGAACTGAATACGCGCATCGTCGAGCGTGAGGACGGTAGCTCGGAGATCCTGAAGTTTGACGGCGTGAACCTCGGTATCGCCGCGCAGACCGACCGCGGGCTTCTGGTTCCCGCGGTTCAGCGGGCCGACCGGATGAGCGCACGGGAACTGGATGCGGAGATCCGGCGTCTTGCCGCCGTCGCACGCGAGGGCAAGGCGACACCCGCGGAACTCACCTCAGGTACGTTCACGCTGAACAACTACGGTGTGTTCGGCGTGGACGGCAGTGCAGCGATCATCAACCACCCGGAGGCCGCGATCCTCGGGCTGGGACGGATCATTGACCGGCCGTGGGTCGTCAACGGCGAGCTCGCCGTCCGGAAGGTGACCGAGCTGACGCTGACCTTTGACCACCGTGTCTGCGACGGTGGTGTGGCCGGAGGCTTCCTGCGCTACGTTGCCGACGCAATAGAGAACCCGGGCGGCGTCCTCGCGGACCTCTGACGATTACGCTTAGCGGACAGCCGCCACCAGAGAGGAACCCATGTCCGAGCGAGAAGACGAACAGTCCCACCCCTGGACCCAGTTGGGAGACCGCGTGTGGATGCTTCGGACCGATCCTTTCGGCCTGAACACCGGACTGGTTGTGGGAACGGACCGGGCGCTCGTGATAGACACCGGGGCGGGGCCGGAACAAGCAGCCCGGATCCTCGACGCTGTGCGTGGGCTGACTGACCTGCCGCTATGCGTGGTCAACACCCATTCGCACTTCGACCACGTGTTCGGCAACGCGTATTTTGCCGCCCACGGCGCTGAGGACTTCTGGGCAACTGACCGGTGCGCCGCAGTCGTTCGCGAGAGCGGCGAGGAACAGCGTGCGGAAGTTGGCAAGACAGAGCCGGCGATGGCCGAGAACCGCGGTGATCACACGGCTATCCACCCGGCCGACAGGCACGTTTCGGGATCGCCGGTGGATCTGGACCTCGGCGGTATCTCGGTCACCCTGTTCCACCTGGGCTTCGGTCACACGGACAACGACCTTCTGGTCGGCGCCGGCAACGTGCTGTTCACCGGTGATCTGGTCGAGGAGGGTGCAGACCCCGGCTTTGAGGATTCCTTCCCGGCGGAGTGGATCCGCACGCTGGGCAAGATCACGGCGCTCGATGACCTGTATGACGTCTTTGTCCCCGGTCATGGTGCTCCGGTGGACGTCGACTTTGTGGCCACGCAGCTGAACAAGATGCGCAGCGCCGTTCGGGTCACGAAGGTGGCCATGGACGAGGCATCGGTGGACATGACCAAGGCCATCCCGATTCTCCCGTACGGCCCCGAGCAGTCGCGGGCGCTACTGACTCGCCTGCGTACCCTCGCGCACTGGAAGTGGCTGGAGCGCCAGGGCAGCAGCAACTGACGACGAACCGCGCGTGCGGAGCCGGGCCTCGATGTGCTTCGCGAGCGCCTCGGCAATCTCTGCCGCGGTCCCGTTCGCATCCACGAGGGCGTAGTCCTCGAACCCGGGCAACTGCCGGTAGGAAGCGTCCAGCGCAGTGAGGAATTCAAAGGTTTCCTCGTCGGTATTCCGCGAAGCAACGCGGGTCTGCGCCGTGCTCGGGTCAACGCTGAGGTAAACCACAAGATCGGGCTGCGGCAGAACGCGCAGTAACCAGGGCAGCAGTCGGCCGGCGTCAAGACCCCGCTCCCGCCGCAAGGCCAGCTGGCACTGCAGGTGGCGGTCAAAGAGAACGACACCCCGCCGTCGCCGTGCCTGCAGCGTGGAGCGCAGCACTGCAAGCACGCGGAGGAAACTCTCGACTGCATCCAGGAGGCGGCTTCCTAGCAGGGATTGAGCGGTGTGCGAGTGCCGTGACGCCCAGCGGTCGAGGGTTCGCCGGCCGCCGGGATTGCGAAACAGCGCCGCCTCGATGCCGTCCTCCCGGAGCTTGCGAACAACTGACCGCGCGGCCGTTGTTTTGCCCGCTCCGTCGATCCCCAGCAGGACCACGCGGAGAACCTGTGGATTCCTTGGGAACCGGGTCATTTTCACCTTTCACGGGTGTACTCTCTGTGAACAATCATCGCAAGGGCGGCTGGACGAAGACTGATAGCGCCAGTATCACTCTGTCTCTGCAGTTCATCCGGCTTCCCACAGCGAAGACCAGGTGAGAGGGATGCATGCTCCCGGGGAAGCCGGTGGTGAATCCCGCCGGAATGGAGAGCAATGAAAATCACGCGTAGTGCCCTTGGCCTGGTCCTTGCTGCAGCGCTCATTGGAGTGGCCGGCTGCGGTTCAGGCGGCGAGCCGACCAGTGAGGCGCCGCCGGCCGAGACCAGTAGTGCGGCCGAGCCCACGGCAGAGGAGACAACCGCAGCTGCGGAGCCCAGCGAAGCGGTCTCGGAGGCGCCCAGCGGGGCAGCTTCGGAGGAGCCCACGGAAGAGGCTCCGGCCGAGGAAATCGTCATTACCATCCGAAATTTCGAGTATGAGATGCCCGACTCCGTGCCCGCGGGGGCGGAGATCACGGTAGTCAACGAGGACACCGCACCCCACACGGTGACCACCACTGAGACCGAAGACTTCGACGCGATTGTGCAGGGCGGCGAGACCGTGACCTTCACTGCGCCGTCCGAACCGGGCGAGTACCCCTTCTTCTGCACCTACCACCCCAACATGACGGGGACGCTGGTGGTGAGCAGCGATGGCTAACGCGGCAACGCACGGGCGCGTTGCCCGCGGGCGCGGACGCTCGGCTCCGCTGCTGATGGTGATCCGCGTGGTCATTGCGCTGGGGTTGGCTGTCGACGCCTACGTGCACTTCATCCTTGCTCCCCAGTACCAGCAGGCTTACCCCGACGGCATGGGCGGCGGGACTCTTTTCCGCATCCAAGCCGTGGCGGCCATCCTTGCGGGGCTCTACGTACTGATTCGCGGAAGCCGCCTGTCCTACGCCATCGCCGCGCTGGTTGCGCTCTCGGCCTTCGCCGCCGTCGTGCTGTCCGTCTATATCCAGCTCCCGCAAGTGGGCCCGATTCCGGCCATGTATGAACCGCTGTGGTTTTTCGAGAAGACGCTCAGCGCGGTTGCCGAGGGCATAGCGGGAGTTCTCGCCGTCGTCGGCTTCTTCCTGGTTCCGCGGAAGGACACTGCACTGCGCTAGCGTGTGAACGGTGCCCCAGGAACCGTTCAACCTCCGAAAGATTGCCGTTGGCGCATACGGCCCGTCACTCCTGTACGGCGCGGCAACGGGGTCCATCATCCCGGTCATCGTGCTCTCTGCCACTGAGCTCGGCGCCGATGTGGCGACGGCGGCGCTCATCCTCACGCTCACCGGCATCGGATCGCTGGTCACCAACGTACCTGCGACGCTGATCACCTCCCGGTTTGGGGAGCGGTGGGCGCTGGTAGCGGCGTCGCTCTGGTGCTCGGCGGCGATGATCCTTGCGCTGTCGGCGCCTAACCTGGCCGTATTCGCGGCTGCGATCTTCATGGTCGGTATGGCAGGGGCGGTGTTCGGGCTCGCCCGCCAGAGCTACCTCACTGAGGCGGTGCCCGTTCACTTCCGGGCGCGCGCGCTCTCGACCCTCGGTGGAGTGACCCGGATCGGTGTCTTTCTGGGGCCGTTCGCCGGCGCGCTTGCCATGAGTTTCCTGGGGCTCGACGGCGCCTACTGGGTGGGTGCCGGAGCTACCTTCGTTGCCGCTGTCCTCAGCTTCCAGGTTCCCGAGTTGGGTGGTCCGCGCGCGTCCCTCGGCCAGGGCACGGCGGCTGCGGCTGCGGCGCCGCCGACCCTCCAGGCCATCTTCCGGAGCCACGCCCGGGTCTTCGGCACAGTGGGCCTGGGCGTGTTGCTGATTGCCGCGGTCCGGGCCACCAGGCAGGCCGTCCTGCCGCTCTGGGCTCAGGAGATAGGGCTTGACCCCGCAACGACGGCGCTCATCTACGGTCTCTCCGGCGCCATCGACATGCTGATTTTCTACCCCGCGGGCAAGGTGATGGACCTTTACGGCAGGCGCTGGGTGGCGGTGCCCTGCATGCTGATCATGGGAGTGTCGCTGCTCCTCCTGCCGCTCACTCGTGACGCGCTGAGCCTGCTGGCCGTCGCGTTGCTCATCGGGTTCGGCAACGGGATCGGCTCCGGGATCGTCATGACGCTCGGAGCAGACTTCTCACCATCGCCTGGGCGGCCGCAGTTCCTCGGGATCTGGCGCCTGCTGACGGATGTGGGGACCATGGCCGGTCCGGGAACCGTGTCTGCCGTGACGGCGGCCGCGTCCCTGGCGGGAGGGATCTGGACAACGGGCGCGCTGGGACTCGTGGGGGCGGTTGTCCTGTGGCTGTGGGTGCCGCCGAGAGAGCCGCGGGGGCGTCAGCGGTAGCGTGCCGCCGAAAAGGCCCGGCCGAGGCTCAGCTCGCGGCGCCCTGCAGCCGAGCCTGGGAGCCGAACAGCCAGCAAGCCGTAGCGCTCAGCGTGTAACCGACTCCGACGATGAGGGAGAGGCCGGACCAGAAGAACAGCGGAACGCCGGCCGTGCCCGGAACAGGAGCAGGGCCGATTGCCTGCACGTACACGTAGAGACCAAGGGACAGCGCCAGGCCCAGCAGGCCGGGGATCCAGCACAGTGCCAGCCAGCCCCGGGACGCACCCCAGAACCGTCCAAATCCCTCCCACACGTTCCAGCGGTTTCCGGAGCGCAGGATCAGGAGCCCGCCGATGAGCGTCCAGGCTCCAACCACCAGGTACGCGGCCACGACGTCGGCCGGCCGGTGCCACAGATTG
Source organism: Arthrobacter sp. KKT183 (assembly GCF_055657625.1). Classification (NCBI taxonomy): domain Bacteria; kingdom Bacillati; phylum Actinomycetota; class Actinomycetes; order Micrococcales; family Micrococcaceae; genus Arthrobacter; species Arthrobacter sp. KKT183. The sequence continues at coordinate 2,737,748 of NZ_CM145770.1, read as the reverse complement.
ATGAACGTCGCGGCCCCCGCCAGAACGGAGTAGGTGCCGCCGGCGGCTGCCGCGAGCGGGCGCCAGCGGGGGGATACAACGAGGAAGATCGCGGCAGCGGCAGAGGCAGCCAGCGTTGTATGCCCGGACGGAAGTGAGTTGAAATCGAGCGTGGGCACCCCGCGGTCCGGACGGTCAAAGAGGACGTTCTTAAGGATCTGCGTTGTGAGATTGGCGCCGATGATGGTGCCGAGCGCTATTCCGGCAGCCGCCCACCGCCGTCGTCCGAGTGTCACAAACAGAATCACCGCTGCGGCGATGAACACCGAGATCAGAGGCAGGCTGTCGAGGAACCGAAGGAAGGGGCCCTGGGTATCGGGTGCAGCTATGCCCGCTTCCGCCCACGCGGACTCGTCTGCAAACTGCCCAGTGGTGGTGCGGACAAACGCCCAGTAGGTCCACCCCAAAGCGACAAAGCACCCAAGCGCGCCGAGGACAAACAGCACTGGGTGCCGTGCGGCTGTGGAAAAGCGGCGTGCCGTTCTCGAGTGCTGGGTGTTCACCTGTTTAACACTGACACAGCGCCGCGTTGGTTCCTGAATCGGGCGGGTTTGTCCAGGCACGCGGCACAGCTCCGCCCGCACCGGGGCAGGTGCGGGCGGAACCGGGTGCCACTGCTTGCTACCGTGTTGAGACAGGTATCGTGATGGATCCGCCGGCCGAGGATGAGATGGTGATGGTCGCCGTCGCCGGGGCGGTTGAGTTCCGCGTGCGGATGGTCCAGCTGCCGTCAGCTGCAACGGTTGCCGTACCAATCACCGACCGGGCGAGATTCGTGCTCCGCGCAGTGATCGTATTACCGGCAGTGATGGTTGCCGTCCCGGTGATTCGCCATTCACGGCGGTCGGAGCGGAACTGCGCCGATGCCGTGAGCTGGTCGGCTGGGGTGACGGTTGCCGAAGCCCCTGTGCCGAAGGTCGCCGGTGCACTGTTGCCTGCCGCGCTGGTTGCGACAAGTTTCAGTGAGTACGCCGTACCGTTGGTGAGCCCGTTCAGCACTGCGGTGCGGGCTGCGGCGTCTGTTGTCACCGTCACCGGTGTTCCCGTTGCCGGCGTGGCGGTCAGGATGTAACCCGTGATCGGCGTGTTCGCGGCAACGGCCGCTTGCCATTCGACCGTAGCGCTTTGGTTGCCCACAGTGGTACGCACGACCTTCGGTGCCGCAGGCGCCTGGAGAGTGGCCTGCACGGGAGTGAAGGCTGTCGGGGCTGCAGACGTGTCACCTGCGGCACTCAGCGCGGTGACGACGATGCCGTACGCCGTGCCGGGCGTGAGTCCTTCAAGCCACGCGGAGGTTGCGCCGCTTGCAGCCGTGACGGTCTTTGCGACACCGGCACTGGTGGTCGCATCGACGCGGTATCCCGTCACTGCGGCGCCGTTGGCGGTTGCAGCTGTCCACGTGACATCCGCCGATCCGGCCAGGGTGCCGTCCTTTACTGCCACGCTGCCTGGAGCCGTTGGTGCAGTGGCTTCGGAGACTGCTGTCGCAGAAACGGTGACGTTGCCGCCGGAGGCAGGCATGCTCGCCTGACCGTTGAGTGCAACGACGCTGACCGGGTAGACCTGTCCGCCTACAAGGCCCTGAATGGTGGCCGTGGTGGCGGTGGATCCAACCTTGATGCTTACCTCCTGGCCGAGCACGGTATCCGCCGCGATCACCTGGTAGCCGGTGATAGCCGGGGCATCCGCGGGAACGGTTGCTGGTGCCCAGGTCGCCGTGAGGGTGCCGTTGCCGGACGCCTTCGCGAAAACCTCGGTGGGCTGGTTGGGGGCCTGCCCTGCCGGACCGGCGGGGCAGCCACCGAAGCCCGGGCCGTCGATCTCCTTGAATTCGGAGATGGTCAGGCCAAGCTGAGCCTCGACAGTTGCCGGCTCGGCCTGCCAGCTCGCGACCGACGGATCTCCCGCGAAGGCTGCGTCCTGTTCCGCCTTCGAGAAGAACCCGTACGTGACGGTGAACGCGCCGTTTGCGGCCGTACCATCCACGGTGTAGCCCGCCGGTACCTCATCATCCGGCCAGCCGATTGCCCGTTCGCCGATCCCCATGTCCCGCATGTCCGGATTGACGATCTCCACACCCATGCGTGCCGTGTCCACGTCGGTGCCGTAGGTACCCTTGACGACAACCCTGCCCTCGACGTCTCCTGCGATATCGGTGGCCGGAAGGTCCTCCCTCGTCACGGAGGTGATGACGGCGGTTCCGGCGTTGGCGCCGTCTCCACTGCCATCCGCGAACTCAACGCTGACCACATCCTTGCCGGTGATGTTGGGCGTGACCACATCCCAGCAGACGCCGCCGGGGTGGTTCACCTCGAGGAAGCCGGTTGCGTCGACCACCCCGTGGGCAATGCCGATCAGGTTCCCGTCGCGGGTGACCTTGATGGTGGCATCCTGGCCTGCCTGGGCTGTGTAGCCCTCAATGGCCACCATGTCCCGCTTGGTGAAGATTTCAACGTTGCCGGGACCTACCGGCGGGTTGGCTGCCATGACGACGGACGCTCCGCCGGCCAGAAGGGCCAAAGTGGTGGTTCCGGCAAGCAGGGGAAGGGTGCGCCTGCGTGAACGCGGCGCTTTAGCCGTTGGAACGGACGTAACGGGACTTCGTGAATTCATCACGCATCCTTTCGTGACGGAGCGGACGGGCCCCGAGGATGATCCGCAGGACGGTCGCCTGCTGAAGAAACAATCGCGGATAGAACTTGGGAATAACTTGGCCACTCGTTATCACTACGCTGGTGGCATGAAGCAACCCACTGTCGAGGAACTGCTGGCGTCGGCGCGCGTCGTCTCCGTGCCGATGCGCGTCCGCTTCCGCGAACTGACCCATCGCGAGGCCCTGATTCTGCAGGGACCGGCCGGCTGGGGCGAATTCTCACCCTTTCCCGAGTACGACGACGACGAGTCGGCTACGTGGCTCCGCGCCGCAGTGGAAGCCGCCTGGCACGGATACCCGACGCCGGTGCGCAGCCGTGTACCGGTGAACGCGACCGTGCCTGCGGTGCCGGCGTCCGGCGTCGAATCTGTCCTGGCGCGGTTCGGCGCGGTGAGCGCGGTCAAGATCAAGGTGGCGGAACGCGGGCAGTCCCTTTTCGACGACGTCGCGCGCGTGGCGGAGGTGCGCCGCCTCCTCCCGGAGGCAAACCTGCGCATCGACGCCAATGGCGGCTGGAGCACGGCCGAGGCACTGACCGCGCTGGAGTCTCTTGCCCCCTACTCGCTGGAGTACGCCGAGCAGCCCGTGATGGACACAGCAGACCTGCGCGCAGTGCGGCTGGAAGTGCAGCGGCGCGGACTCCCGGTGCTCATCGCCGCTGATGAAAGCGTCCGGAAAGCCGAAGACCCGCTGCGCGTCGCCCGGGAGGACGCGGCGGATCTGATCGTTGTGAAGGTCGCGCCGCTCGGAGGCGTGCGGAGGGCACTGGACATCGTGGCGCAGGCGGGACTTCCCGCGGTCGTCAGTTCTGCACTGGACACCTCGGTGGGAATTCAAGCCGGAGTGGCCCTGGCGGCGTCGCTGCCGGAGTTGCCGTATGCGTGTGGGCTGGCAACGCTGTCGCTGATGGACGGCGACGTATCGCCTGAGCCGCTACTGCCCGACGGCGGCTGGTTGCCGGTGCGGCCGCTCACCGTTACGGAAGAGCTTCTTGATCGTCATGAGGCTCCGCGGGACCGTGCGAACTGGTGGCTCGAGCGGCTGAAGCGGGTGTCCGGGAAGCTGTAGGGATCCGGCAATGCGTGACGGCCGGTATTCGCCGGTCGTTGGGTTTGCGTTCACCGAAGGACCCTCCAAAGGTTCATTTTCCTTGTCAGGGTGGGACGGACCCCACATCTGTACACCGGAAGGTTCCTCAAGTGAGCGACACCAAGCGCCGTCTCCTGCCCATGCTCGGCCACACCAACGGCAAGCGCAGCGCCGTCACCTGCGCACTGAAGTGCGACAACGCCTGCGCGTCCGCGGTCTGCAACACCAGCAGCAACAACTACTTCCGCGACATTGTCTCCAACGAGCTCTCCCGCCGCAGCGTCATGGGCGCAGGAGCCGTGGGCGCCCTCACCATGCTCATCGGCGCCAACGCACCGCAGCTGGCGCCGGGCGGAACGGGCATTGCACCCGCCGTAGCGATGAAGCGCCACGGTGGAAAGGGGAAGCTGAAGTTCACGCCGATCGACCCGGTGGACGCGCTCGTTGACGACTTCACTGTTCCCGAAGGTTTCGCCTGGCGTCCGGTGATCCGCTGGGGCGACCCGCTGTTCCGTGGTGCTCCGGCGTTCGACGCCAACAACCAGAGCGCCGCCGCGCAAGCGCAGCAGTTCGGTTACAACTGCGACTACACCGACATCGTCGAGATTCCCGGCAGCAAAGGCCGCCGCGCCGTCCTGTTTGCCAACCACGAATACACCAACGAGAGCATCATGTTCCCGCCGGAACTTCCCGCCGGCGAAGTACGGGCCATTGCCCGCGCGGCTCACGGGCTCTCCGTCGTCCAGCTTGAGCGGAAGAACAAGAACGCGCCGTGGAGCTACATTGTGGGCGCGGGCCTCAACCGCCGCTACCTCCTGGATACCCCGTACGAGTTGACGGGCCCAGCGGCCGGATCCGAGCTCGTGAAGACCATCGATGACCCTGCAGGACGCACCATTCTCGGTACGCTGGGCAACTGCGCCGGCGGCACCACGCCGTGGGGCACCATCCTCTCCGGCGAGGAAAACTTCAACGGCTACTTCATCACCCCGGGAACGTCCGACGCCGACCGCCGCTACGGTCTCACATCCCGGCCCACCGGGCGCGCGTGGGAAACCGATGAGCCCCGTTTCGACACCCGCAACGCCGGCTACGCCAACGAAGCGAACCGGTTCGGCTACATCGTGGAGGTCGATCCATTCGATCCGAACTCCATACCGAAGAAGCACTCCATGCTGGGCCGCTTCAAGCACGAGGGTGCAAACGTCATTGTTGCGGGCGACGGCCGCGTGGTTGCCTATTCAGGCGACGATGAGCGCTTCGACTACCTCTACAAGTTCGTTTCGAAGAACACCGTCCGCACGGGAAACAGCGCCGAGGACCGCAGGGCAAACATGGAGCTGCTCTCCGAGGGTTCGCTGTATGTGGCCCGCTTCCAGGGCAACTCCGTTCCGGAAATCGACGGCACCGGTGCGCTTCCCTCCGATGGTGCATTTGACGGCGTCGGCGAGTGGCTGCCGCTGATCATTGACAACGAGTCCGCCGTTCCGGGCATGAGCGCCGCTGAGGTTGCGGTTTTCACCCGCCTGGCAGCGGACAAGGTGGGACCCACAAAGATGGACCGCGCCGAAGACGTGGAGCCCAACCCGGCAACCGGCAAGGTGTACGTCGCGTGCACCAACAACACCAACCGCGGCGTACCGGGCCAGGCTCCGGTGGACGAGGCAAACCCCCGCACCCGCAACCGTGACGGGCACATCGTGGAACTCACTGAAAACGGCGGCGACCAGACCTCCACACGGTTCACCTGGAACCTGCTGATGGTCTGCGGTGATCCCGCCACCAACTCGAGCACCTACTTCAGCGGCTACCCGAAGGACAAGGTGTCCCCGATCTCCTGCCCGGACAACCTGGCGTTCGACACTGCCGGCAACCTGTGGATTTCCACCGACGGTCAGCCGGGCACCATCGGCTACTGTGACGGACTCTTCCGGGTGGGCCTCGAGGGCAGCGAACGCGGCCGGGTGGACCAGTTCCTCTCGGTTCCGCGCGACGGCGAGACCTGCGGACCGATCATCCACGACGATGAGCGCAACGTCTTCGTTGCCGTTCAGCACCCGGGAGAGGACGGTGCCTGGGGCGCCCAGAACTCCCTGTTCCCCGACTACGTCGAGGCGGGCACTGCTCCGAAGCGCGGCGAAGGCGCCCTGCCGCGCCCGTCGGTCATCCAGGTCTTCCCGGCTGAGCGCGCAGGCAAGGGCGATGACAAGCCTGGCCGCGGACACGGCAAGGGGAAGCCGCGGACGGACGACAACCGCGGGGGCCGCGACGCCAAGTAGCCACCCAGGGGAACTTTGGTGCAGCTCCGGTGGGTTCGACCGGTCGTCGACCCGCCGGATCTGCGCAAAAGTTCCCTGACGTGGTGCGTAGGGATGTGAGGATGGGGGAGTGGACTCTATCGAATCAGCCCGCCGCGTGACTGCAGCCCTCGCTGCCGCCGGAATCACCGACGTCGTTCTCGCTCCCGGATCGCGCAGCGCACCTCTGGCCTACGCGCTCGCCGAGGCAGCGGAGCGCGGGGAGCTCCGCATCCACGTGCGCATTGATGAACGGGTGGGTGCCTTCACCGCGCTGGGCCTCGCGCTCGGTGCACAGCGGCCGGCCGCCGTCGTCACCACCTCCGGAACCGCTGTGGGGGAACTGCTTCCGGCGGTCATGGAAGCGAATCATGCCGCTGTACCCCTCGTGGTTCTCTCTGCTGACCGCCCGGAGGAGCTGCGTGGAACCGGCGCCAACCAGACCACCCGGCAGCCGGGACTGTTCGGTGTCCACGTCCGTGCCGCCATGGATGTCCCCGCCGGAACCGATCCTGCCCCCTTCCTCGCCCGGGCGCTCGCCGAAGCGCGCGGAGCCAGCGGTCCGGCCGGTCCGGTGCACGTGAACCTGGCGTTCCGGGACCCGTTGGTGCCGAGTATTGACGGCGCCGCGGGCTCGGCTGGGGCAGCGCGCAGTGAGGCGGGAACGGAGCCCGGAACGGCGACAGCAACAAGCGCAGTCACAGCACCAGACATAACAACCGCACCACAACGGACGACGACGCCTGCACCTTCCGGTGACGGCGCGCGCACCGTTGTGGTCGCCGGGCACGGTGCGGGGGAGCTGGCGGCGGTGTTCGCGCAGCATCTAGGCCTGCCGTTACTGGCGGAGCCCTCGTCGAACGCCCGGTTCGGCTCGTCGGTGATCGTCGCGTACCGGCTGCTTCTCGAGCGGTTCGGCCCGCAGATCGAGCGCGTTGTTGTCTTTGGCCGGCCCACCCTCTCCCGGCCGGTGGCGGCGCTGCTGGCCAGGACGGACGTGGAACGCGCCCTGTATGTGCCCGAGCCGCAGGCGTGGTTCGAGGAGGGCAGGCGCTCAGAACGGCTGATCAGCACCCTCGATGAACTGCTGGCCTTTGCCGGCCGCGGTGCAGACGGTTGGCTCGGCGAATGGCGGAAAGCCGGGGCCCGCGCCGAGGCCGCTCTGCAACTGCATCTCGCGGACGAGCCGGTGCTGACCGGACTGCACGTGGCGGATGCAGTGTGGGAGAACACGACGGACAATCTCGTGCTCGGGTCCTCCAACCCCATTCGCGATGTGGACCTGATGGCCACGGGTGACTGGCACCCGCTCGAGGTGTACGCCAACCGGGGTCTCGCCGGGATCGACGGCACCATCTCCACCGCAGCCGGAATCGCGCTCGCAGCCGGAATCCCCACCCGGCTCCTTGTCGGTGACCTGACCTTCCTCCATGACGCCGGCGGCCTTCTGCTGGGGACGGGCGAAGAGGAACCGGACCTGCAGGTGGTAGTGCTCAATGATTCAGGCGGCGGCATCTTCGGGCTGCTTGAGCATGGGAACCCGGCAACGCTGGAGCGTTATGGATCCGCCGTCGAACGCTTGTTCGGCACGCCGCACTTCGCTAACCTCGCCGCTCTGGCGGAGGGGTACGGCGTGCCGCATCGTCTGATCAGCACAGCCGACGAGCTGGACGCAGCGCTGGAGGAACCGATCAGGGGCCGGTCGGTCCTGGAGGTGCGGACCGACCGCGCCGCGCTGCGTGCCATGCACGCGCGGGTGAAGCAGGCGGTGCTGGACGCCGTCGGGCGCTGACCGCAGCTCAGCCTCATCCAGCGGAGCAGGGCGCCGAGACTGCCCCGCTCAACGGAACAGCCGGTAGGTCTGCCAGCCGTGGCCGATGGTCGCGGCAGCTCCCCACCGGTTGCCCGGCATAGGGTAGTACCGAAGTTCTCCCGCAGCTGAGCGCGCCCGCAGACCATATGAACCGGGACCCTGGAACCCGGCAATGGCCTTCACACTGTCCATCCCCTGCCACCCATGGCCGATCACACGCCGGGCTTCATTGACGAACGCACCGGCTCCTGTGGAACGGTACAGTGCCAGCTGTCCGTTGGTCCGGATGGCGAGGATGTCCTGGTTGCCGTCGCGATCCCAGTCGGCCTGAGTGAGGCGCAGGTTTTGCCAGCCGTGGCCTATGCTGGCGGGCGCTGACAAACCGGCGCCGGCGGTGTTCGCGTAGTGCCACAGCACGCCTGCACCGTCCTTCGCCACCACGGAGGGGAACCGGCTGCCGCGGAGCCAGGCTCCCACGGTGATGTCGTAGCTTCCCCAACCATGACCTATGCTGATCGGCGCCCGGAATCCGCCGCCGAACTGACCGCGGTACAGCGTCAACCGGCCGTCATTCCACTGCGCAAGGATGTCCTGGAGCCCGTCGGCATTCCAGTCGGTGCTGAAGCCCGCCTTGAGCGTGGACCACCCGGCGCCGAGCCGCGCACGCGGACGAAACCCGTTGAGGAAGTTTGACGGATATGTCCACGACGTTCCCGTCGAGTCGACTGCGACCACGTCGGAGGAGTGCTTGATGGGCGGGTTGGAGCCGTTGTAGTAGTGCTCCATGGTGGGGATGCCTCGGGTCCGCATCTCGGTGGCCACGGACCTGCCGACATAGCGCAGGTGCCACGGCTCGAAGGTGTAGCCGGTGGTGGACTGATACCCGTCCGGGTAGCGGATGATGAACCCGTACCGGTGCGCATTCGCTGCCACCCAGCGGCCGCCCGCCGTGGTGGCGAAGCAGGCGTTGAGGCCGCATGAGCCGCTGAGGTTGCCGACGTCGACCGCCAGCCCGGTCTGGTGCTCGCTGTGGCCGGGACGGGCAGAAATGGTGTCCGCGACCGCCTGGCCGTACTGGGCCACGTACGAGTTGTACAGCGCAGCCTGCTGGTCATAGGAGCGGTACGCGCTGACCACGGCAAGCGGCGCGCCGGCGCTCCTGGAACCCGCGAAGAGGTTCTGCAGATTCGCCGACACCTCACGCCGGAGCACATAGTTGGTCCCGGGGAAGAACACGAGATCCGGCGCAATGTACCGGAGGGGATTGAGCGGCCGGGACTTGGTCACCAGCACCTGGATGTTGCCGGGGTCATTCACCGGGAGCGCGGCAACGGCCGGCGGTGCGGTAAGCAGCCCGGTGAGCAGAGTGAAACAAACGACGACGACGGCGGCGAACCGCGCTCTCAGGCGCGGCCGTCCGGCGGTGGGAAGCTCGGACATGGGATTCCTGGGGTAGGGGAGACCAGGCGGGTTGGTGCGTATATTTTTGCACGCACCAACCCGTTTGGAAACGGCCCTCAAATCACAATTAGAGAACCTTCGAGAGGAAGCCTCTCGTGCGCTCGTGCTGCGGGTTTCCAAGGACATCATCCGGCTTGCCCTGCTCCACGACAACGCCGCCGTCCATGAAGACAACGCGGTCGCCGACCTCGCGGGCGAAGCCCATCTCGTGGGTGACCACCATCATGGTCATGCCATCACGCGCAAGCTGCTTCATGACGTCGAGGACGTCTCCGACCAGCTCCGGATCGAGTGCGCTGGTCGGTTCATCGAAGAGCATCATGTCCGGGTCCATCGAAAGCGCCCGGGCGATGGCGACGCGCTGCTGCTGGCCGCCGGAAAGCTGAGCCGGGAACGCATCGACCTTGTCCGCCAGGCCCACCTTGTCCAGGTTGCGGCGGGCGATTTCCTCAGCTTCCGCCTTGCCCCGCTTCTTCGCGCGGATCTGGGCGAGCGTCAGGTTCCGCAGGACCGTGAGGTGGGGAAACAGGTTGAACTGCTGGAACACCATGCCAATGCGGGTACGCACCTTGTCCAGGTCAGTGTCCTCATCGGTGATGTCGACGCCCTCAACGATGATGGTTCCCGAGGTGGGCTCTTCCAACCGGTTGACGCAGCGCAGCAATGTGGATTTGCCCGATCCGGACGGGCCGATGACGCAGACCACCTCGCCCTGATCAACGTGAAAGTCGATGCCCTTGAGCACCTCGTTGTCCCCGAAGGACTTGCACAGCTTGCGTACTTCAATGGCGGGTACGCCCGTTGTTTGCAGTTCGGCCATGACCTACCGGCCTCTCTTGTTATGGCGTTCCAGTTTGGCAACCAGCTGGGTCAGCGGGAGGGTGATGATCAGGTACAACAGCGCGGCAAGAACGAGAGGCGTCGAGTTTGCCTGCGAAGACACGGTGTCGCGCGCGAAAGTGGTCAGTTCCCTGTCGCCGAGCGCCATGCCCGCGATGAACAGCAGCGAGGTGTCCTTGATCAGGATGACCAATTCGTTGGTCAGCGGTGGAGTGATGATGCGGAATGCCTGCGGCAGCACCACGGACACCAGTGTCCACGAGGGCCGCATACCGAGCGAGCGTGCCGCTTCAACCTGACCTTTGGGCACAGCCTCGATGCCCGCGCGGATTGTTTCAGCGATGTAGGCCGAGGAGACAACGATCAACGCAATCAAACCGGCGCCGGTCGAACCTCCCGGCGGACGCCACTCGAAGGCGATCGGCACGGCGAACGCGAAACCGAAGATGACGAGGAGCGCCGGGAGGCCGCGGAAAAGTTCGATGTAGGCAGTGGCAACCCAGCGGTAGGGACCCACCGGAGAAAGCTTCATCAGCGCCAGGATCAGACCGCCGATCATTCCACCGATGAAGGCAATGACCGTGTAGACGACGGTGTTTTTCGCGGCCTCGGTGACGACCGTGGGAAAGGCTTCAGCCGCAACATCGAGGTTGAAGAAGTTGGTACGTATTGCTTCCCAGTCGGCAACGAGGATGACGGCAGCGACGGCAAGGATGAAAATTGCGTACAGGACTCCGCGGAACAAGCGTTTGCGGGTAGATGGTCTCACGTGTTTTACCTATCTTTCAGGAGGTGAACACGGCTGCGGCAGTCCCAGAAGCTGGAACTGCCGCAAGTCCGTGGAAGCTTACTGCTCCTCGAAGTAGGTGTTGTAGATTTCGTCGTAGGTGCCGTTGTCACGCAGCTCCGCGAGCTCGGTGTTCACAGCCTCGACGAGCGCTTCGCTGCCCTCCTTGGGGAATGCGAAACCGTACTGCTCATCAGTCTCGAACTCCGCAGCGATGGTGTACTCGCCTTCCTGCGTGTGGTTCAGGTTCACCGGCAGGTCCTGCAGGATCGCGGCAACGTTGCCGGCCTGCAGCGCCGCGTAGAGCTCGGCGTCGCTCGGGAAGGCCACTACCTCGGTGTCTGCGGGGACATTATCGCGGGCGTACTGCTCGCCGGTGGTGCCCTGCTGGACGCCCACGGATTTGCCGGCGAGGTCTTCAAGAGTGGCGACGTCAGAGTCAGCAGGAACCAGCAGCGACTGCAGGGAGTCGTAGTACGGGTCGGCGAAGGTCAGGTTCTCTTCCCGATCAGGAGTGATGGTCATGGCGCTGGCGCCGACATCGCACTGCCCTGCGGCAAGCACGGCACCGGACTGCAGGCCGTCGAAGCCGACATCCTGCACAGTGAACTCAAGGTCAAGTCCGGCAGCAATCTCCTTCATCAGGTCCATATCGAACCCGACATACTCACCGTTTTCCTCGTATTCGAACGGCTCGTAGGGGATGTCAGAGCAGACGGTCAGGGCACCGGGGGATACGAGGTCGAACTCGGAACCACCTGCTGCCTCGCCGCCCTCTTCGGACTCGGAACCGCCGCCACACGCGGTTAGTGCCAGGGTGCCGATTGCCATAACGGCGAGCGACTTGGAAATCTTGGAAAACATGCAGTACCTCAGCTCGGGACGGAGTAAAGACTCGGGACGGAGTAATGAAACGTCATGGACGATTCTATCGGTAAAGAGATGTGCATCACAGGCTACAGGAATTGCCTATTGGTAACCAAGCGCGACAGCAATCGAGTCAGGATCGTAATGGTGCCCGCAGGCCCAGCGCCTCGATCATCGGCCGGAACTTGCTCCACGTTTCCGCCAGCTCCGCCACCGGCTGGGAAGCCTCGACAATGCCGCACCCGGCGTACATCCGGACCCGCGTCGGGGTCTCGACGACGGCGCCCCGCAGGGCGATGCCCCACTCACCGTTTCCTGTTGCATCCATCCAGCCCACCGGCCCGGCATACGGTCCGCGTTCCAAATGTTCCAGCTCGCGAATCAGGTCGCCCGCCACCGTAGTGGGCGTCCCGCACACGGCGGCGGTGGGGTGGAGCGCCTCCACCAGGGCCAACGACGACGGCACGTTGCCCTCGCTGTCCACCGTGAGCTCCGCACTTACATCGGACGCCAGGTGCCACACGTTGGGAAGTTCAAGGACAAACGGTTCGCTGTGCGAGGTCATGGTCCGGGTGAAGGGCTCCAACTGCCGTGTAAGGGAGTCGATCGCAATCTCATGCTCGTGCTGCTGCTTCTCGGAACCGGCCAGAACTCGGTTCGCGTATCCGCTCTCACCGGCGGGGGCGGTTGAGCGGTCGAGGGTTCCTGCCAGCACCCGGGCGCGGGCTGTCTGGTCCTCGACCTTGATGAGCATCTCCGGCGTGGAGCCGATCAGCCCGTCCACCGAATACGTCCAGCAATCGGAGTACCGGACAGCGAGCTCGCGGAGCACCTGCGACGTCGAGATCGGGGATCCGAGTTCCGCGACGACATCGCGGGCCAGCACGAGCTTGCTCAGCTCACCTTCCCTGATGTGCGCGACCCCGCGGCTGACGGCCGTCATCCATTGCTCTTCGGTCAGGATTCCCGGGGCAATCCGGTCTCCCGAACAGGGTTTGCGTTCGGGCTCCACCTCGTCGAGGTAGGCGGCGAGTTCCGCTTCGGCGGCTGAGGCACTTAGCTCTGCGCCGTCGTCGTCCGTGATGTAGGTGATCCAGCTCTTGCCTTCCCGGCTGCCGACAAGAATGCGCGGCACTATCAGGCGCGACAGGTGACGGGACGTCTTTGAGAAGGCGAACGAGCCGAACGCCACCAGCCCGCTGCCCGGCTGGGCGAGAGGGTCAACGACGTCAGCCGCCGCAACAACCTCGCGCCACCAGGCCTGAGCCTCAGCGAAGCGGCCGGGGCCGGAGGTGGTGAAGCGCGCCGTTTCACCGAAGGCAACGATGCCTCCGCCGCGCCGGATCCAGGTGTGGACATCACTGCGGACCACGAAGTCCAGGAGGCCGGTGTCGAGCTGGAGGTCGCCCCGCTCAAAGGTGATGCTGCGGAGGGCCGGCGCCTGATTCAGCGGCGTCGCCACTGCGGCAGGGGACGGATTGCTCATGATGCTCTAGCGTACTCCCGAGCGGCAGCCCGCCCGTTCCGCTAGGCGAGGGGCCGCATTTTTCGGCACTGACAATGTTTGAGACAATGACAAAGTGAATCGAGCATCGCTGGATAAGCGTCCTGACGAAGTTGCAGCCATGTTTGACGACGTGGCGCCCAAGTATGACGTCGTGAATGACGTGCTGTCGCTGGGGCAAACCCACCGGTGGCGGCGGATCGTTGTTGATGCCGTAGACGCCAAGGCCGGCGAGCGGGTGCTCGATCTCGCAGCCGGTACGGGCACCTCCAGCGAGCCTTACGCGGACGCCGGCGTACACGTGGTCGCGTGTGATTTCTCACTTGGAATGTTGCGGGTGGGCAAGCGCCGCCGGCCGGATATCGACTTCATCGCCGGAGACGCCACCGACCTTCCGTTCGCCGACAACTCCTTTGACGCCTCCACCATCTCCTTCGGCCTGCGCAATGTGGACAGGCCCACCAGGGCGCTGGAGGAGATGCTCCGCGTCACCAAGCCTGGGGGCCGCCTCGTCATCGCCGAGTTCTCCCAGCCGGTCGTTCCGCTGTGGCGCACCCTGTACACCGAATACCTGATGCGGGCGCTCCCGGCGATTGCCACCAAGGTCAGCTCCAATCCCGCCGCCTACGTCTACCTCGCCGAGTCCATCCGAGCCTGGCCCAACCAGGACGAGCTCGCGGGTTGGATCACGCAGAGCGGCTGGGAATCGGTCGCGTACCGCAACCTCAACGGCGGCATCGTCGCGGTGCACCGCGCCACCAAACCGGAGGGCACCATCACGACGACGGCGGCCGCCTCACAGACGCGCGGTCGGCGCCGCAGCAGCAGGGCTGCCAACTAGGTGTCAGTCCTCATCATCGGAGCGGGGCCTGCCGGGTCCACTGCCGCCTACTACCTGGCCGCCGCAGGGATCGAAACCACGGTTGTCGAGAAGACCTACTTTCCCCGGGAGAAAGTGTGCGGCGACGGGTTCACGCCGCGCGCCGTCCGGGAGATCCAGCTGCTTGGGTTGCCGCATGGCGAGGAACTCGGCTGGCGGCGGAACAAGGGCCTGCGGCTGCTGGCCGGCGGCCGCACGGTGGAGCTCCCGTGGCCCGAACTGTCCGACTTCCCCTCCTACGGGCTTGTCCGTACGCGCCTCGGCTTCGATGAGCAGCTCGCCTCGCACGCCCGGTCCGCCGGAGCGCAGATTCTCGAGGGCCACTCCGTCACCGAAGCAGTACGGGATGAATCCGGGCGGGTGACCGGCGTCGTCGTCAATGTTCTGGGTCCCAACGGGCGCCGAACCGGCGAGCAGAAAACACTCAGCGCGGACGTCGTGCTGGCTGCGGACGGCAACTCGACGCGGACCGCCGTGAGTCTCGGTATGGCCAAGCGGGATGACCGGCCGCTCGGCGTCGCTGTACGTACATACTTCACCAGCCCCCGGCATGAGGATCCGTGGATGGAGGGCTGGCTCGAGCTGCCGGACGCCTCCGGAAAGCCGCTGCCCGGATACGGCTGGGTGTTCGGTGTGGGCGACGGCACGTCGAATGTGGGCCTGGGGATTCTGAACTCCTCGGCGTCGTTCGGGAAGCTCGATTACAAGCAGGTGTTGCGTGACTGGACTGCCGGGATGCCCGCCGGGTGGGGGTTCACCGAGGAGAACCAGGTCGGCGAAATCCGCGGTGCGGCGTTGCCGATGGGGTTCAACCGCACGCCGCACTATTCACCCGGACTGTTGCTGCTGGGGGACGCCGGGGGCATGGTGTCGCCGTTCAATGGTGAGGGCATCTCCTATGCGATGGAGTCGGCGCGGTATGCGGCCGAGTTCATCGAGCGGTCGTTCACCGCTCCGCCGGGGATTGGGCGGGACACCGTGCTTGCCGGCTACGCGCCGTACATCCAGGACCAGTGGGGGAGCCACTTCACCCTCGGGCGGATCTTCGCGGGGCTCATCGGTAAACCGGCCATCCTTCGCCTCGCGCTGCGCACCGGCATGCCGATCCCGGTGCTGATGCGGTTCGTTGTGCGGATGCTGGCCAATCTGACTGACTCCTCACCGAAGGGCTTCGAGGATCGGCTGATCCATGTGCTCGAGAAGCTGGTCCCGGCAACCAGCAACCAGTAGTTTGTCCGAAACCCCTCGGGAACTTTTGCGCACGTCCGGTGGGTTCGACGGCCGTGGAACGCACCGAAACTGCACAAAACTTCCCGGGTTGTGCGCCTGATCCCCGCTGCGCTCGCATCGGGTCCCTCGCCCGATAGGCTTAGACCCATGACGGATTCCCCCCACACCAGCTGGACCCGCGCTGGCCATCCTCGGCCGCTCATCGACGAGCTGGACCCGAGCACCGGTGTGATTGCTACCGGGATGCGCCTGCCGGCGGGTTTCGCCCTGATCGCTGAGGACCCGGAGCTTGGTCCGGCGGTGTCGACGTGCCTGGCGAAGGTTGAGAAGCAGCTGCGGGAGGCGATCTCCAGTTCCGACCCCCTGGCCGATGCCACCTCCCGCCACCTGGTGGAAGCCGGCGGCAAGCGGATCCGTCCACTGTTGACCATCCTTGCCTCCCACCTCGGGGATGCAAGCAAGGCGGAGGTGGTGGTTGCCGCCGTCGTCGTCGAACTGACTCACCTCGCAACGCTCTATCACGACGACGTCATGGACTCCGCCCCCTACCGCCGCGGTGCGCCCACGGCCCACGAAGTGTGGGGCAATTCCGTGGCCATCCTGACCGGGGACCTCATTTTCGCCCGTGCGTCGATCCTTGTCTCGGAATTGGGATCGCGTGCGCTGGGCATCCAGGCGCGCACCTTTGAGCGGCTGTGCCTGGGCCAGTTGCATGAGACCGTCGGCCCCCGGGACGGCGAGGATCCGGTGGAGCACTACCTGTCGGTCATTACGGATAAAACCGGTTCGCTGGTTGCGGCGTCCGGCCAGTTGGGTGCAATTTTTGCGGATGCACCGGCGTCGGCTGTGGACGTCATGGTGTCCTACGGCGAGAAGGTCGGAGTGGCGTTCCAGCTTGCTGACGACGTCATCGATGTCACCGGGCTGAAGGACAAATCGGGTAAATCCCCGGGTACCGATCTGCGCGAGGGCGTGCCCACGCTGCCCGTGCTGTTGCTGCGGCAGGCGGCGGCGTCCGGTGATGACTCCGCGCAGCGGGTGCTCGCGCTGGTCGACGGCGATCTGACGTCCGATGAAGCCCTGGCTGAAGCCGTGTCCGCTCTTCGCGGGCATTCCGCCACCCGGCAGGCGTGGGCTGTTGCGCAGCAGTGGGCGGAAGACGCGGTGACGGCGCTCGACCCGCTGCCTGACAGCATGGTCAAGACGGCCCTGGCGAGTTTTGCGCAGGCGGTCGTCAGCCGAGACGGCTGATTCCCGGTCAGTTCACCTCCCGCGTGCACAATCCTGCAACTTCCGGGCGTTTCGGGGGACGCCGGCCAGGGCATTCCGCGTCGTTGCTTGCGGAATGAGGAAGGAGCCCCCAAGAACCTGCAGGATTGTGCACGGTTCAGCGCCCGTGAGGCCGTCCTCGGCGTAACGCCAAGCGAATCTGATCCAACATCGCTTCCTGCTCGAACATGACGTCCTCGTAGCCGTACCGGAGAATGAGGTAACCGTTGAGGAGTGTCGCATTATTGCGGCGGTGGTCTCGTCGAAGCGCCTTTCGATCGGAGTGAAAGGCAGCGCCGTCGATCTCCACCACAAGGAAGCCGTCGAGTAGAAAGTCCACTCGTCCTACTCCTTCGATGCTTACCTGAGTCTCCACGTGGAACCCAGCCGCTACGAATAACAGTCTGGCGACCACTTCAATGGGTGATTCAGCGCATCCGGTCACGCGGCGCAGGGCTTCCCTGGCCTTCCCATTTCGGTCTCCGTCCAACCGGTCGAACAGAAAAGACAAAGCCATGTCACCACGCCGGACGGCACTCTCGACCATCACCACCGCTTCATGCAGGGGACGACAACGCAGCACGTGAAGGAGTGCATCGCCCAACCCGACCAATGGTAGGTATGGATGAGGCGGCACGCTGAGGGACCGGTGATTCACATGGGTCCCGCTTCCGCCGTCCGGGCAGCTCAGGTGGAGCATTTCGGGTGAATCCAAGCACCACAGACCGAAGTGGCTGGCTGCTGATACACAACTGAGCCGGCCGTTGTGACTCACTGCCGACACGAAATCCGAAGGCGCCCCGGGTATGGCGAGTATTCCTCGTCGTACTTTCAGGACTTGCCCGGTGCTGATGGCATGATCCATGGCACGCCGGCTGACGCCGCGTTGGCGAAGCGTGCGGACTGGCGCGACGCCACCGACATGGCGCAATTGTGCAGCAGGATCCATTCGGCCAGTGTCAAGCCAACCGGACCAGGGTTCGGACTGGAGCGTCCCAATGTGGACTAACTCAGCCGCCGGAGGAATTTGTGGAGGAATGCTGACCGAGCACAATCCTGCAGTTTCTCTCACCTGGACGAGTCCAGATCCGCATGTTCTCAGGGCACAACGGCGTGGCATCCCACCGATCGAGCCTGAAAGTGCAGGATTGTGCTCGGGCGTAAGCAGCTAGCAGCTAAAGCGCAGCGCGGAGCTCGCCAGCCTTGCGGGCCCGGATGGCGGGGTCCACGATGGGGCGCTTCGGCGTGAAGTAGAAGCCGTCGTCGTGCCAGCGGGGGAGGACATGCTGGTGGTAGTGCCACACGTGCTGGCTTCCGGCCGGCTCGTTGTGCTGGCGGGTTGAAACGCCGTCAGGGTTCCACGCGCGCTTGATGGCAATGGCCATGTCCCGGGTGACGGTCATGATGCGGCCCGCGACGTCGTCGGGCAGTTCATACAGCAGCTCATAGTGGGCGCGCGGAGTCACCAGGACGTGCCCGGGGTTCGGCTCGAAGCCGTGGGAGGCGATGAACGCCAGCACCAGGTCATCCGAGTAGATCAGGTCGCCGGGCCTGCAGAGATTGGTCGGGAACCGAAACTCGCCGGACGCCAGATCGCAGAAGGGGCACTCATACCCCGCAGGAGCGTGCGTTGTCCAGGTCATTCTGCCTCGTCGTCGAACACCCAGTCGAACATGTCAAGCATGAACTCACTGAACGTTCCTTCCTCGTTCTTCCAGGAGGCCCGCGCATTGTTGCGCCGCCACACTATGGGATCCGGGACATTCAGCTGATCTGCCTTGATGCCCCAGACAAACTTCTCATCCACGTCTTCCATGAAGAGCAGGAATCCGTCTTCGATCTCCAGCTCGTCCGGATCCCACACATAGTGGAACGCCTCCATGAGATCTTCGGAAGCACCGACCGCGAGGTAGAACTCGTGCACGGCCATCGGAAGCGGGAAATCCTGGCCTTCGCGCAGCTCCGCCAGCTCGTCTTCCGAAAGGCCGTCTTCCGGCACCCAGGGTTCCTCGAAATAGGCAGGTACGAGGGCACGGAATTTATCCAGGAACAGCTCGGTCACAGTGGCTCCAGGTGGTGTCAGGGGGATGCCCTCATCCTATCCCGTGGACGGGGGGTCGGCGCGACGCGCGTCCTGAGCTGCGAGGGGTGCATGCCAGCCCGACCGCCACGCCATCACCCGCAGCGTGAATACCAACACAGCGACGACGATCCCCGTCACCACGTTGAACAGGCCCAGCTCTGCCAGCGCAACAGTGAGCGTTGCACCGAGGAAGGCGGGTAGGGCATACAGGTCACCGGTGAAGAGCTGCGGCACCTCATTTGCAACGACGTCGCGCAGCAGACCTCCGCCGACTGCGGTTGTCACTCCCAGCAGCACTGCCGCTACGGGGTTGAGGCCCTCGTTGATGGCCTTGAGCGCACCGACGATGCAGAACAGGGCAAGGCCTCCTGCATCGAAGAGCACCAGCGGCCGGCTTGCTTTCTCGATCCCGGAATACAGGAAGTAGACCAGGCCAGTGGCAAGCAGCGGCGGCACCAGATAGAGAGGGTTGTAGAACGCTACGGGCTCGACGTCGATGATCAGGTCCCGTGCCACTCCTCCTCCCAGCGAGGCGAGGGAAGCCAGCAGCAGCGAGCCGATCAGATCGAACCCCTTGCGCGCCGCCAGCAGCGCTCCGGACATGGCAAAGAAGAAGACGCCGAACAGGTCCAGGACCAGCGGCGCGTTCATGAGGTCTCTGCGTTACGGGACACAACTGTCAATAGTCGCAGGCGGGTGCTTCAATGGCCAACATGCAGACGCCCAAACACCCCGTCCTGATCGCCTGTTCGCACGGAACCAGCAGCGCTGAGGGGCAGGCGGCCGTCAATCAGCTGCGGGATGAGATGCGTGCCCTGCGCCCCGAGCTGGACATCCGGGAAGCCTACGTCGACGTCCAGGAGCCCGATCTTCCCGGGGTAGTGGCCTCGCTTCCGGACGGCCCGGCCGTCATCGTGCCGCTGCTGTTGTCCGTGGGGTATCACGTTAAAGTGGACATCGCCGAAGCGGTGCAGAGCCGCCCGAACACCTTCGCCGCAGCTCCGCTAGGCCCCGACCCGAGGCTGGCGGAGCTGCTGCAGCAGCGGCTGGAGGAAGCGGGCGTGCAGGTGAGTGACGCCGTCGTACTTGCTGCAGCGGGTTCCTCGGACGCCTGCGCGGCTGTGGACGTCGAGGAGCTGGCAGGGCAGCTTAACGGACTGCGGACCGGGCGGATGGTCGTCGGGTATGGGGCCAGCGCGAGCCCCTCCGTTCCGGAAGCAGTGGCAGGGGCTCATCAGGACGGCACCGCTCCCGCGATCGCCTCCTATCTGCTGGCTCCCGGCTACTTTCATGACCAGCTCGCCAAAGCCGGCGGCGCCGTGGTGAGTGCGCCGCTGCTACCGTCGACGGCGCTCGCGGAGATTGCGCTTGCCCGGTACGACGACGCCGCCAGCCGCCTTCAGGTGCCTGACCCCACCAGGGACTGCGGCAGGGCCTGCCGGCCCCTCGTCAAGGCATGCGCCAGGCCCTGACCAACGTTGGTTCCGCGAGCGCGCCAGTCCTGTCAAGACCCTGCTGGCATTGTGACGTGCTGTGTCCCCACGTGAACGGGTGTTTCCGGACCTTTGAAGGGCTTCCGAGGCCGGTCCTACTGTCTTTACATGACGAGTTCACTCGCGACCGAAGCAGCCCCTGAAGCCGGGCGAAAGCCGCGCGCGGCCAGGCCCGCTGCCAAGCCTCACGGCCAGTGGAAGGTTGACGGCACCACGCCTCTGAACCCCAATGAAACCTGGAAGCAGGAGGACAACGGGCTCAACGTCCGTGAGCGGATCGAGCAGATTTACGCGAAAAACGGCTTCGATTCAATCGATGGCACGGACCTTCACGGGCGCTTCCGCTGGTGGGGCCTCTACACGCAGCGCCGGCAGGGTATCGACGGCGGCAAGACCGCCACGCTCGAACCGCACGAACTCGAAGACAAATACTTCATGCTGCGCGTGCGCATTGACGGTGGTGCGCTCAGTACTGACCAGCTGCGGGTCATCGGCGGTATCTCCACCGAGTTCGCCCGCGACTCCGCGGACATCACGGACCGCCAGAATATCCAGCTTCACTGGGTCCGCGTTGAGGACGTCCCCGAGATCTGGAACCGCCTTGAGTCCGTCGGCCTCTCCACCACCGAGGCCTGCGGCGACGTTCCCCGCGTGATCCTCGGTTCACCCGTGGCGGGGATCGCAAAGGATGAAATCCTCGATCCCACCCCGCTCATCCGCGAACTGAGCGACCGGTTCATCGGCGATCCCGAGCTGGCGAACCTTCCGCGCAAATACAAGACCGCGATCACCGGCCACCCGAGCCAGGACGTGGTGCATGAGATCAACGACTTCGCCCTGGTCGGTGTGGTCCATCCCGAGCTCGGCGCAGGCTACGACCTCTGGGTAGGCGGCGGCCTCTCCACCAACGCCCGCCTGGCGGAACGCCTGGGCGCGTTCGTCACTCCGGAGGTCGCCGCCGAGGTATGGCTTGGCGTGACCAGCATTTTCCGGGACTACGGCTACCGCCGCATGCGCACCAAGGCCCGCCTGAAGTTCCTCCTCAACGACTGGGGTGCCGAGAAATTCCGGCAGGTCCTGCAGGACGAGTACCTCGGTTTCGAGCTCCCTGACGGTCCCGCTGCGCCCAAGCCCGATACTCCGGGGGACCACATCGGCGTCCACGAGCAGAAGGACGGGAAATTCTTCATCGGCGTCTCGCCCACGGTTGGCAGGGTCTCCGGAACAATCCTCACCTCACTCGCCGACACCCTCGAAGCTCACGGCTCCACCCGGCTGCGCACCACCCCGCACCAGAAGCTCGTAATCCTCGACATCGAGAAGGAGCAGGTGGAGCCGCTCATCTCAAAACTGGATGAGCTGGGGCTGTCCGCCCGGCCATCGCTGTTCCGCCGCTCCACCATCGCGTGCACGGGCATCGAGTTCTGCAAGCTCGCCATCGTGGAAACCAAGGTCACCGCAGCCACGGCCATCGCCGAGCTTGAGCGCCGCCTGAAAGACCTCGTTGACAGCGGCACGCTCACCCAACCGATCGCGCTGAACATCAACGGCTGCCCCAACTCGTGCGCCCGCATCCAGACTGCGGACATCGGCCTCAAGGGCATGATGCTTCCAACGCCCGACGGCGACCCCACTCCCGGATTCCAGGTTCACCTCGGCGGCGGGCTAGCGGATTCCAACCGCGGTGAGGCAGGCCTCGGACGCACTATCCGCGGCCTGAAAGTCACCGTCGAGAACCTGCCCGACTACGTCGAACGCGTTGTCCGCCGCTATGTCGGCGGTCGCCAGGATAACGAGACCTTCGCCCAGTGGGCGCACCGAGTCGAGGAAGGAGACCTGCAGTGACGCTGTCACCCGAGAACGTTTCCCTGGAAGCCGCAGGCCGGTCCCGCCGCCCTGAAGCCGAGTTGAAGGCACTCGCCGCCGCGGGTGCCGAAGAGCTCGGCTGGAACTCCTCCGCCGAGCAGGTGATCGCCTGGGTAGCCCGAAACTTCAACCTGTCCCAGGCCGCCGTTGCCTGCTCCATGGCCGACGCCGTCCTGCCGCACCTGGTGTCGCAGCAATTCCCCGGCATTGATGTCCTCTTCCTTGACACCGGCTATCACTTCACTGAAACCCGGATTACCCGGGACGAGGTTGCCGGCCAGCTCGACGTCACAATCGTCGACGTAATGCCCGGGCAGACTGTCGCCGAACAGGACGCTACCTATGGCAAGGACCTGTTCGGCCGGGATCCCGCCCAGTGCTGCGCGCTCCGCAAGATGAATCCCCTCAAGAACGCCCTGGCCGGCTATGAGGTCTGGTTCACCGGGGTCCGCCGTGACGAGGCACCCACCCGGACCAACACGCCGCTGGTCACCTGGGACCACGTGCACAACCTGGTCAAGATCAACCCGCTCGCCGCCTGGACGTTCGACGAGCTCCTCGACTACGCGGGCGAACACCAGGTCCCCGTGAACATGCTCCTATCCAATGGCTACCCCTCGATCGGCTGCAAGCCGTGTACGCGGCCGGTAGCCCCAGGAGAAGACCCGAGAGCCGGCCGTTGGGCCGGCCTAGCGAAGACAGAGTGCGGAATCCACCAATGAGCTCATCAACCAACACCTTCCTTCCCAGCGGTGCAGGCTCCGCCTCCACCGCTGATGCCGCCCCCGCCCCTTCGCCGCACGGCCGATCTACGACCGACCAGGCGCGCGGCTCCGACAGCGGTGGCAGCCTACCCAACGCTCGCAAGCTCGCGTCGGGGCCCTCGGCTGACACCTTAGATGCCACTCCCTGGGCGGCATCAGCGGCTCCGGCTCAGCGGGCACGTCACCTCAGCGCGGAAACGGCTTTGCAGACAGACCGCATCGGGGGAGCCACGCACCGCTTGAGCTCATTG
Organism: Arthrobacter sp. KKT183; assembly: GCF_055657625.1. NCBI lineage: Bacteria > Bacillati > Actinomycetota > Actinomycetes > Micrococcales > Micrococcaceae > Arthrobacter > Arthrobacter sp. KKT183. The sequence goes on along the minus strand of NZ_CM145770.1, from coordinate 2,714,562 downwards.
GATACGTTGGAATCCGAAGCCATTCACATTATTCGGGAAGTCGTTGCCGAGTTTGAGCGGCCCGCTTTGTTGTTCTCCGGCGGCAAGGACTCCGTGGTCATGCTGCACCTTGCCACCAAGGCGTTCTGGCCCGGCAAGGTTTCGTTTCCGGTGCTGCACGTGGATACCGGGCACAACTTTCCCGAGGTTCTCGAGTTCCGGGACCGCACGGTTGAGCGGCTCGGGATCCGCCTCGTGGTTGGGTCCGTCCAGGAGTACATCGACCGCGGCGAGCTGAGCGAACGAGCTGACGGGACACGGAACCCGCTGCAGACCGTCCCGCTGCTTGACACCATCAACGCGAACAAGTTTGACGCAGTCTTCGGCGGCGGCCGCCGGGATGAGGACAAAGCCCGCGCCAAAGAACGCATCCTCAGCCTGCGCGACGAGTTCGGTCAGTGGGATCCGCGCAACCAGCGGCCCGAGCTGTGGAACCTGTACAACGGCCGCCACACCATCGGGCAGCACGTGCGGGCCTTCCCGATCAGCAACTGGACTGAACTGGATGTCTGGCGCTACATCGAACGCGAGAACATCGACCTGCCCGGACTGTACTACGCACACGAGCGCGAGGTCTTCCGCCGTGACGGCATGTGGCGTGCCGTCGGTGACGTGTCCCAGCCAACCGAAAAGGAGACCGTTGAGACACGGATGGTCCGCTACCGCACGGTCGGTGACATGTCCTGCACCGGTGCAGTCGAATCGGCTGCGGCAGACGTGTCGGCAGTCGTGAGGGAAGTCGCCCTCAGCACTCTCACTGAACGCGGCGCCACCCGCGCGGACGACCGGATCTCGGAAGCCGCCATGGAAGACCGCAAGAAAGATGGGTACTTCTAATGAGCACAGCAGTCGAAACAGCACTTGAGCACTCAACCCTTTTCAGATTTGCAACCGCAGGCTCCGTCGACGACGGCAAGTCCACCCTCGTGGGCCGCCTCCTGCATGACAGCAAGTCAGTCCTGGCTGACCAGCTCGACGCCGTTGCGCGCACCTCCGCCGAGCGAGGCTTCGGCGGGGAAGGGGCCACCGGCAGTCAAAAGCTGGACCTCGCGCTGCTGACCGACGGCCTGCGTGCCGAACGGGAACAGGGCATCACGATCGACGTGGCCTACCGGTACTTCGCCACGGCCAACCGCACCTTCATCCTCGCGGACACCCCGGGGCATGTTCAGTACACGAAGAACACGGTGACCGGCGCTTCCACGGCTGACGCCGTCGTCGTACTGATTGACGCTCGCAAGGGTGTGCTGGAGCAGACTCGCCGTCACCTCGCGGTGGCGCGGCTGCTGCGCGTCGCGCACATCATTGTGGCGGTGAACAAGATCGACCTCGTGGACTACAGCGAGGCCGTGTTCCGCGACGTCGAGTCCCAGCTCAAGCAGGCCGCCCGCGAACTGAAGGTCGATGAACCGGCAGTCATTCCCGTGTCCGCCCTTGAGGGTGACAACGTGGTGGACCGCTCGGAGAAGACCCCGTGGTACGGCGGCCCGTCGCTGCTGGAGACCCTCGAGCAGCTGCCGGCGCTCGCCGAGCTCGAAACCGATCTCGAAGCCTTCCGCTTCCCGGTCCAGACCGTCATTCGCCCGCAGGGTGCAGTGGCTCCCGGGCTCGACGCCGACGCTTACCGTGACTACCGCGGCTACGCCGGGCAGGTGGCGGCCGGGTCCATCCGGGTGGGGGACGCCGTCATAGTGCAGCCCTCCGGACGCGAAACGACGGTCACCGGCATCGACTTCGCCGGGCAAGACCTCGAGGAAGCCTTCGCTCCGCAGTCAGTGGTGCTGCGGCTCGCCGACGACATCGACATTGCCCGCGGAGACCTGATTGCTGAAGTTAGTTCAACCGCCAGCCTCCCGCAACCCACCCAGGACCTCTACGCAGCCCTCTGCTGGCTGTCGCCGAAGCCGCTGAAGGAGGGCTCCAGGCTTCTCATCAAGCACGGCAGCAAGACCGTCCAGGGGCTGGTTCGCCAGGTCATCAACAAGCTGGACCTCGCCACGTTCGCCGATCAACCGGCGTCGGGCCTTGAGCTCAATGACATCGGAACCGCCCACATCCGGCTCGCGTCAGCGCTGCCCGTGGACAACTACGGAAACTTCCGCCGTACTGGAGCCTTCCTGGTCATCGACCCGTCCGACGGCAACACCCTGGCCGCAGGCCTGGTGGAGTCCGACCACCTTGAACTGTCTGCCCGCGAGGACGAGCGTTATGACAGCTAGCAAGCCCGGTGCGCCGTGAACGGCGCACCCACTGTGGAAATTGCTAACCTGAGCAAGAATTTCGCAAGCATCCCGGTCTTCGAGGGGCTCGACCTGTCGATTTCCAGCGGCGAGTTCGTCTGCCTGGTCGGCGGATCGGGCTCGGGCAAGTCGACCCTGTTGAACATCGTCGCCGGGCTCGATCATGCCGACGGCGGTACTGTGCTGGCGCCGCCCGCAGCAGTCATGTTCCAGGAATCGGCGCTGCTGCCGTGGCTCAGTGCGGCCGGTAACATCTCGCTTGCGCTGAAGTTCGCCGGCGTGCCGCGGCAGGATCGTCAGCAACGGACGCAGGAACTTCTGAACCTGGTGCGGCTTCCCGATGCCGGCTACCGGTTGGTCCACCAGCTCTCCGGCGGGATGCAGCAGCGGGTAGCGCTGGCACGCGCCCTCGCGCAGAACCGCAGCCTGCTCCTCATGGACGAGCCGTTCAGCGCGCTCGACTCCATCACCCGGGATTTCCTGCACGACGAGCTGGAGGATATCTGGCGAGCCACCGGCCGGACCATCGTCCTGGTGACCCACAACGTTCGCGAAGCAATCCGGTTGGGCCAGCGCGTTATTCTCCTGGCCTCCGATCAGGGTTCCATTGCCGGCGAATGGCAGGTCTCGGATACCCAGCGCCATGACGCCGTCGCCGGTGCAGCCCTGGCTGAAACAATCAGGACCGTCCTCCACCGGGAGGTGCACGGTCTTGCCGCAGTTAGCTGAACCCAGACGGTCCGCGCAGTCCGTTCCGACCGTTTCCAGGGCACGCCGGCACGGGGGAGTCCTGCTGACCCTGGCGCCGGTTGTCACCCTCGCCGTGGTCCTCGGTCTCTGGGCCGCTGCCTCGTCGATCAACGGCGGAACGGGGCCCTCAGACCTCTTCGCTGCGCTGGGACGGCTGTGGCACTCCGGAGAGGTCGTCCAGGGTGTCGCCACCAGCCTGAGCCGGGGAGTACCGGGGTTCCTCCTGTCCGTGCTCGTGGGCACTGTGCTGGCGCTGGGCTTGTCCGCCTCGATCTGGCTCCGCGCCGCCGTCGCCCCCTATATGACGTTCCTGTTGACGCTGCCAACCGTGGCCTGGGTGCCGCTGGCCATTCTCTTCTTCGGCGTCACCGACGCCACGGTGTACTTCGTGGTGCTTACCGGCGCCGTTCCGGCCATCGTCAACGGCCTGCTCGCCGGCGTGGACCAGATCCAGCCACTGCACCGCAAGGTGGGCAGGGTACTCGGCGCGGGAACCTGGGACACCGCACTCCACATCGTGCTGCCTGCGGCACTCCCGGCCTACATCTCCGGACTCCGGCAGGGCTGGGCATTCTCCTGGCGAGCGCTGATGGCCGCCGAGATCATTGCCGGCGGCCAGCAACTGGGCCTCGGCCTTGGCACGTTGCTGCAGCGCGGGCGCGAGCTCGACGACGTCGGCGGTGTCATGGCAACCATCCTGCTCATCCTCGTCGTGGGAGTAGTGATTGAAGTGTTGGTTTTCGGGCCGCTCGAACGTCACCTGCTCCGCCGCCGCGGCCTGCTCACCGGAGGTTCGCAATGACCTACCCTCTTGGACTGCAGTTGCGCGGTCGCAAGGTCCTCGTGGTGGGCGGCGGCCCGGTGGCCGCACGCCGGCTGCAGGCACTGCTCGACGACGGCGCACTGGTTACAGTTATCGCCCCCTATGCGTGTGAGGACATCACCGACGCTGCCGCCGCCGGCCGCGTGGACTGGCAGCAGCGCGAGTACCGCACCGCCGACCTCGACGGCGCGTGGCTGGTCCTCGCCCATTCCGGTTCCGCCGAAGTGCAGGACCGGATAGCCGCCGAGGCCGAAGCGCTGTGCATCTGGTGCGTCAAGGGCGGCGACTCAGCGGCGTCCGCAGCGTGGGTTCCCGCAGTCGCCCGTATCGATGACGTGACTGTTGCCGTCAACACCAACGGCGACCCCAAACGGGCGGCGGCCCTGCGCGACGGCGTTGCTGCCGCCCTCGAATCCGGTGAGCTGCCGCTGCGTCGGCATCGCACGGCCGAGGGGATGGGAACAGTCGCGCTGGTGGGCGGGGGACCGGCCGATGCCGGCCTCATCACCACCCGCGGCAGGCGCCTGCTGGCCATGGCCGACGTCGTCGTGGCTGACCGGCTCGGACCGCGTTCCCTGATCACGGGCCTTTCTGCGGACGTCCAGGTGATCGAGGTGGGCAAGCTCCCCGGCCACCATCCGGTCCCCCAGGAGGAGATCAACCGGATCCTCGTCGAGCAGGCTCTGTTGGGCAACCGCGTTGTGCGGCTGAAGGGCGGCGACCCGTACGTCCTGGGCCGCGGCGGTGAAGAGGAAGCCTACTGCCGCGATCACGGCGTGCCCGTCGAGGTGGTTCCCGGCGTCACATCCGCCATCTCCGTGCCGGCCGCCGCCGGCATCCCCGTGACGCACAGGGGAGTGGCGAAGGGCTTCAGCGTCATCACCGGTCACGAGGACATCCGGCAGCAGACAGGGCTCATCCCGCCGGGCAGCGACCACACACTGATCCTCCTGATGGGAGTGTCGCTGCTGCGTTCCTCCTCGGCGTCACTCATCACCGGCGGCCGGAAGGCGTCCACGCCCGTCGCCATCATCGAAAACGGGTGGATGGAGTCGCAGCGCGTGACCACCGGCACTCTTGAAACCATCGCGGACCTCGCCGAGCTGCGCGATGTGAAGTCTCCCGCCGTGATTGTGGTGGGAAACGTCGTCGCGCTTTCACCCCACTGGCAACCCGCCTAGCCCACGCCACCCAACACCACATCACAGCAAAGGAACACAGCCGTGTCGCAATCCTCCGCGTTCTCCTCCGGCGCCTCCCGCCGACCCTTGCGCGTCGCCGTCATCGGCTCCGGTCCGGCCGGCGTCTACGCCGCCGACATCCTCACCAAGTCAGCGCCCGTTGCCTCGGGTGAGCTGAAGGTCAGCATCGACCTCTACGACCGCTACCCGGCGCCGTATGGCCTCATCCGCTACGGCGTTGCACCTGACCACCCGCGTATCAAGGGAATCGTCAACGCCCTGCACAAGGTGCTGGACCGCGGTGACATCCGCTTCTTCGGCAACGTTGAATACGGTACGGACCTCACGCTGGAGGACCTGCAAACCCATTACGACGCCGTCATTTTCGCCACCGGCGCGATCAAGGACGCGGACCTCAACATTCCCGGCATTGAACTTGAGGGCTCCTTCGGCGGAGCGGACTTCGTCTCCTGGTACGACGGGCACCCGGACGTGCCGCGCCAGTGGCCGCTCGAAGCCACGGAGATTGCTGTTCTGGGCAACGGCAACGTGGCCCTCGACGTAGCGCGCGTGCTCTCCAAGCACGCCGATGACCTCCTTGTCACTGAGATCCCGGACAACGTCTACCAGGGGCTGAGGAACTCGCCGGTGACGGATGTGCACGTGTTCGGCCGCCGCGGGCCGGCCCAGGTGAAGTTCACTCCGCTGGAGCTACGGGAACTTTCGCACTCACGGGACGTCGACATTGTGCTCTACCCCGAGGACTTCGAGTTCGATGCCGAGTCCGACCGGCAGATCCAGACGAACAACCAGACCAAGACCATGGTCGGCACGCTGACCAACTGGATCGCCGAGCAGCCCGAAGACCCGGCTGAATTCACCGCATCCCGCCGGCTCCACCTGCACTTCCTCCACAACCCGGTGGAGGTCCTGGGCGAGGACGGAAAGGTCACGGGCATCAGGTTCGAGCGCACCGCACTCGATGGAACCGGCAACGCCGTCGGCACCGGCGAATACCTCGACTACCCGGTCCAGGCGGTCTACCGCGCGGTGGGCTACTTCGGCTCAGCCCTGCCGGAGGTCGAGTTCGATCACCGCCGCGGTGTCATCCCGAACGACGGCGGCCGCGTGCTGGATGGCTCCGGCGTCCCCGTGGCAGGCGTGTACGCAACGGGCTGGATCAAGCGTGGCCCTGTCGGTCTCATCGGGCATACCAAGGGTGACGCGCTGGAGACGGTGACCCACTTGCTGGAGGATCTTGAGAACCTCCCGGCGGCCGCAGCGCCGGCGGATGACGCCGTCGTCAATCTTCTGAACGGACGCGGCGTGCAGTTCACCACCTGGGAGGGCTGGCTCGCGCTCGATGCGCACGAGCGCGCTTTGGGCGATGCCGCCACCGAGATCGACGGCGTGGTCCGTGAGCGGATCAAGGTTGTGCCCCGCGAAGACATGGTCTCCGTCGCCCGGAGCGTGCAGGTCGACGCACCGGCCGACGCATAGCATTAGCGGCGCGCAGGCGATCCGCGCCCCGAGGTCCTACCGCCGGGGAGCGGACTCCTTAGAGAGGACCCAGACGTTGGTGTTCCCCTGACGTTCAACCGTGACTGTGGTGACCAGGGCGTTGATCAGGAACAGGCCGCGCCCGGATTCCAGCTCCTCGGGATCACCTGTTGCCGGCGTCAAAGGATCCGGATGCGCTGCCGCATTGATTTCCAGAATGCGCGCCTGAAGCCGGGTGGCGGTGGCGCTCAACTCGACGCCGAGGCGCATCCCAGCGCGGTCGAGCGGAACTCCGTGCTCAACGACATTGGAGGCGGCCTCGATGACGGCGGTGGTGAAAGCCATCTGGTCCTCGAACGGGACATCTTCAAGGTCACTCCAGAACCGGTCAAGCTCATCGTGGAGATCGTTGATGGCCGCCGGAACTGCCTCGGCTTCGAACCGTCGCTGTGAATCGCGGTCAGTCACTGGCGAATGCCTCTTCTACCGTCGCGTAAGGAGACAGCACCCGGTTCATGTTGGTGAGCTCCAGGACCATCTGTACCTGCTTCTGCGCACAGGCAATCCGGAGATCCCCGCCTGCCTGCCGAGCGACCTTGAGGCAGCCGATCAGGGCGCCGAGTCCGGAGGAGTCCATGAAGTCCGTGGCCGCAAGGTTGACCACGATGTGGCGGCTGCCGGCTCCGACGGCCTCATCGACGGTGCTGCGCAGCGTAGGCGCTGAGACCATATTGAGCCGGCCGTTGGCCACCACCTCGGTGTACGTGCCCCTGTCCTCAATCGTGAACTGCATCAGCTTTCCTTTCCTCGATGACGTATCCCTCGTATTTCACTGCCTTGATGAGCACGCTCAACACAATCAGGTCGAAGACGACCCAGAAGACGTTGACGAACGTTCCGAGTGGTTCGTTGAGTCCGGTGGCCAGCCGGACTATGCCAACCACCGCGGCAATGACAAGCAGCACCATGACAATCAGCTGCGGCCGGATCAGGCTCCAACTGGGTCCGCCGTCCTGCCGGGCCTTCGGCGTGACCGCAAAGCCCAGCGGACGGCCGAACCAGACGTTACGGGCCGCCGTCGTGCAGGCCTTGATCCAGGTCGGGAACAGCGCCAGGCTGTACTGTTGGCCGCGCCAGGTGCTCACCCCTCGGCCCACCACTGCGAAGAGCAACTGGTTGACGATCATGAACGGCAGGAAGCGGATGAAGAAATCGAAGCTGATGCTGTTCACGGGAAGGATGCCGAGCGTCAGGTAGATGATCGGTGCGGCGAAGTAGACGACGGCGGCGAAACCGCTCAGGTAGCTCCACATCGTTGCGAAGTACATCAGCCGCTGAACCAGGCTCATACCCTTCTTCAGCAACGGATTCTCGCGCAGGAGTACCTGGATGGTTCCCTGCGCCCAGCGGAGCCGCTGCGTCAGCATGGTCTTCAGGTCTTCGGGCGCCAGTCCGTGGGCAAGGATCTCGTGGTGGTAGACGCTCTGCCAGCCCATCGCGTGCATGCGCATGGACGTAGCCATGTCCTCTGTCACAGAGATGGTGGCCAGCGGCATGACCGGTTGAGCCTCGTCATCGCGGTCCACCGAGATGGCATCGAGGACAGCCTGCACCGACTCAAGTGCGCCCAGGGGCGACCACGCTCGGTCCGACAGCTGCTCGACCGCCTGATCCAGGTTGTCCGGGACAGCAACCCCGGGTTCGCTACCGAGGTCCATGGCAGCGATCTCGGCAAGATCCGCCTCCATCGCCGACATGTCAGCCGCGACCATCTGCTGCACTGCGCTGTCCACCGAGCGGCGGACCCGGTAAGTCACCTCGGCGAGGGGCGCGCCGGCCGCTTTTTCCGTGCGCGCCGCGGCGACCGCCTTCTCGACATCGTCCAACAGTTCGGCCACCAGCGGGTTCGCGGCCTCCGGAGACTTCCGGGCGCGGCGTACCGCAGCGCGGGCGGATTTCAGCGCTGCGGTGACCGCCCTTTCCACCTCCTCGACATACCCGGCGAGTCCGAGCTGCATGAGCGCCTCACGGCGGAGGATGGCGTTGGAGCCGCAGAAGAATGCGGCGTTCCAGCCGTCCTTGCCCTGCTGGATGGGACCGTAGAAGAGGGGCGCCTGACTTCCGAGGGGATCATCGTCGGGAACGTTCACGAAATACTGTGGTGTCTGCACGAGGCTCACGCGCCGGTTGTTGAAGTAACCGAGGGTCCGGTCCAGGATGCGCGGGTCCGGCACCTGGTCCGTGTCGAGAATGAGCAGAAACTCGCCGGAGGTGCTCATCAGGGCATTGTTGAGGTTTCCAGCCTTGGCGTGCCGGGGCCGGTTTGCCCATTCCGGCCCGCGCGTGATGTAGCCCACACCGATTCGGTCTGCGGCCTCCTGCAATTCGGGACGCGAGCCGTCGTCGAGAATCCAGGTGTTGTGCGGATAGGTGATCCGCTTCGCCGCCTCCGCGGTCTCAAGCACCATCTCGACGGGCTCGTTGTAGGTCGTGATGAAGACGTCCACCGTTGCGCCGACCGGCGGCTCGGGAGCGGTGCGGCGCTTAACCCGCCATACGGTGAGCCCAAAAAGAGCAACATCGATGAGGCTGTAGGTTTCGGCTGCGACCAGCGGCACGGCAATCCACCAGGCCTCCCAGTTCAGCGATTCCAGCCAACGCCACGCGATGTAGTTGATCCCCAGGATGACAGTGAGCACAACCAGCAGCCGCACCCAGAACGCGTTCATGCGCCGACCCCGGCTGTCCGGCGAACCACAACAGCGGTGACGTCATCTTCCACGCGTGGATCTTCCCCCAGAATCAACAGCTTGTCGCAGGCGTCTGCAGCCGAGGACGACGTGGCAACGACCTCTGCGGCGGCTGCAGCAAACTCGTCCAGTGTGTCGTAGATGTCCAGCAAGCCGTCACTGATGATGGCGAGGGCATCACCGGCAGCCAATGTCACGGTCATCACCTCCCAGTCCCAGCCCGGAACGGTGCCCAGCGGCACCCCGCCGGAGGCTAGGCGTCTCCATGAGCCGTCGGAGCTGACATGCAGTGCGAGGCCATGACCGGCGTCGATGAGGTCCACGGCGCCGTCGGAAGCGGTGAGCCGGCCGTGGAGAAGCGTGACGAAGGACGACGCACGCTCAAGGTCGGCGTCGAGGGATGCCGCCGCAGAGGTGAAGGCCCGCGCAAGGTCCGGTTCCTCGGCAGTTGAGCGCAGCACCGCGCGAACCGTGGCGGCTACCAGGGCGGCTCCCATACCTTTGCCCATGGCATCGGCGACGGAGAAGTGCATGCCGTCAAGGGTGGGGTACCAGTCGAAGAAGTCTCCGCCAACGTCGCGGGAGGGGCGAAATTGTCCCGCAATGTCGTAACCGGGCAGTTGGAGACCGTGCCGGGGCAGCAGGCTCTGCTGCACCTGCGCGGCGCGTTGCCTCTCATCGGCGTCCGCTTCAGTGGCCGCGGTGCTGGCAGCGAGTTGGCGGTTCTGGCGACGGAAAAGAGAATTGATGCGCGCTACGAGTTCGCGCGGGCTGAAGGGTTTGACGATGTAGTCGTCAGCACCGGTATCCAGTCCCTGCAAGCGGTCTATCTCACTGCCGCGGGCAGTGATCATGAGGATGTAGGCGTCTGAGATAGGCCGGATCTGTGCGCAGGCGTCCAGTCCGTTGCCGTCGGGCAGGTTGAGGTCCAGGGTAATGATGTCCACGCCGCGCCGCGCGGCTTCAACCCCCTCACGAACCGTTCCGGCCTCCGTCACCTGGAAACCCTCGCGCTTAAGCAGCGACGCCAGAAGCATCCGGATATCGGGGTCGTCCTCGATGACAAGAGCGCGGCGTTCCGGCGGTGAGACGGTCATGCTCCATTTAACCCACAATTTCCGGCCGGGTCGCACACGCTGCGTCACATCCCTGCGAAGCTGCGATTTGCCGGTTGCGCCGATCTATAGAGTTGGCAGTGTCGGAACGGCACCCGAGCGTTAGGAGCACCAGTCACCATGGACAATGTTCTGTCCTATCTGACGTTCAATACCAGGCAGTTCCACGAGATGTCGATGCGCTCACGGGTGCTGCTTAGTCAGGCTCCATTATCGATCACAACCGCGCTGCTGGCAGCAGGGAGCGTCGCTTTCCATCCGGTGGTATGGGCCAGCGCAGCGTTCCAGTGGGGCATGATCCTCAGCTGCGGAATTCTCCTGCTGTGTGCGCTCATCCCCTGGGACCGGTTGCCGTACGGACTGTTCCTGACCATTCCGGTGCTCGATTTCATCCCGATCGCGCTGCTGCGCTTCGGCGCCAACACGGAGGTCCTCGGGATCGGGCTGATGGCGGTTTTCCCGGTCCTGTGGCTGGCGGCTTCCGGCCTATACCCGCGGCTTGGCCTTGCGCTGAGCCTGATTGGCCCGTTCGCGATGATCTGGGTTCCACTGTTCGCGGCGAACGCCGGCGTCAGTGCATCGGACCTGACCCAATCAGCCCTGCTGCCCACCATCATCTTCGGCATCGCGGTGACAATCCGGGTCATGACGGCCAGCATGATGGACCAGCAGAAAGCCATGGAGGAAAAGGACCACGCACTGCAGCAGGTGCTCCACCGCAGCGCCCAGCGGGAGCGGTTGCTGAATGCCACGATGAACACCGTCGACGTCGGTCTCCTCGCCATCGACGCGGACGGGCATGACATCCTGTTCAACCGGCGCCAGCACGAGGTCCACCGGATCGGGCTGCCCGATGGGGTGGATGACGCACCGGAGAAGGACCTCCTGCTGTTCCGACCCGACGGCGTCACGCTCATCCCCACCGCAGAACGCCCGGCCTACCGCGCCGTTGCGGGTGAAACATTCTCCGATTACCTCATCCGGATCGGCGAGGGAGACCACCAGCGCGTTCTGTCAGCCTCTGCCCGCATGATGCTGGACGAGGGCGGACACCGTGAGGGCGCCGTCGTCGCTTTCAACGATGTCACTGAGCTGGTGAACGCGCTGAACGCGAAGGAGGAGTTCGTGGCGATGGTCTCCCACGAACTGCGCACTCCGCTGACGGTCATCGTCGGATATCTGGAGATGATGCTCGATGACGACCCGCCGCCGGAGACGCTGACCGGCCTGAACGTCATCGGCCGCAACGTGACGCGCCTTCGCAGGCTCGTAGACGACCTGCTCACCGCAGCCTCCGGGCCGCCGGAAGTGTCCCCGGTGCGCGCGGACCTCGCCGACATATCCCGCGAATCAGTGGATGCCATCATGGCGCGCGGCAAGGAAGCCGGCGTCGACATTGTTGACGAGGTTCCCGTGGGCACCAGCGCCCGGTGTGATCCCGCGCGGATCGGTCAGGTTCTGGATAACCTGCTCTCCAATGCGGTCAAGTATTCGCCGGCGGGCGGAACCGTTACGGTGCGTGCGCAGAAGATGCCGGGCTCCGTGGTCTGCGAGGTGGAGGATCAGGGAATGGGCATGAGCCCGGAGGACAGCGCCGAGGTGTTCTCGAAGTTCTTCCGGACCTCCAGCGTGCGGCAGGCGGCGATCCCCGGCGTGGGGCTGGGCCTGGCCATCGTCCGTTCGATCGTCGAGGAACACGGCGGCCGCATCCATTGCCGCAGCGAGCTGGGCCGCGGCACCACGTTCACGTTCGAGCTGCCGGATAGTCCTCGCGAAGCTGAATCCGGCGCCGCGGCGTCAACAAGCGAAGCCACCCACTAATCTGCGGGGTTGCCTGCGCGGTGTCCAGACGACGACGCTCCCACAGCCTGAGGCTGCGGGAGCGTCGTCGTCGTGACAGGCAGTGGCTGCCTACCGTGCAGCGGCTTCCTCGGCCGTGCCGAGGTCTTCCTCCTGACGCTCCGGCTCAAGGGCCGGTGCAGCGGGAGTACGACGACGTTTCGCGCCGATAATCGCCGGATCCTTTGAGAGGTCCATCATGAGCGCCACGCAGAGGCCCACCATGATGAGGACAAACGGTGCTGCGGCGATGATCGTCAGCGTCTGCAGCGCACCGAGACTGCCGATGAAGAGCAGGACTGCTGCTACCGCGCCGGTCATGGTTCCCCACAGAATGGTGAGCCACTTCTTCGGGTTCTCGGAACCGAAGGAGGAGAGCGAGCCCAGCACGATCGAGGCGGCATCCGCGCCGGAGATGAAGAACACCGCAACGAGCAGGACGACGAGGATCGCCGTCACCGAGGCCAGCGGGTATTCAGCCAGCAGCGCGAACATCGCTGACTCCTGACTCTCCGCGTTGGCCGCGGCGATGTCCACGCCGTTATTCTGCGCGGTAATCGCGGTGCCTCCCCAGACACCGAACCAGACGAGGCTGACGAGGCTCGGCACAGCGACGACGCCGAGGATGAACTCACGGATGGTGCGGCCGCGCGAGATCTTGGCGAGGAAGGAACCGACGAACGGCGTCCATGAAACCCACCACGCCCAGTAGAAGATGGTCCAGGCTGAGAGCCAGTCCTGGCCGCCGAAGGCTCCGGTGCGAGTTGCCATCTGGGGGAGGGCAAACAGGTAGTTGCCTGCGGCGGAAGGGATCAGCTCGAGGATGAAGACCGTCGGGCCCACGATGAACAGGAAGGCGAGGAGCACCAGCGCGGCAATCATGTTGCCGTTGGAGAGCCATTTGATGCCGCGGGAGATACCGCTGACGGCGGAGACGACGAAGCACACGGTCAAGAGCCCGATGAGCCCTACCTGGACCCAGATGTTGCTTTCGATCCCGAAGACTTCGGTGAGCCCGCCGTTGATCTGGACAACGCCGAGACCCAGGGAGGTAGCAGAGCCGAACAGGGTTGCGAAGATAGCGAACACGTCGATTGCGCGCAGGGCCTTGATATTGGTGCGCCCGCGGAACAGCGGAGCGAAGGCGGCGCTGAATCCGATGCCGCGTCCCTTGCGGAACGCGGAGTAGGCCAGGGCCAGTCCGACGACGGCGTAGATAGCCCACGGATGCAGAGACCAGTGGAAGAGCGTGTAGTTCATGGCCTGACGGGCGGCGGCGTCGGTACCGGGCTCCACACCTGCAAGCGGCGGCGTCAGGTAGTGGGAGATGGGTTCGGTGACGCCATAGAACATCAGGCCGATCCCCATGCCCGCGCTGAACATCATTGCAATCCAGGAGGCGCGGGAGAAGGCTGGCTTCTCATCGTCGGCTCCGAGGCGGATGCGGCCGTACTTGCTGAAGGCGAGGAATGCCGCGAAGACAACAAAGCCGGTTGCGGTGAGGACAAAGGCCCAGGAGAAATTGGTTACCAATCCATCGAGGACGCTGCTGGTGACATCGGCAAAACCGGTGGGGAAAGCGACACCGAGGATGACCAGCGCCAGCACGACCACCAGGGACGTGTAGAAGACAGGACGATCAAGAACACCCTTGCTGGGTGCTTGTGCGGAGGCCGTTCCCGGCGGCCCTGACTGTACTTGGGCAGGATTGTGTGCGGAATCAGACATAATTCCACCGTACGCTCTGTACACAAGCGCATTCGGTGTGTTAGGTGCAATGGCCCATCAGGGGTTGGATCGTGAGAAAAGTTACCGAAACTTAGCGGATTCGGGTTGCCAGCCCGGGATATTCGATAACCACGCCCTCCCTGTCGATCTGCAACTCCGCCGTGAACCCATGGTTGTCGGAGCTGTAGAGAACTACGCCGTTCCGCTCGTTGTTCGCTGAACGCAGTTGGCTGTACATCTGGCTGCTGCGCATCACCCGAAGGCTCGGAACCTCCACCCATGCCATGACCATTGAGGTCTCATCCGCCGGCGCCAACTCCTCGGAGTGCAGGTTCAACCGCAGGATGGGCATCGTGTTGGTCAGCGGGCACAGCCCCAGATCACAGTCGAGGGCACCGATCAGCAAGGAAGGGTCTTTGATGCCTGGTGCGGGGAGGTCGCATTCGCCGGAACTTGAGCCGGTGCTGGTCCACACGCCGTCACTGTCCCGCTCCAGCTCGAGGTGCCGGCTCCAGCCGTGACCATGCACCGTCGCGGTCAGGCGGCGGGTTACCCAGCCCTCCGCCGTCGTGAGCGCCCAGCTCATGGCATACGAGTCTGTCCTGGATGTGCCGTGTGCGCTCAGCCGACCCGGCTCCAGATTGATCGTGGCGGAATCCAGGCGGCCCGGATCGTCGATGCCCTGCCAGGTGTGGAGCAGACTCGTATGCAGTTGATTAGCCATTCGATTACCTTATGGAGCGTTGGGGGCGGCGCGCCAGAGAGATCGCTCGTCGGGCACCGGATTCCCCTGTTTCCGTACCAAGTTCAGAAGCAGGGGCGCGGCCTACCGGAGGCCGCGCACATTCAACGCCAGGTACAGGTGTACGCGGTCTGCGGTGATGGCGGGATCGTAGCCCGTGAGTTCGACGATCTGCTGCAGACGGTAGCGAACGGTGTTCCGGTGCAGCTGCAGCACGTCCGCAACGGCGGCCACCGACCCGTTATGAGCCAGGTACTTCTCGAGCGTGAGCATCAACTCTGCGCCGTGGCGGTCATCGAACGCCACGACCGGATCGAGCGCTTCGGCGGCCAGATCCGCCAGCGGCACGTCCTCACTTGCCATGAGGAGGGACGTGAGGCTGAGCCGGTCCGGTTGGTTGACCGCCTGGCCCCGGGTCAGCGACTCCCGCGCCTCGAAGTAGCTCCAGCGCAGCCCGCTGGGCTGGGCATAGCCGCCCCCGAAGCCTACTTTCGCTGTGAAACCGGCGCCGTGAAGGTAGGCGCTCAGCGCCTGGCTGAAAGACTCCCCGTCACCTTCCGGCACCGCGATCACCAGGCGGTCGTCCACAACGGCCGTGACGGCGTCGTCGTACGCGCCCGGCAGTGGAAGCGTCCGCAGAGCGCGGCGCTGACCGGTTGCCACATCGGCAAGCACAACGCACTGCCTCCGCGCAGTGTCGATGCCGGCGCTGCCCAGGCGCGCTGCAGCATCGCTGCCGGTGAGCGAGCCGCGCACCACGTCCTGCAGCAACTGCCCGACGACGGCGCGCTCACTCGCCCTGCGCCTGGCCTGGTTGCTCAGTTCCACGCTGATCAGGCTCTGTGCGTAGTCCGTGATGGCGTCGCGTTGGTACGGTTCGCCGATGGCCAGGGTGCAGCGGTCCTTCAGGCCCGTCGCCACGGGCATACGGTGCCACGCGCGGTTCTGCTCAGCGGCCTGCTCGGCGGCCTGCTCAACTGCCCCGAAGCCCGGGGCGCTGCCACTGGTTGCGAACAGCACCGTTCCATATTGGGACAGCGCGACGTCGGTGCGCAGCATCGCGGCAAGCTCACGCAGGAGCTGGGGGAGCCCACCGCCGCCCAGCAGTGCAGCGGCCAGCACCTGGTGGCCCGTGAGCAGGTTTTCGAGCCGCGCATAGTGTTCGGCGGACAGGGAATCAGCAACGATTTTTCCGATTGCGATGAATGGCGTCTCGTACGGAACGCGGAACACCGGGAGTCCGAGCTCGTCCGCCTGATCCAGGAACGCGGCGGGCACCTTCTCGTGGCTGAGGCCCGTTGCAAACCCGATCGCGAGTGCGCCGGAGGCCTGGACGTGCCGGACGAAGTTCCGCTGTGAGGTGGCTGATTTCTGCCGGAGGCCGGTGGTGAGCACCACTTCGCCGCCGCTGAGGAATGGCTTCGGATCTTCCAGCTCGGTCACCGCAACCCACTGGACCGGGACGTCCGCCACAGCACTGGTGCCCACCTGTTGGAGCTTCAGTGCGGGCGTGGCAAGGAGGGCCGACAGTGTGATCGCCATAACGTCCACTATAGGCTGACGCGC
Source organism: Arthrobacter sp. KKT183 (assembly GCF_055657625.1). Classification (NCBI taxonomy): domain Bacteria; kingdom Bacillati; phylum Actinomycetota; class Actinomycetes; order Micrococcales; family Micrococcaceae; genus Arthrobacter; species Arthrobacter sp. KKT183. The sequence continues at coordinate 2,698,289 of NZ_CM145770.1, read as the reverse complement.
TTGTGCGGATGCATCACGCTTTTGCGGAAGCGCTGTGCGTTCAAACCTAGGCGGCGTGGCGTGGACCACGTATGGTCGGCAGTGAATTTGGGCACTCCTGTCCGGAAACGAAAGGAAATACGCCGTGGTCGCAACCCTGCAGAACTTCATCAACGGCAAGTTCGTCACGCCGAGCGGCAGCGAACTGCTGGACATCGTCAACCCGACCAACGGTGAAGTGGTCGCACAGTCACCCGTGTCAGTCCAGGCTGACATCGACGCCGCGATGAGCGCCGCCAAGACGGCCTTCTCCTCCTGGAAGCGGGAGACTCCCGGGCAGCGCCAGCTCATGCTGCTCAAGCTTGCGGACGCCATCGAGGCCCACAGCGAGGAACTCGTTGAAGCCCAGCACCGCAACACCGGGCAGGTCCGCGAAATGATCGCCTCGGAGGAAGTCGCAGCCGGAGCTGACCAGATGCGCTTCTTCGCCGGCGCCGCCCGCATCCTTGAGGGCAAGTCCGCCGGAGAGTACTTCGAGGGCCACACCTCGTATGTCCGTCGCGAACCCGTTGGGGTCATCGCCCAGGTTGCACCGTGGAACTACCCGTTCCTCATGGCCATCTGGAAGATCGGACCGGCGCTCGCCGCAGGCAACACGATTGTGCTGAAGCCCAGCGACACCACTCCGGAATCCACCCTGGTCCTCGCCCGCCTGACGCAGGGCATCCTGCCCGACGGCGTACTGAACGTTGTGCTGGGCACCGGAGCCACCGGCGCAGCCATGGTTGAGCACAAGACCCCGGCCATGGTCTCGATCACCGGCTCGGTGCGGGCGGGCATCGCCGTCGCCACCGGAGCCGCGAAGGGCCTCAAGCGGGCCCATCTCGAGCTCGGAGGCAAGGCTCCTGCCATCGTCTTCGGGGACGCTGATGTGAAGAAGAGCGCGGCGGCCATCGCCGAGGCGGCCTTCTTCAATGCAGGTCAGGACTGCACCGCCGTGACCCGTGTGCTGGTGCAGGATTCGGCCCACGATGATCTCGTGGCTGCCATGGTTGAACACACCAAAACCCTTACGACGGGCGACGCCGATGACTCGAAGAACTACTTCGGTCCGCTCAACAACATCAACCACTTCAACGCCGTCAACGCCGTCATGGATGCACTGCCCTCGCACTGCTCCGTAGCGGTCGGCGGCAAGCGCTCCGGTGACAAGGGCTACTTCTACGAAGCCACCATCATCACCGGCGCCCGGCAGACTGACGACATCGTGCAGAAGGAAACCTTCGGACCGGTCATCACCGTGCAGAAGTTCTCCACCGAGGATGAAGCAATTGAAATGGCCAATGACGTCGACTACGCCCTGGCCTCCAGTATCTGGACCACCGACCACGGAACAGCCATGCGCGTCTCCCGCGACCTGGATTTCGGGGCTGTGTGGATCAACACCCATATCCTCCTCACTGCCGAAATGCCCCATGGCGGATTCAAGAGCTCCGGCTACGGCAAGGACCTTTCCATGTACGGCGTTGAGGACTACACCCGCATCAAGCACGTCATGAGCGCGCTGGACGCCTGAGAACTTCTTCGTCGAGATTCTTAGTCCAGATTCCTAGTCCAGAAAGGACTTCCTATGACCACCCAGGCACTCCAGCCGCACTTCCGGCTCGAGCAAAAGCGCCGCATCATCGGCGACTTCCCCGGCCCCAAATCCACCGCTCTCAACGCACGCCGCTCCGCCGTCGTTGCCAAGGGTGTTGCCTCCGGCGTTCCCGTGTATGTTGCGGACGCCGACGGCGGGATTCTGCACGACGTCGACGGTAACTCGTTCATAGACTTCGGCTCAGGTATCGCGGTGACAAGCGTCGGCGCGTCCGATCCCGCCGTCGTCGGCGCCGTGAAGGAACAGGTGGAGCACTTCACCCACACCTGCTTCATGGTGACCCCGTATGAGGGGTACATCGCCGTCGCAGAGAAGCTCGCCGAGCTGACTCCGGGCGATTTCGAGAAGCGGACGGTGCTGTTCAACTCCGGCGCTGAAGCGGTGGAGAACGCCGTCAAGATCGCACGGATGGCCACCGGCCGGCCAGCGGTAGCCGCGTTTGACCACGCCTACCACGGCCGCACCAACCTGACTATGGCGCTAACGGCGAAGTCGCTGCCCTACAAGGCCGGCCCCGACGGCACCTTTGGTCCGTTCGCTTCCGAGGTGTACCGCCTGCCCATGAGCTACCCGTTCCGCGAGGAAAACCCGTCAATCACGGGTGAGGAAGCGGCGCAGCGGGCCATCTCCGTGATGGAGAAGCAGATCGGTGCGGAGTCACTCGCCGCGATCATCATCGAGCCGGTGCAGGGCGAGGGCGGCTTCATTGTTCCCGCTGACGGCTTCATGCCCACCCTCGCAGCGTGGGCGAAGGAAAAGGGTGTCGTCTTCATTGCCGACGAGGTGCAGTCCGGATTCTGCCGCACCGGCGAATGGTTCGCAGTGAACCATGAGGGAGTTGTTCCTGACCTCATCACCATGGCCAAGGGCATCGCAGGGGGCATGCCCCTCTCGGCAGTCACCGGCCGGGCGGACCTGCTCGACGCCGTGCACCCAGGTGGTCTGGGCGGCACCTACGGCGGCAACCCCGTTGCCTGCGCTGCGGCGCTCGCTGCGATCGACACCATGACGGAGCTGGACCTGTCCGCGCGTGCGCGGCGGATCGAGGAGATCGTGGTGCCCCGGCTGCGCGCGCTGCAGGAGCAGACGGACATCATCGGCGAGGTCCGCGGCCGCGGCGCCATGCTCGCCGTCGAATTCGTTCTGCCGGGCACCAGAGAGCCCAACCCGGTGGCAACGAAGGCGATTGCGGCGGCATGCCTGGAGGAAGGGGTCATCATCCTCACGTGCGGAACCTACGGCAACATCATCCGGCTGCTGCCCCCGCTGGTCATTGGCGAGGAGCTCCTGAACGACGGACTGGACGTCCTCGAGAAGGCAATCCGCGCGGTCAAGTAGAGCTGAGCGCATAAACGACGACGACGGCGGTCGGCTGGGCGGTTCCCTTGAGGGACTGACCCGGCCGGCCGCCGTCGTTCTTGTGCGTTGATTCGGCAGGAAACGCCCCGAATGGAGGGTGATCAGGGGCATGTCCTGCCAACTCATGGATGGTGTCTCTTGCACACGGGCGTCGGAGCCTGCATACTAAACGAACGCAATTCGTTTATGTGATCCAGGTGACAGTGGAGAACCCGCTGGCGCGCATCGCGGTCTCACCTGAGAGAACCAGACTTCAAGACAATTCTTAACGAAGAATTCCTAACAAAGAGGTAAGGAACCCATGAGCACTATGAAGGTGCGCACCGGCGCTCCAGACGGCACACCCACGTACTCCGGCAAGGGACTGAAGACGGGGCAGCTCGGCCTCCTCGCCGTCGTCGTGATCGGTATTTCCACCATTGCGCCGGCGTACGTCCTCACCAGCACCCTGGGCCCCACGGTGCAGAGTATCGGCGTGCACCTTCCGGCGATCTTCCTGGTCGGGTTCATCCCGATGTTCCTGGTGGCGCTGGGATACCGCGAGCTCAACGCGGACAGCCCGGACAGCGGAACAACGTTCACCTGGGTGACCAAGGCATTCGGTCCGTACATCGGCTGGATCGGCGGGTGGGGGCTGCTGGCGGCGAACATCATTGTGCTCTCCAACCTGGCCGGCGTCGCTGTCGACTTCTTCTATCTGTTCCTCGCCCAGCTCACCGGGCAGGAGGCCATCGCGGACCTCACCGGTATCCGCTGGCTGAATATCCTGACCTGCCTGGTGTTTGTCGGCGCTGCCGTGTGGGTTTCCTGCCGCGGCGTGAAGACCACCAAGGCCGTGCAGTACGCGCTCGTGGGACTGCAGGTCGGTGTGCTGGCGTGGTTCGTAATTGCAGCGTTCAGCCGCATCCAGCAGGGCGCAGCCGCTGACACCGTGGCGTTCAGCTGGGACTGGTTCAACCCCTTCGCCATCGAAAGCTTCTCCGCCTTTGCACTGGGACTTTCGCTGTCCATCTTCGCGTTCTGGGGCTGGGATGTCTGCCTCACGGTGAGCGAGGAATCACGGAACGGCAAGCGCACGGCCGGCCAGGCCGCAACCTGGACCGCCGTCGTCGTACTGGGTATCTACCTGCTCGGCGCCATCGCGACAGTCATGTTCGCCGGCATCGGCACTGAGGGACTGGGCCTCAACAACGCGGACATCTCCGAGAACGTCTTCGCGGCGCTCGCAGCTCCGGTCATGGGGCCGTTTGCCATCCTGCTCTCGCTCGCGGTCCTGTCCAGCTGCGCGGCCTCGCTGCAGTCCACCTTCCTCTCCCCGGCCCGCAGTCTGCTGGCCATGGGCTACTACCAGGCGCTGCCGCAGAAGTTCGCAACGGTGCACCCGACGTACCGCTCGCCGGTCTTCGCAACCGTTGTAGCGGGCGTCATCTCCGCCGGGTTCTACTCGCTCATGCGCATCATCAGCGACAACGTCCTGAACGACACCATCATGGCCCTCGGCCTGATGATCTGCTTCTACTACGGCCTGACCGCACTGGCCTGCGTCTGGTACTTCCGCCGGACGGCGTTTACCTCGGCGCGGAACTTCGTGTTCCGGCTCCTGGCTCCGCTGCTCGGCGGAATCGGCCTCGTGATCGTGTTCCTGCAGACCGCCGTGGACAGCTGGGACCCGGCCTTCGGCAGCGGCTCGGAGATCTTCGGGGTGGGCCTGGTGTTCGTGATCGGAGTCGGGATCATCGCACTCGGCGTCGTGGTGATGCTCGTCGTCCGCCGCACGCATCCAGGCTTTTTCCGCGGCGAGACGCTGCGCCGGGATACTCCGGCGCTTGAGGTGGCCGAGTAGTCAGACGCTCGCGGGCTGCTGTTGCTGCCCGCTCTTGCGGGGCCTCGCGTTCTTCCGGACCGTTCGGACCATGTCCACGGTGAGGAGCGCGAGGCCTATCCATACCAGCCCAAAGCCGATCCACCGCTCCAGCGGCATCTCCTCGCGGAAAACCGTGAGGGCCAGGATGAACTGAAGGACCGGCGCGAGGTACTGCAGCATCCCGATGGTGGTCAGGGGCAGCCGTCTGGCGGCTGCCCCGAAGAAAATCAGTGGAACGGCGGTGATAATTCCCGACGCCGCCATGATCCAGAAGTGGCCAGGCCCCTCCGTGGTCAGCGTTGCGCCGCCGGAGAGCGCCAGCCAGATCATTACGACGGCGGCGATCGGCGTCAGCACTGCTGTTTCGATGCTGAGGCTGGTCACGGCGTCGACACTCGGCCCCACCCGCTTCTTCACAAACCCGTAGAAACCGAACGAAAACGCCAGCGCCAGGGCAATCCACGGAACGTTCCCGTAGCCAATCGCCAGGACGACGACGGCGACAAGCCCCATTCCCACGGCTGCCCACTGCAGCGGGCGCAGCTTTTCCCGCAGCACGAGGACACCGAGAAGTACCGACACGATCGGGTTGATGAAGTAGCCCAGCGAAGCTTCGATGGCGTGACCGTTGGTAACCCCGTAGGTATAGACGAGCCAGTTCACCGCAATCAGGAGAGCGGCAACGGTAAGGGTTCCGAGCACCCGCCGGTTCGCAAAGGCGGTGCGGACTGTGGCCCAGGACCGCAGAACGGTCAGCAGCAGTGCGCAGAAAATCAGTGACCAGAGCACACGGTTCGCGACAATCTCCACTGCGGTGGCCGGCAGCAGGATGAGGAAGTAGATGGGGAGCAAGCCCCACAGTCCGTAAGCGCCGATACCAAAAAGCACGCCCGTGGCGTTTTCGCTACGGGCAGGACGCGTACTGGTGCGGGTGCGGCTCACATGCGTGCCAACCGCCGTCGTGCCGTTCCTATTCCGTAGGCAACGCGGGTGGGGGAGCGGGTGATCCGCGCCACTGGTTTCGACGCGCATCGGACGGGGGATTTAGAATAGGAAACTGTGCGCTAATGTGCGTCCGTTCATCCCTTAGGAGAAGTCCTCAGGGAGCCCCCAGGTCATCCACCAGGAAGAAGGCATCAGTGTCCAGCACGACGTCGGTCCGTCCACTTCGGGTCGCCATCATCGGCGCAGGCCCGGCCGGTGTGTATGCCGCAGACATCCTGACAAAGTCGCAGGAGGTCAAGGGCGGAGACTTCGAAGTTTCCATCGACCTTTTTGACCAGTACCCGGCGCCGTACGGCCTGATCCGGTACGGTGTGGCCCCTGATCACCCGCGTATCAAGGGAATTGTGACCGCGCTGCATAAAGTGCTGGACCGCGGGGACATCCGCTTCCTCGGTAACGTCAACTATGGCCGCGACCTCACACTGAAAGACTTCCGCACCTTCTACGATGCCGTCATTTTTGCCACCGGCGCGGTGAAGGACGCGGACCTCAACATCCCGGGGGTCGACCTCGAAGGCTCCTTCGGCGGAGCGGACTTCGTCTCCTGGTATGACGGGCACCCTGACGTTGACCGGGACTGGCCGCTGGACGCCAAGGAGATCGCTGTTATCGGCAACGGCAACGTGGCCCTGGACATCGCCCGCGTCCTCTCCAAGCACGCCGATGACCTCCTGGTCACGGAGATTCCATCCAACGTCTACGCCGCGCTGAAGAAGTCGCCGGTGACGGACGTGCACGTCTTCGGCCGCCGCGGTCCCGCACAGGTAAAGTTCACGCCGCTGGAACTGCGCGAGCTGTCCCACTCACGGGACGTCGACATTGTGCTGTACCCGGAGGATTTCGACTTTGACGAGGCCTCGGAACAGCAGATCGCCAGCAATAACCAGACGAAGACGATGGTCAAGACGCTGACCAACTGGCTGGTTGAGCAGCCGGAAGACCCGGCGGAGTTCACGGCGTCGCGCCGCCTTCACCTGCACTTCCTGCACAGTCCTGTGGAGATCACTGACTCGCCGGAGACTCCGGGCAAGGTTGCGAACATCCGCTTCGAACGCACCCGCCTCAACGGCAGCGGCTCAGTCGAGGGTACGGGCGAGTATCTCGACTACCCGGTCCAGGCGCTCTACCGGGCTATCGGCTACTTCGGCTCCGAACTTCCGGAGGTGGGCTACGACGAGCAGGCCGGCGTCATTCCCAACGAGGGCGGCCGGGTCATCGACGAGTCAGGCAACGCGGTGCCCGGCATCTACTGCACGGGTTGGATCAAGCGTGGGCCCGTGGGGCTGATCGGCCACACCAAGGGTGACGCCCTTGAGACCATCGGCTACCTCCTGGAGGACCGCCTCAACCTGCCCCCGGCAGAGCATCCGTCGGAAGACGCCATCATCAACCTCCTTGAGGATCGCGGCGTCCGGTACACCACCTGGGAGGGCTGGCTGAAACTCGATTCCCACGAAATGAAGCTGGGCGCCAACTACATGCACGACGACGGCAGCCTGCCTGAGCTGGTCCGCGAGCGTGTGAAGCTGGTTCCGCGCGAGGACATGATCGCGATTTCCCGCGGGGAGTAAGTCCCAGGGGTTCTTCGCGGTGGGCCGGTTTCCCCACCTTCTCAGGGATGGCTTGCCCAATAAACGGCGTGTCGGTAGGCGACACGCCGTTTCATGCTCAGTACCCGGGGAATGTGGCCCGCACGCGCGACGGCGGGAACGCCAGTTTGCACTCTGTGCAAAGTTGCACATAGTGTAAGTATGTGACAGAACAACAAATCAGCCGCCGCGAGCAGAACAAGCTCGAAACACGGAGGGCCATTGCCCAGGCGGCTCTGGACCTCGCACGCACCCACGGCATGGGCGGATTCACGGCTGAGCAAATAGCCGATCAGGCGAACGTCTCCCGACGCACCTTCTTCAACTACTTTCACAGCCCGGAAGAGGCACTGATCGTCTCCACGGAGTCGTTTCTCGACCGCGCCGAAGCCGAACTCGCGGACCGTCCCGGGGATGAGCCCATCCTCGACGCGATGATTGCCGCGCTCGCCGCCACCACCAAGGTGGAAAACCTGAAGGACTGCGGCGACCTCTTCCGCATGGCTGCAGGCAACCCGGACCTCCTCGGTACCCACCTCCTCGCCTGGGAGCGGGCTGAAGCCCGCATCATCAGCGCGGTCGAGGACCGGCTGCGCGGCCAGGCATCAACCCTCTACGTGCACGCGCTGGTCGGCTCACTTCTCTCCTGCGCCAAGGCCGCAATGCGGGAATGGGCATCGAGTGAGAACCCGGACCACAATGCGGCGCAAACCCTCGAGGACTCCATCGTCGCGACGCTGACCATGCTGCGCGACGGCTTCTCCCGTCCTTCCTCCTAATCCAGACCTCTAACCCAGGACGCACAACACCATGGCTTTCCTCCTGTACCGACTCGGTTCCTTCGCCTACCGCCGCCGCTGGTGGGTGGTCTCCGCCTGGCTGGCCATCATGGTTGCGGTAGGTGGCTCCGCCGTCGCCTTCTCCGGCACACTGAGCAACAACTTCACCATCCCGGGCACCGAGTCACAGCGTGTCCTCAATCAGCTCAAGGAGGAGATGCCCGAGGCCGTCGGCGGCATGGGGACCATCGTTTTCCAGAGCACTGACGGTGAGTTCACCGCGGAGCAGCAGGAGGAAGTCACGGCTGCCCTCACGGAGGTGGAAGGGCTCGACGGCGTCGAATCAGTCATCGACCCGTTCGAGACTGCCCAGCAGCTCGCCGACAGCCGCGAGGAGATCGCGAACGGCAGGGCGGAACTCGGGGCCGGCGCCCAGGAGCTCGCCGACGCCGCCGCCCAACTCGATGCCGCCCAGGCGCAGCTCGATGACCAGCGCGCTCAATTTGAAGCGGGGAAGGCGTTCCTGCCCGCTGAGCAGATCGACGCAACCGTGGCGCAGCTTGACGCCGCCCAGGCCGAGATCGACGCCCAGCGCGCCCAGCTCGACGAGGGCCAGGCAGAACTCGACGCAGCCCGAGTGGAACTCGAGCGCGGAGAGCGCCTCCTCGAGGCCACCTCAGCCATTCAGTTCGTGTCCGACGACGGCACCACAGCGGTTGCCAGCGTCCAGTTCACCACCGCAGTAGACGCCATCACACCCGAGACCCGTGAAGCGGTCCAGGAAGCAGCGGGCGCCGCGACTGAAGCCGGGCTGAACGTCGAATACAGCAAGGAGATCGTCCAGGACATCTCCGAGATTTTCGGTCCGGCCGAGGTCATCGGCCTCCTGGTCGCCGCCATTGTCCTGATCGTCATGCTCGGGACGCTGGTAGCAGCCGGCCTGCCGCTGCTCATGGCCATCGTCGGCGTAGGAGTCGGCGTCGGAATAACCTTCGCACTCACCGGAGTCATCCAGATGAGCTCCATCTCGCCGGTGCTCGCGCTGATGCTCGGACTCGCCGTCGGGATCGATTATTCGCTCTTCATAGTGAACCGCCACCGCACACAGCTGCTGCGCGGCATGCCGCTGCAGGAATCCATCGCACGCGCCACCGGAACCGCGGGCAACGCTGTGCTTTTCGCGGGCATCACGGTCATCATCGCGCTGGCTGCGCTCGCCGTCCCCGGCCTGCCGTTCCTCACGATCCTCGGCCTGTCCGCTGCCGGAACAGTCGCCGTCGCCGTGTTGGTTGCGCTCACCCTGACGCCCGCGCTGCTTGGTTTCATGGGCCGCAGGGTCATCTCGAAACGCCGCTGGAAGACCGCGCACTCCGCCAGCGAGGCAGAGGCTGACGAGCACTCTGTTGACAATTCCTATGCCGCAGGCCTCGGCTGGGGCGGTTTTGTCACCCGCAAACCCATCCTCACGGTACTGGTTGGCGTCGTCGCGCTCTGTGTGCTTGCTTTGCCGGCGCTGGAACTGCGCGTCGGCCTGCCTGACGGCGGCTCCGAGCCGACCGATTCCACCGCCTACCAGGCCTACACACTGGTGGGGGAGAAGTTCGGCGAAGGCACCAACGGACCTCTCCTCGCCGTCGGTGAACTGCCCCCGATCGAGGATGAGGGCGAGCGCACCGACCTCCAGCTCGACGTCGCCGACCGCCTCGCCGCCATTGATGACGTCGTCACCGCTGTCCCTGCCGGAATCAGCGACGACGGACGCACCGCGATCTACCAGGTCATCCCGGAAGAAGGCCCGGCGAGCGAGAGCACCGAGCAACTGGTGCGTGACCTCCGTGCCGAAGCCGCCAGCATCGAGGACGCTACCGGCGTGACCGTGTCCGTCACGGGGCAGACCGCCGCGAACATCGACGTCTCCGCGAAACTCATGGAGGCCATGCCGCTCTACCTGGGCATCGTCGTCGGGCTGTCGCTGGTGTTGCTGCTCCTGGTGTTCCGGTCCATCCTGGTGCCGCTCATCGCCACCGCCGGCTTCCTGCTCTCGCTACTGGCCAGCTTCGGTGCCACCGTCGCGATCTACCAGTGGGGTTGGCTGGGAGACTTCTTCGGCGTCACCAACCCCGGCCCGATCCTGAGCTTCCTCCCCATCATCCTGATCGGCGTGCTCTTCGGTCTGGCCATGGACTACCAGATGTTCCTTGTCTCCGGTATGCGCGAGTCCTTCGTTCATGGCCGGCCCGCCAAGGAAGCCGTGCGGGTCGGATTCAGCCACGGCGCCAGGGTGGTCACGGCTGCGGCCATCATTATGGTCTCGGTGTTCGCAGGCTTTGTCTTCTCGCATCTGACCATGGTCCGCCCCATCGGTTTCGGCCTGGCGTTCGGTGTGCTGCTCGATGCGTTCGTGGTCCGGATGACCCTCATCCCGGCCGCGATGCACCTCCTCGGCCGCTCAGCCTGGTGGCTGCCGAAGTGGCTGGACCGCGTCCTGCCCGATGTTGACGTTGAAGGCGCTCGCCTGGTTGAACACACGGACGACGACGGCGCACGCCCACTGACGGAGTCGGCGCCTGTCTCAACCAGACACTGACCGTCCCAATACGCCTCCACATTCGTCTCACATGCCGAGACGAATGTGGAGGCGTATTACGTGCTCATTACGATTGACCGGTCAGTTTTCCCCACAGAGGACACAAAGCCGTGAATCTTTTCCGTACCAAGTCGATCGAACAATCGATCGCAGATTCAGGTGAGAAAGGCCGCACACTCAAGCGGTCGCTGACCACCTGGGACCTCATGATCATGGGCGTCGCAGTTGCTGTCGGTGCCGGGATCTTCTCTGTCGGTGCCCAGGCAGCAGCATTCAACGCCGGCCCTGCAGTGACCATCTCGTTTGTGCTCGCCGCCATCACCTGCGCGCTCGCCATCATGTGCTACGCCGAGTTCGCAACGGCAATGCCCGTTGCAGGCAGTGCCTACGTCTTTACCTACGCCACCATGGGAGAGCTACTCGCGTGGATCATCGGGTGGAACCTTATCCTCGAGCTGCTGATGGCGGGCGCCGTCATCGCGAAGTTCTGGGGCGTCTACCTCAGCGATCTGTTCGCGGTGCTTAACCTCGACGTTCCGTCCCAGGTCAACCTCCTGGGCATCACGGTGTACTGGGGCCCGCTGATCATCGTCGCCATCTTCACGATGATCCTGGTGCTGGGAACCAAGCTTTCCGCCCGCGTGAACAACATCTTCACGATCATCAAGATCGCCATCGTCCTGTTCGTCATCGTCGTTGGGTTCTTCTACATCGACGGCGCAAACTACACGCCGTTTGTCCCTGCCTCCGAGGCACCGGCCGAACTCGACAGCAGCTGGGCGTCCCAGCCGTTCCTGTCCTTCCTTAGCGGCGCAAATCCTGCCATGTACGGTTTCACGGGCATCATCTCCGGCGCGGCACTGGTGTTCTTCGCATTCATCGGCTTCGACGTCGTGGCCACTTCCGCGGAGGAAGTGAAGAATCCACAGAAGACCCTCCCGCGCGGCATCTTCAGCGGACTCGCCCTGGTGACCGTGCTTTACATCCTGGTGACGCTGGCCGTGACAGGCATGGTGTCCTACCAGGAGCTGGCCGCAACCGAGTCGCCGTCGTTGGCCACCGCATTCCAGCTTGTGGGTGCTGACTGGGCCGCCGGAATCATTTCCGTGGGCAGCCTGATCGGGCTGACCACGGTCATCATGGTGCTGCTCATGGGCCTGGCGCGCGTCATCTTCGCCATGAGTCGCGACGGCCTGATGCCCCGCGGACTGAGCCGGACCTCAGCCAAGCGAAGCACTCCTGCGCGTACGCAGATTCTGTGTGGCGTCGTCGTCGCTCTCCTGGCCGGTTTCACCGAGGTTGAACTGCTCGCCGAGATGATCAATATCGGCACGCTTTCCGCGTTCGTCACCGTAAGTCTGGGCATCCTGGTACTCCGGAAGAAGCGGCCCGACCTGAAGCCATCCTTCCGTGTGCCGTTCGGCAAGGTCATTCCGATCCTGTCGGCCATCCTCTGCGTGTACCTCATGCTCAACCTGGCCACCGTGACCTGGGTGTTCTTCGGGATCTGGCTCGTGGTCGGTTTCGCTATCTACTTCGCCTATGGACAGCGGCACTCACGCCTTGCCGCAGAAGATAAAACGGGCGAGCCGGTGTTGGAGGAATTGCGCGCCGGGAAGTAGGAAGTGCGCACGGGGGCGTGCTCCACGCGCTGTACTATTCAGCAATGGCGCGCCCCCCGAAACCGGAACGGAAGAACGAGCTCCTCGAGCAGATTGTCGATCATCTCCTCGACAAGACGTTCGCGAGCCTGAGCTTCCGCACCCTGGCGGACGGCCTGGGTATCAGCAGCTACGTACTCGTGTACCACTTCGGCAACCGCGAGGAACTCATCAATGAGATTGTCCGGCACATCGAGGCGCGTCATGACGCGTTGAAGCCTGAGAATCCCGAAGGATTTGCCCGGGAAGATTTCCGCAGGTGGATTCTCGATTCCTGGAACTGGCTCCTGATTGAGCGAAACCGACAGCTGCAGCGCCTTGAATTCGAAGCGGCTCTTCAGGATGCAGTGAGCCTCAATCCACGAGGCAGTGCCATGAGGAAGTTCGCTTACTGGCATTCCTTGTCGGCAGACTGGCTGGTCAATCAGGGTATGCAGCGTGCGGAGGCCGATTCCTCGGCGCGGTTGTTCACAACAAGTCTGTACGGCCTGCAGTATGACTACGTTTTGAACCAGGACCGGGATTCCGTCGAACAGGCACTGCACTTGCTGATGGACCGCTTCTTCACCGGACTGGACCAGGCTCTCTCCCAGGCAAACAGATAAGAAGTGCAGGAAGGGCGGGCCCGCTATGGGCCCGCCCTTCCTGCGTTGCGTGGTTAAACGCTACGGACTAGAACTTGTTCGCAGCCTCGGCGTCAGAGTTCTGTGCAGCACCGGACGCGCTGCCGAGGTTGGCGCGTAGCTTGGCACCGAGATCGGCATCGACATTGGTCCAGTACTGGATGGCGCGTTCGCGGATGTCCGCAATGGTTACTCCGCTCACCGCACCGGTGATGTTCTCCAGGAAACGCGCCTTCTCGGCGTCGTTGTAGACCTCCCGGTACAGCGTTCCGGCCTGACCGAAGTCATCGTCCTCAGCGTGGAGGCTGTGGGCGGCACGCACCAGATCGCCGTCGTTCTCCCAGCCGCCCTCGGGGCCCGTCAGCGACGGATCTGCAGCAGGGCCGCCCATCGAGTTCGGTGCGTAGACCGGGGTCTGCGGCGAGTTGAAGAAGAAGCGTGCGCCGCCGTCCTTGGAGTAGTTGCGCACCTCGCTCTTCGGGGCATTGACGGGCAGCTGCGCGTGGTTGGTGCCCACGCGGTAGCGGTGTGCGTCTGCGTAGGAGAAGATGCGTGCCTGCAGCATGCGGTCCGGCGACGCGGCGATGCCCGGAACGAAGTTCGACGGCGCGAAGGTTGCCTGTTCGATCTGCGCGAAGTAGTTCTCCGGGTTGCGGTTCAGGGTCAGCTTGCCGACCGGGATCAGCGGGTAGTCCGCGTGCGGCCACACCTTGGTGAGATCGAACGGGTTGAACCGGTAGTTCTTCGCATCCTCATACGGCATGACCTGGACCTTGAGATCCCAGCTGGGGAAGTTGCCCTGCTCGATGTTCTCGTAGAGGTCACGGATGTGGTGGTCGGCGTCGGAGCCGGCGAGTGCCTCGGCCTCGTCGCCGGTCAGCGCCTCGTGGCCCTGGGCAGATTTGAAGTGGTACTTGACCCAGAACTTTTCTCCGGCCTCGTTGATCCACTGGTAGGTATGTGAGCCGTAACCGTTCATGGTCCGCCACGAGGCGGGGAGGCCGCGGTCACCCATCAGCCAGGTCACCTGGTGTGCGGACTCGGGGGAGAGGGTCCAGAAGTCCCACTGCATGTCTGCATCACGCAGGTTGGAGCCGGGAAGGCGCTTCTGCGAGTGGATGAAGTCGGGGAACTTGATGCCGTCGCGGATGAAGAACACCGGGGTGTTGTTGCCCACGAGGTCGTAGTTGCCCTCGGAGGTGTAGAACTTCAGGGCGAACCCGCGGGGGTCGCGCCAGGTATCAGGAGAACCCTGCTCACCGGCGACGGAGGAGAACCGGAGCAGCGTCTCGGTCTGTGCGCCCTGTTGGAAGAGAGCTGCCTTGGTGTACTTGCTGACGTCCTCAGTGGCCTCGAATACGCCGAATGCGCCGCCGCCCTTGGCGTGCACAACGCGCTCGGGCACGCGCTCGCGGTTGAACTGGGCGAGCTTCTCGATCAGGTAATGGTCAGTCAGCGGGATGGCGCCGTCGCGGCCCAGCGCCGAGGAATTGCTGTCGTCAACAACGGGGGCACCCGATTGGGTGGTGCTGTAGTTGGCAGTCATGGATTCTCCTTCTTTCAGTGTGTTTCAGTTAGTTCAGGAAGTAGTGGTGAAATTTTGGGCGGATGCCTCGCGGCAGTCGTTGCACAGGCCCTGATAGACGACGTCGGCAATCTGGATGGTCATCTGGTTTGAGCCCGGCGACCAGGCGGGCGTCAGGCACGGTGCATGCCCCACGGCGCAGTCCACATCCTCGATCCGGCCGCACCCGGTGCAGACGGCGTGGTGGTGATTGTCATTCACCCTGGTCTCATACCGTGCGGGCGAGTTGGGTGTTTCGATCCTGCGCAGCAGTCCGCTGACGGTGAGGTCGGAGAGCACTACGTAGACCGACTGCACGGTGATGTCGGCGAGTTCGGCGCGGACCGCAGTGACGACGTCGTCCGCGGTTGAATGCGGCGACTGCTCAACGGCGGCGAGTACCGCCAGGCGCTGCTTCGTCACCCGGCGTCCCGCTGAACGCAGGGACTCAGCCCACGTGTTCGCGGGCGCGGTATGTTCGGTCATGACACCAGTCAAACATCTGTTGTGAGTAATTCATAATAAGCCGAACCTAACGGACTACGCTGGATGGAGATGCCGGCGATGAAGGGTAGGAGAATGGGCCGCGGGCCGTGGGATGACGTAGTTAAGGAGCGCGTTGCGGACTGCGTGGTGACCGTGCGGAGAGTGGGGCGGGGAGATCCTGTGGTGCTGGTTCACGGTATCGGCGTCTCGGCCCGCTACTTCGAGCGTCTCGCCGCCGAACTGGCGCGGAACAGCGCGGTGTATGCCATCGAGCTGCCCGGGTTCGGTTCCTCTCCAGGGCCGCACCGCCCGCTGTCTGTTCCGGAGCTCGGAGAGATTGTGCTGACCGTTCTGCGCAACCTCGATGTGGGCTCCGTGGTGCTTATTGGGCACTCGATGGGGTGTCAGGTGGCAACCGAAACTGCGGCGCACGGGCCGGAGCTGGTGCACAAACTCGTGCTGCTTGGCCCTACCGTGAATGATCGCGAACGCTCCATCGGCAAGCAGGCGCTGCGGTTGGCGCAGGACACGCTGCGTGAATCACCGGCCGTGAACCTGATGGTGTTCACGGACTATCTGCGCTCGATCGTGCCGTATCTGCGGACCCTCCCGGCGATGGTCGGCCACAAGCTCGAGGAGGCGCTTCCCCGCGTAGCGTGCCCGGTGGTGCTGATGCGCGGGGAACGGGATCCGATCGCCCCGACGGACTGGCTGCTGCGGCTGGCCGACGCCAATCCCAATGCCACAGTGGTGGAGGTTCCGGACGTTCCGCACGTCCTGATGTACAGCCGACCGGCAGAGACCGCTCGGGGGCTGCTCACGGGAGACCCGCATGCGGCTGCTTAGGCGCGGCGGGGCGTGGATCCTCGATTACGCCTATGTTGGCTTCTGGCAGGCCCGTGGCTTTCTCTTCCGCGGCGATGCTGGTCGGCAGCTGTCCGGGGACAAGGCGCCCGTGATTCTGCTGCCCGGTATCTATGAGCCCTGGCAGTTCATGAACCCGGTGGCATCCCACCTGCACGCAGCGGGGCATCCTGTGCATGCGGTCACCGCTCTGGGCTACAACCGTGGAACCGTTCCCGCGATGGCTGAGCTGGTGGAGCAATACCTGCGTGAGCGAAACCTGACCGACGTGGTCCTTGTGGCCCACAGCAAGGGTGGCCTGATCGGGAAGTACGTCATGACCCTGCCGGATTCCGCGCCGCGTGTCCGTCAGCTCATTGCGGTGAACTCGCCGTTTTCAGGCTCGGTTTACGCCATGTTTGCGCTGCTGCCGAGCCTGCGGGCCTTCTCGCCACGGAACCGGACCCTGAACGCGCTGCGCGCCAACCTCGCGGTGAATTCGCGCATCACCTCGATCTACGGGACGTTCGACCCGCACATTCCGGGCGGCAGCGAGCTGGTCGGGGCCACCAACGTGCAGTTGGATGTGATGGGGCACTTCCGGATTCTCGGGAACGAGCGGCTGCTGGCGGCGATTGACACCGCCATCGCCGAACACGCTTCGGACTGATCCGTCAGGACGGCCCATTCAGCCTGGCGATGGCTACGGCGTCTGCCGGAGTTGAGAGCCATGGCTCGCCGTGTCCGGTCAGCACCCTGTCGGCGGGAAGCGCCGCGATCCGGTCGAGCGATTCCAGTGCCTGCGGTGAGTCCGCCGTTGCCGCTCCGGAGACGATCTGGGGTCCTTTCAGGCCGGTATAGGGATTCAGGGTGACCAGTGCGTCGCCGACGATCAGCGTTTGCCGGTCCGCGAAGTGGAGGGCCACATGGCCGGCGGTATGGCCGGGAACGTGGACGATCTCCGGGGTGCCGGGAAGGTTGCCCGCAATTCCGGGCACAAGCGGCAGCGTGTCCGTGACGCCGCGGACCGTCAAAGCCCCCGCCAGTGTCATTCTGCCGAGGATCGGCAGGCTTCCCGGATTGCGCAAGGGCACGGTCAGGCGGTTCAGCTCGTGCTTGTAGCGGTAGGGATGCGCGGCAATGTAGGCGTCCCCGGGATGGACAAGAATGGGCAGGCGGTAGGTAGTGCGCAGCTTGGCGGCTACGCCCACGTGGTCAAAGTGCGCGTGAGTGAGAACCAGTGCCACCACCGAATTCTCGAACCCGAGTTCCCGCAGCGCGGCCCTGATGTGCGGCCAGATGCCCGGAAGGCCGGCGTCGACAATCATGACGCGATCCTCCTGCTCAACGAAGTAGACGTTCACGTGGGCGTGCTCGAGCCAGTGGATTCCTTCAGCAACTTCGCTGGTAAGCATGACGATTTTCCTCCCGCTGGATGATCGGCGACGCACCGCACTGTGAGAGCAACCCTAGCCACCGTAGGAAGGAAAGTCAGCAGGCTGATGAAACGGTAGGAGGAACCGTGAGTCGTTGCCGGAGGTAACCGCTCCGCCGGTACACTTGCCGGGTGCCCAGACTCCTTGCCGATATCACTCCGCTAAAGGAAAGTCCGGCGTTCCGCAGACTGTACTTCGGCACGGCGCTGTCCGCGATCGGCACCAACCTCACCCTCGTTGCAGTCAGCCTGCAGGTTTACGACATCACGGGATCAAGCCTGAACGTCGGTCTCATCGGGTTGTTCGCACTGGTGCCGCTAATCTTCGCCGGCCTGTATGGCGGCGCGGTGGCGGACGCGCATGATCGCCGCAAGGTGGCGCTGCTGTCCGGTCTGGGACTGTGGGCGTCAACCATCGGCATCGCGCTGCAGGCCTGGATGGGTGCTGACAACATCTGGCTGTTGTACCTCCTGATCGCCGTCCACAGCGGGTTTGCAGGCATCAACCAGCCCACGCGGACGGCCATCATCCCGCGGCTGGTGCGCCCTGAGCTGCTTCCCGCAGCCAACGCCCTGTCCATGATCACGTTTGGGCTCGCCTTCACCGTCGGTCCCATGCTGGCCGGCGTGCTCATCGCCCAGGTGGGCTATGGCTGGACCTACACCATCGACGTCGTTACCTTCACCGCCGCGCTGTGGGCGCTGTTCCGCCTGCCAGCCATGCCGCCGGAAGGGCCGGTGCGCCGAGCCGGCCTTGCCACCGTCATCGAAGGATTCCGCTACCTCGGCACGCGGCCGAACATCCGGATGACGTTCCTCATTGACCTTGCGGCAATGGTCATGGCCCAGCCGCGCGTGCTCCTGCCGGCGGTGGGTGCCGTGTTCATCGGCGGCGGTGAGCTGACCGTCGGCATCCTGCTGGGAGCAAGCGCATTCGGGGCAGTCCTATCCGGACTGTTCTCGGGTCCGTTGGGGCACATCCACCGGCAGGGGCGGGCGGTCCAGTGGTCCGTCGTCGGCTGGGGCGCGTCGATCAGCGCCTTCGGGCTGGTCGTCATCCTGGCCGGGCGGTCACCCGACGGCGGGATGACGCCGTGGATCATCCCTGCCGCCGTCTGCCTCCTGTTGGCGGGTGTTTCGGACTCGGTCAGCGGCGTCTTCCGCAGCACCATTCTGCAGTCGGCAACTCCCGATGCGATGAGGGGGCGCCTGCAGGGAGTGTTCATCGTCGTCGTCGCTGGCGGCCCCAGGCTGGGGGAGCTGGTGGGCGGCGGGTTCGCCGAGTGGATCGGTGAGGGCTGGACGGCGCTGTGGGGCGGGATCGTGTGCATCCTGCTCGTGGTGCTGCTGGCACGCCTCCAACCGCGCTTCGGCCAGTACGATTCCCGGAACCCCGAACCCTGACCGGCGCTGCCCGGACTGACGCTGCCGGCGACCAGTGCTACCGGCCCAGCAGCTTGTCGTTCAGTTCCTGCGCCCTGCGGTAGTAGTCGATCAGCTGCAGCTGGGAGGCTGCCTCGGGATCCAGAACGACGACGGCGCGTGGGTGCAGCTGCAGGACCGAGGCAGGGCAGAACGCACTCACCGGTCCCTCAACCATTGCCCGGACGGCGCAGGCCTTGTTGGCACCCAGCGCTACCAGCACCGCTTGGTGCGCCTCGCGGATGGTTCCGAGCCCCTGGGTCAGGCAGAGCTGGGGAACCTCACCGCCGGGGAAGAACCGTGCGTTGTCTGACCGGGTGGCTCCGGCGAGGGTCTTGACCCTGGTCCGCGAATTGAGGGACGACGTCGGCTCATTGAAGCCGATATGCCCGTTCGCACCGATGCCGAGGATCTGGATGTCGACGCCGCCGGCTTCGCGAATGGCCTCGTCATACCTGACGGCTTCGGCCCGCAGGTCTTCCGCGTCCCCGTGAGGAGTCAGCAGTCGGGATAGCGGGAGGTCCACGTGATCCACGAACTCGCGGCGAATGGTTGAGTGGTAGGACTGGTCGTGATCCAGCGGGAGCCCCGCATACTCATCGAGCGTGAACGCCGTGGCGTCGCTGAAACTCAGCTGTTCTTCCCGATGGCGACGGATCAGCTCGCCGTAGGTTCCCGACGGCGAACTGCCCGTCGCAAGGCCCAGCACTGCCGGCCCTTGCCGTACGCGTACCTCGATGATGTCCGCGGCGCGCGAACCGACCTGTTCCGGTGACTCGCAGATGATGACCTGCACAGTTAAGACCTTTCCTTTGGTGCTGGCTGTTGCAGGGCACCTGAGCGGTACACCTGCAGTACTTCGAGCTCGTCCGAGGCGACCACTACATCTGCCCGCCGTCCGGGGCTGAGCATTCCGACGTCGTCGTTCCCGATGAGCCGTGCCGGAGTGGAGGATGCGGCCGCAACCGCATCGGCGAGGCTTATGCCCCAGTCGCGGCAGCGCCGCACGTTCTCCAGCAGGCGGCTGGTGCCTCCGGCGATGGCGCCGGCGGTCCAGTCCGGGGAAGCGAGCCGCGCGGTTCCGTTGCGCACCTCGACGTCCAGTGTGCCGAGCGTGTAGTCGCCGTCGCTCATGCCGGCGGCGGCCATGGCATCCGTGATAAGAGCGATACCGTCCGCGCCGACGAGGCCGAAGACCATCCGGACGGTGTCCGGGTGCAGGTGCGCGCCGTCGGCAATCAGTTCCAGGACCATGGAGTCCGGCGCACGGCGGGCTGTTTCGAGCAGCACTGCGATCGGTCCTGGGCGGCGATGGTCCAGAGGAGGCATGCGGTTGAACAGGTGCGTGGCCGACCACGTCCCGCCCGGATTGTGCTCAAGGGCCGCACGCATCTGCGCGGCGGTCGCCGCCGTATGCCCGACCGACGGAACGACGCCGTGTTGCCGGCAGAGGGACACCAGCTCGTCGAAGTGGGGGGTTTCCGGGGCCAGTGTGAGGGACCGTATGGTTCCACGCCCGGTTTCGAGCCACTGACGAAGCAGGGCGGGATCGCCGTCGATGATTGCCGCGGGGTTCTGTGCCCCGCACATATCGGCGGCGAGGAACGGGCCTTCGAGGTGCAGGCCGGCGAGAGTTCCGTCGTCGACCAGGTCCCGCAGCGCCTCAATCTGTACCATCAGCTCCTCAGCCGGTGCGGAGACCAGCGAGGCGAGCAGCGACGTCGTTCCGTTGGCAGCGTGATGGGCCGCGACAGCGCGTGCGCCGTCGGGGTCGGCCGAGAAGGTGTGCCCAGCCCCGCCGTGGCAGTGCAGGTCAACCAGCCCCGGCAGGATCACCGGGACCTCCTCGACCTCCTGCGGACTCCCGGCTGGCAACTCCGACGCCGGTCCGCACCATTCGATGCGGTCCCCGGCGAGCCAGATGGCGCCGTCGTCAAGAATGTCCGCGGCCGGCTGGCCGGTGACCAGCCGGCCGCGGAGTACCCGGTTCTGGCCGCTGTTCATCTGGCCCGGGCATCCGGTCGGGGTTGGAAGTTTTGTGCAGCTCCGGTGGCATCGAGGCCGGCGGAGTCACTGAAGCTGCACAAAATTTCCCGGCGGTGGGTGAGCTGCCTGCCATAGGGCGTCATGCGGGTCCTTAGGTCTTCAGGGGCAAATGCATACTGGTCGGTTCATTCGGTGACACAGATCGAGTTCCTGGCGCAGTGACTGGTTATAACCAGTTGTTCTGATATTACAGATGCATGGAGAAAACGCACAGCGCCGGTGTAAACCGGTCAGGCGAGCTCAAGCATCTCCGGTTGCGGCGCCAGCTCCAGGAGCTCGCGCAAGGATTGAAGCCGGGCGAAGCGCTCCCCGGTGAACGCCAGCTCGAGGAGATGTTCGGGGTTTCGCGCATCACCGTGCGCCGAGCCATTTCCGATCTCGTCCGGGACGGCGAGCTGGTACGGGAAAAGGGCAAGGGCACCTTCGTGTCCCATGGCATGGTTCGGTCGGTGCTGCACCTGGCGTCCTTCAATGACGACATGCGCGCTGCCGGGTTCCAACCCAGCACCCGCGTGATCACAGCTGAGCTCTGTGAACCGCCGGACGCCGCGGCGTCGCATCTTCGCCTTGCCGAGAATGCGCCGGCATACCGGTTGAGGCGACTCCGGCTCGCCAACAATGCACCCGTCAGCGTTGACGAGTCCTGGCTCCCGCCAGCGCTGCTTCCCAACCTGCTGGCCGAAGACCTGACCGGTTCCCTCTACCGCGTGCTCTCGGCGTCCGGGCATCCGGTGCGGCGCGTGGAACAGACCGTCCAGGCAAGTGCTGCGTCAGCGGATATTGCGCAGCTGCTCGACATCGCGCTGGGCGCCCCGGTGCTCCTCTTTCACCGGCGCTCATTCACCGGACCGGAAGAACCCGGCACGCCGATCGAGTATTCGATCTCCACCTACCGGTCCGACCGCTATCAGATCTCGATGACCCTCGCGCAATAAGGCGCTCCGATAGGTCACAGCTGCCCCGTGCCGCGACATACTGGGGTCATGGACAAGCTCACCAGCACGCAGATTCTCGACGCCGGGCTCAACGACTGGCGCCAGCTCGCGCAGGGCATCCACGCCCGTTTCCGCACCGGCAGCTTCACCGCGGGGCTCCGGTTCGTGACCGCTGTGACCGAGGCCGCAGAGGCAGCCAACCATCACCCCGATGTCACCCTCACCTACCCGCACGTGGACCTGAAACTGATCAGTCACGACGTCGGTGCACTGACACAGCGCGATGTGGACCTCGCACGAGCCATCAGTTCCATCGCGCAGGAGCAGGGCCTGACGCCGCAGCCAGGGGCGCTCGCCGAAGTGGAACTCGCGCTCGATACCGCGGCGCTCGCCGACGCGGGACCGTTCTGGGCCGCGTTGCTCACCGGCGATGCCCGCAATGTGAGTGGTGACGACGTCGTGGACCCTTCCGGCCGTGTTCCGCTGCTCTGGTTTCAGGGCACAGATGCGCATGAAACCCCACGGCAGCGGTTCCACCTCGACGTGTGGGTGCCGCACGACGTCGCTGACGCGCGCATCGCCGCAGCCGTCGCCGCAGGAGGCGCCGTCGTCGACGAGGCGCAGGCGCCGTCTTTCACCGTGCTGACCGACGGCGAGGGCAACCGCGCCTGCGTGTGCACCGTCCTTTCACGCTGAAGGGCTGCGGAACTGACGGCGGAACAGGGTGCAGCGCAGCGCCGTTGTACCGGTAGGTAAGTCAACAAGGAGAACAGGTGCACAACCACTTCAACGGGGCCAAGACGGCCCTGCTTTTCGGATCCCTGATGGGGATCTTCCTGCTGTTCGGTGCGGTGATCGCTTCGGCCACGCGCAGTTCGGCGTTCCTGTGGATCTTCGCGCTGATCGGTGTCGGCTCGATCGCGTACAGCTACTGGAACAGCGACAAACTCGCTATCCGCAGCATGAAAGCTGTTCCGGTGACGGAGCAGCAGGCGCCGGCGATGTACCGCATCGTGCGCGAGCTCAGCACCAAGGCGGGCAAGCCGATGCCCCGCCTGTACGTCTCGCCGACCATGGCGCCCAACGCATTTGCCACCGGCCGGAACCCGGAAAACGCAGCGGTCTGCTGCACCCAGGGCATCCTGCAGATTCTCAGCGAGCGCGAGCTGCGGGGCGTGCTTGGGCATGAGCTGATGCATGTCTATAACCGCGACATCCTGACCGGGTCTGTTGCCGCCGCTGTTGCCGGCGTCATCACCTCGGTTGCGCAGATGTTCGCGTTCACTGGCCTCATGGGCGGCAACCGGAACTCGGGTGGCAACCCGATCGCGGCGCTGCTGTTGGCGTTCCTTGCACCGCTTGCTGCGGGGCTCATCCAGATGGCCATCGGCCGAACCCGCGAGTACGACGCCGATGAAGACGGCGCCCGCCTCACGGAAGACCCGCTGGCTCTCGCCTCCGCCCTGCGCAAACTCGAGCGCGGAACGCAGCAGGCGCCGCTGCCGCAGAGCCAGCAGCTGGTCAACACCTCGCACCTGATGATTGCGAATCCGTTCCGCGGCGGAGGGGTGAAGAAGCTGTTTGCCTCCCACCCGCCCATGGCACAGCGCATTGCCCGCCTGGAGGGTATGGCCGGCCGCACCCTGCAGTAGTACCGATTACAAGCCCAGAACGACGACGGCGACGCCCCCTCTCAAGGGAGCGTCGCCGTCGTTGGTTGGCTGGGATGCCTACCGCATGTTCACGAACTGGAGGTCAGCCTCGTCAAAGTTCTTGAGCAGAGCCATGGTGGCCTGCAGGTCATCGCGGGACTTGGAGCTGACGCGCAACTCGTCACCCTGGATCTGGGATTTGACGCCCTTGGGTGCCTCATCGCGGATGAGCTTGTTAATTTTCTTGGCGATGTCCTGTGCGATGCCCTCTTTGATGGTTGTCTCGAGGCGGAATTCCTTGCCCGAGGCGTAGGGCTCGCCGGTGTCGAGGGACTTCAGCGAGATGCCGCGCTTGATCATCTTGGACTGCAGGACGTCGAGCACGGCGAGCACGCGCTCTTCCGAGTTTGCCTTCATGAGGATCATCTCGCCGCTGAAATCCACCTCAGCTCCAACACCCTTGAAATCGTAGCGCTGGGCAAGTTCCTTCTGTGCCTGGTTCAGCGCGTTGGCAACTTCCTGCTTGTCTACCTTGCTTACAACGTCGAATGTGGATTCACTGGCCACCGTTGCCTCCTTCTGGTTGGTATTTTCCTGCTCCTACCCTAATTCACAGCTTCGGGACAGGCGGCGTTCATGTGCGGGTGAAACGGTGGAACCCTCAGCCGTTCTCAGGAGGAACTCTTGACCGCGCAATCGCGTCGCTACTTTGTCCATGCCCGACATGCTGTTGCCGGGTCGCTGATCATGGCCGCCTCGCTGACAGGGGTGGGAGTGGCGCCGTCGGTTGCCGCATCGCCCATCGTTACGCTGCCGCAGGAGCCGGATGTTGGGTCAGAATCCTCGTCTTCTGTCCGGTTGCAGGGCGTACGCGCGGACCTTCAGAACGCGGTGGAGATGGGCCTGGTGACCGCTGACCAGGCGAAGGGCTTCTACGCGCAGATCGAGCGTCGGGTGGCGTCCGGTCGCTGAATTCGGCTATACCGGAACACGATTCGATAATGCGCGGGATGTTCTGTAAAGTTATTTTGCCTGCGGACGGCGATCCGCGGGCAGTCTTCCTGAAGAGTTTCTCTTCACGAGACGTTCGGCAGATTACCCGAGCGGCCAAAGGGGGCTGACTGTAAATCAGCTGGCACAGCCTACGGGGGTTCGAATCCCTCATCTGCCACTCGCCACGAAGGCCCGTACTGCCCGGAAATCCAGGGTAGTACGGGCCTTTCGCTGTGATCGCGCTGGATCAAGCAGCGCTTTGGGCACCAAGCGCGTGGATGTCCCAGAGGTAGCAGATGGTGCTCGCATCTGTGTTGTGCAGTGTGTTGAAGTAGAGCCACTGCCAGCCTGTAGCGCCATTGCTGTCCATCGGTGCAGGAGGACACTGCTCGGGCGTGTGCCAGCTTTGCCCATCGAAAAGGTGGTGCACGTCTCCGGCCGGGGTTGCTGCCAGTTCCTCGCCGTGCTGTCCCCGAGGAAGCACGAGCTTCTCTTTCAACACGGTTGCAGGCGCCACGGCATGTAGTTCCGTGCGTCCTGGATCGGCAATGAAAGGGAGTTTCGAGAACAGGTCGTCGAGCAGAGCGATGCTGCGTTCGAGTGATTCTTCAGCATCCAGTTGGTGGGTGAGAATCAAAGCCGTATGGCGGGTCATCTTGCGTCCTTTCCGTAGCGTTTTCGTCCGCGAAACTGACGCTATTCGAAGCGCTCCGCCCACAGTGGCACTTGCAGGAAAATGTGGATAACCGCCACCCACGTGTCGGAATTGGAATGAAGCGCGCCGTCTTGTCTGCGCGCATCCAGCCTCGCGTTGTACCAAGCGGCCTCGCGCAGAGCGAACAGGACGAGACATCTCCGCCGATTCTCGTTAGCGTGAAGACATGGCAACTATTGACATCACTGAGGCAACTTTCCCCGAGACCATCGAAACGAACGACATCGTGTTCGTCGATTTCTGGGCTGAATGGTGTGGCCCGTGTAAGCAGTTTGCTCCCGTGTACGACGCCGTGTCCCAGCAGCACAGCGACGTCACCTTCGCGAAGGTGGACACTGAAGCCGAGCAGTCGCTCGCCGCGGCAGCAGGCATCACCTCCATCCCCACGCTGATGGCGTTCCGCGAGAAGGTCCTCGTCTTCTCGCAGCCGGGTGCACTGAACAACAACCAGTTCACCGAGCTGGTCGACGCCGTCAAGGCACTGGACATGAAGGAAGTCCACGCACAGGTCGCCGAGCAGCAGGCCAAGGCCTCCGCTGACGGCGCGCAGCCTGAAGGTGCTCAGCCCCAGGCATAACAAGACTTCGTCGAAGGCTCCGACCCCCGTCAACAGTGGGGGCCGGAGCCTTCGCACGTTAAGCCCCAAAAAAACGCACAATCCTGCAGCTTCTGGCCGGACATGACGACGACGGCGCAGCCAACCGCCGGAAACAGGCGGAC
The DNA here is from genome assembly GCF_055657625.1 of Arthrobacter sp. KKT183. NCBI lineage: Bacteria > Bacillati > Actinomycetota > Actinomycetes > Micrococcales > Micrococcaceae > Arthrobacter > Arthrobacter sp. KKT183. Next base: position 2,672,372 of record NZ_CM145770.1, on the reverse strand, counting down.
GGCAGGAACACCGACAGCGAGAAGGTGCAGGACTGCGCGCACCGGCAGCAGAACCTACCGCCGCCGGTGGTCTTCGGGCGACAGCCGCGGACCGTACGCCTGCTTCCGGAACCCGCTCGCGTACAACATCCGCACCACCCGCTGACGCTGGCCCGCCCACGGTTTGAGCAACTCAAGCATTCCGGCGTCGTCAGTGCGCTCGCCGGTCAGCGCCGCCCCAACGAAGGCCGCGAGGTGGAAGTCGCCCACCGAAATCGAATCGGGACACCCGTGCGTGCGCTGAAGCACCTCGGCGGCAGTCCACACGCCGATCCCGGGAATCGAGCACAGCCCGGCGTGCACACCCGCAGCATCCAGTCCCGCCAACCGCTCCAGGCCGGACGCGACGCCGGCAGCCCGCAACGCTGCGGCCGACCGTTTCGAATCAACACCTGCCCGGTGCCACTCCCAAGACGGAACCCGCCGCCACTGTGCAGCAGTCGGAGGCAGCCGAAGCTCCCGCGGAGCGCCGGGCGCTGCCGGTGCGGGATCACCGAAGCGGGTCACCAGGTACCGCCATGCCCGCTTCGCCTCAAGCCCCGTCACCTTCTGCTCCAGAATGACGCGCACGACGGCGTCAAGCATCCTTCCGGTTGCAGGCAACCGGAGGCCGGGCTGAAGATAGCGGCCCTTCCGGGCCAACTCGGGCAGCGCGGCCGCGAAGGCAGGGGAGTCGAACCCGCTCCAGTCATCGACCAATCCCGCCAACTGCGGAACAGAGGCAAGGGCAAGGGAGGCACCCGGTCCCCACGCTGTTGCGTGCACTGAAGATGACCGCAGACCGCCCCGCTGGGACAAGCGAAGGGTGGCCGCGCCGTCGTCGTTCCGGAAAGCCATCCACACTGCGCCTTCTCGGATCACGACAGTGGGATCGGAAGGACCGCACTGCAGCGGTCCGACGGAAGGCAGTAGCGCGTACGGCTCATGGAGCTCCCACTCTGCCGACAGAGCGGCCGGGGCGGAAGCGGTGATGGTCATGCTGTTAATGCTCGCACGTGCCGGTGACGGTTCGCCGGTCGCAGGTGCGCCGTCAGATCCATTGAGTGAGTTCCACCGAGTGCATAGCGGTAACTTGTTAACCATGAAGTTCGCCAACTCCGTCCTGGATCTCATCGGTAACACCCCCCTCATCAAGCTCAACAAGGTCACCGATGGCATCGCCGCTACGGTTCTGGTGAAGGTGGAGTACATGAATCCCGGCGGGTCGGTGAAAGACCGCATCGCCGTCAAGATCATCGACGCCGCAGAGAAAGAGGGCAAGCTGGGGCCAGGCGGCACCATCATCGAGCCGACATCGGGGAACACCGGCGTCGGCCTTGCGCTGGTTGCCCAGCAGCGCGGGTACAAGTGCATCTTCGTGGTTCCGGACAAGGTGGGCGTGGACAAGCGCAACGTCCTGGCAGCGTACGGCGCCGAGGTGGTGGTCACGCCGACGGCCGTAGCGCCGGACAGCCCGCAGTCCTACTACGGTGTCTCGGACCGCCTGACGCGCGAAATCCCAGGTGCCTTCAAGCCCGACCAGTTCTCCAATCCCAACGGCCCGCTCAGCCACTATGAGAGCACCGGCCCTGAGATCTGGCGGGACACCGAGGGGCGGATCACGCACTTCGTCACCGGCGTGGGCACCGGCGGCACCATCAGCGGCACCGGCCGCTACCTCAAGGACATTTCGAAGGACCGCGAGTCGGGGACCGTCCGCGTCATCGGCGCAGACCCTGAAGGCTCGGTCTATTCCGGCGGCACCGGGCGCCCGTACTTCGTGGAGGGCGTCGGCGAGGACATGTGGCCGGACGCCTATGACCCGTCGGTTCCGGATGAGATCATTCCCGTGAACGACGCCGAGAGTTTCGCCATGACTCGTAGGCTCGCCCGTGAGGAGGGCCTCCTGGTGGGCGGTTCGTCCGGTATGGCGGTAGTGGCCGCGCTCCGCGCGGCGAAGGACCTTACCGAGGAGGACGTCGTCGTCGTTCTTCTGCCTGACAGCGGCCGCGGCTATCTCGGCAAGATCTTCAATGATGACTGGATGAAGTCCTACGGCTTCATGGACAGCGGTGATGAGTCGTCGGTCGGCGAGGTGCTCCGCTCGAAGAACGGCGCGCTGCCGGACCTCGTGCACACGCACCCGAATGAGACCGTCCGGGACGTCATCATGATCATGAATGAGTTCGGCGTGTCCAACATCCCGGTCCTCTCGCAGGAACCGCCGGTGGTGATGGGCGAGGTCCTCGGCTCCGTCGATGAGCGCCATCTCACGGAGAAGATCTTCCACGGCACAGCCAAGCTCACCGACAAGATCTCCGAGCACATGGGGGAGAAGATGCCGCTCATCGGCTCGCTTGAGTCGGTGACCAGCGCACGTGAGCGGCTGCAGGGCAGCGACGCCCTGATGGTTACCTTCGTGGGAGCGCCCGTGGGAATACTTACGCGCCACGACCTGCTGACGTATCTGAGCAGCTAAACCTTTCGAAGGAGAGCAACCCAGTGACCTCAACCAACGGCTTCAACACGCGCGCAGTCCACGCCGGGCAGACCCCTGACCCCACCACGGGCGCGGTCATTCCGCCGCTGTACCAGACAACCACCTTCGCGCAGGACGGCATTGGCCAGCTGCGCAACGGGTATGAGTACGGGCGCGGCACCAACCCCACCCGTGATTCCCTCCAGGCCCAGCTCGCAGCGCTTGAGGGTGCGGAGCATGCTTTCAGCTTCTCCTCAGGCCTTGCTGCCGAGGACGCCCTGATCCGGGCAGCTCTCCGGCCCGGCGATCACATCGTTCTGGGTAACGACGCCTACGGCGGAACCTACCGGCTCATCAACCGCGTGCTCGCGGACTGGGGTATCACCAATTCAGCTGTAGACATGTCGGATCTCGACGCCGTCGAAAATGCGGTGAACTCCGGGAAGACCCGCATGGTCTGGGTTGAGACGCCGTCCAACCCGATGATGAAGATTACCGATATTGCAGCCATTGCAGCCATCGCGAAGAAGGCCGGCGCGATGCTGGTTGTCGACAACACGTTCGCAACCCCGTACCTGCAGCAGCCGCTCTCGTTCGGTGCCGACGTGGTTGTCCACTCGACCACGAAGTACATCGGTGGGCACTCGGACGCAAGCGGCGGCGCCGTCATCCTCAATGATGCTGACCTTGCCGAGAAGGTGGGCTTCATCCAATTCGCAGTGGGCGCCGTATCCGCGCCCATGGAGGCGTGGCTGACCACGCGCGGGCTGAAGACCCTCGGTGTGCGGATGGATCGGCACAGCACCAATGCGCTCGCGATCGCCCAGTGGCTCCAGGGTCGTGAAGAAGTGGAGCGCGTCTACTACCCGGGCCTGGCGGATCACCCCGGCCATGAGCTTGCTGCGCGCCAGATGCGGGACTTCGGCGGCATGATCTCCGTGTCTTTCAAAGGCGGAGAGCAGGCCGCGCGCACGGTCGCTGAATCGACGGAACTCTTCACGCTCGCGGAATCCCTCGGCGGCATCGAGTCCCTGATGAACTATCCGTCCGAGATGACGCATGCCTCGGTCAAGGGCACTGAGCTGGCGGTGCCGGAGAATCTGGTGCGCCTGTCCGTGGGCATCGAGGACGTTGAGGACCTCATCGCGGACCTTGAGAAAGCGTTCACGAACCTCTAGGAGATCAGCGCTTCCGAAACGGGCTGACCGTCCGGCTGGCCAGCCGCACCCACTTGTTCTGCGGCTTCGGGCTGATCCGCTGGAACCAGGCTGTCGACGTCGGCAGCCACATCAGCACGACGCCGATCAGCATGACCACGCTCACCACGGACAGGCCGGGCGTGCGGCGGACCAGGATTGGAACTCCGACAATGAGCCCGATCGTGGTCAGAAGTTCACGGGCGCCGCGTTTGCCCCGGCGGAGTCCCAGCACCAGCACCAGCTGAACGACGGCGAGTCCGCCCAGTAGCGCACCTAGGCCGATCAGCCCCGCCCGGTCTATCTCCTGGGCTGCCGCGGAGATCAGGAAGCTTGCGGCGGCGATCAGGAACAGGACGCTGACCAGCACCTCCACGGCAATCGCTGCCCGAATGGTCAGCGGCCGTGGCGGAAGGTCTGGGCGGGGCTGTCGTGCCACGTCAGCCGCGGGGAGCTACGACGCCGGTGCGCGCCGCCTCGTCGTAACGGTAGACCTCTTTGCCGCCGATCCAGACGGTGAGCGCACGCTGCATGACATCCAGCGGATCACCGCTCCACAGGACGACGTCGGCGTCCTTGCCCGGCTCCAGGGAACCGATGCGCTCAGCCAGCCCCAGCACCTTCGCGGGGTTGATGGTGATGGAGCGCAGCGCCGTGACCGGGTCCAGCCCCTCCTTCACGGAGAGGGTCGCCTGGTGAACCAGGAAGTTGATCGGGATGACCGGGTGATCCGTGATGATGGAGATTTCGACGCCGGCCGCCGCCAACTTCCCCGGGTTGGCGATCGAGCGGCCGCGCAGCTCCACCTTGGACTTGGTGGTGAACAGCGGTCCGATCAGCACCGGGATCCCGCGCTCCGCCAGCACATCGGCAAGCAGGTGCGCTTCGGTACCGTGGTCAAGCACGAGGTCGTAGCCAAACTCGTCCGCTATGCGCAGCGCAGTGGCGATGTCGTCAGCGCGGTGGGCGTGCTGCCGCCACGGAATCTCGCGGCGCAGCACCATGGCCAGGGCCTCAAGCTTCGGGTCACGGGCGTTCTCGTCCGCCTTGCCCATGTAGTTCTGCGCATCCATGAACGCCTTACGGATGATCATGGCCGTACCCAGCCGCGTGGATGGCGTTTGCTTCTTTTCGCCGTACACGCGCTTGGGATTCTCGCCGAGGGCGGACTTCAGCCCGCTGGGGGAGCGCAGCACCATCTCTTCGATGTACCGGCCGTGCGTGTGGATCGCAACGGCGAGGCCGCCGATAGGGTTACCGGATCCGGGATTCACGTTCACCGAGGTCACTCCGCCGGCCAGGGCGTCGTCGAATCCTGGGTCGTAGGGGTTCACCGCGTCCAGGGCGCGAACGCCGGCGGTGACGGGATCCGTCATCTCGTTGGTGTCATCGCCGGCCCAGCCCTCGCCCTCTTCATGCGTGCCGAGGTGCACGTGCGCATCGACGAAGCCGGGAAGGAGCCACTTGCCGTCGGCGTCGACGACGTCGGCACCCTCCGGAGCGGTGACGTCCGCTCCGAGTGCGGAGACCTTGCCGTTTTCGATCAGCACGGTTCCGTCGAAGGGTTCGCCTTCAATGGGAACGACGTGCGCGTTGATGATTGCTGTGACAGTCATGGGTGGAGACCTTTCGCCGGTGGTGGGGGTCACAACCAAACTTACCGTCTGCCTACACTGATCCGATGATGCAACGATCAGCCCTGATCACCGGCGCCGGCCGTCCCGAGGGGATTGGGGCGGGAATCGCCCGTGCCCTCGCCGCGGAGGGATGGGACCTTGTCCTCTCCTACTGGCACCCCTATGACGAGCGGGTGAACCAGGCCACGGATCCCTATACCCAGTTGCGGGATCTCGCCGCGGAGCTGGAGGCGATCGGCTCACGCGTCACGTTGCTGCCCGCAGATTTGGAGCAACCGGGCACGCCGGATGCACTGATCTCCGACGCCGCCGAACTGGGTCCGCTGACGGGCCTGGTGCTCTCACATGCGGAGAGCGTTGACTCATCAATCCTCGACACCACCGTGGAAAGCTTCGACCGTCATTTCGCCGTCAACGTCCGTGCAGCGTGGCAGCTCATCCGCGCCTTCGCGCTGCAGTGCCCGGACGACGGCGGCGCAATCGTCGCGCTGACCAGTGACCATACGGTGCACAACCTGCCGTACGGAGCATCGAAGGGCGCACTCGACCGGATCGTGATCGCTGCGGCACGCGAGTTGGGGGAGCGGAAGATCAGTTCCAACGTTGTGAATCCAGGTCCGGTGGACACCGGATGGATGACCGACGAGGTACGCGAAGCGCTCATCCAGCAGCAGCCAACGGGAAGCCTCGGCACGCCGGCCGATGTGGCCGGCGTCGTCGCTTTCCTTCTCTCGCCGGCGGGCCGATGGATCAACGGTCAGCTCATCAAGGCCGACGGCGGGTTCTCGGTCTCCTGAAAAGCGCCGGCGCGTGACGTGCGCGCCGCCGGATACCATCGCTACATGACAACAGGTGCCCTTCTTGCCGTATGCCGCGTCCACGCCCTGCTGCCCACGAAGGATTCCACCGGCGTCACGGCAATCGACAAGCGGGCTACGGCCGGGCCCGTCAAAGTGCATCCGCTCGGTCTGACCGGGGACATTCAGGCGAGCCGGAAGCACCACGGCGGCCCGTCCAAGGCGGTGTACGCCTACTCACAGGAAGACGCCGACTTCTGGTCAGCGGAACTGGGACGCGACATGGTGCCGGGCAAGTTCGGCGAAAACCTCCGCGTGTCCGGAAATGAATCCACCCATGCGGTGATCGGCGAGCGGTGGCGCATCGGAGACGTTCTCCTCGAGGTGACTGAGCCGCGGACTCCATGCATGAACTTCGCCCGCTATCTGGGGGAGTCCAACTGGGTGAAGCGCTTCGCCGCGGAAGGCAGGATCGGCACGTACCTCCGCGTCCTGAAGGGTGGGCACATCGAGGCGGGGGACGCCGTCGTCGTCGAGCATCGACCGGAACACGGGGTGACGGTCGGCCAACTGTTCGCGGGCCTCTCGCCTGAGCAGGCAGCGAGGCTGCAGGCCGCGCACGACGACGGCGCGATCCTCACGCCGGACGTCGCCAAAGTGCTCGCCCGGGCACAGGCACAGATGAAGGCACAGCAGGTGCCAGCCTGACCTGTTCTGAACGATGCCGGAGAGGTCCTGTGGGCAGCCTCACGTCGAGATTGCGTCTCCCACGGAAGAGCCGGGAGCTCCGTGGGGTACACTTGAAACATCCCCCACACCGGTTTTCCCTTTATTCCTGCCCTCATGCGGCATGGATTGGTTGTGTTGGGGCCCGCATCGTTGATCGAAGCGGGCAGATTCATTCAGGGAGCGCCGGTCAGAAACATTGCACTTCACCGCTGTGATAGCGGTGCAAAGCTGGAATGTATGGTCCTGCCGCGGGATTGAAACAGCGCTGGATTTCCTGTTCATGCGGCTCACCACGCCGCCCGGCTCCTAGTGAAGGTCAACTTCCCCATGCCTGAAAACCTGTCCCCTGACGTTACTGCCACCCCTGAAACCGAAACTGCAGACACCGGCACGCCTGATGTGAAGTTCACCGACTTCAACCTCGACGGTCGCGTGCTTGCAGCGCTGTCCGACGTCGGCTACGAAAAGCCGTCCCCCATCCAGGCAGCCACCATTCCGGTGTTGCTGGAAGGGCGCGACGTCGTAGGCCTCGCCCAGACCGGAACCGGCAAGACCGCCGCATTTGCCATTCCCGCGCTGTCCAGGATGGCTGAGCTCGCGGACCTCAACGGTCCTGCGAAGTTCACGCAGGTCCTTGTCCTTGCACCGACCCGCGAGCTCGCGCTTCAGGTCGCTGAGGCATTCGCCTCCTACGCCAAGCACATCGACAACTTCACCGTGCTGCCCGTGTACGGCGGTTCGGCCTACGGCCCCCAGCTGGCAGGCCTGCGCCGCGGCGCTCAGGTAGTGGTCGGCACCCCGGGACGTGTCATCGACCACCTGTCCAAGGGATCACTGGACCTGTCCAACCTGCAGTACCTCGTGCTCGATGAAGCTGACGAGATGCTGCGCATGGGCTTCGCCGATGACGTGGAGCAGATCCTCGCAGGAACGCCCGAGGACAAGCAGGTTGCGCTGTTCTCGGCGACCATGCCGAGCGCCATCCGCCGCATCGCCTCCAAGTACCTGAACAATCCGCAGGAAATTACGGTCAAGTCGAAGACCACCACCGGCGCCAATACCCGCCAGCGGTTCCTGCAGGTCATGGGCCCGCACAAGCTCGACGCAATGACCCGCATCCTTGAGGTCGAGGACTTCGACGGAATCATTGCCTTCGTGCGCACCAAGATGGCCACAGAAGACCTGGCGGACAAGTTGCGTTCCCGGGGCTTCCAGGCCGCTGCCATCAACGGTGATATTCCCCAGCAGCAGCGTGAGCGCACCATCGAGGCCCTGCGTGACGGCAAGATCGACATCCTCGTGGCAACGGACGTCGCAGCCCGTGGCCTCGACGTTGAGCGCATCTCCCTCGTGGTCAACTACGACATCCCGCATGACACCGAGTCCTACGTTCACCGCATCGGCCGCACCGGCCGCGCGGGCCGTTCCGGCGATGCCATCCTGTTCATCACGCCGCGTGAGAAGTACCTGCTGCGTTCCATTGAGAAGGCGACGCGCCAGCCGGTCGAGCAGATGCACCTGCCCTCCACCGAGGCGGTCAACGAGCTCCGCCTGAACAAGTTCGCGGAGCGCATCACCGAGACCCTCGCCACTGAGGACGTCTCGATCTTCCGTGACCTGATCGCCAACTACGAAAATGAGCACAACGTGCCCGCCGCGGAGATCGCCGCAGCGCTCGCCGTCATGTCCCAGGGCGGAAACCCCATCCTGGTCAAGGACATCCCGCAGGCGCCGGCGGGCCAGAAGGAACGGGCAGGCGGCCGCAAGGACGCCTTCGGCTCCCGCGGACCCACGCGCACCCTCACCGAGGGTAACGCTACCTACCGCATCGCCGTTGGTCGCCGCCAGCGCGTCATGCCCGGCTCCATCGTTGGAGCCATCGCCAACGAAGGTGGATTGTCGTCGTCGCAAATCGGCGGGATTGACATCCGCGCGGACCACACCCTGGTTGAGCTCCCTGCCGAGCTCTCCAAGGACCAGTGGCGCGCGCTGTCCAAGACCCGCATCGGCGGCGAACTGATCCACCTCGAGCTGGACAAGGGACGGCGCCCCAACAGCGACCGCCCCGCCGGTGACTTCAAGAAGCCGCATCGCAAGGGTGAGGGCTATCGCGGTGACCGCGGACACGACGGCGGCTTCCGCACCGAGCGCTCGCACGACGGCGACTTCCGCAGCGACCGCGGAGCAACCTCCGGCGACCGCAAGCCGCGTCATCAGAAGGGCGCCGGTGCCGGTAACGGCCGCCGCGAAAAGTGGTAATTCGAGCATCCTGATGGGACGCTGAACTCCGTCCTCCGCAAAAGCGCCGGTGTTGTGCAGATTCGTGGGAAGTTCCCCACGTTTGTGCGCAACACCGGCGCTTTTCGCTGTGCTGGGCCACCCCACAACTCGATTTTTCAGCACGCGATTTAGCTGGTAAAGTTTTCTGCTGTTGCCCCCCTAGCTCAGTGGTAGAGCGCGTTCTTGGTAAGAACGAGGTCACCGGATCGATTCCGGTGGGGGGCTCTCAAATGGGAGGCCCGCCAAAGATCGTAAGATTGAAGCGGGCAGTCTCATTTATGGCGGTGTAGCTCAGCTGGTTAGAGCGCACGACTCATAATCGTGAGGTCGCGGGATCGAGTCCCGCCACCGCTACAAGTGTCAGGCCGGCGGCTCGCAGTGAGCTGTCGGCCTGTTGTGTTTTCCCGGTGCCTGCACCAGGGACGGGCTGTGGTCAGCCTCCTTATAGTATGGGGCGCGAGGCACATCGACAGGACAGGAACCATGACTGACAACGATTCGGCCTGGGGGCCGGGCGAGAACCCGGAAGACTTCCCAACCCGGGCAAGCCGACGCCGCACCGGACGTGACCCCGGAACAGGGCCCATCTCTGAGGTTCCCCGCTTCGCGGACCGCTTGTCACCGGCTCCGCAGGCGCCGCAACAGGGCGCACAGCCGGAGGGCCACACCGAGGACACCGTCCGGCGTCCGGTGCTCGACATCCGCTTTGACGAATCGGCCCATAGCGTCCGCACCATGTCCGTTCCCGTGGTCCTTCCCCAGCAACCACCAGCACCCGCTGCCGGCTCCGTGGCGCCCGCCGGCTCCGCTCCCGTGCCGTCGGCTCCCGCCACGGCACCACCCACCGTGCCGGAGGGCCGCATGCAACCAGAAACCGGACCAGGTACGACGACGGCCGTCACCACCCTGCCTCCCGTTCCGTCGGTGCCCAGCACCCCCGCTGACCCGCCACGCCAGTCGCGTCGGCAGGACTCAGCCGAGGGCAGGCGCCGTTCCTTCCTGGCATCGGATAACGGAACTGTTCCCGCAGAGACCGGTTTCCGCGGTTTGCTGTCCCGGTTGGGGATCCGCGTTGCGCCATCGAAGCGGGAATTGGTCATTCGGGCGCATACGCGTGCCGTGAGCCAGCACTGGCCGGGTCCACGGACCATCTCCGTGGTGAACGGCAAGGGTGGCGCAAACAAGACGCCGACCACCGTGATGCTCGCTGCGGTTTTCGCCCGGAACGGCGGGGGACCGGTGCTCGCCTGGGACAATAACGAAACCCGCGGCACGCTGGGCTGGCGGACCGAACAGGGGCCACACAACTCCTCGGTGATGGACTTGCTGCCCGAGACAAGTCAGCTGCTGGCTCCCTCCGCCCAGTCTGCGCTGCTTGCCCGCTACGTCCACCACCAGACGGAGGACAAATACGACGTCCTGCGGTCCAAGCCGGATGTGCTCGCTTCCGAGCAGAAAATCACCGCCGATAATTTCGACGCCCTCCACGAAGTTGCCTCAAAGTACTTCCGGCTGAACATCGTCGACTCCGGAAATGATGAGACCGCCGAGCGTTGGCTGCGCATGATCCACCACACGGACCAGCTGGTCATCGCCACCACCACGCTTGAGGAGCACGCGGAAGCGGGCGCGCTACTGCTCGAGGCTCTTCGTGCACGCGGTGGGAAGTATGCGGAGCTGTCGCAGAACGCCGTCGTCATTGTCAGCCAGTCAGACAAGAACGGTACAGCGGCGCAGGCCCAGCAGATTGCGGACGGTTTCGCACAGCTTGCGCGGAGTGCCGTCACCATACCTTATGATGTGGCGCTGCTGAAGGGCCGCATCCGCTGGGGTGCGCTGAAGCCGGCGACACAGGGTGCCTGGCTTGCTGCTGCCGCCGCAGTAGCTGACGGCCTGTAATAGTCAGGTTGCTTATCATTCCGATCGTTCCTAGGCTTAACCCGTAAGCCAACGGAATGGAGGAAGCATGACTATGCACAATATTTCCGGCAAGAAAGTGGCCTTCCTGCTCACGGACGGCGTGGAACAGGTTGAGTTGACCAGCCCCTGGGAAGCAGTGAAGGGCGCTGGTGGAGTGCCCACACTCGTGGCGCCCGGCGAGGGCTCGGTGCAGGGTTTCAACGGCACGGACAAGGGTGATGAATTCCCCGTCGACCTCCCTCTCAGCCAGGCAAAGGCCGAGGATTTCGACGCACTGGTGCTGCCCGGCGGCGTCGTCAATGCGGACCATCTGCGGGTGGATAAGGACGCACAGGCCTTCACACGCAGTTTCTTTGAACAGCACAAGCCCGTAGCTGCGATCTGCCACGCTCCGTGGCTGCTCATCGAAGCCGGCGTGGTCAGCGGTCGGTCGATGACCTCCTACCACACGCTCGAAACAGACCTTCGTAACGCGGGTGCTGAGTGGACCGATGATGAGGTTGTAGTAGACAAGGGGTTCGTCACCAGCCGTAACCCCGATGATCTGCCCGCCTTCAATGACAAGGTGCTCGAGGAGATCGCGGAAGGTCCGCACGAGGGACAGACGGCCTGACCTCTCCGGCGGCGTACTTCAAACAGGGAGGTCCGGTAGCGTGGCGACATGCTTACCGGACCTTTCCTGTGCCACGGCGTGTCCTGGGACCGGTCCGGTCCGGCCCTCGTCCTTGCCACGCCGCCGGGCGCTCCGGCGTCGTTGCCGCTTGAGAATCTTCCGGCAATTTTTGGATTCCGACTCCTCGGGGACAGGGGTGCACGCTTCTGCCTGGGCTATTCAAAGGTGCCGGGACCCAAGGACCGCCGCTCCTTTCCCTGCCCGGAACAGACGACGGCGGAGCGCGGCTACCAGTGCGGCCCCTGTTTCGCGCGTGATGACTTCCGGTTCATGCACGACGTTCACCGCTCCGGTGTGGCGCCTCCCGGGCTTGCCGCCTATCTCGCACAGGAGCACTGGCTCTATGTCGCGACCTTCGCTGACGGCGCCACCAAGGTGGGAACGGCCTCGCACCGCAGCAAATGGAGCCGGCTGACCGAGCAGGGCGCAGTCGTTGCCCGTTATGTCGCTCGTGCCGACGACGGTCGGATAGTCCGCGTCCTTGAAGACGCTGCAACCCGCCATGCAGGCCTGCCGCAGGCTGTCCGGTCGGCGGCGAAGACTGCGGCCCTGGCCCGCCCACGGGCGCCCAGGGATCTGGATGTTCTGAATGCCGCAGCGGCAAATGGCCTGCGTGGGTTGCTGGCTGCCGACGTCGGCATTGATGGGTTCGAAACGGTGGAGGAGCAGTGGGATCCGCCGGGCAGCTGGGAACAGGTACTGACAGCGCGGGCACCGGTCTACCCGCTCAGCTTTGAGACAGGGGATCACGGTGGGGCCGTCCTTGCGTTGCTCGGGCAAACCGCACTGATCGCTGTGCCGGAAGGCAGGTTCCTCCTGAACCTCGCGCTCCTGCGGGGCCGTCGCGTGGAGCTTGGGGAATTCCGATCCGCGCCCATCGCCGTGCAGGACGAACTCTTCTGACGGGCTCTGCACTTCTCGTCTTGGCCCGGACGCAGCGCAGGTAGTGATCTTCGCAACATAGTCGGAGGGTCACATCTGGATAGGTTAGGCTTGCCTTTGTAAAGCTTGCTGCGGCTGTCGCCGCTACCTTCAGGAGTACCCCTATGCCTCGACCGAAGCTCCTTGCTGCCTGCACCGCGTTTGCGGTTCCCGTGCTTGCCCTCTCCGGGTGTGGCGTGCTCGGTATCGGCGCCGCGCCTGCAGACCTGCAGATCTACTCGGCCCGCCACTATGACCTTGAGGGTGCGTTCGCTGATTTCACCGATGAAACCGGCATCTCCGTGGAGTTCATCACCGGTGATGACGCCGAGCTGCTTGAACGGCTCAAAGCCGAGGGCAGTGACACCCCTGCAGACGTTTTCATGACCGTGGACGCTGGAAATCTCTGGAACGCCGCCCGCCAGGATGTGCTGGCACCGATCAGTTCGGACGCACTGGATGAAGCCGTTCCTGAGGACCTCCGCGACCCGGAGGGGCAGTGGTTCGGTCTGGCCATGCGGGCGCGAACCCTCACCTATAACCCGGAAAATGTTGATCCGGCAGAGTTCGACGCCACGGACAGCTACGCGGGACTGGCCGATCCGAAGTGGAAGGGACGGCTGTGCATGCGCGACGCCACGTCCTCCTACACGCAGTCACTGGTCGCGAGCCTGATCGACCTCCACGGCCGGGACAAGGCACTGGAGATCGTCAGGGGCTGGGTGGCCAATGACGTGGATATCCTCAGTAATGACATCCTCCTGCTCGAAGCGATCGATGCCGGTGCGTGCGATGTGGGAATCAACAACCACTATTACCTCGCACGTACCCTCGAGGAGAACCCTGACCTGGCAGTGGACCTCTACTGGGCCAGCCAGGAGGGCGCCGGCACCCACGTGAACATCTCCGGGGCCGGTGTCGTGGCGAACTCGGACAACGCGGCGCAGGCCCAGCAGCTCATAGAGTGGCTCGCTACCACGGGGCAGAACGCCTTCGTGGACGCCAACCATGAGTTCCCGGTGAACCCGGCTGCCAAGCCCGAGCCGGTGATTGCCGAATTCGGGGAGTTCAGCCGCATGCCGCTGAACGCTGCGGCCTACGGCGACCTGAACGCCGAAGCGATCGATGTCCTGTCCGAGGCCGGCTACAAGTGAGCGAATCGGCTGTCCTGGTTGACGCAGCCGTTGCAGGTCAACGGCGGCATCGGCTGACCGGGAACGGCCGTCCGCTGTGGTCCGCGGCTGTGCTGCTTGCCGCAGCACTGGTGGCAATGCCGGTCATCGCTGTGGTGGTCGACGGGCTCGGAAGCCTGAACTCCGGCAGCATCCCGCAGGACATCGGTTCGATGGTCCTGATCACGGTGCTCCTGCTGGTGGGAGTGGGTGTGGGGACGCTGCTGATCGGCGGCGGCCTGGCCTGGCTGGTGACTGCCTATGATTTTCCACTGCGGAAGACGCTCTCCTGGGCGCTGGTCCTTCCGCTCGCGATGCCCGCCTACATTCTGGGCTTCGTGTTTCTCTCCACCTTCGACATCGGGGGACCGGTGCAGGCCGGTCTGCGTGCAGTGCTCGGTCCCGGCGCCTGGCTGCCTGACGTACGTACGCTGGCGGGCGCCGTCGTCGTTCTATCCCTGACGCTTTACCCGTACGTCTATCTGCTGGCGAGGTCGGCGCTTGTGGAGCAAAGCGCAACAACGTACGACGCCGCGCGCACCCTCGGTGCAGGCCGCGCCCGCACGCTGTGGCGGGTGGTGCTTCCGCTGGCGAGGCCCTCGCTTGCCGCGGCGCTGGCGCTGGTGATGATGGAAACCCTGACGGATTTTGCAACCGTCCAGTACTTCAACGTCCAGACCGTTTCCGTGGGAGTCTACCTGGTCTGGAAAGGCACCTTCGACTTCAATGCGGCAACCCAGCTTTCCGTGCTGGTGCTCTTGTTCGCCGTCGCCGTGCTGGGCGGTGAGCGGCTCCTGCGGGGACGGTCGCGGTTCCACCAAAAGCCTGGACGGGGAGAGGGCCTGCAGCCCCGAAGGCTCACCGGCTGGACCAGATGGGCTGCCGCCCTGACCTGTCTGGGGGTGCTCGGGTTGGGCTTCATCCTCCCGGTCGTACAGCTCATCGGTTGGGCTGCCGGTGAGGCGCTCGCCTCGTCCGAACCACTGGTGGACCCTCGCTTCGCCGAGTATCTCGTAAACAGTGTGACCGTCGCATTGTTGGTCGCAGTCGTGTGCGCAGGACTCGCGCTCGTCACCGGGCACGCCCAGCGTTTGGGCGGAGGTCCGGTCGTGGCAACTGCAGCGCAGGTTACCACCTTCGGCTATGCCGTGCCGGGGGCAGTGATCGGCATCGGTGTGCTCATCGCCTTCGCCCGCGTGGATGGATGGCTGGAATCCGCGGGCGTCCCGGGCGGAACCGGCCTGCTTGTGACCGGGTCCGTGGCGGGAATCCTTGTTGCCTACGTGGTGCGCTTCCTTGCGCCTGCCTACCAGGCGGTCGACGCGAGCTTCGCCAAGATCTCCCCGGCACTGACTTCCTCCGCGCTGAGCCTCGGAGCCACACCACGCAGGCTCCTGGCACGCGTGCATCTGCCGCTGGCCCGCCGGGGCGTCGCTGTCGCTCTGGCGCTGGTGGCGATCGATGCCGTGAAGGAACTGCCGATAGTGCTTCTGCTGCGACCCTTCGGATTCACCACAGTCTCTGTCTGGGTCTACGAGTTGGCCCGGGAGAACTTCTGGGAGAAGGCTGCGCTGCCGGCATTGGGCATCATCGCCGTGGCCGTCATCCCGGTGTATTTCCTGTTCCGGCGGTCGGCGGGTCTGCAGGCAGGGGCGGTGACCCATGCGCGGTGAGGTTGTCAATGTCAGCAGGGCGCTGACCCTCAGCGGGGTGAGCAGGCGGTACGGCGCCATCGCGGCCGCGACCTCCCTCGATCTGACAGTGGCTCCCGGAGAGATGCTCACCGTCATTGGGCCCTCCGGCTGCGGCAAGTCGACGATGCTGCGCATGATAGCCGGCCTGGAACGGCCGGACTCCGGAACGATCACGATCGCCGGTGATGTTGTGGCGGACCGGCGGAACTTTCAGGAACCGGAACGCCGCCGTGTGGGGCTGGTGTTCCAGGACCATGCGCTGTTTCCCAACCTCACCGTCGCCAAAAACGTTGCCTTCGGACTGAACCGGCTCTCCCTCCCCGAACGGCGGAAGCGCGTTGCCGAGGTACTGGAGCTGGTACGCCTCGATCATCTTGCCGCCCGCTATCCGCATGAGTTGTCAGGCGGAGAGCAGCAGCGGGTGGCGGTAGCGCGTGCACTGGCGCCCCGCCCCGCCGTCGTACTGCTGGATGAGCCCTTCTCCAGCCTGGATGAGACGCTCCGGGGCCGGGTACGAGCAGATATCGTAGCCGTGCTGAAGGAGACAGGAACCACCAGTCTGCTGGTGACCCACGACCAGACGGAAGCGCTGTCCGTGGGAGACCGGGTTGTCGTGATGCACGACGGCGTGATTGAACAGGCAGACACACCGGATAAGGTGTTCGAGCAGCCCGCCACCCGGTTCGTGGCCTCCTTCATGGGCGATGCCGATTTCCTTCCAGCCAACGTCCACAACGCGCTGTTGACCTGCGAGATCGGTGTTGTCTCGACCGTGCCCGGGTGGGCCAACTGCGACGTCGACGTCGACGTCGTTCTGCGTCCGCATGAAGTGGCGCTCGCTCCGGATCCGGGCGCATCCGCACGGGTTGTGTCGCTGGAGTACCGCGGGGCATTCGTTCTGCACTATGTCCGTCTGGCATCCGGCCGCACGCTGCGGTCCTGGCAACCGCACCATGTGCGGTACGCGCCGGGCACTGCCGTCACTGTGACGGTTGCGTCCGGGACCTCACCGACCCTGCTGGTTGATGACCGCGCCGTCACCGAGCCGCCGATCGATATCGCCGGCCATGCACTGCAAGCGCCGGAACCGTTCCCGATCCCCACATCGAGGTGAACCTGTGTCTCTGACAACGCCTATTCTGCCCCTGAGACCTGCTACCCGGTCCGTCAGGTTCGCAGCGGACCTCACCCGCTTCGCTGACCGCGCTGCGATCGTGACGGATGGTGAAACCCTCAGCTACCGTCAACTGGCGGAACGGGTGGACGCTGTTGCGGATCGCCTCGGTCCGGACCGGCGGTTGGTGCTGCTGGCGGCAACCAACACCCTCGACTCCGTCGTCGCCTATCTGGCTGCGCTGTCCGCGGGGCACCCTGTGATCATGGTACCGGGAGACAAGCCCTCCGCCGTCGACTCACTACGGAGTACTTTCGACCCGGATGTTGTCATTGACTCGGGCGGCGGGAACGGAACGCCGCGCATCCGTGAAATCCGCGCTGTCACCAGTCACGAACTGCATCCCGATCTCGCACTCCTGCTGAGCACCTCAGGATCAACGGGTTCGCCGAAGCTCGTCAGGCTCTCACACCGGAACCTTGAGGCGAACGCCGCGGCCATCGCCGAGTATCTGAGGATAGGGCCGGCGGATCGGGCTGTCACCACCCTCCCGTTGTCCTATTGCTACGGGCTATCGGTACTCAACAGCCACCTGCTCGCCGGAGCGTCGCTGGTGCTCACTGACCTCTCCGTTGTGGACCCTTGTTTCTGGGATTTGTTCCGCCGAACGGACGCAAGCGCCTTCGCCGCCGTTCCGTACACTTTCGAGCTGCTCGAGCGCGTCGGTTTCGCAGACATGGACCTGCCGACACTGCGGTACGTGACCCAGGCCGGCGGTCGCCTGTCTCCGGATCTGGTGCGTCGGTACGCGGAACTGGGGAATGACCGGGGTTGGGAGCTGTTCGTGATGTACGGCCAAACCGAAGCGACGGCGCGGATGGCCTACCTGCCTCCAGCCCTTGCCGCGGAGAATCCATCCCGGATCGGGGTGCCCGTGCCCGGCGGCAGTTTCCGGATCGATCCGGTCGATGGGCTCAAGGACGGTGAACTGGTGTACACCGGCCCCAACGTCATGCTGGGTTACGCGGAGACGTCCGCGGACCTCGCTGCTGGCCGCACCGTTGACGAGCTACGCACCGGAGACCTGGCGCGGAGGCACCCGGATGGACTGTACGAGGTGGTTGGACGGCGCAGCCGCTTCATCAAGGTCGCGGGGCTGCGGATTGACCTTGGACGGGTGGAGCAGATCCTCGCCGACCTCGGCGTGCGGGCCGCCTGTGCCGGGACCGATGAACACCTGGTTGTCGCGTTGGAGGGCGATCACGAACCGGGGCTGCTCCGTAAGGTACTGGCGCCTGACCTAGGCATACCGCGCGGGGCGCTGACGATGTACGCGGTGGAGCAGATTCCCCGGCTCAGCAGCGGAAAGCCGGACTATCAGTCGATTCTCGCCCTCGCCGACCCCGCACCGGAGGCACGTGCACCGTCGGTCACCCTCAAGGAGGGGCCGCATGACGTGCGCGTGATTCTGGCCGAGCAGCTGGAGGTACCCGCAGTCGATGATGACAGCACCTTCGTATCATTGGGCGGCGATTCACTGTCCTATGTAGCGACGTCCGTACGCCTGGAGCGGGCCCTGGGCACCCTGCCCGCGGACTGGCACGTGCGGTCCGTCGCAGAGCTTGTTGAGGTTGCACAGCGCGCGGCGGCCAAAGCTCCGGTGCGTCGGCGCAGATTCTTCGCGGCCGTCGAGGCGAGCATCGTGCTGCGGGCGGTCGCCATCATCTTCATCATCAGCACGCACATCGGCCTGTTCCACTGGGAAGGGACGGCGCACGTGCTGATGGCCGCAGCCGGGTACAACTTTGCGCGTTTCCAGCTCCAGGGCGAACGCTGGCACCGGCTGCGACGCCAGCTGACCAGCATCGCCCGCATAGTGCTGCCGAGCGTGGCGCTGATTCTTCTGGGCTACATCATTACCGATCACTACAGCGTCGCCAATATCTTCCTGCTGAACGCGCTCGTCGGCCCGCAGGAAGTCACACCTGAATGGCATTTCTGGTTCGTCGAGGTGCTGACCTACCTCCTTGTCTGTGTGGTTGCACTGCTTGCCCTTCCTCCCGTTGCACGGCTGGAACGGCGTTTTCCCTTCGGGTTCCCGCTGGGATTGGCCGCCGCGGGTCTGCTGACGCGGTTCAACATCGTTGACCTCGAGGTGCCGAACACTGCCCCCGCGCTCTGGCTCTTCGCCCTTGGGTGGGCGGTGGCGAAGGCACGGCGTACCGCGCATCGCTTGCTGATCACTGCGGTTGCGCTACTGTGCATCCCCGGCTTCTTCTATGGGGACCTGGCCCGCGAAATGACCCTCCTGACAGGGATGCTGCTGCTCGTGTGGGTTCCCAGACTCCCGGTCCCCACGGTCCTTCAGCAACTCACTGTGGTGCTCGCAAGCGCATCGCTGTACATCTACCTCGTACACTGGCTCGTGTTCCCGCACCTTGAAAACCTCCATCCCTTGGTAGGCGTTGCAGCCTCCCTGGTAGCGGGAGTGCTCTACTGGGCGCTGGTCATGCGGGTGCCGGGACTGTTCCGCCGATGGACGCCGGCGCTAACCGGTCACCGGCGGGAATCGCTTCGGTAGGGTTAAAGGATGCTGAACACGCCCTGGGACACCGGATCGCCGCTGTACCGCCGGCTCGTCATCGCTGCGCTGATCCTCACCGGCGTCGGAATCCTGCTGGCCATCGCCGGAGCAATGCTCGAGACAGATCCCCTGGTCTTCGCGGCCCTGCCGATCATCATTGCGGGAATGGCGGCACATCTGGCCGGCCTGGTGGTGCGTGGACGGGACGCGCAGCGCCGCCATCGGCCTAAGGATGGTTCCGGCCCAACCAGCCGGTAGCCTGACGAGCAGTTACCCTGAACAGGCGTGCCCGCGACGGGAAGCCCGGATCATAAGGAGTTTCATGACGATCAACCCCGACCTCCAGGGGCGCAGTTACCCTGCTGGTGAGGTCTACACCGTAGGCCGCGAGAAGATTCGCGAGTTCGCCCAGGCAGTGAAGGCGACGCATCCGTCGCACTTCGACCCGGAAGCCGCCCGCGCGCTGGGGCACCGCGATGTCGTCGCGCCGCCCACCTTCGCGATCATCATCGCCCAGCGGGCTGACGCACAGCTGATCAACGATCCCGAGGCCGGCATTGATTTCACCCGCGTGGTCCACGCCGACCAGCGGTTCATCCACCACCGGCCGATCATCGCGGGGGATGAACTGGTTGCCGAACTCCACGTCGATCAGGTCCGGGCCATGGGCGGCGGAGCAATGATCACCACCCGTGCTGAGATCTCCACCGTGGAAGGTGAAAAAACCGCAACAACCACGTCATCCATCCTGGTGCGCGGGGAGGAGCAGTAAGCATGACAATTTCGCTGACAGATCTTGAAGTGGGCCAGGAAATCGGCCGTTCCTCCCTCGACGTCACCCGGCTGGACCTGGTGAAGTACGCAGGAGCATCCGGTGACTTCAACCCCATCCACTGGAATGAATCCTTTGCCCGGGGTGTGGACCTACCCGGAGTCATCGCCCATGGCATGTTCACCATGGGCGCGGCGGTCCAGGCAGTAACCGACTGGATCGGTGATCCCGCCGCCGTGATCGACTACCAGACCCGCTTCACCCGGCCGGTTGTTGTTGAGGACACCACGGCGCAGCCTGGCAGTGCCGGGGCGGTCATCGAGGTTGTCGGAGTTGTCGGGGCTGTGGACCCGGACAATTCGACTGCGCGCATTGACCTGACCGTCTCCGCCGGGGGACAGAAGGTGCTCGTCAAGGCACAGGCAGTGGTGCGGATCTGGTGACATCCCTCGCCCAGTTCACCACGTCGGCCGTCGGCGGCCCCGCCCGCAAATTCGTGGTGGCACGCACTGAAGCGGAACTCATCGAGGCGATCCGCTCCGCCGATGAGGCGGGGGAGCCGCTCCTGCTGATTGGCGGCGGTTCGAACCTGCTGGTGGCGGACAGCGGCTTCGCCGGAACAGTGGTCAAAATTGCTTCGACCGGCTTCACAGTGAACGACGACGACGCCACCTGCGGAGGCGTAATGGTTACCGCCCAGGCCGGCCAACCCTGGGATGAGCTCGTCGAGTACACAGTGCGGCACGCTTACTCCGGGCTGGAGGCGCTCTCTGGCATCCCCGGTTCCACCGGGGCGGTACCCGTGCAGAACGTCGGCGCGTACGGATCAGAGGTATCCCACACCATCGCCATGGTGCGCACGTATGACCGCGAGACCAGGTCCATCAAATCCCTGGCCAACTTTGACCTGAAGTTCGGGTACCGGGATTCCCTCCTGAAGCGCACGACCGACGCCGGATCTCCCCGTTATGTGGTGCTCACGGTTCAGTTCCAGCTGGGACTCGGCCGCATGAGCGCACCGGTACGGTATGCCGAGCTGGCTCGGGAACTCGGTATCGACGCCGGGGGACGGACCTACGCCACCGATGTGCGACGTGCCGTCCTCAAGCTGCGTGCAACGAAAGGCATGGTGCTGGACCCGGAAGACCGCGACACCTACAGCACCGGATCATTCTTCACCAACCCGGTTGTCGACGCGGCAGAGGCGGAGTCCCTGCCGGCGGAGGCGCCCCGGTACCCGATGCCCAACGGCTCCGTGAAGCTCAGTGCGGCCTGGCTCATCGAGCATGCAGGTTTCGGTAAGGGATTTGGCCTGGCAGATGATGCCGGCCACCGCGCGGCGGGCGGCAGGGCCGCGTTGTCGACCAAGCACACCCTCGCCGTCACCAACCGCGGCGAAGCCTCAGCGGAGGACCTGCTGAGTATCGCCCGGCTGGTTGCCGACGGTGTGGAGGAACGCTTCGGCATCCGCCTGCAGCCAGAACCCCTGCTGATCGGCTGTTCCCTGAACTAGTTCTGGGGAGCGTGCACCGCAGGGCGCCTGCCCTTCACGTCGTTGCCCGCCGCCGCGCTTTCTCGGCTGCCGCCCGGGTCTGCATGACGGCGTGGCGGTGCCACCGGCTGTCCACCAGCTCCCGGCTGCACAGCCACTGGACCAGCCGTGAGACCAGGCTGATCTGAGCGAGCCGGTCGTGGAAATCCGGTAGCAGCCACGCGGCGCTGAGGAACCGGGGGAGTGCGAAGACGAGCTCTTCCGCACCGAGTATCCGCTCGAAGGCGCCCTCAGGCTCGAACTGCCGCTCCAGGGCGAGTAGCGCGGCCGTATCGGAACTGACCGTGGAATGACCCTCCCGGTCCAGAAACAGTCGCAGGTGGTCGAATACGCGCCTGTAGCGCTCAACCGTGGCGGGATGCCTGCCCGCGGCGCTCGCCGAAAAGTACCGCGTAAGGATCTGATCTACCGGAATCTGCGTCATGCAGAACAGTCTGCACCGTACCTCTGACATTTTTCTAGTACACAGATTCGAACTTCCCCGGTCTCCTCGAGAGGGCGCACGCAGGCTGGCCGCTATGCAGTGGCGGACATGAGCAGGGTCAGGCTGCGGGCTTCCGGGGCGAGAGCCGCTGTTGGCCATACATCCGGCCCGCATGAGCGGGTGCCAAGCCCGTGCTGTGCTGCGTCGAGATAAAGCCAGGAGCGATCCGAGGCTGGTAGTTCGTGCGGGTGCGCTGCGGTGGCGAGCTCTTGGGCTGTGTGTCGGGACAGCGTGAAACCGGGCAGGCGTCCCTGCGGATCCGGGAACGCGTCGATCCGCAGCCATGGGTGGGCCCCGGTGCGGAGATCGAGGGAGCGCAGGCCGCTGCGGTGGCCTGTTTCCTGTGGGCGCCCGTATTTGACGGGGAGCTCGTCGATACCAGCCTGGTACCGCCCCACCAAAGCCGCGTGGACACTGTCCGGGTAGGATTCGTGCGGGCCGAGACCGAACCAGGAGGCGCCGTCCACGGTGTCAGGTAGACCGAAACGAACTCCTGCGCGTGGCCAGACGCCTTCCCAGCCGCTGCTGGGAAGGAGATCGATGCGCAGCCATAGGCACTGTCCGTCGAGTTGCCACGTCTCATCGACGGTGACGCAACGGGCCTGGTCCGCGGCCCCGTAGCGGGTGCGGACGTGCACGGCGCCCGTTTTGGTTTCTATTGATTCAACCCTTCCGTGCATACGGTTCAGCCCGGCCGAGTGCCAGCGTTCCGCCGATGACGGGCCAGGTCGGCCGTTGCCTGGGACGCCGTGGGCGTCGGGTGCCCAGGGGTCCGAGTCGATGTAGCTGCCGACTAACCGGCCGCGGTCGTTGTCGGTGGGGGCGCGGAAGAGCTCCAGGCGTGGGCCTTCTACTGTCAGGCCTGCCAGCGCGACGAGGCGGCCGTCGTCGAACACGGCCGGGCCAAGCTCAAGTCGGTTGGTGCCGACGGCCGGTGCAAGCGAACCCAGGACCGGTCGCGGACCGGCGGGCGCGGATCGTTCAGCGAGCTGCATCTGTGCGGCGGAGATCTCATGTCCTGCTTCCGCCCACGGCGTGTTCTTGGCGAGAACGGCTTCGACGGTCAGCCACGCCTCTCCCCGGCAGCCTTGCCCCGTGGTGGGCAGCGCGAGCACTGCTTCCTCGCCGGCTTCGAGGGGCCCGCCGTGCTGGCCGAGAATCGAGAGCTCACCGGAGGCGACCGTCTCACCGTTATCCTCCAGCCGCCAACGGAAGGTGAGGTCTTCGGTGCTCGCGGTATGGCGGAGATTCCGCACGCGTAGGAGGGGCTTGCTTCCAGCGTCCTTTCCGCCCGGTGATTCGAAGGAGATCCGTATGGGGGCGACGACGGCCTTGAACTCGTAGAGGCCGGGGGTCGGTGTGGAGTCGGAGAGTACGAGACCGTCGAGGACGAAGTTTCCGTCGTGGATTTCTTCTCCGAAGTCGCCGCCATAGGCGAAGTACTCGGTCCCATCGGAGGTGCGGGTACGGAGTCCATGGTCGCGCCATTCCCATACGAACCCGCCGTGCAGTCGCGGGTACCGGTCGACAAGCGCCTCGTAGAGTGAGAGGTTACCGGGGCCGTTGCCCATCGCGTGGGCGTACTCGCACAGGATGAACGGCTTGGTACGCTGCCGGGCAGCCTCGGCGGCCGAGCAGCCGAGCAGCGGATTGGTGTCGCCGTCACGGCCGATTGTCTCCGTTTCAGGCACTGTGGAGTACATGCGCGAGTAAACGTCTGTGTAGGCGCCCGTGTAGTCGCTTTCGTAGTGGACGGGTCTTCCGGTGTCCCGGGCATGTACCCACGCGGACATCGCAGCGAGGTTCGCGCCCGTACCGGATTCATTACCAAGGGACCACATGACGATGGACGGGTGGTTTTTATCTCTCTCCACCGTCCGCTCAATGCGGTCGAGGTAAGCATCATTCCAAGCAGGGTCGTCGCTCGGGTTACCGACCCAGTCGTGCCGCTCGAACCCGTGCGTCTCAATGTCGCATTCGAGGATGACCCAGAAGCCCAGCTCGTCCGCCAGTTCGAGCAGCCGCGGGTGGGGCGGATAGTGGCTTGTGCGGATGGCGTTCACATTGAAGCGCTTCATGAGTAGAAGGTCTTCGCGGGCGAAGTCTTCGTCGAATACACGTCCCTGTTCGGGGTGGGTCTCATGCCGGTTCACGCCGTGGAAGGTCACTGTACGGCCGTTAACCAGGAACTGGTCGCCAATGATTTCTACGGTTCGGAACCCGATCCTCAGCGCGATTGTCTCCGTGGTGCTGGCGACAGTCGCGTCGTAGAGTTGCGGTATTTCGGCGGACCAGGCCTGGACGCTGCCCACCTCAAGCGGCGCGACATCCGCGGGTTTGGCCCACTCGACGTCGATCCCGAGCTCCGGGATGCTGAGGCGGATGGGGAATGACGACGCCGGTGCGATCACCTCTGGATCGAGCGTCCCGATTCCGTCGTGGTAACCGGTGCGGAGCCAGAAATCCTCAATTCCACCAGCCGGGCGTGCCTGAAGTGTTACGGAGCGGAAAATGCCCGGGAGCCACCACTGGTCCTGATCCTCGACGTAGCTTGAAGCGGACCACTGATGGACGCGGACGGCGATCGTATTGGTTCCGGCCCGAAAAGCTGGCGTGACATCGAATTCTTGGGCCAGACGGCTGCCTGCCCCCCAGCCGATCTCTTCGCCGTTGACCCATACCTTGTAGCGGGATTCGACGCCCTCGAAGCGCAACACGATGCGTTCAGCCTGGACCCACTCCGCCGGAATCTCGAAGGTGCGGCGGTAGTCCCCGGTCGGGTTCTCATCAGGGACGAACGGCGGGTCGCATGGGAAGGGGAACTGGACATTCGTGTAGATCGGGCGGCTGTAGGCACCGTCACCTTCAAGCACCCAGTGCGATGGAACGGGCAACGTGTCCCACGCGGCGTCGTCGTACTCTTCTGTGGCCATACTCTCGGGCGCCTCGCCCTGGGGGAGGAAGCCTCGACCGCCGGGCGTGCCGGGCACGCCGGGGAGGAGGCGGAAGCGCCACTCACCGTCGAGCGTCAGTGACGGAGCGTCGCTGCGCAGCCAGGACCGTGCAGGGAGGCGGTTTCCTCCGCCGGGGGCGGTATCGGTGATGTAGGCGGCAACTTCAGAACGGCGGGGGATCACTTTGACGGCTCCTTCAGTGAGGTCTCCACGCTACGAGGATGGAGGACGATTATGGTTGCGACGGCCGTAATGATTGACAGAAATGCCCGGCCGTGAAGAGGCCCACTCAATCAACCGTGTCAGGCCGATTGAGTGGGCAAACTGGTTCCTGCGACGCGTTACTCGATGACAGGAATGGACTGCGCCTTCAGTGACTCAATGGTTTGCTGTTCACCGCGTTGGAGGGCTTCCATGAGGGTGGACTCGCCTGCGATGGCGGCGCCGAAGCCGTCGGAAACGTCTGTATAGGTTTGGGTCATCGTTGGTCCCCAGGTGAATTCAGGGTCCACGTTCTGCGTAGCCTCGGCGAAGACGTCATAAACAGCCTGTCCGCCGAAGAACTCGGACTCACCGCTGAACGCTTCGAGGTCTGCGCCGGCGGTAGCTGCCGGGTACAGCCCGCCGAGCTCGTTCGCGAGAGCCAGTGCTTCGGGATCGGTATTCAGCCACAGTGCAAACTGTGAGGCCTCGTAGGGGTGGTCGGAGCCCTTCAGTACTGCTGTGGTGGAGCCTCCCCAGTTGCTGGCAGCACTCTGGCCCGCATCCCACTGCGGCATCGGGGCAACTGCCCACTTGCCGGCGCTGTCGGGGGCAGCGCTTTGCAGGTGCCTGGTGCCCCAGACCGCTGAGATCCAGGTCCACTGCTCGCCCTCGCTGATGGAGGCGTTCCACTCGTCGGAGAAGGAGGGCACTGTGGAGACGAGGTCATCCTCGAGCAGTCCCTGCCAGTACTCGGCCACCTCCATGGACTCTTCACCGGTCAGGTTGACCTCCCAGCCGTCGTCCTCGCTGCTGAACCACTGGCCGCCCGCCTGCCAGACGAGGCCAGCGAACCAGTTCACGTCCGCGCGCTGGAAGTTGTGGATGTAACCGCCTTCCCCGCGGATCTGATCGGCCGCGGCCGCGTACTCTTCCCAGGTGGTCGGAACCTCTATCCCGGCCTGCTCGAAGAGGTCCGCGCGGTAGAAGAGGGCCATGGGACCGCTGTCCTGCGGGACCGCGTAGACGGCATCTTCTTCTCCGAAGGTCACCTGGTTCCAGGTCCAGTCGATGAACTGGTCACTCGCTTCGGCGATACCTTCGCAGGCCGCGATGTTCTCGAGGCCGTCCTGAACGCGGAAGTTGGGGAGTGCGTCGTACTCGATCTGACCCAGGTCAGGTGCGTTGCCGGCCTGCAGCTGGTTGAAGAAGTTCCGGTACGTGCCGGCGTTTCCATTGGGGCCCGTCTGGACTGTCACCTGGATGTCCGGGTTTTCTTCGTTCCACAGCTCCACTACCTGGTCCATGCCCGGAACCCATGCGGTGTAGGTGAGCTCCACCGGCTCGGTAGAGGGCTCACACGCCGCTGCTTCAGGCGCTCCGGCGGAGTCGCCTCCACTGGCGCAGCCCGCGAGGGCCAGGGCAGAGACCATGACGACGGCGGCGGTGGTCTTTCCGTGATGCATACGCATTCTGTTTTTCCTTTGTGTATGGATGAGGCCGGCAGGCGTGTGCCTTCCGGCGGTTTCTTAGGGTCTTGCAGTCTGGTTACTTGACGCTTCCGGCGCTGAGTCCGCTGCTCCAGAAGCGCTGCAGGCCGAGGAAAGCGATGATGAGCGGGACGATGGAGACGAGCGCGCCGATAATCACGAACGTGCGCAGTTCAGGGATCTGGCTGATTTGGCTGTTCCACGCGTACAGGCCCAGTGTCACCGGGAAGAGGGCCTGGTCGCGGAGCATGATCAGCGGGAGGAAGAAGTTGTTCCAGATGGCGACGAACTGGAACAGGAAGATCGTTACCAGCGCCGGCGCCATCAGGCGGCTGGAGACAGTGAAAAAGGTACGCACCTCACCGGAGCCGTCCAGCCGGGCTGCCTCGAGGAGTTCCCCGGGAACCGAAGCCGCGGCATAAATCCGCGCGAGGTAGACACCGAAGGGGCTCACAAGGCTGGGGAGGAAGACCGCCCAATACGTGTTGGTCAGATTGACCTCGCTGAAGATCAGGAACAGCGGCAGGGCCAGCGCGGTGGCGGGCACCAACACACCGCTTAGGACAACATTGAAGATGAGTTCCCGGCCCCTGAACTCGTACTTGGACAGGGCATAGCCACACATGGCGGCGATGATCGTGCCGAGCACCGCGCCAGCTCCCGCGTAGAGGGCGCTGTTGGCCAACCATTTGACGAACAACCCATCCTGATACTGGAAGAGCCCGATGAGGTTGGTGAAGAACGTCGAGATGGAGTTCGGTGTGAACCAGAGCGCTGCCGTCCCTGTGATTTCGCTGCCGGACTTCGTGGAGGTGACGAGCAGCCACCAGATCGGGGTCAGGAAGTAGAGGGTGAAGACGCCCATGATGAGCATCGCCGCGGCGCGAGACATGACACTCTGCCGGGGTCCGCGGGAATG
The DNA here is from genome assembly GCF_055657625.1 of Arthrobacter sp. KKT183. Lineage (NCBI taxonomy): Bacteria > Bacillati > Actinomycetota > Actinomycetes > Micrococcales > Micrococcaceae > Arthrobacter > Arthrobacter sp. KKT183. The sequence continues at coordinate 2,644,786 of NZ_CM145770.1, read as the reverse complement.
GATCTTCTCCGCGGTCGACAGGGGAACGGTTGGCGCGCTCATTGGGATACCTTCCGTTGGGTTGCCTTCAGGAAGACAAAGGAGAGGATGAACGTGGCCAGTGCCAGAACGACGGAAAACGCAGCGGCCAGGTTGTAGTTGGGCACAGAAGCGGTGGTGTAGACCGCGAGGTTCGGTGTGTAGGTGCTGCTGATCGCCGAGCTGAAGCTGCGCAGGGTCTGGGGTTCGGCGAGGAGTTGGAGGGTGCCGATGATGGAGAACACCCCGGTGAGGATGATCGCGGGAGTCACCAGCGGGATCTTGATCCGCCAGGCGATCTGCGCGTTGGAGGCGCCGTCAAGCCGTGCCGCCTCGTAGATTTCCGTGGGAATAGCGAGCAGCGACGCGTAGATGATGAGCATGTTATAGCCCACGTACACCCAGGTGACGATGTTCGCGATGGACCACAAGACCAGGGACCCGTCGAGGAAGTTGATTTCCGAGGTGACCGCGCTGAACGGTGAGAGTGAGGGCGAGTAGAGGAATCCCCACATGATGGCCGCAATGACGCCCGGCACCGCGTAGGGAGCGAAGAACGCGAGGCGGAAGAACTTCTTTCCCTTGAGGAGCGGCGAATCGAGCAGTAGTGCAAACAGCAGCGCCATGCCCAGCATGATCGGCACCTGCACTACACCGAAGAGCAGTACCCGGCCTACGGAGGCCCAGAACGCCTGGTCCTGGAAGACGAGCGCGTACTGGCTGAATCCGCCGAAGACCTGCTGCGGCGCCCCGAACGTTCCTTCACGCTCAACCGTCAGGAGCGACTGGATGACCGCGAAGATGATGGGCGCCGCGTAGAAGAGGAGAAAGAGCACTGCGAAGGGTGCAACGAAGACGGCTACCGCCTTACGTGTGCTGCGTCCCTTCTGCGCCGTTCTCGGCGATCGCCCCGCCGAGCGCGGCTGGGTATGGGCCTGATTCAGGGTAGCCATCAGGAGGCCTCATTGCCTGTTGAATGGGTGCCTATAGCGCCGACCGTGCCTATGGGAACGGCGACGACGTTGCGCAACTTCAATCCGAGCACCAGCTTCGACCCGGGGTGCCGAGTGATAGGTGGTACGCGTTCTCGCCTCAGAGTTCGTCTCGCAACCGCGAGGGCGTAGTCAAGAGTTCAGGATGTCGATATGACGAGGATAACATGAAAAACGAGTAGTTACTCTATATTTAAGCCACCTAGACTTGGATCCATGCAAACCAAGTCAACTGCCCGGGGAGGCACACGCGGACCTTACGCGAAAACTGCCGCGCGCCAGCGTGAAATCCTGGAGGCTGCGGTAGCCGTGTTCGGGTCCAAGGGCTACAGCGCCGGGAGCATCCAGGAGGTTGCCGACCGGGCTGGAATCGCACAGACGACACTGCTGCATCATTTTCCAACCAAGGCGCAGCTTCTTGTGGCTGTCCTTGAGTACCGTGACGAAATCAGTCCTGACACCCCGGGGACGCGCGAGCATTTCACCGAGGTCGTCGTTCAGCAAGCGAAGAATAACGAAGGCGTTCCCCATCTGATCGAGCTCTACTCGGTGCTGTGTGGAGAAGCGACCACCGAGGACCACCCCGCCCGGGAGTACTTCGTGAAGCGCTTTGAGCGCCTCAGAGGGGAGTACAGCAACGAACTGCGTTATCTAGCCAGCATCGGACGACTGCGGCCCGGCATTGACCCGGGCATCGCCGGACCCACGATTGTTGCCCTGTGGGACGGCATTCAAACCCAGTGGCTTCTCAATCCGGAGGACGTTGATGTCCCGCAAACACTCAAGGCCTATCTTGATCTGATCATCATTAGTCCCGAAACTGGGTCGGCACAGCAACCCACGGCAGACAGCAGCGGGTCGTGAAAGTATTTACGCCGGCAGACCGGAGCAGCCGGGTTAGACCCCGGTAGGGAAGCAGCCCTAGAGATTGCCGGTTGCGATCAGGAGCGCGCGGCGAAGCGGCTCGGCAGCACCCCACAGGAGCTGGTCTCCCACAGTGAACGCGCTGATGTATTCCGGCCCCATTTCGAGTTTGCGGATTCGCCCAACGGGAATCTGCAGGGTACCGCTGGCCGCCACCGGGGTAAGGCCTTGCAGGGTTGCTTCCTTGGTGTTCGGGACCACCGTTGCCCACTCGTTGTCCTGATCGATCAGTGTTTCAATCTCAGTCACGGAGAGGTCTTCTGTGAGCTTCAGCGTGAGCGCCTGGGAGTGTGATCGCATGGCGCCGATCCGTACGCACAGTCCGTCGAAGGGGATCCGGGCTCCCTCGATGTCCTTGCCCAAAATCTTGTTGGTTTCCGCGCCGGCTTTCCACTCTTCCTTCGACTGACCGTTGCCGAGATCTGCGTCGATCCAGGGAATTACCGATCCAGCAAGCGGTACGCCGAACTGGGAGGCGTCCATGGCCGGATTCTTCTGCTGGGTCAGCACTGCGCGGTCGATGTCGAGAATTGCTGACGCCGGGTCTGCCAGATTCTGGGCGACTGCGCCGTGGATGGACCCGAATTGGTTCAGCAGCTCGCGCATATGCCGGGCTCCGCCGCCCGAGGCTGCCTGATAAGTCATGGAGGTTCCCCACTCAACCAGGCCGTTTCTGAACAGCCCGCCGAGGCCCATCAGCATGCAGGAGACCGTGCAGTTGCCGCCGATGAAGTCGCGGACACCGCGGGCGAGCCCGGCATCGATCACGTCCCGGTTCACCGGGTCCAGCACAATGATGGAGCTCTCCTCCATGCGCAGCGTGGAGGCGGCGTCGATCCACAGGCCGTCCCACCCGGCGTCGCGCAATTTGGGGTACACCTCTGAGGTGTACCCGCCGCCCTGGGCGGAAACGATGATGGGCAGCTTTGCCAGGGCCTCGACGTCATAGGCATTCTGCAGCGGACCGGCGCCCTCGGCGAACGACGGAGCCGCGCCACCGGCATTGGACGTGGAGAAAAAGACCGGGTTGATGAGACGGAAATCGCCCTCATCCTGCATGCGCTGCATCAGGACGGAGCCGACCATCCCACGCCAGCCGACCAAACCGACGGAGGGCGCGGACGAGGACAGGTGCGCAGCGGTTGTCATGCCTCCAGTTTAGGCGAGGATGCCACTCTCGTGCCGGTCAGTTACGTCACAGCCGTAGGGCGACGACGCCGCGCGGCTCAGTAGGCGGGCCGCGGCAGCCCGCGCGCCTCGCGCAGCTTGTGTGCGCGCCACTCCCGCACGAGGTTTCTGACGGCGAAGATCTCGAGTATCACCAGGAGAGCCGGAATAACAAGGAATCCGAGCATCCCTGAATCGCCCTCAACCAAAAGGTTCCGCAGGGGAAGGTAGACAAAGATGCAAATGATGACCGCAATAGCGAGAACATAGACAAGATGCCCCCAGCGCGTGTTGATGCGCGGACCCAACCCGAGACGCCCCACACCGTACTCATCGCGGGTATAGCTGACGAGTTCACCGTTGATCCCGCGCGTCAGCACTCGATTCTCACCGGTCCGCGCTACCTGATCCTCGTGTGCGGCCCTTGTTACGGCATCCCGGCGTTCCCGTTCGGCGTTGTAGACCAATGCTTCAGTCCTGTCGTAGTGCGCGTAATTGGGCCAGGACGTCCTCGTCGGACAGGCCCGTTTCGGATGCCACGGAATCTGCTCCGGGCTGTCGGCGGCCAACGGTCCACGCTCCTGATTCGGCCTTGATGAGGAGTTCGCCGGCATCAGGAGTTTCACGGTTCTTGACGATCGCACCGCCGTCCGGATGCTCAGCACAGTGCGACTGCACGATGAAGAAATTCGCCTCGGCGCCGGTGATGTCCGGCCGCTTGGCCATCGCAAACCAGGTGAGATGGCTGCGCGGCTGCATCAGGATCTCGTACTCCGCCGATTCGATGGAGATCACGCTGTCCGAGTAATTGGGCGCAACGAGGCTGATCTCGATCCGGCGCTGCGCCGTGGTGAGCGCACGGGTCACCGCAGCCACAGGGCCGCCGACCGAGAGCACGCCGTCGCTGTCAGCAAAGGCCAGGCCGCGTGCCACAAGGGAGGAGCCGCCCGCCGCAACCATGCGGGTGTCACCGACTTCATCGCTCACCCGCAAAGCTGCGGCACTCGCCGTTGCGGCTGCGCCCGGAGCGAGGCTCAGCAGAGCTGCCACCTCGGCGAACCCGAACCCGATGGCGTCGGGATACGGGCTGCCGGCCTGCTCAGGCTTCGACACGGTCTCGGTCATCGTGCTGCTCCTCGTGCGATTGAAGTCCTAGAAACCAAAGAAATCACCGACGGCTTCGGCGCCGTCGGAAAGGGCGCCGCCCACATCCTCAGCGGTATCGGCGATTGCCCCGCCCACAGCATTGACGGCGTCGTGCACCACCGGAACGTTGTCATAGATGGCAAGGGCTCCACTGGCCACCATGGCGACTGTGCCTACTGGTGGGGGAAGGAAGGAGGCGACCCCGAGAACCGTTTTGGCACCGGAGTAAAGTGCATCGCCCGTGTCCCCGTTATTCAGGTGGTTGATCGTGTCGTACAGGTCCAGCCCGGTGCCGACGACGCCGAGCCCCTTGCCCAGCACATCGAATGCAGCGAAGGCTCGGGAGCCTTCAGTCAGGTTCAGCGCCGTATGCCAGTTCCCGTCGAAGAGGTCGCCGGAGGTGTTGAAGAAGCCGCTGAGCATGTTCGAGTTGCGCAGCGCAGTCCAGGCGGCAGGGTCGCCGAAGCCGCTCCGCAGAGCCGGCGTCAGCATCGCGCCGATGTCGAAGAGCCCGGCGCGCATGTTCGGGAACGCCTTGATGAGCTGGTACATATCCCAGCCGTCACGAAACGGCGAATCGGGACCGAGTAACCAGTCCGGACCCGGCACGTTACCGTCTTCTCCGGGGATGGGCATACGTTCCGATCCGCCCGCCGGTGTCATGCCCGGCCCGCCAGCCCCATCAGCGTCTGAACTTGTGCGCTCCTGGTCCGCGGCCTGCTCCAGCAGTTCGGACTTGGCGCGGTCGAGGCTCGTGGAGGCGGAGAGGATCTGCACCCGCAGCACGGTATTCCACCGCTGGCGGGTCTGATCCGCGTCAGTGCCCTTCCAGAACCCGGGATTGTTGACCACCGCGGAGACGCTGGCGGAGATGTCGAGCAGGGACTGTGCCCCTGCACTGCAGTGTTGCGCCAGCGAGCGCAGCTGATCCGGGTTTGCCCCCAGCGTCCCAGTCATTTTTCCCCGTGCCTCTTACCTTGCCTGATCTTCGTCCCGCTACTGAGACTACCCAGCGGGGCGGGTATCCCGCGATGGGGAGGGCTGCCCACCTTGCTCCGCCCGGGCCCACAGGCTAATCCGGAACCGGGTTCCGTTCTGCGCGGTGGTCCAGCCCTCGGACGGCTCAACTCCGGCGAGATTCCAGGAATTCGCGAGTGCAGGAGCGTAGGTGTCACCCTCCTCCGCTGAGTCGATCACCGTGACATAAGCGGCGTTCGCGTGCTGGGCCGCTTCCGCATACACCTGACCGCCGCCGATGATCCAGATCTCGTCGGCACCCTCACTGCGCTGGGCCTCGCTGACGGCCTCTTCTAGCGAGCCGACGACGACGGCGCCCCGGTATTCTGCCGGGTCCGGATCCTGTCTACTCACCACAATGTTGGTGCGGCCGGGTAATGGGCGGTACTTCTCCGGGAAGGACTCCCAGGTGCGCCGTCCCATGATGACGGGATGCCCCTGCGTGGTGCGCCGGAAGTGTGCCAGATCCTCGGGCAGGTGCCACGGCATGGTGCCGTCCCGGCCGATGACGCCGTCCACTGTCTGTGCCCAGATCATCCCTACAACAGGGCTGCCGACCAGCGCAGCGGCGCTCAGGGACTCGCTCATACGGCGATCGGCGCCTTGATGGTCGGGTGGTGCTGGTAGTTCTCCACCGTGAAATCCTCAAGCTCATAGTCGAAGATGCTCTCGGGCTTCCGGTTCAGGCGCAGTGCGGGGTAGGGGTAGGGCTCGCGGGAGAGCTGTTCGGCAACCTGCTCAACATGGCTGTCATAGATGTGGACATCGCCGCCGGTCCAGACGAACTCGCCGGGCTCAAGGCCCACCTGCTGCGCCACCATGAGGGTGAGCAGCGCGTAGGACGCAATGTTGAACGGTACGCCGAGGAAGGTGTCCGCGGAGCGCTGGTAGAGCTGGCAGGAAAGCTTGCCGTCCGCCACGTAGAACTGGAAGAAGGCGTGGCAGGGAGGCAGTGCCATGCTCTCGATATCCGCAACGTTCCAGGCCGAGACGATGTGCCGCCGGGAGTCAGGGTTGGTCTTCAACCCATCGATGAGGTGTTCAATCTGGTCGATGTGGCCACCATCGGGCGTGGGCCACGAACGCCACTGGACGCCGTAGACGGGGCCAAGTTCGCCGTCCTCATCAGCCCATTCGTTCCAGATCCGCACCCCGCGTTCCTGAAGCCAGGACACGTTGGAGTCGCCGCGAAGGAACCAGAGCAACTCCAGGGCCACTGACTTGAAGTGCACCCGCTTCGTGGTGATGAGCGGGAAGGACTCCGCGAGGTCGAACCTCAGCTGCCGCCCGAAAACGCTGCGCGTTCCGGTGGCGGTCCGGTCCGATTTCGGGGTCCCGTTAGCCAGGACGTCGCGGAGCAGGTCTTCGTAGGGTGTGGGAACCGGAGTAGTCACGGCATTTAGTCTAAGACCGGATCCCACACGGCCGGAATCAGTCGTCGTAGGCACGGAACTGCTCGACGGAGACAACCTTGCCAGCCTTCCTGCAATTGACCTGGCAGATGATCGCCTCACCGGGAGCCAGGTACGGATCCGACGCCGGCAGCAGCTCGCCCAGCTGGGACGGCATGTGCCCACGGAGTACGTCGAACAGCAGCGGCAGCACCGGGCGGTGGCTGCACACAGCCACCGGAACGCGCCGGTCGAACAGCTTCTCAACGGTGTTGCTGGCCCGTCCAGGCTTGCGGGCGGCGTCGCGTTCCGTAATGGCGTCCACGAGTTTCAGTTTCGCGTCGGAACGCTTCACATACGGCATGATCGTCTGCACGCAGCGGTCCCACGGGCTGCTGACGATGCGCTCGGGGGACCAGGCCTCCAGCAGTCGGCTGACGGCCTGTGCCTGCCGCCGCCCGGACGCGGCCAGCGGTCGCTCGCCCTCTGCGCGGGTCCACGAGGACCGCGGCTTGGCCTTCGCATGGCGGACGATGATCAGCGGCCAGGTGGCCAGGCGGTCCTCAGCAAACGCTTCAACCAGAGCGTTCAGCGGCTCTCTGTCCGATGGGTTGCTGAGCAGCTCGGCGGCGCGTTCGGGAGGACACCACAGGAAGTCGTCCACCTCCTTGCCATCCGGTTGGGGGGTGGCGGCGTCAACTTTCGCCGCCCAGTAATGCACCACCTTCAGCCCGGACGCCACCGGGTACTCGATGGTCGGCAAAGGGATGCCGAGCTGCACCGTAATGCCGATTTCCTCACGGACCTCGCGTACGGCGCACTCGGGTGTGGTCTCACCCGCGTCGATCTTGCCCTTCGGCCAGGACCAATCGTCATAGCGGGGACGATGGATGAGAAGGACTTCCAGCGCACCCGAGCGCTTGCGCCAGCACAGTGCACCGGCAGCGACGACGGCGGCGCCCTTCTTGCTCTGCCTGCTCTCTACCGCTGTGTCCGGCTGCGTCATCACTGGCGGGCGGGCCGCAGACGGCTGCGGGAACGGGAGGCCAATAACCACGACTGCACGTCGCTCAGGGGATTGCCGTCGTCGTCCTTGTGGTGGCGGATCCACTCTCCGTCGCTGTCCAGGTGCCAGCTCGCCGTGCCGCTGTCGAGGTAGCGGTCCATCAGTGACAGCAGGTAGGTGATGTGTTCGGGTGAGGACAGCTGGACCAGCGCCTCGACCCGGCGGTCGAGGTTGCGGTGCATCATGTCAGCTGAACCAATGAATACCGCCGGATCTCCTGCGTTCGCGAATGCGAAGACACGTGAGTGCTCCAGGAACCTGCCGAGAACAGACCGGACGGTGATGTTCTCGCTGAGGCCCGGAACGCCGGGACGTATCGAGCAGATGCCGCGCACTATTACGTCCACCCGAACTCCGGCCTGCGAGGCCCGGTACAGGGAATCGATCAGTGACTCGTCAACGATCGAGTTCACCTTGATGATGACGCGGGCTTCGAGGCCGGCCTGACTGTTGGCGATTTCCTGCTCGATGCGTTCGATCAGGCCGGAGCGGACCGAGCGCGGCGCTACGAGAAGCCGTTTGAAGGTCGACTTCGGGGCGTAGCCGGAGAGCTGGTTGAACAGCCGTGAGAGGTCCTCGCCCACCTGGTGGTTGGCGGTGAGCAGCCCGAGGTCCTCGTAGTAGCGGGCAGTGCGCGGGTGATAGTTGCCGGTGCCGATGTGGCAGTAGCGGCGGAGTCCGTCGATTTCCTGGCGTACCACGAGGGAGAGCTTGCAGTGGGTTTTCAGGCCCACAATGCCGTACACGACATGCACGCCTGCCTGTTCCAGCTTCCGCGCCCAGGAGATGTTCGCCTGCTCGTCGAAGCGGGCCTTGATCTCCACCAGCGCGAGCACCTGCTTGCCCGCCTCAGCAGCATCAATCAGCGCATCGACAATGGGGGAGTCACCGGAGGTCCGGTACAGCGTCTGCTTGATCGCCTGGACCTTCGGGTCCACCGCGGCCTGTTCGAGGAAAGCCTGCACCGAAGTGGAGAAGGAATCATACGGGTGGTGCAGGAGGATGTCCCGGCGCCGCATCGCTGCGAACACGTTCGCGGCCTTCGAGGTTTCACTCTCATTGAGGTCCCGGCTGGTGTGCGCCACGTGCTTCGGATAATGGAGGTCGCCGCGGTCAATACGGGCGATGACGCTGAGGCCCCTCAGGTCCAGGGGAGCGGGCAGGTCATAGACCTCCGCATCCTCAACACCAAGCTCGCGGGAGAGCAGGGCGCGGATGCTGGGGTTGATGTCCGTGGTGACCTCAAGCCGGACGGGCGGGCCGAACCGGCGCCGCAGCAGCTCCTTCTCGAGCGCCTGCAGCAGGTTCTCGGCGTCATCCTCCTCAACCTCGAGGTCTTCATTGCGGGTAACCCGGAAGGTGTGGTGCTCGAGGACCTCCATGCCGGGGAACAGCTGGTCCAGATGGACCGCAATGACCTCCTCCAGCGGAATGAAACGGGCAGTCCGGCCTGCCACGTTCCCCGCGCGCGGCCCGTCAACGGAGATCAGCCGCGGCAGCTGGTCGGGTACCTTCACGCGAGCGAAGAGTTCCTTGTCGCTCACCGGATTACGCACGACGACGGCGAGGTTCAGAGAGAGCCCGGAAATGTACGGGAACGGGTGCGCCGGATCGACAGCGAGCGGCGTCAGGATGGGGAAGACCTTCTCGGCGAACAGCTTGTTCAGATCCTGCCGTGCAACTTCATCCAGCTCATCCCACGTGGTGAGGTGGATGTTCTCTCCGGTGAGTGCGGGCCGGATGTGCTCGGCGAAGATGGCGGCATGGCGGCGCTGAAGCGCGAGGCCGTCGGCCATGATCGTCTCGAGCTGCTCAATGGGGCTGAGGCCGGCGGCGGACGGGACGGCCAGCCCGGTGGCGATCCGGCGCTTCAGGCCGGCCACGCGGACCATGAAGAACTCGTCCAGGTTGGAGGCGAAGATGGACAGGAAGTTGACGCGTTCAAGCAGCGCCAGGTCCGGGTCTTCGGCGAGGTCCAGTACTCGGGCGTTGAAGTGCAGCCAGCTCAGCTCGCGGTCCAGGAAGCGGTCGGCGGATATATCGCCTGACGGCAGCAGGCTCGGGGCGAACTCCGGGATGTCGATGCGGTCCTGGGTGGCCCGGGCGGGAGCTACTTCGGATGATCCGTACCGTGCCGGTACCCGGGCGGCGGTTTCGGCTTCCATAGTGTCTCCTTTGGTGGTTCCGGCGTGGGGCGCTGCCTGCCCTGGCAGGACAGGTGAAGGCCCTGCTCAACCTTACAAGTTGCCGGCTGTATTACCTGGTGCGTACATGACGTCCACGTCCCACCGGGTGAAGCCCAGCGAACGGTACAGCGCGACGGCGGCCGTATTGTCCGCGTCGACGTACAGCATGATGGCCTGCAGCCCGAGCGAGTGCAGGTGTTCAATTCCGGCAATCGTCAAGGCCTTTCCGAGTCCCATGCCCTGCGCAGCGGGAGTCACTCCCACGACGTACACCTCGCCGATGGCAGGGTGTTTGCCGCTGCGGGGGTGCACCTTGGTCCAGTGGAAACCGAGCAGCTCCCCGTCCGACTCCCGGACCGCAAGGATCAAACCCTGTGGATCGAACCAGTCCTCCGCCATCCGCGACTCCAGGTCCTCACGGGTCATGGCGCCCTGTTCAGGATGGTGTGCAAAGGCGGCAGCATTCGCTTCAAGCCAGGCCTGCTCATCCTTGCCCGGTTCGAAGGTGCGCAGGCGCACTCCGTCAGGCACCACGGCGTCGGGCACTGTCGCTTCGAGTGCGGCGCGCGTCTGCCGCATCCGCCACAGTTCACGGACCGGGATGAACCCGGCTTTGCCGGCGAGTTCGACGGCGGCCGCATGATCCCCGTGCGACCACACCCGCAGGTCCGGCAACCGGCGGTCCTGCAGCACGCGCACCAGGCTGCTGCCAACGCCCTGGTTGCGGTAGGTGGGCCGGACCACGAGCTCAAGCACGCCGGGTTGGCTTTCGCCACGTGGAAGGCTGACGACGGCGACGCCGGCCAGCTCCTCACCCGCCTCGCCGATGCCGTTTCCGTCACTGGCATAAGTTGCAAACACCAGCAGGGAATCCGGATGTCCTGAGGAGGTACGCAGGTTGACCAGCGTCTGTTCGGACAGCGGAGGGTTGCCGTCCGCGTCTTCCGCAGCACGGGCGAGGCCGAGGATGTCCTGCAGGACCTCAGCGCGTGGGACACCGCCGATGGTGCGGATGGGCCAGGTGGGTGCGTCAGCTGCAGTCATCTGATTAGCGTAGCCGCGGGCACCACCATTCCGGGAGGATTTTGGCGGCGTCGGGCGGCGTGGGGTAGGCTTTTCAAGCGTTCGAAAGAGTGCAACCGGGGGGGATGCGCCAGTGGGGCGCCCTCGATACGTTCGACCCGTATGTCCTCCACAAACACAAAGGCTCCTTCTCCGCAGCGCGGGAGGGAGCCTTTGTTTATGCCTGCCGGCTGACGTTATGCCTGCTGACTGACTGCCGAGTCACCGCTCTGGCGGCTGAGCGTGAACCGGTAGCCGACGTTCCGCACGGTGCCGATCAACTGCTCATGGTCCGGGCCCAGCTTGGCCCGCAGCCTTCGCACGTGCACGTCGACGGTCCGGGTGCCCCCGTAGTAGTCGTAGCCCCACACCTCATGCAGCAGCTGGTCACGGGTGAAAACCCGGCCGGGATGCTGCGCGAGGTACTTCAGGAGCTCGAACTCCTTGTAGGTGAGGTTCATCGGCTCGCCGCCCACCCGCGCGGTATAGCTGGCCTCATCAATGACGACGCCGGAGGCATGGATCTCGCTCGATACCTCCTCGGCCGCGGTATGTGCCCGAGAAATGACAAGGCGCAGCCGCGCCTCTACCTCCGCCGGGCCGGCGGAGTCGAGGACGACGTCATCGGCCAGCCAGTTGGCGGCTACGGCCGCCATGCCGCCTTCGGTGAGAACCAGCATCAGCGGAGCACTGAGCCCTGTGGCGCGCAGCAGTTGCGTCAGTGAGCGGGCGCCCACCAGGTCCTTCCGCGCATCGATGATGACGACGTCGGACGGTTCAGTTTCGAGCAGCGCGGTGGGCTCGGCGGGAAGGATGTGCACCTTGTGGTTGAGGAGCTCGAGCGCCGGGAGGATCTCCACGGAGGAGCCGGGGCTGTTCGTCAGCATCAGGATGTGCGGCATGTGTCCTCCAGGGATTGGGACGCGCATCATCGGGCGGGCGCAGCGGTGACCGCGTGCCGAAAACAGCAGGACGTTCCGGCAGGCCGACAGCGGATTGCAGTCCAGTATACCGGTGTGACCCGGGGCACCCCCGTAACATCGCGTCCGAAACGGCTGATCCCTCGCTACACCGCGGGAATGATCCCGCCGGGAAGGCCACGGACGGATTTGCCGCTTTCGACGCCTCACGCGTGGGTAGTGCAGTATTGCAGGGGTGAGAATGATGATGGCGGCACTGGTTGCGGCGGTAGCACTGATAGCTGTCGTCGGCGCTTCTTACGTGTCGCTGACGGTGAGCGCCGTCGCCGTCGTTGTTCTGATCCTCGTGGCCGCGATCGGGTGGCCGCATCTGCTGGGAGTCCCGGCGCGCAAGAGCCAATCCGCGGCCATCGCGCTGAGCGCCCTTGCGGCCACCGCCGCCGCCTACTTCTCCCCCTCGGGGGCAGCGCTGACCTGGCTCCCGGTTGCTGTGGCCCTCGGTGTCGGGGCAATCTTCCTCATTCAGCTCCTCCGGGGTACCGGCCAGAGTCACCGCCTCGAATCGACGCTCGGCGCGAGTTCCGGCGTGCTGCTCATCGCACTCGGCGCCGGCTGGGTCGCTGCCGAGAACCTCGGAGTGAACGCGGGAAGCTCCGGTGTCACCCTCGTGACGGGAATCAGCGTCCTGATCGCAATCGCCACGGCGCTGCTGCCCTGGCCTGACCGCATGGTCGGGCCGCTCGGTGTTGTCCTCGCGGCGCTCGCCGGACCACTGTGCGCGCTGATCTTCACGGATGTCGAGGGCCTTGCCGCCGCAATCATCGGCGCGGTGTGCGGCGCCGTCGTCATGGCCGGCCGGCGGCTCGTCATCAGCAGGGATACGCCGCTCAATCCGGCGGCCGTGCTCGCCGTGGGAGTCGCTCCGATCCTGGGCATCGGCTCGCTCGCCTATTTCCTCGAGCGGCTCCTGCTGAGCTGACGCGCGTGTCTCCCGGAACCGTCCAGAGTGGCGCACCCGGCGGAAACACGGCGTTAGGATGGAAGCATGTCAATTCTTGCGCTGGAAATCTTCTTCATCTCCCTGTTGGTGATCGCGGGCCTCGGCATGGCCGGCTTCGCTGCACTCGTCGTCACGCGCCTGTACAAGGGCCAGAAGTAGCGTTCGCTGATCCATGTCGTTTGAGATACCGACGGACCTGACTCCCGAGCTCGTTCCGCTGTCCTGGCTTCTGGGAACGTGGGAGGGCTCCGGCAGGCTGGGCGAGGGCACCGCTGATTCCGAGCACTTCTTCCAGCGTGCCGTGTTCACCCAGCACGGGCTGCCCTACGTGCAGTACACCGCTGAGAGCTGGCTGACGGATGAAGAGGGCAATACCCTTCGTCCGCTGTCGGTGGAGACCGGCTTCTGGGCGTTGGACCGCAAACTGAACGATGCCGATGTCGGGCCCGGCCTGTCGCCGGCGGACATCGTGCCTGCCCTGAAGAGCGCTGACGAGGTCGAGCAGTTCCGTAATGATGCGGGCGGGTTCGACATCACGGCCACAATCGTCCACCCGGGCGGTATCGCAGAGCTGTACTACGGCAGCATCAAGGGCCCGCAGATCCAGCTCTCCACGGACCTCGTGATGCGCGGCCAGCACTCCAAGGACTATTCGGCGGCCACGCGGCTGTTGGGCCTGGTCAACGGAGATCTGTACTGGCGTTGGGACATCGCGGCAGACGGCAGCTCACTGGAGCCGCATGCCTCAGCTATCCTCAGGAAGTCGTCCTGAGCGGCACTGCGGATTGTATGAGTGCTCCGTTGGAATACCCCTTGCCGGAATACGCTTTGCAGCCTATGACGTTGCCAACGGTATGACTTACTCAAGCCCGCTACTTTCCCTGCCCGGCGCCGTAGCTGCCGGCGCACCCGATGAGGGGGTGGCAGCGCACTACGGTGACCCGCTCCGGGAACAGCGTTCCCTGGCCCGCGGCGAGGCCATTGTTGATCTTTCCCACCGCGGTGTCGTCACCGTCACCGGCCCTGACCGCCTGAGCTGGCTCAACACCCTTTCCTCGCAGCTCCTGCTCGACCTGGCGCCGGGTGAATCGACTGAAACGCTCCTGCTCACCGTGCAGGGCCGGATCGAATACAGCCCCCGCGTGGTCGACGACGGCGCTACCACCTGGCTGCTCACCGAAAGCTGGGAAGCCGCCCCGCTTGCTGCATGGCTTGACCGCATGAAGTTCATGCTTCGGGTAGAGATTGCGGACGTCACTGGTGACTGGGCCACGCTCGGTTCAGTCCGGCCGGTAGAGCGGTTCGCGGACAACATCACCTGGACGGACGCCTGGCCACACATCCGCACCGGCGGGTACTCCTACAGTGTCGTCGGCGAGGAATCACACCCGGGTGCGGAGCGGCCCTGGCATGAATACCTGGTTCCCCGCGCGGAACTCGCGCAGTCCGTGGATGAGCTGAACCTGGCCGGTGTCATGGCGTCGGAGGCGCTGCGCATCGCTGCCTGGCGTCCGCGGCTGGGTGTGGAGACGGACGAACGCACCATTCCGCACGAGCTGGACCTCCTGCGGACGGCCGTCCACCTGTCGAAGGGCTGCTACAAGGGCCAGGAGACCGTCGCCCGCGTGCACAATCTGGGGCACCCGCCGCGTCGGCTCGTCTTCCTGCAGTTGGACGGAAGCCAGCACACCCTCCCGGAGCGTGGAAGCGCCGTCGTCGTCGGTGGCCGGACGGTGGGTACGCTCACCTCAGTCGGGCAGCATTATGAGATGGGTGCTGTCGGTCTCGCCGTCATCAAGCGCAGCGTGGACCCTGAGGCTGCCGTAGACGTGGTCGACGGCGAGGAGCACTACGCCGCCGCACAGGAACTGATTGTCGCCACGGATGCCGGCCAGGTTGTCGGCCGTCCCACCGGACTGCTGAAAGGCGGTAGGGGATGACCGAGCGGGAAGCCCCGGATTCTTCGGCTGACGCAGCAATCGCGCTTGCTCACCGACTCCTTGACGCAGCACGTGAGGGTGACGGCGCAACCCTGCGGAAGTATCTCGACGCCGGAGTGCCGGCCACGCTGACCAATGCTGCCGGAGACAGCCTGGTGATGCTCGCGGCCTACAACGGGCACGCGTCGGTCGTCGAGGACCTCCTTGCACGTGGAGCCGACGCAGAGGCCCCCAATGATCGCGGCCAGACTCCGCTGGCCGGTGCGGTCTTCAAGGGCTACGCGGACGTAGCGAAAGCGTTGCTCAGTGCAGGCGCCAGCCCAGACGCCGGAACGCCATCGGCCCGCGACGCCGCAGCCATGTTCGGCAGGACGGACATGCTGAAGCTGTTCAGCTAGCCGCGCTGTTCCGCCTCTCCTCGCACAGCGCCGCTTTCCAGCACAACGGAGGTCTGGCTCCCTGCGTGGACAAAGCCTGCCCGGAGCGCTGTACGCTGCGAGGCCACATTGTCCATGCGGGCACGCCACTGCGGAATGAGTCCGGCAGCCATTGATTCCTCCACGGCAACCGACACTGCATAGGATGCATGACCCCGCCGGCGTTCATCAGGGGCGGTGAGGACGCCGAGGTGGGCAAGGATGCCTTCCCAGATGTCATAGCCGGCGCCGGCGAGCGGGAGCGGCGGTTCGCTGGACTCGTCCACGAGGACGCAGCTGTTCTCCATAGCGCTCAGCCCCACCTCGGCCACATCATCCGGCGGGCAGAGCCGCTCGAGCGCCCGCGCGTGCGCGGGGTCGCTGCTGACCAGGGGCCCGCTGTCCGGGAATGACGGCAGGTTGTCAGAGAAGTACAGGTACGCTTCGCCGAGCCCCCGTCCGCCGTGCGGGCGGCTCATGGACAGCAGCGTTGAATGCCGTGAAAGTTCGACGCCGGTCAGATCCTTTGCTGCGTCCAGCGCCCAGGTGGGGCCGACCAGCGCTTCCTTCCCGAAGAGGGACACGAACATGAGCAGCGGTGCGTTGTTGTCTTCGCGGTAGATGCGGTGGCATGTGCCGGCCATGGCGCCGTCGTCGAATCCCAGCAGCCTGGACCAGGCCAACTGGATGATCGAGATTGTGCCTGGTTCGAGGTTCATGGAACTCCCGTTAGCTGGGAAGGGCAGACGTCCGGGCGGTACTCAGCCGAAGAGGATGGCCGCTTCGTCGTAGCGGTGCTGCGGAACGCATTTGAGGTTGCCGAGCGCGGCATCGAAACCCACGTGTGCGATCTCGGTGCCGTTGAGCGAGACCATGGTGCCCCACAGCCCGTCGATGACCGAGTCGACGGCAGCCATACCGAGACGCGTGGCCAGCACCCGGTCAAAGGCGGAAGGGACGCCGCCCCGCTGGATGTGCCCGAGTACCGTGGCGCGGGTTTCAATGCCCGTTCGGGCCTCGATCTCGGGAGCCAGCTGGTCCGCGATACCGCCCAGGCGCGGCCTGCCGAAGGTGTCCAGCCCGCGCTCGGAGTGCGGCTGCTCCATGTGTGCGGGGACAAAGCCTTCGGCGACGACCACCAGCGGCGCGCGGCCGCGGTCCCTGGCATCGGTGACCCACTCGCAGACCTGTTCGATGGAGGTTTGCTGTTCGGGGATGAGGATGGCGTGTGCACCGGATGCCATGCCGGCGTGTAGGGCAATCCAGCCAACGTGGCGGCCCATCACTTCGGCGACCATGCAGCGTGAGTGTGATTCACCCGTGGTCCGGAGCCGATCGATGGCTTCGGTGGCAATCTGCACGGCTGTGTCGAAGCCGAAGGTGTAGTCGGTGGCGTCGAGGTCGTTATCGACAGTCTTCGGGACGCCGACAATCTTCAGCCCGGCGTCCGTGAGGCGCTTGGCCGCTGCCAGGGTGCCTTCGCCGCCAATAGCGATCATCGCGTCGATGCC
This sequence comes from Arthrobacter sp. KKT183, assembly GCF_055657625.1. Taxonomy (NCBI): domain Bacteria; kingdom Bacillati; phylum Actinomycetota; class Actinomycetes; order Micrococcales; family Micrococcaceae; genus Arthrobacter; species Arthrobacter sp. KKT183. The sequence goes on along the minus strand of NZ_CM145770.1, from coordinate 2,628,030 downwards.
GAGCCGGTCAAGAGTGGCCTTGATCGCGTCAGGGCCACCCTTGCCGTCGAACGGGTTGGTGCGCGAGGTCCCCAGAATGGTGCCGCCCTGCTTGGAGATGCCCCGGACCGCATGCCGCGGAAGGTCGATGATGTCGCCTTCCACTACGCCCCGCCAGCCGTCACGGAACCCCACGAACTCGAGGTTGTCGGTCTTGATGCCCTTCAGGACAGCTCCGCGGATTACCGCGTTGAGCCCGGGGCAATCGCCTCCGCTGGTGAGGATTCCGATCTTCATCTAAGGCGTTTTCCAATCAATGGTGGACTTGGGTGATCTGGTCAGGCGCCTCCTTGAGCCACGTATGATTCTAGACACACTGAACCGCCGCGGGGGTTTGTGAAGACCCCGCGGCGGTTCCGGAACGTACAGTCAGCGATTCGAAACGAGTTTTTCCAGCGCAATCGTGCCGTCGGTCTTGGGCAGCAGCAGCCAGAGCACTACGTACACCGGCAGGCCGATCACGGGCAGCAGGAAGCTGAGCAGGATGCCGATCCGCACCAGTCCCACGGACCAGCCGAACCTGAGGGCGATCCCGGAAGCGATGCCGCCGAACCAGCCGCCCGGCGCGCGTTTGATGGGGGAGGAGCGGAGGGCGTTGAAGAAGGAGTTCATTAGTCCATGCTTTCGTAGTGGAAGGGGAATGTCACGGGCAGTAGGGGATTGGCTGATACCGCTCAGTTGCGGCGGTTCATTGAAAGGATGCCGCCGATGATCAGGGCTACGCCGGTGCCGACGAGGAGCACCATAGCCACGAGTACCGGGTCAAGCACCAGGCCTGTCAGTTCACCGGCCAGCACGAGGATGCCAATCACAATGGCGAGGACGCCCCAGATGATGGTCCCGGCGCGGGGCCGTGCGTCGTCGTCATGCTTGTTGGGGTTTTGCTTGCTGGGATAGAGGGTGCTCATCGTTCCTGCCTGCTTTCGGTGTCCAGGAGTGCGGTTTCGGTGGTGGCGACGGTGATGTGGCTGACCACACCGCGCATGTCGAGAATGATGCGCGGGCCGTCTGCGTCCTCGTTCAGGTGCAGTGTCCGCGGCTGCCAGATTCCACCGACGCTGGTGGTTTCACCGGCACTCACCACCTCGGTTGAGCTCAGCGCCAGCCGCGACCGCACATCAACTGGAACGCCTTCCGGAACCAGGATCCCGACGTTCCCGGCCGCTGCGTTGACGGGGATGATGACGTCCTCAGTGATGTCCGCGAGTCCGGTCAGATCCACGCGGCCCTGGCCGACGACGACGGTGTACCCCTCGGATGCCGGGCTTGCGGCCGTGATGGACCATCTGCCCTGATCGGCGAGGACCCAGTTGCCCGTCACGGGCGACGCTGACGAAAGAACGGTGGCCGCAATCCCGACCGCGGCCAGGAAACCGAGTCCGCCGGACGTGCGTCCGCGGATTCCCAGCAGGACAATTCCAAGCCCCAGAACGACGACGCCGGTCGCCAGTGCCACAGCGATGACGCTGCCGCCGAGCGCCAGTACGCCGACATAGTCAAGGACAAGCACGAGTGCTGCGAGGAGGAGCGCGCCGCCGAGGAAGATGGCGACGTCGGCTCCCGTGGGGCGCGGTGCCGACGGTTTAGCGACGGCCTTGACCGGAGGGCGGGTCGGGCCGATGAATGGTCGGGTGGGAGGAGGAGCCGTCGAATAGACGTCAGTGGGCGCAGTACCGGTAGCGCTGCCGGTCCCCGCTCCATCGTTGCTGTTCCTGTTCCGGTTGGCGTTGGAGATCCAATAGACAATGAACACCGCAACCCCGATCCAGAACAGGCTCCAGATGAACCCGCCGAATCCGCCGGTATTGCCGAAAAACGGCGCGTTGGGGCGCCACAGCCCGAGGAGGGAAACAATCAGGGCACCGGTCATGCCGGACGTCCAGCTGCCGCGTGCAGCGGATTCCGCGTGGATGCGACCGTCGGGTTCCGGCAGGAGTGCCCACGCAAGCCCATAGGCGAGCAGCCCGATTCCGCCGAAGATTGCGAGCACCACAAAAAGTCCGCGGACCAGGACCACGTCCAGCCCGGTTCGGGCGGAAATGCCGGTTGCGACTCCGCCGATCCAGCGGTCCTGCCCACGGGTCACCCGCAGGCTCCGGACCCAGCCGAAGAAGCCGGCACCGGAGCCGGCGCGTGGAGTGCTGGAAGCGGCGCCCGGGGAACCACCGGGTGTTGCACCCGGCCGGCCGCCGTCATGTGCGTGGGGGTTTCCGCTGCCTGCAGCGGATTCCGGAGCGCTGTCAGCGTCCCGGGGCGAGGAGGAAGGGCCATCATGCGAGTTCATATCTTCATCCTTGTCCTCCGCCGGCGTTCCAACCATCGGGGCTGACCCTGAACCACCCCTGAGCTACGGCGGTATTCCCCTGAGAACGGGTAACGGCGAGCCCTGAGCGTGCTTGGATTGACTCATGAGACCCCCGCTGCTCCGCTCCGATGATGCCCTCATCGCGGGCGTCTGCGGCGGCCTGGCAGCACACCTCGGAGTCTCGTTGCGGGTCGCCCGCATCTCCATGGTGGCGCTTTCCCTGGTGGGCGGTGCCGGCGTCGTTCTCTATGGCTGGCTGTGGCTGCTGGTTCCCACCACTGAAGAACGACGGCGGGGCGTAGCGACGCCCGCCGGCCTGCGGCTGGGCGCGCCCGTCCTCGCAGGACCGGGATCCAAACCGCCGCGGTCATTCGGTGCTGCGGGCAGCAGGGAGGTGATGATCGGCGTCGGGCTCCTCGTGGTCGCGGCCGCATTCGTGGCCCAGCAGCTCGGGGTGACCGTCCAGTGGGGCTGGCTGGTACCGGTCGGCGCGGTGGCCCTTGGCGCCGTTCTCGCGTGGTCCCAGCTCGACGAAGCCCGCCGCGCCCGGCTGATGGATAACGCGGGGGCCACCCGGGCTGAAGGTGTGGCACGGCTGGCTGCGGGCCTGGTACTGGTGATGGTCGGCCTGTTGATTCTTGTTTCCGGGTCGCTGTCCTGGGAGTTCACCTGGCCGGTGCTGCTGGCCACGGCAGCGGTGCTCGGCGGTGTAGGGCTGGTACTGGCGCCGTGGGGCCTGAAGTTCTGGAAGGACCTTGAGGCTGAGCGGTCGGCGCGTGTCCGTGAAACCCAGCGCGCGGAAATCGCGGCCCACCTCCATGACTCCGTGCTGCAGACGCTGGCACTGATCCAGAACCGTGCAGCCTCCGAGCAGGATGTCATCCGGCTCGCGCGGGCACAGGAACGGGAACTGCGTCGGTGGCTCTACGCAGATACGGCGGAGCGGACCGGGAACCTCGCGGATCGCGTCAAGGCGGTTGCAGCGGAGGTGGAAGAGGAATACGGGCATCCCGTCGACGTCGTCTCCGTGGGAGAGGCACCCATGACTCCGCGCCAGGATGCCTTGGTGCAGGCAACCCGCGAGGCCATCCTCAATGCAGCCAAGCATGCGGGCGGCGCTGTCTCCGTCTATCTTGAGGCCGGGACTGCTGTCTCGCAGGTGTTTGTCCGCGACCGCGGTGCCGGTTTTGATCCGGAAGCGGTTCCGGCCGATCGGTTGGGCATCCGTGAGTCGGTCATCAACCGCATGCAGCGCCACGGAGGTACCGCGCGGATCCGAAGCTCGGAAGCGGGAACGGAAGTTCAACTGACCATGCCCGAAGAGGAAGCAGGAGCTCCGCATGACTGAGCCGATCACCGTCGTCGTTGTTGATGACCACGCCATTTTCCGGTCCGGTGTGAAGGCGGATCTCGACGGCCGTGTCCGGGTTGTCGGCGAGGCAGCCACGGTGGAGGAGGCCATCGCGGTCATCCTGGAACAGCAGCCGCAGGTAGTCCTCCTCGATGTTCATCTGCCGGGAGGCAAAGGCGGGGGAGGCGCTGAGGTGATCGCAGGATGCGGTGACGTCCGCCAGACCACGCGGTTCCTGGCGCTCAGCGTGTCCGATTCCGCCGAAGACGTAGTCACCGTCATCCGGGCAGGCGCCCGCGGATATGTCACCAAGACCATCACGGGCGCTGACATCTCCAACGCGGTGCTGCGCGTGGCGTCAGGCGATGCAGTGTTCTCGCCGCGGCTCGCCGGCTTTGTGCTCGATGCGTTCGGCACCGCAGCGGTAGCGGCCGCCGAGAGTGAACTCGACCGGCTGTCCGCCCGGGAACTCGAAGTGATGCGGCTGATCGCCCGCGGTTACAGCTACAAGGAGGTCGCGAAGGAGTTGTTCATTTCCATCAAGACAGTCGAGACCCACGTGTCAGCGGTGCTGCGGAAGCTGCAGCTCTCCTCCCGGCACGAGCTCACCCGCTGGGCGGCGGAGCGCCGGCTGCTCTAGCGTCCCTGGTCTTCGCGGGGTGCGTTATGCGACGGCCACCGCGGGCCCTGCCCGCTCCGCGATGCCCAACCACTCCGGGGCATCGCGGTGGCCGCCGGATGAAGCGCAGGTCACCAGGGCCCGCGGCGGCCGCCGCAGCGCCAAGCGCGCAAGTCAGCGCGCTGAACCGAGGAACTCCTGGAGGCGGCCGACGCCGGTCGCGAGGTCTTCGTCGCCAAGCGCGTAGGAAAGTCGAAGATATCCGCTCGGTCCAAAAGCTTCACCGGGAACCACCGCTACCTCGACGGTGTCGAGGATCAGGGCAGCCAGTTCCGCCGACGTCGCCGGCCGTGCACCGGCAAGCTCCCTGCCGAGGAGTTCGCGGACATCCGCATACGCGTAAAACGCGCCGTGCGGTGTGGGGCACTGGATACCGTCAATCTCGTTCAGCCCGGAAACCATGGCACGACGACGGCGGTCGAAGGACTTCTTCATCTCCTCCACCGCGGTCAGTGGTCCGGACACAGCTGCGAGAGCCGCCATCTGTGACACATTGGCCACGTTCGACGTTGCGTGTGACTGCAGGTTGGTTGCTGCCTTCACCACGTCCTTCGGGCCGATCATCCAACCTACGCGCCAGCCCGTCATTGCATAGGTCTTGGCCACGCCGTTCAGGATCACCACGCGGTCGCCCAGCGAGGGTGCGGCTGTCGCAATGGAGGTGAACGGGACGTCGTCGTAGGTGAGGTGTTCGTAGATCTCGTCCGTGACTACCCACAGGCCGTGACCGGCCGCCCACTCACCGATTTCGCGAACCTGTTCCGGGGAGTACACCGAGCCGGTGGGGTTGGAGGGGGAAACGAAGAGCAGGATCTTGGTGCGCGGCGTCCGTGCGGCGTCGAGTTGGTCGATGGATACCAGGTAGGACTGCTCCGGGCCGGCAAAAACCTCGACCGGGACTCCTCCGGCCAGCCGGATAGCCTCCGGGTAGGTGGTCCAGTACGGGGTCGGGACCAGCACCTCGTCGCCCGGATCCAGCAGCGTGGCGAACGACTCGTAGACTGCCTGTTTGCCGCCGTTGGTCACCAGAACCTGGGCCGGGTCCACCTCATAGCCGGAATCACGCATGGTCTTCTCGGCAACAGCCCGCTTGAGTTCCGGCAGCCCTCCTGCGGGGGAGTAGCGGTGGAACCGGGGCTGACGAGCGGCGTCGACTGCGGCATCCACGATGTAATCCGGTGTGGGGAAGTCCGGCTCGCCGGCGCCGAAGCCTATTACAGGCCGTCCTGCCGCCTTCAGCGCTTTGGCCTTGGCGTCGACGGCCAGCGTCGCTGACTCTGCGATCGCGCCGATTCGCTGGGACACGCGTCCGTTGGAGTGCTGGGACAGGGCATCAGCGGCAGTCATGGTCTTCCCGTCAGTTGAGGTGGGTTGGTCTTGGAGATGAGGTCAGGCTCGGGTGTAAGCCTTGTCTCAGCTTAGGGCTTACCCGCTGAACACAGCCTGTCGCGATGCACTGGATGACGGGGCAGGAGGCGTTCGAGCGCGCGTGGTTCGTCCGGTTCGACGTTGGGTCCGTGATTGCGTAGACTAGTTCCTCGGTGTTGAAGTCGCCATGATGGTCCGTGCCTGCGCAGCGGTATTGCTGAGGGTAGGGGCAGCAGCGAATCTTCACTCCAAAGGGTAGTGGCGCAATTGGTAGCGCAGCGGTCTCCAAAACCGCAGGTTGCAGGTTCGAGTCCTGTCTGCCCTGCGCATCACCGTCATGGACAGCATGCGGCAGTGCGGCGTTGAACGCTCTATGAGTGATGGGTCAGTGCGGCCAGCTCAGGTACCTACAGGATTGGTGAGGTTGAAGGTGACCGATACGGCTGAAAGCAGCTCCAAGGGAAACCCCGCCGGCAAGGAGAGTCCGAAGCGTGGATTCTTCGGTCGGATCATCCTGTTTGTACGTCAGGTCATCGCCGAACTGCGCAAGGTGGTTGTCCCCACCCGCAAGGAACTGATCCGGTTCACTATCACCGTCCTGGTGTTCGTGATCATCATGATGCTCATCGTCACCGGTTTGGACTTGTTGTTCGGCGCCGGTGCGGTGTGGGTCTTCGGCGGCAGCTAGTTTCTGCCCTCAAGAGGCAGTATCGAGCAAGCACAGCAATCCAGAAAGCAGGCAGCTAGGTGTCCGAGCAAGAACTCGAACGACAGATCACAACCGACGAGGAAGATCTGGGTACCGAGGATCAGGTAACAGCAGCAGGTGCGGAAGACGCCCCTGCTGATACCGCTGCGCCCGCGGACAGTGATGACGCCGCTGCTAGCGATGACTCCGCTCCCAGCGATGACTCCTCTGCCAGTGATGACGCCGCTACGAGCGAAGAAACCTCGGTTGAGGCGGACTCTGCTGAGGAGGCTCCGGAACCCGAAGTGGACCCGGTTGCCGAGTTCAAGTCGAAGCTTCGTCGCCAGGACGGCGACTGGTACGTGATCCACTCCTACGCCGGTTATGAGAACCGCGTAAAGGCGAACCTGGAAACCCGTATCCAGACCCTGGACATGGAGGATTTCATTTTCGAGATCCAGGTGCCCATGGAAGAAGTCGTGGAGATCAAAAACACCACGCGCAAGATCGTGAACCGCGTCCGTATCCCGGGCTACGTGCTGGTACGCATGGACCTCACGGATGAGTCGTGGGGCGCGGTTCGGCACACCCCCGGCGTCACAGGGTTCGTCGGTAACGCGCATGATCCCGTGCCGTTGAGCCTCAATGAGGTTTTCTCGATGCTGGAGCACACCATCGTGAAGAGTGGCGGCGAGGCAGGTAAGCCGGCGCGCGCACAGGTCACACCAGCCATGGTCAACTTCGAGGTCGGCGAGTCCGTCACCGTCAACGAGGGTCCCTTCGAGACTCTTCCGGCCACCATCTCCGAGATCAAGCCGGAATCCCAGCAGCTCGTTGTGCTGGTTTCCATCTTCGAGCGCGAGACCCCGGTTACCCTCTCGTTCAACCAGGTAACCAAGATCCAGTAAGTTTCGTCTTCGACGGGTCCGCTTTGACCCGTCAGGACGGCCGGCCGCCACGCCATGGCGGTCACCATCCCCGGGACGCTCCTGTCCCGAGGAACGAAATGTAAGAAAAGGACCCTTTCATGGCCCCCAAGAAGAAGGTCACCGGCCTCATCAAGCTGCAGATCAACGCAGGCGCCGCCAACCCGGCTCCTCCGATCGGTCCGGCACTTGGCCAGCACGGTGTCAACATCATGGAGTTCTGCAAGGCGTACAACGCCGCAACAGAATCCCAGCGCGGGAACGTTATTCCCGTTGAAATCACGGTGTACGAGGATCGCTCGTTCACCTTCGTCACCAAGACCCCGCCGGCCGCCGAGCTGATCAAGAAGGCAGCAGGCGTGCAGAAGGGTTCGGCTACGCCGCACACCGTCAAGGTTGCCAAGCTGAGCCGGGCGCAGGTTGAGGAAATCGCCACCATGAAGATGGAAGACCTCAACGCCAATGATGTCCAGGCAGCAGCCAAGATCATCGCCGGTACCGCCCGGTCGATGGGCATCTCCGTCGACTAACATCGACAACCACTGATAGATCAAAGAATGACACCGTGCCATACGGGCACAGGATGTCTGTGGCAGGGCCCAGCGCGGTCCGTAGACCACAACTGCATAAGGAGAAAGAGCAGATGGCAAAGCGCAGCAAAGCATATGAGGCAGCTGCCGCCAAGATCGACGCGAACAAGCAGTACGCGCCGGTAGAGGCAGTAGCCCTGGCGAAGGAAACCAATCCTTCATCATTCGACGCAACGGTAGAGGTGGCTTTCCGCCTCGGCGTTGATCCCCGAAAGGCAGACCAGATGGTGCGCGGCACCGTCAACCTGCCTCACGGCACCGGCAAGACCAAGCGCGTCCTGGTCTTCGCAACAGGTGACAAGGCTGAGGCGGCAATTGCTGCCGGAGCCGATTTCGTCGGGTCAGACGACATGATCGAGAAGGTAGCCGGCGGTTGGGTCGATTTCGACGCAGCAGTTGCCACCCCTGACCTCATGGGCAAGGTTGGCCGCCTCGGTAAGGTGTTGGGTCCCCGTAACCTCATGCCCAACCCGAAGACCGGTACCGTCACCCCCGACGTCACCAAGGCTGTCACCGACATCAAGGGTGGAAAGATCGACTTCCGCGTCGACAAGCACTCCAATCTCCACTTCATCATCGGTAAGGTCTCCTTCGACGAGCGCAAGCTGGCCGAGAATTACGCGATTGCGTTGGAAGAAGTGCTCCGCCTGAAGCCGTCAGCTTCCAAGGGCCGCTACATCCAGAAGGCAACGGTCACCACCACCTTCGGACCGAGCATCTCGGTTGACCCGAACGTCACCAAGGTCCTGGCAGACGCCTAGGGATTCGATGTGTTGAGGCGGGTGCGGCTATTGCTGCACCCGCCTTTTTCGTGCGTGTTCCCAGCGGGGAGCCATTGCAGTCAAGAAAGTGATTGACATTCCCCAATCACAAAGCGAGAATTCTCACCATGACCATTACCGACGTGAGTGTTCGGCCGTACGTGCTGCCGGAGTCCCTGGATGTACCCGAGGCCCAACCGTTCATTGCCGCCTCGGAGCTCAGCAACCTCATTGAACGTGAGGTGTGGGGCAATGACGATCACTGCCATACGGCACAGACGCGGTTCGAGAGCTCTAAACCGAATCATTACGAGGAGCGGGCCATCTTCCTTGCTTTTGAGGGGGAGCGGGTGGTGGGCAAGGCCGTCGTGGACGTACCGCTCACGGACAATCTTCACACCTGCTACGCGTTCGTCATCGTCCATCCTGAGCGTCGCAGGCTGGGCTTCGGCTCAGCCCTCTACGCCGCTGTCGAGGACCATGCGCAGCGGCGCGGTCGCTCCACGATCATGGGGTGGACGGACCACCGGGCCGGTTTCGATCCGGCCAGGGTACTCACTCCGGCAACAGGGGCAGGCGCCTTCCCGTCGACGTCGCTCGCTGCCTGTTTCGCCGCCGCACGCGGATTCTCCCTCGCGCAGGTGGACCGGTGCAGCGTGCTTCCGGTGAATTGGAACTCCAGCCGGCTCACAGCGCTTACCGCTGATGCCGCCAAAATCGCAGGTCCGGATTATGCCGTAGTGGACTGGGTGGACCGCTGCCCTGATGAGATCCTCGAGGAGTACGCACACTTGCGGAAGACCATGAGCACCGACGTCCCGATGGGGGAACTGGACTGGGAAGAAGAGGTGTGGGATGGAGGTCGCGTGCGTGAGAATGAGGGCCGCCTTGAACGTGAGGGCGGCAGCGGTCTCGTTCGGGCCGTTCTACATAGGCCGAGCGGACACCTGGTCGGTCATACCATCCTCGAAAGGCGCGCGGAGAAGCCTGGAACGGCGTATCAGGAGGACACCCTGGTGCTTTCCGCCCACCGCGGTCACCGGCTGGGGATGTGGCTCAAGGCGGCGAACCTGCTTGCCGTTCCCGACGTCTGGCCGGAAACGCGGCAGGTCTACACGTGGAATGCCGAGGAGAACCGGCACATGCTTGACGTCAATATTGAGCTTGGATTCACACCTGAGGGATATACCGCCGCCTGGCAGAAGAAGCTGGAGTCCGCGGGATAAAGGGGTAGGGCGGCCAATTTGGCCGCTCCGCCCCTGTCCCGTAAGGTTGAAGTACCAAAGACCGTCGGTCGATGAACACCTGCCTGAATTCGTTCAGCTTCTTGTGTGCATCTGAAAGTTCCCGTAAGGGCGGCCAGCGCAGGTGAACGAAGCTAAACCTTCCGGAGAGTAACAAGCTCTGAGTGGTCAAGCCCCGTGCATCTGCGCGGGGCGTTTTTATTGGGCCGATCACCGGCACCAATTCCCCGGAAGGAGGGTTATGGCAACGCCAACAAAGGTTTCGGCCGTGGATGAGATCACCACTGATTTCAAGGAATCCACCGCTGCTGTCCTAACCGAATACCGTGGGCTCTCCGTTGCACAGCTTAAGGAACTGCGCCGTTCACTCGGCGCCGAGACCAAATACGCTGTCGTCAAGAACACCCTGACTGGCATTGCAGCCAAGGAAGCCGGCATCGACGCGTTCGAAGGCCAGCTTGCCGGACCCACTGCAATCGCTTTCATCAAGGGTGACGCCGTTGCTGCGGCAAAGAGCCTGACGGATTTCGCGAAGACCAACCCACAGCTCGTCATCAAGACCGGTTACTTCGAGGGCAAGGCCCTCGACGCCACGGCGGTAGTCGCTCTTGCTGCTCTTGAGTCGCGTGAGTTCCAGCTGGCCCGTGTGGCAGGTGTCCTCAAGGCACCCATGTCCGCACTTGCCCGCACCGTCGATGCCCTGCGCATCAAGCTGGAGGAGAACGGGGACGCTGCACCTGCGGCAACCGCCGAAGCTCCCGCGGCAGAGGAGGCACCCGCAGCCGCGGATGCCGCTCCTGCCGAGGCTGCCGAAGAAGCAGCTGCCCCCGAAGAGAAGTAATTCTCACCCACCACACTCCGGTGCCGCGCGCACCACATCAGGAAGGATGCTTTAGCCATGGCAAAGCTCACCAACGAAGAGCTCATTGAAGCCTTCAAGGAACTGTCCATCATCGAACTCTCGGACTTCGTCAAGCTGTTCGAGGAGACCTTCGACGTCACCGCTGCTGCAGTTGCAGTTGCAGGCCCCGGCGGCGGCGGCGCAGGCGAAGCTGCTGAGGAAGAGAAGGATTCCTTCGACGTCATCCTCGAAGCTGCCGGCGACAAGAAGATCGCGGTTATCAAGGAAGTTCGCGCCCTCACCTCCCTCGGCCTGAAAGAGGCCAAGGACGTTGTAGACAGTGCACCGAAGGCTGTTCTCGAAGGCGCCAACAAGGAAACGGCAGAGAAGGCCAAGGAGGCCCTCGAGGCCGCCGGCGCTACCGTCACCCTCAAGTAGGTTCTTCGAACCTTCTAACACAGCCCCGGAACCATCTGGTTCCGGGGCTGTTTTGTGTCTGCGGCCTGATGGTCTGCGGGCACCGCAGGGCACGCCGGGTGTCAGTCGCGGTACAGCAGCAGCGCCTCGCCCTGGCCGCCGCCGCCGCAGAGGGATACCGCGGCTTTTCCGCTGCCTCTGCGCTGCAGTTCCAGTGCCGCATGGAGGGCGAGCCGTGCCCCTGATGCGCCAATAGGGTGGCCGAGCGCGATCGCACCGCCGTGGATATTGCATTTGTCCAGCGGCAGGTCGAGGTCCTTGAGGGATTGGCAGGCAACCGAACCGAAAGCTTCGTTGATCTCGACAAAATCGAGGTCAGCGGTACTCCACCCAGCGCGGTCGAGAGCCTGCTCAATGGCCTTGGACGGCTGGGAGTGCAGGGAATTATCCGGTCCCGCCACCTGGCCGGGGCGCCCTACAACGGCAAGGATCTCCCAGCCGTTGGCTTCCGCATTCTCCCGGCTGGTCAGTACCAGGGCGGCCGCGCCGTCGGACAGTGGGGAGGAGTTCCCCGCAGTGATGGTGCCATCCTTCGCGAAGGCGGGCTTCAATCCGGCGAGGGTTTCGACGGTGGTGTTGGGCCGCAACCCCTCGTCCGCGGAGACAACCAGGTCATCGCCCTTGCGCTGCGGAACGTGCACGGGAACAATCTCGTCCTTGAACACTCCGGACTCTGTTGCTGCCGCGGCACGCTGGTGTGAGGATGCTGCGACCTCGTCCTGTGCTGTCCGGTCGATACCCAGGCCCGTGTTGCCGCGTTCGGTCGACGCGCCCATCGATTCGGAGTCGAAAGCGTCGGTGAGGCCGTCGTGCGCAACGGAATCGACTGCGGGCATTGTGCCGTAGGTCCAACCCTGGCGGGCACCCGGAAGCAGGTGCGGACCATGCGTCATGGATTCCTGTCCGCCGGCGACGACGACGCTCGCCTCTCCGCTGCGGATCAGCCGTGCAGCGTCAATCACCGCGGTGAGGCCGGAAAGGCAGACCTTGTTGACCGTCACGGTAGGAACATCCCAGCCGATGCCGGCCTTGATGGAGGTCTGCCGTGCCGGGTTCTGGCCACAACCGGCCTGCACAACGTGCCCCAGGATGACGGCGTCCACATCTGCGGCCGACACTCCGGACCGTTCCAGCGCACCGGCAACGGCGAAGGCGCCAAGCTCGACTGCGGTGAAGGCTGCCAGCTGTCCATTGAGGCGGCCCTGCGGAGTGCGTGCACCGCCTACGATGACAACATCCTGGGGGTTCTGCTCGGGACTGTTCATGGGAGGTTCCGCTCGCTTTCGTCATCGAATTGCACGGCGCATGGTGCTGCCGGCGCGTCCTTCTTCAAGATTACCGCCACACCGTCGCTTTTCAGCTAATGACCATTCACTGAAACCATCTTGCTGCGATCGATTGCCGTCGAACCCGTATACCACATCCGGTTGGACATTGTCGTTACCCTGACGTACAGTAGATATTTGCGTCTTCCCTCATAACCTCAGCCTTCATATAGCGGTGGGCTTTGCCACGCATTCGTCATTTAACGGAAAAGTCGGGTTGCCCTCATTGGCTTCCCTCTGGGCTGTATCCGATGAGCGAAAGCGGGCGTCAGGTTGGCACCTAACCGGTGCAGGGAGTGATCGTAAGAACACGCCTGTTGGTCTGTGGAAGGATCCCTCTTGGTCGCCCCGAGCACCTCACTTAATGCAACCGCTACCAGCCAGGTCGACGCCGACGGCGCCGCACCCCGGCTATCATTCGCAAAGATTCACGAACCGCTGGACGTTCCCAATCTTCTCGCCCTGCAGACAGACAGCTTTGACTGGCTGGTAGGCAACGAGCGCTGGAAGGCGCGAGTTGAAGAAGCGCTGAAGCAGGGCCTCCAGGGTGTGGCCACCACTTCCGGCCTCGCTGACATCTTCGAAGAGATTTCTCCGATCGAGGACTTCCAGGGCACCATGTCCCTGAGCTTCTCGGAGCCTGAATTCGCTGATCCGAAGTACACCATGGCTGAGTGCAAGGACCGCGACGCAACCTACGCGGCCCCGCTGTACGTCAAGGCCGAGTTCATGAACAACAACACGGGCGAGATCAAGCAGCAGACCGTGTTCATGGGCGACTTCCCGCTGATGACGGAGAAGGGTACGTTCGTCATCAACGGCACCGAGCGTGTCGTTGTCTCCCAGCTCGTTCGTTCCCCCGGCGCATACTTTGAGCGCGCTGCGGACAAGACCAGTGACAAGGACATCTTCAGCGCGAAGATCATCCCGTCTCGTGGTGCCTGGTTCGAGCTCGAGATCGACAAGCGCGATCAGGTTGGCGTACGCCTTGACCGCAAGCGCAAGCAGTCGGTCACCGTGCTCCTCAAGGCCCTTGGCTGGACTGAAGGCCAGATCCTCGAGACATTCGGCGAGTATGACTCCATCCGCGCCACCCTCGAGAAGGACGCTACGGAGACCCAGGAAGACGCCTTGCTGGATATCTACCGCAAGCTCCGCCCGGGAGAGCCGCCCACGGTCGAGGCTGCCAAGACGCTGCTGGATAACCTGTACTTCAACTCCAAGCGCTATGACCTGGCGAAGGTTGGCCGGTACAAGATCAACCGCAAACTCGGCATCGACAAGAACCTCGGTGATTCTGACGCCTCGGTCCTGAACATCGATGACATCGTCGCGATGATCAAGTTCCTGGTTGCACTGCACGCCGGGGAAACCACCCTGACGGGCAAGCGTGACGGCGAAGACGTGGAGCTACGCGTTGAGGTCGATGACATCGACCACTTCGGCAACCGCCGCATCCGCGCCGTCGGTGAGCTCATCGAGAACCAGGTCCGCACCGGCCTGTCCCGTATGGAGCGCGTTGTCCGCGAGCGGATGACCACCCAGGACGTCGAGGCGATCACGCCGCAGACCCTGATCAACATCCGCCCGGTTGTCGCTGCGATCAAGGAATTCTTCGGAACTTCCCAGCTATCGCAGTTCATGGACCAGAACAACCCGCTCGCCGGACTGACGCACAAGCGCCGCCTGTCCGCGCTGGGCCCGGGTGGTCTTTCCCGTGACCGCGCCGGCATGGAGGTCCGTGACGTTCACCCGTCCCACTACGGCCGCATGTGCCCGATCGAAACTCCTGAAGGCCCGAACATCGGCCTGATCGGCTCGCTGGCATCCTACGGCCGGATCAACACCTTCGGTTTCATCGAGACCCCGTACCGCAAGGTTGAGAACGGCGTCGTCACCGACCAGATCGACTACCTCACGGCAGACGACGAGGTTGAGCGGCTGATTGCCCAGGCAAACGCGCCGCTCGATTCGAATAACAAGTTCGAAGAGGACATGGTCCTCGTGCGTACCCGTGGTGGTTCAGGCGAGCCCGTTCTCGTCGAAGCCGCCGACGTTGAGTACATGGATGTCTCCCCGCGCCAGATGGTGTCCGTCGCAACCGCGATGATCCCGTTCCTGGAGCACGACGACGCCAACCGCGCCCTCATGGGTGCGAACATGCAGCGTCAGGCCGTGCCCCTGCTCCGTTCCGAGCGGCCCCTCGTGGGCACCGGTATGGAGCGGAACGCCGCCGTTGACGCCGGTGACGCCGTAACGGCCAACAAAGCTGGTGTGGTGTCAGAGGTATCGGCTGATCTGGTGACCGTCCTGAATGATGACGGCACCGAGACCAACTACCCGATCATGAAGTTCGCGCGCTCCAACCAGGGCAACGCCTACAACCAGCGTGTGCTGGTTGGCGAGGGCGACCGCGTCGAGTACAACACGATCATCGCGGACGGTCCCTCCACGGACCAGGGCGAGCTCGCGCTCGGCAAGAACATGCTCGTTGCGTTCATGTCCTGGGAAGGCCACAACTTCGAGGACGCGATCATCCTGTCCCAGCGCATCGTCTCCGACGATGTCCTGACCTCGATCCACATCGAGGAGCACGAGGTTGACGCCCGCGACACCAAGCTTGGTGCCGAGGAAATCACCCGCGACATCCCGAACGTCTCCGAAGAGGTGCTTGGCGCGCTCGATGAGCGCGGCATCATCCACATCGGTGCGGAGGTCGAGGCCGGCGACATCCTGGTTGGCCGTGTTACCCCCAAGGGTGAAACGGAACTGACCCCGGAAGAGCGCCTGCTGCGTGCCATCTTCGGCGAGAAGAGCCGCGAGGTTCGCGACACATCGCTGAAGGTTCCCCACGGGGAATCCGGCACGGTCATCGGTGTCCGCATCTTCGACCGCGACAATGACGACGAGCTGCCCCCGGGCGTCAACCAGCTGGTGCGCGTCTACGTTGCCCAGAAGCGCAAGATCACGGACGGCGACAAGCTGGCCGGCCGTCATGGCAACAAGGGCGTCATCTCCAAGATCCTGCCGATCGAGGACATGCCGTTCCTCGAGGACGGAACCCCTGTCGATATCGTCCTGAACCCGCTGGGTGTTCCGGGCCGTATGAACGTCGGCCAGGTCCTCGAGATCCACCTTGGATGGGCTGCCAAGCAGGGCTGGAAGATCGAGGGCGAGCCCGAGTGGCTCAAGAACCTTCCGAACCTTCCCCGGGAGATTGACACCACCACCGTCGCAACACCAGTGTTCGACGGCGCTACCGAGGACGAGATCGTCGGTCTTCTTGGTTCCACGAACGTCACCCGCGACGGACACCGCCTCATCGGCGAGTCCGGCAAGGCACGCATGTTCGACGGCCGCTCCGGCGAGCCGTTCCCGGATCCGATCTCCGTTGGCTACATGTACATCCTGAAGCTCCACCACCTGGTGGATGACAAGATTCACGCCCGGTCCACCGGCCCGTACTCGATGATCACGCAGCAGCCGCTGGGTGGTAAGGCGCAGTTCGGCGGCCAGCGCTTCGGTGAGATGGAAGTGTGGGCCCTCGAGGCTTACGGTGCGGCTTACACGCTGCAGGAACTCCTGACCATCAAGTCTGATGACATCCACGGACGCGTCAAGGTGTACGAGGCAATCGTCAAGGGCGAGAACATCCCCGAGCCGGGTGTTCCGGAATCCTTCAAGGTTCTGATCAAGGAAATGCAGTCGCTGTGCCTGAACGTGGAAGTACTTTCCACGGACGGCACCACGATCGAGATGCGTGACTCGGATGAAGAAGTCTTCCGGGCCGCGGAAGAGCTGGGCATCGACCTCTCACGGGCCGAGCCGAGTTCCGTCGAAGAGGTTTAGCTTTCACAGCGCCGAGCCGGCGTTCGATTGAACGCCGGTTCGGTGCACCCCTCCTCGCCCCGCACCCATAAGACTTTGTGAATTTAGAGAATAAAGAGAGACAGGGACCATATGT
Source organism: Arthrobacter sp. KKT183 (assembly GCF_055657625.1). Classification (NCBI taxonomy): domain Bacteria; kingdom Bacillati; phylum Actinomycetota; class Actinomycetes; order Micrococcales; family Micrococcaceae; genus Arthrobacter; species Arthrobacter sp. KKT183. The sequence goes on along the minus strand of NZ_CM145770.1, from coordinate 2,611,472 downwards.
CCAGCGAATCCTCATTCGGCCACATGCGAATCGGCCTGGCCACCGCGGAAGAGATCCGCGGTTGGTCGTACGGCGAAGTCAAGAAGCCGGAAACCATCAACTACCGCACCCTCAAGCCTGAGAAGGACGGACTCTTCTGCGAGAAGATCTTCGGCCCATCGCGTGACTGGGAATGCTACTGCGGCAAGTACAAGCGCGTGCGTTTCAAGGGAATCATCTGTGAGCGGTGTGGCGTTGAGGTCACCCGTGCCAAGGTGCGCCGTGAGCGCATGGGCCACATCGAGCTGGCCGCTCCCGTGACACACATCTGGTACTTCAAGGGCGTTCCGTCGCGTCTTGGCTACCTCCTTGATTTGGCACCGAAAGACCTGGAAAAGGTCATCTATTTCGCCGCCTACATGATCACCTCGGTGGACGAGGAGAACCGTCACGCCGAACTGCCTAACCTCCAGGCCGAACACGACCTCGAGAAGAAGCAGCTCGTCGACCAGCGGGACTCCGACATCGCTGCCATCGCCCGCGACCTCGAGGACGAGCTTGCCCGTCTTGAGGGTGAAGGCGCCAAGGCTGCGGACAAGAAGAAGGCACGTGACTCGGCGGACCGCCAGATGGCGAACCTCCGCAAGCGTGCGGATGCTGAGATCGAGCGCCTCGAGCAGGTCTGGGACCGCTTCAAGACCCTCAAGGTTGCAGACCTCGAAGGTGACGAGGGCCTCTACCGTGAGCTCCGCGACCGCTACGGTCTGTACTTCGAGGGCTCCATGGGAGCCGAGGCTATCAAGAAGCGCCTCGAGAACTTCGACATGCAGGCTGAGGCCGCGCTGCTCCGCGACATCATCCAGAATGGCAAGGGCCAGCGCAAGACCCGCGCCCTGAAGCGCCTGAAGGTTGTCAACGCGTTCCTGACCACCACCAACAGCCCGCTGGGCATGGTGCTCGATGCCGTACCGGTGATCCCGCCGGAACTGCGCCCGATGGTTCAGCTGGACGGTGGCCGCTTCGCGACCTCCGACCTGAACGACCTGTACCGCCGCGTGATCAACCGCAACAACCGCCTGAAGCGCCTGCTGGACCTGGGCGCGCCGGAGATCATCGTCAACAACGAAAAGCGCATGCTGCAGGAAGCTGTGGACTCGCTGTTCGACAATGGCCGCCGCGGCCGTCCGGTCACCGGGCCGGGCAACCGCCCGCTGAAGTCGCTCTCTGACATGCTCAAGGGCAAGCAGGGCCGCTTCCGCCAGAACCTCCTTGGCAAGCGCGTCGACTACTCGGGCCGTTCGGTCATCGTCGTCGGTCCGCAGCTGAAGCTGCACCAGTGTGGTCTGCCCAAGCAGATGGCGCTGGAGCTCTTCAAGCCGTTCGTGATGAAGCGCCTGGTTGACCTCAACCACGCTCAGAACATCAAGAGCGCGAAGCGCATGGTTGAGCGTTACCGCCCGCAGGTCTGGGATGTCCTTGAAGAGATCATCACCGAGCACCCCGTGCTGCTGAACCGTGCGCCTACCCTGCACCGTCTCGGCATCCAGGCGTTCGAGCCGCAGCTGGTTGAAGGCAAGGCCCTTCAGCTTCACCCGCTGGTCTGTGGCGCGTTCAACGCTGACTTCGACGGCGACCAGATGGCAGTGCACCTGCCGCTGAGCCCGGAGGCCCAGGCTGAGGCACGCATCCTGATGCTGTCCTCGAACAACATCCTGAAGCCTTCGGACGGCCGTCCGGTGACCCTTCCTTCGCAGGACATGATCATCGGTCTGCACCACCTGACCACCAAGCGTGAGGGTTCGGCAGGGGAGGGACGTATCTTCTCCAGCCCGGCTGAGGCGATCATGGCCTTCGATTCCGGCGAGCTGCACCTGAACTCGGTCGTGAAGATCCGTGTTCCGCACTTCATTCCGGGTCCTGACACCACAGCCCCCGAAGGCTGGGAAGAAGGCACTCCGGCGCTGATCGAAACCTCGCTCGGCCAGGTCCTGTTCAACGACACCCTGCCTGAGGATTACCCCTGGGTGGACAAGGTCGCTGACAAGGGTGAGCTCTCCACGATCGTGAACGATCTCGCCGAGCGCTACCCGAAGGTCGTCACCGCGGCAACGCTGGACAACCTGAAGGACGCCGGTTTCTACTGGGCAACCCGTTCAGGCGTGACCGTGGCCATCTCCGACATCTCCGCGCCGATCAACAAGGCCGGAATCATGGAGGGCTACGAGACGCAGGCAGCCAAGGTGCAGTCGCAGTTCGACAAGGGCCTCATCGCTGATGAGGAACGCCGTCAGGAACTGATCGACATCTGGAACAAGGCAACCAACGAGGTAGCCGAGTCCATGCGCGGTGCAATGCCGAAGGACAACACCATCAACCGCATGGTGTCTTCCGGCGCCCGTGGTAACTGGCTGCAGGTTCGTCAGATCGCCGGTATCCGTGGCCTGGTGGCAAACCCCAAGGGTGAGATCATCCCGCGTCCGATCAAGTCCTCCTACCGTGAGGGCCTGTCGGTTCTGGAGTACTTCATCGCCACGCACGGTGCCCGTAAGGGTCTCGCCGATACCGCTCTGCGTACCGCGAACTCGGGTTACCTGACCCGTCGTCTCGTGGACGTGTCCCAGGACGTAATCGTCCGCGAGGACGATTGCGGTACCGAGCGCGGTCTGAATGTCACCATCGCTGTACCGAATCACGACGGCGAGCTCGTCCTGCATGAGGAAGTCGAGAACTCGGCTTACGCGCGCACGCTGGCCACCGACGTCGTTGATTCCAAGGGCGAGGTGTTGGCTCCTGCTGCCTCCGACGTCGGCGACGTGCTGATCGGCAAGCTGTTTGCGGCTGGAGTGACGGACATCAAGGTCCGCTCGGTCCTGACGTGTGAGTCCAGTGTCGGTACCTGCGCACTGTGCTACGGCCGTTCGCTGGCCACCGGCAAGACCGTGGACATCGGTGAAGCAGTCGGCATCATTGCTGCGCAGTCCATCGGTGAGCCGGGCACGCAGTTGACCATGCGTACCTTCCACACCGGTGGTGTTGCATCGGCGGAAGACATCACCCAGGGTCTGCCCCGTATCCAGGAGCTCTTCGAAGCGCGTACACCCAAGGGTGTCGCGCCGATCTCCGAGGTCGCCGGACGGGTCACCATCGAGGACGCAGAGAAGCAGTTGCGCCTCGTGGTCACTCCGGACGACGGCTCCGAAGAGATCGCCTACCCGGTACTGCGGCGTGCCCGCCTGCTGGTAGCCGACGGCGATCACGTCGAGGTTGGCCAGCAGCTCGTCTTCGGTGCGGTTGATCCCAAGCAGATCCTCCGCATCCTCGGCCCGCGCAAGGCACAGGAATTCCTGGTGGACGAGGTTCAGCGCGTGTACCGCAGCCAAGGCGTCGGCATCCACGACAAGCACGTGGAAGTCATCGTCCGGCAGATGCTGCGGCGCGTCACGGTCATCGAGTCCGGGGACTCGGACCTGCTCCCGGGTGAGCTGGCCGAGCGTCGCCGGTTCGAGAACGAGAACCGCCGCGTGGTGTCCGAGGGCAAGAAGCCTGCTTCAGGCAGGCCCGAGCTCATGGGTATCACCAAGGCCTCCCTCGCCACGGAGTCCTGGCTGTCAGCCGCTTCCTTCCAGGAGACCACGCGTGTCCTCACGCAGGCCGCCATGGAAGGCAAGAGTGATCCGCTGCTCGGCCTGAAGGAGAACGTGATCATCGGTAAGCTCATCCCGGCCGGCACCGGCCTGGACCGCTACACGAAGATCACGGTCGAGCCCACCGAGGAAGCCAAGGCCAACCTGTTCACCGGTCCGAGCGCGTTCAGCGACTTTGACTATGCAGGTGTCGACGGCGGACTCAGCCCTGAGTTCCATGCCATCCCGCTGGATGACTATGACATGGGATCGAGCGACTTCCGCTAGGAGACGTTTCCTTCCTGAGTGAGTGAAGGGGCCCGGACAGCAGATTCCACTGCAGTCCGGGCCCCTTTACCATGCCGTTCCAGTCACGACGCCCAATCTGTTAGACTTGTCGGGAATTGTTTGTGTGGCAGTGGATCGGCGTCTTCGGCTTGAGTCTTCGACGTATCTCCGTGTTGTAGGGAACTTGTACAACGAATGCCACATTTTTGCACGCCTACGGTCGTTTTACTCTTATCTCGCGTAGGCACGCCAAACGACTGACAAGCTCTGATTCGCCAACCGGCCGCGCGCCGGCGGTGCGATGCGGAGTCAGCAGAGATCTGATCTCGAGACAACATACGGAGAACTGAGAAGTGCCTACCATTAACCAGCTGGTCCGTAAGGGCCGGTCACCTAAGGTCTCCAAGACCAAGGCGCCCGCACTGCAGGGCAGCCCCATGAAGCGCGGTGTCTGCACCCGTGTCTACACCACCACCCCGAAGAAGCCGAACTCGGCTCTGCGGAAGGTCGCACGTGTTCGCCTCAACGGCGGCATCGAAGTAACCGCCTACATCCCGGGTGTCGGCCACAACCTCCAGGAGCACTCCATCGTGCTCGTGCGCGGCGGTCGTGTGAAGGACCTCCCCGGTGTGCGTTACAAGATTGTCCGTGGCGCACTGGATACCCAGGGCGTGAAGAACCGCAAGCAGGCTCGCAGCCGCTACGGCGCAAAGATGGAGAAGAAGTAATATGCCTCGTAAGGGCCCGGCCCCCAAGCGGCCGCTCGTTGTAGATCCCGTTTACGGATCCCCCCTGGTCACGCAGTTGATCAACAAGGTGCTCGTTGACGGCAAGAAGTCCACCGCCGAGCGCATCGTCTACGGCGCACTCGAAGGTGCCCGTGCCAAGTCCGGCGGCGATCCCGTGGCAGCTCTCAAGAAGGCCATGGAGAACGTCAAGCCAAGCCTTGAGGTTCGCTCCCGCCGTGTCGGTGGAGCCACGTACCAGGTTCCCGTGGAGGTCAAGCCGGGCCGTTCCACCGCCCTGGCCCTCCGCTGGCTGGTTGGCTACTCGAAGGCCCGCCGCGAGAAGACCATGACCGAGCGTCTCCAGAACGAGATCCTCGACGCTTCAAACGGTCTGGGTGCCGCTGTGAAGCGCCGCGAAGACACGCACAAGATGGCCGAGTCCAACAAGGCCTTCGCTCACTACCGCTGGTAATCGCGCTGCCGGTCCTTCCTACCGCTTCGGCGGTGCGGGGGACCGGCGGTCCAGCAGAACTCCACCTTAGATAAGGGAGACACCGTGGCACAGGACGTGCTTACCGACCTCAACAAGGTCCGCAATATCGGCATCATGGCCCACATTGATGCCGGCAAGACCACTACTACCGAGCGCATCCTGTTCTACACGGGTGTCAACCACAAGATCGGCGAAACGCACGACGGCGCTTCAACGACCGACTGGATGGAACAGGAAAAAGAGCGCGGCATCACCATCACCAGTGCCGCGGTGACCTGCTTCTGGGAACAGAACCAGATCAACATCATTGACACCCCCGGTCACGTCGACTTCACCGTTGAGGTTGAGCGCTCCCTGCGCGTCCTCGACGGCGCAGTCGCTGTGTTCGACGGCAAGGAGGGCGTAGAGCCCCAGTCCGAAACCGTCTGGCGCCAGGCGGACAAGTATGAAGTGCCCCGCATCTGCTTCGTCAACAAGATGGACAAGCTGGGCGCTGACTTCTACTTCACCGTGGACACCATCATCAGCCGCCTGGGCGCGAAGCCGCTCGTCATGCAGCTGCCGATCGGCGCCGAGAATGACTTCATCGGCGTTGTCGACCTGCTGTACATGCGTGCACTTGTCTGGCCCGGTGACTCCAAGGGTGACGTGACCATGGGCGCCAAGTATGAGATCCAGGAGATCCCGGCTGACCTCCAGGCCAAGGCTGAGGAATACCGCGCAGCCCTGGTCGAGGCCGTTGCTGAGTCTTCCGATGAGCTGATGAACAAGTACCTCGAGGGCGAAGAGCCCACCATCGAGGAGCTGAAGGCCGGTATCCGTAAGTTGACCATCAACTCGGAGATCTACCCGGTACTGTGCGGCTCTGCCTTCAAGAACCGCGGAGTTCAGCCGATGCTCGACGCCGTCATCGACTACCTGCCTTCCCCGCTGGATGTGCCTCCCATGGTCGGGCACGATCCCCGCGACGAGGAGACCGCGCTGACGCGCCAGCCGAGCACCGAGGAACCCTTCTCGGCGCTGGCATTCAAGGTTGCAACCCACCCGTTCTTCGGTCAGCTGACGTTCGTCCGGGTGTACTCCGGGCATGTCACGGCCGGCACGCAGGTTGTGAACTCGACCAAGGGTAAGAAGGAGCGCATCGGAAAGCTGTTCCAGATGCACGCCAACAAGGAAATTCCGGTTGACGAAGCCTTCGCTGGTCACATCTACGCGGCAATCGGACTGAAGGACACCACCACCGGTGACACCCTGTCTGATTCGGCCAACCAGATCGTCCTCGAGTCGATGAGCTTCCCGGAGCCGGTCATCTCGGTTGCGATCGAGCCGAAGACCAAGGGCGACCAGGAGAAGCTTTCCACTGCTATCCAGAAGCTTTCGGCTGAGGATCCCACCTTCCAGGTGTCCCTCAACGAGGACACTGGCCAGACCATCATCGCCGGCATGGGCGAGCTTCACCTGGATATCCTGGTGGACCGTATGCGCCGTGAGTTCAAGGTCGAGGCCAATGTCGGCAAGCCGCAGGTCGCGTACCGTGAAACCATTCGCGGCACTGTGCAGAAGCATGATTACACCCACAAGAAGCAGACGGGTGGATCGGGACAGTTCGCGAAGATCCAGATCAGGATCGAGCCGATGGACACGTCCGAGGGCGAGATGTATGCCTTCGAGAACAAGGTCACCGGTGGCCGCGTTCCGCGCGAGTACATCCCGAGTGTCGATGCCGGCATCCAGGACGCGCTCAACGACGGCATCCTGGCTGGCTACCCGGTGGTCGGTATCAAGGCAACGCTGCTTGACGGCGCATACCATGATGTTGACTCCTCCGAAATGGCCTTCAAGATCGCCGGTCGCATGGCGTTCAAGGAAGCTGCCCGCATGGCAAAGCCCGTGCTGCTCGAACCGCTGATGGAGGTGGAAGTCCGCACGCCTGAGGAATACATGGGTGATGTGATCGGCGACCTCAACTCCCGCCGCGGCCAGATGCAGTCCATGGAGGACGCAAGCGGTGTCAAGGTCATCAAGGCGCATGTGCCGCTGTCCGGCATGTTCGGGTACATCGGCGACCTGCGTTCGAAGACCCAGGGCCGCGCTGTCTACTCAATGCAGTTCGACAGCTACTCGGAGGTCCCGAAGGCAGTAGCCGACGAGATCATCCAGAAGACTCGCGGAGAGTAATCCCGGCTCGTCCGGACAGTAATTTCACCAAAATAAAAGCCCCCAGTAGACTTGCATGAGTTTCAGCCGCGAAAAGCGTGGCTGGGGAGTAAGTCTTCTAAAAACGTTCTAGGAGGAACCCGTGGCGAAGGCAAAGTTCGAGCGGACTAAGCCGCACGTTAACATCGGCACCATTGGTCACGTTGACCATGGAAAGACCACGTTGACGGCTGCCATTTCCAAGGTGCTGTATGACAAGTACCCCAACCTCAACGAGGCACGGGACTTCGCGTCCATCGACTCGGCTCCCGAGGAGAAGCAGCGCGGCATCACCATCAACATCTCGCATGTTGAGTACCAGACCGAGAAGCGCCACTATGCACACGTAGACGCTCCCGGCCACGCTGACTACATCAAGAACATGATCACCGGTGCCGCGCAGATGGACGGAGCAATCCTTGTGGTTGCTGCGACCGACGGCCCGATGGCCCAGACCCGCGAGCACGTTCTGCTTGCCCGCCAGGTTGGTGTTCCCTACCTGCTGGTCGCGCTGAACAAGTCCGACATGGTCGAGGATGAGGAACTGCTCGACCTCGTGGAGATGGAAGTTCGCGAGCTGCTCAGTGCGCAGGGCTTCGACGGCGACGATGCACCTGTGGTGCGCGTTTCCGGCCTGAAGGCTCTCGAAGGGGACCCCGAGTGGGTCAAGTCCGTCGAGGACCTGATGGACGCTGTGGACAACAGCGTTCCGGACCCCGTCCGCGACAAGGACAAGCCGTTCCTGATGCCGGTTGAGGATGTTTTCACTATCACCGGTCGTGGAACCGTTGTCACGGGCCGCGCCGAGCGCGGAACCCTGAAGATCAACTCGGAAATCGAGATCGTCGGAATCCGTCCGGTCCAGAAGACCACGGTTACCGGTATCGAGATGTTCCACAAGCAGCTCGACGAGGCCTGGGCCGGCGAGAACTGTGGTCTGCTGCTTCGCGGTATCAAGCGCGAAGACGTAGAGCGTGGCCAGGTTATCGTCAAGCCGGGTTCGATCACCCCGCACACCGATTTCGAAGCCAACGTCTACATCCTGGCCAAGGACGAGGGCGGTCGTCACAACCCGTTCTACTCCAACTACCGTCCGCAGTTCTACTTCCGTACCACTGACGTCACCGGTGTCATCACCCTCCCCGAGGGCACCGAGATGGTCATGCCTGGCGACAACACTGAGATGACAGTTGCGCTCATCCAGCCCATCGCCATGGAAGAAGGCCTCGGCTTCGCGATCCGCGAAGGCGGCCGCACCGTTGGATCAGGTCGCGTTACCAAGATCAACAAGTAGTTCCTGAACTACCTGGAAAGGCCCCGCTGCGTTACGCAGCGGGGCCTTTCGTCTTTCTGCCGTAGAGTTATGCGGTGCAAATTTACTCAAGCGTCCCCCTGCAGCGCGGTTGGCAGGTCCTCACTGATCTATGTGCCATAGCTGTCGTCGTCGTCGCCTGGCTTTTCTCGCGCGCAACTTTCGAAGCTGTCTCGGGGCTCGCTGTGTTCGGGCGCGGCATGGAAGATGCCGGAAGCGGTTTCCACTCCTCGATGAGTGATGCTGCGGAGCGCATCGGGGGAGTGCCCCTCATCGGGGACCAGGCAAGCGCGCCGTTCCTAAGTGCTGCGGAAGCCGGCGCGTTTTTCGTCAATGCCGGCCAGGACCAGCAGAACTCGGTTGCGCAGGCCGCGGCCGTCGTGGGGTGGGCTATCTTCCTGCTCCCGGTTCTGGTCCTCATTCCGCTCTGGCTGGTTCCCCGGGTGCAGTTTGTTGTACGGTCAACACGGGCGCGGCGTTTGAGTCGCGAGGCCGGGGGGATGGAGCTCCTTGCGCTGCGGGCCCTGGTCCTTGCGAAGCCCTCCCAGCTTCAGAAGGTGTCCGTTGACCCGGTCCGCGCCTGGCGTGAAGGTGATCCAGCGGACCTTGAGCGGTTGGCCAAGCTCGCTCTGAAGCGCGAGGGCGTGCGTTCCCGATAGCACCGGGACGGCGTGTGGGCAAGCTGACACAGGGCCGGATTCGCAATGTGCTGCATAATCTGGCAGACTAAATGAGTTGTTCAAGCGCCTGTGCGCGCGGTTTGAGCTGTAGTCCCGGTCAGGATAATGCCTGACGCAGGGTCGCATCCGCCGCGGAAGCTGGCCCAAATATAACCCACCCCAATCGACAAGCTCGGTTCCATGCGGCATTCTTCGCTTTCTTTTGCAGAAGATACGCGACACGCCCGAGCGCGGGGGTCGGAGCCTCGGCAGGGTGAGGAACCCGGAAGTATCCGGATTCAGTCTGCTGGAGGAGCGCCATAACAACAGGCGCATTGTACGTAGCCAGGAACGTCACCGCACGGTGGCGCTCTACATGAAGAGAGAGAGTCGAGACGCCATGGCGGGACAAAAGATCCGCATCCGGCTGAAGTCGTATGACCACGAGGTCATTGACGTTTCAGCTCGGAAGATCGTTGAGACGGTGACGCGCGCAGGCGCAACGGTAGTAGGCCCCGTGCCGCTGCCCACGGAAAAGAACGTTTACTGCGTTATCCGGTCGCCGCACAAGTACAAGGACAGCCGCGAGCACTTTGAAATGCGCACGCACAAGCGTCTGATCGACATCATTGACCCCACGCCCAAGGCCGTCGACTCGCTCATGCGCCTCGACCTTCCCGCGGACGTGAACATCGAGATCAAGCTGTAAGGGAGAGAAGATAACTATGTCTACTTCGCTTACGCGCCAGGTCAAGGGACTGCTGGCTACCAAGCTCGGCATGACCCAGGTCTGGGATGAAAACAACCTCCTCGTACCGGTGACGGTCCTGCAGGCTGACTCCAACGTCATCACGCAGCTGCGCACCGCCGCCGCTGACGGCTACAGCGCCGTCCAGATCGGCTTCGGCCAGATCGATCCGCGCAAGGTCACCAAGCCGCTCGCAGGTCACTTCGAGAAGGCAGGCGTCACGCCTCGCCGCCACGTCGTTGAGCTGCGTACATCCGATGTCGATTCCTACTCGCTCGGCCAGGAACTCTCCGTTGAGCTGTTCGAAGCCGGCCAGCAGGTCGACGTCATCGGCAAGACCAAGGGCAAGGGCTTCGCGGGCGTCATGAAGCGTCACGGCTTCCACGGCGTTGGAGCCTCGCACGGTGCGCACAAGAACCACCGCAAGCCCGGCTCGATCGGTGGCGCCTCCACCCCCAGCCGCGTCTTCAAGGGTATGAAAATGGCAGGCCGTATGGGTGCCGTTCGCCAGACCACGCTGAACCTCACCGTTCACGCTGTGGACGTCGAGAAGTCGCTGCTGCTGATCAAGGGCGCTGTCCCCGGCGCCCGCGGACAGGTCGTACTCGTACGCACCGCCGTGAAGGGAGCATAAGTCATGGCTACCAAGACTCTGAACGTCGATCTCCCCGCCGAGATCTTCGACGCACAGACCAACGTTCCGCTGCTGCACCAGGTCGTCGTGGCCCAGCTTGCTGCCGCCCGCCAGGGCACGCACAAGACCAAGACACGCGCCGAGGTCAGCGGAGCCGGCCGCAAGCCGTTCAAGCAGAAGGGCACCGGCCGCGCACGCCAGGGCTCGATCCGCGCACCACACATGACCGGTGGTGGCGTGGTTCACGGACCCACGCCGCGTGACTACAGCCAGCGCACACCCAAGAAGATGAAGGCTGCGGCCCTGCGCGGTGCCCTGTCTGACCGGGCACGCAACGGGCGTATCCACGTCATCGAGTCACTGGCCGGCGGCGAGAAGCCCTCGACCAAGGCCGCAATGGCAACGCTGCGAGGCATCTCGGAGCGTCCCAACCTGCTGGTTGTCATCGAGCGTTCAAACGATCAGGCCGCACTGTCTGTGCGCAACCTGGTTGAGGTCCACACGCTGTACGTGGATCAGCTGAACACCTACGACGTACTCGTAGCGGATGACGTGATCTTCACGAAAGCTGCCTACGACACCTTTGTGGGTACGGCCCAGGCCGCTGACGCCGACATCACAACTGAGGAGGACGCCAAGTGAGTGGCTCCATCACCAAGGATCCTCGCGACGTCGTCATTGCACCCGTCGTGTCGGAGAAGAGCTACGGCCTGATCGACGAAGGAAAGTACACCTTCCTGGTCGACCCACGCTCCAACAAGACCGAGATCAAGCTGGCCGTGGAGAAGATTTTCTCCGTCAAGGTCGACTCGATCAACACCATCAACCGTGTAGGGAAGCGTAAGCGCACCCGCTTCGGATGGGGACAGCGCAAGGACACCAAGCGCGCAATTGTCACCCTCAAAGAAGGCACGATCGACATCTTCGGCGGTCCGCTCAGCTGAGCGGAGACCACTTTAACGAGGAACTGAAAAATGGCTATCCGTAAATACAAGCCGACAACCCCGGGCCGTCGCGGCTCGAGCGTTGCCGACTTCGCAGAAATCACACGGTCGACGCCGGAGAAATCCCTGGTGCGTCCGCTCCCCAAAAAGGGCGGCCGTAACAACTCCGGAAAGATCACTACCCGTCACAAGGGTGGTGGACACAAGCGTCAGTACCGTCTCATCGACTTCCGTCGTCATGACAAGGACGGTGTCAACGCGCGCGTCGCTGAGATCGAATACGATCCCAACCGCACCGCCCGCATTGCACTCCTGCACTACATCGACGGCACGAAGCGCTACATCATCGCGCCGAACAAGCTGAAGCAGGGTGACAATGTTGAGGCCGGCCCCGGCGCCGACATCAAGCCCGGCAACAACCTGCCGATGCGCAACATCCCCGTGGGTACTGTTATTCACGCTGTTGAGCTTCGTCCCGGCGGCGGTGCCAAGATGGCACGTTCCGCAGGGGCATCGGTCCAGCTCGTTGCCAAGGAAGGCCGCTTCGCGCAGCTTCGCCTGCCGTCCGGTGAAATCCGCAACGTTGATGTGCGCTGCCGCGCCACCATCGGCGAGGTCGGCAATGCCGAGCAGTCGAACATCAACTGGGGCAAGGCAGGCCGCATGCGCTGGAAGGGCGTTCGCCCGACCGTCCGCGGTGTTGCGATGAACCCTGTCGATCACCCGCACGGTGGTGGTGAAGGCAAGACCTCCGGTGGACGTCACCCGGTCAACCCGAACGGTAAGGCCGAAGGCCGTACCCGCCGTCCCAACAAAGAAAGCGACTCGCTCATTGTGCGTCGCCGTCGTTCCGGCAAGAACAAGCGATAGGAGCCTGGAAACATGCCACGCAGCCTGAAGAAAGGCCCCTTCGTCGATCAGCACCTGTTCGTCAAGGTGGACCGCGAGAACGAGAAGGGCACCAAGAACGTCATCAAGACGTGGTCCCGCCGTTCCATGATCATCCCGGACATGCTCGGCCACACCATTGCCGTGCATGACGGGCGCAAGCACATTCCGGTGTTTGTCACCGAGTCGATGGTCGGGCACAAGCTCGGCGAATTCGCTCCCACGCGGACATTCCGCGGCCATGTGAAGGACGACCGCAAGGGCAAGCGCCGCTAAGGCGCCTGTTTCTACGGCTAAGACGAGAGAAGGAAAGCAATGGAAGCCAAGGCTATTGCGCGTCATCTGCGCGTAACGCCTATGAAGGCCCGGCGCGTCGTCAACCTTGTTCGTGGTAAGCAAGCGAATGAGGCTCTGGCAATCCTGAAGTTTGCCCCCCAGGCAGCTTCGGAGCCGGTTTTCAAGGTAGTACAGTCGGCGATCGCCAACGCACGGGTCCTCGCGGACCGCGACGGCGTGGCGTTCGACGAAGGCGACCTCATCATCAGCGAAGCGTTTGTTGATGAAGGCCCGACCATGAAGCGGTTCCAGCCGCGAGCTCAGGGTCGTGCATTTCAGATCAAGAAGCGGACCAGCCACGTCACTGTGGTAGTCGCTACCCCTGAGAAAGTGGAGGCTCGCTAAGTGGGACAGAAAGTAAACCCGCACGGGTTCCGACTCGGCATCACCACTGACCACCGGTCACACTGGTTTGCTGACAGCAACAAGCCGGGCCAGCGCTACAAGGACTTCGTCCGCGAGGACATCAAGATCCGTCAGCTCATGTCCACAGGCATGGACCGCGCCGGCATCGCCAAGGTTGAGATCGAGCGCACCCGCGACCGCGTTCGTGTGGATATCCACACGGCTCGCCCGGGTATCGTCATCGGCCGCCGCGGCGCCGAAGCGGATCGCATCCGCGGCGAGCTCGAGAAGCTCACCGGCAAGCAGGTTCAGCTGAACATCCTCGAGGTCAAGAACCCCGAGATCGAGGCGCAGCTGGTTGCCCAGGGCGTAGCTGAGCAGCTCTCTTCACGTGTGGCCTTCCGCCGCGCAATGAAGAAGGCCATGCAGTCGGCACAGCGTGCCGGTGCCAAGGGCATCCGCGTACAGTGCTCCGGCCGCCTCGGCGGCGCGGAAATGAGCCGCTCGGAGTTCTACCGCGAAGGCCGTGTGCCCCTGCACACCCTCCGCGCGAACATCGACTACGGCTTCTTCGAAGCCAAGACCACCTTCGGCCGCATCGGCGTGAAGGTATGGATCTACAAGGGCGACGTCACCGCCAAGGAGCTCGCAGCCCAGGCTGCCGCAGCACCGTCGCGTGGCCGTGGTGGCGGAGACCGTCCGGGCCGTGGCCCTGCCGGCGCTGACCGCGGCGGCGATCGCGGAGGCGACCGTCGTCGTCGTAATACCGATCGCGGTGCAGGTCAGGGTGAAGCTAACGCTGCTCCCGCCGAGTCCGCACCGGCTGAGTCCGCTGCTGCAGCGGAAGGAGGACAGGCTTAAATGCTTATCCCACGTCGAGTGAAGTTCCGTAAGCAGCACCACCCCGGTCGTTCGGGCGCTGCTACCGGCGGCACGGAGGTCAGCTTCGGTGAGTGGGGTATCCAGGCTCTGAGCCCGGCATACGTCACCAACCGCCAGATCGAATCTGCGCGTATCGCAATGACCCGTCACATCAAGCGTGGCGGAAAGGTGTGGATCAACATCTACCCTGACCGTCCGCTGACCAAGAAGCCTGCTGAAACCCGTATGGGTTCCGGTAAGGGTTCCCCTGAGTGGTGGGTCGCCAACGTCAAGCCGGGGCGCGTTCTCTTTGAACTCTCCGGTGTCAATGAAGAGGTAGCTCGCGAGGCCCTGCGCCTGGCGATCCATAAGCTGCCGTTGAAGGCACGTATCGTGCGTCGTGAGGGTGGTGAATAGTCATGGCACTCGGTTCAAAGGAACTGGCAACCGACCAGCTGGATGGGTTCGATAAGGACCGTCTGGTGGAGGAACTCGCCAAGGCTAAGGAAGAGCTGTTCAACCTGCGCTTCCAGTCAGCCACCGGTCAGCTTGAAAACCACGGCCGCCTGCGCTCGGTGAAGCGGGATATCGCCCGCATCTACACCGTGCTGCGTGAGCGCGAGCTGGGACTGCGGCCCGACGTCGTAGCCCCGGTAGAAGAAGCGAAGACTGAAAAGGCCGGCAAGAAATCGAAGGGTTCCAAGGCTGCCTCCACAAAGGACGAAAAGTCCGTGGAAACACAGGCTTCTGAGGAGGATGCCAAATGAGTGAAGAGAAGAACGGCACTGTAGAGGCTGACGCCCGCGGTCACCGTAAGACCCGCCGCGGCTACGTCGTGTCGGACAAGATGGACAAGACGGTTGTCGTGCAGGTTGAGGATCGTGTTAAGCACGCCCTCTACGGCAAGGTCCTGCGCCGCAGCTCCAAGGTCAAGGTCCACGATGAGCAGAACAGCGCCGGCATCGGCGATATGGTTCTGATCAGCGAGACCCGCCCGCTGTCCGCTACCAAGCGGTGGCGCCTGGTGGAGATCCTGGAAAAGGCCAAGTAAGGCCGCAAAGGCAAGCTCTGTCGACTCGTCGACAACGGCAGTCCCTCGTTCCTCGCGGAACGGGGGACTGTTTGCGTTTCAATACGTGCTAGGATATTGAGTTTGTATGGCGCCTTCCGTGCAGATTTGGTCTGTACACCTCGAGCGTCAGCATGAAACCTCGTAAACAATCGTGCTCCGGCATAGTACTTCCCTGCGCTGCGGCGCCTGGGAGGTAAATGCCTCGGGCACGGGCGTTTAGGCTCATCCCTGGCAAAATCCAGGTGGGTCCAGAGACACCCCGATCAACCGTTCCGCAAGGCTCATTCCGTATGCATTATTTCGGTCTGAGAACCGGCGCGACGCAAGGAGTAGATAGTGATTCAGCAAGAGTCGCGACTCAAGATCGCCGACAACACCGGTGCTAAGGAAATCCTTACCATTCGTGTTCTCGGTGGATCCGGACGTCGCTACGCAGGAATTGGCGACGTAATCGTCGCCACCGTCAAAGACGCCATCCCTGGTGGGAACGTCAAGAAGGGCGATGTGGTCAAGGCCGTCATCGTCCGCACCAAGAAGGAACGCCGCCGTGCGGATGGTTCCTACATCAAGTTCGACGAGAACGCTGCCGTGATCCTCAAGGCTGACGGCGATCCCCGTGGTACCCGTATCTTCGGTCCGGTCGGTCGCGAACTCCGCGACAAGCGCTTCATGAAGATCATTTCACTGGCCCCGGAGGTGCTGTAGTCATGGCTCAGACCCGATCGAAGCTGAAGATCAAGAAGGGTGACCTCGTTCAGGTCATCACCGGTGCCAAGCAGGAGCGCGGCGGAGACCGCGGCAAGCAGGGCAAGGTCCTCAAGGTATTCCCTGAGAGCAACCGTGTACTGGTCGAAGGCATCAACCGCATCACGAAGCACACCAAGGCTGGGCAGACGCAGCGCGGCACCCAGACCGGTGGCATCGAGACCGTTGAGGCTTCCATCCACATCAGTAACGTCGCAGTGGTAGACCCGGAGAGCAAGAAGCCCACCCGAGTCGGCTACCGCACCGAAACCGTGGAGCGGGACGGCCGTGAGCGCACGGTCCGCATCCGCGTCGCCAAGGCATCAGGGAAGGATCTGTAATGACTGCTGAAGCCGTAGAAACAAAGATCACCCCCCGCCTCAAGGCCCGCTACGCATCGGAAATCAAGTCGACGCTGCTGGAGGAATTCAGCTACAGCAACGTCAACCAGGTTCCCCGGCTGGTCAAGGTCGTTGTGAACATGGGTGTTGGAGATGCCGCGAAGGACTCCAAGCTTATCGACGGTGCGGTCCGCGACCTCACCCAGATCACCGGCCAGAAGCCGCAGGTCACCAAGGCACGGAAGTCCATCGCGCAGTTCAAGCTCCGCGAAGGAATGCCGATCGGTGCACACGCAACTCTGCGTGGAGATCGCATGTGGGAATTCGTCGACCGCCTGGTCTCACTGGCACTGCCCCGTATCCGCGACTTCCGCGGCCTCAACGGGCGCCAGTTCGACGGCAACGGCAACTACACCTTCGGTCTCACGGAGCAGTCAATGTTCCACGAGATCGACCAGGACAAGATTGACCGTGTCCGCGGCATGGACATCACCGTTGTGACCACTGCCAAGACTGACGCCGAAGGCCGCGCCCTGCTCAAGGCGCTCGGCTTCCCGTTCAAATCCGAAGACTAATTCAACTACGTTGCAGGTCCGTTCCGGGGTCTGACCAGCTGATGCTGATTCTCACCGGAGTAGCGGAAACCGTTCCGAGGAAGGGCTAGAGCCCAATGACAATGACAGATCCAGTTGCAGACATGCTTACGCGTCTCCGCAACGCCAACTCGGCATACCACGACACCGTGTCCATGCCATACAGCAAGCTGAAGGCACGCGTTGCCGACATCCTGAAGGCCGAAGGTTACATCGGCGGCTGGAAGGAAGAAGAGGCTGAGGTGGGCAAGAAGCTCACGATCGACCTCAAGTTCGGTCCCGACCGTCAGCGCTCCATCGCGGGCATCCGGCGCATCTCCAAGCCGGGCCTGCGCGTCTACGCAAAGTCCACCAATCTGCCGCACGTACTGGGCGGACTGGGCATTGCCATCCTGTCCACGTCCTCCGGTCTGCTCACAGACCGCCAGGCAGCCAAGAAGGGTGTAGGTGGGGAAGTCCTCGCCTACGTCTGGTAGCGGGAAAGGGAAAGAGAAACATGTCACGTATTGGACGTCTCCCCATCACCGTGCCCGCAGGCGTTGAGGTCAAGGTTGACGGCAGTGTTGTGTCCGTCAAGGGATCCAAGGGCGAGCTGAGCCACTCTGTAGCCAGCCCCATCCAGGTATCGCTTGAGGAAAGCACCATCACCGTCTCCCGCCCGAATGACGAGCGCGAAGCGCGTTCGCTGCACGGCCTGACCCGCACCCTGATCTCCAACATGATCGTTGGAGTGACCGAGGGCTACAAGAAGAACCTTGAGATTGTCGGCACCGGTTACCGTGTGCAGGCCAAGGGTTCAGACCTGGAGTTCGCACTGGGCTACAGCCACCCCGTGGCCGTGAAGGCCCCGGAGGGCATCACGCTCACCGTGGACAGCCCCACCAAGGTGTCCGTCTCCGGCATCAACAAGCAGCAGGTCGGCGAAGTTGCTGCGAACATCCGCAAGCTGCGCCGTCCGGATCCCTATAAGGGCAAGGGCATCCGCTACGCGGGCGAAATTATTCGCCGCAAGGTCGGAAAGGCTGGTAAGTAACCATGACACTGAGCATCAACAAGAAGCGCACGTCGAAGAGCAAGTCCGCCCAGCGCGGGCGGCGCCACCTTCGGGTCCGCAAGCGCATCACCGGTACGGCTGTTCGTCCCCGTCTGGTAGTCAACCGTTCAGCCCGTCACATCTTCGTGCAGGTTGTCGACGACACCAAGGGCATGACTGTCGCATCGGCTTCGACCCTCGAGGCGGACCTGCGTTCGTTCGACGGCGACAAGACCGCCAAGGCCAAGCGCGTTGGCGAGCTCGTTGCTGAGCGGGCAAAGGCTGCGGGCATTGAGGCAGTCGTATTCGACCGTGGTGGTAACAAGTACCACGGCCGGGTTGCCGCAATCGCAGACGGCGCACGTGAAGGTGGGCTGGCACTGTGACCGAGCAGAACAACGCAAAGGAAGCCTCATTGAATACTGCAAAGGCTGAGGAGGCTGCGACTGTTGCTCCCGCGGCCGGTTCCACCGAGACGGCGTCAGCTACTGACGATCGCCGCGGCGGTGGCGGTCGCCGTGGAGAGCGCGGCGGACGCGACGGCGGTCGTGGCGGTCGCGACGGCGGTCGTGGCGGTCGTGACGGTGGTCGCGATGACAAAGACAAGTTCGTTGAGCGCGTGGTGTCGATCAACCGCGTATCGAAGGTCGTCAAGGGCGGCCGGCGATTCAGCTTCACCGCACTCGTTGTTGTCGGCGACGGCAACGGCATGGTCGGTGTCGGCTACGGCAAGGCCAAGGAAGTTCCCTCGGCTATCGCCAAGGGCGTAGAGGAAGCCAAGAAGTCCTTCTTCAAGGTTCCCCGCATCGGCGGCACCGTTCCCCACCTGGTTCAGGGTGAGGCAGCGGCCGGCGTCGTACTCCTGCGTCCCGCATCTCCCGGTACCGGTGTAATCGCCGGTGGTCCGGTGCGCGCCGTTCTGGAATGCGTCGGTATCCACGACGTCCTGTCCAAGTCCCTGGGTTCCTCGAACGCCATCAACATTGTTCACGCAACTGTTGACGCGCTGAAGAGGCTCGAAGAGCCGCAGGCAGTGGCTGCGCGCCGTGGTCTGCCGCTCGACCAGGTCGCTTCCACGTCGATGCTGCGCGCTATGCAGGATCAGAAGGCAGGTGCGTAATGACTGCTATTACACCAAAGCGCGTGGTTGTCAGCTCAGCGAAGCTGGAAATCACCCAGATCAAGTCCGTCATTGGCGGTAAGCAGAACCAGCGCGACACCCTTCGTTCACTCGGTCTGAAGCGGATCGGACACACCGTTGTCCGCAACGCTGACGCAGTGACCGTAGGCATGGTCAACACGGTTCCGCACCTCGTGAAGGTTGAGGAGGCCAAGTAATGGCAGAGAAGAAGACGGTGGAGGAATCCACCGAGAAGAAGCCGGCCCGCAAGCCTGCTGCCAAGGCTGCTGCTGCTCAGGAAACTGCTGAGAGCACGCCCCGCGTCCACGCGCTGAAGGTACACCACCTTCGTCCCGCCCCCGGAGCCAAAACCGCAAAGACCCGCGTTGGTCGCGGTGAAGGTTCCAAGGGTAAGACTGCAGGCCGTGGCACCAAGGGCACCAAGGCGCGCTACTCGGTCAAGGCAGGATTCGCGGGTGGGCAGCTGCCGCTGCACATGCGCCTGCCGAAGCTGCGTGGGTTCAAGAACCCGTTCCGCGTTGAGTACCAGGTAGTGAACCTGGACAAGCTCAACGAGCTGTACCCCCAAGGCGGTGAGGTGTCCGTGGACAGCCTGATCGCCAAGGGCGCAGTGCGCAAGAACCAGCTCGTCAAGGTGCTGGGAACGGGCGACCTCTCGGTCAAGGTGGACGTCAAGGTTCATGCCGTGTCCGCCAGCGCTGCAGAGAAGATCACCGCCGCAGGCGGATCCGTCTCGGCGCTCTAGTTCCCAGCATCGATCCCCGCCGTCGTCGTTCGGCTCGTCCTTAGGACATCAGGACGACGACGGCAGGGGAGCCGGCTGTGATCTAGCTCATGAAGCAACTAGACTCTTGGTGGGCCGGGATCCCCGGTCCGCCAGGAGTTTGTTTCGTTAACAGGCTCAATTGATTCCCCGGGTTCTCTAGCGCCCGGTTCCACCCGTTAGACTCGGTTGGTGTGTATTGCCCGTGAAGGGCCACTAAGACTTATTCAGGAGGACGCTTGCTTAGCGCTATTGGCCGGGCTTTCCGGACGCCAGACTTGCGGCGCAAGCTGTTGTTCACGCTGGGAATCATCACCATTTTCCGTTTGGGTGCGTTCATCCCGGCGCCCGGTGTTGACTACGGCAACGTGCAGCAGTGTTTGCAGCTCGGCAACACAGAGGGCGGCCTCTACCAGTTCGTGAACCTTTTCAGCGGCGGTGCGCTGCTGCAGGTGTCCATCTTTGCTCTCGGGATCATGCCCTACATCACGGCCAGCATCATCACTCAGCTGCTCCGTGTGGTCATCCCACGCTTCCAGGAACTGCATCAGGAAGGCGCACAGGGCCAGGCACAGCTGACCCAGTACACGCGCTATCTGACAATCGCCCTCGGGCTGTTGAACGCCACGACGCTGGTGTCGCTGGCACGATCAGGTGCATTGCTGGGTAACTGTCCGGTGCCGATCATCCCGGACGACAGCCTCATCACCATTATTCTGCTCATCATCACGCTGACCGCCGGTACCGGCCTCATCATGTGGATGGGTGAACTCATCACTGAGCGCGGTGTCGGCAACGGCATGTCGCTGTTGATCTTCACGGCGATTGCTGCCGGTTTCCCCAGCTCGCTGGGTGAGATCCTGCGCACGCAGGGATGGACTGTCTTCCTCAGCGTGCTGTTGATCGGCGTTGTTACGGTGATGCTCGTGATCTTCGTTGAGCAGTCGCAGCGCCGTATTCCGGTGCAGTATGCCAAGCGCATGATCGGCCGCCGCACGCTGGGAGGCAGCAGCACCTACATTCCGATCAAGGTCAATATGGCGGGCGTCATCCCCGTCATCTTCGCATCATCGATGCTCTATCTGCCGTCGCTGATTGCCCAGTTCAACACCCCCACGGACGGCCAGACACCGCCGCCGGAGTGGGTCAACTGGATCACCACGTACCTGACCTCGGGTGATCATCCCTTCTACATGGCGCTGTACTTCGCGATGATCGTGTTCTTCACGTATTTCTACGTAGCGATCACGTTCAATCCGGAGGAAGTGTCGGAGAACATGAAGAAGTACGGCGGCTTTATCCCGGGTATCCGGGCGGGGCGGCCTACCGCTGAGTACCTCCAGTACGTCCTGTCCCGCATCACCCTGCCGGGCGCCATCTATCTCGGTCTTGTTGCGCTCATCCCGTTGATCGCGCTCGTGGCCATCAATGCAAACCAGAACTTCCCGTTCGGTGGAGTCTCGATCCTCATCATGGTCGGCGTTGGCCTCGAGACGGTGAAGCAAATTGACGCGCAGCTGCAGCAGCGCCACTACGAAGGGTTATTGCGATGACACGGATGCTCATCATTGGACCGCCCGGGTCCGGTAAGGGCACGCAGGCCGCGCGGATCTCCGAGCGGCTGGGAGTGGTGGCGATTTCCACGGGAGATATCTTCCGCGAGAACGTCCGCAACGAGACACCGCTCGGCGTTGAAGCCAAAAAGTACATGGACGCCGGAGACTTCGTTCCGGACAGCGTGACCAACAGCATGGTCCGCGCCCGTCTCACTGAGGATGATGTGCAGGAAGGCTTCCTGCTTGACGGCTATCCCCGCACCGCCGCCCAGGTGACCGAGCTGGATGACATCCTCCAGCAGAATGACCTGGCCCTCGACGTCGTACTGCAGCTCACGGCGGATGACGAGGAACTGGTCCGCCGGCTCCTGGGCCGGGCGCGCCTGGACGGGCGTACCGATGACAATGACGTTGTCATCCGGCATCGCCTCGACCTCTACCACGAGCAGACCGAGGCTGTTGTGTCCCAGTACGAGGCACGCGGCATCGTGACCCGCGTTGATGGCATCGGCGCAATCGATGAAGTCACCGAGCGCGTCATGTCGGCTCTGAAAGTAACGCAGTAACCCCGATGTTTCGCCAGCAGCGGGTCGAGTACAAGTCGGCAGATCAGATCCGGACTATGCGGGCGGCGGGCCTCGTGCTCTCCGACGCCCTGGACCAGGCGGTCGCTGCCGCACGGGTAGGCATGTCCACCCTCGAGCTGGACGCGGTGTTTGCCGGCGTTCTCAAGGACGCCGGCGCCACCTCCAACTTCCTCGGCTATCACGGCTTTCCCAACAGCATCTGCACCTCGGTGAACCATGAAGTTGTCCACGGCATCCCCGGCGGGTATGTGCTGCAGGACGGTGACATCATCTCGATCGACGGCGGCGCTATCGTCCGCGGCTGGCACTCGGACTCCGCCCGCACGGTGATCGTCGGTACGCCCCGTCCGGAGGACGTGCACCTGTCCAGGGTCACTGAGGAAGCCATGTGGCGGGGGATTGCTGCGCTGGCCACCGGCAAGCACGTTGGGGACATCGGCGCAGCCATCGACGACTACGTCTCGGCAGCGGAAGGCCCGGCACTCGGTATCCTGCAGGACTATGTGGGCCACGGCATCGGTACGGAAATGCACCAGTCCCCGGACGTGCTGAACTACCGCAGCAGCCACCGCGGCCCCAAGATCAAGCCGGGGCTGTGCCTCGCGATCGAGCCCATGCTGGTTCAGGGACGTGTAGAAACGGCGGTCCTGGACGATGACTGGACTGTGGTCACTGTTGACGGCAAGCGCGCCTGCCAGTGGGAACACACAGTGGCAGTTCACGACGGCGGCATCTGGGTTCTCAGCGCAGCTGACGGCGGCGCCGCGAAGCTGGCGGAACTAGGCGTTACCGTCGCTCCGCTCGACTGAGGTTCGCTGGAACCACGCACGGCAGAGCGGCCGGATTTAACTTCTGGCACGCCGTAGCGTAGAGTTATTTGTTGGTTGTCGCTACTTTTGCGCCCTTTTGCGCCCTTCCTCCGAACGGATCGCTCCGTTGCGGGTGGAACGGGATCTCGCGATCCCGGGTGGGGGAGTCAGGCAATCAAAACCCCTAGACCGACCGCCGAAGCAAATGGCGGCACAGAAGTTAGCGGAGGATATGGCCAAGAAAGACGGTGTCATTGAGATTGAAGGCACTGTGAACGAGGCTCTGCCCAACGCGATGTTCCGCGTTGAGCTGGCCAACGGACACATTGTTCTAGCCCACATCTCGGGAAAGATGCGTCAGCACTACATTCGAATCCTCCCCGAGGACCGGGTGGTAGTGGAGCTTAGCCCTTACGACCTCACCAGGGGTCGTATTGTCTACCGCTACAAATAAGAACGAACGCAAAGGATAACCATGAAGGTCCAGCCGAGCGTGAAGCGGATTTGCGATAAGTGCCAGGTGGTTCGCCGCAAGGGCAACGTACTCGTAATCTGCGAAAACCCGCGCCACAAGCAGCGCCAGGGCTGAATCCTCTCTTTTGAGGGTCACCCACGCGTAGTAACACCACAATAAAAAGCAGTGCAGGGCAAGCCCTACCAGGTAAGCCCACACCCCCGGCACGGAGGCCGGGGACCGGAGATCATCCGGGCCGCACTGTTTCAGACCTCCGGTCATCAAAAGGAGAACCGCCACTATGGCACGTCTCGCTGGCGTAGACATTCCCCGCGAAAAGCGGGTTGTCATTGCGCTTACCTACATCTACGGCGTGGGCAAGACCCGTGCAGATCAGACGCTCGCAGAGACCGGGATCAACCCGGAAACCCGAGTGAAGGATCTTTCTGACGCTGAGCTCGTACAGCTCCGCGATTACATTGAAGGCAACTACAAGGTCGAGGGTGACCTCCGCCGTGAGGTAGCTGCAGACATCCGCCGCAAGGTGGAGATCGGCAGCTACGAAGGCATCCGGCACCGCCGCGGCCTTCCTGTGCGTGGACAGCGCACCAAGACCAACGCGCGTACCCGCAAGGGCCCCAAACGCACCGTCGCAGGCAAGAAGAAGGCCGGCCGCTAGTTCTAGCGGTTGCCCATAGCCACCACCCAAAACCTTCGTAGGAGAAGTAATGCCCCCCAAGACTCGTGGAGCGGTGCGTAAGCCGCGTCGCAAGGACAAAAAGAATATCGCCTTCGGTCAGGCGCATATCAAGAGCACGTTCAACAACACCATCGTCTCGATCACCGATCCCAGCGGAGCTGTTATCTCCTGGGCTTCGGCTGGCGAGGTCGGATTCAAGGGCTCACGCAAGTCCACCCCCTACGCTGCGCAGACCGCTGCCGAGGCCGCTGCAAAGCGCGCCCAGGAGCACGGCGTCCGTAAGGTCGACGTTTTCGTGAAGGGTCCGGGATCCGGACGCGAGACCGCGATCCGCTCGCTGCAGGCTGCCGGCCTTGAGGTTGGCTCCATCCAGGACGTTACCCCCAGCGCCCACAACGGCTGCCGCCCGCCGAAGCGCCGCCGCGTCTAAGTAGCTCCCTTGGCTCCAGGCTCGCCCGCGCTTCACCGGAAGTGTGGGCGGCTTGGGGCTGACTGTCGTTTAGCTACTGAGTTCCGCTCTCTAGCTTTCCCTTTCCACCATTTGTGTTGCGTCATATAGCGGATGCTCCCTGAAAGGAAATGTAAGTGCTCATTGCACAGCGCCCCACCCTGACTGAAGAAGTAGTCGCTGACAACCGTTCGCGGTTCGTCATCGAACCGCTGGAGCCCGGTTTCGGCTACACCCTCGGCAACTCGCTTCGCCGTACGCTCCTGTCCTCGATTCCCGGAGCAGCTGTCACCAGCATCCGGCTCGACGGCGTGCTGCACGAGTTCACCACCGTTCCCGGTGTGAAGGAAGATGTCACTGAGATCATCCTGAACGTCAAGAACCTGGCGGTGTCCTCCGAGCATGACGAGCCCGTGGTTGCCTACCTGCGCAAGCAGGGCCCCGGCGTCGTCACTGCAGCTGACATCGCTCCGCCGGCCGGTGTGGAGTTCCACAACCCGGACCTGCACATCGCAACCCTGAACTCGAAGGGCAAGTTCGAGCTTGAACTGACCATCGAGCGTGGCCGCGGTTATGTCTCTGCTTCGCAGAACAAGTCCGGTGACTCCGAGATCGGCCGCATTCCGGTTGACTCGATCTACTCGCCGGTCCTGAAGGTGACCTTCCGCGTGGAAGCCACCCGTGTTGAGCAGCGCACCGACTTCGACCGCCTGATCGTAGACGTCGAAACCAAGGACGCTATCGCTCCGCGCGATGCCGTTGCTTCGGCAGGTACCACCCTGGTTGAACTGTTCGGCCTCGCCCGCGAGCTGAACACCGCCGCTGAAGGCATCGAGATTGGCCCGTCGCCCAGCGACGCCGCTCTCGCCGCTGACATGGCCCTTCCGATCGAGGATCTCGAACTGACAGTTCGTTCCTACAACTGCCTCAAGCGTGAGGGCATCCACACCGTGGGTGAACTCGTTGCACGCTCCGAGGCTGACCTGATGGACATCCGTAATTTCGGTGCCAAGTCCATTGATGAGGTCAAGGCAAAGCTGGTTGACCTGGGTCTGTCCCTGAAGGATTCCCCTCCAGGGTTTGACCTTGCAGCCCGCGCCGCTGCGATTGAAGAGGACGACGACGCCTACGGCGACGAAGCACTCTAAACGTTAGAAACCTGGTGCCGCTTTAGGATGCGGCCTCGGGCACATTTATGAGGAGATAACACATCATGCCCACACCCACAAAGGGCCCACGCCTCGGTGGCGGTCCGGCGCACGAGCGCCTGATGCTCGCCAACCTGGCCGCCTCGCTGTTCGAGCACAAGCGCATCACCACCACGGTGACCAAGGCAAAGCGGCTTCGCCCCTACGCCGAGCGCCTGATCACCTTCGCCAAGAAGGGTGACCTGGCCTCACGTCGTCGTGTCCTGGCTGTCATCAGCAGCAAGGGTATTGTCCACGAGCTGTTCACGGACATCGCCCCGGCTGTTGCCAACCGCAACGGTGGCTACACCCGCATCACCAAGATCGGCAACCGCAAGGGCGACAACGCTCCCATGGCTGTCATCGAGCTGGTGCTGGAGTCAGTTTCCGCCAAGCAGGCAGTAGTCGGCGAGGCTGAGCAGGCTGCCGGCAACGCCGCTGCCCGCGACGCTGCAGCTGCTGCACCCGTAGCTTCGGCTGAGTCCGCAGATTCACCGGAATCGGCTGATTCCGCAGAGTCGGCTGAGTCCGCTGAATCGGCACCCTCGGCAGCTTCGGCTGACGAGGTTGCGGCAGAGGACACCACGGTAAGCGCCTCTGAGGGCGACGCCGAGGAGACCGTTGTTGTTGAAGAAGGCTCCGTGCCGGAAGCAGACGAGAAGAAGTAGTTCTTCTGCTCTGCTGAACACATGAACGAACAAATGCCCGTCATCCCGTCCGTGGATGGCGGGCATTTGCGTGTTCGGATCGATTTAGCGTACGACGGCGGTCCGTTCTCCGGTTGGGCTGTCCAGCCTGGTCTGCCAACAGTTCAGGGCACAGTGGAATCGGGTCTGGAGTTGCTTTTTCGGAGACGCGTGCGCCTGACCGTTGCCGGCCGGACTGATGCGGGCGTGCACGCACGCGGCCAGGTTACCCACATCGATCTCGAGCCGGGGGAGTGGTTTGCGCTGAGCCGGGGCCGGGACATCGATCCCGCGTTGGCTCTGAAGCGTCGCCTGCAGGCCACCGTGAACCGCTACCTGCCGCCCGGTGCAGCCGCGCGTACCGCCTATGCGAGCAATCCGGCGTCACCCGTTGTGGTGCGTGCTGTGCGGCTTGCTCCGGCGGGTTTCGATGCGCGGTTCTCGGCGTTATGGCGTCGCTACAGCTACCGGATCGCTGATCGTCTTGACGATCAGGATCCTCTGCACCGCAGCACTGTTCTGTGGCACTCGGAGGAACTGGACGAAGGCTTGCTGAACGAGGGGGCCCGGCCATTGCTGGGGCTGCAGGACTTCCGGGCATTCTGTAAGCCCCGGGTGGGTGCCACGACTGTTCGGGAGCTGCAGCGGTTCGAGTTTGAGCGGGAACCGGATGGTGTTCTTCGCGCAACCATCCAGGCCGATGCCTTCTGCCACAACATGGTGCGTGCGCTGATCGGTGGCGCACTGCGGGTGGGAAGTGGTGAGGAATCGCCGGAGTGGATGGGGGAGCGGCTGCGTTCCCGTCAAAAGGACTCGCGGTCTGTTCTCGCGCCGGCGCATCCGTTGGTGCTTGAGGAAGTGCGATACCCGGACGACGCCGCCGAGCTGGCCTTGCGTGCGGAGCTCACGCGGGCGAAGCGTGATCACGTTCGGGACGATGCCTGACCAGCTGGCAGCGCAAGACCGAGGGGTCGGCGGCGCCTCGCATGGTCGCGCACGCGGCCGTTCCGTTAGAAGGGCGGTCACGCTCCGGCCGGCGCACGTGGCCGTTCCGTTAGAAGGGCGGTGACTGTGCTTGGGCGTGGATCGGTTCGGGGTGGGTTGTGTAGGTCCTTCCGGTGAGGGAGGTGGACATAATGGTGCCTTCGACTGGTTGCCGGTGTTTCCAGAAACCCATGGTTTTGAACAGGTGATGGCGTTTACAAAACGCCCCGAGGTTGTCTGCGCGGGTTTCTCCGCCCTGGGACCATGGTGTTGTGTGGTCGATTTCGCACCGTACCGCTGTCCGGTTGCAGCCAGGATGTCGGCAGGTCTTGTCCCGCACCCGTACCCAGTCCTGCAGGTCTTTGGGTGGTTTATACCTGGTCCTGCCAACCGAGAGGACCGCTCCGCTTTCCGGGTGGGTCAGCAGCCGTGTGAACGACGGCGCGTGGCCGGCAAGCTTCCGGGCCGTGTCCGGATCGATGGGCCCATATCCGTCGAGTTCGGCGGGCTCATTCCCGCCGAGCAGGGTCATCACCGGCACGGTGACGAACACCCGCGCAGCCACACCACGATACCCATCAGAGGAAGAACCGCCAGAGGACCCGGCAGAGGAGGACCCGGCAGAGGACCCAGGAAAAGGTACGGAGGAGGCCCCGGCACTTGGTCCGGAGGAGGAACCGGACCCCAAAGCGGGCTGGCGGTTCGCTGTGGTGGTCGTCGGGTCGGTGGCACAGGTGTGGGTGAGCAGGTCCGAGAAAATATCTGCCCGCAACTGACCAAGCGTCCGCGGCTCGTCCGGGCCGTTCAAGGCACGGGCAGTGACGTCGATCCGGTACTCGATCCCATACGCTTCCTCGGCGGGCAGGTAGGCGCTCAACCACGCCATCCCGTCGCCGGCAGGATCCACGGCGACGGAACGTTCACGGACTTTCTTTTCCCGCCGTACGGTCAGGGCCTCGGGGTGCATCCGTTCACGCAGCCGCCGGGCACGGTTGGCCAGCTTCGCCACCGTTGTTCCCCGTGCAATCTCCAGTAGTTGCTCCTCGAAGTCCGGGATCTCCTGCTCGGGAACACCGCAGCTTTCCTGCGCCACAGTCAACGCGTGCCGGCGGGAGATCTTCCCGAGTTGCAGCGCTTCGACGGTGGCGGGAAAGAAGTTCACCAGCAGCTTCGACTGCTCAATCAGCTTCCCGGCTGAGGCGTCCGGGATCCGCAGTACCGGCCCGATCTCAGCGGCCGCGAGGCTTTCCCCATACTCCTGCGCAACAAGGGTGCCGTATCCGTCTTCCATGAGGGACCCTACAGTGAGTTCGGCTATGCGGGTCAGCAGCTTCGCTTCCTGCGCATCGACCCAGGCCCGCAACGTGGCGAGTTCCTCCACACACTCAAGCGACGCCTCAAGATCCCGTTTGGTTACCGGATGATGCGACAGCTGCCCGGATAACGGGCCCATGACGGAATCCGACGCCCACAACGCCGTTTCCTCAGACACCCAACTCGAATGCTTCCCCGCCATGAAAACATTCCATCACCTGCCACTGACAAAACCGCCAGAGGCCCAAACACAGCCGCCAAGACAAGCCAGCCCGGCGCGGAAGGCTCCGAAGAATAGGCTCCGAAGAATAGGCCCCGAAGAAGCTAGTTCTGCTCCGACCGGTGGAGCGGCAGGGTCACCGTAAACGTGGTTCCGGCACCTGGCTGACTGCTGCACCGGATGGTCCCGCCGTGGCTGTCGACGATCGCCTTGGTGATGGATAGGCCAAGCCCCACGCCCGGAATGGACGACTCCCGGGCCGCAGCAGTGCGGAAGAACTTGCCGAAAATCTGTGTGGTCTCATTCGGCGACATCCCGATGCCGGTGTCCTGCACTTCGAGCAGAGCCGCGTCGCTGTGCTGCCGTGCGCGTACGGTGACCGTGCCGCCGTCGGGCGAGTATTTGATGGCGTTGGAAATGAGGTTGTCCAGCACCTGACGGATCCGCAGCGGATCCGACGTGGTCCACAGGATGTCGGGAACATCCGCCTCGAGGGTCACTCCGGTGCCTGCGGTCTGCGGCCACGCCGATTCGATGCTGTGCTCAACGAGGCCGGTGAGATCGGTTGGCCGCAGATGGACGCTTGCGGCGCCGGACGCGGAGGCAAGCAGGTTGGACACCAGCGCGTACAGCCGTTCCGCGTTGCGGCGGGCAACGCAGAGCTGGTGGGTGACGTTTTGCGGGAGATCGTGATCGTCGTCGAGCACCAGGTCAAGATGCCCGATGATCGAGGTGAGCGGCGTCCAGAGTTCGTGCGACACGTTGGACACGAAGTCCTCTTTGGCGCTCAGGGCCTCCACCATGTCCGTCACGTCGTTGGAGACGATCACGGATCCGGTGAACCGGCCGTCGCCGTCTTTCATGGCTGTCGCGGCCGTAGAGACGGCGCGCTGGTTGTCCTTCGGCCCGAGCCACACGAGGTAGTTGGCGAACGTCTCGCCGGCTGCGGCACGCTGCACGGGATACCGGGCGGTCGCCACGGGAGTGGATTTGTCCGCAGCGTAAAGGTGGCTGGCGCCGTCGTCGTCGTTGGTATTGCCTGCCTGGACGAGGAGGTCATAGGAGCGCTGCTGGCGGTTGGTGTGGGTGCGGTTGCCGTTGGCGTCGAGGGCTACGAGGCCGACGTCGATTGTGTCGAGGATGGCTTCGAGGAGCAGCTCGCGCTCGTTGTTTTCGCCCTGGAGGCGGTCTACCTCGGCCTTCGACGCTTCGAGTTTGCGCTGGCTGTAGACGGAGTTCATGCTTGCGAAGCGCAGCGAGGTCCACACCGTAGCCATGGCCACACTCAGCAGCACGGCCGTGCCGACCTGGCTCAGCGGCGCGAGCCCCAGCAGGGGAGCAACGCCGAGGATGAGGAACGGGCCTGCGAAGCTGGACAGCAGGCTCAGTGACGGCTTCATCCCGGACGCAGACAGCCAGATCACCGGGAAAATGGCCAGGAGGCTCAGGCCCGGAAGCACCTCAGCTGCGCCATTGCGGGTCAGCGAGATGGCCACGAAGTCCAGCAGCGGGATGGCTACGTAGGAACCCTCGCGGAACTTCTCCCATGGAGCCAGGAAGGCCGCCGCCAGCAGGCCCGCGTGCAGGAGGAGCCCGCCAAGGAACAGGGGATCTACCAGTAGGGAGGGCGCCACGATGGCAGCGATGATGGCGATGACGGCTACCAGGAGCGCCAGGGGCAGCTCGCAGAGCCCCACCCGAGTGCGGAATTGCAGGTTCGAGTAGGCGCGCTTCACTTTCAGGAACATCACGCGATCGCTCACGGTGCCGCCTTGGCGCGCGCACACAGAACAGTAGGGACATGCCTCCGAGACCAGGACATACCATCCATTATGTGGCCACCGGATACAGCAGAAGGACCATAACTCCTAACCGGTTCACAAAGTTCCCTTATTGTGACCGTAAACACCTTTGCACGCGTATGCTGTGTAGCACGTTGCGGCGGTTCACTGCTCGTCGCGGTGTTTCGTCCTTTTGTGATGAACTGAACAACCACAGTTCTGTCGGGGCCAGGAGGAGATAGTGCCAGATCCAGGTGTGGCGGTAGTCGTCGAGGATGATCTCGACGTTCGCAACCTTGTGAGCACTGTGCTCACGCAATCGGGATTCGTTGTCCACACCGCTGCCGAGGGCCGCGACGGTGTGGCAGCGGTCAAGGAGCATAACCCGACGCTGGTCACCCTCGACGTGGGGCTCCCGGACATTGACGGCTACGAGGTGCTTCGCCGCATCCGCGGTCTCAGCGACTGCTACGTGATCATGCTGACCGCGCATAACGAGGAGATCGACACTCTCACCGCGCTGCAGTCCGGCGCCGATGACTTCGTCACCAAACCCTTCCGCCCGCGTGAACTGCGGGCGCGCATCGCCGCAATGCTGCGCAGGCCGCGCGGCGGACTCACCGAGGAACAGCCAACGACGACGACGGCGCCCGCCGCTGAGGAGCCAAACCTTCCGCCACGTCCGGATTCAGTGCTGCGGCACAACGGCCTCGAGCTGGACAAGGACACGCGCACCGTCACCGTTCGTGGTGAGGAACTGGTGCTGACCCGCAGCGAGTTCGATCTGCTGCACGAGTTGCTGCGCAGCTCCGGCGCCGTGCGGACCAAGGGCGACCTGGTGCGCGTGGTGCGGGGGCAGTACTACCGGACCGATACGTATATCAGCGAGGCCGATGAGCGGGCCATTGAGGTTCATATCGGGAACCTGCGCCGAAAGCTGGGGGAGGACTCGCGAAGTCCCCGCTGGCTGATGACCGTGCGGGGTGTGGGCTACCGGCTGGTGCCCCGGCGCGTGGACTGAGTTTTCAGGGCTTAATTCTTACGGCTTGTTGAGGTGCAGCAGTCTTAGCTCACGCATGGTGCGTACTCCGCATCGGTGAACATGCGGGAGTGCAGCCTCAGCCTCTTCGAGTTTGCCCTCACGGAGCAGTTTTTCCAGCGCGCTTGCCAGCGTGACAAGCTGGGTGGCTCCAACCATGGTGGACGTGATCTTCAGGCTGAGCACGGCGTCGAGTGAGGCGGCCTGGTTCCGGCGCGCAATGGCGGAGGAGATTCGCAGGTCGCGTTCGTCCCAGACGGCCACGTAGTCGCGCACAAACGCCCGGGCAGCGGCGGGGCTGTCGAGTTGGTCCTCGAGGTCATGGAGCACGTTGGGATCCACGAGAGGTGTCCTGTCTACACGGTGGCTGCCGCCCGGGGCTCTCCGCGGCTCAGCGCCGACGGCGCGCAGGGACTCTGCGTCGTCGTCATCTGCGCTGGGGCGGGAGAGGGCCATGGGCTAACGCTACTTTCACAAAATGGGAGAAAAGCGGGAATTGCATGATGCTGTGCAAACATTGCGGAATTCTTCGGCTTGCGTACTAACTGGATTTGAAGCTTGGGGTTACGAACCGCTGAACGTCGCGATTGCGTTGATGACTGCGGGTCCGAGAATGATGATGAACAGCACCGGGAAGATGAAGAAGAGCAGCGGAAAAAGTACCGTGACCGGTAGCTTCATCGCTTTTTCCTCGGCACGTTGGCGCCGTTTTACGCGCATCACCTTGGCCTGCGTGCGGAGCACGCCGCTCAGGGCGATGCCGTAAGCGTCAGCCTGCACAATGGCTTTCACGAAGCTGCGCAACTCCGGGATGCTGGTGCGGTCGGCGAGGGCGAGATAGGACTCGCGCCTGCTGCGCCCTACCTGCATATCCTGCAGCGTTCGGACGAGTTCCTCAGCGAGCGGGCCTTTGCCGGTCTCGCCGGCCCGCTGCATGGCGCTTTCAAAGCCGAGGCCAGCCTCTACCGAGATGAGCATCTGGTCCAGCGTGTTCGCGAGTTCCAGCTGCATCGCCTTTTGCCGTTCCTGGCCCTTGCTGTAGAGCAGAAGGTCTGGGATGAAGTAGGCGAGGACAGTCACGAAGAGCGCCAGCATCGTGATCATGGGCTTCTGGGCAGCGCTTGCCATGAGGTAGCCGAGTCCGGCTCCCACCAGGCAGAGTGCCGGCTTCGCCCCGAGTACCTTGCCGAGCGGCATGGATGCCGGTCTTCCGGCCAACGCGAGCAGCTTGTCCAGCTTCTCAACGTACGACGACGGCGTGAGCTTGTAGCCGAAGCGCGCCAGGGCGCCGGAGGAAGTCTTCTGAACATCGTCCGCAGCATGGAGCCCGCGGCTGAGGTTCGCCTGGATGGTCTTGTACGTCTTATTACCCGGAGCGAGCAGCGCCCACCCCAGATAGCCCAGGGGCGCAGCCACGAGGAACAGGGATGTCATCAACACTGGATTCATGCCGGCCTCCTAGAACTTCAGATCGATGATTTTGCGGAGCCACAGGCACCCGATGGTCATCATCACCACGGAGGCGCCGATCATCACCCAGCCGAGCGGATTCTCAAACAGCGGGTTGATATAGCCGGGGCTGACCACCGTGAGCATGCCGCCAATGGCGAACGGAAGCGCTACAAGGATGTACGCCGAAAACTTGCCTTCTGCCGCCAATGCCCGGATCTGTCCCTTGATTTCGCTGCGCTCACGGATGGTGGCACCAACCTGATCGAGGACGTCAGCAAGGTCGCCGCCGACTTCACGGTTGATCTGGATGGCTTGGGCAATCCAGGCGAAATCCTCACTTTTCATCCGTTTAGAGGTATCCATGAGCGACGCCAGCAAGTCCTTGCCCAGACTGGTTTCAGTGACTACGCGCCGCATTTCGTCCGAGGTAGGTGCGTCAGCTTCAATAGCAGCGGCATCAATGGCCCGCAGGATACTGTGCCCAGCGCGCAGACCGCCGGTGAGGAGTTGAAGGGTGTCGCCGAGTTGGTTATCGAACTTTGAGCGGCGCCGCCCGATTCGAAAGACCAGGGCCAGATGGGCGACGACCGGAGCTAGCAGGAGGAAGAGAAGGCCCAGCAGCGGGCCGCCCACCAGCAGGCCGAGCGCCAAGCCGGCGATGCCGCCGGTGATGACGAGCAGGAACATGTCGGCCTGTGTAAGCCGCACGCCGGCCGTTTCCAAGAGCTCCGGCCGGTACAGTCTTTGCGGTCGCTTCTTGAGGAAACGTTCCATTGCACGTACGGCGGATCCGGCGAACTTGCTGAGCTGGGAGTCCGACTCTTCCACCGGTGGACGGCGGCGGTCCAGCGGAACCGCTGATTGTGCAGGACGGGTGGCGTAGAACAGGAGCCCGAGAGCTGCGAGACAGAGTCCCCCGCCGTACAGGAACAGCAGCGTCATCTGCTTACCTCTGCCCGATCAGCGCGGCACCGAAAACAGCGGGGGACACGGTGATGCCCATGTCCTCGAACCGTTCCATGAAGCGGGGCCGGATGCCGGTGGGGATTGGCTTACCAAGGAAGCGCCCGGAGGAGTCAACGCCGGCCGAGTAGTCAAAGACGAAGGCGTCCTGAAGGGTAACAACGTCGCCCTCCATACCCTGCACCTCTGTGACGTGGGTGATACGGCGGGTGCCGTCGCGCAGGCGCGAAATCTGGATGACCAGGTGCACAGCGGATGCAATCTGTTCGCGGATAGCTCGGAGCGGCAGGTCCATGCCCGCCATCAGGACAAGGGTCTCCAATCTGGCGATCGCATCGCGGGGCGAGTTGGAGTGCACCGTCGACAGGGAGCCGTCGTGACCGGTATTCATGGCCTGCAGCATGTCGAGGGATTCACCGCCACGGACCTCACCGATGACGATGCGGTCGGGCCGCATACGCAGTGAGTTCCGGACCAGGTCGCGAATGGTGACCGCGCCTTTGCCCTCGGTGTTCGGGGGGCGGCTCTCGAGGCGCACAACGTGTTGCTGCTGAATCTGCAGTTCCACGGCATCCTCGATGGTGACAATGCGGTCACCATGGGGAAGGAAGGAGGACAGTACATTGAGCAGCGTGGTCTTACCGGTACCCGTACCGCCGGAGACGATGATGTTGAGCTTTGCCTTGACGCAGGCATCGAGCAGTTCTGCCATTTCCGGGGTGAGCGTCCCGAAGCTGATCAGGTTTTGGACCGTCAGTGGGACCTTGCTGAACTTACGGATGGTGAGTGAGGATCCGTTCACCGCTAGCGGAGGGATTACGGCGTTCACACGCGAGCCATCTTCGAGGCGCGCGTCAACATACGGGGAGGATTCGTCAATACGCCGGCCGACCTTGGAGACGATGCGTTCAATGACGCGGCGCAGATGTTCCTCTGACTTGAAGCTAGTGTCGGCGAGGACAAGCTGACCACGGCGCTCGATGTAGATCTGATCGGAGCGGTTGACCATGATTTCGGTGATGTCCTCGTCGTCGAGGAGCCGCTGAAGTGGTCCGAAGCCGAGGACATCATCGGCAACATCCTGAATAAGACGGCGTCGCTCATCAGGGGTCAACGGGACCTGCTCGGCATCAATGACCTGGCTCAGCTCCTCGCGCGCGGCGGCGCGGAGGTCCTCTTCCTTCAACGTGGAATCGCTGAAGCGGGAGCCCATGCGTTCATAGAGGGCTTCGGCTGCGCGCTGCTTGATGCCGGCGAAGACATCGACGCGGGCGGCTACCGGCGCTTCCGGTCCGGTGGAAGTCGCCGAACCGACGACGACGGCGCCGTGAAACGCCGGTTCGGTCGCCTCACCTGCGGTGTGTGTCGGCGCCGCGTGCGCGGCGGTCGCAGTAGCGGCAGGCGCACGAACGGAAGCCGCGGGTGCGGAAGCTGTTGCAGGGGTTGACCCGTTGGCCTGATTCAGACGGTCGGAGAGTTTCACCGGA
This sequence comes from Arthrobacter sp. KKT183, assembly GCF_055657625.1. Lineage (NCBI taxonomy): Bacteria > Bacillati > Actinomycetota > Actinomycetes > Micrococcales > Micrococcaceae > Arthrobacter > Arthrobacter sp. KKT183. The sequence goes on along the minus strand of NZ_CM145770.1, from coordinate 2,576,084 downwards.
TCACGACCCGCCGGTGGGCTTTACGCTGGTTGCCCTGCCGCCATTCCGGCGTGAAGCGCTGGACCAGTCCGCGGAGGTTCTTCGTGGCGGGGTCGCGCACTTCTTCCTGAAGCAGGGGAACGCCGCGGTTCGTGGCAAGGGACAGCGCGCGGGAGCGCGGAATCGAGACGTCGACCGGTGCGCCGAGGGTTGCCTCAATGTCCTGCACAGAAAGGCCAGTCTTGGAGTCTGCAAAGTTGAGGACCACGTGACGGGTTTCCGGGATGAGATTGAGCTTGTTGAGAATGTCTAGGCCTGACCGAAGGCCGCGGACGCTGGGCACATCCATGCCGGTGACCCACACCGCGTCTGTGCTCTGTTCGAGCGCAGCGAGACTGTGTTCGGTCAATCCCGGGCCGGTGTCAAGGACAACGTATGGGAATTCGGCGCTGAGCTGCTTGATCAGTGCGCCGAGCTGTTCTGCAGTTATGCTGTCGGCGTCGGCCGGATTACTTGGAGCGCACAGAGCGTAGATTCCGGAGGGGTGAGGTGTCAGGAAGGCCTTGAGTACCATGGTGTCGGAGCTTGCAGAGCTGGAGACGGCGTCGCGTACCGAGTACTCGGGGTTCAGGTAGAGGTTCGACGCCACGTCGCCGAACTGCAGGTCAAGGTCCACGAGGACCACGCCCATGGGAGCAAATTTGCCGAGACCGACGGCGATATTGGACGCGATGGTCGTCTTGCCGACGCCGCCCTTCGGCGAGAAGACGCCGATGACCAGCCCGTGCTCTTGCTTGGGAGGGACGGCAGACTGAACGAACTCTGCACGCTGGCGGCTGGCAAACGCCTGGCAGGCGCGCTCCAGCAGCAGGCGGACGCTCGGAATGTCAGCGGTGGGGTCGATGACATCGCGGATACCGGCACGCATCGCAGCGAGCGCAATGCCAGAGTCTTCTTGCGCGACGAGCACCATGCTGAGGTTCGGGAACCGAACGTCGACAATGGTCGCGAGGCGCAGCGCGCTGTCCACAGCCATGCCCGGACCGAGAATCAGCACTTCCGGCTGCTGGACCGAAAGCAGATCCAGCAGGTCACCCGGCTGTGCCAGAAGCGCTGGTTTGACGGCGAGTACTTCGCCGGGAAGGCCGGCAGCGGTCGCTAGACGGACCTTCTGCTCGAACGCGTGATCGGCAGTAATGAGGAGGAAACGGCTCATCGGTACAGCTCCTCGTCATTGACAATGAATGGGGGAGCGTCGCCTTCGGCGGCAGTTGCCTTGCTGAGCCAGATGGATTCGAACTCGCTGGCGAATACCAGGCGGGTGGCTTGATCGGGGTTGAGGGCGATCGTCACCATCAGGGAACCGCTAGGAAGTTTCTCAGCTTCTGCTGCTGCTTTTTCTTCCTCGGTCAGTTCAGTTCCCTCGGCTGCAGGTGCTGCTGGTGCAGGTTCCGGTGCGCGCTGAACCGCCGAGACGAGAACTCGCGGTACAACCAGCTGGGTCGTCTCGCTCGCGCTTCCGCCTTCTTCCCCCTCCTCTTCTCCGCCGCCCATTGACATGAACACGCCGACATAGTCACCGGGAGTAATCAGACCGCCGGCGATACGCTGCGGTTCGACCAGAATCGATACCTCGTGCAATCCGGCAGGCACTTCCACAGACCCTGGGGTTACAAGATCTTCCGGATTTACGAGTCGTTCGGTGACTAACTGTTCACCCGGTACGAGGTCTACTGCTGTTACCAGCCCAGCAGAGCTATCTAGGTTCGCGAGGGCAGTATCTGCAACAGATGCGCCGGGAAGCTGCGTGGTTGCTACTGAGGCAGCGAGGTCTGCAACCGGTGTTCCTGCAGGAACGGTTGCCTGCACAACCAGCACATCAACCGGTTCAAGATCCTGGACGGCACGGGCTTCTGCACGGTTGGCATAGCTGAACACCATCACCGCTCCAACGAGGGCGAGAACAACAGCGGCTATGCCGGCGATGAGGCGGGACTTCACAACGAGCTCCAGTTTTCAGGGGTGAATCAGCTGACAAGTTTCACTACGGTTGCCCCGTAGCCGGTAATCGGACCAAGTTCGTAGTCACTGGACAATGCCGTATAGGTGATGAATCGTCCGATGATGCCTCGGCAGGAGCCGGAACAGGCGTTTGTGCCTGCCCATTCCGTCCTGTTGCGGAAGGTAAGCGGTAGGTCGCTGCTACCGGCGAATTTCCACCCTTCGACTTTGAAAGCCGCAAAAGCTTCAACATCGTAAGAAGTGCCGGACCCAGTGCCTGATACTGATTTGAAGACCGGTAGCAGCACAACAACGTCCTTGCTGGCCGTTATATCGGCGGCCCACTGGTTAAGAATCGTGTTGCAATTAGACGGGCCATCATTGCCAGTGTCAGCGCCGCTCTCGTTGATAGTGAGATCGATGTAGGCGCCGCATTTTCCAGGTTCCTGCAGGAGCCACCCGAATCCTCCGGGTGTGTCACCTCCGGAAGGGGTGGTTGGGCAATCATCGTTCGCGTTGGTGCCATGGCTCTGGATGAGCTGCTGACTTCCGTCGATGAGCAGGGTAGTGACCTGACACTTGGACATCGTCAACGGGAAGGGTGAGGTACCTTTGCTGGGGCTGCCCCAGATAACCGTGGATTTCGCGACAACGGATGATGAAGGGATACCGAGAGCGCCGGCGAAGAAGAGGGTAACGTCATTGTCCGTACGTCCCGCTTCAATCGGATCTGCAGTAACCGTGACTTTGCGGTTCGGAACGTCGAGGTTGATGGACTGAACATTGCTCAGTCCGTCCAACGAGTTTTTGTCCGCCAGGTCCTTGGCGAGCGGGGATGCGCTGGAGCATTGAGGAGCTGCCTTCGCGCAGGCTTGAGCGATGCTGAGTGCGCCAGCGTCAGCGCCGTTCTGCAGCTGGGCCTTTTCGGAGTAGAGGAGACCCATATCCACCGCTAGCGCAGCGAATCCGAGTAACACAACCAGGAGGATGGCAACTATCACGGCTACAGCTCCGCGCTCGTTTTGCCCTTGCGGTATCGCTACCCGCCGCATTGCATGACTCCTTTACCGGTCATGGTGAAAGGTCCCGCAATTCCGGTGAGCGTGCTGAGGGTATACGAGATCGTCATAGTGACCTGCCGGCCGGCTGCGCAAGTCGTGGGGCTCGGGCTCGTGGCCGGTGTAGTCGCGAATGTGAAAGCGAAGGACGGGTTGGTACTCGTAATTTTCAATGTGGAAGCGGCGTTCTTAGCCGCGGTTACGGCGTCGCCCTGGACGTTGTTGATGGCCATCACGCGCACGCCTTCGCGGGCGGCATTGGTCAGCGTAACCTGAGCGTTGTAGGCCCTACCGAACTCCATAATGCCAAGGAGAAGGAGGATTAGGACCGGAAGGAGGAGCGCCATTTCAACAGCGACGGCGCCCTTTTCGTCGTTTCCTTCCACTTGATGCCTCTCTCAATGGTTGTGCTGTGAATCGAACTGGGCGAGGAAGCACCTCGCCCAGTTCGAGGAGATAAATTAGAGACAGGTGGAAGCAGTCGAGCCGACAGGGGCGGTGTAGGTCTTACCGCTGATGGTGCACTGAACGTTCTCGAAAGAGGTGTTCAAATTGCCACCGAGCAGGCTGACGGCAGTGATGATGACAACGGCGATGAGGGCAACCATGATGCCGTACTCGACGGCGGTGGCGCCGGTCTCGTCGCGGTTGGTGCGAGCCTTGATGGTGGACTTGGCGTCTGCCAGGAATGCTGTGAGCATTGGGGTTCTCCTGAGTACGAGGTGGTGTGGCTGGCGTTTCACCAGCTCTGCCCAAAAAATTAGCAGTGGAAATCCCCGAAAACTCCAAGTTTGAACCAATCCTGAGCGAACCCTATCCGTGGTCGCTTTTCCTGCGTTCTTTCTTGCGCTTTTCCTGCGCTAGCGTCAGGACTTTCGTCGCCGCCGACCCGTGTAGGCAGCCGGAACGTCGATCATTCCGGAGGCACTTTTAGGCGCTGAAACTGCCGCCGTCGAGCCCGCACCCGCACCAAGAATGCGCCCATCGTGCAGCTCCAGTACCCGGTCCGCACGCTGCATCAGAAGCGGGTCATGGGTGGAAACAATCGCAGCCACCTCATGACTGTGCACGAGGTCGCTGATGAGGTCCATCATGGTGCCGGCAGTCACGCTATCGAGCTGCCCGGTGGGTTCGTCAGCAATCAACACCTTCGGCCGGTTCGCCAGTGCCCGAGCCAGCCCAACACGCTGCTGCTGGCCGCCCGACAGCTCCGCCGGCCGCTGATGATGGTGCTTCCCCAATCCCACCAGCTCAAGCAGCTCATCCACCCGTGCCTGACGCTCGGCAGCGGGCATACCGACCAGACGCATTGGCACCTCGACGTTCTCCGCAGCAGTCAGGATGGGAATCAACCCAAACGACTGAAACACGAACCCGAGACGCGTCTGCCGCAGCGTCACCCGGTCCTGCTCCCGCATCGCCGTCAGTTCCACATCCCCAACAAAGACGCTCCCGCTGTCGGGTTCATCCAGCCCACCGATGCAGTTCAGCAGCGTCGTCTTTCCCGAACCCGACGGCCCCTTGACCACCAGCAATTCGCCCGGAGCAACCGACAACGACACGTCGGTGCACGCATGCACAGCACTCTCACCGGAGCCGTACGTCTTCGACACCGCATCCGCACGCAACGCTGCAACAGCGGCGCTCATCGCGTCTCCTCCGAATTACATGAAGCAGAAGGACCATCAGCGGACGCCGGCGTCACCCGCACATGATCCGGCTCCAGCCCCAACCGCACACGATCCTTCATATCCAGGCTCTCCATAAACTCCTGCGGCAACTGCAACCGCCCCACCCTGTCGATCACGGCGAACTCCTCGGCAATCAGGTGCTCATCGCCGTCGTTATTCAATCCGGTCCGGCGCAGAGTCTCCGTAGAGCAGCGGCCGTCACGGATCTGCACCGTCCGCTTCACGTGCTCAGACACCGTGGGATCGTGCGTGACAATCAGCGTCGTGGTACCCAGCTCCTCATTGACCCGTCGCATCGCCTCCAGCACTTCCGCGGAGGTGTGCTCGTCCAGCTCGCCGGTCGGCTCATCCGCCAGGATCACCTTCGGCTCATTCGACAGCGCGACGGCGAGAGCCACTCGCTGCTGCTCGCCCCCGGACATTTCCTGCGGCCGTCGATCCCGGCAATGCGCCACCCCGGCAAGCTCAAGCAGCGAAGCAACCCGAGCATCGGCATCCTTCCGGCGAGTGATGGCCATAGGCAGCGCCACGTTCTCGGCAGCGGTGAGGTAGGGCAGCAGGTTTCTTGGCGTCTGCTGCCAGATGAACCCAACCGTCTCCCGCTGATACCGCGAACGCTCCTTGCGGCTGAGTCCCAGCAAATCCACGCCCGCCACCTGCGCCTTCCCGGCGGACGGACGGTCCAGGCCGGACAGGATGGTCAGCAGCGTCGACTTCCCGGAACCCGACGCTCCAACCAGAGCAGTCATCTCACCCGGCATGACCGTCAGGTTGAGCCCCTGAAGCGCCTGCACCTCAATGCCCTCGCCCTTGAAGATTCGCACCACGTCCTCACACAGGATGTGCGGCTGCGTTTCGTTTCCCACCGTTATCACCTCAGGTATCCGTCATTCGAAGAACCGCAGCCAACCGCTGCCGCCGACCAGCAGCCACAGCACCCGCCACCGAGACAAGCACCACCACCACAAACCCAACCAACAGGCCCAGCAACAGCAGGGGATTCAGTGCCAGCGGCGGCTCCGCAGCACCGCCGGTAAACGCCGACAGGTCAATCGCACCCAGAATGACCAGCGGCAGCAGCAGCCCAAGCGCCGTACCCGCCAGCACCGCAGCCCCGGTAATCGGTCCAAGCTCCCACAACATCAACGCACCATCACGACGCGGCGGAAACCCCAGCGTACGCAGCAGCGCGATCAACCGGTTGCGGGCCGGCGCGTTCACCACCGACGTCATGACAATCGTCAACGAACACAGCGCGGCCATCGTGCCGATCACCGCCCACAACCCAAGCTGGAGCCCCCGCCCGGACGCCGATTCCAGCGTCCGCTCAACCTGCTGCTCCGGAGTCTGCTGCGAAACGGGCACGCCGGCGATGTCCGCAACGGCATCCATGACAGCTTCAGAAGCAGCGCCATCGTGCAGGTCAGCCAAAAGCACGGACGGTTCAAACGTCCGCTCCTGCACAGAGCCGATTGCCTGCTCACCCACCAACATCCAGACCGACGACGCCGAGAACACCACGTCCTCCGGCCCAAGGCCCACCACCTCTGCATCCACAGACGTCCCGCGGTAACGCAGCTCGATAGCCGTACCTTCCGCAAGCTCCAGTGCAGGCGACGCGATTACAGGTAGAGCTCCGTCCGAAGCATCGCCCTCCAACGCGTTCAGCAACGCCGGCGGGAATGCGCCCCCGAGGTCGTCCTGCACATCAAGCACTGCACCGGGATCGGCCGCGAGCAGGTTCACGTCCTTGGTTTGCCGGCCGCCCGTCTCAGCACGCAGGGTCCCCAGATCCGTCACCGCGGCCACCGACGCGACGCCCTCGACCGACCGGATCTCCTCAACCTGCTCCACCGAGAACGGCGGGCCCTGGACGCGGAGGTCAGCACCGACGTCGGCCTGTGCCGCATCGGTGACTCCCTCACGGAACGTCGACAACAGCACGCCGGAAAAGAGCACGACGGCGAGCCCCACGATCAGCGCCAGCACCGGCACCAGCCCGGCACCGGGGGAGCGCACGGCACGCGAGGCTCCCAGGAACCCGACCAGCCCCGGACCCCGCCTTCGAACCCGCGCAAACCACTCCAGCGGCAGCGGATACAGGCGCAGCACCAGCACGCACACGGCCAGCGCAATGAGCAGGGGCGTCGCAGACAGCAGCGGATCTACCTCGCCATACTCCAACGCCCCCTGCGCGAGCCCCCGCTGCGTGAGCAGAACCGTGGCCATTCCAGCCAGCACGACGACGGCGGCCTCCGCACTCACGCGCCACCGGTTCCGTGCAGAGGCGCCAAGATCCTGCCGCAACGAAGCTTCCGGACGATGCTGGACCGCCATCAGCACTGCGGGCACAAAGGCCGCCAGCACCGGCCACAGCAGGTGCGCCGGCGAGAACGGCACGGGCACCAGCAGGAAAGCCGCCAGCGCACCGAGCACGGCAGCCGGGATGCCGAGCAGCAACCCGTCCAGCGCCAGGGCGCCGCGCAGTTGCCAGTAGCTGGCCCCGCGCGCCGACGCCAGAGCCAGCGCGCCCCGCCGTCGTTCGAGGAGAAGCCGTACGGCAAGGGCGGCAGTTGCCAGGCACACGCCAAGCGGCCCGGAAGCCAGCAGCGCGAGAATCTGGTTGGTCGACGCGGCACGCTGGGTGGCATCGGCTATCGCGTCGGGCGTTTCGGACCCGAAAACGACAGTGGTCGGCAACGGGGAGGTGGAGGGAACGGTGTGCGGGGTTCCGAGGAACTCACGAACCTGCGCGGCGGTTTGCGGCGCTGTGCTGGCGGTCAGGGAGTCGGTGGACACCGGGTACCAGTAGGAGGTCTGCACATGGTCAGCCGCTCGCGAGAGGAACGGGAACGCCCTGGGGGAGACGAAGGCCGTTGCATCCACAGCGGTGCCGGTGTCCGGATTGAAGTCCTCGGCCGCGGAGAGCAGCGTGTTGTTCAGGCTCCAGTAGGGGGAATCGGCGTCCTTCGGCGCGTAGATGCCGCTCAGCACAATCGGCTGTGACCGCACCTCGTTGCCCTCATTCCCGGGTTGTCCGGGCAGGAAGACGGCGACGTTCCGCTCCTCGCCGACCGGCCACTTCGCTGACGCGGCGGAGTCCCGCGAGAGGATAATCTCCACCGGATCCTCGCCGTACTGATCCGGCGGCGGCCCCGGCAGCGCGCCCTCCACCAGTTCGATGTGCTCGAGCGCCTGCACGTCAACGGCGTAGTTCAGCACCAGTTCGCGGATACCGTCGGGCAGCGGCCCGATGCTCGAGTTGACGCCGGTAGCCAACCAGCGGCCCTTCCCGAGGACTGAGCCAAGCGGCTCGGCCAGGTCTTCCCGAATGGTGGCGAGTGCATCCTCGGTGGCCCCGTCAATGTCCGTCTCGTCGAAGGCGCGGTCGAAGTCCTCAAGCGGCGGAAAGGACGTGCTGAATGCGCGGACTGCCTGCTGGGATCCCGCAAGCTCGGACACCGACTCCTGCAGGTCCGCCGTATACATCGAGTCCACCGCACGCGGCCATGCGCACAGCAACGCCGAGACCACCAGCACAATCGACGCCACCAGCACCGAGGGCCAGCGGGAGTGCCGGAACTCGCGGCGCAACAGCCGGTACAGACTCACAGCGCATCCACCGCCAACGCCGGCGTGAGCGCCTGCCGCTTCACGCGCTCGCCGTAAAACCACGCCGCAAGCACGAGAATCAACACCTGCACCGCGAGCACGCCCAGCAACGGCACGACGGCGATCGACAGCGGCGCCCGCAGCGCCTCCGACGCATTAACCACCACCGCCTGCGCCAGCAGCGACACGGTCAGCGCTGCCACTCCCAGCCCGGTCAGCAGGCCCAGTACGACGGCGGCACCCCCTACACTGAGCACCTCCCCCCGGCGCCCGCGCACCTGGTCGCGGGCCTGCATGCCGAGCGCTCGCAGGACGGCCACCTCGGAGCGCCGGGATTGCACGAGGGTCACGATGCTGGCCGTCAACGCCGCACCGCCCACGAGCAGCGCTCCAATCGCGCCGATCCAGAGCGAGGTGCTTGCCGGTGCCAGAAAGCGTCCGATGAGTGAGTTGTCCGCCGTGGAGACGGTTGCGCCGGGTCCGACCAGGCTGGCGGCAGCGCCGGCGGTGGCGGTCCGGTCCGTTGACGCGAGCCAGACTTCTCCCGGCCTCGGAGGAACGGGTGAACTGGCCAGCGACGCGTGACTGTAGGCCTGCAGATCCACCAGGACGGCGCTGCTCTCCGTGGTCCCGGGCAGTACGGGTGCAACCGCGGCAACGACGCCGTCGATCTCGACGCCGCCGGGACGCAGCGACACTGGGTCACCCACCGTCAGGTCGAGGTCCGCGAGCAGTTCAGTGGTGAAGGCCACCGGAAGAGGCGGCGCATCCTGAGCTCCGACCATGAGCCGGGCCTGCGCGGTGCCGAACGTTGAGCTCTCCTGGGGGAAACGCACGCCGACGCCCGTCTCCAGCGGCAGCACACCGGACTGCGCGGACCCGAACGCGGCGGACGCGAGCCGCAGGTCGGAATCCTCGGTGAACCGGCCCTGCCCGGTACCGATGCCGCCGTCGCTGGACACGCTCGTGATTTGGAGCTCGTAGCCGCGCGGGGCTTCGGACGGGTCCAGGGCGAGGTCCACCGCCGTGATTGCTGCCGGGCGCAAGTCCTCGGGCAGCGTGAAGGACAGGGAATGCGCCTGGTTCCCGGAACCGGACAGAACGAGCGTGCCGGCTGGCACAGGCACCAGGAGCCCGGCCTCCGAGCGGATCCAGACGGTGACGGAGGCAGAGCGGGCGGCAGCGCCGTCGTCGTCCGGTGTTTCCGAGGTGCCGCGCGAGGTGAACTGCAGACGGACCTGGGTGGCGGACGGCGTCAGGGTCAGCGTCGGTTCGGGGACGGGCGGTTCGAAAGCGAGGGCGCCTGCAAGCTCCCCGACGTCCACCAGGTTGGCGCCGTCGTCCAGGAGCCCCGGCAGCGACCCGGCATCAACGGCGAGCAGGGGAGCGGTGATCGATGCCAGCCGCGCTTCGCCCCGGTAGGCGAGGGAGGCCGCGGTCACCGCCTCACGTTCGGCGAAGGTGTTCAGGGCCGGAACGTCATCAGCGGACCGGATGACCAGCGGACCGGGCACCGCGACACGCACGTCCGAACCATTGCCCAGCTGGGATGCCGCTTCCTGGGACCGGCTGGTGGTCTGCGCATACGCGGCAGTGAACGTGGCGGTGCCCACCGTGACGGTGACCAGCGCGATCGGAATCACGTAGGACGCGATCCGCCGGGACACCTGCCGCGCCGCCAACGGCACCCCGAGGGTGGTCCGCGAGGACGTCCGGCGCTCTACCCGGCGGGCCAGCCACGCGGTGATGACCAGGGCCAGCGCAGTCCCGGACAGGAGCAGCAGGGCAGGAGCGGGAGCGGCGAGCGGGTTGACCCTGAGGGCGCCGCTGCCGGACTCCACCAGCGGCGACCGGTACAGCCGGAACTGCCAGAGCGAGAGCGCGGTCGCAGCAACGAGCAGCGCCAGCACGCCGAAGGAGGCCACCCGTGCCGTACGCGCTGCATCTCCGCCCGGACTGTGCTCACGCAGAGCGTCAAGCACCGCAACCGCGACGAACACCAGCGCCGTGATGCCCGCGCACAACACCGGCACGCTCCAGCTGGCCGAGGCAAACTCAGCCATCCCCTCGACATACTCCGTCTCATTGCCGGTAGAGAGCAACGGACCCAGCACGACGGCGGCAACCCACCCGAGCAGGCAACCCGCGACGGCCAACGGCACCACTTCGAAAGCGGCGACAGCGGCGCGCTGGCCTGTCGTTGAGCCGCGGGCACTGATCAACGAGTCTTCTCCGGCACGCGTGTCGGCCAGAAGCCGCGCGAATTGGACCACCGTCACCGCGCTCAGCGCCACCAGCAGAAGCAGGGCAATGGGAAGGACAGCCCGGACCGACTGCGTTGCATCCGCCGCGGAAGCCAGCAGGCCGCCGAGTTCACCGGACGGGATCACGCCGCCGTCGTTGATTGCTGGATCGCCGCTCAGCCGCTGCGGCAGCTGGCGCAGCCCCTCAGCCAGCCGGGACAGCTCCGCCGCTGAGACCGAGTCCGCATCCACCGTGAACACCCACTGGACTTTCGGCTCACCACTCAGCGCAGGAATGGTCTGCGGAGGAACGACGACGGCGGTGGGCACCGATTCCGCGCCCTGGACGGGCACGGGGTCGAGGAAGGCGGCGTCCGGGCCCACGGGATTCAGGGTTGCCACCAGCTCGAGCCGGACCGTTCCCTCAGCACCCTCCACGGCGAACGTGTCACCCACGGCGAGGCCGAGGGATTCCGCGGTCGAAGTCTCCAGGGCAGCGGGAATGGGGCCGGTTCTGTTGAGTTCACTAGCGGCACCCGAGGTGAGTGGTGCGAGCGAGCCGGCTGCCGGCGTCGTCGTCGGTGTCCAGCCGACCGGCAGGAAGGTGAGGTCAGCCGGGAGGTTGGTGGCGCTGCCGCCGGAGGGCACCAGCGGGCGGGGCGGTGAATACGGTGCGGTGGAGATGGCGAGGCCGTTGGGAAGTCCCAGTTCGGCGAAAGCGGCTTCGGCGGCTGCCTGCTGCGCAGCGGCGTCGTCAGCGATGGTGGTGTGGATGCGGAAGAAGCCCTGCGCGCCGGAGGCTGAGGCCCCGGAAGCTGAGGCGAGGGAGCGCAGTGCCTCCGTTGCGGCCAACTGGGTGAAGCCGCTGATGCCGGCGAGGACCGCCGTCAGCATTGCGAGGGTCAGCGCAATAATGGCCAGAAGGCTGCGGCGGGCGGCAGAACGGCGCGACGCAAGTTGGACCAGCCGCACTCTTCGCCCTACCCCCTAGATGAACCTCCTGCCATCCTATGCTGATGGGTATGGCTGACGTGTTTTGACCCGGGGGTCACGTCCGCGCTAACCTTGAGAGTCGTTGTGCGTATCCCATCTCGATATGTCCATGCCCGCGTGCGGCTCAGTTGCAGAGCTACCTGGTCCGCGGATATGGCCGAGAACCCAGGGATCACCGGTGTAGCTTTCAGTCCTCACCTGAAGTTCCGGTAACGCATGCATCAGCTGCGTTGGCATCTGGAGGTCATTCTCCACGTATGCCGGCGTCACCGTAGAACAAGAAACGAAGGCAAAAACCGTGCGTACGTACACCCCGAAGCCCGGCGACATCAACCGCCAGTGGCACGTCATTGACGCCACCGACGTTGTCCTAGGCCGTCTTGCCAGCCAGACCGCAACACTGCTGCGCGGAAAGCACAAGCCGACCTTTGCCCCCCATATGGATATGGGCGACTTCGTCATTATCATCAACGCTGAGAAGGTTGCCCTCACCGGCGCCAAGCTCGAACAGAAGCGTGCCTACCGCCACTCCGGTTTCCCGGGTGGCCTGAAGTCCGTCAACTACGCAGAGCTGCTGGAGAAGAACCCGGTACGCGCTGTGGAGAAGGCCATCAAGGGCATGCTGCCCAAGACCTCCCTCGCTGCCCAGCAGATCGGCAAGCTGAAGGTTTACCGCGGTGCAGAGCACCCGCACGCGGCCCAGCAGCCCCAGACTTTCGAAATCACCCAGGTCGCTCAGTAGTCCTGGCCACCACAGACTAAGAATCACTCAAGGAGAACCGTGGCTCAGAACACTGAAGAGCTGAATGAACCAACCGAGGAGCTCACCAGCTACACCTCGGAATCGTCGGCCGTCTCGGACGCGCCCGTCAAAGAGCGCCCCGCGCTGACCGTCGGCGGCGCTGCTGTAGGCCGTCGCAAGGAAGCTGTTGCACGCGTCCGCGTCACACCGGGAAGCGGCAAGTGGATTGTCAACGGCCGCGAGCTGTCTGACTACTTCCCCAACAAGCTGCACCAGCAGGAAGTCAACGATCCGTTCAAGCTCCTCGAGCTCGACGGCGCGTATGACGTCATTGCACGCATCCACGGCGGTGGCCCTTCCGGCCAGGCCGGTGCACTGCGCCTCGGTGTTGCCCGCGCGCTCAACGAGATTGACCGCGAGAACAACCGCCCCGCCCTCAAGAAGGCAGGCTTCCTGACTCGTGACGCCCGCGTCATCGAGCGCAAGAAGGCCGGTCTCAAGAAGGCACGCAAGGCGCCTCAGTATTCCAAGCGCTGATTCTCACCAGCTTCACCCGTTACGCCCGCTCGGCTGCTGCCGGGCGGGCGTAACGCTTTAACAGCGTTCTTCGACGCTTCCCGGGTGCGGGACTTTTCTCCCTTAGGATGAACCACGATGACTAGATTATTTGGGACCGATGGCGTCCGCGGTCTGGCGAACGGCCTCCTCACCGCAGAACTCGCTTTGCAGCTTGCCCAGGCAGCGGCCGTGGTGCTGGGGCATCGGCAATCCGATGGCAGGCGCCCCACCGCCGTCATCGCGCGGGATCCGCGTACCAGTGGCGATTTCATTGCCGCTGCCGTGGAAGCCGGCCTGGCGAGTGCCGGCGTCGACGTTTTTGACGCGGGCGTCCTTCCCACACCGGCTGCGGCTTTCCTCGTTGCTGACCTGAACGCTGACTTCGGGGTCATGATCTCCGCCTCCCATAACCCGGCGCCGGACAACGGCATCAAGTTCCTGGCGCGCGGCGGCAAAAAGCTCGACGACGCCCTCGAAGATGCGATCGAATCCGAACTCCTCGCACCCCGGCACCGCCCCGTTGGGCCGGACGTCGGCCGCATCCAGCGCTTCGCCGATGCTGAGGACCGCTACGTGGTCCACCTCCTTCAGTCACTACCGCACCGGCTCGACGGCCTCAAAGTGGTGCTGGATTGCGCCAACGGCGCGGCCAGTGGCTGCTCACCCCAGGTGTTTTCCGACGCCGGCGCGGACATCGTGGTTATCGGCGCTGACCCCGACGGTAACAACATCAACGAGGGCTGCGGTTCCACCCACCTCGAAATGCTGCAGGCCGCGGTGCTGGAACACGGCGCAGACCTCGGTATTGCGCACGACGGCGACGCCGACCGCTGCCTCGCCGTGGACCACGAGGGCACCGTGGTGGACGGCGACCAGATCATGGCGATCATGGCAGTTGCCCTCAACTCGGCCGGGCGCCTGAAAGACGGCACACTGGTGGCCACCGTGATGAGCAACCTCGGCCTGAAGCTCGCTCTGCGGGAAGCCGGAATCACCTTGCGTGAGACTGCGGTGGGGGACCGCTATGTTCTTGAAGGCATGCGCGACGGCGGCTTCAGCCTCGGCGGCGAACAGTCCGGACACGTCATCTTCGCTGACTACGCAACCACTGGCGACGGCGTTCTGACCGGCCTGCAGTTGGCGGCGCAGGTCGCGTTGACCGGCCGCAGCCTCAAGGAACTGTCGACCGTCATGACCAAGCTTCCCCAGGTGCTGATCAACGTCAAGGGCGTGGACAAGTCGAGTGTGAACAGCGACGACGAGGTGCAGCGTGCGGTCCGCGACGCCCAAGAATCCCTCGGGGAAACCGGCCGCGTACTGCTGCGCCCCTCCGGCACCGAGCCGGTTGTCCGCGTGATGGTTGAGGCCGCCGACATGGTTACGGCCGAGCGCACTGCCGAGACCCTCGCCGGGATTGTGCAACATCAGTTGGCGCTCGAACCCGTTTAGGCCTCCCTGCTCCGTTTAAACATGGATAGCGGATTGACTATTCATGTTTAGTGGGTGAAACATGAACAACATGAAGCATGTTCTGGGTTCTGCGGCGAGCCGGTAACCGGATGTGGCCAGCGCATAATTACGAGAAGCGGCCGTGGAGGTCTTCCGGGAGACCGCCGCGGGAGGATCGGCTCTTCGCGGAGGTGGTGGTATCCCTGCCGCCACTGATCGCCGCTCAGGATTACTACCCGGAAAAGGACACACTGGTCGCGCTGGAGGAGGCCGCCGTTGCTGTCGCTTCCCTGGACGCTACTTCCGGCGCACGCATGGCGGCGATCAGCGGTTTTCTCCTCAGGAGCGAGTCTGTCTCTTCCTCGAAGATTGAACATGTGGAAGCGCCACGGGATGACTACGCGCGGGCAGCAATCGGGATTAAAGCCAGCGCGAACGCCCGTTCAATGGTCGCTGCCACAGACGCCATCCAAGCCATGATCGACGGAGCCGGCTCCACGGGCACGATCTCGGTGGATCAGATATTGAAGGCGCACCACCTGCTCAGGAAGGACGATCCGGTCGACTTCACGTACGCCGGCCGCTTTCGCGATGTCCAGAACTGGATCGGCGGTTCTGACTACTCTCCGCGCAACGCCATTCATGTTCCCCCTCCGCCGGAACTCGTCGACGACCTCATGGCCGACCTGATTGTATTCAGCAACAGGGTCGACCTGCCGGTCATAGCCCAGGCAGCCATTGCACACGCGCATTTCGAGTCCGTGCACCCATTCACCGACGGCAACGGCAGGATCGGGCGTGCCCTCATCGGCGCTGTCTGCCGCCGCCGTCGGCTGACCACCGGGACCGTTACCCCCATCGCTTCCGCCATGGTCGCCGACGTTCAGCAGTACTTCGATCTGGTCAATGCCTACAGAACCGGCAATGTCGACCCGTTCGTGAAGTACCTGGCGGTCTCGGCGGTAAGGGCGACTGACGCAGCCCGCGCATCGATTGCCGAGCTGGAAGAGCTACCCGGTATCTGGGAGGAAGCCGCAAAGCCTCGGCGCGGTTCAGCTGATGAGAAAATCATCGCTGCCCTGCTGGAGCACCCGGTCCTCGAAGCGCACACTGCTGCCCACATCGCAGGTGTCACCCTGAACGCCGTCTATGCCAGCTTGGATCGGTTGACAGAAGCCGGAGTAATCGCCCCCATTACCCGAAGCAAGCGGGACCGAGCCTGGGCGGCGACCGAGGTGCTCGACGAGGTTGATCGGCTGAACGCGCGCTTGGCAGGCAAGTAAGGTACGGCAGTAGCTAGACGGAACGCTGTTTGAGGCTGTCGCGGATCTCGGTCAGGAGCGCAACCTGCGGGTCAACCTCTTCGACCTTCTCCTCCAGGTTCAGTTTGCGGTCGCGCCGCTCGATCAGCTTGTTCATCGGCATGACGATCACGAAGTAGACAGCAGCGGCGATCAGGAGGAAATTCACGACGGCGGTGAGGAACATCCCGAACAGGATCTCGTTGCCGTTGATGGTCACCTTCGCAAAATCGTCGAAGTTGGGTGCGCCGACCAGCGCTGAAATCAAGGGCATGAGGACGTTCTCGACGAGCGACTTCACCACCGCCCCGAACGCGGCACCGATAACCACGGCAACAGCCAGGTCAATGACGTTGCCCTTCATGATGAAGTTTTTGAATCCGTTGATCATGGGTTCAGCCTACGGGAAGATTTGCGCAGATCAGGTGAGCCCGACGGGCGTGCAAGTCGCGCGAGCTGCGCAAAAGTTCGGGGTACATCAGTAGCCGGGCGCCGGTGGCAGGTTGAAGTACTCCTCGAGGGTTGCCACGCCGTCCTTCCGCATGGCCTGCGCCAGCTCAACGCCAACGTACCGGTAATGCCAGGCCTCGCCGGAGAACCCGGTGATGCCCTCCGCCCCCAACGGATACCTCAGGATGAACCCGAACCGGTGCGCGTTGGCTGCCATCCACTGACCTGCGGCAGTGTCGGCGAAGCAGGAGGAGAGGGTGCACGCGCCGTCGTCCTGTCCCACATCGAAGGCGAGCCCCGTCTGGTGTTCGGAGAACCCGGCGCGCGCCGAGATGCGGTCAGCTGCTGCCGTGTCACCGCCGTACTGCGCCACCCAGTGTTCATAGGTCGAGACCTGGTCCTGGAAGGACCGGTACCCGCTGACCAGGGTGAGGCTCACGCCGTCGCTCGCTGCAGTTGCAAACATCTCCTCCACAGCGGCAGCGGTGTCACCACGCAGCAGGGCATTAGGCTCGGCCACGGCCAGCGGGACCGCGGGCAGTACCAGACCGGAAGGAAAGTAGTCGATCGGGTTGATCGGCCGTTGCTTGTTGACGACGACGCTCACCGAGGTTGGGTCGCCCAGCTCGGTTGGCTCTGGAGGCGGTGCAGCAACTGGAGGCGGCGGAGAGGGAGAAGCCGCAACACTCGGCGCGGCGGTGGGTTGCGCTGGTGGCGTCTCGGGGACCACCGACGGAGCAGAAGTTTCAACGGGAGCGGGTGCACGCTGTCCCGGGGCGGGAATGGTGCCGGGGGTCTGGGACACGGCCGGAGAAGGCGGAACTGAAGAAGCGGGCGGAACCAATGACGCAGGCGCGGAGGCGGGGTTGTCCGCTGCAGGTGGCGGCGTACCGCAGGCTGACAGCGCGACGAGGAGCACCGCCGTCGTCATCCAGCTGGATGGGGTGCGGTGCCGCCGGGGTTTCGTCAGGTTTTTCGTAGCAGCATTCTTCGGATCGAGTGGTCGGCTTCCTTGGTGAGGACCAGGGTGGCGCGGCCGCGGGTGGGAAGGACATTGGCCTTCAGGTTCGGCTCGTTGATGCGGTGCCAGATGCCAAGCGCGGTCTCGCGGGCCTCCTCGTCGGTGAGTGAGGCGTACCTGTGGAAATACGACTCCGGGTTGGCGAAGGCGCCGCTGCGCAGCGACTGGAAACGCTGGACGTACCACTCCTCAATATAGGAGGTTTTCGCGTCCACATAGATAGAGAAATCGAAGAAATCGCTGAGCGCGAGGCCGGAGCGCCCATCCGCCCTCATGCGCGCCGGCGCAAGGACATTCAGGCCCTCCACAATCAGCACGTCCGGCCTGCGCACCACCACTTCACGACCAGGCACGATGTTGTAGGTCAGGTGCGAATACCAGGGGGCGCGGACCTCCTCGGCGCCGCTCTTGACCTCACTGACGAAGCGCAGCAGCCGACGGCGGTCGTAGGACTCCGGGAAACCCTTCCGCTGCATCAGGCCGCGCCGTTCCAGTTCCTCGTTGGGGTAGAGGAAGCCGTCCGTGGTGATCAGCTCAACGTTGGGGGTGCCGGGCCAGCGGCGAAGGAGCTCGCGCAGCACGCGGGCAGTGGTGGACTTGCCGACCGCCACCGAACCGGCAACGCCGATGACGAACGGCGTCCGCGTGGTGGTCTCACCGAGGAAGGTATTGGTGGCGGCATGCAGTTCACCGGCGGCGGCTACATAGAGCGAGAGCAGCCGGGACAGTGGAAGGTAGACCTCGCGCACCTCGTCAAGGTTGAGTGCGTCTCCCAGACCGCGCAGACGGAGGATGTCCTCGACGTTGAGCGGCGACTCGATCTCATTGGACAGCCGCGACCACGTCTGACGCTCGAGTTCAACGAACGGGGTGACACCGGCATCCACCGTCGCTGTGGGCCCGGTACCGGGAGATTGCTCACTCACCCTGTGAATTCTGCCCCCTGACCAGCACATTAACAAACGGATAGCGGCCTCTCCGGTGAGCTGCACCACGCCTGAACTTCGCGGCGCAAAGGAAGGAGTGCACGGCAGGTACGCTTAAGCCCATGTGTGGAATCGTAGGATACGTAGGCCGGAACAACGGCGCATCACTGAACAGCGCGGTACTCGAGGACGTCGATTCAAACGGCAGCCACGGCGCCCTTGACGTTGTCATGGAGGGCCTGCGCCGGCTCGAATACCGCGGCTATGATTCCGCGGGCGTTGCAGTCCTGACGGAATCCGGCATCCAGTCGCGCAAGAAATCCGGCAAGCTGACCAACCTTATTGCCGAGCTTCAGGAAGCGCCGCTTCCTGATTCACTGACGGGAATCGGCCACACCCGCTGGGCCACCCACGGCGGCCCGACAGACCAGAACGCACACCCCCACCTGGCCGACGACGGCCGGCTGGCGATGATCCACAACGGCATCATCGAAAACTTCGCAGAACTCAAGGCCGAGCTTCTCGACGCCGGTGCCACCTTCATCTCCGACACCGACACCGAGGTTGCCGCCGTACTGCTGGGCAGCATCTACCGCCGCCTGGCGGACGCCGACGCCGGTTCAGGTTCCGGTTCCGGTTCCGAGGACACGCTGACCCGGGCAATGCAGGAAGCCAGCCAGCGCCTCGAAGGCGCCTTCACGCTGCTGGCCATCCATCAGGACGCCCCCGACGTCGTTGTGGCCTCTCGCCGCAACTCGCCGCTGGTTGTGGGCCTGGGCGAGGGCGAGAACTTCCTCGGCTCGGACGTCTCGGGCTTCATCGACTTCACCCGCCGCGCGGTTGAGCTGGGCCAAGACCAGGTGGTCACGATCACCCCGGACGCGGTTTCCATCACCGACTTCTTCGGCGCTCCCGCCGAGGGCAAGGAATTCCACGTCGATTGGGACGCCGCCGCAGCGGAAAAGGGCGGCTACGACTCCTTCATGGAGAAGGAAATCAATGACCAGCCCGACGCCGTTGGGCAGACGCTGCTGGGCCGCACCGACGCCAAGGGAAACCTGGTGCTGGACGAGCTCCGCATTGACGAGTCAATCCTGCGCTCGGTGGACAAAATTGTTGTCCTTGCCTGCGGAACCTCCGCCTACGCCGGCTCGGTGGCCAAGTACGCCATTGAACACTGGTGCCGTATCCCCACCGAGGTGGAGCTCTCCCACGAGTTCCGCTACCGGGACCCGATTGTCAACGAGAAGACCCTCGTGGTTGCCATCTCCCAGTCCGGCGAGACCATGGACACCCTCATGGCGGTCCGCTACGCCCGCGAACAGGGCGCCAAGGTGGTTGCCATCTGCAATACCAATGGGTCCACCATCCCGCGTGAATCGGACGCCGTGCTGTACACCCACGCGGGGCCGGAAATCGCTGTGGCATCCACCAAGGCCTTCCTGGCGCAGATCACCGCCGCCTACCTGCTCGGCCTCTACCTGGCCCAGCTGCGCGGCAACAAGTTCCGCGACGAGATCAACGCCGTCCTGAGCGATCTCAATGAGATGCCCGCCAAGATCCAGCAGGTCCTCGACAACGCGGATGCCGTCAAGAAGCTGGGCCGCGACATGGCAGACGCCAAGTCCGTGCTGTTCCTGGGCCGCCACGTCGGCTTCCCGGTGGCCATGGAGGGCGCACTCAAGCTCAAGGAACTCGCTTACATCCACGCCGAGGGTTTCGCTGCCGGTGAGCTCAAACACGGCCCCATCGCGCTGATCGAGGAGGGCCAGCCTGTCGTCGTCGTGCTGCCGTCCCCGCGCGGCCGCGACTCCCTGCACTCCAAGGTGGTCTCCAACATCCAGGAGATTCGCGCCCGCGGTGCGGTCACCATTGTGATTGCCGAGGAGGGCGACGAATCCGTGGCAGCGTTCTCCGAGCACGTCATCCACGTGCCGCAGACCTCCACGCTCCTGGCGCCCCTGCTCACCACGGTTCCGCTGCAGATCTTCGCCCTTGAACTGGCATCAGCCAAGGGTTATGACGTTGACCAGCCCCGTAACCTGGCCAAGTCCGTCACGGTCGAGTAGGCGCCGATGATCATCGGTATCGGCGTAGACGTTGTGGACGTAGCCCGGTTCGAGCGCCAGGTCGAGCGCACACCCGGGTTGCGCGAGCGACTGTTCGTTGCGGCGGAGCGCGGGCTCAACACCCGCTCGCTGGCCGCCCGCTTCGCCGCGAAGGAAGCGGTGGCCAAGGCGCTCGGAGCACCGGCGGGCATGAACTGGCAGGACTGCTGGATAGGCCTCGACGCCAACGGCAGCCCCACGGTCCAGGTTTCCGGGACGGTCCAGGCCGTTGCGGATGCACGCGGAGTGAACCGCTGGCACCTCTCACTCAGCCACGACGGCGGGGTAGCAACCGCCATGGTGGTTGCCGAGGGGGAATATCCGGAGGCCACCCGGTAGGATTCTAAGCATGCTTAGTGCTTATACCGGGAATCAGGTCCGGGCAGCGGAATCCCCGCTGCTCGAGGCCGGCCTCGGGAATGAGCTGATGCAGCGTGCTGCGCACGGCCTCGCACAGGCCTGCGTTGGGGAACTGCACGCAACGGGCGGCACCTACGGACGCGCCGTCGTCGTACTGGTTGGCAGCGGCAACAATGGGGGAGACGCGCTCTACGCCGGCGCCCGCCTGCAGCAGCGGGGAGCAGGCACGACGGCGGTACTCACCTCGGATCGCGTGCATACCGATGCTCTGGCCGCCTTCCGCGCCGCGGGCGGGCGGGTTGAACGGCTCACCGGGAACCTCGACCGCATCGCTGAGCGCGTCACCGCGGCCGACCTCATTCTTGACGGCATTCTCGGCACTGGGGGAGTCGGCGGACTGCGCGGCGAGGCGGCCGAGCTGGTCACGAAGGTCAATGTTCGCGGAACCTCCGGCCGGGTTGTGGCGTGCGATGTTCCGAGCGGAGTCAACGCAGACACCGGCGCTGCCTCCGGCGAAGTATTGGCAGCCGATCTCACGGTGACCTTCGGCGGCCTGAAGTCCGGGTTGCTGGTTGGTGCCGGGGCGCGGCTGGCGGGACGCGTCACCACCATCGACATCGGCCTCGGCGACACGCTGGCGGAGCCCAGCCTCTACTCGCTGGAGCCGTCGGAATTCCACCTCCTTTATTCCCAGCCGCAACCGGCCGACCACAAGTACAGCCGCGGCGTCCTCGGGATAGCGGCCGGATCCGCACTGTACCCCGGAGCGGCCGTGCTTGCCACGGGCGCAGCGCTGGCTACCGGCGTTGGAATGGTTCGCTTCCTCGGCCCGGACGCGGTGACCACCCTCATCAACACCGTCCATCCTGAGGTGGTGTGCTCCCACGGTTCGGTTTCCGAGTCTCATGTCCAGGCGTGGCTCGTGGGCCCGGGTGCCGCCGAGGATCCGGGGCAGCGGCAGCGGGCCCGCGATGCCATTACCTCCGGATTGCCTGCTGTGGTTGACGCCGGAGCGCTCCCGCTGCTGCCGGAGACCGTCGGCAGCCACGTCATCCTCACGCCCCACGCGGGCGAGTTGGTGGCGCTGTTCGAACGGCGCGGGAAAAGCGTGGAACGGGAAGCCATCGAGGCAGCGCCTCTCGACTCTGCCCGCCGTGCCGCCGAGGCGACCGGCGCCACCGTCCTGCTGAAGGGCAACACCACAGTGGTGGCAGCACCGGACGGCACGGTCTTCAGCCAGACCAACGCCACGCCGTGGCTCGCCACAGCAGGCTCGGGCGATACCCTCGCTGGGATCCTTGGCGCGCTGGTTGCCACCAACACGAACCATGACGACGCCGGCGCATCGCTGGGGCTGCCGCCGTCGTCGCGCTGGGCAGCGCTTGCAGCAGCAGCTGCGATGCTGCATGGTTTGGCCGGTCAACGCGCTGCGAAGCGCGGGCCGATTGTGGTGAGTGAGCTGCCACGCCATGTCCGGCTGGTTATCCACGAGCTGTTGCGGGACCCGCCCCGCGCTGACCAATAACTTACGTTCACCAAAATGTCAGATCCCTGCGCTATGAAAAGATGCAGGAGACGGCCCGAGCACATCGGGTGACACAAACAAGCAAGGAGCACATATGGAACTGTGGCCAGGAGATGCCTATCCGCTGGGGGCAACCTACGACGGCACGGGGACCAATTTCGCGCTCTACAGTGAGATTGCCGAGAAAGTGGAACTCTGCCTCATCCATGATGACGGCACCGAAACCCGCGTGGCCCTGAAGGAAGTGGACGGGTATGTGTGGCACGGATACCTGCCGCAGGTTGCTCCGGGGCAGAAGTATGGTTACCGCGTCCACGGCCCCTACAACCCAGCCGAGGGCCACCGCTGCAACCCCAACAAGTTGCTGCTCGACCCCTACGCCAAGGCCATCCACGGCGAGATGGACTGGGACCAGGCGTTGTTCAGCTACAACTTCGGTGACGAGACCTCCTATAACGACGAGGATTCGGCATCACACATGATGCTCGGCGTGGTCATCAACCCGTTCTTCAACTGGGACGGCGATCGGATGCCGCGGACCCCGTACCACCAGTCCGTGATCTACGAGGCGCACGTCAAGGGGCTTACCCAGCTGCATCCGGAGATCCCCGAAGAGCAGCGCGGCACCTACGCCGCAATCGCGCATCCGGCGATCATCGCCCACCTGCAGAAGCTGGGGGTGACGGCCATCGAGCTGATGCCCGTGCACCAGTTCGTCAATGACAGCACGCTGCAGGAGAAGGGCCTGTCCAACTACTGGGGCTACAACACCATCGGCTTCTTCGCGCCGCATAACGCCTACGGTTCCTCGGGGGATGAGGGCGAGCAGGTCCAGGAATTCAAGGCGATGGTGCGTGAACTGCACCTTGCCGGTATCGAGGTGATCCTCGACGTCGTCTACAACCACACGGCCGAGGGAAACCACATGGGGCCCACCCTGTCGATGCGGGGCATCGACAACTCGGCGTACTACCGCCTGGTTGAGGATGACAAGCAGTACTACATGGACACCACGGGAACCGGCAACTCACTGAACGTAGGACACCCCCATGCCCTGCAGTTGCTGATGGACTCGCTGCGGTACTGGGTGACCGAGATGCACGTTGACGGCTTCCGCTTCGACCTGGCCTCAGCGCTTGCCCGCGAATTCTACGAGGTGGACCGGCTCGCAACGTTCTTCGAACTCGTCCAGCAGGATCCGATCGTCTCCCAGGTCAAGCTCATCGCGGAGCCGTGGGACGTTGGTCCCGGCGGCTACCAGGTGGGCAACTTCCCGCCGCAGTGGACCGAGTGGAACGGCAAGTACCGGGACACGGTGCGGGATTTCTGGCGCGGCGAGCCCTCGAGCATCGGCGAGTTCGCCTCGCGGCTGACCGGCTCTGCAGACCTGTATGAGCACTCGGCACGCCGACCGGTGGCCTCCATCAACTTCGTCACCGCCCATGACGGCTTCACCCTGCGGGATCTGGTTTCCTACAACGAGAAGCACAATGAGGCCAACGGCGAGGACAACAACGACGGCGAGTCCCACAACCGCTCCTGGAACTGCGGTGAGGAAGGGCCTTCGGATGATCCGGTAGTGCAGTCCCTGCGCGCGCGCCAGCAGCGGAACTTCATTGCCACGCTCCTGCTCTCGCAGGGTGTACCGATGATCTCCCACGGCGATGAACTCGGCCGCACTCAGGAGGGCAACAACAACACCTACTGCCAGGATTCGGAGCTGTCCTGGGTGCACTGGGACAACCTGGACCAGCCGCTGCTCGAATTCACCGCCGCCGTGAACCGGCTCCGTTCCGAGCATCCTACGTTCCGGCGCCGTCGGTTCTTCGACGGACGTCCTGTGCGCCGCGGCGAGGGCGAGGCCCTGCCGGACATCGTCTGGCTGGATACCGCAGGTGATCTCATGGCGCCCGAGGACTGGGACTCCGGATTTGGGCGCTCCATCGGCGTCTTCCTCAACGGGCAGGGAATTCACGGGCGCGATCAGCGTGGCCAGCGGATCACTGACCTGAACTTCCTGCTGTACTTCAACGCCAATGATGAACCGGTGACCTTCACGATTCCCTCGGCTGAGTACGGGCCCATGTGGGACGAGGTCATCGACACCGCCGGCGTGTACGCGGACTCCGAGCCCATCCCCGCGGGAGGGACGGTGACCGTGGAGGCCAAGTCCATGGTCGTCCTGCGTGCCCATGAGGAAGCCGAAGATCTGGACCACTCGGTTGCCGCGTCACTGGCAATCCTCGCAAACGAGAACACCGGGAAGACAACCGCCCCGTAAAGGCTTGTCCAACCGCACTACCACACCTCCGAGGAGGCATTCGTGCTGACACCCAAGTCCACCTATCGGCTGCAGATTCGATCCAGCTTCGATCTGACCGCCGCAGCGGAGACCGTGCCCTATCTTGTAGACCTCGGGGTGGACTGGGTGTATCTTTCACCCGTCCTCACGGCGGAACAGGGATCCGACCACGGGTACGACGTCACCGATCCCACCTCGGTGGATCCGGAACGGGGAGGCACGGAAGCATTCGACGCACTGTGCCGGACGGCCCACGAGGCTGGGCTCGGTGTCCTCGTGGACATCGTGCCCAACCACGTGGGCGTTGCCACCCCTGCGCAGAACGCGTGGTGGTGGGACCTCCTGGCCAAGGGAAAGGACTCCCGCTACGCCGAGGCGTTCGACGTTGACTGGGACGCCGGCGGCGGCCGGATCCGGGTGCCGGTGCTCGGAGACAGCGACACCGAGGAAGACCAGCTCAAGGTCGTCGACGGCGAGCTGCACTACTACGAGAACCGGTTCCCCATCGCCGAGGGGACAGCGCAGCCCGGTGACACCGGTGCTCAGGTCCACGCACGGCAGCACTATGAGCTGGTGAACTGGCGTCGTGCGGACAGCGAGCTGAACTATCGCCGGTTCTTCGGCGTGAACACCCTTGCCGGGGTCCGGGTGGAGGTGCCGTGGGTGTTCGATGAGGCGCATTCGGAAGTTCGCCGCTGGTTCGCGGAGTCACTGGTGGACGGAGTCCGGATCGACCATCCGGACGGTCTCGCTGATCCGGCGGGCTACCTCGAGAAGCTTCGGGACCTTTCGGGCGGCGCGTACACGCTCGTCGAGAAGATCCTGGAGCCGGGTGAGGAGCTGCCGGAACGCTGGGCCTGCGAGGGAACCACCGGTTATGACGGACTGGCGGTGGTGGACCGGCTCTTCGTCGACCCTGCGGGTCAGCCCGCGCTGGACGCAGCCGTGCCCACCGAGCGCTTCGTTCACATGATCCACGGCACCAAGCGCGGCATCACTGACGGCATCCTGCGCTCCGAGGTGCTCAGGCTTGCCCGGCTTGTGCCCGGTTCCGCACAGCTTGATCCGGAACAGAGTGCCGACGCGATTGCCGAACTGCTGACGTGCTTCCCGGTCTACCGGAGCTACCTGCCCGATGGTGCGGACCACCTCGCCGATGCAGTGCTGAACGCCAAGGTTCGCCGGACGGACCTCGGGCCCGTCATTGACGCACTGCATCCCCTGCTGAACCCTTACCTCTCGGACGCGAAAGCTGAACTGACGGAGCTGGCGGTCCGGTTCCAGCAGACCTCGGGCATGGTGATGGCCAAGGGTGTGGAAGACACCGCGTTCTACCGGTTCAACCGGCTGACCTCGCTCAATGAGGTTGGCGCAGATCCGTCAATCTTCTCGCTGGACACTCACGAGGTGCACCGCGCGCTGCTAGAGCGCCAAGAGTTCTCCCCTCTGACCATGAACTCGCTCAGCACACATGACACCAAACGCGGTGAGGACACACGGGCCCGCATCACGGTGCTTTCCGAGCTGGCAGGGGAGTGGACGGAGGCCCTCGACCAGCTCAACCGGCTGGCACCGATCGGTGACACAGCCTTCGCATCCCTGATGTGGCAGGCCCTGATCGGAGCCTGGCCGCTGAGCCGTGAGCGGGCCCACGCCTACGTCGAGAAGGCCTCGCGGGAAGCCGATGCCAGCACCCACTGGACGGCGCCCAATGCCGCGTTCGAGGAGAAAATGCACGACGCCGTCGACGCAGCCTTCGACCGCCCTGCGGTGAACGGCCTCATCACGTCGCTGGTGGAGAAGACGGCTGCGCCGGGGTGGTCGAACTCGCTGGGCGCCAAGCTCGTGCAGCTCACCATGCCGGGCGTCCCGGACGTCTACCAGGGCTCCGAACTGTGGGAGACCTCCCTGGTGGACCCGGACAACCGGCGTCCGGTGGACTTCGCGGCCCGCAAGCAGGGGCTCGTGGACCTCGCGTTCGGTGCGCTCCCGCAAATTGACGACGGCGGTATGGCCAAGCTCCTCGTTGTCTCGCGTGCCCTGCGGTTGCGCCGGGACCGGCCGGAACTGTTCTCCGGTTATCGTTCGGTGCTGTCCACCGGATCTGCTGCCGAGCACGCCTTCTCCTTCGATCGCGGGGGCGCAGTCACGGCCGTTACACGTCTTCCGCTGGGACTGGAGCGGGCCGGCGGGTGGCGGGACACCGCCGTCGTACTCCCGGAAGGCACCTACAGCTGCGCAATTACCGGCACCGGTTTCGAGGGTGGGCCGGTTCCCGCCGCACGGCTGTTTGAGACCTACCCAGTGGCACTTCTCGTGAAGGAGGAAGCTCAGTGAATCCAACGATCGCAGCACGCTCAAGGTTTGATGTTTGGGCGCCGAAGGCGCAGTCCGTAACGCTGGTGGCAAACGGCACTAACTACCCCATGGTTTCCCGCGAGGGCAGCTGGTGGGAGGCCCCGGAAGCTCCGGCCAGCGGTGAGGTGGACTACGGTTACCTGATCGACGGCGCTGATCAGCCGGTCCCCGATCCCCGGTCCCGGCGACAGCCGGAAGGAGTACACAAGCTCTCCCGAACGTTCGACGCCGGTGCCTACTCCTGGGGCGACAGCAGTTGGGCATCACCTGGGCTGGACGGGAACGTCATCTATGAGATGCACATCGGGACGTTCACGCCGGAAGGCACGCTGGACGCTGCCATCGGGAAACTCGATTACCTGGCGGGCCTCGGCGTGCAGTACGTCGAGTTGCTGCCCGTCAATGCCTTCAACGGCACGCATAACTGGGGTTACGACGGCGTGCTTTGGTACGCGGTGCAGGAAACCTATGGCGGGCCTGAGGCTTACCAACGGTTTGTCGACGCCGCGCACCAGCGCGGGCTCGGCGTCATCCAGGACGTTGTCTACAACCACCTCGGCCCCAGCGGCAACTACCTGGGCCTGTTCGCTCCGTACCTGACCGAGGGCAAGTCCAACACGTGGGGCGAGTCCCTGAACCTGGACGGCCCACTGTCCGATGAGGTCCGCCGGTATGTAGTCGAGAACCTGCTGATGTGGTTCCGCGACTATCACGTCGACGGGCTGCGTCTCGATGCCGTGCATGCGCTGCATGACGAGCGCGCCATCCACATCCTCGAGGAATTTGCGGTGGAAACCGACCGGTGCGCCGCGGAGCTCGGCAAGCCGCTGTTCCTGGTGGCGGAGTCGGACCTCAACAATGCGCGGCTCATCGCACCGCGCGGCGTCGGCGGCTACGGTCTGGCCGGCCAGTGGAGCGATGACTTCCACCACGCGGCGCATGTCAACGTCACGGGCGAGACAGTGGGCTATTACGAGGACTTCGACTCGATCGGTGCGCTGGCGAAGGTCTACACGGAAGGCTTCTACCACAACGGAACCTGGTCTTCCTTCCGTGAGCGTTCGCATGGGCGTCCCATTGACCCGGCCAGGCACAGCCTGCACCAGCTCGTGGTCTGTACCCAGAACCACGACCAGATCGGCAACCGCGCGGCAGGCGACCGGATCAGCGCCTCGCTGAACACCGCCCAGCTGGCTCAGGCGGCAGTACTGAACATCGCCGGGCCCTTCACCCCGATGCTGTTCATGGGGGAGGAATACGGCGCACTCACGCCGTGGCCGTTCTTCACCTCGCACCCGGAGCCTGAGCTTGGAAAGGCGACGGCGGAGGGACGCCTGCGGGAGTTCGAGAAGATGGGCTGGGACCCGGACACCGTGCCGAACCCCCAGGATCCGGAAACGTTCGTCTCCGCGAAACTCAACTGGACAGAGCAGGAGCGCCCGGAACAGGCACGCCTCCTGAACATCTACCGGGAACTGATCGCGCTGCGCCGGAAGAACAAGGACCTGCACAACCCTGACTTCACGTCAGTGAAGGTCAGCTTCGACGAGGACCAGCGCTGGCTGGTGCTCCACCGGGGAGGCACCGCCGTCGTCGTGAACTTCGCGGACAGTGAGCGGGAGATTCCGGTGGCCGCGAAGAAGGTGCTGCTCAGTACCGAACCCGGGGAATCGATGGGGGACGGCACCGTCTCGCTTCCGGCGCACGGAACAGCAATTGTGAAGGTCTAGGAAAGGCAAGGCCACCATGCGCGAGCTCAGCACGGAGGTGCTTGTGGTTGGAGCCGGACCTACCGGCCTGATGCTCGCCGCCTGGCTGGCCAGGCTCGGTGTCGATGCCGTTCTCGTGGACGGCAAGAACGGACCCACCCGGGAGTCGCGGGCGCTTGGTGTCCATTCGCGCAGCATGGAAATTTATGACCAGCTGGGTGTGGTGGACCGTGTGCTTGCCGAGGGGTACTCGGCGGTAAAGATCCGTCCGGGCTATGAGAACCGTTCCTTCGGCGCCGTACCGATCGGCAGGTTCGGCGCCGGGCTGACGCCCTATCCCGGGCTCCACATCCTGGAACAGAGCAGGAATGAACGCATCCTGCTCGACCGCCTGACGGAACTGGGTGGATCTGTCGAGTGGCAGCTCCCGCTGGTCAGCCTGACCTCCGACGCCGGCGGTGTGACCGCGGAATGCAGCGGGCCCGCCGGGTCCCTGCGCGTCCGGGCGCGGTTCTGCGTCGGGGCGGATGGCGGTTCATCGGCGATCCGGAAGCTTGCGGGAATTCCGTTTGAGGGCCAGACCAACGAGCACACGTTCTACGTGGCGGATGTCAATGCTGTCTTGGGTGTCGCCGAGGACAGTGTGAACCTGCGCTTCGGGGCCGAGGAATTCCTGCTCGGTTTCCCGATGGGTCCCGGCGGCCATCATCGGCTGCTCGGGGTGTTGCGGACTGCCGGCAGTGAGGATGTTCCCGAGTCGCTGGCGCGTCAGCGCCTGGAAAAGGTGTTCGGCGTCTCCTACCGCGAGTCGCTCTGGTTCTCCACATACCGCATCCACCATCGCGTCGCAGCCCGCTTCCGGGAAGGTCCGCTCTTCCTTACAGGGGATGCCGGGCATGTCCATTCACCAGTCGGCGCGCAGGGAATGAACACCGGGCTGCAGGATGCGCACAATCTGGCGTTCAAGCTGGCGGACGTGATTCAGGGACGTGCCTCGGAGTCCCTGCTCGACCGGTACGAGGTTGAGCGGCGACCGGTGGCGCTTCGGCTAGTCAACAGCACCGACTGGGTGTTCGGCCTGGTGACCTCCGACCACCGGGTTGCCCGCACCATCCGGCGCATCGCTCCGCGGCTCGTCGCCCCTGTGGCCATCCGGCTTCTTCCGCACTTGCCCATCGCGCCCAGGCTCTTCGGTTACCTGTCCCAGATCCGCATCCACTACTGGATGGACGGCTCCTCTCCTGGACGCCGCGGCCGGGTGATCGGCCGGAGACTGCCGTGGACCGGGTCGAATTTCGAGGCACTGCGCTCAGCGGCCTGGCAGGTCCACACCTACGGTGAGGTGGATTCGGAGGTGGCTGCCGCCGTCGGGCATGGTTTGAAAGTGCCGGTTCACTCATTCCCCGCAGCGGCCGGCAAGGGGCTTCAGGAGGGGTTGTGTTACCTCGTGCGTCCGGACGGATTTGTGGCGGGGGCAGCGCCGGTGCATACCGCGGTGTCGCAGTTACGGGCGCTCCTGCCTGATCAGTGGTTCGAGGCCAGGCCCACTAGCGACCTAGGATGAATTCATGACCTTTCACCCCGCGGACAACCGCTATGACACCATGCCGTACCGACGAGTGGGCCGCAGCGGGTTGCACCTGCCGGCCGTCTCGCTGGGGCTCTGGCACAACTTCGGCGATGACAAGCCGTTTGATGTGCAGCGGGATATTCTGCGGCGTGCGTTCGATCTTGGCGTCAACCACTTCGATCTTGCAAACAATTACGGTCCTCCCTATGGCTCGGCGGAGACCAACTTCGGCAGGCACCTCAAGGATGACTTCCGGCCTTTCCGGGATGAGCTCGTGATTTCAAGCAAGGCCGGCTACGACATGTGGCCAGGCCCGTACGGCAACTTCGGATCACGGAAGTACCTGCTGGCGAGCCTCGACCAGTCCCTGAACCGGATGGGACTGGACTACGTCGACATCTTCTACAGCCACAGGCCCGATCCGGAGACTCCGCTGGAAGAGACCATGGGTGCGCTGGACACCGCAGTGCGGTCCGGGCGGGCGCTCTACGCCGGCATCTCCTCGTACTCCCCGGAGCGGACCGCTGAGGCAGCGGCGATCCTGCGCGATCTCGGCACGCCGCTGCTGATCCACCAGCCCTCGTACTCCATGCTGAACCGCTGGGTGGAGAACGGCGAGCCGAACCTGCCCGAGGTCCTTGAGCAGGTTGGCGCCGGTTCGATTGCGTTCTCCCCATTGGCGCAGGGCCTGCTGACCAGCAAGTACCTCAACGGAGTGCCTGAGGGGTCCCGTGCGGCGTCGAACAAGTCGTTGTCCGAGGATCACCTGTCCGAGGACAATCTGCGGCGGGTCCGCGGACTGAACGGCATTGCGGAGTCCCGTGGGCAGACGCTGGCCCAGATGGCCATCGCCTGGATTCTGCGTCCGCAGGGCAAGGGTTCGCCCATCACGTCGTCGCTGATCGGAGCGTCGAGCGTGAAGCAGCTCGAGGACAGCGTGGGCGCCATCAATAACCTCGACTTCAGCGAGAGCGAGCTGCACGCGATCGACGAGTTCGCCGTGGAGTCGGACATCAACCTGTGGGCCAAAGCGCTCGAGGCGTAACAACAACTACTCAGCGTCAGCCTGCCGGTAGCGGCGCCCCCCCCCCCCCCCCGTTCGCGCTGGCTCTCAGACGCGGGCGACTATGAGCCAGCCACGGCCCGGTGCATAGGGCAGGTCACGCACTTCGGTACTGGTGAAACCTGCTTTAGCCAGGGACAGGCAAAGCGCCTCTTGGGAGCGGAATCGCAGAGTGGACATGGAGTCGATGCGCTCACCATCAGCGTGGAAAATGGTCGGGGATTCGAACGTAACGAACTCCCCATCAACCTGGGTTACCTGAACCCAGTCCTCGACCGGTCCCTCTCCCTGGCAAGCCATTCCCCGTCATCAAGAAAGACCTGCGCGACATTGGCAGTCATTGTCGCCAGGTCGTACTGCCCTTCCTGGGAGGAATCTGCGGCAACATCCACCGCGGTTCCCACCAGCCATGTCACCCGGTCTGCCCCCGGTTTGGTCCGGGCGACATCCACCGAGGCCCCGGCAGGGTCGACCCCGAACACCTGGAGACTCCGCTCTGTTACCAGCCGGCAGCACAAGGTCCCTGTACCGCAACCGACGTCGAGAACCGCTGACGAGCCGAACTCGTCCACAAGGTCCACATAGGTCTCCAGATCGCTGCGGTCGGGATCAAGAGGGTCATACACGCGGGCAACCCGTGGGTGATCAAAGATAGCGTCAGGCATCACACAGTCGGTACCTCACCCACTAGGGCTCCAGGGATTTAGTGGGCTCCCGGAATTACCGCCAGAGATCCCGCAACCCCGGGAATGCCTTCTCGTACCCTCTAAGTAGCCGCTGCGCGGTATGCGCGGAGTCGATCAACGGATGCAGTGCGAAAGCCCGCCGCGCCAGTGAGCGGTCCCCCTGCACGACGGCGGCGATCACGTCCTGCTCGACTCCTTTGACCTGTGCCATGAGGCCGAGCTGGTGCGGCGTCGGCGTGCCCACCGGCAGAGCCTCGACGCCGCGGCCGGTGACGCGGGCCGGGATCTCCACCACGGCACCTGCGGGCAGTTGGGAGATTGTGTGCCCGTTGCGGATGTTGAGGATGAGCTCAGCAGCCTCGTCCCGCACCAGTGCACGCATTACCGTCAGGGCGACCTGCTCGTATCCACCGCCCGCCAGGTCCGCTTCATCGCGGGATTCCTCCTCCGTACGGGCTTCGGCAAGGTACCCCTCTTCCCGGAAACGCCGGGCTGCTTCCCAGACGGCGAACGGCGTATCGGTCACGCGCAGCTCCGGGTACAGACCCTCCTGCTGCCGAACCAGCGATTCGCCCCGGGTTTCGACAGCGGCTGCGACGGACCGCCGGGCCTCCGCGTGGAAGTAGTAGTAGAAGAGATACTCGTTTGGGAGCGCACCGAGCATGTGCAGGAACTGCGGACCGAACACCCGGCCTTCCTCGAACGAAGCCAACCGGGCAGGGTCGGCCAGCAGGGCGGGCAGGAGGTCATCGCCGTCGTAATCTAACGCCCGCAACCATCCCAAATGGTTCAGACCCACGTAGTCGACGCCGGTCAGGACACCGGGGGGCAACGGCACGCCGGCCGCAAGAGACGCCCTACGCACCAGCCCGGACGCGGAGTCGCAGATCCCGATGACGCGTTCGCCGAGGAGCGGTTGCAGAGCCTCGGTGATGATTCCGGCAGGATTGGTGAAATTAATGACCCACGCATCCGGGCACACCGCGACGATCGCTTCGGCTACCGAGAGCATTTCCGGAACCGACCGCAGCGCGTAGGACAGACCGCCGGCACCCACCGTTTCCTGCCCCAACAGCCCTTCGGCGATCGCCACCCGCTCGTCCAGCACGCGCCCGGAGGCACGGCCGGGACGGATGGCAACGAAGACGACGTCGGCCCCCGCCAACGCGTCCTCCAACCGGTCACTCACGGTGAGACGGGGCGGCTGCGAGCCGTGCGGGAGCGGTAAGTCGCGGGCAACACGGGCGACGGCCGCTGCGCGGGAGGGATCGGCGTCGTACAGGCGGACTTCGTGGACCAATCCGGCAAAGGCTCCCGAGCAGAGCGCACGGTAGATGAGGGGCACGCGAAACCCGCCGCCGCCGATGATAGCCAGTCTGATGGCATGCATGTGGTGATCCTTCCTGTCGCCTGAGCGCAGAGTAATGTGCCCTACATGGCCGCACTGAACCGCTTCGATCCGCTCGCCTCCGCTCGGACCGGGAACGATCCGGAATTCGACCTCCTGCTGACCGGCTCGGTGTTCTTCGACATTATCTTCACCGGCCTCGAAGCGCTGCCCACACCCGGAACTGAAGCCTGGGCCGAGGGGATGGGCTCGTGCCCGGGCGGGGTGGCGAACCAGGCCATCGCGGCAAGCAGATTGGGCCTGCGCACCACCCTGGCGGCCGCATTCGGGGACGACGGCTACGGCGCCTTCAACCGCAGCATCCTCGAGGGGCAGGAACACGTTGACCTGTCCCGGTCACGCACCTTTGAGCAATGGCATTCGCCGGTCACGGTCTCGCTCTCGGTCAACAGGGACCGCTCGATGGTGACGCACGGACATCCCTCCCCGATCTCGGCCTCCGCACTTATCGCGGACCTGCCGCGCTGCCGGGCGGCCATTGCTGAGGTCGGTCCGGAGGTGGAACCTTGGGTGCCGGCAGCACACGCCCAAGGCATGCGGCTCTTCGGCGACGTCGGTTGGGACCCAAGCGGAACCTGGTCTTCGGAGGCGCTCGATTCGCTGCAGTTTTTCCACGCTTTCCTGCCCAACGAGACCGAGGCCATGGCCTACACCCGGACCAGCGACCCGTGGGCGGCCCTGTATGCGCTCGCCGATCGGGTACCGGTGGCAGTAGTGACGGTCGGGCAGCAGGGTGCCATCGCCGTCGACTCCCTGACCGGGGAGGAGGAATGGGTGCCCGCGCTGCCGGTGAATGCCTACGATCCCACGGGCGCCGGTGACTGTTTCGGCGCGGCTTTCGTGATGGGTGATCTGGCGGGGTGGCCGCTTGCGGACCGGCTGGCGTTCGCAAACCTGTGCGCTTCGCTGTCGGTTCAGGAGGTGGGCGGTTCCCTCGCAGCACCCGGTTGGGGAGACATCGCCGACTGGTGGCGGCGGGTGAGTGCCGAGCGCGACGGCGTGCGGAAGCAGTGGCTGCGGCGCTACGCCTTCCTGGAGGACATCGTGTCGAACGTTCCTCCGTCAGCGGTGCGGCGCGCGAGCGCCACCATTGCGACGCAATCGGACGCGTAAGGGGGCTTCCAATCAGACCGTTCGCCAGTCGTCACTGGTGATATGCGATCCCGCCTGTGGCCCCATCTGTAGCATCCCGCCGTCCACAGCCCACGATGCGCCGGTGACGTAACTGCTGGCGGGCGAGGCAAGGAACGCGATGACGGCGGCGATTTCCCGGGCATCGCCGGGGCGCCCCAGTGGTATGCCGGGACGGCTGATCTCGTGCGGGTCCTCGTTTTCCTCGTG
This sequence comes from Arthrobacter sp. KKT183, assembly GCF_055657625.1. Lineage (NCBI taxonomy): Bacteria > Bacillati > Actinomycetota > Actinomycetes > Micrococcales > Micrococcaceae > Arthrobacter > Arthrobacter sp. KKT183. The sequence goes on along the minus strand of NZ_CM145770.1, from coordinate 2,541,630 downwards.
CGTCATGGGAGTAGCGATCTCGCCGGGGAGAACCGTGTTTGCCGTGATTCCGCGGTCGCTGAGCTCAAGCGCAATGGTGCGGATCAGGCCGCCCAAGCCGTGCTTCGATGCGTCGTAGGCCGCTGCACCCACCCGGGGCTGTTCCTGGTGCACGCTCGTCACAGCGATGATCCGTCCACCTTTTCCCGCACTGACCATGTGCTTCGCGGCGCGCTGGATGCAGACAAAAGCGCCGTCCAGGTTCGCCCCCACGGTGGTGCGCCACGTATCCGGGTCCAGGTCCAGGAACGGAGTTCCGTCACCGGTTCCGGCGTTGTTGACGAAGACGTCCACGCCGCCCAGCTCGTCAGCCAGCCGGTCGATGACGTCGCCGCACGCTGGGATGTCGGTGGTGTCGAGTTGCGCGACGGCCGCTTTTCGGCCTTGAGCCCGCACCTGGCGGGCTGTCTCCTCAGCCCCCTCTTGGTCCGAATGCCAGGTGACGCCGATGTCGCATCCCGCTTCTGCGAGTGCTACCGCGGTAGCGCGTCCGATGCCGGAATCAGACCCGGTGACTATTGCCGTTTTCGGTGAGAAGGTCATGGTCCATCCTGTCGCGACCTGAAAGCTGAACGCAAGGGTGCACAGCGCGCGGTGCAGCCGGATTCCCGGCGGTCCGCCCGGAACTGACAGAATGGACCTGTGAGTTTTTCAGCAGGACCACTACCGGAACGGCGTGTGGACATTGACCTCGCCGCGCTGCGGCACAACGTTCGCCACATCGCCGAGATAGCGAGCCCGGCACGCGTCATGGCCGTAGTGAAGGCGGACGGCTACGGACACGGCGCTGTTCCGGTGGCAATGGCGGCGCTGGAGGCGGGCGCAAGGTGGTTGGGCGTTGCCCACATCGCCGAAGCCGTTGAACTGCGCCGCGCCGGCATTGAAGCACCGATCCTCGCCTGGCTGCACACTGAGTCCAGTGATTTCGCCGCTGCCATCGAGCTGGGTGTGGACCTCGGCATTTCGGGTTGGGAGCTGGCTCACGTCGTCGCGGAAGCACGCAGGATCGAGCGTCCCGCGCGCGTGCACCTCAAGATCGATACCGGCCTGGGCCGGAACGGCTGCCCGCCGGAGCAGTGGGAAGCACTCCTGGGCCGGGCGCTGGAGCACCAGGAGGACGGGCTGCTGCGGGTGGTCGGAGTCTTCTCCCACCTCGCCGTCGCGGATGAACCCGACCGCGAAGAAACCGACGAGCAGATTGACCGTTTCCGGGAGGCTGTCGCAGTCGCCGAGGACGCAGGAGTTGACCTTGAGGTACGCCACCTGGCCAATACCCCCGGCACGCTCTCCCGGCCGGACGCGCATTTCGACCTTGTACGGGTGGGCCTTGGAATCTATGGGCTCTCGCCGTTTGACGGGCAGTCCTCGGAGGAGCTCGGGCTCCGCCCGGTCATGAGCTTCCGGACCACCATCGCCAATTGCAAGGAAGTGCCGGAAGGCCACGGTGTCTCCTACGGACTGGCCTACCGCACGGACAAGCGAACCACGTTGGGGCTCGTGCCGGTGGGCTACGGCGACGGCGTGCCACGAGTAGCAACCGGTGCCCCTGTCTCGGTCGGCGGCCGCTTCTACCCGGTAGTGGGCAGGATCGCCATGGACCAGTTCGTCATCGATTTCGAGGAGACCGGGATCGCGGACTCGGAGGACAGTCCACTGGGCCAGGAGGCGGTTCTCTTCGGAGCGGGCGGCGGCACGCCCACAGCCGATGACTGGGCCCGGGCAAGCGGCTCAATCAACTACGAGATTGTCACCCGCATCAGCCCCCGCGTGACCCGCCGGTATGTCGATTCAGAGGCTATTGACGCGGAGGCTGACCAGTGACCGGTCTTGTCTGGTCGCAGGAATTTTCCGTAGCATCCGTCGAGGAGTTGCAGGGCGCGGCCACAAGCATTGGAAGCCGGCTCGCCGCCGGTGACCTTCTCATCCTCACCGGCGAGCTCGGAGCGGGCAAAACCACCTTCACGCAGGGACTGGGCCGCGGGCTCGGCGTGCGGGAAGGCATCATTTCTCCCACCTTTGTGCTGGTCCGGAATCATCCCTCGCTCGCCGACGGGCCCGCGCTGGTCCACGTCGATGCCTACCGGCTCGAGTCAGACTCAGAAATAGACGACCTCGACCTTGAATCGACGCTGGACAGTTCCGTCACAGTGGTGGAATGGGGATCCGGCCGGGTGGAGCACCTGGCTGAGAGTTGGCTGCACATCACGCTGGTGCGTCCCGCCGCCTCTCCTGCTGCCGGTTCGCCCGCGGGGCAGGCGGCACCAACCGATGACGACGACGACGAACCGCGCCAGGTGCGCATCGAAGCCTTCGGTCCGCGCTGGGTGGACCAACAGCTGGGAGCGCTGGTCTAACGTGCTGATTTTGTCCCTTGACACGTCCGCCGCCGCCAGCGCTGGGCTGGTGCGCAACGGCGTCGTTCTCCAGCGGTTCGCCTCAACCGACACGCGCTCACACGCTGAAGTGCTGGCTCCCGCCGTCGAGCAATTGTTGGCAGACGCAGCAGTGCGCGGAACGGAACTCGATGCGATCGTGGTGGGCGTCGGTCCCGGCCCGTTCACTGGGCTGCGTGCCGGCATCGCGACGGCACGGATGCTGTCCTTTGTATGGAGCGTGCCGCTGCACGGAGTGATGAGCCTGGACGCGGTGGCGCTCGACGCCGGGCACGCCGGGGGCGAGTTCGCGGTGGCCACCGATGCCCGGCGAAAGGAAGTGTACTGGGCGCGCTACCGGGCGGAATCTCCGTTGCCGGTCCTCGTGGACGGTCCGCATGTGGGCCCCGCGGAAGATGTTCCGAACCTGCCGGTGTATGGCCGCGGTGCCGGCCTCTATGCTGAGCGGCTGACCGGTTCAGCCGCTGCAACCGAACTCACGCCCGACGCCGCGGCGCTGGCTTTGGTCGCGGAGCATACCCTCGCCAGGGGTGGGACCCTGCGCCCGACTACTCCGCTGTACCTGCGGGAGTCGGATGCCAAGGTGCCGGGCCCGCGGAAGAAGGCGCTGCTGTGACGTTTACTCTTCGGCCCATGCGGCTGCAGGACATCCCCGCGGTCGGCATGCTGGAGCAGAAGCTTTTTCCGATTGATGCCTGGCCGCTGGAACTGTTCTTCGACGAGTTCGCCCAGACCGAGACGCGGGAGTACCTGATTGCCGAAGTTGATGGGGAGCTCATTGGCTACTGCGGCGTCATGGTGGTCGGTAGGACGGCGGACATCCAGACCATCGGTGTGCTGCCGGAGTATGAGGGCCGGGGAATCGGCACGGCAATGCTGACCAGCATGCTCAAGGAAGCGCGGCGGCGCGGTGCAGCGGAAACCCTGCTCGAAGTCCGCGAGGACAACCCGCGGGCGCGCCGGCTGTATGAGCTGTTCGGTTTCGAGCACATCCACACTCGGCGACGGTATTACCGCGATGGTGTAAATGCGCACGTCATGCGGCTGATCTTCGACTCCTCCGGCGCAGCGAAAGGTGATCATGAACCGGTCTGAACCCCTGGTGCTGGGGATCGAGTCCTCCTGTGACGAGACCGGCGTCGGAATCGTGCGCGGAACCACCCTGCTGACCAACGCCGTGTCATCCTCCATGGACGAGCACGTGCGCTTCGGCGGTGTCATTCCCGAGATCGCTTCCCGGGCACACCTTGACGCGATGGTGCCCACGCTTCAGCAGGCGCTCGATGACGCCGGGGTGCAGCTGGCCGACGTCGACGCTCTCGCCGTCACCTCTGGCCCCGGGCTGTCCGGAGCGCTGATGGTCGGCGTGGCGGCCGCGAAGGCGCTTTCAGTGGCGACGGGCAAACCGCTTTACGCGGTGAACCACCTGGTGGCACACGTCGGGGTAGGGCTGCTCGACTCCGGCGAACTGCCCGAGAACCTTGGGGCACTGCTGGTATCCGGTGGGCACACGGAGATCCTGCGCGTGCGCAACCTGGCTTCCGACGTCGAGCTGTTGGGTTCCACGATCGACGACGCCGCCGGTGAGGCGTACGACAAGGTGGCGCGCATCCTCGGTCTCGGGTATCCGGGGGGTCCGGTGATTGACCGGATTGCCGCGCAGGGCAATCCTGCTGCAGTGAGGTTTCCGCGCGGGCTGAGCCAGCCCAAGTACCTGGGGACCGCTGAGCAACCCGGCCCGCACCGGTATGACTGGTCGTTCAGCGGACTGAAGACCGCCGTCGCACGGTTCGTCGAAGACTGCGAGGCGCGCGGTGTCGAGGTGCCGGTCGCGGACGTCGCGGCGTCCTTTCAGGAAGCTGTGGTGGACATCATCACGTCGAAGGCGGTGCTGGCCTGTACCGAGAACGGCATCACGTCGCTGCTGCTGGGCGGGGGAGTGGCGTCGAACTCGCGGCTCCGTCAGCTGACCCGGCAACGCTGTGAGGCGGCGGGGATCACGCTCACTATTCCGCCGTCGTCGTTATGCACTGACAACGGCGCCATGGTGGCGGCTCTTGCCGCGCGCATCATCATGGACGGCGGCGAGCCCAGCGGGATCGGCTTCGGTACTGATTCCTCAATGCCGGTGAGTACGGTTCACCTCTAACCCTTCGCGTTCATTCACAGGACACGCCCCCAAAGGACGCGCAAAAGGGGAGTGTCCTGTGAATTCGCCGGGGGCTGTCGCTCGGGTGGCCTGCGGTTTACGGTAGTGCGATGACTACCTACTCGGAGCTGATTAGGACTGAGAATGCCCGCTTGACCGAGATCCTCGAGACTGTGGAGGACTGGAATGCCCCGTCGCCGTGTACCGGCTGGACCGTCCGCGATGTCCTTGACCACCTGATCGACACTGAACGCGATTTCCTGAGCCAGCATGACATTGACACGGGCTCCAGGCCGGACACGGCGCAGGACCCGGCGGGCGCGTGGAAGACTCATGCGTCGCGGGTTCAGCACGTCCTTGACACCGCCGAGCTCGCGGAAACGTCGTTCGACGGGTTTTTCGGGCCGACGACGGTCGGCGCTACGCTCGCAACCTTCTACGGGTTCGACCTGCTGGTGCATCGCTGGGATATTGCCCGCGGCGCCGGCAGAGACACCAAGTTCAACGAATCAGAGCTTGACCTCATTGAGAAGTCGCTCGAGGGATTCGGCGAGAACCTCTACATGGAAGGGATTTGCCGGCCGGCGCTTCCTGTCCCGGCAGATGTGGATCGGGCAACAAGGCTTCTGGCTCGGATGGGCCGCGACGCCGGCTGGCAGCCGGCCGTCAACGCCTGATTTAGGCGCGGAGCTGGCGCACCATATCCAGTACGACGGCGCTCAGGTCGCCATTGTTCTCGGCGGCGATGCGGCGCTGGCGCTGGTAACCCGCGCCGCGCTGCAGGATTTTCTCAACGTCGGCGAGCTCCTGGCTGCAACCAAGCTTCGCCGCGACGGGCTCGAGCCGGTTCAGCTCGTCCATCAGATGCTCGGTGACCAGGCGCTCGTTGCCGGCGGCGTCCAGAATGATGATCGCTTCCAGCCCGTAACGGGCGGCGCGCCACTTGTTCTCCTGCACATGCCAGGGCGGCATGGTGGGGATCGAGCCGCCGTTGTCGAGGGTGGTTGAGAAGTCGTCCACGAGGCACTGGGTCAGCGCAGCCACCGCGCCGACGTCCTCGAGCGTCGAGAGCCCGTCGCACACGCGCATTTCAACGGTTCCAAGGTTTCCGACCGGGCGAATGTCCCAGCGGATTTCGCTCACCGTATCGATCACACCGGTGGTGAACATGTCCTGCACATAGGACTCATACTCCGCCCAGCTGGGGAACTGGAACGGCAGGCCGGCGGTGGGAAGCTGCTGAAACATCAGCGCGCGCTGGGACGCGTAACCGGTATCTTCGCCTCCCCAGAACGGCGACGACGCTGAAATCGCCTGGAAATGCGGGAAGTAATTCACCAGCCCATCGACCACCGGAAGCGCCTTGTCCCGTGAATCCAGACCCACGTGCACATGGACGCCGTAAATGACCATCTGCTGGCCCCACCACTGGGTGCGATCGATCAGCTTGAAGTACCGGTCCTTGTCCGTGACCGGTTGGGAACGCGGCGCACTGAACGGATGGGACCCGGCGGAGAACAGCTCAACGCCCATCGGGTCCGTGACCTGGCGCACCGCGGCGAGCGACCGGCTCAGGTCTTCTTTGGCTTCAGCGACGGTATGGCAGATGCCCGTCACAATCTCCACAGTGTTGAGGAGGAGTTCCTGCTTGATGTGGGGATGCTCGTCATCGGCCTGCAGCTCGGGATGCTGTTCGTTGACTCCGCGAAGTACCTCTTTGGCCACAGAGACCAGGTCACCGTTGTAACGGTCGACCAGGGCGAGCTCCCACTCAACGCCGAGGGTCGACTGCTCGGACTTCGCGAAATCAATCTTCAATGCTGCTCCTGACCGGTACCGGACTGTTGGAAATGTGTGCCTCGGTATCGCGCCATCGCGGGTGAGAACTGACCCAATAGTAGTGCAGGAGAGGTTCCGTTCTGCCGTGTGAAGCGACCACCCTCAGGAAACGACCGGCATAATTGACGGGTGCCGATCCTGAACAAAGACATGGTCCTGTGTATCTCCCTCGCCGCCCGGCCGAGCAATCTAGGAACCCGCTTCCACAACTGGCTGTATGACCAGCTGGGCCTGAACTACATCTACAAAGCGTTCACCACCACGGATCTTCCGGCAGCCATCGGCGGCGTACGCGCGCTGGGGATTCGCGGGTGCGCCGTATCGATGCCATTCAAGGAAGATGTCATCGAGCTGGTGGACCGCATGGATCCCTCCGCGCTGGCCATCGATTCGGTAAACACCATCGTGAACGACGACGGCGTCCTCACCGCCTACAACACCGATTACCTTGCGGTCGCGGAACTGATCAAACAGCGCTCGGAGGTGACGCCGTCGTCGTCGGTTCTGCTGCGCGGCTCCGGCGGAATGGCCAAGGCTGTTGCCGCGGCCGTACGGGACGCGGGCTTCACCCGGGTGACGGTTGTTGCACGGAACGAGGAGGCCGGCAGACGCCTGGCAGGGTTGTACGGGTTCCAGTGGCAGGCCGAGCCGGGAAACTCCACCGCGGACCTGCTCATCAATGTGACACCGCTCGGCATGGCGGGGCAGGACGAGGAGGTCCAGTCCTTCAGCGATGAGGCGGTTGCTGCGGCGTCGCTGGTGTTCGACGTCGTTGCGTTGCCGTCGGAGACGCCCCTCATCAGGGCGGCCCGGCGCGCAGGCAAGCCCGTGCTCACCGGAGCCGAGGTGATTGCGCTGCAAGCGGCCGAACAGTTTGTCCTCTACACCGGCGTGCGTCCATCGGCTGAGCAGATCCGCCAGGCGGGAGAGTTTTCGCGGCAGCCTGCGTAGCTGCCAGAGCAGTACCGGATCTAGCCCAGTACAGGATCGACGACGACGGCGACGCGCTCTTCGCCGATCCGCGTCAGTACCAGCGTTGCCTTGTTCGTTGCCTTCTTCGAGCCGGCGAGGAGCTGCTTGCGCAGCTCTTCGGGCGTGACTGAGGTTCCGCGCTTTTTGATGTCGAGGATCCCGATGTCGTTGGCCTTGACCCACGCTTTCAACGCCTTGACGTTGTAGGGCATCACTTCGAGGACGCGGTAGGGCCGGGCGAACGGGGTGTCTACCAGCTCCGGCGCGCAGATGTAGGCGATGTGCGGGTCGACCAGGTGCCCGCCGATGGAACGAGCAACGTCGGCTACCAATCCGGCCCTGATGACGGCGCCGTCCGGTTCGTAGAGGTAGCCTTCCACCGGACCGATAGGGGCGTCGTCGTCCTCGCCGAAGTTGGTGTGGCTGGTCAGCTCAGTGGCGCCGTCGGCGCCGATTAGCAGGGCGCCGCGGCGGACGTTGTCGCGGCGGAGGGCGTTGAACCAGAGCACTACCTCGGCAACATCGCCGTCCACGCTTACCCACTGGGCTTCGCAGTTGGGCGGAACCGCGTCATGCGGGATCCCGGGCCCGAGCTTCACACCCACAGGCATGCCGGTGTCCGCGAGGCTCTCCACGAAGGACAGGGGAGGCGAGAAGGCTTCCGGGTCGAAGAGGCGCCTGGTGCCTGAGCTGGAAGTGGTCCGTCGGGCGGGGTCCAGCCACACGCCGTCGTACTTTGTCAGGTCAAGGGAGGAGGCATCAGTGTTGACAACGGTCGCGTTGGACCACGGCAGCAGATTCATGGTGGCGGCAGCGGCGGTGGTTTCGTCGAGTTCGACGGCGGTGACGTCGCGTTCCAGCGTGGCGAGGGCCATCGAGTCGGCGCCAATCCCGCAGCCAAGGTCTGCGACCTTCTGGACGCCGGCAGTGACGTAGCGTTGGGCGTGGCGGGCGGCGACGCTGAGGCGGGTTGCCTGCTCGAGGCCGGCTGGGGTGAAAAGCATCCGGTCGGCGAAGGGACCGAACTTCACCTGAGCCTTCGCACGGAGCCGGGACTGGGTGAGGGCTGCATTGACGACGTCGGGGGAGTGGCCCGCCGCGCGGAGCTGTTCGTTGAGCCGGAGGCTGTCCGCTTCGGAGTACGGTCCGAGAGAGTTGAGCAGCTCCCAGCCCTCGGGAGTCAGGATGGGCTCAAGGAGGTTCTGGGTCACGGTGTCGCTTTCAACTGGAGCTTTCGGCGAGGGGCTGGGTCCGGTTCTTCAGTCTAGGGGTTGTGCCCGGGGCCGGATCCCCCACGTCCTGCTGTGAAAGTCCGCGCATCACCGGCGTGTTCCCGCCGACACGCCCCTGCCGGCTCCAGGAAGCGGGGAATTCGGACCGGCGCAGGGGGCCCGGCCCGCCCTGCAACACCACCCCTCTGGCACTCGCCTTGACCGAGTGCTAACCGTTGCATAAAGTCAGACTTGGCACTCTCACTATGAGGCTGCTAATCCTTCGAGGATGCGCCAACCGGCACCGCGACGACGGTCAGCGCCTGCTCGATACCCGAAGATTCATTCAAACCAAGTGAAGGAGAGGTCCGAGTGTCGGTCTCTATCAAGCCTCTTGAAGATCGTATTGTCGTCCGCCCGCTGGAAGGCGAGCAGACCACCGCATCCGGTCTGGTCATCCCGGACACTGCCAAGGAAAAGCCCCAGGAGGGCGAAGTTGTTGCAGTAGGCCCCGGCCGCGTTGATGACAATGGCAACCGCGTTCCCGTTGATGTAGCTGAAGGCGACGTCGTCATCTACTCCAAGTACGGCGGAACCGAAGTCAAGCACGGAGGCCAGGAATACCTGGTTCTTTCCGCTCGCGACGTTCTGGCGATCATCGTCAAGTAGTTGTGCAGAAGAACCCCGGTCAGCATCGGCCGGGGTTCTTTCCTGTCAGTACACATTCCTGCACAAGCCTGAAAGGAACGAAACAACATGGCAAAGCAGTTGGAATTCAACGACGCCGCCCGACGCAAGCTCGAAGCAGGCGTCGACAAGCTGGCCGACACCGTCAAGGTGACTCTCGGCCCTCGTGGACGCAACGTCGTCCTCGACAAGAAGTGGGGCGCCCCCACCATCACGAACGACGGCGTGACCATCGCCCGTGAGGTGGAGCTGGACGACCCCTATGAGAACCTCGGCGCGCAGCTCGCCAAGGAAGTTGCCACCAAGACCAACGACGTCGCCGGTGACGGCACGACGACGGCTACCGTCCTCGCGCAGGCACTGGTCAAGGAAGGCCTGCGGAACGTTGCAGCAGGCGCTGCCCCCGGCGCTCTGAAGCGCGGCATCGAGGTCTCCATCGAGGCCGTTGCTGCCCGTCTGCTCGAGAACGCCCGCGAGGTCGTTGGCAAGCAGACAGCAAACGTCGCAGCCATCTCCGCCCAGAGCCAGGAAGTCGGCGACCTGCTCGCCGAAGCTTTCGATCGGGTCGGCAAGGACGGCGTCATCACGATCGAGGAATCCTCGACCACCCAGACCGAACTTGTCCTCACCGAGGGCATGCAGTTCGACAAGGGCTTCCTGAGCCCCTACTTCGTCACTGACGCAGAGCGTCAGGAAGCCGTCCTCGAAGACGCGCTCATCCTGATCAACTCCGGCAAGATCTCTGCTCTGCAGGAATTCCTGCCGCTGCTCGAGAAGGCGCTGCAGGCAGGCAAGCCGCTGTTCATCATCGCCGAAGACATTGAAGGTGAAGCGCTGTCCACCCTGGTGGTCAACAAGATCCGCGGCACCCTCAACGTCGTAGCAGTCAAGGCTCCCGGTTTCGGCGACCGCCGCAAGGCTATGCTCCAGGACATCGCCACCCTCACCGGTGCGCAGGTTGTCTCACCGGATCTCGGCCTCAAACTGGACCAGGTCGGTCTTGAGGTTCTGGGCTCGGCCCGCCGCATCACCGTGACGAAGGACAACACCACCGTCGTTGACGGCGCAGGCAGCGAGCAGGACGTCGCGGACCGCATCGCTCAGATCCGCGCTGAAGTTGAGCGCACCGACTCCGATTGGGACCGCGAGAAGCTCCAGGAGCGCCTCGCGAAGCTCGCCGGCGGCGTCGGCGTCATCAAGGTCGGTGCAGCCACCGAAGTTGAGCTCAAGGAAAAGAAGCACCGCATCGAGGACGCAGTGTCCTCCACCCGCGCCGCCCTCGAAGAGGGCATCGTGGCCGGCGGCGGTTCTGCCCTGATTCACGCTTCAAAGGTTCTCGATGAGGATCCGAGCGTACTCAAGCTCGAGGGTGACGCAGCTACCGCCGTCGGCCTCGTGCGCCGCGCTCTGGTTCAGCCCCTGCGCTGGATCGCCGAGAACGCCGGCTACGAGGGTTACGTTGTCATCGACAAGGTGAGCCAGCTTGAGGTCGGCCACGGCTTCAACGCCGTCACCGGTGACTACGAAAACCTGGTCGACGCCGGCATCATCGACCCGGTCAAGGTCACCCGGTCGGCACTGCGCAACGCAGCGTCGATCGCGGCACTGGTTCTCACCACCGAAACCCTCGTGGTTGAGAAGCCGGTTGAGGAAGAAGAGCAGGGCCACGGCCACAGCCACTAGCGACACAGGGCGGGCGAGGACAGTGACCCACACAGGGAAAAGTCCTGAGCGCCGCCCCTGAGGCTGATGTCTTACCAGCGCCCCGGTCCACACGGACCGGGGCGCTGGTGCGTGAGGGCTCCCCCCAGCCTGGTGGGGATTACCCCACCAGGCGTCGTGGCAGATAGGGGGTACGCACCAGAGACGCGGTGGTACCTCCAAGGGAAGGATTGGAGTATCACTTCCAGTAAGAGCGAAAGGCACTTCCTTGAACGAGCGTACGCAACGCCGCCGCGGTTGGTTTGACCAGCTCACAGCGGATATCAGCTACAACTTCGCCGGTTTCTTCATCGGCCTGCCCGCTTTTGTGCTGGCGATTGCCCTATTCAGCGCGGGAATCAGCACCGCAATCATCTACATCGGCGTGTTCATCCTCGTAGGTGGGCTGTACACCGCGAGGTTCTTCGCATCAGCAGAGCGCCAGCTCAGCGAGCGGAACCGCGGGCCCTTGCCGCCCGTCTACTACAAGAGCGGCTCCAACAGCTCGAGGCTGCGGGCCGTCCTCGTGCCCATCACCGATCTCCAGTCCTGGAAGGACTTGATCCACGCCGTCGTCAGTTTCCCGGTCCGGGTCGCCGCCTTCTCGATCACTCTCACCTGGATTGCCGGCGCGCTCGGAGCAATGACGCAGTGGATGTGGATGCGGTTCATTCCAGGGCCACCCAGTGATATTTGGGACCTGCTGGGAGTCGATCCTGCACTTCATTGGCTCTTCCAGTTCGCCACCGGGCTGGTTCTCCTGCTCACCCTTCCGGCTGTCGCGAAAGGACTTGCCCTGCTCCAGCGCGCCCTCGCTGTGGGTCTGCTGACCAACGAACGCCGGCACCTGCAGGAGAGGACCGAGTACCTCACCAACTCCCGTAGCTCGGTGGTAGCAGCTGAGGCCGGAACGCTGCGCCGGATCGAGCGGGACATTCATGATGGTCCCCAGCAGAGGATCGTTCGGATGGCCATGGACCTCGAATCCGCGAAACGGCGGCTGCAGCCCGGCGACTCTGAAACCCGTGAGCTGATTGAAGGCGCGATCGATCAGTCCCGCGAGGCCCTGGCAGAACTGCGCTCGCTCTCCCGCGGGATCGCCCCGCCGATCCTCATCGAACGCGGGCTGCCGGCTGCGCTCGACGCCGCTGCGGCGCGTTGCCCTGTCCCGGTCACGCTCAGCACCGACGGAATGGGAACCGGCCGCTTCACGCCTGCTGCCGAAAGCGCCGCCTACTTCGCCGCCGTCGAAGCCTTGACCAATGTCGCAAAACACTCCAACGCCACCGAATGCGCCTCAGCGCCCGCGCGGAAGAAGGCGTCCTCACCGTGGAAGTCCACGACAACGGCAGGGGCGGCGCGCACATCGGCAAGGGTACCGGGCTGGCTGGCCTGCAGGATCGGCTAGCAGGCGTGGACGGCGTCCTGGAAATCGACTCTCCAGATGCCGGAGGTATCACAGTGCGGATCAGCATCCCGGTCTCGGTCATTCAGCCTGTGTGACCGGAGCCGGCGCCGGACCGGATGAAACCAGGCGGTAGAGTCCAAAGGTGCGAGTAGTTCTGGCAGAAGATTCCGTCCTCCTGCGGGAGGGCCTCATCCGGCTCCTGACCGAGGGCGGTGCGGAGGTGGTGGCGGCGGTGGAGGACGGGGATGCCCTCACCGCCGCCGTCTCAACCCACCAGCCCGACGTCGTCATCACCGATGTACGGATGCCGCCGTCGTTCTCTGATGAAGGCTTGCGTGCCGCAGCCGCAATTCGGCAAAGCCATCCGGGAATCGGCATTCTTGTCCTGTCGCAGTATGTGGAACTGACCTACGCATCGGATCTGATGGCGGGAGCGTCAGTGGCCGGAGCCGGTGGAGTCGGCTACCTGCTCAAGGACCGGATTTCACGGCTGGAAGACATGATGGATGCGCTGGTCCGGGTGAAAGACGGCGGTATGGTGCTGGATCCGGAAGTGGTGGCCGCGGCATTCAACCGGAGAGACGGCAATTCAGTGAGTTTACTCACGCCGCGGGAGCGGGAAGTGCTTCAGCTCATGGCCGAGGGCCGTACCAACGCGGCGATCGCACGGCAGCTCCCGCTCTCCGCAGGCGGCGTGGAGAAGAACATTTCGTCGATTTTCACGAAGATGGACCTTCCGCCGCACCTGGATGACCATCGGCGCGTGCTTGCTGTGCTGAACTGGGTCCGGAACGGACGCTGATCCAACGGAATAGGGTGCACCCTCCTTTCGTTTTACGATAGAAGACCGCACAACCGGCAGAACCAGAAGCCGGTGGTTCCTTCCTCCACATCCCCCGAAAGAGGCGCCGCGTTGAGCGAATTGTCGAACCATGACCCCTTCGGCTTCATCGGCCTGACGTACGACGACGTCCTGCTGCTTCCCGGGCACACGGACGTCATCCCGTCCGAGGCAGATACCAGCTCGCGGGTTTCCCGGCGGATCACCGTTCAGACGCCGCTGCTGTCCTCCGCCATGGACACTGTCACTGAAGCCCGCATGGCCGTCGCCATGGCACGCCAGGGCGGTCTAGGCGTCATCCACCGCAACCTTTCCATCGCAGACCAGGCCGAGCAGGTGGACCGCGTCAAGCGCAGTGAGTCCGGCATGATCACCAACCCGGTCACCATCGGCCCTGACGCCACCCTGCGCGAACTCGACGACCTCTGCGGCCACTACCGCGTCTCGGGACTACCCGTGGTCGACGGCGGCGGCAGGCTCCTCGGCATCGTCACCAACCGCGACACCCGGTTCGTGTCGGAATCCGACTTCCCCAACCGGCTCGTCCGCGAAGTCATGACCCAAATGCCGCTGGTTACCGGCCACGTGGGTATCAGCGGCGAGGATGCCATCGGACTCCTCGGCAAGAACAAGATCGAGAAGCTTCCGCTGGTCGACAGCGACGGCATCCTCCGCGGCCTCATCACCGTCAAGGACTTCACCAAAGCGGAGCAGTATCCGCTCTCCACCAAGGACGACGACGGCCGCCTCCGTGTGGGTGCCGCCATCGGTTTCTTCGGTGACGGCTGGGAACGCGCGATGGCGCTGGTTGACGCCGGTGTGGACGCATTGTTCGTTGATACCGCCAACGGCCACAGTGCCGGTGTGCTCGAGATGATTGCCCGGCTCAAGGCCGAGAAGTCCGCCGCCCATGTGGACATCATCGGCGGTCAGGCCGCAACCCGCGAGGGCGCCCAGGCGCTGATCGATGCCGGTGCAGACGGCATCAAGGTAGGCGTAGGCCCGGGCTCCATCTGCACCACGCGTGTGGTGGCCGGCGTCGGCGTTCCCCAGGTCACTGCCATCTACGAGTCCGCGAAGGCAGCAATTCCCGCCGGCGTTCCCCTGATTGCTGACGGCGGACTGCAGTACTCCGGTGACATCGGCAAGGCGCTGGTGGCCGGTGCTGACACCGTCATGCTCGGCTCCCTGCTGGCAGGCTCCGCCGAGGCACCGGGCGAGCTGGTCTTCGTCAACGGCAAGCAGTACAAGACCTACCGCGGCATGGGTTCGCTCGGCGCCATGCAGACCCGCGGCAAGAACACCTCGTACTCCAAGGATCGTTACTTCCAGGCGGACGTCACGGGCGACGACAAGCTCATCCCCGAGGGTATCGAGGGTCGCGTCGCTTACCGGGGACCGCTCGCATCCGTCGCCTACCAGCTGGTCGGCGGCCTGCGCCAAACCATGTTCTACACCGGCGCACGCACCATTGAAGAGCTGAAGGCCAAGGGCAAGTTTGTCCGGATCACCTCGGCCGGGCTCAAGGAGTCGCATCCCCATGACATCCAGATGACCGTGGAAGCGCCCAACTACGGATCGAAGTAGCCAGCCGAAAGGCTAGAGCGGCCCGAACTGCATCCTGCCGTTCGGCTCGCTGTGCGTTCGGGACATTTCCTCAAGCGCCTGCCGTAATCCGGGCTCTTGACCAATCCGCTCGCGGAAGAGGCGCGCAGCGTTCTCGATGTGCCATGCGGGGATGAGGAGGGTCCCGGCGAAGAACGTGACAAGGAAGAAGACTCCCAGCACAGCACCACTGACGGATCCAGGGCTGAGGCTTGCATTCCCGGACAGGGCAAGCGCCAGTATGAGTCCGCACGATCCAACCGCCACGAGGGTGATTCCGGTCCAGGCGCCACGTACCGTGCGTGGGGCCCGTGATGACGCCGGATGACGAGATGTTGGAACCTGCCGGCCGCGCCGGCGCGCCTGAAGCGCACCCGCGGCTCCACCGGTGAGCACAGCCCCCGCAACAGCGTAGGGAGCCCCACCGGGTGCGGTGAACGCCAGCGCAAGTGCCACGAGAGCCAGCCAGGCGCACCAGAAATACAGCATGAGGAAAGTAGCCCGGCTCTGTGCGTCGTTGAGCGCCATACGCCTGAGGATGCTGCCGGTGCCCTGTCCGGCCTCGCTGAGTTGAGGCGACATCCAGTAGTCGAGTGAACGGGTTTCCTGACTCATTCCGAACCCGTCGTGTCGTGATCGAGCTCCAGGGCTTCCTCGAACAGCTCCAGCGCCACGGAGCCGTCCACTTCGCGTTTCGCCAGTTGATCGCCATCACCCGTGGCCAGCTGCCACGTGCCGGACTCGTCGACCATGAGGTTGGCTGTCTTCGACTGCACACCCAGGCCGTGGTGCTTGATCTGCGCGGCAACCGGTCGGCGCCCAGGTGATCCGCTCCCATCCGATTCCAGCCCTGAATCACCAAGGTAGTGTGCTGCCGCGTCCAACCCGAACTTCAGGACGGGCCTGTCGTTCTTCAGGGGAGTGAACCCGTGAGTGCCGTTGCCGTTGGCGTTCGCCACGAATGCTCCGCCGGCGGATGCCACAGCGAACATGACGTGGTTCCGCTCCGGAGTCACGAGCGCAATTTCGAGCCAATCGCCTGCAGTCGCCATCACGGCGGCGATAAATTCCGTGGGTCCCTTGAGGACCAAATCACTATCGCTTAGTTCGGCCAGGCCACGCACCAGCAGCGTTGTCATGCCGGCCTTGGTCAGTTGCTCGTTGTCTGCCTGCGGGGTGAGCCGAAAGATCTCGCGCGTCAGCGCAGTCGATTCACCGTCATTGAAGGCCAGGAGCGCCAAAATCTCGTGTTCGGTCAGTTGCAGCGAATCCGTAGTGGTCAATGCTCTCTCCGAGATCGGGGGCGGTTAGCGGTTCCTGAAGTGACGCTACTATCCGAAGGCCCAGTTCCACGCATCTTCCGCTCCTTCCGCGATGGCATCAGCCCCATCAGAGATGGCGTCCCCTGCATCGGATGCAAAGTCGGTGATCCTTTCGGTGACCGGCACGTCTCCGGACAGGAACTGTGCGCCGGCCCAGACAAGCGAGGCCGCCGCGAAGAACGGAGCAGCCGGCGTGGGCGTGAGGCTGCCCGCTGCAAGGATTGTAGTGATAGCACCGTCGGCAACAACGTGCCCGTCCCCTGACTGGATACCCTGGTAGGTCTGACCCAGCCCGGTCAGAATGCTGAGCCCGCCGGCGAACTTGCCGGCCAGGTTCAGCGCATTGAGGGTCTGGGTTCCGCGGAGGTATCCCACTTCCGGCGCCGTGCCGAAGCCGGGAGTGAGCAGGTCCGCCCGCGCCATCGCATTCAGGAGGCGCTCGGCTCCAAGTCCGCCGGCAGAAGTGACCCAGTTCGCTATCTGGAACGGCGGCCAGGCACCAAGATCCCCGAGCCCGTTGCCGAAGAGGTCGAGGAGGTCATCGCCTGCGGAGGCAGGGGTACTTCCGTCCGCCGCGCTCGCAGGGACACCGTCGAAGCCGCCGCCGCCGCCGTCGTCGTCGTTGCTTGTCTGCTCCTGCTGCACAGCCTGATCAACCAGCGCGTGCGACTGCGTCTCCAGCATGGCCGCCGTCTGATTGAGCTGCACGCGTACGGAGGTGTGCCAGCGGGTACGGAACTGGGCCGCGTCCGGACCGTTCCAGGGGATTCCGTTCAGCAGCGCAGTGATGGTTTGGTCCGCCGTCGTTATCGCGGCGCTTGAACTCCCCATGGAGCGGGCGAGATCGCGCAACTGTTGGGGGTTGGCCCCGATTGTTTCCCCAGACATGGTTCTGACTGTACGGAACGGAACCCGGGCGAGCGATGGGCACCTCTCCCCGCTGGGATAACCTAGACCGGTGACTTACGAGATTGAGATCGGCCGAGGCAAACGCGGACGCAGGGCATATTCCCTCGATGACCTTGCGGTGGTCCCGTCCCGCCGCACCCGGGACCCGCGGGACGTCTCGGTTCAGTGGCAGATCGACGCCTACCAGTTCGAGATGCCGGTCATCGCTGCGCCCATGGATTCGACCATGTCGCCCGCGACCGCCATTGCGATAGGCAAATTGGGCGGGCTGGGTGTTCTCAATCTCGAAGGCCTCTGGACGCGCTACGAGGACCCTACGCCGGTCCTTGAGGAAATTGCCGGACTGTCCACCGAAAACTTCAGCCCCGCAGCCACCCGCCGCATGCAGGAGCTGTACGAGGTACCCATTCAGGCTGAACTTATTACCAGCCGGCTGGCCGAAATGCGCGACGCCGGCGTGACCGTTGCCGGGTCACTCACACCACAGCGCACCCAGGAGTTCTACAAGACGGTCTTGGCCGCGGGCGTCGATATTTTCGTTATCCGCGGCACTACGGTCTCCGCCGAGCACGTCTCCAAGAACGAGGAACCGCTCAACCTCAAGCAGTTCATCTATGAGCTGGATGTACCTGTCATCGTCGGCGGCGCTGCCGGCTACACACCCGCGCTGCACCTCATGCGCACCGGCGCGGCCGGCGTGCTGGTGGGCTTCGGCGGTGGAGCAACGACGACGACGCGGCGCGCCCTGGGCATTCACTCACCGATGGCGTCGGCCATCTCGGATGTGGCTGCTGCCCGCCGCGATTACCTGGATGAGTCCGGCGGCCGGTACGTCCACGTCATCGCCGACGGCGGGATGGGCACCAGCGGTGACATTGTGAAGGCCATCGCTGTCGGTGCGGACGCCGTCATGCTCGGCTCAGCACTGGCCCGCGCAGAGGAAGCACCGGGCAAGGGCTGGCACTGGGGGCAGGAAGCCCACCACAGCGAACTTCCGCGCGGAGACCGCGTCAACGTCGGTACCGTCGGGCCGCTTGAGGAAGTGCTCTGGGGGCCCTCTCATCACACCAACGGCACCTCGAACATGATCGGTGCGCTTCGCCGCGCCATGGCAACCACCGGGTATTCGGACCTGAAGGAGTTCCAGCGGGTCGAGGTAGTCCTCTCGCCCTACCTTTCCAACGGTTGATT
Organism: Arthrobacter sp. KKT183; assembly: GCF_055657625.1. Classification (NCBI taxonomy): domain Bacteria; kingdom Bacillati; phylum Actinomycetota; class Actinomycetes; order Micrococcales; family Micrococcaceae; genus Arthrobacter; species Arthrobacter sp. KKT183. The sequence continues at coordinate 2,523,363 of NZ_CM145770.1, read as the reverse complement.
GCCTAAGGTTGAGGGACCAGTCCGCAACGATGAAGGTGGATCACGGCCATGACCAAAGGCGCCCTCAGCCCCCAGCAGCGTGAAGATGCACTTGCCGCTCTCAAGTCCACCAACCAACCCGGCAAGGAGCTGGACATCCTGATCGTGGGCGGCGGCGTCGTCGGCGTCGGTTCTGCCCTGGATGCGGTGACTAGGGGCCTCGACGTCGGAATCGTTGAGGCGCGGGACTGGGCAGCGGGCACATCCTCGCGTTCATCGAAGCTCATTCACGGTGGCCTGCGCTACCTCGAGATGCTGGATTTCGCCCTGGTTCAGGAGGCACTGAAGGAACGCGGCTTGCTGATCCAGCGAATCGCACCGCACCTCGTCCGGCCGGTGCCGTTCCTGTATCCGCTGACCAAGCGGTTCATCGAGCGGCCGTACGTCGGGGCGGGCATCCTGCTGTATGACACGATGGGAATGACTTCCGGCAACTCGCGCGGCGTCCCCATGCACAAGCACCTCACGCGCAGGGGCACCCTCCGGGCAGCTCCGAGCCTCAAGGATGACGCCATGGTGGGGTCAATCCGCTACTACGACGCCCAGGTGGATGACGCACGCTACGTCGTCAACATGATGCGCACCGCGGCGTCCTACGGGGCCAAGGCAGCAAACCGGGTCTCCGTCGAAGACTTCCTCCGGGAAGGGGAACGCGTTGTCGGGGCACGGGTGAAAGACCAGGAGACCGGCGAGGAATTCACCATCCGCGCCAAGCAAGTCGTCAACGCCACCGGCGTCTGGACGGATGAAACCCAGGCCATGGTCACGGACCGCGGTCAGTTGAAGGTCCGGGCCTCGAAGGGCATCCATCTGGTGGTTCCGCGGGATCGCTTCCAGTCCACCGTCGGGCTCATTCTGCGCACGGAGAAGTCCGTCCTCTTCGTCATCCCCTGGGGCAGGCACTGGATCATCGGCACCACGGACACCGACTGGGATCTGGACAAGGCGCATCCGGCAGCGTCGTCGTCGGATATCGACTACATCCTCGAGCATGTGAATAAGGTCGTGAAGCGGCCGCTGACCCGTGAGGACGTGGAGGGCGTCTACGCCGGCCTGCGTCCGCTGCTGGCCGGGGAGAATGACTCCACGGCCAAGCTTTCCCGCGAACATGTGGTTGCCCACCCTGTTCCGGGGCTGGTCGTTGTTGCAGGCGGCAAGTGGACCACCTACCGGGTGATGGCCAAGGATGCCGTGGATGAAGCCTCGCGTGCGCTCGATGAACGGGTACCGGCCAGCTGCACCGAGACCGTCCCCCTGCTCGGTGCCGAGGGCTACCGGGCAGCCTGGAACAAGCGCGCCCGCATGGCGGAGGAAGCAGGGGTCCACGTCGCGCGCGTCGAGCACCTGCTGCAGCGGTACGGCACCGACGCAGAGCTGGTGCTCGGCCTCATCCGGGAGGACGCCTCGCTGGCAGAGCCGCTCCCGGGTGCCGACGACTACCTGCGAGCAGAAGTTGTCTTCGCCACCACGCATGAGGACGCCCGCCACGTCGATGACGTACTGACCCGCCGCACGCGCATCTCGATCGAGTCCTGGGACCGCGGCGTCTCAGCAGCTCCCGTTGTCGCAAGCCTGATGGCTCCGCACCTGAACTGGAGTGATGCGCAGGTGGACCGTGAGGTTAAGCACTACCTCGCCCGGGTGGAAGCTGAAAGACTCAGCCAACAGCAGCCCGATGACGTGTCGGCTGACAGCGCACGCATGGGAGTCGATGACATCGTGCCGCTAAGCTAGGGTCCGGATCGGTGCACCGGTCAGGCAGAGGCGCCCGGCGCACCCGTCCTTCGCACACGTTCCCGAGTTACCCGTGAGAGGCCGGTTGTGACACCCCTCGACCTGCATGACGCCGAATTGACCACACCACAGTTGGTAATCCTCGACATGGTCGCTGAAGACAAGGCCGACGCCGCTGGCCAGTTGGCGGCGCGCCTGCACCAGGCGGGGCGCGTCACGGACCTCGAGGGCTTCCTCGCGCAGGTCAACTCCCGGGAGCACCAGATGGCAACCGGCCTGCCCGGGGGAGTGGGAGTGCCCCACGCCAGGAGCGAGTTCGTCGAGCAAACCTCGATCGCCGTCGGAGTCACGCGGTACGGGCACAGCCTCGACTTCGGCGCCCAGGACGGTCCCGCAACGCTGGTGCTGTTGATCGCGACCCCCGCAGCGTCCTTCTCCGAGCACCTCGAGGTCCTCGCAACACTGGCCCGTTCCCTGTTCAAGGAGAACTTCCGCGAGTCGCTGCGCCGGGCACACGACGCGGAGGTCATCAGCGAACTCATCAACTCATCGTTGGTGTTCTTCGACCATTAACACCTGGGAAATTTTGCGCAGCTCCGGTGGGTTCGACGCCGTCTGAACCCACCGGAGCTGCACTAAATTTCCGGGTTTATTCCGTCCGCCAGGACCGCCAGAGCGACGCATATGAGCCGCCGAGTGCAAGCAGTTCGTCGTGGGAGCCGAGTTCTGTGATGTTGCCGTTCTCCACCACAGCCACGCGGTCGGCGTCGTGCGCGGTATGCAGGCGGTGCGCAATGGCCACAACCGTGCGGCCCTCCAGAACCGCACTGAGTGAGCGCTCCAGGTCACGTGCTGCCTGCGGATCGATCAGCGAGGTCGCCTCATCGAGCACCAGCGTGTGCGGATCGGCCAGGACAAGCCGGGCCAGGGCAACCTCCTGCGCCTGGGCGGGGGTTACCTCGTACGCACCTGAGCCAACCTCCGTATCCAGGCCCTCAGGCAGGGCGCGCGCCCAACCCAGCGCACCGACGTCGTCCAGTGCCTTTTCGATTTCGGTGGATGTCGCGTCCGCCTTGCCAAGCCGGATGTTGTCGGCGAGGGACCCCACGAAGACGTGATGCTCCTGCGTCACCAGGGCTACCTCCCGCCGCAGCGCGTCGAGCGGCCGATCCACCAGCGGCACGCCGCCCACCGTCACTGAACCGTCGGTGGGCGGATGAATGCCTGCAATAAGCCGTCCAAGTGTCGACTTCCCGGCTCCCGAAGGCCCCACCATCGCAAGGCGCTCGCCGCGCCGCAACTGAAGGTCCACGCCGTGCAGCACGTCATGGCCCGGCCGGTAAGCGTAGCGGGCACCGGAGACAGTGATGTCATCGGACGAGGGCTGAACGTCGGTTGCCGTCCGGTCCGCCGGGACGTTCTTGATCCCGATGATCCGGGCCAGCGAGGCCGCACCCACCTGGATTTCGTCGGTCCACATGATGAGCAGGTCCACCGGGTCGATCAGACGGACGGCGAACAGTGCCACTGTTGCGACCGCGCCGGGAGTGACCAGGTCCACCGAGGCAAGCCAGCCGCCCCACAGCAGCACACCGGCCACCGGAAGCCAGAACGCGGTGTCCGCAGCCGGAAACAGCACCGATCGCAGCCATAGCGTGTAGCGCTCGGCAGCGAAACTGCCGGTCAGAGCCTCGTCGATCCGGTTGCGGCGCAGTCCTCCGAGACCGAGCGCATCTACGGTGCGGGCACCCTCGATGGTCTCCGTGATGGATCCGTTCACCACCGCGTAGCTCTCCCGCTCGGCCTTGTAGCCGGCGGAGCTGCGCTTGAGGTACCAGCGGGTGGCCGGATACAGCAGGGGAACACCCACCAAAAGGGCAATCGAAAGCAGGGGAGAGGTGAGGATCGCTGCGGCCAGCGTGATGATGATGGTCACCACCGAGACCACCACCTGCGGAACGCCGAAGCGGACGGTGTGGGAGACGGAGTCAACATCGTTGGTGGTACGGGAAACGAGGTCGCCAGTGCCGGCCTTTTCCACCGTGGACAGCGGCAGCGAGGTGACCTGCGCCATGAAATCCTCGCGCAGCTCAGCGAACACCGTTTCACCGAAGATCATGCCGGCCCGGACGGCGAGCTTGCGCAGGACGGCCTGAACCACCAGGAATCCGAGCATCAGCAGTGACATGGCCGCGATGAACCCACTGGTGGTGCCCGCCACCACGGCGTCGACAACCTGGCCGAGAATGAACGGCCCTACCAGGCCTGCAGCGGCTGAGCCGACGTAGAGCAGTACAACCCTGATCAGCCCGCCGCGGTGATGGCGGATCAGGCGCAGCGATTCCGCCTTCACTGCTTGTGCGTCAGCGACCGGCAGCTTCGCCGATGCAGCTACGGCCGGATCGGTCACCGGCTCTGACACCTGGGTATCACTCACTGCGGATCACCACATTTCGATAGGCAGGGACGGCGGACATCAGTTCCTGGTGCTTTCCTTGCGCACTCAGTCGGCCATCTTCGAGGAAGACAACATGGTCCATGGCGCCGAGCATCAGCGGGCTGGCAGTGACGACGACGGTGGTACCGCCTTCGGTGCCCCGCGCCCGTCCCAGCCGCTCGGCGATCCGGGATTCGGTGTGTGCATCGACCGCGCTGGTCGGCTCGATGAGCACGAGGGTCTCGGCATCCGTCAGCAGCGCCCGCGCAAGGACCAGGCGCTGGCGCTGGCCGCCGGAGAATCCGCGTCCCCGTTCGGTGACCTCGGAGTCCAGGCCGGCCTCCAGGCCGTCGAGGATGTCCAGTGCACTGGCGGCCTCCAGTGCGGCAAGGATCTCCACGTCACTGTGCCGCCCGTGCGGATCCAGCTGACTGCGCAGGGTGCCGGTGAACAACTGCGGGTTGGCCTCGCTCACCACAATGCGGCGCCGGACGTCATCGAGGGGGACCTCGTGCAGGGCGGCCCCACCCCACCGGACTACCGCTTCCCGCAACACCGCGTCATCGAACCTGCCCAACCGGGTGGCAAGGTCGGCAGACATCGCGGGGTCAGCTGAGACCAGAGCGGTCAGTCCGCCGGGCTTGAGAGCCACACCACTAGAGGTGTCCACGAGCGGAGCGGGACCGTCCGGTGCCGCGGCAGTTGCGTTGTCGGTGATGTTCGCGTCAACGGACAGCACGTTGATGATCTTTCGCGCTCCCACGAGGGCCCGGATCGAGTGGGACACCCCATCCGCCGCGCTGCGGATCGGAGTCATCAGGAACACGGAGTAGCCAAACAACGCCACCAGTTGGCCGGGCTCAATCTCACCGTTCAACACCAGCGTGGCACCCACCCAGGTGAAGACCACGCTGAAGGCACCGGCGATGAAGACCTGGGAGGCCTCCAGCGTGGCCAGCGAGCGCGCAACCTTGATACCGGCGTCGCGCGTTTCCGCCGACCGCTCACGGTACCGGCTGACGAAAATGTGTTCCCCGCCGATCCCGCGCAGCACACGAAGGCCGGCGACAGTATCGGCGCCGACGGCGGTCATCTTCCCTGAAGCGTCACGCTGTTCGCGCTGGCGTGCCTGCAACGGACGGACAACAAACAGAAGCAGCGCGCAGCACGCCGGAACACCGATCAGTACAACAACTGCGAGCATGACCGAGCTCAGAGCGATAAGCGCGCACACCACCAACCAGGAAACCAGTGCACCCGCCAGCCGGGCGGCGACGTAGAAAATCTCACCCAGGCGGGTAGCGTCAGAGGCTGCCGTGGACACGACCTCACCGGTCGAAAGCTTCTGCGGCAAGGCGTCGCCCGTGCGGGTGATCTTGTAGCCCACGAGGCGGATCGACTTGAAGGCCGCCTGCATCCAGTTGCTGATCGCCGCGCGGTGCGCCAGCATACCGGCGAACGCCTGCCCTACGGTAAGCGCAACCAGGATGAGGACCCACCACAGCAGTGCGTCCCAGCTACGGCCGATGATCCCTTCGTCGATGGCGCGGCCCAGTGCGAAGGGAACAACGGCCTGCGCCACCATGAGGAGCGTTTCGAGTACGACGGCGGCAGCAAGGGTGCCCTTCTGTTGGGATGCCAGCCACAACAGATAGCGGGACGGCGACCTAAGGTCAGGTTGGCCTGGATCGGGGTAGGGGTACGAGCGCACGAGAATCAATCCTAGTCTCAAATCACTCAAAGTGATAGATGATTCCCAATCACTCGCGCGAGAGTGATCTCGGTCTCCTGAGCAGGGCCGCAATTCGTTCCCTTCAGGGGGCACGAAGTACCGTTAAGGGGTGTTGAAAACCGCGCTCAAGCCGCGATGGATCCTTTCTCTGATCCTCGCTCTGGCTATTGCCGCGCTTTTCGTCCTTTTGAGCCAATGGCAGTTCTCGCGCTCGCAGGATTCCGCGCCGCCTCCTCCGAGTACCACCGAGCAGGTTCAGCCCCTCACCAAGGTCTTTCAGGCGGGCATCCCGATGACCGCCGGCGTGGCAGACCAGATGGTCCGGATGGAAGGCCGCTTCCTGCCGGACACCCGCGTTCTGGTGCAGACACGCCTGCAGGGGGACCGCGACGGACTGTGGGTGGTTTCCGCGTTCGAGGTAGCGGACTCCGGGCTGCCGTCCGCTGTTCTACCGGTCGTGCACGGTTGGGTACCTGAGGCACAAGCCGCGTCAGAGGTGCCCGAACGTGAGGGTGTGGCCGTCGTACAGGGGAGGTTGCTGCCTACCGAAGCCCCGGCGGTTCAGGTGCCCGTTCCCGGTCAGGTTCCCACCCTGTCCGTTGCGCAGCTCATCAACGTGTGGGATGTACCCCTGATGTATTCCGGTTTCGTTGTTTCCTTTGAGACCGTCATGGACGGCAGCACCGTCCAGCCCGAGGCGCCCCTTGAGGCAGTGACCATTGGTCCGCAGCCGCAGGAGACACCGCTCAACTGGCTCAACATTTTTTATGCCGTGGAATGGTTCGTCTTCGCCGGATTTGCCTTCTTCCTCTGGTGGCGGCTCGTGGCTGACGATCACCGCCGCACGCTGGAAGAGGAAGAGGATCAGGACATCGCGTCGGATCAACACTCTCCGCAACAGCTACAACCCACTACCGACGAGGTAAGAACGTGACCGATTCCGCACCCGCCAAGAGCCCGGCCGGCAAACGCCGCTTCGGTGGAACCCACGCCCAGATCCGATCCGCGCTCAGCTTCTACAAGGTGCTGGCGTACGCGACCGGCATCATGCTGCTGCTCGTCGTGGTGGAGATGGTTGCAAAGTACGGCTTCGGTGCGGAGATCATCGCCGGCGGATCCGCTGGGGCGCTCGGCCTGGTTGAAGAAGCCCAGGTGGACGGCGCCGGCGGGTTCAACCTCTCAACAGCCGTGCTCATCGTCCACGGCTGGCTCTACGTGGTGTACCTGATCGCCGACTTCCGGCTCTGGCAGTTCATGCGCTGGCCGTTCTCCCAGTTCGTGATCATTGCACTGGGCGGCGTCATCCCGCTGCTCTCCTTCATCGTCGAGAAACGCGTCCACCGCCGGGTGGAGGAAGAACTCGCGGCCCACCCCCAAGCCAAGGCAAGGTACTGATTCCATGATGTGCAGCCTCACCCGCACTACCACTAGTGTTGACGCGTGACTACGCCCGCTCCTGCTCCAGAACACCAGCCGGTACTTGTTGTCGATTACGGCGCCCAGTACGCCCAGCTGATTGCCCGCCGCGTTCGGGAAGCGGACGTCTACTCGGAGATCGTTCCTCACACGATCAGCACCCAGGAGCTGCTCGCACGCAACCCCGCAGCAATCATTCTGTCCGGCGGACCGTCCAGCGTGTATGCCGAAGGCGCGCCTCGCATAGATCCTGACCTGTTCGACGCCGGTGTCCCGGTCCTTGGCATCTGCTACGGCTTCCAGGCCATGGCATCAGCGCTTGGCGGCACGGTCGCGAAGACGGGCCTGCGTGAATACGGATCCACCGACGTCGCCGTTTCCGAAGGCGCCCGGTCCATCCTCGAGGGAACCCCTGACCATCAGAATGCCTGGATGAGCCACGGCGACTCCGTTCAGGCTGCACCCGAGGGCTTTGACGTCCTGGCCAGCACAGCCGGTGCTCCGGTTGCTGCGATTGCCCACGAGGGCAAGCAGCTCTACGGCGTGCAATGGCATCCCGAGGTCAAGCATTCGGCACACGGTCAGCAGGTGCTGGAGAATTTCCTGTTCAAGGGCGCCCGTCTGAACCCCAACTGGACCACCGGCAATATTGTCGAGGAACAGGTTGAGCGCATCCGCCAGCAGGTGGGAGACGCACGCGTGATCTGCGGGCTTTCCGGCGGTGTTGATTCGGCAGTGGCTGCGGCTCTCGTGCAGCGTGCGGTGGGCGATCAGCTCACCTGTGTCTTCGTTGACCACGGGCTGCTCCGCGAGGGTGAAGCCGAACAGGTGGAACGGGATTTCGTGGCCGCTACCGGCGTGAACCTCTACGTTGCGAATGAGCAGAAGCGGTTCCTTGAAGCACTCGAGGGCGTCGAGGACCCGGAGACCAAGCGCAAGATCATCGGGCGCGAGTTCATCCGTGCCTTCGAGGAAGCAGAGCGGGCCATCATCGCCGACGCCGAAGCCCACGGCGAGAAGATCCGCTTCCTCGTGCAGGGCACGCTGTATCCGGACGTCGTGGAATCGGGCGGCGGCGAGGGTACAGCCAACATCAAGAGCCACCACAACGTGGGCGGACTCCCGGAAGACCTGCAGTTTGAGCTTGTCGAGCCGCTGCGCACCCTGTTCAAGGACGAGGTCCGCGCTGTCGGTGCCAAGCTCGGACTTCCGGCGGAGATCGTAGGGCGCCAGCCGTTCCCCGGTCCCGGCCTCGGAATCCGCATCGTCGGCTCCATCAACGCTGAACGCCTCGAGCTGCTCCGCAAGGCAGACGCCATTGCCCGAGCCGAACTCACGGCGGCAGGCCTCGACAACGAGGTCTGGCAGATGCCCGTGGTCCTGCTGGCAGATGTACGCAGCGTCGGCGTTCAGGGCGACGGGCGTACCTATGGGCACCCCATCGTGCTGCGTCCGGTCTCCAGCGAGGACGCGATGACCGCTGACTGGTCCCGGCTGCCGTATGAGCTACTTGCCCGGATCTCCAACCGCATCACCAACGAGGTCGACGGCGTCAACCGCGTGGTGCTCGATGTCACCAGCAAGCCGCCGGGAACCATCGAGTGGGAGTGACTTCCGGCCGGCAGCTGTTGCCGGCGGTGGAGGGCGCTTAGCTGATAACAGCGTGAAATCCGACGCCGGCCCGCGTTGCTTGCAGCCTCGGTGGGGCAGCGTCGGCTAGCTTGTAAGACATGCCTATCTGGTCAAGATCAGGCCGTGAGGCCGCAGGGAAGAGGACAACCGTGCCAGTGCAGGATGCCGGGGACTCCGCCGAGGATTTCCTGATTCCGTGGCTTCGCAGGCTGGGGCCGCACGCGGGAACAGATACGCTGCTGCATTTCACGCCGTCGCGCTCCAACAGCATAGACCTCACGCATGCGCATCCGTCCGGCCTTGCGCAGCTTCTGGCAGGCCGCCGGACACGCCTGTCCACCCTGCTGCGCGACCCCGATCAGTACGCCGCCGCCATGAAGGCTGCACGCCTGTTGCGTGCCAAGGTCTACGAACTCGCAACCGAGCGCGGAATCGACGTCGGCTATCTTGCTGCGGGCACCGCTTCGTGGCGGACCATGGACGACGGCGGCCGCACGGACTCGCTGACGGCACCGGTCCTGCTGACCTCCGTTGCACTGACTGTGCACGGATCGCAGGATGACTACGAACTTCAGCTGACGGAGCAGGCGCGGCTCAACCCTGCGCTGGTGCGTACGCTGCAGACGGACCACGGGATCGATTTCAACGCAGAAGCCGTTGCTCAGCTTGCCTACAGCACCGCCCGCTTCGACCCGCATCCCGTGCTGGACCGCCTCCGTGCACTGACCGACAACGTGCGCGGAATGACCATCGAGCATCACATCCTCGTGTCAACGTTCGCTGATCTAGCCGATGTCGGAGCGGACTCAGCTGTCAGCCCGGAGCATCCCCTGCTGTCTGCGCTGATGGACGCTGCCCGGGAAGGCATCGACGCTCCAACAGATGCGGAAGCGCCGTCGCGGGACATGCCGCTTGATGACAGGCATCCGTCCACCGAATTCCTGATCCTTGACGCGGACTCCGGGCAGCAGCGGGTCCTTGACGCGGTAACGGCAGGCGGGTCGGTTGTTGTGTCCGCACCTCCGGGAACAGGCCAGACGCAGACTGCCCTGAACGCAGCTGCTGCACTGGCAGAGCAGGGCAAGAGGGTGCTCGTGGTCGCCGAGCGGCGAGGAACCCTCAACCAGTTCGTGCAGCAACTCGACGCGCTGAATCTTGGCTCGCTCGTGCTGCAACTCAATGCCAACAGCAGCTCCACACAGTTGAAGGATCAGCTGGTTCGGGCCATTGTGCGCAATGAGAAGGCCGTGCAGCCGAAGCTCACGTCCCTGCATGAAACCCTCGTGTCCCACCGGCACAAACTGCTTGACCATGTCCGCTCCCTGCACAACGTACGCTCGCGCTGGGGGTGTTCGCCTTACCAAGCCATGCAGTCCCTCGCCGAACTGACGTCACTGAACCCTGCACCGGCCACCACGGTACGGTTGAAGCGCAGCGTCATGGACAGCATTCCGAACCGCACGGAACTGACCACGCGGCTCCGCCGTGCCGCCGAGTTGGGCGGCTTCAGCAAGGAAGCGACCCACAGCCCGTGGTACGGAGCGAAGCTGCGCAACCGCAAGGAAACCGAGCACGCCCACAGCCTGGCGGTGGACCTGGCCCGGGACATCCCGCTCTTGCGCGAGAAGGTCGGGGCGGTTGCGGCGCACTCGCACATCGAGCTGGGAACCACCTTCGAGGAGTGGGGCGGGCAACTGGACCTGCTGGTCGCCGTGCGCGCCAGCCTGGACAAGTTCACACCGGACATCTTCGATCGACCGGTCACGGACCTCATCTCGGCAACGGCGTCCTCGTCCTGGCGGCGGGAACGCACCATCGAGATGAGTTCGATGACGCGGTCCCGTTTGCGCAGGGTCGCCAAGGAATACGTTCGCCCGGGCGTTCATATTGCAGACCTCCACCAGTCCCTCGTAGAGGTACAGGAACAGCGCACACTGTGGACGAAGTACGCCACCACGGAGCGGCACCCGTCAGTGCCGACGGGGCTGGCGGAGATCAACAGCTTCTACCGCGCCATCGATTCCAAACTTACCGAGCTCACGGCGACGCTGGCCGGCACGCCGGGCGAGCCGCAGCTTTCCGGGATGCCGCTGGATGAGCTGGCAACCCGCCTTTCAGAATTGGCCCGCGACCGGCAGAGTCTGGCTACGCTTCCCGAGCGCACGCTGCTGCTCGATGAGATGCGGGACAACGGCCTGGGTGAGCTGCTCGATGACCTCTCTGCGCGTGAAGTGGGTGCCCGCCAGGTGGGGGCAGAGCTTGAGCTGGCCTGGTGGCAGTCCGCGCTTGAGGCGATGATCAGCGGTGATGATTATCTTGCAATGTCCGACGGCGCCAGCCTCCGCACGCTTGAGGCGGAGTACCGCCTCGCGGACAATGCGCATGTCGCTTCCGGCGCGAGCCGCATCCGCTGGGCACTCGCTCAACGGTGGCGGGCCGCGCTCGAGACCATGCCCGCCGAAGCCGATCAGCTCCGCGGCCTGCTGCGCGAGGGTGAGCCCGGGCTGGACGCCCTCAGCGCGCAGGCCGATGAACTAGTCACCGCCCTCATGCCGGTCTGGGCAGCCAGCCCGCTGGTCCTGCCGCTGGTCCTTCCCCAGGGCAAAACGTTCGACGCCGTCATTGTGCTCGACGCCGAATCGATCTCCCTCCAGTCCGTGGTTCCCGCTTTGGCGCGGACACGGCAGGTCATCGCCTTCGGTGACGATCGCCTAGGCGGCCCGCGCAGCTTCACGGTGTCGGTCGAGGACGAGCGCCGGAACACACCTGAGCACCTCCCCAGCGCTTACCAGGCGCTGGCAGCAGTCCTCCCTTCGCTGAAGCTTCGGGAGATCTACCGGGGCGTGGACAAGGATCTGGCCGCCTTCCTCAGTGAACGCTTCTACGGAGATGAGCTGACCCGGCTGCCCTCGGCCTCAGAAGTTTCCGCAATGGAGCGCGCGTTCACCGTCGAGTACCTTGCGGACGGAACCGGCATGCCGAGCTCGGATCACGACGGCGTGGAGAGCGTCGCCGCCGAAGTGAACCGCGTAGTGGATCTGGTCTTCGAACACATCCGAAAGCGGCCGAGTTATTCCCTGGCGGTTGTGACTGCAAGCGCTCGGCACGCCCAGAGGGTCGGCGAGGCTGTTCGGCTTACCATGGCTGACGCTCCGTGGGCAGCTGACTTCTTCCTGCCGGGCAATGAGTCTTTCCGCGTTGTGCCCATTGATCGGGCAGCAGGCCTCACCCGGGATGCTGTTATTTTCTCGCTGGGCTTCGGCCGGACGCCGCACGGGCGCGCGCTGCACAATTTCGGGCCTCTCTCAGCGCCCGGCGGGCGTGGCAGGTTTGTCTCCGCGATGACCCGCGCCCGCTACCGGCTGCACGTCCTCACGTGCTTCCGGCCGGAGGACCTGGATCCTGAACGCCTGGGACATGGCGCGCTTGACTTCTACGAGCTCCTGCGTCGGGAACTCGGCGAGGAAGCGGTGCAGAGCTCCGAGGTCCCGACGGAAGCCGCCAACGAAGACCCGCTGGTTGCGGACCTGGTGGAACGACTCCGGCAGCGCGGCGCCGTGGTCCGAAGCAATCACGCCGAGGTGCTGGACATTGTCGCAGCACCCGCTCCGGATGTTGCGACGGCCGATCAAGCTCTGCCTTTTGTTTCACCCGTGGCGATCGAGTCGGACGGATCGGACCGCTACCGTGGGATGACCGTGAGGGAGAGGAGCCGGCTCCGGCCACAGTTGCTCGAACGGATGGGCTGGCGCTACCTGCCGTTGTGGACGATCGAGGTGTTCACTGACCCGGAAGGCTGCGCCGACCGTATCTTCGGATATCTTGGTTTGGAGCAGGCTGACCGTCAGCGTTCGCGCCGGTCAGCACAGGAGCCGCCTGCAGGAAACGGGGAGACAATGGAAACCGGAACCGACAGCACCCAGCCCGAAGACAATGGCGATGCAGCCGGTGGCAAGGCCGGACCCGCCGCCGGAGACACGCCCGGCGATTCCGGGAGCGGGCATACTGCCGGCGCCGCATCCCCTGCAGCCCAGCCCAGCTCCGAGGCAACAACGAGTACCGCACCGCACGGAGATGTCATTCCGCAGCGTGCCGGTGAGGATGACCCGCGGTCCTGGAATGACGACGACGGCAACCATGACGAGTGGCTGAAGGAGCAGAAGCCGCCGCACTGGAGCTAGCATCCTCACTGCACTGGAGCTAGCATCCTCACTGCGGTGCTCGGGCCGGCAGCCACCATGGCTCAGGACCAGTGCGCCGCACTGGGATTCACTTACCCGCTGCTGTTCGCCGCGGTAAGCACCAGGTGAACCTGACCCGTGCTGGAGGCTCCGGCCAACGCCGCGGCTTCATCAGGGTTTGCAGCGACGACCACCAGCCCGTCTTCGGTCCCTGACGGGGCCGAGAACGGCCCCGTTCCTGATTCTTCGGACGTCCAGAGCACTGGTAGCCCGCGCGCCAGGACGGTGTTCTTCGCTGACACTTCAAAGCCGTTGCCCGTGCTCAGCACCACGTCCACCCGTTGCCCGGCCGCCACTAGCTGCACGGTTGATGCGTCAGCCGGTCGAAGGGGGACAGCCACCGTGCCCTCAGGGCTTCCGACGAGGAGGCCCGCTCCAACCAGGAAGTTCTGGGCGAGGATATCCCCGGCATAGACAGGCGTTGCCAGCTGCTGTCCGGCGACCAGGTCCGGTGAACCGAATGAGTGTTCCGGGACGGCCGCCTCGGGAAGATGAACAACGGAAAGCTGGTCCGCAGTAAGTACCGTACCCACGGGAAGGTCCGCTGACGCAGCAACTACCTGCACGGTGGCCGGATCCGGTGGCAGGGACACTTCAACAGCGACGCCGGCGGCAGCGCAGAGGATGCCGGCAGCCAGCAGGCGCCGTTTTCGAAAGATGAACGCGCGGACCCGGTTCCGGGTCCGGTTGGGAGCGCTGGCGGATTTTCTCATGGACCAACGCTAGGCAGGCAGCCGTGCCAGTGGTCCGGAATGAGCCCCTATGTGGAAAAACCGCCCAGGGAGTGCCGGCTGTGCAGGACAACCCGGACTCCCGACGCGGAAAGCACTCGCGAAAAGATCCGGGCTAGGCCGAAGCCGCCGAGCTGGTTGTCGCGGTTCCCTTTGACCTTGAAGACGACGACGTTGCTGACGACGACGCTGGGGAAGAAGAAGGTGCCTTGCCCTCTGACCCCGACGAGCCTCCAGCCGGCTTGGCCGCCGGGCTGCTGCCCGCCTCGACTGAGGAGGACGTGGCACGGGAGTCCGTTCGGTAGAACCCGGAACCCTTGAAGACAACACCCACGCTGTTGAACTTCTTGCGCAGCCTGCCCTCGCACTCGGGGCAGACGGTCAGGGAGTCATCCGAGAAAGACTGCTGGACGTCGAAGGCATGGCCGCAGTCCCTGCAAGCGTAAGCGTATGTAGGCATGGACAATCCTCCTGGAGAAAGTTGTTCAGTGACGGTCCGGTTGCCCTGGTGACCCAGAAACGTTGGCACTCGACCCGCCCGAGTGCCAATTCTACACTGTTCAGCCGGTGGGTGAGGAATGCTGCCCGGATACCTGGAAGAGACCCGAGGGCGTGAAAGCGCCGTGCAGCGGCATATCGAGCGGAGTTGCTTCGACCCTCCCGGCAGGTAGTACTTCCTCGTTGTACAGATAGCCGAGCCTGGCGGCATCCGGCTGTTCGAGGACCAATTGAGCCAGGAACCGGTCGTAGTACCCGCCCCCCTGGCCGATCCTGTTTCCCAGTTGATCCATGCCCAGCCCGGGCACAAGCACCAGGCGGAGCGGTAGCAGAGCCGTGAAACTTCGGCGCTCACCGACCGGCTCCCACAGCGGCGCGCGGGGGCTCTTGGCGAGCTCAACTCCGGGTTGCCAGGACACCCAGCTCAACTGGTACCGCGGTTCACACACCGGAACGACGACGTCGTAGCCCGCCTCAATCAGGGCAGGCAACAGCACCTCGGTGCCGGGCTCCGGAGGAGCTGACAGGTAGGCCGCAATGCACCCGGCGCCCCGCACAGTGCCGGAGTTCAGCCAGGTGAGCACGTGCCTGGCCAGCTCGGCTGCTGCTGTTTGTTGCTCCTGTGCCGCCACGTGGCGGCGCCGCTCACGCAGGGAGCGGCGAAGCTCCTCCTTCATCCGGGAGGCCGGCGTCGGGTTCGGCGAAGACTTCGGCAAAGAAGCGGGTGAGTCCATGCTGGCACTGTACAGCGGGCGTCCGACGTTGCACGTGCATCGAAGGAGCGCCCAATTCTGTAGTGTTGTGGCATGACTGAGCGACCAAGAGTGAACAAGGCCGTCATTCCTGCAGCTGGGCTGGGTACCAGGTTCCTGCCGGCCACCAAGGCGATGCCCAAGGAAATGCTGCCGGTTGTGGACCGGCCGGCCATTCAGTATGTGGTCGAGGAAGCGGTAGGCGCCGGTATCAATGACATCCTCATGATCACCGGGCGCAACAAGAGGTCACTCGAGGACCACTTCGATCGGGTGCCGTTCATCGAGCAGACCCTTGAGGCAAAGGGTGATTTCGAGAAGCTCGCCTCCGTGCGTCGCGCCTCGGAGCTCGGAGACATTCACTACCTCCGTCAGGGGGATCCCAAGGGTCTCGGGCATGCGGTGCTGCGGGCCAAGCTTCATGTTGGGGACGAGCCCTTTGCCGTGCTGCTCGGCGATGACCTGATCGATGAGCGCGATGAACTGCTTGAGACCATGATCGATGTCCAGGCCAGAACCGGGGGGTCCGTGATCGCGCTGATCGAAGTTGATCCCGATCAGATCAGCGCCTACGGCTGTGCTGACATTTCCGGGCTCGACGGTGAGGAATACGTCCGCGTCAACAAGCTGGTTGAGAAGCCCGCTGCTGACGAGGCGCCATCCAACCTTGCGGTCATCGGACGCTATGTCCTGCATCCTCGTGTCTTCGGAGTCCTGGAGGAAACCGGACCGGGCCGTGGCGGCGAAATCCAGCTGACCGACGCTCTGCAGACCCTTGCAGCCGCAGAGGGAGAGGGATCCGGCGTTTATGGCGTTGTCTTCCGCGGCCGCCGGTATGACACGGGGGACAAGCTGAGCTACCTCAAGGCAGTAGTCACCCTCTCCTCCGAACGGGAAGACCTCGGTCCTGACCTGAGGAAGTGGCTGCAGGAGTTCACTGGCTCCTTCGACGGCTAACAACTGACATGTGGGGTCGGTTCACCTGGCCGGTCACCCTTGAAGCCGGCAACCTAGTTCTACGTCCGCTCCGGCACCGCGACAAACGCGAGTGGCTGGAATTGCGTCAGCGCAACCTGGACTGGCTTTCGCCATGGGAAGCGTCCAACCCGGCACCGGGCGGATACTTGCCGACCTACCACGAGATGGTGCGGGCGCTGAATTCGCAGGTGCGCTCGGCCAGTGCGCTGCCGTTCGTGATCGCAGAGCGGCCCGAAGGTGGAGACAGGCCTGCCATGGCAGGCCAGCTCACCGTGTCAGGAATCGTGTGGGGTTCCGCCCTCACAGCGACACTCGGTTATTGGGTGGACAGGGAGCGGGCGGGCCGGGGAATTGCGCCGACTGCGGTGGCGCTGGCAACCGACTACTGCTTCTGGGAACTCGGTCTGCACCGCATGGAAATCAACATCCGGCCGGAAAACGCTGCCAGTCTCCGGGTAGTCCAGAAGCTGGGTTTCAGGGATGAGGGTATTCGTCGGTCCTACCTGCATATCGCCGGTTCCTGGGCCGACCATCGTTCCTTTGCGTTGACGTCGGACGAGGTTCCAGGCGGTCTTTTGCGCAGGTGGCAGGAGAGAGCGCCGCGGCTCTGACGAACTTCTTGATTTCCCCCTCGGACACACCGCCGCGAATGAGAGACCGAAGGGGCAACTGCTCCTAACGTTTTGTAGGTGGACTTCTCTCTGAACAGCTCAGTCGTACTGGCGGCAATCGTCGGGCTCTGGCTCATCTGGGTGGCCCCCTTCCTGATGCGGCGCCGGCAGCCACTGCCCGTTACCGGCCTCGCACCCATCGCATTTCCAAGCACCGCACACGGAGACGCCGGTTTCCAGAGGAGCGTCATGACAATGTCCGCCGCTGATAATTCACGGCCCGCATCCGCATCCCCGTCTGCCGGGCGCGCAGGTTCAGGGTCCTCGAAGGTGTCAGGCGGCGCACCGGGCCTCCGGATTCACTGGGGCAGGCTCACAATCGCGCTGGTCGGCGCGGTTGCGCTCACAACAGCGCTTGTCACCTCGGTGCTCGCCGTCGTCGGCCTGGCCCCTTCAGTCCTTCCTGTGGTTGCGCTCCTGGTGGCGATCGCCAGCGTCGCAGTGCTGCGCACGCTTGCACTGCGCGGGCGCAGCCGCAGTCCCCAGCAGGTCTCGGCTGCACCGCGGGAGCCGGCAGCCGTCCCAGCCCCGGAACGGCACACAGTGCAGCGGCCCACCACGCTGTTCAATGCCGAGGAGCAGGGAAGCCCCAACACGGCGGAAGAAAGCACACCTCACGACGACGGCGCCTCCGCCACGGTCGCTGCCCCGGTCCAGTTCACTGCAGCCGAGCTGCGCGCAGCGGCACTCGCTGTTGCCGCAGAGTCGGGAGAGAATCCCGCCGGCTCAGGAACGCCCTGGCAGCCCGTGCAGGTACCGAAGCCCATGTACATTGAGGCTCCGAAAGCTGAGCGCGAGGATCCGGCTCCGCTGGACCTGCCCGAGGCGCCAAAGCCCGTGGCAAAGACGCCGATCAAGAACGGTGCCGTCGCGCCCACGACTGCTTCCGCGCCCACGACTGCTGCTCCGCAGGCCGAGACATCAGCTACACCCAAGATGAACCTGGACGACATCCTGCAGCGTCGCCGCGCCTAGTCCGCGGCTGAAAGCCCGAGTGTTTCGTTGACGGAGGCGGAAGAGCTCGCGCTGCTGGAAGGACGGGCCATTGGGCCGGCGCTCGAGGCGGCGGCAGCAGCCCTGACCGGTTCGCTCATCCAATGGTCCCTGAGCGGCATCCATCACCGGCCGGGCGCGGGAGTCACGGGTATTTACGCCATCCGATGCGAGGTATCGGGCGAAATACTGAACGGGTTCCTGTGCGTCACCACCCGTCCGGTACCCGGAACGTTTGCCCGTTCCGTGCGCCTGCACGGTCCGGAAGGCCTGCCGCTCCTGGCCTGGAGCCATCCCAATGATCCGCTGCTTCCTGATCTGGACTGGGCGTGCGATGCCCGCTCTGTTGGTCCCGAACTGTTCGGTGTGCCTGCGGCCACGCTGACAACGTTCGGCTATCGCCCCATGAGGCGGGCAGTGCTTCGGGCCGAGGGCGCGGGGGAGACCCGCTTCCTGAAGGTGCTGCCGCGGGGCCGCGCTGCGGCGCTGTACGAGAGGCACCGGCTACTGCTCGATGCCGGCATTCCCGTTCCACAACCTGCGGAGTCCCCGCGCAGGGATGTGCTGGTCACCAGGCAGGCGTCCGGAACACCACTCGCGCAGCGGCTGCTGGAGGATGGCGCAACCGGTTTTGAGCCGGAAGTTGTGGTCGATCTGCTGGAGCGGTTGCCCCGTGCCGTGTGTGACCTGCCGGCGCGGCGGCCGTGGTCTGCGGGAGTCCACCGCTACGCGGGCGCCGCCACAGCCGTGCTGCCTGACCAATCGGAGCGGATCAAAACGCTGGCTTCCAGGGTGGAATATGGCATCCGCGCAGCACCGGCCGGGCCGGTGGTTCCAACCCATGGTGATTTCTATGAGGGCAATCTTCTGGTCGATGGCGGAAGCATCACTGCTGTTCTTGATCTCGACGGGTTGGGTCCCGGCCACCTGATCGACGATTTGGCATGTTTCCTGGCCCACCTTGCCATGCTGCCCTGCGTTGATGAACGCTACACCGCAGTTCCCGCAGCGCTGGCGCGGTTCCAAAGGGTATTCGAGGAGCGGGTCGACCCCACAGCGCTTAGGGCACGGGCGGCAGGGGTGAGCCTGACTCTTGTAGCGGGTGCAAGGAATTCAGGCCGGAACCAGGCCGGCGGCGGCTGGCGGGAAGGCGCGCTGCAGCGGCTGCTGGTGGCTGAGAACTTCCTGGGTCCGGGCCGCGGTCCGGGTCCGGCTGCTGGATGAGAGTTTTCTCATCAGGGCTTCCTCCTGCTCTCACAATGGATCGCCATGATTGAGCAACGGGACCCGTGGCCGGTTCGGACAGCAGTTGTCCCAACCGGTCACTTCCGAAGGACCCGGGTGCGTCTCCCCCAACCGCGCCCGGGTCCGCCCATGCTGGAACCAGGTGGACGGTGGCCCGAGATCCGGACGCTGATCTCGCGGCGGTAGAGGTGTGTCAGGAAACGTCGGCGACGAGCCGGTAGCCCATACCGCGCACGGTCGCGAAGCGCTCGGCGCCCAGCTTGTTCCGCAAGTAGCGCACGTAGACGTCCACCACGTTGGAGCCGGGATCGAAGTCATAACCCCAGACGCGGGAGAGCAGCTGTTCCCGGCTGAGTACCTGGCCGGGATTGCGAAGGAACGCCTCTGCGAGAGCGAACTCCCGTGCTGAGAGATCCACTTCCTTCCCGTTGACGAGCGCCCTGCGGGACCTCAGATCAAGCTGGAGATCGCCGTGGGAGAGCACGGAGTTGTCGGCGGTCGGGGCTTCCTGCCGAAGGCGCAGGCGCACCCGTGCCAGCAGCTCTTCAAATCGGAAGGGCTTGGACATGTAGTCATCCGCACCGCCCTCCAGCCCCGCCACGGTGTCATCGACCGAGCTGCGCGCCGAGAGAATGATGACCGGAGTGCTGTTCTTGGACTCCCGGAGCCGGCGCAGCACGGTGAAACCGTCTTGGTCAGGCAGCCCGAGGTCCAGCACTATGAGCTCGAAGTCTCCCGTCTGCGCGAGCTGGTACCCATCCCGCCCGTTATCTGCCACGGTCGGCACGTAGCCGGCGGAACGCAGGCCCTTGGCCACGAAGGAGCTGATACGGTCTTCGTCCTCAACGATCAGGATCTGGCTCACGGACGTTCTTCCTCAGCGGTGGTCGGGGTGGAGCCCAGCGGCAGGGACGGGATCGCCATAGTGAACGTCGAGCCCTGCCCGGGTGCAGACCGAAGCTCAACGGCACCCCCATGTGCCTCCGTAATAGCGCTGACGATCGTGAGGCCGAGACCGGCGCCTTCGGTGCGCTTGCTGCTCGGCCCACGTTCGAAGCGATCGAAGATCCTCTTCTGGTCCTCACGGGCGATGCCCGTGCCTTCGTCGCGCACCCAGAGCCACGCGCCGTCGTCGTCCTTGCGGGAGCCGATCGCTATGGTGGTTCCTCCCTCGGTGAATTTCACCGAGTTGGCCACCAGCTGCAGCCACGCCTGGGTGATCCTGCGTGGATCCAGCACTGCAATTGCCTCCGCCCGCGAATCGATGATCCAGCGGCGGGCCCCCAGTGTCCGTGCCTTGTCCATCACATCGTCGGTCAGTCTGCCGAGATTTACAGGTTCGGGGCGCACGAAGTTCGGCCCTGCTATGCCGGCGAGGGTTACGAGGTCATCCACCAGCAGTCGCATCCGGTCGAGCTCATCCAGGGCGATGTCGCGCACCGCCTGGACATCCCTCGGGTCTGACGAGTCCTGCAGCTCCAGGTGCCCCTGCACAATGGTGATCGGCGTGCGCAATTCGTGACCGACGTCGTCGAGCAGTTGGCGCTGTGAGGTGAACGAGCCCTCCAGGCGGTCGAGCATGGCGTTGACCGTGCGGGTCAGGTCGGAAAGATCATCATTGCCGGTCACCTCGATCCGCTGCGAGAGGTCCGTGTCCGTGATGCGCTGCGCAGTTGTGCGGACCCTGCGGATAGGATCGAGCAGCTTGCCGACGAGGAGGAATCCTACGACGCCGATGAGCGCCAGCGTGGCGAAGCTGATCAGCGCATAGGTGCCGAAGGTCCGGTTCAGCTGCTGGTGCTCCGCCTCGGCATCAAATCCCAGTACGAAGAAGGTCGGTTGGGTATCATTCGCGAGCATGACCGGGGCCACCAGAACCCGGTAGTCGGTGAAGGCGGTACTTACCGACTGAATGGTCACCTGATCCGGCGGCGCTACATCGGTTACATAGTTGACCAGCTCCGGATCATCCTCAAGGCGGACGTCGACCTCCTCGTTCGCGAAGAAAATCACCTGGTCACCGCGTACCGCCATCATTCCTTCATTGGGCTGGGTCAGCGTGCGCTGCATGAGGAGGTAGACCAGCTGGTCCGCCTCCACGAACGGCTCCAGTGTGTCGGGATCAATACCGGTTGCCAACAGGGTTTCCAGCTCCTGGAAGCTGCGGGCCAGTGATTCATCCATCTCGCTGTTGAGGTCGTTGCGCTGCAGTGCGTAGGCAGTGGCGCCGGCGAGCAGCAGCCCCAGCGCGCTGAGTACCAGCATTGCCGCCAGCACCCGGGTGCGCACCGATGAGTATCCGCGCAGCGACTGGAGGATACGGGTCCGGAGTCCGGGTTTGCCCTCGCGTTCGCCAGCTGCAGCGGGAGCGTCTGGTTCCACCACGTGCGGCAGCTTCACGAGGATCGTCGGTTCAGCGGACGGGGGAGGGCCCAGCGCCATCCGCTCCGTGGGTGGTGCCTCACCCAGTGGCGGCAAGGCCGGGCCCGTTGCGGGACGGGTGGATGCTCCGGCGTTGGGCCTAGTCATCATCTACCTCGCCGTCATCCTCAATGCCGTCATCGCCGCCGCGTCCCCGACCTCTGTCGTCATCGTCGTCCTGGATCACGGGCGGCGGGGCGGGAACAACAGCGGGTGGCGGCGAGGCCGCTTCCGTAGGTTCGACAGTCGCTTCGGCCGAGGGCTCCGGCGCGGGAGGGGCGGGCACTTCCGAGGGGGAAACGGACGGAGCCGCGGTGCTTGCCGGGGTGGGAGTTTGCGTGGGGCTAGGCGAGGGAGTGCCCGGAGGCGCCGGTACCTGCGTGTCGGTCACGCCTACGGCTGGTCCCAGGTTCTCCGGTGCAGGCCCGCGCAACGAGCCGATCATCGCCACGCCAACCGCAACAACAGCTCCCGCGCTGGCTGCGGTAATGAGCCAGGTATGCACCTGTGACCGTTTCATGTACCAAGTATCCCCACACATCATGAGATGCAGATGAGAACGGAAGCGGCTATTTCCGGGCGGTGATCAGGATTCCGAAGACGGTTTGGCCTGTGACTTCTCGGCAAGCAGCCGGTCAAGCAGAGGCTCCACGCGGTACGGGATGTGTTCATGCAGGGCCAGCACTGTCTCGGTTCGGATTACGCCCTTGATGCGCAGGACCGACCGCAGCGCTGACTGGAGGTGATGGGTGTCTTTCGCCGCCACCCGGCACCATACGTCGCCACGGCCTGAGATCTCATGAACCTCGAGCACCTGTTCCAGCGTGCGCAGTGCCGAGATGACACCGTCCAGTTCCCGGTGGGTTACTTCGATCGTGACGAAAGCGACGACGTCGTACTCCAGCCGCGCAAGGTCCAGTTCCCTTCCGCTCCTGCGCAGGATGCCTGATCTGAACAGCCGCTGCATCCTCGCCTGCGCGGTGTTGCGGGCCATGCCGAGAGTCTCGCTGAGCTGGCTGACCTGCGAGCGCGGTTCGTGGACCAACTCGCGGAGGAGACGGATGTCTGTTCGGTCCAGCATGCGTACAACTCCTCGTTCAGCCCACCGGGGAGCCTAATCTCCCACGAGTTTTGAGCACGATGATCAGAGTATGCCGAATTCAGCTGCCACGCTAACCCCCAGACCTCACCATCAATAGGAGGAATGGTAGGAATCGGCGGAAGGTGTACATGAGCGTCATCAGCGAATTGCGGATGCGTCCTGCAACCGCGCAGTCTCCCCGCTGGGACGCATCAAGGCGCACACGGCTCGGCCTCACCGTCGTCGTGCTGGCCACGCTGCTGGTGGGGGCCAATCTCGCGACCCCGCTATACCCGCTGATCCGCGCCAACCTCGGCCTCAGCGCCTTCGATACGACGGTAGCGTTCTCCGCGTACGTTCTGACCCTTGTCGCGGGCCTGCTCCTGGTCGGTCACTGGTCGGACCATATCGGGCGCCGGGCTGCACTGGTGCTCGCCGTCCTCACCGGCGTAGTGGGTGTTGTTGTGTTCGGCACAGCCACATCGCTGCCCATGCTGGTCCTGGGCCGCTGCCTTCAGGGAGCGGCAGTGGCGTGCGCTACCGGCGCCAGTTCTGCAGCGCTGCGGGATCTGTTGCCGCACCGTCCGGAATGGGCGTCACGCTTTACGCTGGTTGCGTCCGCGGGGGGAGTGGCTGCAGGGCCGATCGTGGGCGGACTCCTGTCCCTGCTTCCCGAGCCGACAAGGGTTCCGTTCGGGATCTACGCCGTCTTCCTCGCGCTGCTTCTGATTCCATTGGTGCGCCTCGATGCCCGCCCCGCGATCAAGCCCGCGCTGCCTGCCCGCCCATTGTCCGCATTGAAGCCAAGACGCCCAGCGGTGTCCAGGACCGCGCGCAGGGCGTTCTGGTCCGCTGCCGCCGTCGGCTTTCTCAGTTTCGCCGTGTTCGGCTTCTCGCTCAGCCTGGCACCGACCTATGTCACCGCCATGGCCGGAGAGGTCAGCAGGCCTTTGGTGGGCGTGATTGCCGGGCTGGTCCTGGCGGTCTCGGCTGCGAGCCAGCTATTCCCGCAGGGCGCAGCGAAACCCGCGCAGGCCGGAGCAGTTGGGCTGCTCATTATGGCGGGCGGGGTCGCGCTTGTTCCGCTCGCGGGCAGTGTGGGCAGCGTTTCCCTCTTTGTTGCCGCGTTTGTTCTTGCTGGAGCGGGGCAGGGGATCGCCTTCCGAATCCTCTTCAACGCGGTCGCGCAGCAGGTTGAAGGCTCCCAGCATGCACAGATCATCAGCACCGTCTATGTGATCACCTACCTCGGAAGCGCCGTCCCGGTGCTTGGTTTGGGCCTCGCCGTGGATGCACTGGGGCTGATGACTGCGGTCACTTTCTTTTCGGCTGTGATTGCGGCTGCCTGCGTCGGTATGGCGATTTACCTTCGCCGAAGCGCTGCATCAAAGGCCTGAATCTACAAAGAAGTATTTGCAAAGAAAGCATTGCAAAGGAATCTTTGCAGGTGTATTCTCCTCTCATGGAGTCTGCCAAACCGAACGATCGCACTGTCGATATCAACGCTTTGAAAGCGCTGACGCATCCACTGAGGATCCAGCTTTTGAACGCGTTGTCGCAGTTCGGTCCGCAGACTGCCAGTGCGCTCGCAGCCCGGCTCGGGGAGTCGAGCGGGTCCACCAGCTACCACCTGAGGCAATTGGCGCGGCACGAGCTTGTCCGTGAAGTGGAAGGTCGGGGATCAGCGCGAGAGCGCTGGTGGGAGCGCCCACCCGGTGCCCTCAACCTCTACTCCAGTGAAATGGCGCATGATCCCGGTACCCGGGAGGTTGCCGCAATCGTCAATCGGGAGTTCAGCCATAATCGGGCCGCGCTGCTCGAGGACTACATGGAACGCGGTCCGTTCGTACTGCCGGAGGAGTGGCTGGATGCCTCGGTCATCTCCACCATCAACGCCCGTCTCACCGCTGCCCAACTCGCTGAGCTGTCGGATGAGCTGATGCGCCTTGCACGCGACCTCTTCGAAAAGTACCGGCCGGACGGCAATGCTTCGCCGGACGCCAAGGCCGTGCAGATCCACCTGAACACCTTTCCGATCGTCCAGGGCCAGTTCCCTGAGCCTGCTTCCCGAAAAGAGCACACGCCATGACCACGCTTGCCGGTCTCTACCCACCAGCACAACCCTCCGGATTCGAAGCCCTGCTCATTGCTGTTGGCCGCTGGCTCGTCAGCACAGGCGAACGGCGCGCTGCGCAGGAACACACGATGGTTGACCACCGTGCACACGAGGACCGTCTCCGCGACGGAACGGCTCTCCGTCATTCAGGGCTGTGGCTCTAGCCTCTAGCCCGCTCCGGGCAGCAGGCCCGCGTTGCCCTCCATGCGGTTGAAGATCAGGGTGGTCTCCGTATGTCCTACCACCGGATCGGTGGTGAGGTAGTCCAGTACCCAGTCTCGCAGGGCGTCCGTGTCTGCCACCGCGAGGTGAATGAGGTAATCCACCGCACCTGAAACATGGTACGTGGCGACCACCTCGGGGAGTGCGGGCACGCGGGAGGTGAACCTGTCGATTTCCTCGCGGTTGTGCCCATTGAGCTGCACGGAGATCAGGGCCTGCACAGCACGGCCGATTGCGGTCAGATTCACCTCGGCGTGATAGCCGCTGACGACTCCGCGCTCCGTTAGCTGGCGGGTCCGGAGCAGCGCAGTGGATGGTGCAACGCCCACCTTCTCGGCGAGCTGCGCATTGGTGATCCGCGCGTCAGCGAGCAATTCCTGCACGATTCGACGGTCCACCGGATCCAGTCCGTCCGGTTTGCCACTGTTCGTCATGCGGGTGCTCCTGCCTTGCCTGAGTTCCTGCCTGTGGTCCTGTCTGCGGGAATTCCTCCAGCCTACCGGCGGGTGCGTAACCTTGTGCTCATGCCAGAGCACAAGCACGAAAACCCAGCTGCCGACGTCGTCGGTCTCGATATCGGCGGTACCAAGACCCACGGGGTGCGCTGGAGCGCAGGTGTTGTGGCCGCAGAAGCAAAGAGCGGGAGCGCTAATGTCCAGAACGTCACCGCGGAGGAAGCGGCGCGGAACCTCGCAGAGCTCTTCACAGCCTTGGGCGGGCAGGTGGGTCACGTCGTGGCGGGATCGGGCGGCGTGGATACCGACGACGACGCCGGCGCCCTCCGACAGCTGATCGCCGGGCGGGTGCCGAACGCCCGGATCGACGTTGTCCATGACACCCGCCTGATCCTTGCCGCCGGCGCAGCCTCCACCGGAATTGCGGTCATCGCGGGCACGGGGTCCGTGGCCTGGGGGCTGGACGGCGCGGGTCGGCAGGCGCGCTCAGGCGGCTGGGGGTACCTGCTCGGAGACGAGGGCAGCGGCTACTGGGTGGGCAGGGAAGCAGTGCGCGCAACGCTCCACCGCTTCAACCGCGCAGAACCGCTGGGGGTGCTGGGCGAGTCGGTTCTTGAGGCCACCGGCGCGCAGAAACCCGAAGAACTCATAGCCCTGTTCCACCGGCCGTCGGGTAGGCGCTACTGGGCAGGTCAGGCGCACCTGGTGTTCAAGGCCGCTGGGGCCGGCGACAGCGGCGCCCAAAGGATCATCGACGACGGCGCACGTTATCTGTGTGGGCTGGTTGCCGACGTGGCCTCGGTTCTCGGAGCACACAGTCCGGTCATCATCGGCGGAGGGCTCGCCGTGCATCAGCCAAAGCTGCAGGAATTGATCAAGGCCGGGCTCGCGAAAGACGGCTTCACAGATGTGCGCTTCCTCAGCGTGGACCCGGTGCACGGCGTGGACTACCTCCTGCGAACGGGCGCGCTGTAGCCGGCGGGCAGGTTTACACTGGCGTTCATGGCGCAGGAATGGGACACCCGGGTAGGAGCGTATGCCGTCGTCGTGCGGGATGGAATGATTCTGCTCGCGCACTGGAACGAGCACGGCAGGCAGGGGTGGACGCTACCGGGAGGCGGGCTGGAACTGGGAGAGGATGCGCCAACCGCCGCCGTCCGCGAGGTGCTGGAGGAGACCGGCTACGTCGTCGAACTCGAGGAGCTCCTGGGCGTCGACAGCCTGCACATTGCGCCGGAGGATAGGCTGAACGGTTCCGGCAGGCCGATGCACGCGCTGCGGATTGTCTACCGAGCGCACGCGGTTTCCGGTGAGCTGGTCCACGAACTGGACGGCTCCACTGATGAAGCGGCCTGGGTGCCGCTTGCTGAGGTGCCCAATCTGACACGCGTCGAACTCGTTGACACAGCGATCCGGCTCTCTTACCAAAGCCCGGGCCGGGCGCTACTATAAAACTCTTCCGCTTCCTACCCGGCGGACCACACACGCGATCGATTGCCCTCGAGGCTGACGGAGGTGACGTTATGAACACGGTTTCCATTGCTGCATCCTGCCTGACAGCTGCACGCACCGCCCTCGTCATAACCTCCGCCTCCCGCCCGCAATCGCACTGATTCTTTCCGTGGTGGAAGGCTCCTGAAGAAGGACTTTCCTTGAACACGCTTTCCGAGTACGGCTTTACCGACCGCATCCGCGATCTCTTTTCCTTCACCTTCCCATCCGCCGTTCCAACACCAGGTCACCCTGCGCTCGAACCGGCGCGTGCAATCCGTGCCGACAGGGGGCGGGTCCTGCTCATCACCGCCAACGGACCGCTGCACGTGGACACCGATGGCACAGTGGTCACCGGTGACTGGGTGGCGCTGGCACGAATCTCTGACGACGACGCAGCGCCGCCCGCCGTCGTCGGCCTCCTGCCGCGCTACTCAACTTTGCAGCGCAAGAAAGCGCACGATCCGCTGTCCGAAGCGCAGGTCCTCGCGGCCAATGTTGATTTGGTGGGAGTGGTGGTGCCGATCGACCGTCCGCTCTCGGCCAACCGGCTTGAACGGACCCTCGTGGCCGCGTGGGACTCAGGCGCTGTGCCCCTTGTCATCCTGACCAAAGCCGATCTGAGCAGCCGGTTCGACGAGGTTGTGGGCCAGACCGTCGAGCGCGCCCGCGGCGTGGAGGTCTTCACGACCTCCGCCGAGGCCGGGGACGGCCTTGATGCCCTTCACTCGAGGATCGGCGTGGGAAGCACCCTGGCGCTGATCGGTCCCTCGGGCGCCGGCAAGTCGACACTGATCAACGCGCTGGTGGGTTGTCACGCCCAGGACACCGGGGAGGTGCGTGCGGGTGACGGAAAGGGACGGCATACCACCACGGTGCGGGAGCTCATTCCGCTGGGAGCCGGCTCGGTGCTCATGGACACTCCGGGCGTGCGGGGGTTCGCCCTGTGGGATGCGGAGGACGGGCTGGAGGCGGTCTTCGGTGATATTGAGGAGCTCTTCGGACACTGCCGGTTCACGGACTGTGCGCACGGTTCCGAGCCCGGGTGCGCCGTCCAAAACGCTCTTGGCACGGGTGAGCTGGAGGAGCGCCGCTGGTTGAGCTACCAGAAGATGCAGCGCGAGCTTGCCGGCCTTCACCGCCGCCAGAGCGTCGCAGAGCAGCGCCGGCACGGCCGTTCCTTCCACCGCATGGCAAAGGAAGCGGCGCTCGCGAAGGACTTCCGCAATCGCTTCCGCGAGGGATGAGGCACCCCGAATTGTCGGCTCACAACCGCGCCCGTTAACAGGGAACCGGTTCCGTGTTAACGATTCGAGACAAAGTTTCCGTCCGGGCCATACAAGCGCTTGTGCACAACGAACGCCTAGCTAGACTCAACAAGGTGATGCCCCTGCCAAGCGTTTTCGCGCTTGCCGGGTAAGCAGAATCGTCAGGGAACGGCCGCGGGCCGGGCCCGACGTCGATGAAAGGTATGGCTTCATGACCGGCGAGACTTCGGGCCCCGGCGCGGGCAGTTCCAGCCCCAGGGCAATGATCCAGTTCCGTAACGTGTCCAAGAACTATGGCGGTGGCACGGCCGCTGTGGAGAACCTCAGTATGGACATTGATCGGGGAACAATCACGGTCCTCGTGGGGCCATCGGGCTGCGGCAAAACCACGTCCCTGCGCATGATCAACCGGATGGTGGAACCAACGTCCGGGACCATCCTCGTTGACGGCCAGGACATCGGCGGGCAGCGCGCATCAGAGCTGCGACGATCAATGGGCTACGTCATGCAGTCTTCCGGGCTGTTGCCGCATCGCACCGTGCTGGACAACATCATGACTGTGCCGCGGTTGAATGGCGTGGCCAGGACAGCTGCACGGAAGCGGGCAGCTGAGCTGCTCGACGTCGTCGGCCTCGCGCCGGCCCTCGGAAAGAGGTACCCCGGCCAACTGTCGGGCGGCCAGCAGCAGCGTGTCGGCGTTGCACGCGCACTTGCTGCGGACCCGCCGGTCCTCTTGATGGATGAGCCCTTCAGCGCAGTTGACCCGGTGGTGCGCCACGAACTTCAGGAAGAGCTGCTGCGGCTCCAGCGGGACCTCGCCAAGACCATCGTTTTTGTCACTCATGACATCGATGAAGCCACCATTCTCGGTGACAAGGTGGCAGTTTTTGCCACTGGTGGCCGGCTGGCCCAGTACGCGGCGCCGGAAGAGATTCTGCGCGCGCCCGTGGATGATTTCGTGGCCGGATTTGTGGGCAGGGACCGCGGGTTCCGCCGCCTTTCTTTCCAGGATGGCGGTGGCGTGCAGGTCCACCCCATTGAGACGGTGAGGGTAAGCCGGCTTGCAGATCCGAGCGTCTCCGTCGATTCCTCCTGGACCCTGGCGGTCGACGACGATGGACGCCCCCAGGGATGGGTGCCGAGGGCGATGCAGGACACCGTCCGATCGGCGCAGGACCTGGTGCCTGGCGGTTCGCTGTACCGCCGTGGTGATTCGCTTCGCCGCGCTCTTGATGCGGCGTTGTCCGCGCCGTCAGGCCTGGGCGTGACAGTCGACGATGATGGCCGGGTCCTCGGTGTGGTCCAAGCGGCCGAGGTCCTTGAGCTCATCGAGGAGGCGCGACTGGACCGCGGCCGTACCGATCACAACACGGCGGTCTGACATGCAGTGGTTCATCGACAACTTCTCCTATATTGCGGAGCTCACGGGATACCACCTCGTGCAGGCCATCCTGCCCCTGGTCCTCGGTGTCATCATTGCGGTTCCGGTTGCACAGGCGGCCCGGCTCAGCAAGCCGCTTGGGGGAGTGATACTCACTACGTCCGCACTGCTGTACACGGTGCCATCGCTTGCCATGTTCGTGCTGCTTCCGCTCATACTCGGAACGCAGGTCCTGGATATGATCAACGTCATCGTCGCGCTGACCATCTATGCGGTGGCGCTGCTGGTCCGGTCAACGTTGGATGCGCTCAATTCCATTGACGACGGCGTCCGCCAGGCAGCGGTCGCAATGGGCTTCACCCCATTGCGCCGCTTCCTGACCGTGGACCTGCCGTTGTCCATTCCAGTGCTGTTCGCAGGCCTGCGGGTGATCTCCGTGACCAACATTTCGCTGGTCAGCGTAGGCGCGCTGATCGGTATTCCAAGCCTCGGCACCCTGTTCACCGACGGGTTGTTCAGATCCTTCCCGACTGTGATCGTGATTGGGATAGTCGTGACTCTCGTCCTTGCCCTCGTCATGGACCTGATGCTGGTGTTGCTCGAACGGCTGCTCACTCCCTGGGCGCGGCTGACGAAGGTCACCGCTGACCCGATGACCGTGACGAATGAAGCGAACCTTTCTGCAGATGCCTCACGTGCGGGAGGTGTCTACTGATGGACTACTCAAGCAGTAACCTGCTGGTCCAGATGTTCGAGTGGCTGACGTTCGGGTCGAACTGGAGCGGACCCGGTGGAATCCCGGTCCGGGTGATCGAACACCTGTGGTACACAGCGCTCACCATCCTTATTGCCGCTGCAATCGCCGTGCCGGTCGGCCTGATCGTGGGGCACACGGGGAAGGGCCGCATCATCATTGTTTCCGGCGTCGGAATCCTGCGCGCCCTCCCCACCCTGGGCGTTCTCATCCTGTTCGTGCTGCTGGCAGGCCTTGGACTGATGCCGCCGATCTGGGCACTCGTGCTCCTCGCCGTCCCGCCCATCCTCGCGGGCGTCTATGCAGGAATCTCATCGGTGAACCCTGCAGTCGTGGACGCCGCCCGAAGCATGGGGATGAACGAAGCGCAGGTCTTGTTCCGGGTGGAGGTTCCCAACGGGCTCCAGGTGATCCTCGGTGGCTTCCGCGCAGCCGTCCTTCAAGTGGTGGCGACGGCCGCCGTCGTCGCTTTCATCAATCTGGGAGGGCTGGGAGTCTTCCTGATCGAAGGCACCCAGCTGCGGGACAACGGGCGCCTCTTCGGCGGTGCCGTGGTGATCGCCGTTGTCGCCATTGCCGTTGACGGCGTGATGGCACTGCTTCAACGATTTGCTGTCTCGCCGGGCCTGCGCACATCGCGCACGCCGGCGGAATCACCAAAGACCGGTGGGCAGGAAGCCCACGTCAGTTCACAAGGAGGAACACCATGACCACAACATCCACGCGCGGCTTCCGCCGCAGTCTGCTCGGGTTGACCGCAGGGCTAACCGCGGCGCTTGCCATGACTGCCTGCGGGGTCAACTCAGACCCGCAGGGTGGAACGGAGAGCGAAGGCGCGGAGGGCAGCAGCGGTCCGCTGACCGTCGGTTCGGCAGACTTTCCCGAGAGCCAGATCATTGCCGAGATCTATGCAGGTGCGCTCAATGCCGCGGGCATCGAGGCTGACACCCAGCTCAACATCGGATCGCGTGAGATCTACTACCAGGCGCTCGTCGACGGATCAGTTGACATCATCCCCGACTACAGCGGAAACCTGCTCCTCTTCCTGGATTCGGAAGCAACCGCGGAGTCGGCAGAGGACATCATCAGCGCGCTGCCCGAAGCGCTGGAAGCGGAGTCGCCCGATGTCAACCTCGGGGTCCTGGAGCCTTCTGAAGCCCAGAACAAGGACGCCATGGTGGTCACCTCTGCAACGGCTGAGGAATACGGTCTGACGTCGATCGAGGACATGGCCGAAGTCTGTGACCAGTTGGTGATCGGCGCGCCGAGCACCTTCTCTGAACGTGCTTACGGCCTGCCCGGCCTGGAAGAGAACTACGGTTGTGTGCCGAAGTCCTTTGAACCCATCAACGACGGCGGCGGCGCAGTGACGCTGGAAGCGCTGCTGAATGACACCATCCAGGTTGCCGACATCTACACCACGACACCGTCGATCGCCGACAATGATCTTGTGGTGCTGGAAGACCCGGCCAACAACTTCATCGCCCAGCAGGTGCTCCCGCTGGTGAACCTGGATACGGTTGGCGAAGAAGCACGGGAGGTGCTGAACGAGGTCTCCAGCATGCTCACCACGGAGGACCTGATCAACCTCAACCGCGAGGTGAGCGGCGACGAAAAGCGCAATCCCGCAGATGCCGCCGCTGACTGGCTCGAGGAAAAGGGTCTGGCCGGCGAGTAACGCCGTTCGCCCGGGCATGCCCCAGTCGCATTCATCACAATGCGGTGGGGCAGGCCCGGGCTATGGCATTCTGGGTTGATGGCCGATTTCAAGCAATCCAACAAGCTGCACAACGTCCTCTACGACATTAGGGGGCCACTGCTTGAGCACGCCAAGTACATGGAGGCGGAAGGCCACCGCATCCTCAAGCTGAACATCGGCAATCCCGCGCCCTTTGGGTTCGAAGCGCCGGACGCGATCCTCGTCGACATGATCCGCCACCTGCCCAATGCGCAGGGCTACAGCGATTCCCGAGGAATTTTCTCCGCCCGAACGGCAGTGGTTCAGTACTACCAGGGCCGCGGGATCCAGAATATCGACGTGGATGACGTCTATCTGGGCAACGGCGTCAGCGAACTCATCACGCTCTCGCTGCAGGCCCTGTTGAACAACGGCGAGGAAGTCCTGGTGCCAACGCCGGACTATCCACTGTGGACCGCTTCGGTCAGCCTGGCGGGCGGAACAGCGGTTCACTACCTCTGCGATGAGAGCAACTCCTGGTGGCCGGACGTCGAGGACATCGAGTCCAAGATCACCCCGCAGACCCGGGGGATCGTTCTGATCAACCCGAACAATCCCACGGGCGCTGTCTACCCGCGCTCAGTGATCAAGCAGATCGTGGATCTCGCCCGGCGCCATGACCTCATCATCTTTGCCGACGAGATCTACGAGAAGATCCTGTACGACGACGCCGTGCACGTGAACGCTGCCTCAGTCACCGGCGACGACGTCCTGTGCCTGACCTTCAGCGGCCTGTCCAAGGCCTACCGCATCGCCGGGTTCCGAAGCGGCTGGATGGCCATCTCGGGGCCCAAGCATCGCGCTGCCGATTACATCGAGGGCATCAACCTGCTCGCTAATATGCGCCTGTGCGCTAACGTGCCTGCTCAGCATGCTATCCAGACTGCCCTTGGCGGATACCAGAGCATCAATGACCTGATCCTTCCGGGCGGCCGTCTCCGCCAGCAGCGTGACAAGGCGCATGAGTTGCTTAATGCAATCCCCGGCGTTTCCTGCGAACTGGCACAGGGTGCGCTGTATCTGTTCCCGCGGCTTGATCCCGAGGTCTACCCCATAAAGAGCGACGAGCAATTTGCGCTGGACCTGCTGAAGCAGCAGAAGATCCTGATCTCGCATGGGACCGCGTTCAACTGGATCAACCCGGATCATTTCCGTATGGTCACCCTGCCGAGCGTCGAAGACATCGAAGACGCGATCGGTCGTCTGGCGGAGTTCCTGAGTACGTACAAGCCCTGATCCGTGCGCCCCGGCGGGCGCCTCAACGAGGAGGTTCCATGCACGTAGTACCCGATTTCAGCGTTTCGCCCACGCAGGCGCTGCTTGCGGGACCGGATGTGGATCTCGCACGGATAGACCCGCACTCGACACCGGGTTTCGACGGCAACAAGCAGGAGGGGAAGGCGCGTCTCGAAGCGGGCAAGAAGGGCTTGTCCGAACTGCAGGAGAAGCTGTTCGCGGAGAGCCGGTTCGGCAGTTCGATCTCCGTCCTGCTGATTCTGCAAGCCATGGACACGGCGGGCAAGGGCGGCATTGTCCGGCATGTGGTGGGGGCAGTGGACCCGCAGGGTGTGGAGCATCATGCCTTCAAGGCACCGACGCCCACTGAGAAGAAGCATGACTTCCTGTGGCGGATCCGGAAGGAGCTTCCCGGTCCGGGAATGATCGGCGTTTTCGACCGGTCACACTATGAGGATGTCCTGATTCATCGGGTGCGCCAGCTGGCAACGCCGGAGGTGATTGAGGCGCGGTATGACGAGATCCGGGATTTTGAGGCGGGCCTGGTGGATTCCGGAACGCGCGTCGTAAAAGTGATGCTGCACCTGAGCAAGGAAGAGCAGAAGGAACGTCTGGCGGAGCGGCTAGAGCGTAAGGACAAACATTGGAAGTACAACCCGGGGGATCTGGACGAGCGGGCGCTCTGGGATGAATACCAGCACGCGTACCAGGTTGCCATCGAACGGACGAGCACTCCGGATGCGCCCTGGTTTGTAGTGCCGGCTGACCGGAAGTGGTATGCCCGGATAGCGGTCCAGCAGTTGCTGACTGACGTGCTTGCCGGAATGCAGCTCAGTTGGCCGAAAGCGACTTTTGACGTTGCCGCAGAGAAAGCGAAGCTCGCCGCTACCTGATCAGCTTTCGGATGCGCCCGGTGCATCGGTCTGGTCGCGTGCCGCCGCGAGCCGTTTGCGTGCGCCCTCCAGCCATCGTTCGCAATGGTCTGCGAGGGCTTCGCCCCGTTCCCACAACGCAAGGGACTGTTCCAGGCTCACTCCGCCTGCCTCGAGCTGGCTGACCACCTTCACCAGCTGCTCACGGGCTTCTTCATAGCTCAGCTGGGAAACATCGGTTGCTGCTTCTGTCACCTTCGCCGGAGATTCGGTCATTTCTGGTCCTCGCTGGTGGGAGATTCGATGATGGGCTTCTTCGAAGTTTCGGAACGGGCGCTGATTCGTCCACCCGCCACCCTGATGGCGAGCAGGGAATCCAATGGTGCCTGATCGGGGGTCCGGACTACATCGCCCTCCTCGTTCTGCACCACTGCATAGCCCCGGTCCAGGGTGTTCTGCGGAGAGAGGGACCTCACGTGGGCGCGAAGGTGGGAAACCCGGTCTGCTTCTCGTGCTACTGCACCTTCAATTGCCATGGTGCTGCGGTCACGCAGCCGTACCAGGTCATCATGGCGGACGCTCACCATTCCGGACGGTTGGGCCAGCACAGGGCGGGAGCGCAGATGTGCCAGCCGCTCAGTCTCGCGGGACATCAGTTGGTCCACGCAGCGTGAAAGCTGCGCCCGTGCCTGCCGGATGCGCTGCAACTCCTCGCTGACGTCGGGGACAACGCGCTTTGCCGCATCCGTTGGCGTTGAGGCCCGAAGGTCCGCCACGTCATCCAGGAGCGGATGATCAGCCTCATGACCGATCGCGCTGACAATCGGCGTGGTGGCCGCTGAGACCGCCCGGACCAGATCCTCATTGCTGAAGGCCAGAAGATCCTCCAGCGAGCCGCCGCCGCGGGCAATGATGATGACATCGACCTCCGGCATGTGGTCGAGTTCCAGCAACGCCGAACGAATCTGCGAGACGGCGTTGACGCCCTGCACAGCAACCTCGCGTATCTCAAACTCGACTGCAGGCCAGCGCAGGCGGGCATTCTTCAGCACGTCTTTCTCCGCATCGGAATCGCGTCCCGTGATGAGGCCGATCCGGTGGGGGAGCGCCGGGAGCGCACGTTTCCGATGCGACGCGAAAAGTCCTTCGGCCGAAAGAGCCTGGCGTAGCCGCTCTATTCGCGCAAGCAGGTCACCCAGACCGACCGGGCGAATGTCCCACGCCTGCATTGACAGGCGCCCTGTCTTCACCCAGAAGTCCGCTTTGAGTCTGGCTACCACCCGGGAGCCACGCTCCAGGGGCATGGTGAGCCGATCCAGAACTGTGCCCCAGACCGTGAGCGACAGCGAGATTTCAGCATCAACATCACGGAGGGTGACAAAGCACATGGAACCGCGCTTGTTGAGTTCAATAACCTGCCCTTCAACCCAGGCGGCGGGGGCGCGCTCGATATGGGCTTTCAGCTTCTCGGAGAGCACATGGAGCGGCCAGGGCTGATCAGCCGAGGTTTCCCCCGCCGTCTCGGGAAGGGTTGTCGGATCCGTGGACACGGAGGAGTCAGCTGTGACCACGGTGCCTACCGGCGCGCCGTCGTGGTTCATCAAATACCGCATCCTTCCAATACAAGACCCGCCCTATCAGCCTGTCCGGCACTCGTCACCTGCCACCCTCGCGTCACACGGAACGGACGAGCTGGTGCCGTGCCGCTGGTTAATGTTTATCAGGTGCTCCTGACAACGGTTGAACCCGGACCGCAATGTGCAGGAGGACAGTTTCCGCCGGCCGGTGCCGCCGCAACAACGGCCCCCGCGGGCGCAGGCATAATCGTAGGATCGTCAATCAAGGGAACGGGAGCTGATGAGAACAGCCGGATCGGCCTTCTTTGTCCTGTTTGCACTGGTGCTTGGTGTGGTGGCCCTGCCCAGTGCCTGGCTCGCTTCCAATGTGGTGGCCGAAGACGGCTTCGTCCAGCTGACCGCGCCTCTTGCTGACGATGCAGAATTCACGGGTACGCTCGCAGGCGCGCTTGCGGAGGAAGCAACAGCCAGTGTCGAGCTGCCTCCGGGAGTGGCGAACGCGGTGGAGCCGGTGGTGCGGGACGTCGCGCAGGGCATTGCACAGTTGCCCGACTTCGATCGGGCCTGGCAGGACACCCTGCGGCGCTCACATGGCCTGACTTTCGGAGGGCAGGAGCAATTAGATGGTGACTCCGGTGGTCCCGCGGCGTTCACCCTCGACGTTGCACCGCTCGTAGGCCTGGTGACTGCCGAACTTGGCGGTCAATTCGGAGTCGATGTACCGGAACCCGAGCGAACTCTGGTAAATATCGGTGGCACAGACCCGTTTGATCTCGTGGAGAGGGCAGAAACTGCCGCCGATCTGTGGCCGGCACTTGCGATCGCGGCCGGCGTGGGAGCCGTTCTCGCCCTTGTACTGGCTCGTCGTCGAAGCACAACGCTCGCTCTCCTCGGACTCGGAATCCTGCTCACTGGTGGGGTGCTGTGGATCGCCTCCGGTTTGGTGCCCGGCCTGGCGAACCAGGTTGGGGATGAAAGTGCAGTGGCCGACGTCTTCAAGGCCGCGCTTGCCGAGCGCGCAGCATCCAGCTTCCAGGAATGGTGTCTCGCGGCGTTGGCAGCGGGGATCCTGCTGCTGGTCGCGGGCGTCGTGGGTCGGCTGCTCAGTGGGTCCCGCCGCTAGCACCGCACCTCCTACTTTTCTGCTCACTGAAGCGCTCGGCTCTGAGCGGACAGCACCCATGCCCCGCCGGGCGGAGATGTGCGGGCCGTTAGCATGGAGGTATGTCCTCCACAGCTGTATCGGTACCCATGCCCATGGTGCCCCGGAACCGGCGCTCGCCGGAAGAAGTCCACGCCGCTGCACCGGTTGCCGGCCAACGCAAGGTACTCCTGGCTGCGCCCCGCGGATACTGCGCGGGCGTTGACCGCGCCGTCATCGCAGTAGAGAAGGCACTGGCACACTACGGGCCGCCGGTGTATGTGCGGAAGCAGATCGTCCATAACCTTCACGTGGTGTCCACGCTGGAGGAGAAGGGCGCCATCTTCGTTGAGGAGAACGACGAGGTTCCGGAAGGAGCGCTCGTGGTGTTTTCTGCACACGGAGTCTCGCCCGCGGTGATCCGGTCAGCAGAAGAGCGCAACCTCCGGACCATCGACGCCACCTGTCCGTTGGTGACCAAGGTACACCGCGAGGCAGTGCGTTTCGCGCGGGATGACTTCGACATCCTTCTGATCGGTCACGATGGCCATGAAGAGGTGGAGGGAACCGCCGGCGAAGCCCCTGAACATATCCAGATCGTTAACGGACCTGAAGACGTGGACAGCGTAACGGTGCGCGACCCCAGCAAGGTGATCTGGCTCTCGCAGACCACGCTCAGCGTCGACGAGACCATGGAGACAGTGGCGTTGCTGAAGAAGCGGATTCCTACGCTGCAGGATCCTCCGAGCGATGACATCTGTTACGCCACGTCGAACCGGCAGGCGGCAATCAAGAAGATTGCGCCGGATGCGGATCTCGTCATTGTGGTGGGCTCCGCAAACTCCTCCAACTCCGTGCGGTTGGTAGAGGTAGCGCTTGAGTACGGAGCGAAGGCTTCACACCGCGTTGACTTCGCCAATGAAGTGGATGAGTCCTGGTTTGAAGGAGTGTCCACGGTCGGAGTCACCTCTGGCGCTTCCGTGCCCGAGAATCTGGTGCAGGACGTCCTGCGGCTGCTCGCCGATTATGGTTACGCGGACGTCGAAGAAGTGGTTACTGCAGAAGAGGACATCATCTTCTCGCTGCCGAAGGAAATACGCGCAGCGCTGAAGGCCATGGGAGATCCCTCGAGCGGGCTCGGCGGCCGGGGACAGCGACCCACTTCCTGACGTCTCTCCAGCAAGCCGTAAGTTACGCCGTTCGCTCTGCGGGCTCGTCCTCCGATTCTGTATCGATGAGTTCCTGCGCGCTCAACAGCCGGGGTGTGGTCTCCACCGGCTTGGTGGTCAGCTCTGAGGCGCTCGCGTCCGTCTCAAATGCGTTGATCCGGCGCGCGGTGGGAAGCACCCGGGATTCCAGTGTGCCGACAAACGAGTTGTACTTCTCGACCGAGCTCTTGAGCGAACTGCCCAGACGGGTGATGTGTGAACCCATGGTGCCCAGCCGTTCATACAGTTCCCGTGAGAGGTCATACAACTCCTTGGCATTTTCCGTGAGGACATCCTGACGCCAGCTGAACGCGACCCCCTTCAGAATCGCGAGCAGCGTCACGGGGGAGGCCAGCACCACATTCCGCGCGAAGGCGTAGTCCAGCAACGCCGGGTCCGTTTGGAGTGCGCTCGACAGCACCGACTCGAGCGGAATAAAGCACACCACCAGATCGGGGGAATTGTCGGTCCCCTCCCAGTACTTTTTCCGCGCCAGCGTATCCACGTGTGAGCGAACCGCCTTGACGTGCTGGGTCAGGAGTTCGCTGCGGCGCGATTCCTCCGCACCATTGCGCTCTTGGTCCTCTCCGCCCGGCTGTCCTTGGGCTTCCAGATAAGCGTCCAGCGGGACCTTTGAATCGACGACGATCTGCTTGTTCCCCGGCAACTGGATGACCATGTCGGGACGGACAAGGTTGGAGGATCCCTCCCGGGACGCGATGGTGAGGGTGGCCTGCTCGGAGAAATCCACACGGGCGAGCATGCCTGCGGCTTCCACAATCCGCCTCAGCTGCACTTCACCCCAATGCCCGCGCGCGGTGGTGCTGCGGAGCGCGGAAGCCAGCGAGTGGGTCGTGGACAACAGCTTCGAATCCGATAGCTGTGCCTCCTGCAGCTGCTGCGCGAGCTGACCGAACTGATGCGCACGCTCCCTTTCCAGGTGACCCACGTGCGCCTGCACTTGACCGAGCTTGTCCGCCAGCGGTGCAATGGCACGCAGAACCGACTGGTCCTGACCGGACTGTTCGAGAAGCTGCCGGTTCTGTGCGAGCAGGATCCGGTTCTCCGCTTCTGCCGCGGCACGGGCAGACACCGCCGTGCCAAGGCGGGTGCCGGCGTCGTCCATGTCATTGCGCAGCCCCGCGAGGACCGGGCGCAGAAGCACGACGGCGATACCCGCACCGACGACCAGCGCCAGCACCGCCGTGAGAACTACGAGAAGAAGAGTGTTTCCATCCATTTCTCCACCATGGCAGGTGCCTCCGACAATTCCGGGAAAGGACGGCTCCGCCGGGCGGCCGTGCCGACGCGGCGTCCACGCCGGTAGACTGTTTTCCCGTGGCTCTTACTATTGGCATCGTCGGACTGCCCAACGTCGGCAAATCAACCCTCTTCAACGCTCTCACCAGGAACAACGTCCTGGCCGCGAACTATCCGTTCGCAACGATCGAGCCGAACGTCGGAGTTGTCAGTCTTCCTGACCCGCGCCTGGGAAAGCTGGCCGAACTGTTCAGCTCTCAGCGCGTGCTGCCCGCAACGGTGTCCTTCGTGGACATCGCAGGCATCGTCAAGGGAGCCTCGGAAGGTGAAGGCCTCGGTAACCAGTTCCTCGCAAACATCCGCGAAGCTGAAGCCATTGCGCAGGTAGTGCGTGTCTTCGACGACCCGGACGTGGTGCATGTGGACGGCGCCGTGAACCCGGTGTCCGACATGGAGACCATCAACACCGAACTCATCCTCGCGGATCTTCAGACGCTGGAGAAGGCAATCCCGCGCGTTGAGAAGGAAGTGAAGATCAAGAAGCGCGAGGCTGCGCAGCTGACTGCAATGCAGGCGGCGCAGGGTGTCCTCGAACGCGGGGATACGATCTTCGCTTCGGTCGCAAGCGACAAGCTCGAGATGGAGCATCTGCGGGAGCTCAGCCTGCTCACGGCCAAACCGTTCATCTACGTGTTCAATGCCGATGACGCCGTTCTCGGCAGCACTGAGCGTCAGAACGAGCTGCGCGCCCTGGTCGAACCCGCTGACTGCATTTTCCTCGACGCCAAGCTCGAAGCCGATCTGGTCGAGCTGGATCCGGAGGAAGCGCGTGAAATGCTGGAGATGAACGGACAGGAAGAGTCCGGACTGGACCAGCTTGCCCGCGTTGGTTTCCATACCCTCGGGCTGCAGACCTACCTCACGGCCGGTCCGAAGGAAGCGCGTGCCTGGACCATCCGCAAGGGCGCCACTGCCCCGGAGGCGGCCGGAGTCATCCACTCAGACTTCCAGCGCGGATTCATCAAGGCCGAGGTGGTTTCCTTCAATGACCTGGTCTCGGCCGGTTCCATGGCCGAAGCCAAGTCTCGCGGCAAGGTCCGTATCGAAGGCAAGGAATACATCATGGTCGACGGCGATGTGGTGGAGTTCCGATTCAACGTTTGATGTCGGGAGGACCGGGGCCGGAAACCGGCACTGGTCCGCCCATTGTGTCGGTGGCCCTTTCCGAGCATCGGGAGACATCCCGCGTCCCATATCCTTAACTGGTGGTTACGCGACGTGAGGCAGCTCAGATCCTTGATATTCCGTTGGAGATGGCACACCGTCACGGAATCCCTGCCCGGCTCTCAGACGCTGAGTTGTCCGAGCTTTTGCACAATCCACCGGTCTGGCTCGTTCAGTCCAAGGAAAACCGGACGAGTAATCGACCTGTCTGGGTCCAGTTGACCTGCGCGGTCTGTGGTTTCTCGGAAGCCGCGCGGCCCAAGAAGTGGTGGCCGCCGTTCACTTACGTTTGTTGCGCCCACCATTCCCTCGATGAAATCCCACCGGTAATTCCGGGTCTGGTTCGCAGCGAGTACGACGGAATTGGCAGCCGGTTCGTCGGCATCGTCGATGTAGCGGTGCCTGTTCCCTGACCTCCCTTGCCCGGAAGTGATTCAGCCGGGACGTGGGCGCCTCCGATTCTGCTTGATCTCGGACCGCCCACGCTTGTCTTCCAGTCGGCGACGTTGTGACCCTTGTGTACGTCGGGTTGGACGACGGATGGTCGTGGGAGCGACGGCCTCGCGGAGGAGCTCGGCCAGCCGTTTCCTTGCCGCCGTCCGATTGCGTCGCTGGGAACGGTGCTCAGCAGCGCTGATCGTGAGCACGGTGCCCGACAACCGGGCGGCCAGTCGCGCGAGGGCGAGTTCGCGTTGTACCTCAGTTAGAGCTGTCGTAGTCCCGAGGTCGAGACTGAGTTGGACACGCGAGTCCGTAGTGTTGACGCCTTGGCCTCCTGGTCCAGACGCATGGGAGAACTGCTCGAGCAGTTCTCCAGCCGGCACTGTGAAGCCCTGAGGCGCGCCGGGACCCGGGAGTACGTGCAGGCTATCCACACCTGCAAGTCTGCCGTATTCGGAAGAGTTCAGCCCAGGCTGCGCATGGTATCGGTCGATGACTGTGCCGGGCTGCAACTGGAGCCGTACCGTTGCCATGCCGTGCCCTGATGGGAAAATTTGGTTGCATCTCGGTAACAACCATCAACACGCTTTGCTTTTGATACCAAGCAGTAATAAATACCCCTTAGGCTTTCTGCATGTGAGGCACGCCACTTTGAATCAAAGTGCGTGTCAGTCCTTTGTAAAACCATGAAGGACATCTTCCACAACATGAAACAAGGAGGCGGAATGCGTTTCGGACGTACTTCCAAAGCCGTAGGTGTAGCTGCGATAGCTGCACTTGCACTGAGCGCCTGCGCCGAAAGCGGCGGCGGCGAAGATCCCGGCACAGGCGGCGAGGGCGAAGCATCAGGCGGCGCCGTAACCGTTGCCGAGGTCAACCCTTTCACTTCGTTCAACTCTGACAGCGCCACTGGCAACGTCGACATCAACGGCAAGGTCAGCTACCTGACGCATCAGGACTTCTACTACGTGAATGACGCGCTCGAGGTCATCCGCAACGAAGAATTCGGCACCTATGAGGTGACGTCTGAGGATCCGCTCACCGTTGAGTACACGATCAATGAAGGTGTTGCCTGGTCAGATGGCGAGCCCGTCGATGCCGGCGACCTTCTGCTGTCCTGGGCCGTACAGTCGGGTTATTTCGATGATGAAAACCCGGAGGCTGAAACCGGAACCACCTACTTCGCCTACGCCGGTGCCACCGACGGACTCGGACTGACTGGTCTTCCTGAAATCAGCGAAGACGGTCGAACCATGACGCTCGAATACACCGAGCCGTACGCTGATTACGAAATTGCGTTCGGCATCCTCGACACCCCGGCGCACGTTGTTGCCACCGGTGGCAAACTGGCTGATGAGGACGCCCTGGTCGAACTGATTCAGACCGCTCCCGCAGGAGATCCTGAGAGCCCTGAGGATCGTCCCGAGCTGCAGGCGGTAGCTGAGTACTGGAACACAGCATTCGACACCACCACGCTGCCGTCTGATCCGGCACTCTACCTGTCGAACGGTCCATACATCGTTCAGGACATGACTCCTGACCAGTCCATGACGCTGGTCCGCAACGAGGACTACGCCTGGGGCCCCGAGCCCGCACTGGATGAAATCACCATCCGCTACATCGGTGATGCCAACGCCCAGGTCCAGGCTCTTCAGAACGGCGAGGTTGACATTGTTCAGCCGCAGGCCTCCGCTGACACCCTTGCCTCCCTCGAGGCAATCGACGGAATCCAGATCCTTGAGGGCGAAGAGCTTTCCTTCGACCACATCGACCTGAACTACTCCGGCGTGTTCGAGGATGAGAATGTTCGCCGTGCGTTCATGTACACCATCCCTCGTGATTCCATCGTCGAGTCGGTCATCGGCCCGCTGGATCCCGAAGCTGAGCCCCGCAACTCCCAGATCTTCGACATCGGAACGGAAGGCTACGACGCCGCTGTACCGGTCAACGGATCGCAGGAGTTCGCTGAGCCCGACATCGACATGGCCAAGGAACTGCTGGCAGGTGCAACCCCTGAGGTTCGCATCATGTACAACGCTGACAACCCGAACCGTGTTGACGCCTACACACTGATCGCGGAGAGCGCCGAGCAGGCTGGCTTCACCGTGGTTGACGGCGGGCTTCCCGGCAACGAATGGGGATCAGCCCTCGGCGGCGGAACCTATGACGCAACCATCTTCGGCTGGGTCAGCCCTGGCGTTGGAGTGAACGGTGTGCCCCAGCTGTACGGCTGTGACTCCGCCTCGAACTTCAACGGCTTCTGCGATGAAGAAGCACAGGCCGCCATGGATGAGCTGATTGTCACCATCGATCCGGCAGAGCAGCAGGAACTCCAGATCGTCGTTGATACCCGTCTCTTCGAGACCGGCTATGGTCTGCCCCTGTTCCAGTCCATCGGCATCAACGCCGCGGATGAGGCCGTACAGGGTCTGACCTTCAACCCGGGTCTGGTTGGAGTTTGGTGGAACTTCTGGGAGTGGTCGGTAGCCTAAACAGCTCCGCACCGCCCACGTTCACTAGCTAATCGAAAGCGCTGGGGTCGCACTACTGGCCCCAGCGCTTTCGGGTGCTCAGGCACTTCTGCAGTGATTGGCAAGTGCCAAATTTTGACTAAACGTAACGTGGATTACACTCAGTCCGACATGTCGGGCACAACCCGCTTCCTAAACCCCTGAGGCCAAAAAAGACTATGTTGACGTACATTGTCAGGCGGCTGATCGCCGCCGTACTCATTCTTTTTGGCGCTTCGTTCCTCGTGTACATCCTGACTGCATATTCAGGAGATCCACTCGCGGATCTGCGCCAAAGCAACGCCCCCAATCGTGAGCAGCTCATCCAGCAGCGAATCGATCTACTGGATCTCGATGTGCCGCCCATCCTGCGGTATTTCTCCTGGGTATCCGGCGCAGTTCGCTG
This sequence comes from Arthrobacter sp. KKT183, assembly GCF_055657625.1. NCBI lineage: Bacteria > Bacillati > Actinomycetota > Actinomycetes > Micrococcales > Micrococcaceae > Arthrobacter > Arthrobacter sp. KKT183. The sequence continues at coordinate 2,479,462 of NZ_CM145770.1, read as the reverse complement.
CGTCGTCCCGTTCGCACTCACCTGCGATCTCGGCAACAGTGTGACCGGTATTGAGGTGACACAGCTCCTCGGTCGTGCAATGGGGCAGACCATCATGCTCGTCACAGCCGCCACCATCCTTGCCATTGTCATTGGCATCACGCTGGGCATCGTGACCGCGCTCCGGCAGTACAGCGGACTCGATTACGGTGTCACGTTCATGGCGTTCCTCTTCTTCTCGCTGCCGGTGTTCTGGGTTGCTGTTCTCCTGAAGGAGTTCGGGGCAATCGGATTCAACAACTTCCTGAGTGAACCGGACATCAGCTTCTTTGCCACAATGGTGTGCGGGCTGGTTGGCGCATTCCTCTTTTACCTGAGTACGTCAGGATCCCTGAAGCGCCGCCTTCTGTGGGCAGCGATCGGATTTGTCTTCGCCTTCGGCATTATCTGGTTCCTCGACCTCACCGGTTGGTTCCTCACGCCCGGCTTTGGACCGATTGTCGTGGCTCTCCTCTCGGTCGGCATCGCCTACGGCGTGACCCTGCTGACTGCCGGCCTGAAGAATCGCAAGGCCCTCTACAGCTCCCTGATCGTCGTCGCGATCGGAATTGTCGCGTACTTCGCGGTGCAGCCCCTGTTGGACCGTGCAACGCTCCTGATGGTGGTTCTGCTCGGTGTTGCCACCGTCCTGGTCGGCCTCGTCGTCGGATACTTCATGGGCGGTTACGACAAGCGTCAGAACATGACAGCAGCGGGGCTCACCGCGTTCCTGATGGGGTTCCTGATCCTGCTGGACCGCTTCATGCAGGCGTGGCCCTCCTACTTCAACAACAACCGGGTCAACGGCCGTCCAATCGCGACAATCGGTGCTTCCACCCCCAACCTCGAAGGAGACTTCTGGGTGCGGGGACTGGACACGTATACGCACCTGCTGCTTCCCACGATTGCCCTGATGTTGATCTCCCTTGCGGGTTACAGCCGCTATTCACGGGCGTCGATGCTGGAAATCATGAATCAGGACTACATTCGTACCGCAAGGGCGAAGGGCCTGGGGGAACGCACGGTCGTGATGCGTCACGCATTCCGCAATGCGCTCATTCCGCTGGCCACGCTCGTTGCCTTCGACATTGGTGCGCTCATCGGCGGCGCCATCATCACCGAGCAGGTGTTCGCCTTCAGCGGCATGGGCCAACTGTTCGTTCAGGCACTCGGAAGGCAGGACCTCAATCCGGTCATGGGAGTCTTCCTGATCACGGGCATTGTTGCCCTGGTCTTCAACCTGGTGGCCGACCTCGTCTACTCCGTTCTTGACCCGCGAGTGAGGGTGAAAGCATGAGCACTGCAGCACAAGAATCAAAGCGATCGAAGCAGCCTGAGGCGAGAGGCCTCAGTCAGGGCCAACTGGTCCGCAAGCGTTTCTTCGGCCACACTGCCGCTGTGGTCAGCATGGTCATTTTTGCGGGCGTCGTCATCATGGCGTTTACCTCAGTGGGCTATGCCGGAATTCCCGGCTGGTGGAAGTGGGACTACGTGGAAACACCGCCACTTGCCAATCCCACGGGTGCACCCACCTGGACACTGCCGTTCAATTTTGGTGACCATCCCTTTGGGCAGGACCGCGTGGGGCGCGATCTCTTCGCCATGACCATGCGCGGTGCGCAGCTGTCCCTGATTGTGATGTTCCTGATTGGACTCGTGGGCGGCATCATCGGCGTCGTTATTGGTGGTGTGTCCGGATACTTCCGCGGCTGGGTGGAAACGCTGCTGATGCGTCTCACTGACGTCATCATCATCATCCCGCTGGTGATCATCGCAGCGGTGCTGGGCACGTTCGGCAACTCCATTTCTGGGCCGGGCACCTTCTTCGGGGCGATCTTCGGCGGCAGCGCCGGCGTCATCCTACTGGGAGTCTTCGTCGGATTCATCATCTGGACCGGCCTCGCGCGTTTGGTCCGCGGTGAATTCCTCAGCCTCCGCGAACGGGAGTTCGTCGATGCAGCCCGCATCGCAGGCGCTTCCAACTCGCGGATCATCTTCAAGCACATCGTGCCGAACGCCGTGGGCGTGATCATCGTCAACACCACCCTGGTCATGGCGTCCGCGATCCTGCTGGAGACGGCGCTGTCCTTCCTCGGACTCGGCGTCCAGGCTCCTGATATCTCGTTGGGTAGCCTCATCAGTGCCAACCAGGCGGCTTTCAGCACCCGCCCGTGGCTCTTCTGGTGGCCGGGTCTGTTCATTGTGATCATCTGCCTGTCGATCAACTTCATCGGTGACGGGCTGCGAGATGCCTTCGACCCCCGGCAGAAGAAGTTCAACGCCAAGAAGGCTGCAGAACCTAAGAAGCCGGCCTGATGAACCGTATACTCTTTGGTGCCCGGCTCAGCGCCGGTCGCGCCGGTCTGCTGTCACTGCAGGGCGAAGGTAATGACGCTCAGCAGCAGCAGGCCGGCGATCACGCCAAGCGGTTGCCAGTTGATGCGGCGCTCCACCCGCGCTGCCTCGGTAGCGTCAACGTCGATCAGACCGCTGTCCACACGCCGTTCCCACTCGGATCGGACCAGCAGGGCAGCAAGGCCGGAATCGGTGTTGCTGAGGTCCCCGGGGCGAACGCTTCCACCCGCTCCGTAGCTGGTGCCCGGAAGGTTCTGCATGTGCTCCGGCTTGCCCGCGTGGGTTCCGCGAACTCCGGGAGCAGGCGCAGCCCAGGCGCTGTAGCTGCCGCTCGGCGTGACGAGCTTCAGTGCGTACTTGGTGTCGACGTGGATGAGGCCGGCCCACGGAACATCAACGGTCTGGACCGGGTTGCGCAGTTGAACGCCGGTAGGCCCGACAACCACCGCCGGAAACCAGAACAACCACCATGCCACGGCCGCTACCGCGAGCAGCGGCGCGGCAGTAGCGAGCGCCTGCAGTCCGGACGTCACAACGGAGGCGATCAGACCCACCGCGACGACGGCGCCCGCAATCGCGAGTATCCAGCGGCTGCTGCGGGGGCGGAAGACAGTGGTCTGGATCGGACCGGTAGGCGAGTTCATCCCCCCATATTTCCAACATTTAGTGTCAGCGCAGTAATCAGCGGGAAAACAGCCCGCCCAAAAGCGCCGTACGCACGGTCACACAGTGGAAGGACAGCACTATGACCCACGACATCATTGACGGCAACGGGAGCAATGATCCAACGGAATCCGCTCGCGGACCGGTGCTCGAAGTTCGAAACCTCAGCGTCGACTTCGGGGTGGAGAAGGAATGGGTCCCGGCGGCCATTGACCTGAGCTACTACGTGAACGCAGGTGAAGTGCTTGCGATCGTCGGGGAGTCCGGGTCAGGCAAAAGCGCAAGCTCGATGGCGCTTCTCGGGCTCCTGCCCAGCAACAGCCGTGTCACCGGAGAGGTGATATTGAACGGCAGGTCAATCCTCAATCTTTCCCCGGGGAAGATGAGGGAGGTGCGCGGCAATGACGTCGCGGTCATCTTCCAGGAGCCGATGACGGCGCTGAACCCCGTGTACACGGTCGGGTTCCAGATCGTCGAGACTCTGCGTCTGCACAACGCAATCTCGCCCGATGAGGCGAGGGAGCGCACCCTCAAACTGCTGGACATGGTGGAGCTTCCTGATCCCGAGAAAGCCTTCCGTTCCTACCCCCACCAGCTCTCCGGGGGACAGCGGCAGCGCGCCATGATCGCCCAGTCACTCTCGTGTGATCCCAAGCTCCTCATCGCAGATGAGCCCACCACCGCACTCGACGTGACAGTCCAGGCCGAAATCCTCGACCTGATGCGCAACCTGCGCAACAAGCTCGACAGCGCCATCGTGCTCATCACCCACGACATGGGAGTTGTCGCGGACCTCGCAGACCGCATCGCCGTCATGCGTCAGGGCGTCATTGTGGAATCAGGCACGGCAGAGAAGATTTTCAGCCGGCCCGAACATCCCTACACCCAGGATCTGCTCGCAGCTGTACCACACCTGGGCCAGGGAGCAGAGGGCGGCGGTGACGACGTCGACATCACCGCGGCCCTTGCAGCAGCAACCAAATCGGAGCTGGCCGGCGTAGACGCTGAAGAGCTTCAGCGCCGGGAGCGGGTTGTCCTCCAGGGTCTGGAGAAGGAAGTTCAGGCAGAGCGGGAGAGCAGGGGAGAAGCAGTACTCGACCTGGTGAATGTGGCCATCGAGTACCCCAAGCAGGGCCGGGTTCCGGCCTTCCGTGCGGTTGAGAACGCAACCTTGAGCATCCGTCCAGGCGAAGTCATGGGATTGGTGGGGGAGTCCGGATCGGGCAAGACCACCATCGGGCGCGCAGCGGTCGGGCTCCTTCCCGTTGCCGAAGGAGCGCTCAAGGTCGTGGGTACTGACATCTCCGGTCTCAAGCCCACCTCCCGGGAACTCGGCGCAGTTCGGCGCAGCGTCGGCATGGTGTTCCAGGACCCGTCCTCGTCGCTGAACCCCCGGCTGCCCATCGGTGAAAGCATCGGCGAACCGATGTTCCTCGCCGGAGAAGCCAAGGGCTCCGCCTTGCAGAAGCGCATCGAGACACTGCTCGACCAGGTGGAGCTTCCGCGTGCCTACCGGAACCGCTACCCGCACGAGCTCTCGGGTGGGCAGAAGCAGCGCGTCGGCATTGCGCGCGCGCTGTCGCTGAAGCCCAAGCTCATGGTTGCTGACGAGCCCACGTCCGCGCTGGACGTGTCCGTCCAGGCCAAGGTGCTAGAGCTGTTCCAGAACCTTCAGAAGGAAATGGGTTTTGCCTGCCTGTTCGTCACCCATGACCTCGCGGTGGTGGACGTTCTCGCCGACCACATCTGCGTGATGCGGCGCGGCAGGATCGTCGAGCAGGGTACCCGCGACCAGATTCTGCGCAACCCCCAGGATCCCTACACGCAGCGGCTCCTTGCGGCTGTGCCGCTGCCGGATCCGGAGAAGCAGCGCGAGCGACGTGAGCTGCGCGCGCAGCTCCTGGCCGCAGCCGAGTAGCCAGCTTCCACGAACGACGACGGCGCCCGCTGCGGTGGGTGCCGTCGTCGTCGTTTAATGTGCCCGTTAGGCCATCTTTTGCCTAGCGCTTAGACTGGTAGTAGTGCGCGCTGTGCTGCCCGCTTCCATTTTCCCCCGGCACCTCCGCAATCCCGACGAAATCCCCGACGAAACGAGTCATTCCGCATGTCTGTATCCACGAGCAACACTGCAATCCGCAGTGACCTTCGCAACGTTGCCATCGTGGCGCACGTAGACCATGGCAAGACGACGCTCGTTGACGCGATGCTGAGGCAGACCAATTCCTTCGCCGCCCACAACCATCTTGAGGACCGGGTCATGGACTCGGGGGACTTGGAGCGCGAAAAGGGCATCACCATCCTCGCCAAGAACACCACCGTGTTCTACGACGGCCCATCGGCTGAGGGCGAAACAATCACCATCAACGTCATTGACACGCCCGGCCACGCTGACTTCGGCGGCGAGGTTGAGCGCGGACTGTCCATGGTAGACGGCGTGGTCCTGCTTGTTGATGCCTCCGAGGGCCCGCTGCCGCAGACCCGCTTTGTGCTGCGCAAGGCGCTGGCCGCGAAGCTGCCGGTTGTCCTGCTGGTCAACAAGACCGACCGTCCTGACTCCCGTATCGACGAGGTCGTCAGCGAGTCCATGGATCTGCTGCTCGGCCTTGCTTCGGACCTGGCCGACGAGGTCCCCGATCTCGACCTGGACCTCGTGCTCAACGTTCCCGTGGTCTACGCTGCGGCGCGAGCTGGAGCGGCTTCCCTGGAGCAGCCGGCAGACGGCACCGTCCCTGAGAATGACAATCTTGAGCCGCTCTTCAAGACCATCATCGACCACATCCCGGCGCCACGGTACAACCCGGAGGGCGTCCTGCAGGCCCACGTCACCAACCTGGACGCATCGCCGTTCCTTGGCCGCCTCGCTCTGCTCCGTATCTTCAACGGCACGCTCCGCAAGGGTCAGCAGGTCGCCTGGGCCCGCCAGAACGGTGAACTGAAGACCGTTAAGATCACTGAGTTGCTCGCCACCAAGGCCCTGGACCGCGTCCCCACCGAATCCGCTGGACCGGGAGAGATTGTTGCTGTCGCCGGTATCGAGGACATCACCATCGGTGAAACCCTGACCGACGTCAACAACCCGCAGCCCCTTCCATTGATCACCGTGGATGATCCGGCTATCTCCGTCACCATCGGTATCAACACCTCGCCGCTGGCCGGGAAGGTCAAGGGCGCGAAGGTTACTGCGCGACAGGTGAAGGACAGGCTTGATAAGGAGCTGATCGGCAACGTATCGCTGAACGTTCTACCCACCGCCCGCCCGGACGCCTGGGAGGTCCAGGGACGTGGAGAGCTGGCGCTGGCCATTCTTGTGGAGCAGATGCGCCGCGAAGGTTTTGAGCTGACCGTCGGCAAGCCGCAGGTTGTTACCCGGACTGTTGACGGGAAAATCCATGAGCCCATGGAGCACATGACCATCGACGTTCCCGAAGAGTACCTTGGCGGTGTTACCCAGCTGATGGCGGCACGCAAGGGCCGCATGACCAACATGTCCAACCACGGCACCGGTTGGGTTCGGATGGAATTCATCGTTCCGGCCCGGGGGCTCATCGGTTTCCGTACCAAGTTCCTGACGGACACCCGCGGCGCTGGAATCGCGTCCTCCTACTCCGAGGGCTACGAGCCGTGGGCAGGGGACATCGAGTACCGCACCAACGGATCGATGATCGCGGACCGCGCCGGGGTGGTCACCCCGTTCGCCATGATCAACCTGCAGGAACGCGGTTCCTTCTTTGTGCAGCCGACCTCCGAGGTGTACCAGGGCATGATCGTCGGCGAGAACTCACGCGCCGATGACATGGAAGTGAACATCACCAAGGAAAAGAAGCTCACCAACATGCGTGCCGCTTCCTCCGACACCTTCGAGAACCTGACGCCTCCCCGCAATCTCACGCTCGAGGAATCACTCGAATTCGCGCGGGAAGACGAGTGCGTCGAGGTGACTCCGGAGTCCATCCGCATCCGCAAGGTGGTTCTCGATCCCAACGAGCGCATGCGCGCTGCCCGTTCCCGCGCCCGCGCCTAGCAGGGTAGGCAGTTGCCGGCTCCCGGCATGCAGGTGAACAAACAGAAGGACGACGACGGCGCCAATCCGGCCGCCGTCGTCGTTCCTTCTGCCCGTAGCGGCGACCGCCCGCGCGGAGTCCTCGCCTCCGTCCTCGGCGGCTCACTTGCGGCTGTGCTTGGCACCGCGCTTCATGCCCATATCTGGTACGTGAACGGTGTCGGGATTCCGGCCGGTGCGCTTGCCTCTGTAGTGCTTGCGACCAGTATTGCCGTGTTCGTTGCCGTGGCTGCCCGCAGCATCTTTTTCGCAGCCCTGACCGGAGTAGTCGCGTACATCCTGGTGGGGCTCGCGGCTTCTTTTTCCGCCGGTGCCCTTATCGCTGCCGGCGTTGGGGTGGAGGGCGCGCTTCCGCCTGTGGCCATTGCCGGCTATGTCTGGGTGGTGGGACTGGCCGTCGGAACGGTTGCAGCCGTTGCCCTGTCCTGGTGGGCGTTGCGGCCGTCAGCCCGTCCTGAAGCCGAAGCTCTGTAACGAAGCTCTGTAGTACTGTCTCAGTCCGCGGTGCGGTCTATGTGGTGGGCCAGCATGATGGAGGTCGCGGTGCCGTCCTCGTCCGATTCCCGCCGGGCGTATTCCTCGAACACGTGGCGGATCTTCTCCATCATCTCGGCGCGGTTGGCGTCATTGAGCCGCACTCCAAGACGCCACACGTCGATCTCCGAGGGGTTCAGCCCGTCTATTTCCTGAAGGAACGTTTCGACGAGTACAGGGGCCGCGTTGGGCATGCGGCTTCCCCACGACAATCCGGTGGCGCGATAGGGGATTTCCTTCGCGCCGCGATTGCCCGTCCGCGGCTCCTCGGCCTTCAAAAACTCGGTGGCGAGCAGAGTCCGCACATGGTGCAGCGCCGTGGCGGGATTGAGATCCAGCACCTCGGCGATTTCCTTATTGGTGCGTGCCTTATGCAGGCAAAGCCGGAGGATCCTGAGCCGGACGGGGGAGCTCAGCGCCCTGCCGCGTGCCTGGACGTCCTCATCTGTTTCCATGATTTCCAGCATACGTCAGCAGGCACTTACTGATTGAATTTAGTCAATCGCGAGGTTGACCCTACTGCGGGCGTTCTCGGACCGCGCCGCGGAGGTGGGGGAGGCACCGGTTTGGCGGCCGTCACGGCAGTCAGCGGAACGACGACGTCCCCGCGCCTTCCTGAAATGGTGCAGGACAGATCGTCCCGTGCAGCCAGGTTGCCGAGTGCATCCGTGAGGCCGCCTTCGATCCGATACCGGACAACAACGCGGGTCCCCAACGGCAGGGAAGTCAGCAGGTGTGCGGCGGAGCTGGACATGGGCATAGCCTGTCATATTACGGTGGGCGCCGGTCGATGCCGGTCCCAACTCCTGTTGCGTTAAGCTGGAAGAGCGACGAAGAGCCGTTAGCGGCACCAGAATCCTAGGGAAGGCGTGGGAAGTGACCTACGTAATCGCACAGCCGTGCGTGGATGTGAAAGATAAGGCCTGCATTGAGGAATGCCCGGTTGATTGCATCTATGAAGGTGAACGCTCGCTGTACATCCACCCGGATGAGTGCGTGGACTGTGGGGCGTGCGAGCCGGTGTGCCCGGTCGAGGCGATCTACTACGAAGACGACACGCCCGATGAGTGGGCCGAGTACTACAAGGCCAACGTCGAGTTCTTTGATGATCTCGGGTCGCCGGGCGGCGCCGCCAAGCTTGGCAACACCGGGAAGGATCACCCGATCATTGCGGCCCTGCCGCCGCAGAACCAGGAAGCGTGACGTTAGCGTGACACCCAACCGGGCCTTCGGGCTCGACCTTCCGGACTACCCCTGGGATGCCATGGCACCCTACATCGAGGAAGCCCGGAAGCATCCGGACGGCGGGGTCAACCTCTCAATCGGAACTCCCGTGGATCCCACGCCGGAGGTTGTCCAGCGTGCGCTCCGCGACGCATCGAATGCGCCCGGTTACCCCACCACTCACGGCACGATCGAGCTGAGGGAATCAATCAGCGAGTGGTACCGCCGTCGTCGTTCTGTTGTTGGTCTTGACCCGGCAGATATTCTGCCAACGGTGGGTTCCAAGGAGCTTGTTGCGTGGCTGCCCACGTTGCTGGGGCTGGGAGCGGGCGATGTCGTTGTGCGCCCCACGGTTGCCTATCCCACCTATGACATGGGAGCCCATTTCGCCGGTGCAACACCGGTGGCCGCGGACTCGCTGGCTGAACTGGATCCGGGCACGCGGGCGCGGGTGCGGCTGGTCTGGCTCAATTCTCCATCGAATCCCACCGGCGCGGTCCAGGACGTTGAAGCCCTGCGTGCCATGGTCGACGCCGCCCGTGGACTGGGCGCGATGGTTGCCTCCGATGAGTGTTACGCCGAACTGGGCTGGGGCGCCTGGGATCCTGCCCAGGGTGGGAACCCGGTGCCCAGCATCCTCGATGCACGGGTCAGCGGAGGGTCCACCGAACAACTGCTGTCCGTCTACTCGCTGAGCAAGCAGTCGAACCTCGCCGGTTACCGGGCCGCGTTCGTGGCCGGTGACAGCGGGGTGCTGGCTAACCTCATCAACTCGCGAAAGCATGCCGGAATGATCGTGCCGTATCCGGTGCAGGAAGCCATGCGCGCAGCGCTTTCGGATGACGCTCATGTCGCCGCGCAGAAAGACCTGTACCGGGCTCGGCGGGAGCAACTCATACCGGCTCTCGAGGCCTTCGGGCTGACCATCTCCGCATCCAACGCCGGCCTGTACCTCTGGGCGACGGCGGGGGAAGACACCTGGCTGACGGTGAGGAGATTCGCGGAGCTGGGCATCATTGTTGGTCCCGGCACGTTCTACGGTGACGCCGGGAACGGGTTCGTCCGGGTGGCGCTCACGGGTTCGGATGAGCGGGTCGCTGCCGCGGCTGCCCGGCTCACCGCGTGAGACCGTGTTGCTATTGCACAACAACGCCTCAACCGATTAGTGCTGAAGGCGTTTGTGCCGGTAGCGTTTTAGCTGACTGAGCTGATCCAGCAATTTCGCATGCTTTTCCATAAGCTCCACAAGGAGAGTCAATGACTGAGCACAACGGCGCCTCACTCCAGTATGACGGAGGAAGCCTGAGCCTCCCGCTGATCCAAGCGGCAGAGGGCAACCACGGGTACGATGTCTCGAAGCTGCTCAAGCAGACCGGTGCCGTTACCTTCGATCCCGGTTTCATGAACACCGCGGCCACCACCTCAGCAATCACGTACATCGACGGCGATCAGGGCATCCTGCGCTACCGCGGCTACCCCATCGACCAGCTCGCCCAGCATTCGAGTTTCCTTGAGGTTTCCTACCTGCTCATCTATGGGAACCTGCCAACACCGACTGAGCTCGCCGCCTTCGATAACCGCATCCGCAGGCACACGCTCCTCCACGAGGAGCTCAAGGGCTTCTTCGGCGGATTCCCACGGGACGCCCACCCCATGCCGGTGCTGTCCTCAGCTGTCTCGGCGCTGTCCACGTTCTACCAGGACTCCCTGGACCCGTTCGACGATGAGCAGGTGGAGCTGTCCACGTTCCGCCTGATGGCGAAGCTGCCGGTCATTGCCGCGTACGCGCACAAGAAGTCCATCGGCCAGCCGATGCTGTACCCGGACAACTCCATGAACCTAGTGGAGAACTTCATGCGTTTGTGCTTCGGCCTCCCTGCCGAGCCCTATGATCTCGATCCCACCATGGTTAAGGCGCTGGACCTCCTGCTGATCCTTCATGCGGACCACGAGCAAAACTGCTCCACCTCCACCGTCCGCCTGGTGGGAAGCTCGAACGCCAACATGTTCGCTTCCATTTCCGCCGGCATCAACGCGCTATTCGGCCCGCTGCATGGCGGCGCCAATGAAGCCGTACTGAACATGCTCCGGGAGATCAAGGCCAAGGGCATGCAGCCCGAGGACTTCATGGAGAAGGTCAAGAACAAGGAAGACGGCGTGAAGCTCATGGGCTTCGGGCACCGCGTCTACAAGAACTATGATCCGCGGGCCAAAATCGTCAAGGCCACCGCCCACGACATCCTTTCAAAGCTCGGCGGCAACGACGAGCTTCTGGACATCGCAATGCGCCTCGAAGAGAAGGCCCTTGCTGATGACTACTTCATCGAACGCAAGCTCTACCCGAACGTGGACTTCTACACCGGCCTCATCTACAAGGCGATGGGCTTCCCGGAGAAAATGTTCACGGTCCTCTTCGCGATCGGACGCCTGCCGGGGTGGATCGCGCAGTGGCGCGAAATGATGCAGGATCCGCAGACCAAGATCGGCCGTCCGCGCCAGCTGTACACGGGCGCCGGGGAGCGGCACTACCCCGCACGCTAGAAGTTCCAAACGCAGTAACAGCACGACGACGGCCGGTTACCTCCGCAAGGAAGGTGACCGGCCGTCGTCGTACTTCACGTTGCCGTGGCCTTGGCTAGGAGGCGTATCCCTGCGGGTTGTTCTTCTGCCAGCGCCAGTGGTCCTCGCACATCTGGTCCAGTGACTTATGCGCGGACCACCCAAGGTCTGCCAATGCTGACGAGGGGTCCGCATAGCTGACGGCTGCGTCTCCCGGCCGCCGGGGAGCGAACTCGTAGGGGATCTCGTGGCCGGCCGCCCTGGAGAAGGCTGCGAGCACCTCAAGCACCGATGAGCCATTACCTGTCCCCAGGTTCCAGCGGTGCACCCCGGAGTGGGAGGTGAGAAAGTTCAGGGCAGCTACGTGGCCGTCCGCGAGGTCCACCACGTGGATGTAGTCGCGGATTCCGGTGCCGTCCGGGGTGGGGTAGTCATTGCCGAAGACCAACACCTTCTCCCGTCTGCCGACCGCCACCTGAGCTACGAACGGCAGCAGGTTGTTCGGGATGCCCGTTGGATCTTCGCCGATACGTCCCGATTCGTGCGCACCCACCGGATTGAAGTAACGCAGCAGCGCGATGTTCCAGCGGCCGTCGGAGGCACCGACGTCGCTCAGGATGTCCTCGATCTGCTCCTTGGTGCGCCCATAGGGGTTGGTTGCGTCCAGCGGCATTTTCTCGATGAGGGGTACCTCTTCGGAAGCGCCATAGACGGTGGCTGAGGAGCTGAAGACCAGGGTGTGCACGTTGTGGCGGTCCATGGTGCGCAGCAGGTTCAGGGTTCCACCCACGTTGTTGTGGTAGTAGAACAGCGGCTTCTCCACTGATTCACCGACGGCCTTCAGCCCGGCGAAATGGATGACGGCCTCGACGGCCTCGGCTTCGAACACGGCGTCGAGCGCGTGCTCGTCGAGCAGATCCACCTTGCGGAAAGCCACCTCGCGGCCGGCCAGCTCCTCCACCCGCCTCAGGGCGGTTTCGCTTGAGTTGTAGAGGTTGTCCACTACGACGACGTCGTGGCCCGCCTCCAGGAGTGCAAGTGTGGTGTGCGAGCCAATGTAACCGCTTCCGCCGGTGACGAGTATCTTCATGGGTTCAAGCCTACCGACCAGCGGTATTTCGGACCCAAGTGAGTCACCAGGCTCTTGCTCTGGAGACGTCGGGGCTATCGGTCTACCCTTGGAGGATCACGCGCGAGCCGGTTCGGGTTATGCCGGCGGAGAGGCGGGGACACCGCATGCACGTCAATGGAGCGCCCTCCTGGAAAGTGGGAGCTGGTACGTCTCTGGCCATGTGCTTCGCGCTGTATCTGCGGGACTGCGCCGGCCTCGGTGTGATCGGCAAGCCTGCAGTATCGCCGGTGAAGCCCCCTGTCCGCTGCCTGAATCCGCGCCAGGTGGTCCACGCCGCCGGCGGCGTTCCTGCGCTGCGGGTGGAGTGGGAGGCCTGGTGGTATCAACTGGTTGCCGGATACGGAAACGGTACGGTACTTCCTACGCCGCCGGACTTCCCGGAGTTTGACTCCATGCCCGCCCTTCAGCGCCTCACCCTCGCTCACTATGGGACCGCATTGGAATGGACGCAGGAGCGTGACGCATCCTGGTGCGAGCGCGAACAACAGCGCATGCACGACGTAGGTCAGCGGCGGTTCGGTGATCTCGTCCGGGAACGCGAACTCGAACTTGGGCGGCCCGCGAGGAACTTCTCGCTCTCCGTGGTGGAGCTGCCGCTGAGTGAAGACCGGGCCTGGTATGTCGAACCAGACATGCTCATTCTGAGCGAGGACCTCTACGACGACGAAGCGACCTTCCGGAGCTATGTCCAGCCGGTGGTGGAGATCATCGCGTAGCGCCTGCTAGGCGGCGACCTCGGCAAGGGTGATCAGCACCTGCCCGGTCTCAGTTTCTGCGGTGGTCCAGCCGCCGTCGGCCCGGTTCCACTGCAGTCCCGCATGGGAGACGGAGGTGATTCCCAGTTCCTTGGCATTGGCCACCGCAAACTGTGCTGCGGCCCACCCCTCTGATCCGGAGGCGCTGGTCACGAGACCCTCTTCGGTTGCAGCTGTGGGTAGGGCTGGAAAGACGGCTGCGAAGCGTTCGGTCACCGCTGCCGCGCTGCCTGATGCAACGGGCTTACGCAGTACGCAGTTCAGCGAGGCGGGGGATTGGCCCGTCAGCGCTGAGGCGAACGCGCGCGCCTCAGGCTCGTGATCGGCATAAGCGTCCGGGTAAGCGCTGCGCTGAACGAGCTGTGCGGCCTCCGTGATGGGCAGACTCTGATATCCCGGAACGGTGACCAGCTCATCGTAGAAGGCGCCGGCAGCGTAAATGGGATCCTGCACCTGCTCCTCGGTGCCCCAGCCCTGGGACGGACGCTGCTGAAACAGTCCCCGGGAGTCCGGCCCCGCCTGGTCGCCGTAGTCCAAATTCCGCAGGCCCGATTCCTGGACGGCGGTGGCCAGCGCAATCGATACCGCGCGCGGCGGCAGGCCACGGGTCACGGCTACTCCCGCGATGGTGGATGCGTTTGCGGCCTGCTCCGGCGCCAGCTCATAGGTATCTGTACCGACGACGGCGCTGCACCGCTCACGGACCAGCACCTCAGAGGAGTTCAGTTGGCTGATGGCCAGGTAGGCTCCACCGCCGACCACCGCCGTCAACAGTGTGAGGACACCGGCTGCGCGAAGGCGGCGCCGTCGTCGGGCCTGCTTCTTGGTCTGGAGCACTCAAATCCCTAGTTGGCGTGGAGCGCAGCGTTCAGTGCGATGCCCTGCCCCGAGCGCTGCCGGGCTTCGACGACGCCGGTGGTCGAGTTGCGGATGAAGAGCACTCCGGACTGCCCCGAGAGGTCGGCAGCCTTGGCGATCGAGCCATCCGGGAGGGTCACCTTGGTTCCTGCCGTGATGTAGAGGCCGGCCTCCACCACGCAGTCGTCACCGAGGGAGATACCGATGCCGGCCTGTGCGCTGAGGAGGCAGCGCTCGCCGATGCTGATGCGTTCCTTGCCGCCGCCTGAGAGGGTACCCATGATCGAGGACCCGCCGCCGATATCGGAGCCGTTGCCCACGACGACGCCGGCGGAAATGCGTCCCTCGACCATTGAGTGGCCCAGAGTTCCGGCATTGAAGTTGACGAAACCTTCGTGCATGACGGTGGTCCCCTCGGCGAGGTGTGCGCCCAGGCGAACCCGATCGGCGTCGGCGATCCGAACGCCCGAGGGCATCACGTAATCGACCATGCGTGGGAACTTGTCCACGCCGTACACCACCACCGTGCCGCGGGAACGCAGGCGCAGGCGGGTGGTTTCGAAGTTGTTGACGGCGCACGGGCCGAAGTTTGTCCACACGACGTTCGCGAGCAGTCCGAAGAGGCCGTCGAGGTTTATGCTGTTCGGCTGGACGAGCCGGTGCGAGAGCAGGTGGAGCCGGAGGTAGGCATCCGCTGCGTCGGCGGGCGCGTCGTCGAGCGAAGACACGGTGGTGACTACTTCCTGGGTCACTCCGCGCAGCGCGTCCGGCGCTGCAATAGCCGCTAGTTCGCTGCGCAGCGCATCGGCCTCGCCTGAAGCGTCGCCAAGAACCGGCTGCGGATACCAGACATCGAGTGTCGTTCCGTCTTCAGCCAGCGTGGCCAGGCCGACGCCGAAAGCGGTCCGCGTGGAGGTCTCGGAGGGGGTCAGGGAAGCAGAAGCCGTTTCAGTCATGGCTTCCATTCTACCGAGTAGCTGTTACCGGCTCCCGCCACATCGCCCAGTACGCACGCCCGGCTTCCCACCCCTCGCTTCGCTCGGCGCGGGGCGGGAGGCCAGTACGCTGGGGATCATGACAGCTTCCGACAGCGCGCGCCTTGATCCCTTCGCCGATGTGGCTCAGCTCACCGCGGATATCATCGACATCAACAGTGTCTCGGGTAACGAACGGGCATTGGCTGAAGAGGTGGAGGGGATCCTTCGCGCGTGTTCCCACCTGGAAGTGGTCCGGGACGGTGATTCGCTGATCGGCCGCACCAACCTCGGCCGTGCCGAACGGGTCATCCTGGCCGGTCATCTCGATACTGTGCCGCTGCCGCATGTGCCAGGCTCCCGCGGTACCGTCCCGAGCACCTGGGAGGGCGAGGTTCTCTATGGACGCGGTGCCACCGACATGAAGGGCGGAGTCGCCGTCCAGTTGGCGCTTGCTGCCGCGCTGACAGAGCCGTCCCGGGACATCACCTACGTCTTTTATGACCATGAGGAAGTCGAGGCATCCCTCAGTGGACTGGGCCGGTTGGCTGACAGGTACCCGGACTGGCTCGAGGCGGATTTCGCGGTGCTGCTCGAACCCACCAACGGCACTGTCGAAGGCGGCTGCAATGGAACGGCCCGCTTCAATATCACGACGACGGGGCGCGCCGCCCACTCTGCACGGGCCTGGATGGGGAAGAACGCCATTCACGCAATGGCGGAGGTGCTTGTTCGGCTTCGGGACCACGAGCCGGCCACGGTATCGGTGGACGGACTGGATTTCCGGGAGAGCCTCAATGCTGTCCTGATCAGCGGTGGCACCGCGGGGAATGTCATTCCCGATCGTGCCGTTGCCGAGGTGAATTACCGGTTTGCTCCGGATAAGACCCCCGAGGACGCCGAAAAGTATGTGCGTGACCTGCTTGCTGGTTTTGAGGTGGAGCGGACGGATGCGGCAGCCGGCGCGCGCCCCGGGCTGAACCATCCAGCTGCCGCTGCCTTCGTCGCTGCAGTCGGTGGGGAGCCGAAGCCGAAGTACGGCTGGACCGACGTGGCGCGTTTCAGCGCACTCGGCATACCCGCCGTGAACTTCGGTCCCGGCGACGCGCTCCTTGCACACTCGGACGACGAACACGTCCATGCAGATGCTGTCCGTACCTGCCTCAAGGCATTAAGCGACTGGCTCGCCTAGACCTGAGGTCGAGGCGAGCCAGTTGTTCGACGGAGGAATCTGCGTTTGGTCTAACCGGCGTTAGTCGGGTCGGTCAAAAGTACTTTCTCGTTCTTTTCCTTACGGGTCTTTCCGCCGGTCCTGAAGCTCAATCGGCCGGAGAGCTTGGTGGCGAAAGTGGTCAACATGAAGTTGATGATGATAAAGATCACCGCAGCGACGATGAGGGCCTGGAAGATGTTTCCCTCGCCCGATCCCAACCGACGGGAGTAGGCGAGTAGCTCGGAGTACGTGATGATGTACCCCAGCGCTGAGTCTTTGAGGATGACGACAAACTGGCTGACTAGTGCAGGCAGCATGGCGACCAGTGCCTGTGGAACCTCGATCGAGCGCAGCGACTGACTTCTCGTCATACCGATCGCCAGTCCTGCCTCTCGCTGTCCTTTCGGGAGGTTGAACACGCCGGACCGCACGAGTTCGGCGATGACCGAACCGTTATACAGCGTGAGTCCGAGGACTACCGCAGCGAACGGCGAGTCCTGCGGACGGAGGAGGTCAAGGGTGCCGAGGAGCAACCAGAAGAAGATCATCATGAGGAGCACGGGTACTGCCCGGAAAAATTCGACGACGATTCCGCTGATCCACCGGATGACCGCAACATGGGAAAGTCGACCCAAACCGAAGATCAAACCGAAGACGATAGAGGTGACAACCGAGATAGCGGCCGCACGGAGGGTGTAGAGCAGCCCCTCGAGCAGGAAGAACCGCCAGGTGTCCCACTCCAGGAATGGAGTCCATTTTTCGGGCGCAAACTGCCCCTGAGCGGCCAGTGCCATGATCAGATAGCCGATGAGTCCGACAATCAGAACGGCACCGATGATGTTGCCGATCAGTATATTGCGACGGGACTTCGGGCCCGGCGCATCAAACAGAACCTGCTGTACGCTCATCGTGCCACCGCCAGTTTCTTCGAAGCCCAGGTTGTGAGCAGGCCGATTGGGATGACGAGAATGACGAATCCGAGCGCGAATGTGAAGAAAATTGGATAAATAACGTCGGAGCGGAACTCGATCATCTCCTTCATCACCGTTGAGGTCTCGATGGCAACTGATCCCGCTGCCGCGACCGTCGAATTCTTGATGAGCGCAATCAGTACGTTACCGAGCGGCGCAATCGCCCCTCGGAACGCCTGCGGGAGAATGATCAGGCGGGCAGCCGGCATGAAACTGAGACCTATTGCACGGGCCGCTTCAGCCTGGCCGAGGGGGACCGTGTTCACTCCGCTGCGAATAGCTTCACAAACGAAGGCTGCGTGGTAAATGGCAAGCCCGAGGATAGCGATCCGGAAGAGGCTGACATTGAGGTCTTCAGCAAGCGTGAAGCCGAGTTGGCCGAACAGGCCGAGGAACCCGAAGGCGAGGATGATCGTCAGGGGCGTGTTCCTGAAGATGTTGACGTACGCCGCGCCGAGCCATTGCAGGCTCGCGATGGGTGAGATTCGCATGAGCGCGAGAAGCGTGCCCAGCAACAGCGCCCAAACCCCAGCCCACAGGGTCAGCTGAATATTGACCCAGAATGCCCCGAGGACATCGTATTCGACCAGGAGGGACAGATAGTCCTCCATTTATTCGGCCTCCCATACATAGATGAGCGGTGGGACAGCCGGAGCCGCCCCACCGCGATGAGTGTCAATCAGACGCAGTCATCGGGCGTCGGCGGGTTCAGTTCCGAGTTCGGCTCGTAGTCAACGCCTTCAAGGTTGTTCGCCAGTGCTTCTTCCCAGGCGCCTTCTTCGATCATCTTCTCGATCGCCGCGTTGATGTCCGAGCAGAGCTCGCTCCCCTTGGTGAGGCCGACTCCGTAGCGCTCCTCCGAGAAGGTGTTGCCGACAACCTTGAAGTCGCCGCTTTCCGCATTGGCAGCGAGACCGGCAAGGATGATGTCATCGGTGGTGACGGCGTCAATAGCACCGCTCGCCATGACGGAAACGCACTCGGCGTAGCCTGGCTGCTCGACAAGGTTGACGCCGGGGTACTCTTCCTTGATCTTGGTCGCCGACGTTGATCCGGTGACTGAGCAGAGGTTCTTGCCCTCAAGATCCTCAGGACCGGAGATGTCGCTGTCCGCAGGAACCAGCAGGTCCTGACCGGCAATGAAGTATGGACCGGCGAAGTCGACGGTTTCCTTGCGGGTGTCCGTAATCGAGTACGTTGCGAAAATCATGTCAACCTGCTCGTTGGCCAGCATGTTCTCGCGGTTGGCCGAAGGGGCTTCCACCCATTCAATCTGGTCTTCGCTGTAGCCGAGCTCGCCTGCTACGTACTTGGCCACATCGACGTCGAAGCCGGTGTACTCGCCGCCCTCGTCGAAGCCGAGGCCGGGCTGATCGAACTTGATGCCAATGCGTACGGAATCAGCAGCTGCTTCGCCGGTGCCTTCTCCGCCGCCTTCAGGCTCGCCTCCGCCGCCGCAGGCGGACAGGGTGAGTGCGGCAGCCGCGGCCATCGCCAATGCGCCGTATCGTGTTTTTCGCATGATTTCTCCTCGCGTTATTTCCTGATGGGAATTCGTAGGTGGTCAGTGGGCAAGGATTTTGCCGAGGAAGTCCTTGGCGCGATCACTTTGCGGATTGGTGAAGAACTCTTCCGGGGTGGCCTGTTCAACGATCTGGCCGTCAGCCATGAAGATCACGCGGTCGGCAGCTTTGCGGGCAAAGCCCATCTCGTGGGTGACCACAATCATGGTCATCCCTTCCTTGGCCAGTGCAACCATGGCATCCAGGACCTCATTGATCATCTCCGGGTCCAGCGCGGACGTCGGTTCATCAAACAGCATCACCTTTGGCTGCATGGCGAGGGCCCGTGCAATGGCGACGCGCTGCTGCTGGCCCCCGGATAGCTGCGCGGGGAGCTTCTGTGCCTGGTTGTCCACGCCAACGCGCTTCAGCAGCGACATCGAAAGCTCTTTCGCTGCGGCGGCCTTCATCCCCTTGACCTTCACAGGGCCGAGAGAGACGTTCTCGAGGATGGACTTGTGCGCGAACAGGTTGAAGGATTGGAAGACCATGCCGACATCAGCACGGAGCTTTGCCAGGGCCTTGCCTTCTGCCGGCATTTCCTTCCCGTCGATCCGGATCTCGCCGTTGTCGATGGTTTCCAGACGGTTGATGGCGCGGCAGAGCGTGGACTTGCCTGATCCGGAGGGGCCGATCACCACCACCACCTCGCCGCGGGCAACTTCGAGGTTGATGTCCTTGAGTACATGCAGCTCACCGAAGTGCTTGTTGACGTTCTTCAAAGAGACGAGAGGCTGTGCTGACGAGTTGGACGCGGACGTTGGCGTGCTCGACTGTGTGTCACGAGTCATAGAAAGAAATGTAGCGAAGAATTCCCGACCGGCGATACAGCGGCTGGCCGAAAGTGGAAATCGTGATTCAAGAGCAACCAACGCGGAAGGGTCCCTGCGGCGGTTAGCCTTGGGTATATGAGTCCCCACAGCGGCACAAACGATCAGCACACCGGCCCTCCCGCGGCACCGGCGCGGCGTCGCGGACAGGTAGAACTCCGTCGGGACCAGGCGAGCACGGCGCAGTCCGATCAGTACCTGTTGGACTCCGATGAGGAAACCCCCTTCACCAAGACTGATCCCTGGCGGGTCCTGCGGATCCAAAGCGAATTCGTGGAAGGTTTTGGAACCCTGTCCGAATTGGGTCGGGCGATCAGCGTTTTTGGCTCCGCGCGGACTCCGAGGGATTCCCCGTACTACGCAATGGGTGAAGAAGTGGGACGGCTCCTGGTGGAAGCCGGGTACGCCGTCATCACCGGCGGCGGCCCGGGTGCAATGGAGGCTGCGAACAAGGGTGCCTGCGAGGCCGGCGGTGTTTCCGTGGGGCTCGGCATCGAACTGCCCTTCGAACAGGGCATGAACGAGTGGGTGGATCTCGGCATCAACTTCCGCTATTTTTTCGCCCGCAAGACAATGTTCGTCAAGTACGCACAGGGCTTCATTGTGTTGCCCGGAGGCTTCGGAACCCTGGATGAGCTCTTTGAAGCGATGACGCTGGTCCAGACGCAGAAGGTCACGTCCTTCCCGATCGTACTGATCGGTTCCGAGTTCTGGGGTCCGCTGTGGAACTGGGTGCGGAACACGCTGCTCGCCAACGGAATGATTTCGGAGAAGGACCTGTCACTGGTTCACCTGGTCGATGACCCGGCCGACGCCGTACGTGCCGTACTCGCTGATACAGCACGGCACACCGGGCCCTAAGCCATGACGGTTTTCCTCGTTGTGGTTGCGGTTGCGGCAGTGGGCGCCACTGCGTTCTTCGCCGTCGGGCGTGGGTGGCCCCGCGGGAGCGGGTCTTCAGGAGGAGAGCCCGGAGCCCTTCCCGGCCTGGTTGAACCGACGCCTTCCCTGCCGCCGGTCCTGCTCCCGGAACACCCGAGCGCTACGGACATCGGCAGTGTCCGCTTTTCGCTTGGGCTGCGTGGGTATCGCATGGATCAGGTGGACGAGGTCCTGGACAGTCTGGCAGCCGCCCTCGCCGAACGCGATGCTCTCATTGAAGCACTACAGGAGCAGAACCGGGAGCGCCGGTGAGCGCGGTCAGCGGCAGCGATGGCCGCCTGCGGTGCGGTTGGGCAGTGTCGAGCGCGGACTACGAGGCCTACCATGACAACGAATGGGGACGCCCGGTCACGGGCGAGGCTGCGCTCTTCGAAAGGATCAGTCTCGAAGCGTTCCAGTCCGGGCTGAGCTGGATCACTATCCTCCGCAAGCGGGAGAATTTTCGTGTGGCTTTCGCCGGATTCGAACCGCGGAGAGTTGCCGCTTTCGATGACGACGACGTCACACGCCTCCTCGGCGATGCAGGCATTGTGCGCAACCGGGCCAAAATCCTCGCAACCATTGCGAACGCCCACGCGCTCCTCGCGTTGCCCGCGGGCACAACGCTTGGAGGAATCCTGGACGCGCACCGGCCGGCGCCGAAACCAGCGCCGCAAGCACTCACCGATGTTCCCGCCGTAGTGCCGGAGTCTGTCGCGCTTGCGAAAGAACTCCGATCCCGCGGGTTCCGCTTCGTCGGTCCCACCACCGCCTATGCCATGCAGCAGGCAACCGGATACGTCAACGATCACCTTGCGTCCTGCTGGGTGCGGAACAATTCAGCGTAGCGGTGTGATGGGCGCCGCACCTGCGATTAGCTCGGCACGCACTTCTGCGGGATAATAGGGAAAGGACGAGCGTACGGGGGAGTCTCCGCCGTGCAATGTTGACCGCGGCCTTCGTCCGGTCGCGCACCGTGGAAGGAAACTACTTAGATGGCTGCGATGAAACCCCGTACCGGTGATGGACCCATGGAGGTCACCAAAGAGGGACGCAGCCTCATCATGCGGGTTCCGATCGACGGCGGTGGACGCCTCGTCGTCGAGCTCAACGCTGAAGAAGCAGGCAAGCTCAAGGATTGCCTGCTCACGGTAACGGGTTAGAGAACCAGGGTTTTCAGGCGGAAGTTCAGGCCGGCATCTTGACGGCCATCAGGAGACCATTCCCGGCCGGCACCAGCGTGCTGACCAACTGATCGTTAGTGCGCAGCGTCTTGCCTACCTGCCGCAAGGTGTTCGTGGAGGCGTCCCGTACCGCGGGGTCGGCAACCTTGCCACCGTCAAGGGCGTCGTTGATCAGAATCAGTCCTCCGCGCTTCAACAGACGGACTGCCTGGTCAGCGTAGAGCGGAAGGTTGGCCTTGTCCGCATCGATGAAAACAAGGTCGTAGGCAGCATCGGTCAAGCGGGGAAGTACGTCGGCTGCCCGCCCGGAAATAGTCCGGGTGCGGTTCGCCGGAATTCCTGCCTCGGCATAGGCCTCGCGTGCAGCCCGAAGATGGTCTACATCCGAATCGATAGTTGTCAGCACTGAGTTCTGGCCCATGCCGCGCAGCAGGCATACGCCGGAAACACCCGCCCCGGCGCCGACTTCCACCACGGTCATCGCTTTTGACGCAGCAGCGAGTACCGTCAGAGCCGCCGCAATTCCCGTACTGACGGGGGAAACTCCGAGCTCGTGGGATCGGTCCCTCGCCCGGAGCAAAACATCATCTTCAACGGGCAGGCCTTCCGTGTAGGACCAATTCGCCTGCTTCTGCGCGCTCATGATGTTCCGTTCTGTCCAGGAGCCAAAGGGTGATCGTAGCCGTCCGGGCTACCGGACGCCGCCGCTTCCAGCCTACTGCCGATCCGGCATGGGCACCGGTAACGCCGTTTCCGGACAGCCCCGCGCCCCGGAGACTCGCGCCATTTATTCAGCGGGCTCTCAGCTACATCCGGCACCATGAATATGCAAGAGATGCGATCCGAGGCATCCAAAAGAGGCAAAGCCCCGAATACCATATGCACGCGGTTCCGGCTCTATAGGCGGGCATCGCGCACATTCAATCGAGGGCGAGAGGAGAAGGTCGATGTCTACTTCGCGCATAGTGGCACCAGCAGGGAACGCCACCACCGGAGAGCACGATCAGGAGGTATCCGACTGGGTCCCTCCAACATGGGAGGAAGTGGTCAGGGACCACTCACCAAAGGTCTACAGGCTTGCATACCGGCTGACTGGCAACAAGTATGATGCCGAGGACCTCACGCAGGAGGTTTTCGTGCGTGTCTTCCGTTCGCTTGCTAACTTCAAGCCCGGAACGCTGGACGGCTGGCTTCACCGCATCACCACCAACCTCTTCCTGGATCAGGCACGGCGCAAGAATCGCATCCGCTTCGATGGGCTTGCCGATGATGCCGAGAATCGCCTGCCCAGCACCCACCCCAGCCCGGAACGCAGCTTCGAATTCAACAACCTCGACCTCGACGTACAGGCGGCCCTTGAGGAGCTGCCGCCGGACTTCCGTGCTGCTGTTGTCCTGTGTGACCTGGAGGGACTTCCGTATGACGAAGTTGCGCGCGCGCTCGGCGTCAAGCTCGGTACTGTGCGCTCTCGGATCCACCGTGGCCGCACCATCCTTCGGGAGAAACTTGCCCACCGGGATCCCCGGCAGTCCGAATCCGCCCCACCCCGCCTCAGCCTGCCGCGCATAGCAGGTGCCCGCTAGATCCATGCGCCACCCAACCCGTTTCCTGATCGACTATGTGGCGGGCGAGCTCAGTCTGGCTCGTCAGTGCGCCGTCGAGAAGCACCTGCTTCGCTGCAACCAGTGCCACGAAGTCGTGGAGCAGGAACAGGCTATCCGCCGGCGGCTGAGGAGCACATCCACCCCGGGACCGTCCGAGGAGCTGTTCGAGCGTATTCTGCGCAGATCCACGGAGCAATCGGGTGATGTGTCTCAGCCTCGAGCTGCTGGAATTTCGGCGACTCACCTCACTCTCGATGAGAGCGTCCCCGTCGACGAGCCGTTCATGCACCGCAACCGTGCCGTCATCGCCGTGGGCAGCGCACTCGCCGTCGCCGCAGTAGCAACGCTCACGGCCGCGTACGCGCTTGGATCGGAGGTGAACGCCGGTGACCTGACGGCTGCAGGCGGTTCAGCGTCGGTGACGGAAAGCTTCCAGACCGTGGCAACAGCCGCGCCGGCCACTTTGACCTCCACGCAGATTGACCAGCTGCGTGACGACGGCTGGTTCTGTCCCGAGTTGCAGACGCTCGGTTTCGATCTCGTCCGCGCTGAAGCGCTTGAGATCGAAGGCAGGCCCACCCTGCAGTTGGAACTCTCCGACGGAAGCCATTCCCTGACCATTTACGAACAGCGCGGCGGGACCGAGGGCATGGAGGCCGCTCCGGTCAATGCGGCAACCGGCAACACCGTCGAAGAGGATGGATTCGAGGAGATCGGCGGGGCAGAACAGACGGTTTGGCTGCATCCGGGTCGCGCGTGGCAGCTTGTGATCGATTCCGGTTCCGCCACGTACACAGTGGTCTCCACCCTGCCCGTCGCCGACATGCCGCGTGCGGTCAGCCAGTTGATGTTCAATGAACACTCCCAGCTGGCCTATTCACGCCCGGATGCACCGAGCGACCCCCTGAGCCGCATCCTCCGCGGGCTTGGGAAGCTGGCGCAGCCGGCGCCGTGACGTAAATAGATTCAGGGTTGTCCTGCAGGTAGGCTTCGAAGGTGTTTGGAATCAACGGATACGAGTTCCTTCTTTTGGCGCTCATCGCTGTCATCGTCCTTGGTCCCGAACGGCTGCCCGAATACGCTTCCCAACTTGCGCAATTGGTCAAGGGGCTGCGCCGGATGGCCACCGGAGCCCGCGAACAACTTCGTGAAGAAGTAGGCACCGAATTCGACGACGTCGACTGGCGCAAGCTCGACCCACGCCAGTATGATCCGCGGCGCATCATCAAGGAGGCCCTTCTTGATGACATCGAAGACGCCATCAAACCCGTCAGTGAAAACGGCTCGAAACCCCAGTCCCGCTCAATCGCAGCTTCATCCGGAGCAACGGCGAACGGTGCAGCTTCAGTCAACTCGCCGGAGGGCACCGCACCGGCGCAGACTCCGGTCAGCTCCCCACGCCTGAGCGCCGGTCAGGCCGCCCCTTATGATCACGAGGCCACTTGAAGCGCTCCCCAGGGAATTTTTGCGTCGTCGAACGGCTCAGGTTCCCTTAGGAGTAACCTTCAGCAGTTTCTCGCTCAACCCGCGGGGCCGCACGGCGAGGGCAGAAGCAATCCGGTTCAACTCCTCTGACGCTCCGGTACCCCGTGCCAGAACCACGGGCTGCCCCTTGTCCCCGCCCTCCCTCAACGCAGGTTCAAGCGGGATACTGCCGAGAAGAGCGACGTCATACCCGACCGTCGTGGTGAGTCGGCGCGCAAGCTCGGCGCCGCCGCCGCTGCCGAACACCTCCATACGCTCACCGGAGGGAAGCTCGAGCCATGACATGTTCTCGACGACCCCCGCAACCTTCTGCCCAGTCTGCACGGCCATGGAGCCCGCCCGTTCTGCGACGTCCGCAGCCGCGGACTGGGGAGTCGTGACGATCAGAAGTTCGGCGTCAGGAAGTAGTTGCGCCACGGAGATAGCGATGTCGCCTGTCCCGGGCGGCAGGTCCAGGAACAGAACATCAAGATCACCGAAATACACATCCTGCAGGAACTGCTCCAGAGCACGGTGCAGCATGGGTCCACGCCATGCAACAGCCTGGTTTCCGGCGACGAACATGCCGATCGAGATTGCCTTGACCCCATACGCCACCGGAGGCAGGATCATCTCGTCCACCCTCGTGGGAGACTGGCTGATCCCCATCAGTCCCGGTACCGAGAATCCGTAGACGTCCGCATCCACGATTCCGACCCGAAGGCCCCGCGCAGCCATCGCCGTCGCAAGGTTCACCGTAACGCTCGACTTGCCAACTCCGCCCTTGCCGCTTGCAACGGCAAGAACCCGCGTGAGCGAGCCCGGCTCATTGAAAGGGATCCCACGTTTCGCTCCGGGGCCGCGCAGCCGCTCTTTCAGCGCGTCGCGCTGGTCCTGGGTCATCACGGCCAACTCCACCGATACTCCGGTGACGCCGGGCAGTCCACCAACCGCGGCTTCGACATCCCGGGTAATTGTGTCGCGAAGCGGACATCCCGCGATGGTGAGCAGGACGCGTATGGTGATGGCGCCGTCGTCGTGCGTTGTAATGCCCTCCACCATGCCCAGCTCGGTGATAGGACGCCGAAGCTCCGGATCAAGAACCTTCCCCAGCGCAGCGAGGACCGCAGATTCCTGCGTCACTGCCGGTCCTTGCGCACCGGCGGCACCTGAGGGAGGGAAACGGTGGCGTCGGAGACCCTGCGTTTGGACCTGCGCTGGGGCGGTGCATCCTGCCCGTCTGCTGACTCGAGCAGTTCTTCCATGACCGAGCGCAGCTCGGATCTGACGAAGTCCCGTGTGGCTACCTCGCGCAGGGCGATGCGCAGTTCCGCAATTTCCCGCGTGAGATATTCAGTGTCCGAGAGGTTGCGCTCCGCGCGCTGCCGGTCCTGCTGCAGCGAGACGCGGTCGCGGTCATCCTGGCGGTTCTGGGCCAGCAACAGGAGCGGAGCGGCGTAGGAGGCCTGGAGGGACAACATCAGCGTGAGCAGCGTGAAGCCGATCGCTGCGCTGTCGAATCTCCAGTCCTCGGGAGCCCAGCTGTTCCAGGCCAGCCACACGGCGACGAACACCGTCATGTAAAAGAGGAACTGCGGCGTGCCCATGAATCGCGCGAAGTTCTCGGTTGCACTTCCGAATGCGTCAGGGTTGGGGCGCAGCCTGGGCAGCAACCGGGCGCGGCTTTCGCGCGGTGTGTCCAGGCCGCTCGTGGTCGCAGTTCTGGTTCTCTCAGCCATTTGTGCCTCCCCGCGTCAGGTCAGGCGTGACATCCTGGGCACGCCAGTCTTCGGGGAGCAGGTGATCCAGAACGTCGTCAACGGTCACCGCCCCCACCAATCGGCCATCGCCGTTGACAATCGGCAATGAGTTCAGGTTATAGGTTGCGAGAATCCGGGAAACCTCGCTGATATTCGCCTGGTCGCTGACGGGCTCCAGATCGGTATCGACGATATTGCCCAGGGGCTCCGGCGGCGGATAACGCAACAGCTGCTGGATGTGAACCACGCCGAGGTAACGGCCGGTCGGAGTTTCCAGCGGCGGGCGGCAGACGAAGATGGAGGACGCCAGCGCCGGTGTCAGCTCCTCCCGGCGCACGTGCGCCAGAGCCTCGGCAACGGTGGCTTCCGGAGGCAGGATGACCGGGACGGGCGTCATGAGGGATCCCGCAGTGTCCTCTTCGTACTGCAGGAGGCGGCGGACGTCCTTCGCGTCATCCGGCTCCATAAGCTGAAGCAGCTCCTCTTTCTGATCCTCCGGCAGTTCATTCAGGAGGTCGGCGGCGTCGTCAGGATCCATTTCTCCCAGTACGTCGGCCGCCCGTTCCCGGTCGAGCGACGACAGAATCTGTACCTGGTCGTCGTCGGGCAGTTCCTGGAGAATGTCAGCGAGGCGCTGGTCCTGGAGCTCGCCCGCCACTTCAATGCGGCGCTTGTCGCTCATTTCATGGAGCGCGTCAGCGAAGTCTGCGGCCTTCAGGTCATCATGCTGGGCCAGGAATGTTGTTGCCGCCTGCGGCTCATCTGCAGCGCCATGGTAGGCGTCGAGCCAGTCGATGATGAGCCGCTCACCGCGGCGCAGGCCCCGAAGCCGTGACTGCGGGCCGCCGCGGCGAACGAAAATCTGGGACACGTGCCAGTCGCCGGAGCGGTCCTTCTCCATGGCGACGTCTTCAATTGTGGCTTCACCGCTGCCGTCGCGGAGTGTGATCCTGCGGTCGAACACCTCGGCGACCACGAGCCGCTCCGCGCCGCGCTGGTCAAAGCGGCGGAGATTGACCAGTCCGGTGCAGATGATCTGCCCTGCGTCGATGGACGTGACGCGTGTCATTGGCACGAAGACGCGCTTTTTCCCGGGAACCTCGACCACCAGGCCCACCACCTGCGGCACAACCGCTGGTCCGCGGTCCAGCACGACGGCGTCACGAAGGCGCCCGAGACGGTCTCCGAGCGGGTCGAAAACGTCCAGGCCCAGTAGGCGTGCCACGAATACGCGCGTTGGGTTGCTGCTCACATCCTCAAGGCTACTGCCGTTGCGGCACCAGAGCCGTATCGCGTGACAGCCCGCACAGCGCAGCGCCGGGAGAAGTTCACCGCGAGCGATACGGCGACACGGTGGGAGGTATCTAGGCAACAATGAAAGTATGTCAAACGTTTTTGGACGAACTGCCTCACGCGATGAGGGCCGTACGCTGCCGAAGGGCGAGACCATTGGCCGGTACGACTCCTACCTGGATGCGCAGAAGGCGGTGGACTACCTAGCAGACAGCAAGTTCCCGGTGCAGCAGGTTTCGATCATCGGCAATGACCTCAAGACCGTGGAACGCGTGACCGGACGGCTCAGCTACCCGCGGGTTGCACTCGCCAGCGCAGCGACCGGCGCGTGGTTTGGCCTGTTCGTCGGTTTTATCCTGACGCTTTTCGGCGGGGACTCGACGTACCTGCCGATCCTGTCCTCCATGGCGCTCGGCGCCGTTTTCTGGGTGCTGTTCGGCGTGATCGCCTATGCGTTCCAGCGGGGTAAGCGTGACTTCACCTCCACCAGCCAGGTTGTGGCCACCAGTTATGACGTTCTCGTGGATCCCGCCGTTGCAGGCGAAGCGCGGCGGATGCTCCAGCAGCTTCCCATGAACTCGCGTCCACAGGGAGGTGCGGGCGTGTCCTCTCAGCCGTGGGGGACGCCGCCTCAACACAATCAGCACCCGCAGCAGGGCCAGCCGCCGGTCCAGCGTCCGGAGGGCTGGAGCCAGCCGCCGGCCCAGCCGCCGCATGTGCAGGCACCGGAGTCCGCGAACGGCGCCACGTCCGCTGAAACGTCCGAATCCGCTGAAGGCGGCGAGGAACAGCAGGCCGCCAACAAACGCTCCACCCGCGGCCAGTTCCCCGATCTGCCGGACGGCAGGCCGCAGTACGGAGTGCGCGTGGAGTCCCAGCCCGTCAAGGAGCAGCCTGAGCAGGCCGAGCTTGCCGTGCAGGACGCGCAGCCACAGGAATCCCGCAAGGAATAGCTGGAATGCGTCGCGTGAAAACCCGGCGCTTACGAACAAGGAAGGCGGACAGCTACGGCTGTCCGCCTTCTTCTTTTCGTGCGTTCTTCGTTTTACGCCATGTTCGTTGAATCCGCATTCATCGAGTGGGTGCGGATCTAACCACTACTCGCCGGTCGGGCTGTAGATGCCTTCCATCCAGGCTTCGACATCGTCGGGCTCACGGGGGAGCGCCGAGCTGAGGTTGACCGGACCGTCCGCCGTCATCAGGATGTCGTCCTCGATCCGGACGCCGATGCCTCGGTACTCCTCGGGAACTGCAAGGTCCTCGTCCTTGAAGTACAAGCCGGGTTCGATGGTGAAGACCATCCCCTCCGTCAGGGTCCCGTCCAGGTAAAGCTCACGTTTGGCCTGGGCGCAGTCGTGCACGTCCATACCGAGGTGGTGGCTGGTGCCGTGCGGCATCCAGCGGCGGTGATGCTGGCCTTCTGGCGAGAGCGCCTCCTCCAGCGGAACCGGAAGGAAACCCCACTCATCCAGCCGTTCAGCCAGGACGGCCACAGCGGCGGCATGCACTTCCCGGAACTTCACGCCAACCTTTGCGGCGGCGAAACCGGCGTCCGCGGCGTCCAGTACGGCCTGGTAGACCCTGCGCTGAATCTCCGAGTATTTCCCATTGACCGGCAGTGTCCGGGTTATGTCCGCGGTGTACAGGCTGTCTGCTTCGACGCCGGCGTCCAGGAGCAGCAGGTCCTCAGCGCCCACCTGCCCGTTATTGCGGATCCAGTGGAGGATCGTGGCGTTGTTTCCCGAGGCTGCGATGGTGTCGTAACCGAGGTCATTGCCTTCCTCCCGGGCGCGCGCGAAGAAGGCTCCTTCGACAACGCGCTCGCCGCGGGGATGCGTGATGGCGCGCGGCAGTTCCTTGACCACCTCGTGGAAGCCGTTCACCGTTGCCTCCACAGCCTTGCGCATCTGCGCGATCTCCCAATCGTCCTTGATCAGGCGGAGCTCGGACAGGGCCTCCGCGAGCTTTGCGTCGAGCTCGTCGGAGGCCTCCAGGTCCACGGAGGTGTTGATTCGGGAGGTGTCCACCAGGGCGTCCGCGTTCAGGTCTACTTCACGCAGCAACCGGATCCGGATGCCACCGATTTCGACAGCACCCGCGTCCTTCGTGATTGCCGCTTCAAGATCGGCAAGGTCGGCTGTTTCCAGGACCAGCAGCGCGCGCACTTCCGCGCGGGAGAGCCGGGAACCGATCCAGAATTCGCCGTAGCGTGCGTTTGCATAAAATTCCGCGCTGTCCCGGCCGGCCAGTTCACGGAAGTAAAGCGTGGCATGGTGATTGCCGCCGTCGTCGCCCTTGCCCTCTTCGGCAGGTTCCATCACCAGCACTGCGTCCGGCTCGTGATCCAGGCCGAGCCCGGTCAGGTGGGCAAATCCGGAGTGCGGCCGGAAGCGGTAATCGGTGTCGTTGGAACGGACCTTCAACGGCCCGGCGGGAATGACAAGGCGCTCACCCGGGAACTGGCGGGAGATTTTCAGGCGACGCTGGGCGGCGTACCGCGCAACCTCAGCCTCCGCGGGGAGATCAGTACCTTTTGCGGCCCAACTGGAGCTCATGAAGGCCTTGAAAGCATCAGAATCCGGGCGTTGGGACCGGTTCTCGTTGCGACTGGACAGCGGCTGTTCCTCCGGTGTGACAGGTGTGGCGTCACTGCCGGTGCCGGTCGGGGTCATGGTTACTGCCGATGGGGTGTTCTCTGCTGTACTCACCACACCATGGTCCCACCGGCGGAGAAATGAGCCAAACATCCGGCACCGCCGACACGAGCGGAGCGGGCGTACAGTTGTTTGGTGAGAATTGACCTGCACGCCCATTCCAACGTCTCAGACGGCACTGAAAGTCCTGCGGACCTCATGCGCGCTGCCGCGGCTGCCGGTCTGGATGTCATCGCGCTGACCGATCATGATGCGACCGCCGGATGGGCAGCGGCCACGCAGGAGGCACGGAATCTGTCGCTGGTACTGGTGCCCGGGATGGAGGTGTCCTGCCGCACCGATACGGGTATCAGTGTGCACGTGCTGTCCTACCTGCATGACCCGGAGCACCCGGGCCTGCTCGCTGAGATCGGACGCTCCCGGGACGCTCGGCTTACCCGGGCCGAGCGCATGGTCGAGAAACTCGCCGCCGACTATCCCATTTCCTGGGCGCACGTGCTTGAACACGTTGCTGACGGCGCGACTATCGGGCGGCCACACATTGCGGACACTCTGGTGACGCTGAACGTTGTCGGCACGCGGAGCGAAGCATTCGCGAACATGCTCAGTGCACGCTCGCCCTACTGGGTGAGCCACTATGCACCCCACCCGGCAGACGCCGTCGCACTGGTCCGCGAAGCCGGCGGGGTTCCGGTGTTCGCCCACCCCGTGGCGTCCGCACGTGGGCGGATTGTGGATAGTGCAACCACCGGCGAGATGATCGATGCTGGTCTGCTCGGCCTGGAAATTCATCACAGGGACAATCCTCCGGAGGGGCGGGAGGAGCTTCAACGCATCGCTGCCCGGCACAATCTGCTGGTGACGGGATCCAGTGACTACCACGGAACGGGCAAGCCGAACCGGCTGGGGGAGAACGTTACGAGTCCGGAGATGTTCGCACGCCTGGAGGAGATGGCGACCGGAAGCAGCGTCATCCGGTAGGGGGTGCCAACCATGGGCCGAGGCGCCGGGTCATCACGTCGATTGCCTGTTCATTGCTGTCCACGCAGACGAAGCGCCGCTCAAGTTTGCCTGCGACTGCGCCAAGCGTTCCGGAGCCCGCGAAGAAGTCCAGGACCCAGTCTCCCGGCCGGCTGCTGGCAGCCACCGCACGGCGAACCAGGCCCTCAGGCTTCTGGGTGGGATAGCCGGTCTTTTCCTTGCCCGTCGGGGAAACGATGGTGTGCCACCAGACGTCAGTGGGCAGCTTGCCGAGGGCGACCTTCTCCGGTGTGACGAGACCCGGCGCCATGTACGGCTCACGATCCACCTC
Source organism: Arthrobacter sp. KKT183 (assembly GCF_055657625.1). NCBI lineage: Bacteria > Bacillati > Actinomycetota > Actinomycetes > Micrococcales > Micrococcaceae > Arthrobacter > Arthrobacter sp. KKT183. Next base: position 2,447,562 of record NZ_CM145770.1, on the reverse strand, counting down.
GGCACTGTTGAAGTAGTACCCGGACGGATCCTTCACGTACACCAGGATGTTGTCGTGTTTGGCGGGCCAGCGGCTCTTCGCGCGGGCACCGTAGTCGTAGGCCCAGATGATCTCGTTGAGGAAGCATTCGCGACCGAACAGGGCGTCCAGCATCACCTTGGCATAGTGCACTTCGCGGTAGTCCAGATGCACGTAGAGTGTTCCGTCCGTTGCCAGCAGCCGCCACGCCTCCGCCAGGCGGGGCGCAAGGAACTCCCAGTAGTCCTCGAACGCATCGTCGTAGCTCGCGAGCATGCCCTTGACGGTGGAGTAGCTGTGCCCCTTGAATCCGACGCGGTCCCCGGCTCCGGGCGCGCTGCGGACCATCGAGGTCTGCTGCCGGCGCTGAGCGCGGCCGGTATTGAACGGCGGATCCACGTAGATCATGGCGAAGGAGTTGTCCGGCAGCCGGGAAAGGTATTCCAGGTTGTCTGCCTGCACCACAAGGTTGGGTCCATCCGGCCGCCAGGCCGGATGGACCGGTGTTGCTTCCACGCTATTGATCAGCTGTCTGCAGCGGGCTTGGGGATCACTTCGCCGTTGCGCCGACGCGTACGGGACCGGTTGCGTTTGGGCCGCTCGGACCCTTCGGTCCGGTCCGCTTGCCTTGGACCGCTGTCCGCAGAGCGGTCCTCACCGGCTGAGCCGGATCCACCGGTACGACGACGACCGCCTGCCTTTTCATCGGAACCCCGCCGCCCGCTGTTGCCGCCGGAGCGCGCGCGGTCGTTTGTGCGGTTCTTTTTGCCGGTCTCGCCGAGATCCTCGAGCTTCTCGGCGTTGATGCCGGCCAGCTTCCGCTGCGCGCGGGGCAGCCGGCCCTTGGTGCCCTCGGGGATGTCAAGGTCCGTGTACAGGTGCGGTGATGAGGAGTAGGTTTCAACCGGTTCCGCCTGGTCGAGGCCGAGGGCCTTGTTGATCAGGCCCCAGCGGGGAACATCATCCCAGTCGACGAAGGTGACGGCGGTGCCCTTCTTGCCGGCTCGCCCCGTACGTCCCACGCGGTGCAGGTAGGCCTTCTCATCCTCCGGGCACTGGAAGTTGATGACGTGGGTGATGTCCTCAACGTCGATACCGCGGGCCGCAACCTCGGTGGCCACCAGGACATCGATTTTGTCACCGCGGAAGGCCCGCAAGGCCTGCTCGCGCGCTCCCTGGCCGAGGTCGCCGTGGATGGCTCCGGCCGCGAAGCCTCGGTCGATCAGCTCCTCCGAAAGCTTGGCGGCCGTGCGCTTGGTCTTGGTGAAGATGATGGTGCGTCCGCGTCCGCGGGCCTGGAGGATGCGGGCTACAACCTCGTCCTTGTCCAGGTTGTGCGCACGGTAGATAACCTGGCGGATGTCCTTCTTGGTGGCGCCGTCGTCCTCGGGGTCAGCGGCGCGGATGTGCGTCGGGTGGGACATGTAGCGGCGCGCCATGGCAACGACCGGGCCGGGCATAGTGGCCGAGAACAGGAGCGTCTGGCGCACCGAGGGCGTTGCTGACATCAGGGTCTCGACGTCCGGGAGGAACCCGAGGTCCAGCATTTCGTCGGCTTCATCCAGCACCACGATGCGGACGTTCTTGAGCGACAGGATCTTCTGGCGGTACAGGTCGATCAGGCGTCCCGGTGTGCCCACCACAACTTCGGTTCCGCGCTTGAGGGCCTCGATCTGGGGCTCATACGCTCGGCCACCGTAAATGGTGACGATGCGGGCATTGCGCTTTGCCGCAGCCTTCGTCAGGTCAGCGGCAACCTGGACGGCAAGCTCACGCGTGGGTACGACGACAAGCGCCTGCGGAGCACCTGGCGCCGGAAGTTTGTCATAGCCGTCATCCGACGGGCCCACCACGCGCTGCAGCGCGGGCACGCCGAAACCGAGTGTCTTGCCTGTTCCAGTCTTGGCCTGGCCGATGATGTCGTGGCCGCCGAGGGCAATGGAGAGCGTCATGGCCTGAATGGGGAAGGGATGCACGATCCCCGCGTCCGCAAGGGCTTCGACGATATCGGGGCGGACATTGAAGTCAGCGAAGGTCTCAGGAGTTTCCTGATGCGGCTCATCAGTGGTGACGAGGGTTTCTTCTACGAAGATTTCGTCGTCGCTGTTGTCTGCATGGAGGTGGTGGTTGTCTGTGGTCACTCTTACTACCGTTTCGATTAGGCACTGCCGCCGCGCAGGCTCAACGCCGGGCCCGAAAACAGGGGCCCGCTCGGAGCAGGACGAGGCAGGGCGTCCAGTGGAAGCCGATCGCGGGCTAACAACTGCGTCTCGGAAGCGGAACGTTCCGCTTCCGAGCTGGGAAGACTAAGATCGCGTAGGTATTGCGGGTCGATTGCAGGGAGGCCGCCTGTTCGTTGAACTGCGGCCCACCGCGTTCGGAAACTGAAACTAAGTTCTTAAGAACGACCGGGCATCCATTACTACGCGTTCAAGTCTACCCTGCCGCACTTTCACTTTCCGACGGCGACTCCTCCTGCCGAACGCTCCGCACCAGTTCAAAGCGCAGTTCCCGCCGGGCGATATCAGCGGTGACCAACCTGACACGCACCTCATCGCCGGCCGTCATGACGCCGTCGCACCGTGCCTCGACCGCAGGGTCAGCGACCTGAATGACTCCGTGCGGCGCGCCGTTACCGTTGGCGGTGACCGACGCGTCCGGTAACGGCTTCGAGCCCGTGATGACGACGGCGTCGAACTCCTCGCCCACGCGGTTGCTCAGCAATGCTGCCTCCACGGCAGCGATCGCGCCGCTCTCCAGTCGTGAAGCCAGCTGATTCGAGGACGACATCAGAGCATTCAGTTCCGGAAGGGCATTCCGAACCCAGTCGGGAACATCCCTGCCGGCACACAGCGCTTCGCAGGTCACCAGGACAAATCTGTCCACCAGGCGCCTGAGAGGTGCGGTGGTGTGGGCATAGGGTGCGGCGATCGCCGCCTGCTCAACTGACTCGGGAATAGCGCCGTCGAACGATGTATAGCCGGCGCCGCGAAACAGTGACGCAGCAGCATGCATGAGTGAAAGCTGGCGCGGATCTGAGGTGTCGAGGCTGCGCAGGAATTCGCCGTAGGGGACGTTCGCGGGCCAGGAGCGCCCGAGCGCGCGGGCCTGGTGCCGGAACCGGGCAAGGGACGTCTCGTCAGGGGCCGGCATGGTGCGGAGTATCCCCACGCCTCCCTCGAGCATGATTTCGGCGGCCGCCATGCCCGTCATCAGCGAAAGCTGTGCGTTCCAGTCTTCAGACGCAAGGGGCGGGCGCGTGACGATGAAGTAGCGTTCGCCGTCGTGCGCGATTTCCTGCTCCGGAAGGTTCAGGCTTGCGCCGCCGCGCTCCTTCTCGAGTGCGATGCGCTTGGTTCCAATCTCCTTCAGGAGGGTCAGGTTCTCCGCGGCGCCGCCTGAGTCGAGGTCTTCCTGCACCTGGTCGTAGGTGAGTTGCGCACGGCTCCTGACCACAGCACGCCCGACGACGACGGACTCCACCTGTGCGGCCTCGTCCAGTTCGAACTCCCAGACGAAGGCGGACCGGTTCCTGCCCGGCAACAGGCTGGCTGCGTCCTCAGCGATTTTCTCCGGGTGGAGGGAGATGCGGCCGTCCGGTGCGTACATGGTCTGGCCGCGAAGGCGGGCTTCCGTGTCTATCGCACCGCCCGGTGCCACGAAGGCGGGAACATCCGCAATGGCGTACCAGACGCGGTAGCCGGATCCGGCGCGCTCCAGGTGAAAGGCTTGATCCAGATCGGTTGATCCGGGAGGGTCGACTGTGATGAAGCCGAGACCGGTGAGGTCACGTTCCGGCGGTACGAATGAGTCCACAGCAGCCTTCGCCTCCGCCAACACCTCGGGCGGGAAGTCGGCGCGCAGTTCCAGTTCCTGCCGGAGGCTTTCCAGCGCTGCGGTGAGCTGTACCTGGGAGTCCCGGTTGCTCAGATCCAGATGAGAATACGGCACAGTGCCCACCGTAGTACACAGTCAGCTGGAGCAGCGGAAGGAATCGGCGCGCGGGTACCCTTGTTCCCATGACTGCCTTGCATCCGCCTTCCCCGTCGAGCCCTTCGCCAGCATCCCCGGCGGAGAGGGCCGGCACCGGGTTGGGGCCGCTCAATCAGTTTGTTGTCGACCTGTTCGGCGTCATGGCTTATGGCGAGCTTTCGGCGTTTGAGCGCTTGTCCTCGGATGCTCGTTTCTCCCCGACCCTGCGGGACCGGGCTGCGCTGGGACGGCTTGCCGTGACGGAATTCGAGCACTTCGAGATGGTCAGCGCGCACCTTGCGGGCCTCGGTGTTGACGTTGAAGAGGCAATGCGGCCCTTCCAGGCATCGATCGACTCCTTCCACGAGCGGACCCGCCCGGCTGACTGGTACGAGTCGCTGATGAAGGCCTACGTCATTGACGCAATCTCCGGTGACTTCTACACCGCGCTCGCTGAACACCTCGACGACGACACGCGGGAGATTATTGCCCGTATCCAGTCAACTGCCGAGCAGGGGGGTCTGCTGCAGCCACGGTTGAAATCAGCTCTTTCCGACGATCCCCGGCTCGCTTCGCGGCTTGCGCTGTGGGGACGCCGTTTGGTGGGGGAGGCGCTGACCCAGGCGCAACGCGTGGGCATCGAACGCCAGTTCCTGGGCGGGCTCCTGTTCAAGGGCTCTTCTGCGGATCATGAACGGCAGACTGCCCAACTCTTTGCGCAACTCACCCGTAATCATTCGCGCCGTATGAGTTCGTTGGGGCTAACGGCCTGAGTGGAGCTACCCGCGACGTGGGGTGTTCAGCGGTTGGCGATTCCTTCACTGGCGTGTGGATAAGTTTGTTCCACTTGTCCTGCACATTGGTGGTTTTCGGTCGCGGTTAGTACACGTGTTCGATAAAATTTTGGGTATGGCCGTCGCACTGCTCGAACCTCGCCCGGAGGATGCTTCCGTCCTGGGTGGAATGCGTTCGCACCTACAGGTCTTTGCGCAGCAGCTGGAATCGACATACCTGACGCTTAGCCCGCAGGAGGCCGCGGTGACCCTGGTGGAGGTTGAGCAGCTCTCCAACCTGGTCGATCACTTGCAGACTGTGGTTGCCCGTGCCGCTGAGGACCACCAACTCGCTACCGTTGACGCCCGGGACCCGTATAAGAACACTGGCGACTATTTGCGGGCGAAAATCGGTATCAGCCGCTCCGAAGCGAACCGCCGGTTACGCCTCGGACATGACGTCCTGCCCGAGGTTCCCGGGCCAGGCGCCACCGCCGCACCTGCCTTGGGTGTGCTGGCTGAAGCGACCAAGGTCGGTGCGCTCAGCAGCCGTGCTGCGACCATCATCCGCAACTCCGTGCACCGGGTCTCCACTGTCGCGACCGGCCGTGAGCTGGATGCCATGGAAGAGCACCTGGTCCGCCAGGCCGTCGAGTCCGACGAAGACGTCCTGCGGGCCCTCGCCCAACGCTGGGAAGACATCATCGACCAGGACGGCCAAGAGCCCACCGAAAAAACCCTCCGCGCACGCCAGGGTGTGTTCCTGCGCGGTAGGCGCCACGGACTGCACTTCATGGAAATCGGCGCCACCGATGAGCAGTTCGAACACCTCATCACCGTCATGAACACCGCCACCAACCCCAGAACCCACGGCACCACTGGCAACGGAGACCGCACGACCGACGGAGACGGCACGACGGACCGCGGCAATGAAGCTCTAACCAGTCCGGACCAGTCGACCCGTGAACAGAACCTCCTCGACGGGCTGGTTTCAGCATGCCGGATCGCGCTAACAGGTGATGGTCTTCCAGCGACCGGAGGACACCGACCCCAGGTAATGGTCACCATCAACTACCGCGACCTCCTCAAAGACCTGGCAGACAGCGGACACGACGGGCATTCGGTCTTCGCCCAACAGATAAGTGCCCGCAGCATCCGCAAGCTCGCCTGCGATGCCGACATCCTCCCGCTCGTCCTCGGCGGGAAGGGTCAGGTCTTGGACATCGGCCGCACCCAACGTCTCTTCCCACCGCATCTGCGACGGGCGCTCGTGGCAAGGGACAAGGGCTGCGCGTTCCCCGACTGCACCACGCCCGCAACCTGGTGCGAAGCCCACCACATCATCCCCTGGGCTGCAGGCGGAACCACCAACATCAGCGACGGCGTGCTGCTCTGCACCCGACACCACCACCAGATCCACGAAGGAAACTGGACAGTCGAATCAGTCCACGGAATCCCCTGGTTCAGACCACCGACATACCTCGACCCGCAACGAACACCCAAACGCAACCGCTACTGGCAAGTAGAACAAGCCATCCACAACCACCTCGCGCGCTCTGACACCGGCACGAGCTCCAACGCAGAGCCACCCTGACCAACGGCACCGCCCCGGCGCCGGCGGTGCGGGCTGGCGCGGGCGCTGGTTGTGGGGGACACACCGGTTGCGGAGACTACAGCTAGGCGGGAAGTTGTGCCCGGAGCTTCGCCGCCGCTTCCTGCGGATCATCCGCCTCGGTAATGGCCCGGACCACGACCACTCGCGCCGCGCCAGCCGCCACCACCTCTTCTACGTTCAGCAGATCGATTCCGCCAATGGCAAACCAGGGCTTCAACGCCAAACCCTCACGGGCCCGGTCCGCCTCCAGCCGCGCAGCTTCGCGCACCAGTTCGAGGCCCACGGCGGTCCGCCCGGGCTTGGTCGGCGTGGCCCAGACCGGGCCAGTACAGAAGTATCCGACGTCGTCGTTCGCTGCAGCACCGGCCACCTCCGCAGGTGAGTGCGTCGAGAGCCCTATGGTGCCGCCGTCGTGCAGGAATTGCTGCGCGAGCGCAGGAGGAAGGTCCCGCTGCCCAACATGCAGTACCGGGGCGCCGCTGACCGCGGCGATGTCTGCGCGGTCATTGACGGACCAAAGCTTCCCGTGTGCAACGGCGGACGCACGCAGCACCGAAAGCAGCTCGAGCTCCTGTGCGGCTTCCAGGGACTTGTCCCTTAATTGGATGATGTCTACGCCGCCCTCGAAGGCAGCGTCAACGAAAGCGTCGAAGTCTTTTTGCTGTGGTCTCGAATCCGTGCACAGGTAAAGGTGGGCAGCGCTCAGTTTCATACCCCTACAATAAGGGGGTACTGCGGGAGCCGTGCCGCGTCCGGGAATCACCGGTCTGCCACACGGCTGAGAGGGCGTCCGACGCCGACCGCGTTGTGAGAACAACGAACCTGATCCGGATCATGCCGGCGTAGGGAAGGACTCCTGGTGGAGAAACACGTGGACGTCGCTGTGATCGGCGGGGGCATCATTGGGCTTGGGATCGCCTGGGAAGCGATCCGCAGGGGGCATTCGGTCGCACTGGTGGACCCGGATCCCGCAACCGGCGCCACTCAGGCCGCTGCAGGCATGATCGCCCCGGCCAGCGAACTGCATTACCGCGAAGAGCACCTTCTCGAGCTCACGGTGGACTCCGCATGTCGCTACCCGGACTTCCTTTCCTCCCTCGCCTGGACGGGAATTGATCCCGGCTACCGCAAAACCGGCACCCTGGTCCTGGCGATCGACGGCGCCGACCGCACCGCACTCGCTGACCTCCGAGACGTACAGACCCACCATTCCCTGTCCGTTGAACAGGTGTCCCTCCGCGAGGCACGCCGGTCGGAGCCAATGATCGGACCAGCTGCCACCGCGGCGTTCTCCGCGCCGGACGACCACCAGGTCGATCCGCGGAAGCTGGCCGCAGCGCTGCTGGCTGCCCTCGGCGAACGCGGACGCCTGGTCCAGGCACGAGCCTCCGGCCTTGATTATGACGGCCGTCGTGTGACAGGCGCGATCCTTGAAGACGGCAGCGTCCTTCCGGCCCGCCACACTGTCGTTGCGAACGGTCTTGCGGCCGCACAACTTGCAGGGCTGCCGTGCCGGCTTCCGCTGCGGCCAATCTACGGTGACATCCTCCGTCTACGGGTACCCGCTGCACTGCAGCCGCTGCTCAGCCACACCGTTCGCGGTCTGGTGCGTGGTACGGCCGTCTATCTGGTTCCCCGCGCGGACGGAACCGTTGTACTCGGCGCAACAATGCGCGAGGACGGCAACAGCGGCGTGTCAGCAGGGGGCGTCTATCAACTGCTGCGCGACGCCCGCCAGCTCGTTCCGGCCGTTGCTGAGCTTGAACTAGAGGAAGCGCTGTGCCGCGCACGTCCCGGTACGCCGGACAACGCGCCGCTGCTCGGTATTGTCCCCGGAGCTGACGGACTGATCATTGCAACCGGCTTCTTCCGCCACGGAGTACTGCTGACGCCGGTGGCGGCCGCGCTATGCGTGGACCTGCTGGAGGGCAAACCGTGCCCGCCGGGCCTTGAGCGGTACAGGCCGGATCGTTTTGAGGAAGGACAAGCATGAACGCATTGGCCAAAACCGTCACCGTGAACGGGGTGCAATCAGCTACCCTCGCCCTGGACCTGTTGCATCTCGTGGCCGAGCTCACCAGCAGAAATCTGACACCTACCGGGCAACCGGCTGACGGGTCACGCCTTGGTGTGGCCGTGGCGGTCAACTCGGCGGTCATTCCGCGTAGCGAGTGGTCCTGCTGGGAACTGACTGAGGGCGACGACATCGAACTCGTTACTGCCGTACAGGGAGGATGACATGGACCCGAGCACAACGCTGAGCGCCGACACCCTCGTAATCGACGGAATCCCGTTGAACTCCCGGCTGATCATGGGAACCGGGGGAGCGCCCAGCATGGAGGGACTCGGTGAGGCGCTCGCTGCATCAGGGACGGAACTGACCACCGTCGCAATGCGCCGCTACACACCGGAAACAGGAGCATCGCTGTTCCAGCTCCTGCACTCGCAAGGGATGCGTATCCTGCCGAACACCGCCGGATGCTTCACTGCGCGTGAAGCCGTTCTGACTGCTGAGCTTGGCCGGGAGGCACTGGAAACCAACTGGGTCAAGCTCGAAGTCATCGCCGACGAGCACACCCTGCTGCCGGACGCCCTGGAATTGGTGGAAGCAGCCGAAACGCTGGTGTCCCGCGGGTTCACCGTCTTTGCCTACACGAACGACGATCCCGTCCTCGCCCTGCGACTTGAGCAGCTGGGTGCAGCCGTGGTCATGCCGCTGGGTGCACCGATCGGCACAGGACTGGGCATCCTGAATCCGCACAACATTGAGCTCATCGTGTCCCGCGCAGGAGTCCCCATTGTGCTCGACGCCGGAATCGGCACGGCGTCGGATGCGGCCTTCGCGATGGAGCTGGGCTGTGACGCGGTTCTCCTGGCCACAGCGGTAACCCGCGCCCAGGACCCCGTGGCAATGGCGGCCGCGTTTCGGCACGCTGTTCTGGCTGGTCGTCTGGCGTCACGGGCGGGAAGGATACCCAAACGTGAGCATGCGCTCGCTTCGTCACCACACGATGGCCGCGCTGATCTCTAGCTGCACCGATTAGCTGCACCGATTAGCTGTGCCTCTTGGCTGAATCGCCTAGCGGAAGTCAGCTGATCAGCGCCGCTTGAGAATTGCAGTCATGGCCTCTGCGTCTGCCTGCTCGCGGTGACGGCCGAACCACCAGGCGGCACACGCGGTCACGATGGTAGCTGCAACCAGCGGTAGGAGCCAGACCATCCAGAACAGATCAGGATGGTATCCCAACCCCGCGAACTGCAGAATGACCCACAGGATCAGCGCCGAGCTGAGGGAGATCCCGGGAAGCAGCAGCATTCCATATCGATGATGGCGCCGGTCAGCAAACCAGGCGAAGAAACCGATGGAGATGGTGACGCCGGTGACCACAATCACCGAAACCATGGAGGATCACTCCGGCTAGAGAGCGCCGAACCCGATGCGGCGCGACTCGCTCTCGCCAATCTCGACGTAGCCAAGAACACCGGCGGGAACGATTACCTGGCGCCCCTTGGAATCGGTCAGGCGAAGTTCTGCGCCACCGTTCATTGCTTTGCTGACCACATCGGCAACTTCGTCTGCCGTCTGGTTCGAATCGAGCACAATCTCGCGGTTGACGTTCTGAACGCCGATCTTGATCTCCACAGCTAAAGCCTTTCGTTGACGAGCAAATGACTCTCGGAGGTGCACACCCGGCGCCTCTGAACTAAGGGAAATGTAACTTACATTTCTTTGGGGAACCGACTAATTCCGCGCCAAGCTAAACGGTAGACGAGCTCACTGGCTGCATCGATGTCGAGGCTACCGTCCGTCTCCAGCCAGTATCGGGCGCTGACCTGCGCCATGCCGGCCATAGCCCGCCCAAGCAGGGTTGCCTCCAGATGGGAAAGCCTCGTGTCTCCTGAGATGACGCCGGCGATCTCGTCAGCGAAGCGTGCATTGAACGCTTCAAGGCGGCGGCTGACATCAGGGTCGTTATTGAGGTCCGATTCGAAGACGATCCGGTGAGCCTGGCTGTCCTGCGCGATGAACTGGAAGTATGCGCGCATAGTGGCGTGCACGCGCATCTTGTTGTCCGTGGTGGACCGCAACGCCTCGACCAGCAGTTCGGTCAGCGATGCTAGATGGCTTTCCAGCAGTGCAAGGTACAAGTCCCTTTTCCCGGGAAAGTGTTGGTACAGCACCGGTTTGCTGACATGCGCAACTTCGGCGATCTCATCCATTGCCGCGCCGTGGTATCCATTCGCGACGAACACCTCATGGGCGGCGCTCAGCAATTGCCGCCGCCGCTCGTCCCGCGGCAGCCGGGTGGCTTTTCCGTTTGCCGGTGCCTCTGAACTCACGTGTCTGGGCTTTCGGTTGTGTGTCTCATACGGACTTGAATCCCCAGCCGTGCAGCGGGGTTCTCCAGTCTACTGCGCAACGGGCGGCAACGGGCCCTGACGGCATCCGAGTGGGTCGTGCAGCGGACGCCGCAACAGTGTTACGCAACAGGCAGCCCGTGGGCATACATTGAAGCATGCGTCCTTTGACTCTTTCCCCCGGCCCGTTGGTGGAACCCCTTGCCGAGCTCAGCAAGGAAGAGATAGAGCGGTATTCACGTCACCTCATCCTTCCGGAGTTCGGACTTGAAGCCCAAAAGCGCCTCAAGAACGCGCGGGTCCTGGTGATTGGTGCCGGCGGCCTGGGCTCACCTGCGATCCTCTATCTTGCCGCGGCCGGAGTCGGAACGCTCGGAATTGTGGATGACGACGTCGTCGACGTCTCCAACCTGCAGCGGCAGGTAATTCACGGGGTGGGCAATGTCGGCCAGACTAAAGCGAGCTCGGCCGAGCAAAGCATCGTGGACCTCAATCCGCACGTAGCGGTGATCCGGCACGAGGTACGTCTGGACAACAGCAACGTCCTCGACATTTTTTCCGGGTATGACCTGATCCTTGACGGTACGGATAATTTCGCTACCCGCTACCTCGTCAGCGACGCCGCAGAGATCCTCGGTAAACCTTATGTCTGGGGCTCCATCCTCCGTTTCGACGGTCAGGTGAGCGTCTTCTGGGCCGAGCCGTCGGTGGGAGGCCCCAGTTATCGTGATCTCTACCCGGAAGCGCCTCCGCCGGGTGCAGTTCCATCCTGCGCTGAAGGAGGCGTGCTCGGTGTGTTGTGCGCGCAAATCGGCTCAGTGATGGTCAACGAGGCGATCAAGCTGATCACCGGGATCGGTTCAACGCTTTTGGGACGGGTACTGATTTTCAATGCACTCGACATGACGTGGCGCGAACTGCGGGTACGCAGAGATCCTTCCGCTGCGCCGATCACTGAACTCTCGGACTATGAAGCGTTCTGCGGCCTTACGCTGAACACTGAGCAGGAACCGGAAGAATTGCCCTCGATTACCGCCGCACAACTGGAGGAACTGCTGAAGGAACGTGCTGCGGGTAGGCGTGACTTCGACCTGATAGACGTGCGCGAACCGGGCGAATATGACATTGTCCGCATCGAAGGAGCCACTCTAATGCCCCAGAACCGGATCCTTTCAGGCGAGACAGAACTCGACACTGCCCGGGAAATGTATGTCCACTGCAAAGCCGGCAGCCGTTCCGCCAATGTCGTCCGGCATCTTCGCGAACAGGGTGCGGGCAGGGTCTATAACGTGGAGGGCGGAATCCTGCAGTGGGTCCATGACGTCGAACCGGAGAAACCTGTGTACTGAGCAGTATCCAGCAGTACTAAGCAGGTGCCGGAAAACTCGGGCGCCGCCCGAAACTTCAGACAGTTCCGGTGCGGGCTTCCAACTCGTGAACAGGACAGCTCTGTTCCGGCGGCGGTGCAGCGGCGTCCTCAGGTTCGATCCCGTACAGGGCCTCCAGTGCAGAGGTGTAGTCTTCCTGCCGTCCCTCCGCGGCGAGCTGCCGCGCACGAACCGTGGGAACGTGAAGGAGTTGGCGGACCATCCGGCGCAACGCAAACTCCACCTCTTCTGCTGCAGCGGTGCAGCCGTGCTGCGCACGGACACGGGCCATCTCGGCGTCGAGCACCTGTTGAGTGTGCTTGCGAAGGGCCACGATTGCAGCATCAACGGACCGCGAAGCGGCCTGTTCCTGGAAGGCCTCGGCCGCACCGGACACCAACTCACCGGCCTGGCGAAGTGATTCCGCCTGTTCTTCAGGTGCGGCCAGGCGCACCGACTCCAGCGTGATGAGTTCCACGTTCTGCACAGAAGCCACCTCGGGATCGAAGTCGTGGTTCAGTGCGAGGTCTACGATCACGAGGGTGCGGTCAACGCCTTCCCTCAGTTGCTGCATGTCGGCAGCGCTGACCCGGCGTTCACTGCCGCTGCAGCCTATGACGACATCCGCGCGAGTGAGCGCACCGGGCAGTGCTTCGTCTGAGAGGGCGGTTCCGCCGCGCGTGGCGACAAAACCCTCAGCCCGCCCCGAGGGGGAGTAGACGGAAACATCTGTGCAGCCGCGTTCGCGGAGGAGTGCCATGGTAGCTCCCGCGTAGGCGCCGGTACCAAAGACAACCACTGACTTCTCCGAGAGGTCGCGGGTACTTGAGAGGTCCGCAGCGAGGTCGAGGGCAACCGAGACAATGGAGCGTCCGCGCGCTCCGAGGGCGGTTTGCGCCCCGACATCACGGGCAGTACGGGAGGCTGCCTGGAAGAGCCGCACAAGACCGCCGCTGGCGGTTCCCGTGCTTTGGGACTCGACGAGCGCACGACGCACCTGGCCAGCTATTTCCCGTTCGCCGACGACGGCGGAATCCAGCCCTGCGCTCACGCTGAAGAGGTGGCGCGGTACATCCTGCCCGGTGAGGGTGGTGAATGATCCGGAGACCTTGCTCTTCGGCAACCCGGAGGTGTCACTGATTGCTGCAATAAGCGATGAGCGGGCTGCCTCGATATCCGCGTCAGAGGTGGCCTCGCCGTAGATTTCAAAGCGGTTACAGGTGGCAAGCGATACCGCGCCGGCAAGCGCCGGGCTGTCTTGAAGCGCGGATGAAGCAACCTGGGCGGCCCCGACGCTCAGCCGGGCGACCGTCTCCAGGTCGATATCCGAGTGGGTCGCGACCAAGGAAAAGTAATTCACAGCCATTCCAGCATAGCCAAGACGGGCATCGGGACCCTAATAGGGTTGCCTAACTCACCAAGGTCCTTACAGCGTCGGAATCCGCGCCCTTGAGCGGAAGTGAAGGCGGATGGCCGCTTCGGTTCGTCCCTGCAGGAAGGTGATTTCGACCACCAGCGAGGAACGCGGTTATCCAAGCGGGTCGAACTTCGGCAGAATCGACCCATGACCCTCAGCGCAACGCACCCCCTGACGGACGGAACGACGTCGGAGTCTCCGCTTATCCAGTCCTACCTCGGCCGGACACCGTCCCGCAGACCCGTCTGGTTCATGCGGCAGGCGGGACGCTCGTTGCCGGAGTACCGCGCGCTGCGGGAGGGCACAGCCATGCTTGACGCCTGCCTTGATCCCGCCATGGCCGCCGAGATCACCCTGCAGCCTGTGCGGCGCCATGACGTCGACGCCGCCATCTTCTTCTCCGACATCGTGATCCCGCTCAAGCTCGCGGGCGTGGACGTGGACATTGTGCCCGGTGTTGGCCCCGTTCTGGGAAGCCCCATCCGCAGCGCGGCGGACATCGCAGCGTTACCTGAACTGACGGACCGGGCACTGAATCCGATCCGGGAGGCGGTGGCCCGTACCGTCGCTGAACTGGGAAGCACGCCGCTGATCGGCTTTGCAGGCGCTCCATTCACGCTCGCTGCCTATATGGTCGAGGGCAGGCCGTCCCGCGATCACCTGGGTCCCCGCACCATGATGCACGCGGATCCCGATGCCTGGCGGGCACTCACCGAGTGGGCGGCAGACGCCTCCGGCCTGTTCCTGCGGGCGCAGCTGGAAGCCGGCGCCAGTGCCGGTCAGCTGTTCGATTCGTGGGCCGGATCGCTGGGGCTAGACGACTACGTAGAGCACGTTGCGCCGGCGTCATCCCGTGCGCTCGATCATATCCGTGACCTCGGAGCACCGCTCGTGCATTTCGGAACGGGCACCTCGGAGCTCCTGGTGGCCATGCGGGATGTCGGCGTCGATGTGGTGGGAGTGGACTACCGCCTTCCGCTCGACGAAGCCAACAGGAGACTCGGCGGAACGGTCGCGCTGCAGGGCAACATCGATCCAGCTCTCCTCTCGGCACCGTGGGAGGTACTCGAAGCGCACGTACGGGCAGTGCTGGAAGCGGGATCGTCTGCTCCCGGTCACGTGGTCAACCTCGGGCACGGCGTTCCGCCCGATGCTGACCCCGAGGTGTTGACCAGGGTAGTTTCACTCATTCATTCGGTGCCGCCGAGCCGATGAGCCGAGGGAAGCAGGTCGAGGCTGGCCCCGCTGTCGTCATCATCGGAGGCGGGATCGCCGGATTGTGCGCTGCGCGGGAACTGGTGGTGGCGGGTCTGCACGTGACCGTGCTTGAATCCTCTGCGGTGTTCGGAGGGTCCGTAGCCAGCCATGAACTGGCCGGACTAACGCTCGACGCCGGTGCGGAGTCGTTCTCGACCCGCTCCGACACTGTGCAGGCTCTGGCGCGTGAGCTCGGACTGGGCAACTTGATCCGCACCCCGAATGGGGCCGGTGCGTGGCTGTACCTGCGGTCAGCGGAGAGCGGGTCCACCGCGGTCCCGCTGCCACAATCCGGAATCCTTGGGATACCCGCGGATGTGCGCGATCCTGCGCTGCCCGGGCTGATCGGGCGTGCAGCGAGCCTCAGGGCGGGCCTGGACCGTGCGTTGCCCCTGGGCAACCTGCTGAACCAGGATCAGCTCAGCCTCGGTGCGGTGGTACGCGCCCGGATGGGGCCGGAGGTGCTGAAGCGGTTGGTGGCTCCCGTCGTCGGTGGTGTGCTCTCGGCTGATCCTGATGACCTCGATGTCGACGCGGCCGCCCCCGGATTACGGGCGATGATGCGTAAGCACGGATCGCTCGGCGCGGCAGTGGGCGCCATGCGGAAAGCTGCGCCGGCGGGCACCGCCGTCGCGGGTCTTGAGGGTGGGATGCACCAGTTGGCGTCTGCGCTGTCCCAGCGCCTGGAGCGTGACGGCGCAGTCCTTCGGGCATCGGAGCGCGTGCAGCGCGTGCAGCGCACTGCCAACGGTTGGACCGTGACCACCCGGACCGGCGCTATGCAGACCGATGCCGTGGTGGTTGCAACTGACGGTCCCACCGCCGTCGACCTGCTGACGCCGACGGTACCGGGACTGGCCGACGACCGTCCGGCTGTGGTACCGGCGGTGGCTCTGGTCAGCCTGGTGGTTGATGTGCCGGAGCTCGATGCGGCGCCGCGCGGGACGGGCGTGCTGGTAGCCAGGGATGCGCCCGGTATGCGGGCGAAGGCGTTGACTCACGCCACCGCCAAGTGGCTGTGGTTGGCCGAGCGGGCAGGCCCGGGAAGCCATGTGCTGCGCCTGTCCTTCGGTCGCGGCGCAGTTGACGACGAAGCGGCACAACAACCCGACGCTGACCTCTATCTGGCCGCCTTGCAGGATGCATCGGCGCTTCTTGGGGTCGAGATCACGCAAGCGGACGTCGTCGACTGGGATGTGGTGCGTTGGACCAACGCACTGCCGCACGCCACGCTGGGGCACCGGGACCGGGTTGCCCGCATTCGCGCTGCGGCAGCCGCTGAGCCCGGGCTTGAACTCACCGGTGCATGGCTTGCGGGCACGGGGCTGGTAGCGGTGATCGACAATGCCCGTGACCGCGGGGCTGCACTGGCCAGGCGCCTGCTCGCGGATCGTTGACACCCGGCGTTGTGAGATTGGTAACCTTCTACTGACTGTAGAACTCTCTAATTTTTATTTGCCTGTTGACAGGAGCAGACTGGATCCATGAGCGAAAATGCGGGCTATAACCACGTGCAGAGTACCTCCGCCAGCCACACGTCGCAGAGCGGTGAGGACACTGGAACGGATCAGTTCTACACGCTCTGGACAGTCTTCAAGCGGTCGGCCGGGGCTCCGGACAACGGCGCAGCGCTCGAAACTGCCACTTCCGAACTCGAGGCAGCAGGCGTCAGCGTCCGCGGCTTCTATGACGTCTCCGCCATGCGTGCAGACGCAGACATCATGATCTGGCTCCACGGTTCCCAGGCGGAGGATCTCCAGAGCGCCGTCCGTACCCTCCGTCGGACGGCAACCCTCGCCGGTGCAGACATCGCGTGGTCCGCCATGGGCGTACACCGTGATGCCGAGTTCTCCAAGAGCCATTCGCCCGCGTTTGCCCGCGGAGTGGCGCCGGCGGAATGGGTCTGTGTCTATCCCTTTGTGCGGTCCTATGACTGGTACATCCTTCCCAGCGAGGAACGCCGCGAAATGCTCTACGACCACGGCATGAAGGGGCGCAAGTTCCCCCAGGTGCTCTCTAACACGGTGTCCTCGTTTGCCCTTGGCGACTGGGAATGGATTCTGGCCCTGGAAGCTCCCGAGCTCGTGGATCTGGTGGATCTCATGCGCCACTTGCGGGAAACCGAAGCCCGGCGGCATGTCCGCGAAGAAGTTCCGTTCTACACGGGCCGGCGGATCAACGCCCGGGAAGTAGCAGAGGTACTCCGATGAGCACGTCCACGTTCAATCCACTTGACGGCGTCGATGAAAACGGACGGATGGCACCGAAGAATTACGACGCGATCGTGCTTGCGTCCTTTGGCGGCCCCGAAGGCCAGGATGATGTCATTCCCTTCCTCCGCAACGTCACCCGCGGCCGCGGCATCCCCGACGAGCGTCTGGAAGAGGTCTCGCACCACTACCGGGCCAACGGCGGCATTAGTCCGATCAACCAGCAGAACCGCGAACTGAAGGCCGCGATGGAGGCAGAGCTTGCCCGCCGCGGCATTGACCTGCCGGTGCTGTGGGGCAACCGGAACTGGGCCCCCTTCATTGCGGACACCCTGAAGGAAGCGTACGACGCCGGTCACCGCCGCATCCTGGCCGTCACCACCAGTGCATACTCCTGCTACTCCAGCTGCCGGCAGTACCGGGAGGACCTCGGTATGGCGCTGGTTCAAACTGGGCTGGCCGGCCGGCTTGAAGTGGACAAGGTCCGCCAGTACTTCGATCACCCCGGGTTTGTGGAGCCGTTCGTCGAGGGAGTCACCCGCGGGTTGAAGTCCGTTCAGGAACGCCTCGCCGCAGACGGCGAGTCCGGGGCTCCGGTGCATATCATGTTCGCCACCCACTCCATTCCCACCGCTGACGCCGAAGCCGCCGGCCCCCGGAACGAAGCCGGCGGGCCGGTCCTCGATGAGGGCGCCTACGTTGCCCAGCACCTTGCCACTGCGCAGGCTGTACTAGACCGCGTGCCGGCGGCGGCAGATTCCGAATGGTCGCTCGTGTACCAGTCGCGATCGGGGGCACCGCACGTGCCATGGCTGGAGCCGGACATCAACGACGCCCTGGGTGACCTCGCGGCCACCGGTGTCAAGGGTGTTGTCATCGTGCCGCTGGGATTCGTGAGTGACCACATGGAGGTTGTCTGGGACCTTGATACCGAGGCGATGGAAACCTGCGCGGAACTGGGTTTGGTAGCCGAGCGCGTTCCGACGCCCGGCACGCATGCGAAATTCGTCAGCGGCCTCATTAACCTGGTCAGCGAGCGCACCGCGGACAACACCATCATCGAGCGGCCTTCCACCACGGACCTTGGTCCCTGGTATGACGTCTGCAGGCCCAACTGCTGCGCAAACCGCAGGGGAGAGAAGCCCACTGTCGCCGGTGCCGATTCCACCGTCGGGGTCCCGGGAGCAAAACAGGCATGACCCCGGCCGTGCGGGTAGGAACCCGTGCCAGTGCGCTCGCGCTGACGCAGACCACGACGGTGGCGGAATCGCTCGCAGCTCTGGGCGAATTCGGCTACGAGCTCGTGCGCGTGAGCACCACCGGCGACGTCAACCGTGCGTCCCTGTCCCAGATCGGCGGCACCGGTGTCTTTGTGGCAGCCCTTCGCGAGGCACTGCTGGATGACAACTGCGACGTCGCGGTCCATTCCCTCAAGGATCTACCGACAGGGGAAGCCGAAGGCCTTACCGTTGCGGCTGTCCCCGAACGCGCCGATATCCGGGATGCACTGTGCGCCCGCGACGGACTGACACTGGCCGGGCTGCCCGAAGGCTCCAGTGTAGGGACCGGTTCTCCGCGACGCGCTGCACAGCTCAGGGCTGCCCGTCCTGACCTCTCCATCATCGATATCCGCGGCAATGTGGATACCCGTCTGGCCCGGGTCGCCGGCCTGGTGGATGGCGGACCGGGGGACCTCGACGCCGTGGTGCTGGCCGCTGCGGGCCTGACGCGCCTCGGCCGCCAGGGGCTCATCACGGAGTATCTGGCGACCGAATTGATGCTGCCCGCGCCGGGGCAGGGCGCACTGGCTGTCGAATGCCGCTCCGACGACGCCGGTGCCTCCGTTTTCGCCCAGGCTCTCCGGCAGTATGATCACTTACCCACCCGACTCGCCGTTACGGCTGAACGGGCGGTTCTGCGCAGGCTCGAAGCCGGCTGCACGGCTCCTATCGGCGCCCATGCCACAGTGACTGACGACGTGCTGACCCTGGAAGCTGTGGTGTGCAGCGCAGACGGCGGCCGCTTGCTGCGCCGCACAGAAATCACCGCGGACCTTTCAGTGGGTGGAGCAACCAGCGCCGGCGTCGTGCTGGCCGAAGAACTGCTCGCGAACGGTGCGGCGGAAATTGCCGGGCTCAGCGCGGATCTATGACCGTCGGTCGCACTAACGGTGATCTGTCAGGACTGACCGTCGCGCTGCTCCGGAGTGCGGATCGGGGTGCCGCAATGGCAGCGGAACTGACCCGGCGTGGCGCAAAGACGCTGTTGGTTCCGCTGATCGACTGGGAACTTCCCGCAGATACCGCTGAGCTGGACCGGTTCCTGGATGCTGCAGATTCCTACGATTGGCTGGTGCTCACGAGCGTTACAACCGTGCGCGTTCTAGCGCAGCGGGCACGCGTTCGGCGGGTTTCCCTGTCATCGCTCATCGGTTCCGTAAAGGTAGCCGCCGTTGGAGCCGCTACCGGTGCTGCGCTCGCGGAACTCGGAGTGAACGTTCAGCTGACCCCAGAGGAGGACCAATCTGCTGAAGGGCTTCTGGCAGAACTGCCTGCGCAGCCGGCTCGTGCCCTGCTGCCCCAATCGGATCTTGCCGCCGACACGCTGCGGGCAGGCCTGGCCGGCCGCGGCTGGATGATCGACGCGGTCACCGCCTACGTCACTGTCGGTTATCCCGCTGCTGCCGAACGGCGGGTCAGTGCCGTCAACGACGGTGCTGACACCGGCGACTCGGTCGACGGCGATACCGTCAACGCCAACCCCGGCGAGCCGGCAGGAACGGTCACGCAAAAGGAATTGTTGGGCGACCTTCGGCAGGGAAGAATCGACGTCGTCGTTCTCACGTCACCCAGCATCGCGGCCCGGCTGCATGCCATGATGGAATCGCTGCCCGGCACCGTGGCAACGGTCGCCATCGGGCGCCGCACGGAGCGGGACGCGTCAGCGCTGGGAATGCGGATCGACGCAACAGCATCCGCCCCCAGCCCGGCAGGAATTGCAGATGCGGTGAGCACCGCCGTCGTCAATCATCGGAAGAGGAACTAACGCATGAGCTTCCCTCAACACCGGCCCCGCCGGCTGCGCTCCACCCCGGCAATCCGCCGGCTGACGGCGGAGAACCGGCTCAGTCCGGCAGAGCTGGTTCTGCCGGCATTCATCCGTGAAGGACTGACCGAGCCCGTCCCTATCAGTTCGATGCCGGGAGTGGTTCAACACAGCTCGGCCACCCTGAAGCGTGCTGCAGCGGAAGCCGCCGGGCTTGGCATCGGAGGCATCATGCTCTTCGGCATTCCTGCGCACCGTGACGCGACAGGGAGCGCGGGAATCGATCCCGACGGCGTCCTCAACCGCGCCATCGCTGATGTCCGCTCTGAAGTGGGGGATGCCCTCGTCATCATGAGCGATGTGTGCCTGGATGAGTTCACCGACCACGGCCACTGCGGTGTGCTGGCGGACGACGGTGCCGTGGACAATGACGCAACGCTGGAACTCTATGCGCAGATGGCGGTTGCCCAGGCCAACGCGGGCGCGCACGTGCTCGGCCCGTCCGGGATGATGGACGGCCAGGTGGGTGTCATCCGCCGCGCCCTTGATGATGCCGGTCATCCGGAGATCTCCGTGCTGGCTTATGCGGCCAAGTACGCTTCCGCGTTCTACGGTCCTTTCCGGGAGGCTGTGGACTCGCAGCTGACCGGTGACCGCCGGACGTACCAGATGGATGCGGCCAACCGCCGGGAAGCGCTTCACGAGGTGCAACTGGATCTCGAGGAAGGCGCTGACATGGTGATGGTCAAGCCGGCAATGAGCTACCTCGATATCGTCGCGGACGTGGCTGCTATGTCGCCGGTTCCGGTTGCCGCTTACCAGATCTCGGGCGAATACGCCATGATCGAGGCTGCTGCCGCGAACGGCTGGATTGACCGTCGTCGTTCCATTGAGGAGTCAGTGCTCGGTATCAAGCGTGCGGGAGCGCAGATCATCCTCACGTACTGGGCCACCGAGCTCGCCACCTGGCTGAAGGAGAGCAAGTAAATGACACACTCCGAGGATCTCTTCGCGCGGGCACAGACGCTCATGCCCGGCGGGGTGAATTCGCCGGTGCGGGCCTTCGGCTCCGTGGGCGGCACTCCCCGCTTCCTCGTGTCGGCACAGGGTCCATACGTGACCGACGCCGACGACCGCCGGTACGTTGACCTGGTGTGCTCCTGGGGGCCGGCGCTGCTCGGGCATGCCCATGCCGCGGTGTTGGACGCAGTCCATCAGGCGGCTGATCGCGGGCTGTCCTTCGGCGCGTCCACGCCGGCTGAAGCCGAATTGGCGCAGCTGGTGCGGGACCGGGTGTCCGCCGTCGAACGCATCCGTATGGTTTCCACCGGCACTGAAGCGACCATGACCGCGGTCCGCCTGGCGCGCGGGTTCACGGGCCGCAACCTCATTGTGAAGTTTGCCGGCTGTTATCACGGTCACCTGGACGGGCTGCTCGCGGCCGCCGGGTCGGGGGTTGCGACACTGGCACTCCCGGGATCCGCCGGCGTGACGGACGCGACTGCAGCCGAGACGCTTGTGCTGCCGTACAACGATGTTGAGGCGGTGGAAGCCGCTTTTGCCGAGCACGGAGCTTCCATCGCGGCGGTCATCACCGAAGCTGCCCCGGCCAACATGGGCGTAGTCGAACCCGCCCCCGGCTTCAATGCGGCGCTGTCCAGGATCACCGCAGAGTACGGTGCGCTCTTCATCATGGACGAGGTCCTCACGGGCTTCCGAGTGGGTCCAGGCGGCTACTGGGGCCTTGTCGGCGAGGGCGAGGGGTGGTCCCCGGACCTGCTGACATTCGGCAAGGTGATCGGTGGCGGGCTTCCTGCCGCTGCGCTCGGTGGCCGGGCAGACGTCATGGAATACCTGGCGCCGCTGGGACCGGTCTATCAGGCGGGCACACTCTCCGGGAACCCGCTGGCCATGGCGGCAGGAGTTGCCCAGTTGACCCACGCAACCGACGAGGTCTACCGGCACATCGACGCCCGCTCCCTGGAGCTCTCCGCCGCGGTATCGGAGGAACTGTCCCGGGCCGGCGTCGACCATTCAGTCCAGCGTGCCGGGAACCTGTTCAGCATCGCCTTTGGGACGTCCGAGCGCGGCGTGGTGAACTACGCCGACGCCCAGGCGCAGGAAACGTTCCGGTATGCGCCGTTCTTCCACTCCATGCTTGAATCCGGCGTCTACCTCCCGCCGTCGGTGTTCGAAGCGTGGTTCCTTTCCTCGGCCCACGACGACGCCGCGATGGAACTCATTGTGTCGGCGCTGCCGGCCGCCGCGCGCGCCGCAGCTGCCGCAGGAGCGACGCCCCCGGGCGTCTAGCTTTCACGCGGTCTTCATCCAGGGCGCAGGAATGGCCGGTCGCCCCCAGTGGGGCGCCGGCCATTCCTGTTCTGTATCTGTGGAAGCGGGGGAAGTCCTAGAAGGCGGGAGCTACGTCACCGCTCGGCCAGGTTTCTTCGATGTACTGCTTGACCTCGGGGGAGTGCAGCAGCTCCTCGAGCTTGGCGATGCGTGCATCACCCTCGGAGGAGGTGTTCCAGGCGAGGAAGTTCGCATACGGGTTGCTTTCGACGGACTCCACAATGAGGGCGTTCTCCGTGCTGAGACCGGCGTCCAGAATGTAGTTTCCGTTGATGATGGCAAGATCTACGGTCGGATCCTGCAGATCATTGAGCAGCAACTCCGGCTGATTCTCGATGAACTCGAGACCCTTGGGATTCTGCTCCTCGGTCAGCGACAGGACGGAGGCCTCTGCTTCGATGTTCTCCAGCAGGCCGGCTTCCTGCAGGAGCGTGAGGGCGCGCGCCTGGTTGGAGGGGTCATTGGTGATGGCTACGCGACCCCCGTCGGGGATAGCCGAGACGTCGTTGTGCTTTTCGGAGAAGGCAGCGTAGGGCTCGATGTGCACGCCCTCACCATGGGCGAACTCATAGCCCTGGCTCTCGACCTGGCTCTCGAAGTAGGGCAGGTGCTGGAAGTAGTTGGCATCCAGGTCGCCTTCGCTCAGCGCGATGTTGGGAGTGGTGTAGTCGTCGAACTCCTGGATCTCGAGCTCAATGCCGCTGCCTTCGGCCAGGTTGTCACGTACGAACTCCAGAATCTGGGCGTGGGGTACCGGGCTCGCGCCTACGGTAACCGTAGCCGGGCTGGCGGGATCGAGGGTTTCGACGGCGGCGGCCGGAGCGCTGTCGCCCGCTCCGCACGCTGAGAGGGCAAGAAGAGCGGCCAGTCCGGCGGCTGCCAGCGAAAACTGCTTACGCATGTTCAGTGCGTTCCTTTCGTAGTACCGGCGGCCGGGGTTATCCGGGCGCCGGGTTCAAGACGGCTGGCGGCTACCGGCCGTCGTCGGCCGCGCCTGAAAAGCGCGGCAAGTTGTGGGTCAGTGTCAGACTCCGACGACGTTCGCGGCTTCTGTGCGACGGGCCTGTCTGCTGCGGCGGGCACCGGCCGTGGCCGCTGTTCGGTGGTCCACCCGCTGGGCAAGCCGGTCCCCGATGAACTGAATGATCTGCACAATCGCGACAATGATCACGATAATGACCACCATCACTGTGGTGTCGAACCGCTGCAGGCCATAGTTATAGGCCAGTCTGCCCAGACCTCCGCCACCGATGATTCCTGCCATGGCTGAGTACCCCACGAGAGCGACGAGGGTTGTCGTGAAAGCAGCAATCAAGGACGGAAGGGCCTCGGCGATCATGACCTTGGTGATCACCTGGAGACGGGTGGAACCCATGACAAGGGCGGCGTCAATCTTGCCTGGCGTGACGTCACGCAGGCTCGTCTCCACAAGACGGGCAAAGAACGGGATGGCTCCGATACTCAGCGATACTGACGCAGCAACGGGACCGATCGAGGATCCGGTCAGGAGGCGGGCCAGCGGAATCAGGGACACCATGAGGATCGCGAAGGGAATTGACCGCGTGATGTTCACAACCACATCGCTCACAACGCGGTTTGTCACCGGCATGGGACGCAGGCCTCCCGGGCTGCTGGTATGCAGAAAAACACCGAGCGGAAGTCCGATCAGCAGCGTGAAAAATCCCGAGATACCGATCATTTGGAGAGTCGCGAGGAACTCCTCCGGCAGCGCTTCTGTAATTCCAGGGTTCTCGAAAAGATTGTCGAGGAAATTCATGCCGCAACCTCCACGTGCACGCCGGCGTCTTCGAGATAGGCGGTGATTTCGCTGATAGGCCTCGGGGAATCAACTTCAACGCGTAGCCTGCCGAAACGGGAGCCTGCGAGTGTCTCCACCGTTCCTGCGATGACGTTCACACTGGCATCAAAGCGCCGGGTCAGTTCGGAGAGGACCGGCGCTGAAGCGCTCCTTCCGACCAGCAACAGGTCCAGCTCGGGTAGAGACTGATTCACGGCGGTGGAGGGCAGCGGCATCAGGGATTTGCCCAGGGAGCCGGTGCGGTTACCGACAACGTCCTGAAGGGGACCGTGCTCGATGATGCGGCCGCGCTCAAGCAGGGACACCGAATCGCAGATCCGCTTCACCACGTGCATCTCATGCGTGATGACCAGGACCGTCAGGTTCAGCGTGTGGGTGAGGTTGCGAATGAGCGTGAGGATGTCCTCAGTGGTGGCGGGGTCGAGCGCCGAGGTGGGCTCGTCGCACAGCAGCACGTCCGGATCCGAAGCCAGCGCCCGGGCGATTCCTACGCGCTGCTTTTGGCCGCCGGAGAGCTGGGAGGGGTAGGCGTCTGCGAATTCTGCGAGGCCGACCAGGGAGAGCAATTCGCCGACCTTCCGGGCGATCTCCCCCTTTGGGGTCTTCACCAGCTCCAGGGGATGTGCAACATTCTGGGAGGCCGTCCTCGAGTCCATGAGGTTGGCATGCTGGAAGACCATGCCGATACGACGCCTGGCTGTCCGGACTTCGGAATCCCTGACCCGTGTAAGGTCCCGGCCGTCAATGACGACTGAGCCGGACGAAGGGCGGTCAAGAAGGGTCAGGCACCGGACGAGAGTTGATTTGCCTGCGCCCGAGTGTCCCACAATGCCGTGGATTGAACCTTTGGGCACTGAAAGGGTGACATCGTCCAGAGCCGTGATGGTTCGCTCGCCCTGGCGGTAGGTTTTGCGCAGGTTGGTGACTGTAATCATTGGTCCTCATGCTGTGTGGGGCTCCGCAGGATCGGCTGCGGATCCCCTGCTCCGGCGAGCAGGGAAGAAGTATTGTCAGCGCGCCGTTCGGGAGGAAGCGGCAGCCGGGGCCGCCGGGGAACCGGCCGTGGCAGGCGCGCATCGATGCTCTGCAATTCTGGCACGTGTGAAAGATCCGGCTGAAATTTAGTGCTGAGGATCACTGATAAGGCATTGTCGTCGTAATTTATGCCCGTTTCGTCGAAGATTGTGCGGCTTCTAGGTGGTGGCTGAGTCAGCCTGGGCGCCGGTATTCCGTTTGCACTCACGAGGCGATCGCCGGCCACTGGCCCTCCACCACTGCCTCCGGATTGCTGCGGCGGAGGTATTCCTGGAAACTTTCGGCCTGCCGGAGCGCCCAGGTCATCTGGAACTCATGCAGCTCCGAGGCAGGTTTGCGCAGGTGCGGGAACCGCTCCGCCAGGACCGCGGCCACGCCGAGAGTCGCCAGGACATCGGCGGACGAAGTATGCGCGTTCTCCAACGGGACGCCGTAATGCGCGCACATGGCGGTGAGAGTTCTTTTTCCCGGCCGGAAGCGGTCTGCGTGCTTGTCCATCACGTACGGGTCCAGCACCGGAAACGGGTTGGGTGTTCCAACACCATGGCGCACACCCTCACGTGCGAGGACCGTGAAGTCATAGCGCGCGTTGAAAGCAAGCACCGGAATTCGGTCCCGGAAGAACCCGAGGAGGACGGCTGCAATCTGGCTCACTACGCGGGAGGCAGGGGACCCGTACGCTTGCGCCGTCTGGCTGGCAATGCCATGGACGGCAGTGGCCTCGGGTGGAATGTCCACCCCGGGATCGGCCAGCCACTCATGATGCTCCTGAACCTCGCCGCGGCCATCGACGAGGATGATCGAGGCCGTCACGATACGTGCGGTGAGGGGATCGCGGCCGGTTGTTTCAAGATCGAAGGCCGCCCGGGGACACATGTGCCAGCTGTTCATGGCTCCGACGCTATCCGGGGGCTCTGACATTTCCGTTTCTGCTGTTCGTCGGCACCCGGGAGCCGTCCAGGCTGCTGTTCGCTTGTCGATAGTCTGGGTTGGTGCACGAGAAAGGTCTGGACTATGACGAGGCGGTCCTCGACGTCGTCAGCCTGATTCCCTCAGGGAAGGTGCTGACGTATGGCGATATCGCCGTGATCCTTGAAAAGGGCGGCCCGCGTCAGGTTGGAGCGGTCATGTCGCGCGGAGGCGCCGATGTTCCGTGGTGGCGCGTTCTCCGCGCTGACGGTAAGCCGCCGCTGGGGTTGGAAGCTACCGCAGTCGGCCACTATCTGGACGAATCAACGGCGTTGCGGCCCGTGGCCGAACGGAGTCGGGAGGCGGGCGGTTCCGCCGGGTGCCGGGTCGATGTGCAGAAGTCCCGCTGGAATCCCGGGCCGGCAGAGCAGGCCGCGCTTCAGCGCATCCGTGCCGACTTTCACGCTGCGGTTCCAACCTGGGACGAGAGTCCACCCGAATTGTCGGAGCCGGATGATGGGCTGTAAGCATGAGTAGCTCTCCGCGCGTCGACGCAGTTCGCCTACCCGCCGCTGGCCTGCGGTTGCCGGCCAATGCCGGGCAGGCACTGCCCACCCCGGTCCTCAGCGCTGAACAACAGGAGGTGCTGGCCCTGGGCCCGGGAGAGGGCCCGGTGCTTGTCCTTGGCGGTCCGGGAACCGGCAAGACGCAGCTGTTGGTGGAGACCGCGGTCAGCCGGGTTCTGGACTCAAAGGTGGAACCTCACCGGATCCTCATCATGGCGCCCACCAGGATGGCCGCAGCACGCCTTCGGGATGAGGTCACTTCCCGTCTGGACCGCAGCGTAAGCGCGCCGCCGGCACGTACCTGGTCGTCCTACGCCTTCGACCTCATCCGTCGAGCCCGCGTGGCAGGGCTGCTGCCCGAGCTGACCCGTTCTCCCCGGCTGCTTTCCGGCGCTGAACAGGACCTGATCATCAAGGAACTCCTGGAGGGCCATCGCCTATCGGGTCAGCTGGAGGCGCGATGGCCTCCGGGATTACGGCTCGCTCTTGGAACAAGAGGTTTCAGGCAGGAGATTAGGGAGCTCTTTGACCGTGTGAGCGAGTACAGTGTGCATGCTGAAGAGCTTGCTGACTTCGGGCGCAGGTTTGATCGACCCGAATGGGTCGCCGCAGCAGCCCTCTACAGTGAGTACCGGGACATTCTGGACCTCCGGATGCCGGAGGCTTTTGATCCCGCCGGAATCCTGACCGCCGCGCGCGGCATCCTTGAAACCAATCCCGGATTCTGCGTTGAGGAACGCAGTAAATATTCCCTGATCCTGATCGATGATTATCAGGAGTCCAACACGGCCATGCACGCGCTGTGCGGCGTTCTTGCCGAGGGAAAAGATGCTTTGATTACCTCCTGCCCCGACACCGCAGTACAGGGCTTCCGTGGTGCCCGTCCAGAGCTTGCCGCGCGGTTGCACGAGGTGCTTGGTGGGGTCCGCACCGTGCAGCTGACCACCTCCCACCGCCTGTCCGGGATGCTTGCATCGGGCTGGGCATCGATTGCGGCGAGGACGCCTGTGAGCGGAACGCCTGTGGGCTACCGAAGGCTGACAGAGCCAGGTGAAGCCGCTGCAGTCAAGGCACAGGCCGATGCTGACACTCCAACAGCCGGAACTCTCTCCGTTCACGTGGTTGACTCTGGTTTCCATGAGCAGCGCTACGTTGCGCAACGGATTCTGGAGGCACATGTTGATGACGGGCGGAGCTTTGACCAGATCGCCGTTATCACCAGGACGGGCACGCAGGTTACTGAGCTTCAGCGGTACCTCGCGGGCCAGGACATCCCCGTCAGCGTCCCGCCGGCCGAGCGTGCTATCCGCGATGAACCGGCAGTCCGGCCATTGCTTGACATCCTCGCCGCCGTGACGGGAGTGAGAGAGCTTGATGCGGAATTGGCCGTTTCACTCATGACATCCCGGATCGGCGGGGCCGGGCCGCTTGAGATTCGCCGCCTGCGTCAACTGCTGAGGCAGGAGGAACGGCTGGAAGGGGGAGCAAGGAACTCTGACCAGCTGATTGTCGATCTTCTGGCTGAGGCTTCGTTTGATGACCCCAGGGCGCAACTCCGCCCGGTCCGGCGGCTGCATGGGATGCTGAGCGCTGGTCGTGACGCGTTGCAGGATGAGGCGAGTACGCCTGAAACAGTGCTGTGGGCGGTGTGGTCCGCATCCAGGCTCTCCTCCCGATGGGAAGAGGCTGCAGTCCAACAGGGAGCGTCAGCGGCACGCGCGGACCGGGATCTCGATGCCGTTGTTGCACTGTTTCAGACGGCCGAGCGTTACGTGGACCAGATGCCGGGGGCACCCACAACCGGTTTCCTGGAGTACCTGCTGAGCCAGGAGCTTCCAATGGACACGCTCGCAGCACGCGCCCAGAAAGGAGCCGCCGTCGCGGTCATGACACCGGCCGCTGCGGCCGGCCGCCAATGGCCGGTAGTGATCGTGGCTGGCGTACAGGAGGGGGTATGGCCCAATCTCAGGGTCAGGGGAGAGTTGCTGGGCTCAGGTGATTTGGTTGCGCTTCTGGAGCATGGCCGGGACTTCCGGTATCACCGTGATCCGCTTTCCCTGATGCAGTTGACTCGGGCCGACGAACTGCGAAGTTTTTCGACCGCGATCAGCCGTGCGTCCGAAGAGTTGGTCTGCGTGGCGGTTTCGTCGGAAGATCAGCAGCCTTCTTCCTTCCTGGAAATCCTCGACCCGCTTCCGCCCGGTACTTACGAGCGCCCCCGAACGGAGGTGAAGCGTCCGCTGACCCTGCGTGCGCTCGTTGCAGAGCTGCGGAAGTACGCCCAGCAACCTGAACGAAATGCCGACACCGCTGCCGAAGCCGTCCGGCACCTCGGAAGGATGATGCTCCACGAGCCGCGGGTTCCGGGTGCAGATCCCGCACAGTGGTGGGGCCTGGCGGCGCTCTCTACGTTGGATCCGGTCATTCCCCCTGATGCCGTCATACCGGTCTCACCCTCGAAGGTGGAGGCGGTACTGGCCTCACCTCTGAACTGGTTTGTCTCGGCGGCTGGAGGAGAACGGCCCACTGACTTCGCCAGGTCACTGGGGACGCTCGTCCACTCCATCGCACAGGACATGCCGGACGCCACGGGAAACCAATACGTCGCGGAACTGGCCCGCCGCTGGCCCGCCCTCGGTATGAAGGACACCTGGGAAACCAAGGCGGACCTCCGGCGTGCCGAGGAAATGGTGAGGAAGCTCGGCGCTTACCTCGTGGAGATGAGAAAGTCCGGCCGCACATTGGCCGGCACTGAGGTGAGCTTCAGCGTTGACCTGCCGGTGATTGTTGAAGGCGGAGAGCGGCAGGCGCGCCTCCGCGGGCAGATCGACCGCCTCGAAACTACCCATGATGGCGGACTATTCATTGTGGATCTCAAGACCGGGAGGAAAGCCCCAAAGGATTCCGATATGCCGGCCCACCCGCAGCTTGCCGCGTATCAGGTCGCTGCCGGTGCGGGCGGGCTCGCCGACAATCCCGGAATGGTTGCAGAACCCGCGGAAATACAGACGCTAGGGGGAGCCGCGCTCGTGCACCTTGGCACAAGTGCCAAGTCCCCCAAGGTTCAGGATCAGCCCGCCCTCGGGCCAGAGGACTCCTGGCCGCAGGAGATGATTCAGCAGGCTGCTGGACTGATGTCTGCGGCTGAATTTGAAACCGTCCACGACCCCAGCCGGTCAGCGTACGGCGGCGCCGGGTGCCGGCTGCCGGAGATTTGCCCGCTGTGCGTTGAGGGAAGGCAGGTAACCGAATGAGCCTGGAAGCGGCACACCTCCGGGCGACTGATACTGCGTCGGCGGATACTGCGTCAATGTACTCCGCGGAAGCATTGGCTCAGCTCCTTGCCGGCGGGACCAGCGCGGACATCCTGTACCCGACCGGAGAGCAGACCCGCATCATCGAAGCTCCGCTTCAGCCTCTGCTGGTGATCGCCGGGGCAGGGTCCGGAAAGACCAAAACCATGGCCGACCGCGTGGTGTGGCTCGTTGCAAACGGTCTGGTTCGGCCTGATCAAATCCTGGGCGTCACCTTCACCCGTAAGGCGGCCGGTGAGCTCGCTGCCCGCATCCGGCAACAACTTCAGGCGTTGTACCGTGCCCAGGGAGAGAGCACTCTTGAGTCAGGGGAGGACCGCCTGGAACCCACCATCTCCACCTATCACTCCTACGCCAATGGAATCGTGCAGGACTACGGTCTACGCCTCGGCGTGGAGCGCGATGCCGTCATGCTTGGCACGGCGCAGTCCTGGCAGCTGGCAGGCAGAATCGTTGAATCCTACCGGGGCCCATGGGAACACCTGTCGGCGGCGAGGACAACGCTGACCGGAGCTGTTCTCACCATGGCTTCGGAATGTGCCGAGCACCTTGTAGACCCTGCGGCAGTGAGGATTTCACTGCTCGAGCAGATCGACTCAGTAGCGGCCCGCCCCTACCTGCTCGGAAAGCCGAAACCGTCCACGCAGGGCGCACGCGATCTGCTGAATAAACTGCGGACCCGTGTCACTGTCACTGAGCTGGTGGAACAGTACGCAGCAGCGAAAAGTCAGGGCGGGCAGCTTGATTACGGTGACCTTGTGTCGCTGGCCGCACGTATCGTCAGCGAAGTGCCGCAGGCGGTCGATGCTGAGCGGCAGAAATACGCAGTTATCCTACTCGACGAGTTTCAGGACACCTCGCATGCACAGATGGTCCTCTTCGCCAGGCTGTTCGGTGACGGCCGGTCGGTGACGGCGGTGGGAGATCCGCACCAGTCCATCTACGGGTTCCGTGGGGCATCAGCCGGTCAGCTGGGGACATTCAGGTCACGATTCCCGGTGCACACCGGTGCCCGGCTGGAGCCAGCACCCATGGTTAATCTTTCTGTGGCGTGGCGGAACTCCACGAGCATCCTTGCGGCGGCCAATGCAGTGGCTGAACCGCTCAACGTACCGCCTCCATGGCTCGGCCCGCAGCACCAGCTGATGGTTCCCGCTCTGTTAGCGAGGCCAAAGGCACCGCTGGGAGAGGTGTATCTTGCGCGCTACCGCAGCGAAAGCGCCGCTGCGCCGCAGGACCCATCCGCACCGGACAATCCGCAGGCCAATGAGGCGGCTGCGATGAGCCGCATCATTCAGGAGCAGCGGCGTCGGTACTTCGATCTGGACGACGACGGTCGGCCGCTGCGCCCGACCATCGCCGTTCTTTGCCGCGGGCGCCGGCAGTTCGAGCCGTTACGGCAGGAACTGCAGTCGCTGGGGATACCGGTCCAGGTCATTGGATTGGGAGGACTCCTTCGCACGGCGGAGATCATCGAGATCCTCTCAGTGCTTCGGGTCCTCGGGGATCCGGAACGGTCAGATGCGATGCTGCGGCTCCTCGCCGGAGCACGCTGGCGCCTCGGCAGCGCAGACCTGATGGCGCTCGGTGATTGGGCACGGCAACTGGCCTACGATCGGGAGCTCCGGATAAGTCAGCTCCGGGTGGGCACCGGAAAGCCTGATGCGCAGGAAGGCGCTGCCCACCAGGGCAATACCCGGGATTCAGCCGTGTCTGAGCCTGAGCAGCTGCCAACGCCAACGGAAGACGCAGAGCCGGCCAGCCTTGTTGACGCCGTTGATCACCTTCCACCAGTGGGCTGGGTATCAGGCAGCGGGCGCACTCTTTCTGAAACAGGAAGGGAGCGCCTCGTACGTCTGCGGGACGAACTGCGCGGGCTGCGCCAGTCAGTGGGAGATGACCTGCATAGCCTCATCGGTGAAATCGAGCAGACACTCCTGCTGGATATTGAGCTTGCTGCCAAGCCTGGAGTGAGCGTGCACGAGGCCAGGCGCAATCTCGACGCGTTCGCAGACGCCGTCAGCGGGTTCGTCTCGACGTCGGACCGCATTGACGTTCAAGCCTTCCTTGCCTGGCTGGAGGCCGCTGACTCTGAGGAGGATGGATTACCTGTCACAGCGCTGGAGACAAGCAGGGAAGCCGTTCAACTACTGACAGTGCACGCTGCCAAAGGTCTCGAGTGGGACGTGGTGTTGGTGCCGGGGATGAATGAGGGTTCTTTTCCGAGCGGAACCGGATCGCGCTGGAGCTCGGGAGATGCTTCGGTACCGTGGCCGCTTCGCGGCGATGCCGCAGAGCTGCCGCAGTGGGATTGGGACCAACCTGACCAGAAGTCCTGGCTTGACAGCGAAAAACTGTTCGCTGAGGACGCCCTGACCCATACTGAACGTGAGGAACGGCGGCTCGCCTACGTGGCACTTACACGGGCACGCCATGTCCTCGTCTGTTCGTCGTCGGCATGGGGAGGAGGGCGCTCCAAACCGACGGCGCCGTCCCGCTATCTGGAACGGCTGCGGGAACTCGCGGCGGCCGGTGAACCGGGATACCGGGAACTGGCCTGGATCGAAGACGTCGCTGTGGGCGCTGACAATCCCGCTCGTGCACACAGCGACAGGGCGATCTGGCCAATCGATCCCCTACGCCGGCGCCGCGGCGGAATGGAGCTGGCTGCGGCGGCTGTTCGGGCAGCGGCGGATGACCTGCGCCATGGTTCTGGCCCTGAACCGGGCACCGAAGATATTGACTTACCGGGACGCTGGAGTGATGAGGTCCGGAAGTCGCTGGCGCGGCAGCAGGGCAGACTTGCCTCCGTACCGGTTGAACTTCCCACCCATATCTCCGCCTCCCTGATGGTCGAGCTCACAGAGGATAGCGACGGCGTTGCACGGCGGTTGCGACGGCCTGTGCCACGGCGTCCGGGAACCGCCGCCCGGCGCGGAACGGCATTCCACGCGTGGATCGAAGAATTTTACGGAACAACAGGGATGCTCGATCTAGGCGAGTTTCCAGGCGCGGCCGACTCCTTCGTGGACGACGGCCTGCAGCTTGAGCAGCTTGCCGAAACGTTCCGGCAGTCGATGTGGGCGCAGCGGGTGCCGTACGGCATTGAAGTGCCAGTGGAAACACGCGTTGGGTCCGTTGTTGTCCGCGGCCGGATTGATGCGGTCTTTCAGGACGACGACGGCACCTGGGACCTCCTCGACTGGAAGACCGGGCGGCCTCCGGCGCCGGCGGACCGTGAAGCGAAAGCAATCCAGCTGGCGATCTACCGGCTGGCATGGTCTCGTCTGAAAAACGTGCCGCTCGCTGGTGTTCGGGCAGCGTTTTACTACGCAGCGGAAGATCAGCTGGTTCGGCCACACGATCTCGCGAGCAGTGAAACATTGGAAGCAATTGTGCGGAAGGCGACGAGCGCCGGGTCCGGCGGTTAGGGGCGCGGAATTATGGGGAGAGCGGAAGTTTCGAGATTTTCCGGGTCCTGTGGAGCCGCTGCGACCTCAGCGTCGTCATCCCTGCTCACGAAGTCTTCATCCCCAGCGTTGGCGGCCAGTGCGGCTTCCTCGGCGGCGAGATCGGCGGAGAGTGAGCGCATCATCTCTTCGGCTTCGCTGACCATGCCGTCGTCGCCGAGGGCCAGGCCGCGAACCATCCACTGTGCCAGCGCAAACTCCGCTGCCAGCGCGGCGCGCCGCAAGAGATGCTCGTCCGCGGCATCGGGGCGGGCGCTGACATAGGCCTCGTGCACCTCGTCGGCGAACTCGGTGTCCTGCGTTGCGGCGAGCCAGGCGAAATCATCCGCGGGGTCGCCGATGGAAAGGTCCGTCCATCCTGCCACCGCACAGACGCGGCCCGCCGCAAGGAGCAGGTTGTCTTCGTGGATGTCGCCATGGACCACGGTGGGATTGAATCGCCAGAGTGAGACATCCTCCAGCGCGTGCTCCCAGCGACGCAGCAGATCCGAGGGGATTCTGCCGGTGGTAGCGGCCTGATCCAGCTCGTTGAGCCGGCGCTGCCGTACTTCGTTCGCTTCATACGCAGGCAGGTCGGCTTCGTTGACGAGGGTCCTGGGCAGTTCGTGGACCGCAGCGATTGCGCGGCCGATTTCCCTGGCCAGTTCACGACCGCCCTTTGCGAGCTCATCGAGAGACCGCGGTGATCCTTCAATGTGGGAGTACACGAAGGTGCGAAGGTCACCGAGCCTCACGGTGCCTGCAACGTGAGGAATGAGGAACGGGAGCTCAGCACGAACAGCGGGAGTGAACGCACGCAGTACCTGCAGTTCCGTCTCCAGGCGCATGCTGGCCTCGGCGTGCCGTGGTGCGCGAACGCGCCACTGCTTGCCGGAGTCATCGATCAGTAGGGCTGACTCGAAGTCGGCGGGATCATCGGGGGCGCTGGAGACGCCGGTCGGGGCAAGGCCCGGCACGGCCGCGCTGGCAAGGGCCGCAAGTTCCATCGGTGAGCGTTTCACATCATCCACCGTAAGCGCGCGAGGTCACCGGCTCGAATGTCCAGCAACGGCGAGTCGCCGCTCACCCCCACTATTCCTCCAGAAAAGCCCTTTCGAATGTCTTTTTGTGGGCGCGGGACCGTACCGTAGAAATATGACCCAAGCCGTCGGCATGCAGGCAGCCGTAATCGCAAGCCTCCCACCACTCGGATCTCTGCCCCTGGCACGCGGCACGGCAGACCGCGGCTCAACCTTCCGCATCACCCCTGACCTCTTCGATCAATTGTGGGACCAACCGGAAACCCGCATCCTGCATCTTGCCCGCAGGCGTTCTCCCTTTCGCAACGGCAGGCTCGTGCTGAGCCCTGTTGCGGAAGTGGAGCGTCCGGAGAACCCTGTTTATCTGGGAAGTACGGTGGAAACAACGGCGGACATGCCGGCAGGAACACACATCGTGCTGGTGGAGCATGAAGACGTTCAACCCGCGCTCGCGGCTGACGAGGACTGGATCGGATTGCGTGACGCCGCATCGGATTTGCCGGCACAGGAATCCGGGTTGTTCGTGGAGGCGGTGGCCATCTCCAACTGGCACGCCACCCATACTCACTGCCCCCGCTGCGGACAGCCC
Source organism: Arthrobacter sp. KKT183 (assembly GCF_055657625.1). NCBI lineage: Bacteria > Bacillati > Actinomycetota > Actinomycetes > Micrococcales > Micrococcaceae > Arthrobacter > Arthrobacter sp. KKT183. Next base: position 2,412,456 of record NZ_CM145770.1, on the reverse strand, counting down.
ACCGAACCGATCGACGGAGGTTGGGTGAGGCGTTGCCCTGCCGATGAAAGCCTGCACTATCCCCGAACTGATCCGGCCATCATCGTCACCGTGACGGACGAGGAAGACCGCCTGCTGCTGGGCTCCTCCGCTGCGTGGCCCCAGAACCGGTTCTCTACGCTCGCAGGTTTCGTCGAGCCAGGGGAATCGCTGGAGGCAGCCGTCGTGCGGGAGGTCGAGGAAGAATCAGGAATAGTTGTTCACTCGCCCACGTACCTCGGCTCCCAGCCCTGGCCGTTCCCTGCGTCCTTGATGCTCGGATTCACGGCGAAGGCAGCACATGCACGTCCGGTGCCTGACGGCGTCGAAATCAGGGACGTGCGCTGGTTCAGCAGGGAAGAACTGTTCGCCGGTCTGAAGGAGGAGCGGTTGTCCGTTGCATCCGGTGCCTCCATTGCACGAGCATTGATTGAACACTGGTACGGCGGTCCTTTGGAGGAAGAGCCATCCGCCGGGAGACCATAGTGGACGGCTCGGTCGAAGAGAAGATCCTCGCCGGTCTGGACAATGAACAGCGGGCGGTGGCCTCCCAACTGAGTGGCCCGCTCTGTGTTCTCGCAGGAGCCGGAACAGGCAAAACACGCGCAATCACGCACCGCATCGCCTACGGCGTACACACAGGCGTGTACAAGCCTCAACAGGTCCTTGCGGTGACTTTCACTGCGAGGGCTGCCGCCGAGATGCGCACCCGGCTCCGCGACCTCGGAGCACAGGGAGTTCAGGCACGCACTTTTCACGCGGCAGCACTCAGGCAGCTGCAATACTTCTGGCCCCAGGCGGTCGGTGGAACCCTGCCCGCCCTTGTCGACCACAAGGCCCAGCTCATCGCCGAAGCCTCGCGGCGGCTGAGGCTCAGCACCGACCGCGCCACAATCCGCGACCTTGCTGCTGAAATTGAGTGGGCCAAGGTATCCATGCTGACACCGGATACCTATGTCGAGTCCGCGAACGGCCGGGCGGAACCGGCAGGCATGGATGCCACAACTGTGGCCCGGCTGTTCAGTGCCTATGAAGACCTCAAAGTGGACCGCAACGTCATCGATTTCGAGGACGTGCTGCTCATCACCGTCGGCATCCTGCAGGAAGACCCGAAAGTGGCAGCAACAGTGCGCGGGCAGTACCGGCACTTTGTGGTGGACGAATACCAGGACGTTTCGCCGCTTCAGCAGCGGCTCCTGGATCTGTGGCTGGGCGAACGGGAAGAGCTTTGCGTAGTGGGTGACGCCAGCCAGACCATCTACTCGTTTACTGGTGCCACCAGCTCGCACCTCCTGAATTTCACCGGCAGGTACCGGCAGGCAGAAGTCATCAAGCTCGTCCGGGACTACCGATCGACACCACAGGTCGTCAATCTCGCCAACGCACTGCTCGCGGCGCGCACTGCGGAAGCCGGGCGCCGCGGCGGGACGGGCACGTGGGCCACGCCACTTCAACTCATTGCACAGCGCCCGCCCGGCCCGGCTCCTACCTTCACGGAGTGCAGCGATGACGAGGCTGAGGCAGCGGAGGTCGCCCGCCGGATTTCCCGCCTGCTCAGTGACGGCGTGCCCGCGAGCGAAATCGCGATCCTCTACCGGACCAATGGCCAGTCCAGCGCCTATGAGCAGGCGCTCGCCGCCGCGGGAATCGGTTACCAGTTGCGGGGTGCCGAGCGGTTCTTCGCCCGACGTGAAGTGCGCGACAGCCTGCTGCAGCTGCGTGCTGCAGCACGGGTGGCAACAGATGACGACGTCCCTCAGCTGGTCCGCGATGTCCTCGCGTCCCTGGGTTACACCCAAGTTGCACCGCAGAGCTCCGGCGCTGTGCGGGAGAAGTGGGAATCGCTCGCTGCGCTAGTATCGCTTGCCGACGAGCTTCACCAGGCCCGCGCAGCGCAGGGTTTCACGCTGCAGGATTTCGTCGCCGAGCTTGAAGAACGGGCAGCAGCACAACACGCCCCCACGGTTCAGGGCGTAACGCTTGCATCGCTTCACTCGGCGAAAGGCCTTGAGTGGGACGCGGTGTTCCTGGTGGGATTGAGCGAGGGATTGATGCCGATTTCCTTCGCCGACACTCCTGACGCAGTCGACGAGGAACGTCGCCTCCTCTATGTCGGCATCACTCGTGCACGCAAGCACCTTGGCCTGTCCTGGTCCACATCCCGCACCCCGGGCGGCCGCGCGTCACGCAAACCATCCAGGTTCCTGGATGGTCTTCGCCCGGATTCCGGAGGCACGCGTCCATTCCGGCAGCCCATACCCCGCCGGGAGCGGAAGGTATCGGCGCCAGCGCACTGCCACACGTGCGGGAAGGTGCTGGGTTCTGGGGCAGAACGAAAGATCGGGCGCTGCAGCGACTGCCCGGCGAACTACAGCGAGGAGACGTTTGAAGCACTGCGCCAGTGGCGTCTGAACGCCGCGCGTGAAACTGACGTCCCCGCATTCGTTGTCTTCACGGACGCCACGCTGGTAGCCATTGCAGAAGCCCGCCCTGATTCATTGGAGAAGCTTGCGCAACTCGCGGGGGTGGGGCCGGCCAAATTGGACCGCTACGGAGAGTCGGTGCTGAGTGTCCTCGCGGAAAGAGCCTAGCGGCCCTCAGGATCGATGGGCAGCCGAGGAGGAGAAGCTCCCCATCAGCTCGGATACTGCACCCTATCCGGTGGAAGTGCGCCGCTCGGCCCGTCGCCGCAGAACCGTCAGTGTGGATCTGCGGGACGGAGTTGCGGTCGTTTCGATTCCAGCTACTTTCACCGCCGGACAGGAAAAGCAGTGGGTCGAACGAATGGTTGCCAAACTTCACGCAAAGTCCGTCCAGCCCACGCACTCGGATACCGGGCTGGTCGAGCGCGCTGCAGAATTGTCGGCTCGGTTCCTGGGAGGACGCGCGAGGCCCAACAGCATCCGGTGGGTTACCAACCAGAATTCGCGCTGGGGATCTGCCACTCCGGCTGCCCGGGCCATCAGGCTGTCGCACAAGCTTCAGGGAATGCCGGATTGGGTCATCGACTATGTGATCCTGCATGAGATGGCGCACCTGATCGAGCCTTCACACAACGGGACCTTCTGGGCGCTCCTGGACAATTACCCTCACACTGAAACAGCCAAGGCGTTCCTGCTTGGCGCGGCTTACGCGGCGGACCACGGACTCAGCGGACGCTAGCTCCCACTACCTAGTACCGACAGGACCGCTTGAGGGGCTGACCGGCAAAACCTACCCACTCAACGCGGGTCGTCGTCCTTGTTTGTTGGACCGCCGTCGCCCTCTTCCGAGTCAGTTTCGTCTGTCGTCGCCGGATCCTCGTCAGCAGGGGACTCGAACCCGCCCGCGAGCAGCTTCTCCAGCGCTGCATCCACGTCGGCGTCGGCGGATTCGGCCAGTTGGCGCCTCTTGCTGAAGCCCGCCGGATCATCGAGATCCTCCGGCGTAGGCAGGAGATCAGGGTGCTGCCAAATTGCATCCCGCCCGTCAATCCCGCGCTCCTGACGCAATTGGTTCCAGAGGGCTGCCGCATCGCGGAGACGTCGGGGACGCAACTCGAGGCCGACAAGTGACGCAAAGGCGTTTTCTGCCGGTCCTCCCGTTGCCCGGCGGCGCCGAACCACTTCGCGCAACGCGACCGATGAGTCGAGATTGGCGGTAGCGGCCGCGGTGAGCTCATCCACCCAGCCTTCAACAAGCGCGAGCGTGGTTTCCAGCCGGGCGAGTGCGGCGTCCTGCGAGGGTGTGCGCTCGGGCATGAAAACACCCTCGGAAAGGGCGCTCTGCAGTGACTCCGGATTCGACGGGTCTATGTCGCGGGCAACTTCCTCGATCTTCGACATGTCGATATGGATTCCGCGCGCGTAGCTCTCGATTGCGCCGAGCAGGTGTCCGGTCAGCCAGGGCACCTGCGTGAAGAGCCGCACATGGGCAGCTTCCCGGACGGCAAGAAACAGTCGAACATCATATTCGGAGATGTCCAGGCCTTGCCCGAATGCGGCGACGTTGGCAGGCAGGAGCGCCATGCTGTTCTCCGCCAAAGGTATGCCGATGTCCGTGGAACTCACCACGTCACGGGACAGTGCGCCGACAGCCTGGCCCAACTGCATTCCGAACATCGCGCCACCCATGTTCTGCAGCATGGACGTGGCTCCGCCCATCATGGTCTTCATCTCTTCCGGCATCTGCTCGGTGATCGCGTTGGAAAGGGCGAGGGCGATGCTGGTCGCCACCGGTTCAGTCAGCCGCTTCCAGGTCTCCATTGTTGCCTCGACCCATTCCGCGCGGGACCACGCTTTCCCAAGGAGAGCGGTGGACGGGAAGTCGGTGACTGGATCCAGCCACATTTCTGCCAGCCGCAGTACCTCGTCAACTTCACGCTGGTCCTTGCTGCCCACCGACGGGTCGCCGCCCGTCGCAGCTGCACGGCGCGCCTGATCCCTGGCCATCGTCCAATTCACTGGGCCTTCAGACTGTGCGGAAAACATGGCCTGGACCTGCTGCATCATCATCGCCATGGCCTGCGGATCATTGGGAAGACCGGCCGCCTTCGCGATCTCCTGGGGGTTCATGCCCTGCATGTTGCCGCCCATCAAGCGTTCGAGCATCTCGGAAAGCGGATCCTTGGGAGTGTCGTCGTCGTTGTTCGACGGATTGGAGCTCATCGATACCACCGGTCCTTGATCGAAACTTGGTCGGATTGTGCTCGTATGGTGCTGAATGGGAGCAAACCCCGGCACTTACAGTTGCCGTAGCGAGCTGCAGCACTGGTCAGTCAGGATCTCAAACGTTACCGGCACGTCCCAGACTTGTCCCGCACGTCCTGCGCGAGTTCGCTCTAGGCAAAGCAACGTTTGTTCCGATGCAAAGCGCGCAGAGCGGGCTTGTAGGCTTGGCATGTGAAGCCCTGACATCCCGTCCGCCGGGGTGACCTGCGGCGCCCCCAATCCAAAGGTGACATCCGTTGACCCAGCCGCTTTCCCAGGACACCAACAGGCCAAAGCATGATGCCGTGAAAAGGGATCCCCGCTTCACCGTCATGGCGGTATCAGGGCTGCTCGCGCTGGGCCTCGGGGCAACGGCTGTTCTGTTGCCGTCTCCCTACGTGGTCGAGTCACCCGGTCCCACTTTCAACACCATCGGGGAGGTTAACGGTGAACCGTTGATCACCGTCGAAGGCAGGGAAACCTTCCCGACGGACGGTGCGCTGGATTTGACCACCGTCTTCGTCGCCGGAGGACCGGGGCAGACAATCAGCGTTTTCGATGCTTTCCGTGCCTGGGCGGATCCCGCACAGGCAGTCACACCGCGCGAACTGGTCTACCCGCCGGATGTCTCGGAATCGGACATTGAGGAGCAGAACGCGGAGGCTATGACATCCTCGCAGGAATCCGCAGTGGCCGCTGCGCTCGCTCACCTGGAAATTCCGTACGGGGAGACGCTCTCAGTCGTAGGCTTCGCCCCGGACTCGGCCGCTGAAGGCATCCTTCAGGAAGGCGACCAGCTCACCCTCATCGACGGCGAGCCTATCGAGTCGCTGGAGCCGTTGAAGGAAGCCTTGAATGCAGCGGGTGGAAAAAGCGTTGACATCACTGTGGCCCGAAACGGTGAAACGGTGGTGGAGTCCGTGAAGCCGCTGCTGGGGGAGTCCGGCGACTATCAGCTCGGCGTTTTTCTGATGTCCGAGTTCGAGTTCCCCTTCGAGGTGGACATTGCCCTGAACAATGTCGGCGGCCCGTCTGCCGGCATGATGTTCGCCCTCGGGATCGTCGACACCCTGACCGAGGGGCAGCTCACGGGCGGGAGGCACTTCGCCGGAACCGGAACGATCGACTCATCCGGTGCCGTCGGGCCCATTGGAGGCATCCGCCAAAAGCTGGTTGGTGCCAGTGAGTCGGGTGCCGAGGTATTTCTTGCGCCCGCCGCAAACTGCACTGAAGTTGTTGGCCATATTCCCGACGGTCTTCGCGTCATCCGCGTGGAAACCCTGGACGACGCCGTCACCGCCGTCCGGACGCTGGGAGAAGATAACGACGACGGCGCGCAGCTCCCCTCATGTGAGGATCCCGCCTGACAGGCATAGTCGGATTGGACACGATTGAGAAACGATTCCGGGGCGCCGCGGTTCAGGCGGAACTGAATTGTGTGGGCCAGACGTGCACAGGGCAGAATGAACAACAGTGGACCGTGCGCCGCTGCGCATCCAGCACTCCCGTACCCCCAAGGATGAGGTAATAGTGACATCCGGACCTGACCGCCCGTTCGGCAGCAGACCAAGCCAACCATATTCCTCCCCACCCCGGCGGCGTGGGCCGCTGGTACCGACCCTGATCGTTCTCGGTCTGCTCGTCGTCGGCTTCGTGTATTTCTCACAGGTTTATGCCGATGTCCTCTGGTACAACCAGCTGGGCTTCCTCGAAGTATTTGTCACCGAGAACCTCTCGCGGATCGGCCTGTTCGTGGCTGCCTTCCTCATCATGGGCGCAAGCGTTTACTTCAGCTTGCGTATCGCCTACCGTTCACGGCCCATTTACGCTCCCGACAGCAGCGTCCAGGACAACCTGAACCGCTACCAGGCCCAGCTCGAACCGATCCGCAGACTGCTCATGATCGGCATTCCCGTTGTGCTCGGCGCGTTTGCGGGAACCGCAGCGTCTTCACAGTGGGAACGGATGCTCCTGTTCTTCAATTCGGAGCCCTTCGGAGAGACGGACCCGGAATTCGGGCTGGACATCGGGTTCTACGTCTTCACTTTGCCGTTCCTGAGCTTCCTGCTCGGGTTCCTGGTGAGCGTCATCGTCATCAGCGGGATCGCCGGAGTACTGACGCATTACCTGTACGGTGGCATCCGCCTTGAGGAGAAAGGTCTCTTCACGAGCAAGGCAGCCCGGACGCACATCGCGGTACTGGCTGCACTCTTCCTGATCCTGCAGGGCGTCAACTACTGGCTTGACCGCTACTCCACCGTCATCAGCAGCGACGGTAAATGGGCTGGCGCTCTCTACACCGACGTGAACGCAGTCATCCCAACCAAGGCGATTCTTGCCGCCGCCGCCATCATTGTTGCGGTCCTGTTTATCATTTCCGCAGTGATTGGCCGGTGGCGCCTGCCCGTGATCGGTACGGCCATGCTGGTCATCACTGCTATCCTCGCCGGCGGCGTATACCCGTGGGTCATCCAGCGGTTCCAGGTTGTTCCGTCGGAGTTCAGCCGGGAAGAGCCGTTCATTGAGCGCAACATTGAGATGACTCGAGCTGCCTACGGCCTGGACCAGGTGCAGGTCAATGACTATGGGGTTGAGGAAGTTCCCCAGGAGGGAGCGTTGAACGAGGACGGCGAGACAACAGCCAACATCCGCCTTTTGGACCCCAACCTTGTGAGCGACGCTTTCAGCCAGCTCCAGCAGTTCCGCCAGTACTACCAGTTCCCGGAGATCCTGAACGTCGACCGCTACGAGATCGACGGCGAGATCGAGGACACCGTTATTGCAGTCCGCGAACTGAACACCGCGGGTGTTCCGGATGGCTGGATCAACGAGCACGTCTACTACACGCACGGCTACGGCGTGGTTGCAGCAGCCGGTTCAACCGTGGAACCGGACGGGCGCCCCGAGTTCATTCAGTCAGGTATCCCGACCACGGGCCTGCTGGGGGATGAGAGCACGTTTGAGCCGCGCATCTACTTCGGTGAGGAATCACCGGAGTATTCGATCGTCGGTGCTCCAGAGGGAGCCACGCCACTTGAGATCGACCGGCCCCAGACGGAGGAATCCGACCAGGAGGCCCGCAGCACGTTCCTGGGCGACGGCGGCCCGCAGGTGGGAAACTTCTTCAACCGGCTGGTGTATGCACTCAAGTTCCAGTCCACGGATCTACTCCTGTCGGACCAGGTAACGAGCGAATCCCAGATCCTGTATGACCGTGATCCCGTTGAGCGCGTGGAGAAGGTTGCCCCTTACCTCACGCTGGATAGCAACACCTACCCGGCCATCGTTGATGGGCGCGTCAAATGGATCATCGAGGGTTACACCACAACGTCCGACTACCCGTACTCCACTCAGCAGGAACTTCAGTCCGCCACAGTGGATTCCCTGACCGCCGAAGGTGTCGCCACCGCCTTGCCTGCTGAGCAGGTGAACTACATCCGTAACGCGGTGAAAGCCACGGTTGACGCCTACGATGGCTCGGTTGATCTTTACGCCTGGGATGATCAGGACCCCATTCTGAAGGCCTGGCAGAAGGTGTACCCGACGTCGCTGCAACCGTACAGCGAGATGTCGGCTGACCTGATGGCGCACGTACGGTACCCGGAGGACCTCTTCAAGGTCCAACGGGAGCTGCTCGCGCGCTACCACGTGACAGAGACCCAGCCTTTCTACAGCAACAACCAGGCGTGGGCTGTACCGGTTGATCCGACGCTGGAAGAAGGCGAGCAGGACGTCAAGCAGCCTCCGTTCTACCTCTCGCTCCAGATGCCCGATCAGGAGTCGGCCAGCTTCTCACTGACCACTCCGTTCATTCCATTTGTTCCGGAGGGCCAGGAACCGCGCAACATCCTTTACGGCTTCCTTGCAGCGGACGGTGACGCCGGTACCGGTGAACCCGGTGTCAAGGCAGAAACCTATGGAACCCTGCGATTGCTCGATTCGTCCGGTCAGGACTCCGCCGTCGGGCCGGGCCAGGCGGCAAACCTCTTCAACTCGGACACTGAGGTCTCGCAGGAGCTGAACCTGCTGCGCCAGGGCGCCTCCGAAGTAATCAGCGGTAATCTCCTGACGCTGCCCATCGGTGGCGGAATCGCTTACGTGCAGCCGGTGTACGTCCAGTCCTCGGGGGACTCGTCCTTCCCCGTCCTGCGGCGTGTGCTGGTGAGCTTCGGTGATCAGGTCGGCTTTGCGCCCACCCTGGATGAAGCACTGGACCAGGTGTTCCAGGGAGACTCCGGCGCTGTGACCGGAGACAGCGAGAATGTGGGGGAGACCCCTGATCTGCCTGCGCCGCTGGTGGGCTCGGATTCCGGGAACGAATCCCCGGAGGAGCCGACGGAGGAGCCCACCACACCCGCAGAGCCGGGCACGGGTGATCCGGCAGCGGATCTCCGGGCGGCGCTGGAGGAAGCGAACGCGGCAATCCAGGAGGGCCAGACCGCGCTCGCCGAGGGCGACTTCGCTGCCTACGGTGAGGCACAAGAGCGGCTCGACCAGGCACTGCAGCGGGCACTGGATGCCGAAACGCGTTTGTCTGAAGCGTCCGGAGGAGCCACCGAATAATGCATCTGGATCCCGATTTGGGATCCGCCCCCGCGGCGGGTAGAGTAGTAATCACGCCGCGGGGTGGAGCAGTTCGGTAGCTCGCTGGGCTCATAACCCAGAGGTCGCAAGTTCAAATCTTGCCCCCGCAACTAGAAAACGAAGGTCCCGGAAGCTTGGCTTCCGGGACCTTCGTCATTCCCGCATCATTGCGCCCTTTTGCGTGCCCGGCTCACCTACACTATGTCCATGATCGAGCAGGGCGCTGTGGGTGAGGATAAGGAACGCGGGGAGACGGCGCTCCAGCGTGTTGACCGGAACTGGCTTGAGATACTCCAGGAACTTCGTGTACTCCAGACCGGTATCCAGATTCTCACCGGCTTCCTGCTCACACTGCCGTTTCAGTCGCGTTTCACGGAGCTGGACTCATTTCAGATCGCGGTCTATCTCGTGCTCGTCGTGTTGTCCGCCCTGATCACGGCCCTGCTGCTCGGTACTGTGATCCTGCACCGGACCTTCTTCCGGCTGCGCATCAAGGAGGCTTTGGTACGCCATGCCCATCGCATCCTGAGGACCACAATGGTCCTCGTGGCCCTCGTCCTCGTTGGAACAACCGGTCTGGTCTTCGACATCGTGTTGAGCCGGACGGCGGGAACGGTGAGCGCCATCGGTCTGTCCATGACGATTCTGGCGCTGTGGGTGGCCGTACCGCAGGTGCTCAAACGTCGGTCGATGAAGGAAGTCAGTCCTGGCGAAGGTCCTGATACGCATTGAGCGCCCGTTCGCGCGAGACTTTCAGGTCCAGCAGCGGCGGAGGATAGCCGGCCGGTAGATCCGTCCAGGGTTCATGAACTTTATGCGCGGAGCGCAGCTCCGGAATCCATCGACGAAGGTAACCGCCGTCCGGGTCAAACTTCTTGCTCTGCGTGACGGGGTTGAAAATCCGGAAGTAGGGTGCGGCGTCTGCGCCGGAGCCTGCCACCCATTGCCAGTTCGCCGCGTTGTTGGCTGGATCCGCATCCACCAGGGTGTCCCAGAACCACTGTTCGCCCACACGCCAGTCCACCATCATGTTCTTCACAAGGAACGAACCGACCGCCATACGAACCCGATTATGCATCCATCCGGTATGCCAAAGCTGACGCATGCCTGCATCGATCAAAGGGAAACCGGTTCGCCCATACTGCCAGGCATCAAGTTCGTCGGAGTCCGGTTGCTGCCACGGGAAGGCGTCGAATTGCGGTCGGTAGTTCTCTGTGGCCAGACGTGGCTGGTGGTAGAGCAACTGCCAGCAGAACTCACGCCAGCCGAGTTCCTGGGTGAAGATCGCGAGGTCACTGGCGGTCGCGGAGGTGGATGCGGCCCGGGCAGAGTGCCAGACCTGGAATGGGCTGATCTCGCCGAACCTCAGGTGCGGGGAGAGGCGGCTGGTTCCCTCAACGTCAGGCAGCTGGCGGGCATCGGCGTATCCGTCAACTGTGCCGGTCACGAAGCGATCGAGGAGCGCTTGCGCTGTCAGCTCTCCGGGCGTCCACGTCTGTCTGAGGCCACCTGCCCAGTCGAACGTGTCGGGGAGGAGGCGCCACTCGTCGAGGTCCTCCGAGTCGACGTTCGGACCGCGCAGCACTGTCGGTCCATCAAGGGGTTCCCGTGGCGCGGGACGGTTACGGCACGCCCGCCAGAAGGGGGTGAAGACCTTGTACGGGGAGCCGCTGCCCGTCGTGACTTCCCAGGGTTCAAACAACAGGTTCGCCTGAAAGCTGTGCACCTGGTACCCCTCGTCGCTGAGGGAACCCTTGAGTGCAGCGTCAACGTTTCTCTCAGCGAGCACATACCGGCGGTTCCAGAAGACAGCATCCGCCCCGGACTCTTCGATCAGGCGGGGGATCACGTCCGCTGCGGGACCTGATCGGAGCACCAGTGGAATCCCCTGATCCTCGAATGCACTGCGGAGCGAGGACAGCGAGTTGTGGAGCCACCAGCGGCTGGCGCCGCCCAGGGGCCGAATTCCCTCACTCACTTCATCGAGCACATAACAGACGACGACGTCGCCACGCTCTGCAGCAGCGTGCAGGGCAGGATTGTCTGCGATGCGCAGGTCGTCGCGGAGCCACACCAGGGTCAGAGCCATAAAGCCAATCTACCGGCGGCTTGGCGAACTTTTAACGGGAGCAGCGGCGGTTCGAGGCTCGAACCGCCGCCGTATGCCGAGTGGTGAATCAGTATTTCGGGCTGTCCGCACCCTGCTCGATGGCAGAGGGCGCCTCGGCTCCGGAGCCGCCTGATTTCAGGGCGGCGAGGCGTGCCTCGATCTCACTTTGCTCGCCGAGGTCCTCAAGGCTCTCGAACTGGGCGTCAAGGCTCGAATTGGCAAGTTCTGCCTGACCGAGAACGCGAGCCTCTTCACGACGGATCTTCTCCTCGAAACGCCCTACCTCGCTTGTCGGGTCCATGAAGTCGATGCTCTTCATGGCATCATGCACCTGCGCCTGTGCTGCGGCCGTGCGTGAACGCGCAATGAGCTCATCGCGTTTGCTGGTCAGTTCGTTGAGCTTGCCCTTCATCTGGTTCAGCCCGGTCTTGAGCTTTTCCACAATTTCCGTCTGAGACGCGATCGTGGGCTCTGCGCCCTTGGCCTCATTTTCAGCGGTGATCTGACGCTGAATAGCAACCTTGGCCAAATTGTCGAACTTCTCCGCGTCAGGCACATCGCCGGACGAACGGTACTCGTCGGCCTTCTTGGAGGCCGCGAGCGCCTTGTTGCCCCAGTTGCGGGCGTTCTCTCGGTCCTCGTTGTAGTCCTCCTGGAGCATGCGCAGATTACCGATGGTCTGGGCCACCGCGCTTTCGGCTTCGGCGATGCTGTTCGAGTAGTCGCGGACCATCTGGTCCAACATCTTCTGCGGGTCTTCAGCCTGATCCAGCATTGCGTTGATGTTGGCCTTCGCCAGTGTTGCGATACGTCCGAAAATTGATTGCTTTACCATGGGTTACCTTTCGATCTTCCTGAGTAGTTCACTGCCTGTTGAGGTCGCTCACCTAAAAATCTCCGAAGCCGCCCCCGAAGTCACCGAATCCGCCGCCACCGGCATCGAAACCACCGAATCCGCCGCCGCCGAACATGCCGGCGTCACCGCCTCCGCTGAACCCGCCGCCGCCGCCGAAGAATCCTCCGCCGTGCCCGCCTCCGTTGAGGATGGAACCAATGAGGATGCCGCCGAGGAGTGCGCCGCCCATGCCGTCCCCGCGGCCGCCGAACATACCGCCGCCTCCAAAGCCGCCCATACGTCCACCGAAGCCGTCCACATCGCTCTGCGCGATCTGACCGGCCTGTTCGGCCAAAGCGACAGCCTGCTGGGCATGGGAGAGCGCCGTCACCGGGTCATCCGACTGGATGCGCATCGCATAGTCAAGGTTGCGCTCCGCCTCCGCCAACCTAGTCCGGGCTTCACTGCCCACGCCGCCGCGCCGGGCACGAATGTAGTCCGCCGTACCTGAGATCCGTGATTGGGCGGCCATGATGGTGTGCTGCAGGCTTTCGCGTGCCCTGCGGGTCTGTTCTGCGTGATCACGGACTCCGCCGATGGCGGCGTCGAGCTGCGTATGCGCAGTCTCGACTCGCTGGAGGAGCGCCACGGGGTCTATCTTGCCCGACGCGATCTCCCGTTTCACCGATTCCAACGCTGCCGTTGTGCCTGCTACCGGGCCGGCGAGTTCAGGGTTGGAGCCGGCAGCAACCATGGCCTGGGCCTGCGCAACATCCTGGGCCGCATCCGAGACGGCCCGTTCCATTTCGCGTTCGGCAGTGTCCAGTTCCGTGGCACGGCGATCGATGGCTTCCAGCAGGACCTTGGTCTGGTGGACACCTTCTTCGGCGGCTCGGACGGCGACGACGGCGGCACCGGTGTTGCCCTCGGACAGATGCCTTTGTGCTGTGGAAGCGGCATTGTCAACGAACTGCAGCCTTTCGCGCGCCTGGACCACGTTGTCCTCGATTTGCGCGGTCGCCGAGATAGCGTACCGTCCCTGGAGCTCTCGCAACGTACGTTCAGCCGCGTTCAGCCGCGTTCCGACATCGTTCGCGGAAGCCTGTGCATCCGACAGGGCCTGCGGAGCATTGCGTTCCAACTTCCGCAGGGCGTCGAAATCTGCCTTGTGCTCCTGCAGGCTGGCATTAACCGACTCACACCGGCGGATGATGTCACCAAGCCACTTCCGTTGGTCTTCCTCTGTGTCCGGAATGTGGTCATCAAGCTGCTGCTGAAGCTTGAATGACTCGCTCATATGGGCCTTCGCTGCGGTGATATCCGCCGCGAACGGCTTGACTGCTTCATCGCCGTACTGGGCCTGCGCGAACCCGACTTCCTGCTCGCTTGATTTGATGGCGTCGTCCGCTGCTATCAGCAGGCTTCCCGCGCGAAGCCGCAGGTCCTCCACGCTCAGTGAAGCCAACGGATCCAGAACCTGACCGTCGGCCCCGCGGCCGGGTCCGAACTCGATTTCTGAAGGGTGCCGGTTTTGCTCCTGTGCGTCCGGCTTACGGCGCTTCGACCGGAGATAGAAGTATCCACCCACACCAGCCAGGACGAGCAGGCCTCCGATGAAGAGGAACGAACCTCCTCCTCCGTCACCGGACGTTCCGGCAGGGCTGACGGTGCCGCCGTCGAGAACCTGATCAACCCCGGTGACTGCAGCGACAGCAGCGCCCGTCCAGTCGTCGTTCTCCAATTCCGGTACGGCGAAACTCTGGTAGATCCCGTTCGACTGGTCATCCACAACGCTCGAACTGTCCGCAAGGAGGCCGCCTGTCCGATCGTCGACGCCGATCACAAAGATTGCATCGTCAGCCTGCAAGCTACTGGTCTCGGCAGTGGCTATCGCCCATTGTTTGGCGTCCGACGGGTTGGTGAAGGAGTCAACGTAGGCGACATGCAGGGTGTAGCCGTGCTCAGCCTGCAGCTGTTCGATCGACTGTTCAACCTCTTGCTGTTCGGAATCAGAGAGGACGTCCGCCTGGTCAACCACCGTTTGGGAATTGAAATCAACAGGATCTACGGCATAGGCGGGAGCGGCAACCAAAGGGCTCAGCAGGGCGGCTGTTCCTACACCCACGGCGGAGCAGATGCGTGCAATGCTCGACTTCATTCACAACCCTTCAGCAGTGTCCGCCGGGCGCTCCGGGAACTGGCGAACAGCCGTTGGCAAGGCACAGATCCCCCGGGTTCGCCTGACTGCGATTCTATGGTGCGCTCTGGGGGCAGTCCACCGGGTGGGCTATGCCGCGAGCGAAACCGCTCCAGGACCTGCACCGTAACCGGCTTTTTCCCATTTGCGGGAGAATGAAGAACGAGGTCGTCCGGTGGGCTCACAGCCGCCGTACAGGCAACGTCAGTCGCGGGTACAGATTGCTTTGCCATAGTTCTAGAAGCATCAGTGAAAGGACAACCGATGACCGAGAACACAACCGGTTCCTACAACGGACCGCTTCCTCCACGGCCAACTAATCCGCCCAGCCACAACCCCAACCTCCCCGCGGCGCAACAGAAGCACCAGCCGATCACCGCACCGACGGCGGACCCATATCATTCGGTCGGGAACGGGCCCGAAACTCACGCAGCCGGCGGGCACCAGCAGGGTGCTTCCTTCGGGTATGGTCCGTATGCGCGGCCAGCGGGCCAAGGGAAGAAGCAGCGTGGGCCCGTAAAGCGCGTTGGATCCGGTACGTTCCTGACCGGGATGCTCGTGGCCGGTCTTCTCGGCGGAGGAGTGGCCGTCGGAGCAGACGCCCTGCTGGAGACGGGCAACCAGGGACCCAACAACGGCACGTCCCAGGCCCAGTCTGTTGTGGTTAATGACACCGAAAGCGTCAACGAGATTACCGGCGCCGCAGCCAAAGCTTCACCGAGCGTCGTCACCATCTCCGTGAACGGCGGCGGGTCAGGCGGTTCAGGTTCAGGGATCATTCTTGACGCTGAGGGCCACATCCTCACCAACACGCACGTCGTCACCCTGGGAGGCCAGGTTGCGGACCCTGCCGTTGAAGTTCGCACGAACGACGGACGGGTATTCCAGGCTCAGATAGTGGGCACTGATCCGCTCTCGGACCTGGCTGTGATCAAGATCGATGCGCCGGACCTTCAGCCGGCCACCCTCGCTGATTCGTCGGAACTGAACGTCGGTGATGTTGCAATAGCAATCGGCGCTCCGCTCGGGCTGAGCGGCACCGTCACGGACGGCATTGTCTCGACACTCAACCGGACGATCAGCGTACAGTCGTCGGCCGTTCCTGAAGAACAGTCAGATGCTCCGGAACAGGCCCCGGGAGACGGATTCAACTTCCTCCCGCCTGATGGTTCCCAGGCGCCGCAGCCGGGATCCCAGGGCTCCATCTACCTCAACGTGATCCAGACAGACGCCGCAATCAACCAGGGTAATTCAGGGGGTGCATTGGTGGATTCGCAGGGTCGGATCATCGGAGTCAACGTCGCGATCGCGTCGGCAGGCTCCGGGGAGAGCGCCGGCAACATCGGTGTCGGCTTCTCCATCCCGATCAACTATGCCCAGCGCGTAGCGGAAGAGATCATTGCCAACGGTGAAGCAACGCACGGGTTCCTCGGTGTGAGCGTCGGCGCAGCGGCATCCGACAGCGCGGCGGGAGCCAGCTCCTTCTCGGTCGGTGCGCAGGTGCAGTCCGTAGAGCCCGGCAGCCCAGCCGAGACCGCGGGCTTCCAGGAAGGGGACGTCATTACCCGGGTGGGTGAATTGCCGATCGAGGACCCACAGGCCCTGACCGCAGCCGTCCGGATGCTCGCTGAAGGGCAGTCCACGCAGATCGAACTCGTCCGTGGCGAAGAGACCCTGACGCTCGATGTAACGGTTGGTCAGTCGCCGGCATGACCCGGTGGATTCACGCAGCGGCAGCTCCCTCTCGAGGGGACTGCCGCTGCGTCATATTCCTGCTGTGATCAGGACACCTTTGTGGTTAGCTTGTCTGCGGGCAGCAATGGGCCGAAGGAAAGGCAGCAATGGACGAGGCAATTCCCGCGCTGAATATCGCGGTGTTGGTCAAGCACGTACCGGACACCCAGTTCGACCGTCATCTCGACGGCGAGCACCGCACCACCGATCGCTCCGAGAGTATTCTGTCTGAACTCGACGAGTACGCCCTCGAAGCGGCACTGCAGCTTGTTGAAGCACAGGGCGGAAACGGTCACCGCGTCATGGCGGTCACCATGGGCCCCCCAGCCGCCGTGAACGCCGTGAAAAAGGCACTGCAAATCGGCGCAGACGAGGGCATCCACCTGTGTGATGATGCCCTCGCCGGCTCGGATGCTTCCGGCACCTCACGCGCGCTCGCCGCCGTCGTACGCCATCTGGGCACTGCGGATCTGGTACTGACGGGCATGGCCTCCACGGACGGTGAGACCTCCCTGGTTCCAGCGCAGCTCGCAGAGCTGCTGCAGTTGCCCCAGGTCACCTTCGCGTCCAGCCTTGAGCTCACGCACGACGACGGCGGCCGCCAATTGATCGCCCGCCGGGAAAGCGACAATGTGGCTGAGACGGTCAGGAGTACGCTGCCCGCCGTGGTGTCGGTGACGGACCAGATCAATGAGCCGCGGTACCCGAACTTCAAGGGCATCATGGCAGCCAAGAAAAAACCGATCACCACCCTCACCCTTGCTGACATCGGACTCGATGCTTCCGAGGTTGGATTCAGCGGAGCGTGGACGCGGGTCGAGCAGGCGCAGCAGCGTCCTCCACGCTCGCAGGGCGTCATCATCACCGACGAGGGCGATGCCGGTCGGCGACTGGTTGATTTCCTCGCTGAGCAAAAGCTGCTCTGAGCGCAGCGATCCCAGCCAACCACTTCTCAAGGAGCCTTTGGAATGGCAAATGTCCTCGTTTACATTGACACGCCCGGTGAGCACCTGCACAAGACCGATCGTGAGCTGTTGACCCTTGCTGGAATGCTGGGCGAGCCGGTGGTTGCACTCTGTGGAGTGCTGACGGACGGTGTTTCGGCAGAACTCGGCGCTCACGGGGCCGGCGTGCTGTATCAGCCTGCAGAGGACGGGCTCGGTGACGTGCTCGTGGCGGGCAAGGCGGCTTTTCTGGCAGCCGCAGCGGTGGAGGCGAAAGCTGATGCAGTGCTCCTTGGCAACACGTTCGAAGCCAAGGAGATCGCTGCGCGGGTCGGAATCCGCTTGTCTTCAGGTGTCATCACGGATGCCATCGCAGTGGGCGAGGACTTCAGTGTCACGAAGTCGGTGTTCGCAGGCTCCTACACGGTGAACGCTTCCGTCACCACCGGGTGCCCGATCATCACGGTCAAGGCCAACAGCGTGGAGATCGCAACAGTGCAGGGCGGTTCCAGCCCCGAGGTTCGCCGGGTGCACGTCGCAGTGCCCAGCCACGCAGCACGGATTACGGAACGTTCCGAACGGGCCGTGAGTGGCCGACCGTCGCTGGACGAAGCACGCATCGTGGTGGCAGGGGGCAGGGGAGTGGACGGTAACTTTGGACCGGTCGAGGAACTTGCCGACGCGCTCGGCGGTGCTGTGGGTGCGTCGAGGGCCGCTACGGATGCCGGCTGGATTGATCATTCAGCCCAGATCGGCCAGACGGGCAAGACGGTCTCCCCGCAGCTTTACATCTCCGCGGGCATCTCCGGCGCCATCCAGCAGAAGGCCGGCATGCAGACGGCGAAGGTCATCGTGGCAGTGAACAAGGACCCGGACGCCCCGGTTTTCGACATCGCGGATTTCGGCATCGTGGGTGACCTGTCAACTGTCTTGCCGCAGGCGACGGCAGAGATCAACAACCGCAGGAGCTGAACATGCCAGACGTTCCTGAACGGCCGGAAGACGGGGTAAGCCGGGTTCTCTGTTTCGTAGCGCATCCCGATGACATTGATTTTGGCGCAGCGGGCACCGTGGCTCAGTGGACCGCGGCCGGCGTCGTCGTTGAATACTGCATCATGACCGATGGCGACGCAGGCGGCTTCTCCGATGAGCATCGTCCGGACATAGTTGACCGGCGGCGAAAGGAGCAGCGGGCAGCCGCCCGGCTGGTCGGCGTCGAAACGGTGCATTTCCTCGGGTACCGGGACGGCTACCTGGAACCGAGCCTGGAACTGGTGGCCGGCGTCGTGGAGCTCATCCGGAGTGTCAGGCCGCACATCGTGCTGTCCATGCACCCTGAGCGGAACTGGGAGCGCATCCAGAAGAGCCACCCGGACCACCTGGCATGCGGCGAGGCCGTCACCCGCGCGATTTATCCCGCTGTGGAGAATCCCTATGCTTTCCCCGATCTCGCTGCGCGCGGACTGGACGCGTATCGCGTGCCCTGGCTCTGGTTCTTCGGTGGTCCCACGCAGCTCGAAAACCACTTCGTCGATGTGACTGACCATGTGGAAGACAAGATGCGGGCGTTACGTTTCCACGCCAGCCAGCACCCCGACCTTGAGCGGATGGACAACACTGTTCGCGCGTTCCTGACCGCTAATGCACAGCGCGGCGGTCTTGCCGCGGACCGAAGCGCCGAGGTCTTTCAGGTGGTTCCGGTCAACACCGAAGCTACGATCGCCGGGTTCTGACAGGCGCGGGATGGGCAGTCCGGCTGAAGCGCGGAGCCCATCCCAGGGTTCCCTCTCAGGCGTCGAAGGGGATCTGCGCGACGATCGGGAGGGTAGGCGTTTCAGAGCCGCCCTCCGGTTCGACGGTGATTGCGAGGCCGCTGTACGTTCGGATGCCTTCAATTTCGAGCTCGGTGTGCGCAACGTCCTCGCCGGTCATGGTTCCCAGCGATTCCGGCGATGCGCCGTCGGCAGGAAGACGCCACATCTGGTACACCTTGCCCTCCGGTGGGGCCGGTACATCATCGAGGGTCACGACGGCGGCATCCCTCGACTCCGAGAACGCAAGTTCAGCAGTGCCTGTGTCACCGATCGCGATTTGTTCACGTTGGACATCCCCGGCCTGCAGGACCTGCTCCTGGATAGAGGAAGGCTGCAAATTCTGCGCCACGGTCACACCGCCCACCGCCACGACAACCGCAGCCGCTGCTGCAAGCAACCAGCGACCAGCAGGTGACTGGGTTCGGCGGGCGCTGCGGCGTGCTGCCAGCTCATCCCCAGCGCCGGTCACGGGGGAAGCCGGTGAAGACACTTCCTCGGCCGGCAAGTTCGCGACGATGCGCGCAAAAAGGTCAGCGGGCGGTTCGTCCTCCTGTGTTGCATAGGCCTGCGCCAATGTCTCGCGTGTGGACCGAACCCGCGCATTGAACGCCTCACGGGTTTCAGGAGAGGCAGCTGAGATGTAGTCCTCGAGTGTGGCGCGCTCCTCTTCGCTCACAGCATCCAGGGCATACATCTCAGCCCACTCGGCGGCCAGGCCGCCGGCCAGGTCCTGCCGAAGATCATCTGCAAACTGCTTCTTCATATCCTTGTCCTGCATCTCAGTTCACCCCCAAACATGTTTTCAACCGGATTAATCCGTCTCTGATTCTCGACTTGATGGTGGGTACCGCCACGCCGAGCTTTTCTGCCACTTCCCGATACGTCAGCCCGCCGTAATAGGCGAGGCGCACCGACTCCTGCTGCGTGCCGGTCAGGGTCTCCAGGCACCGGACCACCGCTTCTGCTTCCAGCCGCTGCGTGACGGTGTCAACGACGTCGTCATGGTCCTTGACCTGCATGGCTGCGCCGTACCGGGCTTCGCGGTCAGTGGAACTCTGTTCGGACCGCACCCTGTCTACCGCGCGGCGATGGGCCAGGGTCATAAGCCAGGCCATGGGGCTGCCCGCGTCCGCGTTGAACCGGTCCGCCATGTTCCACACCTGCAGGTAAACCTCCTGCGTTGTGTCTTCGCTCAGCTCCGGGTCAATCAGAACGCGCCGGGCCAGTCCATACACCCGACGGGACGTCTGGGCGTAGAACTCCGCGAAGGCGCTCTGGTCCTGCTGGGCGATCCGAGCCAGCAGACCAGCCAGGTCAGGCGCGGCGCCAGAGGACGCGTCGGCCTGATCAGGGTCTGATCGAGCTGGGTTAATCCGGCTCACACGTGGCGTATCCATAGGTTTCAAGCATAAAGCGCCGGAATGGCTATCCCGAACATGATGACCCCGTGCGCGGGTCAGGACATTTCGCCCAACTGTTCCTCCGCCCATGCCCGACCGCCGTTTCTGCAGGTTTCCGTGCCCGATCCGCTACAACTGGTAACACCTCTAGTTCGAAGCGGCTGAGGCGGTGGATGGGTCCGGCGGATCAGGTGTTATTCACGGATTGCCACCGCGATCAGGGAGTCGGCATTGAGGGTCGGCTCGTCGCCCAGTTTTTCCATGAAGCGGCTGCGCACTCGCTCCCTGCCCGCTGTATCAGGAGGCAGCAGGAACCGGTAGCCCGTCCCCAGCACCAGGGTCCAGGCAAGGTCAGCATCCAGCGGGATCTGCAGAGGAGCAGTGTGCACTTCGATTGACCCGAAACCGACTGTCTCCAGGAAAGAGTGCAGCTTCTCGGCTGAGGATATTTCGGCCATTTGCCGAAGTGGCGGAGGAACCGGGGCATCGCGCAGGTCAGGCTGTTCTTCGAAGCAGGCCTCCCGCAGCAACGACACAAACGGTTCGTGGGCGCCGTCCTGCCAGGTGCTGATGGCAAGCTTGCCGCCACTGCGCAGTTGGGACGCAAGATGCCGGGCGCCGGCGGCCATATCCGGGAGGAAGAAGAGCCCGTAGCAGCAGAGCACTGCATCATAGGTCTGTTCAGCGGCCCACACGGAGACATCAGCCTTCGTGAAGTTGACGGCGTCCAGCCCTAAAGCAGAAGCCTTCGCAGCCGCCAGCGCCAGAAGCCCTGCGGACAGATCCACCGCGTCAACTCGCGCGTCAGGGCCCACAACCTGGGCCGCGGGGATAGTGCTCGCTCCGCTTCCGCAGCAGGCATCCAACACGCTCTGGCCGATGTGCAGATCTGCGGCGGCAACCACTGCGTTGCCCATGGTGTTCCAAAGGGCCGGAGCGAAGCGCTCGAAGTGCTCGGCGCCGTCGTCGAACAGGTTAGCTACCGTGGTCACGAACGGCCCTCCATCATGGATTGTGAAAGTTGGGCGCCCTTGAAGTCCTGCTGGCGCCAGGCCTCGTACACCACGATGGATGCCGAGCTGGCCAGATTGAGCGAACGTCGGGAGGGGAGCATGGGGAGCCGTACCCTCGCGGTGACCGCTTCATGGTTCTTCACTTCGGGAGGCAGGCCCACGGACTCCGGACCGAACAGGAGTACGTCGCCTGGACGGTATTGGATGTCCGAGTACGTGATGGTGCCCTCGGAGGTGTAGGCAAACAGCCGATCAGGCTCCAGAGCAGAGAGCGCGGCGTCCAGGTCAGGGTGCACGGTCAAAACGGCGAGGTCGTGGTAGTCCAGACCCGCCCGCCGCAACTTGGCGTCTTCCAGGTCGAAGCCCAGGGGTTCGATGAGGTGAAGTTCAGCGCCGGTGACCGCGGCCAGACGAATGGCATTCCCGGTATTGCCGGGAATTTCTGGAGTGTGGAAGAGGATGCGGAACACTGTGCAATCCTAGCGCCCGGCAGCGGCGAGCAAGCGTGCGAGCACCGGCACCTGGACTGTATTGGGTTGGGGGCCCTCGGACAGGAAGCGCCGAACCTCCCGAAGCAGTGTTCCGGCGTTGGCAACGTGGACGGAGACGAGAGCCGAACGATCCAGCGAGGGCGGGTAGTCCACAATTGGTTCGAACGGGTTGTCCTGCTTGCCGTGCAGAGCCAGCCATCCCCGGACATTGCACTCCGGGAACAGATCCTGAACCTTGCGCACCGTGTCGGTGAGCCGCACATCACCGGCATGGCGGCCGCGATGCCGCAGGCGGTGTCCGTCCCACGAGTAATTCCCCGGCGGCGCCAACAGGGAATCAACTATGGCGATGCGGTAGCCCGCCAGCAGCGCATGGCCGACGTCGGCACCCCCTCCGAACGAAAGCCCGTTGACAAGCCGGACGCCGGGAAAACCGGGAAGGAGGCCGGCCTCCAGGAGGCGGGCCGTCGCCCGCTCACCGTCATAGCGGGCGGTGGTGCCCGGCCGAAGCCGGCCAAGGGCACCGGGCTGGCGGGCCGTACCGTGAACCTGTTGTTGCGCCAAGGCGAGCGGTAACGGCGGACGGTGCGTTCCGGCGTCGTAAGCGGGCTCGTAGCGCGCGGCTTGTGCATGTGCTTCGGAGGGTGCCTGTGCTCGCTGCCGCTTCGGCCTGGCCGCCGGCCGCGCTCCGGGCAACGGATCCTCGACGCCGAGGGTGCGGTCGTAGCGGCGGCGTCGCTCCGGATCGGAAAGCAGCTCGTAGGCCACGGCCACTTCGTGGAACAGCTCAGCGTTTCCCCCCTGGTCAGGATGAGCCGTCCGGGCCGCTTTGCGGTAGCCGTCCTTGATCTGTTTCGCAGTGGCACTTCTGCTCACCCCGAGCACGGCGTAGTACGTGCGGTCGGGGGCTGCCATAGTGGCCTTTCGTGGCGAAGAAGGATCAGGAACGGTGTTCGCAGGTTCCGCGCTTGACTGTAAACGGTGTCGTTCCCTCCGGCAAATGGCCGGATAGCATCAGGTGCATGGCGGGCAATAACGAGGTACACAGCGGGTTGGACTGGTACGCAACCGGAAGCGAGCGCGAAGATCACAGCGGTCAGCGCTTCACGGACTGCGATTTCACCGAAATGCGCAGCGAGGGTTCCGTCTTCAGCGGTTGCGTTTTCCGCAATGTGAGGTTCAACGTGTCGACCCATGTCAACAGCGCGTTCGACAATTGCCGGTTCGAACACTGCAACTTTTTCGATGCCACCTTCGAAAGCTGCAAGTTCACGGGCAGCGTCTTCACTGGGTCTTCCCTCAAACCGATTCGGGTGGTTGGAGGCAACTGGTCGTTCGTCTCGTTAGCGGGGGCCGACCTGCAGCGCAGCGTCTTCTCCGACGTGAACTTCACGGAGGCCGACTTCACCCGAACGGACCTCCGGGACGCTGAGTTCCGAGATTGCCGCCTCACCAGCATCTCCTGGGGCGGCGCCCGTCTGAAAGGCACTGACCTCCGCGGGAGCACCCTTGAGGGGATCGATGCGGAGAACTTCAATGTCCGCGGCGCCGTCGTCGACGTCTCCCAGGCGCTCGCCCTCGCAGAGGCACACGGCGCAGTCATCCGTTGAAGCTTGTGCTTGCGCTCAGTCCATTGGCCTTCCGGGAGCCGGCGTGAGATGTCCTCGCTAGAGTAGGTGCCGGTGTTGTCAAGGGTTTTCTGAAATCCAGGAGGATCGCGGTCGTGCGGGAAGGGGGAGCTTCGATGGCATGGAGGGATCGGCCGCTTCTGAGATATGCCGTTCTTTTCTTCCTTGCGCCGCTGCTCGCCGGATGCCGGATCGAGGTGCCCGTCAGGCCGGCCGAAAGCGCGTCGACCAGCCCGACGACGACGGCGCCTGCGCCCTCGGACGCCGTCTCCGGGAGTTCCTCGGAGTTGCCGCCGCTGACGCGCGCCGACATCGTCGGTAATGACATGACGTTTGACCGTGGCGGCTACATTGAAGAAGCTGACACGGTCGCCTTCTCGGACGGGTTGTCGAGAGTTCCGGGGTGGGCGCAGGAGAAATCATTGGTCAGCGGCGAGTCTGTGTACATCAGCGACGCGGGGTGCACCGCGTCATTGCGATCCACACCGCCACAGGGCCCTCTGGTGGTCGCTGGTGATGACCAAGCCTCCACCGAAGCGCTGTTCCGGTTCCTGGACCCGAGCATCCTGCCGGAGTACCTCGTGACCACGAACTGGTTATGGGGAGCGTCGCCCGCGGAATCGACGGCATCGATCGAGTTCCTGACCTATGAGCAGGGCGCAGCCGGCGACGATCCCGCGAGTATCGTATCGCTGCGCCTCTTCGGGGCAACGGGGACTGGGTTGGCCTTTACCGTTTCGTGTCCGTCCGACAAGCAACTGGCTGCAGCCGTCGAAGAAGTACGCAGCGGCATCTCGGTGATTCCACCGCGTTAGCGATTGTCGGCGCGCATCCAGCGCCCGTACAGGGCAGAGTCGGACTCCAGCAATGACGCCAATGCCAACTGACGGAGCTCGGGGCTGCCAACGCCGGCGGCGATATGCGTGCCCTGGCCACCGGTCAGCAGCGGGCTGAGTGAGAGGCACAGTTCGTCAACCGCATCCTCAGCAAGGAAACCGCCGAAGATACTGGGCCCGCCTTCGCAGAGAATGCGGCCCAACCCTCGGTCGTTCAGCAGTGAAACGCACGTGCGCGCACTAACGCTCTCAGCACCCGCACTTACGACGTCCGCAACCTCCGACAGGGAACGCACGCGCTCCTTCTCCGCGGCCGCGGTCGTGACCAGGATGGGGCGGACCGGAGAGAGCCTGAACAGATCGCTGTCCGGCTCGATCCCCAGCGTTCCTGAAATGATCGCCAGAGCAGGATGGGCAGGCAGTCCCTGCTCAGTACGCCACCGGCTGTCTTCCTCGCTGACCAAAGGCCCTGCGTAACCCTCGGCGCGCACGGTCCCCGCCCCCACCAGGATCACATCGCTGACCCGCCGGAGGAGACCGAACAGGCGTCGGTCGCCGTCATTGCCCAGTGGTGCGGAAACGCCCTGATGCGTCGCTGAACCGTCGAGGCTGGTGATGAAGTTGAACCGCACCCAGGGGCGCTCAGCAGGGTAACCGTACAGCTCGAGCAGGTCGTCGTCGGATCGGTCGGCTGCGCTGTGCGGCAGAAGTTGATTGATCAAGGCTGGTTGACATCTCCCATGTTGTGCCGGAGATAGGCCGGTTGACGCCAGCCCATCGCTGCTTCCACCACATTGATGGCGGAACGGGCCGCAGTTACGTTGTGCATCCGAAGGATTCGGGCTCCGCCAACGGCGCACATGACGGCCGCGGCAATGGATCCTTCGACTCGTTCCGGCTTGGGCAGGTTCAGCGTCTCCCCGATGAAATCCTTGTTCGACACTGCAGCGAGGGTGGGGTATCCGAGCCCAGCGATTTCGGCGAACCGGCGCGTGATATCGAGTGAATGCAGGGTGTTCTTGTTCAGGTCGTGGCCGGGGTCCACCAGAATGCGGTCTTCGCTGATGCCAAGCATGACAGCGAGCTCTACCTGCCGAACCAGGAAATCCGCCACCTCCGTCACCACATCCGTGTAGGCAGGCCGCCCAAGTACGGTGCGCGGCTCGGCGAGGCTGTGGGTGATGATCACGTGCGCGCCGGTCTCGGCAACCACCGCGGCGAGGTCCCGGTTACGCAGGCCGGTGGTGTCGTTGACGACGTTCGCCCCCGCCTTGATGGCCTGCTCCGCCACTTCCGGGAGGAAGGTATCGGCAGAGATGACGACGTCGGACGCGTCTCGAACTGCCCGGATCACCGGAACAATCCTGTCGGCTTCCTCAGCAGCCGGGATAGCCGGACCGGGGGCAAAGGGTGCGCCGCCGATATCCACCCAGTCGGCGCCGTCGGACACTGCCTGCAGGGAAGCATCGACTGCCGCCTGGAGCGCGAAGGTGCGTCCGCCGTCGTAAAAGGAATCAGGAGTGCGGTTGATGATCGCCATGAGCGCGATCTGGCGGTCGAAGTCCAGGACGCGCTGCCCGAACGTGTGCCTGGCATGCAGCAGGTGGGGAACGAACTGCGGTGAGCCGGGATGTACGGGGGTCTGTTCCACAGCTCATTTCTATCAGTCGTTCCTGACAGTCCAGTGCCTAGCCGTTGTTTCGGCAGGACAAACCCTCTATGCGCGGTTATTCGGGGCGTGTCCTGCCAACTCAACGGCGCCCGTTCGGCTTTGATGGCGCCCGACGGTAGAATTGATGGGTGCCCGTGTACCTCGATCACGCGGCGACCACGCCCCTCTCGGCGCCCGCGCTCGCCGCACTCACTACCGAACTCAGCCGTAGCGGCAACCCTTCATCGCTGCACGGCTCCGGTCGGCGTGCCCGCAGGGTTGTCGAGGATGCCCGCGAGACGCTGGCCCGGGCAGCCGGAGCGCACCCGTCCGAGGTCATTTTCACTTCCGGCGGTACAGAGGCCGACAACCTTGCTGTCAAGGGACTTTTCTGGGCCCGTCGTGACGCAGAACCGCAGCGGACCCGGATCCTTTGCAGCGCCGTCGAGCACCCTGCTGTCCAGGACACCGTCGAATGGCTCGAACGGCACGAGGGCGCCCGGGTCACCTGGCTTCCGGTGACAGCGGAAGGAATCGTCCGGTTGGACGCGCTCCAGCAGGAGCTCGACGGCGGCGCGGAGGACATTGCGCTGGTCACTGTCATGTGGGCGAACAACGAGGTGGGTGCGCTGCAGCCAATCGCCAAAATTACAGCAGCCGCGGCAGCTCACGGCATTCCGGTCCACTCGGACGCGGTTCAGGCGTTCGGCTCGGTGCCGGTTTCCTTCGCCGAATCTGGGCTGGCCACCATGGCCGTCAGCGGGCACAAAATCGGCGGTCCGGTAGGTGTGGGAGCGTTGTTCGTCGGCCGGTCGGTGAAGCTCACTCCCGTCCAGCACGGCGGCGGACAGGAGCGGGACATCCGCTCCGGCACCCTGGATACCGCCGGGATCGCGGCGTTCGCAGCAGCAGCCGACGACGCCGTCACGCACCTTCCCGGGGAATCCGTACGGCTGGCGGAACTGCGTGACCGGCTGATTGCCGGCGTCGAACGGGTTGTGCCTGAGGCCATCCTCCGGGGGCCGGCACGTGAACGGTTGCCGGGCAACGCCCATTTCACCTTTCCAGGGTGCGAGGGTGACTCGCTGCTCTTCCTGCTGGACGTGGCCGGAGTGGAATCCTCCACCGGATCGGCGTGCACCGCCGGAGTCCCGCGGCCCTCACACGTGCTGCTGGCCATGGGATTGAGCGAAACCGAGGCCCGCGGTGCACAGCGTTTCAGCCTCGGGCATACATCGACGCCGGAAGACGTTGACGCCTTGGTGGCCGCGCTGCCGGAAGCGTACCAACGCGCACGCAAGGCAGGCATGTCAGGGCACGCATCATCAATTCAGACCGCAGGAACAGGCTTCAGTTAGGGAGAGCGCACAACAATGAAGGTACTCGCAGCGATGAGCGGCGGCGTCGATTCGGCCGTTGCGGCCGCCCGCGCGGTGGAGGCGGGACACGATGTGGTGGGCGTCCACCTTGCTCTCTCACGCATGCCCGGGACCCTGCGCACCGGCAGCCGCGGATGCTGCACCATCGAGGACAGCCGCGATGCCTGGCGTGCCTGCGACATCCTGGGCATCCCGTACTACGTGTGGGACTTTTCCGAGCGGTTCAAGGAAGACGTCGTGGACGACTTCATCGCCGAGTACGCCGCCGGGCGTACACCGAATCCCTGCATGCGGTGCAACGAGCGGATCAAGTTCGCGGCTCTGCTTGAGAAGGCGCTGGCCCTCGGCTTCGATGCGGTGTGCACCGGCCACTACGCGAAGGTCACCGAGAACGCCGACGGCAGCCGCGAACTGCACCGGGCCGCCGACTGGGCCAAGGACCAGTCGTATGTGCTGGGCGTGCTCACGCACGAACAGCTGAAGCATTCCATGTTCCCGCTCGCTGAAACGCCGTCAAAGGCTGAAGTCCGGGCAGAGGCTGAGCGTCGCGGTCTGTCCGTCGCCAACAAGCCGGACAGTCACGACATCTGCTTCATTCCCGACGGCGACACCCGCGGCTGGCTGGAGGAGCGGATTGAGCTCAGCGAAGGCAACATCGTGGACGTGGAGGGCGAAACCATCGGAACCCACCCCGGCGCCAACGCATTTACTGTCGGCCAGCGGAAGGGTCTCAAGCTCGGACGGCCGGCTCCCGATGGCAAGCCCCGGTTTGTTTTGGAGATCCGTCCGAAGGAAAACACAGTGGTGGTCGGGCCCGAGCGCATGCTCGCCGTCGACCAGCTGCGCGGTATCAAGGTGTCGTGGGCAGGGCTGCCGATCCCCGCCGTCGAAAGCGGTGAGGAATTCGACTGCATGGCCCAGGTACGTGCACACGGTGATCCCGTCGACGCGCGTGCGCAGGTGGAGTACGACGACGACGGCCGCCAGAGTCTCGTGGTTCGGCTCACTGAACCGATGCGCGGTGTCGCGCCCGGGCAGACGGTCGTCATCTATCAGGGAACCCGCGTGTTGGGGCAGGCGACGCTGGATTCGGCCCGTTCGCTCGAGCGCCCTGACCTTGCTGCGGCGCGCTGAGAACGGGCACTGCGCAGACATAATGCGCTGTGCGTCTGCGCGGTCTGCTTAACTGGAACCATGACTGAGAAGACCCGGCGCTTCGACCCTTCCGCGAGCTCACTCGCCGGCGAGGTGAATCCCGCCGTTATGGAGGAACTGCTCTCAGTTCGGGGCAGCATCGACAACATCGACGCCACACTTGTGTATTTGCTGGCTGAACGGTTCAAGGCAACGCAGCGTGTGGGTCACCTGAAGGCCGAGCACAAGCTCCCGCCGGCGGATCCAGCTCGCGAGGCAGCCCAGATCTCCCGGCTGCGCGCACTGGCGGAGGAAGCCCATCTCGATCCGGCGTTTGCGGAGAAGTTCCTGAACTTCATCATCTCCGAGGTTATCCGCCACCACCAGGATATTTCCCAGAACCACTCGCTCCGCGATGAATAATCCCGCAGGGGCGCCTGAAGCAGGGGCACGTGAAGCAGGGGCGCCTGAAACCAGCGCCGTGACATTCACGGCGCTCGGATCCTGGCCCGGCCAGGACCCGGTCGAAGCACAACGGATAATCCGGGGCGAGCTCGGCAGCCCCAATCTGCCGTTCCTTCCCTCCCTACCGGACCGCGGGGTCGGTAGTGACGAGATCGGCCGGACCGCAGCGCTGCTCGCCGACCTCCCCGTGGACCTCCAGCCGCATGGCTGGAGGCTGGTCGACCGCCCGGGAAAGGACCTGCGGCGGGCGGTATCCGCGCTGTCCACGGATCTTGACGTTCTTGCCGATCTGGTGGGGGCTGAGGAGCGTCCCGCGAGCTCGCTCAAAGTTCACTGTCACGGGCCTTTGTCACTTGCTGCAAACCTTCACCTCCATCATGGCGAACGTGCCCTGCTCGACCACGGAGCCCGGCGCGACATCCGGGATGCGCTCATTGACGGAGTCGCATCGCTTCTGCGGCGCGCTGCCATTGCGAGCCCGGGCGCCCAGCTCACACTGCAACTGGATGAACCGCAGATCGACGGAGTCCTCGTCGGCACCATACCGACCGCCAGCGGCTACCGTACGCTGCGCGCCGTTCCGGAGCACGAAGCAGTCGAAGCCTGGAACCTCCTGGCGGAAGGAGCACGCAAAGCCGGTGCTGCCGCCGTCGTGCTCTCCTTCAGGACGGGAGGGCAGGTTTCACTGCTTGAGCGCGTGCCCGGTGTAGGTATCGCCGTTCCCCTCGACGGACTGTCACACAGCGAATGGGAGGCGCTGGCGGAACTGATCGAAGCCGGCCGAACGCTGTGGGCGGGAGTCCGGGTTCCCCGCGGCAAACCTGCGCGGGTGCAGGACACTGCAGATGCCCTTCTGCGTCCCTGGCGCGGACTCGGGCTGGCCCTGGGATCACTGGCCTCGACCCGCCTGACGCCCGCGGGTGCATTGGCAGAAGAGGGACCGGCTCATGCCCGCAAGGTACTGGCGCACCTGAATCAGAGTGCTGACGCGCTGAACCAGGCGATCGCCGACGCCTGAGACGCTTTTTTCGCTGTGCTTCCGCCGTGCGCAGCGCGTTTACGTCCGCCGTTCCCAGCGAGCCGGCGCCACGTCAGGCGGCAGGCCGCCGTCGTATTCGGTGAGCTCATAGGTGAACCATCCCGCGTACACGAGAACCGGCCCGAGTTGCCGGTGCAGCACGTTGGTCTTGATGCGGAACCGGTGCTCGTCGTTATCCCACCACTGCTCCATGTACGCCTGGGCGCCGACGGCGTCGGGCAGCGGAAGCCTGAGCCCGGCGAACAGGCGGGTGGCTGAGGAAACCATCCGCATGCGGCCGCTGCCCGTGACCTCGCAGGTGAGGGCGGTGGCCATACGCCGATGGGCTCCGAGGTAATCGACCAGCCGGCCATCGGCCCACGAGGTGGTGTCCTCAAATACCCGAGACACGTTACTGAAGGAAAGATCTCGGCGGGCGGTCAGTGAAGGCCTACCGAACGGATCCCGGTGGGCCCAGTTCCGCACAGTGAAGTCCACGTTGTTCTCGTACTCCGGGAAAAACGAGTTCTCTTTTGCTGCCAGTGCGAAAAACGGTCGGACGAGGGGGGCAGGGCTTCCTGCCACGTCGAACGTACCGTGTCCGGTTCCGTACACTCTCGAGTCTTCATGGAGGCTGAAGTACTCCTGAAGCTCGGGTTGCAGTCGGCTGAACCGGGCGCCGAGGGCTTGCTGATAGATCGAGGACGTCATAGCCATCTCCTTTGTATGGGCCAGTCCGGCGTAATACGGGCCGTGGATCGAGCACGTGCGGGCAGGCCCGCGCGGGCGTTCCTTACCTGGCGGCGAGCGGCGTCGGAGCAGTCGAAGACTCCTCCCGCCGGATCGATGGTCACAGGCGTCCGGCCGCCTTCAGCCGGATATAGAGGTCCGCGAGTTTTGACGGGAGTTCGTGCGGGGATTCGTCCACAACTTCCGCCCCGAGCTGGCGGAGCCGTTCCTTGATGGCAGCGCGGTCCAGCAGCGCGCGTTCAGCGGCTGCGGCGCGGTATGTTTCCGCTGCAGTGCCGCGCTGGGAACGCAACTCGTCGAGATGCGGGTCCCGGACTGAGGCAATCACCACCACATGCTGGGAGGTCAGTGCGGGCAACATCGGAAGGAGGCCTTCCTCGACGGCGCCGGAATCGAGCGCTGTGAGGAGCACCACCAGGCTGCGGTGCGCCGAAATCGAACGAACCTGCGCAGGAATCTGCGAAAAATCGGCTTCGATCAGCTCAGACTCGAGCGGAGCCATCGCCGTGACCAGGGACTCGAGCAGATTCCCTTTCGCTCCGGACTGCACGCGGGCACGCGGGCGCCGGTCAAAGGCGATGAAATCGACGCGGTCGCCGCCGCGCTGTGCCAGCACTGCGAGGAGGAGGGATGCCTCGATCCCGGTGTCCAGGCGGGGCTCATCCTCGATCCGGGCCGCTGAGGTGCGTGAAGTGTCCAGCACAAGAACTACTCTTCGGTCCCGTTCCGGTCTCCAGGTCCGCACTACGGTTTCGCGCCGTCGTGCGGACGCTCGCCAATCGATTGATCGGACGTCATCTCCGCGGACATAGTCCCGGAGAGAATCGAACTCGGTCCCTGCCCCACGTATTTGAACTGCGGCGCGGCCATCAAGTTCACGCAGGCGCCTCAGCTTCGACGGCAGGAGGCGCTTGGAATGGAAGGGGGGCAGCACCCGCAGGGTGCCCGGCGCCTGGATGGTGACCTGCCGGGCGGCGAGTCCAAGCGGACCTGCACTGCGAATGGTCACGTGGTGTGCCGACAGGTCACCCCGGCGACGCGGAGCCAGCTGGACGGAAAGATTGCGACCTTCGCCAGCAGGAACACTCAGACGGTGGACCGGATTCCGGGCTCCAGCGGACGGTTGCCAGCCCTCCCGTATCCATCCCCGGAAAGTCCGCTTGGCATGGTTACGCACAGTGAGGGTACTGACTGTCTCCTCGCCCAGGCGGACGGTTCCCGGCAACCTTCGCTGAACGCCGATAGCCCGCGGGGAAGCAGCGCAAGCGAGGTCCACAGCGCAGCCGAGGACTAGGAGCGCAACCCACAGCGCGATCGATACGGCGCCTGGATAGAGAAGCACGGGGATAACTCCGAGGAGCGCCAGGACAACGAGGCGAGCAGTGATGCTCATGCTGACCCCACATCTACCTCGGCACGGGCACGGTGCTGAGGATATTGCCCAGAACGCTGTCCACGCTGACCCCGTCCATCTGTGCTTCGGGGCGCAGCGCGACCCTGTGCCGAAGGGCGGGGAGCGTCAACGCCTTGACGTCATCCGGTGTGACGAAGTCTCGGCCGGAAAGCCAGGCCCAGGCTCGGGAAGTGTTCAACAGCGCAGTGGCGCCGCGTGGAGAGACACCGAGCTGGAACGACGGCGCGGAGCGCGTTGCGCGCACCACGTCGACGATGTAGCTCAGCACCTCAGGAGCAACACCAACCCGCTGTACAGCGTGCCTGGCGGCGGCGAGGTCCGCTTCTCCTGCAACTGCCCTCACGCCGGCGGCTGCCAGATCCCGTGGGTCAAACCCTGCACTGTGCCGCCGGATCACCTCAATTTCATCGTCCCGATCGGGCAGTGGGAGGGTCAGCTTGAGAAGGAAGCGATCGAGCTGCGCTTCGGGCAGCGGATAGGTTCCCTCATACTCAACAGGGTTCTGCGTGGCGGCGACGATGAACGGTTCCGGCAGGGGGCGGGTTACGCCATCCACAGACACCTGCCGCTCCTCCATGGCCTCCAGCAGGGAAGCCTGAGTTTTGGGTGGCGTGCGGTTGATTTCATCGGCAAGGAGGATGTTGGTGAAGACAGGACCCTCGCGGAAAGTGAACTCGGCCGTTCTGGATTCGAAGATGAGCGAGCCCGTCACGTCGCCGGGCATGAGATCGGGCGTGAACTGGACCCTCTTCGTGTCAAGCCTGAGCGCGGCGGAGACGCTGCGTACCAACAGCGTCTTGGCGACTCCGGGTACCCCTTCAAGGAGGACATGCCCCTTCGCGAGCAGTGCGATCAGCATCCCGGTTACTGCAGCATCCTGACCGACCACCGCCTTCGCAACCTCCTCACGCACAGCGACAAGCGCGTGGCGCGAAGGATCCGCCGTGGCCGTACCCTGCCCGCCAGTGGCAGTGCGGCGGGACGCTGAATCATGCTCCTGGTGATCGACGGGCAGTGCCGGTTGGTGCGGGTATTGCTGATTCATGAACGACGAATCTCCTGTTCGAGTTTGTCCAGTTCCTGGCTCCACTGCACCAGT
This sequence comes from Arthrobacter sp. KKT183, assembly GCF_055657625.1. Classification (NCBI taxonomy): domain Bacteria; kingdom Bacillati; phylum Actinomycetota; class Actinomycetes; order Micrococcales; family Micrococcaceae; genus Arthrobacter; species Arthrobacter sp. KKT183. The sequence goes on along the minus strand of NZ_CM145770.1, from coordinate 2,379,254 downwards.
TGTGCGTCGGAGTGCGGCAGTTGAGAGTTCAGCAGGGAGTCAAGTTCCGCGGGATCCCTGCCAGTTTTAGAGGCGGCGGCCGCCACAACGGTTGCCCGCGGGTAAGCGGGCGGTATGCGCAGTGCCGCCGCGAGTCGTGTCAACGTTGCGGCGCGCAACGTTTCGGCGGCGTGTTGCACCGCTCCTGCATCCTGATAGAGGCGTGCCCTGCCTGCGGCGGTTTCAGCCGACCGGACGACGACGGGAAGCGGCTCGGTGACCAGGGGGCCCAGACGGCGACCCCTCCAGAAAATAGCCAGCAGGGCGGTGATCAGCAGCCAGAGCATCAGCGGGTTGACGAAGTCGGGCAGCAGGGCCAGCGGATCAGCCGGTCCGGCGGTGACCGCCAGGTCATCCTGCGTGGGTTGGTACCAGACGAGCGTCTCCGTGCTGCCGAGTACCCTCAGCGTGAGTGCGGCGTTGCCGTGTTCGTCAATGCGGCCGTTGCTGATGATCTCGCCGTTACCCAGGACGCCGATTTCTCCGTCAGCAGTGGTCACAAAAGTTCCGGCGGTGTTGCCGCCTTCCTCTCCGGGAAGCGGGAAACAGGTGACCGCGCCGCGGTAGGAAAAGCCTCCGGGGCTCACTGAGCCGGCTGCCCTCGCAGCCGCGTTGGCGCAGTTCGCCGGCAGCGGGTCTGTGATGTCAGCCGGAATAACTCCAGCGGACCGTACGCCGTCGGCCAGCTCGGTCAGAATGGTGAGGCCTGGCTCGATCAGCACGGTCCGGTCAGCGAGAGTGCCGCCGAGTGACTCCAATTGCTCCGACGTGAGCCAGGATTGGGGATCGTGTAACAGCAGAGTGTCATCGGATCCCCGCAGTGCGTCAATGGCGTCTTCAAGCGACTCCGCACGGATGACCTCGACGCCGCCGCGCTCCAGTACTTCCGCGGCGGCCCGGGCCCCACCCGGTGCGGCGTTTTCGGGAGACAGCGGATTCTGCTCCCCGGACCCGGCAGCGATGGCTCCAATGAGAACAGTGACCAGGAGGAGGGCGCCCAGAATCAACCAACCGCGAGCCTGTTTGAGCGTTCCGAAAAAGGTTGAACCCACGCTCTGCCCGTCGCCCACTATTTCGGCACTGGTGCTCTCTTTGTTGGCCCCGCCCGGTGGATGTCTCGTCGCCGTTGTGGCGCTCATACCGGTGCCGTCCACTGCTTGGCGTTGGCCTCGCGGCGGGGCTGGGTCCGCTGCAGTTCCTGATCGAGGTCCACTGCCCTCTCGTAGTCCGCCCGGGCTGCGGGCCGGGCACCGTAGTGAACTTCGTTGAAGCGCAGAGCGAGCCAATCGAGGTCCTCTGCCTGCGTGGCGAAAAGGCCCTGCAGCAGTCGGGCAACCTCAACGGCCGTGCGCCCTGCCTGCTCATCGAGGATCACGCGTTCCTCCGCGGCCCGGGTGATGGCCCGGAAACGCTCGGTGAGAGCCTCATCCCAGTTCCCTGCCCGGGCGGCAGAATCTGCATAGCCCCGATGCGCCTGGGCAGCAAGCCGGGATTGTTCCTGGAAGACTGTTGCGTCAACGCGCTTCCGTGCGTTGAGGCGCGGTTTCACCAGCAGTACGGCCGCGATGATGACGACGACGGCGCCCACTGCCAGCAGGATGGTCCCCAGTCCGGCATCGACGCTCCTGATCTGGCTCAGGACTTCGCCGAGCCAGGTGAGGAAAGCCGTCCAGGCGCGTTCGAGGATCGATGGTTCGGCCTCCTGGTAGATGCCCTTCGCCAGTTCCTCCCGCAGCAGTTGTCGGGCCTCTTCGGCGTCCAGCTGTTCGGGCACGACGAAAGGGATCAGCGCTCCCGCTTGTTCCGCCGCCATGCAGCCTAGACCTCTGGCCGGTCGTGCGGGCCCTGCGGCCCGGGGTGTCCGAACCCTTCCCGGGGTGACTGACCGGGGATGGGGGAGTACGTACCCTGCGCACGCGCCTCGTTCTCCCGCAGGAGGACGATGTCGAATCCCTCACGCCGGATCCGAAGGTCGACATAAAGCAGAGCGGTGACGCCTGCCTGGAATGCGAAGCCAATGGCCGTGAAAACCGCTGTCACGGCCTGAACGATTAGGAGCACGGGCAGTGATTCGAGCAACGCTGCTTCGGTTGAGGCGGGCGCCGACGTGAATGATCCAAAGCCGAAAGCCAGGAATGAGACGGGCGCCGCAACGACCTGCGTGATGATCGAGACGATGATCGATGTCAGTACCAGGATGCCGAAGGTCCGCCACCAGTTCCCGGTGGTGAGGGTCCATGACCGGCGAAGCGCCGCGATGGGCCCGACGCCCTCGAGCATAAGCGCCGCGGGGGCCATGATCCACTTGATATTGAGCCAGACGGCAACGGCAACGGCGGCCAGTACACCGACCACGACAATTGCTATTGCCGCGTCCTCAAGGGCCAGTGACAGGCCGACAAGAATCACCACGAGTACGCCAACGGAGACGGTCCAGAGAAGGAAGAGCATTGCCCCGAGCCCTATGAGAGGGAGGATTCTGCGCCCGGCGAGCTTCCACAGCTCGGCGAATCCAGTGCGCTCATCGAGGACGGCGCGGGCGATCGGAATGATCAGCACGCCCTGGAGAATGAGAACGCCCACCGAAGTCAGCAGAATGAGGACGGAACCGACGGAGAGAGCTGACGCTACAAGCCCGGTGACCTCCGCCGACGAGGCGGAGATGGGGTCGAAGGTAGCGAGGGACCCGGTGAGTCCGATCGTGAGCAGAACAGTAAGGACAGCGACGATTACCTGAAACAGGATGGCCGTTCCGAAGGTGGAGAGCGGGTTGCGGCGGCAAGCCTGGAAGGCGCCGTCCAGGATCTCGCCCAAACCGAGCGGACGAAGCGGAATGATTCCGGGTTTCGGCGGAACCTGATACCCGTGGAACTGGCCGGGCGGGGGAACGGGCCATCCGGGGTTCCCGTGTGGCGCTGCCTGCTCCGAGGGCCAAGCCTGGTTCTGCCCCCACGTCGGTTGCTGGTTCTGACCCCACGGTGCTGGTCCGGAAGGGGACTGCCATGGGCGGTCCTCAGGTTGGTCTTCCGGAACGTTTCCGCTCATCCCTATCCCCTTACACCGGTCTGTTGGTCACTGCGCCCGTACAGGAGCCGTTTACACGCGACCTCTTATGCGCAGCCTCTGATTGCCCCTACACCGAGAACTATAGTTACCGGAACTGACGTTTCCGGCGTCGAACCGATGCGGTGCAGGCGGCCGGGTTCCATTGTTCTGCATCGGACCGGCTTTCCCTCGTACTTTTCGCGAATTTGCCCGCAAATCGTCCTCTAGGATGACAAAGGCGGGCAAGCCGCGGGTGCGGGATGCGCGCCAATGCGACATTGGTGGGGGCAATGGGACAATATGGGATTATGAAGGCACGCATTTTGGTCATAGACGACGACGAAGCACTGGCTGAGATGATCGGCATTGTTCTGCGGAACGATGGCTTCGATCCGGTGTTTTGCGCCGATGGTGCGCAGGCGGTTGATGTCTTCAGGAGTACCAAACCCGATCTCGTCCTTCTGGACCTCATGCTTCCGGGGATCGACGGGATCGAAGTTTGTAGGCAGATCCGCAACGAATCAGACCTTCCCATTGTCATGCTCACCGCCAAATCGGACACGTCCGACGTCGTTCGCGGACTGGAGTCCGGCGCGGACGATTACGTACCGAAGCCCTTCAAACCGGCCGAGCTGGTTGCACGGGTCCGCGCCCGCCTGCGGCCCGGAGATCAGAAAGCACCCGAAACACTGCGCATCGGCGAGGTCAGTATCGATGTCGCGGGACACTCGGTCACCAGGGCGGGGGAGCCGATCTCCCTGACGCCGCTTGAATTCGATCTACTCGTTGCACTGGCGCGCAAACCCTGGCAGGTCTTCACGCGGGAGCTCCTGCTGGAGCAAGTGTGGGGATACCGGCACGCAGCGGACACCCGGCTCGTTAATGTCCATGTACAGCGGCTTCGATCCAAGATCGAAAGGGATCCTGAGGCCCCGGAAATCGTACTGACCGTTCGCGGCGTCGGATATAAGGCGGGACAAGCGTAATTTGGAATGGCGTGTAGCCCAATCCCTCAGCTCGGCGTCAAGTGGTGCCGCGCGGGGATGGGGATGGATTCAGTCCATCATGGCGCAAACCGCAAGGCGCTGGCGGCAGTCACTGCTGTTCAGGACCGTGACCTCCACCCTGGTGCTCACCGCCGTCGCGCTGGTGGCCGTTGGAGCGTTCCTCTCCAGCCAGATTGCGAACGGCCTCTACCAGGAGAGGTTGGAGCAGTTCAAGGCTGAGGCAAGCGCCGGCCTGAGCGAGGTCAAGCAGATTTTCGCACAGACCTCGGTCACTGACCGTGAGTCGACCGCGCAGCTCGTCCGCGACACGCTCCCCAGCCTCGAGGGCGGTGGCGCTGACGCTCCCCGGCAGTATTCGCTCAAGAGCGTTCCCAATCAGGAAGGCCCTATCTTCGTTTCGCCGTTCGCAAGTTCGAATCTTGTGGAGTCCTCCGCTATCCCTGAAGAGCTCGCGGAAGCCGTCCAGAACGGTGACGCCCAATACTGGTCGCCGATCACCCTCGCGACGTCCGCCTCGGGCACCGAGTTCGACGTGCCGGGTATCGCTTTCGGAACCAAGGTCACTCTTCCTCCGGATCAGACGGAATACTCGCTGTATCTGATTTACGACCTCTCCTCCATGCAGGCCACCCTTGATTACATCCACGGGGTCACGTGGATCGGTGGAACCCTCTTGCTGGTAACCATCGGCGCGATCGTCTGGCTCGTCACCAGAAGCGTGGTCGGGCCGGTCAGCCACGCTGCGCTGGTGTCCGAGAAGCTGGCAGCGGGTCAGCTGGAGGAGCGCATGGAGACCCAGGGCGAGGATGAGGTAGCCCGGCTTGGAGCCTCCTTCAATCACATGGCAGCCAGCCTGCAGGACCAGATCACCCAGCTGGCCCAGCTCTCCCAGATGCAGCAGCGGTTTGTATCGGACGTATCGCATGAGCTACGGACTCCCTTGACCACCGTTCGCATGGCCGCCGAGGTCCTCCACGAGGCGCGGGAGGACTTTGATCCGGTCAACCGGCGCTCGGCCGAAATCCTGTACAACCAGGTGGAACGCTTCCAATCGCTGCTCGCAGACCTCCTTGAAGTTTCACGCTTCGACGCGGGGGTGGCTGTGCTGGACGCTGAGGCCACTGATATCTTCCAGCTCGTCCACCACGTCATTGATGGAGCACGCCCGCTCGCCGAGAGCCATAAGTCTGAGATCACTGTGATCTCGAATGAAACGAAGTGCGTCGTAGACGCGGACCCTCGACGCATCGACCGCATCTTGCGCAACCTCGTTGTCAACGCCCTCGAGCATGGCGAAGGGAAGCCCATCAATATCTACATAGCATCGAACCCGGATGCCGTGGCAGTGGCAGTAAGGGACCACGGAATCGGCATGACTCCGCTCGACGCTGCGCGGGTGTTCGACCGCTTCTGGCGTGCGGACCCCGCACGGGCCCGCACTACAGGGGGAAGCGGTCTGGGGCTGTCGATCGCAACTGAGGATGCGCGGCTGCACGGCGCCTGGCTTCAGGCCTGGGGATCTCCGGGGGAGGGCTCCTGCTTCCGTCTTACCCTGCCCAAGCGGCGGGACTCGGTGCTGAAGGTTTCGCCATTGCCGCTACCCCCGCGGCAGGCTGCGCTCCCACCAGGTCCGGCGGCATCTCCGACGACACCGGACGCCGTTCCTACCCTTCATGGCGCGGGCGGGAGCGAGCTATGAACGCGTGGCCCCGCTTGCAGCGAGTCAGCATACTGATCCTGCTCATCTCGCTGCTCAGTGCGTGTTCGTCCATCCCCAAAGCAGGGCCGATCGGCACAATCGAGGCTACGGCCGAGGATGAGTTGGGTCCTCGCTTTGTCAACGATCCGCCACCGCCCCGAGAGGGTGCAAGCGCGGCTGAGATACTCGACGGTTTTCTTTTTGCCGGCATCGGCGTCTCCGACAACTACAGTGTGGCGCGGTCTTTTCTCACTCCCGCCCTGGCAGAGACATGGGAGCCCGAAGAGGAAATTACCATTTACCGGTCGGACTTCAAGATCAGTTCTACGCCGACCGAAGGTGAACTGCAGCTTCAGCTCGAGGTAGCCGCCTATATCGATGGATCGGGTATCCGTCGCAATGTGGCAGCGGGAACCACGGAATCGATCACCGTCCGGTTGGAACAGGTTCAGGGTCAGTGGCGCGTCGCGGAGATACCGAGCGGGATCATGATTTCCGCCGCGGACGCCGAGGCGTTCCTGCAACCGCATGAGCTGTACTTCTACAGCAGTAGTTATCAGTATTGGGTTCCCGATGTCCGGTGGTTCGTGAACCGCCAGGGTATTGCGACCAACATCGTGCAGTCGCTCATCGACGGACCGGCGCCGTATCTGCAAGGCGCAGTGACCAGCGCATTCCCCGAAAACGCAGCACTGGCTGTGGAATCGGTACCGATTGAATCCGGCACCGCAACCATCGACTTCACCCAGGACATCCTGACGGCTGCCGACAATCTGCGGCGTCAACAGATGGAACAGCAGTTGAGGGTCACCCTCACCGGCCTTAATACAGTCAATTCGGTGGAACTTAGGGCAGGGCAACCCATCGACATCGATATTGATCCAGACCTGGTTCTTCCCAAGCAGGACCCGGCTGTGCCGAGCCAACAGATAGTGATCAGCGATAACGAGCTTGCCTTCTTCCAGGGCGGTCAGCTCACGACGGAGGACGGCGTCCCCTCCGTCTCGGAGTTCGACCCGGTTGATCCCGCCATGTCCTATGACACGAGGAATTTCGCCTTTCTCAACGGTGACCGGACGGAACTCATGGCGACCGGCCTCGAGCAGAATGTCCGGACGGTCGTTACCGGGTCAAACCTCACCCACCCCAGCTATGATCCTGCCAACTGGATCTGGACGGCCGGAAGCGCGGGAGGGCGGTCCTATGTCCGCGCCGTTCCGCCGGGCGGAAGCGCCGGCAACGCCATCGAGGTTCTCACCGCTTGGCTGGGTAACCGCACGATCAGCGAGATCCGCATCTCGCGCGACGGCGCGAGGGCGCTCATCGTGGCGCAGCAATCGGGTAAGAGTCAATTGCTGTTGTCCGGTGTGAGCAGGAGTGAGGACGGAGTGCCCCAGGCGTTGAGCGATCCCATCTCCCTCAACCCCACCGGAGCCATAGACACAGCGAAATGGGTAACGGAAACTTCCGTCGTCGTCGCTGATACCGCCAACGAGGGGGCGGTGACCGCCACCTTGATTCCTTTTGCAGCCAACATCGATGAATACTCTCCGCTCGAAGGGCTTGAACACCTGAGCGCGGGCACAGGAAGCACCAACGTGTTCGCTGAAAGCGGCACCAGTATCTTCGGCGTCGTCGGTAATGCCTGGACAGACCAGGGCGTCGTAGCGCGGGACCCGTCGTTCGCAGGCTGATCGCCCTTTTCGTTGCGTTATCCACAGGCCCGTCTAATAAAGCAACCTGACCGCCTGGTCCATGGCACGGTGTAGCAATGTGGCGAGAAGATATTGCGCGCAGCCTTGACCGAATGAGACTGCATCCCGGTTGGAACAGGGTTGTGGGTGCGTTGCGGGAGTTCTGGTCCCTGATCTTTCCGACAGAGTGCGTGGTCTGCGAGCGCCCTGACAGCTCTCTCTGTCCCGATTGCGCGGCGTTTCTGCGACGCGCAACCGTGCGGCCTTTTCGGGCTGACCAGGGCGCGGAGGGCCTGCCCGAATCCGAAGGCGCGCAGACGGCGGTTGCAGCGGGCGGAGCTGACAGCTTCTCGCCGCTTCCGGTCATTGCGGCCGGGCCGTACGCCAAAGCGGTGTCCGCAGTCCTGCTCGCTTTCAAGAATCACGGTCACACCGACATTGCCCGGTGGCTGCAGGCCGCCCTCGCCGGAGCGCTGCACGAGGCCAGATGGACGCTTTGCCCTGATTCGCCGGAAGTGCTGCTGGTCCCGGTTCCAGCGCGCGCAGCGTCGATCCGGCGTCGCGGTTATGATCCGCTGACCCTGCTGCTTGATGCACTCTCCAGGCGCCGCGAGTTGCCGGCAGGAACCACCATCGCTCCCGCGGTACGCATCAGTATTCGACCGGCACTACTGTGGACGCGGATCTCAGGCGGCCTGTCACAGAAGGCCCTCGGCAAACGGGGCCGGCGACAAAACCTCCTCGGCAGTATGGAAGCTGCGCCCGCAACGCGGAACGTCGGAATCGCCCGGCCCTGCATCGTTGTGGACGATGTTCTGACAACAGGAGCCACCATCGCCGAAACCGTGCGCGTGCTGCGCGCCTCCGGCGCGGTGGTGGCAGGCGCCGTCGTTATCGCGGCCACGCCGGCCCCGAGCGGGAAGGATGCAACGACGACGGCGGTCCTCCCAGCGGTCTCGAAGGTACCTCCCAGCGAACCCGCCGAAAAAAACCGGTGGGTAGGGGTGAATTCAAACAACGGGTGAACTACCGTGAAGTATGGGTATCACAACGAAGACAGTTACCCATCGACAGCGGCTGGAAGGAGCGGATCCTCGGCCGCTGTTGTGTCACCTGAGCGATTTTGGAGGGCACTATGGAATTCATGATCAACGGACGAAACCTCGCTGTTTCTGACCGGTTCCGGGAATATGCGGAAGAGAAGATCGACAAAATCGAACAACTGGGGGACAAGGTCCAGAGGCTGGACGCGAAGGTAACGAAGGAGCCGAACGCGCGCCAGGCAGACAGCGCACTCACCGTGGAGCTCACCGTGATGCAAAAGGGTCCTGTGATCAGGGCCGAGGCGTCGGCAGCGGACAAGTTCGCAGCCTTCGATCTGGCGTACAGCAAGCTGCTGGAGAGACTGCGCAGGGCCAGGGACCGGCGCAAGGTGCACCATGGAAGGCACACACCCGTCGCAGTCCGGGAAGCGACTGCCACCCTTGAACCCGCCAGCACGGAACAACCGATCTACGCGGCTTCTTCCAACCACACGGGCAGCGATCCAGCTCAAGCAGCTGATCAGACCGGGTACGAGGTTGAAAGCGACATCCCCGCTGGCGATTCGCCGGTACTGATTCGCCGCAAGGTCTTCTCGGGAGTTCCGATGAGCCTTGATGATGCCGTCGACAATATGGAACTTGTCGGGCACGCTTTCTATCTTTTCGTTGACTCACAGACAGGGGCGCCTTCGGTCGTCTATCGTCGTCAGGGGTGGACCTACGGAGTGATCACTCTCGATTCGAAATGCGCGGACGGGCCGGAAGACCCGCATGAGGAACTTGTCGCTTACCGTTCACGTGAGTCGGCAACCGCTTAGCGTCTGAGCGGGAATCTATGGTCGAACAATGACCTCCTCCCTGACTCTCCTCCAGGCACGTCGGATCGCACTGGAGGCGCAGGGACTGGCACGGGAACGGCCCACCAATACCCCGGGAACGCGGGAGGTGGGCCGTATCCTTGCCCAGCTGCAACTTCTGCAGATCGACTCCGTGAACGTGCTCTCCCGCAGCCACTACCTGCCGCTGTTCGCACGGCTCGGACCCTACGACCGCACGCTGCTGGATCGGCTTTCGTCCCGTGCGCCCCGGCGTCTGGTGGAGTACTGGGCCCACGAGGCGAGCCTCGTCCTCCCTGAACTCTTTCCCTACCTCGTCAGCACCCAGAGCCGAAAATGGGCGAGTGCATCCTCGCTGCCCACTGAAGTGCGGCAGGTCCTCAGTAACCGCATCCTCGAGCTGCTAAGCGCAAGCCGCCCACTCACCGCGGCCGAGGTACAGGACCGCATCGGCCATTCCGAGCAGAAGAGAACGGGCCAGTGGGGCTGGAACTGGAGCTCCGCAAAAAGGGTGCTTGAGGACCTCTTTCAGCAGGGGCTCATCTCGTCCGCAGGACGGACTGCGCAGTTCGAGCGGCGCTACGCACTGACAGAAAAGGTGATGCCTGATCCGGCTCTTGCCAACCTCGACATACCCCCAGCAGATGCCTACCTTCACCTGACGGAGCGCGCAGCCCGGGCACTGGGAATCGGTACCACCCGATGTCTGGCAGATTATTTTCGTATTCCCATGAAAGCCGCGACAACCGCCGTCCATGTGCTGGTGCAGCGCGGAACACTGATTCCTGTATCGGTTGCGACGTGGAAGCAGCCCGCCTACCGCTATGCCGGATCTGTTCTTCCACGGGCTGCCACCGGAAGGGCATTGCTGAGTCCTTTCGACTCATTGGTCTTTGAACGGCGGAGGCTTGAATCGCTGTTCGGCTTCCACTACCGCATCGAGATCTACACGCCGGCTGAGAAGCGGACGTATGGCTACTACGTGTTGCCGTTCCTTCTTCGTGATTGCATGGCTGCTCGGGTGGACCTCAAGGCGGACCGGGCGCAGGGGCAGCTGCTGGTGAGAGCGGCGCATGGTGAGCCGTCGATGCCCGCGGACACCGCCGTCGAACTGGCGGCGGAACTCGTTCTCATGGCCGGATGGCTGGGACTGGACGAGCTGATCGTGGAACCGCGAGGAAACCTGTCGGCCAGCTGGCTGCGCAGATGGCCGAGGAATACGCGGGGAACTAAATCGAGGGACGGTACGTCTCTCACGTAGACTGAATTCGCCAGGAAACGGCGTACCTAGATTGGGAGCAAAAACCAGTGCCATCACTTCTTGAACGAGTCCTTCGTACCGGCGATAAGAAGACACTGAAGCAACTCCGCAACTACGCCGACGCGATCAACGTACTCGAAGATGAGTTCCGCGCCCTCAGCGACGAGGAATTGCGCGGGGAGACCGACAAGCTGAAGAAGCGCTACGAGGACGGGGAAACCCTGGAGGCGCTCCTGCCCGAGGCATTCGCTGCCGTGCGGGAAGCGGCCGGGCGCACACTGGGGCTTCGTCATTTCGACGTTCAGCTGATGGGAGGCGCTGCGCTCCATCTGGGCAACATCGCCGAAATGAAGACCGGTGAAGGGAAGACCCTCGTCGCCACCGCGCCGGCTTACCTGAACGCTCTCACCGGCAAGGGCGTCCACATCGTCACCACAAACGACTACCTGGCCGAGTACCAGTCCGACCTGATGGGCCGGGTTTTCCGTTTCCTTGGATTGAGCTGCGGCTGCATCCTGTCCAAGCAGGATCCTGCCACCCGGCGCGCACAGTACGCATCGGACATCACCTATGGCACAAACAATGAGTTCGGATTCGACTACCTCCGCGACAACATGGCCTGGAGCGCCGGCGAACTGGTCCAGCGTGGACACAACTTCGCGATCGTCGATGAGGTTGACTCGATCCTGATCGATGAGGCGCGGACGCCGCTGATTATTTCCGGGCAGGCCTCGGGTGATGTGAACCGGTGGTATACCGAGTTCTCCAAGGTGGTTACCCGCCTCACTCGGGATACGGATTATGAAGTTGACGAGAAGAAGCGCACCGTCGGTGTTCTTGAGAGCGGCATTGAGAAGGTTGAGGACTACCTCGGCATTCACAACCTCTACGAATCAGCCAATACGCCGCTGATCGGCTTCCTGAACAATGCGATCAAGGCGAAGGAACTTTTCAAGCGGGACAAGGACTACGTCGTTTTGAACGGCGAGGTCATGATTGTCGATGAGCATACGGGGCGAATGCTTGCCGGTCGGCGCTACAACGAGGGAATGCACCAGGCGATCGAGGCCAAAGAAGGCGTTGAGATCAAGGCGGAGAACCAGACCCTCGCCACGGTCACACTGCAGAACTACTTCCGCCTGTACAACAAGCTGTCGGGCATGACCGGTACTGCGGAGACGGAAGCCGCTGAGTTCATGGGAACTTACAAGCTGGGCGTTGTGCCCATTCCCACCAACCGGTCCATGATTCGCGAGGACCGCTCGGACCTGATTTACAAGAATGAGATTGCGAAGTTTGATGCCGTCGTCAAGGACATCGTGGAGCGGCACGAAAAGGGACAGCCGGTGTTGGTGGGTACAACGTCGGTTGAGAAGAGCGAGTACCTCTCCAAGCAACTCGCCAAGGCGGGCATCCGGCACGAGGTACTGAACGCGAAGAACCATGCCCGTGAGGCCTCGATCGTCGCGCAGGCGGGCCGCAAGGCTGCGGTGACGGTGGCAACCAATATGGCCGGTCGCGGTACGGACATCATGCTCGGTGGTAATGCCGAGTTCAACGCGGTGGCCGCTCTCGAGAAAAAGGGCCTGCATCCGGCGGAGAACCCAGAGGAATACGAGGCTGAATGGCCTAACGCTCTCGCCGCGGCAAAAGACGCGGTGGAGGCAGAGCAGGAGGAAGTCCGGGATCTCGGGGGGCTCTATGTGCTCGGAACGGAACGGCACGAATCCCGGCGTATCGACAACCAGCTGAGGGGCCGCTCCGGTCGTCAGGGCGATCCCGGAGCGTCTCGTTTCTATCTCTCCCTCACCGATGATCTGATGCGCTTGTTCAACTCCGGCGCTGCGGAGCGGATCATGAACAGTTCATCGATGCCTGATGACGTTGCGCTGGAATCGAAGTTGGTCTCCAAGGCGATTGAGAACGCCCAGGGCCAGGTGGAGGGACGCAACGCGGAGCAGCGAAAGAACGTCCTGAAATACGACGACGTCCTGAACCGGCAGCGTGAGGCAATCTACAGCGACCGCCGGCGCATCCTGGAGGGCGATGACCTGCACGAGAAGGTGGAGCACTTCCTCGAAGACGTAGTCACGGCGATGGTGGATGAGGCGACCGCACAGGGCCACGGCGACGACTGGGACTACGAGCTCCTCTGGACCAACCTCAAAACGCTCTATCCGATCAGTCTCACTATCGACGAGGTAGTTGAGGAAGCCGGCAGTAAGTCGAAAATCACCCGCGATTTCCTGCACGCCGAGATTCTCTCCGATGCGAAGGTCGCCTACAAGCAGCGTGAAGAGTCGCTCGGCGAGAAGTCCATGCGGGAGTTGGAGCGCCGCGTTGTCCTGTCTGTCATTGGCAGGAAGTGGCAGGAGCATCTCTACGAGATGGATTATCTGAAGGAAGGCATCGGTCTGCGTGCCATGGCACAGCGCGATCCGCTCGTGGAGTACCAACGTGAGGGATTCGTACTGTTCCAGGCGATGATGGAAGCCATTCGCGAGGAGAGCATCGGCTACATCTTCAACCTTGAGGTTGAAGTAGCGCCGGCACAGCGGTCGGGACTGCCTGGCGTGGCAGATGGCCGCGGGCTGGTGGACACCCCGACAATCAAGGCTGCAGGTCTTGAGGAACCTGAGCGCCCTGCCAGCCTGGCGTTCACATCACCCAACGCTCAGGGTGGCGTGGAGACCCGGGTCGAAAGACGGCGCAGCGAGGCTGATGATGACTCCGCTAAGGGCGGTCGGGCGGAACAGCGCGCTGCTGCCAAGCGCCGCCGCAAGTAGCCGTTTGGCGGTGGTGCCAAATCGGAGGACGTCATCCGATTTGAAGTTCGGTGACGCGCCACTGGCCACGCCAGCGCTCGATCCGCAGGGCGATTGCCCTGGCGCGTTGTTGCTCTGCTGCGACAACTGAAACTTCGAAAATTGAGGCAGTGATCGGACAAATGCGCACGCTTCGAATGAGGACGTTGCGATGAAGGCGTGAGGCGCTGCTACCGGTTCTTCCGCCAGATGCGGATCCTCGTGTTTGTTCGATGCTGCGAACCAGATTGGAACGCAGCTGAAGACGCTCATAGCTGCGCGCGTCGAGCATCCTTGCCATCTGCTGCAGCGGTCTCGTTCCGCCGAGAACCTCGAGGGCGCCCCGGGCGACCTTCCTGGCCAGGGTCTCGAGCTCGTCCGGGATCACCGGTTCCGGGCTCGGCATCGGGGCAGGCGGCCGCGGAAGCGAAAGTACCGTTGCTTCATCTGTCCGGCCAAGGGCCGTTGGGTCATGGAGCAGGAGAGGGCGCGGCGCGCCGCTTACCTTCGCAAGGGGCGCAACGTCGGCGGTGGTGGGCAGATGGGAGATGGCGCTCACGTGGTTTCCTCGTTTCATTTCGATGCCGGTGAAGCACCCATTGGCGGATGGAGTATCTGTCCGGGCAGAAGCAGCTCCGGGTTGTCTCCGATAACGTCCCTGTTCGCCGCATACCAATGCGGCCAGATCTCGGCTACTTTCGCGTCCGAGGCTGCCGGACCCAGATGCCGGGCAGTCAGGCTCCACAGCGAGTCGCCTGGCTGCACCACCATTTCTTCCGGTCCCGCACCTGGGGCAGACCCACTGTCGCGCGGGTCTTTGACCAGCAGGCCTCCAGCGGTGGGTTGCGCGCTTGGTTGCCAGGAAGGTTTGAGTACTTGTGGTGCTTCAACCGGTACCCATTGAGGGTTCAGGTTGGAGATCTCCTCCCCACCGTTAGCCTGCCCACCGTTAACCTGCCCAGCGGAAGCCTGCACAGCGGCGGATGACAATGGAGCTACGGCAGTTCCAGCATGTGCGCACGGGACCGTGATCAGATTAACACCCAGAGCCAGGCAAGCCGCCCGCCGCATGAAGATCGGAGCAAGAGATCCGATCCGCTGCGCGGCTTGTGGACGGCCCTGCCGGCGAAGCAACTCCGCCAGAATGGCGAAGCAGAAGCTGAGACTCCACCATGCCAGGACCAATGCGCCAAGGATGGCGACTCCCGCGCCCACCACTGTCGACAAACCGCTCCCGGTAGTGGAGAGCGCCTGAGCCTCCGCCAGCGTCTTCCCACCGAAAGCCAAAGCGCTGCCGAGCAACAGAATGGCAAGGACTGATCCTGTTTCCATCCACGTCGATTTCATTCCAACTCCGTTTGGTGCAGTTTGATGCAGTTTGATGTGTTCGATAGGACTTGTCTATCGTGGATCGTGTTGAATGTCTACTGGTTGACCCGATGATTTCATCGACCGTAGGCTGGTCCGATGCGCTGGACAGCACTTTTTGACGACATTGAGGCGCAGCTGGAAGCTGCGGAGCGGATCGCCGGCGACGCTGAAGTCGCGGACCGTGTTCGTCGTGAACAGGGTGGAGTGACCATCGCTGACCGCGTCCGCGGTCAGCTTGGTTTCGTTCTCAGGGTGGAAACGTCAGGCGGGGGGAAATTTGACGGTGAGTTGACCCACGTCGGCTCGGAGTGGCTCGTCCTGAGCAAAGCCCCAGCGGAAGTGATAGTTCCCCTCACCGCCATCAGTCTTATCGGGGGCCTGGGTCGCAACGTTGCCGTTGGAACTTCGCGCGTAAGGGAAGGACTGGGGCTTGGATCCGCCCTACGAACTCTCGCCAGGGACCGTGCACGCGTCATCGTGCACCGGGTCGAGGGGAGCCCACGGATCGAAGGAATCATCGACCGGGTGGGTAAGGATTTTCTCGAGATTGCGGCGGTTTTGCCCGGTGAACTGCGGCGATCGGCGAGCGTTTCTGCCGTCTACGCTGTTCCCTTTGCGGGAATCGCTGCGGTCTCCTCGAATTGACCGTCTGAGCGCGGTGCCCAGCAGGCACCGCGCTCAAACATCGGCGGAGCAGGTTCCCTAAAGTTCCTGCTCCACATGTATGCCGTCCTTCACACTTGCTGCTGTTCTCTGGTAGGCGCGTGCGATGTAGTCCTCGAGTACCTGAGTCTCCACCCGCCATTGCCCACGGCCGCCAACCTGGATGGCTGGAAGCTCACCAGAGCGCACCAACGCGTAAGTCTGCGACGACGAGATATTGAGCACCTCGCCTACATCGGCCAGGGTCATGAACCGTTTCTGTGCCACGAAAGCCGCCTTCCCTTCGTTCCACGCAGGAAACCCTTCTGTCCCATCTTGCCACCCCTGAGCACTTCGGATCTCGATATCCACAGTTTGCTGCCAATTTGTCCTTTTGGTTTCCATTTGTTCGGACACTGCAACAGAATTACTTCGGGCGCGACTCCGTCGACGAGTTGCGTAGATGATTGTTAAGAGCGGGGAACAGGGGAACAACACGTGAGTCTCAAGATCGATAGTCCAGCGAGCACAGGAGCGCCGGTCCGTCTGCGGAAGCCGTCGTGGAAGGACCCTCGTCTCCTCGTCGGGATACTGCTCGTGTGTGTGTCAGTCGTTGGTGTGATCGCGCTCGTCGAAAGTGCAAACAAAACTGTCGCGATCTATGCCGCGCGAGGGGATTTGCCGGTTGGTTCGGAGCTCACTGAAGAGGATTTCCGCATCGTGCCGGTGCGGTTGGGGGAGGTCGAGGATTCGTACAGAATGGTCAGTGAAGGCCTTCCGGAGAACGCAGTTGCTTTGAGGCTTATCTCTGCGGGAGAACTGCTTCCTGCCTCCGGCCTAGGAGCGCCGGATGCCCTCGACCGTAAACCGGTAGGTTTGACCATCGAGGATCCGCTGCCCGCCGGAACCGCCACCGGTGACCGCGTCGACGTCTGGGTGTCACCACGCGGCGAGGGCAACGGCTTCGGCGCTCCGGAGCTGCTGCTTGAAGGTGCCGAGATCTATGACTACGCGGAGGAGGACTCCGCGCTGGGAGCCACCTCTTCTGCCCGCGTTTTCGTGCTGGTCGCTGATGAGACTCTTCCTGCGCTCCTTGATGCGCTGTCCAATGAGGCGAGGATCGCCGTCGTCGTTAATGCAGGTGCCCAGTGAGTATCCCAGTGGTAACGCTCGGAAGTTCCGCCAGCGACTGCGTGCCCGGTCTGGAACAGCTTCGCGGTCCAGTCACTGTGGTTCGGCGCTGCGCTGAATTCGCGGACATGATTGCGGCTTGCCAGACGGGGATCGCGCGGGCTGCAATCATCGCCTTCGATGCAGAAGAGCTCACGGCCTCGCTGGTGGAACGCCTGCGTACCGCTGATGTGGCCGTCGTTGCCTTGACCGACGACGACGACGCAAGGGAACGGCTGCGTGCGCTCGGGGTACGGCATCTTGCCTCCTCTGCGCCCTCCGTAGTCCTGGCAGATGAGGTTGCCGCCGCCGTTGCGGATCTCGAATCACAGCGCACGGGAAGCCTGATCGGTTCGTTCGCGGATACTTCACGTGCACTGGCGCCCCAAGCGCCGTCCCGGTCCGAAGAAGTCGAGCCAGATGGGAACGGCATCGTGTTCGCTGCGTGGGGCCCCACCGGTGCCCCGGGCCGCACCACGGTAGCGGTCAATGTTGCAGCCGAACTGGCTGCGACAGGTTCCCGCGTCCTGCTCGTCGACGCCGACAGCTACGGCGCGAGCGTTGCCGCGTTCCTCGGACTGCTGGATGAGTCAGCGGGCATCGCCCAAGCCTGTCGCCTTGCAGATCAGGGCGTCCTCAACGCAGCGGCGCTGGAGCGAATCTGCACCAAAGTGGCACTCGACGGGCACGCACTCTTTGTCCTGACCGGCGTCACCCGCGCTGATAGGTGGGCGGAGGTGAGACCGTCCGCGCTTGGCCTTGTTCTGGCACTTGCGCGTTCGATGTTCAATTTCATAGTGATTGACTGTGCATTCGGTCTCGAAGCGGATGAAGAATTGAGCTTCGACACCCTAGCCCCGCGCCGGAACGGGGCGACGCTGCGGTGCCTTGAGCTGGCGGACGAGGTGTATGCAATCGGATCCGCTGATTCGGTTGGGGTTCCCCGCCTTGTGCGGGCGTTGACCGAGCTGGATGAAGTGGTGCCCACACTGACGCCACGGGTCGTGTTCAACAAAGTACGGGCAGCGTCGGTGGGCCGTTCGCCCGAGCGACAGCTTCGCGAGGCATGGGAACGCTTTGGTCCGTCCGTTCCTATTTCAACTTTCCTGCCCGCCGACTTCGAGGCTGCTGATGACGCCCTTCTCAAGGGTTCGACGCTGCGGGAAGCGGCTGCAGCCTCACCACTTCGCCAGGCGATCGCCTCACTGGTTGATGCACCGATTGAACAACGGCGGCGCGGCTCTACTAGGCCAACCTCCAACGAAATGAAGTTTTCCAGCAACGGCGTTAGGCTTCCACAGTAAGGGGGTCGCGAAGGGGCGGCCTTTCATTTCGTTACGGAGGCGGTTCATGTCGTCTGGATCCAGCACCACGGAACAGTCCAGCTCTGACACATCATTCACCGAGTTCATCCAGCACTATTACCAGCACCTCGCGGATGACGATGCCGGCACCTATTCGCCGGACGCGCTGACCAAACGGGCGCTTGAGCACCGCTCGGTGGCCGCAATCCGGTCCACGGGTGAGGCGCTTGTCGGGGTCTTTGACCAGGACGACGCGAGCATAGTCATGATCGTCACTGACGATATGCCTTTCCTCGTCGACTCCGTGACAGCGGAGCTGGTGCGCCAGCAAGCGGCCATCCGGCTGGTAGTGCACCCAACTTTCGTCACGGTGCGTCACCGGTCATCCCACGAGCTCATGCGGCTGCGACGGGTTCCGTCCTCAGCAGGTTCATCGAGTGGAGATACCGCGGCACTTCCAAACCTCGCCGATCTGGTGGCCGAGAGTGACGTCAGTGCGCACGTCGAATCCTGGATCGCGGTCGAGATCGGCCGAATCAGCGACGAGAAGCGGCGTGCAGAGATTATTGAAGGCCTGCAGCGCGTCCTCACGGACGTCCGCGCTGCAGTTGAGGACTGGGCGGCGATGCGCAGCAAGCTGCGCGAAGTGTCATCAACGCTGCAGCAGGTGCCGGCAGATGCCGGGATACCAGGTCTTGAGCAGGCGCAGGAGCTGTTGGCGTGGCTGGACGGGGGGAATTTCACGTTCCTCGGCTACAAGGAATACGACCTCGAGACAGAAAATGGTGAGGACGTTCTCCGCGTCCGTGAAGACAGCGGGCTGGGCCTGCTGCGTCACCCGATCGATGGCCGGCCCGTCCAGCATCTGACGCAGGCTGGCCGCGCCAAAGCCCGTGAGAAGCAGCCGCTCGTCATTACCAAGGCCAATTCACGCTCGACGGTACACCGCGCGGCTTACCTCGACTACATCGGCATCAAGCGGTTCGACAGCCAGGGCAACGTATCCGGTGAGCGGCGGTTTATCGGATTGTTCGCCACGAGCGCCTACACCGGATCCGTTCGCAGCGTTCCTATCGTCCGGGACAAAGTGAATGAGGTGTTACACCGTTGCGGGTTCCCTTCGGACTCGCATTCCGGTAAGGACCTGCTGTCCATTCTCGAGACGTACCCGCGGGATGAGCTGTTCCAGGTTGATGTTGATGACCTCGTCACGACGGCCATGGGCATCCTGAGGCTGCAGGAGAGGCGCCGTACAAGGCTGTTCCTCCGCCCGGATACCTATGGACGGTTCATGTCCGCACTGGTATACCTCCCGCGGGATCGCTACACAACCAGCGTTCGGCTGCGCATCGAGGATGAGCTGCGGCGTACATTCAAGGCCGAGTCCATCGATTACGAGGCGCGGATGAGTGAATCCGCCCTCGCGCGTCTGTTCTTCCGCATCCGGCTTCCCAAGGGTGCCGAAGTAGCCCACGTTGAGGTTGCCGAGCTTGAGCAGCGCCTCGTGATGGCTGCCCGTTCCTGGTCCGAGGGCATCGATGAAGTGGCACGGACCCGGTTCAACCGCCGGGATGCAGATCGATTCTCACGCCTGTGGGCTGAGGCGTTCCCGGCTGCCTATCGTGTTGATTACGAAGTGGAGGACGCGCTCGAGGACATCGAACGGTTCGCCGCCTATGACCGGATGGATACAGCCGGTCCGATCATGCATGTCTACGTTCCATCAGGTGCAGGCGAGCATCTGGAAGAGGACGCGCGGCTCAAGTTATATCTCACCGAGCCGAAAAGCCTCAGTCAGATCTTGCCGTTCCTGCACAATCTCGGTCTGGAGGTGCTCGACGAGCGTCCCTTCGAGATTGAACGTTCCGACGGCCGGGACTTCTTCCTCTACGACCTCGGCTTGCGTTACCCGCGGGGAATTGACCCAACAGGTACGGGTGAACTGTTGGAGGAGGCATTCGCCGCCGCCATGGCTAATGCCAGTGAATCCGATTCATTCGATCGACTCGTCCTGAAGGAAAACCTGCGCTGGCGGCAGGTAGCCATTCTTCGCAGTTATGCGAAGTACATGCGGCAAATGGGCAACATGAACTCATACGGGTTCATCAGCGACACTCTGCTGGCCAACCCCGGGGTAACGCGCAAGCTGATTGCGCTCTTCGAGGGACGCTTCGATCCCGACCTCAGTTCCGGACAGCGCGAAGAAACGACGGCTCGCGTGCGTCGCGAGTTGGACTCTGACCTGGAGCAGGTTCCCACTCTTGACGCTGACCGGGTGCTTCGCACCTTCGCCAACGTCATCGAAGCGACACTGCGCACAAACTACTTCCAGGACCAGCACCACATCAGCTACAAGCTGAACACTGCTGCCATCGAGGGAGCTCCGCATCCGCGCCCGAAGTTTGAAATCTGGGTGTACTCACCTCAGGTCGAAGGCGTTCACCTACGTTTCGGGGACATTGCGCGGGGTGGACTGCGTTGGTCCGATAGGCGCGAAGACTTCCGCACAGAGATTCTCGGCCTTGTAAAGGCCCAAACGGTGAAGAATGCTGTGATCGTTCCGACTGGTGCGAAGGGTGGTTTCTACGCCAAGCAGTTGCCTGATCCCGCACAGGATCGCGCAGCGTGGATGGCAGAGGGCCAGGCAAGCTACCGCACGTTCATCCGCGCCCTCCTCGACATCACAGATAACCTCGTGACTACAGAGGACGGCGAGCAGGTTGTTCCACCCGAAAGGGTGGTCCGGCATGATGGCGACGACAGCTATCTTGTGGTGGCCGCGGATAAGGGGACAGCTTCCTTCTCAGACATCGCCAACGAGCTTTCCGCTGAATACGGCTTCTGGCTGGGCGATGCCTTCGCATCGGGTGGTTCCGTTGGGTATGACCACAAGGCAATGGGCATAACAGCCCGCGGGGCGTGGGAATCGGTAAAGCGACACTTCAGCGAGTTCGGGGTGGACACACAATCCGAAGAGTTCACAGTGGCCGGTGTCGGTGACATGAGCGGAGACGTCTTCGGTAACGGAATGTTGCTCTCGACGCACATCCGCCTCGTAGCGGCTTTCGATCATCGCCATATTTTTCTGGACCCCAACCCCGACGCATCGAGATCGTTCGACGAGCGCAAGCGGCTCTTTGAACTTCCGCGGTCCAGTTGGGCCGATTACAACCCGGAGCTGATCAGTGAGGGCGGCGGTGTATACGCGCGTCACGTGAAATCCATACCGGTTTCGGCGCAGGTCCGCGAGGCACTCGGTCTTGATCCCTCGGTGACGAGCATGAGTCCGCCGGAACTTCTCCGTGCCATCCTCAGCGCTCCGGTTGACCTTCTGTACAACGGCGGTATCGGCACCTACGTAAAAGCCTCCACCGAGTCACACGCAGATGTGGGCGACAAGGCAAATGATGCCATCAGGGTCGACGGGAACCAGCTGCGTGCACGCGTGGTCGGCGAGGGCGGAAACCTCGGAATGACCCAGCGCGGACGCATCGAGGCGGCGCTGAAGGGAGTAATCCTGAATACCGACGCAATCGACAACTCAGCAGGCGTGGATTGTTCTGACCACGAGGTCAACATCAAGATATTCGTTGACCGTATGGTCCGCGTGGGGCGTCTGGGGGAGGATGAGCGCACAGAATTCCTGC
Source organism: Arthrobacter sp. KKT183 (assembly GCF_055657625.1). NCBI lineage: Bacteria > Bacillati > Actinomycetota > Actinomycetes > Micrococcales > Micrococcaceae > Arthrobacter > Arthrobacter sp. KKT183. The sequence continues at coordinate 2,357,692 of NZ_CM145770.1, read as the reverse complement.
ACTCGATGACTGAGGAAGTGGCCGAACTCGTTCTTCAGGACAACATCGACCAGAACGTGCTGCTTCTCAACGACCGCCAGCGGGTACTGGAATGGAGCCCGAGCTTCGAGCGCTTGATGGACTGGCTGGAGTCCCATGCAGATCTCAACCGGGAACTGGAAGCTCTTCCCACCACTGTCGAGCTCCGGTCACGGGTAGAAAGCGGACAAGGCCTTACCGCGCCGGAGTTGTCGGTCCTCGCCGCCTACGCCAAGATCGAGCTGACCAAGGCACTGACCCGAAGCGACCTCGCTGATGATCCCTGGTTCAAGGGAACTTTGCGGCGTTATTTCCCCAGGCAGGTGGTCGAACGGTTCGACGAGGAGCTCGATACCCATCCGCTGCGCCGCGAGATCATTTCGACCGTCATCGCGAACGACATGGTCAATATGGGCGGAATCACCTTTGTTTTCCGCGTGATGGAAGAAACATCGGTGAACGAGTCCGTCGTCGCACGTGCCTTCGTTGCACTGCGGGAGATCTACGAACTGGACCACATCGTCGAAGCTCTTTCGGAGCTTCCTCCAAGCTTTCCGACTGAGCACTGGACCACGGTCCACCTCGATGTGCGCAGGTTGCTTGACCGGGCTGTGCGGTGGTTCGTCAACCACGTTGGCCGTGGCACAACAGTGGAAGAAGATATCGCTGCCTTCAAGCCGCTGCTCGATCCGCTGCGCACCAAGCTCGTCAACTACGTGCGCGGCGGGGACCTGGAACGGGTGCGCAGCTGGTTCCAGCGCGCTGAGGAGTGGGGACTGCCCGATTCGATTGCGCAGCACTGGGCGGAGCAATTCGAGTCATTCGGCCTGCTGGACGTTGCGCTCATCTCGCGTCGCGTCGATGAGCCGGTCGAGCGCATCGCCGAGGTCTACTACGCCATTTACGACCGCTTCAATGTGGATAACCTGCTTGAGCGCATCACTTCATTGCCCAGGGAGGACCGCTGGCAGGCGCTCGCTCGCGCTGCGCTCCGCGATGATCTCTACTCGACTGTCTCTGAGATGACCGTGTCAGTCATGAACAGCTCATCGCATCTCGGATCGTCAGACGCGTCCAGCAGGCTCCAGGAGTGGGAGAACCTCAATGCTGAGCACCTCGACCGGGCAAAGAAGATGTTCGCCGAGGTGAATCAGCTTGAACGCGATGACATGGCATCCCTCTCAGTTGCACTACGCTTGCTGCGTTCAATAGTGCGGCAGTAAGGGAGACATAGGTGGCAATCTTCACCGACCCGATCCGGGAACACTCGGGTTTCGCGCCGGGTGATGCTGAGTGGCTGCACCTGTTGGTGGGGGACTGGCAGATGGTTGCCGACCTCGCGTTCGCTGACCTTGCACTGTGGTTTCCCCTGCACGACGGCGGCTACGTTGCCTTGGCGCATGTGCGTCCGTCAACGTCGCACACAGTGTTCCATAGCGACTTCGTCGGTGAACGGATTCGTGCTGATCTTCAGCCATTGGTTGACAAAGCCTGGGAGAGCCAGAAGATCGAGCGTTCCGGGGAAACGAACTGGACCACGGAAATGGCGATGCGTGTCGAAGCAGTTCCGATGGTGCGCAACGGGAGAACACTCGCCGTCGTAACCTCCCACATGGACCTGTCGAGTTCACGCATGCCATCCCGATTGGAGCTGACCTACCGCCAGTGCGCGTATGATCTGCTGCGCATGGCAACCCTTGGCCTATGGCCCGATTTTGCTACGCCCACGGGGTCGAGGCGTGGTGCTCCACGCGTGGGCGATGGACTGATCCGGCTCGATGTCGACGGCGTGGTGCAGTACGCCAGCCCGAACGGTGTCTCGGCATTCCGCCGGCTGGGTGACGTTGAAACACTCGAAGGCCGCCCGCTTGCCGAAATTGTCACATCCCTGTTGACGGACCGGCGGGTGGTCGACGAGACGCTTCCCCTGGTGCTGACTGGAAAGATGCCCTGGCGGACTGAAATCGAATCAAAGGGCGTAAGCTTGTCCCTGCGTGCAATTCCGCTGCGTGACGAAAAGGAGCGTTTCGGCGCCCTTGTGCTCTGCCGCGATGTGTCAGAACTCAGACGCCGCGAAATGGAGCTGGTGTCGAAGGACGCCACCATCCGAGAGATTCACCATCGAGTGAAGAATAATCTGCAAACGGTAGCGGCGCTCCTGAGAATGCAGTCGCGTCGGATGGTGAGCGATGAGGCAAAGCAGGGCCTCGAACAGGCGATGCGCCGAGTCGCCACCATTGCGCTGGTGCACGAGACGCTATCGCAGGGTCTCTCCCAGAGCGTGGACTTTGACGAGCTCATCGCGCGCCAGTTCCGTCTGTCCGCTGAAGTAGCGTCGCCCAACCAGGCGGTGCGTACTGAGCGGGAAGGCAAGTTCGGCGAGTTACCCAGCGACTTCGCTACCCCGCTCGCGCTGGTCATCAACGAGCTGGTGACGAACGCCGTCGAACATGGGCTGGCGGACCAACCGGGTACGGTGTGGCTGAAAGCCAACCGAAGCGTGGGCGACGACGGCGAGATGCTCACTGTGTCGATTATGGACGACGGCGCCGGGCTGCCCTCCGAAGGGTACAGCGAGGGGCTGGGGCTGCAGATCGTTCGGACGCTGGTGATGAGCGAACTCGGCGGAACGATTGAATGGACCTCCCGTGAGGGAGGAGGCACGGTCGTGACCATTGAAATGGGCGTCCCGGGAGCGCGTCGGAAAACGGGAGCTTCCGCGCCCACTCCGCAGAGGAACTGACGGTCGGCTCACGAACAGAGGCACCGCAGACTGAAGGAAAGGGAGGGCATCCGCCGGATGCCCTCCCTTTCCTTCGTCTGTTGAGCGCGAAATTATCAGCGCCGGTTTCTCAGGAGGCGCGACGTGCGCGGGCAGCCCGGCGTTTGAGCGCCCGGCGCTCATCTTCGCTGAGACCGCCCCATACTCCGGCGTCCTGACCGGATTCTATTGCCCATTGGAGACAGGTATCGATGACCTGGCAACGGCGGCAAACGCTCTTCGCTTCTTCGATCTGAAGCAGGGCGGGCCCTGTGTTGCCGACCGGGAAGAACAGTTCCGGGTCTTTGTCTAGGCAGGCAGCGCGGCTACGCCAGTCCATGCTGATCACTTTCTCCTTACGACTCGCTAGGTTTGTGAAAACATTCACGAGGGGTGTCATAGTAAAGGGGGCCACTACGGCCCCCGCATTTTCCTTCATTAAGGCTGTCACGTTACGAAGACGCAAACAAGGGGTAGCCGGAAGGTAATTGCCTCAAACCATGAGGGATGCGTCACACAGTTGACATCAGGCAAAGCAGTCGTAGCTGTGATCGACTATGTCCGGTAGGGTGCGACTGTGTCAAGACCCGTACCTCTGCCTCAGCACGATGGAATAGCCCGGCCGGTGGGCGTGACTATCATCGCGGCAATCCTGCTCTGCGAAGCGGCCGCTCTTCTCGCCGTCGCCGGGTGGTTCGCTTTCGGCCTCATGACCAGTACGCCCACCTCGCTGGGCGGTGCAATATTCATGCTGGTGCTGTTGCTTCTCTTTGCAGGGTGGCTCCTCACCGTGGCCCATTTCCTCTTCCGCGGTTACCGGTGGACACGATCAGCGGCCCTCGTGTTTCAGTTCTTCGTGATCGTTGTGGCAGTACCCACGCTGACCGGTGGAATTCTTTGGGTAGGTCTTTTGCTTCTGGTTCCCGCGGTGGTAGTCGTGCATCAGCTCTTCACCCGCTCGGTGGTGGCCTTCACCACCGCTACCAGTGATGGCACACCGACGTTGTGACGGGCGCTGTCAGGCAGGTCCCTGTGGCTTCCTGCCCGTAACGCATTTCGCGATCTGGAGCTCCATCAACCCGTTCGAATTCACCAGGATCCCCCGTCCAGCCGGCGCCATGCCGTCAACGTCCACGCGCAGTCCGAAGGCATCACCGTCACTGGGGGACCGGGGGCCGAGAACAATTCCCAGCGGATTGCTCCGAAGGCCAGCCAGAGCGGGGCTGGTCGAAACAGTGGGCGAGGGCGAGGAAGCAAAAACCGCCCGCGCTCCGCTCAGCAGGAGCCCGGCCAGTTGTTGATGGACATCGCGCGGCAGCAGGTCGGCGTCGTCGACGAGTAAGAGATTGTCCTCGCCGGCCCCGGTGATGGTGACCCGCTTCCAGAAGGCCGCGTCGTCTTCCCCCGTGCCGGGCCGCAGGCAGTTGATTGACGGAGGGGCCAGATGCTCGATGACGTCCAGCGTTTGCGATTTACCCGTTCCGCTGGACCCCACGACGAGCGCGGCGGTCCGTGGTGGAATTTCCAGCTGCACAGTGACTAGGTTGTCGCCGCCTTTACCTACCGGCAGCCGGATGGACCGCGGGCCTCTCGACCCTGGTTCAAGTTCAGCACTGGTCACGGTGCGTGGAAGTGCCGCAACCGGGAAGGGTTGCTGTGCGGGTTGCGTGTCACACACGGGTCCGGAATCCATAAGAAGCTGCGCCACGGCGTCAGTCTCGGCACTGATACGGCCCTGGACGAATGCGCGGCCCGGGATCGGGTCAAGGGAAGGAAGCTTCGGCCAGCTCAGTAGCGTCTCGGAACTGGCGCCGAGCGGAAGGTAGAGGCGGTTGGTCAGCATGGAGAAGAACCGGCTGGCAATGAGTTCCCGCTCTCCCGAAATGACGAGTGTGATTCCAGCGGCCTCGCCATCCCGCACGATGTCCTGCAGTGCATCTTCGGCCTTAGCAAACCGGCTGGATCGAAAAGCGGTGGCCCATCGGCCCCAGCCCGTAATGAAGACGGTGATGTGCGGAGCGGTCTCAGCAAGTCCTGGAGCCCCGTTGAGACGGTCGGCGAGGAGTTCGGCGATCCGCTCCAGAACGCGCGTGGCCCGTTTGACTTCAGTGGACGTTACCCAAGCACCGATCTGTGGAGCGTCGCTGACCGCGCGCAGGCTTGAGTCGCCGTCGAGCAGGTACAGGTGCCCGTCTGGCTGTGTGCGGAGATGCTCGGCCGACACATGTGAAAGGACTCTGGCCAGCCCGCTGCCGGACGAACCCACAAGTGCAAGATGCGAGTGGTGTGCGGGATGCCACACGAGCGGACGTTGTTCCTGCTTCTCCGGAATGTCCAGCAGACCGAGTTGGAGCATGTTGGGCGGGACCGCAATGGAATGCGTGATCGTAGCGGGGAGCGGTGCACGCACGGGTGCACGCAGCGGCGGTAGCGGTAGGTTCCGCGCTGCGTTGATAGCGGAGGAGACCAGAGCAGGAAGGCTATCCGCCGTGCCGTGCAGTCTTTCGTTTGCCTGGTTTCTCTCTCTATTGAAGGAATTGTCTGCGTCGGAACTACTGGCCAGGAAAGAAGCCAAGGTCATGATGCACGGTGCCAGGGAGTCAGTGCCGGGCGCCGTCGTCGTCGCAGTCTGGAATTCAATGGGCTGTCCGGAGGCGATGCGCAGGAATCCGCGACCGGGCAGGTTCACCGGGATGAAGGAGGCGACTGCTGACTCAAGCACGTCCTGGGACTCCATCGTCGATTGCACTCTTAGGGCAACACTTGCAGTGATATTCGCGCGGATGTCGGACGTGATCGCGCCCTGCGGACGCTGAGTTGCAAGGACGAGATGCATTCCCAGCGATCTTCCAAGGGTTGCAATCCGCATCAGTTCATGGACGGAACCGGGAACTTCGTCACTAAGCATCCGGAATTCGTCGATCACGATGATCAGGCGGGGAAGCGGCGTAGGGGTGCGATCGCGGTATTCAACGTAATCGGCGGCGCCGGCGTCTGCGAAGAGCGCCTCCCGCCGTTTGACCTCGGCTTTGAGTGAGACGAGCGCGCGCGAGACGGCCGCCGCAGACAGGTCGGTGAGCATGCCGGTGACATGCGGCAGGGCTGCAAGCGCGCCGAGACCGGAGCCTCCCTTGAAATCGATGAAGAGGAAGTTCAGGTTTTCGGGGGAGTGGTTCAGCGCGAGGCCGAGGACAAGCGTTCGCAGGAACTGGGATTTGCCGGCACCTGTTGTGCCCGCGATGAGCATATGCGGACCGTCGGTCACCACATCAAAGGTCAGAGGCCCCGCAGCCGACGATCCGATAGCCGTGACCATCCGGCTGTTATCCGCGGGGACGCGCCAACGTGCTGCAATGGTCTCGCTGCCGCACGGGATCAGATCCGGGAGTGCGACGGCCTCCGGGACTGGTGCCTCGGTACTTCCCGCCGCTTGTGGGGAGGCGCGAGTTCCGATTGCCCGGGCCAGCACCTCGAACGTATCTGGTTGCACGAAATCGGGTTGAAAGCGGACCGTGCCTTCCGGGGTTGTGAGTAGTGGATCGGGAGGGAAGTAGTCGATAACCCAGGGGGCCGCCTCTTCGCAGCTGGAGGTGGAGAAGCGGTAGAAACGAACGCCCTTCACCTCCGTAACCGGACCGGTGTCGAAGAGCAGGACGGTCGAGTACCTGCCGGTGGCAGCGAGATGTTCGTATCGTGCGCGATCTGTGACGAGGGTGACCCGTGGCAAGAACCGGGCTGCAGACGGGAAGCCTGCGTGGGCAGCAAAACACAAAATCTCTCCAGCTTCGGACAGGGCGGAAAGCTGCAGGATCAGGAGGCCGGCGACATTGGGAAGGATGTGTTGCGGACCACGGACGTCTACAGTGAGCGGTTCGCCGCCGCCCGGTTCAACGAATGGGACCAACACCGGTGCGTCGGGAATCACGGGCGGATGCCAATCCGCCGGCTCGGGTTTGGGTTGAACATTGGCAGGCTGGTCGGCCATGCCCAGTCTCAGATAGCGTCGGCCGGTGCTCAACGTTGATGGAGCGCCGGAAGGGGTCGTTTGCGGACGGAGGGCGGCGAGGGTGAGGGCGCCCGCGTCCAGTGCTGCGCGTCGTCGTCGTGCACTGTCTTTGGACACTGCGGCGGTGACTGCATTGGCGAACGCGCGGCGTTTCTTTCGTCCGGTGATGAGCGGAACCATTCCGGTGGCGGCGGAGAGCGCGCTGAACGCCAGGAAGAACCACATACCGGTGGTTACGGCGAGCACGATCCCGAGCACGAGGGGTAGGAAGGCAGTGATGATCAGGAGCCGGCTGCTCTCCGGCGGCGGGGGAGCGCTGACTCCGCAGGGCTCGGTGAGGTCCTCGGCAAGTAGCGGGGCATCCGCGGTATGTGCGAGCACGACGGCGCAGCGACTGGCTCCGAGGCGGATGTCGGAGTCAGTGGTGATCGGGATTCGTTCGGCTCTGGTGCCGTCTACCCAGACGCCGTTCGACGACTGGCGGTCTCGGAGGGTCAGGGCGTCATTGGTGACCGTGAGCACTGCGTGGAGGCGGGAGAGGCCGGGGTCGTGGATGGTGATGTCTGCAGCGCTTCGACCGATCGTGTAGATGCCGCGCGAGAGCGGTATGGCCTTGCCGGCGTCGGGCCCGGACCGCACCAGAAAGAGCAGACTTCCGGGAGAGGACGGCGGCATGCTCGGGTGAGCGCCCGTAGCAGCGACGATCACCGCTCCGGAGGTGAAGGGTGGTACGCCCGGCTGCAGCTCGGCGAGTGGCCTCCCTTCGATGAGGAGGTTTTTGGCACCGGTCCGTTCGGAGAGCTGTTCGTGGAGCTGGCTGCCGCTCGCGAGGTGTGCCTTCGTGATGACCAATTCTTCTGTGGGTTCGCCTCCTGGCAGCTGCACGCCGGGACCTGCGGCGAGCGTGACGTGCAGATCCATAATGTGAGCCTAGGGGCTCCAATAGCCTTGTTTGGTGGGTCAATTCAGATCTGTGGATAAGGTTCTCGGTGCACCAGCGCCCGTGTGCCGGCGAGATGGACGAGACGAAGTAAAGTATTTCGTCGGGCCTTCTGCGAGAGAGGCGAACGGCGAGCGATAACTGGAGAAACTTTGGTGACAAGTGTGGCGGTAGCCGGTATGAGCTCTACCGCACCCGTCAGTCCTGCGAAGTCGTCCTACAGACCTGAAATTCAAGGGTTGCGCGCGCTCGCCGTTCTCATGGTCGTCGTTTACCACATCTGGTTCGATCGGGTGTCCGGCGGTGTGGACGTCTTCCTGCTGATTTCGTCGTTCCTGCTTACTCTGACTTTCATTCGCAAGGCCGAGCAGGGTAGCGCATTTGGTTTGGCTCAATACTGGTTGCAGCTCTTCAAGCGGCTGCTGCCAGCCGTTGTATTTGTGCTCCTCGCAACTCTGGCGGCTACGTATCTCTTCGTTCCCGAGTCCCGATGGCAGGAAATCTTTGATCAGACCTGGGCATCGCTTTTCTATGTGCAGAACTGGCTGCTAGCCGAGAGGTCCGTAGATTATTACGCGGCCGATGAGGGCCTGGCCAGCCCGCTGCAACATTTCTGGTCCCTGTCTGTCCAGGGACAGGTGTTTCTCCTTTGGCCGTTGCTCTTTGCGGTGAGTGCCGTGTTGGCGAGAGTGGCGCACCTGCGTTTCCGGCCCGTTGCGGGCATCATCTTCGGGGCGATTTTTTGTGCGTCACTGGCCTATTCGGTGGCCCAGACCTACACGAACCAGTCGTATGCGTATTTCGACACTCGAGCGAGGCTCTGGGAGTTCGCTCTGGGGACACTGCTTGCGCTGATTCTGCCGTATGTTTCCATTCCCCGTGTGGCGCGGATAATCGCCGGTTGGGTCGCTCTGGCAGCAGTATTGAGCGGCGGTTTCCTTCTTGATGTCGAAAGGGAATTTCCGGGGTTCGTAGCCCTATGGCCGCTCCTCGCCGCCGGCACGATCATGGTCGCCGGAAACTCAGGTAGTCGCTTTGGTGTTGACGCCATGCTGAGCTGGAAACCGCTCGTTCGACTTGGAGATATCTCCTATGCGCTCTACCTGTGGCACTGGCCCATCCTGGTCATCTATCTAACCTTCCGGGATCGATCAGAGGCAGGTCCGCTGTCGGGAGCGGCAATCATCGCCCTGTCACTCGTGCTCGCATATCTGACGACTCGCTTCATTGAGAACCCCGTACGGCACCGGCTGCCCGTGACCCGTCGAGTCGCGGCGATCGCCGTCACAGTCTGCTGTCTGACTGTTGCTGTCCCTCTTTCAGGCTGGCAGTTCGGGCTGAAGGTTCAAACCGACCGCGCGAATGCTCAGACGGTCTCGGACAACCCGGGTGCCAGGGTGCTGGCAGGAATAGTTGAACCGCGCTCCAGCTATGAAGCGCCGATTGTCCCCTCAGCCGCCACTATCAATGGCGAATGGGCCTCGCTGGCGGCTCGATGCAGCGACGCGGCACTTGCGCCGGCTGAGGAGGTGCTGAACGGGCACTGCAGCGACAACGGGATCGATCCATCTGTCAGTGATCGAACTGTGGTGGTGGTCGGTGATTCACATGCTGAACAGTGGCTCGGTGTGATGCGCCCGCTCGCGGCTGAGAACAACTGGACGCTCGTTGCACTGCTGTACGGCGGATGCGACTTCGGTGTCCCACTTCCATCACAGGAAGCTGGATGCCAGGACTTCAACCGGGCCGCGCTCAGCTACATTGAGAATCTGGCGCCGGACGCAATTTTCACCGTTGTCACGGATGCTCACCCCGATACGGCAGAGGACACCGTAGTCCCGGGGTTTCCTGCTGCGTCACGTCAGTTACAGGGACAGGGCATTGAGGTGATCGGCATCCGCGATAACCCTCGATACTCCTTCAATATGATGTCGTGTCTGGAGGAGAGCGGGGGCATCGCTGAATGCGGCCAAGCCCGAAGCGAGACGTTGACCACTCGGGCGCCGTTCGACGCGATACTGAACATAGCGCCTGAAACCGTCCTGCTCGATGCCACGGACCTGATTTGTTCGGAGTTCTCGTGTGATCCGATTGTTGGCAACATGCACGTTTATATCGACGACAACCATCTCACCGAGACTTACGTGGAATCCATGTATCCCGTGTTCAGTGACATGTTCCGCCAGGCGAGCGGCTGGGAAGATATCCGCGACTGATCCGATAGTCTTGGTTCCTGAATCGCTGGGTCGCGCACAAGCTATACAGAAAAGGTCTACTTCGCCGTGAAAATTGCTGTCATTGCCCTTGGGAAGATCGGTCTGCCGCTGGCAGTCCAGTTCGCGTCGAAGGGCCACGAGGTCGTGGGCGTGGACGTCAATGCGCAGGTTGTAGAGTCGATCAATAACGCGGTTGAGCCGTTCCCGGGTGAAGCGCACCTGCAGGAGAAGCTGTCCGAGCTGGTGCCAGCGGGCAAGCTCAGGGCCACAACGGACTACGGGCATGCCGTTCCTGGCGCTGATGCCGTCGTTCTGGTGGTGCCCTTGTTTGTTGATGCCGATGCCAACCCTGACTTCGGCTGGATGGATGGGGCCACGGCCGAGCTGGCCAAGCACCTCACACCGGGCACACTCGTCTCCTATGAGACAACCCTCCCGGTGGGCACCACCCGCACCCGATGGAAGCCGATGCTGGAGGAGGGCTCCGGTCTTGTCGAAGGCAAGGACTTCCATCTGGTGTTCTCACCGGAGCGTGTACTGACCGGACGTGTCTTCGAAGATCTCCGCAAATATCCCAAGCTGGTCGGTGGGCTCTCCGACGACGGCGCCAAAAAAGCCGTTGAGTTCTACGAGGCAGTCCTCGATTTCGATGACCGTCCCGACCTTGTTCGCGGCAACGGCGTCTGGGACCTCGGATCAGCCGAAGCGTCTGAGCTGGCCAAACTCGCTGAAACGACGTATCGCGACGTGAATATCGGCCTGGCGAATCAGTTCGCCCGCTTCGCCGCGACCGCCGGAATAGACATCTATCAGGTCATCGAGGCATCCAACTCACAGCCCTACAGCCACATCCATCAGCCGGGCATCGCTGTCGGTGGCCACTGCATTCCTGTCTATCCGCGTCTGTATCTGTGGAATGATCCGTCGGCGACGGTTGTACGGGCCGCCCGCGAAGCCAATGCAGGCATGCCGGAGTACACCGTCGGGCTGCTGGAAGGCGCCCATGGGGATCTGGGCGGTGCGACCGTCGTCGTGCTGGGCGCTGCCTACCGCGGTGAAGTGAAGGAGACCGCCTTCTCAGGCGTTTTCGCGACGGTGGAGGCGCTGAAGGAGCGCGGCGCGAAGGTGCTGGTTCACGATCCGATGTATACCGATGAGGAGCTCTCCTCCCTTGATTTTGATGCGTACCATGTCGGCGAGCCGGTGGACGCCGCGGTCGTGCAGGCGAACCACGCGGAGTACGCGAACCTGACGCCGTCGGATCTGCCCGGTGTAAAGACCTTCATCGACGGCCGCCGCGTGAGCAGCGCGGATAAGTGGACCGGGGTAACTTACCGGGTCATCGGCAAGGCCTGAGACGCAACGAAAGGTAGTCGTATGACATACATCGCTGACAGTGCCGACGTTTCGGATCAGGCGGAACTGGGTGAGGGCACCAAAGTGTGGCACCTCGCGCAGGTCCGGGAAAACGCAAAACTGGGGGCCAACTGCATTGTCGGACGCGGGGCGTACATCGGTACCGGCGTCTCGATGGGGGAGAACAGCAAAGTCCAGAACTATGCGCTGGTGTATGAGCCGGCGTCGCTCGGGAGAGGCGTCTTCATCGGTCCCGCGGTGGTTCTCACGAATGACACTTACCCACGCTCCATCTCACCGGATGGGACGCTGAAGAGCGCGCACGACTGGACGCCGGTCGGCGTCACGATCGAGGATGGTGCCTCGATTGGGGCGCGTGCGGTGTGTGTTGCTCCGGTGACTATCGGGGCGTGGGCGACAGTGGCTGCCGGCGCCGTCGTCACTAAAGACGTTCCCGCTTACGGGCTGATGGCAGGAGTACCCGCGCGCCGTCTCGGCTGGGTAGGTAAGGCCGGTCACCCGCTCAAGGAACAGGACGGGTTGTGGGTCTGCCCCGAGACCGGCGAGAAGTACAGCGAAGCACACGGCACACTGGCACCAGTAGAGGATCAGAAATGAGCACAGGATTCATTCCGGCAGCGAAGCCGATCGTAGGAGATGAGGAGCGTGCTGCTGTTGATGCCGTGCTCGTCTCGGGCATGTTGGCGCAGGGCGCCGAAGTTGCCGAGTTCGAGAAGGAGTTCTCGGACGTTCTCCTCGACGGTAGGGCCTCTGTTGCCGTGAACTCGGGTACGTCCGGGCTGCATCTCGGTCTGCTCGCCGCAGGTGTCGGACCGGGTGATGAGGTCATCGTTCCCTCCTTTACGTTTGCTGCAACCGCGAATTCGGTGGCGCTGACCGGCGCGACGCCTGTGTTTGCGGACATTGAGCTCGACCACTACTGCCTGGATATCGCGCATGTGGAGTCACTGATCTCCGATAAGACGAAGGGGATTATGCCGGTGCACCTGTATGGGCACCCGGCGAATGTCGTCGCCTTCCGGGAACTTGCTGACGCCCGTGGCATCAAATTGTTCGAAGATGCTGCGCAGGCTCATGGGGCTGCGCTGGACGGCCGAAAGGTCGGCACCTTCGGCGATTTCGCGATGTTTTCGTTGTATCCCACGAAGAACATGACCTCAGGCGAGGGCGGCATGGTGTCCACCGGTGACGCCACGGTCGAGCGGAACCTCCGCCTGCTGCGGAACCAGGGCATGGAGCGCCAATACGAGAACGAACTGGTCGGATTCAATGCGCGCATGACCAATCTCCACGCTGCGATCGGGCGTGTTCAGCTGACCAAGGTTCTCGGGTGGACCGCACAGCGTCGGTCGAACGCGCAGTTCCTGAACGAGAACCTCGAAGGGGTCGGAACACCCGCGGTGGCCGAAGGCGCTGAGCACGTGTACCACCAGTACACCATTCGTATCTCGGGAGACCGGGACGGATTCGCCGCTGCACTGAAGGATGAGTACAACATCGGCAGCGGTGTCTACTACCCGATTCCGAATCACCGGCTACCGTCCTTCGACCGGACCGAGGACCTGCCCAACACGGAGATCGCGGCACGCGAGGTGCTCTCGCTTCCAGTGCACCCTTCACTCGATGAAGAGGATTTGGACCGGATTGTGACGGCCGTGAACAAGCTCGCCGGAGCAGGCGCATAATGGCGGATCTTCGCGTAGGCATCATCGGGTTGGGAATGATGGGCCGTCATCACGCTCGCGTCGCGCGCGAACTCGACGGCGTTCAACTGATGGCGGTTGCCGATGCGTATGGTGATCCGCACGGGGTCGCTGGGGACTTGCCGTTGTGTGGTTCCGTTGATGAGCTGATCGCTCAGGGGATCGACATGGCGGTGTGCGCGGTGCCCACCGGCCTGCACGAGGAGGTCGGCCTGGCGCTCGCGGCAGCAGGTGTGCACACCATGGTGGAGAAGCCGATCGCTTCCACCATTGAGGGCGGCGTGAAGCTGGCCGAGGCTTTCGAGGAAGCTGGCCTAGTGGGCGCGGTCGGGCACATCGAGCGGTTCAACCCGGCACTTCAGTCCCTGCGATCCCGCATCGAGAATGGCGATCTTGGAGATGTGTACCAGGTGGCTACCCGGCGTCAGGGTCCTTTCCCCTCCCGGATCGCAGACGTGGGCGTAGTGAAGGATCTCGGGACACATGACATCGATTTGACCGCCTGGTTGGCGCAGTCGCCCTACAAGTCGGTCTCCGCGCGCACGAGTACGCGCTCGGGGCGCCCGCATGAGGACATGGTGAGCGCGTCCTGCCAGCTCGCGAACGGCGTCATCACATCTCATCTGGTGAACTGGCTTTCGCCGATGAAAGAGCGGCTAACGGTGGTGACAGGGGAGAAGGGCGCTTTCGTTGCTGATACTTTGACGGCCGACCTGACCTTCTACGAAAACGGAACAATCGACACCGAGTGGGAAGCCGTATCGAACTTCCGTGGGGTGAGTGAAGGCAACATCACCCGCCTAGCCCTCACGAAGCGCGAGCCGTTGAAGGCAGAGCATGAGGCGTTTCGCGACGCCGTCCTAGGAAAGCGCAACGATGTCGTTACCATGCGGGAGGGCCTCAACACTCTGCGGGTCGCTGAAGCGATGATTGAGTCATCGCGCACCGGGCAAATGGTGGACGTCACCGCGTGAATGCGCGGGTCATCCTAGCCACCAGGCTTTACCCGCCGGAAGTCGGTGCTGCGGCTTTTCGACTGAAGGCCCTCGTTGCCGCACTTGAGCGTGACGGCGCATCGACGAGGGTGCTCACCACGCTCCCACCGACGGGCCACTCCACGGACCAAGGGGTCTCCCGCTGGCCGGTGCTGCGGGACCGCGGGGGAAATGTTCGGGGGTACATCCAGTATTTGAGCTTCGACGTTCCGCTGTTTTTCAGGCTCGTTTTCAGCCGTGCAGATGTGGTGGTCTCCGAACCGCCACCCACTACCGGGTTGATGGTCGCCGTTTCTTCCTGGCTGAGGAGGCGTCCGTACGTCTACTACGCGGCTGATGTCTGGACCGACGCAGTGATCGCGATGGGTGCCTCCTCACCGGTGGTTTCCGTGATGCGGCTGATCGAGGGCGTGGTCCTGAGGAATGCCGAACAAGTTCTGGCGATCTCCGACGGGGTGGCTGAGCAGCTGGCGCAGTTCCGCGTTCCCGCCGAGCGCGTGAGCATTGTGGGAAACGGCATCGACACCGAAACCTTCGCCATGGAAGGGCCGAAAGAGCAGCCTGGACATCCGTATTTCGTCTACACGGGAACAATGTCGGAATGGCAGGGCGCTGAAATCTTCATCAGGGCGCTCACTCTGCTTGAAGACCAACCTGATGTCCGACTGTATTTCCTGGGTCAGGGCGCGTCTGAGGCTGCCCTGCGAGAGTTGGCCGAGCGTACAGCCCCCGGCCGTGTCACTTTCGGCGGTGTGAAATCCCCGGCCGAGACGGCCGCCTGGATCCGTGGGGCAGCGGGCGCGCTGGTGAGCATTGTCCCCGGGAAAGGCTACGACTTCGCCAAGCCCACGAAGATCTACGCGGCAGCTGCATGCGGCATACCCGTCATCTATTCCGGCGTCGGCGACTGCGCCGACATGGTGGAAGGGAATGGTCTGGGCGAGAGTGTTTCCTACGACCCGCTCGCTGTCGCGAACGGCATGCGTCGGCTACTTGAAGGACACGACGACGGGAAACAGGCGCGCCTTAGCTGGGTCCAGGAGAACGCTTCCCTCCGGACGGCGGGGGAACGCGCCGCCCAGGCGGTCCTAGCAGCCCGGGCCAAATAGGGGCACGGGCAGTCCGTCGGACTGCGGATCAGGAAGAGGCTGACCCGTTAAGCAGGGCAGCAACTACCTGGTGGGCTGCTTCTCCGGAGCCGTAGGGGGTGGCATCCGTGGCGGCCGGCGCGGGGCGACTGACCGCAGCTCCCAGTTGGCTCAGGTCAGCGGAAACCAGCGTGTTCCATCCCAGTTCGACTGTTTCAACCCATTCGGTCTCCGGCCGCACGGTTGTGCAGGGCACCCTCAGGAGGAAGGCCTCCTTCTGGAGCCCGCCCGAGTCAGTCACGACACCGGCCGAGTTCTGGACGGCGTTGATGAGCTGCGGATAGGCAAGCGGGGCAATTGACCGAAGGGAACCCTGGTCCAGGGAGATACCGTGCTCGCCGGCCAGGGTGCGCAGGCGCGGGTGGGCCAGGAGAAGCACCGGCTTATCCAGCTCCGAGAGCTGGCTGACGATTGCGGCGAGGCGGCGGGCGTCGTCCGTGTTATCCGGACGGTGGATGGTGCTCACATAATATCCGCCCGTAACCAGTCCAGCGGGAAGCGGTTCCTGTTTTGCGTTGACTGCATCCCGGGTGAGGTAGAGCACGTCGGTCATGACGTCGCCGACCAGGACGCTGCGGTCCGCCAGCCCTTCCGTGGCGAGATGGGCCATTGCCACTTCGGTCGGGGCGAGCAGGAGGTCCGCGGCGTGGTCGGTCAGCACGCGGTTGTGTTCTTCCGGCATCCGACGGTTGAATGACCGCAGACCGGCCTCGAGGTGGGCCACCGGGATATGCATCTTCACAGCGGCTACCGCCGCAGCGAGGGTTGAGTTTGTGTCGCCGTACACGAGGACCCAGTCCGGCCGTGCCTGCTCAAGCACCTCTTCCAGCCCTGCCAGCATCGCGCCGGTCTGCCGCCCGTGCGGCCCGGACCCGACAGCCAGGTTGAAGTCCGGGGCGGGGATGCCCAGATCCTGGAAGAAGACATCGGACATCAACTCGTCATAGTGCTGTCCGGTGTGGGCAATGAGGTGTTCAGCCTTGCCCTGCAGTGCGGTCGCGATGGGAGCCAGCTTTACAAACTGAGGGCGCGCGCCTACAACGCTGAGAATTCGCATTCAATAAGGCTAATCGACGCAGGCAACTTGCGCGCGCGACTCTTCGATAGGACCGGGTCACTACTGTACGTAATATTGTTCCTGTTGTGTCGGCGAGTTTGAGCATGTGGCAATGACGTCGGCTGCAGACTGCAAACACCGAGTCTGGCGGGACGTCCGATAGGATTTAGATGACCTCCCGATCACGTTGGAAGATCTTGAAGTCTTCTGTCACGCACAGGTCCGGATGACGACGATCTACTGTCGGTAACGGGCAGCCTGAAGGAGGAGGAATGCTGTGAAAGTAATTGCAATTTGTACTTGGTACCCCTCTACGCAGGCGCCAACGGAAGCCCCGTTCAATCACGAGCATGTCAAGGCAATTCGGAACGCGCATACGATTCGGGTGGTCCACGTCCGACTCCGCTCCGGGGCTCCACTGGAAAATGAGATGCTCGACGGCGTGAACGTCTTGCGCGTATCACTGGACCTGAGGCGTCCTTGGACCTTCATCAATGTCTTCGAGTGCATTCGTCGAGAGATCAAAGAGGCTGACGTTCTTCACACAATGGCCTTCTCCTCTATTCTCATGTCAGTGCCGGTGTGGCTGACTGCACGGCTACCGTGGGTTCATACCGAGCACTGGAACGGAGTAAGTAATCCGGCGAGCGTCGGAAGAGTTTGGCAACTGATGGCCTGGATCCGTTGCCTCCTGCGGTTTCCGCACGTCGTTACCGGCGTGACGACGCAACTGGCCGAACGGCTGCAGGAATTTGCCCGCCCTGGTTCGTCGGTGGTGGTGCCGTGCGTCGTGGAGAATGATCGCGACATCCGTCCTTGGCCACGTGGAGAAACCCTCAAACTCGTCGCTATCGGAGGGCTCGTTGCTCGGAAGCGTCCACTGCTTGCGGTCGACACCGTTCGGTGGCTCACCGAGCACGGCCACGATGTCAGTCTGGATTGGTTCGGCGGCGGTCCTCTGGAGAGCCACGTGCGGAAATCCATCGTGAACGCAGGACTAGCTGAAAGAGTACATTTGCGAGGCCCAGTGTTGCCGGTCGATGTTTTCCCGTGTATCGAAGCGGCAGACGTGTTCTTTCTTCCTTCGAAACAGGAAAATTTTTTCACCGCAGCTGCGGAGGCACTGTCGGCGGGGCGTCCTGTAGTGGCTGCGGCTGCTGCCGGCGGATACGACGACTACTGCAATGAAACAAACAGCGTGTTGGTGCAAGACCCCACCTCTGAAAATCTGGGCAGGGCAATAATTTCCGCAGCGTCTCTTTTGGAGGAGGGCACACCGAGCGGGGTAGCCAGACCAATCCGGGAGCGATTCAACTCGCGGGTTGTCGGTGAGTTGTTCACTGACGCCTACGCCACAGCCCTCACCCGAGCTGGGGTCGATGGTCGCCGTGAGGATCACGCGTGACACCGGGCTCGGAGGGGCAGGATCCTCTCGTCGACATGGTAGTCGCTGTCCATAACGAGAAGCGTCCTATTGGGAGGGCTGTTCGTTCACTTATCGACGGTGGCCTGAAGGTGGGTCCCGGCGGGCTAAGAATTACGATTGTGTGCCACAACATTCCAAGAAATCTGATTTCCAATCAGATACCGACTGATTATCGCGGTCTTGTGAGATTGTCTGAGCTCAACGACAACATCGCCAGTCCGGCAGGGCCACTAAATTACGGGCTTGCTCAAGCGACCGCGGCTTATGCCGGCGTCATGGGGAGCGACGATACCGTAGAGGCCGGAGCGATCGCCGGGTGGCTTGCAGTTGCCGAGAAACATTCGTCCGACGCTGTCATAGCACCGGAGCGCCACGCTGACGGCCGGAAAATCAGAACCCCCGTTCTTCGGGTGGGACGCTCCCGCAAACTGCATCCAGTCAAGGACCGCCTGTCCTACCGAACGGCGCCCCTGGGCCTGATTCGAACGAGTGAACTGAAGCGCCTCTCCCTCCGGTTCACGCCGGGTTTTCCCACCGGTGATGATCAGGAATTCTCGTCCAAGCTCTGGTTTGGGGCTGGGCGGATAGATTATGCCCGTGGTGCCGGCCATTATGTGGTTGGGTCAGATGCAGACGACCGGGTGACCTTCGCTCGTCGCCCAGTGGCGGAGGAGCTTGGCTTTCTAATTGCGCTGGTCAGGGGTGACTGGTTTCGCCGGCGAAGAGGTGTCGAGAAACGCGCGATCATCGTGAAATTGGTGCGTGTGCACTTGTTCAGCTTGGTACAGAACCGGTTCGACTCCGGAGGATGGTCCGCAGATGACAGAGCTGAGGCCTCGGCTGTGCTCAAGGAACTGCTTACGCATGCGCCAGATGCGCTGAAGCCGCTCAGCCTCGCTGACCAGCGGCTTCTGCACGCCATCGAAGATCCGACGGTTGCCTCAGAAGAACTGCGTCGGCATGCGGAGAGCCGGCGTAAGTTCGGACGGCTGGATACACTGGTGCCGGGTTCGCTGATGGCGGCCCTGAGCCCGGAGTCTCCGCTGCGTATTATGCCGGCTGCTGCGCTGTTGCGGTAATGCAGAACTGCCCTGTTCTCGCAAATGTTTACCCGACAGGGACTATTGTGGCGTTGGTGTAGTAAAGACTCCCGAATTTCGACGACGCCTTTCGTTGACGTAGTGACGAATTACGGAGTGTCTGCCGAGAGCCACGGCAGGGTTTCGGGTCATCATCACTTCCCGTCGATTGGAAGAGCTGTACAGCTTTGCGGCGAGTGCCAGATCGGCCGCATTCTCTATCGTGAGAGCTGCCCGAGCGAAGCGTGCGTCCCGGACGCTTAACGAACCGAAGCCATCCCCGGTCAGTTCCTCTAGGCCTACGTAGAACTCGCGCCAGGCAGCTGATTCACGAGCATTCCAGATGGGACTGCCCGGAGGAAGTCCGGGCACGCTGCTGGCCATTGCCTTGGCAGCAATCTCGGCGCGACGCTGCAGTGCACCGATACCGTGCACGCGCATGAGCTTGGTGCCGATAGCTCTGCGGTGAGCTTTGGGAGCCTTTGCGAGCCAACCCTGCTTCGCTAAAGGAGCGAACCACGCAAGTTCTTCTTCAAGCGGCGCTACTGCAGCTGTGACCCGGCCCTCGCCTGCGTCATTGGTCTGGCAGTATGCGGGGCTGCCATAGGGATAAGCGACCGGTTCTGAACTGAAGAATAGGCGCAGACTAGGCTCGAGATCCTCACCTACCCGAACACCTTCTGTATACCGGAAGCCAATCTCCTCGAGCTTGGATCGAAGCAGCAATCCATGAGGAAGACTGCGGGTTGCCAACTCATCCTTCAGCGGGTGCAAGATGGGCGGCTTGGACGCCCGAATTCGGGGCAACGTCAGAATCACTCCTTCTGGAGTGCGAACAGGTGCGAGAACTCCAGCCGCGCCGGTAGCGCGTGCTGTGGCGAGCCAAGCCTGCAGTGCGGCCGGCTCAAGATAGTCGTCAGAATCCACAAACGTGATGTAATCCGCCTGCGATCGATGCAGCGCGAAATTCTTCGGACCTGCAGGTGAATAGATTCCGTCACAGAATTCCACCAGCGATACGGAGTCGTTCAACATATCGTCATCGAGGACGGACGCAACCGATTCAACTTCGATATTGTGGCAAATAATGGAGACGTGAAGAGAAGCACCTGACGCGGCAAGCGTTGCCTGCTGGCTCAACAGGGAGCGAAGGGTCCGTCGGACGGGGCGGTTGGTGTCGTGGAGCGGTACGACTGCTTCAATAGACACTGGCGCGGGCAGCGTAGCGCGACTGGCGGACTTCATGAGCTGGGCACTCCTACGAAACTGAGGTTGGCATCTACTCTATCGGGGCGTACTCGAAATCTTATCGACCTCAAACTCAGACGCATGCCGCATCGCAACTGGCATAATGGAATGATGCCGAAACCGCGCTTGCTCATTCTTTCCTTCTCGCCGCTAAGATCGGACGCGCGAATCCTCAAGCAGATTGCGCTCTTTCGCGAGCGCTATCAAGTTTCTACCTGCGGCTATGGTGAAGCCCCGGAGGGCGTGAACGAACACCACCGAATTCCGGATGATCTAATTTTCTGGCAGTACCCCAAGAGATCGGTCGTTCTGCGTACCTTTTCGCGCGCCTACTGGTCGAACCCGGCGGTCGCACACGTTCGTTCTCACCTTCCGCGAAGCTCGTATGATGTAGTCCTTGCGAACGACATCGATACCGCTGGACTGGCGCTTTGGCTTGCTCCTGTACAAGGAGTCCATTTAGACCTGCACGAGTATTGTCCGCGAATGAAGGAGGACGTTCTCCGCTGGCGGCTATTCATGGGCCCGTTTATGACATGGATGGTGCGCCGATATGCTACCAAGGTCCAATCTGTTACCACCGTCGCCGATCATATCGCCGGAGAGTACCGGCGTGAGTTCGGACTGGACGCAGCGGTCGTAACAAATGCCGCACCATTCTTCGATGCGGGTCCGACAAGTGTGACCCAGCCTATACGTCTCGTACATTCCGGCGGTGCCGAGCCCGGTCGGATGGAAACCATGCTCGAATCGATGAGTATGGTTCGTAGCGATGTGACACTTGACCTTTATCTGACGCATAACTATGGCGAATATTTCGAGTCGTTGCGTCGACGCATCGAAACTATGCCCAACGTCACCCTCCATGATCCCGTGCCCTACACACAGTTGCTGAAAACCTTGAACGACTATGACGTCGGTGTTTATGTCCTACCCCCGTTGAACTTCAACTACGCTTGGGCGCTCCCTAACAAGTTCTTCGACTTCGTTCAAGCACGTCTCGGTATGCTGATTGGTCCCTCGCCCGAGATGGAGCGACTAGTCCGAACACACGGTTTAGGAGAGGTGACGACGGACTTCACTCCAGCTTCCCTCGCTTCAGCCATCGACGCTCTCACCCTTGAAAAGGTCATGGAGTATAAGCGCGCAGCCCACAGTGCGGCTCCATTGCTGTCGGCCGAGGAACAGATTGTTGGATGGTCTCGAGCAGTTGACCTGCTCGTGGAGGACCGGTCGATCGCCTGATGACCAGGGTTCTCCAGTTCAATGATTGTGCTTTCGTCGCGCGGTCGATGGTGTCGGCTGCGGCCCAGCACGGGCTGAGATGGGAGTACTTGTCGCCTTCGCAAGTGCGCCCGCTTCGCCCTGTTACTGGAGGACCCTTACGGCAGAAGGCAGCTTATTTTCCGTACTGGCTGCGTCGCATAGGGGCAGTTTCCCGAGCCCAAGTAGTGCACGTGCACTACGGAACCTCCGCCAGGCTGCTCCGCGACCCTGGGGTGCCTAAGCGGCCCTACGTGTTAACTCTTCATGGTTCCGACATTCGACGGCAATGGAAGGATCCACAGTTCCACGAGGAGATTCAGTCCGCGATTGACGGCGCCGCACACGTCTTTTATGCGAACAATGACACCGCGGAAAACGCTCTGGCTGCGCGTGCCGATGCTGAATTTCTCCCGGCACTTTTGGATGCATCACGGCTGCCGATCTGGTCTCCGGACGAAGAGGATCCGAGCATCCTGTTCGTGTCCAGATGGGATGCAGATAAAGGGGTCGGTCGCCAGCTGCAGTTGGCCGCATCCCTGACTCGGGCGGCCTGTGGTCGGGCGCGCATCGTCGGTCTCGATTGGGGGCCAGGTGCCGAAGAAGCTCGGCGGGCGGGAGTTACTCTTCTTCCGCAAATGACCCAGATCGAGTTTCATCGTTTGATGGCACGAGCGCACATTGCGATCGGTCAGGCGACCAACAATTTCGCAACGAGTGAGTTCGAGGCGCTGTGTATGGGTCTTCCGATGGCAGCTCTGGGCAGTCGGCTTCCCAGACCCGATGACGGTACGGTCCCCCCGGTTATGGAGGGTTCCGTGAAGGATGTTGTTGAGCAGGTGTTAGACGCACTGGCACAACCTCGCGAAGTGGCAGCGCGCCTAGGCAGTTCCGGCTGGGCGCTGCCACGGTACGACGCCGGTGCTTATACTTCCAAGCTGGCCACTCTCTACGAGAATGTAGCGCAAGTGTCCGCTTGAACCGATCATGAAGACAGGAAAGCCCTCGGTTCTCGCTCTTTAGTCCGCGCGGGTGTGCTGTGCGTTCGAAGAAAGGCCAGCGAGGACGGCCTGCTCGGCGAAGTCCGTGTTGTCTGCAACCACCTCATCGAAAGTCCCACGACTGACTATCGAACCATCCTTCATGAAACAGACCTGATCGCTGTGGCGGATGGTGGACAGTCTGTGTGCCACCGATATGACGGTGGTTTCTCCATGCAGTTCCCGAATAGCGGCAGCGACGGCGGCTTCGGTGGAGGTATCCAGCGCGCTGGTAGCTTCATCGAGCACCAGGACCAGCGGGTCAACGTACAGCGCGCGGGCAATGCCGAGCCGTTGGCGTTGCCCCCCCGACAAGGCGAGACCTCTCTCGCCGACCCTAGCGTGGATTCCGCCGACTCTGGAATCGACGGTAGTCAGAAGCTGGGCGCGCCGGAGAGCTTCCCTCACCTTTTCTTCGTCGAAGTCACTGCTCCAGGTCAAAGCGACATTTTGGGCGATTGAGCCATCAAAGATAGCTACGTCTTGGGGAACGTAACCCACTCGCGAACGCCAGTCTGCCAACACGTCCTCCAACGGGATGCCGTCCAGCTGCATGTTCCCGGCGGACGGAGTGAGGAGCCCCAGCAGAATATCTATGAGAGTCGATTTACCCGCACCAGATTGACCGACGATCCCGAGGGACGAGCCGATCGGCAAGTCGAGATTTACTCCGCGCACGGCGGGAGAGGATGCGCCTGGGTAGGTGAACTCGACTTGCTGAAGTACCAGATTCTGCGGCTGTGCGCTGATGGCCGTGTGTCCGATGGCCTCCGTCTGGTGGCGGTGCGCCTGTGTGCTCTTGATGTCTTCCATTACAACGCTGGTGTACGGCAGGGTCGACTGAGTCAGCGTCAGTTGTGTTTGCACCGCTGTAAGGGACGGAACCATCTTGAAGCCGGCTATGCCGAAGATGGCGACGGCTGCAAGCGCATTTTCCATCCCTCCGATGACGAAGGAAATTGTTCCAACCAGAAGAAAACCGCCGATCAAAGCCATATCGACCACGAATTTGGGCACGGCCGCCAGGAATCGGATATTGGATCGGGAGTGAGCCGCTCGGGAGCGGCTCGCGAAGACAACGTCGGCGACCTGCTCCGCCTTATTGCGGAGAGTGATTTCTTTGAGCGCCGAGATCATCTCGGACACCAGGGTGGACATGCGCATTGCCGCATCACGGTTCACGCGGCCCGCTTCGTAAGACTTCTTGGTCAGCCACAAGTAGAGAATGGTCGCGATCAGACCCAGATAGATCAGGGTGACACCCGCGGTCAACGGCTGAGTGACGACAAGAATCGCAAGGACTGACAGAAAGGACAGAATCTGTGACGGGATCGTAACGGTGGGTATTAAGACACCTGAGATCGTGTTCGCAATGCCTACGTCGATCAGGCGAACCAATTCCGCTGTTGAACGTTTCATGCGCTCGGTCCAGGGCGAGCGGATGTAGCTGTTGAACAGGTGCGTACCGATCTCAAGTTCGAACTGGGCAAATTTTCGCGTCGAGATCCACTGCAGCCAAATGCTGACGAAGGACTTCACGATCATGAGTGCCGCTGAAGCAACCAGGATCAACAAACTGGACTCTTGGGAGACAGTGCCCAGCACAGGGAGATTCACGTTCCCCGCGCCGAGAATCTGCGTCATCACTATTGCGAATACACCCAGGGCTGCGGCCTCGACAAGTGATAGCAGAGAGAGAAGAATGCCGAACACGATAATGAATCGCCGCGCGTTCTCAGGGAGAAGGGGCATGAGCTCGCGCAGGACGCGAAAAAGATCTTTCATCGGTTCTCCGAAGCCAAGGGTCAGGCAGGACGTTTCCGTGCACTGTTTCGCACTACATCCTACGTGTTTACCCTCCATGCATCCCGCCTAGATGATGGTCGGCGGTCACGCCCAGCTGCGTGAGAAGATGGCTCTCATGTCAACTACTACCCATGTGACGCACCTGTTCGACTGCGCGGATGTCGGTTCAGCGCTTGTCCGCGAGGGAAAGCGGCAGAATCAACCCTGGCGTCAGATTCAGGGACCGTGGATGCGCGGCGGGACCAAGAGGGCGTACTACCGCTTCCTTGGTGAGATGGCTCTCAGCTATCCGCGCACGAAGCTCTGGCATGTTCACATGGGCGGCCGAGCCCGATGGGCGCGAGGGCGTTTCGCGCGGCCGTACGTGTTGACGCTGCACGGGACAGACATCAAGGAGAATTACTGGCAGGAAGAACATCACGATCGCCTGAAGGTGGATGTTGACCTAGCGCGTCACGTGTTCTATACCACTCCGGAACTTCGAGAAAAGGCTGAACGCGCTCGACCGGACGCCGAGTATATGCCCCAGGCCATGGATTTGGACATGTTACCTGCATGGGCTCCAGCCGATCGCCCAAGAGTTTTCTTCCCTTCACGCTGGGATGCTCAGAAGGGAGGTGACGGGCTGCTCGAAGCCGCTGCCCAAGTTGTTGCGGCAGTTGGGGGTAAGGCAGATATTGTTGGACTTGACTGGGGAAACCGCGCGCCAGAAGCTGCTGCTCTCGGTGTAACCCTAATCCCCAAGATGGACGTGCGAAGCTACGTGGCAGAGCTCGCACGGGCGCATGTTGCTGTAGGTCAGACGGCCGGCATCCTGTCCGTCAGTGAATTGCAAGCTATGGCAATCGGGGTTCCATTAGTTTTCTCCGACCCTGTAGAGGGGTATCCCGAGGAGGCGGAAATGGGAGCAATCGTTGTCAATCGTCAGGATGCGGGGACGGCAGTCCTCGAAGCCTTGAGTGACCCACTTTCCACGTCCAAACAATTGGGCGGTCCCGCTTACGTCCGACGCCACCATGACCCAGCGGGAATGATCGACCGCTTGAGCGCGGTGTACGCGCGGGTATCCGAGGAAGCGGCCCTCGGGAGCGAAGCGTGAGTCCGGCTGGGGTGGACAAGCCGCATCTTTTATATGTCGCATTTGCTTTTCCTCCCAGCACCGCTTCATCGGTGTACCGGTGCCTCGCCGTTCCGAATGCTTTCGCGGCTGCTGGGTGGGACGTCACGGTCCTGACAATCGATGGCGAAATATGGTCACAGATCTCAGGTGTCGATGACGAGCTTCTGAACGCCGTTGATCCGGCAGTCAGGGTTGTGCGGATAGCGGATGGGGGTGCGGAAGATCGCGCAAAGGGAGACATTCGCACGTACTCGAGATTACGGATCGAAGCTCCCTACATCTGGCAGGCTCTTCTGTCCCTACGCAGCAGACGATTTTTCCCCGAGGCTTTCCATGGGCTATGGCTGAAGCCGGCAGTCAACGCCGCTCGCCGCATCCACCAAGAGCACGAAGTTGATTTGGTGATCGGGTCAGCAAGTCCTTACGTATCATTTGAAGTCGCGCAATCTCTGCCAGACATTCCGTACGTGATGGATTATCGCGACGCGTGGGCGTTCCACACGTTCACCGGTCGACAGAACTTCCCGCCGGAGTCCAAGACCGGCAGGCTGGAATCGAAATATCTTGAGGGTGCCACGCAGGTTTGGTTCGTCAATGATCAGATTCGCGAGGAGTATGCGCGGAGATACCCATCCGCAGAGTCGAAAATGCGCGTCGTGCCGAACGGTTTCGATCCACAACCGGGTCACGCCAAGCCGGCAGTGAAAGCAGTGACGCGACCGGTCTTCGGGTACCTAGGAACGCTCCAGCACGAGAACAATCCGTTGGATGAACTCCTCAATGGGTGGATTGATGCATTCGGGATAACACCGACACAAACGGCGCCGGCAGCCGCAGCACTCATCAGGGGGAAGCTGAGTTCCTCCGGGAGCGTTTCTCCCCAGTTGCTGAGGAAATTTGAAGCGGTTCGGCCGCATGGCATGGAGTATGGCGGTCCAGTCCCTAAGCGGCAGGTTTCCCGATTTTATCAGCAGCTAAATGCATTGATTTTGCTTCTGCCTTCAGGAAAATACATTACGGGAGGCAAGACTGCCGAATATCTGGCAACCGGGCTCCCGATCGTTTCTGTACATGAGCTAGGAAACGCTACGACGGAGATGTTGCGCGATTATCCGTTGTGGTTTCCCGCCGAGGAGTTAACAGCGTCCGCAGTGAGTTCGGCTTTTCGGGCGTGCGCCGACACGCTTTTGAACCCCGATCCTTTACGTTGGGAGGCGGCATGGGAATACGGACAGTCCTTTCTCCGCTCGGCCATGTTGGCGCCGGTCATTGGTGAATTGGCTCACGAAGCGATCGGTCGGCTAGGGCGATCCTCCGATGTTCCGCCTTCAGCGTCGGTCGAGGTAGACGATCAAGTGGCGCTCGAGCGGCGAACCCACGAAACACCTACAGCCATGCCTCCATCCGCACATGAAGAACGAGAGATAAGTGTGCTCGTGCTGATGACTGAAGGCGGTAAGGAAGTTCTCCAGGATCTTCGTGCGCGGATAATGCCGATAGATGGGGTGCGGGTGTCATTCGAAGTTTTCGTCGCTGACAGGGCTGAGGTCGTGGCCGAGGCACATATGGTTCACGGAGTGCAGGCTGGTCCCGCCGAGCGAATTGCGCAGCACGTAGCTGGTCGCGTTGGGCCCATCGGAATAGTGGGCCGGCTACTTCGAGAAAATTTTCACTCACGGCGCCTCGCGCGCTCGGTCAGGCGTGACAACCTGCTGATGGAACGGGCGCTGAGTGCGGACATTGTAATGGCCGCTGATTCCCGAGCAACGCGAGCTGTTTGGCAGTTGAAGTCGCGTTGTCACGGCGACCTCGTTAGAGGCGCCGTTGCCTTAGTGCACGCACTGCGGAAGAAGTCCGGTGAGACGCGTTCAGAGGGGCCAGCGCACGTCCGGTAGCCTAGTGGATGAATATGACGGGCGGACAAGATTGAGATGGACCGGGTCCGCTGGCACGCTCGCGGCGACGCCGTTTTCTAGGATGCGTGACGCACACTTTGGAGGAATGATTAAGTGAACGTTGACCTCGTCGTTGTAGGTTCCGGCTTTTTTGGCCTGACCGTCGCAGAGCGGGCCGCCCGGGAGCTCGGGCTTAAGGTCGCTGTCCTGGATCGGCGCCACCACATCGGTGGCAATGCATATAGCGAGAATGAGCAGCAGACGGGGATTGAGGTCCACCGTTATGGCGCTCACCTCTTCCACACCTCGAATGAACGGGTGTGGGAGTATGTCAACCGCTTCACTGCTTTCACCGGGTACCAGCACAAGGTGTATACAAGCCACAAGGGCGAGGTCTACCCCATGCCCATCAATCTGGGCACCATTAATCAATTCTTTCGCGCATCCATGGGTCCGGGAGAAGCGCGCGAAATGATTCAGGAGCAAGCCGGGGAGCTCGCGGGGACCGACCCGCAGAACCTCAACGACAAGGGCATCCAGCTCATCGGGCGGCCACTGTATGAAGCCTTTATCAAGTACTACACGGGCAAGCAGTGGCAGACAGATCCCACAGACCTTCCTGCTGAAATCATTTCCCGCCTGCCCGTTCGTTACACCTACGACAACAGATACTTCAATGACACCTACGAGGGACTGCCAGTTAACGGCTACACCGCCTGGATAGAACGTATGGCTGAGCATCCGAACATCACTGTCGAACTGAATACCGACTTCTTCGACGAAAGCCACGCCTACTCACGGAAATCAACGCGTGGACAGGTGCCGGTGATCTACACCGGGGCTGTCGACCGGTACTTCGACTATGCCGAGGGGGATCTGTCCTGGCGGACCATCGATTTGGAGGAGGAAGTCCTCGCGATCGAGGACTTCCAGGGCTGCCCGGTGATGAACTATCCTGACGAGGACGTCCCCTACACGCGCATCCACGAATTCCGGCACTTCCATCCCGAGCGCGATTACACAAAGGACGCGACGGTAATCATGCGCGAGTATTCGCGGTTCGCTGAGAAGGGTGACGAGCCGTACTACCCCATCAATACCGAATCCGACCGCAGGAAACTCCTGGCATATCGGGACCTTGCCAAGGGCGAGGACATGGTCCTGTTTGGCGGACGCCTGGGAACCTACAAGTACCTCGACATGCACATGGCCATCGGGTCCGCGCTGTCGATGTTCGATAACAAGATCAAGCCCCACTTCAACGGTGGCGCAACGCTCGAGAGTGGGGGAATCGACGCATGAGTACGTCTGCGGTCGTCAATGATCAAGTGAGTAGCCCGAATCAGGGACAGGCCTGGCGGATAGTCCACCGGGTGGTATTTCCAGAGGGCGGCGACGCGGACATAATGCCGTTGTACGCCGACTTCAACGGCGCGAGGCGGATACAGTCGGAGTCCGACAGTGGTTCGTGGAAGGAGCAGTCAGCCGGGCTCACCGTGCCAGCTGCCGCCACCCACCCCGACTATGTCCTCGACCGCCGTCAGCTTGCCCTTCCGGCGCGCGAACGGGTGTCGCTGGGAACCTACTTCAATGCTTTCCCGGCGAGCTACTGGCGAGCCCACACCGATATCCGTACTGTTCGGTTGAGCGTCAGCCTTGATGCCGATGCGACTATCGCCATCTATCGATCCACCGCTCGCGGGATTATCAACAGGGTGAGCAGCCAGAAAGTCAGCGCGGCGGAAGGCCACTCACTAACCGTCGACCTTCCTCTCACCAACTTCGGCGATGGCGGCTGGTACTGGTTTGACCTTTCTGCGCACGGTGAGCAGGTCACGCTTCAGGACGCACACTGGAGTGTCCACGCGCCTCAACAGGTCGCCATCGGCAAGCTCACGATCGCCGTCACCACATTCAACCGGCCGGACTACTGCGTCAGAAACCTGAAGACCATCTCTTCATCTCCCGAACTGATGGACATCCTTCACCGCGTAATCGTCACGGACCAGGGAACCCAGAAGGTAGCGGCGGAGGAGGGCTTCGCCGAGGCTGAAAGCAGCTTGGGAGGACGCTTGGCCGTCGTGAACCAGCCGAACCTTGGGGGCTCAGGCGGCTTCGCCAGGGGAATGCTGGAAACTATCAACGACTCTGAGAGCAGCTACGTGATGCTGCTGGATGACGACGTCGAGATGGAAACAGAGGGGATCTTGAGGGCGGCGCAGTTCGCTGACTTCACTCGGGAGCCCACCATTGTTGGCGGTCACATGTTCAACCTGTTTGAGCGCTCCGTTATGCACCACTTCGGTGAAGCGGTGGACCGGTACCGCTTCCGCTATGGAGCCTCCCCGAACACGGAGGAGGCTCACGACTTTGCAGCGAGGAACCTTCGCGACACTCCCTGGATGCACCGCCGGATTGACGTCGATTACAACGGGTGGTGGATGTGCCTCATTCCCACCGAGATCATTAATGACATCGGTCTGGCACTTCCTGTTTTCATCAAGTGGGACGACGTTGAGTACGGGGTCCGTGCACAGGCGAACGGCTACCGGACTGTCACTCTTCCCGGCGCCGCCGTCTGGCACATGCCGTGGACCGAAAAAGACGACACGATCGACTGGCAGGCGTATTATCACCAGCGCAATCGGTGGCTCGCGACACTCCTTTACTCGCCCTACAAGCGGGGCGGCCGGATGCCGCAGGAAAGTCTCGCTGTTGATGTCCGTCACCTTCTATCCATGCAGTACTCGTCGGTGGAGCTGCGTTTGCAGGCACTCGAAGACATCCTGAAAGGCCCGGATCACCTCCACCGGTCCCTTGGGTCGAAACTGGGAGAAGTTCGCGCGACGAGGGCACAATTCGACGATGCACGGGTAGCGTCCGAGCCCGCGTCTTTCCCCTCGGTGAAACGCAGCAAGCCGCCACGAAAGGGCAAAGGACCAACGCAAGCCCACAGCATGCCGGCGGCACTGGTCAAGGCGGCGAGTGGTGTTCTACATCAGGTCAAGCCCGTTCCGGGTGAAGCCCGGGAACACCCCGAAGAGCACATTGCGGCGATGGATGCGCGCTGGTGGAGACTCTCACAACTGGATTCCGTGCTTGTGACCTCATCCGACGGGTCCGGGGTTTCGTGGCACAAACGCGACACCGGCAAGGCACGCGAGCTGGCGCTTCGCAGCGCCTCGCTTCACCGGCGTCTGCTGACGCGATGGGACGAACTCGCCGAAGCCTATAAGTCGGCACTGCCGCAATTCACTTCGCCCACGGCATGGGCGGAGACTTTCTACACATCCGGTGCACACGGAAACAAGGCGGAATGACTGCAGTTTCAGGTGAGCACGGGGGGTCTGCGCAGGCAGAGTTGAGGACACCCGGTCGGGGTGCCGGCCTGCGGGATGTCGCACGCCATCGTTTCCTTCTCAAGCTCCTGGTCGACAAGGAGATTAAAGTCCGGTATCGCGGATCGGTGCTTGGACTGCTCTGGTCCTATGTGAAACCTGGCGTTCAGTTCATCGTCTTCTACATAGCGCTCGGGATCTTCCTGGGGCTCGAGCAGAGCGACAGAAACCCTGATGGACTTCCCAATTATGCGATCTACCTTTTCTCCGGCATAGTCCTGATCAACTTCTTCTCAGAGGCACTAGGCAATGCATCGCGATCGATCGTCGGAAACAGCGGACTGATCAAAAAGATCTACCTTCCCCGGGAGCTTTTCCCGGTATCAGCCATATGGGTATCGGGGGTTCACTTCCTCCCTCAGATGGTTATCCTCGTTGTGGCCTGTCTGTTCACGGGATGGTCTCCGGAGCCCCTGCAGTTGGTGGTGGCAGTCCTGGGTTTCCTCATTGCCGCGTTCTTTGCCACTGGATTGGGCCTGATATTCGGTGCAATCAACGTCTACTACCGCGACGCCGAGAATCTTGTTGACATGTTGCTGATGATTGCGACTTGGGCGTCACCCGTCCTCTATTCGTGGGAAATGGTGCGGCGGCAACTGGGCGACACAGCGTTGTCCATCTACATGCTTAATCCGCTCACAGTCAGCGTCGAGACCTTCCACTACGCCTTCTGGCTGCCGACTACCGATCAGCGGTTCGAACTCCCTCCAGGGTTCCTGCCGGTGTGGCTTCCGATTGCACTCGCTGTTGCATTATCGACGGTCATCCTCGGGCAGCACGTTTTCCGGCGCCTCGAAGGCCGCTTCGCGCAGGAGCTATAGATATGGCGTTGGCAATTGAAATATCAGGCATTCAGAAGCGGTTCGCCCTTCGGCATACAAGATCTCTCAAGGAGACAGTGCTGTGGCTCCTGAAGGGGAGGAAGGGCGACCTATCAAAGACTTTCCCGGCCCTCGATAGCGTGTCCCTGACAGTGGAAGAGGGTGAAACGGTAGCGCTCCTAGGCTTCAACGGTTCGGGGAAATCCACCCTTCTCAAGCACATTTCGGGCGTCATGCTGCCGGATACCGGAACGGTACGGACCCGGGGACGGGTAGCGGGTCTCATTGAAGTGGGCGCCGGGTTCCATCCCGATCTGAGCGGTAGGGACAATGTCTTCCTCAACGGTGCCATCCTTGGGATGTCGGAGAAAGATATTCACCGGCAGTTCGATTCAATCGTGGAGTTCGCTGAAATCGGTGAGTTCATCGATACGGAGGTCCGGTTCTACTCTTCCGGCATGTATCTGCGGTTAGCATTCTCGGTTGCCGTGCACACTGACCCTAATGTTTTCCTGATCGACGAAATTCTCGCGGTAGGGGACGAGCCGTTTCAGCGCAAGTGCCTCAGTAAAATCAAGGAACTCGCGGAAGCCGGGAAGACACTGGTAGTGGTGAGCCACGATCTCGATCTGATCGGGCAAATCTGCAGGCGCGGCGTCGTGCTGGAAAAAGGGCGAATAGTCCATGATGCACCGGTGGCCGAGGCCATCGCACACATCCGGAGTCTGTAAAGCACGGGACTAGCCGCAGTTGGTTACTTCATAGAGCTTGGCATCGCCTTCCTCATCCACCAATTCGTAGTTTAAAGCGCCCTCGACCTCGTCGAACGCCGGATAGAGGTGGGCCAGCGGACGATCCAGCAGGTAATAGTCGCCGAAGTCGAGAACATACTCGACTCCCAGATCCTCAGCTACGGCACACGCCTCCGATGTGGGGCCGGCCGAGTCCAATTCACGCGCTATCAGTGACAGATCCGCCGAGAGGGTTCCCATGTGGTATTGCGTGACCTCGGTGCCGCTGAATGCATAGGCCAGGGCGCTTCCGTTCCACGGATTGACGCCGACCACTGCATCGTCCGGAACCGTTTCGTCAAGCCGCTCGAGCAACTCGCGCTCGGAGGGCGAGAGAATGGTGGGATTGCCGCCGTACGTGTGATTCACCTGCGTGGCAACGACCATCTGGTCAATCGGGCCGCGCTGGCTGTACAGCGCACCCACCACCACGAAAGCCAGGGTGAGCGTTCCCGCCAGTATCGCTGCGGCCCTTCGGCGGGATCCGTCGCCATTGACCGCGCGCTGAACGAGGCGGCGGGCCCCGGTGATGAGGTATCCCGCTCCGAATGCCGCAACAACGACGGTCGGAATTGGCAGGAGGGAGGCAAGCCGCTGGGGATCCTGGTACCAGGACCCGGTGAACGCCATGCGGACAAAGCCACGCGGCTCGTTTGCCGCGATCACATAGAGCAGAACTGCGACCGAAAACACGCCAAGTAACCAAAGCGGGGCTCTCCGCTTCAGGATGCCGACTATCCCGGCCGCGGTGGCGATGCCGAGAACCACAGCGGCATCCCGTCCGTGCGGTGCGCTGGTGAGCGCTTCACCGATCGCGTCCCAACGGCTGTCGTTGAAGGGCTGCCAACTGTTATAGCCGGTGATGAGCAATGCCTGCCAGACCACAAGGAAGGCAGTTGTC
The DNA here is from genome assembly GCF_055657625.1 of Arthrobacter sp. KKT183. Lineage (NCBI taxonomy): Bacteria > Bacillati > Actinomycetota > Actinomycetes > Micrococcales > Micrococcaceae > Arthrobacter > Arthrobacter sp. KKT183. Next base: position 2,324,683 of record NZ_CM145770.1, on the reverse strand, counting down.
GATACAGCCCCGACGAGCCCCGGGACCACTAGCGAAACGGCAGGACCGGTTTGGTACCTCGCCCGCGCCCAGATCCACCAACGCCATGCCAAGAGCGGCACGCTGAGTGCCAGCAACGCCGAGAAGCCGTTCGGTTGTGCTGTAAATAATCCGGAAAGTCCGGCGGCAAGGGCAATGAAGGAACCGAATGGGCTGAGTCCGGAGCCGCGGGGTGACCGGAGCACTGATATGACGACAGCAAGGACAGCCGGAAGAATAGAGTAGGAGAGCAGGTTCGGATAAAGGGGACCGAAGTCGAGCAGACCCAATGGGAAAGCCGGAAACGCCGCAGAAAAGATGCCGGCGAAAAGGATCGCGAAAGGTCGCGGACCGATGACAACCCGGGTCAGCAGGACAGCGCCAACGGGCCATACCAGCGAGCAGATGGCGATGTTGAGGGCGTTGACTGCGACGGGGATGGACTGACCGCTCAGCTGCGCGACCATCGACGCGAAGCCGTGCCATGCCGCCGGGTAGATTGCTATTCCGGCATCAGGGCTAAGGAGGCGTCCCAGGGTGAGGCTTGATGCCTGGCCTTCCTCAAGGACAAACTTGACCGCGTTCAGGTGAAAGACGTTGTCGTAGCGTTGCGCAATATTATCCGGAGCGCCGAGGGCTCGGGAAATGTTGTACACGGAAGCCGCGCCGCCGACAGCCAGCCCGGTGAGACCGGCTGTCAGGGAAACCCGATCCAGTTTGGGGGAGTAGGTCCGGTCGATTCTTGCATCAACGAGCTTCGTTACACCGAAGGCCACGGCGCACAGTGCGACGCTGAGAAGTAGAAAGGTCAGAACGGACCACTCCAGGCCCGCAAAGGCTGCCAAGACGCCTGCAACTCCCACAAGTCCCACCGAGAACATCGGCACCAGACCCACTGCTAGGGGTCCTCTTGCGCGGAGCGCTGCTGAAAACAAAAGGCCGGGTATCAAAAGTAAGGCGATCGCCGCAGCGATCGCCGGCAGTGCAGCCCACCAGGACATTGGGTACTCCTGCGGAATCCGGGAAGTGTGGTCGGCGCGAGCATCAAGGAAGAAACCAAGGCTGGCGAACTCACCGACACTATCACGCTGCATCAGCGCCTATTGGCCGACAAGTTGGATAGACGTCTCAGCACGCGGTGATCTCGTACACAGCGTGTGGTCCCTGCCTGCGTATGACCTCGAAGCCCTGGGCAGTGTCAGTGCCGTAGAAGCCCGGCCAGTCAGCCAGTCCGTCGCTCGCATGGGATATTCCCGGCCGATCCTCGTAGAAGTGGGTTGCCCCGAGCGCGCTGAGCGCCCGGCACACCGCCGGGTCGGAATGAATCCGATTGAAGGATCTGCGCAGGTACTCCTTCGCTTCATTGCCGGAGGTTGGTGAGCCAAGCTGCGTGTAAACCACCCGGCGTTGGGCAAGGGTGTAGAAGTATGTCTCTCCATTGAACGGATCACCTACGACGACCGCATCATCGGGTAACAAGCCCGACACTTCTTCGATGAAATCCTGCTCACCTTCGGAGAGGACGCCCATCCCACCGATGTCAACGCTATAGTTCTTGGCAGTTACAGCAATTCGATCTGCAGCACGGAAGTTGTCGGACACCACGTAGATGGCTGCCACCAGCAGGAGCGCGATAGCCGCAGCGACGTAACCGGAACCGGCATGATGGAAACGGGGGGTCCGTCGTTCTACCGCGCGCTGAACAACCCTTGCCGCCATACGTGCGAGCTGCGCCACGGTCCAAGCTGCCAAAAGGGCGCCGGTCATTGCAATCATCGGAGCGATGCGTTGGGTGTCCTTATACCAGAAGCCCGTTAGCCATCGAAAGGGATTCTCGGGTCCCGCAGCAAGAATGTGGAGAAGCACGAAGGATAACCAGGCAGTGGCTAGGGCGCGGTGACCGCGAAGAACCATGCAGGCAACGGCGCCTGTACCTGCCAGCACTCCGACGTAAAGATTGAACTCGTCGAGGTCGGGCGCTTGCAGCACGGGGAAGGTTGCCAGATCGAAGACCGCGAAGGGCACCGCCTCCGGAAGCTCTGCTCGCACCGCTCGGTTGTACTGCATCACGGACTCCAGGATGCGGGACTGCCCCAGGGCAGCCGCCCCTGCAATGAGAAGCGCGAAGACCGCGATCACCGAGATGTAGTTACCCTTGCGATGATGTCTAATGGCTTCGCCGAGCCATGGAACGCAATACGCGACTGCAAACGGCGTAGCGGCGACCCCGACGGCAATCAACGCGCCCGGGTGGGCAGCAGCGGTGCCTGCGAGAGTGAGGGTGGCTACCAATAAACTCGGGACCACCCTGCGCTGCCAGAATACCGGTGCTGGAGGGCGTTCTGCTCTGGATGTCCGAAATAGACGCAATGAGACGATGACGATGGCGAGAGCGGCCGGCACCAGAGCGGTGCCGAACCCGTTCGGCCATTGTCCGCTGCGCACAAGTTGCGCGAAGGGAAAGCTGATGTACGAGGCGCCAAGGATAGGGGCAAGAAGCCAGATACCGCGGCGTGCCGGGAAGATCACAGATGCCAGGTAGACCAGGCCGACCGGCCAGAGAAGCCCGCCGATCACGAACGTCGAGATATTGGACGCTGAAACGACGTCACCCGGGATTAAGGATGCCACCAGGTGCCACCCGATGGGGTAGTAACTGCCGCCCGCGAAGATGGGGGACACGCTCCAGGGGCCAGCTTCTCCAGATTCGCGTATCCACTGTATGGCGTTCATGTGGAAGATGGGATCCCACCCCTGTGATGCGGTGTCCAGGCTTCCCATGCCCCTATGGAGTGCGACCATTGTCAGCAACGATGACGCGCCTATGGCTGCAGCCAGAGCAGATACGAACTGCCAGCCGTACTTCGGTACCACTATCCGTTCAAACCGGAACCGCCGTGCAATCAGCCAGAAAATGCCGAAGTTGATCACCATGGCGAGTGTCACCGTCGTGCGGTCCCACGGAATATCCAACGCCGCCAGCACAACGCCCGTGGCACTCAAGGGGACGAGGCCGACAGCCGGGGCGAGAACGAGGGCAGCGGGCAGCGGTGTGCCTATCGGCAGCAGCGTGAGTAAGCCTGGCACGATAAAAATTGCTGTGGCAATGAGACCGACAGGTGCAAGCGCTGCCAAGTGAGCGACTTCCTGGAGCATCAGAAGGCAAGGCTCATCGACGAAGCCGACTACCCAAGGACTTGCCCGCTGACCGTCCGAAACGGGTTAGAGGGCCGCCCGGCGCTGGTGAGGACCTCTGCTGGCCGTACAGGTCCAGCGCTTCGGATTCCTTTTGTGCGCTGAGCTCGTCGAGCCGCAGGGCAAGTGATCCGCCCCCACCCGGGCTGACCGCGCTACCTCCACCCAGGCTCCACCGGCTCCCGAGATCAATCAGAGACTGATGCTTGACGTCGTAATAGCCCGGCTTTACCGGCAGGGCGACGCCGTCTGCTCCTGCGGCAGCAGCGAGAAGATGAAAATGGAATCGTGTCGTAATCCAGGTCTGCCGTCCGGACAACGGAAGCCCCTGCTGCCACACCTCTGCGAAGGATAGGAAGTTCTCAGCGGGAATGATGTCCGAGAGGCGATCAAAGGCCACGCGATCCGCTCCGGGAACCGCTTCGACGTAATGGATGGAACGTCCGGCGGCTATGGGCTCGAGGATGGTCCGTGTGGTGGCGATCGCGCTGTCCACCATGGTTGGGTCTGCTGTATCGCTCTGGATACATACGAAAACGCCGTCCTGGTTGTTCCTCCCGAGTTCGTGCTTGACCCCCAGAAACGCATCGTCCGGAGCTTGCGGGAGGCCGTAAACTTCCGAGCTCACCGCGTCGCGAGCGCTCACGTGGGCGAAGTCGTTGAAGAGAGTGCGGTTGGTAGGTTCGTCGTAGAGTCCGGGCATTAGTCCGAGGCCAGTGCCAAACAACGGGGCGCCGGTCAGATCGTGCACGGCGCGCATTGCATGAATGAGTGCCGAATGGTGAGCCCACATCCCGTTGATATAGCCGCCGCCGATGAGGTGGAGAGAGGCAGCCTCGCGCAGCATCAGCAGGCCAAGGTCGAAGGTGGGGGAGCCAAGGTGGGTTACTAAGGACTTCATGCGTTCCGCGAGTTCAGGTGCAGCAAGCTCTTGGTTCTCGCTCGCGCACCGCCACAAGGTGTTCGTTATGTGCAGTCGCGGGTGCAGACCGGCAAAGAGGACCTGCGCCGGACCGGGGTGCGGGCAATCAAGCCAGACATCGTCGTCGGGCCTTTCAGCGGCGAGGAACCGGAGCCAGCAGGCTGTGATGAACTCGTCGCCAAAATTCGGGTGTCCCGACGGGCCGACAAGATAGAGAGGCTTGCCATTCATAGAAAGACCTTAGCGCAGGGGCTGGGCGCGATCGGGTGCGGATGCGCAGGGTTATGAAGGCCAAAACAGCACCTAACCCGCCTGATGCGGCATTCCCTGCGTCCCGAGGGTATGTGTTCGCTATGGGATACTTGCCTAGTGAGTCGCACTTGGATAGTTATTCCCCTCTACAACGAAGCCCCGGTAATTGGCGAAGTTGTCCGGGGACTGCTTCCGCACTTCCCTCACGTCGTGTGCGTGGACGACGGCAGTACGGACACCTCCGCCGAAGCGGCCCGCGCGGCTGGCGCCATCGTTGTTCAGCATCCCGTGAATCTCGGTCAGGGAGCGGCGTTACAGACAGGGTTCGAGTACGCGCTCTCCGATCCCGACATGGTCAACGTCGTGACCTTCGATGCGGATGGACAGCATCGCGTTGAAGATGCAATGGCGATGGTTTCCCGGTTGAACTCAGGAGAAGCCGACGTAGTTCTTGGTTCCCGCTTCCTGGACAGCCGGACCAACATCGGGTGGTTGAAAAGGATGGTCCTTCGCACGGCTGCTTTCCAAACTCGACTGACGACCGGAATGCCGCTGACCGACGCACATAATGGTCTCCGGGCCTTCTCGCGAAGCGTGACGTCCAATATCCACCTCACACAGAACCGCATGGCCCATGCTTCGGAACTGGTCCAGTTGTTGTCCGTGCTGAAACCACGTTGGACCGAGCACCCTGTGCAGATTATTTACACCGAGTACTCGAAGTCCAAGGGCCAATCGCTCCTCAATTCGGTCAATATAATCGCTGACCTTCTGTTTAGGTGATGATAAATTGCTTTTCGTAGTTCAAATCCTGCTCGTACTGGCTGTGACCACTGTTTCGTTAGTGCTTATTCGCGGTGGCTCCAACGCAAAACATATGGCTGTTCGGCGAATCATGGTTTTACTTTTCGCGCTGATAGCCGTGTTATCTATTTTCTTCCCAACGTTACTTACATCTGCTGCGCATGTGTTGGGTATAGGCCGAGGCACGGACCTAGTGCTCTACGCCTTCATCGTCAGTTTTCTGGTGTACATGTCTACAACTCACCAACGGTTCAGGTATATGGAATCCTCAATCACGAAGTTGGCGCGTCGTGTTGCGCTCGATGAAGCTGCGCGCCCTTGGGAATCTCGATAGAGCGCTGCACCGCTGAAACTCGGAGTTAGGCGCTGATCGCCTTGCATTGCACCTCACATCGGTCCGAGAAATCGACATGTCCCTTTCGGGGACCTACTTGGAGAAGTCTGTCCCTGCGATGGTGAAAGTGTTCCAGCCTGACCCAACGCTGGTTGCTTGTCCGAAGCCGTTGGTGGTGAAGGGGTAGTAGGTGAGGGTGCCGTTGGTGGTGCGTCCGATCAGTCCGCGGCTGGTGGTGCTGTTGAAGCTGTCGACGGGGTTGATAGCGTCAATAGTGTGCCAGCCGGTTCCGACGGTGGTGCGAGAGCCCGAGACGATGCTTCCGGTTCCGCTGCCGGTATAGCGCAGCAGGTTGTTGTTAGAGTCGCGTGAGAGCAGGTCCATACGGCCGTCGAGGTTTTGGTCGGCCATGACGATGGGCATGCCGGTGAAGCCGGAGCCGATTTTGATGGCGTTGCCCAGTCGGTGCGTTGAGGTATGAGGCCAGTAGTAGAGAGCGCCGTCCGAGCGCGCCCCAACCACAGTCGCGCCTTGTCCTTTGATCCAGGGACCGACGGCGATGCTGATGCCTTGCCAGCCGGTGCCTATCTGAACAGGGGAGTTGAAGCCACCCGTAGGTTTGCCCGCATAGTAGTTCAGGACTCCGTTGTCCCACTGCGCGAGAAGGTCGATGGTGCCGTCGGCGTTCCAGTCCACGGGATTGATGGACGCGGCTGCACTCCACCCGGAACCGATCTGGAACCGCGCATCGAACCCGCCTTTCCCGTTGGCTGGGTAGTTCCAGAGCTTGCCGCTTGAATCAATAGCCACCATATCCGCGAGCGCACGCACCGACGGCTGGGCGGGGGCCGGTGCGGGCGAGGGTTCCGGCTCGGGTTCCGGGGTCAGCTCCGGAGCAGACGCAGGGGCAGCCGACGTGAAGTCAGTGCCAGCAATGGTGTAGGAGCTCCATCCGGAACCAACCGTGGATGCGCTGGCGAACCCGTTGGCTGTGAACGGGTAATACGAGAGGGTACCCGTGGTAGTGCGCCCGATCATCCCGCGGCTGCTGGTGCCGGTGAAGCCGTCGACAACATTGATGGCATCGATCACGCCCCACCCGTTGCCGATCACAGTTCGTGAACCGGAGACGATGCTTCCGGTTCCGGAACCGGTGTAGCGCAGCAGGTTGTCGTTGGAGTCGCGGGAGAGCAGGTCCATGCGTCCGTCGAGGTTCTGATCGGCCATGACAATGGGCATGTCAGTAAAGCCGGACCCGATTCTCACGGCGTTGCCGAGCCGGTGGGTGGAGGTATGTGGCCAGTAGTGAAGCGTGCCGTCAGAACGGGCGCCGACTACCGTGATGCCTTGGCCTTTGACCCAGGGCCCGACGGCGATGCTGATGTCCTGCCAGCCCGAAGAACCGATCTGGACGGGCGAGTCAAAGCCGCCGGACGGCTTGCCTGGGTAGTAACTCAATGTTCCGTTGTTCCACTGGGCAAGAAGGTCGATGGTGCCGTCCGCGTTCCAGTCCGCCGGGTTGATGGACTTGGCGCTGGCCCACCCGGAGCCGATCTGGGATCTTGCGCCAAAACCACCCTTACCGTTGGCCGGGTAGTTCCATAGCGTGCCGGACGAGTCGACCGCCACCATATCCGCGAGCGACCGCACCGACGGCTTGGGTGAGACGGCCGTGGGAGCACTGCCGCCCCGTGCGAAAGCCTGGAGGCTGGTGAGGGACCCGTTCCACTGATTCCAGTCGCCGACAACCGGACCAGAGTCGGTGTACTGCCAGACGCTATAGAAATCCCAGCTGGCGGGCAAAGTCCCTGCGCCGTAGTTATTGTAGGAGGCCACGTGCAGCGCATGATCCGAGAAGGCCGTGCTGCTGCCTGTGCACCGGTTCCACCAGTCGGTAGTTGTATAAATCATCGGCTTGCGGCCGGTGAGGGTCACCATCCGATTCGAGAAGTCCCGGATCCAAGTGACCATCTGCGATGCGCTCATGTTGTAGCAGTCGTTGCCAAGCTCGTCGTAGGGGTTGTATTCCACGTCCAGGAGCGGCGGCAGGGTTTTCCCGTCCGCGCTCCAGCCGCCGCCGTTTGCGACGAAGTAGTTCGCCTGGGCAGCACCGCTCGAGACGTTCGGAATAGCGAAGTGGTAGGCACCGCGGAGCATTCCTCGGTCGCCGGAACCGTTGTACTGGTGACCGAACTCAGGGTTCTTGTAGACAAGCGCTTCCGTCGCCTTCACGTAGGCCCAACGCGAGCCGTAGTTCCATGCGCCATTCCAATCCACGTAGCCCTGATGGCTGCTGACGTCGACACCAAGGACGCCCGACGACGGTTGCCAGTAGTTGGTTGCAAGGGGCGCCATTGCTGCGCCTTCGACTGAATCGGTTGAGTCAGCACCGTTGCTGAGCGGGGAAGCATCCTCACGGGGTGCCGGCTTTTGCGCATCTCCCGTCACTTCCAGACGCTCGATGCCCTGTCCCATGCTTGCCCCATGTTCTCCTATGAGGTCCGCGAGCAGGTCGGAGTTGTTTCGGTAATCAAGAGCAGTGGGCGCCTCTGGTGCCACTGATGACTGCGAAGGCGAGGCCGCTGGCGATGGTGCCGGTTCCTCTACGGGATCCGCGGGTTCGCTCGCAGGAGCCGCCGGAGCCGCCGGCGGGGAAGCGGTGGCTACTTCCGCCGGAGCCGTGGCCGTCGTCGTCGGCGTTTCAGTTCCGACCGCTGGCGTCATTCCGGCGAGGAGGCCAAGAGTGACCAGCGAGGAGAGTGCGAACGTTGTCGAGGCGCGGGAAGCTATCAAGGGAAATCTCCAGATAGTGCAAGCCCCGGCAGGGGCCGGGCGTTTCCCAGGAAAGGGTACCTGCGTGTTACTTATGAAGAGGGACAGATGTGACGACTTGAAGCATGGTTGTCCACAGGTCGCTTCATCGGGCTAAGTAAGTTGTTTCGCCGTGGCCTACGCTTTGAGGCAGGGAAACAAACCTTCGATCGTGCATTACCAGTCTGACAGTCTCCGGCGTGCGCCTCCCTCCTGCATGCCGAATCCTTGGGGAAAACTATGGATGCAGTGCGCATTGTTGAGGATGAGGTAAGAGAACTCATCCGTCGTCGTGGTCTTGATCCGTCCTTGCAGGGGCCGGAAGTGCGGCGGCTTGTCGAGGCTGCGGTTAATGACTACGACGAACGATCGCTCGTCGGTCCGCTGCCGCCGCTGGGCCAACTGGAGCAAGCCCGGCGCCATGTTTTCGACGCTGTGGCCGGCTACGGCGCGCTACAGCCGCTGCTCGACGATCCAGCCATTGAAGAAGTTTGGATTAACTCGCCCTCGGAAATTTACGTCGCGCGGGCAGGCGAGTCGGAGCTTACATCACTGACTCTCACCGAACAGCAGGTCCGCGACCTCGTTGAGAAGATGCTGAAATCGTCCGGTCGAAGGCTGGACCTCTCTTCGCCGTTCGTCGACGCCTCCCTGCCCGACGGGTCGAGGCTGCACGTCGTGATACCGGATGTCACCCGACGCCACTGGGCAGTCAACATCCGAAAGTTCATCTCTCGTGCGACGCGCCTTGAGCATCTGGTCGAACTGGGGTCACTGACGCCGCAGGCCGCCAAGTTCCTCAACGCCGCCGTGGCAAGCGGCCTGAACATACTCGTTTCCGGTGCGACGCAGGCAGGCAAGACCACACTGCTAAATTGCCTTGGAGCCAGCATCGGCTCTCGCGAACGGGTCGTGACTGTCGAGGAAATCTTCGAGCTTCAGTTTCCCTTGCGTGACGTCGTGGGGTTGCAGTGCCGGCAGCCCAACCTTGAGGGTCATGGCGAAATACCGTTGCGACGCCTCGTTAAGGAGGCACTCCGCATGCGTCCCGATCGGCTCATCGTCGGTGAAGTTCGGGAAGCTGAAAGTCTCGATATGCTCATCGCTCTGAATTCGGGCTTGCCTGGAATGTGCAGCGTGCATGCCAACAGTGCCCATGATGCAGTGACCAAAATTTGTACGCTGCCTCTGTTGGCGGGCGCAAACATCTCCAGCGCTTTCGTGGTGCCGACGGTTGCCTCCTGCATCGATTTAGTGGTGCATTGCGTTCGCGAGCGATCCGGGCAACGGCGGGTGGCGGAGATCGTTGCACTGGGGCGCCGCGTCGAGAACGGTGTGATTGAGACCTCGACCTTGTTCAAACGAGCGGATGGTGAGCTGCATGCCACCGCTTCGAGCATGCCTGCCGAGGAGAAGTTCGCGGCCGCCGGCTACACCGTCGCCTCGCTCCTGAGCCCATCATGACCGTTGCAGTCGGTGTGGCACTCGGAGCCGGACTGTTGCTGATCTGGTGGTCGACCTGGGCGGTCCCACCGCGGCCTGCGAAGGCCCGGCGTGGTGCCGGCAAGGTGGAGGAACTGCTCCTGCGGGCCGGCGTAGAGCGCGTATCAGCGGGCGGTTTGCTGGCAGCCAGCGGGATTGCGGCCCTCTTTGTGTTCCTCTTTGTCTTCGTCTTTACGGGCACGCCGGCCATAGCGGCCTGCTTCGCGATCTTCGGCGGGCTGTTGCCGGTCATGCTGGTCCGCTGGCGCGCGCGCAAGCGCACAGCCTCGCTGCGGGAGCTGTGGCCTGATGTAGTAGACCACCTTCGATCCGCCATCCGCGCCGGCTTGTCCCTGCCCGAAGCACTGATGCAGCTAGGCGTAAAGGGGCCGGAGGAATTACGGCCGGCTTTCCGAGAGTTTGCGGGCGATTATCGATCCGGCGGACAATTCGATCAGTCCCTCGATCGCCTGAAGGACCGGCTGGCCGATCCTGTGGCCGACCGCATCGTGGAGGCATTGCGCCTCACCCGCGAGGTCGGCGGCACCGATCTGGGCAGGCTGCTGGGCACCCTCGCGGAATTCCTGCGTGACAGCGCAAGAACCCGAAGCGAGCTTGAGGCACGCCAATCCTGGACCGTAAATGCCGCCAGGCTTGCTGTGGCAGCACCATGGATCGTGTTGGCCCTGCTCTCGACCCGGCCTGAAGCCGTCGCGGCGTACAACACAGCCGGTGGCGCGGTAGTGCTCATCGGGGGACTACTGGTTTCGGCGTTCTGCTACTGGATTATGCTGCGGATCGGCGCCTTGCCTGATGACGAGCGGGTGCTGAGCTGATGGAGTTTGCACTGGCGGCACTCGTGGGCGCATGCCTGGGATCCGGGCTCTGGCTGATATTCGTCCGGCTGCCGATCATGCGTCAGCCGCGGTTCGTTGAGCGCATCGCTCCCCAACTGAAGTCTGTAGACGTGAGCTCAAGACTTTTGCATGCCCAAACGGTTACCCCCTTTGGACCGCTGGAACGAATCATCCGGCCAGTGGCGCGCGACGCCGTCACCTGGCTCAACAGGTTCAGCCCGGCGTCGTCCGTTCTCGCGAGAAGGCTGGAGCAGGCGGGCCGCTCACAATCCGTCCTCGACTTTCGTGCCGAGCAAATCATCTGGGGGAGCATCGGGCTTGCCGCGTCGACAACAATCCTTCTCACTTTGGCGGCCTCCGGCAGTTTCAACGTAATGCTCGCGATCCTCATCGTGTTCGGCAGTGCTGCCGGCGGCTATCTCCTGCGCGATTACCTGCTCGGTGCACAGATTAGGAAGCGGGAAAGCCGCATCCTCGCAGAATTCCCAAGCCTCGCCGAGTTGATGGCCCTCGCCGTCAGCGCGGGCGAGAGCGCTACCGGCGCACTGGAACGTATCTGCAGGACAGGCCACGGTGAGCTGACCAAAGAATTCGCACGCGTTCTTGCCGAAACCCGAGCCGGAACGCCCTTGATGCAGTCCCTTCAGAACTTCTCCAACCGCACCCAACTGGCGCCGCTCGTACGGTTCGTTGACGGCATCAGCGTAGCTGTTGAGAGGGGAACACCGCTCGCCGATGTACTCCGCGCCCAGGCGCAGGACGTGAGGGACCTCTCAAAGCGGGAACTCATGGAATCTGCCGGACGAAAGGAGATCGCCATGATGGTGCCCCTCGTATTTGGCGTCTTGCCGCTCACCGTTCTGTTTGCCGTCTACCCAGGTATTGCCCTGATCAACCTTGGACTCTAATCACCTCAAAGAAAGGAACCAGCATGCGTAACCGCCTCATCGCACGCTTTCTGTTCACGACGACCCTCCTCCGAATCCGTGGGCACCTCACGCACACTGCGGACCACCCCGAGCGCGGTGACGTGCCTGGGTGGGTGATGATCACGCTGATGTCAGCCGTCCTGGTGGCCGCACTTCTGGCTATTGCATCGCCGGCGCTGGAGGGACTGTTCAACGAGGCGATCAACCGCGTCAGTCCATAACGCGGTGACTCTCCTCTCCTCGGGCATGGACAACCGGCACCGGCACCCGAATGAACGGGGCGCCGCAACGGTCGACTTCGCTCTCATCGGCGGCCTGCTGACGATCATCTTCATTGCGATCGTTCAACTCACGCTCGTACTTCATGTGCGAAACACGCTGATCGACGCGGCCTCTTCCGGTGCTCGCTACGGCACTCTCGCCGATCGCTCACCAGCGGATGCAGCAGCGCGCACAAGTTCACTCATCGCCGATGCGATCAACAGCGCCTACGCACAGGACGTGTCGGTGAGCCGGGTCAATCGGGGCGGCTCTGCCGTCCTTCAGGTCACGGTTCGCGCTCCGATTCCCGTGATCGGGCTGATTGGTCCGTCCGGAACCATGGAGGTCAACGGACATGCTGCGCTTCCTTCCTGAGCGCGTCCGCGCAGCTTGGCAAGACAACGACGACGACGGCAGCGCAGTTCTCGAATTCACCTTCCTTGGTCTGCTCTTGCTGGTGCCCGTTGTCTACCTCGTGCTGACTGTGGGCTCAGTGCAGGGGGCGTCATTCGCCGTCGTTGGCGCTGCCGACCAGGCAGCCAAGGTTTTCGTTGACTCGGATAGCCCAGAGGAGGCTTATGCCCGCGCTGAACAGGCTGTGGAGTTCACCATCAACGATTTCGGATTCGCACCCGAAGACGCAGCGGTGACGATTACCTGCGCAGGCACCTGCCTGGAGCCCGGGTCGAGCGTCACCGTCGCCGTCGATCTGAGGGTTCCGCTGCCGCTGATCCCCACGATGCCCGGCCTCAACACGTCAGCAGCCACGGTCGATTCAAGCGCAACCCAGCTCGTGGAGCGTTTCGGATGATGCCGCCGGACCGAAACGTGGATAAGGATGATGACGAACAGGGGCAAATCACTGTTCTGATTATCGGGTACATTTTGCTTTCGCTCCTGGTGGTTGCGGTTGTCACCGCGGTTTCCGCCGTCTACATCGAGCACAAGAAGCTGCTATCGGTAGCGGACGGAGCGGCATTGAGCGCAGCCGATACCTTCTCGGTCGCCTCCATAGATTCAGGCGGCGGGGAACCAGTACCGGAACTTGAGAGCGACTCGGTCTCGCGGGCAGCGGCCGCCTACCTCGAGCGGTCGGGCGCGCCGGCGCGGTTCAATAACCTGAACCTGGACCCTGCGACAGGAGCACCGGATTCGCAAACCGCTCGGGTGGTTCTGACCGCCGTCGTTCATCCGCCGATCGTGAACTTTCTGGTTCCAGCCGGCATCCCTATTGCCGCGACGGCTGATGCGCGAGCGGACCTGACCCGTTAACTCCGACCGCAGGACCATGACGTAGTCTTGAAACACCATGGCAGCTATTGATTTTTCCGCGGAGATCCGCGCCCTTCGTGCAAAATACGACTCCATCGTGGCAGTGACGGACGTCGAGGCGATCCGGACGGAAATCGCCGAACTCAGCGAGCAGGCCGGCGAACCCAACCTGTGGGATGATCCTGCCGCCGCACAGCAAATAACCTCCAGGCTGTCCCACAAGCAGACCGAACTCGACCGCTTGGCCAAGCTGACCGCGCGCATTGATGACCTCGAAGTCCTCGTCGAACTGGCGCAGGATGAGGACGACGAAGAGTCTCGCGTCGAGGCCGTGAAGGAGCTAACGTCCCTGAGCAAGGCGCTGGATGACCTCGAAGTCGTCACACTTCTCGCGGGGGAGTGGGACGAACGCGAAGCCGTCGTCACCATCCGCTCGGGCGCCGGAGGAGTGGATGCCGCAGATTTTGCGGAAATGCTCCTGCGCCTGTATCTCCGCTGGGCGGAACGCCGCGGTTACCCGACTCAGGTGCTCGACACGTCCTACGCCGAAGAAGCGGGCCTCAAGTCAGCTACCTTCGAGGTCAAGGCCCCGTACGCGTTCGGCACCCTGTCCGTCGAAGCAGGTACCCACCGCCTGGTGCGTATCAGCCCCTTCGACAATCAGGGCCGGCGCCAGACCTCCTTTGCGGCGGTCGAGGTGATTCCGCTGATCGAGCAGACTGACTCCATTGACATTCCTGACAACGAAATCCGCGTTGACGTCTTCCGGTCATCCGGCCCCGGCGGCCAATCGGTCAACACCACAGACTCGGCAGTTCGGCTGACGCACATTCCCACGGGCACCGTCGTCTCCATGCAGAACGAGAAGTCGCAGATCCAGAACCGCGCGGCGGCACTGAGGGTTCTTCAGTCCCGGCTTCTCCTGCTCAAGAAGGAGCAGGAAGATGCAGAGAAGAAGGCGCATGCCGGTGACGTCAAGGCGTCCTGGGGAGACCAGATGCGTTCTTACGTGCTGAATCCATACCAGATGGTGAAGGACCTGCGCACCGAGCATGAGGTGGGCAATACGTCCGCAGTGTTCGACGGCGAGATCGATGACTTCATCGACGCGGGAATTCGCTGGCGCGCCAACAACCGCAACAGCGGAGAGTGAGCCGGCGGCGCTGTTCGGCACGATGCCGCCCGTTATGGATCCGCGACACACCGTGATGGTGCCTGCCGCAGCGCGGAACTGCTGCCTATAGTCGAGAAGGCCGGTCTCCCTTTCCCCACCCATGCCCATGTACCGGCAGTGTTATGTGGGCGCAGAGTAGTCATGATCAGATTCGAGCAAGTTACCAAGGTCTACGACCAGAAATCGAAGCCGGCACTGGACAGTGTCAGCCTTGATGTCGACCGTGACGAGTTCGTTTTTCTGGTTGGCGCATCCGGCTCCGGTAAGTCGACGTTCATCCGCCTGGTGCTCAAAGAAGACAGGGCAACACGCGGCGCTGTGTATGTGGCCGGGCAGAACGTCGCCAATATCCCGAGCTGGCGCGTTCCGCGGCTGAGACGCGGTATCGGCGTCGTCTTTCAGGATTTCCGGCTGCTGCCCAACAAATCCGTCTTCGCCAACGTGGCTTTTGCAATGCAGGTCATCGGGAAGAGCCGGGCCGTGATCCGCGAAACCGTCCCGGAAGTGCTGAAGACGGTGGGCCTCGAAGGCAAGAACAACCGCATGCCGCATGAACTTTCCGGCGGCGAGCAGCAGCGTGTGGCCATTGCCCGTGCGATCGTGAACAAGCCCGGGATCCTGCTTGCCGACGAGCCCACGGGGAACCTGGACCCGACCACCTCTATGGGCATCATGAAGGTGCTCGACAAGATCAACCAGAACGGCACCACGGTAGTGATGGCAACCCACGACGACGACATCGTGAACACGATGCGCAAGCGCGTGGTTGAGCTTCGGGACGGCTCCGTGGTCCGCGACGATGCGCAGGGCATCTACATCGGAGAAACGACGACGACGGCGGCTGCCGGATGAGGTTCGCATTCGTACTTGGGGAGATCGCTTCAGGGATGCGACGAAACCTCGTGATGGTGGTTTCGGTGGTGCTCGTTACTTTCATCTCGCTCACCTTCGTGGGCGCGGCGGGGCTGCTGCAGCTGCAGATCAACCAGATGAAGGGGTACTGGTATGACCGCGTGCAGGTGGCCGTGTTTCTCTGCGTTGAGAACTCCACCTCGGAGAGCTGCGCATCGGGCCCCGTTACTGATGAGCAACGCAGTGCCATTGAAGCGAAGCTGAACTCGCCCGAACTGAGCAGTTATGTGGACACAGTGGAGTACGAGTCGCAGGATCAGGCACTGGTCCACTTCCGTGAACAGCTCGCAAACTCGCCGATCGTGGAGGCCGTGACGGCCGATCAGCTTCCGGAGTCCTTCCGCGTTGGTCTCGTCGACCCGGAAAAGTACGAGGTCATCAGCGAGGCTTTCTCCTCTGAACCAGGGGTGGATATCGTTAGCGACCAGCGCGAGTATCTCGAGGAGATCTTCGGCTACATCAATATCGCCTCGCTCGTCGCCTTGGGTATTGCCGTAGTGATGAGCGTTGGTGCCATCCTGCTGGTTGCAACCACAATTCGTCTCTCGGCGTTCAGCCGAAGACGGGAGACGGGCATCATGCGTCTGGTCGGCGCAAGTAAGGCGATCATCCAGCTCCCCTTCGTTCTTGAGGGAGTCATCGCCGCCATTCTGGGAGCTGCCATCGCTTCGGGGACGCTCTGGGCTGTTCTGCGCTACGGCGGGGAATGGCTGTCCCGGGAGTATCCGCAGATGGGCTTCATCTCCACCCAGGAGCTTCTGCTCGTGGTTCCTGCACTGTTCCTCCTGGGTGCATTGCTGGCAGGCGCTTCATCGCTCCTAACCCTCAGACGCTACTTGAAGGTTTAGGGTAGGTTCTTGTGAGAAATGAGACTGTATGCGCAGCGTGAACTTATGTTCGCTTCGTTGGATTCCCCGCCCACCGGCGTTCAAGACGCTGACTGCTCTGTCGCTGGCCGCCGTGGCCGGTCTGACGTTGACGTTGAGCGGTCCCGTCCACGCTGATCAGCTCGAGGACCGCAAGTCCGCCCTCGAGGAGCAGATCGCTGAAGTTCAGCAGTCGATCGAGTACCTCGACGAGGACATCACTGAAACCATCGCCCAGCTGAAGGTGTACCAGGGTCAGCTCCCGGGTGCGCAGCAGTCGCTTGCGGATGCGCAGGGTCGCGTTGAAGCTGCAACGAGCGAGGTCAACGCCCTCGCGCAGCGGGTGCAGCTGGCGCAGGAAACCAAGAACAAGCTCACCGAACAGCTGAAGCAGGACGAAGCCGAGATGGCTGAAACCCGGAAGGTGATTGGCCAGATCGCGACGCAGGCGTACAAGAGCGGGGGAGTGCCGACTGGCCTCTCGCTGATGCTTGGGAGCAACGGTTCTGATGGCTTCGCATCCATGGAGCTCGTGGAGCAGGCACTCCGTAACCAGAATTCCGCCCTCGAGCGCATGGCGCAGCAAAACGCCACCAACGTGAACTCGCAGGCGCGGCTGGTCGCGGTTGAAGAGGAGATCGTTGACCTGAAGGCGAAGGCCGAGGCTGCACTCGCGGCGGAACAGGTTGCCAGGGATGAAGCCGCTGCCGAGAAGGCAAAGGTCGACAAACTCATCTCCGACACGTCAACGCTGTCCGAGAAGCTGCAGAAGCAGAAGCCGGTGATCGAGGCAAAGCTCGCCGAAGTCGAAGAGGCGCACCAGCAGGTCGTGGTCGACATAGCGGAACGCCAACGCAGGCTGATCGAAGAAGCCCGCAAGCGGGAAGAGGCCAGGCTCAAGGCCGAGGCCGAGGAGCGGGCACGAATCGAGAATGAGCGACGCGCAGCGGCGGCAGCGGAGGCCAACCGCCGCGCGGCAGCAGAGGCAGCGGAGGCAAACAGGCGTGCAGCGGAAGCAGCGGCAGCCGCCAATCGTCCGAAACCGCCGCCCGTCGTCGTACCTGCCCCGGTAGTCCCGAAGCCGGTTGCGCCCGTAATCGTTCCGCCGCCGGCGTCCAGCCCGTCGGCTTTCGGGCTGCGCTCTCCCGTGAGCGGCCCGATCACCTCCGGCTACGGATGGCGTCCAACTCCGTTGGGCACCATCGATTTCAATGGCTCCGGCGGCTACACCCACACCGGAATTGACTACGGGGTGAACTGCGGAACCCCGCTGTATGCCCCGGCGGCCGGCGAAGTCTGGTACGCGGATTCCAACGCCCTTCCGGGTGCCGGCAACCGGATTGTGCTCAACCACGGCGTGGTCGGAGGCAACGCGCTGGCTACCAACTTCTACCACTTGGCGAGCTACCTCGTGGGCCCGGGACAGCGTGTGAGCGCCGGACAGCTGATCGGTTACACGGGTACCACCGGCAACTCGAACGGCTGCCATTTGCACTTCGAGACCGTGCTCAACGGCAGTCTGGTTGACCCGATGGGCCTGCTCTAGCACTTGGATACGGCGAACGGACCTGCGCTGTGGACGCGCACAGCGCAGGTCCGGCCCAACGCCGTAGACTAGGACGCGTTGTTCGCCTTCAGTCTTGAAGCGCACCGCACTATTGAAGGAGTTGAACCGTGCCCAAGGAAAGTGGCCGTCAGGTAGTGGCCACCAATCGGAAGGCCCGGCACGACTACCAGGTGCTGGACACCTATGAAGCAGGAATTGCCCTCCAAGGTACCGAGGTGAAGTCACTCAGGGCCGGCCGGGCGTCCCTGGTTGACGGGTTCGCCATCTTCTACAATGACGAGCTCTGGCTCGAGGGAATCCACATCCCCGAATACACGCAGGGCAGCTGGACCAACCATGCTGCACGCCGGCGTCGTAAGCTCCTTCTGCACCGCGAAGAGCTCACAAAGATCTCCCACAAGATCCGCGAGAGCGGATACACCATCGTCCCTTTGCAGCTGTACTTCCTCAACGGACGCGCGAAGGTGGAGATCGGTATTGCTCGCGGTAAGCGGGAGTATGACAAGCGCCAGACGCTGCGTGAGCAGCAGGACAGCCGCGAAGCGCAGCGCGCCATGCGGGAACGGAACCTTGGGGCATGAGCGATGTCTTCTGGGATGCCCAGGAACCCGACGAGGCCGAGGAAGAGTCCGAGCTCAAGTACAAGCGCCCCTGGTGGGTGACGGTCGGGGCCATCGTGAACCTGCTGTTGCTGTTCGCCGTAGTTCCCGCTGGGTTCCTGTCGCTGATTCCGTTCTTCTTCCTGATTTACGTGTATTTTGCACAGATCCTCGTGTGGATCTCTCCGATCCTGATCCTGCTCAACATGGCCGTATTTTGGTGGAGCTTCCGTCGCAAGCAGGCAGCGACGACGGCGCTGGCGGCTCTGGGGTTGGCGTTCGTGGCCGTTTCCTTCGTTGTCCTGATGCTGTGGCAGGCGCAGATCGTCATCCTTGGAATCAGGTTCTAGCATCCGCTGCCGGTTTTCGGGACTTCCGGAATGATTCGGGAAGTGGTTGCGTTAGACTAGGTATACCGGAGCAATTCGGGGAGACAGCGAGTGAAATCGCTGCTTGAAAATTGAACATGGGGATGACAGGTTTCGACGATGTTAGTCGCGACAGGTGAAGCGGGCCGAGGATACAGAGTTATCTCGTAAACGCTCTCTGTAAAACAATAAGTGCCGAACAAAAGCGCACTGACTTCGCTCTCGCTGCCTAAGCAGCCGAGCTAGTCCGTCAGCCCGGGTATGCTCTCGACCCGGATCCTGGCGTCATTTAGAGGGCCACTGCTCTTGGTTTTCGTTGCAGGAACCAAGGGGACTCTTATGCAACTGAGCTTGGCAGCCACTTGTTTGCATGATGGCTGGAGCTGAGAAAAACCGACGCAAACTGCGCCCGGAGAAGCCCTGACTACACTGCATCGGACGCGGGTTCAATTCCCGCCATCTCCACTGACTAGGCCCCGGTTCGCCGGGGCTTTTTCTCTGCCTTTCGCAGCATTCAGTCCTGCTGATCGGAAAGATATCCACAGGTTCGTCACGGCAGGCGGCGTGTTCTTGTACGTTTGACCTCATGCCGTCCCGCTTCACAACCGCCTGGATTCATATGCCTTTCCTGCGCTCCGGCTCTCGCGCTCTTCTTCCCGCCGCGATGACGACGGCCATCGCCTGCTCCCTGCTGGTCGCGCCGCCGGCCGGAGCTTCGCCTATCCCGGCGAAGGTCCTCCCCGATGAGGTCGTGGCGGCCCCCGCCACGGCAGGATCGGAGGCGACGGCATCCACCGGGCGCTTCATCATCACCTTCGAGGACGGCCCCGCTGCGGTGCATGGCGCCAAGGCGAACGCGTTTGGTCGCCTGGCGAAGGATCTCGGCCTGTCCGTCAGGGAGGTCCGCGAGACGGCGGACGGCGCCGTGGTGGTCAAAGCCGATGGTGAAGTATCAACCGTGGCTGCGGACGGCGTTGTCGCGGCACTTAACGAACTGCCAGGCATTGTGCATGTCCAGGAGGATGTGCTCATGCGCCCGCTCGCCGGGGTCAACGATCCCGGCTTCAGGGACCAGTGGAACCTTTTCGGCGAGCCGGCGGGCCTTCGTGTCCCGGCTGCGTGGGACCGGTCAACGGGGGCCGGTCAGACAATCGCAATCCTGGACACCGGAATCACCCCTCACACTGATTTGGACGCTAACGTGCTGCCCGGCTATGACTTCGTTGCGGATCCGGCAATCGCCGTTGACGGCAATACAGGGCGTGATGCCGACCCTAGCGATCCCGGCGATGCCTGTCTGGACCCGGAACCTGGCGCGGAACCCACCGAATCATCCTGGCACGGAACGCATGTGGCAGGTATCGCGGCCGCAATGGGTGACAACGGTAAGGGAATGGCCGGGGTCGCCTATAGGGCCAGACTCCTTCCTCTGCGTGTAATGGGAGCCTGCGGTGGGCTCCTCAGCGACACCGCTGACGCCATCAGGTGGGCGGCGGGCGGCACGGTCGCCTGGACCGAGAACGGAATCTTCCACACGCTTCCGGCGAACCCTCACCCCGCCAGGGTCGTCAACATGAGCCTGGGAGCAGAGGAAGTATGCAGCCCGTATCTGCAGCAGGCTATTGACTTCGCGGTGCAACAGGGGTCCGTCATCATCGCCGCTGCGGGCAATGAATCCCAACCCGCAGCCAACGTGATGCCGGCAAACTGCAACAACGTAATCACCGTTGGTGCTACCAGCAGAGCCGGCAACCACGCCAGCTACAGCAACTTCGGCCCGGAGGTGGACGTCAGTGCGCCAGGCGGAGACGGCAGCACCGGAGCTGAAAATATCCTCTCCACCATGAACAGCGGAAGGACAGCACCGGTGGCCGAGGCCTACGGGTACATGCAGGGAACGTCCATGGCTGCACCGCATGTTGCCGGCGTCGCAGCGCTCATGCTTTCGGTCAACCCGGCGTTGAGCCCGGAAGACATCGAACGAATCCTCGCTGATTCCACCCGGCCGCTGACCCGCGCCTGCGCCAACGGCTGCGGCACCGGTACCGTCGACGCCAACGCGGCCGTCTGGTGGGCGGCAGGTTTCCCGCCGTCTATCCGTGGTACTGCCGATGTCGTCGCTGCTGATGCTGCGGGCACACTCTGGAACTATCCATCGAACGGAAAGGGCGGATTCGCCCAGCGGGCAAGGATCGGCAGCGGGTGGTCCGCGCTGAAGAATGGCTTCGTCACTGATTGGAATCAGGACGGGGTGCTTGACCTGGTTGCGCAGTGGAAGGATGGGCGGCTGACGCACTATGCCGGAATAACCAGCGGAGGCTTCCAGCCGGCGCAGACAATCGGCAACGGCTGGGGCAGCTACTTTGTGACGGTCGGCAAGTGGCGCTCCGGAGATCGGTATCCGGGCATCGTTGCCTACGATCCGCAGGGCGCACTGTGGCACTACCCGAACCCGTCAGGCGGCGTGCTCGGCCCGCGGACGCGCATCGGTACCGGTTGGAATGGTCTTTACCTGACCATGACTGATTTCGACGGCGACTCCCGCATGGACATCCTCGCGAAGAAGGCTGACGGAAAGCTCATTCAGTACCGTTCCAACGGGACAGGTCAGTTCCTGTCGGAATCCCGCAGGACAATCGGCACGGGGTGGCGGAGTGTCAACTCCATGGGCTCCCTCCCCGGGTTCGACCAGTCCGGCGGGCAGGCCTTGATGACCCGGCTCACCGACGGCCGGCTCGCCTACTATCCCTTCGCCGCCGGCCGCTGGGCGGCCCGATCGATTGTCGGATCCGGCTGGAGCGACTACAACCTATTCCGCTGATTCGGCACACGAACCACCTCAAGGACCCGCGAACGTACACTGAACACATGAGTTCGGTGAACGGCCGCCCGTCGTGGCTGCCCCCGCTTCCGCCTCCGCACCGCGGCCGTGCGCTGATCGCGGTGGGTCTGGTGCTAGTCATCGCGACATTTATTTACATCTTCATCATGAGCTACGTCGGTGGAACGCACACGCTATACACGCTGCTGCCGTTGGCAACCGGACTGATCTGCCTCATCGTAGGCCTCACCAGACGAAACGAGGGGCGCTAGGTCAGCGTCTCGGGCCCAGGATCGAGCTCTGGATTGCCACCGCTGCGGCGCCTCGAGCCCACTGGCCGAAGTCGGTCGGTTCACGTGTCAGGTGCACCGGCGCTGCCTCGGGGTCCCGGTGTTCGTGGACTGACGCCCTGATCTCCTCGGCTGCAATATCGGCGAGAGCCGCGCCCTCGCCGGACAGGACCACGAGATTCACCATGGTGAGGTTGGCTACCGCAGCAATGAGGACACCAAGGGCAGTGCCCGCGTTCTTCACCACCAGCGCGGCGAGCCTTTCTCCGCTTCGCGCCCGTTGCAGGACCTCTTCGTAGGTGCATTCCTCCTCGGTGGCCATCCGCACCTGGCCACTGATGGCCGCCATGGTGAGCACAGCCCCAGCGCATCCACGGTGACCCTCCCTGCACAGTGGGCCGGCGGAGTCCACAGGGTAATGCCCGACGAGGCCGAGCCCGGCATCAACGGGGGCAATGACCCTGTCATTGATCACCAGGCCGTAGCCCACGCCCGCCCCCACCGTAAGTACCGCAAAGTTGCTGATACCCCTGCCCGCCCCGAACCATTGCTCACCCACGGTGAGGGCAACGACGTCGTTCTCCACGGTGACCGGGATGCCGGTTCGCTCCTGAACCAGGGAACCGAGCGGTACATCGCGCCACTGCAGAAAGGGTGCCCGCAGGACCGTGCCGTCGTCGCTGACCTTGCCGCCGATGCTGATCCCGATGCCGTCCGCCACCTGGCCGTCGTTCAGCCTGCCGACCACGGAGATAATCGCTTCAACGACGTCGGAGACAGCGTGGCTGACAAGCGGTTCCTCGGCAGCGGCAACTGTCTGGCACCGCAGGTCCGTTGCCACGCCGGAAGCGGCGGTACCGGTGAGTTTGATGCCGATGAACCGGTGCGTGCCGCCGGGCACCTCAAGTGGCCTGGTGGGACGGCCGACTCCGCCTTCAATTACTTCGCGGCCCTCCTGCAGGATCCCGGCTTCGATCAACGGCTTACTCAGGCGGGTCAGGCTCGCCACAGAGAGGCCAAGACGCCGTGACAATTCGCCGCGGGACAGCGGACCGCCGATCAGGACCTCCCTGGCAAGCAGACGGGAGGGGCTGTCAGGAGAGAGGGACGCGACCACGTTCATGAGCGTACCTTTCACCGGAGAGTAGTTTCCATAACGAAAATATAATCGTTGTTTCTGGATCTGTCACACGCGGATTCGGCGCACAATGTGATGATTGACACTTACTTAGTTCTACGGTAAAAATTATTGCATGCATTCACCACGCCCTATCCATCTCGCCCGCGGCGGCACCAGCGTCATCGTCGACACCTCCACCGCCGGCCTGCCGTCCATCCTGTACTGGGGGCCGGCGCTCGGTGAGTGCCCGGCTGCCGAACTGGCGGCGCTTGCCTCGGCCTCCGTTCCGCAGCGGGTATCCGGAAGTATTGACTCCCCTGCCCGCCTCACGCTGATTCCTCAGGAGTCTTACGGCTGGCAGGGCACCGCTGGGTTCACCGGGCAACGCGGCAGCGGATTCCTGACCCCTGCCTTCCAGGTGACGGACCTGACCGCCGGCGAAAACGAACTCACCATCACGGCGAACGACGACGACGCCGGCCTCGCCCTGAAAATACAGCTCACCCTTACGGACGCAGGGCTTCTCCGCCAGCGGCTTGCCGTGACAAACACTGGAACGGAGGAGTATGAGGTGCGTTCCCTCCTCGCCTTTTTTCCCCTTCCCGACAGTGCGCAGGAAGTCCTCGACCACACCGGGCGCCATCTGCGCGAACGATCGCCCCAGCGCCACAACCTCACCACCGGCTCTTATCACCGCGAGAGCAGGCGCGGCCGCCCCGGCGCAGACGCAACCCTGCTCGTTGCAGCGGGGGAGAGAGCATTTGGTTTCGAACGCGGGCGCGTGCATGCCGTGCATACGGCCTGGAGCGGGAACCACCAGTACATTGTGGAGCAGACGCCGTCCGGTGATCGATTCCTCGCGTGCGGTGAGCTCCTGCTGCCCCAGGAGATGTCGTTGGCTCCCGGTGCCACCTATGCGGCCCCGGATGCATTCGGTTCCTGGGGCGATGGGCTCAATGAACTTGCATCCCGCTTCCACACCGAGTTCCGCGGCCGGCCGGAACACCCCGACCGGCCGCGGCCGGTCACGCTCAATACCTGGGAAGCCGTTTACTTCGATCACAACCTTCCCACTCTGAAGGCACTTGCAGACAGGGCTGCCCAGGCGGGCATCGAACGCTATGTGCTCGACGACGGCTGGTTCAGCGGACGCCGCGATGACACCGCGGGACTGGGCGACTGGTTTATCGATGAAACAGTGTGGCCCGATGGCCTTACCCCGCTGATCGATCACGTGCGCTCCCTGGGGATGGAGTTCGGGCTCTGGTTCGAACCGGAGATGGTGAACCCGGACTCGAAGCTTGCCCGCAATCACCCGGAGTGGATCATCCAGACGCCGGGCCGACTGCCGGTCGCCGCCCGCCAGCAGCAGGTGCTCAACCTGGCGATCACGGAGGCGTACGACTACATCCTGACCTGCATCGATGATGTGCTCAGAACCAATGACATCGCCTATATCAAGTGGGACCATAACCGCGACCTGCTGGAAGCCGCAGACGCGACGAGCGGTGCCGCCGTCGTGCATTCCAACGTCGAGGCGGTCTACCGGCTCATGGCAGAGCTGAAGGAGCGCCACCCCGGGCTGGAGATCGAGTCCTGTGCCTCGGGCGGCGCGCGCGTGGACATGGGAGTTCTTCGCCACACCGACCGGATCTGGACAAGCGACTGCATCGACCCCATCGAACGGCTGGTCAATCAGAAACACACCGGGCTCCTGGTTCCGCCTGAGCTGATGGGCATGCATGTGGGCGGTCCCCGATCCCATTCGACCGGGCGCACGCACACCCTCTCATTTCGTGCAGCTACAGCGATCTTCGGTCACTTCGGCGTGGAATGGGACATCTCCAACCTCACGGCCGAAGAACTTGGCCGGCTCGGTTCCTGGATCGACCTCCACAAACGCTGGCGGGACGTCCTCCACACGGGGACGACCGTGCACGCGGATCTCCCGGACCCGTCAATGGACCTGCGCGGCGTTGTTGCGAGCGACAAGCAAAGCGCCCTGTACGGCTACTCGCTCACGGGCTCAAGCGCATCCTACCCACCCGGCCGAATCACCTTTCCCGGCCTTGATCCCATGACGACCTACAGCATCACACCGGCTGCTTTCGACTACGAGGACCAGGGCCAATCCGGCCTTGCCTGGGTCGAAGCCGCCCGAAATGGCGCACCCCTTGCCATGAGCGGCCGGCTTCTCGGCGCGCTCGGCGTCCAGGCGCCGGTACTTTTCCCCGAACAGTCCGTTCTCATCGAAGTCCGACACCACACATCCTAAGGAGAGATTCGTGAAGCATTCCGCTACACGAAGGAAACTGGCGGCGGCTGCGGCCCTGGCGGCGCTGACGCTGTCCGGCTGCACTCCCGCCAGCGGGAACGACGACGTCGTCACCCTCGATTTCTTTCAGTTCAAACCCGAGGCGGTGGGCAACTTCGAGGAAATCATCGCCGATTTCGAAGCTGCCAACCCCGATATCGACGTAGTCCAGAACCATGTCCCGGACGCCGACACGGCAATCCGCACGCTGCTGGTCAAGAACAAGACCCCGGACGTGCTGACGCTGAACGCAAACGGGAATTATGGGCTGCTCGCCGAGGCCTGCGTCTTCGCCGACCTGACGGACATGCCCTCTGCTCAGACGGTCCTTCCCGCGGTGCAGGACATCGTGCAGGAGCTCGGAAGCTGCGACGGCTCGGAGATCAACGCGCTGCCCTTCGCGAACAATGCAAGCGGGATCATCTACAACAAGGACATCTTCGAGGAGTACGGTGCCGAGGTGCCGGGAACTTGGGATGAACTGGTGGCGCTCGCCGACATGTTCGAGGCAAACGGTGTTACCCCGTTCTACACAACGCTGAAGGACGGGTGGACCGTAAGCCCCGCCTTCGTCAACCTTGGCGGGGCCCTCCAACCGGAGGGTTTCTACGATGCGCTGCGGCAGGACGAGACTTCATTCTCTGCTGAGTACGAAGAAGCCATGGAGAAGGTTTCAAAACTGTTCTCCTACAGTCAGGAAAACTCGCCCAGCCGGGACTACAACGCAGGCAACGCAGCGTTCGCCAACGGGGAATCCGCCATGTACCTGCAGGGCAGCTACGCCATACCGCCCATCCGAGCCGCGAACCCCGACGTCAACGTCGGTACGTTTCCGTACCCGGCCACCAACGATCCGCAGGACACGGTCGTGGTCTCAGGTGTCGACGTCGGACTTTCAATTGGACGGGACACTGAGCATCCGGAAGAAGCGCGCCGCTTCGTCGAGTTCATGATGTCACCTGACATCGTCGAACGGTATTCGGAAGCGCAAAGCACGTTCTCGCCGCTGAGTGAAAGCCCCTCCAACACGGATCCCGCCCTCGAAGGATTGGCCCCGTACTTCGAGAGCGGCCGAATCATCGGATTCATCGACCACCAGATCCCGCCCAGCCTTCCACTGCCCGCCTACCTCCAGGAATTCATCCTCAGCGGAAACACCGAGAGCTTCCTCGCGAGGATGGACAACGAATGGGACAAGATTGCCGAGCGCACCATCACCCGTGAGGAGGCACGCTCATGAGCGTTCCCACCCTGTCCCGGCCCGCGAAGAAGCTGCCACGCGCTTTCTACATCATGGTGCTGCCGGCCTTCGCGCTGTTCCTGATTTTTCACACCGTACCGGTGCTGACCGGCATCTACTACAGCTTCACCAACTACGCAGGCTACGGCGAGTGGTCCTTCATCGGACTCAGCAACTACATCAATTTGTTCCGTGACGAACGGATCCTGAACGCCTACGGATTCACCTTCCTGTTCGCCATCGTCTCCACCATCGCAGTGAACATCATCGCTCTGTCGGTGGCCATGGCGTTGAACAGCCGGATCAAGTTCAAGACGGGATTCCGCGGAATCTTCTTCATTCCGAACATCCTCTCGATCCTGATCGTCGGGTATGTCTTCAACTACCTTTTCTCCAACTCCGTGCCGGCCATCGCCGAAGCGCTCGGAATCAATGCGCTCACGAGCAGCATCCTGGCCAGCGGGGATACGGCGTGGATCGGTGTCGTCATCCTCTCGGTCTGGCAGGCGGCGGCCTTCAACATCATCATCTACCTGGCCGGCCTCCAGACCATTCCCGGTGAGCTCTACGAAGCGGCGTCGCTTGACGGCGCCTCGGCCTGGAAGCAGTTCAGCACCATCACCTTCCCGCTGATCGGTGCGTTCTTCACCATCAACATGGTCCTGTCGCTGAAGAACTTCCTTCAGGTCTTCGACCAGATCATCTCCCTGACAGGAGGCGGACCGGGCACCTCCACGGAGTCGATTTCCGTGCTCATCTACCGGGGTGGATTCCAGGGCGGCGAATACGGATACCAGACCGCCAACGCAGTGATCTACCTGTTTGTCATCATTGCTATCTCGTTCATCCAGCTGCGCATCCTGCAGCGTAGGGAGGCCTCGTTCTAATGACTGCAACTGCCTACTCCGCCGAGCGAAGTGCCCTCGGGAATAACGACCGAGATTCACGCGTCCACCGTCCCGATCGGCGTCAGATCAACTGGTGGCTGACCGCGCTGGTTTCCGTGCTCTCGCTGACGATCTTCATTCCGCTCTATTTCACGGTGGTGACGGCCCTGAAGACTCCCGATGAGCTGGGCGGTTCCGGATTCGGGTTGCCCGGCACTCCGGCCTGGAGCAACTTCGCCGAAGCCTGGACCCTCACCGACTTCCCGCAGGCGCTGATGAACAGCGCGCTGATCACGGTGGGGGCAGTGCTGCTGACCCTACTCACCAACTCCATGGTGGCCTATTCGATTGCCCGCAACATGCACCGGAAGCTCTTCAAGGGGCTGTACTTCTACTTCATCGCAGCGCTCTTTGTACCCTTCCCGATTATCATGCTTCCCGTCGTGAAGGAGACTGCGCTGCTCGGGCTGGACAATCAGCTCGGCCTGATCCTGCTTTATACGGTGTACGGCCTCTCCTTCAATATCTTCGTCTACGTCGCGTACATTCGGTCCATCCCGATGGAGCTCGAGGAAGCGGCGATCACCGACGGCGCCAGCACCTGGACGGTCTTCTGGAAGGTCATCTTTCCGCTTCTTGGTCCGATGAACGCCACGGTCGGAATTCTCACCTGCCTGTGGGCCTGGAACGACTTCATGCTGCCGCTGGTCATCCTCTCCGACCCGTCGGCTCAAACCCTGCCCCTGGCCCAGTACGTCTTCCAGGGCCAGTTCAACACCAACTATTCCGTGGCGTTCGCCTCCTACCTGATGGCCATGGCGCCACTGCTTCTGGTGTACCTTTTCGCACAGCGATGGGTTATCTCCGGTGTGATGAGAGGATCAACCAAATGAGCACCACCAACAGTCCTGAAACCGAACCCGCCTGGTGGACCGGCGCCGTCGTCTATCAGGTGTACCCCCGCAGCTTCGCCGACTCCAACGGAGACGGAATCGGGGACCTTGGCGGGATCATCAGCAAACTCGACCATCTCGCGGAACTCGGCGTGGACGTCGTGTGGCTCTCCCCGATCTACTCCTCGCCCCAGCACGACAACGGCTATGACATCAGCGATTACCGCCGAATCGACCCGACCTTCGGCACGCTCGAGCAATTCGATGAGCTCCTTGAGGGCGTGCACCGGCGCGGGATGAAGCTGGTGATGGATCTCGTAGTGAACCACACATCGAACGAGCACCCGTGGTTCGTTGAATCGGCGTCGTCGACCGGCAATCCCAAGCGGGACTGGTACTGGTGGCGGGACGCACGGGAGGGCTTTGACACGGGGGAGAAGGGCGCCGAGCCGAGCAACTGGGGCTCGGCGTTCAGCGGTCCGGCCTGGACACTGGATCCCGCCACGAACCAGTACTACTTGCACCTCTTCGCACCCGAGCAGCCGGACCTGAACTGGGATAACCCGGAGGTACGCCAGGCTGTCTACGAGATGATGAACTGGTGGGTCGACCGGGGAGTGGACGGTTTCCGGATGGACGTCATCAACTTCATCTCCAAGGACCCTGCGCTGCCGGACGGCCCGGTGCAGCCCGGGAAACTGTGGGGCGACGGCTCCCAGTATTTCGTGTCCGGACCCCGCATCCACGACTATCTGCAGGAAATGCACCGCGAGGTTTTCGAGGGGCGGAAAGCCGAGCTCATCACGGTCGGCGAGATGCCAGGTGTCACCATCGACGAGGCGAAGCTCTTCACTGATCCTGCCCGCCGCGAGGTTGACATGGTTTTCCAGTTCGAGCACGTCGGCCTCGATCATGGGCCAGGCGGCAAGTGGGACTACAAGGGACTGGACCTTCGTGATCTCAAGACCTCATGGAACCGCTGGCAGAAGGGACTGGCCGGTACAGGCTGGAACAGCCTGTACCTGAACAATCACGACCAACCGCGCCTGGTTTCCCGGTTCGGCAATGACGAGGCTTTTCGCTACGAATCCGCCACCCTGTGGGCGGCGCTGCTTCACCTGCACCGCGGGACGCCGTATGTCTACCAGGGCGAGGAAATCGGTATGACCAACGCTCCGTTCGAGAGCGTCGAGGATTTCCGTGACATCGAGTCGATCAACCACTTCTATGAGGCCACAGGTCCGTTGGGCCACAAACCGGCGGAAGTGCTGCGAAACCTGCGCATCATGAGCCGGGACAATGCCCGCACGCCCGTGCAGTGGACGGCGGGGGAGCAGGCAGGCTTCACAAGCGGTACGCCCTGGATTGCGGTCAACCCGAATTATCCGACGGTCAATGCGGACACGGACCGCGCAGCCGACCAATCGGTCTTCCGGTTCTACCAGCAGCTCATCGAACTCCGGCACAAGGACGAGGTAGTCCGTCTCGGCGAGTTTGTGATGCTCGCTGAAGACCATCCCACCCTCTACGCCTTCACCCGTACGCTGGGCGGCGGGTCGCTCCTCATTGTCGGCAACGTCTCGGGTGACACGCTGAGCCTCCCCGACGACGCAGAGCTAGCGGATCAGGTCAGCGGCGGAACACTGATCCTCGGCAATTACGGCGACGAACCCACGCCTGAGCTTCGACCCTGGGAAGTGCGGATCCTCCGCACTGCGTGATCGGCGTTGATTCGGCAGGACACGCCCCTAATGCTTCGCCATTAGGGGCGTGATCGGCGACTGAACGTTCAGCGTTCGGCGATCAGCGTCTCGGTGTAAAGGTCAATCAGCCCGGTGACACCGCTTTGTTCCATTGCGCGGCGCTGGCGGACAGCGCCGGTACCGCGCTCCCACACCGTCTTGAGGCCGGTTTCAATCCAGTGGGAATCGCCCGCGTCCTCCAGTGCCGTGCCGACGTACTCGAGCAGGCGGTCCATCTGTTCACGGACGGGCGTCAGCTTTCCGGTCAGTGGATTGACGACGACGTCGCTCAGCCCCTGGCGCGCGGCCTGCCACTGTGCCGCATCCAGCAACTCGGCGTCGGGATCCGGATACGGCGTGCCGTTCAGGGCATCGCTGACCGCTGTGCTGACGAGGCCGCGCACCAGGCCGGCGATGAGCACGGAGTCCTGCGCCTCCAGCTGTGCGTCTGCTGTGCGAACCTCCAGGGTGGGGTAGCTGTCGGAGAGCCGGGCAACCCAGGTGAGAACCCCGCGGTCGATGATGACGCCGGTATCCACGAGGCGTTCGATCCGGCGCTCGTACTCCGCAGCATCCGCGAAAATCGGCGGAATGCCCTGTACCGGCCAACGACGGTAGTGCACCGTCCGCCAGCTGGAGAAGCCGCTGTCCCGGTCAAGCCAGAACGGAGAGTTTGTGCTCAACGCAGTGATGATGGGAAGCCAGGGTCGGATCCGGTTGAGCGCCTGTACACCGATTTCCTTGTCCGGGATGGACACGTGCACATGAAGCCCGTTAACGAACTGGTCCGCTACGATCCCGCGGGCGCTCGATTTCAGTTCGTGGTAGCGCTGTTTATCAGTGAGCTCGGGGTACCCCTCCTGGATGCGGGGAGCCGTTGCCGATCCGCTGGCCCGAACTCCTGACTTCCGCGCCGCTGCCGCCAGTTGCCGCCGGAAATTCAGCAGCGACTCCTCCGCTTCGGTGAGCGTATGGCACACCGGCGTTGCGGTTTCGATTTGGCAGCTCAGCAATTCGCGTTGGATATCCTCGCCGCTGACTGCGCCGCCGGATTCGAGAAGTGCCTGGACATCCGCTGCATTGAAGACGGGCAACCCCGATTCGGGATGGAGCAGGAGGTACTCTTCTTCGATTCCCAGCGTGGTCATGGAGCGCCTTTCGATGCGTTCAAGGATCCACTTCAGTCTAGTCAGCCAGCTTTGTACTTGTGTTTTCCCGCGTCATATTGTGCCGATGATCAGAAGTCCCAGCGCGGCCGCGGCCAGCCCGCAGCCGGTGTTTGCAAGCACATGCACGACGGCGGCCACCCGCCTCCTGCCCCGCCACAGGAGAACAGCCGCGACAGTGAAGGTGCTGAACGTGGTGAACCCACCGGCCAGCCCCGCACTGAGCGCGGTGTAGACGGGGCTACTGAGTGAAGAGTTCAGCAGCAGTCCCCAAAGGATGCCGATTCCACCCGATCCAAGAATGTTGACCACCAGCGTTCCCACGGGAAAGGGTGGCACCAGCGAAGACGGGTGCCGCCGTCGTGCACGGAGCGCTTCATACGCTGTGTCGACGGCGAAGCGGAGCAGCGTGCCGACCATTCCTCCAAGGCCCACCAGAGCCGCAGTCATCATGGCGCCCGCCTCTGCCCCACGATGATTCCGGCGGCAGCGGCCGATACACCGAGCGCGAGCGACAACCCGACGTACGGCACCATCAGCGCCGGCTCGATCACCGCGGCAAGCGAAACCGCGGAGAAGGTTGTGAATGACCCAAGGAGGCCCGGCCCCAACCCGGCCCGCAACTCCCGCGGCCCGCAGGTTCCTGCCCAGCGCGCGGTCAGCCAGCCAAGCAGGAAACTTCCACCCGCATTGATCGCGAGCGTGGTCCAAGGGAACGCGCCGGGCGGCTCGGGAAAGAGCAGGCCGAGCAGATATCGTGCCTCGGTTCCTGCGAAGCCTCCCATGGCGACGGCGGTCCATACCTTCCAGCCGAGAGGTGCAGGAAGGGCATCCGGTTGAGCGGTCATGGCACCAAGCTACAGCCGGCGTGTCGGCCCACTGACTCGACCCAGATGGCCCCGGTGAGTTCCTTACCGAAGCTGAAGTCCCGGGCACCGGTCCCGGTGCCGACGCGCGCCTGAAGCGGACCTCCGAAGGGAGTCCTGCCCAGCACTTCCACCGGAGAACCAATACCGATGTCTTCGGCCGCCAGGAACCTCAAGAGCTGTGGGTCCTCATCGCTGATCCGGGTAACCCGTCCGGAGTGGCCATCGTCGAAGCTGTCCAAGGGTAATGCGTCGGGAAGCGTGATCGCCCCCGCAGCCGTCGGAATCGGATCACCGTGCGGGTCAACGGAAGGGAAGCCCAGCCGGGCGTCGAGCCGGTCGATGAAGGTGTCGGAGACAGTATGCTCCAGCAGTTCAGCCTCATCATGGACTTCATCCCAGCGGTAATCGAGATCGCGTACCAGGAACGTCTCGATCAGCCGGTGCCGCCGAACCATGGCCAGGGCCAGGCGGCGACCGTCAGCAGTAAGTTCGACGGGCCGGTACGGTGTGTGGTTCACCAGCCCGAGCTCGGCCAGCTTCCGGATCATTTCGGAGACCGACGAGTTGGCAACCGACAGCCGGGCGGCGAGCCGTGATGATGTCACGGGCTCATCATGCCACTCAGAGAGCGCGTAGATGGTCTTCACATAGTCTTGGACACTTGAGGATTCGCTGCCGGGTGTGCTCACTTTCGACGCCATGTCAGACAGCCTGCCTTGCCGGTGAACCGGCCCGCCGGCGTCGCTGTCTCAGTTGTGCGATGAGGCCAGTCCGGGGCGCCGCGATGTAGGCAACTGAAAACGCGAGTGCCTGCGCAAGTACAACTGCGGCTCCGGTTGAGATGTCGAAGTAGTAGCTCGCGTAGATGCCGGAGACCGCGGCGGTCGTAGTGATCAGAACAGCGAGTGTCAGCATCCGGTCAAAACTGCGTGTCAGCAAGAAAGCAGTGGCGCCAGGCGTGATCAGCATGGCCACGACGAGGATGATACCGACAGCCTGCAGCCCCACCACCACGCTGAGGGCGAGCAATCCCAACAGGAGCGCAGCCAGCGCCTTGGTGTTGAGCCCGATGACGTGTGCATGCGTGCGGTCGAAGGCGAGCAGCGTGAGATCCCGCCGCTTGACCAGCACGATCACCAGGGTCAACGCACCAAGGATCAGAACCTGCCACAGCTCACCGTCCGTGACACCGAGAACGTTGCCGAAGAGGATGTGCATAAGGTCCACTTGGGAGGGCGTTCGCGAAACGATGGCCAGTCCCACGGCGAAAAGAGCGGTGAACACCACACCGATCACGGTGTCGGACTTCAGCCTGGTGGTCGACTTCACAGCGCCGATCAGCGCAACGGCACCGGCACCGAAAATGAAGGCGCCGATCGAGAACGGAATACCGACGATGTAGGCGAGCGCGACCCCGGGCAGCACTGCATGGGAAACGGCATCACCCATCAGGGACCAGCCCATCAGGATGAGCCAGCAGGATAGAACCGAGGCGACTACGGCAGCCGCCAGCGTCACCAGCAGGGCGCGGGTCAGGAACCCGTATTGCAGCGGTTCGAGGAGGAACGCGATGGGATCCATCTAGGCTCCCGCCCGGGTAGGCGCCACCGCAGGGTCAAGAGTGCCTGCAGGCCCGAACGCGCGCGCGAGGTTGGCATGGGTGAGCACATCCTCGGGGGTTCCTTCGGCAAGGATCCGTTGGTGCAGGAGGATTGCGCGGTCGCACAGTCGGGGCAGGCCGGCGAGGTCGTGGGTGGACACCAGCACCGTCCGGCCTTCATTCTTCAGTTCGCGGAGGAGCTCCACAAGGGTGGCCTCGCTGCCCTTGTCCACGCCTGCGAATGGTTCATCGAGGAGGAGGAGCCGGGCGTCCTGGGCGATTCCGCGGGCAACAAAGGCGCGCTTCTTCTGCCCGCCCGAGAGTTCCCCGATCTGGCGGTGGCGAAGCTCTGTCAACCCGACCCGCTCCAGTGCCTCGGCCACCGCGGCGCGATCAGTCCGTGAGGGATGCCGCAGCAAACCCATGTGAGCGTACCGCCCCATCATGACGACGTCGGCGACGGAGACAGGGAAGTCCCAATCCACGTCCTCAGCCTGCGGAACATAGGCCACGAGCTTGCCTTTGCGGGCTGCCGTGGACGTTCGGCCGAAGAGCGAGAGCGTTCCCTGCTGCGCCGTCACCAACCCCATGAGGCACTTGAAGAGGGTCGATTTTCCTGAGCCGTTCACCCCGATCAGTCCGCAGATCTGGGCGCGGTTGATGGTGAAGCTCACGTTGTGGAGCGCAGTCACGTCTCCGTAGTTGACGCCCAAACCTTCGACGGCGATGGCCGGGTGTGCGCTGGCTGTCAGGGTCATCGGGTCAGTCCTGCAATGATGAGGTCGATGTCGTGTTGGAGCAGGTCGAGGAACGTGGGGACCGGCCCGTTCTCCTCCGACAGCGAGTCCACATAGAGCGGACCGGCCAATCCAGCGCCGGTGCTTCGTGCAACCTGCTGCTGCGCGGACGGATTGACGGTGGACTCGCAGAAGACTGTGGGCACGTTGTGCTCCTGAACAAAGGAGATGACGTCGCTGATCTGCCGGGGGGTTCCCTCGGTGTCGGAATTGACAGGCCAGATGAAGGCTTCTTTGATTCCGGCGTCCCGCGCGAGGTAGGAGAACGCCCCCTCACACGTGACCAGAGCCGGCGTTGCCTCACCAGTGCTGAACGCATTCTGCAGAGCGGTCAGCATGCCCTGGAGTTCCCGCTTCAAGCCGGCGCCGTTGGCTTGGTAGTCTCCGGAATGTGCGGGATCAAGCTCTGACAGTGCCGTAACAATGTTGTCTACGTACGTTTGCGCCGCCTTCGGGGACATCCAGGCATGGGGGTTGGGCAGTCCCTGGTAATCGCCGGAACGGATGTCAACGGGTTCCACGCCTTCGGAAAGCACCACATGCGGCGCATCGATGGACAGGACGAAACGTTCGAACCAGCGCTCCAGGCCCAGGCCGTTGTCAAGGACGAGATCCGCGTCCTGCGCCTTGACGAGGTCTGAGGGAGTGGGGTCGTAGCCGTGGATTTCGGTTCCGATCTTGGTGATCGATTCAACCCGGATATGCTCACCTGCCACCGAGCGTGTGAGGTCCGCGAGAACGGAAAAGGTGGTCAGTACAACAGGCCGCGGGTCCTTGTGTGAACTGGTCCGCTCCACAAGTGGGGTGCCACAGCCTGCAAGCACCAACGTTGTCAGGATGAGGAGTACCTGAATCCGAAGTTTCGGCATACCGAAAATATAGCCCGATCACGCTGCTGCCGCCACTGCTCCTGTGCAGCCGGAGCCACGGCACTCGACAGGAGAGCAATCGACAGGGCATGGTGGGCCTAACGGTATGTTGCCGGCAGGGCACGGCAGGACCACTATCAGGAGGTCGGGTTATGAGCGAAGAACCACAACACGAGGAAGTGCCGCGCGAGCACTCTGAACAGCCGGCAGAGGGGGATCGCGCTCAGAATCCCGCCGACACAGGCACTCACTCACAGGACCCGGCTGAGGGTGCAGATTCCGGGCCGGAAACGAACGGGACGGACGCTGAGGGCTAAAGCCGGCCGGCCCGCCAGCAGTAGGTAAGGTACGGCAGCTCGAGGACTGCGTCCGGCTGGTGCCCCAAGTGATCGTGCAGGTACCACGACAGATTGTTTTCCACCTTGGTGCGCACACCGGCTGATGCGTTCTGGTAGTAGGTGCGGGAGCGCGCAAGTTCCACGATGTCCGAGACCGGAAGAACCTGCGTCCATGGAATGACCCTAGACTCCGGCTCCGAAAAGCGCGGACCAAGCATAGGGCGGTAGCTCGGCCGGAAAACGTCTCCGGCATGCATGATGCGGGAGAGCCGGTGTACCCAGGCAACGCTGACGTCCAGCTGATTCCAGACGAGCGCGAATCTTCCCCCCGGTGCCAACACACGTGCGGCCTCCTGGCTTGCCGCAGCAGGATCACACCAGTGCCAGGCCTGGGCAATTGTGAGTACATCAGCGCTCGCCGTTGCGAGTCCCGATGCCTCGGCAGTTCCCTGCACTCTGGCTACGCGCGGGAGTTGTTGTCCGAGGACTGCAAGCATGTCCAGGGATGGGTCAACAGCTGTCACCTCCGGGCAGCGGCGGATGAGCTCCCGGGTGAACTTGCCGGTGCCGGCGCCAACGTCTGCTGCGCGCAACGCTCCGGCGGGTATGAGCCAGTCCACGCTGTCTTGGGGGTAGCCCGGACGCACGCGCTCGTAGCGGTCACTTTCCTGCAGGTAGCCCCGCGCCAATTCACGACGGCGGTGTTCGGCGAGGCGCGGACCTCCAACACCCATGTTGGGAACTCCTCGCATGACGGGTACGGAACCCGTCAATTAAAGCACCCGGTTGAAGGCGGCGTCGTGCCGAGGAAGTGCGGTCGCAGCGCTCAGTCGGTTGTGCAGGGCGCGGCGCCGGCAGTTCCCGGCGTGGGCGGAGCCCAGTCAGGGAAAGGGCGGGTCTCGACCGCGGGCACCCAGCGCCCGGCGTCGACCGCATAGTCAGTCCCCAGTCCATCCCGAAGAAGCGAGCGCAAACCGGTCAACAGCCTGTCGACGTCGTCCTGCCGTGATCCGAGCCCGAAACTCGCCCGTAGCGAACCTGACGGCAGGCCCAGCCGCTTCAGCAGCGGATGAGCGCAAAACTTCCCGTCCCGCAGTCCAACCCCGTGTTCTGCAGACAGATATGCGGCGACCAGCCCGGCGTCGTAACCGTGGACAGAGAAGTTCACTACGCCGATCGCATCGGTGCTGTCAGCGAAGATGCGGTGAACTGCTATGCCGGGAAGGTTGGAGAGCCCTTCCACGAGGGCATCCCGCAGCTCTGATTCATGCGCAAGCCAGGCCGGTTCATCCAACCCAGCGATGGCCTCTGTTGCCTTCGCCAGCGCGGCTGCACCGAGCACATTCGGTGACCCGCCCTCATGGCGCGCGGAACCGGTTGCCCAGGACACCGAGTCCACTTTCACAGTCTTCACTGCGCCGCCTCCGGCGAGGTGGGGCCTTCCGGAATCGAGCCAGTCGCCTCTACCGACCAGGACGCCCGCGCCGAAAGGCGCATACAGTTTGTGGCCCGAGAAGGCCGCGTAGTCGATACCGTCGCGGAGCAGATCCAGCCGCCGGTGGGGAGCGAGCTGAGCCGCGTCGACGACGATCCGCGCGCCGTGCGCATGAGCCGCCGCTGCGAACCGGCCGATGGGCAGAACTTCTCCGGTGACATTCGACGCACCGGTTACAGCAAGCAGGCTGATTCCTCCGGATGCCAATTCCTCTTCCACAGCGGCGAGCGTTTCCTCGATGGTTCCCGCGGCGACCAGCCCGCGATGGGGAAGCTGCAGCCAGGGCAGCAGATTGGCATGGTGTTCCACGTCGAGGTAGAGGACCTCACCGTCCTCCGGCAGGCATCCAGCCAGGAGGTTCAGCGAATCGGTGGTGTTGCGGGTGAAGATGACCGCATCATCTTCCCGGCCGCCGACGAAGTTCCGCACAGTCCTTCGTGCATTCTCGTAGAGCGAGGTGGAGATTTGCGATGCGTACCCGGCGCCCCGGTGCACACTCGCATAGTAGGGAAGCACGCTCTGCACATAGTCATTGACCTGCTGCAGCGCCGGCGTTGAAGCGGCATAGTCCAGGTTGACGTAACGGACGGCAGTGCCGTCCACCAGCGGCGCCTGCAGCTCAGCGCCCATCACGGACGCCAGCGGTGCAGCGGAGAGTTCGTTCTCAAGAAGTGCGTTGCTCACAGGAGGTACCCCACGTAGGTTCAGGGGACCTGCTTCACCAGGCCCCGCGCTTGCCGAACCACGTTCTGGCCCGGCCAGGTCGTCACCCGGGGCACCCCGCCGCGGAAGGAGGGTTGCCGGCCAGCAAACCGGGGTTTAACGCTGGCACTCGTGACCTAGGAATCCAGACTAAAGCAGGCCGGGAATATCCGGTCCTTGTGTTACGTGTTGGTGTTAAGCGACCACGTCAGACGCCGGTACCTTCCTGAAGCAGATCGTCCAGCGAGGGGTTCAGTCGCTTCAGGACATCATTGTGAAGTGTGCTGTTGGTTGCCAGCGCGTTGCCTCCGAAGGGTCCGTCGGAGCCTTCGAGTGACGTGAAGCGACCGCCGGCTTCCGTGACGATGGGTACCAGCGCGGCCATGTCATACAGGTTCAGCTCAGGTTCGCAGGCGATGTCCACAGCGCCTTCGGCGACAAGGCAGTAGGACCAGAAGTCACCGTAGGCGCGTGTACGCCACACGGATTCGGTGAGCGACACGAATTCGTCAAAGTTGCCGCGCTCTTTCCAGCCGGACAGGTTCGAGTAGGAGAGCGAGGCGTCTTCCAGCCGGGATACGCTCGAAACCCGGAGCCGGCTGGCTGCCGCGAGAGACTTACCCATGAACGCACCGGTGCCCGTTGCAGCCCACCAACGCTTTCCGAGCGCGGGGGCGCTCACAACACCGACGACAGGCCGGCCCTCGTCCACCAATGCAATGAGGGTAGCCCATACCGGTACGCCCCGGACGAAGTTCTTGGTTCCGTCAATAGGATCGATGATCCAGCGCCGCGAGCCGGCGCCGCTGCTGCCGTACTCCTCACCGAGTACGGCATCGCGCGGACGCGCACGCGAGAGTTGCCCGCGGATAGCCTCTTCCGCCGATTTGTCCGCATCCGTGACCGGGGTGAAGTCCGGCTTGGTTTCGACCGCCAGATCCAGCGCCTTGAACCGGGACATGGTCTGGTCGTCTACGGAGTCGGCCATTACATGGGCAAGGCGGAGGTCATCGTTGTAGCTCTGGAGGTTCATACTTTCAACCTATATGGTCAGGGTGCACAGATGCGGGAGGTCCCGATGCGGACGCGCTCAGCGCTGGGCTACGATCGGTTCACGCACGCACAGGAACGGGTGTCATTGAACGGTGTGCTGTTAAACGCAAGAAAGGGGACACCGGCCGAAGCCGATGTCCCCTTTCTTGAAGCGCTAGATCTTGAAGCGCTGAAACTTAGAGAACGGAGACTTAGAGAACGGAGATGTTCTCAGCCTGGGGGCCCTTGGGGCCCTGGGTGGTCTCGAAGCTGACCTTCTGGTTCTCCTCAAGCGAGCGGAAGCCGCCGGAGTTGATTGCGGAGAAGTGAGCGAAAACGTCAGCGCCGCCGTCGTCAGGAGCGATGAATCCAAAGCCCTTTTCAGCGTTGAACCACTTGACTGTACCTGTTGCCATTTTTTTATTCCTTGAGTGTGAGGATCCCCCCGTACTTCGGGGTTCCTGTCGCGGTGTTCATTTCGCCTGCAAAAAAAGCTTTCGAACTCCGGAGAGAAATCAAGGCTTAACATTCGTGCGCAACACAACAACTCCGTTCAGTCTAGCAGGCAATCGGCGCCGTAGTCACATCACTCACTGCATCCCCAGCTCCTTGGCACCCTGGGAAGGTTCGATGCCCGCCCCGAGAAGCCGGCGCAGCGAAGACAGGCGCACCGGACCGGATTCGCCGGCAGCGCCCGACGCGACCCAGCCGTCCAGTCCGCAGTTGACGGCGGCGGCATCGTGGCGGCAGCCCCGCTCGCAGTCCTCGGTGCCGGGTGCAAGATCCGGGAAGGCGGCGAGGATGCGGTCGGCCTCGACATGGGCAAGGCCGAAGGAACGAATGCCCGGAGTGTCGATAATCCACGTACCGGGTGCTGAGTCTGCAGCTTTGAGGGCATAAGCCGATGAGGAGGTATGGCGCCCCCGCCCGGTGACCGCGTTCACTCCGCCCGTCGCCCGATTGGCTCCGGTGAGCGCGTTCACCAGCGTCGACTTGCCCACGCCGGAGTGACCGAGCAGTACGCTCACTTTGCCGTCCAAAAGCTCCTTCAACTGCTCGACGGCGCCGGGCGCGAGGAGCGCTGAGGCGCCGGTAGCGGATGTGGTTTCCACTGCGTCCGGTGTGGACGCAGTCTGGCTGGTGATGATGAGCAGGTCAAGATGTTCGTAATTCGCCAGCAGATCCGACGGATCCTTCAGGTCTGCTTTGGTGACACAGAGGAGGGGCTGAATACCGGCGTCGTAGGCGGCCACCAGCGCGCGGTCGATGAACCCCGTGCGCGGCTCCGGATTCGCGGCCGCAACCACGATCACCAGCTGGTCGGCGTTGGCAACCACAGCGCGTTCCACGGGATCGGTGTCATCCGCGCTGCGGCGAAGCAGCGTGCGTCTTTCCTGAATCCGGACCAGGCGGGCGAGAGTGTCCGGTTCACCGCTCACATCTCCCACCAGCGCCACCAGATCTCCGGCGACGACGGGGGACCGCCTGAGTTCCCGTGCCCGGGCGGCAATGACAACCCGCTCTGCGTTGGTGTCCTCATCCACAACCGCGGTATAGCGTCCGCGGTCCACCGTGATGATTCGTCCGGTCACCGCATCTTCATGAGCCGGGCGGTCCTTCGTGCGTGGCCGGGAACCCTTCTTGTTCGGCCGGATCCGAACATCGGATTCATCCCAGGAAGCGGTCCCGCGGCGCGACCCGGCGGATGTCACCGAGAGCCGCTCGGACCAGCGGTGGCAGCGAGTGCCTTCCACAGCTCGGGGAACTGGGGCATGGTCTTGCCGGTGGTCGCAATGTTCTCAATCTCCACGCCGTCCACTGCGAGCCCCAGGATGGCG
This sequence comes from Arthrobacter sp. KKT183, assembly GCF_055657625.1. Classification (NCBI taxonomy): domain Bacteria; kingdom Bacillati; phylum Actinomycetota; class Actinomycetes; order Micrococcales; family Micrococcaceae; genus Arthrobacter; species Arthrobacter sp. KKT183. The sequence goes on along the minus strand of NZ_CM145770.1, from coordinate 2,284,047 downwards.
CCGGCCGTGGCCATCCGATGATCCTCATAGGTGTGGAAAGGACCGCCGTGCAGCGGAGCCGGGCGTATGACCAGGCCGTCAACGGTCTCCTCGACATCACCGCCGAGGCGGGTAATCTCCGCGACGAGGGCGGCGAGCCGGTCAGTCTCGTGCCCGCGCAGGTGTCCAATGCCCGACAATGCCGACGGTGTCCGCGCGAGCGAGCACAGCGCAGCGACGGTCGGCGCCAGCTCGCTGGTGTCGGCCAACTCGGCGCCGGTGATCGTCCCGGTGCCGCGGACCACCAGAGTGGAGTCATCGGTCAGCTCAACCTCGGCGCCCAGCAGGGGGAGTATGGTCAGCCACTTCGCTCCGACCTGAGTGGTGTCCGAAGGCCAGTGCGGCACACGCACGGTGCCGCCGGTAGCGAGGGCAGCGGCGAGGAACGGACCGGCATTGGAGAGGTCAGGCTCGACGCGCACATCGAACGCGCTGATGGTTCCCGGCTCCACCCGCCACGAGTTCGGAATGGAATCGTCGACGACGACGCCGGCCTCCCGCAGCACTGCAACCGTCATGGCGATGTGGTCAAGGCTCGGCACCGGCTTGCCCACATGCTGCAGGTTGAGGCCCTCCGTGAAGCGGGCGCCAACGAGCAGCAGCGCAGAGACAAACTGGGACGAGGCGCTCGCGTCTATCACCAGCGTGCCGCCCTCTACCGCTCCGGTTCCTGCGACCGTGAAGGGCAGGGAGCCGTCGTCGTTCTCGAGCTGTACTCCAAGTTCGCGGAGAGCACTGATGACCGCGCCCATCGGGCGTTTGCGGGCGTGAGGGTCACCGTCAAACGAGGTGCGCCCCGCACGAAGCGCCGCTAGCGGAGGAACAAAGCGCATGACCGTGCCGGCCAGCCCGCAGTCCACGCTCACATCCCCGGACGCGTCGGGCGGAATGGGCGTAACGAGCAAGTCAGGGCCATACGTGCCGTCGCCGTCGAGCTCCTCCACCGTGGCACCCAGCGACCGAAGGGCTTCCACCATCAACAGGGAATCCCGCGAGTGTAACGGTGCGCGCAGCCTGCTCGGGCCGTCCGCAAGCGCAGCGAGAATAAGGTACCGGTTGGTCAGTGACTTCGACGCCGGGACCTCCACTGTTGCATCAACGGGACCGGCTGCGTACGGTGCCGGCCAAAAGGATGTGGCGGACGGTGCGGCGGACAGCGCGCTCATGCTCCTTAGCTGCCCGTGACTTCCGAAGCGGTCTTGCGTACAGCTTTCTCCGCCTTCTTGATGCTCTTGCGGGTGTCATGGCTGAGGGCCAGGGCATTACGGCGCGCATCCTCGGCGAAATGCTCTGCACGCCAGGCCCAGCTCGGCCGGCCGTTGGTGTCCACGGCGGCGAGCAGCACAGCACCGATCAGCGACAGGTTCTTGAGGAGCTGGTTGCGGCGGTCCTTGCGGGCCTTGGACGTGGACGAATCCGCGCTGTTGAAATCAACAACGGCGTTCAGCGTGGACGTGGCGACCAGCACCAGAGCAGAGACGCGGGAAAAGCGCCCGATCCCCAACAGAACCGCCGCACCGAGATGGGCAGCGCCGAGCACCTTCGCGACACGCTGTTCGTTGCTCGTTGCCGAGGCCGTTGCGGGCACCGCCTTGTTGATGCGGTCAAGGGTGGGACGAAGGGCAGTAGCTGTGGCCTCGGTATTCCGGAGGCGGTCAATGCCCGTGAGGACGAAGCTGCTGGCAAGCAATGGGCGGGCGAATACGCGAACAAGGGTCACAATGCCTCCTGGCTTCCAGCACCGTGGGCGGCACCGGATCTACTTGGCGAACAAAGTCAGTTACAACCGTGGATGAATGTGTCTAGTTTTGCACTTTTGGCGGACCGAGGCGATCCGGCCGCCGCGTGTGCACCGGAATATTCACCTGCTGCCCATGGTTGGAGATACATGAACACGCAGTAAACGGATACGAGGAGCAGATGGGCACAGCAACATCGGTGCGGGGCCACATCCCGCGCATCCACATTGATGCGCCGGCCGGTCCGGCGCAGCGCCGGCAAACCCGCGGACGCGTAGACTTTGCAGCAATGAATACCACAGCCGCGGCGGGGCCCACCCCAGCCGAAGACGAGGAACTGGACCTGTCCACCGAATCCGTTGCTGATCGCACGGCGAGGTTCGAGCGGGACGCCATGCAGTACGTGGACCAACTGTATTCGGCTGCCATGAGAATGGCCCGTAATCCGGCAGACGCGGAAGACCTGGTTCAGGAGGCCTACACCAAGGCATTCTCCGCGTTCCACCAGTACAAGCCGGGAACCAACCTGAAGGCGTGGCTGTACCGCATCCTCACCAACACCTATATCAACCTGTACCGCAAGCGGCAGCGGGAACCCCTGCAGTCCCACTCGGACACCATTGAGGACTGGCAGTTGGCGAAGGCAGCGGAGCACACCTCCCTCGGTCTGCGTTCGGCCGAGGTGGAGGCGCTGGATCATCTTCCGGACTCCGATGTGAAGCAGGCCCTGCAGGCAATTCCGGAGGAGTTCCGGCTGGCAGTCTACTTCTCGGACGTCGAAGGCTTCGCGTACAAGGAAATTTCAGAAATCATGAACACCCCGATCGGCACCGTCATGTCACGGCTGCACCGAGGACGCAAGCTCCTGCGCGAGTCGCTGTCCGAGTATGCGCATGAGCGCGGCATGGGTAGTTCGGTACGCGCGTCCACCGCTGATGGTGGAACTACACAGGAGGGCGGAAAATGAGCGACTGCCATAGCCTCGGCAACTGCGATGACACGCGGATCGAGCGGCTCTACGAATACCTCGACGGCGCCCTTTCGCATGCAGACCTCGTCGAGATCAAAGATCATCTCGAGGATTGCCCGGAATGCGCGCAGGAACACGATCTGGAATGCCTGATCCGGTCAGTGGTGAAGCGCTCCTGTACGGAGGTTGCACCGGCGAAGCTGAAGGCCAGCATCCTCGACCGCATCAGCCAGATCAAAACAGTGGATCATTAGGCCGGATGGCCGGTGTGGCCATAGCAAACAGAAAAGCCCTCGCACGCGTGCGGGGGCTTTTCTGTTTGCTATGACCGTGATGTCAGGTGTTGGGGCGCTTACCGTGGTTAGCGCCGCCGCGCTTGCGATCACGGCGCTTACGTGCACGCTTGCTCATGGCTGCCTCCTTATGTTGCCTGTTGTGGCTTTGCCGATCGACCACATGGGTCCGGACTGCCCTCCATTCTCCCACACGCAGGCGGCACGAACCTAAACGTGCAGGCCGGCTCGTTGCAACCCATATGCGCCGCAGCACCTGCCTAGGATGGAGCGGAACGTCTCTCAGCCGGTCCCTAGCGAAGGAGCGCCGAATGCGCGCAGTGTATGCCGAGTCAGTGTCCGCCCAATCCCCGCTCGACGGCCTGCGGATGGGTGAGCTCCCCGAACCCGAGCCACCGGCAGGTTTCCGGAGGGTCCGCGTGCGTGCCTCAGCCCTGAACCACCACGATCTCTGGTCACTGCGCGGCATTGGCCTCGGCGAGGACAAATTGCCCATGATTCTGGGCTGCGACGGCGCGGGAGTGGACGACGACGGCAACGAGGTGATCGTGCACAGTGTCATTTCCGCTTCCGGTTGGCAGGGCGACGAGACCCTTGACCCCCGCCGTTCACTACTGTCGGAAAGTTATCCGGGCACCATAGCGGACTTCGTGTGGGTGCCGGAGCGGAACCTCGTACCCAAACCTGCGGATCTCAGTTTCGAGGAGGCCGCATGCCTGCCGACTTCCTGGCTGACGGCGTACCGAATGCTGTTCACCACGTCGCCGGCAGCACCGGGCTCGACCATCCTCGTACAGGGCGCCGGGGGAGGGGTTTCCACCGCGCTCATCGCGCTGGCGCGCGCGGCGGGCTACCGGGTATGGGTTACCAGCCGCAGCGCCGGGAAACAGGACCGGGCGAGGAAGCTCGGCGCACACGAAGTGTTCGACGCCGGTGTCCGCCTCCCGGAGCGGGTGGACGTGGTGTTCGATTCCGTTGGGGAAGCCACCTGGGCGCACTCCCTGAAAGCGCTGAAGCCGGGCGGCGCTGTGGTCACCTGCGGTGCTACGAGCGGCCCCGCTCCGTCAGCGGACCTTAACCGTGTGTTTTTCCTGCAGCTGCGTGTCCTGGGTTCCACGATGGGGACCCGGAACGAGCTGGAACGCCTCGCACAGTTCCTTGCGGTAACCGGCGTGCGTCCGGTCATCGACTCTGTGCATCCGCTGGAGGACGCGCGGGCAGGCTTCGAGCGCATGGCGGCCGGAGAGGTTTTCGGCAAGGTGGTCTTCGACCACGGAGCGTAGGCGCGCTTCCTGCGGAATCATGACCCTGAGAGGGCCTGATGAATCAGGCGGGCGCGGGAATCTCCAGCCACTGGAACCAGCCGCGGTGCAGGACAAGCCAGGCCATCAGGCCGTAGCCTGACTGCCCTGGTCCGCCACCGTTGGCAGCGAGGTCCGAGCGCCACTGTTCGTGCGCGTGCAGGGGAGTGAAAGTGTCCACATAGACATGCTTTCGTCGGGTGGTCACGTCAGCGAACGCCGCTGAGAGGTCAGCGAGCCTGCGGTTGCGCTCGGCGTCCAGCCCGGGCGGCGGTCCAACAACGAGCACCTTGACGCTCATGTGTGCTGCGCCGTCGAGGATGTTGGCAAGGTTGAGCCGGCTGCGTGCCGTTGAAAGGTCGAGGTCAAGGTCCCGATCCGAGAGCGCAATCAGCAGCCGGTTCTCGGTACTGTCCGAGAACCTGCGGGAAGCTTCTTCCAACCAACGTGCCGCCAGCGCTTCCGTGCCCTCGCCGGGCGCAGCAAGGCTGAACGTTTCCAGCGTTGCGTTATCCGGTGTTGTTCGCGCCAGCACCCGGCCCAGCCAACCGAGCGCGCGTGGATCACCGAGTCCTGCCAGCAGCTCGTCTCCCACAGCGGCAAGCCTTATTCTGCGTTGTTCCACGTTTTCCCTCTGGTTGCTTGTCGGGTTGTTACTCGTCGGGCCGTCAAGCCGCGGCTGCGACCTGGTGCGGGGAACGCCAATGGGCAGGGTCCCGACAGGCCCTGCCCATTGTACGTTCGGGCTGAAGGCTCAGGGATTGCGGTCGAAAGCCTTCTTGATGAGGATCTCCTGCTCCACCGCGTGGTGCTTCGCGGATCCGGTAGCCGTCGAGGCTGAAGCAGGACGGGAGGCCAGGTTCAGCCCGCGGTCCAGGTGCTGGGGAAGATTCAGGCCGATGAAGGGCCATGGTCCCTGGTTGGCCGGTTCGTCCTGCGCCCACACCAGGTCAGCATTGGGGTAGGCGGCGATCGCGGATTTGATCGCATCGACCGGGAGGGGCGCCAGCTGCTCAACCCGCAGAATGGCGGTGGAAGTGTCGTCCGCCTTCTGCCGCGCTGCTGCCAGGTCATAGTAGAGCCGACCGGATACCAGCAGGACCCGCGTGACGTCCGACGGGTTGAGCCCCGCGGTGTCCTCGATGACCGGCTTGAAGCTGCCCTGCGTGAAGTCCTCGACGGCGCTCGCTGCAGCCTTGAGCCGCAGCAGCTGTTTCGGCGTGAAAATCACGAGCGGCTTGCGGGGGCGGGTGTAGGCCTGTCGCCGCAGCAGGTGGAAGTGCGATGCCGCCGTCGTGGGGTTGGCTACCACCATGTTGTCCTCAGCGCACATCTGCAGGAAACGCTCGATGCGCGCCGACGAATGGTCCGGTCCCTGTCCCTCATAACCGTGCGGGAGCATCAGCACCAGCGACGAACGCTGGCCCCATTTTTGCTCGGCAGAGGAGATGAACTCGTCGATGATGGTCTGCGCGCCGTTGACGAAGTCGCCGAACTGCGCTTCCCACAGCACCAGCGCGTCAGGGCGTTCCACCGAGTAGCCGTATTCGAAGCCCATGGCCGCATACTCTGACAGTAGGGAGTCATAGATCCAGAACTTGGCCTGCCCCTCACTGAGTTCACCAAGCGGTAGCCACTCGTTGCCATTGGCGCGGTCGTGGAACACTGCGTGCCGCTGCACGAACGTCCCACGGCGGGAGTCCTGCCCGGCAAGGCGCACGGGGACGCCCTCCATGAGCAGCGACCCGAACGCTGCGATCTCGCCGAAGCCCCAGTCGATTCCGCCTTCGCGGGACATCTGCTCGCGTTTTTCAAGCAGGGCCTTGAGCTTGGGGTGGACCGTGAAGCCCTCCGGGAAGGCAAGGTGCGCCTTGCCGATGTGCGCGAGCGTCTCCGCCGTGATTGCCGTGCTTGCCGGGGCTCCGACACTGTTGTCTCCGCGTTGCGCGATAGGGCGCTCGATGTCGGAGACGGCCGCTGCATCCTTGGTGACTACCGGGATGGGGGAGGTCTGGGCTGCATGGGTCTCAGCGAAGACCCGCTCCAGCCGTTCCTGGTAGTCGCGCAAAGCCTGCTCGGCTTCTTCCTGGCTGATGTCGCCCCGACCGATGAGGGCCTCGGTGTACAGCTTGCGCACCGAACGCTTCGCCTCGATCAGGTTGTACATCATCGGCTGGGTCATCGAGGGGTCGTCGCCCTCGTTGTGACCGCGCCGGCGGTAGCACACCATGTCGATAACGACGTCCTTGTTGAACCGCTGACGGAACTGGTAGGCGAGCTGTGCTACGCGGACCACGGCCTCCGGATCATCACCGTTTACGTGGAAGATCGGTGCCTGCACCATCTTTGCCACGTCCGTGGAGTAGACAGACGAGCGGGATGCTGTGGGCGAGGTGGTGAAGCCGACCTGGTTATTGACAATGATGTGAATAGTTCCACCGGTGCGGTACCCGCGCAGTTGGGAGAGGTTCAGCGTTTCCGCCACCACTCCCTGGCCTGCGAAGGCGGCGTCGCCGTGAACCAGGATGGGCAGGACAGGGAAGGTATCTCCCTGGTCCAGGCGGTCCTGTTTGGCGCGGACAATGCCCTCAAGCACCGAGTCAACAGCCTCGAGGTGTGACGGGTTGGCCGCAAGGTAGACCTTGGTCTCGTTGCCGCTGTCCGAGGTGTAGGTGCCCTCCGTTCCGAGGTGGTACTTCACGTCACCGGAACCCTGGACCGAGCGCGGATCCTGTGTACCCTCAAACTCCCGGAAAACCTGGGCGTAGGTCTTGCCGGCGATGTTGGTGAGGACGTTCAGGCGTCCGCGGTGGGCCATGCCGATCGCGACCTCATCAAGGCCGTCGTCTGCGGCGTCGGAAAGGATTGCGTCCAATAGCGGAATAAGCGACTCACCACCTTCGAGTGAGAACCGCTTCTGGCCGACGAACTTTGTCTGCAGGAAGGTTTCAAACGCCTCAGCGGCATTCAGGCGGTGGAGGACGCGCAGCTGCTCCTCGCGGCTGGGCTTGGAGTATGAATGCTCAAGCTCGTCCTGGAACCACTGGCGTTCCTCAGGGTCCTGAATGTGCATGTATTCAATACCGGTGGTCCTGCAGTAAGCGTCCCGGAGCACACCGAGGATGGTGCGGAACTTGAGGGCAGGCTTGCCGCCGAAGCCGCCGGTCGGCCATTCGCGGTCGAGGTCCCACAGCGTAAGTCCATGGGTACGTACATCGAGATCCGCGTGCTTGCGCTGCACGTACTCCAGCGGATTGGTGTCCGCCATGAGGTGTCCGCGTACGCGGTAGGCATGGATGAGCTGCTGGATTCGGGCAACTTTGTTGATCTCATCCATGGGATCAACCTGAATATCTGCGCTCCAGCGTACGGGCTCGTACGGAATACGCAGCGCTTCAAAGATCTCATCGTAGAAGTTCTGCTCGCCCAGGAGAAGTTGGTGCACGATCCGCAGGAACTCACCGCTGCCCGCACCCTGGATGACCCGGTGGTCATAGGTGGAGGTCAGGGTGATTGTCTTGCTGATGGCGTGCTGGGCAAGTGTCTTTTCGCTGGCGCCCTGGAAGGCCGCCGGGTACTCCAGTGCGCCGGCTCCGATGATGCAGGCCTGCCCCTTGGAGAGCCTCGGGACCGAGTGCACGGTCCCGATCCCTCCCGGGTTGGTAAGGGAAACGGTAGTGCCGGCGTAGTCGTCCGCACCGAGCTTGCCCCCGCGCGCCCGCTTGACGAGATCTTCGTAAGAGTGCCAGAACTCGGAGAAGTTGAGCGTCTCCGCCTTTTTGATGTTGGGCACCACCAGCAGCCGGCTGCCGTCCGGGCGAGGCATGTCGATAGCCAGACCGAAGTTCACATGAGCCGGTTGCACGGCGGCGGGCTTGCCGTCCACGATGTCGTAATACACGTTCTGCGACGGGAACTGGGCAAGCGCGCGGATGATCGCGTATCCGATGATGTGGGTGAAGGAGACCTTGCCGCCCCGCGCACGCTCCAGATGGTTGTTAATCACGACGCGGTTGTCGATGAGCAGCTTCGCCGGAATGGCACGCACGCTGGTGGCGGTGGGCACCGTAAGGCTGGCATCCATGTTGGTGGCGATCGCCTTGGCGGGCCCGCGAAGCACCGTGACTGAGTCTTCATCCATCTCGGGGTTCAGCTCGGACTTCGGGAGCTGGGCGGGAATGGGAGCCTTTTCCGGCTTGGTTTCGGTCTTCGGTTCAGCCTTAGCGGCCGGCTTGGCCTCACCCGACGGCTTCGCCGAGGCTGCCGGCTCACCTGAGTTCTTGTTCTTTGATTCTTCCTTGGGCACCGGGGGCATTCCGGACTCCTGGCTTGCAGCGGGGGATTCACCCGACGCCTTCGGAGCATCCTGTTCCGCCTGGACAACGGGTAGCTCCCGCGTAGGCGGATTTGGGTCCGAACCGGACGAACGCTTGGCTGAATGCCGTCCGTTGTCTGAGCCGGTGTTGTCCGACTCGAACGATTCGAAAAGGCTCCACCACTTCTTGTCTACCGAGTTTCGGTCCTGCTGGAATTGCTCATAGAGCTCATCCACAAGCCATTCGTTCCCGCCGAATTCTTCCGGTAGACGGTGGTTGGGTTGTTGTGGCACTTGTTATACGCCCTCTTCCATGAGTTGCCCTTTGGCCCAAAAAGATCCGCAGAAGGTTCCAATCGGCGCTCGCCTGACCCTGTTGACCTGCCCTTCAGTCTAATGACAGTTTCAGGCAACAAGCCAATCTCCGGGGCTTACCCCCGCGTAGCTTTTCCAATGGCTCGCCATGTGCCCGGACAGGTGCCGGATTCGGCATACACTCGCTTGTGTAACCGACTGCAGGAGCTCCCGTGCGTTTCATCAACACGCCCTCAACTGACCTTACCTATTCGGACGTTTTCCTCGTTCCGTCCTCATCCGAAGTGATCTCACGGTTCGACGTCGATCTCGCGAGCGACGACGGAACGGGAACCACCATCCCTCTGGTCGTTGCGAACATGACGGCCGTTACCGGTCGCCGCATGGTGGAAACCGTGGCCAGGCGCGGCGGACTGGCCGTACTGCCGCAGGACATCCCCACGAAGGTCATCAGCGAAGTCACCGGATGGGTCAAGCAGCGCGACCTCGTCTTCGAAACCCCGCTGAAGCTGCAGCCCGGGAACACTGTGATTGATGCGCTGCACCTGATCAATAAGCGCGCCCATGGCTCCGTGATGGTCGTCGACGACGCCAACCGTTGTGTGGGAATGGTCCGCGCAGCTGACTGCGAGGGAGTGGACCGGTTCGCCTCGCTGGAGTCGGTGATGCGGAGTGCGCTCACGCTCGACGCCTCGCGTTTCTCCCAGGATCGTGACACCGCGCTGCAGCAGGCCTTCGAAGAACTCGATGCTGCCGGCGCTTCCCTCGCGGCAGTCACGCGGGACGGACAGCTGGCGGGTGTCATCACGCGCAAAGGGGCACTGCGCTCCACGATCTACCAGCCGGCCACGGACAACGAGGGGCGCCTGCGCGTCGCAGCGGCGGTCGGAATTAATGGAGATGTCGCCGCCAAGGCAGCCGAGCTGCTTGCTGCCGGCGTGGACGTGCTGGTGGTGGACACCGCCCATGGTCACCAGCGCAAGATGCTGGATGCGCTCAAGGCTGTCGCGTCGCTCGATCCATCCGTGCCGGTGGTCGCCGGCAACGTGGTCAGCGCCGACGGCGTTCGCGACCTCGTCGAAGCAGGCGCGTCAATCATTAAGGTAGGTGTCGGTCCGGGCGCCATGTGTACCACCCGGATGATGACCGCGGTTGGTCGTCCGCAGTTTTCTGCCGTCCGCGAATGTGCGCAGGCGGCCGCAGAGCTGGGTGCGCATGTCTGGGCGGACGGTGGAGTCCGATACCCGCGGGATGTCGCCCTGGCGCTGGCTGCCGGGGCCAGCCAGGTAATGATCGGATCCTGGTTTGCCGGTACCTACGAAAGCCCCGGGGACCTGCAGACGGACAGCCAGGGCCGACAGTACAAGGAGAGCTTCGGCATGGCCTCCGCCCGCGCAGTGCAGAACCGGACCCAGCGCGATGACGTCTTTGCGCGGGCACGCAAGGGCTTGTTCGAGGAGGGCATCTCGACCTCGACGATGTACCTCGACCCTGCCCGCCCCGGTGTGGAGGACCTGCTGGACATGATCACTGCCGGTGTCCGCAGTTCAATGACCTACGCGGGCGCGCGCTCCCTCGCTGAATTCCGCGAACGCGCCATTGTCGGCGTGCAGTCGGCGGCGGGCTATGAGGAAGGCCGCCCGCTGCAGCAGAGCTGGTAAAACTACGACGGCGGCACTGCCCGTTTCCGTGTCAGCTGCGGTGCTGTTGCTGTAAACTGGAAACCTTATGGACAGTCCTTCTAGGGGCCGGACCATGGCGCGCACGCAGCGACAGTCAGCATTGATCCGACGCGCAGCGCAGCCATCCAGTGCCGGCAATCCCCGTCTCCATGCCCATCACCTACCCCCTTCGCGGTCCGCGGTAAGCGGACCAGCTGCAGTTAGTGCGGCCGGCGCGGTTACCGTCCCTCTAGGAGAGCCCACGTGCGGGACTTCCCCGTCGACGGACGTCACCCAGCTGGACGACTCCTCCGAACCGGCGGAACCTCCGAAACCCGGCGCGCCGGTTGGAATCGGCGCATCCAAGCTCACCCTGGCGGTGATCAGCTAATGGAGTGGTTTTACCTGGCCATCGGCCTGCTGCTGATCCTCGGTACCGGCTTCTTCGTTGCCGTCGAGTTTGCGCTCGTCGCACTGGATCAGACCTACGTCCAGCGGGCAGTCGACGAGGGCGACAAGCGCGCGGAGCCGCTTCTTCGCTGCCTCAAGTCGCTTTCCACCCAGCTTTCCAGCTGTCAGCTGGGCATCACGCTGACCACCCTGCTGACCGGTTACGTCATGGAACCGTCAGTGGGGCGTCTTCTCGAGTCGCCATTGGCTGCCCTCGGTGTCCCGGACACCGCGCGGTCTTCGATCTCACTTATCCTCGCGATGGTCCTGGCGACGCTGCTCTCGATGCTCATCGGTGAGCTGGTGCCCAAGAACATGGCAATATCCCTGCCCTTCAAAGTCGGCAGGGCACTCGCACGCCCGCAACTCCTCTTCACGGCAATCTTCAAACCCGCCATCGTTGTCCTCAATGGTTTCTCCAACCGGGTCCTGCACCTGTTCGGCCTGGAAGCGAAAGAGGAGATTTCGGGAGCGCGGTCACCGTCAGAGCTGTCCTCGCTCGTGCGCCGGTCGGCAGAAATGGGAACCCTGGATCAGGGCACAGCGAACTTCCTCGCTCGCACCTTCAGCTTCTCCGAGCGCACAGCAGCGGACGTCATGACGCCGCGGATCCGGATGGCGACCATCGAATCCGATGAAACTGTGGCCGACGTCGTTGATCTGGCACGAAGAACGGGATACTCCCGGTTCCCGCTGATCGGGGAATCGCCCGACGACATCCGCGGGGTGGTGCACGTGAAGAAGGCGGTCGCCGTGCCGCGGTCCAGACGCGCCGAACTTCCGGCCGGCACCATCATGACCGACGTGCTCCGGGTTCCCGAGACGGTGCATCTTGATTCCCTGCTCAGCGAGCTCCGGGAGGCCAACCTGCAGCTCGCTGTGGTGCTGGACGAGTATGGCGGCACGGCTGGTGTGGTCACGCTTGAAGACCTGGTCGAGGAGATCGTCGGCGAGGTGGCAGATGAACACGACAAGCTCAAGCCCGGTGTACTGCAAAGCGCCGCCGGGAACTGGTTCTTCCCCGGAATCATGCGCCCGGACGAGGTCAGCGACCAGGTCCCGCACCTGTCGGTGCCCGATGAAGCAGGTTATGAGACGGTCGGCGGTTTCATGATGTCTGTCCTGGGCCGGATCGCCGAGGTCGGTGACCGCGTGGAGGTGCCCGGTGGAATTCTTGAGGTGGAACGCATGGATGGGCGCCGCATTGACCGCATCAGCTTCCTCCCGGTCGAGCCCGCGGAATCCGGGCAGTCCGGCGACGGCGCCTCGTCAGTAGGGGGCATCCGATGAGCGACTGGGCAGGAATTCTTTGGCTGGTCCTTCTGTTGATCGGCAATGCGTTCTTCGTCGGTGCGGAATTCGCGATCATGAGCGCACGCCGGAGCCAGATCGAACCGCTCGCGGAGGAGGGGTCCAAGCGGGCGCGCACTACGCTCTGGGCGATGGAACACGTCTCGCTCATGCTTGCCTGCGCGCAGCTGGGCATCACCGTATGTTCGCTGCTCATTCTTCAGGTGGCCGAGCCTGCCATCCACCATCTGATGGTGGTACCGCTTGAGGCGATCGGTCTGCCGGGAGGCCTTGCGGACGGCATTGCATTCGGTATCGCGCTGGCGCTCGTGACGTTCCTGCATGTGACGTTCGGCGAAATGGTGCCGAAGAACATTTCGGTATCGGTAGCTGACAAGGCTGCCCTGCTCCTCGCGCCGCCGCTGGTTATGGTAGCGAAGGTTGTGCACCCGGTGATTTCCAGCCTGAACTGGACCGCCAACCACATCCTGCGCGCCCTGCGCATCGAGCCGAAGGATGAGGTGACCTCGTCCTTCACGTTGGAAGAGGTGCAGTCCATTGTGCAGGAATCGACGCGCCACGGGCTTGTGGATGACGACGCCGGGCTGATCAGCAGCGCACTGGAGTTTTCAGGGCAGACAGCAGGGACAGTCATGGTCCCGTTGGATGAGCTGGTTACCCTCGGAACCGATTCCACTCCCGAGGAGTTTGAGCGGGCGGTCGGCCGCACCGGGTTCTCCCGTTTTGTGCTGGTGGATGAACTCGGCAACCTCACCGGCTATATGCACTTGAAAGACGTCATGTCCATGCCGGAACAGGCGTACGCCAGGCCCATCACGGAAAACAAGGTTCGCGCGCTTGCGAACCTGAGCATGGACGATGAGATCGAGGACGCGCTGGCCACCATGCAGCGCACTGGATCCCACCTTGCTCGTGTGATGACGCAGGACGGCCAGGCGCGCGGTGTTCTCTTTCTGGAGGACGTCATCGAGCAGTTGATTGGCGAAATCCGGGATGCTACGCAGAACCAGGGGTTGAGGAGAACCGGCGAATCGCTTCAGGAAGGCGTCAACCTCGGCACCACAGAAGCACGCTAGGCGAGCGCTTCGGCTCCCTCCTCCTGCGAGCGGGCTGTACCGGATGCGAAATGCGAATGATTCGCGTTTAGGTTAGAGTTGGTCCATCCACTTGAACCGCTTTGCTATCCCCTGGAACAGATCGAGGACCTTCATGCGCAGCATTTCCGCGCGAACGACGGCGGCGCTCACCGCTGTAGCCCTTTTTCCGCTGGCTCTGGCCAGCTGCGGACAGGACGCCGGCAGCGCCGGAGAGACGGCAGAGTCGGGAGCCCTGCAGGTTGTGACCTCCACGAATGTCTACGGCAGCATCGTTGAAACCGTGGGTGGGCAGAACGTCGAGGTAACGGCGATCGTCAACAGCCTTAGCCAGGATCCGCACTCCTATGAGGCGACAGTGCAGGACAAACTCGCTGTGTCCAAAGCCGACCTGCTGGTGGAAAACGGCGGAGGTTATGATCCCTTCCTTCACCAGCTCGCCGACTCGGTGGAAATGGATCATGACTACGTGCTCAGCGCCGTCGGGATTTCGGGCGTAGCTCCCGAGGATGAAGCCCACGCGGAGGAGGAGGCGCACTCGGAGGACGAGCATGACCACGGATCCTTCAACGAACACGTCTGGTACAACCTCGATGCCATGGCAGACCTTGCTGATGCTATCGGGGAAAAGCTCGCTGAGTTGGACCCGGCTAATGCAGACACCTATGAGAGCAACGCGGACACGTTCGCAGAGGAAATCGCAGGGCTGCAGGGCCAGGCCGAGGCCCTGGCCTCGGAGGCGGACGGTAGCACCGTGGCCGCAACCGAACCCGTTCCCGCCTACCTGCTGGAGGCCGCCGGGCTGAAGGATGCCACCCCCGCCGATTACACGGAGGCCATCGAGGAGGGGGCCGATGTGCCCGTTGCGGCGCTGAACGAGATGCAGGAACTCGTTCAGAGCCGGTCCGTTGCCTTCCTGGCCTACAACGAGCAAACCGAAGGCCCGCAGACACAGGCGGTACGAAGCACCGCCGAGGCCGCGTCCGTGCCGGTCGTTCAGTTCACTGAGACGCTTCCGGAGGGCGAGGATTACCTCTCCTGGATGAGCGCCAACGTCGAGAACATCGCTGAAGCCCTGAAGTCCTGACACAATTGGCCAAGACCCTCCCTCCCACGGCTTTAGGAAACTTCATGGTCACCGACGACGACGGCGATGCTGCCGCTCACCCCGTGGTGAGCCTGCGCTCAGCCTCGCTCTCTTTTGGTCGCCGGAGCCTATGGCATGACCTGGAGCTGGACATCCGGCCGGGTGAGTTCCTCGCTGTGCTTGGTCCCAACGGGTCGGGGAAAACCAGCTTGCTGCGGGTTCTCCTGGGCTTGCAGGAGTTGGACTCGGGGACAGCCACCGTGAACGGCCACGCACTGCACCGTGGAAGCCGGGCATTCGGTTACATACCGCAGCAGAAGTCATTCGCGCCGGAGACCCCCCTGCGTGCGAGGGACCTGGTGGGGTTGGGAGTGGACGGGCACCGCTGGGGTTTTCGCCGAGGCGGCGCATCCTACCGGCGAACCGTGGATGCCCTCCTGGAAAAGGTGGGCGCGTCGTCGTATGCGGATGCGCCGGTCGGGCGACTGTCCGGCGGCGAGCAGCAGCGCCTGCGTGCCGCGCAGGCGCTGGCTACCGACCCGCAGGTACTGCTGTGCGATGAACCGTTGCTTTCGCTGGACCTCCACCACCAACAGGCGGTGAGCCGGCTCATCAATGATCAATGCCGCAAGCACAACACCGCCGTTGTCTTCGTGACGCATGAGATCAATCCGATCATCGATTATGTTGACCGCGTCCTCTATCTGGCAGGCGGACAGTTCCGTGTGGGCAGGCCACAGGACGTGATGACCAGCGAAGTGCTGTCCGATCTCTACGACAGCAGGGTGGACGTCATCCACAACAACGGCCGCATTGTTGTCGTGGGCCTGCCGGACGCAACCACCCACCACCACGCGGAAGTAGCGCAGCAATGACGTTCGAGGAGATGCTCCAGGCCGTTTTCACGTTCGACAACTACAGCGAACTCCTGCCGCTGGTGCAAAATTCGATCTGGGCCGGCGCAGTGCTGGGCCTGCTGGGCGGCCTGATCGGCACTTTCGTAATGATGCGGGACCTTGCCTTCGCAGTTCACGGCATTGCCGAACTCTCCTTCGCCGGAGCCGCCTTCGCACTGCTGATCGGGGCCAATGTGGTGTTCGGCTCGCTGATCGGCTCAGTGATCGCCGCGCTCCTGCTTGGACTGATGGGCATCCGGGCGCGCGACCGTAACTCGATCATCGGCGTCATCATGCCGTTCGGGCTCGGATTGGGCATCCTGTTCCTGGCCCTTTACGAGGGCAGGGCGGCCAACAAGTTCGGTCTGCTCACGGGGCAGATCGTCTCAGTTGACCAGGTTCAACTGACGCTCCTGGCGGGGTGCGCCGTCGTCGTCATGGTTGCCCTTGGCGCCATCTGGCGTCCGCTGACCTTCGCCAGCGTGGACCCGGATCTTGCAGAGGCGCGGGGTGTGCCGGTGCGCGGTCTCTCGCTGATCTTCATGTTCCTGCTTGGAGTCTCCGTGGCGCTGTCCATTCAGGTTGTGGGCGCCCTGCTGGTGCTCGCGCTGCTGATCACTCCCGCTGCGGCAGCGCTCAAGGTCACCTCGTCACCGCGGCTGGTGGTGCTGTTGAGCGTCGCATTCGCGTGCACATCGGTGGTCGGTGGGATCCTGCTGGCGCTGGGTGGACGGATCCCCATCAGTCCCTACGTGACCACCATTTCCTTCGTGATCTACCTGGTGTGCAGAGCTATCAGCTGGCGTCGCGCACAGAAGGCGACGGCGTCGGAATCCCGGGCCGTCCAGCCCGCCTAAGCCTTTGCGGCGCTGCACTCCGGACACAGCCCGTAAATCTCAACCGTGTGCGCAACTTCGGTGTACCCGTGCTCCTGCGCCATGCGGGCAGCCCACTGCTCGACCGCCGGCGCTTCGATTTCCACTGCCCGTCCACACCTGCGGCAGAGCAGGTGATGGTGGTGATGTTCGACGGCGCACCGGCGGTAGACAGCCTCTCCCTCGCCGTTCCGCAGCACATCCACCAGGCCGTCGTCGGCCATTGACTGAAGGATCCGGTAGGCGGTTGCCAGCGAGACCGACTCGCCGCGCTCGTGCATTTTGCGGTAGAGCTCCTGAGTGCTGACGAAGTCGTCCAGCTCATCGAGGGTTGCGCTGACTGCCCGGCGCTGCCGTGTGACGCGCTGTTCCGAGCCCTTGCGTGTTGGCTGGCCTGCTTCAGCTGGCATGTCCGCTTAGGTCACCTCACTCTCGGAATCTGCAGTGGATTTCCGGACCGATGCTCCGGATTGAACCCGGGTCAAGGGTAGCACCGGCCGTTGTCCCTATCGGTTGCGCGGAACCGGAGACGGAGCGTCGCGACGGCGGTAGTGTGGGCGCATGTTGCTCACCAAGTACACCCACGCGTGCGTCCGGGTCGAGAAGGACGGGACAGCTCTTGTCCTGGATCCCGGGAACTTCTCCGAAGTCGAGGAGGCAGTGTCCGGCGCGGCGGCGGTCCTGATTACCCACGAACATGCCGACCACTTCGACCGGGAACGAATCAGCGCTGCCATCCGCGCCGACTCACTACTGGAGGTGTATGCACCCCAGGGCGTCGCTGCCCAGTTGAGGGAGGCGCTGGACGATGACGGCGCGGCCGCGCGCGTGCACTCAGTCGAACCGGAGCGCAGCTACACCATCGCGGGCTTCACGGTGCAGACCTTCGGCGGACAACACGCCCTCATCCATCCGCACATCCCGGTGGTGAGGAACATCGGCTACCTGATCAACGGTGCCCTCTACCACCCGGGCGATTCGTTCATCGTTCCTCACGGCGTGCAGGTGCAGACGCTCCTCGTGCCGGTTCACGCCCCGTGGTCGAAGACGGCTGAGGTAATTGATTTCGTCACCTCAGTCCGCGCAGAGAGGGCGCACCAGATTCATGACGCACTGCTGAACGGGACCGGACTGGCGATGGTCGAGGGGCACGTCTCCCGGCTGGGGAAGCACTACGGGACGGACTTCGAGCACCTGGATCCAGGCCGGAGCGTCGAGCTCTGAGCCTCGGGCATCATCCATCCGGCGACTTCCGGGATTCCGGGCTGCGCGGTGAAACGGTGTAGGTTGCAACTTCCTTCAGCTGCGGAGCGCGCGGATCGCCGTCAGTGGCGCCGGTTGCCCAGCGCAGGCTCAACCCGTCGTCGGTATCTTCAAGAACCGCCAGGTTGTTGTCGAACCAGGGACCCCTGATGCTCTTCCAGGAGAAGGGCGGCTTCGGCACCTTCACGGAACGGGCAGCCAGTGCTCCCACCGGGCCTGCGACGCCGTAGGACATCACCACTGTGGCAAAGCGCAGAGCGCGGGGGAGCGGGTTGCGGATCGGGGAACACACGGCCTGGATGATCCGGCTGCCCGAGGACCGTTCAACCTCTGCTATGTAGGAAAAGTGCACGTCACCGGAAAGGAAGGTCACGGTCTCGGGTGCCAACCCGCGCTTGCCGTCAGCCACCTCGGTCGCGAGGTCCGCGACCACCTTGAAGCTGCGCTGGAACGCGCCCCAGTGCTCAAGGTCCAGTGCCTGCCGCAGCGCCTCGCCGATGCGCGACCCCCGCTTCCCCCAGGCACCCTCTGCCAGGGCTTCGTCCCATGACTCGATATGGTGCAGCCCGCGCGGGAGGAGGAACGGAAGCGAGGTTGCAACGATCAAGTGCCGCACTCCGCCCTGGAAGTGTTCGTCCAGCCAGGCGAGTTCGGCATCATCCAGAAGGGAGCGCTGCCCAGGATCGAGCACGCGTGCCGCACGTGAATCGACAGTGATGATCCGCACGTCCCCGATGTCCCGGCAATAGCTCCAGCGGTAGCTGGACGGCTCGGCGTCTGCCCGTTCGGCAAAAGCTTCGAGGTCCGCGGTGAGATCGAGTTCGTCAGGGCCCTGATGGGCGCGGATTCTCTGCCAGAGAATGTCGTCGGCGCGTCCAACCGGAGAAAGGTTCCCGAGGTGCTGATATACCCAGTAGGAGGCTAGTCCGGCAACGATGCGGCCCTGCCACCAGGAGGTGCCGTGCATTTTCTCCCGCCACGTGAGGGAGGCATTCCAGTCGTCGCGGATGTCATGGTCGTCGAACATCATCGCGCTGGGAACGGTGGAGAGCAGCCAGCGGTTGGCGTCGTCGGACCAGGCGAGTTTGTACAGGTGGGCATACTCTTCGTAGTCCTTCAGCTCCTCACCCGGCGGATCATCAAGGGAGCGCCGTGAACGGATGAAGTCCTGCATCTCCTTACTCGTTGAATCCGCATAGACCTGATCGCCGAGGAAGGCGATCAGATCGGGGCGGGCACCGTCGTCGTTGTGGAGGGCCTGATGCAGGGCGAAGGCGCGCAGCGCGTCGACGCCGTGGCCGGCGTTGCCGAGCGCGTCATGCGGGACGCTGGTCCGGCATGAGCCGAAGGCGAGGCGCAGCCGCCCCTGAGGATGAAGCGTACGGATGGACGGTGCAGGGAATTCAGAGGCAGGTTCCGGCCATGCGCGCTCGCCGGCTATGTCTACGGTGTACTCCACGGTGGTGCCCGGCGGAAGATGCTCCGCCTCGACCAGCGCGTAGTGATGACCATGGACGCCGAACGTGGCAGCGGTCCACGTCTTTCCATCCGCGCGCAACTCGACCGTGCAGGCTGCACTGGTTTCCATCCATAGCGTCGCCGAGGTTTCATCGACATACCGGAGCATGGGACCGAGCACCAGTGAAGCTGTCATTACCCTTTTGTACCCCGTGACGCCCTTCAGGACCAGAGCCCTGCCCGCTTGGTCACCAGGTGTGCGCCGCCGGCTTGGAGGGGACCGCGGAGCTGTGGTGAACTTGGCTCACACCTGTGACCGGCGTGCCACCGGTCACACATTCATAAGGAGATCTTCATGGAGACTCTGATGGACGTGCAGGCGCTGCGGAACCGGATGACCTCCGGTCAGCAGACCGTCCTGCTGGATGTTCGCTGGACGCTGGGCAACCCCCACGGTCACGAGCAGTACCGATCAGCTCACATTCCCGGCGCCGTCTACGTTGACCTTGAAACGCAGCTGTGCTCCCGTCCATCAGCAGCGGAGGGACGGCACCCGCTGCCCGAACCGGCCGCGCTCGAGGAGGCGGCCCGTCAGTGGGGCATCAACGACGGCGATGTGGTTGTTGCCTATGACGACAAGGGGAACCTTTCGGCAGCGCGCCTCTGGTGGCTGCTTCGCGATGCGGGCCTCACCAGCGTCTATCTACTCGATGGCGGACTGAATGCGTGGCAGGCGGCCGGGTATGAGACGGAGCGGGGCGAGGAGCAGCACTGCCTGGGCGAAGTCACCCTGAGTTCCGGACACATGCCGGTCCTGACGACGGCCGACGGCGTTCTCGCTCTGGCTGGGAAAGGCGTGCTGCTTGATGCCCGGGCGTCTGAACGCTTTCGCGGCGAGACCGAGCCGGTCGATGCGAAGGCCGGGCACATTCCCGGTGCCTCCAGCGCTCCCACGTCCGAGAACCTCACGGCGGAAAACACATTCCTGCCGCCGTCGGAACTGCGCCGGCGTTTCGCTGCGCTCGGCATTACCGAGACAGCAGAGGTTGGCGTCTATTGCGGCTCCGGTATCACTGCTGCGCACGAGATCGCCGCGCTTGAGGTTGCCGGCTATCAAGCGGCGCTTTACCCCGGCTCATGGTCTCAGTGGTCCCAGCGTGCGGATCTGCCGGTGGCCACCGGTCCCTGATCCTGCACCGGACGAGCTCGGTTGCACGCGTTCGCCCGTGAGAGAGTAGCCGTTATGAGCATCGCACACGCCTACGCTGCCACCTCGGCCTCCAGCGGACTGGGACGCACAACCGTCGAACGCAGGGAACCTGAGGACGACGACGTCGAAATCGCCATCGAATACTGCGGACTATGCCACTCGGATGTCCATGCAGCCCGCAGCGAATGGGGCACTGCCCGCTACCCCCTGGTGCCCGGCCACGAGATTGTAGGCCGGGTCACCCGGGTCGGGGCATCCGTGACGTCCTTTGCGGTCGGCGCCAGGGTGGGAGTCGGCTGCATGGTGGACTCATGCCGCGAATGCGGAAGCTGTGCGGAAGGGTTGGAGCAGTACTGCGTCAACGGAATGACCGCTACCTACGGGACTCCGGACCGAAGGCGTGACGGTGAAGTCACCCAGGGCGGTTACTCGACCTCGATTGTCGTGAATGAGGGCTACGTTCTCCGGATACCGGAGTCCATGGACCCAGCCGCCGCTGCGCCGCTGCTGTGCGCCGGGATCACCACCTTCTCGCCGCTGAACCACTTCGGCGTGGAGAAAGGTGACGCTGTCGGCGTCGTCGGGCTCGGTGGCCTCGGACATCTGGCGGTGAAGATCGCCAAGGCGATGGGGGCGGAGGTGACGGTCTTCACCACCTCGTCCGGCAAGATGGACGCCGCACGCGAACTGGGAGCGGATCACGTGGTGTTGTCCAGGGATGCGGACGCCATGGCAGCCGTATCCAACACGCTTGACGTCGTCATCGATACGGTGGCGGCGCCTCATGAGCTGAACCCCCTGATCCGCGCGCTTCGCCTGGACGGTGCACTATTCCAGCTCGGGCTGCCGGCGGACCCGATGCCCGCCGTTGACCCGGGACTGCTGGTCCGGAAGAGACGCAAGTACGCGGGCTCACTCATCGGCGGTATCGCAGAAACCCAGGAGATGCTTGATTTTTGTGCCGAGCACCAGGTGGCATCGGATATAGAACTCGTTTCTGCTGACCAGCTCAACTCCGCGTATGACCGCATGGTTGCAGGCGACGTGAAGTACCGCTTCGTGCTTGATGCCGGATCCCTGAAGGAGGACTTATGAGCACGCTGTTCACCAGGATCATCGCCGGGGAAATCCCGGGCAGGTTCGTCTGGAAGGACGAGGACGTGGTGGCGTTCCTGACCATAGAGCCCATCACTGACGGGCACCTCATGGTGGTGCCACGCCACGAGGTTGCGCACTGGGTGGACCTGGACCCGGACCTGCTCGGCAAGGTCATGGATGTGGCGCAGAAAATTGCCAAAGTTCAGGAGTCAGCCTTTCACTCCCGGCGCATCGGAGTGCTCATGGAGGGCTACGAAATTCCGCACGTGCATGTGCACATCTGGCCGACGCAGAGCCCGGCTGACTTTGACGTACACAACGTGGACCATAATCCCGATCCGGCGAAGCTCGACGAAAATGCGGAACGGCTCCGCGCGGGCCTGCGAAGCGCAGGGTTCGGCGACAACGTCCCTGACTGAACCCTCAACCAACCGAACTTTTGGGCACCTTCAGCGGGTTCGAGGGGTGCCGAACCCGCCGGAGCTGCGCAAAATTTCCCGGTTCTCAGGCGGCGAGTGCTTCGCCCAAAGCTGTCCGGATACGCTTTTCGGAGACCGAGTAGGCGGTTCCCAACTCCTGGGCGAACAGGCTGATCCGGAGTTCCTCGAGCATCCAGCGAACCCGTCGTAACGCCGGCGGCACGGGCCGTCCGTTTGGAGCCACTGCGGCCACGGCGTCGTCGTACTCGTCTTCCAGGCGCTGCACTGCTGCGGTATTCACGCCGTCGCGCTGGACATTGGTCTCCAGTTTCTCGAGCCGCCTTTCGATGCCGGCAAGATACCGCGGCAGATGGGTCAATTGCGCGTATCCGGTCGTTGCGACAAAGCCGGGGAAGACGAGCTGTTCAAGCTGGCTCTTCACATCGTTGAGTGCGGTGATGAGCGCCAGACTCGTGGTGCCTTTCAGTCGCTTTTCGATCCTGCGTGCACTTGCGAGGATCTTCTCAACCGTTGCCGTAACGATGAACACGGTATCGATGAGTTCGGCGCGGACGTTCTCGTACAGCGCATCGAACTCGCTGACGGTCCACGGCAGCTCCTCGGGCGTGAGCTTGTCGATGGCCGCGATGGCGCAGTCCTCAATCAGCGCCGCGACACTGCCGTGTGGATTCTGGCTGAACGTGAGCTTCTCGGCGTTGCTCAGGTGCTCAAGGACGTAGCGCGCTGGGCTAGGAACCCGCAGCGCAAGCAGGCGGATAACACCCGCCCGCATGGCAGCTGCCTGCCCGGCGGCGTCGGGGAAAACCCTGAGTCCGACGGCGTTATCCTCAGCTACGAGCGCGGGATACCCGGTCACCCGGTGACCGCCGACAAGCCTGGAAACGTCCCGCGGGATAGTTCCGAAAGTCCACGCGGTTGCGCCGCTGACCTCCTTGATGCCTGGTGTGGCCGCTGGCGACGCTGACGGTGACGACGACGGCGCTGCCTCCTGCTTTCGGCTTGCTGCCTTCGAAATCCGCTGAACAGATCCAGGGGTGGCCCCGAGTGATTCGGCGATTGCCCGCCGGGTCTGCGCGGCAAGCCGCTCCTGGAGCGCCTGCAGATCCTTGTCTTCGTCCAGAATGCGGCCGTTCCCGTCCACCACCTCGAAGCTCATCAAGAGGTGCGGCGGCAGGGCATTACGGTTCCAGGACCCCGGGGGAATGATGTGTCCCTTCAACCTGCGCAGGGCCAGTTCCAGCGATGGCTCAAGTGCGTCTCTGCCCGGATCGAAATCGGCGTGCAGGGCATCGACGGCGCTCCGTGCGACGTCGGGTGCGGGAATGAAATTCTTGCGCACCTGCTTGGGCAGCGATTTGATGAGCGCGGCAACAAGTTCGACGCGCAACCCGGGAATCTGCCACTGGAAAGGGGCAGGCTCCAGTTGGTTCAGGAACAGGATGGGCACCTGCACCGTGACGCCGTCCGAGGCACCCGGGATGTTGGGGGAGAACTCGTAACGGAGCGGCAGGTCAAAGCCCTGCTGGTGCCATGTCTTCGGAAATGCCGTCTCGTCAAGGTCGGCATCGCGGCTGAGCAGTTCCTCGGGCTTGAAGTCCAGCAGATCCGGATGGTCCTGGCGTGTCTGCTTCCACCACTTGTCGAAGTGGCGCTCGGACACCACATCCTGCCCCACGCGGGCATCGTAGAAGGCAAACAGTGTTTCGTCGTCCACCATGAGATCGCGGCGGCGCATCCGGTTTTCCATCTCTTCGATCTCGGCGATGCGCGCCTTGTTGCGGTGGAAGAACTTGTGATGGGTGCGCCAGTCGCCCTCCACCAGGGCATGGCGAATGAAGAGCTCACGGGCCAGCTCCCTGTCGATGCGGCCATAGTTGATGCGCCGCTGGGGCACAATCGGTACGCCGTAGAGGGTGACCTTCTCATAGGCCATGACTGAGCCCATTTTGCGGGACCAATGGGGCTCGCTATAGCTGCGCTTCACCAGATCCGGCGCCACCTCCTCGGCCCAGAGAGGATCAAACGCTGCCACCACACGGGCCCATAGCCGGGAAGTTTCCACCAGCTCCGCGGCCATCACCCAATCAGGGCTCTTCTTGAACAGCGCGCTGCCCGGGAAAATGGCAAAGCGGGTGCCGCGCGCGCCTGAGTATTCGCGCTTGCGCTGATCATAGAGGCCAATGTGGCTGAGCAGGCCGGACAGCATGCTGATGTGGATCGCATCATGGCGGCCCACCGGATCCACTGCGCTGGGAGCCAGTGTGATCCCCAGCGGCTTCGCGAGCTGCCGCAGCTGAGCGAAGAGATCCTGCCACTCGCGTACGCGCAGGTAATTGATGAATTCGTTGCGGCACAGTTTTCTGAACTGGGTGGAGGACAGTTCCTTCTGCTGCTCCTGCAGGTACCGCCACAGGTTGAGGTATCCCGTGAAGTCTGACTTCTCATCCGCAAACCGGCGGTGTTTTTCGGTTGCACTCTGGAGCTTCGCAGCCTGGTCCGGCTGCGGACGCTCCCTCGGGTCCTGGATGGTGAGTGCCGCAGCCAGGACCATGACCTCTTTGGTGCAGCCGCGGCGCCCGGCCTCAACGATCATGCGCCCGAGCCGCGGATCAACGGGCAGTTGGGCCAGTTGCCGACCCACCGGCGAAATGCTGCCGTCCGCGCTAAGCGCGCCGAGCTCGCGAAGGAGCGTGACGCCGTCGTTGATTGCTTTTGAGTCCGGTGGTTCCACAAAGGGGAAGGCTGCGACGTCCTTCGGTCCGCGGGTCACTCCCATGGCCGTCATTTGAAGGATGACCGCAGCGAGATTGGTACGGAGAATTTCCGGATCCGTGAAGGGGCGTCTGGATTCGAAGTCCTCCTCGGAGTAGAGGCGGATCGCTATGCCGTCGGATACGCGGCCACAGCGGCCGGACCGCTGGTTCGCAGAGGCCTGCGACACCCGCTCAATAGGCAGCCGCTGCACCTTGGTACGGTGCGAATACCGGGAAATGCGGGCGGTTCCGGTATCAATGACGTACTTGATCCCGGGAACGGTCAGTGACGTTTCGGCGACATTGGTAGCGAGGACAATGCGCCGTCCCGTCCCGCCCGGCTTGAAGACCTGGTGCTGCTCCTGCAGGGACAGGCGGGCAAAGAGGGGCAGGATCTCCGTGCCACGTAGCCGCGGGTTCACCTGCACACGTGCGCGGAGTGCATCGGCTGCATCCCGGATCTCGCGCTCGCCGGAAAAGAAGACCAGGATGTCGCCGGGCGCTTCGCGGGCAAGCTCGTCAACGGCGTCGCACACAGCGTCCAGTGGGTCGCGGTCTTCCTCAAGCTCGTCCTGTGCGCCGAGCTCAGCGTCAGACCCTGTGTCACCGGCGGGTTGGCTGAGCGGGCGGTAACGAATCTCTACCGGGTAGGTCCGCCCGGACACCTCGATGATAGGCGCTGGCTGTTTATCCGGCGCAGCCTCATCCGCCGCGAAGTGGTTTGCGAAGCGCTGCGGATCGATGGTGGCCGAAGTGATGATGAGCTTCAGGTCGGGACGCTTGGGCAGAATGCGCTTGAGGTAACCCAGGATGAAGTCGATATTGAGGCTGCGCTCATGGGCCTCGTCGATGATGATGGTGCTGTACTTCTTCAGTAGCTTGTCATGCTGGATCTCGGCGAGCAGGATACCGTCCGTCATCAGCTTGATGCGCGTGCTCCGACCCACCTCTCCGGTGAACCGGACCTGGTAGCCGACTTCCTCCCCGAGCCTGACGCCCAGTTCCTCGGCGATGCGTTCGGCAACGGTACGGGCCGCAAGGCGGCGCGGCTGGGTGTGGCCGATCATTCCGGACCGGCCAAGGCCGAGTTCCAGGCACATCTTGGGAATCTGCGTGGTTTTTCCCGAGCCCGTTTCGCCGGCGATGATGGTGACCTGGTTCGCCGCGATGGCAGCCATGATGTCTGCCCGCCGTTCCGAGACCGGGAGCTGGGCAGGGTAAGTGATTGTCAGCGACATGATTGCTTCAAAGTTTACTCGGAGCCATCCGGCTGCCCTATCCGGCCTCCTGTCGACGCACCATTTCGTTGATCCATGCGGGTGCGAACGGCGAGGTGCAGCCGGGGGAGGTCGGGTAGTCCTTCAGCACCTCCAGCCGCTCGCCGATCTCCAGCGCCCTGGTGCGGTGTTCGGGGTGTGCAATCCCGATCTGGGCCAGGCAGGTATTCATGGCCCACTGCAGGCGGTCCGGTGCGTTCTTCATCTCCGTCTCGATGACATCCAGAAGACCCGGCAGGTCAAGCCCATCGGGGTTCTTCGCCACCCGGTCCGCGGTCAGCGCCCAGCCTGCGCCGGCGACCACCGGATCCGGATCAGCAAACCAGGTGAGGCGCAGATCCTCCGCGTGCGGATTCTTCTTCACCACGTAGCTGATGAGCCAGTCCTCGACTTTGGGTGCGCGTGCCGTGCGCAGCATCGTATCCAGCTCATCCGGTCGGAGTGTTTTGGGGCGGCAGATCAGAATCGCGAGGAGCCTCGCTGCGGTGTCGTCTGTCTCCCAGAGCTGAGAGGCCAGCACCTCCTGCGTCTTCAGGCGCTTGGCAAGCGCACGCAGCTTGCTGAGGTTCACTCCGTGGTCATCGCCGTGCCTGAGGTTCACCGCGCGCATCTTCGGGTCCTCGAGCGCGGCAAGCTCGGCCATTACCTCATCGACCGTCGTCTCCGCGTGCTCTGCTTCAACCATGGTGGTCTCCTGTCCTTGTGTGCCGGATCCAGCCTATGACGAACGTGAAACTGGTCCATGACCGTCACCGGGCGCCGTGGCGTGGGCGGTGGGTCCGGCCGCGTGGATCAGCCGCGCGGCAACGGTGATGGCGTGTTCCTGGAGTGCGAGAGGTTCGAGGATGTCAAAATCGAAGCCCAGAGCCGCGACATGCATCAGAGGCCATTCGAGCGAATCTGCGCCGAACCGCATAATGGTGCGTCCGGCGTCGTCCTCGAGTTCAGCGATATTGGGCGGGACCAACTGGCTGACATCTGCAACAGAGGCGTGAATCCGAACCACCACGTCATGGCTGTACGGCGACCGTGTGATGGATTTTTGCACGTAGCCGGCAAGATCGCTGGCAGGAAGGGGACGTCCGGAAAATCTATCCCGCGGCGAGGGCACGCTCCGGCACCGGTCCACGCGGAACGTCCGCCAGTCCTGCCGGCCGGTGTCCCACGCCACGAGATACCACCGGCGGCCGGTGTCCACCAGACGAACCGGCTCAACGACCCGGCGGGAAGATTCACCGTCATGGCGTTCATACCGGAAGACCACCACCCGACGCTCCGTAATGGCGGCTGAGAAAGCAGTGAGCACTTCCGGATTGACCGGTGTGCTGACCGCAGCCATCCGGGTGACGGCGGTGCGCAGTCCGGCGAACTTCGGCCGTAGCCTGCCGGGAAGGACCTGTTCCAACTTGGTGAGGGCTCTCACCGACGCTTCACCGAGGCCCGAGACAGGACTCGCTGTGACGGCACTCAAGCCGATGGCAACGGCGAGGGCTTCGTCATCATCGAGG
Organism: Arthrobacter sp. KKT183; assembly: GCF_055657625.1. Taxonomy (NCBI): domain Bacteria; kingdom Bacillati; phylum Actinomycetota; class Actinomycetes; order Micrococcales; family Micrococcaceae; genus Arthrobacter; species Arthrobacter sp. KKT183. The sequence continues at coordinate 2,256,694 of NZ_CM145770.1, read as the reverse complement.
AGCAGCGGAGGCAGTTGGGCACCCGCGCCCAACTGGTATCCGCCGGCGATGCCCGGGGAAGCGTGAATAGGGTAACCGAGAGTGCGCAGCTTGCCGATGTCCCTGCGGACGGTGCGCTCGGTGACGGACATCCGCTCCGCGAGGGCAGGCCCAGTCCACTCGCGCCGGAGTTGAAGCAGGGAAAGAAGCTGCAGCAGCCGCGCCGAGGTTTCCAACATGACACCACGGTACCGATCCATGCGGACAGTTGCTGTCCGCAATGCTTTCTACACTGGAATGGTCCCCACTCACGGAAGGAAATACCAATGGACATTCGCAGGGAGCTGACCGACCAGCTTCAATGGCACTGGAAGAATCACGCGCGGCCACGATTGGAAGGGCTGGGTGATGACGAGTACTTCTGGGAGCCCGTACCCGGTAGCTGGAGCGTGAGGCCGCGCGGCACGGGCACAGCACCGCTGCAGGTCGGCAGCGGAGACTATACGATCGACTTTGCCGTTCCTGAACCGGCGCCGGCTCCAGTCACCACCATTGCCTGGCGGCTTGGCCACATCCTGGTCGGCGTGCTGGGAGGGCGGCTGGAGTCGCACTTCGGCGGTGTGCCGGTCAGCTACGAAACGTATGAGTACCCGGGTACAGCTGTCGCGGCTCTCGAACAATTGGACGGCATGTACGCGCACTGGCACAGTGCTGTGTCCGCACTGTCACCCGATGCCCTGGAGCGGCCGGTGGGACCTGCCGAAGGTCCGTTTGCAGAGGCTCCCATGGCTGCGCTCATACAGCACATCAACCGTGAGATGATCCATCATCTTGCCGAGATCGCGCTGCTGCGGGACCTTTGGGCGCATGGACTTGGCAGGGATGCTAGATTCGCCGCAACGTCCTGACCAGCCAGAACGTCCACGCTGCCAGGACAATGCAGGCGATAGTGACGAGCACCGGTTGAGTTCCGGCGTCCTGCACGAGCAGGGCGACGGCCGCCGCCGGCTGCACAAGCATCTGAATCTTCCCGGCGCGAACAAGGAACTTCAGCGCCGCCGCTGTGCTCAGGTCTGTCCGTCGCGGGATGCCGAGCAGCAGGGCGTAACACACGAAAAGCAGATGGAGTCCGGCGGCATAAGGGAAGACCGCCCAGGATCCACTCGGAACGATCGCCGCATAGCTGCCGACGATCAACAGGAGTGATCCAAGAGGTAGCAGGACGAATGGAACCAGCACCGAAGCCGCGAAGAAAGCCAGCGGCAGAAGTACCAGGGCAGTGTTCTGCCATAGCGACAGACCGAGCACGGCAGACAGTGCGAAGGCGAAGATCCGCAGCCAACCCGCCGAAAATGAGGGGCCGATATTCAGCGATCGGTCGGCCTCCGGCGGGCGTGTACTCAACCTGCCACTCATACCGGTCCGCCTACCGCGGACCGGTAGCTCCCGGTCGGGCGACGCAGCGACGCCAACCCCGTTTCGAGGGGAAGTTGTCCGGGAATCGAGTCCAACGCGCCGCCCGCGGCGATCGATCCTCCGCCGCGGTAGCCAAGAACCGCCATCCCGGACACCGCCAGAGCATTCATCACTTCGCGGCGTCTTAGCAGCACGAGGCGCGAGGCCCGGCGGCCGGAAGGGGAAACGGCGCTGCCTTCCAGCGCTGGAAGAATGTCCACACCGATGACCCGGTGACCTGCCGCCTGCCACAACCCCATGAGTCTCGCCGGTTCCTCGTCAGTAAACGTGCTCATCACGTAGATGAGGGAACCTGCCGGCGCGCCGGGATCGCGTGAGGACTGCTCGGGCCGTCCGGACGCCGTCATCAGGGCGAGCTGGGTGCGGATCAGTTCAAGCTGCCGGTGCCCGCCCGTGGCCCGCACGGGCCAATGCCTGGCGGAGAGATCGTTCAGCCCTACCCGGTCACCCGCAGCAAGATAGGACGCGGCGAGCAGTGTTGCTGCTTCCCGCGCGAGGTGGAGCGAGCTGAGCGCGTTCACAGGTTCAGTGCGCAGCGGGAACCAGGCGCGGAGCCGGGCGGGATAGTCGTGTGCCGTATCCAGAACGAGGTGGACGCCCGCTTCGGAGCGGGCGTAGGAGCGGCGGACGAAGAGGCGGTCTTCATTCCCTGACTGGCGCGCCGTTGCCCGCCAGTCGATGCGTCGCAGCTGGTCCCCGGGACGGAACTCATCAATGCTCCGAAGCTCCCCGCCGTCTCCGATGCTTCGAGAGGTATGCTCGCCGGTGCGGCCCTGCAGACGGTGAGGCAGCGGAAGCAGCCTGGCTTCGCGAACCCGCGGCAGAACAGTCAGCCGCACGGGCTCAAGCTCCCGGGCCTCCTGACGCATGACGCCGTCAAGGGTCAGCGCGGCCGCCCCGACCGTGAGCACCCTCGCTCGGCCTGACCGCGGAACGGGAACCGAAACAGCGAATGGCCCGCCGAGAAGCACAAGGGCGGAGACAGCTGGACCTCCCGCGGCAGCGGCCTGAATCAGCGCGATGCCGCTTGGACCGCCGGAGGCCACGCGGAAGGTGCGGCGTCCCTCGTCGGACTCTCCAGGGTCCGGCTCGATCCCGAACGTCGTTGCCTCCATACCAGCGGAGGATCGTGCCTGCCCGGCCGGCGGCGGCCGGAGTGCGCTCCACCCTGAGGCGGCGGCAAAAGCGAGGGGAAGACCAAGCACGACGACGTCTGGCCGGCCCATGAACAGCCCGACGACGACGCACACCATCATGGTGATCGAGGCGAGACTCCACTGACCTCCGGGGCGAAAGCCGCCCTTACCGCTCATGGGCCGACGCGGTGGTTGGAGTGGCCACCCGGTCCACAACTTCTGCAACGATGTCCACTGCCCGTATGCCGCGTGCCCATGAACCGGGCGTCAGGGTCAACCGGTGTGCAAGTACGGGTTTGGTTCCCAGCTTGATGTCCTCGGGAAGGACAAACGCCCGGCCATCCATCAGCGCCAGCGCACGCCCCAGCAGGACCAGCGCCTGTGAACCGCGAGGGGAGGCCCCGACATCGACGGCATCGTGCGTGCGGGTCGCGGCGGTGACCCGTACCGCATAGTCAATGACGTCGGGATCGACGTCAACGCGGTTGACCGCCCGTTGAAGCTCCAGGAGTTCGCCGGGATCCAGCACGGTGCGTACTGTGGTGGCCTCCGTGCCCCGGGCGAGGCGGCGGCGAATGATGTCCTGCTCGGCCGACGGCTGCGGATAGCCGACGTCGACACGGATGAGGAACCGGTCCAGCTGCGCCTCGGGTAAGGGATAAGTGCCCTCGAACTCAATCGGATTAGCAGTGGCGAATACGTGGAATGGCTGATCGAGGACAAGGGTGCGGCCCTCGACCGACACCTGGGCTTCGGCCATGGCTTCCAGGAGTGCTGATTGCGTCTTGGGTGAGGTGCGGTTGATCTCGTCCGCCAGCAGCAGATTGGTGAAGACGGGACCGGGCACGAAGTCGAACCGGCGTTCGGCCGGGTCGAAGATGGAGGAACCCGTGACGTCGGAGGGCAGCAGGTCCGGCGTGCACTGCAGTCGTCGGAATTCCAGTCCCAAAGCCTGCGCCATGGTTTTTGCGGCGAGCGTCTTGCCGAGTCCGGGCAGGTCCTCGAACAAGACGTGGCCGCCTGCGAGAACCGCTCCAAGTGCGAGTTTGAGCGTGGTGTCCATTCCGACCACCACGGTTCCGATCTCGCTCAGGACGTTCCCGCATCGAGCTGCGGCTTCTTCAGGCGGGAGGCCTCGCGTCATAGATAATCCTTCGGTGGTTGGGGGACCTGGCGGGAATCGGGCAGCTGGCCCGGACCCGCCAGGACCAGCTGCTCCAGCTGGTCCATTGCAGCGTCGAACACCCCTGTGTCAATCACGGCTGACGGGTCCGTTCCCCGCCGGGCAGCGAGGAGGGTACCAAGCGGTCCTCCAATGGTGGAAGGGTCCATCCGCCGCGATTCAAGCACTCGAGCTGCCACGTCGGCCAACTGGTTGACCGCGCGCGCGCCCAGCCCGGATCGGGAGCCGGACAGCGAAAATTCGAGTGCCTGCACCTCGGCCAAACCTTTCGACCGCGGCCGCGTGCTCAAGGCAGGCAGGCGATCGGCGTCAAGGTTGTCAAGGATGCCGTTCACCGCACCGGCCGTGAATGCCGCTGTCACCAGGACCGCGGCGTGCGCAGGATCGAGGGTGAGGAAGATCGAGGACGCGAGGGCGAGCACCACAAGCAGGGCGGCTACCCTCCACTGTCCCGCGGTCACGGGTAATCCCTCCGTACCGAAGGACGGAGCGTTGGCCGGCCGGGCCGGCGAGCTGCCGGATCGTGATTACTGACGGCCGCACTGATGGCAGCGAGGCTCGTCCGTGCGCTGTCAAGGTCTTCTTCAGTCATCCGGGCGCCGGCGTTGACGCCGAACCGGGCCCGGTCATAGAGGCGACGCAGAACAGCGACGTGGGCCGCCGGTGCGCTGAAAGCCGTGAGTACCCGTCCGGCATATTCCGACGTCGTTTCCTGGCGTATTCGCGGCAGGCCGGCAGCCGAAGTTGCGCGCTCAAGCGCGAGCCAGCAGGCAACGGCCGCGTTCCTCGAATCGGCTGGCCCAGACAGTTCTGCTTCGGCGCGCGCGAGACCGTCGACGACGACGCCCCGGTCAGCCTCCCGACTCCCGGCAGCGCTGGAATCATGCACGTAGTCAACCTGGTCCGCGTACGGCAACCTCTCGCGGCGAAGGGATACCAGGAAGGAAACGAGGTAGAAGGTGCAGACGAGCAGAACGATCGTGAAGATCACAACAGGCAGCGAGGAACCCGTTGCATCAGGAAGCTCCCGCGACTCGTCCTGTGCAGACTCCGTGCTGGAGGGGGTGGGCTCAGCGGTGGGAAGAAGGGCGCCATTGTTCAGCTCCAGATCAGGAGCCACAGCGCTCAGCGGGCCAACGAAACCGGCCGCGACCATAACAAGGAGCAAGGTCAGGATGCCGAAAAGCAGGAGGGGTTCGGCGCGCACTGCGGCGAATCTGCGCACCTGCATCAAGGCCTCCCGCGTAACTCGTCCGTGGGATCAGTCTAGGTGGTGCGCTCTGGCCGGGAGCCCGGCAGCTACGAAAAGTGCCCTCGATAGGATTCGAACCTACGACCTTCTGCTCCGGAGGCAGACGCTCTATCCCCTGAGCTACGAGGGCACGGCCAACCGGTGTTAACCGCTGGACGAAAGGGACTTATGAAGCTTAGCAGGGAAAAGTTGGCGGAACGAAACCCCTGCCGGCAGTGCCGGAAAAGCGCTAGTAACCGAGGAAAGCGTCGGTTCGGATGGACCTGCCGCCGGCGTCGCGGATGACGGGTTTGGCCCGCGCGAGAGTACTCGGGGAACCCGACAGATAGACGCGCCGCCGGTCAAGGTCCGGAACAAGGGAGCGCAGTTCATCGGCGCTGGGGAAGCTTCCGCCGCCGTGCGTCCAGGCAGCGGGCAGTGGTCCCGGCTCTCCGGGACAAAACAGCACCACCCGGAAGTTGGCCAGCTCGTCGACATAGCCGAGCTCGTCCGGCGCGCTCACAACATAGATGAGGATGATGTCGCGTTCTGCTCCTGCAGGCGAGCGCAGTTGGCTGAGGAACGGCGTGACGCCGATACCTCCTGCGAACAGCATCAGCGGCACTGACGGATCGGCAGGAAGGAGGAAGTCACCCGCAACACTCGTTGCATCGACGTGAGCGCCGGGCCTGAGATTCAGCAGTGCTGCCTTGAAGGAACTGGGCGGGTCCGAGAGGCGCAGGCCAAAACGGACCGTTCCGTCGTCGGACGCTGAACTGATACTGAAGATGCGGCGGAAGCCGCGCCGGTCCGCCCGCGCATGCGGAAGGGTGAGTTCCATGTACTGGCCGGGTTCGAACCGGACGGGTTTGTCCGGAATGAAGGAGACCTCCGCGCTGGTCGGGGTCAACTGCCGCGATCCCTCGAAACGCAGGCGGATGCGCCGCCGCTGGCCCATGCCGAAAGCGACGGCGTTTCCGATCAGCAGGGCGTACTCCGGCCCGAGGAACACCGGCGGGATACTGATCTGCAGCGCCAGTACTACTGCGACGACGCCCGCAACGAGCAACTGCTGCCAGCGCCGGGGCGGGAGGGTCAGCGGTTCGGTCAGCATGAAACCGAGCAGGAAAATCACGGGGTACGACACAAAGACCAACTGCAGGGCAGCGGCAGGATCAGTGCCGCCGGCGGCGAGGCGCACCACCAGGATGCCGACGGCGAGGACGATGAAGACGGCTCCCATCGGAAGTTTCCGCGTCCGGTAGAGGATCAGGAGCGTGGCGAGGAGCACGAGCGGCAGCATGGCGGGATTGGCTGCCCACCAGGCTGCGGCGCCAAGGCCCAGCAGCGTTACCGCCACTGCTCCGAACGCGGCCGGATTGAAGATGTGCCGCCCGCGGACGACGATGAGGTATTTCGACGCGGACGCCAGGAGTCCCGCCAGCGCAATTCCGGCCACACCGCTGGCGTCGTCAGAGGGGAACATCACGAAAAAGAGCAGCAGGCCGGTGATGACTGAGGATTCCGTGTGCGGGCGCGCACGAAGCATCATCGCCATGACGCGCGTGCCGCCCCACGAGGTGATAACAGCGGTGGCAAAGGTCACGCCGAGTTCCGCCGGTGTGAAGGCAAGAAGCCCGAGGGCAGAGAGGATAAACGCGTACGCCGCCAGGATCAGCAGCAGGATCAGTACGAGCCGATACATGGTGGCGCGGCCGAGGAACGTGTCGAACCTGCTAAGCCACTTCAGCCGTCCGGCCATCTAGAACAACGCTCCTGCCAGGGATAGGGAATACTGCGCGCGTCCCTCGGAGCTGATCCGGACGTAGTCGAAGTCGAACTCGGCCAGCAGTACCTCGGGTGGAACAAGGAAAAGGGCAGTGGCGAGAGCGTCCGCAACCATCGCGTCGTCAGCCAGTACCCAGGTAGCCACCACTGTATCCACGCATTGCCCGGTTGTGGCATCAAGGACATGGTGCAGGCCGTCCGCCCAGCGGCGGCGGTTGGACGCGGATGCGCACAGCGCGCGGTCCTGGAGGTCCACCACGCCGATCGCCGAATCAGCGGTGTACGGGTGCTCCAGGGCGACCCGCAGCGGCGTGGGCCCCCGGTGCAGCATGTCCCCGCCGGCGTCAATGGTGTGCTCCGGGTAGCCGGCGTAGTGCAGTGCTGTGGACACGAGGTCAACGAGTTGTCCTTTACCGGCCGCGCCGACATCCAGGGTCACCGGGCGCTCGGACCGGATTGTGCTCCCGCTCCACTCGAACTGCTCGTCCCAGACAGCCGCCGGCACAGGTCCGCCGTGCGGCACAAAGGAGTAGCCGGCGTCGTACCCCAGTTGTTCAAGGGACCCTCCCACCAGGGGAGACATGGCGCCAGTCGTGAGCCGGTAGAGCATCCGGTAGAGATCGCCCAGCGCCTCACCGGACGGCGGAAGGGTGATGCTGCCGCCCCCGGCGAGCGCCGCAACGAGTGAGTCGGGTCGAAAACGGGAGTAGACGGCGTCGTACTGTTCAACGGCAAGGACGACGACGGCGAGCGCGTTCGCCGACAACTCCGCAGGGGTGTCGATGTGCCAGGCGGTGCCGATGGCGTCGAAGCTGAACCGCTGCCACTGGCCCGCGGGGCTCACTGCGCGGCTTCGCCCTTGATCTGCTCGATGGCGTCGCTGAATCCGCCGCTGGTCAGGGATGATCCGGACACTTTGTCAACGTTCAGTTCACTGAGCGGCATTCCGACGACTTGTTCCGCGATGCCGCTGCTGAATTTGCCCTGGTAGAGCTCCGTGGTGGGATTGCTCGGCATCGGCTCTGTCTGTACGTCGCTGACACTGCCCGATGCAAGCGTGATCGTTACTCCGATCTCCTCCTCACCACCCGGGGTCTGGTAGGAGCCGGTGGCCGAGTACGTGCCGTCGGCGTAGTCGCCGGTTGCGGACCCCGCGGTGTCCGGTTCTGCCGCGTTGGCGGCATCCCCACCTGCGCCCGGTGCCGGCGTCGGGCTGGCAGCACAGGCAGCCGACCCCAGGAGGGAAACGGCGGCGAGCCCCGTCAGGGCCCAGCGCTGGTATGGCTTGTTTACGGCGGGGGTCACAGAATCTCCTTGGTTTCAGACGCAGCTGGGGCCGGTCTGCGCTCGAAGTACAACGCTAGCGAACTTGATTCGGTTCAGTGCGGTACTCCGGATGGGCCACGGTATGGATGAACCCCGAGTAAGGCGTCCGTCACAGAATCCGGGGGATTAGACCCGCGCCGTTATGCTGGATGAGTGACTCCCGAAGAACTCTCCTCCGCAATCTCCTCATGCCTGAAAGACGCCGTCGCTGCCGGCGAGATCGATGTGGAGCTGCCCTCAGAGGTGCGGGTTGAGCGGCCCAAGAGCCGCGAGCATGGGGACTGGGCCACCAATATCGCGCTTCAGCTGTCGAAGAAGGCCGGAATGAATCCGCGTGCGTTCGCGGAACTGCTCAAGGGCCGCCTGGACGCGCTCGACGGTGTTGCCTCCGTGGAAATCGCGGGTCCGGGATTCCTCAACATCCGAGTGGACGCAGCCGCCGCCGGGGAATTGGCTCGGAACATCGTTGAGGCGGGCCCGGTGTACGGGACCAACGCCGCGCTCGCAGGCCACACAATCAATATGGAATTCGTCTCTGCGAACCCCACCGGCCCGCTGCATCTGGCGCACACCCGCTGGGCTGCCCTCGGTGACTCCCTTGCGCGCGTGCTGATCGCGAGCGGTGCGGATGTCACCAAGGAGTACTACATCAACGATGCCGGTACCCAGATGAACAACTTTGCCGCGTCCGTGCTGGCTTCCGTCAAGGGCCGGCCGACGCCGGAGGGCGGCTACCCGGGTGAGTACATTGCCGATCTCGGACGCACCGTGCTCGCTGAGCGCCCCGAGGTCGCGGACCTGCCCGACGACGAAGCGTTGCCTGTAATCCGGGACATTGCCTACCGCGCGCAGATGGATGACATCAAGGAGACCCTGGCGGCTTTCCGTGTCCACTTCGATGTCTACTTCTCCGAAACAGGTCTGCACTCCGGCGGAGCTGTTGAACAGGCGGTGGACCGGCTGCGCGAGCAGGGCCACGTGTTCGACGACGGCGGTGCGGTCTGGCTGCGCACCACCGATTTTGGCGATGACAAGGACCGCGTCCTCATCCGCGCCAACGGCGAGCCGACCTACTTCGCTTCGGATGCCGCGTACTACCTTTCAAAGAAGGACCGCGGTTTCACCGAGAAGATCTACCTCCTCGGTGCCGATCACCACGGCTACATCGGCCGCCTGAAGGCCATCGCCGCCTGCGCCGGAGACAACATGGACGCCAATATCGAGGTGCTCATCGGACAGATGGTTTCGGTGAATGGTGCCCGGTTGTCCAAGCGCGCCGGAAACATCATCGAACTCCGCGATCTCCTCGACTGGCTGGGAGCGGACGCGCTGCGGTACTCGCTCGGCAGGTCTCCCGCTGATTCGGCGATGTCCCTTGATCCGGAGCTGCTGAAGAAGAACACCAACGAAAATCCGGTGTTCTACGTGCAGTACGCCCACGCCCGCACCTGCGCCGTGGCACGCAACGCGGCCGCCGCCGGAGTTGACCGCTCGGCGTTCGACGCCGGTGCCCTCGACCAGCCGGCGGACAGTGAGCTGCTTGCCCACCTCGGTTCCTACCCGGCCGTTGTGGCGCAGGCTGCGAAGTTCCGTGAGCCGCACCGGGTTGCACGGCATCTCGAGGTCATTGCCGGTGCGTATCACCGCTGGTATGACGCCTGCCGCGTGACGCCCTTGGGTGATGAGCCGGTCACTGACACCAACCGCACCCGGCTCTGGCTGAATGACGCCGTGACGCAGGTGCTCGCCAACGGCCTCGATCTGCTGGGCGTCTCCGCGCCGGAACGGATGTAGCGTGCCCGCCTCACCTCTGGCTCCCGGCTGGCTTACCTACCCGGCTGACGCAAACGAGCTCAACCCGGCGTTGTGGGCATCCACTGTCACCAGGACGCGAAGCGGCGCCGTGTCCGTGGACGGTGTTTCTGTGACCGAACTCGCTGAGAAGTTCGGCACCCCTGTGTACGTGGTCTCGGAAACAGATTTCCGCACACGGGCAAGGAATTTCCGGGAGGCGTTCAACGCTGCGTTCCGCGACCTGTGCGGTGGAGTGGACGTCTACTACGCGGGCAAATCGTTCCTCTGTTCGGAGGTGGCCCACTGGGTATCGGAGGAGGGCCTGCGCCTGGACACCGCGTCCGGCGGTGAGATGGCGGTCGCGCTCCGCGCGGGCCTGCAGGGACGCCAACTCGCGCTGCACGGCAATAACAAGTCCGACGCCGAGCTGAACCGTGCGCTCGATCTCGAGGTCGGCCGCATCGTGGTTGACAGCCTCGATGAGCTGCAGCGGGTCGGCGCGCTCGCCCAGGCCCGCGGCGCCACCGCGAATGTCATGCTCCGGCTCACTCCAGGCGTGCACGCGCACACGCATGAATTCATTGCCACCGCGCACGAAGACCAGAAGTTCGGGCTGTCGCTGGCGCCGTCGTCGTCGGGCACGGAATCACCAGCGGCGCAAGCCGTAGCTGCGGCACTGGACCACCCCTGCATCCGCCTGCTCGGAGTACACAGCCACATCGGGTCACAGATTTTCGAGTCCGCCGGGTTCGAGCTGGCGGCGCGCCGCCTCCTGGGCTTCCTCGCCGAGGTCCGGGACCGTCACGGCGTCGAACTGAAGGAACTCGATCTGGGCGGGGGCTACGGCATCGCCTACACCGAGGAAGACACCCCGCGCTCGCCCGCGGCCATCGCCAAGGCAATGGCCGCCGTCGTCGGTGAGGCGTGCGCTGCGCACGGTTTGCGGGCGCCGCGGATCTCGATCGAGCCCGGCCGCGCCATCGCCGGACCAAGCACCTTCACCCTGTATACCGCCGGCACCACCAAGACGGTGCAGGCGGACGTCGACGGCGCCTCCCACCCCCGCCGCTACGTCTCAGTTGACGGCGGAATGAGTGACAACGCTCGCCCGGTGCTGTACGACGCCGACTACTCGGCTGTGGTTGCATCACGCACCTCCGCAGCGGAGCCGGTGCTTTCGCGCGTAGTCGGGAAGCACTGCGAAAGCGGTGACATCGTTGTGCGCAGCGTCTACCTGCCCGGCGACACCACGCATGGAGACCTGCTTGCGGTGCCGGGAACAGGCGCCTACTGCTGGTCGCTGGCCAGCAACTACAACTACCTCACCCGACCCCCTGTGGTCGCGGTGAAGGACGGCGAGGCACGCATCATCGTGCGCGGCGAAACCGAAGAAGACCTCCTCTCGCGCGATGTGCTGCGCAAGACGGGAAACGACCGAGCAACTCTGGAAGCAGGAGCCTGATCGATTTGATGAATGCCCCCCACACCACCGTTTCCGACGGCACACTGCGTGTGGCCCTGCTGGGCTGCGGAAACGTCGGTTCACAGGTTGCGCGGATCCTCCTCGAGGACGCCGACAACCTGGCCGCCCGCATCGGTGCGCGCCTGGAGCTCACCGGCATTGCGGTGCGATCCATCGACGCACCCCGTGAGGCCGAGCTCCCCAGGGAGCTGTTCACCACGGATGCGGAATCCCTGGTGGAGGGAGCGGACATCGTCATTGAGCTCATGGGCGGAATTGAACCCGCCCGCACCCTGATCCTGCGGGCGATCGACCACGGAGCCACCGTGGTCACCGGCAACAAGGCACTGCTCGCCCAGGACGGGCCCACCCTCTACGAGCGCGCGGACGCGGCGCACGTCCAGCTGTCCTACGAGGCCGCCGTCGCCGGAGCCATTCCCATTCTCCGCCCGATCCGCGACAGCCTCTCGGGAGACCGCATCACGCGCGTCCTCGGTATTGTCAACGGGACCACGAACTACATCCTGGACCAGATGGACTCCACCGGCGCCCAGTTCGCCGATGCACTGGCCGACGCGCAGCGCCTCGGTTACGCCGAGGCCGATCCCACGGCGGACATCGAGGGATATGACGCCGCTGCCAAAGCGGCGATCCTCGCCTCCCTGTCCTTCCACACGCGCTTCGCGCTGGAAAACGTGCACTGCCAGGGCATCACCTCCGTCTCGGCGGAGGACATCTCCGCGGCCAAGGACGCCGGCTACGTCATCAAACTGCTCGCCATTGCGGAGCTGCTGAAGGATGAAGCGGGCGACGACGGCGTCAGCGTCCGCGTGCACCCCACCCTCCTGCCGCGTGAGCATCCACTCGCCGCGGTGCGCGGAGCGTTCAACGCGGTCTTCGTCGAAGCGGAGAACGCCGGCGAGCTCATGTTCTATGGCCAGGGAGCCGGCGGAACACCGACCGCCTCCGCCGTCCTCGGAGATGTGGTCAGCGCCGCCCGCCGCATGGTGCTTGGCGGTCCGGGCCGAACCGAAACAACGACGGGCCACGTCCCTGCGCTCAGCATCGACATGGTGAACACGAGCTATTACATCGGCCTGGACGTGGCGGACCAGCCCGGCGTGCTCGCTCGGATCGCGCAACTCTTCGCCGAGCACGGCGTCTCGATCGAGACCATGCGGCAGACTATCCACCCGGCAAGCGACGGCGGGGCGGCGAGCGCGGAACTGCGCATCGTCACACACCGGGCCACCGAATCCGCGCTGGCAACAACTGTGAAACATATCCAGGACCTGGACGTCATCAATGCAGTGACCTCCGTCCTCCGAGTAGAGGGACTCTGATGGCTCACCAATGGCGCGGGGTTATCCGCGAGTACGCTGACCGTTTGCCGGTGACGGAGTCCACGCGCGTGATCACGCTGGGTGAAGGTGGAACGCCGCTGGTGCACGCACCGGCGTTGTCGGAGCTCACCGGTTGCAGCGTGTACCTGAAGGTCGAGGGGATGAACCCGACCGGTTCCTTCAAGGACCGGGGCATGACCATGGCCATCACCGCGGCTGTTGAAGCCGGGGCGAAGGCCGTCGTGTGCGCCTCCACTGGCAACACTTCGGCGTCCGCTGCGGCTTACGCAACGCAGGCCGGTCTGACCTGCGCGGTATTGGTGCCGGACGGCAAGATCGCCATGGGCAAACTCAGCCAGGCCATAGCCCACGGCGCAGAGCTGTTGCAGGTGCACGGCAACTTCGACAACTGCCTCGATGTGGCCCGGAAACTGGCGGAGTCCTACCCGGTGTTCCTCGTGAATTCCGTGAACCCTGCACGCATCGAGGGCCAGAAGACAGCCGCCTTCGAGGTTGTTGATTCCCTTGGCGACGCCCCCGACTATCACCTGCTGCCTGTGGGCAATGCGGGAAACATCACCGCCTACTGGAAGGGCTATAAGGAGTACTCGCAGCCCTATACCTCTCCCACAGCAGGGGAATTGCCCGCGGTATCGACTCGCACCCCCATCATGTGGGGCTTCCAGGCCGAAGGGGCATCGCCGCTGGTGAAGGGCTACCCCGTGACTGAGCCGGACACCATCGCCACCGCCATCCGCATCGGCAATCCGGCGTCCTGGGACCAGGCCATCACCGCGCGGGATGAATCGGGCGGGCTCATCGAGGCGGTGACCGATGAGGAGATCCTCGAGGCGCACCGCTGGCTTTCGTCCCGTGAGGGCGTCTTCGTGGAACCGGCGTCGGCTGCCGGCGTTGCGGGCCTGATCAAGAAGCACACAGCCGGAGACGTCCCGGAGGGCAAGACCATCGTCATTACAGTCACGGGGCATGGCCTCAAGGACCCGCAGTGGGCGCTCAAGGCGGCGGACGGTTCTGACGTTGAGCCCACCAAGGTGGAGTTCGACGTCGTCAGCGTTGCAGGGGCGCTGGGCCTGGCGGACTCGCACGTGGGCCAGCGGGCAGATGCTTAGCGGAGCGCCGGCCATGACTGAGGCCATGGTTGCGTCCGGGCAGGAGGTTTCGGTGGAAGTCCCGGCAACCAGCGCCAACCTCGGCCCCGGTTTCGACAGCCTGGGGCTGGCCGTGACGCTCTACGATTCCATCCGTGTCCGGACCACCGAAACCGGCACGACGACGGTGACGGTCACCGGAGAGGGCGAGGAGTCCTTGCCGCGGGACGAGACGCACCTGGTTGCAGCAACTATCCTCGGCACGCTGGAGCGTGCAGGGTTCGCCAGCCCCGGCCTGGAAATCGAGACACGGAACGTGATTCCCCATGGCAGGGGCCTCGGGTCTTCCGCGGCGGCAATCGTCTCCTCCGTTTTGGCGGCCAACGCGATTCTTCCCGAGTCCGCCCGGATGGATGCGCGCGCTGTCCTGCAACTGTGCTCCACGCTCGAGGGACACCCGGACAATGTGGCACCGGCGCTGCTGGGTTCACTGGCGATCTCGTGGGAAACGGGTCGTGCCTACCAGAGCACCATCCTCCCGGTGCATCCTGATGTAGTGCCTGTTGTCGCCATTCCCGCCAGCGAACTGTCGACAGAGGCAGCGCGTGCCCTGTTGCCCGCTTCCGTACCGCATAACAGCGCGTCATCCAACGCCGGCCGCGCCGCCCTGCTGGTGCACGCGATGACAAACTCGCCCGAGTTTCTCTTCGATGGGACCAGGGACCTGCTGCATCAGGATTACCGCGCCCAGGCCATGCTGCACAGTGCCACACTGATGCGGGCGTTGCGATCCGAGGGCTTCGCCTCGGTGATCTCCGGCGCCGGGCCTACAGTAATGACGCTTGCCGTGGGTCAGGACCAGGCAGCCGCGGTCATCGAGGCGGTCCAGCGCATCGTCGTCGGTGCGGATGAGGGTATTGACTGGCGTGTTCTACGGCTGAACGTGGACACAGAAGGTGCTAAAGTGAAGGTGCACCAACGGTAATTGCCTGCTTGAATCGTTGACGTTCATCACGCACCGATCTTACGAAGACAGTTCCGTATTCAGATGTGCTTCTGTTGATCTGGCCGTCATCTTCTGTGACCGTCGTGAAACTGCCTGTGTGTCAGCAGTGGCTCAATCTCAGGTGTACCTCCCAGAACCTGATGCGGCAGCAGTCACATCGTGACTGCTACGCACTGGGGCTCGAGGTCTCCAGCACGCTCGGCCACGCCGGAAAGCATCCGGCCAGCACCGAAACCTTAGCTTCCAACTCTTCTGACTTGGCGGCGGGCAAACCAAAACCGCGATCCACATCAGAGATGGATCGCCCGACGAGGGGGAAGGAATCCTTCGTGACTCAAACCACTGACCTGCCGACAGGCGTGGATACCCAAGCCGCCGAAACGAACGGCGCACCAGCTTCCAAAAGTTCCGGGCTTGCCGGACTGAAGCTCGCCCAGCTGCAGGCGCTTGCCGGTCAGCTTGGTATCACCGTAGGTTCGCGGATGCGCAAGGGTGACCTCGTGGCCGCAATCTCCGACCACCAGCGCGGCTCGGCAGTGGCAGACCGCCCCAAGGCGACGTCTGCACAGGCTCCGGCACACGAGAATGCATCGTCTTCGTCAGGCAACGCTGCTGCACAGAACGGTGCCGGTGCTGCATCGCAGGAGCAGGCAGCTGAGCCTGCCGAGCGGCCAACCCGCACCCGTAACCGTAATAGGCGGGCGGGAAGCGACGGCGTCGTAAAGACGGAGCAGGCTGCCTCTGACAGTGCGCAGGGCAATCAGGCTGTGGGCTCCGCGGCCGAGTCCGAGGGCGGGGCCGTCCAGGAGAATTCCGGAGCTGATTCGGAAACTCCGGATCGAGGCCGCCGCAGCCGGGACGGGCGCCGTGGGCGACGCACCGAGTCTGAGGCACAGGGCAGTGCGCAAGCATCTGAGACCGACGGTGCCGAGCAGGGCGCGCAGCAGAATGCTGAGAACTCCGAGGGTTCGGATAGCCAGGGCGAGCGGCGCAATGACCGCCGCGACCGCAACCGCGACCGCAACGAGCGACGCTCCAATGACGATCGCCGTTCAACCGAAGACAACCGCGATAACCAGAACGACCGGGACAACCGGAATGATCGCGGAGACCGTGGCGACCGTGACAACCGTGGCGACCGGGACAACCGGAACGACCGTGACCGGGACAACCGCGGCGACCGCGACGAAGGCAACAGCCGCAACCGGCGCAACCGTAACCGCAACAACCGCGAGGATGACCGCAACAACCGGTTCCGCGACCGCAACGAGCGCCGTCGGGGGCGCAGCAACCAGAACCCGGACGTCGACGACGTCGAGGTCACCGATGACGATGTCCTGCTGCCCGTTGCAGGCATCCTGGACGTCCTCGAGAACTACGCATTCGTGCGCACCTCCGGTTACCTGCCAGGAGCCAACGACGTTTACGTCTCTCTTGCCCAGGTCAAGAAGTACGGGCTGCGCAAGGGCGATGCCGTAGTCGGTGCCATCCGTGCGCCGCGCGAGGGCGAGAGCCAGAGCAGCACCCGCCAGAAGTTCAACGCGCTCGTCCGGTTGACCTCCATCAACGGCAAGAACCCTGAAGAGCTGAAGGACCGCGTGGACTTCGCGAAGCTCGTTCCGCTCTACCCCTCCGAGCGCCTGCGCCTGGAGACCGAGCCCAAGAAGATCGGTCCGCGCGTCATTGACCTGGTGGCGCCGATCGGCAAGGGCCAGCGTGGACTCATCGTGTCGCCTCCGAAGGCCGGCAAGACCCTGATCCTGCAGGCTATTGCCAACGCCATCACGGTGAACAACCCGGAAGTGCACCTCATGATGGTGCTCGTGGACGAACGTCCCGAGGAAGTCACCGACATGCAGCGCACGGTCAAGGGTGAGGTCATCGCCTCTACCTTCGATCGCCCGGCTGACGACCACACGACCGTTGCCGAACTCTCGATCGAGCGCGCCAAGCGCCTCGTCGAGATGGGAATGGACGTCGTCGTACTCCTTGACTCGATGACCCGCCTGGGACGCGCCTACAACCTGGCAGCACCTGCCTCGGGCCGTATTCTCTCCGGCGGCGTCGACTCGGCGGCCCTGTACCCGCCGAAGCGCTTCTTCGGTGCAGCCCGCAATATCGAGAACGGCGGCTCGCTGACCATTCTCGCCACGGCGCTGGTGGAGACCGGTTCGAAGATGGATGAAGTGATCTTCGAAGAGTTCAAGGGCACCGGCAACATGGAACTGCGACTGTCCCGCAACCTCGCGGACAAGCGCATCTTCCCCGCGGTCGATGTCAACGCATCGGGTACCCGGCGCGAGGAGAACCTGCTCTCGCCGGACGAGGTCAAGATCATGTGGAAGCTTCGCAGGGTCCTTTCCGGACTGGAGCAGCAGCAGGCACTCGAGCTGCTCACCAACAAGATCCGGGAGACGCAGTCGAACGTCGAGTTCCTCATGCAGGTCCAGAAGACCACGCTTGGATCAAAAAGCGACAACGATTAGTTGAGTAGCCGTTCGAGACATGCCGGCCGGCATGTCTCGAACGGCTTCGCGCGTTAAACCACCCACCACCGCTCGAATCCGATACTGAAGGTTGTGTCCGCCATGTTTGAGTCCATTCAGGGCCTGCTCGATGAGCACGCCGAGCTGCAGGTCCGGCTGTCTGATCCGGCCGTCCACACAGACCAGTCCCTGGCTCGCAAGCTTGGCCGGCGCTATGCCGAACTCAGCGGCATCGTGGAAGCGCACACACGGTGGCAGGCCCTGGAAGATGATCTTGAAGCCGCCCGTGAGATGGCCGAGGACCCTGAATTCGCTGCCGAGATCCCCGAGCTTGAGCAACAGTTGGCTGCCGCGCAGGAACGTCTGCGACGGCTGCTGATCCCGCGTGATCCCAACGACTCCCGCAACGTCATCATCGAGGTCAAGGGTGGCGAAGGAGGAGACGAAGCCGCGCTGTTTGCCGGCGATCTCCTCCGGATGTACACCCGGTACGCCGAATCCCGCGGCTGGAAGACCGAGCTCATTTCCGCCAATGAATCCGATCTCGGCGGGTACAAGGATGTCCAGATGGCCATCAAGGGATCATCGAATGACCCTGCCGAAGGCGTGTACGCGCGGTTGAAGTTCGAGGGCGGAGTTCACCGGGTGCAGCGCGTTCCGGTCACGGAGTCGCAAGGGCGGATTCACACCTCGGCAGCCGGAGTACTGGTACTACCCGAGGTTGATGAGCCCGAAGAGGTGGAAATCAGTCAGAACGACCTCAAGATTGACGTCTACCGGTCGTCCGGGCCCGGCGGCCAGTCGGTGAACACCACGGACTCCGCCGTGCGCATCACCCACCTTCCCACCGGCATCGTCGTTGCCATGCAGAACGAGAAATCCCAGCTGCAGAACCGGGAGGCAGCCATGCGCGTGCTGCGCTCTCGCATCCTGGCTGCCAAGCAGGAAGAGATCGACGCCGCGAACTCTGACATCCGCAAGTCCCAGGTGCGCACTATGGACCGGTCAGAGCGGATCCGCACCTACAACTTCCCCGAAAACCGCATCGCTGATCACCGCACGGGCTACAAGGCGTACAACCTCGACGCCGTCATGAATGGTGAGCTCGAACCGGTAGTACAGTCCGCCATCGAACTGGACGAACAGACCCGGCTCGACGCCATCGGCGACGACGCGTAGGAGAGTCGGCACAGCATGGAGTCGCTGGCGGATGCCCTGCGCGAAGCTGCGTCGACGCTGGCTGAGGCAGGTGTGCCGAGTCCGAGGGTCGACGCGGAACTCCTCGCCGCGCACCTCATGGCTGAGAGTGTGGGTCGGGTGCGTGCCCTCGCCTTGATCGGGGCTGCGGTGCCGGAGGGGTACGGCGAACTCGTTGCCGAGCGGGCCCAGCGGGTGCCGCTTCAACACATCACGGGCATTGCGTACTTCCGCGGTCTGGAGGTTGCAGTGGGACCTGGCGTCTTCATTCCACGCCCGGAGACGGAGGCGGTTGCCCAGCTTGCCATTGATGCGGCGCGGGGTATCTCCGGGGCGCGCGTGGCGGACCTTGGAACCGGGTCCGGCGCCATAGCAGGCTCGATTGCGCAGGAGGTGCCCGACGCGGACGTTTATGCGGTTGAACTGAGCGAGCTGGCGTTGGCATGGGCGGCGCGCAATTTGAAGCCGCACGGTGTCACCCTGGTCAACGGCGACTATGCCACGGCGCTCAGCGAACTGAACGGAACGTTCGACGTCGTCGTATCTAATCCTCCCTACATCCCAACCGATGCGGTTCCTCGCGACCCCGAAGTTGCTGAGCACGACCCGGAGATTGCACTGTTCGGGGGGAGTGCCGACGGGCTGCGCCTACCCCTGGCCGCTGCAGCTGCGGCCGTGCGCCTCCTGAAGCCCGGCGGTTATTTCGTGATGGAACACGCCGAGGTGCAGGCAGAAGCACTGATGCGGATACTGGGCGCAGACCCGTCGTGGAAGACTGTCTGCACGCACCAGGACCTTGCTGAGCGGGACCGTGCAACATCGGCAATTCGAACCGACGTGCTGTAAATGAAAGGATGGCTGGCGTGAGTGCCACCTTCGATTGCTCCGACTCCACCGAACGCAGTGAGGGAATTGCGCGTGCCCAACGTGCGCTTGCCGCAAAGCAGTGCGTGGTGATTCCCACCGACACCGTGTACGGCATTGCCGCGGATGCCTTCACACCGCAAGCCGTTGCCACGCTGCTCGCATCCAAGGGCCGCGGCCGCAGCATGCCGCCGCCGGTTCTCATTCCACGCCTCCAGACCATGGACGGGCTGGCAACCGACATCAGCCTTGAAGCCCGCAGGCTCGCCGAGGAGTTCTGGCCGGGCGGCCTCACCCTCATCTGTCATGCCCAGCCTTCGCTCACCTGGGACCTCGGGGACACGTTCGGCACTGTGGCCCTTCGCATGCCGAACGACCGCGTTGCGTTGGACCTCCTGATCCTGACGGGTCCGCTCGCCGTCTCCTCGGCGAACCGCACGGGGCAGCCGGCGGCTGCTACCGCGGCTGATGCCTATGCCCAGCTGGGAGACGCGGTGGAGGTCTACCTTGAAGACGGTGCACGCTCAGCCGACGCCGGTGCGTCCACCATCGTGGATACCACCGGAGATCTGCCCGTCGTGGTTCGCGAGGGCGTGATTTCGTTCGAAGAGCTGCGCGCTGTGGTTCCCGGGGTCGTACGTGGAACCGCCGGTGACGACGCCGGTGCAGAGGACGGGAGCGCGGAAGAGGAACGCGGCACGGAAGAAGAACCTGCGGGCCCGCAGGACGCGACGCCCGCTGAAAGCCAGCCCACTAGCGAGGACCGCGTCGACGAGCCCCGGCCTCCTCAAGGATCGAACTGACGCGGGCAGGAAGGGCGACGCCCTGCCGGGCAACCCAGCCGGCAACCTGATCCTGGCCGAACCACATCAGTTCAACCCGCCGGATCGACCCGTGCAGGCGTTCCTTCAGAAGTGCGGATACCCCGTATCCCGTGCGCAGGATGAGCCGACAGAGAAATGCCGGAAGAACCAGGGGAATGCCGCCGGTGGCCTCGAGCACTGACCGCACGGTCATCCCTTCCCAGGGCTGCAGGACAATGCGCGGCACCTCACCCTCATGCAGGCCGACCGTCCGGATCAGTTCAGCGAGGGCATCGACCGAGGAGACCGGGCTGGGTGCGGTGCCGGGTGAGGCGACCGATGCCAGCGGTGAGGCAGCGAGCCGGGCCAGTGCCGTCGTCGTCGGCCGTTCAAGGCCCTGGACGGAGGTGGCGCGCACCGAGACAATTTCAAGCGTGCCGAAGGGGCCGAGTCCAAGCGCCTGTTCCCCGAGCGCCTTGCTCCGAGAGTAAGGGGAAAAGGGTGCAGTGTCCGGCGATTCGTCGAGGACCGGACGGTGCCCCTGCACGGCCGCGCTGCTGAGGTGCACCAGCCGATGAACCCCCGCCGCGGCGCACGCGCGGGCGAGCAGCACGGGGAGCAGGGCGTTGGCGCCGGTCAGCTCCGGTGAGCCGGGACTGCGCGGTGCGGCGGCGCCTGCCGCATTGACCACCACGGTGCAACCGGCGAGTTCAGCCGCCAGGCGGTCGACGACGGCGGCCTGCCGGTCAGCCTCCGCGAGTACCCGTGCCGGTGTGTCTGCTGATGCACTGACGCGCGGTGCCCTGACCGGCCTTGCTTCCTCACCTGCCTCCGTGAGCGCCTTGAGGACTGCGCTCCCGACGAAGCCGCTGCCGCCGACGACGGACCAGATCATGAGGCAGCGCCCGTTGCCCGGGGAGTCAGCGCCGGCATCGGCAGCCAGTCGGGATCCCGCAGGACAAAGCGCGACTCGCGCCACCCGTGCCACAGGGAACCGACGCCCGAAAGAGTATGCTCGACCGCGATCAGCCGTACCAGTTCCTTCGCTGCGGTGAGGGCTGTTCCCAGTGCGAATCCGACGCGGTTGAATTGCCCGTACTCCATCAAATACCTTGCGAGATGCCCGCGGTTCCGCATTCCGCAGTAGCGTCCCAGGTTGCTCGAATCGTTCAGATGCCGCAGGCCGAGGTCGATCTGCTTCTGCGGGCGGGCCTTCCGCAGCACGAACTCGTCAATGTAGACAACTGGCTCCCGCTGGGAGATGAGCCAGCCGTAAGTGGTGTCATCGCCGTTGATGAAGAACCGCGGGTCAGGCAGTCCCACCTCGCGGACGACGCCCGCATGCAGGAGAACACCCTCGAAGCACGCCACATTGGTGCGGAAAACCGGAGAAGAAGCGAAGACGTTGCCGGGAATCGGGAAGTGCACGCCAAGGAACGGGTTGAAACGGTGTTGCCAGAAGAAAGGTTCACCGGTGTGGTCCAGGCGCCGGCCGTGCAAGCATCTGTAGTGTTCGAGCCACGGGGAAAAGGCGGCCAGCGCGCCGGGCAGGACTTCGACGTCGTCGTCCATCAGCCACAGCCAGGTCGCGCCGTCGGCCAGCGCGCGCTCAACACCGGCGGAGAAGCCGCCGGAGCCACCGGCATTGACTCCCAGCCGGTGAACCGTCAGCGGGACCGGAAACGAGGCGGCCGCCGCTTCCAGTACCTCACCGGTGGAGTCGGTACTGGCGTTGTCAACGACGACGACGGCGGCAGGCGCCGGATCGAGCTGTCCCAGAGAATCCAGCAGTCGGCTCAAGTAGCCGGCGCGGTTAAAGGTAGTCACCACCACGGTGACGGACGGCTGCGCGGTCATCAATCAGAACCCGAAGTCGGAGGGAGGGCCGAAGCTTCGCCCACGCATTCCTGCAGCGTAGGCACGGGCCCAGGAGGCAAGCCCGCGGATATCACCCCTGCGGACGTAGTAGACCGGGTACCCCACCACGTCCGCTACAAAGGAACGCACACGGATGTACCGACGCGTGAGATGTCCGCGGTTCCGGAAGAAGTAGAAGCGCTTGAAGGGTGTTTCCGGAACCAGCACATGGAGCCGGTCGCCGATGACGTGCTGCACTTCAGCCCATCCCGGCGGGTGGCTGAGCGCAACGGTGGTGACCGTACCGAAGGGGATGCCGGCGCGGCGGAGCCTCAGCATGAAGTCAGTTTCATCGCCGCGGATGAACAGGCGTAGATCCGGCAGCCCGACCCGGAAAAAGACGTCGGCGCGGATCAGCGCTCCGTTGAAGAACTGGGCAATGTCCGGAATGAAGCCAAGGTTCTCCACCTGATCCCGATCGTGGGTGGTGCGCCCCTGGATGCGAAAGGGGAAGGAGAGCCGGGTGGAATCGGTCGGTGCGACGATCAGGGGCACGACGACGTCAAGGTTGCGCAGATGGGCGGACTCAAGCAGTTTGCTGAGGACAGCGGTGTCCTCAGGGTGGGCGTCGTCGTCCATGATCCAGATCCACTCGGCGCCGCTCGCCATCGCGGAAAGAATTGCGAGGGAGAAACCGCCGGCGCCGCCCAGATTGGTGGCGGACCGGATGTAGTTCACGGGAGCGCTGGATTGTTCAGCCAGGGCAGAGACGTCCTGTGTGCCCGAGTCAACCAGTGCCACAGATGCGATCGGGTGATCTTGCCGTGCGAGCGCTTCGAGAAGTGTCTGTACGTCATCCGGTCTGTCGAAAGTCACTGCCGCTACAGCCACGGTTTCCTGCAAAACGGTCCTTTCGGCCAGCCTCCGCAACGCTCAGCTCGCGGTGATCGGTCACAGGGAGCACGCATCAGTCGGGCTAGTATTCTCGGGTAGGGAAAGTCTATTACACGGCCCGGACGGCCTTTTCGCGCCGGATCGAAGGGGGCGTGACGCTACGCCAACCGCCCATCCAAAGGAATCATGACACAGACGGATAACCAGAATTCCGCGGCTCGCGTGAATCAGGACGACTCCGCCGGCAGGACCGACAAGCCGGCCCTGTGGTTGTGGTCCCAGTACGCCTTCGATTCCTTCGCGTGGATTGTTGCTGTCTTCCTGGCCGTGATCCTTCGCCTGGAGCTGCTGGTCACCCAGATCAATGTGCCGGGTGCAGTCGTCTTCTGCGCCGTTGCAGTGATCTCCCAGCTGGTTGTCGGGATGAGCTTCGCCCTCTACCGGGGGCGCTATGCGTTCGGTAGCTTCCACGAAGCGCGTCTGCTGGTGATCGTGACGGTGATTGTTTCTGTGATCCTGCTGCTGGTGAGCATCGCTTTCATCAGCGTCATCCAGATCCCGCGAAGCGTGGCTATTATCGCTTTCCCTTTTGCCTGTATCTTCATGGCGTCAACCCGCTATCTGAAGCGTATGTATGTGGAGAGCAAGGCCAAACCCGGCGACGACGCGCAGCGGACCCTGATCTATGGGGCAGGCTTCCTCGGCAAGTCGCTGGTAACCCGGATGATGCAGGATCGGGAGTCCCCCTACTTTCCGGTCGGCCTGATCGATGATGATCCCGCCAAGAAGCACCTGCGGCTCGCCACGGTTCCGGTACTGGGCCGCCTCGAAGATCTGCCCGAGATGGCGCGGCGCACGCGTGCAACCGCCCTCGTCATTGCGTTTTCCGATGTTGAAGCGGCGCAGGTGAGGCGCGTTTCGGACCTCGTCACTGGGCTTAACATACGCGTACTCGTGCTGCCGCCGCTGCGCGAGATGCTCGCTGGAGGCGGAGAGAAGGGCCTCACCGATTTCCGTGAAGTGGCGGTGGAGGATTTGATCGGCCGGCGTCCGGTGGATATCCGCGCTGACGAGGTGGCGGGCTACATCGCCGGCAGGCGGGTTCTGGTGACCGGTGCAGGCGGTTCCATCGGCTCCGAGCTGTGCCGCCAGATCGCAGAGTTCGGGCCAGCGGAACTCATCATGCTTGATCGTGACGAAACGGGACTTCAGACCACCCAGATCTCCCTGACAGGCAGGGGACTGCTGACGGGCAGGGACACAGTCCTTGCCGACATCCGGGAAGCAGACACGCTGCGCGCAATCTTCGTAGACCGCAAACCTGAGGTGGTTTTCCATGCGGCGGCGCTTAAGCACGTGTCCCTGCTTGAGCAGTATCCGGAAGAGGCGTGGAAAACGAACGTCCTTGGCACGCTCAACGTTCTGCGGGCAGCCGAAGCGGCCGGTGTCAGCAACTTCGTAAACATTTCCACGGACAAGGCCGCCAATCCCACCAGCGTTCTTGGTCACTCGAAGCGCGTCGCTGAGAAATTGACGGCCTGGACGGCCGGCGCGGCGGGCGCAAGGTACGTGTCCGTCCGCTTCGGCAACGTTATTGGTAGCCGCGGATCGATGCTGCCGCTATTCACTGAGCAGATCAGGGTGGGCGGACCGATCACTGTCACCGACCCCGAGGTGACCCGCTTCTTCATGACCATCCCTGAAGCCTGCCAGCTCGTCATTCAGGCGGGAGCAATCGGCAGCGGGGGGGAAGTCCTGATCCTCGACATGGGGGAGCCGGTGAAGATTCTGGATGTGGCCCAGCGGATGATCGCAATGTCCGGGAAGGACATCGAAATAGTCTTCACCGGCCTGCGCAAAGGCGAGAAACTACACGAAGACCTTGTGGGGATCGACGAGGACGACGCCCGCCCCCTCCACCCCAAGATTTCGCACACCCGGGTAGCGGCACTTGATCCGGGCATGCTCGACCTGCGTGACTGGAAGGTCAAGGGCGGCATCGAGGCCTATTCCGAGGGCATGCAACCTCCGGCTGAAAAAGGGGCCTGACCATGCTGCTCTGGGTTGTTGTCGGTTCCTCCCTGCTGCTCAGCCTGGTCCTGCCGTTTGGACTGAAGCCGATCCTGCAGAAGCTGGGCGTGCTCGACATCCCCAATGAACGGTCCTCTCACACCTCGGTGGTTATCCGGGGAGTGGGCATCACCGTCGCAGTGGGGATCGTCGTCGGGCTTCTTCTGTCCCTGCTGACCGGCCTGGTCCCGGTAGACCGCTCAGTGGTGCTCATCGTCCTGGCAATCCTTTCAGCGGCGGCCGTACTCGGCTGGATCGAAGACTACCGGGGTCTGTCGATCCGGCTGCGTGCGCTGATCCAGTTGACGATCGGAGCAGTCGGAACCACTGCTCTTGCATGGACGATCGGGCAATCCTACTGGTGGGTGCCGATTGGCGCGCTTGCAGTGGCCGCCTACGTGAATGCCGCCAATTTCATGGACGGCATCAACGGTATCTCCGGCCTCCATGGCGTCCTGGTGGGCGTGTTCTACTCGGTAGCCGGCATGCTCGTGGGCCAGTTCTGGCTTACAGTCGCTGGACTTGTGGTTGCTGCAGCTTTCGCTGGATTCCTGCCCTGGAATCTTGGGCGGGGTTTTGTTTTCCTCGGCGACGTCGGCAGTTATCTGCTGGGCGCGTCCATCGCCGGCATGGCGGTCGCTGGCTTGCTGGCGGGCGTTTACCTCGAGTACCTGCTGTCTCCTGTGCTGATCTATCTGGCCGACACCTTCATCACCTTCCTGCGGCGAGTGAGAGCGGGGGATCGCTGGTACGCCTCGCACCGCGAGCATGTCTACCAGCGTTTGACCGACGTCGGACTCACCCACGTGCAGTCAGCGCTTGTGGTCACCGCGTGCTCTGCACTGGTCGGTGCGGCCGGATTTGTCCTCGCTACGGCACCGGCACCACTGGCGATCGTCTGCTCAGTGTTCGCGGCCGCCGTCGTCGCGCTGTACATCTACTCGCCGAAACTCCTTGCCCGACGACGGCTGATTCCGGCCGACGGTTGAGAAAAGCAACTAAGAGCGGGATCGATTTCTATCTGCTGTAGAATTTCAGGGACCGGCCGGGCTGAGACGCCTGCCCAACCTACCCCTCGATGGACGGAACCCCATGAGCACACCCGACGCACCGCGCGCCAGTGTGTCCCGTGCCTCCGCGTCTGGTCCCACTGAGTCCCTGTGGCTGCGGATCCTGCTGCGTTGCCTCGCTGTCACGGGGGCGGCGCTGGTCATCACCACCGCCATCGCATTCGCGATGAACGGGGGGAGCGGGGCCGCGAGCGTGCTCTTCGGCTACGCCGTGGTGGCACTCTTCTTCGGGCTGAGCCTGCTCATCGGCCATTTCGTCGGTCGGTCGAATCCCAGCGGCGCCCTCGGAATCTTCATGGTCACTTACGCCATCAAGGTGGTCGGCTTTGCCGCTGTCCTGTTTTTTGTCGGTGTCCCCTCCTGGCTGGAACGCACCTGGTTTTTCGGTGCGGCCGTGGGAGCAGTAGTTCTTTGGCAGATTGTCGAGGTCACCGTTTTTGCCAAGGCGCGCCACCAGCTCTACAACGACTGTGACTCGACCGGGTCGTCCGGAACGCAGGCGGTTGATGGACGTGCGTAAAGGAGCCTCCAGCACCGGCTCGGGCTCGGGCGATGAGCGCCCAGAGGCTGACGCGCGCGGTCGCTACGGCGAAGCCGGGTACAACGATGGAATAGCTGTTTTCAGCTACATCATTGGCGGGATCATAGTCTGGAGTTTGATAGGCTGGGGGCTGGACAGTCTCCTGGGGACGCGTTGGATCGTGCTCGCAGGAGGCCTCTTGGGTGCAGTGGGCGGCTTTTATCTCTCCCACAAGCACAACCTCACCCGTTCCAACTCCTCCGGTCCTGGATCAACGCCGGAACGCAGGAGCGGTCCGGAGGAAGGTTCCCCTGAGTAATGTCCCATAACTTCATGCGTCGGAGCAGTAACGCTGTGCCCGATCCAACTCCGCCCAACGATGGACACTGCAGAGAGGAAACGCGTTGATCGCGCTTGCGCTCCCCGCTCAAACCACCACTGAAGAGGGCTTTGTCCCACCCACGATTGAAGAAGCGCACCCGCCGAACATTCTTCCCTGGAATAGTGAATATGGCGTTTGGTTCGCGCCAGGCTTCGGCAAGCAGATGCTGCTGGTCATCCTGTCGGTCATCCTCATCGGCGCATTTTTCTATATAGCCTCCCGCCGTGGTCAACTTGTTCCGGGCAAGATGCAGTTCCTCGGAGAAGCCGCGTACGGCTTCGTGCGTAACTCCATCGGCAAGGACATCATCGGCGGACGCGAGTACATGAAGTATGTGCCGTGGCTCTTCACCGCGTTCTTCTTTATCCTCGTGAACAACATCTTCGGTGCGGTCCCGCTGCTTCAAATCCCCACTTTCTCCCACCCTGGCAGCGCGTACGCGATCGCGGCCATCTTCTACATCCTCTGGATTGCCGTCGGCGTGAAGAAGCATGGCCTGCGCTACTTCAAGCTCGCCGTGGTTCCCTCCGGAGTGCCGTGGTACATCATGCCGCTGGTAGTTCCGATCGAGATCATTTCGAACTTCCTGGTTCGTCCGGTCACCCACTCCCTCCGTTTGTTCGCAACCATGCTGGCAGGTCACCTCATCGTGATGTTGGCCGGCAGCGCGATCGAATTCATGACCCTGTCCGGCAACATCCTCCTGCAGGGAACCGGAGTTTTGGTTCTTGGCGGCGCGGTTGCTATGTACATGCTCGAAGCTTTGATCATGGTTCTCCAGGCCTACGTTTTCACCCTGCTGGCCGCGATCTACATCGAGGGCGCCCTTCATGCGGACGCCCACTAATACCTAACAAAAGTCTTCCCCGCTGGGGATGATCCCAACCAACCTGCCGGCATAGCGCGGCATCTTGAAAGGAAAAAAATGGAAGGCAATCTGAACCTCGTAGGTTACGGTCTCTCCGCAATCGGCGGTGGTATCGGTGTGGGCCTCGTGTTCGCCGCGTACATCAACGGTGTTGCTCGTCAGCCGGAGGCGCAGCGTGTACTGCAGCCAATCGCATTCCTTGGCCTGGCACTGACCGAAGCCCTCGCAATCCTCGGTCTGGTCTTCGCCTTCGTTCTCTAGAAGAGTCGCTGGCTGACCAAACGGACTAGTGGTAGAAAGACGGGTGAAACAACATGGATAGCGCAGTCATACTTGCAGCTGAAAGTCCCCTCGCACCGAACCTATGGGAACTATTGGTTACGGTCGCAGGGTTCGCTGTACTGATGTACATCGTTATCAAGTTCGTCATGCCGGCGTTTGAGAAGACGTTTGCAGAGCGGACTGAAGCCATTGAGGGTGGCATCGCAAAGGCGGAGGCCGCACAGGCTGAGGCCAACGCGGCACGCGAGGAGTACAAGCAGCAGCTGGTCGACGCTCGCACCGAGGCGAATCGCATCCGCGAGGAAGCACGTGCTGAGGGCGCCCAGATCCTGGCTGAGCTCAAGGAGAAGGCAGTCGCCGAGGCGAACCGCATCTCCGCGCAGGCTGAGGCACAAATCGAGGCCGACCGTCAGGCAGCTGCTGTCTCACTGCGGGCTGACGTCGGAACCCTTGCCACTGACCTGGCCAGCCGGATCGTCGGCGAGTCCCTGGCCGATGACGCGCGCTCTGCACGCGTTGTCGACCGCTTCCTCGCTGACCTGGAGGCGCAGTCCGCTACCCAGAGCGCAGGTGCAGCCAAATAATGGCAGGCGTATCAAGCCAGTCCCTCACGGCGGCGCGGCAGGAACTTGAGCCTCGTCTCGGCACAGCATCGCTGACGCTGGCCGAGGAATTGTTCGGTGTGCTGGACACACTCGATTCGAACGCCGGGCTCCGCCGCGCCGTCACTGACCCGAATCGCGACGGCGAGCAGAAGGTTGCTTTGTCCACGCGGTTGTTCGCTGGACGGATTTCGCCGGAGGCGTCGGACATCGTTCGCGACCTCGTTGCCCGCCGCTGGGCCAAGCCCCGCGACATCGGTGACGCACTGGAAGCGCTCGCCGCAACCGTCGCTATTGCGGTGGCCGAAAACAGGGGACAGGGAATCCGAGGGCTCGAGGGACTTGAGAACGATCTCTTCTCATTCCTGAGCGTCGTTGGCTCGAACCACGATCTGCAGCGCGCATTGTCTGAACCCCAGGCAGAAGGATCAGCGAAAGTGGCCCTTGCGCTGAAGCTCGTTCCCTCGGCCGGAGATGAAGCCAGGCTTTTGATCCGTCAGGCGGTTCTGTCGCCGCGTGGCCTGCGGCCGTCGGCGTTGGCTGAACGCTTCATTGAGCTTGTTGCCCTGCGCCAGGAGCGCTGGATTGCTACCGTCAGCGTTACCCGTCCGCTGTCGGATGAGCAGCTGGCCCGGCTCCAGGCAGGGCTGAACGCGCTCTACGGGCGAGACCTCAAGGTCAATGTCAACGTGGACCCGTCCCTCGTGGGCGGCGTTCGCGTGAAGGTGGGAGACGAAGTGGTTGACGCCACGGCAGTAACCCGGCTGTCCGAACTCCGTCGAAAGATGGCCGTTTAGCTGCGGACAGGGCAACGCTGAAGCTCGCGGGCTTCGACTACAGACGAAAACAACACGGTCACCGCTTACCGGCGGTGGTCACAACACAGGAGAGCAGGGACTGCAGATGGCCGAATTGACCATCAACGCCGACGACGTCCGTAATGCGTTGAACGAGTTCGCGGCGTCCTACGAACCCGGAAACGCGGAGCGGGTCGAAGTTGGCCGCGTAACATCCGCAAGTGACGGCATCGCCAGGGTAGAGGGACTTCCCTCTGTCATGGCAAACGAGCTGCTGCGCTTCGAAGACGGCACGCTGGGCCTCGCCCAGAACCTCGACACCCGTGAAATCGGTGTCGTTGTCCTCGGTGACTACACCGGTATCGAAGAAGGTCAGGAAGTACACCGGACCGGAGAGATTCTCTCCGTTCCCGTTGGCGATGCCTTCCTTGGCCGCGTGGTTGACCCCCTCGGGCAGCCGATCGACGACCTCGGTGAGATTAAGGCAGAGGCGCGTCGTGCACTCGAGCTCCAGGCACCGGGCGTAACGGAGCGCAAGTCGGTGCACGAGCCGATGCAGACCGGCCTCAAGGCCATCGACGCCATGATCCCGATCGGCCGCGGACAGCGCCAGCTCATCATCGGTGACCGCCAGACCGGCAAGACGGCCATCGCGGTGGACACCATCATCAACCAGAAGGCCAACTGGGCATCCGGAGACGTGCAGAAGCAGGTCCGCTGCATCTACGTCGCCATCGGCCAGAAGGCTTCGACCATCGCGGCCGTTCGCCAGACGTTGGAGGACAAGGGCGCCCTGGAGTACACCACCATCGTGGCGTCCCCTGCCTCGGACCCCGCCGGCTTCAAATACCTTGCTCCCTACGCAGGTTCGGCCATCGGCCAGCACTGGATGTACGGCGGCAAGCACGTTCTGATCATCTTTGATGATCTCTCCAAGCAGGCAGAGGCCTACCGCGCGGTGTCCCTGCTGCTGCGCCGTCCGCCGGGACGCGAAGCCTACCCGGGCGATGTTTTTTACCTGCACTCCCGCCTGTTGGAGCGTTGTGCAAAGCTCTCGGACGAGTTGGGAGCGGGCTCGATGACAGGTCTTCCGCTGGTCGAAACCAAAGCGAACGACGTGTCGGCCTACATTCCGACAAACGTCATCTCCATTACTGATGGTCAGATCTTCCTTCAGTCAGACCTGTTCAACGCCAACCAGCGGCCCGCCGTTGATGTCGGTGTGTCCGTGTCCCGCGTGGGCGGTGCCGCGCAGGTGAAGGCAATGAAGAAGGTTTCGGGTACGTTGAAACTCGATCTCGCCCAGTACCGTGACATGCAGGCGTTCGCCATGTTCGCTTCGGACCTGGACGCTGCCTCCCGTCAGCAGCTGACCCGCGGGGCACGCCTCATGGAGTTGCTGAAGCAGGGCCAGTACGCGCCGTTCCCCATGGAGGAGCAGGTCGTTTCGATCTGGGCCGGCACCAATGGGTACCTTGACGATGTACCGGTTGAGGACATCCGCAAGTTCGAGTCCCAGTTCCTGGAGCACCTGCGCCACAAGTCCTCAGTGCTGACCACGCTGGCGCAGACCAATAAGCTCGAAGACTCCACTGTGGATGAGCTCAAGTCCCACATCACGGACTTCAAACAGGGGTTCTTCGGCGAAGGTCATGATGGTCTTGTCGCAGGCCACGAGGAACACAGCCCCCTCGATGAGGGCGCCGTGGACCAGGAAAAGATCGTCAAGCAGAAGCGCTAACGGCGCGGGCGTTCGCGCACCGCGCGCGAACGCCCGATGCCTGAACCGTGGTTCCTTTCGTGGGGACTACGAAGGAAAGGACAAGTATGGGAGCCCAGATCCGGGTCTACCGCCAGAAGATCGTGTCGACGACGTCGATGCGGAAGATCTTCAAGGCGATGGAACTGATCGCCACCTCTCGCATTGGCAAGGCACGCGCCCGCGTGTCGTCGTCACTGCCCTATGCCAATGCCATCACCCGTGCGGTTTCCGCTGTTGCGTCGCAGTCCGAGATTGATCACCCACTGACCACCGAGCCGGAGCAGATCCGGCGGGCGGCAGTGCTCATCATGACCTCGGACAGAGGCCTGGCGGGCTCCTACTCGGCCACTGTGCTGAAGCAGGCGGAAGCTCTCCTTGAGCTTCTCCGCGAGGAGGGTAAGGAAGTCAAGACCTATCTGATCGGCCGGAAAGCCCAGGCGTACTTTGATTTCCGCGGTCGTCCCTACGAGCAGGTCTGGACGGGCGGCACGGATGCGCCCGAGTTCGAGACCGCGCGTGAGGTTGGCGCCGTGCTTCTGGAGCAGTTCGGAACCGACTTCGAGGACGGTGGTGTTGACGAGATCCACGTCGTCTACACGCGTTTCCGTTCGATGGTCACCCAGGAACCGACGGTCATTCGTCTTCTGCCGCTTGAGGTTGTCGAAGAGGAAGCAGCGAGCGAGTCGGACATCCTTCCCCTGTACGAGTACGAGCCGGAACCCGAAAGAGTTCTTGATGCGCTGCTTCCGCGGTACATCGAGTCCCGGATCTTCGCAGCGCTGCTTCAGGCGGCTGCGAGCGAGCTCGCAGCACGCCAGCGTGCCATGAAGTCGGCGGGCGACAACGCGACCGAACTGATCAAAAAGTACACGCGCCTTCGCAACACCGCCCGCCAGGCGGAAATCACGCAGGAGCTTTCGGAGATCGTGGCAGGTGCGGACGCACTAAGCGCGTCCTGACCCCCCCGGCCTCCGCGGACCCCACGGGGTTCCCAACCGCACTACCATTAGCACCACGCCATCTACTGAATGAAGTGAGAGAGATGACTGCCCAGACTGTTGAGAACAGTACGGACTCAGTTGCCCCCGGCGCGACCGGCCGCATAGCCCGTGTCATCGGCCCGGTTGTCGACGTTGAGTTTCCGGCTGACGCCATTCCCGCCATCTACAATGCGCTGACCACCGAGGTGACCCTCAACGGTGAGACGCGCATGATCACCTTCGAGACCTCGCAGCATCTGGGCGACAATCTCGTGCGTGCGATCTCCCTGCAGGCGACCGACGGCCTGGTGCGCGGTACCACCGTTCAGGACACCGGCTCTGCCATTTCGGTTCCCGTCGGAGACGTCGTGAAGGGCCACATCTTCAACGTTCTGGGCAAGCCGCTCGACGTCGAGGAATCGCAGCTGGAGATCACCGAGCGCTGGCCAATCCACCGCAAGGCTCCCTCCTTCGCCTCGCTTGAGGGCTCCACCGAGATGCTTGAAACCGGAATCAAGAGCATTGACCTTCTTACCCCCTACATCAAGGGTGGAAAGATCGGTCTCTTCGGCGGTGCCGGAGTGGGCAAGACGGTGCTGATCCAGGAAATGATCACCCGAGTGGCACGCAACTTCGGTGGTACCTCGGTCTTCGCCGGCGTCGGTGAGCGTACCCGTGAAGGAAACGACCTCTGGGTCGAAATGGAAGAGGCCGGCGTCTTGAAGGACACCGCCCTTGTCTTCGGTCAGATGGATGAGCCGCCAGGCACGCGCCTGCGGGTTGCGCTGTCCGCACTCACCATGGCGGAATACTTCCGCGATGTCCAGAAGCAGGACGTGCTGCTCTTCATCGACAACATCTTCCGTTTCACCCAGGCAGGTTCCGAGGTGTCGACCCTGCTGGGCCGCATGCCGTCGGCCGTGGGCTACCAGCCCAACCTGGCAGATGAGATGGGCCTCCTCCAGGAGCGCATCACGTCCACCAAGGGCCACTCCATCACTTCGATGCAGGCCATTTACGTGCCGGCGGATGACTACACGGACCCGGCCCCGGCCACCACGTTCGCGCACCTCGATGCAACCACGGAACTGTCGCGTGAGATCGCTTCACGCGGTCTGTACCCGGCCATCGATCCGCTGACCTCCACGTCGCGGATCCTCGATCCGCAGTACATCGGTCACGATCACTACAACACCGCTGTGCGCGTCAAGCAGATCCTGCAGAAGAACAAGGAACTCCAGGACATCATCGCCATCCTCGGTGTCGATGAGCTGTCCGAAGAAGACAAGATTGTTGTTTCGCGCGCACGCCGCATCCAGCAGTTCCTGTCGCAGAACACCTACACGGCAAAGCAGTTCACCGGTGTCGAGGGCTCGACCGTGAGCATCAAGGACACGATCGAGGGCTTCAACGCCATCGCCAACGGCGATCTCGACCACATTGCCGAGCAGGCGTTCTTCAACATCGGCGGTCTTGACGACGTCGAGCGTCAGTGGGCACGGATTCAAGAGCAGAGCGGAAAGTAAGCTCCATGGCTGAACTCGAAGTCGAAATCGTCGCGGCGGACCACTTCGTGTGGTCCGGCGCGGCGACCATGGTCAAGGGCCGCACTGCTGACGGCGAGATCGGGATCCTTCCCGGACACTCTCCGGTGCTCGCGATCCTCGCAGAAGGAGAGCTCGCCATCCAGCCGGTCTCCGGCGAACGGCTCATCGTCGGCGTTGATGGCGGCTTCTTCTCCGTGGACAGCAACCGTGTGGTTATTGTTGCCGACAATGCCAGGATCGGCGGTTCAGTGACCGCAGACGCTAAGTAGCGTAAGGCCTGATGGACGGCATCGGTATCACGTTCATCTCGCTTGCTGCGCTCTTTGCCCTGCTGGTCTTCATGGTCGGTGCTTTTTGTCTGCGCCGCTTTCAGTTGCGCACCGCGCTGGGAACCTTCGACGCCTCCATCCGCCTCCCGAGCAAGGGCTGGCGGATGGGGGTTTGTCGTTATACAGACAAGCACCTTGAGTGGTTACGGCTGGTCTCGCTCAGCCCACGACCCCGTCAGCGGTACCTACGCAGCTCGCTCGAACTGAAAGGCTGGCGTCAGCCCACTGAGGTGGAAAAGGCCCGTATCCAGCCGGGGGCAATAGTGGTGACGCTGAGTTACGAGGGGACCGAGGTGCTTCTCGCGATGAAGTTCGACGTCTATGCCGGTTTGTCCTCCTGGTTGGAAGCAGGCCCGGTGATAGGCATCGGTACGTGGCGCTGATGTTCGTGCACGGCAGGGCAGCAGGAACCAGTTAAATAGTTTGGGCCCCCGCACAAGTGGGGGCCCAAACTATGTGCTTCAACTCGAGTTACAGCGCGGTGACGCCTGTAGCCTGGGGACCCTTGGCGCCCTGGCCGATCTCGAACTGTACTCGCTGATTTTCATCGAGGCTCCGGAATCCTCCGGTCTGGATCTCGGAGTAGTGAACAAAGACATCGCCCTCGGAGTCGTCCGGCGTGATGAAGCCGAAGCCCTTTTCAGCGTTGAACCACTTGACGGTTCCCTGTGCCATTTATATTTCTCCTCATAATGGAACATATTTCTGAATCGACACACTGTATGCCGACCGCGAGTTACTTCGCGTGAATTCCATCGAGGACAAGAACGACCCTGCACCTACGACAAGCTTCACGCTCGCAACCTGTCTTGCGAGCATGAAAACCACGTACACAAAGACTGAAATAAGCATCACATAGCCGTATGGGCTGGTCAACGGACATTCCGACGATTAAACCGATTGTTAAGCGGGAATTCGAATATCCGGATGCTCAGGATTGCGGTAAGCGGTTCAAACCGTCACCGCGGTCCCCCAGATCCGGACAGCGGTTAGAACAGGCGCGAATCCGCATCGTCAACACCGCGCATTGCATCATAGTCAAGTGTCAGGCAATCGATTCCCCGGTCTTGAGCCAGCACCCGCGCCTGGGGCTTGATCTGCTGTGCCGCGAAAATGCCTTTGACCGGAGCCATCAGCGGATTGCGGTTCAGTAGTTCGAGGTACCGGGTGAGTTGTTCGACACCGTCAATATCGCCACGGCGCTTCAGCTCAATGGCGACCGTGCGGCCCTCGCCGTCCCGGGCAAGAATATCCACCGGACCAATTGCGGTCATGTATTCGCGGCGGATGAGCGAGTAGCCGTCGCCGAGAAGGCTGATCTGCTCCGCGAGCAGCCGCTGCAGGTCTGCTTCGACGCCGTCCTTGATCAGGCCGGGGTCCACGCCGAGATCATGCGAACTTTCATGCAGTAGCTCATGGATGCTGATGACCAGGCGGTCATCGCTCTTGGCATGCTGGACGTTCCAGGTTTCGGTGACCCCCAGCTCGGCATCCTCGGCTGCCGGCTCGAGGATCCTCAGGGTGGCAGGCGGGCTCATCCAGTTCAGCGGCTTGTAGGAGCCGCCGTCGGAATGGACCAGAACCGAGCCGTCCGCCTTGACCATGAGCAGTCTGGTCGCGAGGGGAAGATGGGCGCGGAGGCGTCCGATGTAATCGACGGAGCAGCGGGCAATGACTAAACGCACCCTGTGCACACTACCCGCCCCAGGGCAGTTTCCCGTTCTCAGGGCGCCCGGTGCAGACTTGATCCATGCCCCGTTCGAACCAGCCGAGGAAGTCGCGCGCCCAGCCGCGCCGCAAGTGGTCCGAGGCGCCGGAGCTCGATCTGGAGCGGGCCAGGGCGGGCATTCCCACGAGGGAATCCGGTCGTGACGGCGTCTGGTCGGTGCGGCGAATCACCGAACAGAACGCTTCCAAGCACTATCTGTGCCCCGGCTGCCACCGGGACATTCCACCCGGCGTCGCCCATCTGGTGGCGTGGCAGGAAGACTCGCTGTTCGGAGCCGAGACTGCGCTGGCCGACCGGCGGCACTGGCATCTGGCGTGCTGGCGTACCCGCCGGTCGGGGTAAGTAGACTGGATCAGGTGACCAGCTCAGAGCCCGCGTACCAGTTTTCCGAAAGTTCCGAACCGGCCGAAATCAGGGCGGGTACGGTCTTGCCTGCTGACCGCCGAAATATCGAACTGACGACGGCGGATGGCAAGACGCTGGTGGGCGAGTTTGCCGCACCTGTGGGTAGGGTCCCGGCTGCAACGCTCGTGACTTTGCATCCCTTGCCGACAGCAGGCGGTTTCATGGACTCCCACGTCTACCGGAAGGCCTCATTTCGGTTACCGGCGCTGGCGGACATCGCGGTGCTCAGATTCAACACCCGGGGCACCTGCTCACCTCGGGGGTGCAGTGACGGGGAGTTCGACGGCGGCGGCCTGGAGCAGCATGACCTGCAGGCTGCGGTGCAGTGGGTCGTCAACGAGGGCCTGACCAACGTCTGGCTGGTCGGCTGGAGCTTCGGCACAGAGCTGTGCCTGAAATATGGGGCGAGGGAGCCGGTCGCCGAGTACATCGAGGGCGCCGTCCTGCTGTCTCCGCCGCTGCACAGGGCCACGGACGCAGATCTCGACTCCTGGGCGGAAGCGGAGCTGCCCCTGCATGTCCTCGTTCCCGAGCACGACGACTACCTTCAGCCGCCGGAGGCGGTTAGCCGCTTCGCCCGGGTGCCGCAGGCCCGGGTAACCGGGGTGGACGGCGCCAAGCACCTGTGGGTGGGGGAGAAGTACGTGAGCCGCGTACTGGAGGAGGTCGCCGCCGTCGTACTCGGTAAGCCTGGTGCCCTGGCAACAGAATGGAACGGACCCACGGCACGGGCTGACTAGCGCCTTCGGCAGCTGGACCTGCTGCTACTGATTGTCCTGGCGGGCGATGAAAACTTCCTTCAGAAGCAGCATCACACCGGCCGCGAGCGGAATGGCGATGAGCGCGCCGAGCACTCCGAGCAGGCTCCCGCCCGCGATCACCGCGATGACGGCGATCGCGCCGGGTACCGCCACCGCCTTCTGCATGATGCGCGGAGAGATGAAGTAGGCCTCCACCTGAAGATAGGCCACATACAGCACTGCGAACAGCGCAGCGGTCTGCCACCCGACGGTGAGTGCCACCAGACTGACGACGGCGGCGGCAATCACCGCGCCGACCAACGGTATGAAGGCCAGCATTGCCACCACGAATGCGAGCAGGACCGAGAATGGAACATCAGCAATGGTCATGAAGATGAAGGCGAAGGTCGCGTTCAGGAGGGCCACGCAGGCCTGGCCGATGACGTAGTTACCCACACTGCGTGTGATCTCCTCGGCGAGCCGCTCGACGCGGGGCCGGCGCGAGCGGGGAGCGAGCCGGTAGGCCCATTTCTTCATCGCCGGCAGCGAAGCGAGGAAATACAGCGTGAGCACCAGAATCACGAGAACGCCGAACAGGCTGTTGATGATGACCGTGCCCACGCCCAGAACGCCGCCGAAGATGCCGCCGACTGCCTCGGAGTTGGCGAAGAACCTGTTGATCTCCTCGGTTACGCGTTCCCGTACCTCGAACTGCTGGTCAATCGTCTGGAAGAAGTCCGACGCAAGGAACTCCCGCGCGTAACCGGGCGCACGCTCCACCAGCTGGGTGGTCTGCGAAACGATCGTCGGGATCAGGACGGCGAAGAAACCGACGATGATGCCGACAAGCATCACCAGGGCCAGCGTGATGCCGGCGGGGCGGGGTACGTTCCGGTTTTCGAGCCAACGAACGATGGGGTCCAGCCCGAGCGCGATGAAGAGCGCTGCGCCGATCCAGACAAGAAGCTGACCGACGTTGGTGATCATGAAGTAGGCCAGCAGCGCAAGCCCCGCGCCCACACTGGCCATGAAGCCGAAGTGGATTGGATGCTGGCGCATCGATCGCGGTGGTGGGCCACCGAACTTGAGGCGGTCGTCGCTGATGGCTACGGACTCGTCCACCGGGACATCCTCGCCGCGTTCGGGCGGGAACTCGAACCTGGGCCGGGGCTGCGCCATCGGCACCATATGCCGCAGGCGTGCCATGGCGAAACCCAGTCCCCGCCGGCGCACCTCGACGCGCGGTGCAGGTTCTTCCACGCGGGGAGCCTCCGGCGCGGAGTTCACTGATGACGCCGGGCGAGGCAGCGGCTCGCTGATCGGCACGTCCTCGGGTTCACTCACGTGTGTCCGCTTTCATTTGCGTG
Organism: Arthrobacter sp. KKT183; assembly: GCF_055657625.1. Lineage (NCBI taxonomy): Bacteria > Bacillati > Actinomycetota > Actinomycetes > Micrococcales > Micrococcaceae > Arthrobacter > Arthrobacter sp. KKT183. Next base: position 2,218,310 of record NZ_CM145770.1, on the reverse strand, counting down.
GTGGCGCGGGCAGCGCCGGATGCATGACTAGCGAAACAGTAACAGGAGCGGCGGGCCCTCCGCCGGAAACTCCTGGGCGGCGCCGCGCGTTGTCAAGGGGGTCCTCGCAGGCGTCGGCGGCCGACGGGTCCGCTGGGTGCATTTTCGTTACGATGGGATCTGGTCCGATTCTCGGGGTAATGCTCGGGCTTGACTCAATCCAACGTTAGGTTTCTCGCGTGCGCTTTCCTCTTGCTGCTCCGATCATGGTGATCGGTGCGTTGCTCGTCGTACTGGGTATCGGTCAGCTCACGTGGTGGGCACCGTCGGAGACGGTAACGGTCGGCGTCCCCGCAGACGTTCGCAGCGGTCCGGTCACAGTGATCGATGCCGGCGCCAAGGAGGCAGACGACGGCGAGATGGACATCACGGTCCAGTCGGAGGGCACGTTCACCCTTGCGGTCGGCAGGGCGTCCGACGTCGATGCCTGGGTGGCGGATGCAGCACACCTGACGGTCACGGGCGTAGGAGAGGATCAACTGCTCACCGAGTTTACGGAGGGCGTAGAGTCGGTTCCGAACCCTTCGGGGTCTGATCTGTGGACTAGCGAGGAGACCGCTGACGGTACTTTGACCCATCGTTGGCTGGACCCGGGGGAGGGTGAGTGGTCCATCCTGATCGCTGCTGACGGCGAAAATCCTGCGCCCACTGCTGTCTCAATCACCAGCCCCAACGACACGGCGACTCCCTGGGCGGTTCCGTTACTCATCCTCGGCGCTCTGCTGTTGGTTCTCGGGATCGCACTTGCCTTCATCAAGCCGCGCAAGACCCGGCGGGAACCGGCCACCGTCGGCTCCCGCGCCTACGCACGCCAGCAGGCGCACCGCCAAGGCCGTGGAACCGCCTTTTCTGCTCACCAGGTCCGTCCGTTGGCAGCACTGGGTCTGGCCGCCGCGCTTGGCTTGACCGGTACGGCCGTGGGTACTGCGTCGGAATCCGAATCTGCAACGCCGGGCGAGTCAACGCCGGGCGAGGAAGCGCCGGGCGAGGAAGCAACGCCGGCCGAGGAAGCAGAGGGTACGCAATACCCGGTTCTCCTCGAGAGCCAGCTGGACCGGATCCTCGCAACAGTAGCCACCTCCGTGACAGAGGCTGACGCTGCCGCGGACGCTACGCTGCTTGAGCAGCGTGTCGCAGGTGCCGCCGCAACTCTGCGAACCGCAAACTACTCCGTCCGTTCGCAGGCGGACGATGTGCCGGAACCCACGCCGGTAGCTGCGGATCCGGTACTCGCGAGCATGATCCCCACAGGAAATGACTGGCCGCGCACCGTCGTCGCGCTGACGCAGGGGGAGTCGAACCCGGTGCCGCAGGCCCTCGTGCTTGTCCAGGAGGATCCCCGGTCCAATTACAGGCTCACCTCCTCTATCCAGATGCTGCCGGGCACGACCTTCCCTACGGCGGGATCGCCGGAGGGGCTCCAGGAGATACCGGTCGACGGCGGAGAGGACCTCGTTGCCTCTCCTCAGGACGCGGTTGCTGCAATCGCCGATTATCTGACCAGTCCGGACGGCGGCAACGCGGGGACGTTCGAACCCAACTCCTTCGCGGACGCGATCACCTCTTTCCAATCCGACGTTGTAGCCGACGCCGGGAATGATTCGGCCGAGATCACTTTCACCCACGAGCCGGTTGCCGAGCACACCAGTGCTATCTCCACCGGTGACGGTGGAGCGATGGTATTCGGATACCTCGAGCACACTTACAGCAGCGTTCCGGAAGGCCCCGGCGACTCGATCGCACTGGAGGGAACGGTCTATGAGACGCTCACCGGCGAGGAGTCCACCGAGGAAGGCATCGACGTCCGGTATGGCGAAGCGGTGATGATGTACGTCCCGGCTGCAGGCAGCGAGAAGAAGATTACTGTGATCGGTGCTGCCCAGCAGCTCCTTTCCGCTGAACTGCGTTGACGACCGCCATTGCCATGGGCGTGAGTTGCCCATGGGTCCAGCCCCAGTAATAAGGTGAAAGCATGAGCATTCCGAATATCCCGGGCGGCCCCGCGCCATCGTCCATGAATTTGCGCGGCGCCGTCGATCTTTCCGCACTGAAGGCCCGAGCGCAGTCGGCTGGCGGAGCGGCCGGAAGCCAGGGCGGTCCCGCCGCTGAAGGCCCCGGTTCCGCAGATCCAGCGGCAGGCGGTAGCCCGTACATCGTCGACGTAACGGAGCAGGTTTTCCCGCAGCTGGTGCAGTTGTCTGCGCAGGTGCCGGTGATCGTTGCGATCAGCGCGTCCTGGAGCGAACATTCGGCGCAGGTCCTCTACGCCCTTGAGGCTATTGCAGTGGAACAGGCAGGCAGGATCCTGCTCGCGCGCGCGGACTTCGATTCGCAGCCGGGGATTGCGCAGGCCTTTCAGGTGCAGGGCGTCCCCACGGTCGTTGGCGTCCTCAAGGGGCAGCCCGTACCCCTGTTCGAAGGCCCGCTCGCGGAACCGCAGATCAGAACCTACGTGGACGAGCTGCTCAAGGTCGCACAGGCCAATGGCGTGAGTGGTTCGCTCAATGACTCTCCGGGCGAGGAGCCGACTTCCACCGGGGAGCCGGCCGAGGAGCCGTTGCCGCCGCTGCATCAGGAAGCGTTCGACGCCATCGAAGCAGGCGACTACGCAACAGCTGCCGCGGCCTATCGCAAGGCGCTTGCCGAGCAGCCGGCCGACACCGATGCAAAATCAGGGCTCGCCCAGGTGCAGCTCATGCAGCGGCTTCAGGACGCTGACGCCACCGCTGTTCGCGCGTCAGCCGCGGAGGCTCCCGATTCCCTCGAAGCGCAGCTCGCTGTTGCGGATCTTGACCTCTCGGGCGGACATGTCGAAGATGCGTTTGCTCGACTGACCACTTTCATCGCACGCAGTGCCGGTGGGGACCGGGAGTCCGCGCGGGTTCGCCTCCTTGAGTTGTTCGACATCGTCGGTCCTACTGACCCTAGGGTGAACAAGGCGCGGAGCGCACTGGCGAGGGCGCTGTTCTAATCGCCTGCTCCATCCTCGCCGTGCGTCCGTTTTTAGTCCTTTCGGATGACGAACAAGCGCCGACGCCGTTGTTAGCGTTGACGTATGACTTCCCATTCTCCTTCTGAGCCACCGCCTGCCCAGGAACCGCTCCAGCCGCCCGCCGGTGGCTCGACGTCGGCGGGCAGGCCCGCCCTGGTGCTGCGCGGACTTGCGAAGCGCTTCGGCGAGAAGGTTGCAGTCAACGGCATTGACCTTGATGTTCCGGCAGGCTCCTTCTACGGGCTCGTCGGACCGAACGGCGCCGGTAAGACCACAACGTTGTCGATGGCTACGGGACTGCTGCGCCCTGACTACGGGCAGGCATGGGTGCATGGCGTCGATGTGTGGGAAAGCCCGTTGGACGCCAAACGGCTGATGGGCATCCTGCCGGACGGCGTCCGGCTCTTCGACCGCCTGACCGGTGAACAGCTGGTCACCTACGCGGGCCTGCTTCGAGGGATGGACCGGGACGAGGTCGCTGGAAGAGTGGCAGACCTCCTGCGGGCGCTCGACCTCGCACAGGACGCAGGAACGCTTGTCGTGGACTACTCGGCAGGCATGACGAAGAAGATTGCGCTCGCGTCGGCACTTGTCCATGCACCAAGACTCCTCGTGCTCGATGAGCCGTTCGAGTCCGTCGATCCGGTCTCAGCGGCCAATATCCGGGACATCCTTGCTACTTACGTGGCTTCCGGCGGCACCGTCATCGTGTCGAGTCACGTCATGGACCTGGTTCAGCGGATGTGTGACCATGTGGCGGTTATCGCCTCCGGTACCGTGCTGGCGGCGGGGACGGTCGATGCTGTGCGCGGCGGCGCGAGCCTGGAGGACCGGTTCGTGGAGCTTGTCGGAGGCAGGAACACCGCGGAGGGGTTGTCGTGGTTGCGCACCTCCTGAAACTCAAGCTTCTACTCCTGCGCAATTCCCTTCGTCGCAGCACCTGGCAGTTGGTCGGCGTCGTTCTCGGTGGTCTCTACGGTCTTGGTCTGCTCGGACTGATCGTGGCGGGGCTGATCGTCCTCGGTACGCTCGACCTCGACCTGATGCGGACCGTCGCTGTGCTGGGCGGATCCGCCGCCGTTCTCGGCTGGCTGGTGATTCCTCTCGTTGCCTCCGGGGTGGACATGACGCTTGACCCGGCCCGGTTTGTCACGTTTGCAGTACCCATGCGCCAGCTCATGGCCGGCCTCGCCCTGGGCGGGGTGATAGGCATCCCCGGGATCGTGACCCTCGTTGCGTTCCTCACCCTGGCGCTGACCTGGATACGGTATCCGGCAGCAGCTGTTGCAGCGATAGTCTGCGCGCTTTGCGCTGTCCTGCTGTGTATCGTTGGTTCCCGCCTGATCACGACGGCGGGCACGGCGCTTTCCTCCTCGCGGCGCTTCAAGGACCTCAGTTCGACGGTTGCGATCATTCCGCTGATCCTTCTCGGTCCGATCTTCGCCGGGATCACTGCCGGCTTCCAGAACTCGCCGGAGTTCGCGGGGGAGCTTGCGGACATCCTCGCGTGGACGCCGCTCGGCGTGTTCGTTGCCGTTCCAGCCGACCTCGCTGCCGGGGATGCGCTGACTGCGGTGGCGCGTTTCTGCATCGGTATCGGAACCATCGCCGGGTTGGCCTACCTCTGGCACAAGAGCCTCAGCCATGCACTGGTTACGCCGCCCTATAACGCGGTCACCCGTAAAGGGGCGGGTAACCTCGGCCTGTTCGCACGCTTTCCCGGAACGCCGACCGGCGCGGTGGCAGCGCGGGCCTTCACCTACTGGATCCGCGACCCACGGTATGCGGCATCCGTCATCGTTGTGCCGCTGCTGCCGATTCTGCTCTGGTTCATCAGCCGAGATTCCGGTGACCTGTCCCTGCTCAACTATCTGGGCCCCATCACAGCGTTCCTGCTCGCCTGGTCCATTTCGGCTGACATCTCATATGACAACACGGCGTTCTGGCTACACCTTTCGGCGGGAATCAGCGGCACGGCCGACCGCGCGGGCCGGGTGCTCGCCCTGATGGTTTTCGCACTGCCCGTGGTGCTGGTTTTCACCATCGTTCCGCTCTGGTTGAGCGAATCGCTCGCGGATCTTCCCATGATGCTCGGGCTGAGCCTGGGAGCGCTGCTGACGGGAGCCGGCTTCTCCAGCGTTCTCTCGGCACGTTATACCTACAATGTTCCGCTTCCGGGAGAAAGCCCGTTCAAGACACCGCCCGGCACGGGATTCTCGATGCTGGCCATCCAGGCGATCGGCTGGGTGGTCCTGATGGTGCTTTTGCTGCCGGAAATCGCACTCGCAATCGCCTATCTTGTCACTGGGGCCGCAGTGCTCCGATGGTTGACACTACTCGCCGGAGTGGTGCTCGGGACGGCAGTGCTAATCGGAGGTGTCCGCCTTGGGGGAGCCTGGTATGACAAACGCGGACCGGAATTGTTACAGGCTGTCAGCGTCAACAAGTAGGCCGGGCGGGTGCCGGGTGCCGCGCAGTAGAATGGAAGAATGAGTATGCCTGCAGACCCGTTTGACGACAGCCCGCACGGAGCGCCGGGGGACTCCGGCACGTCCACAGCCACAATCGAACGCGAAGAACTGCGTGAAGAAGTTGAGCCCGGCGATCGTGAACGGTTCGCCCACTACGTACGCAAAGAGAAAATCATGGAATCCGCTCTCTCCGGCGAACCCGTGATTGCACTGTGCGGCAAGGTCTGGACCCCGGGCAGGGATCCTGAGAAGTTCCCGGTGTGCCCCGAATGCAAGGAAATTTATAACTCGATGCGGCCAGGGGACAAGTCCTAGCCACCTTTCCCATCCGTCCGCCGGGCATATCCCGGCGGACGTTCGCATGCTCGTGAGGAATCCATGTCACACCCTCAGGCTCTGCGCAGCGGGGCGATGTCGGCATCACTGCGGCCCCTGACAATCGGGGTCATCGCCATCATCACTTGTGCCGCTTTCGAGGCCATGGCGGTGGTGACGGCGATGCCCTCCGTCGCAGCGGAACTGAACGGCGCATCCAGTTACGGACTCGCGTTCTCCATGTATCTGACCGCCTCGCTGCTCGGCAGCGTCCTGGGCGGGATCTGGTGCGACCGGCGTGGACCCCGCCCTGCACTTGCCGTCGGCATGGGCCTCATGATCGCCGGTCTGGCGGTGTCCGGGAGCGCGCCGGCATTCTGGATCATGACTGCCGGACGCGCAGTGTCGGGCCTTGGCGGCGGCTTCATGATCGTTGCCGTCTACGTGATCATTGCCAAGGCTTATCCGCAGCGGATGCAGCCGGTGGTCTTCGGCTGGCTTGCGGCGGCGTGGGTCGTCCCTTCGCTGATCGGACCGTACGTTGCCGGTGTCCTCGCAGAGCAGGCGAGCTGGCGTTGGGTCTTCCTTGGTGTGGCGCCTGTCATCGTTGCAGCATTCCTCCTGGTCTGGCCGCGGACAGAACGGCTCAAAGTGGCAGGTTCGCCGGAGCCGCTGGACAGGGCTGCACGCAGGAATGCGGGAACTGGATTACTGCTGGCGGGCGGCGTTTTTGCGGCGCAGTTCGCACTGACCAAAATCGCCTCTGACGGATTCGCCGATCCTGTTGCTGCCTGGCTCCTGGTGATGTTGGGCGTCGCGGGGCTGGCGGCCGCGGCCGTTTCCTTCCCCCGCTTGCTGCCGGCCGGCACGGTCCGGCTGGCACCGGGTCTTCCGAGCGTCATCGCAACCCGCGGGCTGATGACCGTCGCCTTCTTCGGCGCGGAGGCGTTTGTTCCACTGATGTTGGTCTCCGCTCGAGGCCTCAGCGCCTCCACCGCGGGTCTGGCGTTGAGCGCTGCGGCGATCGGCTGGAGCGCGGGCTCCTTCGTGCAGGCCAAGGTGAGTTTCCGCCGTCAATGGCTGCTCGTGATCGGTGCCTCGCTGCTGTCCGTGTGTATCGGCGGCCTTGCGCTGGCCGTAGCTGCCGAGGTGCCCTTCTGGGTGCTCGTTTTGGTGTGGAGCGCTGCCGGCTTTGCCATGGGGCTTACGTTGTCCAGCACATCGGTGCTTGTCCTGAAGCTCTCTGCACCGCAGGAGCAGGGCCGCAACTCGGCGGCTCTGCAGCTCTCCGACCAGCTTGGCGGAGTAGTCGGAACAGCCGGCGCAGGCGGCCTTTTCGCGCTCCTGAGGGACCCGGAAGCGCCGGGCCAGATACCGGTGTTTGTTGCAATCTGGCTGGCTCTGTGCGTGTTCGCGGTAGTCGGTATAGTGGCCGGGTTGAGGGCTGCGCGAGGTGAATCGGAGCACCTCCCAGCAACAACCCACACAGGAAAGGTGCCGTCCCAAGAGTGAGCAATAACGCACTGTTCGGCGCCGGTCCGGCACTTCCGCCCGCGTACCCGGAACGCGCTGCCTGGGGCACTGCACCCAAGTTGCGGCAGTGGCAGGAAGAGGCGCTCGCAAAGTACTTCGCCAACTCACCACAGGATTTCCTTGCTGTGGCTACTCCCGGAGCCGGTAAAACCACGTTCGCGCTCCGGGTGGCTACCGAGTTGGTGGAACGGCGCGTCGTAAACCGAATCGTCGTTGTTGCTCCCACCGACCACCTCAAGCGCCAATGGTCTGACGCCGCCGCCAAGGTTGGCCTGTCGATCGACCCGAACTTCCGCAACGCTGACGGCCGGCACGGCGAGGGCTTCATCGGCGTCGCCGTGACCTACGCCCAGGTCGCAAGCAAGCCCATGTTGCACCGGGCCAAGACCGAAGCGGCGAAGACGCTGGTCATCCTCGATGAGATTCATCACGGCGGCGACGCACTGTCATGGGGTGACGGTATCCGCGAGGCATTTGAGCCGGCAACGCGTCGGCTCGCCCTCACGGGAACCCCGTTCCGTTCAGACACAGCGGCCATCCCGTTTGTTGAGTACGCCGAAGACGCCGACGGCATCCGCCGTTCACGGTCGGACTACACGTATGGGTACGGTGACGCGCTGCGGGACCACGTAGTCCGTCCGGTGATCTTTATGGCCTACTCCGGACAGATGCGCTGGCGGACCAGCGCGGGAGAAGAAATGGCCGCTTCCCTGGGTGAGGCGGCCGTCACCAAGGACATCACGGCCCAGGCCTGGCGGACGGCCCTCAATCCCAACGGCGAGTGGATCCCTGCAGTGCTGGCGGCGGCCGACCGACGCCTCACAGAGGTCCGCCGCGCTGTTCCTGACGCGGGCGGCCTGGTGATCGCCACCGATCACGATGATGCACGCGCCTACGCCGGGCAGTTGAAGAAGATCACGGGCGAATCCCCCACGGTTATTCTGTCCGATGATGCCAAGGCGTCCGGAAAGATCGAAGACTTCTCTGCCGGTGAGACGCGCTGGATGGTCGCTGTCCGCATGGTGTCCGAAGGCGTGGACGTTCCGCGCTTGGCCGTGGGTGTGTATGCCACCTCCACGGCGACGCCCCTGTTTTTCGCCCAGGCAGTCGGCCGGTATGTCCGTGCCCGACGGCGCGGGGAGACCGCGTCGGTTTTCCTGCCGTCAGTGCCCAACCTCATGGCGCTGGCAAATCAGCTCGAAGTAGAGCGGGATCACGCACTGGACCGTCCGGACAACAACGAGGACGGCTTCGCGCCGGAGGAAGCGCTGATGGAGGCTGCCAACCGTGAGGAGAAAGCCTCCGGTGAGCTGACCAAGCAGAAGTTCGAAGCCCTCGAATCCCAGGCTTCGTTTGACCGGGTGCTGTTCGACGGCGGAGAGTTCGGCACCGGCGGCGAGATGGGCAGCGAGGAGGAACTGGACTTCCTCGGCATCCCGGGCCTGCTCGATGCGGATCAGGTGGGCGTCCTGCTGCGGCAGCGCCAACAGGAGCAGCAATCACGACGACGGCGCCCCGTTGCCGCGCACGAGCCCGCGGTCCCCGAGGTGATGGACCACCGCCAGCTCACAGAGCTGCGCGGTCAGCTCGCCAAGAATGTCTCGGCGTGGTCCGCTCGTTCCGGAATGCCCCACGGGGTGGTGCACTCGGAACTCCGCAAGGCGTGCGGAGGCCCGGCCGTGGCGCAGGCAAACGAGGAACAGCTGCAGCGGCGGCTCAAGAAGCTGCAGGACTGGTTCATCGGCCGCACGTGAGACGTACACTGACCGACGTGCACTGACCGACGTGCACTGACTTAATCGCACTGACCGGTTGTATCAGTCGAGAAGCTCGACCCCGGCGTCCTCAAGCTCCGCAAGAACCTCACTGAGGCGCTCGGCGTGGACAGGCCGTGTGTAATCCACGAGGAGTCGCGTGGTGTACCCCGCCACGACAGCATCGAGCGCTGTGGCCCGTACACAGTAGTCCGCGGCCAGACCGGCGACCGCCACTTCGTCCACCTCGTTCTCGCGCAGCCAGTCGTCCAGTGAGACGGCGTCATCCGCGGCGGCCGGGACGGCTGCATCCATCTTCCGCTCGCCGGTAGGTACCTGGTCTTCAGGCGCAAGGACGCCTTCGAACCCCGAGTACGCCGCCTCGTACTGACCCTTGCGGAAGACGGCGTCAAGGCTCTCGGTGTCCAGATCGGGATGGAACTGTGCGCCGGGCTGGTCTGCAACGCAGTGCACAGGCCATGAGTCCACGAAGTCAGGCTGATCGGAGAAGTGCGAACCAGGATCGATATGCCAGTCCTGGGTGGCAACGATGTAGTCGTAGTGGAAACTTTGCGCGTCGATGTAGTCGCTGAGTGCCTGGGCCACGCCCGCACCGCCCTCTACGGCAAGCGAGCCGCCCTCACAGAAATCGTTCTGTACGTCGACGATGATCAGTGCGCGTGTCATGTGGACTCCTCGTATTCGGTCGGAATGGCAGGCTCACCGCGCTGCAGTCGCATCACGGAGCCGGGCAGCTCCGTCATGGACTGGCGGTGGCGTTCGACGGCGCGCTGCACGCCCTCCGGTCCTGTCCACCCGGGGAGCACCTCGCCGTCTGCCACGAACTGGTGCAGCAGCGTGCGGTCATTGCCGTCGTCGTAAGGGTGGCTGCCGATGCCAAGGACTTCGGCGACCGCCCTGCCGGACTCATTGAGGCGTCGCAGCGCATACTTGCGGCCGCCTACTGACGTTTTGTTCTTGGCCGCCTTCGCCACGGAGACGAAAGCGCCGTCGTCGTCGGTCCGGCTGACCAGCTTGTACACCATGCCGGCGGTCGGTGCGCCCGAGCCGGTGACGAGGGACGTGCCCACACCGTAGCTGTCTACGGGAGCGGAGGCGAGCAGCCCGATCGCGTACTCATCAAGGTCCGATGTCACCACAATGCGCGTCTGGTGGTTCCCCAGGTCATCGAGCAGCTGCCGCACCCAGCGGGCCTGCTCCACGAGATCACCGGAATCCAGGCGCACTGCGCCCAGGTCCGGCCCACCGGCGGCGACGGCGTTACGGACGCCCTGTTCGACGTCGTACGTGTCGACGAGGAGTGACGTGCCCTTTCCGAGGGCAGCCACCTGTGCCGCGAAGGCCTCGGGCTCCGAATCGTGTAGCAGCGTGAAGGAGTGCGCTGCGGTACCGACGGTGCGCAGGCCGTAACGGCGTCCCGCCTCGAGATTGGAGGTGGTGGCGAAACCACCGATGATGGCTGCGCGGGCGGCTGCCACCGCCGACTCCTCCTGCGTGCGCCGCGAACCCATCTCAATGCACGGGCGGGACCCGGCTGCTCCGGTCATACGGGATGCGGCGGAGGCGATGGCGCTGTCATGGTTGAGTACCGAGAGCAGATAGGTCTCGAGGATGCAGGCCTCAGCGAACGTGCCCTCCACGATGAGGATGGGGGAGGAGGGGAAGTATGCCTCGCCCTCGGCGTACCCCCAAATGTTCCCGGTGAAGCGGAAATCGGCCAGCCAGGCCAATGTAGTGTCATCGACGACTCCGGCAGCGCGGAGAGCGTCCAGTTGCTCCTGCCCGAAGCGAAAGTGCGCCAGGCCCTCCAACAGGCGCCCGGTTCCTGCCACGACACCGTAGCGGCGGCCCTCGGGCAGCCTCCGGGTGAAGACTTCAAAGACCGATCTGCGATGCGCGGCCCCCGAGTGGAGGGAGGCCTGCAGCATTGTCAGCTCGTAGTGGTCCGTGTAGAGCGCGGAATTGGGGTGCTGCCAGGTTCGATGTGGGCTCACAGGAAAACTCTAGCCCCGTTCGCGCTCCGGGTGGCTCGAAGAGCGCAGCGCAGGCAGAACCATGCGCCAATCTACAATGGAGACCATGAGTGTTGGCGTAATTCCCGAAACCCACCAGCTTGAGGAGACGGAAGAAGATCTGGCAGCCGACACCGCCGTTCCGTGGGTGGTCATCGTGTGGAATGACCCGGTGAACCTGATGAGCTACGTGACCTACGTATTCCAGACCTACTTTGGTTACAGCGAGGCGAAAGCGCGGACCCTCATGCTGGAAGTCCACGAACAGGGCAGATCGGTTGTCTCCACCGGTTCGCGCGAACAGGCGGAGCGTGACACGGTGGCAATGCATTCGTACGGCCTGTGGGCTACTTTCCAGACAGCGGACGCGTAGGGAGCAGCAGTGGCCAGGGCATTTCGCAAAACGCGGCGCGGTATCGCCGGTGAATTCGAACCGGGGGAGCTGCGGCTGCTCCGGCGCCTGTTCGCGGACGTCGTGCAGTTGCTCGAGACCGAGAAACGGGAGGACGAGGATCCGCTGGCGGCGCTGATCGGCCTCGACCTCGAGGCGGTGAAGCCCGAGGACAGCGCGGTGATCCGTCTGCTGCCGGACGCAGTAAGGAACGACGACGACGGCGCGCTGGAATTCCGTCGCCTCACCGAACGCTCGCTACGGGAGGAGAAGGTCAGTGCGCTGCGCGGGGCGGCGCTGCTGCTCGAGAACCCGCAGATGGTTCTGAATCCCGACCAGTCGCAGGTGCTGGCCCGTGCCCTCAATGATGTCCGGCTGGTGCTGGCGGACCGCCTGGAGATCAAGACAGACGAGGATGCAGCCCGGCTGCACGGGATCGCCGACCTTGAGGATGCCGAGGATCTTGAGTCCTACCTTGCCCTGGTCTACAACTTCGTCACGTGGGTGCAGGAGGGGCTGATGCAGGCTCTTCTGTCATCGGCAGGGCCCTCCGATTGACCGTCCTGGTGAAGGCTTCCGCCTGGAAACCGGAGCTGCGCTGTGATTAAGGACACGCCTTCCTGCTTAGCCAACTCCGGCGGTGCATCCTATCCTCAAAGGATCATGAGTTCTGACCCCGCCGACTCCGAGGCTGCCGAACTGGCCGCTCTGAGGTCCACCGAAGCCCCCATCGGCATCTTCGACTCAGGCGTCGGAGGCCTCACGGTGGCCCGGGCCGTCATCGATCAGCTGCCCCACGAATCGGTGCTTTATGTCGGAGACACCGCGCACGCACCGTACGGTCCGCTTCCCATTGCGCAGGTAAGGGCCTACGCACTCGGTGTCATGGACGAACTGGTGGATTCGGGCGTCAAACTGCTCGTCATCGCCTGCAACTCCGCGTCCGCTGCCGTTTTGCGTGATGCGCGTGAGCGCTACACCGCCCGGTACGGAATTCCCGTCATCGAAGTGATCCAGCCGGCAGTCCGCCGCGCAGTCGCCTCGACGAGGACCGGACGGATCGGCGTCATCGGAACCAGCGCAACCGTTGGATCCCGCGCCTATGAGGACACCTTCGCCGCGGCTCCCCACCTCGATATCTTTTCCGCCGCGTGCCCGGCGTTCGTCGACTATGTGGAAGCGGGCGTCACGGCCGGCTCGGACGTCCTCGAGACGGCCGCCCGCTACCTTCGTCCGCTGCAGGATGCCGACGTCGACACCCTGGTTCTTGGCTGCACCCACTATCCGCTTCTGACAGGCGTGATTTCCTACGTCATGGGTGACTCGGTGACCCTCGTCTCCAGCGCGGAGGAAACCGCCAAGGACGTCTACCGCGCGCTTGTGTCCCACAATCTCCTGCGCACCGGATCCGGGCAGCCGCGGCACCACTTCGTGGCTACGGGCAACGCAGCCCGCTTCGAGGAACTGGCGCGGCGCTTCCTTGGACCGGAAGTCTTGAGCGTGGAACATGTCGACCATGTGTCCGCGCAGTATCCGACAGGAAGCATGGCTCGGATCACGCCGGAAATGATTTCCACGGCCCGGGCGGACGCTGGCGCTGCCGGGAACCGCCGTCCATGAAGCTCACCATCGTCGGGTGCAGCGGATCGTTCCCCGGACCTCACTCGCCTGCCTCCTGTTACCTCGTGACGGTGCAGGAGGAGGGCAAGACCTGGCGGATCCTGCTCGACCTCGGCAACGGATCCATCGGCGCACTCCAGCGCTATATGGACCTGCGGGATATTGACGCTGTCCTGCTGACCCATCTCCATCCGGACCATTGCATGGACCTGTGCGGTCTGCATGTGGCAGTGCACTGGGACCCGGGAGGCTGGAACCAGCCGCGGATTCCCGTGTGGGGTCCCGCCGGAACCGCAGACCGGATGGCCACCGCCTACGGGCTGGACCTGGATCCGGGGATGCACGATGACTTCGACTTCCACGCCTGGTCGTCTCGCACGCCAGTGCAGGTCGGTCCTTTCACCATTACTCCCTACCCCGTCCTTCACCCGGTGGACGAGGCCTACGCCCTTCGCATCGAGGTTACGGATCCGGAAGCTCCGGGCGGCAAGCGGGTCCTCACCTACTCGGGGGATACAGACGCATGTGACGGTTTGGTCGAGGCCGCCGCCGACTCAGGGATTTTCCTGTGCGAAGCAGCCTTCCACGAGGGCAGGGACGATGCCATCCGTGGCGTCCACCTCACTGGGAAACGCGCCGGGGAGGTCGCATCCGCTGCCTCATCGCGGCGGCTGCTGCTGACACACCTACCGGTGTGGAACGATGCCGTGCTCACCATGGAAGAGGCACGCAGCAGTTATCCGGGGGATGTCGCCGTTGCGGTTGCCGGGGTCTCGTACCTGGTCTGACCGTTTGCGTGCGGGCGTGAATAGCCCGCACCGAACCGGCTCTGGCAGACTGGAACCATGACTTCCCCCTCTTCTTCCGAGCCTGACTCTGCGCCTGTATCGACTTCCGAAAGCAACGGTGTCCGTGCGGATGGACGGACACCTGACCAGCTGAGGCCCATCAGCATCACGCGGGGCTGGTCCAACCAGGCCGAAGGGTCCGCGCTGATTGAATTCGGGAACACACGGGTGCTGTGTACTGCGTCGTTGACCACCGGAGTTCCGCGGTGGCTCAAGGGGGAGGGCAAGGGCTGGGTTACGGCCGAATATGCAATGCTTCCCCGGGCGACCAACACCCGCTCCGACCGGGAGTCCGTCAAGGGCCGCATTGGCGGGAGGACCCACGAGATCTCCCGCCTGATCGGACGCTCCCTCCGCTCGATCATTGATACGCGGGCCCTTGGGGAGAACACCATTGTTCTTGACTGCGACGTACTGCAGGCCGACGGCGGCACCCGCACGGCCGCTATCACCGGCGCCTACGTGGCGCTCGCGGAGGCAATCCGCTACGCCAAGGAACACAAGATGATCCCGCAGTCCTCCCGCCCGCTGACGGACACCGTGGCGGCCGTGAGCGTCGGCATCATCGACGGTGTGCCGATGCTTGACCTGCCCTATGTCGAAGATGTGCGCGCAGAGACAGACATGAACGTCGTGGTCACGGGAAGCGGAAGCTTCGTCGAGGTTCAGGGCACAGCCGAGGGTGCACCCTTTGACCGGGCGGAACTGGATGCGCTGCTTGATCTCGCACTGCTGGGCACGTCCCAGCTTGCCCAGATGCAGCGCGAGACACTGGGGGAGTCCGCCGGTGTCTGAACATCCTGTCGCTGCGCCGCGACTGGTCCTCGCAACGCGAAACGCGGGCAAGCTGCGTGAACTGCGCTCGCTGCTGCGCGGAAAGGTACCGGGGCTCGACGTCGATACCCAGGTGATTGACGCTGTCACCGCCGGCGCACCCGATGTGGTGGAAAGCGGCACAACCTTCGAGGAGAACGCTCTGCTCAAAGCACGTGCGGTTGCAGAGGCAACAGGCATCCTTGCGATCGCTGACGACTCCGGTCTGGCAGTCGACGTACTCGGCGGTGCTCCCGGCATCTTTTCGGCACGGTGGGCCGGCCGCCACGGCGATGACTCCGCAAACCTGAACCTCCTGCTCAGCCAGCTAGCCGACATTCCGGAGGGCCGGCGGCAGGCGCGGTTCGTCTGCGCGGCGGCTCTCGCACTACCCGGCGGCACCGACGTCGTGAGGCGTGGTGAACTGGAAGGAACGCTTCTGAGTGAGCCGCGGGGCGAGGGCGGCTTCGGATACGACCCCGCGCTTCAGCCCCTGGGAATGAACCGCAGTTGCGCCGAGCTGGCACCGGAGGAGAAGAATGCTATCAGCCATCGGGGGCAGGCGTTCGAGGCGCTGTTGCCGTCGATCGTCGAACTCCTGGGATGACTGGCCGTTCAAAGGCAGCGGCCCGGTTGCCGCTTTCAGTGTGGGCGGCCTGATAGGGCAGACTTAACCGGGTTATGAGAACAATCATGAGTTACCTGCCCCTGCAGACCGGGAATGAATCCACACTCGGAGGTGTCGCTGACTGGGCGGTAACCATGATGGAGACGATCGGTGCACCCGGTGCGGGCCTGGCGATCGCCCTCGAGAATCTTTTCCCCCCGCTTCCCAGCGAGGTCATCCTCCCGCTTGCAGGTTTCACGGCCAGCAGGGGAGATTTCACCCTGTTCGAAGCACTCTTCTGGACCACCGCCGGCTCGGTGGTGGGTGCCTACCTGCTCTACCTGCTGGGAGTACTGCTCGGCCGGGACCGGATGAGGACTCTGGTGTCCAAGGTCCCCCTGGTCGATCTTGAGGATGTTGACAGCGTTGAGGCGTGGTTCGACCGCCACGGCTACAAGGCCGTTTTTTTCGGTCGGATGGTGCCGATTTTCCGCAGCCTGGTCTCCATTCCTGCCGGTATCGAACGCATGCCGGTGTGGAAGTTCCTTGGCCTGACCCTCGCGGGAAGCCTGATTTGGAACACCATCTTCGTGTTATCCGGCTACTACCTGGGTGAAAACTGGCATTTGGTGGAGCAGTATGCGGGCATCTTTCAGAAACTGGTGATTGCCGCCGTCGTGCTGGTGGTTGCCTTCTTCATTGTCAGCAAGGTACGGAAGGTGCGTCGCAAGCGCGAAGCCTCATGACCCGGCTGAGTGACGTGTGGCCGCTCTTCGGTCTGGAACTCCGGACGCCGCGGCTGTCGCTCACGCCGGTTCGGGACGAGCAGTTGCCGGAGCTGATCGATGCCGTGCTGGATGGAATCCATGACCCGGCGAAGATGCCGTTCGGTGTGCCGTGGACGGACGCGCCGCGGGACGTGTTGATCCGCGAGACCGTCAGGCACCAGTGGCGCCAGCGCTGCTCTGTTGAGCCGGGTTCCTGGACAATCAATTTCGCCGTGAGCTTTGAGGGCCGGGTGGTGGGAATGCAGGATGTCTCCGCCCGTGATTTCCCGCTTCTGCGCACCGTTCACAGCGGGTCCTGGCTCACGCAGCCTGTTCAGGGCAGGGGCCTCGGCAAGGAGATGCGCGCCGCAATACTCCTGTTCGCGTTCGATCACCTCGGTGCCGTCGCGGCGCTCTCGGAGGCAGCTGAGTGGAACAACTCATCGCTCGGGGTTTCGCGCAGCCTCGGCTATGAAGCGAACGGTGTGTCGGAGGTTGTCGCCCGGCCCGGTGAGGTGACCAGGCAAGTGCACCTTCGGCTTCAGGCGGATTGGTTTAAGCGGCCTGAGTGGAGCCTCGGCGTCAACGGTGAGGAACCTGTTCTGCCGCTCTTGACCACCGCCTGAAACTCACACCTGTTCCTTTCTTGACATTGCCTCGTTGGTTATATGGTTAGCTACATGAGTAATGAACCAGCGAACCCCGTCGACAGGGCCGGTGGGCCCCGTGCGGGATCGCCATGCTAATCGAGGATGGTCGGCCGATCTTCCAACAGATCGCCGAGCGCATCGAGAGCGACATCATCGACGGAACCCTGGCCGAGGAATCCCAGGTTCCGTCAACCAATGAGTTTGCGGCTTTCTACCGCATCAATCCGGCCACGGCGGCAAAGGGCGTCAACCGCCTGGTCGATGACGGGATTCTCTACAAGCAACGAGGAATCGGCATGTTCGTTTCAACCGGAGCCCGGACGGTGCTGATCCAGCGTCGGCGGGAGCAGTTCTTTGACCAGTACGTCCAGCCGCTTTCCAGGGAAGCCCGCAAGCTCGGCATTGAACCGGACGAACTTGCAGACATGATCAGGCAGGGCGAACACGCCCTGCAGGGGGGAGCGCAGTGAAAACCATCATCGAGGTCACCGACCTCACGAAGAAGTACCGGAAATCGGAGGCCCTGCGCGGGATCAACCTCGCGTTGGAGCCTGGCCGCATCTACGGGCTCCTCGGCCGTAATGGTGCCGGTAAGACCACCCTCATGTCGATCCTTACCGCCCAGGGTTTCGCATCATCCGGGGAAGTACGGGTTTTCGGCGAGCATCCCTACGAGAACGAGCGCGTCCTCAACCGCATCTGCTTCATCCGCGAATCCCAGAAGTACCCGGACTCCTTCACCGCGGAGCACGCCTTCAAATCCGCCGCGCTCTTCTTCGCAAACTGGAGCCAGGAACTTGCGGATCGCTTGCTTACGGATTTCCAGCTTCCGCTGCGCCGCAACATCAAGAAGCTGTCCCGAGGCCAGCTCTCAGCAGTAGGAGTAATCATCGGGCTGGCCTCCCGCGCGGAGCTCACGTTCTTTGATGAGCCCTACCTGGGACTCGACGCGGTTGCACGCCAGCTCTTCTACGACCGCCTGGTCGAGGACTACTCGCGGCACCCGCGCACAGTGGTCCTGTCGTCTCACCTGATCGACGAAGTAGCGAACCTGCTGGAGCACGTGATCGTGATCGATCAGGGGAGGATCATCATGGATGATGACGCCGAAACCATCCGCGGATCAGCATTCACGGTAGTGGGCTCGGCCGAGAAGGTTCGCACCTTCCTCGGCGGCCGCGAGGTGGTCCACGCAGACAATTTCGCTTCACTGGCGTCGGTAACGGCACTCGGCACGCTGAACGAGTCCGAAACCCGGGAAGCTGCTGAACTCGGCCTTGAGCTCGCGCCCGTTTCCCTGCAGCAACTCATTGTCCGCAGAACCATGTCCGCATCACCGGCAAGTTCCGGGGCCGCGGACCGGCCCCTCTCGGAGGTAGCACGATGAACCGCGTCGTCAAAGTCATGCGGATGCAACTGGCCAACCGCTGGATCTTCATCGGGATACCCCTGATCATCCTCGCCGCATCCTTTCTGCTGACCCTGATCATCTGGTCGTTCATTCCGAACGACGGCGGGGTGCGCATCTCAGGCGGATCCCAGGCTGTCATGTGGTACTTCTTCGCCCTGGGCATCCAGTCCCTGACGCTCACCTTCCCGTTCTCCCAGGGACTGAGCATCACCCGGCGCACCTTCTTTCTCGGCACCCTGTCCCTCTTCTCGCTGATAGCGCTTATCACCGCCGTGACCTACTGGTTGCTGGGACTGGTGGAGCAGGGGACCGGTGGCTGGGGAGTGGGCGGAAGCTTCTTCGCCCTCGACTGGATTGCGGACGGCCCCTGGTATCAACCAATAGCCTTCTACTTCGCCGTGATGATGGCTCTCTTCCTGATCGGGTTCTGGTCAGCCACAATTTACAAGCGCTGGCAGGCAACGGGATTGTTGATCGCCGGAATCAGTGTGGCTCTTGCGCTGGTGGGAACCCTGTACCTGATCGGCTCACGCAGCGCCTGGCCCGAGGTCGGAGCCTTCCTTGGTTCGCAGACGCAGCTAACAGTTGCCGGCTGGCTCGCCGTTCTGGCCCTTGCCCTTGCCGGCGGTTCGTTCCTCACCCTGCGTCGGGCAGAGCCTTAGTCGGTTCCGCCGTGAAGTGGAACCGGCCCCGCCACGCGGAGTCGGTTCCACTGCCTACGCTTCTCCACCGGATACCGTGAGCGGGTGGGAATTGAGTTCACGGCCATCGACTTCGAGACTGCCAACGGGTTTCGCGGATCGCCCTGCGCCGTAGGGCTCACGAAGGTCCGCAATGGCCGAATCGTCGAGGAAGCGCAGTGGCTGATGCGCCCGCCGGCAGGCCACGACCACTTCGACTCCCGCAACGTCGCCATCCACGGGATCACCGCCGACATGGTGGCGCACCAGCCGACTTTCGGTGAGCTGTTCCCGGAGATCGGTGCCTTCATTGGAAGCGATGTCGTAGTGGCCCACAACGCTGCCTTCGACATGGGCGTTATCCGTTCGGCGCTTGAAGTGTCCAACCTGGCCGGTCCTGCTTACGACTACGCTTGCACGGTTCTGCTCTCGCGCCGCAGCTACTTCCTTGTCTCCTACTCGCTGCCTTACGTGGCGGAAGCTGCCGGAGTGCCGTTGGTGAACCACCATGACGCTGTTGAGGATGCCCGCGCCTGCGCAGGAATTCTGGTGGACATCGCGCGTCGCGCCGAAGCGGCGACGCTCGAGGAGCTTGTATCCGGGCACCGGCTGAAGCTGTCCCGTCTTGAAGCCTACGAGCCAGGAATTTCCGAGCTTTCGAAGGCGACCCGTACGGCGCTGGAACGGGGGCCCGCCACCGGCTGGGCAGGTTGGCCGGACGAAGGACTGAACCCGGACCCGAACCCGGCTGCGGATCCCACACACCCGTTGTACGGGCAGACTGTTGTCTTCACCGGCGACCTCGGGATTCCGCGGCCGCAGGCAAAGCAGCGGGCCGCTGTGCTCGGAGCGCAACCGGCAAGCGCCGTGACCCGCAAGACCACAGTGCTGGTGGTGGGGAACGGTTTCGTTGCCGCAGATCTGCGCAGTGGTCGGGTAACGGGCAAGGCACGACGCGTGATGGAGCTTCACGGCCGGGGCCAGAACATTGAAGTGCTCTCGGAAGCAGAGTTCCTGCAGATGACCGAGGGACGCTGGCCCGTCACGAGCCAGTAGAGCCTTTCCTATGCGCCCATTTCGGAGGCGAAGCGGCCGGCTAATTCCTCGACCGCCCGTGCTCCCGTGAGCTGATCAATTGCGGCGGCAGGGAGTACATCGCGTCCATGCAGTGCGCCGATGATTGCACCGGCAACAGCTCCGGTAACCCGCGCTGCAGGCGCATCCTGCTCCGCAGCAGCGGCGAGGAAAGCGCTCACATGGGCAGCGTCGTCGTCGGTTGCGGTGGCAAGCACCAGCCTGATTGCCTCGCACAGGATGTTTCCGGCAATCGGTGAAGCAGTCGGGAGCGCGCCGGCATCCGGACTCGTGAGCTGGACCGAGAGGTCGGTCGACCCCAATGCCGCCGCGTGCGCTGCAGCGTCGGCTACAGCGTCCGACAGCGAGAGTTCCCGGTGGGCGATCGCATGAATCAGGCCGGCGAAGACTGCTGCGGGAATCCGGGCAGCGGGATTGCCGTGTGTGATCGCTGCGGCATCGAGTGTGAGCTTCTCGACCATCGCGGGCGGAACATTGGCGATGAGGCCGAAGGGTGCGGACCGCTGGAGCGCACCGGGGCCGTCGTCGTCCGTTTCAAGCGGCCGCTGACGGCTGCCCATCTCGCCGCTTCTGAGCGCACGGATGCTGGCAGCGTCCGAGTGCCGTCGGGTATGCAGGACGTCCTGCCTGTCGATCCAGCGGGCAGGAGGAGCGGGAGCGGACGACGGCGGTGCCTCTCCCTGAGTCCCGAGCCACCGGAGGTATGCAAGCCAGAGACAGGCGGTTTCATCGGCTGCGACGCCGTCGTTGGCCCACTCGAGCGCTTCAGTCATGCCGTCGACCGTGTAGAGCGTCAGTGCGGTGGCATCGCCGAAGACAGACGCATCGGGTGATCCTGCGGCAGCCTCACCGAGTGCACAGGCCAGGATCGAGCCGGTGATTCTGCTGCGCAATGCAGGGGGGAAGCATTCAGAAGATGTCACCCCGCTAGTCTAGGCAGTCCGCCCAGCCGATCCCTGCCACGATGCCTTCAGGAAACGCCCAGATACGAGTGGAACGCTTGACGGGTTTGCCTCGTGCCCAGCACGCACCACCATCGAAGGAATCAACCACCATGCACCCGATCAGCCAGGAAAAGCCCGCCACGGGCACTCGGTACGACGACAACGGCCCGGGCCTCATCACGGCTTCCCTGCTGGAGGCGCTTGGATCGTTTCTGGTGATCCTGGGCGGCTTGGGCGTGACCATGCTCAATCCGCAGGGCGGCATTGCTCCCGGTGTGGCATTCGGGCTGGGCCTGGCCGCGGCCATCGCCGCGTTCGGCCGGCTATCGGGCGGTTACTTCAACCCCGCTGTCACCCTCGGACTGGCGATGGCCGGGCGCCTGGCGTGGAGGTCGGTGCTGCCCTTCATCATGGCGCAGGTTCTTGGCGGGCTTGCGGCGTCCGGCCTGTTCTGGGTGATTTTCAGCGCGCACCCGCAGGACATCCAGACTGCCGGGCTGTTCTCGGCAGCGGCGAACGGATATGCGGAGCACTCCTCCACCCAGTTCCCGATCGCGAGTGTGCTGTTGATCGAGGTCACTGCGGCTGCTCTGCTGACCGCAGTAGTGCTTGGATCGACCGGCCGGTCACTTTCACGTGCAGCGGCTCCCTTCGCCATCGGCCTGGGATACGCCGTCTTGCTCACCGCGCTCGCTCCCATGGACAACGGCGCGATCAATCCTGCCCGGTCCACGGCAACGGCACTGTTCGCCGAGGCGTGGGCAGTCCAGCAGCTGTGGCTCTTTTGGCTTGCACCCCTGCTCGGTGCGCTAATCGCGGGCCTGCTCTACCGGAGCTTCGACCTCGCGATCCACAGCCGGCAGAGCGTGTCCGCCCCGGCGGGGGACAACGGCGCTCCGGAAACCGGCGACACTGCAGCCGGTTCCGCGGCAGCCGCCGCTACGCTGGCAGCCCGCCGTGACACCCATGACGACGACGGCACCCCGTAGCGCGTACCGACCGTCCAGGCGGCGTTCCAACCGGTGCTTCGGCGTTGCCGTCCGAAACTGTCGGAGACGGCCGGTAGCTTGGAATCATGAGGTTATTGCACACGTCAGACTGGCACTTGGGCCGCTCCTTCCACGGTGTTGGGATGCTCGAGGCTCAGCGGCTTTTCGTCGATCAGTTGGAGAAGACGGTCCGCGAGGAGAACGTGGACGTGGTGCTTATTGCCGGTGATGTCTATGATCGCGCTTTGCCTGGCGTTGACGTCGTCGAGCTCTTCGACGAGGCATTGGAACGGATTACGGTAGCCGGCGCGCAGGTGGTGGTCAGTAGCGGCAACCATGACTCGGCAGTTCGGTTGGGATTCGGCGGGAAGCTCATTGAGCGCGGAGGGGTCCACCTCCGTACCCGGTTGGAAGACATCGGGCGCCCTGCCGTTTTCAGAATTGACGAGGGCATTGAGGTTGCCGTCTACGGTGTGCCATATCTTGAACCCCGGATGGTTGCGGATCCGCTTAATTGTGAGAGTTCCACGCATACGGCAGTGACTGCTGCTGCGCTGGATCAGATCAGGTCGGACATGCGGCGGCGCCGCACGCAATCAATCGTGCACTCGGTCGTCATGGCGCATACCTTCGCCAGTGGCGGCGTCGGCTCGGACAGCGAGCGGGAGCTCAGCATGGGCGGTCTCGGCGTTGTGCCCTTGAACCTCTTCGAAGGGTTTGACTACGTTGCGCTGGGCCACCTCCATGGGCAGCAGCAGTTGCAGGAGCGGGTACGTTATTCCGGATCTCCGCTGGCATATTCCTTCTCCGAGGCGCGGCAGTCGAAGGGAGCCTGGCTGGTAGACATCGATGAAGGTGGGGTAGGTGAAATCCAGCCGGTGAAGTGGGCCCCGCAACGCGAGCTTGCAATCCTGCGCGGTCCTATCGCTGAGCTCATCACTGCGCCGGAGCACGCAGCGGCAGAAAACGCGTGGTGCCAGGTGACGCTCACCGATGCCGAGCGGCCGCACCAGGCCATGGAACGGTTGCGGGCACGGTTTCCCGGAACCCTGGTGCTCGCGTTCGAACCCTCCCGAAGCGCGGGGGAAGAGCGTACCTACAGTGAACGGATCGCCCAGGCCGCTGATGATGCTGCCATCTGCTGCGGGTTCCTTGAGCACGTGCGTCAACGCAGTGCCAGCACCGAGGAGGCAGCCCTGTTCGCTGAGACGATCGACGCCCTGCGGGCAGCTGAAAGCGGCGCATGAGAATCCACAGACTTGAGATACAGGCCTTCGGGCCCTTTGCCGTGCGCCAGCACATCGATTTTGACGCCCTTACCGAACAGGGCCTGTTCCTGCTGAACGGGCCCACTGGGGCGGGTAAGTCCAGCGTGCTCGATGCCATCTGTTTCGCGCTGTATGGTTCCGTTCCGGGAGCACGTCAGAACGCGAAGCGGCTGCGCAGCGACCACGCCCCCGATGCGCTTGCGCCGGAAGTGGTGTGTGAGTTCTCGGCGGGATCCCGGCGTCTGGAAGTGACCCGAAACCCTTCCTGGAACCGGCCGTCCAAACGCGGAAGCGGAACAACCACAGAGCAGGCCAAGACCTTGCTGCGCGAAAGGGTTGCCGGCGAGTGGGTAACCCGGTCCACTCGCAATGATGAAGCGGGAGCGGAGCTCCAGAATCTTCTGGGAATGAACCGTGAACAGTTCACGCGCGTCGTCATGTTGCCGCAGGGAGAGTTTGCGGCCTTCCTCCGGTCGGATGCAGCCGCTCGCGGCGAGCTCCTGCAGCGGCTGTTCGCAACCGACCGGTTCTCGACTATGGAACACATGCTGGCAGAGCACTCCGCACGGACATCCGCGCGGCTCCAGGAGGCCGAGACCGAGCTGGAGGCCCTCCTCAGTCGGGCTGCAGAGGAAGTTGAACGTCACGGCCTGACGCCCCGGCAGTCCAGCACCCCGGCGTCATACCCGGAAGGAGAACCGGATGGTTCCGGCCACGAGGGCAGTGCCTCCGTTGACTGGACGCCTGATCCCGTGCTTCTTCAAGACCTGCTGACGGCGGCCGTGGCTGAGGGTCGGAAAAGGACCCGCGAGCTCAGGATCCTGCGCGATGCCGCCGCAGAGAGGCGCTCCCGGTTTGAGGCGGAGCGCAGGGATCGCCTGACGTTCCGCGAGCTGGTTTCAGAAGCGCAGGCTAACCAGGGTGCCTTGGTCGGGGCTGGAACTCTGAGGGCAAAGCTGGCAGATCACCAACGCGCTCAAATCCTCCAGGGAGCGCTGCAATCGAGGGACGAGGCGGCTGCAGAGGTGCATAATCTGCGGGAGGGCCTGCAATCAGCAGCACGTCCGTTGCAAGCCGATCCTGCAGTCCGGCAGGAAGTCCCCGAGGTTCTCCATCCCGACTCCCTGCGGTCGCTGGCCACGTTCGAACGGGCTCACGAGGTGGTTCGTGAATCTTTGGCCGCGACGCGCGCAGCCCTGCCGCTGGAGAAGGACCTCAGCCAGCTGTCAGCAAGGATTCGTCTGACCGAGACTGCTCTGGAGCGTCAGAAGGCCGAGGCAGCGCGCTGCAGTGAAGCAGATGCACAGTTGCGGCGGGAATACGTCGAACTGACATCGCGTTTGGAAGACGCGCAGGTGATGGCAGCCCGTGAAGGACGACTGGCAACGGAGTGCATCGAAGCGGCCAGCCGGTTGGAGTTGCTGGGGCAGGCGGACAGTGCGGAACGTGCTGTGCGTGAGCTGAACGAGCTGCAGCAGGAGCATCAGGCACTCTTTCTTACAGCGAAAGATGACTGGCTGCGGAAACTCCAGGCGCGTCTGGAACAGGCAGCTGCGGAGCTTGCCGAGCGGTTGGATGCAGGGGAGCCCTGTCCCGTCTGCGGGAGTGAGGATCATCCGGCGCCTGCAGCTGCGGATCCGCAGTCCCTCGTCACCCGCGAACACGAAGCACTTGCCAGGGAAGAGCAGGATGCAGCCGAGAACCGGCTGCGGAAGACCGCCGCGGCCCGCGACGAGGCCGCGTTGAAGGCCGCCGGGCTACGCGCCAGAAGCGGCGACGCCGATGCCGGGCAGCTTCGCGCTACGCTTGTGTCCCTTGAGCAGGAGCATGCGGAAGCGGAACAGGCGGTCCGTCTGGCCACCGACCTCAGCACACGGAAGACCGCGGCGGATACAACGCTTGCAAGGTTGCAGGAGCAACAGGCGGACCTTGCGCGGACTCAGGCAGAAGAATCATCACGGCTAGCCGCACTCGCGGAGCAGCAGGCGGCGTTGGCCGCAAAGCTGTCCGACGTGCGTGGTTCTTACGATTCCGTTGAGAAGAAAATCACGGCGCTCGAAGCAACGGAGCGGAGTCTTGGGGCGGTGTGCGCTGCCTTGAATCGCTGTGAGCAGGCAGAGGAGAACCTTGACAAGGCCGAAGCTGCATTGCGGACACGCCTGTCTATAACGGACTTCGCTTCAGCGGAAGCCGTCCGCGACGCGCTGCTGACCAGCACGGAGGCCGAAACCGCGGAGCGGGCCATCCGCGATGCCGAAAATTCTGCTCATCGGATCGAACGGGACCTGCAGCGGCCGGAGAACCTGGCCGCCGCCATTCTGGAGAAGGACGGCAGCCCCGTGCCGAACGAAGATGACATTGCGTCGGCCGCGACCGAGGAAGCGGACGCATCGAAGCTTCTTGACCAGGCTGTCCTGGAGGTGGGGCTGCTGGAGCAGTCAGTGGTTCAGATGGGCTCCTATGCGGACAGGGCAGCAGCGCTTGAGGAACGGCTCGTGCCGCTGCGGCACGCTCACCAGCTCGCCAGGTCGATTGCTGACACAGCCAGGGGCAACGGCGAGAACCTGTATCGGATGAGCTTGGCGACCTATGTGCTGGCGGCCCGCCTGGAACAGGTTGCAGGTGCCGCAACCGAGCGGCTGCAGAAAATGTCAGACGGCCGGTACTCCCTGGTCCACAGTGATTCCAAGTCGGGAAATCGAAAATCGGGCCTTGGTTTGAATGTCATTGACAGCTGGACCGGACTGCACCGGGATACGGCAACGCTGTCGGGCGGCGAGTCCTTCATGGCATCATTGGCGCTCGCATTGGGGCTTGCCGACGTCGTGCAGCAGGAGTCAGGCGGCCTGGATATCGAGACGCTTTTCGTTGACGAGGGGTTTGGAAGTCTCGACGAGCATTCCCTCGAGCAGGTGATGGACGCCCTGGAGAGCCTGCGTGACGGCGGACGTGTAGTCGGACTCGTCAGCCATGTTGCCGACCTGATGCAGCGGATCCCCGCCCAGCTGCACGTTTCCAAGAGCCGGACAGGGTCTACCGTGCGCTTCGTCAATCAGCTGCAGCGAGTGTAAAATTGCTGGTGTTACCGGGTTGGGCGCATCGGGAGGAGGGACGATGCGCGTTTCATAGCACCCGGAGTGCACATGGCTACACCAACCCCTGAAGTAGATACCTCGCACCGCGGACGTTTCGGCCGGCTACCTGAGATTGCAGGCGCAGGTTTCCTTCCACTCGGCTTGATTGCCCGCCTGCCTCTGGCGATGCTCACCGTTGGAGCGCTCACCCTGGTGACAGCCGGCACGGATTCCTACGCTTTCGGTGGTTTTGCAGCCGGCGCTGTCGGCGTCGGTTCTGCACTGGGCGCGCCGGTCCTCGGTTTCCTGGCGGACCGCTACGGCCAACGCCCGGTCCTGCTGCTGTCAGCCGCACTCAATACCCTGGCGATCGTCTGTCTGATCATTGTCAGCGGCGTGTCGGGCATCGAAACAGGGCTGCTTCCCACGCTCATTGCTGCCTTCCTCGTGGGCGCCACCTGCCCTCAAATCGGACCATTGGCAAGGGTTCGCTGGATGGCACTGACCCAGGACAAACGACCAACGGATCTCGACACGGCGCTCTCCTACGAGAGCACGGCCGATGAGTTGACCTTCGTGCTGGGTCCTGCGCTGGTGGGACTGCTGGCGAGCCTGATTGCGCCCTGGCTGCCGCTAGCACTCGCAGCAGCACTGACCCTGGCTTTTGTTTCCGCCTTCGCTGTGCACCCAACGGAACGGGCGGTAATTCCGCTGCGGCGCCGCCCCCGGACGCGAAGCTCGGAGGTGAAGACCCAGCGAAGAGCGCATACCGGTTTTCTTGTGGCGTTGCCGGTTCTCGGGATGGTGATGATGGGCACCTTCTTCGGTTCGACCCAGACCGCCTTGATCGCCTTCGCCGGAGGTTTCGGAGCGGAGACGGCGGCGGGCCTGCTGTATGCCGTCATGGGCGTCAGCTCCGCCCTCACCGCCTTGTCGGTAGCGTACTGGCCACAGCGATTCCGCCACCCACTGCGGTGGGTGGCTTCAGCGGCGATGATGAGCGCGGCCGCTTTCCTGCCCCTCCTTGCTCTGGACATTCCGTTCATGCTCGCAGCACTACTGATCCTCGGGATCCCGGTCGGTCCAACGATGGTCACAATTTTCAGCGTCGGCTCACTCGTGGCCCCGAAGCACCTGGTCGGCACGGTGATGACCCTGTTGGCTAGCGGCATTGTCGCCGGCACGGCGCTTGGAGCGTCCATAGCAGGAGCGCTGGCGGAGGCGAGCGTCCGTGAAGCTTTCGCGGTTCCGATGGCGGCCGCCGTCGTACTCCTGCTGTTGGGCGTGGTGTCGACCGTGGTGCTGCCCAGCAGGACTGACGCGGCGGAAGTCAGCTGAGCTGTTCCTCGATGGTGCGGGCGCTGCCCGCAATCCGCAGACCGAGTTCAGCCTCCGGGTGGGCTGAGCGGATGTAGACGACGGCCACCGCCGCAGGCAGTCCGCCGGCGAGCCGGATGGGAGCTGCAACGGACGACAGGCCGGCGATAACCTCATCGTGGCTGGTGGCGAAGCCCTGCAAGCGCGCTGCAGCAGCTTCTTCCCGGTAGAGCTGGCCCGGCGCGAGCCGCTCCCAATCCTCCTCGCTCACCGCCGACTGGATTGCAATGCCCGGCGCGCCCGCGCTGAAGGCGTGCCGTGTTCCCGGCCGCTGGGCGACGGCGGCGCTGGAGTGGCGCGGCTCGACCGTCACCAGCGTGACGCAGTCGTGGCGGTCCCAGACGGCGACAAATGCGGTCATACCGAGTTCGTTCGCCAGAACCGTCAATTCAGGAAGCGCTGCAGTCTGCAGGTCACGGGAAACTCCTCGCGCTAGGGCGGCCAGACCAGGGCCGGACGTGATTTTGCCGGCATCGTCCCTGACGATGAGCGAATGATCTTCCAGCGTGCGCACAATCCGGTATGCGATGGAGCGGTGGACGCCCAACTCCACTGACAACTCGGCAATTGATAGCGCCCGCGGAGCATCCGCGAGAATCTCGAGGGATCGCAGGCCGCGGGACAGGGTCTGCGAATGCTGGGGCGATGGTGTTGTGTCGGAGCTCACACTCGGATATTATTCTATATCGGAACGATATGTTCAACTATCGAACTGCAACTGCCTGTTTGGTCGGTTAACGGCAGCGGCGCGCAATAGGAGGCGTCGACTTCCGGTAATGCTGCGGTGTAGTGCCCCTGAAGAGTATGATCTGAACCATAGTTACCGAACGTTCTGTCGGTAATTAAAGTCCGTCCCACCTGGAGTAACAATGACGTCTTCAACGGCTGCCCCACGGCAGCGCATGTCTCGGGAGGACCGCAAGGTCGTCGCGGGGACCATGGTCGGTACCACCATCGAATGGTATGACTTCTTCATATTCGCGCAAGCCGCGGGGCTCGTCTTCGCGCAGCTGTACTTCGCGCCGCTGAACGAGGACAGTCCGGGCCTGGCGCAGCTGGTCTCATGGGCCACTATCGGCATCAGCTTCTTCTTCCGGCCGCTCGGAGCGGTAGTTGCAGGTCACCTGGGGGATCGCATCGGGCGCAAGGCCATGCTCGTCTTCACCCTGGTGATGATGGGTTCGGCCACCGCCTTGATCGGCCTCCTGCCGACCTACGCGCAGATCGGCGTGGCGGCGCCGATTCTGTTGATGCTGCTGCGCATCCTGCAGGGCTTCTCGGCAGGCGGAGAATGGGGCGGTGCGGCCCTGATGGCGGTAGAGCACGCTCCGGTTCACAAGCGCGGCTTTTGGGGTGCATACCCCCAGATCGGTGTTCCCGTTGGCATGATCATCGCAACGTTGGTGCTGTTCCTGCTGCGCTCTTCCATGTCCCAGGAAGATTTCCTCGCCTGGGGCTGGCGGGTTCCGTTCCTGCTCTCCGTGGTCCTCATCGTTGTCGGCTACTTCATCCGCAAGGCAGTTGCGGAAAGCCCCGTTTTCAAGGAGATGACCGAGCGGAAGCAGGAATCATCTGTTCCGCTCAAGGAGCTCTTCCGCCACAACACCAAGCAGGTTGTACTGACCGCAGCCATCTTCATTGCTAACAACGCGGCAGGCTATCTCCTCATCGCCTTCTTCTCGGCGTACGCCCAGCGCACGCTGGGGATGCCCGGCGGGCCCGTGCTGTTCGCCACCCTGCTTGCCTCCTTCGGCTGGCTGATCTTCACGATGTACGGAGGCATTCTTTCCGACCGGATTGGCCGGGTGCGTACTTTCCAGATCGGCTATGGGCTCGTGTTCGTCTGGATGATCCCCCTGTTCCTGATGATCGACACGCGCAACATCCTCGCCTATGGAGTCGCTCTGTTCGTCCTTACGATCGGTTTGGGGCTGTCCTACGGACCGATGTCCGCGATGTATGCCGAAATGTTCCCTGCGAACGTGCGGTACTCCGGTATCGGAATCGGTTACGCACTGGGCGCCATTCTCGGTGGTGCCTTCGCCCCGCTGATTGCGGAAGCATTGCTGAGGGGCACCGGCTCGTCCATTTCGATCGGCGTCTACATCATGGTGCTCTGCGCCATCTCGTTCGCGGCTGTGACCATGGTGAAGGAGACACGCGGGGTACCGCTGCACGTCGGTTCCGGTCACACTCAGGCGAAGTAGCCGGAACGTCGGCGCCCGGCAGTGGACTCCATGGGTAGTTCTCCCCATGGCGTCCGCTGCCGGCCCTTCATACACTGAGGATCAAGACGGGCCTTGTACGAGGGGCCCGCCGCCGGACTGACGGGTCCGGTACACGAAAGGCCGGCTCGCCACGGGTTCCCCCAGCCCACCGAGCCGGCCTTTTGCATGTCCGGCCTCTGATTCAACAAACCGCATACGTTCAGCTGCGCGAACTTGTGCCGGTGTATTTGGCGTCACTGCTGATGCACTGCCGCCGCTGACTTGAGCCCAGTGATGAGTGAGTCAAGCCCGAGACCGAACGCAGCGTCCGCCTGCCGTTGGTTCGCCTGGTCCTTGCGCGCGGACACGGCAGCAGTGAATCGGGGATAAGCCCCTGCCAGAGGTCCCGATTCGAAGATCGTTTCCGGGGCCGTCGCGTCGAACGCGGACCCGAAGATAAAAGACTCAAGAGCAATGATTGCCGGCACGATCAAAGGTTCCGGCCAGCCGACCTTCTCAAATCCACGGGTCACTGCCTCATAGACGGCAAGGGTCTGCGGCGCGCCGCTCACGGGCAGTACGGCGATCACCGGGATAAGCGGAGTATGCCGGGTGAAGACATCGCGATAGGACCAGGCGAACCGGCGGACAGCCTGCTCCCACGGTTCGGACTCGAAACCTGACACGTCCACCTGAGTCATGACGTGGTCCTGCAGAAGGATGAGTACGTCGCCTTTGGATTCCACGTGGTTATATAACGACGACGGCGCCACTTTGAGAGCGCGGGCAAGGGAAGACATGGTCAAGCCCTCATACCCGCGGGTTTCGATGAGCGTGAGAGCCGCCCGGGTGATTGCTTCCTGGGAAAGAATCCTGTTCAGCGGCCTGCCCGCTGAGCGGGGGGATGTACCGGTTGCGCCGACCATCGTTTGTGTTCCTGATTCCTTCCGGCCCGGAGCCGGCACCGTTCACCTGCTCCCTCCTATACGGTAGTGGAAGACCTGCTGCTCTGTTGCCCTGGAGGTTTCGTGGCGCAGCACTCGCAGCGAAGGCCTCCCGCGGTACCGTAGTGCCATGCCTGAGATGCCTGAGGTACAGGGACTGGCCCACTTCCTGGCCGGCAAATTAGTGCCGGAGGACGGTGAACCAGCCCGGGTAGGGAACGTTGAGCTTGGCTCTTTCGCCGTGCTGAAGACTGCCGAGGTTCCACTTGACGCCGTGTCCTCGATGACCTTCACCGGCGTAGACAGGAGGGGAAAGTTCCTCATCCTGAGCCTTGAAGGCGTGTATCTCGTGATGCATCTCGCGCGAGCCGGCTGGCTGCGTTGGTCTAACGCGCTTCCGGATACCGCCCTGCGGCCGGGCAAGGGGCCGATTGCGTTGAGATTGAGATGTTCGGAACCAGCAGGCTACGGATTCGATCT
This sequence comes from Arthrobacter sp. KKT183, assembly GCF_055657625.1. Taxonomy (NCBI): domain Bacteria; kingdom Bacillati; phylum Actinomycetota; class Actinomycetes; order Micrococcales; family Micrococcaceae; genus Arthrobacter; species Arthrobacter sp. KKT183. The sequence goes on along the minus strand of NZ_CM145770.1, from coordinate 2,187,008 downwards.
GACCGAGGCGGGCACAAAGAAGTCAGCAGCGGTCTACCTCGTCCGGAAGGTGGCGGAGGTTCCGGGGGTAAGCCGGTTGGGACCCGAAGCGCTGGACATCGGCCGGGAGCAGTTCATGGCAATGCTCCATGGGCACCGCAGCCAGGTGAAGAGTGCGTTGCGGGACCAGTCTTTCATTGCGGGAATCGGCAACGCCTACAGCGACGAAATCCTGCATGCCGCCCGCCTGTCTCCGTTTGCCCTCGCATCCAAGCTGACTGATGAGCAAGTGGGGGTGCTTCACGACGCGATGCACTCGGTCCTGCAATCGGCTATTGCTGCGGCCGACGGCAAGCCGGCGAAGGAGTTGAAGGATTCCAAGCGGCGGGAGATGAAGGTTCATGGCCGGACCGGTCAGCCCTGCCCGGTGTGCGGGGACTCTGTTCGTGAAATTTCATTCGCCGATTCCGCGCTCCAGTACTGCCCAACCTGCCAGACAGGAGGGAAGCAACTGGCAGATCGGCGGACCTCCAAATTTCTCAAGTGATTGGACATCGCCGGTCCTGGTGGCGGCTGCACCTTTCGCAGGCGACATCAATGACCCTAGGATCGAAGATGTAACAATCCGGTTCCAACTACGGAGGTCACCATGACGCATGATTCACACGACCGGGAAGACGACCGCCAGAGCGGGGATTCCACCAGCACGGAGCCGGAAGGAACCATACCCGACACCGAGGACGGTGTGGGCGCGACTACAACTGAGGAGCCGAGCAGCTTCGAACCGGAGGAAGACCCGGATGAGGACGGGGACTCCAAGTGAGGCACTGAGCGGTTTCTGACGCTGGAAGCTGCTAACCCAGTGACGGGGCGTGTGACGGCGGTTCGGGAATGTGAACGTTTCCGGTCGTCACTCCGCCCGTGATCACGTCGGGCGTATCTGCCTGAGTGTCACTGGGTGTTGGCAGATTGAGGATCATGCCGCCGTCCTTATCGGAGTCGCTTCCCACGCGCAGCGCAAGCGCGACCTCATGCGCGTCAGGGCGCGACTGCGGATTTCTGGCGGTCATGCGCGTGAGGAGATTGACCCAGTCGGCGCCGAGGGACTCAGGAACATCCGGGTCCCGCAGGAGGCGGGCAACGGCGGCCTCGACGACGGGGCCGGGAAACGCCTTTTCCCCGGTAAGGCATTCCAGAAGCACCAGGCCGAGCGAATAGATGTCGCTGCTCGTTTCCACGTGCGCACCCTCTGCCTGCTCCGGACTGAGGTAGTTGGCCGTGCCGATGGTGGCGCCATGTGCGGTGGAGTGCGTTGCTTCCACCATTCGGGCAATGCCGAAGTCGGTGAGTTTGGGGTAGAGGCGGGTGTCCTGCTCCCCGGAGTGGTACATCAGGATATTCGCAGGTTTCACGTCGCGGTGGATGACTCCCTGCGAGTGGATGTAGGCCAGCGCATCCGCGAGATCCGCACCCAGTTGAGCCACGTGCTCGGAAGGAAGCGGACCGGATTTCAACAGCTTGCGCAGATCCAGTCCGTCGACCAGTTCCATGACAAGGAAACTGGTGGTCTTGCCGCTGCCGTCATCCTGCAGGCCGGCATCATGCAGCGTCACCAGTCCGGGATGGTTCAGCGTCGAGAGCAACAGGGTCTCTGTATGCTGACGCCGGTAATCGTCATCATCGGAGGTGGTGGGGTTGAATACCTTGATTGCCACGTCCCGGCCGAGGTTTCGGTCCAGTGCCCGAAACACCGATGCTGCGCCGCCGGTACCAATCAACTCAATGGGTTGGTACCGCTCGGCCAGGAGTTCATCCACGTGAGACCTCCGGGGAAGAAAGAAAAGTTATGGGGGTGAAGAGCAGGTGATAAGCATGCTGATCACCTCTAACATTCTACCCTGCGCGGAGAGATGCGGAAGACCGCCCCGCGCCGCAGTCTCAAACGTTCAATAATCGTTACGCGGCGAGGAAATTGATGGCCGCGCTCTTGAAGGTCCGGGACGTTACTGCGTTGGTATGGGTTCTTCCTGGGAGCCAGAGTATTTCCGCATGACCGCTCAGCTCCGCCAGTTCCGGAATGGTCTGCGCTCGTTCGTCCTTGTCTCCGGCCACCAGGAGGAGCGGCATGTGAGGTATGGCGTCACGGGGCACGAAAGGCTCTCGCTTGATTGCCTCTACCATGGTGAGCAGTGCAAAGACGTCGTTTGTCGGAATAAGCCGTGCCATCCGAAGCAGACTGCTGGTCGACTCGTCGGCGATGGGTGACCCGTCGGTCAGGAATCGTTGCGCGGCTGCCAGGTCGAACGCCGCCAGCGGATCGCCGCTTCCAGGTCCGCCAAGCACCATACGGTGCACCAGTTCCGGTTGCGTGGCGCCGAATTCCCACGCCAGACGTGAACCGAGCGAGTATCCGATGATGTCGACGCCGCTGCCCGGCTGACCGTCGGCGAGGGGGTGGACGTGTGCATCGAGCAGTATCTGGAGCAGGTCCGCCCGGATGCGGCTGGGGGAGTAGGAGTCCATTTCTTCGGGAGCCGTACTTGATCCATGACCGGGGAGGTCGAGGGTGACGACTTTGCGGCCGGCGTCGGTAAGGGCACGAATCCAGCCGGAATCTTCCCAATTGAGCCGGGCCGAGGAGGCGAACCCGTGAAGGAGCAGGATGGGGCGCAGTGCTGACGGGCTCGCGGGCTCGTGGACAAGGACATTCAATCCCGGGTTTGTTCCCTCAACCAGATGATCGCTGTGACGTCCCATGAGTTCCTCCCCGGTGCTCTTGCTGCGGTCTTTCCTGAACTCTAGCGTCCCTTGCCGGGACTCGTACGAAAAGAAAAAGCGGCAGAGAACTGTGCTTCATTGAACAGATCTCCGCCGCCCGGCCAGCAGTGGCCAACCCGTGTGACTTTAGTCACCGCTTCTGCCCGGATGCAAATTGGCTGATAGTGCTTCGCTGTCATTCCCGGAATCTTCCGGCATGTCCGTCATGGAGCGCATCAATTCGGCGCCGATCGAGGTGCCGCGCTAGAATTACTTATAGTCATAATGACTATAAGTACGGAGGGTGAAGGGAGAGCCAGCATGAGCGCAACTTCAGCGAACGTCTCCGAACGACGCGTGCAGCCGCCGTCGTTGGCTATTTCCACAGTGATCTTCGCCCTGCGCCCGAGTGAGTCCTCGGGCAGGCCAACGCTGTGGTTGCCGTTGGTCAGGCGAATTCGCCAGCCGTACCTTGGCCAGTGGGCGCTGCCGGGTGGACCATTGGCGCACTCAGAGTCGCTCCAGGATGCGGCATCGCGCAACCTCCTCGAGACCACCGGGCTTGCACCTCGTTATCTGGAGCAGCTGTACGCCTTCGGAGGCCTGGACCGGTCTGCGGGGCAGCGTCTGGTGTCGATCGTGTACTGGGCGCTGGTTCAACCGGACGAGGCAGCGTTGACGCGCGAATCCGAGAACGTTCGGTGGTTCCGCGCGGACCGGTTGGAGTCGCTCGCCTTCGATCACAACGAAATCGTGAAGTACGCGCTCTGGCGGCTGCGCAACAAGATGGAGTACGGCTCGATTGCCTACCACCTTCTGGGCGAACGGTTCACGCTTGCGCAGGTCCGGGAGGTATACGAGGCGGTGCTCGACAAGGAACTGGACCCCGCCAACTTCCGTCGGCAGCTCCGTTCAACTCCGCACATCGAACCTACTGACGAGCACCTCACGGGCACACGGCACCGGCCACCGCGGCTCTACCGCTATGCCGGGCCCGTCCCGGACGGCAGTGTCAGGCAACCCCTGCCGGCCTCGCCTTGAAGGCACGCCCAGACCACCAAACACCCACCGGCTCACCGGAGCCCGTTTCCATCAGGGAGAACCACCATGACGAGCATTAATACCGCCATCCAACTCATGTCCCGCCAGGACGCCGAGCGGTCAAGCGCACGCGGTGGTACCTGCAGCCCGGACCTCGCGAGGGGACCATGGGAGTTCGACATGCCTGGCGTCTCCAATCAGGGTCCGGACTACGGGCCCGGCGCTTCGATGACTGACACGGCGCCGGTTTCAACGCCGCGGCAGGAGGTGCTTCCAGAGGAATACCAGCGGGCCGGTGAGGTGGAGCTCGAAGCGCGGATCCTCGCAGCAAAGGAAGCGATGGGCGAGCGCCTTGTCATCCTCGGCCACTTCTATCAGCGGGACGAGGTCGTCAAGCACGCTGACTTCGTGGGAGATTCCTTTCAGCTCGCCAACGCGGCGCTAACCCGGCCCGACGCCGAAGCCATCGTGTTTTGCGGAGTGCATTTCATGGCGGAGACCGCTGACATTCTGTCCAGTCCTGACCAGACTGTCATTCTGCCGAACCTTGCCGCGGGATGCTCGATGGCGGACATGGCTGACGCCGATTCGGTGGCGGACTGCTGGGAACAGCTCGAGGAGCTTTTCGGAACAGAGCCCGACGACGCCGGCCGCCAACCGGTCATCCCGGTCACCTACATGAATTCCTCAGCTGCGTCGAAGGCCTTCTGTGGCCGCCACGGCGGCATCGTTTGTACGTCGTCGAACGCTGCCACAGTGCTCGACTGGGCGTTCGAGCGGGGCCAGCGCGTTCTCTTCTTCCCGGATCAGCACCTGGGCCGGAATACAGCCAAAGCCATGGGGGTGCCGCTCGAGCGGATGCCCATGTGGAACCCCCGCAAGGTGCTGGGCGGCAACACCGAGCAGGAGCTCCTGGATTCGCAGGTCATCCTCTGGCACGGCTTTTGCTCCGTGCATAAGCGTTTCACCGTGAACCAGATCGAGAAGGCACGGGCTGATTACCCCGGGGTGAGGGTCATCGTGCACCCGGAGTGCCCCATGCCCGTTGTGGACGCCGCTGACGAAGCCGGGTCAACGGACTACATCCGGAAGGCAATCGCTGCGGCAGAGCCGGGTTCCGTGTTCGCGGTGGGGACAGAGATCAACATGGTGAACAGACTCGCCGCGGAGCATCCCGAGCACACCATCTTCTGCCTGGATCCCGTCATCTGCCCGTGCTCGACCATGTACCGGATCCATCCGGGCTATCTGGCATGGGTGCTTGAGGGACTGGTCGCAGGAGTGGTCCGCAATCAAATCGGAGTCGACTCCGACGTGGCGTCGGATGCACGGGTAGCGCTTGAGCGAATGCTGGCGGCCAAACCGTGACCGCCGTCCTCGTCATCGGCAGCGGAATCGCGGGGCTGTACACGGCGCTGGAGGTGCGCCGGCGAACTGATGCGCAGGTCACCGTTCTAGCCAAGGGCGCGCTTGTCGAGAGCAACACCTGGTACGCACAGGGCGGGATTGCTGCAGTGATTCCTGAGCCGGGCCAGGCCGGCGAGTGCCGCTTAGGCCTGCAGAATGACAGCATCGAGTCGCATGTAGCCGACACCCTTGCGGCAGGAGCGGGGCACTGCGACCGACGGGCCGCGCGCATTCTCTGTTCGGAGGCGGCCGCCCAGATTCAGAGGCTGGTGGATCTTGGAACACTCTTCGATCGCTCCGCGGATGGTGATTTCGCAGTCGGTCGGGAAGCCGCGCACGCAGCCTCAAGGATTCTACATATTGGCGGGGATGCCACCGGGGCGGGAATCGCGGCTCCGCTCGTCCGTGCCGCTCAGGCGGATCCCGGCATCGGCGTGTGGGAGCACGCTTTTGCCGCGGACCTCGTCAGGGACAACGGGAGGGTAACCGGCGCCGTCGTCGTGCAGAACGGTGTCCATCGTGTAGTTTCCGCTGACGCGGTTGTGCTTGCGACAGGCGGTGCGGGAGGGCTCTTCCAGCACAGCACCAATCCGTCCGTGGCCACAGGCGACGGCGTCGCGGCGGCCTGGCGCGCCGGCGCGGCGGTGGCTGACCTCGAGTTTTTCCAGTTCCACCCGACATCGCTGAACGTCGCCGGGCATCCGCTCATTTCCGAGGCGGTGCGTGGGGAGGGCGCAGTGCTGAGGGACGCCTCAGGGCGTCGGTTCATGGCTGATTATCATCCTGCCGGTGAGCTTGCTCCGCGTGATGTTGTCTCCCGCAGCATCGCACTGCATCTTGCGCGGACCGGAGGGGAGGAAGTTTTTCTTGACGCGACGAACCTCGGTGCGGACTTCCTCGCTCAGCGGTTTCCGACGTTGAGCGCAGTGACTGCGCGTGCAGGCTTCGACTGGACACGCGACTTGCTCCCGGTTGTCCCTGCTGCCCACTACTGGATGGGCGGAGTGGTGACGGACACTGCAGGACGGACGTCCGTACCTGGGCTGTACGCCGTGGGGGAGGTTGCCCGAACCGGAGTGCACGGGGCCAACCGGCTCGCGTCCAACTCGCTGCTGGAGGGACTGGTGTTCGGCGCGCGGGCTGCGGAAGCGATCGCCGCAGAACGCATGCAGTGGCCGGCGGTCGAGGCGGAGGCGCTGAGCCTGGCGCCCGGTTCGGTACGCGCGGCCCGCGCTGACGTGCAGCGGGTGATGTCCGACCACGTCTCCATCCTGCGCGAGGATGCGGGGCTCCGTATTGCCTCGAAGCAACTCGCCGATTGGCATTCGAACGGCACTTCTGTCGCGGAGCGGGAGACCGCGAATCTGCTCCTCTGTTCCCGGCTCGTCGCAGCGTCTGCGCTGGCACGCGCAGAATCGCGTGGAGCGCATTACCGAGCAGATTTTCCCGACACCTCCGCCCCCGAGGGCAGCCCCATCATCCTGAGGAGAGCTCCGTGAATTTCACACCGGCCAGACCATCCCCGGCCGACGTCGACCGCATTGTCGCAGCCGCGCTCGCCGAGGACGCGCCGTGGGGAGACATAACCTCGCAGGTACTCATTCCGGAGGAGGCACACGCCGAGGGGGTCGTTGTAGCGCGCGAACCAGGCATCTTCTGCGGAAAGCAGGTCATCGAGGCTTCCATGCGACTCACCGACCCGCGGATCCGCGTCACGTTCAGTGTGCGGGACGGCGACGCTTTCGACGCCGGCGCTGCGCTTGCTGCGGTGTCCGGTCCCGCCCGGTCGATCCTCACCGCTGAACGGGTCGCCCTGAACCTGGCGCAGCGACTGAGCGGTATCGCTACGCTCACCGGCAGATTTGTTGCGGAAGTAACCGGGACCGGTGCGCGCGTGGTCGATACCCGCAAGACAACTCCCGGACTGCGCGTCCTGGAACGCCATGCGGTGCGCTGCGGCGGAGGGGCCAATCATCGCTTCAGCCTGTCCGATGCAGTGATGGCCAAGGACAACCATCTTGCGGTACTGACCCAGGGCGGTGCGATCGGCCTTACGGAGGCACTCCGGGGAGTGCGGGCCAGGTTGCCGCATACCGTCCATTTCGAGGTCGAGGTTGACCGGCTCGATCAGATCGAGCCGGTGCTGGCAGCAGGCGTCGACACGATCATGCTCGACAACTTCAGCCTCGAGGATCTGGCCAGTGGAGTGAAGCAGGTCGCGGGGCGCGCGCTGGTGGAAGCAAGCGGCAACGTCCGGCTCGAGTCGATCGGCGCTATTGCGCGCACCGGCGTCGATATTATCTCGTCCGGTGCGCTCACCCACAGCGTCAAGGCACTGGACCTCGGGTTGGACATCCATATCGATGCGCTTGCGCGGGAGGACGGCTCCGGCTCCACCCGCGAAATTCCCGGGAGCGTGCGGTGATCCATCTCGATGCTGCGGCCACCACTCCGGTTCGCCGGGAGGCACTCGAAGCGATGTGGCCGCTGCTCACCACCGACTATGGTAATCCGTCGAGTTCCCATACGGTCGGTGAATCGGCCGCGCGCGCTCTCGACTACGCACGCCGTCTGGTGGCCAGGGAACTCAACTGCAAACCGAACGACGTCGTCTTCACCTCGGGCGGCACAGAGGCTGACAACCTGGCAATCAAGGGCATATCCCTGGCCCGTCCGAAGGGGAAGCATATTGTTGCATCCGCAATCGAACATCCGGCCGTCCTGGAAACGCTGGACTATCTGCAGCGGTTTCACGGCTTCCGGATATCCCTTCTTCCTGTAACCGCGGAGGGACTGGTGGAGGAAGCGACTCTCCGCGCTGTCCTCACGGAAGAGACCACGTTGTGCACCATCATGTACGCGAATAACGAGGTGGGGACGGTGCAGTCAATTCCAGCGTTGGCCTCGATCTGCCGGGAACAGGGCGTTCCCTTCCACACCGATGCAGTGCAGGCGGCGGGATGGCTGCCGCTGGATAGTGCAGAGCTCGGCGTGGACGCTCTCAGCATCTCGGGTCACAAGCTCGGCGCGCCGAAGGGCTGTGGTGTTCTGTTCATCCGCTCGCGCCTTCCATTGGAACCGCTCGTTCATGGAGGCGGGCAGGAGCGGGGGAAGCGGTCAGGTACTGAGAATGTAGCGGGTGCGGTGGCCATGGCGACTGCCTTGAAGCTTGCCCAGCAGGAGCGTACCGCAAATACAGCGGCCTCGATCCTGCGCCGTGACCATCTGATCAGCGCCGTACTTAAGGGGGTCGAGGGCGCACTCCTGACGGGTCACCGGGAGCAGCGGTTGCCGAATATTGCCTCGTTCTGCTTTCCGGGCGCCAGCGGCGAGGCGATCCTGCTGGAACTGGAGCGCGCCGGAGTCGTGACCTCAAGCGGTTCGGCCTGCGCGGCCGGCGCCAGCGAGCCCTCGGCGGTTTTGCTGGCGCTGGGCCTGGGACCGGACATCGCCCAGACAGCACTGCGGTTGTCGTGGACGGCCGCAACGAGTGATGCAGAGATTGCGCTCGCCGGGCGCGCGGTTGTCGCTTCAGTCAGGAGCATCCAGAGTCTTGGAAGCCGCACGTAAGGCCGTCATCAACCCTGCCGTTTCGGCTGGATTTTCTATCTGCGCGAAGTGTCCGGTGCGGTTCAGCACCACGCTTTGTGAATGCGGCATGAGGGCAGCCAGGGAACGCAGCTCGCCGGGCGGGGTGAAGATGTCCTTGCTGCCGCGAGCGAGAACTACGGGGGCGGTGATGGAGTGCCAGGTGCCGGCGTCGTACTTTTTCAGAGCGTGTGCTGCAGCAATGAAGGACGCCGGCCGCGCATCGAGCGCAAGGTCAGCGAACACGGGGCGCTGCAGGTCAGAAGGGGCGGCGAAGAACGGGCCAAGGACGAGCCTCAGTAATCCCGCGCGCTCTGCCCGACGCAGTAGCCAGGGGGCTGCTCTCCCGAGTATCCGCAGAATAAACATGAGTCCGAACATGCCAAGAAGCGGTGCCATGGAGGGATGGCGGAGCGGGTGCTTCAGGGCGGCGCCGGCTGTCAGTGCGGTTGGTGAAAGAGCGACGACGGCGTGCGTTTCTTCCGGATGCGACGCCGCAATGTCCAGCGCCAATACCGCGCCCATCGAATGCCCGAAGAGGTACCAGGACCGGTAGTTGAGACCCCTCAGGACCTCGGCGACGGCCCTGCCCTGCTGCTCAACCGTGAAGGGCAGCATGCCGGGGGATTCTCCCCAGCCCGGCAGGTCAATCATGACGTGGTCGCAGGTGTCCGGCAGCACTGGACTCCGAACGAGCTCACGGAACGTACGCCATGAGCCCGATGCGCCATGCAGCAGAACCCATGGCGGGGTGTTCGGTGTGATCCGGGCACTCGAATGGGCCGGGCGTATGCGCACTGCGACTGATCCCAGGGATGTATGGATGAACCGCTTCATGTAGGTGATTCTGCGCCGCTCCCGCCGCGGATGTCTCCGAAGTGGTGTGCTTCACTGCATAGAGTGGACATCAGGTCATTCGAAAGGAGCTGTTATGAAACGCACCGTCGGGTCCCGTGCGCTGGGGGCTGTGCTGATTCTCGCCGTCGCAGCCACCATCACCGGCTGTGACGACTTCGTTGTCGGCGACCGGCCGCCTGCCAGTCCTGCTGCAAGTGCAACGAATGATGCTCCGGCTTCGGCAAGCGCCAGCCCTACTCCCGTTGCGCTTCCCATGCTCCCGGAACGGACGGCGCCGGGGAATGGATGGACCGCATTCACCGACGAACAGAGACTTGTCAGTTTCGAGGTGCCCGAGGACTGGACGGTGGAGCCGATCGAAGATCCGGGTGAGGGGTATGACGAGGGAGGCCTGCACTTCGACGTGTCGAACGCGGAGGGCGCCAGCATGGCAGAGCTGCATACCCGAATCATCCCGCCCTCCGAGGAATGCGGCGAGGAGGCAGCGAACCCGTACATCGTTCTGACCAGCGAGCCGGTTGATGTTCCATCCACAGCAGAGGCAGAGGGCTCGATCGAGCCGCGCTTTGTTGTGCGGCTCATCCAGGGCTACCGGTTCTTCAGCTCGTATGGGATCACGGACATGGTGGGCGGAGCCGATGGAGCGGCGTGTGTCCTGAACAACACAGTGCAGGGACCGGAGCACATCGGCCTGTACGCCTTCGGCGACGGCATCCAGCTCCAGGCACTGGATCCGACGCAGGTCGGCTCGCGGACGGAATCATTTGCGACCATCGCCGAGGCCCAGAAGCGATTCGATCAGGAGGACTTCGAGCGGATCCGCCGGATGATCATGTCCCTCCAGGTTGCGAGCTGACCTGGCGCCGCTTTCCTGCTTGGAAGCTCCGTTAGCGTGAAGCTCTGCGAGCGCGACCTACTCGGAGACGGCCTTGCTCACGTCAGCGGGCAGCATGCTTACTATCGCGTTCGGTTCAAGGGCAGGGATCAGGCGGCAGGAAGCCCCGCATACGTCACACCGGTCAGCTCTTCACTCGCCGCCCAGAGCTTCGCAGCAACACCCTCGTCGAGGACTGACGGAGCCGGAGCGACCAGCACGGCGTTCCCGCGGGTTTCGCCCGGTCCATCCGGGCCGTAGTAATCACCACCATGAACGTGCGGGCCGGTTGCTGCAAGAAGGATAGGCTGTGCGCCGTCCACATCCGACTGGCCCATGATCCGGAAGAATCCGCCCATGAGATCGAGCACGGCTGCTCCGCGCATCCCGGCCGTCAGGTTGGTCGTTGACAGACCCGGGTGGGCGGCAACTGCGATCAGCGGCCAACCGGCCGCCCGTACCCGCCGGTCGAGTTCCATGGTGAACATGAGGTTCGCGAGCTTGCTCTGGTTATAGGCCTTCCAGGCACGGTACCGGGCATCGGAATTCAGATCGGAAAAGTCGATGTGTCCGCGCTTGTGGGCCAGGGAAGAGACCGTCACAACCCTCGCGGACGGAGACTGCCGCAGGAAGTCCAACAGCAGGCCGGTCAGTGCGAAGTGCCCCAGATGGTTGATGCCGAACTGCTGCTCGAAACCATCAACTGTGCGCTTCAATGGTGTGGCCATGACTCCGGCATTGTTGACCAGGAGGTCCAGGGGGCCGGTCCAGTCTCGAGCGAACGAACGTACCGACTCCAGGTTTCCGAGATCGAGCTGCCGCAGCGTCAGTGACCCGCTGCCTGAGGCAATGCGTGCCCTCTCCAGCGCGGCCGCTCCGCGTTCCTCGCTGCGGCACGCCAGAACCACCGACGCCCCGCGCTGGGCCAGATCGATGACGGTCTGTAGCCCCAACCCGCTGTTGGCGCCGGTCACAACGGCGGTCAGGCCGTCCAGGCGGTGGTTTGCGGAGCTGTCAGTGGTAGAGCGATTCACCAGGGGCGCCTTTCTCGTCGTACCGTGTTACAGCCAGTGTTTCAGACCGGCACCGTTCACCGCTCATCGACATCCGCCAGGAGCTACCGGAATGAATCGATCAGTCACGGCTCGTCTCACCGCAAATACCCGGGCCAACACCTCAATGGCCTTTTCCGTAGCGGTGGCGCGAAACTCCGGGTATTCAGCGGTGAACGAAGTCCTTGAGGTCACAGCCAATGGGGAACCGGTAGCGCCAACCCCCATCCGGGACAGCCATGGCGGGATCCTCCACACGCTCACCCTCGAGCAGCCGTCGGTGCTCGAACTGACCTACCGGGCCGAGGTACGGGGTTCAGCTGCCGCGCCGGAGGAGGACGACGCCGACCTCATCCGGTACGTCCGCCCAAGCCGATATTGTGAATCCGATCGGTTGCTGCCGACGTCGTACAGTCTGTTCGGAAACCTGCACGGCAGCGAGCTGCTGGCCGCTGTGCGCGCCTGGGTAAGCGGCAACATCAGTTATGTCTCGGGATCATCCCGGCCAACCGACGGTGCCACGCAGACACTGCTTGACCGCAGAGGAGTTTGCCGCGACTACGCCCATCTGGTGATCGCGCTGCTGCGGGCCAAGGACGTACCCGCGCGCCTGGTGTCCGTTTATGCTCCCGGCCTGAATCCGATGGACTTCCATGCGGTGGTTGAGGCCTGGGTGGACGAAGCGTGGCATGTCGTCGACGCAACAGGGCTCGCTCCTCGGACCAACCTGCTGCGCATCGCAACCGGGCGGGACGCCTCGGATACCGCGTTTCTCTCCACGGTCGGCGGGAGCCTCACCCTGGACACGCTGCAGGTCACCGCTGTGGCAGACACCTTGCACGACGACGACGGCACCTCGCCGGTCCAGCTCGGCTAGCGTAGAGCGGCCGGCCGTCCGGCTATTCAGCCAGCCGAGAGCGGAGCGAAGCGAGCGGAAACCGACGAAACCGACGACAGGTGGCGCTCAGTCCGGCCGGTGAGCGCCGTCGTCGTGCTCCAGGCCCGCCCGGAACTTGGTGGTCAGGGTCAACAGCTGTTCCATTTCCTCTTCGTTCAGAAGGGGACCGAGCAGCGCGTGGATGGCGCGCACGTGTGCCGAACCGATCTCGCGCTGCAGGCGACGGCCTTCGTCGGTGAGTGACAACAGCACACCGCGCTGATCATCCGGCGCCTGCCTGCGCTGCACGAGGCCCTTGTGCTCAAGGCGCTCAGCCATCCGGCTCAGGCTTGGCTGGCTGATCAACAGATGGCTGTTCAGCTCGTTGAGCCGTGTCCAACCGGTGGGACAGCGGCTGAGGTTAAAAAGGACGTCATACTCCCCGATGGCGAGCGTCTGAAAGGAAGGATCCCGCCGGAGTCTGCGCATCACCGCCACCTGCGCCCGGAAGAGGGACTCCCAGGCGTCGGCAGTGAGGCGCAGCGGTGTTGCCGGAGACTCAGGCATGGGCAGACACCGCAGCCAGCCGGTTCTCGAAGGTCGGGGGAGCGGGTATCGAGGCCGGCGTGCGCTCAGCAAATTCCTTGCGCAGCGTGGGCAGCACATCGGAGCCGAACAGGTCCAACTGCTCCAGGACGGTTTTCAGCGGAAGTCCCGCGTGGTCCACGAGGAACAGCTGGCGCTGGTAGTCCCCGAAGAACTCCCGGAAGGAGAGCGTCTTGTCAATCAGCTCCTGCGGACTGCCGACGGTCAGGGGTGTCTGCGAGGTGAAGTCCTCCAGCGACGGCCCGTGCCCGTAAACCGGTGCATTGTCGAAGTAGGGGCGGAAGTCGTTCACGGCGTCCTGGGACTTCGGCCGAATGAAGAACTGTCCGCCGAGCCCGACAATTGCCTGCTCGGGTGTGCCATGGCCGTAATGGGCGTACCTCTCGCGGTAAAGCGAGATCAGCTGTTGGTAGTGCTCCTTCGGCCAGAAGATGTTGTTGGCGAAGTAGCCGTCGCCATAATAGGCGGCGATCTCCGCGACCTGCGGCGTGCGGATGGTGCCGTGCCAGACGAAGGGTGCAACACCGTCGAGCGGCCGGGGTGTGGAGGTGAAGTTATGCAGGGGGGTGCGGTGCTTGCCCTCCCAGGTCACCACGTCCTCGTCCCAGAGCCGGCGCAGCAGATGGTAGTTCTCAACGGTGAGGTCCACGCTGTCCTGCGGATTTTTGCCAAACCAGGGGTAGACGGGCGCCGTGTTGCCGCGTCCCAGGATCAGGTCCACCCGACCATCGGCGAGATGCTGCAGCATCGCGTAATCTTCGGCGATCTTGACCGGGTCATTGGTGGTGATCAGCGTGGTCGAGGTGGAGAGGATGATCCGCGACGTCTGCGCTGCCACATAGCCAAGCATGGTGGTGGGGGAGCTGGGAACAAAGGGCCGGTTGTGGTGCTCACCGGTCGCGAAGACATCCATGCCGACGTCTTCGGCGTGCTTGGCGATGGTCACCATGGCCTTGATGCGCTCGTGTTCGCTCGGTGCTTTGCCGGTGGTGGGATCAACCGTTACGTCCCCGACGCTGAAGATACCGATCTGCATGGGATTCCTCCTCCTAGAAGTACATGCATTTGCATCTACTGTACCCCGTAACCAGCAGGCTCCGGGATTTGTTCCCGTTCACGACCCACCGCAGCACGCCGCTCCCGCCGGCCTTCGATGAGGCGGTAGAGCACCGGAACCAGTACCAGGGTCAACAGCGTCGAAGAGACAAGACCCCCAACGACGACGACGGCAAGCGGTTGGGAGATGAACCCGCCTTCTCCGGTCAGACCGAGGGCCATCGGGGTCAGGGCGAAGACCGTTGCAAGGGCCGTCATCAGGATGGGACGAAGACGTTGCCTGGACCCGCGGGTGACTGCATCGGCAACGCTCAGCCCCGGCGAACCATTCTGCGGCCGGCGGTACTGGTTGATCAGGTCAATGAGCACGATCGCGTTCGTTACAACGATGCCGACCAGCATGAGCATGCCGATCAGTGAGGGCAGCCCGAGCGGGATTCCCGTGAGAACAAGCAGGGCAATCGCACCGGTGGCCGCGAAAGGAACCGAGACGAGGAGGATAAGCGGCTGGATGAGGCTCTTGAACGTTGCCACCATGATCACGTACACGATCGCCACCGCCGCCCAGAGCGCGAGGAAGAGCTGGCCGAAGGAATCAGCTTGCTGTTCGGACGCGCCGCCCAGTGTGGCAGTGGCCCCGGCTGGCAGCGTGACGGCGTCCAGCCGCTCAGTGACGGACGCCGTCAGTGCGCCCAGATTGTCCTGGGACGGCGTGATGGAAACCTGCGCTGTCCGCTCGCCGTTTGAACTGGTGATCGTCAGCGGAACCTGGACCTCTTCCACCGTGGCGACATCCGTCAGCGGGATTGGCCCGGCCGGCGTCGGCAACGAGAGATTGCGGAGTTGGTCCACGCTGGTGATTTCCGTTCCCTCACCGATCAGGATGGGGTAATCCGTGGCATCGAGCCGGACGGTGCCTCCCGGAACGGCGCTGATGCTGCCGCCCAACAGCGCGCCGATCTGGCCCTCGGTCAGCCCTGCCTCCACCGCCGCGTTCCGGTCCACGCTCACCTGGATTTGCGGCTGGGCGGCGGCGAGGTTCGACGTCACATCGCGAGCTCCCGGCACCCCCTGCATGGCGGCGACGACGGCCTCGCTTGCCTTAGCGAGGACGTCCGGTTCGGGAGCAGTGATATTGATGTCCACCGTGCTCGACGTCCCTAATCCACCCTGTTGGTTGGACAGCGAGATCTCGCCCGCTCCCTCAAGCTCGTTGAGCGCGGAGCGAACCTCGTTCTGCAGCTGCTGCTGGTCTGCGTCCTCCTCGGTAGTCACGGTGAACTGCGCGGTGGAAGCGCCGGCGGAAAAACGGGCTCCGACTGCCCCCGCTGCGTTCCCGACCGTGACCTGCACGTCACGGATCTCCTCGAAACCGGCCAGCGCTTCCTCCACGCGCCCCGCTTCGGCAACGGTGTTCTCAAGACTTGACCCCGGCTGCTGGCGCTGGATGACGCTGAAACTGTTCTGACCGGTGTTGCCCAGGAGATTGGTCTGCATGAAGGGAACCAGCGCCACTGTTCCGGCAAGCACTAGCGCTCCGGCCACCACAGTCCACACCGGATGGTGTTGGGTTATCCGGAGGATGGGAAGGTACCCCCGCTGGAGCCAGGACCGCTGCTCCTTTTCCTCAGCGCGGTGCCGCTGCTCCGCCGTAGCAGTCGCAGCCGACGCCGGATCTGCCTGATCGGCTGCGATCCGCGTCCGCGGCAGAAACCAGTAGGCCAGCACCGGGACGATTGTCAGCGACACAGCCAGGGACGCCAGCAGCGCAATCGTGACGGTCAACGCAAACGGCCGGAACAGCTCACCCGCCAGATCCCCGACAAAGGCGATCGGGGCAAAAACCGCCACCGTGGTCAGCGTGGAAGCTGTAATGGCGCCGGCAACCTCGCGGATGGCGGTGAGGATGGCCGAGCGTTTGTCCTCGCCGTAACTGAGGTGACGCTTGATGTTCTCAATGACCACGATCGAGTCATCAACGACCCGGCCGATCGCAATAGTCAGCGCACCGAGCGTCAGGATATTGAGCGAGTAGCCGGTAGCCCACAACCCGATGAACGTGATCAGCAGCGACAGCGGGATGGACACTGCGGTCACCAGCGTGGACCGCGCGGAGAGAAGGAAGACCAGAATAACGACGACGGCGAAGCCCAGCCCCAGCAGCCCCTCGGTTGTGAGGTCGGCGATGGAACGCTCGATGAAGGGCGCTTGGTCGAAGATCACCGTGATATTCGCGCCGTCGCCCAGTTCAGCCTCAAGCTCGGGGATCAGGGCAGTCACCGCATTGGAGAGAGTCACGGTATCTGCGGACGGAACCTTCGTTACCGTGAGCGCGAGTGTTTCGGTGCCGTTGGTACGCGTGATGGACGTGGCGTCGTCGTCGGCTATTGAAACCTCCGCAACCTCCCCAATTGTTGCCGGGTCGGTGGCGCCTGTACTGGCTTCCGGTGGCAGGATCGGCAGGGCGCGGATGTCGTCCAGCGACTGCACGGGACTGCCCGCCTGGATCGTAAGGGAACGTTCGCCCTCCTCGAGGGTGCCGATGGGAAACAGCTCGCCGTTGTTTTCGAGGGCGTCGATGATGTCGCCGGTGGATAGTCCCTGTGCAGCGAGATCTTCCTGGCGGGGAAGGATGGAGATGTGCTGTTCGGCACCGCCGGTGATCTCGGCGCTGCGAACACCCTCTACCTTTTGAAGCCGCGGCACCGTGAGCCTCGTCAGTTCCTCGCCCAGTTCGCTCAGGGAGCGGTCTGAGGACACGGCCATGAAGACAACGGGGAGGTCGTTGATGCTTCCGGCCAACGACTGCGGCTCAACGTCGTCCGGCAGGGCAGAACGTACGGTCGAGATGGCGCGGTCCACCTGCCCTCGGGCGCGGTCCAGATCCGTACCGTAGGCGAACATCAAGCTGACGGTGGAAACGCCGTTCCGCGACGTCGTCGAAGACGATTCAAGGCCTTCGACACCGCTGAGGGCACTTTCCAACGGTTCGCTGACCTGCTTGTCCAGGTACTCCGGCCCGGCCCCCGGCAATGAGGAAACCACAGTGATCTGCGGGAACTCCAGCGAGGGGATGAGCTCCTGCTTCAGGGAACCCATGGCGATCACACCGAACACCGCCGCACACACGGTGATGAGGGCAATCAGTGCGCGGTTCGCCAGGGATAGCTGCGCCAAACGGAACATCGGTTCTGCCTTCTGCGGGCATCCAGTCCTGGCGGCACCGCGGTCTAGTTGAGTCCCAGGACCCTGTCAGTCATTGACTGGATGTCATCGGCAAGCGACTCATTCTCGTTGAGCTTCGTGCCGTAGCCGGGGATCATTTCCTTCAATTTGGGCTCCCAGTCAGCAAGCTGGCCGGGGAAGCAACGACGCATGAGCTCAAGCATGATCGGCGCCGCAGTCGACGCCCCCGGAGATGCTCCCAGCAGGGCACCGACAGTGCCGTCTGCGGAAGTGATGACTTCCGTGCCGAACTGCAGAACGCCGCCCTTCCCGGGTGCCTTCTTGATGACCTGTACACGTTGCCCGGCGCTGATCAGTTCCCACCGGTTGCCATCAGCTGCGGGCAGGAACTCGTTGAGGTACTCATTTTTCGCCTCACGCTTCTTGAGCACCTCGCTGATCAGGTATTTGGTCAACGGGATATTGTCCTTGCCTACCGCCAGCATGGGCAGGAGGTTGGACGGGCGGATCGACGTTGGCAGGTCCAGCAGTGATCCGCGCTTGAGGAACTTGGTTGAAAAACCGGCGTAGGGGCCGAACAAGAGCGAACGTTCGCCATTGACGTAGCGGGTGTCGAGGTGCGGCACGGACATGGGCGGGGCACCGACCGACGCCTGCCCGTACACCTTGGCGTTGTGCCGTGTCACGGTCTTCGGGTTGGTGCAGCGCAGGAACTGTCCGGAGACCGGGAACCCGGCAAAACCGCGGCCTTCGGGGATGCCGCTCTTCTGCAGCAGATGCAGCGCACCGCCACCGGCCCCGATGAAGACGAACCGCGTGTTCACGGTGTGCGCTTGCCCGGTTGCCCGGTTGCGAACGGTGACATCCCAGCGGTTCTGCGAGGTCTTCGAAAGATTGATGACGTCATGGCCGTAGCGCAGGTCAACGTCATTTTCGCCGAGGTAGCTTGTGAGACCGCGGGTAAGTGATCCGAAATCGACGTCCGTACCGCCGGTTACCCGTGATGCTGCGACGGGCTGACCAGGACTGCGGCCCTCCATGATGAGCGGAGTCCACTCTGCAATCTCCGCGTGCTCAGTGGCGAACTCAATGGTTTTGAAGAGTGGTTGCGTGCGGAGTGCCTCATAACGCCGACGGAGATACTCCACATTTGGTTCACCCCAGACGAAGCTCATATGCGGAACGGCGTTGATGAAGCCGCCCGGATCGCCGAGGTGGCCGTTCGAGACCATATGCGCCCAGAACTGCCTGGAGATCTGGAACTGCTCGTTGATGGCGATGGCTTTGGACGGGTCTACGGAGCCGTCCTTGCCTGCCGGCGAGTAGTTGAGCTCGCATAGGGCGGCGTGGCCGGTCCCCGCGTTGTTCCAGGGGTCGGAGCTCTCGAGCCCAGCGCGGTCAAGCCGCTCGAACAGAGTGATGCTCCAGTCCGGCTGCAGTTGCTTGAGGAACGCACCCAGGGTGGCGCTCATGATTCCGCCGCCGATAAGAACGACGTCAGTGTGATTCGCGGGCTTTCCCGCCTGGCTGTCAGCAGTCACGATGGGTCTCCAATAGCAAGGGCGCTAGCCCTAGAAGCGTAGCCTCTGGCAGAGGCGTTCCCTAAATCCGAATGCCGCACGGCGCAGTGATCCTCGTCCCAGTGCTCCGCCGAATTCACCCGGCTGGCAAGGTGCCGAATCAGTTCTCGGTTCAGGGGACCGGTTGTTCAACATCAGCGAGGTCAATGCTGTTGAAAACCTCGTGCATGACCGGGCTTACGGGGTAGCTGAGCACACGGGGAGACACCACTGCGGCCGAGATGGGAAAGGCGAGCGGAACGGCAGGAATGTCAACGGCGATGCTCTCACTTATCTCCTGGTACGCGGCAACGCGCTCCTCACCGTTGGGCAGCGTGACTGCCCTGGCAATCTTGCTGAAGAGCTGGTTGTCACGGAAAGCGAATTCTTCGCTGTAGCTGCCGAACAGGGCGCCCACGAAATTGTCGGGATCCTGGTAGCTCCCACTCCACCCGAGCAGGTGGAACGCACGGTTATCGTCATTCTGGACGGTCTCGATATAGCCGTCGGCCCATTCGGTCGGGACGGGCTGAAGATTGAATCCGGCGGCCGTGAGCTGACGGCTCAGCTCGGCGTACACCTTCTCCGGTGAGGAGAGATAGGGACGGGAGACGTTGCGGGGATAGTGGAAGGGGAGCGGCTCACCGCTGTACCCGGCCTCGTCCAGCAGTTCCCTCGCCAGCTCAGGATCGTACTCGTAATCGGTGATCTCTTCATTGGTCACCCCGAGCTTCGGCGGAATGAACTGGTTGGCCGGGCTGGTGCCGGCCAGGAAGCGGCCCTCGATGAGTGCATCTTTGTCGATCGCGTGGGCTACTGCCTGCCGGAACAGCACATCGTCGACGCCGGGAAAGTCCTGGTTCATCCCGAGGTACAGGACCGAATATGGATCGCGTTGCAGGATCTGCTGGCCCTCCCGGGCGAGCTCGGCGGCGTTGTCCACGGTCACGAGGTCGTATCCGTCGATTTCCTCGCTCAGCAGCGCACGCAATCGGGCAGCTGTGTTCGGAATGGTACGAAAAGTGACGGTCTGAATTTCACCCGCCGTGCCCCAGTAACCTTCAAAAGCGCTCAAGGTCACCTCATCCGCGGACCAACGGGTGAACGTGAACGGACCCGTTCCGACCGGACTGAGCGCGAACTCCGACAGTTGCCTGCCATTTCGTTCAACAGTCAGCTGGTTCGCGTTGAGCTCGTCGAGCGCTTTTGGCGAGGCCATTCCGAAGGCAGGCAAAGCAAGGGCGGGAATGAAGGACGTGAGGCGACCGGTCAGCCGGATGAGCACGGTGTGCTCTCCGAGCGGCTGACACGAATCGTAGACGGATTCCTCAGGTTCATCAGAGAAGGCTTTGAACACGGACTTGAACGCGATGGTGGCGTCCAGTACCCGGGTTTCGGGAGGCATCGTGTACCAGCGCTCGAAGTTTGCGCAGACCGCTGCGGCGTTGAACGGTTCGCCATCGTGGAAGACAACGTCCTGGCGCAGATCGAAGGCGTAGGCGCGGCCCTCGTCCCGTTCCTCCCATGACGTGGCCAGGAGCGGCGCCGGTTCTGAGGTCAGCGGGTCGATTCCGACGAGACCTTCCAACATCTGCCGGGTGATTCGGTAGGACTCAGTGTCCGCAACAAGTGCCGGATCAAGGCCGGTAGGCGTCGCGGCAGTGCCGAACGTGAACGTTGCGGTGGTGGTATCGCCAACCGGAGCCGCCGGCTCCGCACTGGTGGCGGGCGCCGTCGTCGTTGTTGGTACCGGCGTGGCTGCAGTGCACGCGGTCAGGCCGAGCACTGCTGCTCCCGCCAGCGCACGCAGGAACGGTCCCGACAGCTTACGACGGCGGTGCGTTGGGCTGGCTGGCATGGTCTCCTCGGGGCGCGCGTGCAGTAGGGCACGACTGCGGGCGGAATCTCCAGTTTAGGTCACGAGACTGAAGGGAAGCTGATCGCGGTGCATCGTACGACACGCCCGACACACAAAAACGGTGGGTATCTGCATCGGAGTGCAGATACCCACCGTGTCCCTGATCCAGATTAGAGGAGTCGAATCAAGGAGTCTTTGTCAGACGATTGCTCGCCTGGACTGCCGTGCCTGTTACCCGGGACTGACTACTCGCTCGGGGGCATCAGGATGGAGTCGATCAGGTAGACCGTTGCATTGGCGGTCTGAACGCCACCGCAGATGACCGCTGCGCCCTCTTCACCGACGGTGATGGAGTCACCCTCGCCTTCGACCGTCAGCTCGGCACCGTTGAGCGTGGTGTGTGTTCCGGCAACCTCATCGGGAGCCAGCTGGCCCTCAACGACGTGGTAGGTAAGGATTCCGGAGAGGAGGTCTGCGTCGGTCTGCAGCGCCTCGACGGTTGCTGCATCGAGCGCTTCGAAGGCGTCGTCAACCGGCGCGAAGACGGTCAGCGCTTCAGATCCGTTGAGGGTGTCAACCAGATCGACATCAGGGTTGATGCCACCTGACACAGCGGCGGTCAGTTGAGTAAGCAGCGGGTTGTTCGAAGCAGCCGTCGCTACCGGATCCTGAGCCATGCCGGCTACCGAGCCGTCGCCGTCGGGCACCTGCTCCGCGTAACCTTCGCAGCCCGGGCCCACCAGGTTGGCGGCGGGGTCCATGGCCTCTTCGGTCATTTCCTCGGTCATCTCGGGTGCTGAGGATTCAGTCGTGGTTGATTCGGTGGTCTCCGAATCACTGGTGGCTGCTTCATCGCCACCGCCACAGGCTGCCAGGCCGAACATGGCTACAGCTGCGACACCGAATACGGAGAGATTCCTGCGCTTGAGAAGTTCCATTTCATTTCTCCTTCATTCATTCCGACCCCCACGGCAAAACGCGATGGTCTAATTTCCGGACGAACACATCGTGTCGATGTCTCACAGGTCATTCGGCTGAGCGATGAAGGTGGATGGGTGAGTGCTGAAAAAATTGTTGACAGCGGCTCGGGGCCGTGATTTCGCATTGGGGCTTAACGAGCCGGGCCCCCAGGCGTGAAGCCTGGGGGCCCGGATAATCGACGCCGATTACGTCTCCAGCTGGTAGTGCGCAAGGGGGGACTCGAACCCCCACGTCCGAAGACACTGGAACCTAAATCCAGCGCGTCTGCCAATTTCGCCACTCGCGCGTGGGCCTGCCGACCGGCCGGAACGATCCGGCGCACGGTCCATTGTACTGGTTCCATCACGGGCAACGGATGCCGCTTACGGACCTGCCGGTTTCGCGTTAGCTGATCCCTAAATCGCGGCGGAGCTTGGCTACATGACCGGTGGCCCTGACGTTGTACTGGGCGAGGCTGACCTGCCCGGATCCGTCGATCACCACTGTGGATCGGATGAGACCTTCATAGGTCTTCCCATAGTTCTTCTTTTCGCCCCACGCGCCATAGGCCTCTGCCACTGCATGATCCGGGTCGGAAAGCAGCGGGAAAGTCAGTGACTCCTTCTCACTGAAGGAGCGGAGCTTCGTTTCCGAATCGGGGGAAATTCCCAGGACCCTGTATCCTGCAGCGCCAAGCGAGGCGAGGTTGTCCCGGAAATCGCAGGCTTCGGTTGTGCAGCCCGGTGTCGCTGCTGCGGGATAGAAGTAGACGACGACATTCTCGCCGGCGAAGTCGCTGAGGGAAACGTCCGAACCGTCCGCGGACGAAAGCCTGAAATCGGGTGCGCGGTCCCCGGTCTGGAGTCGTTTTGACATATTGGTCTCTCTTTTCGGTCTCGATTGTGCATCAGCGGTGCAACTCTCCGGGTTTGCGGCCCGAGCAGTAGCTATCATATGTGGGTGGATTTCAAGGTCCCCAAGCGAAGCTACACGAGCTACGCGGGGTGAAAGGGAGTTTTTGCTGATGCCGCATCTCGAGCAATGGCCTACCGGTCGACTACTGACGACGGCCGCTCGGTTGGTGGAGCATGCGTGGAATGAACGGTTGGTTTCCATTGGTGTCACTCATGCCGGCGTGATTGCGCTCGGCGTGCTGGAAACCCAGGGAGCCATGACCCAGGCCAATCTTGCCCAGCTGGTGCGTGTCCAGGCGCAAACCATGGGCAAGACCCTGTCCCGCCTCGAACTGCGCGGACACATCTTGAGGACGCGCAGCGACATCGATCGCCGCAGCCATGCAGTCTCTATTACGCCCGCGGGCAGCCGGGTGCTCGGAGAAGCGAAAGATGTTGAGCGTACGCTCATCGCCGGCGAGGGGCTTGTCTCCAGTGAACTGAGGTCACACCTCCAGTCCGTCATTGAGGACCTCGGTGCCCCGCGCTGGAACTGGGAAGCTGATGGTGCGCCTGCAGCCTCACGGCGGGCTGGCCTTCCGGAGCCCGCGCTCATTGACGATTAGCGGGTCGCTCGGTTCTTGGAGTTAAAGCAGAAATCCTCCCGCCGGGCAGATGCCCAACGGGAGGATTTCTTTTTCTGTGCACCCCCCGGGACTTGAACCCGGAACCCATTGATTAAGAGTCAATTGCTCTGCCAATTGAGCTAGAGGTGCCTGCGGAATCCGGTCTCACCGCGTTCCGCAACAGCACTAAACTCTACCAGCACTGCGACGGAAAGTTGAAATCGGAGCGCTGCGTGTGAGCTATTGCATCTCCACCCGCAGGATCCTGGATCCACTGGTTTCATTAGTCGCAATGAGCAGGCTGCCGTCAACTCCCGCAAGAGTGTCCCTCAGCCGCCCGTGAGCGCCGTCGAGGAAGCTGGCCGGATTGCCGGCGGAACCTCCGGACACCGGTACACGCCAGAGCCGTTCACCCCGTAGACCGCCGATGTAGGCGACGTCTTCCACGATGGCCATGCCGCTGGGGGAAGCTGTAGCGGTGGACGGCCACACCACCTGGGCGTCAATAAAACCGCGCTGACCCGAAGCCCCGGTGACTGCAGGCCAGCCGTAGTTTCCGCCGGGCTCGATGAGGTTGAGCTCATCATCGCGCTCGGGGCCGAACTCGCTTGCCCAGAGCCGGTCCCCGGAGTCCCAGGCCAGACCCTGCACATTCCGGTGCCCCAGCGAATAGACGGCAGAGCCGAACGGACTATCCGGGGCGGGTTCGCCGTCAGCAGTAACCCGAAGGATTTTCCCGCCGAGGCTCGCCCTGTCCTGTGCGCTTTCTGCGTTGGACGCATCGCCCGTGCCGATGTACAGGTACCCGTCGGGGCCGAATTTGATACGGCCTCCGTTGTGGATGTTCGCCTTCGGTATGCCCGTCAGCACTTCTTCCGTGCCTTCAAGGGCACCGTTGCCATACGCCATGCTGATAACACGATTATCGTCGGTGCTCGTGTAGTAGAAGTAAAGGCGGGGGTCAGCCGTGAAGTCCGGCGGCACGGCAACGCCCAATAATCCGCCCTCGCCGTCGGCGTCGATGGCGTCCTGTACTACGCCGATGACATCAACCACGCCGTCGGTAATCCGTTTCACCTCCGCGCTTTCCCGCTCAGTGACGATGAGGCTGCCGTCCGGCAGCAACGCCATTGCCCACGGAACATCCAAGCCTGTTGCCACCTCCGCGGTGACTGCCGGAATTGGCTGCTCGGACACCGACGGCGCCGGTTCACCGGCGGTGGCACCCAGGGAGGTCGGAGCCTGCCGGACAATGGGGGCGGGCTCAGGTCCGGCATTGCATGAGGTGACTCCGGCGAGCAGACAGAACGCTGCGGCGAGACCCCGGAGTGCCGGGGTGATTCCATCGTTCCGTTTTTCCTGCTGCGCGGTGCGCATGACAGACACGTTACGACGACGGAAAACGGCTGTCCATGGGCCCCACGGTCGTCCGGCTACGCTGATCGCATGACCGCTCCTACAATCCGTACCGTGACAGTGCCTGACCAATACCTTCTGGAAGCACTCAGTCCTGCACCCGCCGGAATCACCCTCGCAGTGTGGGACTTCAAAGGCGAACCCCTTGGGGCTGACCTGCGGGAGGTCGACGTCGCAGTACTGCCCTATATGGCCAGGGGCGATTTCAGCTCACAGCTGCAGTCAGCTCCCGCGCTCAAACTGGTGCAGACCCAATCGACCGGGTATGAGGGCGTGCCGGAAATGGCAGGTGCCGGGGTTGCCGTCTGCAGTGCCGCCGGCGTCCACGCTGCGGCTACAGCCGAAATGGCAATCGGACTCGCCATTACCTCCCTTCGCGGCATCAACGTCGCAGTGTTGAACCAGCGGGAGCGGGTGTGGAAGCCCGAACGATTCCCGGGCCTTGCAGACCGCAGAGTGCTACTCCTGGGCGTTGGCGGCATCGGAGAAGAAATAGCCAATCGACTCGATGCCTTCGAAGTCGAGCTCACGAGGGTCGGCAGGACAGCGCGTACGGACCAGCGCGGGCAGGTGCACGGCAGCGATGAACTTCTCGGACTGGCTGCCAACCACGATGTCCTGATTATCATTACGCCGCTGTCGGACTCCACCCGGGGACTGGTGGGAAGGGACGTGCTTGCGGCGTTGCCCGACGGCGCCCTCGTCATCAACGTTGCACGGGGCCCCGTGGTGGATTCGGAGGCACTCACGGCTGAGGTGGTCAGCGGCCGCCTGCATGCCGCAATCGATGTCTTCGATCCTGAGCCCCTTCCCGCGGATCATCCGCTCTGGGGTGCGGAAAACGCGATCATCACGCCCCACAACGGCGGGAATACCGGTGCGTTCCTCCCACGCATCGTGCGGCTGCTGCGGCGCCAGTTGGAGGCGTTCGCCGTCGGCCGGGAGCCGGTCAATCTGGTGGTGCCGGGACCGTGGGAAGCGGGGCGCCGCGACGTCTGAGGGCTATGCAAGCGTGATGAACGTCTGCATGAACAGTTCGAAGTCCGCGTAGTCGTCCGCCTGTTCGAGGTGGAGTTCCTGGTGGCGTGCAGGCTGGAAAATGACGTCCGGCTGAACCCCGAAGCGGAACGTCCTGCCGGTGTTTGTTGCCACCTCGTAATCGCCATCCGCCAACTGAAAGGCGTGGGCGAGGTTGGTCATGTTCAATTCGACTGGAACGCCGCCGCCGGTCAGGGTCTGCCCGTTGACGGGAGCCACCATGATCTCCGTGGGTTGCCAACGGTATCCGACGACGTAGTACCTCGGTGCGCTGATTCGCGTCCCGTCGGCGTCCCTGCCTTCGCGGCGAGCGTTCACCGCGAAGATGAGGTTGTAATCGCCGTAGTTAAGGATTTGGGAGTCGAAGATTCCGCGGAGGATGTTCTTCAGGGCATCGCTTCCGGGCTCGTCCTGTGAAGCGTGCGGCAACTGGGGAATCATTTTCGGCCTGGGTAGGGAAGTGCCCGCGGAACGGCTGGTCGGTATGCGGCCGCCGATGGCCGGCCGCACGTGGTCCGCGCCGACCACCCTACCCGAAATAAGCAGTGTCCATTCGGCCGGCGGGCGCGCTGAACACCGGCCGCCTGTGACGCAGCACACCCCTAAGATGGGCTTAATAGGTCGGTCACACGCGCAGGGCGCACCTGCTTTCGGGCCTAGACTTTTACCCATGAGCGTGGATAGCGAAGCCAAGGCAACACCGGATATCAAGCCAAGAAGCCGTGCGGTCACTGATGGCATGGAGCGGGCACCTGCCCGAGGCATGCTGCGTGCAGTGGGAATGGGTGATGACGACTTCGCCAAGCCGCAGGTCGGCGTCGCGAGCTCCTGGAATGAAATCACGCCCTGCAATCTCTCCCTGAACCGCTTGGCCCAGGGCGCCAAGGAGGGCGTTCACGCGGCCGGCGGGTTCCCTATGCAGTTCGGAACAATCTCCGTCTCGGACGGCATCTCCATGGGCCACGAAGGAATGCACTTCTCGCTCGTATCCCGCGAGGTCATCGCCGACTCCGTTGAGACAGTGATGGAAGCGGAGCGCATTGACGGGTCGGTGCTTCTGGCAGGCTGTGACAAGTCATTGCCCGGCATGCTCATGGCTGCTGCGCGGCTGAATCTCTCGAGCGTTTTCCTGTATGCCGGCTCAATCATGCCGGGCTGGGTGAAGCTGGAAGACGGCACGGAGAAGGAAGTCACCCTGATTGACGCTTTCGAAGCCGTCGGGGCATGCGCGGCAGGAAAAATGTCGAGGGGTGACGTCGACCGCATCGAGCGCGCAATCTGCCCTGGTGAGGGCGCCTGCGGAGGCATGTATACCGCCAACACAATGGCCTGCATCGGTGAAGCGCTCGGTATGTCACTGCCCGGTTCGGCAGCGCCGCCGTCTGCTGACCGCCGTCGGGATGAATTTGCCCGAAAGTCCGGCGAAGCCGTCGTGAACCTGCTGAGACGAGGCATCACAGCTCGGGACATCATGACCAAAAAGGCGTTCGAAAACGCCATTGCTGTCACGATGGCCTTCGGTGGGTCCACCAACGCAGTCCTGCACCTGCTCGCCATCGCACGCGAGGCAGAGGTGGATCTGACGCTCGATGACTTCAACCGCATCGGCGACCGCGTTCCGCACCTGGGTGACCTCAAGCCGTTCGGCCGCTACGTCATGACCGACGTGGACAAGATCGGCGGCGTGCCGGTGATCATGCGTGCCCTTCTGGACGCCGGACTCCTCCACGGAGACGTGCTGACGGTGACGGGCAAGACCCTCGCTGAAAATCTCGAGGCGATCAATCCGCCGGACGTTGACGGCAAGATCCTGCGTGCCCTGGATAACCCCATCCACAAAACCGGTGGCATTACCATCCTGCACGGCTCGATGGCTCCGGAAGGTGCGGTGGTGAAGAGCGCAGGCTTCGACGCAGAGGTGTTCGAAGGTACTGCGCGCGTCTTCGAACGCGAACAGGGGGCCTTGCAGGCTCTCGCTGCGGGGGAGGTGAAGGCGGGGGACGTCGTCGTCATCCGGTATGAGGGCCCCAAAGGCGGACCGGGCATGCGCGAAATGCTGGCCATCACCGGAGCCATCAAGGGCGCGGGACTGGGCAAGGATGTACTCCTACTGACGGACGGTAGGTTCTCGGGCGGCACCACCGGGCTGTGCATCGGCCACGTGGCTCCCGAGGCAGTGGACGGCGGCCCCATTGCGTTCGTCAAGGACGGGGACCGTATCCGCGCCGATATTCCGAACAAGACCTTCGACCTGCTGGTCGATCCCGAGGAACTGGAGCGCCGGAGGGTCGGTTGGGAGCCGCTTCCCGCCCGGTACACCAGGGGAGTGCTGGCGAAGTACGCGAAGCTGGTGCATTCAGCCTCCGAGGGCGCCTACACCGGCTAATCTGCGCCGGTTGGAAACCGGAACTGAAGACGACGACGGAGGCTGCGCGCCGG
Source organism: Arthrobacter sp. KKT183 (assembly GCF_055657625.1). NCBI lineage: Bacteria > Bacillati > Actinomycetota > Actinomycetes > Micrococcales > Micrococcaceae > Arthrobacter > Arthrobacter sp. KKT183. The sequence goes on along the minus strand of NZ_CM145770.1, from coordinate 2,158,938 downwards.
CGTCGTCGTCTTCAGTTAGTGTCCAGTAACTGGAATGGTTGTCCATATAGTGAGACGGTTCCGGGTGTTGTTGACACTGCTGGCGAGGGAGTGAAAACTACAGGTATGCAGCTCGTATCCGTAGTCCTAGTTACCAAGCGCGTGGCCTAAAAGCCCGGCTGGTACGTCTACGTCACGCGCAAACCCCTCGCAGAGCCCACCAGGCTGAGGGGTTTTTTTGTTCCCACCGAACAGATTCGCGCAGTACATTTGCGCAGCGATCAAGCTGTGCTGGATACAAAGGAAGTTCAAAGATGTCCAAGGGATCGCCCATCAGCCCGGCGCTGATGGCAACCAGACAACCCGCTCCGGCGGCACCGGTCCAGCAGCCGGGCAGGGACAACGCGGCTCCTTCCGCGCCCGCCAGTCCGGTGCTCGGGCTCAACCGCGTGGTGCCGCCAACCCAGATGACCGGATCCCAGGCGATTGTCCGCGCCCTTGAGGAACTCGGCGTTGATGACATCTTCGGCCTTCCCGGAGGCGCAATTCTTCCGACCTACGACCCGCTGATGGCCTCTACCAAACTTCGGCACATCCTCGTCCGCCATGAGCAGGGCGCCGGGCATGCGGCCCAGGGCTACGCCATGGTGACCGGGCGTCCGGGGGTCTGCATTGCCACGTCCGGGCCTGGGGCCACCAACCTGGTCACCGCAATAGCGGATGCGCATATGGATTCGGTGCCGATGGTGGCCATCACCGGCCAGGTATCCAGCGCCGTGATCGGATCGGATGCGTTCCAGGAAGCGGACATCGTCGGCATCACCATGCCGATCACCAAGCACTCCTACCTGGTGACCAAATCACAGGACATTCCCCGGGTTCTCGCTGAAGCATTCCACATCGCTTCGACGGGGCGGCCGGGACCGGTGCTCGTGGACATCGCAAAGGACGCCCAGGTCGGCGCGATGTCCTTCTCCTGGCCACCGAAAGTTGACTTGCCCGGCTACCGCACGGTGGTACGGGGTCACGCCAAGCAGGTCCGCGAGGCCGCCCGGCTCATCATGGCCTCGGAACGTCCCGTGTTTTACGTGGGCGGCGGTGTGGTCAAGGCCCATGCGGCAGCAGAATTGCTCGAGCTGGCGGAGCTGCTGGGCGCACCGGTTGTCACCACGCTGATGGCCCGCGGGGTTTTTCCCGACTCCCATCCGCAGCACGTCGGCATGCCCGGCATGCATGGCTCGGTGTCCGCGGTGACTGCCCTTCAGCAGTCGGATCTGCTGATTACGCTCGGCGCGCGGTTCGACGACCGCGTAACCGGTGTGCTTTCGAGCTTCGCGCCCGGGGCGAAAGTGATCCATGCGGACATCGATCCTGCCGAAATTTCGAAGAACCGGACGGCCGACGTACCGATTGTCGGCTCGGTGAAAGAGATCATTCCGGAGTTCACCGCGGCACTGCGCGAGCAGTTCGCCGCCTCCGGCGCGCCGGACTACAGCGCCTGGTGGATGGTGCTGAACCGGCTCCGCGAGAGCTACCCCATCGGGTTCACCCAGCCCGAAGACGGGCTCTCCGCCCCGCAGCACGTCATCCAGCGCATCGGTGAGCTCACCGGACCGGAGGGCGTGTATGCGGCAGGCGTTGGCCAGCACCAGATGTGGGCAGCCCAATTCATCAACTACGAGCGGCCGCATGCCTGGTTGAACTCCGGCGGCCTGGGCACCATGGGTTATGCGGTTCCGGCCGCCATGGGCGCCAAGGTCGGCAACCCTGACCGCGTGGTGTGGGCGATCGACGGCGACGGCTGTTTCCAGATGACCAACCAGGAGCTGGCCACCTGTGTGATCAACAACATTCCGATCAAGGTCGCCGTGATCAACAATTCCTCCTTGGGCATGGTGCGCCAGTGGCAGACCCTGTTCTACGAGGGCCGCTACTCGAACACGGACCTCAACACCGGGCACAACACCGTGAGGGTTCCGGACTTCGTGAAACTTGCCGACGCCTACGGCTGCGCCGGACTGCGTTGTGAGCGGGATGAGGACATTGATGCCACCATCCAGCAGGCACTGGACATCAACGACCGGCCCGTTGTGATCGATTTCGTGGTCAGCCGTGACTCGATGGTGTGGCCTATGGTCCCCACTGGCGTCAGTAACGACCTCATCCAGATTGCCCGCAACATGACCCCGGACTGGGAGCAGGAGGACTAACAATGGCCCGTCATACCCTTTCCGTTCTGGTCGAGGACGTCCCGGGCGTTTTGACCCGTGTCGCAAGCCTGTTTGCTCGACGCGCCTTCAACATCAACTCACTGGCCGTCGGTCCGACCGAAGTAACCGGGATGTCCCGGATAACTGTCGTGGTAGAGGCAGAAGGGGACCTGCTTGAGCAGGTCACAAAACAGCTGAACAAGCTCATCAATGTGATCAAGATTGTCGAGCTTGTCCCCGAATCCTCCGTGCAGCGGGACCACATCCTGGTCAAGGTCCGCGCGGATGCCGCAACACGGCTGCAGGTAACCCAGGCAGCAGACTTGTTCCGCGCTTCAGTGGTTGACGTGTCCACCGACTCGCTGATCATCGAAGCCACCGGCACTGCCGAAAAGCTTTCCGCGCTCCTGTCAGTGCTGGAGCCGTTCGGCATCCGCGAAATAGTGCAGTCCGGAACCCTGGCGATCAGCCGCGGCGCCAAATCGATGAGTGACAGGGCGCTCAGGAGCGCCTAGCCAGCAGCGCGAACTTCACTCTCAATACCTCAACCACGCCGGTCCACGTCAGGTGGGCGGCACAATCACATCACAGGAGAAACACAAGTGACCGAGTTGTTCTACGACGACGATGCAGACCTTTCGATCATCCAGGGCCGCACCGTGGCTGTTATCGGGTACGGCAGCCAGGGCCACGCCCATGCGCTGAGCCTCCGCGACTCGGGCGTTGACGTCCGCGTGGGCCTGAAGGAGGGCTCAAAGTCCCGCGCCAAGGCGGAAAGCGAGGGCCTGCGCGTCCTCAATGTCTCCGACGCCGTTGCCGAATCCGACCTCATCATGGTCCTGACGCCGGATCAGGTCCAGCGCCACGTCTACGCTGAGGACATTGCTCCCAACCTGCAGGCAGGTGACGCCCTGTTCTTCGGTCACGGGTTCAACATCCGCTACGGCTACATCCAGCCTCCGGCCGACGTGGATGTTGCCCTCGTTGCGCCGAAGGGCCCGGGCCACATTGTTCGCCGCGAATTCGAAGCGGGACGCGGCGTTCCCGACCTGATCGCCGTTGAGCAGAACCCGTCCGGCAAGGCCCGCGAACTGGCACTGTCCTACGCGAAGGCAATCGGCGGCACCCGCGCGGGCGTCATCGAGACAACCTTCACCGAAGAGACCGAAACCGATCTTTTCGGGGAACAGGCTGTCCTGTGCGGCGGCGCGTCCCAGCTCATCCAGTACGGTTTCGAAACACTCACCGAGGCCGGCTACAAGCCGGAGGTCGCGTACTTCGAGGTACTGCACGAACTCAAGCTGATTGTTGACCTGATGGTGGAGGGCGGCATCGCCAAGCAGCGCTGGAGCGTCTCCGACACAGCAGAATACGGTGACTACGTCTCCGGCCCGCGCGTCATTGACCCGTCGGTGAAGGAAAACATGAAGGAAGTTCTCGCGGATATCCAGAACGGTGCCTTCGCCAAGCGCTTCATCGATGACCAGGACGCGGGTGCGCCCGAATTCGAGAAGCTGCGCAAGCAGGGCGAGGATCACCCGATCGAGGCAACGGGCCGCGAACTGCGCAAGCTGTTCTCGTGGATCAAGACCAACGACGACTACACCGAAGGTTCAGTCGCCCGCTGATCATCGTTGTTGACACCCTGGAGGCGACGGCCGGACCGGCGGAGTATCCCGCCGGTCCGGCCGTCGCCCATTGTGTGGCACTTCTCTCATCTGCTCTCCATAGCGGGTAACAAAGTGGGCTCGCCGGAGCGGCAAACTACACTTGAACAAAATTCCTGAACACACATCTGGAACACTTCTGCCCACCGCACTGCGAAGGATCTCCCGTGGAAAAACCAGTAGTTCTCCTTGCTGAAGAACTCTCGCCGGCAACCGTGGATGCGCTCGGACCGGATTTCGAGATCCGCCAGACCGACGGGGCTGACCGGTCCAAGCTGCTCTCCGCTATCGCAGAGGTGGACGCGATCCTGGTGCGTTCAGCAACCCAGGTGGACGCCGAGGCAATCGCCGCCGCCCGCAAGCTGAAGGTCATCGCCCGTGCCGGCGTCGGCCTGGACAACGTTGATATCAAGGCGGCCACGCAAGCGGGTGTGATGGTAGTCAACGCCCCCACCTCCAACATCATCTCCGCGGCCGAACTCACCGTCGGCCATATCCTCAGTCTCGCCAGGCACATTCCGCAGGCCAGCGGCGCTCTGAAGGGCGGCGAGTGGAAGCGGTCCAAGTACTCGGGGATCGAGCTCTACGAGAAGAAGGTCGGCATCATCGGCCTTGGCCGCATCGGTGCACTCGTTGCAGCCCGGCTCCAGGGTTTCGGCACTGACATCCTCGCCTATGATCCCTATGTCACCTCGGCGCGGGCAGCCCAGCTCGGGGTCCAGCTTGTGACACTCGATGAGCTGCTTGCGGAGTCGGACTTCGTGACCATCCACATGCCCAAGACGCCCGAGACCGTCGGCATGCTGGGAGCCTCAGCCTTTCAGAAGATGAAGAGCAGCGCGTACGTGGTGAACGTGGCCCGCGGCGGCCTGGTGGACGAGGAAGCGCTGTACAACGCGCTCAAGGAAGGGCAGATTGCCGGCGCCGGAGTTGATGTGTTCGTCAAGGAACCGAGCACCGATCTCCCGTTCTTCGAGCTGGACAACGTTGTGGTCACCCCGCACCTCGGCGCCTCCACGGCAGAGGCTCAGGAGAAGGCTGGTATCTCCGTTGCAAAATCGGTCCGCCTGGCACTCGCAGGAGAACTCGTGCCTGACGCCGTCAACGTCGCAGGCGGCGTCATTGCGCCGGAAGTACGTCCCGGTATCCCACTGATCGAGAAGCTGGGCCGTATCTTCACCGCACTCACCCATGATTCACTCACTCAGATCGAGGTCGAGGTAGCTGGCGAGATCGCCTCGTTGGACGTCAAGGCGTTGGAACTGGCCGCCCTCAAGGGTGTTTTCACCGACGTCGTCTCCGAGCAGGTTTCCTACGTCAATGCACCGGTTCTCGCCGAGCAGCGCGGCATCAACACGCGCCTGGTCACAACTGAGTCCTCGGAGGAGTACCGCAATGTGCTGACCATCCGCGGTGCGCTGTCTGACGGGTCCCAGATCTCGGTCGCCGGTACGCTCACAGGGCCGAAGCAGATTCAGAAGCTGGTCGGGGTCAACGGTTATGATCTCGAGATCCCGATCAGCGAGCACCTGCTCGTGATCCTGTACCAGGACCGGCCCGGTGTGATCGGAACCCTGGGCCGGGTGCTGGGGGAGCGCGGGATCAACATTGCCGGCATGCAGGTCGCCCGCAGCAAGGAGGGCGGCCAGGCGCTGTCGCTGCTCACCGTGGACAGCTCCGTGCCGCAGGATGCGCTGGAGAGCCTGAAGGACGCAATCGGCGCATCAGTGGCTCGTGAGGTGGATCTGCAGGATTAGTTCGGGAGCGGCCACACCACTGTGGCTTCGATGCTGTCGACTGGGAGCGGACCGAAGTCTCTGGAATCAATGGACTGAGCCCGGTTGTCGCCCATCACGAAGACATGCCCGGGAGGAACCGTGACGGGCCCGAAGTAGGTGCCGTCTATGAGCGCGTGGTCGACAAAAGGTTCGGATACCGGGACGCCGTCAATGTAGAGCAACGCATCTTCAATGGCAACGCTCTGCCCGCTGACGGCCACCACGCGTTTGAGCACGGTACCCGCTTCGGAGGGATTCCGGAACGAGACCAAAGCGCCCGGCGCCGGTTCCCCGTGCCGGTAGAGCACTACGATGCTCCCCTCGGGAACGGTGGGTTCCATGCTCGGCGAAGAGACCCAGAGCGGCTCGATCACCCAAAGCCGCAAGCCGACGAGCAGGAGTACAACGGCCATAAGTCCCGCCAGCGAGCGGTACCGCGGCCAGCGCGCAGACGAAGTTCGTGCGGTGCTCGCCTCCTGACCACCCATGCGATCGTCCTCCAACCGGTCATCCGTTAGTCGTTATCCTCCGCTCGGATGGTTGGGGAAACCCTGCACCTTCCAAGGTATTCATAACGCTCGTACGGGACTCTTGCGGCACCGGTGGAAGACCGTCGGTAGGTCTTGGGAGGAATTATGGGAAAGGCACAACACGCCTCGGAGGAGCACCCGGCTGCTCAGATGCGGCCCACAGGTTTTCCGTTTCGACGCACGCTTTCGGCACTCACATCACTGGCTATGCTCACGGGTATCGGCCTGCCACTGGTCGCGGCGCCCGCGCAGGCGGCGCCCGTCGGCCAGGGCTTTACCGTCACGACGTCCGATTTGGCGTTCATTCTGCGCCAGATCAAGATCGCTGAGGCACATGTCCGCAACACCACCAGCGAGACCGGTCCCTGCGGCGCACTGCTCGGTACCGGACCTGATCAGGTGCCCGGCCCGTTGGTTTCCTACGGACTGCGCACGGTGGATGGCTCCTGCAACAACCTCCAGGCAGGTCGCGAAGACTTTGCGGAGTCGAACCGTCTCTTCCCCCGTCTCACCACTCCCGATTACCTCGATGCCGACGACGGGGCCATCATCCGCCAGCCCGGTCCCACGACCTACGACGGCGTAGGCAACGTGGTCGATGCCGACCCCCGCGTCATCAGCAATCTGATTGTGGACCAGACCTCTACGAATCCTGCGGCGGTTTCCGCAGCGCAGTACCCGGTACGCACGCAAAGCGGCGCCGACAGCGTGGTGCCCTGCGACGCCGGAGGGCTGCCGGCGGGCTGCGTGCCTGCCGGTGAAACACTCTTCATCCCGAACATCACCACAGACGTCGGCCTCTCGCCCCCGTACAACTCGTTGTTCACAATCTTCGGACAATTCTTCGACCACGGCCTCGACATGGTCAATAAGTCGGGCAGCGCGGTTTTCATCCCGCTGCAGCCGGATGACCCGCTGATTGCGGGGCCCGACGGCGTTACGCCGAGTGCGGACGATCTTCCCGCTCGCCAGCGATTCATGGTCCTCACCCGCGCCACCAATCAGCCCGGCCTGGATGGGAAGTTGGGCACGGAGGATGATGTCCGCGAGGCGACCAACCGCACCGGCCCACTGGTAGACCAATCACAGACCTACAGCTCGGACCCGTCCCACCAGGTTTTCCTGAGGGAGTACACAAACAACGCCGGCGGCAGGCCGGTCTCCACCGGAGCGCTGCTGGCCTCCGACGACGGCGGCATGGGCACCTGGGCAATGCTGAAGGCCCAGGCGGCCGGTCAGTTGGGTCTTCAGCTATCCGATATGGACGTGCACAGTGTTCCGATGATCGCCGTTGACCCCTACGGGAAGTTCATCCCGGGTCCCGAGCGCGGACTTCCGCAGTACGTGACCGCAGACGGCATGGTCGAGGGCAACACCGAAGCTCCGGTTGCAGTGCCGGCCAACGCGCTCCGGGTGAACGAATCCTTTCTCGATGACATCGCGCACAATGCTGTCCCGAAGGCGAACTTCCTGCCCGATGCTGACGACACCATCAACCCTCCCGGAGCCCCGAGCACCAGCACCTATGACAACGAGATGCTGAATGCGCATTTTGTCGCCGGTGACGGCCGGGTCAATGAGAATGTCGCGCTGACCATGATCCACCAGGTCTTCCACTCGGAACACAACCGACTCCTCGAGGACATCAAGGCAACCCTCACCGCCGATACAACAAGCCGCGGCGTAACAGCTCTGGCGGAGTGGAAGAGCGCTGCCGGAGCGGGCGGCTGGAATGGCGAGCGCCTTTTCCAGGCTGCCCGATTTGTGACCGAAATGGAGTACCAGCACCTCGCCTTCGAAGAATTTGCCCGCAAGGTACAGCCGCTCCTTGAACCGTTCGCCACCTATCACGACGACGTGGACCCGGCGATCAGCGCCGAGTTTGCACACGCCGTGTACCGCTTCGGTCACTCGATGCTCACCGATACCGTGTCCCGGACGAATGCCGACGGATCCACAAACGATGTGCCGCTGCTGGACGCTTTCCTGAACCCGCCGATGTACTACGACGGCGGCGGCACCGAGCCGCTCTCAGCTAAAGACGCAGCCGGATCCATTGCTATGGGTATGTCAGACCAGGTCGGCAACGAGCTCGACGAGTTTGTTACCGACACCCTGCGGAACAACCTGCTTGGACTTCCGCTGGACCTGGCCGCCATCAATATCGCCCGTGCCCGTGAAACGGGCATTCCGTCGCTGAACAACCTGCGCAAGGAAATCTACAACAAGACCAACGACAGCCAGCTCAAGCCGTACGTGAACTGGATCGATTTCGGCCTGAATCTCAAGCACCCGGAGTCGCTGGTCAACTTTGTGGCGGCGTATGGTCAACACCCGAGCATCACCGTCGCAACCACGCTGAAGGGCAAGCGGGATGCAGCACAGCTGATCGTGAACCCGCCGATCGATGCTGCAGAGGGCACCGTCCCCGCAGACGCCGCGGACTTCATGGGCGGCGTAGGTACCTGGGCTGACAAGGAAACCGGCCTGAACCAGATCGATCTCTGGGTCGGTGGACTCGCCGAGCGCACCAACCTCTTCGGCGGCCTGCTCGGTTCAACGTTCAACTACGTGTTCGAGCAGCAGATGCTGGACCTGCAGAACGGCGACCGCTTCTACTACCTGGTCCGCACGCCGGGCATGAACCTGTTGGGTCAGTTGGAAGGCAACTCCTTCGCCGAAATGATCATGCGCAACACCAGCGCCACTGCGCTGAAGGCAGACGTGTTCGGCACCTCCGACTGCAAGTTCGAACTTGGCCGGCTGCAGTTCAACGGCACCACGGTGCTGGACGATCCGCGTTCCGAGTGCAACGAGGAAGCCCTGCTGATCCGGATGCCGGACGGCACCATTCGCTACCGCACCACCAACTCGGAGGACCCGGCCGGCATCAACGGCCAGAGCGTCTTCAACGGAACCGCAGAAGCTGACCGCATCTGGGGCGGCGTCGACAATGACACCTTTCTCGGAAACGGCGGCAACGATGTCATCGAAGGCAGCGACGGCGCTGACACCGCCCTCGGAGGCGAGGGTAATGACATCGTGACCGACTCCGCGGGTGATGACGTACTGAAGGGCGGTCCGGGCAATGATGCACTGGACGCCGGCCCAGGACTGGATCTCGTTCTCGGCGGCAGCGGTAGCGACTTCATCAACGGCGGAGCGAATACCAACGATTCGTTCGGCGGCGAGGGCAACGACTTTCTGATTGCAGGCGGAGGCAACGACCTCTCCCGCGGCGACGCAGGAGACGACTGGCTCCAGGGCGGGGACGGTGCCGACCTCCTCATGGGAGATAGCGGTGCCCCGTTCTTCGACGATCCGAACACACCCGGCAATGACGTCCTGATGGGCCAGAACGGTGACGATGATTATGATGCCGAAGGCGGCGACGACATCATGCTGGCCGACCCGGGCATCGAGCGCAATGCAGGTGCTGCGGGCTTCGACTGGACCTCGCACCAGGTCGACGGCCTGGCGGCGGACACGGACCTGACTCGTAACCTGTTGGGCGTGCCGCTTCCCGTGGACGTGCTGCGCGACCGTTATGCAGAGGTGGAAGGGCTCTCCGGAGCGGCGAAGAATGATGTTCTTCGCGGCGACGACGTTGTTCCCCGGCTGGTCGAGGGCGAAGGAACATCCGGCAAGAACTGGCTGGACGCCGAGGGAGTCGCAAGAATCACCGGCCTGAGCGAACTGCTTCCCGCAGGTGTCACGGATAACGGCGGCATCTGGGGAGAGGGCAACATCATTCTCGGTGGTGCCGGCTCGGATGTGCTCGAGGGCAGGTCCGGCAACGACATCCTCGACGGCGACAAGGAACTGCGCGTCCGGATGAGCGTACGCACTGATCCCGCCGACCCGACTACGGAAATCGGCAGCACTGACAGTATTGAAAAGCCTTACCTGGCTGACAGTTCACGGACCCTGCAGGCCGCTGTTTTCGCCGGTGTTGTTGATCCGGGAGACATCGTCATTGTGCGTGAGATCGTCAACGCAGGGAAAGCCGGTGATGCGGACGCTGCGGTCTTCTCGGACCTGGAGCAGAACTACACAGTGACCACCGTACCGACGGGTGCTGTCCCGGGGGCTCCGGGAAGCGTCACCACGGTGACGCATCTCGGCGATGATCCCGATGCACTTCCCCCGCTGGGTGACGGCGACGGCGTGGATACCCTGCGGAACATCGAGAAGCTCCTGTTCGCGGATTCCCAGGCTCCCGGTGTCCCGGAGATCGCCGCAGGAGTTGCAGGCGACCGCTCTGCCACAGTCGAATGGGGTGCACCGGTTTCCCCGGTCACCACTTACGAGGTACGTGCAGTGGACGCAAACGGTGCACCGGTGGGCGCTCTCCGCCAGGTTCCCGGCAATGAAACCAGCACGGTGATGACCGGGCTGACAAACGGTCAGGCCTATCGCTTCCAGGTCCGGGCATCCAACGAGCTGGGAACGAGTGCCTTCTCGCCGCTCTCCGCAGCGGTTGTCCCGGACATTGTGCCCAACGCGCCGACCAACGTGACAGGCGTCGCCGGCAACGGCATCGCCACGCTCTCCTGGAGCACCCCGGCTGCCAACGCCGGCACCGCGATCACCGGTTATAAAGTGCAGGTGCTCGCTGGCGAAACCCTCGTGCAGACGATTTCGCTCACCGGCACAGCGACGACGACGGAAGTCACCGGCCTCGCAAACGGCACGGCGTACAGCTTCAAGGTCCTTGGAGTGAACGCTCATGGCGAGGGTGCAGCTTCTGCAGCCTCGGCAGCCGTCACTCCACGATCAGTCCCCGGAACTCCGGTTCTCGGTGAAGTGACCGCGGCGGATGGATCGGTGACTGTCCGCTGGAGTGCGCCGGATACCGACGGCGGATCCGCGATCACCGGATACGCAGTCCAGGTCCTCGGCGCTGACGGACAGCCCGTGGGAGCGCCGAGGACAGCGGGTGCAACCGCCACGAGCCTCGAGATCACCGGGCTTGCCAATGAAACGGCCTACCGGTTCCAAGTACGGGCAGTCAACGCACTGGGTGCCGGGGAGTTCTCAATCCTGTCAGCCGCAGCTACCCCCACCCGGCCGGAGCTGCGCGAAGACTTCGACGGCGACGGCATTGCCGACCTGGTTGCCCGTGACCCCAACGGGCGGCTGTGGCTGTACCCGGGAGACGGAGCAGGCCGGCTGCAGACCCGGTCGCTGATGGGAACAGGATGGCAGGGGATGCGCAGCATCATTGCCACCCGCGACTTCAGCGGCGATGGAAACGCGGATATCCTCGCCTCGGACTCCACCGGGCGGCTGTGGCTCTACCGCGGAACCGGCGCTGCGGGGCTTGTGAGGGGACTTCAAATCGGCAATGGCTGGGGCGGCTACACACTGACCGCTCCTGGTGACTTCGACGGAGATGACCGGTCTGACCTCGTGGCTCGGGATTCCAACGGCAGGCTGTGGCTGTACCCTGGCAACGGATCAGGCGGCTTCCAGTCACGCAGCCAGGCAGGCAGTGGCTGGAATGGCTTCCAGATTGCGAGTGTCGGTGACTTCAACAGCGACGCCCGCTCGGACATCATCGCAGCCGACAGCACAGGACGCCTGTTCCTGTACCCCGGCAACGGCAGAGGCGGCTTCCAGAGCCGTTCACTGTTCGGCAGCGGCTGGAACGGGTACTCACTGGTGGGAATCGGTGACCTCACCGGGGACTCACGTTCCGATGTCGTGGCTCGCGACTCCGTAGGCAGGCTGTGGCTCTACCCGGGCACAGGAACCGGACGGGTTGGAAGCCGCACGCAGATCGGCAACGGGTGGGGCAACTACCTGATCACCTGATGCGGTAGGGCCACTCCCAGACGAAAGGACCATGGCGGGAATCCCCGCCATGGTCCTTCCTTTCGTGCGTGGGCTCCTGCCAGGGCAGGCAGTAGCAAAGTGCCCCTGAGCACGGCCGGCGACGTGCCGATGCGTCAGCGGGGTTCACGTGTCATGCAACAGCACACGCCGGCTTGCTTTTCCGACACACAAAGAGGGTTTCCCACCCGACTGGGGGGAAACCCTCTTTGGATACCTCTAACCGGGACTCTCCTACGCTGCGGACATCGCCCGCACAAGGAAGGAGTTGATGACGACTGTGGCGTCCCGCAGAGACTGCCGGACGTTCTGCGGAGCTGCAGCCACCGGTGCGGTGGTCCTGCTGAGCTGGCCGTGAAGCACAAGCAGAGCGGACAGGACGTCGGACAGTTCGCCTTCGCTCTCTGCAGTGGCCTGCAGCAGGCGGGCATGCGCTGCCTTCAGCCCGGGTCCGGGTGCGCATCCCAGCTCCCGAACCATTGCACGCCGGCACTTCTCGTAGCTCTGCAGGCCCTCGGCGTAGCGTCCTGTGCGCTCGAGGCCGGCAACCCGGGCCAACCATGCACGTTCATTGAGCGGGTCCATGGTGAGGGCCTTCTGGGCCCAGTCGATCGACTCGGAGACTGCACCGACCGCTGAGGCGGTTTCCGCTGCCAGCACCGTTGCCTCAAGGACCCGGGAGCTGTGCAGCTCCCGCTCGTCTTCTGCCCAGGCTGGGAGGAGCTCGTCGCCCAGCAGGGGAGCGGTGGCGAGTGTAAGTGCCTCGTGAAGGAGTTTGAGCGCTGCTTCCGGCGCGCTCTGCTGGGCCTGCCGCAGGAGCTGATCGAAGCGGAAGACGTCCAGGTCCACCATGGTTGCGTCCATCACGTAACCGCCGGTCGTGGTGCGCAGCGGACCCTGCTTGCCGCTGCCGGGCTGGATGTTCCGGCGCAGGACGCTGACGTAGCTTTCAAGGGTCGGAAGGGCTTCAGCAGGTGCGTGTCCTTCCCAAAGGACCTCGATCAGGCGGTCCTTGGAGACCGGTGTGCCGAGGCTCAGGAGGAGGATCTCCAGGATCTGGCGCGGCTTCGGCCCGCCGAGGGTCCGGGCGTTCAACACTGTGTCTCCGCGCCGTATACGGAGCGAGCCGATCAGCTGGACGGTCAGGAAAGCCGGCACGCCTGGTGCGTCCGCGGGGGAACCCGAATGTGCCGGTGAAAATGCGTCTGACTGCAACATGAGCGAGACCTCGTCTTTCGTGCTTGTGATGACGAGATCAAACCTAGGGATTGGAGAAACGGGGATCACGAGTAGGCCCTACCCGAAAAAATGACCCCGATTCCGAAGGATTCGGGGGCACTACTCGAATTTCCCGGCGTAGCGGCAGGGTAGTTACCTGAGTAGCCGCTAAGGCTACTCAGGACCACTCACTGACCGGCCGTGTGGTGGTCAGTTCCGAGCGAAAGCCGCGCCTCGCCGTCGTCACTGAGTACCAGTGCGAGCGCCTTGTTCGGAATTTCGAAGACCAGCGTGGCATCAATCGTCTCTCCCTGTTCCGCGATGTGCTGTGACGGGGATGCCCAGATGACGTGCGGTTCCCCGGTGCCAAGCCCGTCGACGAAGTAGTCGGCGGCGCTGAAGGCGATGCCTTCCGGTTCCAGCGCAGTAAGTTCGAGCAGCACGCGGACGCGATGCGCGCCGTCGGGCACTGCGGTCTCAAGGGCAGCCCCGTTGGACGGAGGCACCCAGCCGTCGGATTCGAGCGGGAGTATTCCGTTGATCCGGGCAATTCCGCCGTCCACAGTGTCCGATGCACCCAGCATCGCGGCAGGTTCCTCCTCAACATTGTTGGTGAGTACCCAGGTTGCGCCGCCAAGCACGCCGATCAGAAGCGCGGCCGGGATGAGCATCCGATGCCGGGGGCGGGAAGCGCGGTGGGCGACGCGGCGGTCGTCGAGTTGCTGTGCCATGCAAGTAGTGTTCGCTCCCCACCATGGGAAAACCATGATCGCAGGAGCCAGGCAACGCAATGATGCGACAACCCCACGGCGGCAGGGTAACTTTCTAGGGTGAGTTCTGCGCAGAAACCCCCGTTCTACATCACTACAGCCATCACCTATCCCAACGGCGTGCCGCACATCGGGCATGCGTATGAGTATGTCGCCACCGACGCCATCGCGCGTTTCAAGCGGCTGGACGGCTATGACGTCATGTTCCTGACAGGTACTGATGAGCACGGGATGAAAATTGCTCAGACCGCGGAGAAAGAGGGGATCTCGCCGAAGGAGCTGGTGGACCGGAACGCCGCGGTCTACCAGGCTGCCCACGCTGACCTCGCCATCAGCTACGACCGGTTCATCCGGACCACCGATGAGGACCATTACGCGGCCTCGCAGGACATCTGGCGCCGGATGGAAGCGGCCGGAGACATCTACCTCGACAAGTACGCGGGCTGGTACTCGGTGCGTGACGAGGCGTACTACACCGAGGAAGAGACCGAGCTCCGCGAGGACGGCATCCGCTACTCGAAGGACACGGACACCGAGGTGACGTGGACGGAGGAGGAGAGCTACTTCTTCCGCCTATCCGCGTACCAGGACCGTCTACTGGTGCTGTACGCGGAGCAGCCCGAATTCGGCGCACCGCAATCCCGCTTCAACGAGGTCATCAGTTTCGTGAAGCGGGGTCTGGACGACCTCTCGATCAGCCGCACCACCTTCGACTGGGGTGTACCTGTGCCCGGCAATCCCCAGCACGTCATGTACGTCTGGGTGGATGCGCTCACCAACTATCTGACCGGGGTGGGCTACCCGGACACCGAGTCGGAGCAGTTCCGCAGGTACTGGCCCGCAGACGTGCACGTGATCGGCAAGGATATCTCCCGCTTCCACGCGATCTACTGGCCCGCCTTCCTGATGTCCGCAGGCATTGAGCTGCCCAAGCGGGTCATGATCCACGGTTTCCTGCACAACAAGGGCGTGAAGATGTCCAAGTCCCTGGGCAACGTGATTGCGCCGAAGGACTGGATGGAGCAGTACGGCCGGGACCAGATCCGCTTTTTCCTGCTGCGCGAGGTGCCCTTCGGAGCGGATGGCTCCTACAGCCATGAGGCCATCGTGACCCGGATGAACTCGGACCTCGCGAACAACCTGGGGAACCTTGCGCAGCGGTCCCTGTCCATGGTGGCGAAGAACTGTGACTCGCTGGTGCCTGCGCCGTCGTCGTTGTCTGAGGCGGACCAGCGCATCCTGGCTGCGGCGAACACGCTGCTGGATACCTGCCGGGCCGCATATGACAAGCAGGAGCTGTCCCGCGCGCTCGAGGCGATCTGGGCGGTCCTGGGAGACACGAACGCGTACTTCGCCGAGCAGCAGCCCTGGGTGCTGCGGAAGACTGACCTCGACCGCATGAACACGGTCCTCTACGTGACCCTGGAGATCCTTCGGATCGTATCAATCCTGGTGCAGCCGGTGATGCCGGACGGCGCCGCGAAGCTGCTCACGGTTCTGGGCCAGGGCACCGGGAACGACGACGACGCCCGCCGCTTCAGCGCGATCGCAACTCCATTGGTGCCCGGCATCGCCCTACCGGCGCCTGCTCCGATTTTCCCGAAGTACGAGGAGCCCGCGGAAGACTAGTTCATTTGTCAGGACACACCCCTATAGCGACGGCTAACGGGGCGTGTCCTGACAAATCAACGCGGGTCACGCGCGGAAACGCTCGGCGGCCGTGCTCACCATGATGGCTGCAATTTCCCGCTGTTGTCCGCGCGCCCGCTCTGCAAGCTGGGTGAGGCGCTCGCGGTCGTATCCGGTGAAGGACCAGCCGTCGTCCAGCAGCGCCAGGAGGGTCTCCCACAGCGCTTCCTTCCCGCGGACGAGGCTCTGGAGTGCCTCCAGCTCCAGCTGTGCCCCCGGACCGTTCTCCGCCTTGCTCACATTGAGGGGATTCAGGCGGGCGGCGGCAGCGCTGAGATGCGCGAAGACCATCTTTGCGGGGTTCGGACGGTGGCCTTGAGAGCGCAGGGAGGTGAGGAGCTCACTGCGTTCGTGGTCAATCTCGTCGTGGAGGCGGGACAGCGCGCGCCCGTGCTGTGTGCCCTCCCAAGTCTGGGCAGCTGCCTGAAAGAGACGCACCCCGCCGGTCGCTCCGAGGAGATGGTCCTCCAAATAGCGAAACAGCCATTGCCGTTCTTCCCGAGTGGGGTTCTTCACCGGTCCTCCTGATTGCTTCACGGCCCGAGTGCGCGGACCGTGAAGCAATCCTTGCAGGTCAGTCCTCCACGGCCAATCCCTGGACGGCGGAGAGCCGCGCCGCGCGGCGGGCAGGCAGTACTGATGCCGCCAGTCCCGCAGCGGTAGCGACAACCAGCACGCCTGCCAGCTGCAGCCACGGGAACGACGGCGTCACAACAGCCACCATGCCCAGCGCCGATTGCGCGCCGAGCCAGCCGTAGAGCATTCCGAGTACGATCCCGATCAGCGCTGCCACTCCGGCGATCAGTACGGCTTCCACTGCCAGCATGCCGCGCAGCTGGCCCCGGGTCAGCCCCAGCGCCCGAAGGAGTGCCGATTCGCGTGTGCGCTCAAGCACCGAGAGGGAGAGCGTGTTGGCTACACCAATGAGCGCAATCAATACGGCGACCGCCAGGAGAGCTGTGACGACAAGCAGCAGCACATCGATGATCTGGTTGAAGGTTGCGCGTTCCAGCGCTGCTCCCGAGACGAGATACTCGGACACGCCCAGGGCGTCCACAACGCTCGTCCGAAGCTGCATGATCTCACCCGTTCCCAGGGAGTCGTCCAGCTTCAGCCAGAGAACTCCACCCGTGTCCGTTGCCTCCAGCTGCCCGAGCTGTTCTGCAGTGGCCGGCGTAATGAGGGGAACGATCGTTCGGCTTTCGGCTTCCTTCACGGGAAGAAGGCGGGTAGTTGAGGACCCGGCCACTTCGAGTTCGGTCACTGCGGTGCCGTCCGGCATCACCACTTCGCCGTCCTGCGGGTAGGCGGTCTCCGAGCGCAGGACCGCTTCCGCGTCGGCTGCCGAGAGACTGTAGACCGTCTGCCCGCCTGCTTCGTCTGTGGTGCGGCCCACCGGCATGGGTTGCACCACTGCGTCGACGCCCTCCAGCGCCTGCAGGGTACTCACAGCATCCGGGTCTTCTCCGCCTTCAAGCTGCACGGCCAGATCCACCGGGTAGTTCTGCGCCAGGGCGTCATCGAACGCTGTCCGCGATGTCTGTGCTCCGGCCATCATCATGCTGACGAGGGTGACGCCGACAAGCAGGGCCGTTGCGGTCGCCGTCGTTCGCGCCGGATTGCGTACTGCGTTCACCGCAGCGAGCTTCCCGGGTACGCCCAGCGGCGAGGCAAGCCGGCCGACGCCCGTGACGAGTGCCGGGACAAACAGGCCGGCGCAGAGCAGGAATCCGAGAAAGGACAGTGCACCTCCGGGCAACGCCAGCAACAGGTTGGCCTGAGCGGCTCCGACCGCGAGCAGAGCGCTGCCTGCCACGACCGCCAGCACACCGATTCCCAGGCGGATCCGGCCGCGTCGGGTGGTGACACCGGCGTGTTCGGCCGGCCGGAGCGCGGCAAGTGGAGCGACGGCGGTGGCTGCCCGTGCCGGCACGAGGGCGGCTGCGATGGTCATGAGGATTCCAACCACCATGCCGCCCACGACAGCCGATGCCGGCACGGCGAGGGTGGCGAATTCACTGCCTGGAACAGTGCGTGCAAGGGACACGAGCACCCACATCACACCTGCGGCGAGCAGTACCCCGAGCGCGGAGGACACCGTGCCGACCACCGCGGCTTCCAGGAGGACCGAGCGGCGGATCTGCCCGCGGCCCGCCCCGATACAGCGCAGCAGCGCGAGTTCCCGCGTGCGCTGGGCGACGAGCACCGAGAACGTGTTGGCGATCACGAGAGCCGTGACGATCACCGCGACAACGGCGAACGCCAGCAGCACGATGGTCAGTTGGTCCTGTCCGCCGGACAGGGCAGCGACGTCCTCGGTCGTCTGTTCGACTGCGGTGAGCACGCTGGCGTCAGCACCGGCGTCCGCCAACACCTGGCCGACGGCGGTTCCCACCTGTGCCGCCTCGGCTGAATCCGTGAGAGTGAGCTGCAATTGTGTCGTTGCACCCTCCGGAACCAGTTCATCGACCTGGGACGGGACGGCATGGAGCGCGATGGCCCCGGAGAGGAAAGGGTGGGCGGACGGTTCGCTGAACCCGGTTACCGTCAGCCCGGTACCCCATGCTGCGAGGTTTTCCTCGAGGGTGCCCTCGCGAAGAGCCGCGCCCTGCACTGTGTCGCCGATTTCCACACCGAGTTGTTGAGCCGACGCAGCGTCAATCACCACCTGGCCGTCGGATTCGGGCAGGTTGCCTTCCTGCAGGACGAGGCCTTCCAGTACGGGCGGTGCCAGCGCGGAAAGATTCGCCATGTTTGTTGCGGTGCCGGCCCGGAGCACAAAATACCCCTGCTGTTCCGCATGCACCACATCGACTCCGGTTACTGAACGAACAGCGTCGGCCGTTGCCGGCGGCAAGGAGCCGTCAGCCGAGGTCACTACGAGGTCGGCTTTGGAGTACTCCGCACCGATGCTGTTCTGAAGAGTTGCAGTAGTGGTGGCGCCGACCATCAGGGTGGCGGCAAGGAAGCCGACGCCGAGCATGACAGCAAGCCCGACGGCGATGTAGCGGCGGGCATGCCGCGAAACCTGGGACAGGGCAACAGTCAGCACGGTCAGGCTCCCAGCTGTGAGAGGGCGGAGAGGATGGTGTCGGGGGTGCTTCGTTCCAGTTCCCCCACCAGGGCGCCGTCCTGCATCAGGATGACGCGGTCGGCGTAGGAAGCCGCAACCGGGTCGTGGGTCACCATGATGATGGTTTGTCCCATCTCCTGGCTACTGCGCCGCAGGAGGGCCAGCACCTCCGCTCCCGAACGGGAATCGAGGTTGCCGGTCGGCTCATCGCCGAAAATGACATCCGGGCGGGTGAGCAGCGCGCGTGCCACCGCCACCCGCTGCTGCTGCCCACCGGACAGTTCATGTGGACGGTGGCTGAGCCGGTCGGTCAGACCGAGGATGGTGCAGATCTGCTGCAGCCATTCGCGATCCACCTGCCTGCCGGCCAACGCGACGGGAAGAGTGATGTTCTGTTCCGCAGTAAGGGTGGGGATCAGGTTGAAGGACTGGAACACGAATCCCACGCGATCGCGTCGCAGCCGCGTCAGCTCGGCGTCGTTCAGTCCGGTGATGTCCGTGCCGCCCAGCAGGATCCGGCCGGAATCGGCAGTGTCGAGGCCGGCGAGGCAGTGCATGAGCGTGGACTTCCCGGAGCCTGAGGGGCCCATGATGGCGGTGAATCGTCCGCTCGGAAAACTGACGGAGACATCGCGCAGAGCGTGCACTGTGGTGTTGTCCCGGCCGTAGGACTTGTTGATGGATTCGGCAGCAACCGCTGCGGCGGAAACGGAGGACGGCGCGGCGGCCGTCGAAAGATTCGGTGTCATGCCTCCACGCTATGAAATGCGTGGGTTACCGCGGATCGGACGGCGGGAGGTTCTTCGCCGCGCCGTTCTCCTACTGGAGGATGAGACCGGCGACGGTTCGGGATGAGTGGGTCAGGGCTGTACGACGCCGGCCTCATAGGCCAGCACCACTGCCTGCACGCGGTCCCTCGCGCCCAACTTGGCGAGAATGTGTCCCACGTGTGTTTTCACTGTCGCCTCCGAGAGGAACAGATCCGAGGCGATCTCGGTGTTCGACCTACCCTGCGCTATCAGCGTGAACACTTCGCGCTCGCGGACCGTGAGGCTCCCCACCAGGGACTTCGCCCGTTCGTTGGCTCCGGACGGCGCCCTCAGCAGCGGTGCCACGTGTTCCAGCAGCCTGCGCGTGGTTGACGGAGCGATGACGGCATCCCCCCGGTGAACCGTCCGCACCGCCTCGAGCAGCTCTTCGGGCGGCGCGTCCTTCAGCAGGAAGCCGCTGGCCCCGGCCTGGATGGCTGCGAGTGCGTATTCGTCCAGGTCGAACGTGGTCAGGACGATGATGCGCGGCCCGGATCCCTGTGCCTGCGCGAGAATGCGCCTGGTTGCCTCAATTCCGTCCATGCCGGGCATACGGACATCCATCAGCACGACGTCGGCTGCCGTGGACGCGAGCACGGAGACCGCCTCGGTGCCGGTGCCTGCCTGGCACACGACGTCGAGATCCGGTTGTGAGTTGATCAGCATCGAAAAACCGCTGCGGACCAGTTGCTGGTCATCGACCAGCCCAACGCGGATGGTTGCGGTGGAGGACGGGGTGCTCATTCAGGCCTCCGTATAGGGAATCAGTGCATGGACTTCGAAACCGCCGCCGTCACGCGGACCGGTTTCCACAGTCCCATCGTAGAGTTTCAGCCGCTCGGCCATGCCACGGATGCCCTGGCCGGGGTGAGCGTTGTTCCCGTCAAGGAACCCGCCGTCGGATGCTGCGCCGCGCCCGTCGTCGTCGACTGCCACTTCCAGGCCCCTTCCGGTCCAGGACAGCGAAACGGACGCTGATGCGCGCGGGCCGGCGTGCTTGAGGACGTTGGTCAGTGCTTCCTGAATCACCCGGTAGACAGTGAGTTCTGCGCCCGTTGCCAACTGCCGGCGAGGAGTACCCTGCCAGGTCAGCGCGACGTCAAGGCCCGCCTGCCGCACCGTTCCGATCAGATCAGGAACATCGGCAAGGGACGGCAGGGGGCGGGTGGGGGCGTCGTCGTCGTTTCTCAAGACACCGAGCAGCCTGCGCATCTCCCGCAGCGATGCCCTGCCGGTCTCCGCAATGGTGCCCAAAGTAGAGGTAGCGACGGCGGGGTCCGCGGCACCGGCGTAGCGCGCGCCGTCGGCCTGGGCGATCATGACCGAGAGCGAATGGGCAACGATGTCATGCATCTCACGGGCGATGTGACTGCGTTCATCTGCGGCCGCGAGGTCGCGTTCCTGTTGGCGCTCAATTTCCAGCCGGCGGGCGCGGTCCTGCAGCGCCTGCAGCGCGAGCCTGCGGTTCCGGGCAAGGTCACCGAAGGCCCAGCACAACAGCACCACGGCCACGGCGAAGAAGATGTACAGCGCGTACAGGGGAAGAGCAGCAATGCCGGTCTGGTACTGGTTCAGTCCAAACTGCGCAACGCCGGCCACCATCCCGAAGGCTGCAACACCCACACCGCCCAGGCTTGCCCATCGTGGGGCATAGGCAGCGAGCGCGTACACCATGACGAGGACGCTGAGCTGGGCCGCAACAGGCGGCTGGTTGATCAGGAGTTGGCCGATGGACACTGCCGCGACCGTCGAAGCAGCCGCGACGGTCCTACTGCGCCGCCAGGCCAGGGGGATGACCAGCGCCGCCGATACCATGAACTCGACGGGTGAACCCAGGAGCACGTACGGCAGCGCCAGGAGGACGAAGGCCGCTGCCGCCACAAGGCGGTCGACTTTCTCCTGGTTCTCCCGTAGCCAGCGGGCTAACCGGTGGTGCGCATCCATAACGTCCCACTCTAGGGCGGCTTACTGCAGTGAACATCGCCCCAGGGGTGGAGTTACCGTACGCGCGCCGTAGGAGCAGAGACGCGGGTAGCGGATGCGTAGCCTGCTTTCGAGCCGGTGACCGCCACCGTGAGCGCGCTGTGCCGGTCCGCCTTGAGGACCGTGTAGGTCTTGGCGGTTGCGCCCCGGATCGGGGTGCCGGCGCGGTACCACTGGTAGGTCAGTGCGGTGCCGGTGCTCCAGGAGCCCGGGTTCGCGGTCAGCCTCTGGCCTACTTTTGCGGTGCCCGTGATGGTCGGCGCCGGCGCAAGGGGAATGGCCGGCAGCGTCGGTTCGGCAGCCCGGGGTGTGAAGGAGAAGTCGCGGACCGTGACCTGCTCGGGCCGGACCTGGTTCGGATACCCGCCCCCGCCTCCGGTGACCCACAGGTTGAAGTGGACCGCCTCCCGTGCGGGAACGGGAACGGTGGCACCCTCCAGGACAGTGCGTTTGAGCAGGGTGCCGGAGTAGCCCTCGCCGGCGAAGGTCTCATAAGTCAGCCTGCCGGGTTCCCAGACCAGCCGGTGAGTGAGCACGGGGTCCGGCGTGACATCGAAATTCACAACGGTGCTGCCGGTTCCGGCCGGCTTGGTGGCGTCGAACCAGTAACCATGGCCCTGCCGAACCGGACGCGACTCGCCCCAGGCCGCGCCGCCGCCCCACGCGGACGCTTCGCAGACGTCGATTTCGTTGTGGCCCGGTGCGGAATCGGGGTCATAGGTGAACATGCATCCCCACACCACTTCCTTCTGTAGCGTCTGCAGGTTCCGTTCGACCACTGCGCTGTATGTGCCGTAGCCGAAGCCGCGGCGGGTGGACTG
Organism: Arthrobacter sp. KKT183; assembly: GCF_055657625.1. Lineage (NCBI taxonomy): Bacteria > Bacillati > Actinomycetota > Actinomycetes > Micrococcales > Micrococcaceae > Arthrobacter > Arthrobacter sp. KKT183. Next base: position 2,136,576 of record NZ_CM145770.1, on the reverse strand, counting down.
GAACTCTGCCGCCACGGGTGCATTTCCCGACGGATTGGTGAGAGCAAGGCTGACTTTCCCGTTCGCGTCCGGCCCACTGACATTGGCTGGATCGAAACTGCCGTTGTAGTGCGGACCTCCGGTCCACGAACGCTTGAGCCAGTTATAGCCTTCCCACGTGAAATCGCCGGCTGGACCGGGATCTGTGGTCATCGTCGAATTGTCGGCTGCGGAAGCGCCCGGTACAGCACTCACGGCCAGAACGACGACGACGGCGGCCGCTGTGAGCGGGCGGATGCGGGGGTAATGAACTTTCATGAGACTCCTGGAAGGCTGCAGACTCGCTGCGCGGTGACAGCGCCAGGATCGATTATCCGGATGAACCTGACGGTTTTCCGCAGAGATGGCGCCTGCCGAAGCGCAACGTTGGCTCAGGTTTTCCTTCCATGCAGTATGTCTCACTATCCGGAACTGAATTGTCCGTGATGCGGGATGGTTGCCTAGGCTGATCCCATGACTTCATCCAGCATCAATGTGGCAGTAATTCCCGGTGACGGCATCGGACCGGAGGTCATTACCGAAGCGGTCAAAGTGCTGCGCGCAGCAACGGCTGCTGCGGATGCGGAACTGACCCTGACGGATTACAAGCTCGGTGCCGAGCACTGGCTGACTACGGGGGAGACCCTCTCGGAGGAGGTACTGGACCGCCTGCGCTCCCACGACGCCATCCTTTTCGGGGCCGTCGGTGCCGCCCCGGGAGATACCCGCATCCCTTCGGGCCTCATCGAGCGCGAAATGCTGCTCAAGCTCCGTTTCAGCCTCGACCACTACGTCAACCTCCGTCCCTCACGCCTCTACCCCGGGGTGCCAAGCCCCCTTGCCGATCCCGGCGAGATCGACTTCGTGGTTGTGCGGGAGGGAACCGAAGGACCGTACGTAGGCAACGGCGGAGCCCTGCGCACGGGCACTCCCCATGAGATAGCCACTGAGGTCTCCGTGAATACCGCACACGGCGTTGAACGCGTGGTCCGTGACGCCTTCCGCAGGGCGAGCGAGAGGCCCCGCAAGCACCTCACCCTGGTGCACAAGCACAATGTGCTGGTGCACGCGGGCCACCTGTGGAAGCGCACCGTGGAGGCCGTGGCAGGCGAATTTCCGCAGGTTACCCACGATTACCTGCACGTCGATGCAGCCATGATCTTCCTGGTGACGGACCCCTCGCGTTTTGACGTCATTGTGACCGACAACCTCTTCGGGGACATCATCACGGACCTGGCGGCAGCCGTCACCGGCGGTATCGGCCTCGCCGCGTCCGGCAACATCAATATGGACCGCACGGCGCCCTCGATGTTCGAGCCGGTGCACGGTTCGGCGCCGGACATCGCGGGGCAGCAGAAAGCAGACCCCACTGCAGCGATCCTTTCGGCAGCGCTGCTGCTGCGCCACCTCGGTTTCAGTGAGCAGGCAGAGCGGATCGAGGGGGCGGTGGAGAACGACGTCGCCACCCGGTCCGGCGCTCCGCGCACTACCGCTGAAATCGGCGATGCGATTGCGGCTGCAGTGTCCTAAGCTGGTTAGGAACCATTAACTCAAGTGATCGTCTGTGCGTATCCCGTTCGGGATCACCGCCAGGCATGATCGTGTCTTTCGTAGCGCTTGCGGAGGGCAGGTAACCGTGGAGGAACCATGACAGCTACGCAGCTGGAATTCGCCCAGTACCCGTCGGCCAGCCCGAGGTCGGAGGCGGACCGGGAAGCGATACTTGCAAACCCCGGGTTCGGTAACCATTTCACCGACCACACCGCGGTGGTGGATTTCGCTGTCGACACGGCAGGCGTCGGCGGGTGGAGGAATGCGCGACTGGAGGCGTATGGGCCTATCGCCATGGACCCGGCAGCGGCCGTGCTGCACTACGGGCAGGAGATCTTCGAAGGCATGAAGGCGTACCGTCACGCTGACGGTTCCATTTGGACCTTCCGGCCGGAGGCCAACGCGGCGCGGCTCAACCGTTCCGCTGCCCGGCTTGCACTCCCGCAGTTGCCCGAAGACGTGTTCCTGGAGTCCCTCCGCCAGTTGGTTGCCGCTGATCAGGAATGGGTGCCGACCCGCGAGGGCGAGAGCCTCTACCTGCGTCCGTTCATGATTGCCACCGAAGCGTTCCTGGGTGTTCGTCCGGCCCGTGAGGTCTCCTACCGGGTGATCGCCTCGCCCGCGGCGAACTACTTCGGCGGGGAACTGGCTCCAGTGTCAATCTGGGTCTCTCGCGAATACGCACGGGCAGGACGCGGCGGCACGGGCGCGGCCAAGTGCGGCGGCAACTACGCGGCCTCTCTCGCAGCACAGCTGGAGGCGGAGGCGCACGGCTGCAAGCAGGTGCTCTTCCTCGACCAGTTCAACAACAATGCCGTCGAGGAACTCGGTGGCATGAACGTCTTCTTCGTCTTCAAGGACGGCACTCTGGTCACACCCGCGTTGAGCGGCACCATCCTTGAAGGCATTACCCGTTCCTCGATCATTCAGCTGGCAAAGGACCGCGGCCTGGAGGTGCAGGAGCGCACTATCACGCTGGATGAGTGGCGCGACGGCGTGGGCAACGGTGATATCGCGGAGGTATTCGCGTGCGGCACCGCAGCAGTCATCACACCGATCGGCGAGCTGAAGGACGGCGACGAGGTCATCAGCGCGCCGAATCCTTCGGCAGGTGAGGTCACCATGAGCATCCGTGAACAGCTTCTGGGCATCCAGACCGGCAAGGTCGAGGACCCGCACGGCTGGATGACCCGCCTCGTGTAGCGGCTCGGAACAGCATCAAGCCCGGCTTTTCCTGAGGAAGGCCGGGCTTCGGTGTTTCTTCAGCTCTGCACGGCCGGGCCGAGCGGGAGTGCGTTTCCTGAGCGCAGCAGCTCCGTGACCGCGGGCTCGGGAAGCGGCCTGCTGAAGTAGAAGCCCTGTCCGCTGATTTCTCCGAGGGATCTCAGGAAATCGGCCTGTTCCTGGGTTTCGATGCCCTCGAATACTGCCCCGAGGCCGGCAGCCCGGATGAGCTGGAAGACCGCTGCCACGAAGTCGGGCTGCCAGGAGCCTGTCGCGGGTTCCCGAAGGATGGATCGGTCCACCTTCACCATGTCGACCGGCAGATTGCGCAGGTAGCTGATCGAGGAGTAGCCCGTGCCGAAATCATCAATTTCAATGCACACGCCAAGCTGTTTGAGGCTTAGCAGCGAATAGGTTTCCACCTCGCCGCCGCTCACCAGCGCGGACTCGGTGATCTCAATGACAAGCGAGGGCGGCGGCACAGACATCCGTTTGAGAAGTCCGCGGACGAAGTCGACCATATCCAGCTGGCGCAGTTCGATTGCCGAGATATTGACGCGCACCTGAAAATTCTCGGGTACCAGGAGCGCCGCGCGCCAGATTGCATACTGTTGAAGGGCTGTCGCCATGACCCATCGGTCAACTTCGGAAATGGCGCCGATCTCCTCGGCAAGGGGAATGAACGAATCGGGAGGAATCATCCCGCGGGTCGGGTGGTTCCAGCGCACCAGGACTTCCACTCCATTGACCGAACCATCGCGCAGATTCACAATCGGCTGGTAGTGCACGCACAGCTGGTCCGTCCCAATGGCATCGCGCAGTTCGGATGCCATCAGCGTCCGGAGCTGCCGGTCGTAAAGCATGACCGGCTCGAAGGTCTTGATGATGCTGCGCCCCTCGTTTTTCGCCGCGTACATAGCTGTATCGGCTTCATACAGGAGGGACTCGGCGGTGTGCTCCGGGGTAGCGAGGCGCAGGCCTATGCTGGCGCGTGGATGCACACTGAACTCGTCCACGTCGATGCTCTTCGCGAGGACTTCCAGCGTACGGTTGGCAACTCCGAGCGCAATCTCCATGGTTGATTGCGTCACGAGGATCGCGAACTCGTCCCCGCCCAGGCGGGCCACAGTGTCAGTTGCCCGTACAACTCCACGGAGGCGCTCCGCCACTTCGCGCAGAACGTCGTCGCCGGCGTCGTGCCCGAAGCGGTCGTTGACATTCTTGAACGAATCAAGGTCCAGGAGCAGCAGCGCGGGAGGAGGATCGCCGTCGGCTTGGCCTGAGAGGGACTGCTCAATTTTCTCGACGAGATCCACTCGGTTGGACAACCCGGTCAGCGCGTCTGTCATTGCCATCCGCTTCATGTCCAGATGTGCCTGGTGCAGCATTGCCGTGCGGTTTTCCACGCGCATTTCGAACTGTCGGTAGACCAGTTCGAGTTCTTCAGCCAGAAGATTCACGCCGGTGATGACGGCGTCGACATCATCACGCACGGGGGAGGGCGTCATCCTGCTGCTGAGGTCTCCACGGGAGAGCCGCACAATGCCGTCGACCAGCATCGCCAGGCGGGGGTCCCCGCCGTCAGCGGTCATCCGCACGCTCCAACAGCCAGGCAACGGCCGTATCCTCGTCCCCGAAGTAGCGGGTGGGGCACGGGGGAGGCTCGCCTCCCAGGAGGAAATTCGCGAGTACCCGGTCCACCGCGCTCGTTCCCACCACTGCAATAGCTGATGCTGAGCGGGAGCGGCTCAGAACGGCGCGCGCCTCGCGGCTGATCGACGCCACACCGGTGATGTCAAGAAGGATCGGTTTCAGGCCGCCGCCGGCTTCTGCACGGGCACGCTGCGCAAAAGCCTCAGCTATCTCTTCGGAGATGTGCTCGGCCTGCGGCAGAACCAGGCGGATGACGGATACCGGAGCCGTGGTGTCCGATACCTCGGTAGGTATCAGCCAGAGTGCATTCATGCCGAGCGTCACTTTCCTTGCTGGAGCGCCGGGGTACGGCGCTGCATCCGGTTCTTGAAACTACCGTACAGAAATACGACGGCGGCGGTCATTGCCCTGACGCATGTCGCGGTTCAGGCGTCGGTCGCCGTGGTAGAGGATCGCTTCCCAATCGGCCTCTTCGGGTGCCTTGTCGATGACGGGTGACGGCTGCTGCCGTGGCTCCCGAGGCGCGACATGGAGCCAGTTCAGCACGCCCAGCACCATGTCCACGGCAGAGTTTTTCAGGCCGATGTAGGCACGGATGGCGTAGAAGGCCAGAAACGCGTTGAGCAGCGCAAAGGCCGCGTTGCCCCAATTTTCACTGACGACATCCCGCCAGACTGTGAAGAGGGAGTACGCGACAATCAGGAAAGGCACAACGACATAGAGCGCCGGCGCAGCTGTCCTGTCTTTGACCTTGGGTGTGCGGACGAAAGGGATCTTCTCGCCGGTGAACGCCTGTTGAACGGATTTCAGGACGCCGGCCAGATTCACGGGCAGGAGCACGATATTGAATCCGTAGATCCTGAAAATATCGCTGAAGCGGTGCCCGCAGTCCCGGAGGTCACTGCCCATTGCCAGGAAATAGGGAAGCGCAGTGATAAACACCAGCGGACTGAGTAAGCGGCTGTCGTAGGGGTAGCCGAGCAGGAACAGCAGACCGAAACTGGCCCAGGCGATGGAGGCCATGTAGTTCACCCGCAGCAGGATCTCCCGCGCGAGGATACGTTCCCGGCGGTGTTTGCGCTCCCGCATCTGATTCCACAGCTTGGGAAGGATCAGCAGCCCGCCGTTGGCCCACCGGCGCCGCTGCACCACGAGTGAACCGAAGTCCGGCGGTGTGGCGCTGTAGCTGAGCCGCTCGGGGTAATTCACCAGGGTCCAGCCGTGAGTTCCGAGGTCAACACTCGACTCCGTGTCTTCGATGACTGTGCGGTCCTGGATGTAGGTTTTGATATCGAATCCGCCAACGCTCTCCACCTCGACAATGTCTTCGATCGCGCGCTTGCGGATGACTGCGTTGGCGCCGACCCAGAAGGTGGCGCCGTAGTAGGTCATGCCCTGGTGAAGGATGTGCTGGATGTCGGTCGTGGCGCCGGCAACGCGCTCAATACGAGTAGGCGCACCGCGGAACGAGGAGTAGGGAGTCTGCGTGACAGCCACCCGTTCATTACCGGGTGACTCCAGCAGGTGAACCAGGCGGAGGCAGTAATCGCGCAGCAGGAGGGAATCGGCGTCGAGCGTGAGCAGGTAAGTCGAGTCTGGGATCTCCAGGTCATCGACGTGGTGTTCTGTGGCAGGACGAAGCACAACGCCGTTGGCCGCCTTCTCTTTGTGCCAACGCCCGCCCATGAGGGAAATGTAGGCGTTGAGGTTCATTGCCTTGTTCGCCTCGTGTGAGAGGGAGGCGTAGAGCTTGCGCTCGAACGTGTTCATGGAAGCGGTGAAGATGCGTGCCAGGCGCACGTAGAGCTCCACCATTCGGTCCGGGTCCGGCGCAGCGTGCTGGGCGTCGGCAGCGGTCAGAGCGAGAACGGTCAGGCGCAATTCACGCGCCAGGCCCATCAGCACCAGGTCAACGAAGAATTCATCGACGTGATCCCCGACGGTCTCATTCTCAGCCATCGTTTCCAGCCACACCGCGGCTGCCTCGTATTCGGCGATCAGGCGCGGCAGTTCATCGCTGGCCGGCGTGTCCGACGCCAGGCGCTCCTGGTATGCGGACAGTGCGCTGGTGAAGCGCATGGAGGGCTCGAGGAGCCGGCCTTCGATCTCGGCAGCGAGTGCACGCGTGGCCTCAAGCCGGGCCAGAACGCCCGGGTCTGTTGGAAACGGCGGGTCATCGAGCAGCAGCGTGACCCGCAGGTTGGGGAACTCCTGAAGCGCCGCGGACCAGAGCGTTGCGCGGACCACCTCGGGCTCTTCAGCGTAGGACGGCACCAGGACAGTGATGCTCTCGTCGTAGCGGGCGAAGTGCCGATCGAGTTCACCGCGCGGGACGCGGCGGTGGTCGCGGAAACGGTACAGCGCTCCCTGCCGGGCCAGCAGGTACATCAGTGCGGAGAATGTCAGGAAGGTGACCACCACGAGGTAGAAAACCGCTTCGAGCTGGAATCGGAAGCTGGCCGACGGGTTCTCTGCGAGCTCCCTCAGGATCGTCGAGACGACATACGCAACCCATCCGAGGATTGTGACCACGATCGCCAACCGGCCCAGCGCGACCTTCCGGCGCGAGGGTGCCGGATGGACAATCGAAAGCGGTTCGGACCGCTTCTCCGATCCCCACTGACGCCGCCGCGATACCGTGCCGGACGTCGAAGACGCACCGACAGCCGATTCCGGCACAGAGACTTGCTGGTTCATCCGCCCCCCAAATAATCTGATGGACATTCCTTACGGAGAGTCCTGTGAGTGTCGCTGCGGCAGGTGACGGGCCCGACGTTCAGCAGTGTCTATCCCGGTCCGGCTGAGGTGACGGCTCAGCGGAATCGGTGTGCGGGATGTGACGGACGAAACAGTACACCATTTTGATTCAGTGCTCTTCCACCGTTACGATACGCTCACCGTTCCCGTCCGAACGGTCTTGTATCTGGGGGACCCATGTCCAAACGTTTTCCCGGCCGCCGGCTTTCGCCTGTGCGCCTCACCGTCCTGGCTGCCATCGTCGGCACGCTGGTAGCGTCCACTGTTGTGGGTTGGAACCGGCTCGAGGATGTGCGCGCTGCCGCCAACGGCGGATCGTGGTTCGCCGGGTATGTGGATGCCACCGCAACGCCTTTCTATCCTTTCGAGCAGCCCGCCTCGGAGCAGGGCAAGAGCGTCGTGTTGTCGTTCATTGTTGCTGATCCTGCCGAGGACTGCCGCCCATCGTGGGGTGCTGCGTACTCGCTGGACGAGGCGCAGTCGGAGCTGGATCTCGACCGTCGAATTGCGCGGCTGATCCAGGATGGCGGCGAGGTCGCTGTGTCGTTCGGCGGGCTGATCAACAATGAGCTGGCCCGGACCTGTACGGACGTCCGCCAACTCACAAGCGCTTACCGTGCCGTCGTTGAACGGTACAACCTGACAACAATCGACCTCGACATCGAGGGTGAGGACCTGGCCGATTCCGAAGCTGCGGCACGTAGGGCAGAAGCGGTGGCCGCGTTGCAGGAGGAACGGCGTGCGGATGGCAAGCCACTCAACGTCTGGCTGACGCTGCCTGTGGCCCCGTCGGGTTTGACCCTTCAGGGCACCGACGCGGTGACAACCATGCTTGAGGGCGGCGTGGATCTCGCGGGCGTGAATATCATGACCATGGATTACGGCGGAAGCAGGGAACCTGGGGTTTCCCAGCTGGACGCTTCAGTCGCGGCTGCTCGGGCAACTCACGCCCAACTCGGAATCCTTTATGACAGGGCGGGCACCAGCCTCGGTCCGCAGACGCTGTGGAAGAAGATCGGGCTGACGCCCATGATCGGTCAAAATGATGTCCCGGCAGAGGTGTTCGACCTGGAAGCAGCTGCCGCTTTCAACGCCTTCGCCCTGGAAACAGGCGTTGGGCGGATGTCAATGTGGTCGCTCAACCGTGATGCCACCTGCAGCGACAACTATGGCAACGCGAAGATCGTGTCGGACAGCTGCAGCGGCATTGAGCAGGACGGCACGCTGTTCGCGGACGTTCTGGGCGCAGGATTCGAGGGGCGCGCGGCGACCCTGAATTCGGCACCCACCACAGACGAACCCACACCCGAGCTGGTCGTTGATGATCCGGAGACCAGCCCGTACCCGATCTGGTCAGAGGAAGCGACCTACGTGTTGGATGACCGCGTCGTGTGGCGCGGCAAAGTGTATTCAGCGAAGTACTGGACCTCGGGTGACCTGCCGGATAACCCGGTGCTGCAGGCTGCCGAGACCCCGTGGACGCTGATCGGTCCGGTACTGCCCGGAGAAAAGCCGGTCCCTGTTGTGACTGCTCCGGCAGGAACTTACCCCGGCTGGGATGCCGAGAAGACGTATGAGAAGGGCGATCGGATCCTGTTCGACGGCCATGTCTTCGAAGCGAAGTGGTGGAATCGGAGCGACAGCCCGGAGGCAGCACTACAGACCTCCGATGCGTCCCCGTGGCGTAAGTTCTCCAATGATGAGGTTCAGGACGTACTCGAGGAACTGGAGCCTTGATTGGACGTTGGCGGGGAGAAGCTTTGACTGGCCGTTGGCGGGGAGAACGTCCGGGGGCCCAGGCCTAGGCTTCGGCCCGTCGGTGGACCTCGTCGATCAGCTTCCCGACCTGCGCCTCGCGGTCGGGGGCACCTGATTGCCTGAACAGTTCCTGGCTCTTTTCGAGCTGGAACAGCCCTTCCAGCGCATCGCCGGACCGCGCGAGCGCCTGCCCTAACAGCAGGTACGCTTCCGCGGCCGTCTGGCTGGCAATAAGGGAAGACGCGTCGCAGATAGGCCTCAATCGTTCTACGGCAGCATCGTACTGTGCAGTAAGGAACAGCCAGTGTGCACGGGTGAGGGACAGCTCAAGCTTGTCCCGCTCGCTTCCGCCCACAATGGAGGCAGCCAGCTCAGCCCTTTCGATACACTCAAGCGTCTCAGGCTCCACAACGCCGCCGGCCAGGCGAAGCGCGGCGGAAGCGCGATTGAACCGGGCCCACAGGTCAAGGTCGTTCGAGGGTGAAAGATTACTGGCCGCGCGCCGGTGGTAATCAGTTCCTGTAGCTGCATCCCGCCGAAGATAGGCCACATTCCCGATGACCCAGTAGGCCTTGCCGGCAGTTTGTGAGTTGACGTCAGGTGTGATGAGTTCAGCCAGGCGGAGGCACTCTTCCCATGCATCATCAAGCTGGTCGCTCTCCGCGAGGGCTGCAATGAGTGCATGCTGGGCAGTGATGCGCAGGTCCGGCGAGTCAGCGGCAGAGGCCGCCAGGGCGACAGCTCGCCTTGCTTCGCCGGCAGCTGCCGCAAGGTCACCCTGGCCCTGCAGGGCGACAGCTAGAAAGGTGGCGACTCTCGAAGATAGGTCCGGGTACCGACCGGTTAGCGGATGCTCTCGTAGCGACCGTGCCTGAGCTTCTGCCTCACTTATCTTGCCCAACTTTTTGAAACATTCAGCTTCCAGGAAACTCATGTTCCACCAAGCGTTTTCGTCGCCTTGGCTCGCTGCTAACCCGGCCGCCTCACGAGCGATACTCAAAGCACTGTCGTACTCTCGCTGGCTCCACGCATCGCGCGCGCGCAATTCCAGGAAGACGTGCTCACCGGGCTGCTGGGTTTGATTCATGGCCTCGTTCCAACGCTGTCCTCAGATGGATCCCCGGCCATCATTCTGTCAGAACAAAGAGCCAATTCCTCGGGTGTATCCCGACGAATTCACGAGAGTTCGAATTTGAAGGGTAAAACTGCGGAAAAGATGAGGCAAAAAGCTCTGGACCGCTGTATTTGAATCCATATACTGGGGATGCTGTGCAACGCAGAAGGCATATCGTTCTTCTGCGTCCATCAAGTGACAAGGAACAAGTATGAAAAAGGTCTCCGCAACTCTGTTGCTGACTGCGTTGCTTCTGGTTGGGGGCGGCACGGCTGCTCAGGCTGCAAAAATCGGCAACTGGCCCGATGGCACAACGACTACAACGAAGATCGGTAACTGGCCGGACAGCACGACGACCGCCAAGATCGGCAACTGGCCGGACAGCACATACCAGGCTGTTTAGTCGTCATTGTTCCAAAGGCCGTGGAGAGCAAGCTAATTAGCTGATCTTCACGGCCTTTTGCATGCCTGCAGGAGTAACTTCAGCTTCGAATGTCGGCCACAATGTCGCGGACGTGCGCGGCCCTGTCCGGTGCACCGGCGTCGTCGAAGCACTGTTCACTGGTTTCGAAGTGAGCGAAAGCCTCGAGCTCCTCCCCGCGGGCCGACAGCGCCTGGGCTAGCAGCAGGTTTGCCTCTCCCTCTGTCTGCCGGGAGAGCGCCGAACCATCGGCGCAGATTGGCCGCAGGCGTTCGACTGCGGCGTTGAGTTGGCCCGTGAGGAAGAGCCAGTGAGCCCTGGTGAGAGAAAGCTGGAGTTGGTCCCGCTCCGTGCCGCCGACGATTGAGCTGGCGATCTCCGCCCGCTCGATGCACTCAAGCGTCTCCGCATCGACGACGCCGGCTGCCAGGCGCCGGGAAGCGGATGCCCGGTTGAATCGAGCCCATAGGTCAAGATCATTGTTTGGCGTGAGCTGTTCCGCTGCGAGCCCGTGGAACCGGATGCCGTCGCCTACCTGATGGCGCATGAATGCCACATTTCCAATGACCCAATAGGCCTTCCCCGCGGTCTGGGTGTGGATAGCGGGCGTGATGTGGGTTGAGAGGTCCAGGCACGTGCTCCAGGCTTCATCCAACCGGTCACTTTCGGCAAGCGCAGCTATCAGAGCATGATGGGCCTCTATTTGAAGCTCTGGGGAGTCGGCAATCGTTGATGCACTTTTCACCGCGGTTGTAGCGCTATCCACGGCCTCGTCGAGATGTCCCAGGCCCTGCTGGCAGACAGCCGCGAGAGTATGGACGCGGGCCTTCAGTGCTTCCGATTCCATGGTAAGAGGGCTGATTCCGAGCGTCTCCGCGAACTGGAGCGACTCTTCCAGCGAGCTTTCCTCGCGCAGGCACTCGGCCTGAAGGAAGGTCATGTTCCACCAGGAATGATGATCCTGGGCGTGCGCCGTCAATTCGACCGCGGCCGCTGCAAGGAGCCGCGCCGCCCGATAATCGCGCTGGCTCCACGCTTCACGGGCACGCAGCTCGTACATCACGAGTTCGCCTGACTGCTGTGCTGCCACACTTCCCCCTTGTTCAAAGGCTGCGTCGGACTGGCAGGGTATTCCCGGCGCACTCGACGTGACTGTCTCTGAGTTTATGTGGAAAGGGCCGGTTGAGACAGAGTCGGGCAAAGCTAAAGAGATCCAGTCACAAGGGGTGTTGCACATCACAGTTGCTTCGTATACTGAAGTCATCTGGTGTCGGTGACGCTGCACTCCTACCTTTAAGGAATCCGTTATGAAACGACTCTCCGCAGTTCTCCTGCTTACAGCGGCCCTGGCAGTGGGAGGGGGGTCTGCGGCTGTAGCCAAGGACAGCGCACCCACACAGAGGACGGGTGTTGTCACGTATGGCACGCTCATTGATGACTGGCCTCACTGATCACCGCTGAAGTTTGACACTGGGACCGTTCAGAGGACCAATGTTCCCTGAACGGTTTCTAACGTTTACTGACCAGGTCTGTACTAGCCTGTGTTTATGCGTATAGCCCGATTTGTGCTCAATGATGATCCAGCGTTCGGCCTTGTTGAGGGCCTCGTTGGCGAAGAAGAGGTAGCCGTCATCAGCGGCGACCCATTCTACGAAGGGGTACAGCCGACGGGCGTGCGCCACAAACTGGAGGATGTCCGGCTGCTGGCGCCGGTGATTCCGCGCAGTAAGGTCATCGGTATCGGCCGCAACTATGCTGACCATGCCGCCGAGCTGGGGAACGAGGTGCCGCCGGCGCCGCTGATGTTCCTCAAGCCCAATACATCGGTTGTGGGTCCCGGAGATCCTGTCGTGCTTCCGTCTTTCTCTGACGAGATTTCCTACGAGTCCGAACTGGCCGTCATCATCGGCCGGATCTGCAAGGACGTGCCCATAGAGCGGGTGGATGACGTCGTGTTCGGGTATACCTGCGCCAATGACCTCACGGCCCGCGATATCCAGAAGACTGACAACCAGTGGGCCCGGGCGAAGGGGTTTGACACTTCCTGCCCGATCGGGCCCTGGATCGAAACGGAGCTTGATACCGAGAACCTTGCCGTCCGCGGATGGCTCGACGGAGAACTGATGCAGGACGGCACCACCAGCCAGATGATCTGGGGTGTGAAAGAGCTGGTTTCCTACGTCTCCCAGGCCTTCACTCTCCTGCCCGGCGACATCATTCTTACCGGAACCCCTGCCGGTGTGGGCCTGATCAACGAGGGGCAGAGGTATGACGTGGAGATCGAGGGGATCGGCAGGCTGTCCAACCCGGTGCGCCGCTGACAGGACTGCCCGTGGCCAACAGCCAGGACAGTAGACTGAGCCCATCATGACTACTGCTGATCTCCCCACTGTCACGCCCGAAACTCCCGTACGGGTTCGCTTCTGCCCATCGCCTACCGGAGTCCCGCATGTCGGTTTGATCCGGACCGCCCTGTTCAACTGGGCATATGCGAGACATACCGGTGGAAAGATGATCTTCCGCATCGAGGACACGGACGCCGCGCGTGACAGCGAAGAGAGCTACGAGCAGCTCCTCGATGCGCTGAAGTGGCTGGGGATCGACTGGGATGAGGGCGTGGAGGTCGGAGGACCGCACGCTCCCTACCGTCAGTCGCAGCGGAGCGGGATCTACCAGGATGTCATTTCGCGGCTCGTCGCTGCCGGGCATCTGTACAAGTCTTATTCCACACCGGACGAGGTCGAGGAGCGGCACAGGTCCGCCGGCCGGGATGTGAAGCTCGGGTACGACAATTTTGACCGCAGTCTTTCAGCGGATCAGAAGGCGTCCTACGAAGCGGAAGGTCGTCCTGCCGTTCTGCGTTTACGCATGCCGGACGAGGACATCACCTTCACCGACCTTGTGCGCGGAGACATCACGTTCGCAGCCGGGAGCGTGCCGGACTTTGCAGTAGTGCGGGCAAACGGCGCACCTCTCTATACGCTGGTAAACCCGGTCGATGACGCGCTGATGGGCATTACCCATGTGCTGCGCGGTGAGGACCTCCTTTCCTCGACGCCCCGCCAGGTTGCGCTGTACCGGGCCCTCATCGATATCGGCGTGGCCCGGTATATGCCGCTCTTCGGTCACCTGCCCTATGTCATGGGCCAGGGCAACAAGAAGCTGTCCAAGCGTGACCCCGAGTCGAACCTTTTCTTGCACCGGGAGCGCGGGTTCATCCGGGAAGGACTCCTTAACTACCTCTCATTGCTCGGCTGGTCCCTTAGCGCTGACGAGGATATCTTCACCGTGGACCAACTCGTTGAGAAGTTCGACATCCATGATGTCCTCGCCAACCCGGCACGCTTTGATGTCAAAAAGGCCGAAGCCATCAACGGTTCACACGTGCGCCTGCTGGACCCTGAGGACTTCCGGATGCGGCTGGTTCCATACCTGCAGTCGGCAGGTCTGGTCGGTCAGACTCTCAGCCCCGGCGAGCTGTCCATTCTCACTGAGGCAGCGCCGCTCATCCAGGAAAGGATCACCCTTTTGGGGGAGGCACCTGAGATGCTCGGCTTCCTGTTCCATCCGGACGGCGAGGTGGAGGTCGCTGCCGATGCCAGCAAAGGCCTGCCCGCCAACTACGAAGAGGTTCTCGATGCCGCGCTCGGAGCGCTCGAACCCCTCGGGGACTGGACCGCTGACTCCATCCAGGCGGCTCTGCGCGCTGCCCTCGTCGACGAGCTTGGGCTCAAACCCAGGCTCGCCTTCGGGCCGGTGCGGACTGCGGTGTCGGGACGCAAAATCTCACCGCCGTTGTTCGAATCCATGGTGATTCTCGGCAAGGAGTCGTCGCTCGCCCGAATAAGGACTCTGCGTGGTCAGTGAGCTAACCGCGCATTCCATTCAGGGGGTCCTCTTCGATATCGATGACACCCTGGTGGACCTTGAGACTGCGATGGGGCGCACCCTGCACCACATCGGGGCTGAAACCCTGGCGCATCTCACCGAGGCCGAGTGGGCGGAATACAAGTCGTTGTACACCCGGGATCCGCACGGCTACTACGACCAGTTCCTGGCCGGAGAACTGAGCTTCACGGAGCAACGGATCCACCGCGCTCGGCATGCCCAGGCCGAGTTCCTCAGTGAACCGCTTGAAGGCGCTTCAGCGGCACGGTGGAACAAAGCATACGAGGCAACACTGCCGCTCCACTTCGAACCGTATGAGGACGTCGTTCCCGTCCTCGATGAGCTGGACCGGCTGGGAATCCCGTACGGTGCGGTCAGTAACAACGTGCACGATTACCAGCGTGCAAAGCTGGACAAAGCTGGCTTGCATCGGGTCGCCGCGCTCGTCGGAATCGACGCCGTCGGGGTCGCAAAGCCCAATGCAGCGATCTATCTCGAGGGTGCGCGGCTGCTCGGAACCGATCCTGCAAACACCCTTTATGTTGGGGACAACCCTGTTGTCGATGCACAGGGAGCGGATGCGGCGGGGCTCATCGGCATCTGGCTGGACCGTCGCGGTCGGCAAGACGAGGGCTTCAGCGGCCACCGGATCACCAGCCTGACCGACGTTTTGCGCATCGTGCAGGAGATCCGGTAAAGTTGTTTCTCGGCGCGGAGGAGGTTGGCCTGCTGCGAAGCAGGGTAAACATCACCCGAAAGTGCCATTGGGGTATGGTGTAATTGGCAACACACTGGTTTCTGGTACCAACATTCTAGGTTCGAGTCCTGGTACCCCAGCGCTGTAAAAGCACAAATTGAGCGAACAGAAGCCTCGGCGGAACGGTCTGCTTCAATTTGGTTTCACAGCATCGGATGTGAAAGAATCATCTAGCTCGTTTGGCGGGAGACCGGCAAACAACTCAGTACTGGCCCCATCGTATAGCGGCCTAGTACGCTGCCCTCTCACGGCGGTAACGCGGGTTCGAATCCCGCTGGGGTCACACAAGGGTCCGCCTCAACCATTCCGGTTGAGGCGGATTCTCATTTAAGCGGCCGACTCCTCAAATCCCGGACAACACGTGCAGAACTGGCATGATGGGACCATGAATGCCTCGCTGCCGGACGCTGATGTTGCGGGGCTTGCCGATCTGCTGGGCAGTGTCCGCGAAACGCTCAGCCGTCTCACCTTCCCCCTGGACACTCCCGGGGCTACTGCCGCCAAACTTCAAACGCGCACCGCGGCCGAGCAGCTCGACGACTACATCCTGCCCCGCATCAAGAGCCTGGACGCACCGCTCCTGGCGGTCGTAGGCGGCTCCACCGGAGCGGGCAAATCAACACTGGTGAACGCTCTGGTGGGACATCCGGTGACCCGCTCCGGACCGATCAGGCCCACTACCCGCCAACCGATCCTGCTGCACCACCCGGCGGAAGGGCACTGGTTCGCCGATGACCGCGTGCTGCCCTCGCTCACCAGACAGCGCGCCGTCGTCGTCACTGAGGAAGCGGAAACCGTGCCGGCGTCCCACATCCCTTCAACGCACGACGCCGGCAGCGCGGCCCAACTGCTGCTGCAACCGGACACGATGATCCCCCTCGGGCTTGCCCTGCTGGATGCACCGGATATCGATTCCATCGCAGACGAAAACCGCCGCCTCGCCTCACAGCTGTTGGCGGCAGCTGATCTGTGGCTGTTCGTCACTACAGCGAACCGCTATGCCGACGCCGTCCCCTGGAAGCTGCTGAGGGAAGCGGCGCAGCGTGACATTCTGCTCGCCATTGTTCTTGACCGGGTTCCGCACGGCGTGGAGGAGGAGGTGCGCGCTGATCTGCACACTCTGCTAGCCGCCGAGCAGCTGGGGCATGCTCCTATCTTCGTGGTTCCCGAAGAACAGCTTGACCCGCTCGGCATGCTCCCGCCGGAGAGCGTGGAGCCGCTGCAGCGCTGGCTGCGTGCTATTTCGGCTGACGCGGAGGGCCGGCGGGAAATTGCCCGGCGCACTCTGGAGGGTGCGCTGAGGGCACTCGGGCACCGCGTGCAGAACGTTGCCGATGCCCTCGACGATCAGGCGGAAACCGCCGCACGGCTCGGGGAAGCGGCGCGTGAGTCATACGCCGCAGCGCTCGACGCCGTCCTTGAGTCGACCAAGGACGGCACCCTGCTTCGCGGTGAGGTGCTTGCCCGGTGGCAGGACTTCGTCGGTACCGGAGAGTTCATGCGCGGTCTGGAATCCACGGTTGGGCGCATCCGGGACCGGATCGGCGGATTCCTTACCGGCAAACCCCCGCGTGCGGTAACCGTCGAGGATGCAATTGAAAGCGGACTGCAGACCGTGATCGTCGAGGAAGCGGCGAAGGCTGCCGACCGCACCCAGCGGCAATGGCGAGCCGAACCTGCAGGGCGCGCGCTGCTGGATCCTGGAACCCCCGTCATGTCACCTGATTTCACCGACACCGTCGCCCGCGAAATCCGTGCGTGGCAGAAAGATCTGTTGGACCTGGTGCGTTCCGAGGGTGCAGACAAGCGTTTCGCCGCCAGGATGCTCTCCTTCGGGGTCAACGGTGTTGCAGTGGCGCTCATGATCGTTGTATTCGCATCCACTGCCGGCCTCACGGGAGGTGAGGTCCTCATTGCAGGCGGCTCCGCCGTCGTCGGGCAGAAGCTGCTGGAGGCCATCTTCGGCGAAGAAGCGGTACGGCGGCTTACACGGACGGCGCGCATGCAGCTGCAGCAACGATGCGAGAAGCTGCTCGCAGAAGAGCGGAAGCGCTTCACCGACACGCTGCACGTACTGGCTGGGGAACCAACTTCGCAGGACCTCCGCGCACTGGCTGTGAATCTGACGCAGCGGCGCTCAGTGGCTGAGGATCTGCGGAACGACGGCGCCCTGCCGGAGGGTGGGCAGTGAGCCGGCACCGCGGAGAGGGATCATCCTCGCGACTGCAGGTTCGCCTCGAGTCGCTCAACGCAGCCCGGGAGCTGGCTGAGGGGCGGGTTGATGAGGATCAGCTCGGCGCCGTCTACGAGGTGTTGGACCGGGCGAGCTCGCGCAGGTCTCTGTCCTCAGCACACACTGTGGTGGGTATTTTCGGACCGACAGGCAGCGGCAAGTCGTCGCTGCTGAACGCGCTCACCGGAACTGATCTGGCGCGGGTTGCCGCACGCCGCCCAACAACCGCCGAACCTCTTGCAGTGATCTGGAACGAGGATGGAAGCGAGGATCTGCTCGACTGGCTGCAGGTGCCCAACCGCCACGTCATGCCGGACGGCGCGCAACTGCTCGCCGTTTCCGGCGACCGCAGACGTGGCAGCAGCGACGGCGGCGTTGACGGCGGGTTGATCCTGCTCGACCTGCCGGACTTCGATTCGACGGAGCTAGGGCACCGCGTGATTGTGGAGCGTCTTGCAGGGCAGGTGGATGTCCTGCTGTGGATCACCGATCCGCAGAAATACGCGGACGCCGCCCTGCACCGGGAGTTTCTGGAACCGCTGGCAACCCACGAGTCCGTCATACTGGTTGCGTTGAATCAGTCTGACAGGCTCTCGGAATCCGACCTCACGCAGGTAACCGGATCGCTGAAACAGATTCTGGCCGCTGAAGGCCATGGCTCCGCCGTAGTCCACACGGTCTCCGCACTCACCGGAACAGGCTTGGGTGGCCTCGCCGAAGAGATCAGAACCATCGTGCGCCGGAAGGAGGCCGCGACCGGTCGGTTGTCAGCGGACGTCGACGTCGCCGTTGAATCGCTGCAGAAGTTCAGCGGCCCAGAACTTCCGCCTCCGTCGAAAGCGGCGCGTGCTGCGCTCTCGGACCGCCTCGCGGGGGCCACAGGTGCTGATGCGGTGATCGACGCCGTCGTCCGTTCCTACCGCCGGGACGCCCACGCTGTCACGGGGTGGCCGGTAACGCGCTGGCTCGGCAGACTCCGCTCGGATCCGCTGCGGCGCCTCAACCTCCGGCGTGGGGACGTGCAGGACTTCGTCGGCCGGACGTCCCTCCCGGAACCCGGCCCGGCGCAGCGGGCGTCCGTTGACCGGGCGTTGAGAACGTTCGGCGACGAGCTCTCAGCCGGTGCGGTGGAACCGTGGCGGACAGCCATTCGCGACGCAGCGAAGAGCCCTGAACCGGAGCTTCTGGAGCATCTGGATGAGGCTGTTGCCCGCACTGATTTCGCCTCCGGTTCACGGGCCTGGTGGTGGCCGGTGGCCGGGGTGCTGCAATGGCTCTTCCTGGCCGCGATGGTGGTGGGAATCGGTTGGCTGGCGCTGCTGGCAGCGCTGGCGTTCCTGCAGTTTCCTGTTCCGGAATCACCGACCGTAGAGGGGATTCCCGTTCCGACGCTGCTGGCCGTAGGGGGAGTGGCAGCAGGCATAGCGATCGGCTTTCTGTGTGCCGGGCTGGCTCGCCTCGGAGCCCGGAGGCGGGGAAAGCGCGTACGACGGCGGCTGGTCGCCTCGATCAGCGAGACCACAGAGACGGTGGCGGTTGGGCCGGCGGCGGCGGAGATCGAACGCTACAACGGCTTCGTCCGCGCTGTGGCTGCAGCGGGTTCACGCCGGTAAGTCAGCCCTGCAGGGCGGCGAGCACCTTCTGTAGCGTGCGCAGGTTTCGCGTGGTCGTTGCCCTTTTGAAGGCAGCCCGGTTGGTGAAGGCGTTGAGCGGACTGTCCAGGGTTCCGCCCTTCGGCGTCTGCCAGGCAGCGGCGATGGTCCCGAGGGGCTGGACCGGTTCATTGATCGAGAAAGCGAACTCGACCATCCCGGTCAGCACGGCGGGGTCGGAGAAGAGCGTGAGGTAGGTGTGCGTGTCTGGATCGTCCGCTGGAAAGGGACAGTCCTCAACAATGCTTCCCACGGTGGCGGCGTCCAGCACAACCACCCAGGCTTCATACCCGAAGCGCTGCCGCAGCGATTGTTCGCTTTGGAATTTCAGCTCATCCGCTGTGAGGTCGCTGCTGCAGACGATGTTGCCGGACGCCAGCAAGGTTCTCACACCGGAGACAGGGAGCCCCTCAAAGGTTGCCCGAAGGTCTGCTGACTTGATGGTGACGCCGCCTACGTTGACGCCGCGCAGAAAGACCGCATATCTGGTCATAAGGTCAGCCTAGCGCTCCAGGTTCCAGCAAATTTCGGGCAGCTGCGGCGACGTGGTCAGCATCCGAAGCCGCCATAGATCCGCAAAAGTTCCGTTATTCCGCGGACTTGCCGATTGCGTTGGTCAGCTGGAGTGCGGCGGTCACAACAACCTCGGCATGGATCCTGCCGGGCTGGCGAGTGAGGCGTTCAATGGGGCCGGAGATCGACACGGCGGCGATGACGCGCCCGGAAGGGCCGCGCACCGGGGCCGAAACCGAGGCGACCCCGGCCTCACGTTCACCGAGGCTCTGAGCCCAGCCCCGCCGTCGTACTCCTGCCAGCACGGTGGGCGTGAACCGTGCGTTCTGGAGGCCCTGGAGAAGGCGGTCGTGATCTTCCCAGGCGAGGAGGCACTGGGCGGCTGATCCGGCTCTCATCGATAATTGGGTACCTACCGGAATGGTGTCGCGCAGGCCGATCGGGCGTTCGGCAGAGGCGACGCAGACCCGTGCGTCTCCCTGGCGCCGGAAGAGCTGGGCGCTCTCGCCGGTTGCATCGCGCAACTGGAGGAGGACGGGACCGGCGGAGGCAATCAGCCGATCCTCTCCTGCGGCGGAGGCTAGCTCCACAAGGCGGCTACCCAGCACAAACCTGCCCTGGATATCCCTGCTGACCAGTCGGTGGTGAACCAGCGCGAGGGCGAGCCGGTGAACTGTCGGACGTGCCAGGCCGGTGGACGTAACCAGTTGGGCGAGCGTAGTTGGGCCGGCTTCCAACGCGTCCAGAACAAGAGCCGCTTTATCAATGACGCCGACACCACTAGAATTGTCCATAGACTGATATTGCCGTCTCATTATCTGAGACGCAAGTGTTCGGAGTGGCGCGCATGGACACGCTCCTGCTTCAGTTATTGAAAGATCTGATCAAGGCACGCGGAGGAACCGGCCATGGGCAAGACGCTCGCAGAAAAAGTCTGGGAATCGCATATTGTGCGCAAGGGTGAGGTTGTCAATGGACAGGCCGAGCCGGACCTGCTGTACATTGACCTGCACCTCGTCCATGAGGTCACCTCCCCGCAGGCGTTCGAGGGCCTCCGCTTGGCCGGCCGGAAGCTGCGCCGGCCGGATCTGACAATTGCCACCGAGGACCACAACACTCCGACGATCGACATTGACAAGCCGATCGCGGACGTGACGAGCCGCACGCAAATAGAGACCCTGCGCGCCAACTGCAAGGAGTTCGGTGTCCGGCTGCACTCGCTGGGGGACGCGCAGCAGGGCATCGTTCACATCATCGGTCCGCAGCTCGGCCTCACCCAGCCCGGACTCACCGTGGTGTGTGGAGACTCGCATACCTCCACGCACGGCGCCTTCGGAGCGCTGGCCATGGGCATTGGAACCTCCGAGGTCGAGCACGTCATGGCCACCCAGTCCCTTTCCCTGAACCCGTTCAAGACCATGGCGATCAACGTCGAGGGGACGCTCAAGCCGGGCGTTACGTCCAAGGACATCATCCTGGCTGTCATCGCCAAGATCGGAACCGGCGGCGGGCAGGGTTATGTCCTGGAGTACCGGGGCTCCGCTATCCGTGCCCTGTCCATGGACGCCCGCATGACCATCTGCAACATGTCGATCGAGGCCGGAGCCCGGGCCGGCATGGTTGCACCGGATGACACCACCTTCAAGTACCTCAAGGGTCGTCCCCACGCACCGCAGGGTGAGGACTGGGACGCCGCCGTCGAGAACTGGCGCACGCTTCGAACCGACGATGACGCGGTGTTCGACGCGGAGGTCTTCCTGGACGCGGATGAGCTCGAACCATTCGTCACGTGGGGAACCAACCCCGGTCAGGGCGTCTCGCTCAGCCAGGCAGTCCCGTCTCCGGATGACTTCGCCGACGAAAATGAGAAGGCGGCCTGCAGCCGGGCGCTGGAGTACATGGCCCTTGAAGCCGGTACGCCAATGAAGGACATCCGGGTGGACACCGTCTTCCTGGGTTCGTGCACCAACAGCCGCGTTGAGGACCTGCGGCTGGCAGCGGACATCATTCGTGGACGGCAGAAAGATCCGGACATCCGCATGATGGTGGTGCCCGGTTCCGCCCGCGTGCGCCTTGAGGCTGAGGCAGAGGGACTGGATAAGGTTTTCAAGGAATTCGGTGCGGAATGGCGCTTCGCCGGGTGCTCGATGTGTCTGGGCATGAACCCGGACCAGCTGGCGCCGGGGGAGAGGTGCGCGTCGACATCGAACCGCAACTTCGAAGGCCGTCAGGGCAAGGGCGGGCGGACGCACCTGGTTTCTCCCGTCGTCGCGGCAGCCACTGCCGTGCGCGGAACGCTGAGTTCGCCTTCCGATCTGGACCCCGTACCGCCCGCCGCGGCGGTGCAGGCCGGAAACAGCTCCACCATCCACGCTGCCTGAGACCGGGGCAAGAGGAGAAGACCATGGAAAAGATCACTACACACACCGGGATCGGCGTTCCCCTGCGGCAGAGCAACGTGGACACTGACCAAATCATCCCGGCCGTCTACCTGAAACGGATCACCCGAACCGGGTTCGAAGACGCGCTGTTCGCCGCATGGCGGAAGGACGAGAACTTCATCCTCAACCGGGAGCCGTTCAACCACGGTTCGGTGCTGGTTGCAGGACCTGACTTCGGTACCGGGTCCTCCCGGGAGCACGCCGTCTGGGCGTTGAAGGATTTCGGTTTCAGGGCTGTGCTCGCGTCGCGGTTCGCCGATATCTTCCGCGGTAACTCCGGCAAGCAGGGGCTCGTAGCCGCTCAGGTGGCCCAGGACGACATCGAGCTGATCTGGAAAGAGCTCGAGAACCATCCGGGCACCGAGATTACAGTCGACCTCGAGTCACGTCTGGTTACCTGCGGGGCGATCATCGCCGGGTTCCAGATCGATGACTACACACGCTGGCGTCTCCTGGAAGGGCTCGATGACATTGGACTGACGCTGCGCCATGAAGAGGCCATCACCGCTTATGAAGCCGTGCGCCCGAGCTTCAAGCCCACAACCCTGCCTGCCCGAACCTGACCTGGTTCACCGGTGCAAGGAAAATCACGTCCCGCACCGGAATTTCGGACTGAGCCGGGCTGTTTGCACTCCGTGAAGGGACCAACACGGTCCCGCTGACAAGCCGTCGGTATTTCAGTCTGGTAACAGTAGCTCCTATGCTTAGCAGGAGTCTTATCTGCTGTTGGGGCTTACACGTTGAAGGAAATAGGTGTTCATGGGTAGCGTTCTGACAATCCGTGGTGGTGTCCCTCTCGCAGGCAAGGTCACCGTCCGCGGTGCCAAGAATCTGGTACCGAAAGCGATGGTCGCTGCGCTTCTGGGGAACTCTCCGTCGGTTCTCAGGAACGTCCCTGAGATCAAGGACGTCGAGGTCGTCACCAGCCTTTTGAAGCTGCATGGCGTCGAGGTGAGCAAGGATCCGGTCACCGGAGACCTCACTATGGATCCCGCCAACGCCAAAATGGCAGCGTCGAAGGACATCGACGCGCACGCCGGCGATTCCCGCATTCCCATTCTCTTTTGTGGTCCGCTCATGCACAGCATCGGTGAGGCATTCATCCCGGACCTCGGTGGATGCAAAATTGGCGACCGGCCCATTGACTACCACCTTCAGGTGTTGCGGAATTTCGGTGCCGTGGTCGACAAGCGTCCCGGCGGGATCTCGATCTCCGCGCCCAAGGGTCTCCACGGAGCAAAGCTCGAGCTGCCGTACCCGAGTGTCGGTGCCACCGAGCAGGTGCTGCTGACCGCCACCCGCGCAGAGGGCATCACCGAGCTCAAGGGCGCAGCCGTTGAGCCGGAGATCATGGATCTCATCGCCGTGCTGCAGAAGATGGGCGCCATCATCACCGTGCAGACGGACCGGACAATCCGGATCGAGGGAGTGGCCGAGTTGGGCGGCTTCAACCACAAGGCCATCTCCGATCGCAATGAGACGGCGTCGTGGGCTTCTGCTGCTCTGGTAACGCGCGGCGACATCTATGTTGAAGGTGCACGCCAGCTGGACCTCACCGCCTTCCTGAACACATACCGCAAAATCGGCGGTGCCTTCGATGTGAATGACGACGGCATCCGTTTCTATCACCCGGGCGGCAAGCTCTCGCCTCTGGTTCTGGAGACGGACGTCCACCCCGGTTTCATGACTGACTGGCAGCAACCGCTGGTGGTTGCGCTTACGCAGGCGGAGGGCGTCTCGATCGTGCACGAGACCGTGTATGAGAACCGCTTCGGCTTCACTGACGCCCTCGTGCGCATGGGCGCCAACATTCAGGTGCACCGCGAATGCCTCGGCAGCGTCCCCTGCCGATTCGGCCAGCGGAACTTCCTGCATTCAGCCGTCATCTCCGGGCCTGTGCAACTGCACGGAACCGACATCGACGTGCCGGATCTTCGCGGCGGATTCAGCCACCTCATCGCCGCATTGGCGGCGAACGGAACTTCCCGCGTCACCGGTATCGAGCTCATCAACCGCGGTTACGAGCGGTTCCAGGACAAGCTTGAAGGACTCGGCGCTGATTTTGACGTCGCCGAAACGGCAGACGCGGGAATCGGCCGCTGAACGCGGCCGCACACAGCATGACCGAACCCGCTTCGTCCCGCGCAACCTTCGCGATTCTAGCCACCATTCTCCGGCCCCTCATGAATGCAATGATGGCCAAGGAATGGAAAGGCGCCGAGAACCTCCCACGCGACACCGGCTTCATCGTGTGCCCCAACCACGTCACGGAGATCGACCCAATTGTGATCGGGCATTTCCTCTACAACAACAAGGTGCTGCCGCACTTCCTCGCGAAAGCATCGCTGTTCAAGGTTCCGGTATTCGGCGCCGCGTTGCGTGCCACACTGCAGGTGCCGGTGGAACGGACGACGGCGGGAGCCAACCACTCGCTCGATGTCGCCAGAGAGGCGATCGACGGCGGCGGAGGAATCATCATCTACCCCGAAGGGACGCTGACGAGGGATCCTGACATGTGGCCCATGAAGGGCCGCACCGGTGCTGCGCGCCTGGCCCTTCAGACGGGTGCGCCGGTTGTTCCCATTGCACACTGGGGCGCGCAGGAGGTTTTTCCGCGCTACGCGAAGCGCCTCTACCTGTTTCCGCGCAAGAAGTCCCGCGTCCTCGTGGGGAAGCCTGTGGACCTCTCTGAGTTCCACGGCGGCCCCATTACCCGTACCACGCTGGATGCGGCAACTACCCGCATCATGGATGCGCTGACCGAGCTCGTTGCCGAGCTGCGCGGCGAAACACCGCCGGCCCAGCGGTGGGACCCTGCGTCAAAGAACCAGAAGCAGACGGGTCGAAACTTCCGGTCGCCTGCGGGTGAGGCTCAGTGACCCGTCGGC
Organism: Arthrobacter sp. KKT183; assembly: GCF_055657625.1. NCBI lineage: Bacteria > Bacillati > Actinomycetota > Actinomycetes > Micrococcales > Micrococcaceae > Arthrobacter > Arthrobacter sp. KKT183. The sequence continues at coordinate 2,111,708 of NZ_CM145770.1, read as the reverse complement.
CTCCCGCCGTCGTTGCCGTTCTGGGCTCCGGTAGCTGGGGGACCACGTTCGCGAAGGTGCTGGCTGACGCCGGTGAGAGTGCTGACACACAGGTGCGCCTGTGGGCGCGTCGCGGGGAGATCGCCGATGAAATCAACACCCACCACACAAACAGCCGCTACCTTGCCGAGACGGTATTACCTGACAACATCAGCTGCTCCACTGATACTGCTGCCGTCCTTGACGGCGTGGAGCTCGTGGTCATTGCGGTGCCGGCTCAGTCCCTTCGCTCGCAGCTTTCAGCCTGGAAGCCGTTGATCTCACCGGATGCAGTGGTCGTTTCGCTGATGAAGGGCCTGGAAGTCGGCACCGACGCGCGCATGAGCCAGGTTCTTGCCGAAGAACTCGGCCTTCCCGAGGACCGCATCGCCGTTGTCTCCGGTCCCAATCTGGCCATGGAGATCGCCCGCTGTGAGCCGACCGCCTCTGTGGTGGCCTGCCCGGATGCCGAAGTGGCCACGTGGATTGCCGCAGCCTGCACGGCAACATATTTCCGGCCGTATACCAACACCGATGTGGTCGGGGTGGAAATCGGCGGCATCGTGAAGAACGTCATCGCACTGGCGGTCGGCATTTGCGAGGGCAAGCAGATGGGGGATAACACCAAGGCCTCGGTCATCACGCGTGGTCTCACCGAGACAACGCGGCTCGCCGTTGCGCTGGGTGGGGAACCGGAGACAATGTCCGGGCTTGCCGGTATGGGAGACCTCATCGCCACGTGTTCATCCGCGCTCTCACGTAACCACACGGCTGGCAGGCTGCTGGGCCAGGGGCTCAGCCTTGATGAAGTAACAGCGCACATGAACCAGACGGCCGAGGGCATCAAATCCGCACAGGCGGTGCTTGATCTCGCGCACCAACTCAAGGTCTATATGCCCATTACGGATAGTGTTGTTGCGGTACTTCAGGGCAACCTGTCCGTACATGATCTCGGCCCGCGACTGCTGGCCCGCGAACTGAAATCCGAAGGCTGATTGTGACCCTATCTGCGAAGCCCCGCGTCCTTGTGCTCTTCGGCGGGCGCTCGAGTGAACATGCAGTGAGCTGCGTGACTGCCGCAGGCGTGCTGGAAGCGATTGACCGCAGCAAGTATGAGGTCGTTCCGGTGGGTATTGCGAAGAACGGTCAGTGGTCATTGGTGTCCCTGGATCCGTCCCAGTGGTCGCTGCGCTCGACAGTGCTTCCGGAGGTTCCGGTGTCGCCGGAGTCCGTGGTGCTGGCAACAGCTTCCGACGGCGGTGCAGCACAGGAACTCGTGGCAACCGCAACGGAACGGATGCCACGCAGCCTTGGCGCAGTGGATGTCGTGCTGCCGCTGCTGCACGGCCCCTTCGGCGAGGACGGCACCCTCCAGGGAATGCTCGAGATGGCCGACATCCGTTACGTCGGCGCAGGCGTTCTGGCGTCCGCCGTGGGGATGGACAAGCATTATATGAAGGTCGTATTTGCCTCCGCGGGACTTAGCGTCGGTCCGTACGAGGTGCTCACCGACCGGGAATGGTCACGCAACCGTTCAGGATGCCTTGAACGTGCCGGGAAGCTCGAATTCCCGGTCTTCGTCAAGCCGGCCCGCGCGGGTTCGTCGATGGGCATCTCGCGCGCGGCCTCTCCGGCGGAACTTGAGGCAGCCGTGGAAACCGCGCGCCAGTTCGACCCGAAGGTGATCGTCGAGGCCGGGATCACTGGCCGGGAGATCGAGGTCGCGGTCCTGCAGGGTCGGGGCCTGGATGAGCCGCGCACCAGCCTGCCTGGGGAGGTTGCAGTCCAGCCCGGGGAGCACGAGTGGTATGACTTCGAGGCAAAATACGTTGACGGTGCCGCAGCGGAGCTGAGCTGCCCGGCTGACCTCCCGCCGGATGTCACGGATCGTGTTCGGGCGCTGGCTGCCCATGCATTCGACGCACTTGGCACCGAGGGGCTTGCCCGGGTTGACTTCTTCTACACTCCTGCCGGCGAGCTCATCATCAACGAGATCAACACGATGCCCGGCTTCACCCCGATCAGCATGTACCCGCAAATGTGGGCAAAGTCGGGGCTGACCTACACTGAACTGATCGACGAACTCATCGAGCTGGCGCTCGAACGCAAGACGGGCCTGCGCTAGGCGCAGCCGGGACCAGTTCATGAACGAGCCAAGGCGGCCTACCCTCCGTGATATCGCCCTCGCGGCGGGTCTTTCCAAAGCAGCCACGTCCTACGCGCTGCGGGGGATTCGTGGCTCTGAGAAAACCATTGCCCGGGTACAGGGCATCGCCCGGGACATGGGTTGGACTGCGGATCCGGTAGCCCGCGCCCTCGCGGGAGGCCGCAGCGGAAACGTGGCAATCATCGGATCGCTGGGAGACCTCTGGCGTCAGGGCCTTGCGGTGATGCTGTCTGAGGCGCTGCACGAGCAAGGCATGTTTTCGGCAATCTCCGACGTCGATACATCCCCTGAACGCGAGCGGAACGCGCTGCGCGCCCTCACGCTTCGCCGGGTGGATGCAGCAATAGTGCTACCGGTCGATCCATCCGCGCTCTACTGGGCTGAGGTTCCCGAGCGAATTCAACTGGTATCGATCGGGGACGCGCTCCTGCACCGGCCGGTTGCACACACCGTACTGTTCGACAATGAGTACGGGATCAGCACCGCACTCGGACACCTCGCCGAACTGGGGCATCAGTCCATCGGGCTTCTTGCGCCGTCGTTGCCGTCGACGCCCGGCCGCCCGGCGCAGCTGCTGGTGCAGCAACTGGGCCAGGAGAGGGGAATGAGCGTTGCCGTTGCGTCGTCGGCGTCCTCAGTTGCCGGTGCAGCGGAAGCGGCAACGGCCCTCCTTGCCCGTAAAGCGCGTCCGACGGCGTTGCTGTGCCTGAGTGATTCGCTCGCCTTCGGCGCGTACCGGGCCGCCAGGTCCCTTAATCTGGACATCCCCCGAGACGTCTCGATTCTGGGCTTCGACGACAGCGAGTTGGCTCCCCTCATCAGCCCCGCCCTCACCACCTTTGGCTGGGACGAAGCCGCGATTGTGGCCGCCGGAATTGAGTCAGTGGTGAACGACGATGCTCCGGCCTCTGTCTCGTTCCGCCCCGAGTTCCTCGTGCGAAGCTCAACCGGGCGCTGCACTTCTGCGCCTTAGCCGGCAGATGCCTACAGTGCGTGAATGCGCCAGCCGACCGAGTGGGATGCGCCGGGTTCGAGCACGATCAGGTCCGTCCCCGAGTTGAACGCGTCCGGCGGGCAGGTCATAGGCTCAGCGGCCAGGCCGAGCCGCGAGACCGCTGGATCCGGCTTGTCCGCGGTGTGAATCTGTACCCAGGGGCAGCCACGGTCGAAGGTGATGGCCGTTCCCTTGCCGTCTGAAGCGCGCACCGAGACGGTGGCGGTGGCGTCGTCGTCGTAGTTAATGCCCGTGTAGGCGTGGTCCACGAATGTGTCCCCGATGAGGCGAGGCTCGCGGAAATCAAAGTGCGACGACGCGACGTCGGTCAGTTCCATCGGGATCAGCCGGTCTTCGGTCACCTGGAGGACCGATGACGCCGGCACCTCCAGCGTCCAGTCGTCCACCAGTCCTTCGCCGGCTACCAGGTAAGGATGCGCCGACGCCCCATAGGGTGCTGCTGACGGGCCTGGATTCGCGGCGGTGATCGTAGTGGTGAGGCCGTTGTCGTCGAGGGAGTAGAGCACTTCGACCTCAAGCCGGAACGGGTATCCCTTCTGCGGGATAACGGATGCGCTCAGGCGGACCGAGGCCGGCGCCTGGTCTGCGAGCGTCCAGTCCACCCACCCGAGGAGGCCGTGAATGGCGTGGGAGCGCTGAGGCTCGGTGAGGGCGAGCTGATGTGCCGCGCCGTTGAATGAGTACTTGCCGTCCACCACCCGGTTGGGCCAGGGCGCCAGCACCGCGCCGCGGAAGGAGGGACGGATCTCCTCGGCATCATACGGAACCACGAGGTCGCGGTCGTTCCGGCGTAGGTACCGCAGGGTTGCTCCGACGCTGGCGATCGACGCCGTGTACGCGCCGTGCTGGAGGGTGTACTGGGTACCGGACAGTGGAGTGGAATCGGTGGTCTTCATCGAACCCAAGTCTAGGGCGTGGCCTCTCCGACGTGGCATTTTCAGGACACAGGTCAGGCCGTGTCCACCAGTTTCGCGTAAACCACCAGGTTGTCCTCAAACTCGCCCGACGACGCCGCGAAGCCATCACAGGTGATGAGCCGCAGTTCCGCCTGGTCCACCGGGAAGTAGACGGCTTTCGTAGGGAACTCGTTCTTGGAACAAACCTCGCTCTGATAGACCTCGAAGATAGCGGTTGAGCCGTCTTCACGATCCACCGTGATCCGGTCTCCCGGTCTCCCGGTTTCAAGGCTTCGAGGTTGTAGAACACCGGTTTCGAGGCGTCCATCGCCAGCTCCATCTCTGGCGGCGCATCGGCAGCGGACGACGACGGCACCTCAGAAGGTGTGGACGGCGGTGTCGGCGCCACCGGGGAGGGCGACGATGAGGCGGTGTGCGCGTTCCCGGACGGTTCCCCGCCCGTGCCGCAGGAGGTCAAAGGCAGGAAGAGGAGCGCCGCCCCCGCGGCAGGGCGGAGGCGGCGCTCCCGAGCACTGTTGTTCATGGGTGCTCAGCGGTCGGCAACCATGCGCCGGCGAACTGCGTACGACCGTTCCGGCAGCAAGGGCGTCCTGGGTTTCCCGGTTCAGCTCAAACGTCCGCTCGTAGGTGTAGCTGCTGCCCGAAGGGGCAACGGTTACATCCGTGCCGGCAGCAGGTCCGGTGCTGCCCTCGAGGGACAGGGTGGTACCGATTGAGCCGTAGGCGCCGGTCGCGTGATCGGCCATTGCAGGTGCTGCTGCCATGGTGGTGAGCCGACGACGGCCGCTAACCTTCCGAGGGCAGGTCCACCGTGTCATTCAGGCTCAGGCACTGCTCGGTCTGCTCGACCTGAGAAACTGCGCCGCCGAGGTCAACCAGAACCGTACTGGAAGCGACCTGGTTCGGATCGAAGAGAACTTCCACGGCCGGGTCGCGGCCATACGTGGTGGCTGTCCAGATGTCATTTTCCGTGGATTCCTGGATGATCCAATCCACATCGTTCACCGACGCGCAGGCATCGGTGGTGGGTCCCGGAATCTGGACACCGCAGCGCAGGACAACCTGCGACGGGTCACCCCATGCTGCTGTTGCCTGGCTGTTGGTTTCACGCAGTTCGTTGCCTGCGACCTGCTCGGGCAGCGCGATCATCACGCTCGCGCAGGCCGGGTTGACCGCATCCGGAGCAGCATCGACATCGACAATGGGGGAGCATGCGCTCAGCGACGCCGCGAGGAGTAAAGCGGCGACCGGCATGAAGGAACGCGGTTTCAGAGGCATTGACCCAGTTTATGGGTGTTTCAGGCGGCAAGGACCCGAGGGCACTGGACTGTCAGTCCTCGTAGGAATCGGCAAGCTTCCTGCGTTCGTGTTGGCGTCTGCTGTAGGTGGCCTCGCGAATCGCCTTGGCGCTGTCGAAGTTCGAGCCGAGAGCTCCTGCGATGGTGCCCAGGGATGCCGCCAGCCACGACAGTTTCGCGCAGTGGACGAGACCGACAGGGCGCTCCAGCGCTGTCCCGCCGGGGTCGGCAACCAGCCCAAGCGTTACTTTCCTCATCGGCGCATCCATTCCGAGTATCGCCCTAGGGCGAGGGGCAGCGAGGTGTTCAGGTTCGTGGTTCCCTCCCCGGCGGTTGGCGCGGCGTCGTCGTTATTGGTCTTGGCTCGACCAGCGGTACTGTTACCGGTTGCGCTGCTGTAAGACGCAAGAGGCGACCGTCGATCCACACCTGCTGATCCGTCTCATCCTCATCAAGCATCCGCACTGTGGTCCCCGAGCGGAGGATCTCGACAGCGATCCGGCTGCCCTGCCACCTCAGCCGGAAAGCAATTCGGTTCAACCGTGCAGGTAGGCGGGGAGCAAGGCGCAGTTGCACATCATCCATTGTCAGACCACCGAAACCACTGACCAGCGCGAGCCACGCTCCGGCCATCGCCGCGAGGTGCACGCCGCGGTGGCTGTCGCCCCGCACATCCCGCAAGTCCGCCAGCGCAGATTCACGCAGGTAGGCGAGGGCGAGGTCGAGATGCCCTGTCCGTGCACAGACAACCGACTGAACGGCGGCGGACAGCGATGAATCACGGACGGTGCGCTTCTCGTAGTACTCAAGATTGCGGGCGCTCTGGTCCTCGGTGAAGGACTCCGAACACCACCACAAAGCAAGTACCAGGTCCGCCTGCTTCACAACCTGCCGTCGGTAGATCTTGGCGTAGTGCGAGTGCTCCTGCACCGGATAAGCGTCGCGGCGGCCCTCAAAGTCCCATTCCCGGTAGGTCGTGAAGCCGTCATTGGCCGGGTGGACCTGGCGGAGGTCGTCGTACGGCACGTACATGGCACCGGCCACTGCGCGCCACTGATCCACCTCGGACTGGTTCACGCCGAGCCGTGCGGCGGGTTCGGTATAGGCAAGACAAGCGTCCGCCGCCGCGGTGAGATTGCGCTGTGCCATGAGATTCGTGAAGACGTTGTCGTCCACCACCCCTGTGTACTCATCAGGCCCGGTCACACCGCGCAGGTGGAAGCGCCCGTCGTCGTCCTGATGAACAGTCGACGCCCACATGCGGGCTGTTTCAATAAGGACATCCACGCCGGCAATTTCGGTGAGCGGCCGTCCCGTTGCGTTGGCATGCAGGGTATAGGCACGGGAGATGCCGGCATTGAGGTGCATGGCCGCAGTGCTCGCTGGCCAGTATGCCGAGACCTCGTTCCCATCGATCGTGCGCCAGGCGAATGAAGCTCCCTTCACGCCCAGGACGTCGGCGCGCTCGCGGGCGGCATCCAGGGTTGATGCCCTCCAGCGAAGGAGCCGCGCAGCGCCGTCAGGATTGAGCAGCGTCAGCGTGGGTGCGACGAACCCTTCGATGTCCCAGAACGTGTGCCCGCTGTATCCCGGTCCGGTGAGCGCTTTGGCTCCGATCGGGGCGTTACTGAGGCAAACCGATGCCTGGAGAATATGAAACAGATCGAAGCGGAGAGCCAGCTGAAGGTCCGTCTCGGGGTCCACTTCCACGTCCGAGTCGTCCCAGAACCCATTGAGGAAAGCGCGTTGGTCAGCGGCGAGGCCTTCCCAACCGCGGCTCCGCGCATCACTCATCGCCGCGAGCGCTTGGGCGGCGAGGTCGGTAGGGGAGTCATCGGCTGACCGTGTATGGGTCAGGTATTTGACGAACGCCACCTTTTCGCCCGGCTCGAGGTCAGCAACCACGGTTGTGAGCACCTCGTCCTGGCTGCCGGAGGTGGAAACGTGGGCGCCCGCAGGAAGCTGAACGTCGTGTTGAGCCATCGCGGCTACACCGATCCTGCTGCCGCGTGTCCTATGTACGAGCAGCCCGCCGACTTCGTAGACCCGGTGGAAGCAAGGAGCGAAGGGCTGCGTGAGCGCTTCGCCGACCCGGGGATCGGGGTTATCCACCTGCCGGGCGGTCCGGTTGACAGCCAGGTCCGAACGAACAACTACTTGGACCGCTGAGTCCACCGCTTCCACTTCATAACGGATTGCTGTGGCTGAGCGTTGCGTCAATGAAACCAGCCGGGTGGAGCGCAACCGCATGCGGCGGCCACCGGCTGTAGTCCACTCCGTCTCGCGATCCAGCGTTCCCGCGCGCAGGTCGAGAGTGCGCGCATGCCGTTCGAGGGGTGCGTGCCGGATGTCGAGCGGCTCGCCGTCGACCTCCACCGTGATCAGAGTGCCGTCTGCAACGCCCACTATTGCCTGGCCCCGGTCTGGATGCCCGTATCCGTCCTCCGGGTAGGAGAGCGGATGGAACTCGAACACGCCTGACATGAATGTTCCGGGGAAAACGCCCGGTTCTCCTTCGTCCAAGGTGCCGCGCGTCCCGATGTATCCATTGGACAGTGCAAAGACGGATTCTGCGACTTCAGGCTCATCCCAAGCGAATGCGGACTCTGTAATCCGCCAGAAGTCTGTCTCGATCGGAAGGTCGGCCACACAGTAATGCTAACCGTACTGATGATTGGCCCGCACGGCAGGCCTACCCGTGTACGTCCCGCGCCCGGCGCGCTGCGGCACGCAGTTCACCGAGGTTGAGTTGGGGTCTGCCGCCGGACTTACCAACTACCTCCGCGGAGGCTGCTGCTGCCAGCCATGCGGCGGACGCCGGGTCATCGTCCTGCAGGAGGCTGATAGCCAGGGCGGCGACAAACGCGTCACCGGCGCCGGTGGGGTCCACTGGATCTTCATCTAGCAGTGGCAGCACCACGAGCCCTTCCGCCCACGCCACCACGTTTCCGCCGGTGGGGCAAGCGAGGGCGGCGATGCGCGGACCGGCCTCGACGAGGGACTGCGCAGCTTTGATGGTGTGAGCCAGATCGCGGGGTTTCCATCCAAGCAGTGCTTCGGTTTCCTCCGCATCGGCGCGCACGACGGCGGCGCAGCGCAGTACCAGCTCACGCGTCTCCCTATCCGGCGGGGCGCCGTCCGTCACTACCATTGCGCCGCCGGATGCAGCGACGTCGAGCGCCATCGAGACGGCCTGAGCGGGCTGCTGCAGTTGAACGAGCACGGCGTCCGCCGCACCCAGCACCTCTTTGCTCGCGCGGAGGTCTTCCGCCGTCAGCAGCACCCGTTCATCGACATCTTCAAAGAGGCGTCGAACTCCACCGGACTCGACGATGTCCACGAGCAGGGCGGTTGGGGCACCCTTCCGCCGAATGACACCGCCAACGCCGATACCGTCCGCTGCGGCTTGACCCGTAACGGTGCGGCCGGGCTCGTCATCCCCGACGACGCCGACAAGTTCCACTTCTGCCTTCAGCTGACGGCACGCGACCGCCTGATTAGCTCCCTTCCCGCCGAGCAGCTCGGAACGCTCCTGCACGGGAACCGAGCGTCCTTCTGCCGGCATCCCTTCGATCCTCAGCACGAGATCCCTCGCCACCTGACCCACAACCACGACACTCGGCATCGCTTTCCTCCTTGCTTGGTTCCGCAGAAACAGTCAGGATTCGACGTCGGCTGCGTCTATTGCCTTGTCGGTGACAATCGGCATCAGAACCAGCAGGGCCAGCGTCAGCACTCCCATGATTCCGAACATTGCCTGAAGTCCAAGCCACGTCGCAAGAAGACCGCCTGCCGCTGCGCCCAGCGGCATGGTGCCCCAAGCGAGGAGACGGTAGGCGCTGTTGACGCGCCCCAGCAGGCGATTGGGCGTGATGCGCTGCCGGAGGGAGACGGTGATGACATTCCATAGCATGACCAGCACCCCGCCCACGAAGAACACGAAGCCAAGGATGTAGGGGTTGTCCGTGAGCGCAGGCGCGCCCACAAAAAACGATCCGCCGAAGATCGTCAGCGCCAGCGACTTTGACCGGCCCAGTTTCCGCTCCGCCCATTCCGAGATGAAAGAGCCGAGAAGTGCGCCGATCGCCGAGGTTGTGAGGAGCACTCCAAAGCCGACCTCTGAAAGTTGCATCGCTGACGACGGTCCGACGGCAAAGAGCACGAACAGGGCAAAGGCCGCACTCGAGGCAAAGTTGAAGGTGCCGGTCATGACGGCGAGCGTGCGCAGGATCTTCTGGTGCCAGAGGAAGCGTAAGCCCTCGGCGATGTCGTGCCGCAGCGTCGTTTTTTGTTCCCGTTCGATCCGGAAGTTTCCTCGCACCAGGAACAGTGAACCCACGGCTGCGAGCCACAGGACGGCTGGAACTGCGAACCCGCCGATTACTCCGGCTGCCACGAGCAGCCCGCCCAACGGCGGACCAATGAACTGGTTGGTCGTCAGTTCAACGGCGTACAGCCGCCCGTTGGCCCGTGAAAGCTGATCGCGGTGCACCAGCTGCGGCATGATGGACTGCGCGGACGTGTCATACAACGTTTCAGCGACCCCCACCAGCAGTGCGATGACATAAAGGGCCCAGATCGAGCCGAGATCGAGCAGGATCACCGCAATGAGCATGGCCGGTAAGGCTGCCCGGGTGAGATTGGCGACGAGCATCAGCCGACGGCGGTCCAGGCGGTCCGCAAGGGCGCCGGCTGTCAGCGCAAAGAGAAGCCATGGCAGGGTAGCGACGAACGACACCCCGGCGATCAGGGTGGGCGACTGCGTGAACTGGATGGCAAGCAGTGGCAGCGCAATCTTGAACACACCGTCGGCGAGGTTTGAGAGACCGGATGATGTCCATAGCTTCCAGTAGGAAGCGCCGAGCGGCGCACGGGCCTGTTCATTGACCTGCACTGATTCGCTAACCATGGGTGAACAGTCCCACAGCGATTGGGAAAACTCAAGGACAAGGGGAGGGAGTTGCTCAGGGAGCTCTCCTGCCCGCTCGGTAGCATAGGGCCAGCAACTATGGCAGGGAGTGTCCGTATTGACCACGCATGACTACACTGATCCCGTTCCGCAACGCGCCACGAAGAAAAAGCGGCCGCTGCGCACTGCCGTGCTGGTGCTGCTCGGCGTCGTTCTCGCACTTGCGGCACTTCTTGCCGGCTACCTGATCAGCCTCGCCATAGCATTCGAGACCAAAACGAACACCATCGAACCAGCGTTTCCGGACTCGTCAACGCGGCCCGAGCGTACAGCGGCCGCAGAAGGCGCCATGAACATCCTGCTGATGGGCAGTGACGCGAGGCCGGAGGCATCCGAAGACGGATTTACCGATTCCCGATCCGACACCATGATGCTTGTGCACATCCCTGCGGACCGGGAGAACGTTTATGTCATGTCAATCCTGCGCGATACCTGGACCGATATCCCCGGGCACGGCGAGAACAAGATCAACGCTGCGATCTCGCTCGGAGGAGTGCCGCTGGTTGTCCAGACCGTCGAGAACATGTTTGATGCGCCCGTTGATCACGTGATGATTGTCGACTTCGAGGGTTTCAAAGGCCTCACGGACGCTCTGGGAGGAGTGACGGTCGACAATCCCATTGCTTTCGAGTCCGAGGGAACAGAGGGGGAGTTCTTCGAACAGGGCCCGGTCACGCTCGACGGCGAGTCGGCGTTGAAGTTCGTGCGTGAACGCAAGGCGTTCAGCGACGGTGACTTTCAGCGGGTACAGAACCAGCAGCTCTTCATTAAGGGCATTATGTCCGAACTGTTGAGTGCCGAGACCTTCACCAACCCCGTGAAGCTCAGCCGGGTCGTGAATGAAATATCCCCCTACCTGAGTGTCGATGCGGACTTCGGCGCGCTGACTGCCGGTTCCCTCGCGCTCGGTATGTGGCAGGTCCGGTCCGAGGACGTCGTCTTCTTCACGCTGCCGAATCTAGGAGTCGGAACTTCGCCGGACGGCCAGTCCATTGTCGTGAAGGATGAAGAAGCAATAGCCCGCATCGCTGAGGCACTCGATCAGGGAACACTGGGGGAGTATGTGGACAACACCAGCGCAGGCTAGTACGGGCGGAGCCCAGGATCAGTCAGGGCTGACCGGAGTCATCACGGATGTCATGAGTGCGCTCGGCGAAATTGGTGTCGGCGTACTCGTGCTCCTGGAAACGGTATTTCCTCCGATCCCGAGTGAAGTCGTCCTGCCGCTGGCCGGCTTCCTGTCCCAGCAAGGCGAGATGAACGCGGTGCTTGTACTCGCGCTTGCCACCCTTGGTAGCTTCATCGGCGCTCTGCTCCTGTACCTACTCGGTGCGAAGCTGGGCGAGGAACGGGTGGTGCGCGGGCTCTCCAGGCTGCCGCTGGTGGACCGCGACGACTTCGAGCAGGCGGCGCGCTGGTTTCACCGCCATGGTCGCTCGGCGGTCTTCTTCGGCCGGTTGATACCGGGTGTCAGGAGCCTGATTTCCCTGCCGGCGGGTGCCGAACACATGCCGCTGGCCACGTTCACTCTCTTCACCGTCGCAGGAAGTCTGCTGTGGAACGTGCTGCTCATCGGCCTGGGCTATTTCCTCGGAACCCAGTACCACCTTGTTGACCAGTACTCCCAGTACTTTGACCTTCTTCTTTATGCGGCTCTCGCCGCTTTTCTCGGTTGGCTCATCTTCCGACGGGTACGACGACGGAGGGCAGGCTAGCCCCGCGAGTCCCTTCCTGTGGGTGCTGACTGCCCTTGTCCACAGGCGACACCCGAATGTGCGGGGTGCAAAGTACGGTGGAAGTATGCCACTTACCGTCAGCCACCTGAGCGAATCGGCCCTGCTCGAACGCATTCTGCCGCGTCTTCACAGCCCTGTTGGCAGCCCCTCAAGTGTGCTGCTCGGCCCGGGGGATGACGCCGCCATCGTTGCCGCTGCGGACGCACGGGTGCTCATCTCCATCGATACCCAGGTCCAGGACATGGATTTTCGGCTGCACTGGCCCAATAGGTACAGCACCACCGGGTTCGACGTCGGGTGGAAGGCCGCCGCGCAGAACCTGAGTGACATCAACGCGATGGGTGGTCGTGCCACCTCCCTCGTCGTCAGTCTCACACTGCCCGGGAACACAACGGTCGAGTGGGTTGAGGACCTAGCGGACGGCCTCACGGCGGCGATTCATGAGCTGAGGGCTTCCACCTGTGCAGTAGTCGGGGGTGACCTGGGGCGTGGAACCGAAATTTCGGTCACTGCGGCGGTTACGGGTTCACTGGATGGGCGCCCTCCGGTGCTGCGGTCAGGAGCGCAGCCGGGAGACGTCGTCGTACTGGCCGGAACGGTCGGGCGCGCCGCGGCAGGATTGGCGCTGCTGGAGTCCGTACATGAATACGGTTCGCTGGAAGAGAAACTACGTGGGTTCATTCGTGCGCAGTGCCGGCCGCGTCCGCCGCTGGAGTCGGGACCAGCGGCCGCAGCGGCCGGTGCAACCGCAATGATGGATGTTTCCGATGGCCTGGTGCGTGATGCAGGAAGGATCGCCGCGGCCAGCACCGTACGCATTGACCTAGATCCCGAAGCCCTGCGGTATCTCGGCGAACCGCTTCGCGGAGCCGCGAGTCTGCTGGGAATGGACCCGCTGGAATGGGTTCTGGGCGGGGGCGAGGACCATGGGCTGCTGGCCACCGTTAACCCAAACGTTATGCCGCTGGCAGGATTCACTGCGGTAGGCTCGGTAGAGGCCGGACATGCCGAAGTGACCGTCGGGTCACAGTCTCCAGCCAACGTGGGATGGGATCACTTTGCAGACTAAAATCACCGCAAACGCGACTGCGATGAAGCGATGGTTGAGTAAGGCTGAAGTCTCCCTTGGCAACCACAGCGACCGCCTCAATGCCATCAACATTTTTCCTGTAGCTGACGGGGACACCGGCACCAACCTTTACCTGACTGTTCGGGCAGCAGCGCAGGCTGCAGCGGATCATGACACCCATGACCTCGGTGACTTGCTGAAGGTTGCCGGACAGGCCGCCATGGAAGATGCGCGTGGCAACTCCGGGACGCTTTTTGCCGTCTTCCTGTCCGCAATAGCAGAGCCGCTGCACGGCGCGTCCCGTCTCTCAGGGCCGTTGTTAGCCACCGCACTGAACCGCGCGCAGATCCGCAGCTGGTCGGCGCTCAGTGACCCTGTTCCCGGCACCATGCTTTCGGTGCTTGAGGCCGCATCGGTCGGAGCTGCCACCGTGGATCAGGCCAACGAGGGAGATGACAGTAACCACGCCCTCGCCATGACTCTGCAAGGAGCAGTGGAGGCGGCGCTTGAGGCTGTCGTGCAGACCGAGAGCCAGCTTGGCGCACTCACTGAAGCGAAAGTGGTTGATGCCGGTGGTGTGGGGTTCCTGCTCATCATGGATGCGCTCCGCGCGGCCTCACTCGGTGAAGAATTGCAGGACGAACTGCTTGACGGCCTTCATGGCTATGACGTCCAGGCGCCGCACATCCACAACGGGATGCCGGCCGAGGGCGTCGAGGTCATGTGTACCATCAACCTCAGCCCGCTGGAGGCTGCAACCCTTCGGCTTCACCTCGATGAGGTGGGAGATTCCGTCATTATGAGCGCAGTAACGGAGGTCGAGGAGGGCTATCGCTGGCGCGTGCACGTCCACGTTCCCGAAGCTGCCCTGGCACTCAGATACATCGAAGAAGCGGGGCAGCCCAGTCACATCGCCGTGACCCAGCTCGCCGGTGCCGGTGCTGTCAGCCCCCAGGAACCGGGGTACTTCGAGCAACAGGAACGTTACGGGTCCTGACGTCGGTCCGCGGTCATCCGCCGCAGGTACCGCTTGTTCGGCGCTAGGCTGGAACCGGAAGCGCGTCGCAGGCGCTCCGCCTGCCACCGAAGGACGGAAACCGCACGATGCCCACTGCCACCCGAAAAGCGACAGAACGATCCTCCCGTTTCGGGTTCGCCTTCATCGGCGTTCTGCTCATCGCCGTCAACCTTCGGGTATCTTTTGTCAGCGTTGGGCCGGTTCTCGGGAATATCAGCAGCGACCTTCAACTCTCGAGTGCCGCAGCAGGACTCCTCACTGGTTTGCCGCTTATCGCATTCGCGGTCTTTTCACCCGTAGCTCCGGCGTTCGCTTCCCGGCTCGGACTTGATCGGGCGCTTTGGCTGTCCCTGCTGATCCTCGCGTCAGGCATAGTGCTCCGTTCCATACCGGTGTCGGGCCTGATTTGGGTTGGCACCGCCTTGATCGGCCTCGCCATCGCGTTTCTCAACGTCCTTGTCCCTTCCCTCGTGAAGCGGGACTTTCCAACCAGGGTCAGCCAGATCACCGGCAGTTACACGGCAACACAAGCCGCGTTCGCCGCGATCGGGGCCGCCGTTGTCGTGCCGGTGGCACAGACGTCGCCCGCCGGATGGCGGCTGGCGCTCGGAATTTGGGTGGGACTGGCGTTGATTGCGATGGCAGTCCTCCTGCCCTGGCTGCGCAGACACGCCTCTGACACCGTGCGCGTTTCAAAACCCGAGGCGACTTACCGGTCGCCGTGGTCTTCGGCGTTGGGTTGGCAGGTGACGCTGTTCATGGGACTGCAGTCAATCGCCTTCTACGTTCTGATGGCCTGGTTGCCGACCATCGAGCAAAGCCGCGGCGTTTCGGCGACAACGGCGGGGCTGCACCTGTCCGTGTTCCTTCTTGTCAGCGTATTCGCCAGCCTTGCTGCCGGCGGAATCCTTCATCGGGGTGCAGACCAGCGACTGATGTCCTTCACCAGCGGTGCACTCACTTTCGTGACGTTTGTCGGGCTGGCGGTTGCGCCGGACCTCACATTGCTGTGGGTGCTCCTGGGAGCGATTGGATGCGGAAGCCTCATTGTCATCGCTCTGTCACTCTTCAGCCTGCGGACGGTCAACTATCCGCAGGCCGCAGCCTTATCCGGCATGGCGCAGTCCGTCGGTTATGGCCTCGGCGCGGTTGGACCGGTCATGTTCGGTGGCCTGCGTGATCTCAGTGGCGACTGGACGCTTCCGCTGCTCGTGACTGCAGCCATCATGGCAATGTTGGCCCTGACGGGCGTGCTCGCTGGGCGGGACCGGGTGATCAGCGGCCCTTGAGCACGCGGGTCTGAGGTTAACCTACGCTGAAGCGACCAGTTGCGGCTCGGGCATCGGTCCCGGAGCGAGCAGGTTGTCACGGGTGGCATTGATCACGCTGATCAGTGCAGCGCGCAAATCTTCTTCCGCGTAGCCTGCACCGCCAAGAGGTACACCTTCACCCTGCTGCACCTCATCGAGGATTGTGCGGCCCGCGGGAGTGAGGGCGACGAAAGTCACCCGGCGGTCTGACTCACTCTTCTGCCGCGTGACCAGCGCGCGCATCTCCAGCCGTTCCAGAGCTTTACCGACTGTCTGCGCCTGAACCCGCACGATCTGCGCCAACTTCACTTGGCTCATCGATCCCGCAGAGGCCAGCACTTTCAGGATTGTCACACCGGAATGTGTAACGCCGATGCTGCGCAACCGCTCGTTGTCACGGTTTTCATTGAGCCGGGCCGCTGTGCTCAGCAGGCGGCTTGTTGACCAATACGACGTGTCCATGCCTTGACCTTCTAACCCCGAAAGAACGACTGCACCGGCGAAGTGCTGCGCTCTGTAACTTGACCCGGTGGGACGGCACCGGCGACGCCAGACGCTGCGGGGTACGAGACCCGTGGAGATGCGAAGGGCGCTTAGTGAAGTATCCTATGCGATGAAAGTTGAGGTTTGAACCATTGAAAGGTGGAACCGTGGGCGAACTCGTCTCCTTCGAGCCTGATGAGGAGTTCGATGCACCCGGTCGGCTGACGGCGCAGACAGCGGGGACGGGTGAACGTTCGCTTCTTGAGGAGTTGCAGGATCTTGTGCTGTCCACCACGGATATGCAGGAGTTCCTCAACGAACTTGCCGTCCTTTCAGCGCGCAGCGTCAGCGGGCACGAGGAGACCGTGCTGTGCGGCATCACACTGTTGCGCCGCCGTCGGGCGGCGACTGTGGCCTACAACTCGGAGACTGCGAAGTCCATGGATGAACTGCAGTACGCCTTCAAGGAGGGTCCGTGCCTCACAGCAGCCAAGGAGCAGCGCACCATCGTCGTGGAGGACTTTGCTAGCGAGAGCAGGTGGCCCGAATATTCAGAGGCGGTCTCCGGATACGGGCTGCGCTCCATTCTTTCTGCCCCTTTCACCATCGGCGCGGGAGCACATGCGGCGATGAACCTGTATTCCTACCGTCCCAGTTCTTTCAGGAGCGAGGAAGTCGCTTTCGCCGAGTCATACGCGCGTCAGGCGTCAAAAGGTCTGCAGCTGGCGTTGCGGATGGCACACTACAGCGAGGAAGCGGACAACCGCAGCCGAGCCATGGAGTCCCGAACCCATATCGACGTCGCAGTTGGGATCGTCATGGCGCAAAACCGCTGCTCGCAGGATGAAGCTTTCGCGATCCTGCAACGGGCCTCGAACGCACGCAACGTGAAGCTGCGCGTGATCGCCGCGGAGATTGCCCAACGGGTTTCCGGGGCCTTGCCTGCAACCCACTTCGACGGGTAACGGGATCGTCAGAGCACGGCGCTAAGCTCGACACTACGTCTCGCTGGTTCCTGCTGCTCAGGAAAAAGGCTTTCAGGAAGGTATATGAAGAACAGGCGCCCGCCCGAGCTTTCCGCACCATTGGACCCCAAGTTGCTTGGCACCAAAGTGGTTAAGGTTTTTGGGGAGAGCCTTGAGATTCACTCCGTCGGAGCGCTTCTGAACCACTTTCCCCGTACTTACCTTCCGCCTGGGGAGCTGACGGGGTTGTCCGGCGTCCCGCTCGATGAAGACGTCACCCTGGTCGCCCGGGTCCAATCGGCAAACTCGCGGTGGATGCGGACGCGCAAGGGCAAACTGTTGGATGTTGTCATCACCGACGACGACGCCGGAAGTCTCGGAACCATGCATGTCACCTTCTTCAACGCTCATGTTGCTGAACGACAGCTCACCGTGGGTACTCGTGCCGTCTTCTCCGGAAAAACGGGCAGTTACCGGGGACAGTTGACCCTCACCAATCCGCGATTTTCGCTGCTCGACGAAGACGACGCCGGCATGGACAAGCACCTCGCGCCTATCCCCGTATATCCGGCGTCTGAGCACATCAGCAGTGATCAGATCAAGAAGTCCATCGAGAAGGTTCTTGACACCCTCGTTCATTCACAGCTGAATGACCCGGTTCCCGCGCACATCGCCCGCCGTGACCGGCTGATGAACATCACCCAGGCCTATGAGTTGATCCACCGGCCTGCCGAGGTGGAGGATGCCTACCGTGCCCAACACCGTTTCCGTTACCAGGAAGCGTTGGTCCTGCAGACTGCGTTGGCACGGCGACGGGCTGAAGTCCTCGCGGAGGAGGCAACGTCACGCCCGCTGATCCAAGATGGGTTGCGCGATCAATTTGATGCTTCGCTGCCGTTCACGTTGACCTCGGGCCAACAGCAGGTGGGGGAGGAGCTTGCAAAGGACCTTGCCGGTGCCCATCCAATGAATCGGCTGCTTCAGGGCGAGGTTGGGTCGGGAAAAACGCTTGTTGCCTTGCGGGCGATGCTGCAGGTCATTGACGCAGGGGGACAGGCGGCCCTTCTGGCACCTACTGAAGTGCTTGCGGCGCAGCACCATCAATCCATTACTCGTACCCTCGGCCCGCTGGCTGAGGGAGGAATGCTCGGCGGAGCGGTGGACGGGACACGGGTTGTGCTCCTGACAGGGTCCATGTCAACGGCGCAAAGGCGGGAGGCGCTGCTTGCAGCCGCATCGGGTGACGCCGGCATTGTCATCGGCACACACGCCCTGTTGTCGGAAAACGTTCAGTTCTTTGATCTCGGGTTGATTGTTGTCGATGAGCAGCACCGTTTCGGTGTGGAGCAGAGGGACGCACTCCGGGCGAAGGCCGCCGCTGCGCCGCACATGCTTGTCATGACGGCTACCCCCATTCCCAGGACCGTTGCGATGACTGTTTTCGGTGACCTGGATGTATCCACCCTGACGGAACTTCCCGCCGGCCGTGCCCCCATTGCGACCCACGTCGTAGGGCTTTTCGAGAATCCCAACTGGGTAAATCGCGCCTGGGCCCGGACGCGGGAGGAGATTGACGCCGGCCGGCAGGTTTACGTTGTGTGCCCAAAGATCGGGAACTCGCAAGCGGAACCTGACAGTGCCGACGCAATGGAACTCTACGAAGGTGCGCCTCCAAACAAGCAGGAACTGACGTCCGTTGTGGAACTGTTCGAGTCTCTGCAGGAAGTGCCGGCCCTTGCCGGAGTGAGGATGGGCCTGCTGCACGGGCGCCTTGATCCGGCAGAGAAATCCGCCACCATGGTCGGATTCAATGACGGCGTCATCAGTCTCCTGATCTCCACTACCGTGATTGAGGTAGGAGTTGACGTTCCCAATGCCACTCTCATGGTGATCATGGATGCGGACCGCTTCGGTATCTCACAACTCCATCAGCTGCGGGGAAGGATCGGTCGCGGTGGGCACCCGGGTACCTGCCTGCTTGTCACGCAACTCGAACCGGCACACCCCAGCCGGGAGCGGCTGGACGCTGTCGCTTCAACGTCCGACGGCTTCGAACTGTCCCAAAAGGACCTGGAGCTCCGCCGCGAAGGAGACATCCTGGGCGCATCACAGTCGGGAGGAAGATCGGCACTGCGCTTCCTCAAAGTAATTCAGCATGCCAAGGTGATCGAAAAAGCCCGTAAGGACGCACAGGAACTGATCGATGCTGACCCAACACTTGCGGAGCACCCTGAGCTCGAAGAAGCGCTGGATCTCTATCTGAACGCCGAGAAAGAAGCCTTCCTCGAACGGGGATAAGCGGAACCACTGGATCAGGAAGCGCGGGATGCCGTCTTTCGCGATCTGGAAGCAGGAGTGAGGCGGAAGCGGGAGCGCTCGGAGGCCGGTATCAGCGAGGCCCACTCGGGGTGACCTCCCAGGTATCCACGGACGGTAGGACAGAACGGCATGACCGCCAACCGCCGCCGGTGCAGGTTTTCGAGCACGTTCCCTACGAAGTAGGTATCCAGGCGTGCGCGCTTGAAACGCTGCTCGATGGTCGTGTGCAGCAGCCAGATCTGGCCCTGCCGGTTCTCGTATTGAAGGTAGCCGACGTTGTCTCCGTCAACGTACAGCTCGAACCGGCTCAGCTTCATATTGTCGCGGACTGCCGTCCGCAGGCTTGTTGAGCGGTTGGGATAACGCAGGTCCATGTGAACTCCCACAGTCGAGAGGCTGGTGAGGCTCGCTGCTGAACCGTACAAACAACTATAGCGACAATCAGTAGGCTGACAAAGCAGCCCGCAGGTTCAGGCAATGGCGCGTTCAGGCGATGCCCGAGATGCTTTGACGGAAGGCGAGTTCGTCACAGGCGGCCTGGTAGCGCTCCAGGGCTCGGAGATCCGGCATCTCGGAATCCAACTCAAGAAAGAGGGCGTCGCACAACTCGGCAAGCCGGTGTTCCGGAACTGAAGAGAGATCAACGGGGAAATCGTCGTCGGTTTCGGTCCAGGCGGGAGCGTTATCCCCGGGTTCGCGGATGGATAGTAGAGGTGGCTCAATGAATGAGCGCGACTGAGCGTCCATGAGGTGGCACTCCCACAAGTAGGTCTTACTGTGGCTCGCTGCTGAACCTGTTGCCAGTCTAATCGGCTGCTATTTTGTGGCAACCCCGGGACCGGTTCACACGCTGCATCTCTGCCCGGATGCCTGTCAGGCCGGGGTTTCAGCCCGATTTCGTAAGCCGACTTTCAATAAAAGTAATAAGCATGCTTCCAATTAAGCGACTGATGTGTCTACCCTTGTGCAACCGGATACTTCGGACAAGCCCTCTGCAATCAATCTCGAGGAGATAAAATGATCACGCAGGAACATATCGACCGCATTCTTGATGGCAACGGGAACGTTGTGGACCAGGATGGCAACAAGGTTGGATCCGCGGGCCAGGTGTACGTGGATGACCACACAGGAGAGCCCAGCTGGGTCACGGTGAAGACGGGCCTCTTCGGTACGTCTGAATCGTTCGCGCCGCTGCAGGGCGCTTCCATGGACGGCGATGATGTGCGTATTGCCTACACCAAGGACCAGGTCAAGGACGCACCTAAGGTTGACCCGGACCAGAATTTGAGCGAGGCGGAGGAAGAGGAACTCTACCGCCACTACTCCCTGAGCCGGCCAGGTGGAGGTTACGACGCCGCCGAACACGGTACGTACTCGGGCACCACCACTGGGTCGGACGATTTCGGCGATTCCAATCCGGGCATCGCAAGCGCCGGCGAGAGGGACCGCTACGACGCGGACCGCGGTGATCGAACAGTTGGACATGACACTTCCGGGCCCACCACGGATGATGCCATGACCCGTTCCGAGGAACGGCTCCATGTCGGCACGGAGAAGCAGGAGACCGGGCGTGCCCGCCTCCGCAAATACGTAGTGACGGAGAACGTCACCAAGACCGTGCCGGTCCAGCGTGAGGAAGTGCGGGTTGAGCGTGAGCCGATCACCGACGCCAACCGCGGCGCCGCTCATGACGGTCCCGCCATCAGCGAGGAGGAGCACGAGGTGACCCTTCACGAGGAACGACCCGTTGTGGAGAAGGAAGCTGTGCCGGTTGAGCGGGTGCGCCTTGACAAGGAAGTTGTCACGGACGAGCAGACCGTGAGTGAGGAAGTGCGCAAGGAAGAAATCGAGACAGACGGCGACGATTCCCGCCGCGGACTCTGACCGGGGCGGCGTCCGGCAATGAACGAAAGCTGGCTTCGCCGCGTGTTCCGGTGGGTAGGTGTTGGACGCTCGGAAGCTACGCTTCCGGGCGTCCAACCCCATGTGGAGGGCGCTGACATCAACGAGCGGGTGAGGCACCTCAACTCCGCACAGCTGTGCCGGGCATGGCGAATCAGTTTCCTGGCTGTCATCAGCGCCAAGACAGCGGCAGAACTGGAGGAGCTCGCTCGGAAGCGGCGGCTGTACCTTGAGGAAATGGAATCGCGAAATCCCGCCGGCTTTGCGTGCTGGCTGGCAAGTTCGCCTGGAGCATCAAGTGACCCGGAGCCTTACCTGCTCCACCAGGATGCAGGGCGGCGCCGGTTCGGCTCGCTCTAGGGTGAGTCCTTAGGGCTTGCGGTCACTACAACGTTCTTGCCCCAGGGATCTTCGGTGTAACAGCTGATGAGAACAAGCCTGTTCGGCGTGATATCCCAGATATTGCTGTCCTTGAGGGTGTCCTTGTCACGAGTGACAATCGAATCGACTAAATAGTGCTGCACACCGGAGCCGGTGTGCAGCACTATTTCGTGCCCCACCTCCACATCGGTGCTTATGCGGTTGAACGGAGCCTCACGATCCTCCCAGCTGTGTCCGGTGATGTACGTGGTGTCGTTCGATCCGCGCCCGGGCATGCCGAATGAGGTGAGCCAGTAGCCGTCCAGGGTGAACGGTGGGACGAGGGATTGTGACGCCTCGTCTGCCGAGGTGGGAGTGAGAGGCAAAACTGCTACATCGATGCCGGCGGATTCCACGATCAGCCGCTCCGGAGCGGCGGCACGAGGTTTCGGAGCGGCTGCCTGAGCAGTGGGACTGGGACTGGGGCTGGCTTCCGGGGTGGGGGTGTGCGTGGCACTGGCAGCCATGGTTGCGGGGCGCGCCGGCTCCTCCGGCGCTGCCTGTGGTGCAAATGCCCCGCTGAGCGCTGTGGTGGAAACGAGCGCGCCCAACACTGCTGCCCCCGCAACCCATAGCCGCATTCGCGGCCGGGGAGCGGGGGCAGCAGCGTCACGCTGTGTAGCTGTCATCGAGTGGGTTAGGCCCGGCCTGCGCTTCGACGACGAACGACGACGACGGCACCGGCCGCTGTTACCGCACCGAATCCTGCCAGCCCGGCCAGGAGGGTGAGGTTCGCGGGATCTGTGGCTCCGGCGTCGTCCGCTGCGGTCTGAATGTTCAGGCCGCGCTGCTGCGGAGCGGCTGGCCGGGCGACCGGCGCATGGGCAATAGGCGTCTGCGCGACCGGAGCCTGTGCAACGGCGGGAGCCGAGCATGCGGCAACGACGGCGTCGGCGAGGGCGATCAGTTGCTGAGGATCTGAGCCCTCGGTCAGACTGAGGCGGACGATGGCGTCATCGAAAGATGCCGCTGCGGTCTCGACCTGCGCCTCAAGAGCAAGGATCTCAGGAGTGCCGTAAGCAGCGTCAAAAGCCAACACGTAAGCCTGGTCAGCCTCGTCGTACTCCATGAAGGCGGCGTCCAACGCTGCTTGGGCTGCAGCTTCATCTGTTGTGGCCTGCACGGTGGCCGCAGCCGCAATGTCTAACCGCGCCTGTGCCTGCTCCAGCTCTGCTTCAGCAGCTTCCAGCGCAGGATCGCCGTCCGGCAATCCATCCACCACCGCTTGTGCGGCGTCCCGATCCGCGAGCGCGGTAGCTTCGGCCGACTGCGTAGCGGCCAGGAGCGCCGCGGCAGCGTTGAATATCTCCGACGCCTCGAAGACGGCGGCGTCCGCGGCGTCAAGGGCAGCAAGCTCATCGGCCACTGCAAGGTCGGCCTCTACGTACAGAGGCTCGAGCTGTGCGCCGAGCGATTCGAATGTAGCTATGGCGGCGCGCAGTTGATTTGCCAAAGCAATATCGACCGATGCGACTCCGATGTGTGTCTTCAGCGCAGCCTGAGCCGTGAGACATTCTTCTCGGCTGCACTTATTGGACCACGCGGTAACTGTTTCTGCTAGTGGTTTAGAGTGTTTTTTCATGAGTCGAATCATCGCAGGGGCCGCAGGTGGCACTACGCTGACCAGCGTCCCGGGCCAGGCGACGCGACCCACCACTGACCGGGTCAAGGAAGCCTTGTTCTCCCGCTTGGATGCCTACAACGTTCTGGCCGGCGCGCATGTGCTGGATCTCTTCGCTGGATCGGGGTCGCTGGGGGTGGAAGCGGCGAGCCGGGGAGCTGCAGCCGTGGACCTTGTCGAATCCGCGGACCGGGCTGCTGCCGCCTGCCGTGCAAACGCCGACGCGATGAACCAGGTCCTTGGTTGGACTTGCGTTCGCGTGCACCGATCGAAGGTTGAGACCTATCTTAATCGGGTCCCGGAAGACGCACTATGGGATGTGGTGCTCATGGACCCGCCCTATCCGCTCGAGGACGCGCCACTGGTGACCATCCTGTCCACTCTTGTTCCGCACCTGGCCGAAGGGGCCGTCGTCGTGCTCGAACGTTCCTCGCGCTCAGGGGAGCCGGATTGGCCCGACGGGATTGAGCGCTTCGCCGACAAGAAGTATGGCGAGACCCGGCTCTGGTACCTGGAACCGGTCTAACGCTTCCGCCGTTCAGTCCGCCCGGTAGCCGGGGCGCTGATCTGACTACCTGATCTCATCTAACTCTCATCTCTGGTTCATCTGCGCCCCATGCAGCATCCGTACGGTGTTTGCAGGACACGGAAACGGGACCCAGAAATACGAAAGCTAGGGGCGTTCATCATGCGGTTATCGGTCATCGGATGCGGGTATCTCGGAGCGGTGCATGCGGCGTGCATGGCGAAGCTGGGGCACGAGGTGGTGGGCATCGACGTCGATGGTGCGAAAGTTGCGGCCCTGAGTGCCGGGGACGCTCCCTTTTTTGAGCCAGGGCTTCCGGAATTACTCGCTGAGGCGCTTGAAACTGGCCGGTTGCGTTTCTCAACCGACATCGCCGATGCGGCCGGCTCCGCTGTGCATTTCATCGCGGTCGGCACACCACAGAAGCGAACAGAGAACGGAGCAGACCTCAGCCATGTCTATGCGGGCGTCGACGCACTGTTGCCCCATGTGAATGCAGGCGACGTTGTGGTGGGGAAATCCACCGTTCCCGTTGGTACTGCCCGCGACCTTTCCGTACGTATCTCCGAGGCATGCCCTTCAGTGACGCTGGCCTGGAACCCGGAATTTCTGCGCGAGGGCTTCGCCGTCAAGGACACGCTGGAACCGGACCGCCTGGTGTACGGGCTGGATGATGCAGCCAGTGGTGCTCAGCTGATCCTGGATGAGGTGTACGCTCAGGCGCTCGCTGGAGGGACCCCGCGATTGGTGATGGACTATGAGACAGCTGAGCTGGTAAAGGTATCCGCAAACGCCTTCCTGGCCACGAAGATCTCTTTCATCAACGCAATGGCGGAAGTCTGCGAGGCCACCGGAGCTGATGTCTCCATGCTCGCGGACGCCATTGGCCACGACGCGCGGATCGGCCGGAAGTTCCTCAACGCAGGTCTCGGGTTCGGTGGTGGGTGCCTCCCGAAGGACATCCGCGCTTTTATGGCGCGAGCGGGTGAGCTCGGCGCCGATCAGGCCCTGACCTTCCTGCGCGAAGTCGACTCTATCAATATGCGGCGGCGCTCCCGCATGGTGGATCTGGCGCGGGAGGTCTGCGGCGGGTCACTGCTCGGGCAACGGATAGCCGTTCTCGGTCTGGCTTTCAAGCCCAACTCCGATGACGTCCGTGATTCGCCGGCGCTCAGCGTCGCCGCCCAGTTGCAGCTTCAGGGAGCGGCGGTCACAGCTACCGATCCTCAAGCCGTGCCGAACGCGTCGCGACGCTTCCCTGACCTCGCCTACGCCACCTCGGTTGAAGAGTCAGTCCAGAATGCCGATGCTGTGCTGGTGCTGACTGAATGGGAGCAGTACTGCGCGCTGAATCCAATGGATCTCCGTGCACTGGTGGCTCGTCCAGCGATCGTGGACGGACGAAACTGCCTGGACCCGGTGGCCTGGCGCGACGCGGGCTGGACCTATCGGGCGCTCGGACGTCCAAAAGCCGCCGCCGTACCCGCGCCCACCGCTGCAGTGCGTTAGGACACCTTCCAGCGTCCCGTGCATAGCGCGGTGCCGTGTTTCCCGGAAGAGCGTGTTCGGCGATCTGCGAATGGCCGCGTAAACCTCGGCAACTCGATCCGCACATCTGCCAGATCGGTGTACCAGCGAGGTAGCGGCATCATTGACAGCTGATAGTCCGCGAGCGGCGATTCCCAGGGCAAGGCCGCGAACTGATCGAGTAGTGCTCTGACAAGGTGGTTCTCCCGCTATGCGGGGAAAGGGCAGCTTTACGGTGGCTGTGTGGAGGAGCGGTGCTGCTACTGGTTCCGTTCCGAGCCGCGATTGATCCGCCGCGCCAGATCGACAACGGCGCCGCCTCCCAGGACGATCGATCCTGCGACCGCGGCAAGCATGAGGTAGAGCCACACAACGCTGCCCACGGCGTTCTCCGGGACGCTGAGCATCTCGAACCACTCCAACGACCCGCCGATCCAGAAAGCTGCCACTGCGATCAGCACTATCACTGCAGGTGCACAATCCCAACGCAGAATCCCGCTTGCCTTTGTCTTGACTGTCTCCTCGAGTTGCTGCGTTCCCATGAGTCCAGTATTGAACAGCTAGCTGAGCATTCCGTGTCGTGTCGTCGTGTCGTTAGCTAATCGGGACAGGTCCGTTACCCGGCGTTAATCAATACGTCGGTCGTTACCTCGGAAGAGGGGTCAGGCAGGCATTCCTGAGAGGAAACTGCGTTTGCCAAGACGCTCCTCAAGCTCACTGAACCACGTAGATGCCATGTCCCGGTAGGGCGGCCTGAACGCATAAACGCAGGCCAGCCGAAGAGCTGTCGCTGCAGCATAGGCCTCAAATCGCGGGAAAGGTACCGCCAGGACCTCGGCCACTTCGTGGATATAGTGACCGCCAACGGTCGCGGTGCCAGCAGGCAACAGTCCCTGGGCCTCCCGGAAATTCAGGTGAATCGCCAGGTTAGCCAGGTCGAGCGCGGGCTCAGCGAGGGCAAGTGTGTCGCAGTCAATGATTCCCACCGACCGGGTCCCCGGGTCTACTAGAACCTGTTTGTCGTGCAGGTCACGGTGCGCAAGTCCGGCGGGCGAGGAACTATTGAGCAGGGACGTGCCGACCGACGCCGATACGCGGCGAAGTCGGTCCTCCGATACACCGAGAGCATCGAACTCGACTGCCAGTCCAACCCACCGTTCGAGGGTGCGAACTTCATCCTGCGCTGAATGAATCCGTGCGGCCATGGAAGGTTCGTTGCTGATAGACGTGCCGACGAAAGCGGGCCATCGTTCTGCCCAGAGTGCCCAGGCACGGCTCCACGCGTCCAGCGGCCTGGAGCCATGGTCGGAGCCGACACCGGAAGCCGACCAAGTGCCGGCGTCCAGACCTCTACCCAGATCGTGCAGGCTCACTCCGGGTACGGCAGATAACGTGATGCTGTGCTCACTGGCAGCTACCACATCGGGCGCAACAACTCCGGATCCAGCCAGCCCGGCAGCAGCCGCCAGATGTGCGTCTCTGACAGCGGCGGCCTTCCCACCCGCAAGAAACTTCGTGTACCGCCCGTCGGCGCGCACGACGGCGCGTCGCTTCAAACGGTGCACCAGCAGTTCTCCTGAAGGATCGGCATCCAACCCGGGCAGTGCGCGATCGTCGCGAAACGGCACCAGGGACGCGCAGCCCTCGGCATCGATGCGGCCGGCACGGATCCGACCAGTTCGCGGTTCCCGGCCTTCGATGACCAGACTCCCGTCACTGCGGGGCCAGACGCGGTGGATACGAACCGGCGGACCGCCGTCGTTCGGCAACTCAACCGGTATGTGCATCACCACAAAACCTCTTCAATCATCGTGAGACGGCGGTCGACCTGCTGCCGCCAATCCGGTGCACAGGCGCGGAATGGTTCGCGAAGCCGGTTCAGCAGGTGAAAGGCGGTCCACGCCACTGTCTCGGAGTCATGTACGGTGGCACGCCCGGTGCCGTACCCATTGAGCAGGGCAGCCGTTCGCGGCAGCCCGAGGACGTTGCGGCCGTCGGCCATGGGGGATTCCAGCGCCTCGGCGGCGGCGAAGCTACCCAGGTCGGACGCTGCGGCACCGTAAGTGCTCCACTCGAAGTCGATCAACCGTACCTGCCTGCCGTCCACGAGCACCTGGTCGGCCGAGAAATCTCCGTGGATTACCGCAGCCCTGCCCGGCTGGCGCAGCAGAGCCTCCAGCTCCGCGGACACTCGCTCCAGGCGACCCCCGTTTTCCGGTATCAGCTCGGCATTCTCACGGATGAGTGAACGAAGCCGTCCTGCAGGTGCCCGCCACGCGTGCGTCTTGTGGATCGGTGCTTGATCGTGCAGTAGGGCCAGCGCTTTACCCGCGGACCGGGCAGGCAGTTCCGCAACCTGAAGCGGGACGGTGCTGAGGTCTCCGGAGCCGTACCACGGCAGGTACTCAAGATGCTTGGAGGTAGGTAGGCCCGGCGGCAACAGTGCCGAGTCGAGAGGAAGGACGACGGGCACCCCGCCATCCGCCAGTTCAGAGAGCATTCCGTGGGTAATAGAGTGTCCGCCCGCACTCGCCCTTCCTATGAGACGCGGGGTGCCAGCGGCATCCACGCTGAACACCAGGCGCCGGAACGGGTTGTACTTGAGCACTCCGAGGCCCGGCGACGGCACCTCCAGGCCAGCCCGCCTGAACCCACGAAGCACCGGGTACAAGCGCGGATCCAGCGCGATCGGCCCGCTTGCCAATATTCCGTCATCAAGTGCGAAGCGCTCCCACGCCACATCCTGGGTGAGCGCGCGCCGGAAGGTTTTCTCCAGCTTCACCGACGAATCGGTGCTGTACATCGCCAGCCAGCGGACGCCGCCGTCGTCATCGTGGAGACGCGCGACCGCCGACCTGCCGCGCTTCCAACGCAGGTGAGCGGCACGTACCGGACGTTTGAACAGGGAGCTCAGCGCGTCCGGATCGAAGAGCAACTCGAGTGATCGGAGGTGGGAGTCAAGCGGAGTGCGCAGGCTGCTCATGGCACGCTCCCAGCCGGCACCGTTGCGGTCGTACGGTTCTGTGCGGAAGCGGGTTGCTCCTCGACCCAGCGTGCAAACAGCGGGTAACGCAGCAGCTCCTCCGGTGATCCGTCCAGCAGCACCCGCCCGTCCTGAAGCCAGAGCACGCGGTCGCTCTGCAACGCCACGGAAGCCTCATGGGTCACCGCTACGGTGGTTCGTCCCACGCTGAGCGTCGTCAGGGCGCCGAGAACCTCGGTCCGCGCGTCATGGTCCAGCCCTGTCGTCACTTCATCGAGGAGCACCACCGGTGCATCGCGCAGAATGGCGCGGGCAATCGCGATACGTTGCCGCTGCCCCCCGGAGAGAGTCCCGCCGCGCTCGCCGACAGTCGTGTCGTAACCCTTGGGAAAGCTGGTGATGAAACCATGGGCCTGCGCCAGGTGCGCTGCCCGCTCAACCTCGCCGTCCGTCGCTGACAGGCGCCCGAAACGGATGTTCTCGCGGATACTGCCGGTAAACAGGACCGCCTCCTGCAGGACGAGGCTGACGTTCGATCGGAGGGAAGCGAGTGTGATGTCGGTGAGGTTCACGCCGTCGAGGCGCACTGAACCGCGCTCCGGATCCATAGTGCGCACCAGGAGGGACAGCAGTGTGGACTTGCCGGATCCGGACGGTCCCACGATGGCCGTGGTGCGGCCCTCCTGCAGGCATAGGGTGAGATCGGACAGGACCACCCGCCCCTCATAGGATGCCGAGACGTGGCGGAACTCGAGCTCGCCCCACACCTTGCCCAGCGGAAGGGCCGTAGGGGAGTCGGTGATGTCCACCGCCTCGTCGAGCAGTTCGGCCACGCGCTCGCCGGACGCCGTGGCGCGCGCGATCCGGCCGGTGTACTTCGCGAGGTCCCGTAACGGCTTCATGGCAGTCTTCAAATACATCAGGAAGAGCACCAGGTCACCCGGCGTCATGGCTCCCTGAACCACCCGCCACCCGCCCCCGGCAAGGACGACGGCGGTCGCGACGCCCACAATCACATCCGTCCTTCGCTCCAGGGCGGCTGCGAGGCGGCGGGACCTCACGCCGTCCTTGAGAGTTTTCTGGTTGCTGCTGCCGAACCGGTCGGACAGCGCCCGTTCCAGGCCGTACGTCTGTACAACCCGGATGGCGCCCAGGCTCTCCTGGGCGGTGTTCGCGAGGGAACCTTCACCCTTGCGGGTAAGCCGTGCAGCCACAGTGATCTTGTCCGTGCTGATTCGTGAAAGGAGCAGAAATCCCGCGCATGCGGCGATGACCACCAGTGCCAGCAGCGGATCGAGCCAGAACATTACTCCGGCCATCGCAACCAGGGTGATGCAGTTGGCCAATAGCGGCATACCGGCCGTGACGGCGACCTCCTGGAGCCTGCCGACGTCGCCGACCAATCGCTGGACCGTGTCGCCGGTGCGATTGACCGAGTGGAACCGCGCGGAGAGGGACTGGACGTGATCGAACACCTTAGCTCGCAGTTTGGTAGCAACCCGCGATCCGACCAGAGCGAAAGCGAGTGTAGCGAAGAAGTTGCAGACCGCGCGCATACCGGTGAAAAAGACGAGGGCGGCGCCGCAGGCCAGGAGCAGCAGGGGAGTCGCCTCCGGTCCGGTGCCTGCAAAATCAGCGCCCAGGCTCCGGGTGACCGCGTCCACCACAAATTTCACCGGCCACGGTTCGAGGACCCGGAACGCGACCTCACACAGCAGCACCAGGACACCGCCGGCCATGAGCAGTCCCTGACCAGACAGATGCGGCCTGAGGATCTGCAGCGTACGACGAAGGGCTGATTTCTCGGGTATGACGACCGCCTTAGTCATGCCGGCACCTCCTCGGTGATGCGGTTCAGGACGGTGTCCCAGCTGTGACGATCAGTCGCCGCTGCCCGCGCGGCGGAGGACATCGCCGCCCGGGCAAGCGGTGCCGAGGCCAGCCCATCAATGGCTTCAGCCAGCGCGGACGGATCGGACGGTTCGACCAGAAGTCCGGTGACGCCGTCGTCAATGATGTAGGGCACCTGCCCCACCCGGGAGGCGACAACGGGCAACCCGGCGGCACAGTATTCGTAGATTTTCAGCGGGGAGAAGTACTGGTCGCCGTGGCTCGCGCGTGGGTACGGGGCAGCCGCGATCGAACATCCGGCGAGGGCCTCCGGAACGTGCTCCGGTGCGATTGCGCCGGTGAACTCAACGTCGGCCCCCACACTCTCGGCCAGGCCGCGCAACTCCGCCCCCTGTGGGCCGTCCCCGACTATGCGGAGCGTCCACTCGCGCGATCCCGCAGCCTGCGCTTCTATCAGCGTTTCCACCCCGTGCCAGGGCTTCAGGGTTCCGACGAATGCAACGACCGGCATGCCGGGCGCTTCAGACGAGGGGCGGATGCGGTGGACGTTGACGCCGTTGGCAACTGTGCGGATCCGCTCATGGTGCTCCGGGTCAACGCGATTCCGGACCCAGTCGGCCACCGGATCGGAGACACAAACAGTTCGGGTCGCGGCGCCGACCTGTTCCCGCAAAGCCGCGTACGCCGCGGTTTCATCAATCAGACTCCGGTGGGTCCGCTGTTCCTCGATCAGCGGCGCGTTGACCTCGAGGAAGCCAGGAACCCGCAGTTGACCGGTAACGCGCGCAAGCGTGTCGCTGAACAGCGAGTAGCGCTCGTAGACGGCATCCGCGCCGTCGTCCAGAATCCGCTGGGCGAGTTCAGCGGCAGCGGCAGCCTGTGAGTTCTCACGAGCCGCCCCTTTCCCGGTCACCGGTACGACGACGACGGCGAGGTCCGCCAGATCAGCCGGGACGTCGCTGCCGGGCCGCGTGCAGTACACCGTCACCTCCGCGCCGCGGTTCCGCCAGGCCCGGACAATTTCCTGAACGTGGACGGACGCACCCTTGGTGCCGAACACCGGCACACCCGGGTCGATGCACACATAAGCGATGCGCTTCATCGGACCACCGCCTCGAGTTCGGGGGAAGTGAAGGACGACGACGATACGGACGACGGGTGCTCTGCGCGGACAGGAGTCTCCGCCTCCGCCGCTGCCGTCCCGCACAAACGCTGCAGTTGTGTGGACTGTGAGCGGGAATCAAAGCAGCGTTCAATCAATGACCGGGCAGCCAGAGCAGTTGCCGTCCGGTCGAACGAGTCGGACGCCGCCGTCCGCAGCGCCAGAATCAGG
This sequence comes from Arthrobacter sp. KKT183, assembly GCF_055657625.1. NCBI lineage: Bacteria > Bacillati > Actinomycetota > Actinomycetes > Micrococcales > Micrococcaceae > Arthrobacter > Arthrobacter sp. KKT183. The sequence goes on along the minus strand of NZ_CM145770.1, from coordinate 2,080,261 downwards.
TCCTCGACGTTACCGGCGCGGACAAGCAGACCGGTGGCGGCGCCGTCCATTCCGCCAAGGACCTCCGGAATCCCGGTGACGTCCGACCCGATGCAGACCACACCCATCGCCATTGCCTCAAGCAGCACCGTCGGCAGTCCGTCGGCGTTGCCGTCTGCACCGATGATGCAGGGAGCGGCGAATACATCGGCCCACCTCAGGAGTTCGATGACTTCGCTCTGCGTGCGGGGGCCGAGGAGATGTATATGGTCGCTCAAGCCGAGGAGCCTGACGCGGTCGGCCAGGCTATCAGCCAACTCCCCACCTCCTGCTATGCGCACGTCTACCTGGACGCCGGAGCGCACGAGCGCCGCAACAGCGTCAATCAGGAGTGAGAAGCCTTTCTTTTCCACGAGCCGTCCAACTGCGGCGATCCGGAAGGGCGTGTGGACGGGAGCGGGTTCCCTGAAAGGGAAGCGGCTGAGCTCCAGCCCGTTGTAGACGCGGTGGAGCCGGCCCGATGCGGCCGGCGCAAGGGTTGAGAGGTACCGGTAGTTGAAGTTGCTCACGGTGACCGTGTGGTGCGCCGCCTGTATGAGGCGGATGAGTTCAGCCTGGTCAACCTGCTCGTGGTAGATGTCCTTGGCATGGGCAGTGAAGGAGAACGGAACGCCCGTGAGCGCGGAGGCAATGCGGGCGGTGCGTGCTGCGATCGATCCGAAATGGGCGTGGAGATGGGTAATTCCCCGCTCAGTTACCCGGGTTGCCAGTTCGACGCCCTGGTGCACCTCAGATGCCTCGCATTCAGCGAGATCGGGCAGGAGAGCGGCGAAGCGCTGGGCGAAGTTGGGGATCACGTTGTGGGCGGCGGCGATGATGGGCCAGCCCTCGGACAATTTCTGCGGGCGGGCCACGTAGGTAACGGGCGCCTGGACCCGGGCCAGTTCGGGGTGGAAGCGGGGGTCAACGGGCGGGCGAAGCGAGAAAATTTCAAGGTCCTCGCCCGCTGCTTCACGGGCGAGGATTTCCGTGACAATGAAAGTTTCCGAAAAGCGTGGGTAGATTTTCAGGACGTAACCGACGCGCCCCTCGTTAGACAGCTGCATGACGGGTCCAATCCGTGCGTCGTTCGGAGCTGCCGTCCGGCTGGGCCAGGAGCTCGGATGCGTACTCGTAGGTTGTTGCGAGTCCATCGAGGTTGACTCCATCGCGGGCAACCTCCTGCCCGCCCACTTGCGCCCACCAGGTGGAAAGCGTGTCCGGGGTGAACTCGTCGGGGTGGCAGAAATCGAGCAACCGGTGCCGGGCCAGGCCGCGTGCGCGAATCAGCTGCTCCCGGCGCGGGTGGACCCGCGGCACAATCAGCGCGGGGGTGGTGGTGCTCATGATTTCGCACACGGTGTTGTACCCGCCCATGGCGACGACAGCCGCCGCCGACTGTATCTCTGCAAGGGCGTCCCGCACGGATCCGACGACATGCGTGCGGGGGCCGGCCGCCGCCTCAACCTGTGCACGGTCGCCTTTCGGCATCTGGGGACCGGTGACAATGAGGTGCTCGAGCCCCTCCGGGAGCCTGGCGCGGGCGGCGGTCAGGGTTACGTCAAGACCGTCGGATCCGCCGCCGGCCATCGTGACGACGAAGGGAACACCGGTGGCGCCGGTACGACGCCGGACCGGACGGCCGAGGGAAAGGTATCCGGTGTGCCGCACGAGGTGGGCGAGGCTGCCTGGAATTTCGCCGGAGCGCACCGGATCGTGGACCAACGGATCCCCGTACACCCAAAACTCATCGAACGTCCGGTCCACCTGGTCCAGATCCAGTGCGGTCCATTCACGTCGTGCAGCCGAGGGCCGGTCGAGAACTTCGCGCAAGCCGAGCACTACCCGGCACGACGGACGCTCGCGCCGCAGCTGCTCCAGCCCTTCTGCCAGTTCATGCTCCACTCCAAACGGATGCCGGTCCACCACCACAAGGTGAGGACGGAAGTCGTGCAGCACAGCGGTGATCAGGGATGACCGAAGTTTGATGATGTCCTTCTGCTGGACACTCAGGTGGCGGGCTTCATAGCCTCCCGTGCCCTTCGCGATACCCGGCACCACCACCCAGTCCCACTCCTCGGGGATTTCGAAGCGGGTGGCTGCGGCGACTCCCGTGACCAGCACTCCGCTCACCGTCCGGCCTGCCCGCCTGAAGCTGCCGGTGAGAGCATGCGCCAGCGCGAGGTTGCGGCGGGTATGTCCCAACCCCTGGGAATCGTGCGAGTACAGGACCACGCGAAGCGTCCCGCGTTTCTGCGCTCCGGCCGTCGTGGACCTGCTGTCCTTCACCGTCATGGCTTGCATCCAACTTTCCCCGCAGCCAACTGGAACCGCAGGTTTCCCATTTAGCCAGCCGGCTATGAGACGTCGGTGAGCTATTCATGAGAGAGCTCTCATATGAAGTGGTCTGTGGAGCGGAAGTTAGTGGGTGCACGTAGGAGTGCCCGTCCCCTGCAGCCACAGATGCAGGGGACGGGCACTATTCATGCCGGAGCGGCGCTACCGTGGCTGGTAGGAAAGGCAGTCAGCCAGATCAGAACCGGACCCGATCTTCACGTCGTGCTTGTTGCACATGAGATGGCTGTTGTGAACGCACTCGTTGCGTTGGCAGGCACCCACATGCGCAAGGACCATCGGCAGGCCGCCGGTCTCCGACGTATCGATGAAGGTTGCGCAGGAAGCGTGCTCGGGACTGCCGCTGACTGTGATGGCATACGCGGTGCAGCCGTCGTGGTTGAAGGCGCAGGTGTGAACGGTGCAATCGGATACTTCAGTGACTTCCGTTGTCATGATTCCTCCATCAACGGTGATCGGAAAATTGTCCGTGCAGTAGTTCAACGGTACTGCGGGTTATGGCCCGTGACACGGGTTCTTTAGCGCATGAAAACTGCGCGTAAATCAGCGCTTTCTACCGGCGAAATCCGTGTAGTCGGCGCCGGTCAGGAGTGCGGCCGGATGCGGTCCCGCAGCCGCAAGGGGCGCCGTCCACGCCGGGTTCCACCATGTTGACGCCGCCAGCACGATGTTTCCCGCGTGCTGCCCGGTGAACATGGCGGTCTCGCCCAGCGCCGCGACGTCGTACCCGGTCTCCAGCAGCAGGCGCGCCTGTTCGCGGGCGAAGGTCAGCGGAGGATCATCGCCTACGTTCACAAGCACAACGCCGCCGGGTGCGGCCGCCCTGGTGAGCAGGCGGTAAACCTCCGGCGTGGCCAATTCGGTGGCCCCGTCGGCACCGGAGAACACATCGAGAACGACGGCGTCAAACGCACCTTCAGTGCAGGCGGCGAGTGTGTCGCTCGCGTCTTCTACCAGTAGCTCGCAGTCGGTACCCGGTGGTAGCGGCAGGTGCTCCACCACGAAAGCAAGCAGTTCCCGCTCGCGCTCGACGGCAACCTGGCGGGATCCGGGACGGGTGGCCTGTACGTAACGGGCCAGGGTCAGTGCACCTGCTCCGAGGTGCAGGACGCGTATCGGCTCCCCGGCTGGCTTGAACACGTCAAGGACGTTCGCGATCCGGCGGAGGTACTCATAGAAAACGTTGTGTGGATCGGCGAGGTCGACGTGCGACTGCTGCGCACCGCCGATGCTCAGGATGAAGGCGCCGTCGTTATAGGCATCCATGTCAATTTCAGCATGCGCACCTGCCGCGCGGAGGTAGCGGGACGGCACGCTCACAGCCGCTCCCGGAGCGAGGACAGGCGGTGTACCGCGTCGGCGAGCACTTCCTCCTTCTTGCAGAACGCGAAGCGCAGGAGTGAGCGGGTGCGCCGTGCTCCTGCCTCATGACAGAACACCGGAACGGGGATTGCCGCCACACCAACCAGTTCCGGCATGCGCCTGGCCAGGGCGACGGCATCGGTGACGCCGAGCGGAGCTGCATCGACGACGGTGAAGTAAGTCGCCTGCGGGGTGAAGACGTCAAAGCCGGCGGCACTGAGGCCTTCCCCCAGGAGGTCCCGCCTGTACCGGAGGGAGTCGGCGATCGAGCGGTAGAAGGAGTCCTCCAGGCCCAACCCGAGCGCCACAGCGCCCTGAAACGGAGTGCCGGAACTGTAGCTGAGGAAGGATTTCACGCTGCGGACTGAATCCACCAGGTCAGCAGGCCCGGTCAACCAACCAATTTTCCAGCCGGTCACCGAAAACGTCTTTCCTGCTGAGGAGATCGTGACTGTGCGCTCCCATGCGCCGGGCAGAGTGGCTACCGGGATATGTGTCGCTGCGAACGTCAGATGCTCGTACACCTCGTCGGTGACAATGATGGCGCCGAAGCGCTCGGCCAGTTCAACGACGCGGACAAGCGTTTCCCGGGTGAACACGGTGCCCATGGGATTATGCGGGTTATTCACCACGATCACCCGGGTACGCTCGCTCATGGCGGCTTCAAGGGCTTCCAGATCCGGTTGGTACGCCGGCGCGACCAGCGGCGCAGTGGTGTGCCGGGCTCCGCTGAGGCCGATGATGGCACCGTAGGAGTCATAGAACGGCTCGAACGTCAGCACCTCGTCCCCCGGTCCGGCGAAGGCGAGGATTGACGCGGCTATCGCCTCAGTGGCGCCGGTGGACACAACAACTTCCCGTTCGGCGTCAAGGGGCAGTCCGTAGAAGCGCTGCTGGTGAGCTGCAATCGCCTCCCGGAGCACGGGGAGCCCACGCCCGGGGGCGTACTGGTTCATACCGGAGGCGATGTTCTCGCGGGCGGCATTCAGGAGGAGTTCAGGCCCGTCCTCGTCCGGGTAGCCCTGGCCCAGGTTGATCGCATTGTGCTGCCCGGCGAGCGCCGTTATCTCTTCAAAAATAACGGTTCCGAGGCTGCCGTCGGGGGAGAGAAGGTTTGCACCCCGGGCGGTTCGCTGCCAACCGGAGAGTGGTCTTGCCGCGGCGGATTGGTTCGATTCCATGTCATCCAGTATCCCGAACCCGCGATTCCGGTTGGGACACGACTGAAAACCCTCCTCTCACGCGGTAGATTCGTTGTATGCGTCGAGCCGTCTGCCCTGGATCCTTTGACCCCATCCACAATGGGCATCTCGAGGTTATTGCCCGTGCCGCCAGCCTTTTCGACGAAGTGATCGTCGCAGTCTCCACCAACTACGCCAAGAAGTACCGGTTCGAGCTCGAGGACCGGCTGGAGATTGCCCGCGAAACTCTCACATTCCTCCGCGGCGTTTCTGTGCTGCCCATGGGCGACGGACTCCTGGCGGATTTCTGCCGGAAGCAGGGTGCAAACCTGATCGTCAAGGGCGTGCGGTCAAGCGCGGACTTCGAGTACGAGCTGCCGATGGCTGCAATGAACCGCCAGTTGGCCGGAGTTGAGACCGTGTTCATACCGGCGGAGGCAAGCTACTCGCACCTCTCGTCGACGCTTTTGAAGGAGGTCGCGGGCCTGGGCGGTGACATTTCGCCCTTTGTTCCCAAGGCTGTGCTCAAGCGGCTGAACGAAGATGCCCACTGAATTGCCTACGCTTCAGTAGAATCAGGAATACCAGTGCCGGGCGGACAAAAGAGGACACAGTGGGCAAGAGCCGAATCAAGCCTCAGGACACGTTTCCTGACAACCTGAATCAGCTTGAGGATAACCAGGTAGAGGTCCTCAACAGCAAGGTGCATCGTCAGCTTGAGGTCGAGTACGTCGAGGAAGGCACCCCGGACCCGGAGACGGAACACCGGCAGGAGGAGCTGAACGAGGAACTTGATGACAGGGACCTCCTGTCGGAGGTTTCTACCGAGCACACCGGGCCGGCGTCTTCAAACCACGACGCCGGTGCGCCGCAGGTTGCTGGTTCGCCCGAAGATGCTGTCGATCGGAAAGCCGACAGCCGCTGAGGGCTCAGCGCAGATAGATCTCAACTTCGGCGGACTTCACGCTGAAGTACACCTCTGCCCCCGGCAGCAGGTCGAGTTCCGCTGCAGACGCCGTGGTGATCTCCGCGCTCAGATGATCGGCCCGCACAGTGGTGCGTCCGCCGTGCTGCTCGAGGTCGGTGATGGTCACGGCCAGCACGTTCCGCGGACTACCTGTCGGTCGGAGCCGGTGGACCGCCACGGCGCGCGGGCTGAAGACGGCAGCAGCCTCCTCGCCCGCCGGAAGATCCCGATCCCGCAGCGCCGCCAGCTGTACGCCTCCCGGCGTAAGGAGACCATCGCGCGTTGTCGTGCCGGTCATGAGGTTCACCCCGGCGAGTCCTGCAGCGAAGCTGCTGCGCGGCCGTTCGAGGACCAGCCGGGTGGGTCCGTCCTCAACGATCCGCCCGCCGTCGACAATCACAACGCGGTCGGCCAGCAGCAGAGCATCGACGATGTCATGGGTGACGATGATCGCGCTTCGCCCCTCGAGTACCCGTCGGAGCATCCTGCGCACCATTGGTGCCACCGAAATGTCCAGTGCAGCCAATGGCTCGTCCAACAGCAGAAGCGCAGGCTCAGCGGCCAACGCCCGTGCAACGGCTACCCGTTGCGCCTGTCCGCCGGAAAGGCTCACCGGCCGGCGGTGTGCAAGATCGGCTGCATCCACTTCTCGAAGCCAGCGGTGGGCTTCTTTGCGGGCTGCGCTCCGCGGCACGCCGGCGCACCGGGGGCCAAAGGCAACGTTCTCCAGAACCGAAAGGTGCGGGAAAAGCAGCGCATCCTGCGCCAACAGGGCGATACCGCGGGTATGCGGCGCAAGCCACTCGCCGTCGTCGTACAGGGTTTTCCCATCCAGGGTGGCCGAGCCATAGTCCGGGCGAAGCAGGCCGGCCAGTACGCTGAGCAGCGTGGATTTCCCAGCGCCATTAGGCCCCATCAGCGCTACCGTCTCTCCGGTGGCGAGGGAGAACCGGACGTCGAAATCCCGGGCTGGAACGTGCGCGGTGAAATCCAAGCTCATGGTGCATTGCCCTCATGAATCCGGTGCGCCACGGCGACCACCAGCACCGCAACCGCGACGAGCACGAGGGACAACGCCACCGCGGCGTCCGGGTCAGTCTCCCGCTGCAGATAGATTTCGAGCGGCAGCGTCCGGGTGACGCCCTGCAGGCTTCCGGCGAACGTCAGCGTCGCCCCGAACTCGCCGAGGGCGCGCGCGAAGGACAGCACGGCACCGGAAACGATCCCGGGCCCCACGAGGGGGAGGCTTACCCGCCGCAGCACCGTGGTGGGTCCCGCCCCCAGCGTCGCAGCGACGGCCTCGTGCCGGGTACCTGCAGTGCGCAGGGCGCCCTCGAGGCTCAGCACGAGGAACGGCAGCGCGACAAAAGTCTGCGCCAGCACGACGGCGGCGGTCGAGAACGCGATGTCCACCCCTAACACCCGCAGCGACTCGCCAAGCAAGCCCTGCCTGCCAAACGTGTAGAGCAGAGCGATACCGCCGACCACAGGCGGCAGCACCAACGGCAGGAGCACGAGCGCCCGGAGGACGCGCTGGCCCCTGAACCGGGTGCGCGCGAGGGCGAACGCCATGGGTACACCGAAAAGGACGCAGAGCAACGTACTTGTTCCTGAGGTCTGGAGGCTCAGGAGCAGCGCGGCGCGTGAGGAGTCGGAGGCTACCAACTCTGCGAACCGGGACCAGTCCACGCGAAGAACGAGTGCGGCGAGCGGCACAATGAGGAACAGGGCACCCGCCGCTGCGACCGCAAGAAGCCAGCGCGGCATTCCGGAATAGACTCCGGTCACTGGTCGGGCTTCCCGAAGCCGTGGGAGGACAGTATCTCCTGGCCGCTCCCTCCAAGGACGAGGTCAATGAAGTCCGAGGCCGAATCCCCGCTGCTTCCAACCGCTGCGATCGGATAGGTATTTACTGCCTGCGCGGCGGCATCGATCGGTACGCCGTCCACGGCGCCCCCCGAGGCGTCAACATCGGTGACATAGACCAGCCCGGCATCGGCCTGCCCGGAGGAGACCTTGCCAAGGACGTCGGTAACCGAGCCCTCCTCGCTCACGGGCTCAAGCCAGACGCCGCTTACTTCCTGCGCTGCCGCAGCCGCGGCTCCGCAGGGCACCTGCGGAGCGCACAGCACCGTGGCAATACCAGGCTCTGTGAGTGACTCAAGAGATTCGATGCCGAGCGGGTTTCCCGCTGCCACTGCGATGGTCAGCACGTTGGTGGCAAACGTCTTCGACGGCGAGGCCAGCAGGCCCTCGGCAGCTACCTGCTCCATCGTGGCAGTATTCGCCGGGGCGAAGACCTCGGCGGGCGCCCCGGCGATGATCTGCGTCGCCAGGTCCGATGATCCCGCAAGGTTCAGTTGCACGCTCAGCCCTGGATGGACGGCTTCGAATTCAGTGGCGATTTCCTCAAAGGGGGCCTGGAGTGAAGCGGCTGCGTAGACGTTGAGGACGCCATCCGCCGCCGGATCCGTGTTGCTGCAGGAGGCAAGGGCACACACGACGACGACGGCGCTCACCAGCCTGCGCAAGCGGCGCGTCACCGGGGGCCGCCGGCTGATCGGGGTTGAGAGGTGAAATTATCCGCTGATGTCTCAACGATGACGTTAGTTGCTTTGATGACAGCAACAGCAACGGTGCCCGGCTCTATCCCAAGCTCGCGTACCGCTTCGCTGCTCATCAGGGAAACAACCCGGAGCGGTCCGCACTGGAGCTCGACCTGCGACATCACTCTGTCGCTGGTTACCTCTGTCACCAGCCCCACAAAGCGGTTGCGGGCGGACGTTGCAACACCGTGCGGGTCTGCGGGAAGGACAGCGCGATCGCGTGCCAGGCGTGCGAGCTCCAGTCCGTCGACAGAGAGGACACCCGATGAGCGCTTAGCGCCCAGGATTCCATCGTCGATCCAGCGGCGCACGGTATCGGTACTGACGCCCAGAAACTGCGCGGCGTCTCGGATGCGTACTTGAGTCATAACATCCAACCTATCGTGGTATGTGCAACCAAATGACCCGTATCCGAACAGATTTTTCCATCCCGGTCGAGACCATGGCGGAATGGGTTTGGGGCGGGGCTTGGTTTCGGGCTAAGATGGTTCGTCGGTCACATGTTCTACAGGAGTTTTCATCAAAAGCGATCTCAGTTCGCCCCTGGTCTTCAATGTCAGGGATCTTGGGCGCAGCCCGGGGAGCATGCGGACAGTCGAAGAACATGTGCCCGCGCCGAAAGATTTTGGTGTGGCGCTCATCGGCGTTCAGGAAGGCTCCAGCATGGAGTTGGACCTGAGGTTCGAGGCTGTACACGAGGGGATCCTGGTATCGGGAACCGTTGACGTCGAAGTATCCGGCGAATGCGGTAGGTGCCTGGACCCGCTCAGCTACGGCACCAGTGTCGATGTGCAGGAACTCTTCTACTACGACGCCCCTGAGATGGCGGAGGATGAAGAGGAGGACCTGCAGCGTCAGGTCGAGAATGACACAGTCAATCTCGAACCGGTGCTGCGGGACGCAGTAGTGACATCGCTGCCGTTCCAACCGGTATGCCGGGAGGACTGCCAGGGTTTGTGCGCTGAATGTGGTGCTCGCCTGGAGGATGACCCCGGACACCGGCACGAGGTCCTTGACCCCCGCTGGGCTGCTCTGACAGGGTTGGCCGGTGCGGCCGCCGACCCTGAGGCAGCGGAACCAGAAGTTAAGACAGAGTCAGACAAGAGAGAAGAGAGTTAGTCGTGGCTGTTCCCAAGCGGAAAATGTCCCGCTCGAATACGCGTGCACGCCGGTCCCAGTGGAAGGCTGTTGCTCCCAAGCTGGTGAAGACGGTGGAGAACGGTCGCGTCACTTACAGCCTTGCCCACCAGGCCAAGGTTGTCACCGATTCCGCCGGCACTGAGTTGTTCCTTGAGTACAAGGGCCGCAAGGTAGCCGACGTCTAAATGCCAAGAGCACCGGTTTACGGTGCTTGAGGCTTCGATCGCGAAAGCGTCGCCGCGTGGAGAGTTCAGAAGATCTTTTGAAGCGTCTCGGTGTCACTATTGACGCCGAGACGCTTCGTCTTGCCCTGACACATCGGTCCTATGCGTATGAACAGGGCGGAATCCCTACCAACGAACGCCTCGAATTCCTCGGCGACTCCGTCCTCGGGCTTTCGGTCACGGACGCTCTCTACAGGGACAATCCTGATCTTTCAGAGGGTGAACTCGCCAAGAGGCGTTCGGCGGTGGTGAGTACCCGCGCCCTCGCGAAGATTGCCCGCGGCCTCGATCTCGGGCAGCACATCCTCCTGGGACAGGGAGAGAAGCTCACCAATGGCTGGGACAAATCCTCAATTCTTGCTGACACCATGGAAGCCATCATCGGCGCCACCTATCTCAGCAACGGCATGGAGACCGCACGGTGCCTCGTCATGCGCATCATCGGTCCGGTGCTCCGGGACGCCGCAGCCCTTGGCGCCGGAACGGACTGGAAGACCAGCATCCAGGAAATCGCCGCGGCACAGCGCATGGGGGTTATCGACTACAAGGTGACGGGTTTCGGGCCTGACCATGACCGCCGGTTCGAGGCCGTCCTGGTGATCGGCGGAGCGACCTACGGCTCAGGTTCCGGGCGCTCCAAGAAGGAGGCCGAGCAAGAGGCTGCCTCTGCCTCGTGGAAGCTCCTTCAGCCTGAGGTAAACCAACTGCCTCTCGCACACGCGGACGCACAGCTCCGCCACTCCACGTGATCTTTGCACCTCGTTATGCCTGAGCTTCCCGAGGTGGAGGTAGTGCGCAGGGGTCTCGCGCGCTGGGTTCGCGGGCGCCGCATCGAGGCGGTCGACGTCCTGGACCCCCGTTCAATCCGCCGCCATGCCCTCGGCATCGAGGATTTCATTGGAAACCTCATCGGAGCCCGCGTCAGCGATGCCGTGCGTCGGGGCAAGTTCCTCTGGCTGCCCCTTACCCTCACCGATGACGACGGCGGCTCCCGGCCTGCGCCGTCACCGGACCTGGCGTCCTCAAAGGAACTCCCGGACGGCAGGCCGCCAGTTGCGCTCATGGCTCATCTTGGAATGAGCGGCCAGTTGCTGGTCGAGGACCGCACCCAGCCGGACGAGAAGCACCTGAAGGTTCGCCTTCGGCTGTCTCCGGCTGCTGGGCCTCAGCCGGTGCCGGAGGAGCTTCGTTTCGTGGACCAGCGGATCTTCGGCGGGCTTTTTGTCACGAGCATGGTGGCAACAGCTGATGGTCTTCCCGGCGGACTGGGGGAGGACCTCGTTCCCCTGGTGCCGGTTGAAGCGACGCACATCGCACGTGACCCGCTGGACCCTGCATTCTCCTTCGAGGATTTCTACCGCAAGCTGCATTCCCGCCGCACGGGGCTCAAGCGCGCCTTGCTCGACCAGACGCTCGTCTCGGGAATCGGAAACATCTATGCCGACGAATCATTGTGGGCAGCGAAGCTGCACTACGCCCGCCCCACTGACACCCTTCGGCGTGCAGAAGCCTCGCGACTGGTCGAGTCGTGTAGGGACGTCATGATCCGGGCGCTCGAGGCAGGCGGCACCAGCTTCGATTCGCTTTACGTAAACGTGAACGGCGCGTCCGGATACTTTGAGCGCGCGCTGAACGCCTACGGGCGGGAGCGGGAGCCCTGTCGGCGATGCTTCGAGAATGGTTTGGATTCCCTGATCCGGCGCGACACCTTCATGAACCGGTCCTCATACACGTGCCCCAGGTGCCAGCCACGGCCGCGTAACGGACGCTGGTGAGCGGCTCCGACGTGACAAAAGTAAGTAAGCTGACTAGATTCGATATCTCAGTATCTCAGTACCCGACACGTCAGGAGTATCGCGATGAAGAACAAGTTGGTTTTTGCAGCAGGTATGGCAGCAGGCTACGTTCTGGGCGCCCGGGCCGGTCGTGCAAGCTATGAGCAGATCAAAGTGAAGGCCAACGAGCTCTGGAACAACCCGAAGGTCCAGGACAAGGTTTCCCAGGCATCGGAGACGGTAAAAACGAAGGCTCCGGAGGTTCAGGCGCAGGCAGAGCAGGCCCTGAAAAAGGCGCAGTCAGCCATGCACCGCAATGGCGATCAGGACGGCCCCAAAAGCGCGCAGGACGAGTACAAAATCTAATCCGGCGCGGCTGAACCGGCGTTTCTCGTGATTGAAATGTGACATCCAGTCCGAAAGAATGTAACGTTATGGACACGCCGGGCTCAAAAGCCCGGCTTCCTTCTGGTGGATTGCCTAATCCTGCCGCCGTCGGAAGGTCCGTTCGCTACACACTGCGGCAGGAGCGGGGGAACCAGATAGCGGGCTTCTTCAGAAGTCCTAGGGGTGAAGACTCACCGGTCCAAGACCGGTAGTCCGGCTGGCTCCCATCCGAATCCGACAGCTAACTCCGCCGGCATTGGGAGAGGCTATTTCCGTGTCCAAAAACCGTCATATCGCACGCCACCGTGCAACCCCGCCCAGCACCATGCAGGTCGTTTCCAAGGCAGTGAGCTCACACGCCGGCACCGTTGGCCGCCCAGCAGCCGTTGTTGTAGCAGCTTCCGGAATCATGTTCGGAGCGGCCCTGCCAGCAAGCGCGGGCACCACCACTTACACCCCAGCACCGTCAGTTGAGGCCAACGTCCAGGCTGCAGCCGCTCCTGTGGCCCCGGCAGCTCCGGTTGCTCCGGCTCCCGTGGCGCCGGCTCCGGCCGTCAATGCTCCTACCCACACTGTGCAGTCCGGGGACACTCTCGGCTCGATCGCAGCGAACTATGGCGTCAGCCTGGACGCCGTGTTCGCTGCTAACGGCCTCGGCTGGGATTCGATCATTTACCCGGGTCAGGTCATCAGCCTCTCCGGTAGCGCTGCTGCCGCTCCGGCTCCTGCCGCAGCTCCGGTACAGCAGATTCAGGTAGCAGCTCCGGCAGCCGCGCCTGCAGTGCAGGTACAGGCAGCTGCTGTTGCTCCGGCACCGGTCGAGACCAGCACCATCATCAGCCTTGCCTCCAGCAACATCCAGGTTGCAGACAACTCGGGCAGCGCCAGCGGCGCAGGCATCCTCGCGTCGGCTCGGGCCCAGCTCGCAGCCGGTGCTATCCAGGATTGCACCGTGCTCCTCGAAAAGGCCCTTGGTACGGGCGATCTCGGACCGGCACAGTTCGCTGGCTACGGTACCCCGGTTAGCACACCTGCACCGGGCGACATTGTCATCACGGGCGGACACGTAGCCGTCTACGCTGGCAACGGCCAGGTCATCAGCAGCGGAATGAATGGTGCAAACCTCACCATGCAGCACCCGCTGAGCGATCTGCCGGGCGCCTACTTCGTGCGCGTCTAATCTTCGCCTTAGTCTCTCGTCGCTGGGGAGGACCTGTAAAGGTCCTTCCCAGCGGCATTTAATGAACCAACGCGACAGGGAACAGGCTGACCAGGCTGAGGGTCCGATCGCAAACCGTCAGTTATCTGAACATCAGTGCCTGATGCGCGACGCTGAATCGCCATAGTGCGCGGCGAGGCGTGCAAAACCCTCGTCCAGGCTCACCTCCGGAGTCCAGCCAAGCAGGGACCTGGTGTGCCGCTGGTCGAACCAATGGGCCGTTGACAACTGCTCCGCGAGGAAGCGGGTCATGGGAGGCTCGCTGTCGGCCTTGGAAGCGCGCCAGATACTTTCGACGACGCTGCCGGCCGCTCTGCCTGCCCAGCCTGGGATCGATCTCCGGGGTTCCCGGACGCCGCCGGCGGAGCAAATGCGGGTGAGGAGCTCACCGATCGGGCGCGGTTCACCGTTCGTGATGACCAGCGGGGATCCGGAGATGTACTCCATCCGGTCAAGGGCGGCAGCGATGGCCGACGCCGCATTGTCCACGTAGGTTGTGTCAACGAGCGCGGTTCCACCGGCAAGCAGTGGCAGCCTGCCCGCGCGGGCCCGGCTGAGTACCCGCTCTACCAGCTGGGTGTCACCGGGTCCCCAGACAATATGGGGGCGCAGAACCGCGACCGGCATCTGGCCGTCGTTCGCCTCGAGAGCAAGGATCTCCGCCTGCGCCTTGGTGCGCGCATAGGATCCGCGGGCGAGCTCCGGCTGAGCCGGCCCGGCAACCGCGCCAACCAGCGACGCTCCGGTGTGGGCCACTGACGGCGAGGAAACGTGCACGAAGTGCTGAACGCCCGCGGACCGGGCCGCAGCCAGGAGCCCAGCTGTGCCGAGCACATTGGTGCGGTAGAAAGCATCCGGATTGCCGGTGACAGACACCTTTGCCGCGAGGTGAATGACGGCGTCGACCCCCGCGACAGCGTTCGCAAGGGCGGAACCGTCAGCGAGGTCACCTGCTAGGTCCTCCGCGCCCGGCACACCGGAGGGACGCCGCTGGAAGGTCCTGACATCGCGGCCGTTGCGCAGGAGCAGGGACGCCACCGCGCCGCCCAGCATCCCGCTGGCACCGGTGACGAGGACCTTCACGGCCTCTTCCTCCCACGCCCCTGGAGCGCGTCGCCGGCCCACGCAGCTACTGCTGTACGGTCGATTTTTGCGTTATGCCGGATATCGGTCGGAAGGGCGGACAGCGTGAGGACTGCAGCGAGACGGACTCCGCCCGGCCGGACAACGTCCCGGACCATATCCGACAAAGGGCGAGGAGCCAGGCCCGCCTGATCGGCAGCTTCCACAGGAACGACGACGGCGACAACGGCCTGTGTGCCCGTTGGACCGACACCGACCACGGCCGCCTGGCGAACCTCCTTCAACTGTTCGATCGACTGCTCGGGGCCCACGGGTGTCAGAACGCCGTCTGCGGACGTGATGACGTGTGCAAGCCGGCCCTCCACCCAGAGCCGTCCGTCCGCGTCGAGATGCCCGACGTCGCCGGTGCGGTGCCAGCCCGCGGTGCGTGATGATGCCTGTTCCGTGATCCATAACCGGTAATAGCGGTCTTTGACGTGCGGAGCACGCACGAGGATCTCGCCCGTAACGCCTGGCAAATCCGAGGGCACACCGGTGGCAGTGCCCGTGGGGTCAAGCGCGCTGATGCTGACCTCCGCACCCGGTACCGCTCGTCCAACACAGACGCCGTTCCCGGCTCCTGCTACCGAACTGTCCAGGGCCTCGCGAATGTCCTCGAGCTGTATGTCAGTGACGGGCAGCGCTTCCGTCATGCCGTAGGGCGTGTGCAGTGCGGCACCGGGTACCAATGGCTGCAATTGCTCCAGGAGGTTCACGGGGATAGGGGCTCCCGCAGAAAGCAGCACCCTGACGCGTTGCAAGGCATCCTTGCGGCCGGGGACAATGCCCGAGGCTGTGGCCAGGACGTTGCGCAGGGCAGCGGGGGAAGCGAAAACCATGGTGGCGTCGATGGCCGCGGCGGCATCGGCCAGCGCCCGTGCAGTCAGCGTTCGCGGAGCGGTGACGTCCATATCGGGTGTAACCGAAGCCGCTCCCAGTGCGGGGCCAAGCAGGGCGAAGGGCGCAAAACCAGCAACGAGAGCGCTGCCCGGCGCAAGGTTGAGAGTTGCAGAGAGAGTGTCCCGCATCGCCGACAGCTGGCGGTGTGTGTATACAACACCTTTCGCCGGTCCTGTCGATCCGGAGGTGAACAGGATCGCCGCGTCGGAATCGGGGGCGGGATCATCGCCCGCATAGCTCGGGTGCCCAGCGAGGAGGTCTTCGAGGCGGTGACGCACACCGAGGAGTCGCGCCCGTGGCGCTGCTCCGACGCTGACGCGGGTGCCCGGCCACCCGAACAGCCTGCCGGCGACGAGCGCGCGTTCAATGCCGATGAGGAAGTCCGGCACAGTGCCGCGAACGGCGCGGCTGAGCCCCTTGACCCCCAGCCCGGCGTCCGCGACCACGATCACAGCGCCCAATCTCAGGCAGGCATAAATCAACGTGGTCAGCTCAATGCCCGGGGGAACCATCAGGCTGACCCTGCTTCCCGCCGTGACTCCGATCCGGCTGAGGCCGGCGGCGAGGCGGCTGACCCTGTCCTCCAGTTCCTTCCACGACAGCGAGTCGGCCACCGCACCGTAGCTTCCCATATCTGCCACCGCCAGCATGTCAGCGGTCGGACCGCTGCTCCGCTCGTGGATCTGCTGCCAGAGCGGGGTGAACGCTGCGGAGGGACGGGCGGGACGGCCGTCGTCGTCGTTCTCGGTGCGGTGGTCAAGCCAATCAAAGATTGGCGAGGCGATGTCCCGGTCTTCAGCGACCAAATGGCTTGCGCCCTCGAAGCGGTGTATGTCAGCCTGCGGAAGGCGTTCCGCCAGGTCATCCAGATAGGTGTCCGAAAAGATCGGATCTGCCGGGCCCCACAGCAGAAACACGGGCACGTCGAGTGTACGGATGGAGTCGGCAATCCGGCTCAACTCCGCGTGGCTTGGGTGCCCGGGACCAACGGGAATGTCAGCGACGAACTGTTCGATGCCTCGGCGTCGGGCGGCTGTCCGGTAAGGCAGGCGGTAAGCCGCCCGTACATCCCGGGTGAGACGCGGGCGGGCCAGCGCAAGCGTTGTATCGAGGAAAGCGGTTGTTGTCGACGTTCCCACCCGGTGCACGGCGCCGCTGAGAGCGAGGCGCAGCGGCGCGGGAATGGGGGAGCCCGGGTTCTGGTGGATTGCCGTATTGGTCAGGACGACGGCGGTGAGGTTCGCGCGATTGCGGTCGGCGAAGCCAAGGCTGACGACGCCGCCCCAGTCATGTCCGACTGTCACTAGAGGTCCGCTGAGCCCGACCGCGGAGACGAAATCCTCGAGGTCGCGTACGCGGTCGGCGAGACGCCGGGCGCGTCCGGTCCGTTCGGAATAGCCCATCTCGAGCTGGTCAACGGCGATGACCCGCCAACCGTGCTCGGCACCCGCGGCCAGCAAGCTGCGCCAGAGGTAGGACCAGGTGGGATTGCCGTGGACACAGAGCAGCGTGCCGCGGAGATCACCGGTTACGGAGGCCAGGTTGTCCAGGTAGTGCCACCGGTTGATGGTTCCAGCCGGATCAACGTCGGCTGTGGACGGCACGTCGAGGTAGGCCGACCACGACGGGTCGACGCCGGGAAGTTCTACCACTCAATCTCCAGCATCGCGGTGTTGAGGCCGGAGCCCACACCCATGCACAGCACGCGGTCGCCGGTAGTAAGCCGCTGGGCTTCCGCGGCGAGCGTCATGGGCAGTGACGCCGGCCCGACGTTGCCCCAGAGAGGGAAGGTCTGGGGGACCCGGGCTGGATCGAGATCGACGGCTTCGATGATTGCCTTGGTATGGGTGGTACTCACCTGGTGGGTGACATAGCGGTCCATGTCCGACCAGTTCCAGTCCTGTTGGGCTTCGGTCCAGGCGTCAACCACCAGCTCCAGGCCGCCGTCGAGCAGCCCCTGTGCGTCCGTATACATGCCGTCGATACCTCCGACGCACAATTCGTGATGCTCAGTACCGGCACGCGCCACTCCGCCGAGGACGCGGTGGGAGCCCGGGTGGAGATCCGCCGGGCCCAGAATGGCGGCGGCTGCGCCGGAACCTAAGGTCAGCGTTGCAAACTCCTGCATGAAACTCTCACGCGTGGCCGTTGGCTCATTCAGCCGCCGAAGGGTGGCTTCCTGGGTGGCCTGGGCGTCTTCACCATTGACCACCATGGCGTACTGGATCTGGCCGGCTTCGATCATGTTTGCCGCCAGGGTCATCCCATTGACGAAACCCAGACACGCGTTGGCGACATCAAAATTCATGGCGGAGGACGGCAGCCCCAGACCGTTGTGGATCTTCACCGCAACGGATGGTTCGAGATTGGTGCGGGAGACCGAGGTGTTGATCAGCAGCCCGATCTGGGAAGCCGCGATACCTGTTGATGCGAGGGCCTTGGCGCCCGCTTCGATGGCGCCGTCTTCGAATCCCGTTCCGGGTGCCCACCAGCGCCGCTCGGTGATTCCCGCCACGCGCTGCAAAAGCCCTTTGGACAGCCGGAGCCGTTTCAGGGCCGGAGAGAGGATGCGATCGAATTCCGCAGACGTGACGATGACCGGTGCCTCAACACTTTCCACGCCGAGGAGCGCGGTGTTGTGATGTCGGAAGTTGAAATTACCGGTCAAATTTCCTGCCTCGTGTCCGTCTATTCCCTGTGCGGGTGGTCCGCTGGTCCGCTGTTCGCTGCACCGGAACCGATAGCGCTTTGCCGGCAGTGGATGCCAATCTGAAAATGATAAGCATACTTCGGTTACTAACGTTCCTGAGGAAAGCCTAGTTCCTCCGGCAGATAACGGCACGTTGACACCGGAGATACCCGGGTGGAGCTGCGTGGGTAAATGCCGTGAAACCGGCTGTGAACGCAGTAGATTATGGGTAACAATCCCTTTTTGGAGACCCGAGACCCGTGCACCTGAAAAGTCTGACCGTTCGAGGCTTCAAGTCTTTTGCCTCTGCGACGACCTTCGACTTTGAACCTGGAGTCACCGCCGTCGTCGGTCCCAACGGATCCGGCAAATCGAACGTTGTGGACGCCCTCGCCTGGGTGATGGGCGAGCAGGGCGCGAAGACGCTGCGCGGCGGAAAAATGGAAGACGTCATCTTCGCGGGCACCTCCGGCAGGCCGCCGCTGGGCCGCGCCCAGGTGTCGTTGACCATTGACAATGCCGACGGAGCGCTGCCGATCGAGTATTCAGAGGTGACAATATCCCGCACCCTTTTCCGGGCGGGCGGCTCCGAGTACGCAATCAACGGAAATAATTGCCGGCTCCTCGACATCCAGGAGCTGCTCTCCGATTCCGGGCTCGGGAGGGAGATGCACGTCATCGTCGGGCAGGGCCAGCTGGATCGTGTGCTGCACGCAACCCCTGAAGACCGGCGGGGGTTCATCGAGGAAGCCGCCGGAATACTGAAGCACCGCCGGCGCAAGGAAAAGACGGTCCGCAAGCTCGAGGCCATGCAGGCCAACCTCACCCGGCTCACCGACCTCACCGGCGAGCTGCGACGGCAGCTGACCCCGCTCGGCAAGCAGGCGGATGTCGCCCGCCGTGCCCAACAGGTGCAGTTCGAGGCCCGCGATGCGCGTGCGCGGCTGCTCGCCGACGACCTGGTGCAGCTCACCTCGTCTTTCGAGCAGGAGATTGCTGACGAGACTGCACTGAAGCAACGGCGTGCCGAGGTCGAGTCGCTCCTTGAGGCCGGGCGGTCCCGGCAGGCGGAACTTGAAGGCCTTGCCGCGGAGGCTACCCCGCGGCTGAATGCAGCACGTGACACCTGGTACCGACTCTCATCCGCCCGCGAACGCTTCAGGTCCCTCGGCGCCCTCGCCGAGGAGCGCCGTCGTCTGCTGGGGTCTGTGGACATCGCAGGGGAGGGTGGGCGTGACCCCGCTGAGTTGGACCGGCAGGCCGCGGTTGTCCGTGCCGAAGAGACTGAGCTGCACGAACGCGTTGCCGAGCTTTCCGACATGCTTGAGGACGCGCTCGAGCAGCGCGCCGAGGCGGAAGACGCGGCCGCCGCCGAGGAGCAGCGCCTCGCGTCCCTGCTGCGCGCAGCTTCGGACCGGCGCGAAGGGCTCGCTAAGCTGTCCGGTCAGGTGGGCGCAGCGCGGTCCCGGGTCGAAGCGGCGGAGGCAGAACTGGGCAGGCTCCGCGAGTCCGTCGTCGAGGTGGCCGAACGTCGTCGTCGTGCGCAGAGCGAGTTCACTGCGCTCGAATCGCAGGTTGCCGGTGCGGAGGAAGGCGAAGAGGGCCTGGACGCCGATTATGAGGAAGCCGGCGCCGCCCTTGACGCTGTGCTGGAGAGGCTGGAAGACCTCAAGGCGCAGGAGCGGTCGGCCGAGCGGGAACGCGGCGCGCTCCAGGCACGAGTCGAAGCCCTGCGTCTCGGCCTGGAGCGCAAAGACGGGTCAAGGACCCTGTTGGCGGCCGGGATGGACGGGGTGCTCGGGCCGGTTGCCGGGCTGCTGACGGTGGAGCCGGGCTACGAGGCCGCCATAGCGGCCGCGCTGGGCTCGTTGTCCGAGGGAGTCGCAGTTGAATCGCTCGGTGCCGCCGGTGCTGCCCTTCAACGTATGAAGGACGACGACGCCGGCCGGGTCGAGCTTCTCGTCGCGGTCCCGGCCGGTCAGGAGACAGGCGTTGAAGCGCTGCCCGACGGCGCCCGCGCCGCCGCTTCGCTCGTCACCAGCCGCGGCGGCGTGGAAGCGGCCGTGCGCGCCCTGCTGTCTGCCGTCGTCGTCGTTGAGTCGCTTGCGGACGCCGCGGATCTGGTGCAGCGGCATCCTTCGCTGACCGCAGTGACACGTGAGGGTGACGTCTATACGGCGGTCTCAGTGCGGGGAGGCACTGCCGCGGCGCCCGGCACCCTGGAAATGCAGGCAGCTGTCGATGAGGCAACTGAAGCCCTTCGTATCGCTACCGAACGGAACGAGCGCGCCCGCTTCGGGATTTCTGCAGCCACCGCACAGCGGCAGGAGGCTCAGGAACGGGCAGACGCGGCGCTGGAGAGGCTGCATGAGTCGGATGCACGGCTCGCTGCCGTCGCAGAGAAGCTGGGCCAGCTGGGATCAGTCCTGCGCTCCGCCTCAGGGGAAACCGAGCGGCTGACACGCCTGGCGGAAGCGGCCGAGGAAAACCTTGCCGCGGAGCAGGGCCGCCTTGAGGAAATCGCTCAACGGCTCGCGCACGCACAGGACGCTCCGGCGGACGCTGAGCCTGACACCCAGAGCCGGGACATGCTCGCTCTGGCCGCGACACACGCGCGTCAGGCGGAAATGGAGGCACGTCTTGCGCTGCGGAGCGCTGAGGAGCAGCTGAGGGCAACCGCAAGCCGGGCAGCGTCTCTGGAGCGTGCGGCGCAGACGGAGCGGGCAGCACGGGAACAGGCAGCGGAGCGGGCCAGGATCCGCAGGCTCCAGAGCGGCAAGGCAGCCGCCGTAGGAAAGGCCGTGCACCAGGCCCTGGCCTTCCTCGACGTCTCAGTCAACCGTGCCGGCCGCGCCCGGAACGCTGCTGACGAGGTACGGTCCGCGTGGGAGGCCGAGCTCGCCGGAGTCCGCGCTCGCAACGAGTCGCTGATGGAAGAGCTGGCGGAGTTGACCGATTCCGTGCACCGGGATGAATTGGCCCGCGCCCAGCAGCGGCTGAGGATCGAGGCACTTCAGAACCGGGCTATCGATGAGCTGGGGCTCACTGCGGATCACCTGGTCGCCGAATTCGGACCGGACCAACCCGTTCCGGCCGCCGCGCAGCCGGCGGACAAGTGGGCGGAGCTGCACGTGGCCGTGGACGACGACGGCAATGCCATCCGTGAGGGCGTGCCGTATGTCCGCGGAGAGCAGGAGAAGCGCCTCAAGCGGGCCGAGCGGGATCTTTCGGCGCTCGGCAAGGTGAATCCGCTGGCGCTGGAGGAGTTTGCGGCGCTCGAGGAGCGTCACCAGTTCCTCAGCACCCAGCTGGAGGACCTCAAAGCCACCCGTAAGGACTTGCTGGACATCATCCGCGAGGTCGACGAGCGCGTGGAACAGGTGTTCACCGCCGCCTACCGGGACACTGCGGAGCAGTTCGAGCGCGTGTTCGGTCGTTTGTTCCCAGGCGGCGAGGGCCGGTTGGTCCTGACCGATCCGGAGGACATGCTGACCACTGGCATCGAGGTCGAGGCGAGGCCGGCGGGCAAGAAGATCAAGAGGCTCTCACTGCTGTCCGGCGGCGAAAGGTCACTCACCGCCGTCGCACTCCTGGTGGCGATCTTCAAGGCCCGCCCCTCCCCGTTCTATGTGATGGACGAGGTGGAGGCGGCACTCGATGACACCAACCTTGGCCGGCTCATCACCATCTTCGAGGAACTGCGGGAGTCAAGCCAGCTCATCGTCATCACCCACCAGAAACGCACCATGGAGGTGGCGGACGCGCTCTACGGCGTGACGATGCGCGGCGATGGCGTGTCTACGGTGATCAGCCAGCGGCTGGTGGACGCCTGACGGACAGGTCCGTATCGACCAGCGTCTCGCGTGCCGCCGTCCACATCAGGAAAGCGGCCAGGGCCGTCACGCCGGTGAGCCCGAAGGCCCAGCCGTAGGAGAAGGCATCGACGAGCAGCCCGGCCAGGATCGGCCCGAAGATGGCTCCGGTATCGGTGCTCATCTGGAAGGCGGCCAGCACCTTGCCGCCGCTCCTGTCGTTGCCGATGACGTCGGCGACAGCCGCCTGCTGTGCCGGGTTGAGGATGCCTGCGCCGATGCCCGCGACCACTGAGACGGCGAGGAATGTCGTCACATCCGTGGTGAGGCCAAGGCATGCCATCGCGGCGCCGTTGACGGCCAATCCGGTGAGTACGAGCGGTTTCCGGCCGAGTGAATCGGCCAGCCTGCCGGAGACTGTCAGAGCGAGTGCAGTCCCGCCGGCGAAGAAGGCGAGGGCGATTCCGGCCACCTCCGGGCCTGCTCCGAGCACTGCCGCTGCGAACAGCGGCACGAGCGCCATGCGCACGCCGAAGGACGCCCAACCGTTTGCGAAGCCGGACACGAGCGCGGCCCGGTACGCCGAATCCCGGACGGCTTTTCGCACGGTGAGGGCCGGCTGGGCGGCAGCTGCCGTGCGGGTGCCCAGCGTGGAGTCCTTGAGCTGGAAGAAGACGACGGCGGCCGCAATCAGCAGCGCGCCCGCATACACAAGAAACGGAACCCTCAGGCCGAACCCGGCCAGCAATCCGCCCAGGAACGGGCCGGCAATGCTTCCGAGGAGAAACGCCGAGGCATAGGCGCCCGTCACCCGTCCCCGCATCCCAGCCGGCGCAATACGGACAATGAGACCCATCGCCGAGATTGTGAACATGGTCGAGCCGATGCCGCCAAGGCCGCGGAAGACCAGCAACTGCCCGTAGTCAGCTGCGAACGCGCATGCCGCCGTCGACAGCGCGACAATCAGCAGGCCGGCCACATACACCGGACGCTCACCGAGGCGTTCGACCAACTTGCCGCCGGCGGGCGCAAAGACAAGCCGGGTGAACGCGAAGGCGCTGACGATCACGGCAGCCGCTGTCGCCTCCACGCCGAAGCTCTGGGCGAACTGCGGGAGCACCGGCGCAACGAGCCCGAAGCCGATCGCGATGACGAAGGCCGCGGCGATGAGTACCTTGATCTCGCGCGGCAGGCGCGGGCGTTCTTCAGCGGCGGAGCCGGGTTTCGTGCGCCGGGGAAAGTTTCTGAAAGCAACCACGATTCATGATTCTCCCAGTTTCTGCGCGCCCCAACTGCCGGGCGGCCGTGTGAGAAGCTTGGAAGCGTGAACGAGATCCTCCCGATAGTTATTTACATAGTCGTCGCCCTGGCTGTTCTGGGTTCGCTTGCAGCCCTGTTGGTGCGTTCCCGCCGCACCCCGCCGGGTACCTACTCCACCACGCGGGACCCGGATGACGACGGCGGTACCGCCGCACGCGGCGTCGGAACCGACACTCTGGAGAGGCCCTCCGGCCTCGATACCGGGCCGGACGTCGTCGTGCCTGATGACCTCAGGGATCTTGAGGACACCCCCACCGGCGTCGAGACCGTACCGGTCGAGACTCCAGATCCTGTGCAGGGCCGCCTGGCCAGACTGCGCGCCAGACTGGCGAAGTCCAACAATGCGCTCGGTAAGGGACTTCTGGCGCTGTTGTCCCGCGACCGCATCGATGAGGACGTCTGGGACGAGATCGAGGAAACGCTGCTCCTGGCGGACCTCGGAACTGAACCGACCACCGAACTTGTCGATGCTCTTCGCGAACGCGTGAAAATTGCGGGCAGCCGCAGTCCGGAGGAGGTCAAGGGGATGCTCCGGGAGGAGCTGATCAAGCTCGTTGACCCCACGATGGACCGGTCGCTTGCCACCGACCGCCACGCTGACCGCCCCGCCATTGTGATGGTTGTCGGAGTGAACGGCGTGGGAAAGACCACCACGGTCGGCAAGCTCGCCCGTGTGCTCGTGGCAGAGGACAAGGACGTGCTGCTCGGTGCAGCAGACACCTTCCGCGCAGCCGCTGCGGAGCAGCTGGCCACCTGGGGACAGCGGGTCGGGGTGCCCACGGTGAAATCAGATGTCGACGGCGCAGATCCTGCCTCCGTGGCCTTTGAGGCGGTCAAGGCTGGAATCGAAGGTGAGGTCGACGTCGTCATGATCGATACCGCCGGCCGCCTGCAGAACAAGGTTGGCTTGATGGACGAACTCGGCAAAGTCAAGCGCGTCATTGAGAAGCAGGGCACCGTCGACGAGGTGCTGCTCGTTCTTGACGCCACTACCGGTCAGAACGGTCTGAACCAGGCCAAGGTGTTCTCAGAGGTTGTCAACATCACGGGAATCGTCCTGACCAAACTGGACGGTACCGCCAAGGGCGGCATCGTCGTCGCAATCCAGCGCTCGCTGGGGGTACCGGTCAAGCTGATCGGTCTGGGTGAGGGCGCTGATGACCTCGCGCCGTTCGAAGCCGAGGAATTTGTCGACGCGCTCCTGAACTGACCCAAGGACGGCGGTTCAAGGTTCCGCTCCACCCGCGAAACACGGCGGAAACACCGGGGACACGCACTCTTTACGTCAGTGCGTCCGGCGTAACCTCCCGGCAACACAGTTCCCAACGTGCTGAAACACGTCGTTGCAAGACTTCTCTGCAGCGGGAAGTGCCCGCCACTCGCGAGAGGACGTAACGATGGATCTGACAGCAGGTCACGTCTGGGTCATGGTTTCCGCCGCCCTGGTATTGCTGATGACCCCCGGACTGGCATTTTTCTACGGCGGCATGACCCGTGCCAAAGCAGCACTGAACATGATGATGATGAGCTTCATCGCCGTCGGACTGGTGGGTATCGTCTGGGTGCTGTGGGGCTACTCGATGACGGGGGGCGACGGCGTTGCCCAGCTCTTCGGGAATCCGTTCTCCTCCTTCGGGCTTGAGGGCCTCATCGGAACAGAGGACATGATCGGCGCAGGCTACGGCGTTACGTTTGCGATCATCACGGTGGCCCTGATCAGCGGCGCAATCGCGGACCGCGCCAAGTTCGGCGCCTGGTCGCTCTTCGTGCCCATCTGGGTCACAGCGGTCTACTGCCCGCTGGCCTTCATGGTCTGGGGCGGCGGACTGCTCAGTGCCGAGGGTGCTATCGGAAGCACCGTCGGTGAGGCCATTGACTTCGCGGGCGGCACCGTCGTCCACATCAGCGCCGGCGTCGCGGCACTGGTACTGGCCATCATCCTCGGCAAGCGGCAGGGATTCGGCAAGGACCCGGCACACCGGCCGCACAACGTCCCGCTGGTCATGCTTGGCGCCGCC
Organism: Arthrobacter sp. KKT183; assembly: GCF_055657625.1. Taxonomy (NCBI): domain Bacteria; kingdom Bacillati; phylum Actinomycetota; class Actinomycetes; order Micrococcales; family Micrococcaceae; genus Arthrobacter; species Arthrobacter sp. KKT183. Next base: position 2,055,166 of record NZ_CM145770.1, on the reverse strand, counting down.
CTGCTGTGGTTCGGCTGGTTCGGTTTCAACGGCGGTGCCGCAAGTACTGCCGAAGAAGCAGGGCTGATCTGGGTCAACACCATGGCCGCGCCCGCAGCAGCAATGGTCGGCTGGCTCGTCCTCGAGCGTTTCCGCGACGGCCGGCCCACATCCCTCGGAGCAGCCTCGGGCATCGTCGCCGGCCTCGTTGCCATCACGCCGGCCTGTGCAAGTGTCAGTCCCATCGGAGCGGTCGGGCTGGGTCTGGTATCGGGTGCCGTGTGTGCGCTGGCAGTCGGTTTGAAGTACAAGCTCGGCTTTGATGACTCACTCGATGTGGTCGCAGTGCACCTGGTGGCGGGCACCCTGGGAACCATCGCGATCGGCTTCATTGCCCTGCCTGTCGACGGCGAAGGCGGCGGGTTGTTTTATGGCGGCGGCAGCGGTCAGCTTGTCGCGCAGATCGTCTCTGTCCTGGTAGCCGTAACGCTGTCTGCGGTGATGACGGCCGTGATCGGGCTGGCGATCCACAAGACCATCGGATTCCGGGTTACTGCCGACAACGAAGTCTCCGGCGTCGACCTTTCCGAACACGCAGAAACTGCCTACGAATTCGGAGGGCTCGGCGTTGGAGGACAGTTCCACCCATTCCACGCAACTGCCAAAGTCTCCGTTGCCGATCCCGGCCAGCAGAAGGTGACGTCATGAAACTGGTTACTGCCATTGTTCGTCCGGACAAACTGGACAGCGTGAGGGGAGCCCTGGAGGACTACGGCGTTCAGGGCCTTACCGTCAGCCAGGCGAGCGGTTACGGCCGCCAGCGCGGGCACACGGAGATTTACAGGGGAGCGGAGTACACCGTCGACCTCCTCCAGAAAGCCCGCGTAGAGGTGCTCGTGTCGGACGCCTCGGTCACCGACATCGTGGACGTGCTGGTCTCAACAGCAAACACGGGCCGGGCTGGCGACGGGAAGGTGTGGGTCCTCCCGGTGGAAGATGCCGTCCGCGTCCGTACGGGCGAACGCGGGGAAGCGGCGCTCTAGCTTTCCAAGGAAGTTTTGTGCAGCTGTGGCGGGATGGGATCGGCCTATCCCGCCATAGCTGCACTATTTTTCGCCTCCCACTTCGGCTGTGCTCCAGTTCGACGGACCGGCCGATCCCGCTGGATATTCGTCCATCGGTACATCGTTTGCTTTCCAGGCCTCCAGCACCGGTTCCACGATGCGCCAGCAATCCTCAGCCGTGTCGCCGCGTACGGACAGCGTGGGGTCACCGGACAGCACGCCGTCAAGAACTTCACCGTAGGGCAGGAGTTCCGAGGCATTCAGTTCCGCCTGCAGGGTTGCCCGGTCCAGGCAGAACACGTCGCCGGGACCGTTCACATCAAGGTCCAACTTAAGGGTGTCCGGACCGAAGCCGATGCGCAGCCGCGTAGGGGAGTCCACTCCTGTGAAGCCGTCCGGAAGGTGGTTAACCGGCTTGAAGGTGATCACTGCTTCCTTGCGGGTCCGGCCGAGGGACTTCCCTGACCGCAAGCGGAATGGAACTCCCGCCCACCGCTCGTTGTTGATTGACACTACAATTTCGGCGAGCGTCTCGGTGCCACGGGAGGGATCGACGCCGCTCTCATCCACATAATTTGGAACCTCGCGCCCGTCGATACTTCCCGCGGTGTAGCGGGCGCGTCGGGTACTGGAACGGAAATCCGGGTGCACCGAGCTGGCCCTCAGCACGGTTCCGATATGGTCCCTCAGGTCCCGCTCGTGCAGCGTCGAGGGCGCATTCATTGCGATGAGAGCCATCACCTGCAGCAGGTGGCTTTGGATCATATCCTTCAACGCACCAGCGCCGTCGTAATAGCGCGCACGGTTTTCGAGCGTCAGCTTCTCGTCGAAGACAATGTCTACCGAATCGATGTGGAGGCTGTTCCACACCGGTTCCAGCAGGCGGTTCGCGAACCGCAGTCCAAGGATGTTCAGCACCGTCGCCTTACCGAGGAAATGGTCCACCCGGTGGATGTGGTCTTCAGGCACCAACCGGCCCAGAATCGTGTTCAATCGGGTTGCCGATTCCCTGTCGGTGCCGAACGGTTTCTCCATCACCAGGCGTGATCCGTCCGGGAGGTCCTCAGGTTCGAGTGTGGCGCAGGCCTTCTCGCTGACGGCCGGCGGCAGTGCGAAATAGATCGCGACCGGCGGCTGGAGGCCGGCAATCAGCTCTGCCAGTGAACCCTCCGCTGTGACATCAACCTGATGATAAGTACTGCCCGCGCAGATCTGTTCAAGGGCGCCGTCATCGTTGCGGGTACCGGTATCCGGCGATGCAGCGGCGAAGGACGTGGCGAGGCGCTCCTGCCAATCCTCAGTGCTCCAGGCGTCCGAGCCGGCTCCGACCAGGGTTATCCCTTCGGCTTTCCCGTGTCTCACTAGCCGCGCCAGCCCGGGCAACAGCAGGCGGCCGGTGAGGTCGCCAGAGGCGCCGAGGATCAGCAACGTCTTGATGGCCTGCCCCTGGAATTGGTGTCCGGAAGCCTGTTCGTCAATCGCATGAGTAGTCACCCTTAACACCCTGCCACTGCAAGGGGGTAGCTGTCTGCTGCCTGTTGGAGCGAACCCAGTTGCTACCCTAGATAGTTGAATCCACTTGAGTTCGAGGAAAGCAGTTCACGCACCGTGTTCAATTCACTTTCAGACCGGTTGACAGCGACCTTCAAGAACCTGCGCGGAAAGGGCCGGCTGTCGGAGGCAGACGTCGACGCAACGGTTCGCGAAATCCGTCGCGCCCTGCTTGACGCGGACGTTGCTGTGCCGGTGGTTCGCGCCTTCACAGCGCAGGTCAAGGAACGCGCCCTTGGTCTTGAGGTCTCACAGGCCCTCAACCCCGGACAGCAGATCGTCAAGATTGTGAACGAGGAGCTGGTGGGCATCCTCGGCGGCGAGACCCGACGCCTTCGACTCGCCAAGAACCCGCCCACGGTCATCATGCTTGCCGGTCTTCAGGGTGCCGGCAAAACCACCTTGGCGGGCAAGTTGGCCAAGTGGCTCAAGGGCCAGGGCCATAGTCCTCTGCTGGTTGCCTGTGATCTCCAGCGTCCCAACGCGGTCAAGCAGCTGCAGGTCAACGGGCAGCGCGCAGGCGTTCCCGTGTTCGCTCCACATCCCGGTGTGAGTTCCGAATTCGAGGCGTCGACCGGCAATCCTGTGGATGTTGCCCGACAGGGCGTCGCCGAGGCACGAACCAAGCTCCACGACATCGTCATTGTCGACACCGCCGGCCGTCTCGGCATCGATGCCGAGCTCATGCAGCAGGCGTCGGACATCCGTGATGCCGTCAACCCGGATGAAGTGCTCTTCGTTATTGACGCGATGATCGGCCAGGATGCGGTGAATACCGCACAGGCCTTCAACGAGGGCGTCAACTTCACCGGTGTGGTTCTGACCAAGCTGGACGGCGACGCCCGCGGCGGCGCCGCCCTTTCTGTGGCGTCGGTGACCGGCAAGCCGGTTATGTTTGCTTCCACAGGCGAGGCCCTCACCGACTTCGAGGTCTTCCATCCGGACCGTATGGCATCCCGCATCCTCGACATGGGAGACATCCTCACCCTGATCGAGCAGGCCGAGAAGGCATGGGACAAGGACGAGGCCGCCCGGATGGCGAAGAAATTCGCCGACCAGGAGGATTTCACCCTCGATGACTTCCTTGCGCAAATGCAGCAGATCCGCAATATGGGCTCCATGAAGAAGATGCTCATGATGATGCCGGGCGCCGCGAACATGCGTGAGCAGCTGGAGAACTTCGACGAGCGCGAGATTGACCGCGTAGAAGCGATCGTGCGTTCAATGACCCCTCATGAGCGGGTCGCGCCGAAAATCATCAACGGCTCGAGGCGCGCCCGCATCGCCCGCGGCTCCGGCGTCCACGTCTCTGAGGTCAACGGGCTGCTCGACCGTTTCGGGCAGGCACAGAAGATGATGCGCAAGATGGCTGCCGGTGGCGGCATTCCCGGCATGCCCGGTATGCCAGGTCCCGGCGGCTTCAATGGCGGTGCACGGAAGGGCAAAGCAAACGCCAAGGGAAAGAAGAAGCCCCGCTCGGGCAACCCGGCCAAGGCTGCCCAGGAGGCTGCTGCCGCAGAAGCGCGTCGGAACGGTCAGCGCACATCCGTGCCCACCGGTGCCGCTTTCGGCCAGCAGGAAAACTTCGATCCCTCGTCACTGAACTTGCCCAAAGGTTTCGAGAAGTTCCTCGGGAAATAGTTCGATCGGGACGGTGGAACGCCAACCGGACGGGTTTGTCGGAGGCGGCAGCTAGGTTGAGGTCATGAAAAGTGATCGCGTTGTCTTCGTACATGGTGCCGGGACTTTTGGTGCAGCTGCCTGGCCCAGACAGCACGGAATGGCACGTGAGTTCGACTGCCTGTTTGTACGCCGTCATGGGTTTGATCCTGTTGCTGCTCCGCTCCCGACAGATTTCGAGGCGGACCAGCAGATCGTCGAGGAGGCACTGGGGCGAGGCGGTCATCTCGTAGCGGCGTCGCAAGGAGCCGTGTCGGCAATGATGTTGGCCGTCGAGAGGCCGGATCTTGTCCGGTCCCTGGTTCTGGCTGAGCCGGCCTGCCTGTCCCTTACCAAAGAACTGCCGGCAACAGCAGCACACCGGGAGCGGGTGGAGCCGCTTTTCATGCGCGCTGCCGAGCTGACTGATGAGGACTTCAACAGGGAGTTTGCCCGGGCGGTTTTCGGTTCTGAACCCCGGCCCCTGAACACCGCCGAAGATCGTGACCGCGCCCGGCGTCTCAGGATGCAGGCGCCTCCGTGGACGGCTCCGCTCGCTATAGTTCCCGGCGTGCCCACCCTCGTCCTGACCGGTGGTTGGGAGCCGCTCTACGAAGAGGTCGCTGAGTACCTCGCCGGGACTGGGGCGGTGCATCGCGTTGTTGGCGGAGGGCATCGTCCGCAGGACACTGAGGAAGGGAACACCATCCTTCGCCGGTTCATCCGAGACCATGCGGAAAAAGGCCCTGAACTGGGAGTTGATGCTTGACCGTACAGTGTTGCTGGGAATAACTTTAAGCTTCAAGTAGTTGGATCGCGTGAACCACACACTTGGAGGAATCATGATGACCGACGACCTGCTTCCCGCGGATACTGCAATGGGCACTGTGATGCTGAAGGTCGGAGATCTTGACCGGATGGCGAACTACTACCGGAGCGCACTTGGCCTGGTCGACACCGCAGAATCCGACGGCGGGCTGTACCTGGGACGAGCCGGCGAACGGCTGATTCACCTTGCTCCAGCCGCCGGCTTGAAGTTGCCCGATCCTACTGAAGCGGGGCTGTTCCATACCGCACTGCTTTTCAGGGACCGCGCCGATCTTGCCGCAACCGTGGCATCCGCGGCTCATGTCGCGCAGTCCGCAGAAGGCCGGTACGTGGGAAGCGCAGACCATCTGGTCAGTGAGGCGTTCTACTTCTCTGATCCCGAAGGCAACGGGATCGAACTGTATTTCGACAAGCCGCGGGAAACCTGGGACTGGACCATCAGCCAAGGAAAGCGGACCGTCGTCATGGACAATGCTCCACTTCCTGCGAGGCAATACCTGGAAAGTAACCTGACAGAGGAGTCGGTGACCAAACAGCAGCAGGCGGCCGCCGACGTCGGGCACGTACATCTGCAGGTGGGGGATGTGCAGACGGCAGAGCAGTTCTATGTGAGTACCCTCGGGTTCGAGCGCACTGCCGGCTGGCATGGGCAGGCGCTGTTCGTCTCCGCCGGAGGTTACCACCATCACATGGCGATGAACGTCTGGAACAGTCGTGGCGCAGGCCCGCGCAAGGACACACTGGGGCTCGGGGAAGTCCTTATCCGCGTACCTACTGCGGATGAAGTCGGGGCACTGGCTGAGCGCTTGAAAAGTGCAGGTATCGAGCACCATCACACCGGCCAGGAACTGCGGTTCGACGACCCGTGGCGAAACAAGCTCAGGGTTTCAGCGAGCTGAACGTGTGCCAGGTCGCCGGGAAGCATCAACTTCTGGCACAATGGATTCGTACCCAATCTGCGCAGCCCCTCTCTCTGCGTGCGTTGTGTCCTTCAGAGCTCCCAAACGTATGGCCCGCCCCACGGGTGCAGAAACCGGAGTTCGCCCTTTTGATCAACAAGGAGTGACCACACAAGTGGCCGTAAAGATTCGTCTGAAGCGCTTCGGCAAGATGCGCGCACCGTACTACCGCATTGTCGTCATGGACTCCCGCGCCAAGCGTGATGGCCGTGCCATTGAGGAAATCGGCAAGTACCACCCCACCGAGGAGCCCTCGTTCATCGAGGTCAAGTCGGATCGTGCACAGTACTGGCTCGGCGTGGGCGCACAGCCTTCCGAGCAGGTCGCCGCGATCCTGAAGATCACCGGTGACTGGCAGAAGTTCAAGGGTATCGAGGGCCAGGAAGGCACCTTGAAGACCAAGGCTCCCAAGGAGACCTTCACGGCTCCTGAAAAGGGTTCCGTCATTGTTCCCGAGGCAATCACGCCGAAGAGCAAGAAGGCCGACGAGCCTGAGGCTGAAGCTACCGAGGCTGAGTAAGTTGCTTGCTGAAGCGCTGGAGCACCTCGTCCGCGGAATCGTGGACAGCCCTGATGATGTGCAGGTTTCCTCCAAGTCGAACCGTCGCGGTGAGACTCTGGAGGTTCGTGTGCATCAGGAAGACCTCGGCCGTGTCATCGGTCGGCAGGGACGCACGGCACGCGCATTGCGCACCGTCATTTCCGCTCTTGCGGATGGCGAGCCGGTGCGGGTAGATGTCGTGGATACCGATCGCCGCCGCTGATCAGCAGCACCTATGCCTGAAGTCCGGCCCCAACTCTCAAGGCGTTGGGGCCGGACTTTTTACTGTTTCGACACGCTCTCTACCTACCGGAGAATCCATGGATCTGCAGGTCGCCCGCATTGGAAAGCCCCACGGTATTCGGGGTGAAGTAACCGTTCAGCTCTTCACGGACGCCCCTGAGGAGCGGTTCGAGCCCGGCGCCGTCTTCCGGGTGGAGCCGGAAGCTCAGGGACCGCTCACCTGTTCCAGCGCCCGTTGGAACAAGGACATCCTGATCCTCGGATTCGAGGAGGTTCCGGACCGCAACGCTGCCGAGCTGCTGAGAGGTGCGAAGCTCTTCATCGAATCCGGTGGCACTTCAGACGACGACGGCGATGCCTGGTATGAGCACGAGCTGGTGGGACTCGAGGTGCGTGTAGGAGACGCCGTCGTCGGCCGGGTCAGCGCTCTGCGCACCCTGATGGTTCAGGACCTGCTCATCATCGAAGGCTCCGATGGTGAAGAGATTCTGGTGCCGTTCGTTGAGGAGATTGTTCCCGAGGTCGATGTCGAGGGTGGCTTTGTTGTCCTGACCCCTCCAGAAGGCCTGCTTGAGCTGAACCTCCCTGGATCGAACCAGGCAGAGTCCGATTCTGCGGAGGGCGGCAACGCTGAAGGAAAGGCAGACCGCAACTAGTGCGTATCGACGTCGTCAGCATTTTTCCGGAGTACCTGGAAGCACTCAATCTTTCACTGATCGGGAAGGCCCGGAATGACGGTCTGCTGACGCTCGAGGTCCATAATCTTCGAGACTTCACCACCGACCGCCACCGGACCGTCGATGACACACCGTATGGCGGTGGGGCCGGTATGGTGATGAAACCGGAACCGTGGGCACAGGCTCTTGAGACAGTGCGGGAAAATAAACGACCGGTCCTCATCGTCCCATCACCGGCTGGAACGGTCTTCACTCAAGCGATGGCATCGACACTGGCTCAGGAAGACCACCTGGTGTTCGCCTGCGGACGCTATGAAGGAATCGACGAGAGGGTGCTCGACTGGGCCGAAGGTTCGTTCGACGTGCTTCCGCTCAGCCTGGGCGACTACGTGTTGAACGGCGGCGAGGTTGCTGTGCTCGCGATAGTGGAGGCAGTGGCCCGGCTCTTGCCCGGAGTTGTTGGCAACCCGGAATCCCTCGTCGAAGAATCGCACTCGGATGGCTTGCTGGAGTACCCGGTGTACACGAAGCCCTCCTCCTGGCGGAACCTGAATATTCCTGAAGTTCTCCTCAGCGGAAACCATGCGCGCATTGCGCGTCACCGGCGTGACGAGCAGCTGCGCAGGACGGCGCTGCGACGGCCGGACCTCCTCGAGAAGCTCGACCCGGCAGGCCTGGACGCGGCAGACCGCGCCGTACTCACGATGCACGGTTTCGCCGTCGTGGAGGGGAAAGTGGCACGTGCCGCCACGTCCTCGCCGCACTAGTTGCCGGATTCCGGCTGTCCCCGTCGTTGTGGCATAATTGAAGCTTGTGTCAACTGGTACGCACCTGCCACAGGGGGAGCGTAGCCAACAGTATGGCACTCCGGAATGCGCCAAAGGGCATGACGGTATCTAATCTTCAACGGCAACTGCCTGCATGCAGGTCTTGGTCGTTGTGACCAACGTGAGGGACCTGTGGCGTTCACCAGGAGCAATTTCATGCATATTCTCGACAATGTGGACGCAGCATCGCTGCGTAATGACGTTCCCGACTTCCGTGCGGGTGACACGCTCAAAGTTCACGTCAACATCATTGAAGGCAAGAACACGCGTGTTCAGGTCTTCCAGGGCTTCGTTCTCGGCCGCCAGGGCGACGGCGTTCGTGAAACCTTCACGGTCCGCAAAGTCAGCTTCGGGGTCGGCGTGGAGCGTACCTTCCCGGTGCACTCCCCGGTTATCGACAAGATCGAGGTAGTCAGCAAGGGTGACGTGCGCCGCGCGAAGCTGTACTACATGCGCAATCTTCGCGGCAAGGCTGCCAAGATCAAGGAAAAGCGCGATCCAAAGACCGCCAAGTAACTTTCTTCCTGTCTATGCCTGAATTTTCCGACGGACGGAAACCCTCCAGGCAGCCGCCGAAGCGCTGGCCCGGTATCACGGGCCGGCGCTTCGCCTTTTGTGCCGTGGCTTTCGTCTGTGTTGCCGTAGTCGCCGTCAGGGCACTGCTCGCCGATATCTTCTACATACCCTCCGGTTCAATGGAGCCGCTGCTCGAAGAAAATGATCGTGTCCTGGTTTCAAAAACCGACTACGTCTTCGGCGATATCAAGCGAGGCGACGTCGTCGTCTTTGACGGCAGGGGATCGTTCGCACCGCTAGGCGAGGGCGGACTCCAGCAGGCAATATCGGATGCAGCGCACTTCTTCGGTGTCGGCGTCTCCGGGACAAACTACGTGAAGCGTGTGATCGGCACGAGTGGAGATACCGTGGTGTGCTGCGATTCTGCAGGGCGACTGTCCGTCAACGGGAACGCCATTGCGGAGCCTTACGTTTTCCCTATGGACGAGCCGAGTGATACGCAGTTCGAGGTCGCAGTTCCAGAGGGTAAATTATGGCTCATGGGTGATCACCGTTCGGAGTCCTTTGACTCGCGCGGGCTGTTGGGCGCACCAGGCGGCGGGCTTGTCTCCCAGGAACGGGTTATTGGCCGTGCAACCCACGTGCTGTGGCCTTTCGACCGTTTCACCGCAATACCGCGCCCTGCGGATTCTTCATCGTCGGCCCGACTTTCTCCGAACGCACAGCAGAGGAACAGCAAATAATGGCTAAAGCCCACTCGGGGGCGCCGAACGACGGCGCGGGAGACCCCGCAGAGACTTCCCGTTCCACCTCCCCGGACAAAGAGGTTGCTTCCGGTGGGTCAGCCGCCCGCAGCCTCGGCAGCTGGGCGAAGGAAGTACTCATCATCGTCGCAGTTGCTTTGCTGCTTTCGTTCCTCATCAAGACGTTCCTCTTTCGCGCGTTCTTCATTCCGTCAGGGTCGATGGAAAACACCCTTGAAATCGACGATCGCATCTTTGTGAACCAGCTTGTGCCTGAGCCTTTCGAGCTCAAGCGCGGCGACATCGTCGTCTTTCGCGATACCCAGGGCTGGCTGCCCGAACCTGCGGCTGGAACGACGGACAGCAACTGGTTCAAGGATGCGCTCATCTTCGTCGGCCTCGTGCCCGATGAGTCCCAACAGCATCTCGTCAAGCGTGTCATCGGTCTGGAGGGTGACCGTGTAATCTGCTGCGATGCCGAAGGAAGGATCACGGTCAACGGGGAAGCCCTAGACGAGCCGTACCTGTTCCCGGGTGCCAGCCCGTCGGACGTGCCGTTCGACGTCACAGTGCCTGAAGGAAAGATCTGGGTCATGGGTGATCATCGGAACGCTTCGGCGGATTCACGAGCCAACACGGACAAGCCCGGTGGTGGTTTCATCGATGTGGATGACATCGAAGGTAAGGCTTCCGTGATTGCATGGCCGCTGGACCGAATGGGCTTCCTGGGAAACTACCCCGACGTGTTCGCTGACGTTCCTGAGGCACCCCAGAGCAGCACCGGGCGGGAACAGTCGGCGCCGTGACCGGAAAGGCTCCAACGCTGCGCTACGAACGCTCCTTCCTGGCCGAGGGCCACCGCTTCCTCGCCGGCTGCGACGAAGTGGGGCGAGGCGCACTGGCCGGGCCGGTGACTGTTGGCCTGGTGGTGGTCGACCTGACGACTGTGAAAGGCCTGCGGGGGGTGCGGGACAGCAAGCTTCTGAGTGCGCCTGACCGCGAAGCGCTGGTGCCAAAGATCCAACGCTGGGCGGCCTCATACGGGGTTGGGCATGCTACAGCTGCGGAGATCGACGCTACGGGTCTTATGGCGGCGCTCCGCGCCGCAGGCAACCGCGCCTGGTCGCAGGTGATACGCGAAGTACGCCCGGACGCCGTCATCCTGGACGGAAACCACAACTGGCTGGCGCCTGTTTCACAGGGATCACTTTTTGGTGACGCAGAAACTTCTTCCGAAGTCAGTTGCGATGCCCCTGTGCACACCCGGATCAAAGCCGACCTGCAGTGCTTGAGCGTCGCTGCTGCGAGTGTCCTTGCCAAGGTGGAACGGGATCGGCTGATGATCGACTTCGCGCAGGATTATCCGGGGTACGGCTGGGACGTCAACAAGGGATATGCAACGTCTGCTCACCGCGCCGCGATTGACGGGCTGGGTCCATGCGTCGAACATCGTCGGACGTGGCGTCTTGGCACCGCTATTGCGGGTCCCGGCGTGGCTGCCGGCGATATTGGGAGATGATGGGGTCATGAGTGCCGAAGATCTCGAAAACTACGAAACCGACATGGAATTGCAGCTCTACCGTGAGTACCGCGATGTCGTCAGCCTCTTCAACTACGTGGTCGAAACGGAGCGCCGGTTCTACCTTGCTAACCACGTTGACCTTCAGGCCCGTTCGGCGGAGGGGGAAATCTACTTCGATCTCACGCTGAATGACGCATGGGTGTGGGACGTTTACCGCTCGGCCCGGTTCGTCAAGACCGTGCGTGTCATCACGTTCAAGGACGTAAACGTCGAGGAGCTGGCCAAGACCGATGACATCCCACTTCCGAAGGACGGATCACTGGGGGCCTGACTCCTGCTCCACAACCGGGCAGGTTTAGTGCAGTTGCCCACATAGGAATATAGCCGAGCGCCGCCGGTAGTCAGTTGATCCACGCTGGTACCGGAGGTGTTTTCATGAGACACAAGGACGAGCTCGGCAAACGGGGAGAAGCCCTCGCGGCGCGCTATCTTGAGGACGCAGGGCTGCGGATTATTGATCGCAACTGGCGCTGTACGCTCGGCGAAATTGACCTTGTAGCGGTGGACGGCGCCACTCTGGTGGTTGTTGAGGTCAAGACCAGGTCCTCTGAGGCATACGGTCATCCGTTAGAGGCAATCACCCCGGGCAAACTGGAACGGCTGTATCTTCTGGCATCGCGCTGGGCGCGGGCACACGACCTCCGGTTCTCCGGCTTCCGGGTGGACGCCGTAGCGATCGTGGATGGCGGCGTGGAAGAACCGGTCATCGAGCACCTGCGGGCGGTGAGCTGATGCCGCTCGGCCGCTCCTATGCTGTTTCCCTGGTGGGATTGAACGGCTACATCGTTGAAGTTGAGTCTGATATTGGTCAGACACTTCCAGCTTTCGTTCTGCTCGGGCTCCCGGATGCTTCACTGTCTGAAGCCAGAGAGCGAATTCGTGCAGCGGCGCGCAATGCCGGCCTGCCCCTCACCCGCCGGAAGATCACAGTCAACCTGGTTCCGGCGTCGTTGCCGAAGCGAGGCTCAGGTTTCGATCTCGCAATCGTCATGTCCGCTTTGGCAGCGGCGGGGGATGTGCGCAATTGTGGGCGAACCGTGTTTCTTTCCGAACTCGGCCTGGACGGCCGGCTTCGGCCCATTCGTGGAGTGCTCCCGGCAGTCATGGCTGCCGTGGAGGCCGGCTTTACGAGCGTCGTCGTCTCCAGTGGGAACGCCGCAGAAGCGGCCCTCGTCCCGAGTGCCGAGGTGAGAAGTTATGACTCACTCGCTGAGGTCGCGTTGGCGTTCGGCGCGGATCCGGCGTGTGTCGAACTTCCTGCCCCGCAGCTGTCCGAGGCTTCAGCGCGGGCAGACCAGCCCGGCGCCGTAGTCATACCGAAGGACATGTCTGACGTAGCCGGCCAGTCCGAGGCTCGTTTCGCGGTGGAAGTGGCTGCCGCCGGAGCACACAACCTGATGATGGTGGGCCCGCCAGGAGCCGGGAAGACCATGCTGGCCGAGCGCATGCCCGGCATCCTCCCGGACCTCACCGACAAGCAGGCTATGGAGGTTACCGCCATACATTCCCTGGGCAGCAGTGAATTCTGTCGGGAGCTGCAACGGCGGCCGCCGTTCGAAAGTCCGCATCACACCGCCAGCGCGGCATCGATCATCGGTGGAGGCAGCGGCATACCCCGTCCGGGTGCGGCCTCCCGCGCCCATCGCGGGGTTCTGTTTCTTGACGAAGCACCGGAATACCAGCGCCGCATTCTGGATGCGCTTCGCGAACCGCTGGAGAGCGGCGAACTGGTCCTCCACCGCGCGGCAGGAACTGCCACCTATCCGGCACGCTTTCAGCTGATTCTCGCCGCAAATCCCTGCCCCTGCGGACAAGCTACAGGTAAGGGAATCGGCTGCAACTGCTCAGCTCAGCAACGCCGGCGCTACTTCGACCGCATGTCCGCTCCGCTCCTCGACCGCGTCGACCTGCAATTGGCTGTACACCGGGTCGCCCTGCAGGATTTCTCCGGCACAGCCACAGCGGATTCATCCGCTGCGGTGGCCACACGCGTTGCGGCTGCTCGAGCCGCTCAACACGAGCGGCTCAGCAAGTGGGAGCTTTCGACCAACGCGGAAGTTCCCGCGCCACTGCTGCACAACGACCTCCGGCTCACCCGAAAGGCGACTGTCTCGGTGGACAAGAAGATAGAGAAGGCAGCCATCACCAAGCGTGGCTATGACCGTGTGCTCCGCGTTGCGTGGACAATCGCTGATTTGGCGGGAAGGTCCTCGCCCAATGCAGACGACGTCACCACGGCGCTGCTCTTTCGAACCCAGGAGGAGCCGGCATGACCGGCTCCGTGTGGAGCGACGAGCAGATTGCCCGCGCCGCACTGGCTCGGCTCCTCGAACCATTGGACAATGTCGGTCTGGCCCTCGTGGCCGCGGCAGGACCCGTGGAAGCACTGCAGATTGCCACGGGCGCGACAACGTGTGGTCCCCAGGTACACCGCGCGTTCCTCGAGGTGCTGGACGCAAGCGGACACCGGGTGAGGACGGATGTCCTCATCCAGGCGATCGCCCGCTGGCAAACTCGCGTCGGCGCACTCGCACCCCTCAGGGATCTGGAAACGGTTCGCAGATTTGGAGGCACCCTGCTCATCCCCGAGTCGGACTGGTGGCCGAAAGCCCTCGCGGATCTTCAGCTTGAAGAACCAATGTGCCTGTGGGTACGCGGAGACAACCCCGCGCCGATCCCTTCGCAGGAACGCGTAGTGGCGGTCGTCGGGTCACGGGACAGCACCAGTTACGGATTGGAGGTGACCGGAGATCTGGCAGCCGGTCTTGTCGCGCGCGGGTACACCGTCGTTTCCGGGGGTGCCTATGGGATTGACGCGCGAGCTCACCGTGGAGCGCTGAAGGCAGCACGGGAGGATCACCCGCTGCCGACCCTGAGCGTCCTTGCCTGCGGCATCGACCGATACTACCCCGCCGGAAATGAGGATCTGCTGCGTGAAGTAGCTCGTGAGGGACTGCTCGTGTCGGAGGTCCCACCGGGGTCCTCGCCCACGCGTTACAGGTTCCTCCAACGGAATCGGATCATCGCTGCGCTCAGCTCGGTCACAGTGGTGGTCGAGGCACGATGGCGTTCGGGAGCGCTCAGCACAGCTCATCACGCGGCCGGCCTGGGCCGCTCGGTCGGAGCGGTGCCCGGTTCTGTCCATTCCGTCAATTCAGCTGGATGTCATCGGCTCCTCCGGGAGGGTAGCGCCATCTGTGTCACAGACGCCGCGGAGGTGGCGGAGCTGACTGGCCCCCTGCTCGCCGAGCTTGAGGAAAAACGTGAGGACAAGCCGGCGCTGCACGACGGACTGGTGGTCGAGGACCTGCTGCTTCTGGACGCTCTCCCGGTTCGCTCGTCCTCAACAGTGGACAAGCTTGCGACGGTCGCCGGTCTCAGTGTTCCCGGCGTTCTTGCGGGGCTCGGCCGCCTGGAGACCGACGGGCTCGCCCAGCGAACTGACGACGGCGGATGGCGGAAGCGCTCCCGGTGAATCGTCAGCGATTCCCGCCGCAAAGCATCGCAACCCTGCAGTAATGAATCATCAAGAGAGGAAACAACCATGAACATCTTCACGATCATCGACAGTCCGATCGGGGGACTGGTCCTCGTGGCCGGGAACGACTCGCTCGTTGGGGCCTACCACGAGTATCATTCGCCGGAGCCCTCTCCGGTTCTGCTTGGATTGCCCATCCAGGCGGACTCCCAGCACCGCTCTTCCTTGAAACCTGCTCCGGAGGAGCCGCCCGCCATCAATGAAGAAGCTGCGTCCGAGGTGTTCCTTAGGACGAGTGACTGGCTTCGCGGGTACTTCAGTGGAACCGTTGCCGAGCCTTTGTCGTATGGTCTGCCCGCCGGGACGGAGTTCCAGCGTGCCGTCTGGGGAGCCGTTGCTGATATTCCGTACGGAGAAACCCGCACCTACAAAGACATCGCAGAAGGTCTGGGCAATGAACTGATGGGGCGGGCAGTTGGTGCTGCGGTACGCGCCAATCCGTTGTCCCTGGTCATACCAGGGCATCGTGTAGTGGGCGCCGGCGGAGCAATCACAGGCTATGCGGCGGGCGTCGCCGTCAAACGTGCGCTGCTCGAACTGGAAGCTACGGTTGCAGCCGGAGCGGCCGCCTGAATTCCTGCCGCGAAGGTAACGGAGCAACCAGCAGCGCCGCTTCTTTGTTCTGGGCAATTGCACTCCGCGGCGGAGAGCCTCCTTGAGAGCCGACGCATCCTGGCGCAGACTGAACCCGCTGGATCATGCGTCGCAGACGGAGCACGTCACAGACAGAACGGAGAGGGAGGCCATGAGCGGACTCTCTGGAGATAGCCTTCCACCTCCTTTCACCCGTGAAGCGGAGGGATTCATCGGCTACCTCTCCAGGGAGCGGAATCGTTCAATCCACACTGTGCGCGCTTACCGGGGAGACCTTGCGGAATTTGCATCTTTCGCGGCCGAGCGGGGTATCGCGGATCTCACGGAGGTGGATTTGAGTTGCCTGCGGGCATGGCTTGGTTCACTTGATCAGCACGGGCTCTCCAGGGCAACCATTGCCCGCCGTGCAGCAACGGTCCGCAATTTTCTCGCCTGGGCTACCCGTGAAGGTTACTTGCAAGACAACCCCGCACTCCGGCTGAAAGCGCCTCGCCGTCAGAACGGTCTACCTGACGTCCTGTCGGAATCCCAGCTGCAGCCCTTGCTGGCATCCACCCTAGAGGCGGCGCTGGAAGGCGACCCCGCAGCGCTTCGCTCCCGTGCTGTGCTTGAGTTGCTGTACGGGTCCGGCATCCGTGTCGGTGAATTGGTTGGCCTGGACATCGACGACCTCGACCACGATCGACGCACTGTCCGTGTGCTCGGCAAGGGCAACAAGGAGCGCACCGTGCCGTATGGCGTGCCGGCGGCTCACGCACTCAACGACTGGCTCACACGCGGAAGAAGGCTCTGGATCGGTCCCGACAGCGGGACCGCTCTGTTCCTCGGACCAAGGGGGCGCCGCCTCGACCAGCGTCAGGCCCGGTCCATCGTGGAAAGATTGCTCGCGTCGGTCGATGGCACCGGCGCCAGAGGCCCGCACGCTCTGCGGCATACGGCCGCTACCCATCTGCTCGACGGCGGCGCGGATTTACGAGCAGTGCAGGAACTTCTCGGGCACCAAAGCCTGGCAACCACTCAGTTGTATACCCATGTCTCAGTAGACCGGCTTCGCCGAAGTTACGAGCAGGCTCACCCTCGGGCATGACCGCAGGCAATTTTTCCCATGGCGCGCTATGGATACTGCGGAGGTAAGTACAGTGGCGCCGTTCGCTTTCATAGGGCAGAATGATGCTAGTTCAATACTCGTGGACTGAGAGCCCCAGTGAAACGTCACTGAAAATCATCGCCACGCTGCAACTCAGGCGCTACCACCTGTAACTGAAGGTCGTTGGGGAAGACGTACCTACAGCTATGGAGGATGGAATGTCTGTTGTGATGGCGCGCGGTGTTTTGTATCTACACTCAGCCCCTTCTGCGTTGTGCCCTCATATCGAGTGGGCCGTCGGATCGGTCATTGACCAGCGCGTGGATTTGCAGTGGTCTCCGCAGCCTGCTGCGCCCGGAATGTTCCGCGCGGAACTCTCCTGGGTTGCGGCGCAAGGGTCCGGGGCTAAGCTGGCTTCTGCCCTGCGGGGGTGGGCGCACCTCCGTTACGAGGTAACCGAAGAGCAGAGCGCCGGCGCTGACGGCGGCCGCTGGTCGCATACCCCGGAGTTGGGCATCTTCCACGCGACCACCGATGTCCACGGCAATGTCATGGTCACCGAAGATCGCATCAGGTATGCATACGAGGCTGGTGCCGGTGATCCGGCGGCCGTCTACCACGAACTTTCGCTTGCACTGGGTGAATCATGGGATGAGGAACTGGAACCGTTCCGGCATGCCGGAGAGGGAGCTCCAGTCCGCTGGCTGCATCAAGTCGGCTAACTGATTCGCTTGCGCTTCGAGGCAATGCGGCCCGGGTACCAGTTGGTACCCGGGCCGCATTCCTGCTCTGCGTCACTTCCCGCAGGTTAGACGTTCTTCACCACGATGACCGCATTGTGGCCGCCGAAACCAAAGGAGTTGCTGAGCGCCACGACATCACCCGAGGGCAGATCGCGTGCGGAGGTGACCACGTCCAGCGGAATCTGCGGGTCCTGGTTCTCGAGGTTGATGGTAACCGGTGCCCGTCGCTCATAGACGGCGAGCACGGTCATAACCGCCTCAACAGCACCGGATGCTCCAAGCAGGTGCCCTGTCTGCGACTTGGTAGCCGAAACAGCCACTGACTCCACCTGGTTGCCCAGCGCGGTCTTGAGGGCGACATACTCCGGCTGGTCCCCGACAGGCGTGGATGTGGCGTGTGCATTGACATGCACAATATCGGACGGCTGAACACGCGCGTCGAACATCGCTGCCTTCAGAGCCCGGGTAGCACCGAGCCCCCCGGGATCCGGCGCAGTGATGTGATACGCATCCGCGGTGACGGATGTTCCCGCCAGTTCCCCATAGATTTTTGCGCCGCGCGCAAGAGCATGCTCCTCCGCCTCGAGTAGCAATGCTCCTGCGCCCTCGCCCATGACAAAGCCGTCGCGGTCCACATCATAGGGGCGGGAGGCGTGCTCGGGATCATCATTGCGGCGAGACAGAGCCTGCATGGAAGCAAACGCCGCAATCGGCATCGGGTGGATAGCGGCTTCCGCGCCACCGCACATGACCACGTCGGCTTTTCCGGACCGGATCAGTTCAAGTCCCTGATGAAGGGCTTCGGTTCCGGATGCGCACGCGGACACGGGAGTATGTGCCCCCGCGCGGGCCCCCAAATCAAGACTCACTGCTGCTGCCGGGCCGTTGGGCATGAGCATGGGAACCGTCATCGGCAGGACTCGCCGCGGTCCCTTGGCCCGGAGGGTATCCCAAGCATCCAGGAGGGTCCACACGCCTCCGATTCCGGTAGCGAAAGCCACGGCGAAGCGATCGTGGTCAACCTCTTCGATCCCGGAGTCGCGCCATGCTTCACGCGCAGCAATGACCGCGAACTGGGTGGAGGGGTCCATTCGCTTGGCCTCCACGCGGGAAAGGACTTCGCTTGCCGGAGTCGAAACCTGGGCGGCGAAAGTGACCGGTAGCTCGTACTCGGCGACCCAGTCGGCCTCGATGGTGCGCGCGCCGGAGACGCCCTTCAGCGCGTTTGCCCACATGGTGGGAACATCGCCGCCGATGGGGGTGGTGGCGCCCAAGCCGGTGATGACTACTTTGCGTGCCATGGTTCACTCTCTGATGCGTCGTTGTTTCCGTGTGGAAAATGTGCCTGATGAGGCGGCGATGGCGACTTCAGGAAGCCACCGCCGCACGCCACTAGGACTGTGCGTTGGCGATGAAATTCACTGCATCGCCGACGGTCTTGAGGTTCTTGACTTCCTCGTCCGGAATGCGCACGCCGAACTTCTCCTCGGCGTTGACAACGATGGTCATCATGGAAATTGAGTCAATGTCCAGGTCGTCGGTGAAGGACTTGTCCGTCTCCACGGACTCGGGCGCCAAACCGGTCTCTTCGTTGACGATTTCTGCCAGTCCTGCGAGGATCTCTTCGTTGCTAGCCATGATGGCTCCTTTTCTTTGAGTCCGGTGTATCCGGATCGATTCGATCAGACCGCACGGTGCGGGCTGAAGTGGAAAACTACGGGAGCACAACCACCTGGGCTCCAAAGACGAGCCCGGCCCCGAACCCAATCTGCAGGGCAAGACCTCCGCTAAGGTCTGGGTTCTCGGACAACAGGCGATGCATTGCAAGGGGAATCGAAGCAGCGGAGGTGTTGCCGGCATCGACAATATCCCGAGCGACAGCCACATGCTCGGGCAGTCCCAACTGTTTCACCATCTCGTCAATGATCCGGATGTTCGCCTGGTGCGGGACGAAGGCAACGAGGTCCTCTGCTCGGATTCCGGCGGCGTCGAGCGCCTGCTGCGCCACTTTCGCCATTTCCCAGACCGCCCACCGGAAAACGGTCGGGCCGTCCTGGCGCATGGTGGGCCAGATTGCGGATTCCGCGGCTGAGGCCAGCGCTTCCGGGCCGCCCGAAAGCGCCGCAGAAGAGAGTTCACGCACATCGAGCAGCGAATGCGTCATACGAATCGATTCGTGCTTGCTGCCGTCCGAGCCCCATACAGAAGGGCCGATGCCGGGCGAGTCCGAGGGACCAATGACAACTGCTCCGGCTCCATCACCAAGCAGGAAGGAAATAGTGCGTTCCGTGTTGTCAATGAAATCGGAGAGCTTCTCCACGCCAACCACGAGTACGTAATCGGCAGTTCCCGCGTGCACCAGAGCATCGGCCTGGGCAATGCCGTAGCAGTAACCGGCGCAGGCCGCCGAGATGTCATACGCCGGCGCAGGGGTAGCCCCCAGGCGGTCAGCCAGTTGCGCGGCTGCGGACGGGGTTGCGTACGGATGTGTGACGGTCGAGACCAGCACAGCGCCCAGCTGCGAGGCTTCGATACCTGCATCCGTGAGAGCGGCCCGCGCTGCTGCTTCTCCCATATCGATGACACTGGTGTCCTTGTCAGCCCGGTGACGCGTGACGATCCCCGTTCGTTGACGGATCCATTCGTCGGACGAATCGATCCACTGGCAGATGTCCTCGTTTGTGACAATTACCTCGGGACGGTAGATGCCCAGGCCGTGAATGCGGGTGTGCTCGCGCAGTGTGGACTGTTTGAGGGTAGGTGTAGTCACGCGTTTCCTTTGACGATGGGGGCGTCCGCCGGGGGAGCGGTGCGCGAATGCTCTTCCATAAAGTCCCGCGCGTTGTCGATGTCCTCAGGCGTTTTGACTGCGAGGCTGGCTGTGCCGCGCATCCCGCGTTTCGCCAGCCCTGTCAGCGTACCCGCGGGCGGAAGCTCAAGCACTCCCGAGACGCCCATGTCCTGAAGCCGCTGCATGCACAGGTCCCATCGAACGGGACGGGAGATCTGCGCGATCAGGCTATCAAGGTTCAGCTCCCCGGAGGCGACTGGTTCGCCGTCGTAGTTGGAAAGTAGCGTGGCGAGGGGAGCCGTGGGTGAAAGTGAGGGCCGAAGAGCTTCAAGGGCTTCTACCGCGGGAGCCATGTGGTGGGTATGGAAGGCACCCGCCACCTTGAGTGGGATAACGCGCGCTCTCTGTGGCGGGTCGGCAGCAAGTGAAGCCAGCTGATCGAGTGTGCCGGCCGCAACAATCTGGCCGCCGCCATTGGCGTTCGCAGCGGTAAGTCCGTGCCGTTGCAAAGTGTCAGCGACATCGGCGGGCTCCCCGCCCAGAACAGCGCTCATACCGGTCGGCGTGGCGGCGGCTGCCGCCGCCATTGATTGCGCACGGGTGCGTACCAGCGCGACTGCGTCCTGCTCGGTCAGTGCGCCCGCGACGGCGGAGGCGGTCAATTCACCCACCGAGTGCCCGGCCACGACTGTGGCGGAGGTCAACGGTGTAGTACCGAGAAGCACACGGACAGCGACCAGGCCAGCAGCAACGATGAGCGGTTGTGCCACTGCCGTATCCCGGATGGCTTCTTCGTCAGAAACAGTGCCGTGCCGC
The DNA here is from genome assembly GCF_055657625.1 of Arthrobacter sp. KKT183. Lineage (NCBI taxonomy): Bacteria > Bacillati > Actinomycetota > Actinomycetes > Micrococcales > Micrococcaceae > Arthrobacter > Arthrobacter sp. KKT183. The sequence goes on along the minus strand of NZ_CM145770.1, from coordinate 2,034,428 downwards.
ACCAGGTCGACACCGGCGGATTCGCTGAGAGCCGCCAGATGCTCGCGTACACCCGGGAGATCAAGCCAGGGATTGAGGAATCCGGGGGACTGGGAGCCTTGTCCAGGGCAGAGAATTGCAAGCACGTATCAAGCTTTCCAAATGGGCGGTCAGAAGCAGGGTGTTCGGGTGCACGAAGCTCCCCGAGCCACTTTGTAGGAAGTCTACAACGATGCCGACCGATCCATTCGTGTCGACGGACGCTCCGCTGCACCTCTTGGCGGCGGAGAGAGACGGCCGATGACGAGGGCCGTCTGGAGAACAAAAGCCTCGCGTGGAAGCAGCGGATCCCACCCCGTGATGTCGCACACGCGCCGCAGGCGGTAACGCACCGTATTGGCATGGACGAACAGTTCGCGGGAGGTAGCTTCCAGGGAATGTCCGAGGGCGATGTACGCCGAGAGCGTCTCCTCAAGACCGTTCTGCGCACTGGCAAGAGGGCGGTAGATGTTTCGCAGCAGCGCCTTGCGGGCCGTTTCGTCGCCGGAAATGACGCGTTCCGGCCATAGATCGTCGGCAGCTACCGGACGTGGGGCCGACGGCCACGCGCGCGCGGCCGTGAGCCCCGCGAAGGCGGCCTGGGCGGAACCGCTGGCGGCAACGAGGGAAGCTGATTCAGGCCCATAGACTACTGGGCCCGGTCCGAAAAGCTCGCTCAGCCTGGAATAGGAGTTATCGCGGTCCTGGACGCCTCCGAGGACAAGGATGAGGCGATCCCCCTGGATACCTACCAGGGTGTCTTCCGCCAGCCGGCCTGTTGTGCGGCGTAGCTCATTAAGGAACATGGCGTTCGGTTCAGCGGGAGAGCTGCCAACCATGACCGTGATCGGTGCCTGGGACTTCCAGCCCACCGCAGCGATCCGGGAGCGCAGTGCGTCGGAGCTTTCTCCCCGCAGAATGGCGTCCACCACCAACGCTTCAAGCCGCGTATCCCATGAACCGCGCGTTTCGGCCGCCCGGGCATAGACATCGGCTGCCGCAAAAGCGACCTCTCGGGAGTACCTGAGCACGGCCTCCCGAAGCGGCCACTGGTCGGCGTCCGCGGCAAGGTCAGGAACCTGATCCTCCACTACCTGCACGACGACGCGAATGAGCTGGAGAGCTTTCTGGAGACTGATGGAACGCGTGAGTTCGGTGGGGGCAGTCCCGAATACATCACTGAGGACCCAGGCAGGGGAGACCGGCTTCTGATACCAGTTGACGAAGGATGCGATGCCCTTCTGGGCGACCAGGCCAAGCGCGGACCGCTCGTCGGGACGCAGATTGCGGTACCAGGGAAGGGAAGAATCCAATTGTTTCAGGGTGGCCGTCGAAAGCGCGCCGATCTGTGTCCGCAGCCGGTCTACCGTCGCCGGATCCGGAATGGGCAGGGATGTTCCGCGCGGCGGAGTGGGCGATGCCATTGAACGAGCATACGGCTCTGCCACCCAAGGCTCCATTTTGTACGAAGGCTACAAAGGAACGGCTTAAAAATACGAGCAGGATCCGCCGGGCTCACATGGATGCCGGCGGACCCTGCTCGAACAGAAAGGGTTAGGAGTCTCCGCCCGCGTTGCCCGTTGTTCCCGCGTTGACGTCGAGGAGCGCGTACTTCTCGATTGCCTGGCGCGGAGCGTCTGCGTCTACCTCTCCCCGCTTCGCGAGGAGCTCAAGAGTGCGTACGACGACGGAGTGGGAGTCGATCTTGAAGTACCGCCTGGCTGCGGCGCGTGTGTCTGAAAAGCCGAACCCGTCCGCTCCGAGTGTGGCGAAGTCCTGCGGCAGGAACTGGCGGATTTGATCCGGAACAGCCTTCATGTAGTCGGTGACGGCCACGATCGGTCCGGGTGCGTCGCCGAGCCGCTTGGTGACGAAGGGAACGCGGGCCTCTGCATCGGGGTTGAGGAACGCCTCCTCCTCGGCGGCGAGTGCGTCACGCCGCAGCTCCGTCCACGAGGTCACCGACCACACATCGGCGGAGACATTCCACTCCTCGGCAAGAATGCGCTGCGCCTCGAGCGCCCACGGGACGGCCACGCCGGAGGCCAGGATCTGTGACCTCGGAGTATTCTCCGCGGAATGCCCGTCCTTGAGCTTATAGATGCCGCGGAGCAGCCCGTCCACATCGAGGTTCTCCGGCTCTACCGGCTGGATGATGGGCTCGTTGTAGACAGTGAGGTAGTACATGACGTTGGGATCGGCCCCGGAGACTGCGTTGCCGTTACCGTACATCCGCTCGAGGCCATCGTGGACAATGTGTCCGATCTCGTATCCGTAGGCCGGGTCGTAGGTGATGACGGCGGGGTTGGTGGAGGCAAGGATGGGTGAGTGTCCGTCGGCGTGTTGGAGGCCTTCGCCGGTGAGGGTGGTACGGCCTGCGGTGGCGCCGATGATGAACCCGCGGGTCATCTGGTCACCGGCTGCCCAGAAGGAATCTCCCGTGCGCTGGAATCCGAACATCGAGTAGAACACGTAGATCGGAATCAGCGGCTCGCCCTGCGTGGCGTACGCCGTGCCAGCCGCGGTGAACGCAGCAACTGATCCGGCTTCATTGATGCCGGCGTGGAGGATTTGGCCTTGAATCGATTCCTTGTACGCGAGGACCAGGTCGCGGTCTACCGAGAGGTAGTTCTGGCCCTTGGGGTTGTAGATCTTCGCTGTCGGGAAAAAGGCATCGATGCCGAACGTCCGGGCCTCGTCCGGAATGATTGGCACCACCCGCTTGCCGAACTCCTTGTCCCGCATGAGGTCCTTGAGGAGGCGGACGAAGGCCATCGTGGTGGCGGCCTGCTGCTTCCCCGAGCCGCGCTTGGCCACTTCATAGGTCTTGTCTCCCGGGAGGGCGACCTCTGAATGCTTGGTACGGCGTTCCGGTAGGTACCCTCCGAGGGCCTTGCGGCGTTCGTGGAGGTATTTGATTTCGGGGGAGTCGGGTCCGGGGTGGTAGTAGGGCGCGTTGTAGAGGTCGGCTTCGAGTGCTTCGTCGGGGATGGGGATGCGCAGGTGGTCGCGGAAGTCCTTGAGGTCCTGAAGGGTGAGTTTCTTCATCTGGTGGGTCGCGTTACGGCCCTCGAAGTGTGAACCCAACCCGTATCCCTTGACCGTTTTGGCCAGAATCACGGTCGGTTTGCCCTTGAACTCGGTGGCGGCCTTGTACGCCGCGTACACCTTCCGGTAATCATGCCCGCCGCGCTTGAGTCCCCACACCTGCGCATCATCCATATCCGCCACGAGATCCTTCGTGGCCGGGGTCTTCCCGAAGAAGTGATCGCGCACAAACCCACCGGATTCTGCCTTGTAGGTCTGGTAATCCCCGTCAGCGGTCTCGTTCATGATCTTCACCAGATCCCCGGTGGTGTCTTTGGCGAGCAGGTCATCCCACTCCCGGCCCCACACCACCTTGATCACGTTCCACCCGGCACCGCGGAAAAACGCCTCGAGTTCCTGCATGATCTTCCCGTTACCACGCACCGGCCCGTCCAGGCGCTGCAGGTTGCAGTTGATCACGAAGTTCAGGTTGTCCAGATTCTCATTGGCCGCCAACTGCAACAACCCACGCGATTCGGGCTCATCCATCTCCCCGTCCCCCAGGAACGCCCACACCTGCTGATCACTGGTGTCTTTCAACCCGCGGTTCTGCAGATACCGGTTGGACTGCGCCTGATAGATCGCGTTCATCGGCCCGATCCCCATCGACACCGTCGGGAACTCCCAGAACTCCGGCATCAACCTGGGGTGCGGATACGAGGACAACGCATGACCGGCCCTGGACTTCTCCTGCCGGAACCCGTCCAGATCCTCCTCGGTCAGCCGGCCCTCCAGGAACGCCCGCGCATACATCCCCGGCGACGCGTGGCCCTGGAAGAACACCTGATCTCCACCACTGGGGTGGTCCTTACCCTTGAAGAAATGATTGAACCCCACCTCATACAGGGTCGCCGCACCCGCATACGTGGAAATATGGCCACCCACACCGATCTCCGGACGCTGCGCCCGATGCACCATCACCGCAGCATTCCACCGCATCCACGCCCGGTACTTCCGCTCGATCTCCTCATCCCCAGGGAACTCAGGCTCCTCATCGACCGGAATCGAGTTCACATAATCAGTAGTCACAACACTGGGAAGACCCACCGACCGGCCACCAGCACGCGCCAGCAAACGCCCCAAAACATCACGGGCACGATCAGAACCACGCTGATCAATCAACTGATCAAAGGACTCAATCCACTCAGCCGTCTCCTCAGGATCCGAATCCCCACCAACACCCGAACCCACAATCCCCTGATCAGCAACCATGCCAAACCCTCCCAATCCGCAGATTATGTCTGCGACGTCTACGACTTCGTGCTTCGGGCCGTTGCTCGTCGAAGCGGTCAGAATCCGGTCGGCGTTCGCCGCACCTATGGATTCACTGTGACACTCTAGCCCCGCGGGCTGTTTGATGCGTAGCTGAACGGGTACCGGTGGGGCCAGGTTACGCCCTCACCGAACACCCCTCTCTTTCCTCTGCTCACCGGCTGTTTCCGGCTGGCGAAGGTCCGGGCGCGGGCGGACGGGCCGTCGTCGTTGTGCTGGCGGCGCGGAAAGCGCGGGTTGAAGCGTGGCGCTTAAGGGTGTTGGCTGGTAATAATGCATATCAACGTACTGTGGATCCGGGGCCAGAGGCACCACCGAGACAATCGCAGTGACAATCGCAGCCTTTCGGAAGGAAAAAAGTGAGCGAGGCCGAAGCCGCCACAGCAGGAAGCGTGGCGGGCAAACTGGGTTTCAAGGACGGCGACCTTGTTCAGGAACTTGGGTACGACGAGGATGTTGATTTCGACTTCCGTGCGGATCTGGAAGATGAGATCGGATCGGAACTGCTGACGGAGGACGATCAGGATGTTGTCGACGGCGTAGTCCTATGGTGGCGTACTGATGACGGCGATCTGGTGGATGCGCTGGTGGATTCACTGACTTCGCTCGATGATGGCGGCGTGGTCTGGCTGCTGACACCGAAGTCGGGCCGGGACGGGTATGTCCCGCCGTCTGAAATCCAGGAGGCAGCGCCTACTGCCGGACTTCATGCCACGTCTTCAGCCGGAGTCTCCCGGGACTGGGCGGCAACCCGGCTAGTGGCCCGTCGCAAACAGTAGGTGACAATTCAGCCGGCGCCCGGCCACCTTGCTCCGGGGTTTGAACTCCCCAACCAACACGGGGAGCCGGTCAGTCTGAGCGCGCTGCGCGGTACCGCCGTCGTGCTGGTGTTCTACCCGTTCGCGTTCTCCCGCGTCTGCACCGATGAACTGGATGAACTACAGGCGAATCTGGGGGAGTTCCGGAGCCGCAGCGCGAGAGTGCTGGCCGTCTCGATCGATCACCGGTATGCCCTGCGCACTTACGCAGAGCAGAGGGGATACGGGTTCGACCTCCTCTCTGACTTCTGGCCGCACGGTGAGGTGGCTGAACAGTATCGTGTGCTGAATTTGTCAGAGGGATATGCGCGTCGAAGTACTTTCTTCATCGATCCTGCCGGACTCATCAATTCGCGCGTGGACGCTCCTCTGGGAGAGGGCCGGGCCTTCGAGACCTACCGTTCCGCTCTCCTCAGTCTTTCCCAACACACCGCAGAATCTCCGCGATGACATCTTCGCCGCTGCCGCACGCATCGTCGCTCCCAGGATTCGGAACAACAGGATTCGTCCGGGGTGAGCCTGCCGCGGCAAGCTCTCTGACGGCTTCGCAGCTGACGAGCCTGCGTGGGGTGGCTGATCTTCTTGCGCATCTGCGCCTCACTGTTCTGACTGGCGCAGGTTTGAGCACGGATTCCGGTATCCCGGATTACCGTGGACCGAATTCCGTCCCCCGGAATCCCATGACGTACCAACAGTTCGTGGGCGACGACGCACTAAGGCGGCGCTATTGGGCACGTAACCATATCGGCTGGCACCACCTGCGTCGGGCGCACCCGAACGACGGCCACCGTGCCCTGGTGCGGATGGAGCAGCGGGGGCTGCTGACCGGCTTGATCACACAGAATGTGGACCGGCTGCATTCGTCGGCCGGCAGCACGAAGGTTGTGGATCTGCACGGAACGTATGATCGCGTGGTGTGTCTGAGCTGTCGTACCTTGTTCAGCCGCCAGGACATCGCGGGGCTGCTTGAGCGGCTCAATCCCGGGTACCTCGAGCGCACCGGCAACGCCGGTGACGTTGCACCTGATGCAGATGCCGATGTTGACGACACCTCCGACTTCATGGTTGCGCCTTGCCCGGTGTGCGGCGGCATGCTCAAGCCGGACTTCGTCTACTTCGGTGAAAACGTACCCAAGGATCGCGTGGATCGGGCGTATGCGATGGTGGATGACGCCGGCGCCCTCCTGGTTGCGGGCTCGTCACTGACAGTCATGAGCGGCCTGCGATTTGTGCGCCATGCGGCCAAGCAGGCAAAACCGGTTGTCATCATCAACCGGGGTGCAACCCGAGGAGACGACTTCGCGTCGTTGAAGCTTGAACTCGGCGTCTCGGAATCGTTGGCGTACCTCGCGGACGCCTTACCCGGGGCTACGACCGAGGAGGTGGGACCAGCGAGACGCTGATTGGCATTGCAGAGCGTCGATCCGGTACAGTAATTCCTCGTGGTGGAGAACAGGTCAGTCCAGCCCCGCCGTGTCAAGGGTCTTTAGCTCAGCTGGTAGAGCGCCACGTTTACACCGTGGATGTCATCGGTTCGATCCCGGTAGGACCCACCAAGAAAAACCCCGTTGTTCCCGGCCCTGCGGCCTGGGCAGCGGGGTTTTTCGCGTGTCTGTTCTTGTTCGTATCCGGTGCTTTTTGCTCGACGCTTCCATGCACGAATGTTTCGACGGATTACCTCAGCGCGGAAGCGCCGTCTGGCTTCGAACATGACGCCGGTAATAGGGTGGGAGAGCCAAGGCGCACAGGGGCGTCGCTAAGTGATGTGTCCCTGACCACGGGGGCAACCTGCAGATGGAGACTTGATGAGTGCACAAATCGGCGTGACCGGCCTTGCCGTCATGGGAGCAAACCTGGCACGGAACCTCGCACGCAACGGGTACACCGTAGCCCTTCACAACCGCTCGGTTGAGAAGACCGATGCTTTGCTTGAGAAGCACGGAAGCGAGGGTGATTTCATCCGGACGGAGTCCCTCCAGGAACTGGTTGACTCGCTGGAGAAGCCGCGCCGGGTGCTCATCATGGTAAAGGCGGGCGCTCCGGTGGACTCCGTCATCGAGCAGCTCGAACCGCTGCTGGAAGCGGGGGACATCATCATTGATGCCGGCAACTCACACTATGAAGACACGCGCCGGCGGGAAGCGGCGCTTGCGGAGAAGAATCTTCACTTCGTTGGGGTCGGTGTTTCTGGTGGCGAGGAGGGAGCGCTGCTCGGACCCTCCATCATGCCCGGTGGCTCACGTGAGTCCTATGACTCGCTTGGTCCCATGCTGGAGAAGATCTCTGCCAAGTACAACGGCGAGGCGTGCTGCCGGTGGATCGGCACCGACGGCGCCGGGCACTTCGTCAAGATGGTGCACAACGGCATTGAGTATGCCGACATGCAGGTTATTGGCGAGGCCTATGATGTCCTTCGCACTGCTGCTGGGATTGAGCCGGCAGACCAGGCAAAGATCTTCAGCGAATGGAACACCGGAACACTCTCGTCCTTCCTGATCGAGATCACGGCTGAAGTCCTCGCCCACACCGACGAGCGCACCGGCAAGCCGTTCGTCGACGTCGTCGTCGATTCAGCGGGCCAGAAGGGTACCGGCCGCTGGACTGTCGTTTCGGCACTTGAACTCGGTAGCCCCACCTCAGGCATCGCGGAATCCGTGTTCGCACGCGGCCTCTCCTCACAGCGGGGTCAGCGTGAGCTTGCACAGGGCATTCTTGAGGGTCACGAGGGCACAGTTGAATTGCCCGAGGGTTTCGTTGAAGACGTTCGTCTCGCGCTGTACGCGTCGAAGCTGGTCAGCTACGCCCAGGGCATTGACATGCTGACAGCGGCTGCAACGGAGTACGGCTGGGACCTGAAGCTCGACGAGATCGCTTCACTCTGGAGGGCCGGTTGCATCATTCGCGCCGAGCTGCTCGACGACATCATGAAGGCTTACGCGGGAGATGAGAGGCCGGCTAACCTGCTCCTGGCTCCGGCGTTCGCTGAATCCATTGCAGGTGCGGTTCCCGCATGGCGCCGCGTCGTTGCAACTGCGGTCCAGTTGGGCATCCCGGTTCCGGTGTTCTCCTCGTCCCTGGCCTACTACGATGGCCTCCGCCGCAAACGACTGCCTGCCGCACTCACCCAGGGCCTCCGCGATCTCTTCGGAGCCCACACCTATAACCGCGTGGACGCTGAGGGCACATTCCACACGCTCTGGGGCGAAGACCGCTCGGAAGTCGAAGCCGTCGACACACACTAGGAAACCTGAAGCACGAAATAGCGCCCCAGCGGAACAATCCGATCCGCCGGGGCGCTATTTGTCGTTCTCGCCAGCTTTGGCTAGATATACAGGGCCGGGTCAATGTACTCGGCTGGATCCACCGCAGGCAGCGTTTCGCGTGCGGAGTCCCGGTGACGGAAAGTCGCGGGAATGCCGGTGATGATGGAGTCGGGCGGCGTATCCTTCACAACGACGGCGTTGGCACCCACCGCGCTGCCCGCACCGATGGTGATCGGACCAAGAACCTTGGCGCCGGCCCCGATCGTGACGCGGTCGCCGATGGTTGGGTGCCGCTTGACCTTCTCCAGGGACCGCCCGCCGAGGGTCACTCCCTGATACATCATGACGTCGTCGCCGATTTCAGCGGTGCCGCCGATCACCACACCCATACCGTGGTCTATGAAGAAGCGCCGGCCGATAGTAGCCTGCGGGTGTATCTCGATACCCGTCAGGAACCGGGCCGTCTGGGCGAGGATCCGGGCCGGAAACCGTAGCGGTGGAACCCGCCACATACGATGCGTCAGGCGGTGTACCCAGATGGCGTGCAGCCCTGAGTACACGATTCCGTTCTCGACGTCCCCTCGGGCTGCCGGATCATGGGCGCGGGCGGCCTCGAGGTCTTCTCGCATTCTCGCTAGGAAGCTCACAAACCACCCTCTGTTGAAGAAATGACTAACCCCGGATGTCGTCGAACAGTACGGTGGAAATGTAGCGCTCTCCGAAATCGCAGACGACGGCGACAATGAGCTTACCTGCGTTTTCAGGACGTTTGGCCAACTCCAGTGCTGCCCAGACGATGGCTCCGGAGGAGATACCGCCGAGGATGCCTTCCTGGGTACCCAGTGCACGTGCTACACGGACGGAATCTTCGACGCTGGCATCCATGACCTCGTCGTAGATGGAGGTATCGAGAATCTCGGGAACGAAATTGGCCCCAAGCCCCTGGATCTTGTGGGGACCGGGCGCGCCACCATTGAGGATTGCGGAATCCGCCGGCTCCACGGCCACAATCTGTACGCCCGGCTTCCGGTCCTTGAGTACCTGCCCGACGCCGGTGACGGTCCCGCCGGTCCCGACTCCGGCGACGAAGATGTCCACCTTGCCGTCGGTGTCATTCCACACTTCCTCGGCAGTGGTTTCGCGATGAACTGCCGGGTTTGCTTCGTTAGCGAACTGACGGGCCCAGATGGCATTGTCGCTGGCGGCTACGATTTCCTTCGCGCGATCTACAGCTCCACGCATGCCCTCGGAGCCGGGGGTGAGAACGATCTCCGCACCATAGGCCCGCAGCATCACCCGGCGCTCGGTGGACATGGTCTCCGGCATGGTGAGGACAACCTTGTAGCCGCGGGCAGCGCCCACCATGGCCAGTGCGATACCTGTGTTACCCGAAGTGCCCTCGACGATCGTGCCGCCCGGCTTCAAAGCCCCCGCTTTCTCGGCGGCATCGATGATTGCGACGCCGATGCGGTCCTTGACGCTGTTGGCGGGGTTATAGAACTCAAGCTTGACCGCTACTTCCGCATCCAGCCCTTCGGTCAGGCGGTTCAGGCGCACCAGCGGAGTGCGTCCTACCAACTGGGTGACGTCGTCGTAAATCGGTGCCATGAGATTCCTGTCTGGGTTAGGTGAAGGAGTTGAAGCAAAACTGTGCTCAGCCTAGTCAGCGGCCGGAAGCAGAACTATGCCATGAGCCATTCAGCGTAATATTTCCGGGCTTTGGCAAGCTTCGGATTGATAATCACCTGGCAGTAGCCCTGCTCCGGGTGCTTGGCGTAGAAGTTCTGGTGATACTCCTCGGCTACGTAGAACCGCGGAAGGCGGACCACCTCGGTCACGATCGGGTTTGCCCAGTCCTCCTGATGCCGCTCGATGGCGCGCTCGAACAGCTCCTTTTGCTCAGCGTCCTGGTAGAACATTGATGAGCGGTACTGCGTGCCGACGTCGTAACCCTGGCGGTTGAGCGTTGTCGGATCATGTGAAGCAAAGAAGATGCCGAAGATCACTTCGACGGGCACCACCGTCTCATCGAAAGTGACGGCAACGACCTCCGCGTGACCGGTGATGCCGGAGCACACGGAATCGTAGTTGGGTTCGGGGTCGTGGCCACCGGTATAGCCGGACACGACCTCTGTTACACCCTGGGTTTTTTGGTAGACGGCATCGAGGCACCAAAAGCAGCCCCCGCCCAGCACGAAAGTCATCATGGTGTTAACAATGCTTCGATCAGCGCGATGATTCCCGTCGCACCGCACCAGGGCACAGCGAGTTGGCGCCGAAGCCTGACCGGGCTTTTGGAAGCTGGTAGAACTAGGGCTATGGAAGCTGACGAAGAACACTCCCCAGCAGTGGACGAGGCGAGTGACTCGAGACCCACTGTCGGCGACGTCCTGCTCGCAATCGAAGAATTGTGGCCCGAGTCGCTGGCGGAGGGATGGGACGCCGTCGGCCTTGTTGTCGGTCGTCCGGATCGGGAGGTTTCGACGATTGTCTTCGCTGTGGATCCCTCGGAGGCTGTCGTCGGCGATGCCAGGAAACTTGGAGCGGATCTCATCGTTGCGCATCATCCGCTCATGTTGAAGCCGGTGAATTCGGTGGCGGCCACCCATGCCAAGGGCGCGGCCGTCCACGGGCTCATCGAGGCAGGCTGCGCGCTGGTTACTGTGCACACAAATGGGGACAGCGCGGTTGGCGGCGTTTCGGACGTCCTCGCTGACGCATTCGGACTGACCAATGTGGAACCGCTCGCAGGTTCAGCCGATGGGCTGCCTGAAGAAGGTATCGGCCGCGTCGGCGATCTGGCAGAGGTGACTTCGCTTGGAGAATTTGCGGAGCTGGTCTTCGGTCTGCTGCCCGCTGTTGCCGGCGGAATGCGGGTGGCCGGTGATCGTCACGGTCTTGTCCGGCGGGTAGCTGTCTGCGGCGGGGCGGGGGACAACCTGTTCGATCAGGTGCGTGCAAGCCAGGCTGATGTCTACGTGACCGCGGACCTCCGGCACCACCCGGCACTGGAAGCGCGGGAAGCCGCAGTGAACGGGCGCCCGTACCTTATTGATGTGTCCCACTTCGGCAGTGAGTGGCTCTGGCTGACGCCCGCGGCGAACGCGCTGTCCAACGTCCTGTCCGATCAGGGATTCACCGTTGACGTCCGGGTCAGTGCCGTTAATTCGGACCCCTGGGATTTTGTGCTCACGCCCGGTGAAGGCTAGCAGGCCGCACAAAATTGCCGACGCGCGGTGTGCTCAAGCGCGTGCCATAAGGTAGACGGACAACGAAATTCGGCGACGGCGGAGGACTATCGGTGGCAAAAGCACCTCAGGCGGAACAACTACGGCTTCTTGACCTGCAGGCCAGTGATTCCAAACTCAATCAGTTGCAGCGGCAAGCGGCCACCGTCAGCGCTAATCCTGAGTTGGTCGCGCTGGCAGCGCAGGTAGCGGACGCCGAGTCCGCACTGGTGTCTGCAGCCACAAACCTCGGGGATGCCGAGCGGGATCTCACCCGCGCGGAGGATGACGTGCAGGCAGTCGTCACAAGGCTGGAGCGTGATGAGCAGCGCTTGAACAGCGGCTCCGGCACGTCGAAGGACCTCACGGCGCTTCAAAGTGAGGTCACCTCGCTCACCCGGCGCCGCTCGGACCTTGAGGATATCGAGCTCGAGGTGATGGAGCGGGTCGAAACCGCGAGGGCAGCACGGGATGATGCCCGCAAAAGGTCGGAGACAGTCCGGAGTCAGCTCGGGGAACTTGAGCGGGCTCGGGACGAGGAACTGGGCCGGATCGATGCCGAGCGCGCCGAGGTCCAGGCCGCACGCGATCAACTGGCGGCTTCTTTTGAGCCGGCCCTTCTCGCAATCTACGAGAGGACACTGGCCAAGCGCGGAGTCGGCGCGGCTCGTCTCTTCCACGGCCGGTCCGAGGGATCAGGCATGGAGCTCAGCCCCGGTGATCTCGCCGACATCTCACGCGCCGCGGCAGACGACGTCGTCTTCTGCCCCGACTCTGGCTGCATCCTTGTGCGTTCGTCCGAGTGGGGAAGCTGAGAAAGTGCAGGACTCCGCCGGAACACTGTTCGACGACGCATTTCCCTCCGCCACCGACGAGAGCCCTGACGGCCCTGCCCGTGACCTCCTGATCGTTGAAGCTGACGGCGGCTCCCGGGGAAATCCGGGCCATGCGGGCTACGGTGCGCTGGTACGTGATCCAAAGACGGGCGCGATCCTCGTGGAGAAAGCCGGCTACATCGGTATTGCATCCAATAACGTGGCGGAATACTCGGGGCTCCTCGCGGGCCTCACATTGGCGGATGAAATTGACTCCGGCTGTCGAATCCTTGTCAAGATGGATTCGAAGCTTGTCGTCGAGCAGATGAGCGGACGCTGGAAGATCAAGCATGCGGACATGCAGAAGCTGGCCGGGCGGGCCCGCCGCATCGTGGATTCCCGCCGCGTCCAGTACGAGTGGATTCCCCGCGAGAAGAACAAGGACGCAGACAGGCTCTCGAACGAGGCTATGGATGCAGGAATGGCAGGGGTTGAGTGGAAGCCCAAGAGCTCCCCGAGCCCGCAGGAAGATTCTAGGCCGGGCGAGAATGCCGACGTCGGTGGTCCACGGATAGCGTCAGGGACCCTGCATCATGTCGAGATCTGGATTCAGGATCTTAATGCCGCGCGCAGCAGTATGGGGTGGCTATTCGAACGGTTAGGGTTCCTTCCCAAGGACAGCTGGGAGAACGGCGCAAGCTGGGCAGGCAACGGTACCTACCTCGTGCTCGAGGCCGGCCCTGATGTCCTGTCGGGGCCACACGAGCGGCGCCGGCAAGGCGTCAATCACCTCGCCTTCAACGCCGGTACGCGAGCGCAGGTGGACCTGCTCGCGCGCCGGGCTGGAAGCCATGGATGGACCCTCCTGTTCCGTGATCGGCACCCCTACGCGGGTGGGCGGGAGCATTACGCAGCCTACCTGGAGAACGCAGAGGGGTTTGAGGTTGAACTCGTTGCGGACCAGAACGCGCATAGCCCCGGGACCAGGACGAGTCAGGCGGAGTGTGCCAGGACAACGTTCAGTTGAGCCGCTTTCCTACTGGTTGCAGGCACGAGGTCGCACGTCCATCGCTCCGATGCGGCCCGGAGTAATTGCTCTGGTGTCGCCGGCGGTTTTCCCCTGCGGGTGAGTAGGTGACGAGCCAGTTCGCCGCGGGTCTGTTTGGCGAAGTGGGAGACGACCGTCCTCACTCCCTTGCGTTGCTGGAACACGTTCACTGCGACCGTTCGCTCCGGCACTCCGGACCACACGGTGGCGTAGGTGCTTGAGCGGCAGTCGACGATGAGTGAATCGCCGGCCCGCTCATCGAGGACGGACCGGAGCCGTTGCCGCCAGAAGGATGCCAGCCTGCCCGTGCCAGGCAGGTCAACTGACATCGAGAGCCGGTAGGCCGGCACTGCATCGGTGAACCCGACGGCACCCCACAGTGCAGAAACGACGACGACGGCGGAATCCGCCTTTCGCTTTTGCGTGGGGGTCATGCTGCGGTATCCCAGGGCATCATAGAGCACTCCGGAGTAGATGGAGTGGGCCGGCGCGGCGGGAACGTGGCGCAATTCGGTATTGCGGCGCACTTCCGCCGCGAGGGAATTCCCCACTCCGAGAACAGCATGTGCGTCATGGTGGGCGCTGGTCTTCGCAAGTGCGGCCAGCACTTCCGACCGGGCATCAGTCAACCCCGGAAATGCAAGCGAAGCCAGATCGAGGGGGCGCCCTTTGACTGCAGCCGTTTTTCCTTCAGAGGGCGGGAGCAGAATAAGCACCTCAACACTCTACCGTCGAGGGATCAGCGAAATGCTGCACACCAGGTCCGCGGCACATACGGCGTCTCCCGGCGCGTAGAATCGGAATGGATGGGTTGGCCAGGCGGCCGCGTGTGAAGCGCTTTTCGTGCTTCTCCCGAGGAACGTCCGGGCTCCGCAGGGCAGGGTGGTGGGTAACGCCCACTCGGGGTAACCCGCAGGCAAGTGCCACAGAGAATAGACCGCCCCGCTGGTTCGCCCAGAGGGGGTAAGGGTGAAACGGTGGTGTAAGAGACCACCAGCGCACTGGGTGACCGGAGCGGCTAGGTAAACCCCACCCGGAGCAAGGCCAGACAGGACACGGTTGAGGGCTGCCCGCCCGAGTGTCCGGGTAGGCCGCTGGAGGGCGCCGGCAACGGCGTTCGTAGATGGATGGCCGCCACTGCAGCTCCTCACGGATCCGCAGGACAGAACCCGGCGTATCGGCCAGCCCATCCACTTTCCGCAGGTTTTGCTCCACCGGCTCTGCATAATCCGTGCGAAGCGGTGTTTCGTCAAGAGTGCGGGCCCGTTCCCGACCAGTCATCCACAACCGGGCTTATCACCAGAGACGTTCCATTACGCTAAGGGAATGGCCGAGACGACTGCACCCAGAGCTTCCCTGGTGAGTCGCAATCCTAACTTCAGGGCTCTGTGGTTATCGGCTACGGTAGGCGTTTTCGGCACTGCCGTTGCAGCTGTCGCCCTGCCGATCATTGCGGCGGTTGAGCTCGCGGCCAGCGACTTTGCGGTGGCGGCCCTTGCCGGCATGGCGTTCCTGCCCTGGCTGCTTTTCGGCCTGCCTATCGGAGTATGGGTTGACCGCTGGAAGCGCAAGCCTGTCATTGTCTGGTCCCTCGTGGCACGGATAGCGTCGCTCGCGACACTTCCGGTTGCGTACTGGTTTGGAATGCTTACGGTCACCCACCTGTTCGTCGTCGCATTCATAGCCGGTTTGTCATCGGTTTTCTTCAGCCTCGCCGATCAGGCGTTGGTGCAGCAGGCGCTCTCGGGGGATGAGCTGGTCGAGGGGAACGGCATCATCACCGCGTCCGGCGCCTCCGCAGACGCGGCGGGCAGGGGTATCGCGGGGTGGCTCACCGTGGTGATGGGAGCCTCCAACACACTTCTTGTGCAGGTGGGGGCGTCGCTCGCCTCTCTCGCTGCAATCTCGTCGTTGCGCATCGAAGAAAAGCCGGTCGCTGTTCGGGAGCGGCGCATCTTCGTGGAGATGATGGACGGGCTGCGGTACACCTTCAGCACGGCGCCGCTCCGGGCAATCCTCTTCAACGCTGCACTGTGGAACCTGGGCGGCAGCATGGTCGCCTCGCTGATGGTGCTGTTGGTTGTCCGGGTGCTGCAGGAGTCGGAAATCTGGCTCGGTCTGTTGATGGCTGCAACGTCGGTGGGAGGGGCTGTAGGCGGGCTAAGCGCCAAACGGCTTACCGAGCGACTGGGTTCCGGACCGGTGTGGCGGTGGTCGATGGTTCCGGGCGTGCTTGGGTACGCGTCGCTCCTCATCATGACTCCGGGTCCAGGAATGGTGATCGGACTGGTCGGGATGTTCGTTATGGGTGTATCGATCGCGCTGAATATCGTTGTCGGCACAAGCTTCCGCCAACGTGTCTGTCCGCCGGCAATGATGGGAAGGCTGGGAGCTGCAACGAGGATGGTCAGTTGGGGGATGCTCGGCATCGCCAGCATCCTCGGCGGAGTCCTCGCCGAAGTGTTCGGCATTACCTCAGCCGTGCTGGTGGGTGTACTGCTGGCTGCTACAGCTCCAATGGTGGCGCTGTTCGGATCGCTTCGTTCGGTGGACCGTCTCGAAGACCTCGCCCGCGAGCCGCTGCCGGCTGACTAGTGGCCGAATGGGTCCGGATCGACACCCGGCATCCAGGTCAATCCCGGCTGACCCCACCCGTTGACCTTGGCGGCTTTCCTTGCTTTCCGCGAGTACTGCGCATTCAGCCGGTCAACATACAGAGTGCCGTTCAGATGATCGAACTCGTGCTGCATGCAGCGCGCAAACCACCCGGTTGCCTCGAACTCGATCGCGTTGCCCTCGCCGTCATACCCGTTGACCTTCGCCCACTCTGCGCGCTTGAGCGGGAAGGACTCTCCCGGGAATGAGAGGCACCCCTCCGACTCTTCCTCGTCCGGTTCGGCGCCGGAAACCTTCGTGGTGACCAGTGTGGGATTGACCAGGACTCCACGAGGGGGAACGTCGTCGTCATTCGCCATTCCGTAAACAAAGATGCGCAGACCCACCCCGATCTGCGGTGCCGCGAGGCCAACACCGTTCGCCTCGTCCATCGTCTCGTACATGTCTGCAATGAGGGAGCGCAGCTCATCGTCGAATTGTTCGACGTCGACAGCGCGCCTGTGCAGCACGGGTTCGCCGGCGATGGTGATGGGACGGACAGGCATAGGGACTCTTCCTTGCTCCGGTGGCTAGCGGGCGATATGGCGGCCGACGGTTTCGCGCATGATCTCACTCGTGCCGCCGAAAATGCTCAGGAGACGGACAGCGAGGAAGGCCTGCGCGATCGGGTATTCGAGGATATAGCCGTAGCCACCGTGGAGTTGCAGGCAACGATCCGTAACCGACTTCACCCGTTCGCTGGCCCATAGTTTGACCCGGGCGGCGCTGACGGCGTCCAGCGCTCCTTCATTGAACGCCACGACGGCCCGATCAACATAGGTTTCCAGAACCTCGACCTCGGTCTGGATGTCCGCAAGTTCAAACCGGGTGTTCTGAAAGTCGATGATCCGCTCGCCGAAGGCATTGCGTTCCTTCGCGTAGTGCACGGTTGTCTCATACATGGTCCGCGCCACGGCCGAGGATGCAACGGCAATCGCCAGACGCCCCTGCGGCAACTGTTCGGCCACGTACCGCAGCCCGTGCCCGGCCTCGCCGACGAGGTTCGCCTCCGGTACTCGCACGCTGTCGAAGAAGAGCTCGGACGTATCGGAGGCCTTCAGCCCCATCTTGTCCAACTGCTTCCCGGTCTCATATCCGGGACCCTTCTCGACCATGAACAGGGAGAAGGACTCGCTGCCGCCGCGTCCGGTGGAGCCATCCGTGCGGGCGAGGACCAGCGAGGCATCACCGCTGATCCCGTTTCCAATGAAAGTCTTCTGTCCGTTGATCAGCCAGCCGTCGCCGTCGCGCACGGCCTTGGTCCGGACGCCCCGCAAGTCACTGCCGGCGCCAGGCTCAGTCCATGCCACGGACGTGATCTTTTCGCCGGTGACCATGCCGGGCAGCCACTGCTGCTTGAGCTCGTCCGAGCCGTAGGCGAGCAGGTGGGGAAGGACCATGTCGTCGTGCAGGTGAAGAGCCAGCGCTGCGCCAAGGTGGTTGGCCCGGGCAAACTCTTCGTCGAGGACTACCCGGAAGCGGTAATCGGGCATGCCGGCTCCACCAAATTCCTCGGGCACGGCCAGGCCAAGCAGCCCCTGTTGACCGGCGGCGCTCCACATGCTGCGCGGCATAATGCGTTCCCGGTCCCACTGCGCGTAGTGCGGGGCAATCTCCCGTGCGTTGAACTCCTGCGCCACGTCCCGGAACAGTTCGTGGTCCTCCTCGAACAACGCCCGTTTCATACAGTTTTCCCTTCTGCTGATCCCCGTTTCGCGCAGCTCTAAACGAAGCGAGGAAATGCCAATGGCCGCCCCGAAATTACAGGACGGCCACGGAAGCCTGCGGCTACTGCCGGCGGGCGAAATGGGGTGAGTAACGGGGTTTGAACCCGCGACCTCCTGGACCACAACCAGGCGCTCTGCCAACTGAGCTATACCCACCATGCGACTCGGTAAGCAACCCGAGCGTGCACCGCACGGGGGGCGGGCTTGCTGGGGCTGAACGAGGCAGCGCAAACAATTCTACACACTTTTCGGACCACTTTTTCCAGGCACTCGGAACCCCAGCGCCCTGGACCGGTGACGCCTAGCTTCCGGCGGTGAGATTCCGCGCTGCCGTGCGGCTGGTCTCCGAATCGGGTCCGGGACCAGGAACAAAGATGGTGCTCCGGTAGTACTGCAGTTCCCGGATCGAATCCCTGATGTCGCCCAGTGCCCTGTGGTTGCCGATCTTCTCCGGAGCTTGGAAGTAGGCGCGTGGATACCAACGACGAGCCAACTCCTTGATGGTGGACACGTCCACCACCCGGTAATGGAGGTGTTCAACCACCAGAGGCATGTCGCGGGCAAGGAACACCCTGTCGGTTCCCACGGAGTTGCCACCCAGTTGTGCGCGACGCGGTTCCGGCACATGCGCGGTGATGTACTTGAGTACGCGGTCCTGGGCTTCCTGCATGGTGACTCCGGACGGCAGCTCTTCCAGCAGGCCTGAAGCGGTATGCATGTTGCGCACGAAGTCGCCCATGGACTCCAGTGCGCCGGGAGGCGGTGCAATGACGACGTCGACCCCCTCACCGAGAATATTCAGTTCAGAGTCGGTGACGATGACTGCCACCTCAATCAGGGCATCCGCGACGGAGTCCAGGCCCGTCATCTCGCAGTCGATCCAGACGATGGGCTCACTAGTTATCGGCACCCGACAAATGTACCGGGTTATCGGTTGACCCCGGTCTATGTGTACAACCGTTCGGCGGCGTCCGGGCAGGTGAATGCTAAAATCGAGCGACCTCGATTCCTCCTCGCCGCCCTGTCAGACTGACGATCGGACCCTCCCGCAATGACCGCCCCTGCGCCTGCTTCCGTTGCGACCGCGCACATCGGGCGCCCCAGGATTGCGATCATTCAGGGCTTCATTGGCTCAATGCTCATGCTTGTCGGATCGTTCGGCGTAGGCTGGCTCTCGCTCGCTTCCAGGGAACTCCGGCAGGTGCAGGTGATCATCTGGCTGCGGTTCGAACCTGCCGGCGCTGTCCTTTCCGTCATTCTGCTTGCGTTGGGAGGGATGCTCCTGGTCAGGTCATGGCTGAGGCTCGGTCAACGTCTGCAGGGGTGGGGACCGGAGACGCATCGGACAATCCTGACCGCAATCCTCGCCTGGGCTGCCCCTATGTGCTTCGCGCTGCCCCTGTTCAGCAGGGATGTTTTCGCTTATATCGCTCAGGGCCAGGTCATGGTCGCCGGGCTTAACCCGTACGAAGACGGCTATTCCCAGATCTCCAACTATCTGCAGATCGGAGCGGATGATCTGTGGGCACAGAGCCCAACTCCGTACGGTCCTATTTTTCTCTGGATGGAAGAGCTGATAGTCCGTGCGACCGGAGGGCAGCCTGACCTGTCCATCCTGCTCTTTCGCCTGCTGGCGCTCGTGGGCGTTGCCTTGTGCATCTATTACGTGCCGCGACTCGCAGAACTGCATGGAGTGAATCCACATCGAGCGCTGTGGCTAACCGTTGCCAACCCGCTCTTCCTGACCAATTTCGTAGCGAGCATCCATAACGACTCCCTTATGGTGGGCCTTGCAGTGGCCGGACTCTATTTCGCAGCGAAGGGACGTTATGTCACGTCGGTTCTCCTGGTCACACTGTCCATCGGTATCAAGCCGATCACGCTGATTTTCCTCCCGTTCATCGGCCTGATGTGGGCAGGCCGGGATGCAAGTTGGCCGCGCAAGATCCTCTACTGGGCCATCACGGCGGGGATGTCCCTCGGAATCCTTTGGATTCTGGGAATCATGAACGGTTTCGGCTTCGGGTGGGTCGGCGCGCTCAGCACACCCGGCAGCGTGTGGATCTGGTATGCACCGGTCGGGTTCCTGGGCATGGTCGTGGCAGTGACCGGAGACGCCCTCGGTTTCGACGGCTGGTCATGGGCGGATGTTGTCCACACGATCGGCACTTTGGTGTCGCTGGTACTGATCACCTGGCTCATTTTCAAGGGGGACCATGCGCACCTCGTCCGCCGGCTGGCGCTGGCGCTCACCGCCGTCGTACTCCTAGCGCCAATGATCCAGGCCTGGTATGTCGTATGGCTGATTCCTTTGTTTGCCGTGACCGGGATCAGGGATGACTGGCAGGTGAAGGTGCTGTACTTTCTGGTGTCCTTTTTCATGATTTATGCGATCTCCGACCAACTGGACATATTCCCCTATATCGAACTTGACCTTGGAACTGCCCGCCAGATTGCCGCAGTGGTCGGGGTGGCGTTTGCGACCTATCTCGTGCTGTTGGATCCGCGAACGAAGACCCTCTTTCGAGGGTCGCGATCAACGGATCAGCTCCCTCTTAGCCGATAAGCACCGGTCCAGCGAACATGCGAAGCGTGCCTGATGACGCAATACTGGAAGGATGAGCGAACTGCAGGAACAGGTTGTCCGGGCCGCATTTGATATCTCGCAGTGGGAACCTGAGTCATATTCGGTGGAAGGCGCTGACAGTGAACTGACGCGTGTTCGCGCGACGAAAGAGTTCGCCGGAGACATCGAAGGTTCTTCGGTTGCTGAACTGCTCATGGCCGGCAATAACAGGGGAGCCGGTTATGTGGCATCAGAAGTCTTCACGGGTAGCGTTCTTGGGCGGCGCGGTAGCGTGATCGTCCAGCATTGGGGGCTGGCTGAAGGAAACGCAGCGGCGAGTTCCGGACACATCATTCCCGGGTCAGGGACTGATGAACTGGAGGGTATCGCTGGCCGGGCAGAGTACTCGCAGGACGTTGCGGGCCAGCACTATCTCGAACTGCGAGTGACCTTTCCCGAATGATTCGGTGCCCCCGGCGCGACTCGAACGCGCAACCTACGGATTAGAAGGCCGTTGCTCTATCCATTGAGCTACGGGGGCCTGGCGGGCGAACTGCCCACATGAGTTTAGCGGTTCCTAGTCTGCGTTATCTCCTCCACAGCGGACAAATTGCACTGCACTTTCGCACATAGCCGCATCCACAGGCCACTGGGCAAGCGATCTCGTCACAGACTGGAATCAGCCGACGCACCGGTGTCGGTTCTCGTTTTCTTGAAGGGACGCATGATGAGCAACTATGTGACAATCCGCGGTTTTGTGGGTACCGAGATCAAGTGCGCTGTAGCAGGTAGTGGGCTGCCGATCGCCAAATTCAGGCTGGGTAGCTCTGATCGCTACTTCGACAAGAAGACCAACGCGTGGGTGGATGGCGACACCAACTGGTATTCAGTGTCAATGTTCCGGCAGTTGGCCACCAACGCCGGCGTAAGCCTGCAGAAAGGCGACCGCATCATTGTCACGGGCAAACTAAGGGTTCGCACCTGGATCACTGACGAGGGTAAAAGCGGCACCACCGTTGAAATTGATGCGGATTCAGCCGGGCATGACCTCGTGTTCGGCACAGCCAGTTTCCGGAGATCAAGTGCAGATCGGAATGACTCTGCGGTGCAGGAAGGTGCAGATGAGGGTTTCGATGGCGTGAACTACGCCACCGGCGAGATTTCCACACCCGGTTACGGGGCGCCCGGTACAGCCGTTGAGGAGTCGCCCGAGCCATCGGATGACCCGGCGGAGACGGAGGTCGGCGGGGACCGGGAATTGGCGTCGGCGCCCTTCTAGACGAATTCCCGGCAGCGCCATGACACAATTGCTGCATACGGAGACCGGTGAGGGGCAAGGATGGACATCAGGACAGTACGATCGGCTGCGCTGTCGTGCATCCTGTGTGTGGGCATCGGAATCGGCGCCAGCGGCTGCGGGACGGGCGCTGCCGGAAGTGAACCCCGGGCTATCCGAATGGCACCGGCAGCGCAAAGCCCCGGTACTGCAGTATCGACCGCCCCCAATCCCTCCGATATCGGCGCACTTACCTCCAGTCTCAAGGACTCCTTGAGTTCGTTGGCAGCTGAGACAGATGACCCGGATGCAGAAGCGCTGCTGGCTGCCTTCGAGGCGGCGGGAGCGGACCAGCGTTCCGTCGAGGTGTCCATTGATACCACTCCAACCGGTCTCGAAGTAGACGCGATGACCGCCGCCGTGCCGCTTGGAGACACCTGCGTCTTCGGGCACATCCGTGATGGCTCTTCAACAGTCACTCAACTTCCCGTCCTCGCCAGCGGCAGGTGCTTCGTCGGGGACCAGCGGTAAAAGCCCACAGCCGGGCGCACCAACGGGACGCCGTCGAATATGTTCTAGGCGTCCTCACGCCGTAGCCTTGGACTATGGCGGAATTTATCTACACAATGACCAAGGCCCGTAAGGCCGTTGGGGACAAAGTAATTCTCGACGACGTAAGTATGTCGTTCTACCCGGGCGCCAAAATCGGTGTCGTGGGGCCCAACGGCGCGGGAAAGTCCACCATCCTGAAAATCATGGCTGGTTTGGATACTCCCTCGAATGGCGAGGCACGGCTTAGCCCTGGATACACAGTTGGCATCCTCCTCCAGGAACCGCCCCTGAACGAGGAAAAGACGGTTCTCGGCAACGTGCAGGAGGGCGTCGGAGAAATCTATGGCAAGATCCAGCGCTTCAACGAGATCTCCGAAGAAATGGCCAACCCTGACGCCGATTACGGTCGGCTGCTCGATGAAATGGGCAAGCTCCAGGAAGCCATTGACGCCGCAGACGCCTGGGACATCGATTCCCAGCTCGAGCAGGCGATGGATGCCCTGCGCTGCCCACCGCCCGAGGCTGACGTGTCGATACTCTCCGGTGGAGAGCGGCGCCGCGTTGCGCTGTGCAAGCTGCTGCTCCAGAAGCCGGACCTGCTGTTGCTGGACGAACCGACCAACCACCTTGACGCTGAAAGCGTGCTGTGGCTCGAGCAGCATCTGTCTGCCTACCCCGGCGCAGTTCTCGCCGTCACTCACGACCGCTACTTCCTTGACCATGTCGCTGAGTGGATTGCGGAGGTTGACCGCGGACATCTCTACCCCTATGAAGGCAACTACTCCACGTATCTGGAGAAGAAGCGTGCGCGGCTCGAGATTCAGGGCAAGAAGGACCAGAAGCTTTCCAAGAGGCTTACTGAGGAGCTTGAATGGGTGCGGTCAAACGCGAAGGGTCGCCAGACCAAATCCAAGGCGCGTCTTGCCCGCTATGAGGAGATGGCATCGGAAGCAGAGCGGACCAGAAAGCTGGACTTCGAAGAAATCCAGATTCCACCCGGCCCGCGCCTCGGCAGCCAGGTGATTGAAGCACATGATCTCCGGAAGGGTTATGACGATCGCATCCTCATCGATGGACTGTCCTTCTCTCTGCCCCGGAACGGTATCGTCGGAGTAATCGGCCCGAACGGCGTCGGAAAGACCACCCTGTTCAAGACCATCGTCGGTCTGGAACCGCTCGACGGCGGAGAACTGAGGATCGGCGAGTCCGTCAAGATTTCCTATGTGGACCAGTCCCGTGGCGGGATCGATCCCAATAAGTCGCTGTGGGAAGTAGTGTCGGACGGCCTTGACTACATTCAGGTCGGCCAGGTCGAAATGCCGTCCCGTGCTTACGTGTCCGCGTTTGGTTTCAAGGGACCCGACCAGCAGAAGAAGGCGGGAGTGTTGTCCGGCGGCGAGCGTAACCGGCTGAACCTCGCGCTGACGCTGAAGCAGGGTGGAAATCTGCTCCTCCTCGACGAGCCCACCAACGACCTCGATGTCGAGACTCTTTCCAGCCTGGAAAACGCGCTGCTCGAATTCCCAGGCTGCGCCGTTGTGGTCTCGCACGACCGGTGGTTTCTGGACCGGGTAGCTACCCACATCCTGTCTTACGAGGGCACTGAGGAAGACCCGGCGAACTGGTACTGGTTCGAGGGTAACTTCGAGGCGTATGAGGAAAACAAGGTTGAGCGGCTTGGCCCTGATGCCGCCAAACCTCACCGTGTGACACACCGGCGTCTCACCCGCGACTAGAAAAGCGAGCTGACATTGACTGAGGGAGCGTGCGGACCGCGCGCTCCCTCAGTCAGTTAAGCACGGATCTCAATTCTTCCAGCGACGCATCTTCTGGTCCATCAGCTTTTTCTGCACGGCACCCTTCAGCTTGCTGCCTGCGTCGTCAGGCACGCGGATCATGCCCTCTTGCGCGACTGTGGCAACGAGATGGCCGGAGCGGTTATAGATTTTTCCTAACGCCAGCCCGCGGGCACCGGAAGCGCTGGGTGATGTCTGGATGTACAGCAGCCATTCATCGACCCGAACCGGGCGATGCCACCACATGGCATGGTCTAGACTCGCCACGCTCATCCCCGGGTGAATCCAGGTAAGGCCGTGCGGGCGCAGGATCGATTCGAGCAGCGTGTAGTCGCTCGCGTACGCAAGAGCCGCCTGATGCATCGCGGGATCTGCGGGCATCGCTCCGAATGTTTTCATCCAGACGGCGTTCACAGGTTCATCCGATCCTGTGTTCTCGACATAGAGCGGGGAGTCGATATGGCGGATGTCGAACGGGCGATCATAGGCCCACGCTTTCGCCACCGGATGATCGAAGCGTCCCAGGAGATCCGCCGTCGAGGGGAGCGACTCCGGCTCCGGGACGTCGGCCGGCATCGACTCCTGGTGCGTGATTCCCTCATCAGGTTGTTGGAAGGAAGCGATCATTGACAGGATGGGCACGCCGTTCTGGTATGCGTGAACCCGACGCGCCGAGAATGACCGTCCGTCGCGCAGCCGCTGTACCCCGAAGGTGATGGGCAGGGCGGCATCGCCGGCCCTCAGGAAGTAGCCGTGCATTGAGTGCACAAAGCGCGCCGATTCCACGGTGCGGATAGAAGCCATCAGAGCCTGGGCGAGCACCTGGCCTCCGAACACACGCTTGCCCGGTTGCTTCACCGGAGTAGCCACGAAGATCTCCTCGTCCGTCTGGGCTCCTGCGGCGCTGTCCAGGTCGAGAAGGGTGACAAGCGCGGCTGTAGGGTCCTGTGAGGGCTGGACGGACATGGTGATGGTTGGCTCCTTGTACTACACGGCGCTGTGCCTGGACGGCTCCCGGCTCATCCGGCAGCATGCCTTCAGTGGAACCATCACCGACATTAGACTGCGCGGCGTTCAGCCTCAACTGCGCGGATGAGAGAATTGCACCATGTCTCAACCCTCCACCATGTCCCGAGAACTCTCACTTGCCGATCCACAGGTGATGCTGGACCTGCGCACTTACGTGGGACGCGCACGCGCAGCCGAGGACGGAGCAGTCCGTCTCCAAGCCAGCGGGAAGGTGCTGGCGGCGTACGTATGCATCCTCGCCCCCCGCATTCTCGGCGAGGCGACGCCGACGGTCCTCGGCCTGCGCACCATTCCGCTCGCGGAACCGGGACAGCTGGACACAACGGTGGCTTTAGCGTCCGTGTCCGACCGGCTGGCCCGCATGACGGAGAACGACGTCGTTCTGCCGGTGCCGCCGACAACGGTCACTGAAATCTGGGCTGGAGTTCTGCCGCCGCGGGCCGGCTGGGAATCGAAAGGCTCGATGTCAACTGACCTGCTGCTCGCCGCTGCCTCGGAGGGTATCCGGGAAGTGGCTCAATCAGTGCCGCAGTCTCCCGGCGCCATCGTTGTGAACAACGCACGCGGCATCATTTGGGGACGCCCGGTTGCAGAGGCACCGGCGGATCTGCCCGCAGGGGCAGCTTTTGGTGCGTTTGTCCTCGGTTTCCTGAAACCGGGCGAGCGGGCAAGCATCTTCACCAACAACCGTTGGACGCGCCTGAGTACGGGAACCGGGCACGTCCTCGTACGCCAGGCCGCTGTTCTCTAAACCGCAGCAGGGCTCTGCAGACCTCAGGCTGAATTGACCATGGAATGTGCCGCCCGATCCAGATAGTCCCATAGCGTCGCCTCGTGCAGCGGTGAAAGTTCAAGGGAATCGACGGCGTCGCGCATATGCGTCAGCCAGCGGTCGCGGGCAGCCGGTGTGACGTGGAAGGGCTGGTGGCGCATCCGCAGACGGGGGTGGCCACGAGTCTCACCGTAGGTTTTCGGTCCGCCCCAGTACTGCTCAAGAAACAACAGGAGGCGTTCCTTGGCTGGACCCAGATCCTCTTCCGGGTACATGGGACGCAGCAACTCATCCGATGCCACGCCGGCGTAAAACACATCGACCAGGCGGACGAACGTTTCATGCCCACCGACGGCCTCGTAAAAGTTGTCGGTATAAGACGGCTGGTCAAAACGCGGCCCCACCGGGGTCAACTGGGCAATCGGTTCACCGAATCTCGACGGGATGGGAATCGGACCGGGTGTTTCACTGCTCATTGGCTTTTTCCACCTTTTCGTCATCTGCTGCGGGCGGAACGTAGTTGCCCTGTGTCCTGTTGCCTACCTTCATGATGTCACCGTTGCGGATGTACCAGATTGCACCGTTCTCATCCACCATGCGTGTGATTCGCAGTCCGACGGACTGCACAACCCCGACGGTATCTCCCACCTCGATGACGTCGCCGATGCCGTACTGATCTTCGATGGTGATGAAAAATCCCAGGAACGCGTCCCGGATTACTTCCCGGGCTCCGAAACCGATGGCAATACCGACGATCCCGACGCTTGCGAGGATAGGACCGATGTTGACTCCGAGCTGCTCGATTGCGGTCATGAGCGCGATGATCGCGATCGTGACCGCCGTCGTGCTGCGCAGTAGCGCACCGATGGTCTCGGCTCGTTGCATTCGCCGCTTGTGGTCAAGTGTGCGCAACACCGGCTGCGCCCACTGGAAATGCGGTTTCTTGAACATCTCATAGCCGTTCTGCACACGCTTCACCATGCGGTTGATCAACGCGCGAAGTATGAGCCAGAGTATGAGAGCGGCCAGCAGGATCAGCGCGGCGGCGATGATGTTTCCGCCGTAACCGAGCTGGTCAAGAAACTGCATGGGAATACCTTTCATCGGGCTGTACGCGGCCGGGAACATTCAGGGCTCGTCGGGCAGCTCAAGATTACCCGTCGTCGGCAGGCGCGAGCGCACACTGGTTCCCGGCGGCAATCGCGCTGCGCCGCTTAGATTAGCTGGTCAGGCGGTGGTCTTCTGGCGGGAAAGCTCGGTGACCGGGTTCGCTGTGCCGCCAACCATGACAACCGGTTCATGCAAGACGGGGAAATTGACTGATCGTCCGATGAAGCAGGCCGCAGCCGCGTCGGTGTGGATTGACTGGGCCGTATGTTTGACCGTGCTGTCCGTGATGGTGACCCGAGGCTTCAGTATGACGCCGGTGAACTCACCACTGCCATCAGCGTTGAGCCGCATGGTTCCCTCGGCCGCATCTTCATAGGCAGTCACGACAATGCCGTTCTTGACCGCCATATGAAGATAGGACAGCATATGGCACTGCGAAAGAGCGGCAAGGAGGAGCTGCTCCGGGTTCCAACGTTCGGGATTGCCGTGGAACGTCGGGTCTGCCGACCCGGGAATGATGGGGACGCCGGCTGATGCCACCTCGTGATCGCGGGTGTAGGACCGGTATGAGGATGTGCCGGCACCGCGGTTCCCCGTCCACACCACGCGTACCTGATAGTGATGCTCAGAGAGGTTCATAGCCACAAAGTACACCCGTTGGCCGATAACCGCAGTGCGCGGACCGGCCAACGGGTGCAACCAGCGGCTTCTTCGCTACTTATCTGCTGCCTGCGCCCTGAGAGCGCGTGCCACGCCGTCCCGGTTTTCCAGAACGAGCCGGCGAAGCGAGGCAAGGTCCGGATCCAGAGTTGCCAGGAACTCGTCAGTGGCCGCGAGTGTGCCCTGCGTAGTCAGTCGCGATGGATAGAGGCCGACAATAATCTGCTGGGCGATCTCATGCGTGCGGTTTGCCCACACATCCTTCGCCGAAGCGAAGTACTTCCCGGCGAAAGGTTCCAGAAGATTCGTGTCATGGACCCGTGTGAAGCCGGCGATCGCCGAACGCTGTGCAGCGTTAGGCATGTCTGAGCGCTCCACGATGGCCGTCCAGGCTTCCTCCTTTGCCTCAGCGGTCGGGATGGCTGCCTTCGCCTGCGCGGCGGCAAGGGCGCCGGTGGCCGTGGCGTCCTGCTCGAGTTCGGCGTCAATATCCCTCTGGGTCTTCCGGCCACCCACCACGAGGCTGGTCAATAGCTCCCACCGCAGGTCAGCATCCACAGTGAGTCCCTCTGGTGCAGCGGAACCGTCAAGGATCCGTTCGATGATGTCGAGCTGTGGTCCGGTTTGAGCGTGAACGGCGAACGCCTTCACGAACTGTAGCTGCGAGTCCGACCCGGCGTCAGCACCCTCCGCCAACTGCCACAGGCTGTCCGCGGCAGCTATCTCCATTGGCTGCCGGTCAGCCGGACTCACGTAGAGGGCGAGAGTGGTTGCGAGTTGCCGCAGGAGCACCAGAACCACTGAGGAGTCAGACTCTGAGGCGATGTTCTGCAGGATCAGCTCGACGTAATTGCGTGCAGGTGTCTCTCCGTCGCGGGCTGCATCCCAGGCCGACGCCCACACCAGCGTGCGGGGCAGGGACTCGCTGAAGTCCTTCAGATGACGGGTAGCGGTTCGCAGCGACCGGTCGTCAAGCCGGATTTTCGCGTAGGCGAGATCGTCGTCGTTGAGCAGCACAAGATCCGGCTGCTGCAACCCGATGAGTTCATCGACAGCCGTGCGTTCTCCCGCAATATCGAGTTCAACCCGGTGCGAGCGCTCAAGCTGCCCGTTGCCTTTCAAATCATAGAAACCGATCGCCAAGCGGTGCGAACGGATCGTCGGAAAGTCCGCCACCGCGGACTGTTGGACCGCGAAGGAGGTGATAGCGCCGTCGTCGTTGGAAGTGATCTCCGGACGGAGGGTGTTGACACCGGCCGTTTCCAGCCACTGGGCTGACCACTCCTTCAGGTCACGGCCGCTTGCTTTCTCAAGCTCGACGAGCAGGTCGGAGAGCTCGGTATTGGACCAGGCGTGCTTGCCGAAGTATTCCCGCACTCCCTGCATGAACTTGTCCTGACCGACCCACGCCACCAGCTGTTTGAGCACGGAAGCGCCCTTGGCATAGGTGATGCCGTCGAAGTTGACCTGCACGTCCTCCAGGTCATTGATCGGAGCCACGATGGGATGGGTGGAGGGCAGCTGGTCCTGACGGTACGCCCAGGCCTTCTCGAGGGATGCGAACGTGGTCCACGACTGTGTGAACTTCGTTGCCTCCGCGGACGCCAGGGTGGACATGAACTCTGCAAAGGACTCGTTGAGCCACAGGTCATTCCACCAGCGCATGGTCACCAGATCACCGAACCACATGTGGGCGAGTTCATGGAGGATAGTGATAGCGCGGCGTTCAATGGTGGCTTCGGTCACCCGGGAACGGAACACATAGCTTTCAAGGAAGGTCACCGCGCCGGCGTTTTCCATCGCTCCCGCGTTGAACTCGGGAACGAACAGCTGATCGTACTTCTCGAACGGATAAGGGGCGCCGAACTGCTTTTCGAAGAACTCGAAGCCCTGGCGGGTCAGCTCGAAGACGTTCTCGGCGTCGAGGTGTTGCATGAGCGACTTGCGTGCAAAGACGCCGAGGGGGATGGTCCGTCCGTCCGAGCTCGTGAGTTCACTGCGCACGGACTGGTACGGCCCGGCGATGAGGGCCGTGACGTAGGAAGAGAGCACCGGTGTTGGCTCGAAGGCCCAGGTGGAGCGTGCCCCGCCTTCAGCAGCCGAGCCGGCTTCAGCGGGCTGGGGCGTGGGGGAGTTGGAAATGACATCCCAGTGCGACGGCGCAGTCACGGTGAATCGGAATGTCGCCTTCAGATCCGGCTGCTCGAAGACGGCAAAAACACGACGGGAATCCGGAACCTCGAATTGCGTATAGAGGTACACCTCATTGTCGACTGGATCGACGAAGCGATGCAGGCCCTCACCGGTGTTCATGTAGAGCATGTCGGCATCGATCACGAGCTCGTTGGACACAGCAAGGTTATCCAGACGGATGCGCACGCCGTCAGAGACATCCGCCACATCAAGGTCTACACCGTTGAGCGTCACCCGGTGGACCGATGCGGTGACGGCGTCAATGAACGTCGATGTACCCTGCTCGGCGTCGAAGGACACTACGGTGGTTGACCCGAAGATCGAGTCACCACGGGTCAGGTCAAGATTGATGGCGTAGCTGTGGACGCTGACTATGGCCGCGCGCTGGCGTGCTTCGTCCCGCGTCAGGTTCATACCTGGCAAGGTGATGCCTCCGAGAGTGGGGGAGTGGTACCGCGCGGTAACGCGGTGTGATCCACCTTACGCAGAACGGTGCACCTTCACCATTTCGCCGTTGCCCTTGCGCGGGCGATAGCGCTGTCCGGTTGAAGGCCGAGCTCAACCTGTTCACAAGGTCCCTTCCTTACCGTTGCATCAGCACGCAGTCGTGCAACGTCCCGCCACCGGTGGCGGTTTGGCGATGCGGCTGTCCGGATTGCATAGGAGTGTGAATATGTCCTCGAGATGGAGCACTGCGAGGGTCACCGCGATAGCGTCGGCGCTCGCGATTGGTGGCACAGCGATGGTTGCAACGCCAACGCTCGGCGCCCCCGGCGATGCGGATGCGTCGGCCGTGAAACTGCAACTGTCGCTGGAGTTGGGCCGCTCAATCCTGCTGGACGTAGACGCAGGTGCAGCAATTGAGGCGACGGGCGAAGTTGCCATACCGGACCTCTCAGCGCATCTCGGTGCGCTGACAGGAGCCAGCGTGGCAGGTACCGCTGCGCTCACGACGACGTCAGGCGCGGAAGGAACAACCAGCTCGGTTCTCGTCGAGGATCTGTCGGTTTCAATGTTCGGCTTGGCAGCGGTAGAGGCAAAACAAGTGGCCTCCTCCGCGGACTGCCTACCCGGAACTTCCCCCGCAGCCGAGACGGATTCCCAGGATGTGACCATTCTGGGAACACCGGTTGACATGGACGAGGTGCCAGTGGAAGGGCAGAGGATCGCAGCAGCGGCGACCGTGCCGGGGATGACAGCCGCTGAACTTGTCGCCAGAGTTCTACCGGCCACAGCCACCCAGAACGCCTCTTCAGCCACAGCTTCGGGCTTGACTGTCAACCTCTCGCTCACCGGGTCAGCTCCCGAGGTGGGCAAGATCGCTACAATCTGGCTTGGCCGCATCTCAATTGGAGACGTGAACTGCGAGCATCTGGAGGCACCGGAAGCGCCGACGGCGGAAGAACTGCTGCCGGCAAATGGCGTCAGTACCGGGGGAGACGCGGTGACGCTCCGAGGGTCCGGTTTCACAGCGGACACAACAGTTGCCATTGGTGGGACCGAAGCACGCGGAGTCGTCGTCGTGTCCGACAGGGAACTCACTTTTACTACTCCGGCAGGCACCGCTGGCCCGGCAGTGGTGACTGCAACGACTCCCTCCGGAACAACCAACGGGCTCGAATTCACCTATGCCGAACCTGCTCCCGAGGCCCCGGAGGTTGAGGAAGTCGATCCGGACGATACGGCATCGACCGGAGGCGAGGAGGTCTGGGTGTTCGGATCGGGATTCGTCAGGGGACAGACAAGCGTCACCGTCGGGGACACTGTAATTTCTCCGGACGACGTAGAGGTAATGAACACAGGAACGCTCATTGTGAATGCGCCGGCCCATCCGGCAGGGATTGCACCGCTGAGCGTCACCACTCCGGTTGGCACGAGCGGCACCGTGGATCTGACCTACATTGCAGCGGCTGCGCCTCCAGTCATCACGTCCATCACTCCGGACACAGGTCCGCTGGAAGGTACCACCGTGGTCACGTTACGAGGCGCGGGCTTCCTATCCGACGCAACCATGGTGACTATGGGACCTGCATCATTCCTTGATGATGACGTCACCGTCGTGTCCGACACGGAGCTGTCCTTCACTGTCGAAGCGAATACAGCGGGACCGGTTGCGATCTTCATTACGACGCCGGCCGGCGTCTCCAATGAGGTGACCTACACCTACACCGCGGCGGCGCCCACACCGGATCCGACACCGACACCGACGCCCACACCGGATCCGACACCGACACCGGATCCGACACCAACCCCGACGCCGGTGCCGGTGCCGGACGGATTGGATGGCCATGATTTCTCCGGTGACGGGAACGTGGATGTGTTGGCGAGAAGTGCCGACGGCAAGCTGTGGTTGTACGCCCGCAATGCTGCCGGTGGCTGGGATGCACGGGTTCAGGTCGGTACTGGCTGGAACGGTATGACCAGCATCCTGGCTCCGGGTGATTTCGACGGTGACGGAAATCCGGACGTCCTCGCTCGGGACGGCCTGGGCAAGCTGTGGCTGTATCCAGGCAATGGTGACAGCGGTTGGAAATCGAAGGTTCAGGTCGGCAGTGGTTGGAGCGGTATGACCAGCATCCTGGCCCCGGGTGACTTCGACGGCGATACCAACGTTGACGTCCTTGCCCGTGATCGGGACGGTCGGCTGTGGCTGTACCCCGGAAACGGTGCAGGCAGGTGGTTGGCAAAGGTTCAGGTCGGCAACGGTTGGCACACCATGACCAGCATTGTCGGTCCGGGCGACTTCGACGGCGACACCAACGTTGACGTCCTTGCCCGTGATCGGGACGGCAGGCTGTGGCTGTACCCCGGCAACGGGAACGGCGGATGGCTCAAGAAAGCTCAGGTCGGCACTGGTTGGCACACCATGACCAGCATCGTCGGTCCGGGCGACTTCGACGGCGACACGAACGTTGACGTCCTTGCCCGTGATCGGGACGGCAGGCTGTGGCTGTACCCCGGCAATGGTTCCGGCGGGTGGCTCAAGAAGGTCCAGGTCGGCTCCGGCTGGAATGGTATGACCAGCATCCTCTAACCACTACGCCTCCAACATGGGAAGGTCACCCGCGCCGCTTGCAGCACGGGTGACTTTCCCATGATCTTTCCTCGGGGACGGGCAGGGCGCCGGCCGTCGCAACGTCGACCAGCCCAAGGTAATCGCAGGCTCCACTCGGCACAGTTGCCCCAGGGCAAGTTTTACCTCTGCCTCACCCGGGAGCGGTCTCGTTCGTCGGGGGACTCGGAAACCATCAGGGAGACGATGATGAAATCGAACGGAACGCATACCGCGGCAGGGGCAACCCCGCGCGCAAACAGGATGTGGAGGGGGACAGGTATTGCTGCTTCAGCCGTTGTGCTCCTGTCCACTTTCGGTCCACCACCAGCTGGGGCAGTACCTCAGCTGTCGGCCGCAATACTTCCGGCAGCTATAGCAACGGGCACGCAGGGAAGCGTCGGTCCAGTGAACCCCGAAACTGGCTACCCATACTGGTACGGCGACAACAACGGTGTTCGGCTGGAGCTGTGCATTGACGTAGCCACGGTTTGCCCAGTGGTCGGAGAAGCCTACAATCCGACGCTGCCGCTGGCGATGCCGAGCAACTTCCCGGAGGAGTCGTTCTGGTACTCAGCAGAAGCGTCTCTGCCATTGCCAAACAACGAAGAGGCTCGTCTCATCATGGCCACGGAAGCGGCGTTCGGAGGCGCCGGCGACGTTGCGCAGGGCCAGCAGAACGCGTTCGCCCGGATGCGTATCCGCTTTGATGGAGCCCAACCGTTGGAAACCTATACGGCGACGACGCCGTATGGCGTCTTCCGCGTCACTGCAGACGACCGGGGACGGGTGCGCTTCACGGAGGATCTTGGGTGCCTTCAGCAGCCATGTGATTGGACCGAGCCGCTCGACGGGAAGATCGGCCCGTTCCTCACGTGGGACTCTGATCTTCCAGAAGGATCGGCATCGATCGGCGATCCGAACGTTGAGCACACCGTAACCGGAAGTCCCTCCAATACGAACTTCTTCCGCCTTGAAGGGCCAGGCTTCCCCGACTCTGGGGTCGAAACAAACCTCTTCGCGGTCCAGGGCAAAATCGCCACCTTGCGGGTGAACGTGGATAAGCCCGGTGGAATCTACAAGAACGCCACGACCGTAAATATCCAGACCTCCTTCCCCGACGAGGCGAAGGTCGTCTATACGACCGACGGCACTGAACCCGTAGTGGCCGCGGACGGAAGCGTCAGCAACGGACTAACCTGGACGCCTTCAGCCACGGATACTGACGTTGCACCGGTCACTCTGGCCATCCCGGGTGCGAACACACTGAAGTACATGGCCGTCAGCCTGACCGAGCCGACCCAGCGGACCGGCGTTCAGGTCGAGACCTATAACCTCGACGCCTCCAGTCCGTGGATCGCTGCGTCACCGGATGCGACACGGCTGTCCCATCCGGGTCCACAACAGGTGACACTCACCGGAACTACCGCGGAGGGTGCGGGACCGGCGCGGATTTATTACACGTTGGACGGATCCGATCCCACCGTCGATGACAGCGGGAACCCGACCGCCGCCACGGTGGAGTTCACTGACACTCCCATCACAGTGGGCAGCACCACGCTGATCCGGGCGATGTCGGTTGATGCAACAGATAGGGCCGGCGAAATCCGGGACTTCCGGTACGTCATACATAACCTGAAAACCGTAGGTCCCGTTGCAGTTTCCGGAGACGGTCAGCACGGCTATCCCTCATTCCTTGAGGACAATGGGTGGGCAGCTAGTGACGGCGTGGCCGCACAGGACCCAGTGAAGCTGGAATTGTGCCTCAACGATCCGCTGTGTCCCATCATCGAAGAACTGCCGGCGCCGCTCGACCCACTGCAGTTCCCGCGGAACTTCCCCGGTGAGTCCTTCTGGTGGGCCGCTGAGGCGTTCCTGCCGGTCGACGGTGAAGAGGTGCGCCTGACGCTCGCCCTGGAAGCAGCATTCACCGGCGAGGGTGCCGCGGTGGGAGACGAAGTCGCCTTCGGGCGCATCCGTATTCGGGGCGATGAAGTTTTCGAATTCGGCGCTACCTACGAAATCACTCATCCATACGGGAAGTTCCTGGTGGTCGCTGATGACACCGGAAGCCTGCGCTACACGGAGGATCTCGGAAGCATGAACGGCAACGGGGACTTCTCGCCGTTGCTCGAAGCGAAGATTGGACCGTTCCTGCGGTGGACTGAAGGGGCACCCGCGGGCTATCTCGGAGATGGCAGTACACCTCACGCCGTCACTGGCAGCCCCTACGACACCAACTTCTTCGAGATTCATAAGGTCTTGACGACCGATAACGTGCCGGTTCGGGAGCAGATCGGAACAAGGACCACGGACTTCGTTGTCCAGGGCAAGACTGTCGGTGCCACGCCTCCGGAAGCTCCGACGGTAGCGGCCAGCGTTGCAGGAGCAGTGTTCAATGCGCCGCAAACCGTGACGCTTACATCCACCCCGGGTGACTTGCCGATCTTCTTCACCACTGACGGCACGCCTCCCGAGCCCGATGGCAACCTATACACCGGACCCATCACCATCAATGCGGACACGGTTCTGCAGTTCATCGCAGTGAATCAGGGAGTCGCATCGCCAATCGTTTCGGAGACGTACACGATCGATACGGTGGCTCCGGAGCTGACAACCACAACGCCGGGCGGTACGTTCACCGCAGTGACGACGGCGACACTCGCGGCGAGCGAAGGCGCAGCTATCCGTTTCACCACGGATGGGACTGAACCTACGGTGGCCAGCACGCTGTACACCGCGCCGATCGCAATAGCTCAGACCACAACGCTCCGTGCAATTGCAGTTGACGCTGCCGGCAACATCAGTCCACTCGGGCAATGGGTGTTCACCATCAACGCTCCCACTCCGCCGGTCGTTGATCCTCCGGCTCCGCCTGCAGCCGGCATCGACGGCCACGACTTCTCCGGTGACGGGAACGTGGACGTGCTCGCAAGGAGCACTGACGGCAAGCTGTGGCTGTACGCCCGCAATGCTGCCGGTGGCTGGGACACGCGGGTTCAGGTCGGTACTGGCTGGAACGGTATGACCAGCATCCTGGCTCCGGGTGACTTCGACGGCGACACCAACCCCGACGTCCTGGCACGGGATGCTAAGGGTCTGCTGTGGCTGTATCCAGGCAATGGTGACAGCGGTTGGAAGACGAAGGTCCTGGTCGGTTCCGGTTGGAATGGCATGACCAGCATCCTGGCCCCGGGTGACTTCGACGGCGACACGAACGTTGACGTCCTTGCCCGTGATCGGGACGGTCGGCTGTGGCTGTACCCCGGAAACGGTGCAGGCAGGTGGTTGGCAAAGGTTCAGGTCGGCAACGGTTGGCACACCATGACCAGCATTGTCGGTCCGGGTGACTTCGACGGCGACACCAACGTTGACGTCCTCGCTCGTGATCGGGACGGCAGGCTGTGGCTGTACCCCGGCAACGGGAACGGCGGATGGCTCAAGAAAGCTCAGGTCGGCACTGGTTGGCACACCATGACCAGCATCGTCGGTCCGGGCGACTTCGACGGCGACACGAACGTTGACGTCCTTGCCCGTGATCGGGACGGCAGGCTGTGGCTGTACCCCGGCAATGGTTCCGGCGGGTGGCTCAAGAAGGTCCAGGTCGGCTCCGGCTGGAATGGTATGACCAGCATCCTCTAACCGCCGACGGGGCAGTCCCGCCCCTGGACAAGAAAGGCCTCCCGCGCCCTGTACGGCGCGGGAGGCCTTTCCCTTGTCTGATCGCTCTGCCCGATCCTTGTTGCGGAGCAGCCGCAAGCTATGGCCTCCCCGCGGCTGTCGAGCTGCCCACCGGCAGCGGACACCTGCACCGCCGTCGTCGGCCTGCTCTGCACGCAGACTCAGGGAACGAATACCGGAGACGTTCGCCGTGGCCTCCAAGGAACACGCAGCCGCAGCATTGGCCGGGCGATAGCGGAAGGCGCCCAATCGCCGTCGTGCGCTGTGCCTGATGAAGCCGGGTCCCTCCGGGAGCGTTCCATTGTGCACGCACACCTACCGCAGTCCGTATCCACCCACAGAAAAGTCCAGGCGGCCTTCCCTTTGCCGGGAATGCCGCCTGGACTGAGATGCCGAGGCGGAGGGCTTACTCGCCGTCCCAGAAAGCGGGTGCGGCCTTCATCGGATCGTTGAGGTCCACATCGCCCGGCTTCAGGCCCACGCTGAACTGGGTCATCATGTCGTGGTCCTCGTGCGGCAGATTGTGGCAGTGGATCATGTACTTACCGCGGTGCGGCCCGAACTTCATGAGCAGGCGAACGGTTTCCCCTTCGCCCACATACACAACGTCCTTCGGGCCCATTTCATAGGAGAAAGGTGCACGACCGTTGCGGCTGAGGATCTGAAAGTCGATGAGGTGGATGTGGATCGGATGGAACCACCCGCCGGAACTGTTCTCGAACTCCCAGATCTCGGTGTCTCCTAGGCCTGGATCAGCGCATACCCGGCGATACCCGCTGGCAATGATGTCTGCCCACGAATCTTCCCCGATGACCCAGACGCTGTCATCTCTCTTCACACGGAACTTGCGCACCCGGGTGTCGCGGGCCGGACGCAGGTCCATCACTTCACTGGAAGCCAATGTCTGCGGGATGGTCTTCCACGTGTGATCGGAGGTGTCCACGGGCTGGTCCGTGACATCGAAGGCCATGATCCGGTCGGTGAAGTCGTAGTCGACGTTGTTCTTGTTCGAAAGGTTCCGCAGTTCAATCCGCTGCCCGGGCTGGTACCCAGAGAAATCAATCAGCACTTCGTACCGCTCGGCGCCGGCGTGGCGCCATGAGTCGACTGACTGCGTCCTAGGCATGAGTCCCCCGTCGGTGGCCACCACATGCACCGGCTCACCGGTGCTGAGCGTCGGCCGGAGGGAGCGCGAGATAGACGCGTTGAGGATACGGAAGCGGTACACGCGCCGCTGGACCTTCATCACCGGCCAGGGCTTTCCGTTCACAAGGATCACATCTCCCCACAACCCGGAGAAGGAATTGTCGTCATAGGCGAGGTTGCCGTCCGCGGCGAACATGACGTCCGAGAGCGTGAGAGAAACATCGAACTCGCCCTGAGGCAGCAGGGCCCGCTCGGCCGGATCATGCAGCCGGAACTGTGCTGACAATCCGGAATACGCGTTCTTCGCGGTGGTGTGCACGTTGTGGTCGTGGTACCAGAGGCTGCGTGCAGCCTGGAAGTTGGGGTACTCGTAGTTCTTCGCGAACCCAGGAGGAGTCACATCACTGGCATAACCGTCAAACTGCGGCAACGACGCAGAACCATGCAAATGCGTCGAAGTCGATATCCGATAACCGAATACCGGATGTGTCGGCGGAAGCTGGTTCCGAACCTTGAGCACAGCCCGCGTCCCCTGAACCAGATCAATCGTGGGGCCAGGGAAGATCCCGTTGTAACCAAGAATCTGAGTGGACAGGCGCGGAAGGATTCTGGCGGTACCGGCCTTCTGCGTGACGCTGTAGTAATGCACTTTCGCGCCGTCAGGAGCACGCCCCACCGCGTAGGGTTCCAGCACCGGAGCCTGGGTAAGCGCAACGCGATACGGTACGGGCATATCCCCATCTGCCAGGCTGCTCGCTGACTTGGCGCTGACGGAGCTGAACGGAACGGCCAGCGCCCCGGCTCCAATTACCCCAAGTCCCCCCATTGTGAGGACCTGTCGCCGAGATACAGACATCGCTCTTCCTTCCCTTGGATGTATGAAAAGGATGTACTTCGCTACTTGGAGAAAACTAGGACTCCAGGGTTCAGGAGCGATAGCCGGGCTTGCTGCGGCACCGCCGCTCGGCAGGCACTAATCTGGGAGGGAAACCTGCAACCTTCCTGGAACGGACCCCTACATGCGCGTTCATATTGCAACCGACCACGCCGGCATGGAGCTCAGTGCGCACCTCGTTACTCATCTGAGCGCGAAGGGGCACGAGCTGATCGACCACGGTCCCTCCGTCTACGATGCAGAAGACGATTACCCTTCCTTCTGCATAAGAGCGGCGCTGGCAGTGGTTGACGATCAGCTTTCGGGCGTCGAGGCGCTCGGCATCGTGCTCGGCGGTTCAGGCAACGGGGAGCAGATTGCTGCGAACAAGGTCCGTGGGGTACGCGCAGCATTGGCCTGGAACCTGGACACTGCCAGGCTTGCGCGCGAACACAATGACGCGAACGTGGTGGCGCTGGGCGGGCGCCAGCACTCTCTCGAAGAGGCCACCGCCATTGTCGAAGCCTTTCTGGAGGAGCCGTTCAGCGGTGCTGAGCGGCACGTACGGCGCATCAGCAAGATCGCTGCCTACGAGACCACCGGCGAGATTCTTCCGTAGTGCCGGAGGGACATTCCATCCACCGGCTCGCACGCCAGTTCACCTCGGTCTTCGCCGGTGAGGCGCTGAGGGCGAGCAGTCCGCAGGGCCGTTTCGCCGAAGGCGCGGAACGTATCGACGGAGCTGTCCTGACCCGCGCCCGCGCACACGGCAAGCAGTTGTTCCTCGAGTTCGACAATGACCTGGTAATGCGTGTTCACCTCGGTCTGTACGGTGCGTGGAGCTTCGGTGGTGACAGTCGGTTCCGGGGAGCGTCCAGCATCGGCGCACCCCGGCGCGTGGGGGAGAGGGAAACCGCCGACGACGACGCCCCCGCCGTTTATGCCGGCCCACCACCGCCCGTGGGAGCAGTCCGCGTGAGGCTCGTTTCCGCACACGGTTGGGCGGACTTGCGAGGGCCGACAGCCTGCGAAGTCATTACCGGCGCGGAGCGGGATGCAATCATTGCCAGGCTTGGGCCGGATCCGTTGGACCCGGACACTCCTCCGGCGGAATTCATTGCACGGGTACAGCGGACCCGCACCGCCGTGGGCCTGTCGCTCATGAATCAAGCCGTGATCGCCGGAGTCGGCAACGTCTACCGCGCCGAGGTGCTCTTCCGGCGTCGTGTGCATCCATGGCTCCCGGGCCCGGCGCTCGGGGATGCTGGCGCGTTGGCACTGTGGGAAGACCTGGTTCTACTGATGAACGAGGGCGTGCGTGCAGGACGCATTATTACGACGACGCCGAACCATCGGTCTTCCGGCGCAGGGAACGGCTCCGCTGTGCCCGCTGAGGAGGCCCACTACGTCTACAAAAGGACCGGGCAGGAATGCCGAATCTGCGGCACGTCGGTGGCGATGGCAGAGATGGGTGCTCGCAAGCTGTACTGGTGTCCATACTGTCAGGCTGCCTGATCCAGATGCGGAAGGGGCCGGAGAGCTGGGTATGGGGGAGGTGGAGGGGATGACGGGAATCGAACCCGCGTAATCAGTTTGGAAGACTGAGGCTTTACCATTAAGCTACATCCCCGTGACAACCTAAGGACTGGATCGCAGTGCAAGCTGTGCGATTTCCGGGTTGGTCTGGAACGCATATAACTACACCATAAGGGCGTCGAATTCTCAAAATGTGCAACCTTGCGGTTTCTTTCGTAGACTTGCCTCTGCACTTCAACGGGGTGTAGCTCAGCTTGGTAGAGCGCCTGCTTTGGGAGCAGGAAGTCGCAGGTTCAACTCCTGTCACCCCGACTCTGTGTTCAACGGTGCAGAAACCTGCACCAAACAGTGCAGACATGATCCTTCGCGGGATACGTATACCCGGTGCAGAACCGATCCCTATCATTCAGG
This sequence comes from Arthrobacter sp. KKT183, assembly GCF_055657625.1. Taxonomy (NCBI): domain Bacteria; kingdom Bacillati; phylum Actinomycetota; class Actinomycetes; order Micrococcales; family Micrococcaceae; genus Arthrobacter; species Arthrobacter sp. KKT183. The sequence continues at coordinate 1,993,844 of NZ_CM145770.1, read as the reverse complement.
AGAACTAGGCTGTGAAGAGCGCTGTCGAAAACCTCACTCCCACGCGAGTGAAGCTCAACGTGGAGGTCCCTTTCGAGGAACTCAAGCCGAACATCGAAGCTGCCTACAAGACCATCGCCACCCAGGTGCAGGTTCCGGGTTTCCGCAAAGGCAAAGTCCCCAACAAGCTGATTGACCAGCGGGTAGGGCGCGGTTACGTCATCGAGACGGCCATCAACGACGGCCTCAATGGCTTCTACCAAAGTGCCGTCCAGGATATGAAGATCCGCCCGCTGAGCCGGCCCGAGGTGGAAATCACCGAGGTTCCCGACCCCACGGCGCAGGACGGCCAGCTCCTCTTCACGGTTGAGCTCGATATCCGCCCCGAGATTGAACTTCCGGAGTACTCCGGGCTCGAAGTCACCGTTGAGGCTGCGAAAGCTTCTGATGAAGACGTCGTGAAGTCACTTGACGAGCTGCGCGGACGCTTCGGCACCCTCAAGGATGTGGACCGCCCCGCTACCGACGGTGACTTCCTGACCCTTGATCTGACTGCCAAGATCGACGGCGAAGAAGTGGACTCCGCTGTCGACATCTCTTACCAGGTGGGATCCGGCACCATGCTGGAAGGCATGGATGAAGCCGTGACCGGCCTGAGTGCTGACGAGTCGTCGACCTTCGAGACCACGCTCGCCGGCGGCGAGCACACCGGTAAGGCTGCCGAGGTTACGGTTTCGGTGAAGGCCGTGAAAGAGCGCGAGCTCCCTGACGCCAACGATGATTTCGCTCAGCTCGCCAGCGAGTTCGACACCATTGATGAGCTGCGTGCTGATCTGGCGAAGCGCTCTTCAGAAGACAAGCTCGTTGAGCAGGGCGTGGAAGCGCGCGACAAGGTGCTTGAGAAACTGCTGGAACTCGTCGAGGTTCCGGTGCCTGAATCCGTCATCGAAGAGCAGCTTGAGCAGCACTTCAATTCGGAGAGCAGCCACTCGGCCGGCGCGGACCACGACACCGAGGAACACCGCGCAGAGGTTCGCGGGAACACCGAGCAGGCATTCCGCAATGAGATTGTCCTGGATGCGGTCGCCGAGAAGGAAGAAATCGGTGTCAGCCAGAACGAGCTGATCGACTACATCGTTACGTCGGCAAGCCAGTACGGCATGGAACCAAACCAGTTCGCGCAGATGCTTGACCAGAGCGGACAGGTACCGATGATCGTCGGTGAAGTCCGCCGTCGCAAGGCCCTGGCCAAGGTTCTGGAGCTTGCAGTGGTTACCGATACCAACGGCGAAACTGTCGACCTTTCGGACTTCGTTCGCCCGGCCGGAGATGTTGAGCAGGCGGAGAGCGAGACAGCGGCTGAGGAGGCCTCCGAGGAGGCAGTCGAGGCGTCGGCTGTCGAGTCCGATGCTCCCGCTTCAGACACTGATGAAGCGGATGCGGAGTCCACGAAGGCTTAGCTCGACCTAGCGGAAACAGATGCCGTCAGCGCCCTGCTGGCGGCATCTGCCGTTAAGCCTCCCGCTTCCTAACGCCGTCAGCGAACAGCTCACGGCACGGGAGCAAAACAGTACGCAAACAGGTTAGTGTCCAGTGAGAGAAAAACCTGAGTGAGAGGTCAATCAGCAATGGCATCCGAATCCACCACACCGACCATGGCAACCGTTGATCCTGCCAGCCGTGACGACTACATCTACAACCGGCTTCTGAAGGAGCGGATCATCTGGCTCGGATCTGAAGTGCGGGACGAAAACGCTAACGCCATCTGCTCGCAGTTGCTCCTGCTGTCGGCGGAAGATCCTGAGAAGGACATTTTCCTCTACATCAACTCACCCGGCGGATCAGTGACTGCGGGCATGGCCATCTATGACACCATGCAGTTCATCCCGAACGACGTCGTCACAGTGGCTACGGGCCTTGCAGCTTCGATGGGTCAGTTCCTGCTGTCCTCCGGCACCAAGGGCAAGCGTTACGCCACCCCGCACGCCCGCATCCTGATGCACCAGCCGTCCGGCGGGATCGGAGGCACCGCTTCTGACATCAAGATTCAGGCAGAGCTGATCCTGCACATGAAGCGCGTTATGGCCGAACTCACCGCCGAGCAGACCGGACAGTCGGTGGAGACCATCCTCAAGGACAATGACCGGGACAAGTGGTTCACGGCGCAGGATGCCCTGGAATACGGGTTCTTTGACCATATTTCGGCGCATGCCGGATCCGTCTCCGGCGGCGGCGGAACCCAGCGCGACTGACCCGCATCACGCCCACTCCCATAGACCTGCCACACAGATAGACCTGCCACACAGGAGGCACCATGAACCACGATTTCCAGGCCGCAGCCGGCGGCCGGGCTCCCCAGCTGCCGACAAGCCGTTATGTCCTTCCGCAGTTCGAAGAGCGCACGCCCTACGGTTTCAAGCGCCAGGACCCCTACACGAAGTTGTTCGAGGACAGGATCATCTTCCTTGGCGTTCAGGTGGATGACGCTTCCGCGGATGATGTGATGGCGCAGCTGCTCGTTCTTGAGTCCACTGACCCCGAGCGCGACATCACGCTGTACATCAACTCTCCCGGTGGATCGTTCACGGCGATGACCGCCATCTACGACACCATGCAGTTCATTCGTCCCGAGATCCAGACCGTCTGCCTCGGTCAGGCTGCCAGCGCGGCAGCCGTGCTGTTGGCCGCTGGTGCCCCCGGCAAGCGCCTTGCGCTTCCCAACGCCCGTGTGCTGATCCACCAGCCGGCACTCGGCGGCGGCCAGGGCGGCCAGGCTTCGGACCTCGAGATCCAGGCCAACGAGGTCATGCGTATGCGGGCCTGGCTTGAGGACACCCTCGCGCTGCACAGCGGAAAGACCTCCGAGCAGGTCAACATTGACATCGAGCGGGACAAGATTCTGACCGCCGAAGATGCAAAGGCCTACGGTCTCGTGGATGAGGTACTCACCTCACGCAAAATCACACCGCCGAAGATCAACAAGCCGTAGCTGGTGACAGTGGCGCCCGTGGTCCCTCCAAATGGGGAAAGACCACGGGCGCTATATTGCTGATTCGGGGCACCAAGTGGCCTAGAGTGGAACCTAGTCGACGCATGGAGACCGTCCCATTGCAGCAGTTGGCAGCGGCCAAAGATCTAGACGGAACACTCCAGGACCACGTTAGGGGACTGACACATGGCTCGCATTGGTGAGAGCACCGATCTACTCAAGTGCTCTTTCTGTGGCAAAAGCCAGAAGCAGGTCCGGAAGCTCATTGCGGGCCCGGGCGTATATATCTGCGACGAATGCATAGAACTGTGCAATGAAATCATCGAGGAAGAGCTTTCCGAAGTTGCTGATCTCGGTACATTCGAGTTGCCGAAGCCCCGTGAAATCTTCGACTTCCTGCAGGAATACGTCATCGGACAGGAGCCGGCCAAGCGATCGCTGGCTGTGGCTGTCTACAACCACTACAAGCGGATCCAGTCGGGCCACACGCCCCGCGCCTCGGCTAACCTGTCGGATGCGTCTCCGGCTGAAGATGTCGAGATCGCAAAGTCGAACATCCTGCTGATCGGACCCACGGGCTGCGGCAAGACGTACCTCGCGCAGACCCTCGCAAGGCGGCTGAACGTGCCGTTTGCAGTTGCTGACGCCACTGCACTGACCGAGGCCGGCTACGTAGGTGAAGACGTAGAGAACATCCTGCTAAAGCTCATCCAGGCAGCTGACTATGACGTCAAGAAGGCTGAGCAAGGCATTATCTACATCGATGAAATCGACAAGATTTCGCGTAAGAGTGAGAATCCGTCAATCACCCGGGATGTCTCGGGTGAGGGTGTCCAGCAGGCGCTGCTGAAAATCCTGGAGGGAACGGTGGCATCCGTGCCGCCGCAGGGCGGACGCAAACACCCACACCAGGAGTTCATCCAGATCGACACCACCAACGTGCTCTTCATCGTTGCAGGTGCTTTCGCAGGGCTGGAGGAGATTATTGGTTCGCGGGCAGGGCGGAAGGGCATCGGCTTCGGCGCACCGCTCAGTTCGCTCACGAACGAGGAAGTCAGCTACGGCGATGTCATGCCGGAGGACCTCCTCAAGTTTGGTCTGATTCCGGAGTTCATTGGACGCCTGCCAGTGATCACCACCGTCACGCACCTTGACCGGCCGGCCCTGATGCAGATTCTGACGGAGCCCAAGAATGCGCTGATCAAGCAGTATCAAAAGATGTTCGCCCTGGACGGTGTGGAGCTGGTCTTCGAACCACAGGCACTGGAAGCAATCGCCGACCAGGCTCTCGAGCGCGGAACCGGCGCCAGGGGACTGCGCGCCATCATGGAAGAGGTCCTCCTTCCTGTGATGTTTGACCTCCCAAGCCGGGAAGACATCGCAACCGTGGTCATCAGCGGAGCAGTTGTCGACAAATCGGCCGAGCCCACACTGATCTCCCATGACGTAGTGGCCAAGCGCCGTAACAAGTCCGCCTAGGAGTTTTGTTCATGATTGCTGCCAACCAGACCGCAAAAAAGGCCGACTTCTGGTTTGATCCGGTGTGCCCGTTCGCCTGGATTACCTCCCGCTGGATGGGAGAGGTCGAAAAGGTTCGCGAGGTCTCAGTTGACTGGCATGTGATGAGCCTGTCTGTCCTCAACGAAGGCCGGGACCTTCCTGAGGATTACGAGGAGCTAATGAATCGTGCCTGGGCTCCGGTGCGGGTGATCATCGCCGCCTCCGAGCTACACGGGCGGGAGAACATCAAGAAGCTCTATGACGCCATGGGCACCCGCATCCATAATGGCGGCGCCTCCGATTACGAAGCAGTGATCCGTGAGGCACTTGAAGAGACCGGTCTTCCCGCTTCTCTGTCCGAGTACGCCACCAGCGATGACTTTGACACCCAGTTGCGGGCATCGCACCAGGAGGGCATCGATAGGGTCGGCGACGAGGTTGGAACCCCAGTCGTTGCATTCGACGGAACGGCTTTCTTCGGTCCGGTTCTTACACGCATTCCCCGCGGAGAGGAAGCCGGGCGCATCTTCGACGGCGCGGTCATGATGGCGGAATTCCCCGAGTTCTTCGAGCTGAAGCGATCCCGCACGTCCAGCCCCTCCTTCGACTGAGACAGATCGTGGCTGAGTAGACCGGAATAACGAACGCCAAAGCCCCTCCGCCATTGCCTGGCTGGAGGGGCTTCTGCATGGTGGACCAGGCAGGGTCAGGCCGGGGCCGAGGGTTCCTCCGGCGGCGCCAGTCGGACGTCGCTCACGGAAAGGTCACCGTCGGAAACGCGGAGTTCAAGGCCGCTCGCATTGCCGGCGGCGCTCAGATCGGAAAGCGCTTCCTCAAGCTGCCGGACCTGCGCTTCTGAGCCGCTGATGACCGCCGACAGCACCTGTGTGCGCTGCTTGACCTTTGCTTCCGACTTGGCCTTTCGAAGACCACCCAGCGCAGCGCCCACGGTTGCGAGCATTCCGGTATCGGCGTCAAGAGCCGCGGAGGCCAGCATGCCTGCGGCAGGCCAGGCCGACCGGTGCACGGACCCGCGGCGCCACCAGCTCCACACTTCCTCCGTAGCGAACGGAAGAACCGGGGCAAAGAGGCGAAGCAGCCGGTCAAGGGTTGTTGCCAGGGCCGCGAGCACAGATGCTTTCTCGGAATCTCCCGCGCTACCGTACGCGCGGTCCTTGATGAGCTCGACGTAGTCGTCCGTGAATGACCAGAAGAACGTCTCGGTGAGCTGCAGAGCGCGCGCGTAGTCGTACTTCTCAAAGGCAGCCGTGGCCTGTTCAACCACCTCATCGAGGGAGGCCAGGAGCGAACGGTCGAGCGGATTGGTAACCGCCGCTGCGTCCTGGGAGATGATGTCTGCTTCTGTGGCGCCAAGGTTGAGCACGAACTTGGACGCGTTGAGCAGCTTGATGGCCAACCTTCGGCCAATCTTCATCTGCGCGATTTCGTAGGCGGTGTCCGCACCTAGCTTGGCTGACGCCGCCCAATAGCGGACTGCGTCCGAGCCAAACTGATCAAGTGCATCCGTGGGAACAACGACATTGCCCTTGGACTTGGACATCTTCTTGCGGTCAGGATCAAGAATCCAGCCCGAAATGGCGGCGTGCTTCCACGGCGCGGAGTCGAGCAGCGAGTCAGCGCGAACCACCGAAGAGAACATCCAGGTGCGGATGATGTCGTGTCCCTGCGGGCGTAAATCGAAAGGGTAGACCTTGGCGAACAGGTCCTCGTCCCGTGACCAGCCGCCGATAATCTGTGGCGAGAGCGACGACGTCGCCCAGGTGTCCAGAACGTCGGGGTCTCCCATGAAGCCGCCCGGCTGATCCCGCTGCGCTTCGTCGAACCCCGGCGCCGGCTCTGCAGCCGGGTCAACGGGCAGCATGTCATCGGACGGGATGACCGGGTTCTCGTAGTCAGGTGTTCCGTGCTCATCGAGGGCGTACCAGACCGGGAACGGCACCCCGAAGAACCGCTGGCGGGAGATCAGCCAGTCACCGTTGAGGCCCTCGATCCAGTTCTCATACCTACTGCGCATGAACGATGGATGGAAGTCGATCTCGCGGCCGCGTGCGATGAGGCGTTCACGACGGTCGGCATCCCTGCCGCCGTTGCGGATGTACCACTGTCGGCTGGTGACTACTTCGAGCGGTTTGTCGCCCTTTTCGAAGAAATTCACGGGGTGGGTGATCTTCTTGGGCTCGCCGTCGAGCAAATCTGCTTCGTTGAGCATCTCCGCTACGGCTTCCTTCGCGGAGAAGACGGTCTTACCGGCGATGCGGGAGTAGTTGTCCCGGCCGGCCGTCGTCGTAATCCAGTCCGGGGTGTCCGCAAGAATCCGGCCGTCGCGGCCAACGATCGCGCGGGTGGGCAGTTCGAGCTCGCGCCACCAGGTGACGTCGGTGAGGTCTCCGAACGTGCAGACCATCGCAATGCCGGCGCCCTTGTCCGGCTTGGCCAGGGGATGCGCCTTGACCTCGACCTCCACGCCGAAGAGGGGTGAGGTGACCGTGGTACCGAAGTAAGGCTGGAAACGCTCATCATCCGGGTGTGCCACCAGGGCGACGCACGCGGCGAGGAGTTCGGGTCGCGTGGTTTCGATGTGGATCCGGGTGCCGTCCGCGGCCTCGAAGGGATAGCGGTAATACGCCCCCGGAACTTCGCGGTCCTCGAGCTCGGCCTGCGCAACGGCGGTCCGGAAGGTCACATCCCAGAGGGTGGGTGCCTCAGCGAGGTACGCGTCGCCCTGCTTGAGGTTGGCCAGGAAGGCACGCTGGGAGACGGCGCGGGAGGTTGAATCGATGGTGCGGTAGGTCAGGTTCCAGTCCACGGACAGGCCGAGGGACAGGAAGAGGTTCTCGAAAACCTTCTCATCCTCCACGGCGAGTTCCTCGCAAAGCTCGATGAAGTTGCGGCGGGAGACTACGTCGAAATCCCGCTGGTTCTTCGCGGCCTGAGCCGGCGGACGGTAGTCGGGGCTGTATGGCACGGAGGGATCGCAGCGGACCCCGTAGTAGTTCTGCACGCGCCGCTCGGTGGGCAGGCCGTTGTCATCCCAGCCCATCGGGTAGAAGACGTTCTTGCCCGTCATGCGCTGATAGCGCGCCATGACGTCGGTCTGCGTGTAGGAGAACACGTGGCCCACATGCAGGGATCCGGATGCCGTGGGAGGCGGGGTGTCGATGGAGTAGACGTTCTCACGCGACGTCTCAGGATTGAAGGTGTAGGTTCCCTCGGTGCGCCAGCGCGTGTTCAGCGCGGCTTCCAGGCCCTCGAGCGCGGGCTTGTCGGGAACGTTGATGGGCGCCGGTGTGGGCGTGTCTGTACCCTCGTTGATGTTTGCCATGCATCGATTGTTTCATGCTGGCCGGATACACCGGTTTCTGGGCCTCCATGGGCTAGTTTGGGTCAATGACTTCCAGAAAGAACAGGGCCGCAGTTGTCACAGGAGCAAGCTCCGGCATCGGTGAGGCCACCGTGCGCCGGTTGACGGCTGATGGTTGGCGTGTCTGGGCGGTTGCCCGCCGTCAGGATCGCCTGGAACAGCTCGGCGGGGAAACCGGAGCAGTGCCGGTAGCGCTGGATATCACCGACGACGACGGCGTTGCCCGCCTGGTCCGCGACGTCACCGAAGCAGGCGGCATCGACACCCTGATCAATATTGCCGGCGGGGCACGGGGCGCGGACTGGGTGGCGGATGCGCGCACCGAGGACTGGGAGTGGATGTACGGCGCGAACGTTATCGGCAGCATGAAGCTGATTCGTGCGTTCCTGCCGATGCTGCGGACGCATGGGGAGGGCACCGTCGTGAACCTGACGTCAACAGCGGCATTGGTTGCCTATGAGGGCGGCGCCGGCTACAACGCCGCGAAAGCAGCCCAACGGGCCATGACCAGGGCGCTCCGCCTTGAAGAGGTTGAGAACAATGTGCGCGTCGTCGAGGTTCTTCCCGGCATGGTGCAGACCGAGGAGTTTGCCCTGAACCGGCTCGGCGACGAGGAGGCCGCAGAGAAGGTGTACGCCGGTGTTGAAAAGCCGTTGACGGCTGCGGATGTCGCGGACGTTATCGCCTATGCCGTGTCTGTGCCGCATCACGTGAACCTTGACGAGATTGTAGTGCGGCCGTTGGCCCAGGCAGCCGTGCACAAGGTGGTCCGCCGGCGCTGAGCGGCGGGAGGCCGTGCAGGTGGCGGATGGTTCGCCCGATTGAGCGCAGCCGGTTAGAATTGGTGCAACAGCTGTGACCCGGCCATCACCGGTGAGCTTCCGGAAGAACGCCCGCAGATGAAGTTTCGCGTCCCGCGGGTCAGTAGAACCGGACGGGTAAGCCCGTAACAGCAGACATGAAGCGGCTTGCGCTGTTCGGCCCGTATCCGGGCGGAGTAGGGCAGGCAAGCGAGGTGGTACCGCGGATTACTCACCGGGCTTTCACTGCCGGCAGGGGGATTCGTCCTTGCAGAATGGTTGTTACTGCCCGCCGAACGTCGCCAGCTTCAGGACACACCTCATGTCACAGATTTATCCCAAGGCCTCCGCCGCGGACCCGGCTGTCTCCGGCTCTGCCTCGCCCAGATTCCCCGAACTCGAGGAACGCGTCCTGTCCTATTGGGACGGGGACGGCACGTTTCAGGCGTCCATTGACCAGCGCGACGCCGGTGAGAACGGGACCAATGAGTTCGTCTTCTATGATGGACCGCCCTTCGCCAATGGCCTGCCGCATTACGGACACCTTCTGACCGGCTATGCCAAGGACCTCGTGGGTCGCTACCAGACCCAGCGCGGCCGCCGTGTTGAGCGGCGGTTCGGTTGGGACACACACGGGCTTCCCGCTGAGCTGGAGGCCATGAAGCAGCTCGGCATGAGCGACAAGCAGCAGATCGAAGCCATGGGCATCGACAAGTTCAATGACGCCTGCCGCGCTTCGGTGATGAAGTACGCGGGGGAGTGGCGTGACTATGTCACCCGCCAGGCGCGCTGGGTGGACTTCGAGAACGACTACAAGACCCTGAACGTCGAGTACATGGAGTCGGTGCTCTGGGCCTTCAAGACCCTGCACACAAAGGGTCTGACCTACAACGGATACCGTGTGCTGCCGTACTGCTGGAAGGACGAGACTCCGCTGTCCAACCATGAGTTGCGCATGGATGACGACGTCTATCAGGACCGCCAGGACCAGACAGTCACTGTAACGTTCCCGATCACGGCCGGGGAGTCCGCCCTGTCGAAGGAGCTTGCCGGCGTCGAGGCCCTTGCCTGGACCACCACACCCTGGACGCTGCCCACCAATGCGGCCCTCGCGGTCGGGCCGGAGATCCACTACGTCGTCATCCCCGGCGGGTCGACGGAAGCCGGGGACCTGGAGGGACGCCGCTTCCTCATCGCCGAGGAACTGCTGTCCGGGTATGCAAAGGACCTGGGATATTCCTCCGCTGAAGAGGCGCGTGCCGCCGTCGTCGGAACGCACCGCGGCACGGAGCTGGGCGGACTGCAGTATGAGCCGCTCTGGGACTACTTCGTCGATCCTGAACGCGGCGGCTACCGCAAAGCGTTCCGGTTCCTCGTTGCCGACTACGTCACGACGACGGACGGCACCGGTATTGTGCACCAGTCGCCGGCGTACGGCGAAGAGGACCAGAAGATCTGCGAGGACGCTGGAATCCAGGTGATCCTCTCGGTCGACGAGGGCGCGCGCTTCCTGCGCACCTTCGAACAAGGCCCCCTGGCCGACATCGTCGGATTGCAGGTCTTCGACGCGAACAAGGCCATCACCCGCGTGCTGCGTGATAGCGGCAGGCTGGTGCGGCAGGCAAGCTACGTGCACAGCTACCCGCACTGCTGGCGCTGCCGCAACCCGCTCATCTACCGCGCCGTTTCGTCCTGGTTCGTCGAGGTCACGAAGATCAAGGACCGCATGGTCGAGCTGAACCAGCAGATCAACTGGATCCCGGACAACGTCAAGGACGGCCAGTTCGGCAAATGGCTCGAGAACGCCCGGGACTGGTCGATCAGCCGCAACCGCTACTGGGGCAGCCCTATCCCGGTCTGGGTGTCGGATGATCCGAACTACCCACGTACTGATGTCTACGGTTCCCTGGCGGAGATCGAGCGCGACTTCGGGCGCCTGCCGCGCAACGCAGCGGGCGACGTAGACCTGCACCGCCCCTTCATCGATGAGCTGACCCGCCCCAACCCGGATGATCCACGGTCCCGTGAGGAGGGCCAGTCGACTATGCGCCGCGTGGCGGACGTTCTTGACGTATGGTTCGATTCCGGTTCCATGCCGTATGCACAGGTTCATTACCCGATGCAGAACCAGGACTGGTTCGAGTCCCACAACCCTGCCGACTTCATTGTCGAGTACATCGGCCAGACACGCGGTTGGTTCTACACGCTGCACGTCCTGGCCACCGCGCTGTTTGACCGGCCGACGTTCAAGAACGTCATCAGCCACGGCATCGTCCTCGGCTCGGACGGTCAGAAGATGTCCAAGAGCCTGCAGAACTACCCGGACGTGTCCGAGGTTCTGGACCGGGACGGCTCGGATGCCATGCGCTGGTTCCTGATGGCCTCACCCATCCTGCGCGGCGGCAACCTCGTGGTGACCGAGCAGGGCATCCGGGATGGAGTCCGGCAGGTCATCCTGCCGCTGTGGAACGTGTGGCACTTCTTCCGCCTGTACACGAATGCCGCCGCCGGTAGAGCAGGCTATGAGGCCAGAACGGTGACGGCCGAGGCCGCCGAGGCCCTTGCGGACCCGCTGGACCGCTATATCCTCGCCTACACGGGGAACCTGGTGGAGGACATGACGGCCTCCCTTGACGCGTTCAACATCAGCGACGCCTGCGAGTCGCTGCGACGCTACCTGGACACGCTGACCAACTGGTACGTCCGCCGCGGCAGGCAGCGGTTCTTCGACGAGGACACAGCGGCTTTCGACGTGCTCTACACCTGCCTGGAGGCGGTCACCCGCGTTGCGGCTCCGCTGCTGCCGCTGGTCACCGAAGAGATCTGGCGCGGCCTGACCGGCGGGCGCTCGGTGCACCTGACGGACTGGGCGTCGCCGTCGTTGTTCGCTGCAGCGCCGGAACTGGTGGAGCGGATGGAACGCACCCGCCAGATCTGCTCCACGGGATCGAGCCTACGGAAGGCAGCGAACCTTCGCGTGCGCCTGCCGTTGGCCGAGCTGACCGTCGTGGCACCGCAAGCCGGGGAGCTGGAGGGCCAGTACCGGGCAATCATCGCTGATGAGCTGAACATCAAGTCCGTCCGGCTGATCGATTCCGCGGATGTCTCGCCGGAGGAGTTCGGGATCTCGCAGCGGTTGGCTATCAACGCCCGCGCCGCCGGACCGCGTCTGGGCAAGAACGTCCAGAGTGCCATCAAAGCAGCGAAGGCGGGGGACTGGTTGGTGGACGACAACGGTGCCGTCACTGCGGGCGGCCTGGCTCTGGAGCCGAGCGAATACACCCTCGAGACGGTGGTCGACAGGAACGACGACGCCGGCGCAACCACCGCCGTGACGGTGCTGCCCGGCGGGGGCTTCCTTGTGCTCAACACGGAAGTCACGCCCGAACTCGCAGCGGAAGGTACGGCCCGGGACATCATCCGGTCCATCCAGCAGGCGCGCCGGGACGCTGATCTCCATATCAGTGACCGGGTGGTGACCACCGTGGAGGCGGACGCCCAGACCCTGTCCGCACTCGAGGCACACGCCGAGCTGGTCAAGCAGGAAACGTTGACAAACGAACTGGAACTCGTCACTGCGGCCACCTCCGGGACGGATGGAGTATCAGTGAAGGTGGAGAGGCAGGCATGAACGCTGGAATGAACGCTGAGGGCTTTCCAACCGGAAGCGAACGGGGAATCTATCAGTTCTCGGTCGAAAGCGTGTATGCCGAATTGTTGAGCCGTGCGCCGGAAAACAAGATGGAGCCCCGGATGGCTCCCTTGTTCCGTGCGATGGAAATCCTCGGCGAACCTAATCGGGCAGTTCCGATCATCCACATCACCGGGACCAACGGAAAGACCTCTACGGCGCGGATGATCGAGGGCCTGCTGCGGGCGCACGATCTTCGCACGGGCCGCTACACCAGTCCGCATCTGGCCCGGGTAACGGAGCGGATCAGCATCGACGGGGAACCTGTTTCGGACGAGACGTTCGTGCGGGTCTGGGACGAGATCCGGCCATATCTGGAGATGGTAGACGCTGAGCTGGATGCCGCTGGCGACCCGCGGCTGACCTACTTCGAATGCGTCACGATCCTCGCGTTTGCCGTCTTCGCCGACGAGCCGGTGGATGTAGCTGTCATTGAGGTGGGACTTGGCGGCATCACGGACGCCACCAACGTGGGTGACGGCGCGGTCGCCGTCGTCACACCCATCTCCCTCGATCACACCGAGTTGCTCGGTGACACTCCGGGGGACATCGCGCTGGAGAAGGCTGGAATCATCAAGCCGGGCGGATTTCTGGTCAGTGCTGCTCAGCCGGCGGATGCAGCGCAGGTGCTTCTGGAGAAGGCACGTGATACCGGCGTCGAGTTCCGTTTCGAAGGAGTGGAATTCGGAGTGGAGGACCGGCGCATTGCCGTCGGCGGGCAACAACTCACGGTGGCGGGCATCGCCGGCCGTTATGAGGACCTGCTTCTGCCACTTCACGGGGAACACCAGGCGCAGAACGCGGCGGTCGCCGTTGCGGCGGTAGAAGCGTTTCTCGGCGGCGGGTCACGGCAACTGGATGACGACGTCGTCCGCGATGGATTGAACGCCGTCACCTCACCCGGCCGGCTGGAACTGGTAAGGACCGCCCCCAGCATTCTTGTGGATGCCGCCCACAACGCGGCCGGCGCCCGTGCTGCAGCGAAAGCAATCAACGAAGCGTTCGAATTCACCAAACTCGTACTCGTTATCGGCGTCCTCAAGGACAAGGATGCAGGAGCGATCCTGAGCGAGCTGCACGAGGAACTCGGCGGAGTGCTCGAGGACGTCTGTCTCACCCAGTCCACCTCGCCGCGGGCCATCCCGGCGGAGGAACTGCGGCGGCTGGCGGTGATTGCCGGCTTCGCGGACAATCGCGTCCATGTTGCCGAGCGGCTGGACGATGCCCTCGAGTGGGCCGTCCTGACTGCCGAGGAGGGCACAGAGCTCGGCGGCGCAGGTGTCCTCGTCACAGGATCAATCACTGTGGTGGGCGAAGCCCGCACGCTGCTGGGGAAGTAAGGGGAACGCAGATGGCTCGCCAGACGAAAGCGCAGCGCGAATGGCGGCCGGGTATGCCGAAGAAGCGGCGCTCGGTCAAGGTCATGTTCGCGTCAACGGTGCTCCTGCTCGAAGCCTTCGTTGTGCTGTTCGCCACGCTGGTGGTGTTCGGCCTGCGCTCGGACACCATCCCGGTGGGCGTGATCCTCGGCGTCGGGCTTACCCTGAGCTCGGTGCTCATTGTCTCCTGCGCGCTTCTCACGAAGCCGTACGGAATTCTGATCGGGTGGATTCTGCAGGTGCTCATCATAGCCACGGGCATAGCTGAACCGATGATGTTCCTTGTGGGTATCCTGTTCGCGTTGACCTGGCTGTACGGGATCCGCACCGGCGCTCGGCTCGACCGGGAGAACGCCCAGCGGGACCGCGAACAGGCTGAATGGGATCAGGCGAACAAGTCCGAAGGCGACAACGGCCAGCAACCCCTTTAGTAGAGTCAACGATGGAACTCGCCGGGTATCCGGCCAACTGATCTCAATCGGAGGAAGAACATGAGTGCTGAACGAACCCTGATATTGGTCAAGCCCGACGGCGTTGCCCGCGGACTCAGTGGAACCATCCTTGCCCGCGTCGAGGCAAAAGGCTACAAGCTGGTCGATATGAAGTTTGTGCACGCTACCCGGGAGATCCTGGAAGCGCACTATGCCGAACATGTGGGCAAGCCGTTCTATGAACCACTCGTTGAGTTCATGCTGAGCGGCCCGGTGGTCGCAGCCGTCTTCGAGGGAGAACGCGTCATCGAGGGCTTCCGATCGCTCGCAGGAACAACAGAACCGACAACGGCCGCGCCCGGCACCATCCGCGGGGACTATGGTCGGGACTGGGGGCTGAAGGTGCAGCAGAATCTCGTGCACGGCTCTGATTCGGTCGAATCTGCTGAGAAGGAAATTTCTATCTGGTTCGGCTGAACCCGGTGTGGCTGAAGGCCGGCTCACCGAGTTGATAGCCTTGGGCAATGACTGAATATCGCAGACTTGGCACATCAGGACTGAGCGTGTCGGTGATTGGCCTGGGGTGCAACAATCTGGGCCGGCCCGGAACCGCCTCAGAATCGCAGCGCGGTGCCGCTGCCGTCGTCAGTGCCGCTCTGGAAGCCGGAATCACCCTCTTCGATGTCGCGGATTCCTACGGACGCTCTCCCGGTGTCAGTGAGGAACTTCTTGGCCGCGCGCTGGGGAGAAACCGCGATGATGTGGTGGTTGCCACCAAGTTCGGACTGGACCTCAAAGGGGTCAACGGTCCGGACTGGGGAGCGCGCGGTTCACGGCGCTACATTCTGAAGGCCGTCGAATCCTCGCTCAAGAGGCTCAACACCGAGTGGATTGATCTCTACCAATACCATGCACCGGATGCCGCGACCCCGATCGACGAGACGCTCGCAGCGCTGGACCAGCTCGTGCAGAGCGGCAAAGTGCGTTACATCGGGCATTCCAACTTCGCCGGCTGGCAGGTCGCGGAGGCGGAGTATGTGGCTCGCCAGTTGGGTACTGCCCGCTTCATATCCGCGCAGAATCACTACAATCTACTCGAGCGGGCGCTCGAGCGGGAGGTGGTTCCCGCCGCACAGTCCTATGGGCTTGGACTTCTCCCATACTTTCCGCTGGCCAACGGGCTGTTGACCGGCAAATACGCGGCGGGTCACGCGCCGGCGGGGAGCCGGTTGACGCACTCGCGCACTAATCTGCTCGATCAGGCTGACTGGGAGCAGCTCGCAAACTTCAGCGCCTACGCGCGCGCACGCTCCCTTTCAGAGTTGGAAGTTGCGTTCTCCTGGCTGGCCAGCCGTCCCGCCGTAGCCAGCGTCATCGCCGGGGCAACGAAGCCGGAGCAGGTTCGGCAGAACGCAGAAGCGGCCCGGTGGATTCCTTCCGGGGCTGACCTCGAAGAACTCGAGCACATCTTTCCGGCAAGTTCCTAACGGCGCCGAAGCGCCCCAACCGCGTCGAGCGGGCAGTTGGCCTCCGAAGAGAAGAACTGCCCGCCGAAGCGGTTGTACAGGTGAATCAGTGGAAGGATTTCCCGTTGACCCGTGTCGATGCGCCGACCCTGTCCAGATAGGGCGTGATGCCGCCAAGATGCATCGGCCAACCGGCACCAAGGATCATGCACAGGTCAATGTCCTCCGGTGCAGCGACCACTTCCTCCGCGAGCATGCGGCCGATCTCATCGGCCAGGGCGTCCTGCGTTCGTCGCAGGACCTCCTCGCTGGAGGACGGTGATGAGCCGAAACTGAGCAGCGCGAGCGTGGATTCGGACGCTACCTCCGTGCCGGCGTCGTCCTGCTCCCATAGTCCCTTCCTTCCCGCGTCGATCAGGATCTGTTGATTCCTGGACAGGTAGAAGCGGTCGCCGAAGGCCGTGTTCAGTGACTCCTGCACGTGCTGACCCACAGGCAAACCCACCAGTGCGAGCAGCTTGAAGGGTGTCATCGGCAGCCCCATGGGCCGCAGCGCCCTGTCCGCGGTGGCAGCGTCGGTTCCCTCATCAAAAGCCGCAGTGATTTCGCCGAACATGCGCCCCAGTATCCGGTTCACAACGAAGGCGGGGGCGTCCTTGACCAGCACTGCGGTTTTCTTGAGTTCCTTGCCGACCGCGAAAGCTGTTGCCAGGACCTCGTCCGCGGTGCGCGGAGCCTTCACAATTTCCAGCAGCGGCATGGCGGCCACCGGATTGAAGAAATGAAAACCGACGACGCGCTCGGGATGCAGGAGATCCTCAGCCATGGCGGCTACAGAGAGCGAAGAGGTGTTGGTTGCCAGAACGCATTCAGCCGAGACCACTTGCTCCACCTCTGCGAACACTGACTTCTTGATGTCCAGTTCTTCGAAAACAGCTTCAATCACGAAATCGGCGTCGGCGAAGGTTTCCTTCGACACCGAGCCGGATACGAGTGCCTTTATGCGGTTTGCCTTATCCGGGGAGAGACGCCTCTTCGCCAGCATCTTGTCGACTTCCGAGTGGACCCAGCCGACTCCCTTGTCTACCCGCGCCTGATCAATGTCTGTGAGGACAACGGGGACGCTCAGCTGACGGGCGAACAGGAGCGCGAGCTGGCTGGCCATGAGTCCTGCACCCACCACGCCCACTTTTGTCACCGGCCGGGCAAGCGAGCGGTCCGGTGCTCCCGCCGGGCGCTTGGCCCGCTTCTGCACTAGATCGAGGAATGCGTAGACCGTGTCATGAAATTGCGGGGTGAGCATCAGTTCGGTCAAGGCTGCACATTCGGCCGCAGCAGATTCCGCCTGGGTCCGGGTTCGAGCAGACTCGAAGAGGTCCAGGACCTTTCCGGGCGCGGGCGCGGCGTTCGAGGTTTTCGCCTCGACGAAAGCCCGGCCGGCCGCGGCGGCCGCTTCCCAGTCGCCGTCATCATATGCAGACAAGGCGGCGCGGCGGTCGTGGATGCCTGACGCGTTCTTCAGGACATCCGCCCCCCAGCGGATGGACTGCTCGAGGAAATCTGCGGGTTCGAAGAGCGCGTCAGCGATGCCGATCTCGTAGGCGGCCTGCCCATTGAGGGTGCGGTTGTTGCTGAGCGGGTTCTCGATCATGACCTTCACCGCCGCGCGCGGGCCGGTTAGCCGAGGCAGGCGGTATACCCCTCCCCAACCGGGAACCAGCCCGATGAACGCTTCGGGTAGCCCGATGCCGTTTGCACCGGTCGAGACCGTCCGATAGTCGGCAGCGAGTGCGATCTCGAGTCCGCCGCCGAGGGCCACTCCATTGATGAAGGCGAAGCTGGGAACACCGAGCGACCCGAGCAGATTGTAGGCGGCATGGCCGAGCTCTGCCATCAGGCGGCCATGTTCGGACGCTTTCAATGACTTGACTGTGGAGAGGTCTGCACCCGCCGCCAGGAAATAGGGCTTCCCTGTCAACGCTACGGCGGTGATCTCGCCTAGCGCCGCACGGCCTTTCAGGGTTTCGAGGGTGCGCCCGAACTCGATGAGCGTGGCCGGTCCCAGGGTGGTGGGCCTGCTGTGGTCCAGCCCATTGTCGAGGGTGATCAGTGCCATGGTTCCTGCGCCGCCGGGAATCGGCACATCTTCCACGAGTGAGTGCGTGACGACCTCGCCCGGCACCAGCGCGGACAGTTCCTCAAAGCGGTCGAAACTCATGCTGCTTCCTCCGTGATGTGTCCTGAGTAGTCGGCGTGATGCGGGTTTTCCCAGATGACGGTTCCGCCCATGCCCAGCCCAACACACATGGTGGTGATTCCGTACCGGACCTGCGGGTCTTCCTCGAACTGCCGGGCCAGTTGAGTCATGAGGCGCACCCCGGACGAGGCGAGGGGATGGCCTACCGCGATGGCTCCGCCATAGCGGTTCACACGCGGATCATCATCGGCGATGCCGAAGTGGTCGAGGAAGGACAGAACCTGGACGGCAAATGCCTCGTTGATCTCGAAGAGACCGATGTCGTCGATGGTGAGGCCGGCCTGGCTCAGGGCCTTTTCGGTAGCGGGTACGGGGCCGATGCCCATGACCTCCGGCTCCACCCCGGCGAACGAGTAGGCGACAAGGCGCATCTTTGCAGGAAGACCCAGTTGGTGTGCGGCCTCAGCCGAAGCAAGCAACGCGACTGTGGCTCCGTCATTGAGTCCGGCTGCGTTGCCGGCCGTGACCCGCCCGTGCGGGCGGAACGGGGTGCGAAGCGCGGCGAGGTCCTCGAGAGTGGTGCCGGGCCGCGGTGGCTCGTCCTGCTGGCTGAGCGTCCAGCCTGAGTCCGGCTTCCTTCCGGCGACGGGAACGAGATCCGGCTGGATCTGGTTTCGCCCGTACGCTGCAGCGAGCTTCGTCTGGCTGGCCACGGCGTAGGAATCCGCGCGATCCTTGGTGATGGCGGGAAAGCGGTCGTGAAGGTTCTCTGCCGTATTGCCCATATTCAACGCTGCGGGATCCACGAGACGCTCCGATAGAAAACGCGGATTGGGATCGGTGCCTGAGCCCATGGGGTGGTTGCCCATGTGTTCCACGCCTCCGGCGATTACAACATCGTAGGCGCCGAAGGCGATGCCTGACGCAGTGGTTGTCACCGCGGTCATGGCACCGGCGCACATGCGGTCGATGGCGAACCCCGGGACTGTTCGCGGCAGGCCCGCCAGCAGGGCAGCGGTTCTCCCGATGGTGAGTCCCTGATCACCCGCCTGCGTGGTCGCGGCGATAGCGACGTCGTCGATCCGCTCTGGAGGAAGGGAAGGGTTGCGGCGCATCAGCTCGCGGATGCACTTGACGATCAGGTCATCGGCCCGCGTGCCGGCGTGAATCCCTTTGTCTCCGGCCTTGCCAAAGGGTGTCCGGACGCCGTCGACGAAGACGACGTCCCTGATCTGTTGCCGTGCTGCTGTGGCTGGTGTGGGCACAATCGCTCCTCATTGAGTTCGGGAATCCGACGCCTATGTTACTCGCGGGTAACATTGTGCCGCAACATGCCGATCTGTTATTGCTTCGGCGCTTTCGGCTGCTTCGGCTGAAGTGGGTCGGGATCAAGAAACGCTACGGTGAGCACTGCGGCAACGTGCTCGATCTGCCAGCGGCGTGCGCCGAGGTCAGCAAGGGAGGCGGCGATCGACTCGAGATCGAGCGGC
Source organism: Arthrobacter sp. KKT183 (assembly GCF_055657625.1). Classification (NCBI taxonomy): domain Bacteria; kingdom Bacillati; phylum Actinomycetota; class Actinomycetes; order Micrococcales; family Micrococcaceae; genus Arthrobacter; species Arthrobacter sp. KKT183. Next base: position 1,974,540 of record NZ_CM145770.1, on the reverse strand, counting down.
TCGGGCGGACGCCACGCCACCCTCCGCAGGAAGTCGGGAGTCAGGAGGTTCTCCACCGGCATAGTCAACTTCTCCGCGACCGCAGCAATCCGCGGTTTGGCGGTTTGCAGGCGTGCTGCTGCCGTCGGGTCTCTTTCAGACCAGACACGAGGGGGCGGAGGAGCGTTCGTGGGGAGCTGCAGTTCGGGGAGATCGCGGGTGGTCCGTGCCATCGAAAGACACCGAAGCCACCGTGGCGCCTCGCGTTGTGCGGCCCGACCATGGAACCCGTTGACGGCCAGCAGCTGGGGGACCGTTTGCGGCATTGCTTTCGCGGCCGCCACGATTGCGGCATCGGGAATCAGCCGGCCAGGCGCGACGTCGCGTTTTTGGGCCAGCAGTTCCCTTTCCTCCCACAGCTCGCGGACGGCAGCCAGCTGCCGTCGGTCGCGAATCTGGTGAACCCCGGACGTCCGCCGCCACGGGTCTGTTTTCGGGGGTGCCGGGGGGCTGGAGCGAATGAACTCGAACTCTTCCTCGGCGAAGCGCAGTTTGCCGTCCTCGCTGAGTAACTCAATAAGGCGGGCGCGCAGCTCAATCAATACTTCGACGTCGAGCGCTGCATACCGGAGCCACGGTTCAGGCAGGGGACGCTGGGACCAGTCCGCTGCAGAGTGTTCCTTGGCCAGCGTGAATCCGAGCAGGTGTTCGATCACAGCGGCCAGACCAACGCGCGGGAGTCCGGCGAGCCGCGCTGCAAGTTCGGTGTCGAAAAGTTTGTCCGGCCACATGCCCAACTCAGACAGGCAGGGAAGGTCCTGGGTTGCCGCATGCAGGATCCATTCAACGCCGGAGAGTGCCTCGTTGATGATGCGCAGATCAGGAAATGGTTCCGGATCGATGAGCCAGGTTCCTGCGCCTTCCCTGCGGATCTGCACGAGGAAAGCCCGCTGTCCGTACCGGAAGCCCGATGCCCGCTCGGCATCCACCGCCGCTGGTCCGTTGCCGGCGGCGAGCTCACGGGCGGCGCGCTCCAAACCTGCCGGTGTGTCGATGACGTAGGGAACGCCGTCCTGGGGTTCGTCAAGAAGCGGCAGGACTGCTATGGAGCCCTGTCCGGATGCGTCGTCGTTGTGGGCGCGGCTGTCAGGCTCGGATTGCACGGTCATGATGATTCCAGTCTAGCCGGGCACGTCCGGGGATGCCGGGGAAGTGGAATTTCGACGCCGGTGCAGCTGTCGGCATGCACGGGAAGAGACTGAAGGTTAACTTCGGCGCCGGTTCGGGAGCGCTGCAACTCCCTCAGGAAGCGGCGGAAGACCGGCAAAAGTGCACACCATGTCCGCCCATGCCTCCAGATGTTTCTGGACACTGTCCGAATCCGGCGTCCAGGAAGCTCGCAGCTCGATGTCGATCGTGTCTACTCGGTCGGCGAGTGATCCGTAGCTTTCGGAGAGAATGCGCGTGGCGGTGCCGCCCGCGGACCGATACCCGGCGTCGTGTGTCTGCAGGGCCTCCACCAACCACGTCCACGCCACGGATCCGAGGAGGGCGTCGTTGCCCATATCGGGTTCGAGTTGGGCGCGGATATAGGTAACGATACGAAAGGTGCCATCCCAGACCTCGGAGCCGTCCGGGTCATAAAGGAGTATGAAGCGGCCGGTGGCAAGTTCTTCGGCGTGATTGTCCGCGAAAGCAGCCCGTGCAGGTCCATGCACCGGCAGGGGGCCCGGCTGGGCGCTCTGAAGGACTTCAGCTCCGAGAGCCACCGCATAGGGCGCAAGGCGGGAAGGAGCCGGAATCTCGTCGAGGCGAAGTTCATTACGGCATCTCGCCTGCCTCAGCCCGGCCAGGGCGTTCAGGAATTCAGGGGGAACCTGCGAGAGGTCACCAATTGCACTCACTCTCGCAGGTTATGCCCCAATCGCACCCGCGGCCGGGCAGCCACGCCGGGTGCAGGGGCATCTGTCCAACGGCCTGAGTGCTCAGGAAGAGCGGGTTTCGCGTCGGATGGCCTCCGCAAAGGCATCTACATCTTCGGCGGTGGTGTCGAAGGTGCACATCCAGCGCACCTCGCCGGTCGACTGGTCCCAGTCGTAGAAGCGGAAGTGTTCGCGGATTCGGTCTGCCACGCCAGGAGCGAGGGTAGCGAACACGGCGTTGGCCGCCGTCGGCTGGGTAAGCTGGACGCCGTCGATTCCGGAAACCGCCGCGGTGAGCCGTGCAGCCATGGCGTTTGCGTGACTCGCCGAACGCAACCACAGGCCGTCTTCAAGCAGCGCCACGAGCTGAGCGGACACAAACCGCATCTTCGAGGCGAGTTGCATGTTCATCTTCCGGAGGTACTCCAGACCGGTGGCAGCAGCGGGATTCAGGACAACAACGCACTCGCCGAACATGAGCCCGTTCTTGGTCCCGCCGAACGAGAGAACGTCGACGCCCGCGTCGCGGGTGAAGGCGCGCAGCGGCACGCCGAGAGCGGCTGCCGCATTGGCAATCCGTGCTCCGTCCATATGCAGGTGCATGCCCCTGGCGTGAACGTGATCGGCGATGGCGCGGATCTCCGCGGGAGTGTAGAGCGTCCCCAGCTCGGTGGTTTGAGTGATCGATACGGCGAGCGGCTGTGCCCGGTGCTCATCTCCCCATCCCCAGGCTTCCTGATCGATCAGCTCCGGCGTGAGCTTGCCGTCCGGTGTAGGAACGGCCAGTAGCTTCATCCCGCCGATTCGCTCGGGCGCCCCATTTTCATCGACGTTGATATGCGCGGTCTTGGCACAGATAACTGCGCCCCAGCGGGGTAGCAGCGATTGGAGGCTCAGTACGTTGGCGCCGGTTCCGTTGAACACCGGGTAGGCGATGGTGTCAGCTCCGAAGTGCTCCCGCATGAGTTCCTGGAGCCTTCGGGTGTACACGTCCTCCCCGTAGGCAACTTGGTGGCCTTCATTGGCGGCTGCCAGCGCGGCGAGTATCTCGGGATGCACGCCGGAGTAGTTGTCCGACGCGAAGCCGCGTACCTGGGGATCGTGGAGACGGGCGGGAGCGGAGATGGTGTCAGTCACTGGTCCATTATCTCGTATCGGGAAGCAGGGGAAGTTGTCAGGACGCGGGGTTGACCCTTTGCCCGTTGATTGCCGCCGCATCGAGCTCGAACAGGCCGGCCAGAGTCGCGGCTAGATCACGAACATGGGTGTACCCCGGGAAGCGGCGTTCGGGACTCTCAGCACGCATTTTTTCGTCGAGAAGAGCCTTGACCACCACGATCGAGGCAGCGGCACGGGCTTGCCCGTTCGGGTGCGCCGCTGCGAACTCCCGCCCCACAGCGCGCACCCACGTCTCAGCCGCCGCTTTGATCGCTGCATATGAAGCGCTGGAGGCAGTAGGTGAATCGACCGCCGTCGCTGACACGATCGCAAGCCTGCCCCGCTGTGACCGTTCCAGGTCGCCGGCGAACGCCCTCGAGGTATTGCGAAGGGTGGTGAGGATTGAACGATGAAGGAAATCGTAGTCCTCGTCGGATTGCCCGGCGATGCCTGAGCCGCCGCGCCAGCCGCCTACCAGATGAATCAACCCATCCACGGTGGTTCCAGCAGCGCGCAGGTCGTTCGAGAGCGACAAAACGGCGGCGAAATCCGCGAGGTCACAGGTTCTCAATTCCGCACCTGACAGATGGCCAAGCGCTCGTTCAAGGCGCGTGGAGTCTGATCCGACCGCAATGACGCGCGCGCCGGCCGAGGTGAAGGCTTCGGCAGCCGCTATACCCGCCTGGCTGGTTGCTCCCGCAATGAGAACGTTCAGACCTGACAGGCCGGGAGACTCCGTCACGCGGTAGCCCCGGTGATCCCCGCGGTGGACGCGATGACGTCCTTCATCTTCTTGTCCAATGCCTCGAAGAACATTGAGAGGGGGAATTCGTCATCGAGAACCGCATCGGTCAGGCCGCGTGGAGGACCCTCCAGAGGCAGTGCGTCGGCTCCCTTGGCCCACACTGATGCCGGATGCGGGGTCACTGTTTCGGAAACCAGCTCGTAGGCTGCAAGCCAGTGTGCGATCTTCGGCCGGTCGATCGAGCTCCAGTAAAGCTGCTGAATCTTCTCGCCGAGTGCAATAACGACGCCGGGAACTTCCTCCCAGTCGATGGTCAGCGTGGTGTCGGTCCAGTGGAGAACGTGGTTCTGGTGTAGCCAGGCGAACAGCAACTGTCCGCCCAAGCCGTCATAGTTCCGCACCCGGCTGCCGGTGATGGCGAAGCGGAAGATGCGGTCGAAAATAACTGCATACTGCACGAGGCGTGCGTGGTGGCGGGCCTCCTCGGAGGCGTCGTCGTCGGCTGCAATCCTCACCGATTCGCGGAAAGCGGTGAGATCGCATCGCAGTTCCTCAAGTGAATACAGGAAGTACGGCATGCGCTGCTTGATCATGAAGGGATCGAAGGGGAGATCACCGCGCATGTGGGTGCGGTCGTGAATCAGGTCCCACATGACAAAGGTTTCCTCCGCCAGCTGCTGGTCCTCGACGAGTTGCCGGGCTTCATCCGGCAAGTCCAGGCGCGTGATCTCTGCGGCTGCGGTCACGACGCGACGGAAGCGTGCCGCTTCGCGGTCCGCGAAGATGGCGCCCCAGGTGAACTGGGGCGTCTGCCGCACAGCGACGGTCTCCGGGAACAGTACGGCGGAGTTTGTGTCGTAGCCCGGCGTGAAGTCCAGGAACCGGATCGGTACGAACAGCTTGTTCGAGTATTCTCCCGCCTCAAGCTCGGCAATGAAATCGGGCCACACTACTTCGATCAGCACTGCCTCGACAAAGCGGTTGGAGCTGCCGTTCTGCGTGTACATCGGGAAGACCACAAGGTGCTGCCGCCCGTCCACCCGATCCAGCTGAGGCTGGAATTCAACCAGTGAATCGAGAAAATCGGGAGCGCCCAGGCCTGCGGCTTTCCACCGGCCGAAATCTTCCATCAAAGCTTCGTGGTAGGCGGCGTCATGGGGGAAGAGGGGAGCGAGTTCCCTGATGGACCGCACGATTGTATCTACGTGCGTTCCGGCTCCGGTCACCTCCGACGCATCGGCGATGGATCCATCCTTGGCCTGCAGGTTCTGCAGGGAGGCAGCCGCGCTTTTGAGCGCCAACCAAGCATCATGATGGTGCGGGCTCTGAGTAGTTTGGGTCCGTACGTGGGAGTCGAGGGTCTGGGTCACGATTACTCCTCATGGTGGTGGGCTGTTGGTTTCCACGAGCGTAACAACGGAACAGCACACCTGATCCTCAAATGGATGCGACTTAAGGAACTCTAATGCTCGGACTGCCTCGGGTCTCAGGGAGGCACAGCACTGCTGTAGCCCTGTCGCCTGGGTGGGTCGCTGTGAAGGGCGTCAGTCCTTCGGAACGAGCCTCATGGACACCGAATTGATGCAGTAGCGCTGATCAGTGGGAGTGCCGTAACCCTCGCCCTCGAACACGTGCCCGAGGTGTGAGTCGCAGTGTCCGCAGCGAACTTCGATCCGTTCCATGCCGAAGGCCCGGTCCTTGATGTAGCGGACCCTGTCTTCGGCCAGCGGCGCCCAGAAAGACGGCCAACCGCAGTGTGAGTCGAACTTCTCGTTGCTGGTGAACAATTCATGACCGCATGCCCTGCACTGGTAGACCCCCTGCGCATGGGTGTCGTGATACTCACCGGTGAAGGGACGTTCGGTTCCCGCCTGTCGAAGTACGTAATACTCCTCCGGGGTCAATTCCCGGCGCCATTCCTCATCACTCTTCTGGATGGGGGAGTTGTCAACATGCGGCAGTGATTCTGATGTACTCATGTTTCCTTCAACGCCTAGGAGTCACCGATAAATCCCGAGCCCGCATAGAGGTGGAGAACGGGGACTCCGAGTTTCTCCTGAGCGCGGTTGGCCCAGTCCCGGTGAAGGGTGTCAGCGACCGCATGCGGCCGCGTGATGACCACTGCCTGGTGTGCGCCGCGTTCCCTCACGGCATTGACCATCGCCTCCACCGCGTTACCCTGGGCGGTGAAACCATCGGCCCTCAATCCCGCCCCTATCAGGGCCTCAAGTGAGCCTTGAAGAGCCTGATCGGCCGAGATACGGACCTCCTCCTCGGTGGGCCGGTGGGACAGTCCCTGCACTGCCTCGCTGAATTCCAGGAGGCTCAGATGATGGAGGAACTCCCCGAGCACGTTTGTGTGCCGGTCTTCCGGAATAACCACTGTGTACGTAGAGTCACCTCCATCGACCAGCGACGACAAATGGGTGGCGTCAGCGGCTGTCAACGGCACCTCAGCGAGCACAACGATTGTTTCCTCCATGTGCCAACAGTAGTCGCCGACCCACCCGCCACCTAGGAGCGGCTCGACACTCCACGCAGGGGGGCAGTCCGCTGCTGCGCCGCTCGCGTAGGCGAGAATGTAGCCATGCCTCTCAGCTTCCCTCCGGCCGAAGCGGACCGTCAGACATGGCTTCGTTGGGCAGTCCTCGGACTTGGTTCAGGCGTCGCCGTCAGTTCCGTCATCGCTGGTGCCGCCTCCGCTTTGGCAGCGCACTTCGCTAAAGAGGTGGTTACACCGCGGAAACGAGACGAGAACCTGGAGATCTTCGCCGTGGTACAGACGGGCGGAGGCCTGGAAGTGATTCTCCCGGCGAACGAGGACACCACCGTGGACGGCACCTACAGTCTGTACTTCGACGAGGGCCGCGGGCATGCCCGGATAGGAGCGATCCGTTCGTTCGTCCCCCGGGAGGGCACAGTTCAGCGTGAGGTGGAGGCGGTCTACTCGGGTGACATCAGAACGGCAATACGGGGCTGGTGGAGCGGTGCCGTCTACCCCACACCTTCGGCCCTCGGCTTCGCAGACGAACACGTGGACGTACCTGTTGCCGGCGGCACCGCGCCCGCCTGGCTGGTGCGTGCTGAAAATCCTGCCGCTACGTGGGCGATTATGGTGCACGGTAGGGGAGTGCAACGCTCCGAAGGTCTGCGCGCAGTGCACACAGCACGCGAACTCGGTATGACGAGCTTGCTGGTTTCCTACCGCAATGACGGCGAAGCGCCTTTTGCTGCTGACGGAAAATACGGGCTGGGCATGACCGAGTGGCAGGACATCGAGTCCGCGATGGAGTACGCCTTTGACCAGGGTGCACAAGATGTCGTGTTGTTCGGCTGGTCCATGGGAGGCGCAATCTGCCTGCAGGCGGCGGATGTGTCCGGGTACCGCTCGAGGATCCGGGCGTTGGTGCTTGACGGCCCGGTGATTGACTGGATGAATGTCCTGACCCACCAGGCAGAGCTGAACCGTATTCCCGCTCCGGCCGGCAGGCTGGGCCAGTGGCTCATCTCGAACAGCTTCGGACGGATTGTGACCGGGCTGTCTACACCGGTGGATCTCAAAAGCATGGACTGGGTGTCCAGGGCGGACCAGGTGACCATCCCCGTCCTGATTCTGCATAGTGAGGATGACGAGTTTGTCCCGGTAGGACCCTCCGCTGAGCTTGCCGAGCGCAACCCCGGGTTTGTCACGTTCGAGCGGTTTTACCGCGCACGCCATACCAAGGAATGGAACGTTGACCCTGCGCGGTGGCACTCGGTGACAGCGGATTGGCTCCTGCGCGAGGTGTTCGGCCGCGTGGAACCGAAGCGGGCCCTAAGCCGCCCCTGATTCCCGAATCTTGCGCTTGATCCGCCCCAGCATCGCCGCCATGCCGCGCATGCGCAGGGGAGTAATGGCACGTGTGAGGCCGAGCCTCTCGGGAACGTCATCCGGAACAGCAAGGATCTCCGCTGCAGGCAGCCCGTCCAGGCCTTCCCGGAGCACGCCGGCGAAACCACGGGTAGTAGGAGCTTCCTGAGGCGCCGAGAAAAACAGGGATACGGATTTTTCGGTGTCATCGGCAATATCGAGCGTCAAGAAGAGCGGGCTCTGGCACTCCACAACCTGCTCAAGAAGCTCAGGGTGGTCGGTGAGCCGCTCCGGCAGCGGAGGCAGTCCCCTGGAAAACTCAAGGAGCAACTGGAGCCGGTCAGGTTCGGACAGAGCCTGGAAATCTTCCACGATCTCGGCGAGCTGCTGGGGTAATGCGCTTGTTGTCACTGTCATCCTCACGATTGCCCCGGGACCGTGACCCCGGGGCTTCTTCAGTCAGTCTGGGTTTGTTCTATCGCTGCCGGGCGGGAACAGGGGCCACGCCGGGCTCCGACCCCTTAACGATCGGCACGCGTACTACGTTGCCCCACTCGGTCCATGAGCCGTCGTAGTTGCGCACATTCTCGAAACCGAGAAGGTGCTGAAGAACGAACCAGGTGTGGCTGGAACGCTCACCGATTCGGCAGTAGGCAACGACGTCGTCCCCTTCATTCAATCCTGCCTCGCCGCGGTAGATCGCATCCAGTTCACCCCGTGTGCGGAAGGTTCCGTCATCAGCAGCGGCACGTGCCCAGGGCACAGACACAGCTGACGGGATGTGCCCGCCGCGCAGCGCGCCCTCTTCCGGGTATGCCGGCATATGGGTGCGCGCGCCGGTGTACTCGTCAGCGGACCTGACATCGATCAGCGGGTTACCGAAGTGGCCCAGAACATCAGTCAGGTAGGCCCGGATGGGAGCGTCATCGCGCTCGACCACGGGATATTGAGTTGTTTCGGGCCGGGGTACGTCCGTGGTGAGGGAACGGCCCTCTGCAATCCACTTGTCGCGTCCGCCGTCGAGCAGGCGTACGTCCTCGTGCCCGAACAAACTGAAGACCCACAGCGCGTAAGCGGCCCACCAGTTCGATTTGTCACCGTAAATCACGATGGTGCTGTCCCGGGAGATGCCCTTGGCGGACATGAGACGAGCAAAGGCTTCGCCGTCGACATAATCGCGGGTGACCTCATCATTGAGGTCCGTATGCCAGTCGACTTTCACGGCCCCCTCGATGTGGCCTGTCTCGTAAAGAAGCACGTCCTCGTCCGATTCGACAATCACGAGACCCGGCGTGCCGAGATTGTCGGCAAGCCACTGGGTTGAAACCAGGCGCTCGGGGTGGGCGTACTGGGCAAACTTCTCATTCGAATCTGTTGCGACACTCATCCGTTGGAGCCTTCCTGCGTTGGTGATAGCTCTTTCCTATCTACCCTAACCACGCGTCCTACCAATTATTTCCGGGCAGGTCACGGGGCGCCATATAAAGTTGGACGAGGGGTCCGGCTACCTTGAACGGGAGTTGACGCGGCCCGCTGTCAGAGGTCCGAATGGGCCGCTGGGGCTGGCCCGGCTGCTGACGTATCCTTGCCTAGCACGGCTCGCAAAGGCCTGCTTGTAGATCACCGACGAAAGACGCACTCATCTGTGGCCACCATTGAGCACCTGACCCAACGATCGCCGCAGGTATCTGTGGATGAACTGCTGGACGGCTTTTTCCCGTCACAGCGCTTCGGAGCCGTATCTTTCGATTCCTATCAACCCGATCCGGGGCAGCCGTCGCAGACCGCCGCGGTCAAGGCCCTGCGCCACTTCGCAGCAGCCGTGAACACCCCCAAGCCAAGCGGCCTTCGCAAAATCTTCGGGGCAAAGCGCGAGGAGAGCCGCGCAGGCATCTATCTCGATGGCGGCTTCGGGGTGGGCAAAACGCACCTCCTTGCTTCCCTCTGGCATGCCAGCGAAGGAAAGAAGGCTTTCGGAACCTTCGTGGAGTACACAAATCTGGTCGGTGCTTTGTCCTTCAGGCGTACAGTGGACGCGCTGAGCACATACCAACTCGTCTGCATCGACGAGTTCGAGCTGGATGACCCTGGTGACACAGTGTTGATGTCACGGCTGATGCGGGAGCTGGCGGATGCTGGGGTGAAACTTGCAGCAACATCGAACACGCTGCCGGGTTCCCTGGGGGATGGCCGGTTCGCGGCCGTTGACTTCCAGCGCGAGATCCAGGTTCTTTCGGATCAGTTCGACGTGGTCCGGATCGATGGCGAGGATTACCGCCACCGTGGACTTCCGGAAGCCCCCGCACCATTGACCGAACAGCAGGTGCGACGCCGGGCTAGGCATCTGCCGGACGAGGTCACGGTTGCCGAAGACAACTTCGGCGATCTCATCAAGCACCTGGCGGGTGTTCATCCCAGCCGGTACCGGCAGCTCATCGATGGGATAGACGCCGTTGCCTGGCACGAGGTGTACACCATCACCGAGCAGGCGGTGGCACTGCGCTTTGTCGTGCTGGCTGACCGCCTGTATGACCGGGATGTACCGATCCTCGCCAGCGGTATGCCGCTGAGTGACCTTTTCACACCAGAAATGATGTCTGGTGGCTACATGAAGAAGTACTATCGCGCTGTTTCCCGCCTGACCGCCCTGGCCCGCCAGGGAGCGGAAGCAGGCGGCTGAAGCGACCGCGAAGGTTTCCGGCGCGACTTCCGGGATGACAAAGGCGCCGACGCTGTCTCTCGGCAGGGTCGGCGCCTTCTTGTCGTGCTAAAGGCTGATTATCAGGCCGAAGCGTTGGGTGATTCAGCCGGCCGGTCGATGTCCTGACCGTCAATCTCAAGTCCGGTTGCTTTGTCCTTCAACTCTCCGGCCCTGCCTTTGAGCCCGTCAACTACAGACACAGACACCTCCCTTCTTTCCCGTGGAACCTGTTGTTCCACCCACTTTCATCATCATAAGGAGCAGAGAGGAGCCAGCCAAGGGTTTGAGCTTTCGCCCTGAGCGTGATCCGTCTTGCTGGGGGTGCAGCAGTGTGCGAATCTGAAGCGGCCAAGCAGGCACCCGGACGAGGTGCGCCGTACCCGGCCAGTGACAAGACGGCGCTGGAGGAGCGAGCAGACCATGGCGTGGTTTGTACTGGTTGTGTCAGGAGTGCTTGAGGCCGTATGGGCCACCGCGCTTGGGAAGTCTGAGGGATTCAGCAAGCTATGGCCGACGGTGATTTTCGCCGTGGGACTGGTGTTGAGTATGGCTGGTCTTGCATGGGCCATGCGAACGTTGCCGACCGGAACGTCCTACGCGGTATGGGTGGGCATCGGCGCTGCCCTGACGGTCACTTATGCAATGATCTTCGACGGCGAGGCGGCCTCGCTGCTGAAGGTCCTGCTTGTCCTTGGGATAGTCGGCTGCGTTATTGGTTTGAAAGTTCTTCATTGAGCCGAACAGACCCGAGGACAAGGACAGGCTCCCTCCAAAAGGAGGAAGCCTGTCCTGTCGCTGCATGAGAGCGGACGACGGGATTCGAACCCGCGACATCCACCTTGGCAAGGTGGTGCTCTAGCCAGCTGAGCTACGTCCGCGAAAAAGCGCCCCCGTGGAGGCGCTTTGTGTGGGCGATACTGGGATCGAACCAGTGACCTCTTCCGTGTCAGGGAAGCGCGCTACCGCTGCGCCAATCGCCCAGGTCTTGCAATTCACCGTATGGAGGTGGGGACGGGATTCGAACCCGCGTATACGGCTTTGCAGGCCGCTGCCTAGCCACTCGGCCACCCCACCGTGACCCGCCGAAGCGGGATCACCAGCCGGAGCCAGCGAATACAGTGACTTGCGAGCGGACGACGGGATTCGAACCCGCGACATCCACCTTGGCAAGGTGGTGCTCTAGCCAGCTGAGCTACGTCCGCAGAGAAAATTTGCCGGGACTGAAATGAGTTTCCCCACGGTGCCCTGCGTCTTTCCAACGAATAAAAACAATATCGGAGGAACCGGGCTTCGTCCAATTGAGCGGACTTCGGAGCGCCGCGCCCTGCAAGGGGTAGTTCTACGATATAAGCACAGATCAAGTACGCACTTCACGCTCCAGAGCAGGAGTACCCGCGAAGAAGTGTCGGACCGGGATGACACACTTGTTGCATGACCGAGCCGCTCCTCGCACACGCCACCGAACGCGGGCGTATGTATTCCCGATCCGTCACGAGTGATCCCCTGGTTCCTTCGATCACAACCGTCATCTCGCAGGCTCAGAGTTCCTCGCTGGATGGCTGGTTCGGATACATGGCCGCCAGTGCCCTTGCACAGGATCCGCGCCTGGCGTCCTCGCTCGGCAACCCAAGCGAAATGCGGGCAGTCATCAAAGACGCTTCGAAGGCAGCCGAGCGCTACCGTGATGATGCCGCGCGGCGCGGAACACGTGTCCATTACTACTGTGAGCAGGTTGCTCTCCGCGACCTCGGACGGTCCCACCGCCTCGACGAGGCCCGCACGGATCTTGCCCAGCATGGGGAGGATGCCTTCGCTGCCCGTTTCGATGAGTGGTGGGATCTTTACCAGGTAAAGCCGATCGCACCCGAAATTACCGTCTGGAACTCGGAACTGGGCTATGCCGGGACCCTTGACCTGGTGGCCACGATCGCCGGACGCTTATGCGTCGTCGATTTCAAGACCCGCGCCACGGATCGCGATGGCATGGTGAAGCCGTTGGACGAGAAGGTAGTCATGCAGCTCGTTGCTGGTATGAAGGCACAGGAGTCGTTGGTGGACCCGCATGCAGGCACCTGGGAACCCTGGAAATACGGGGAAGATCCTGTTCTGCTGGGTGTGGCGATCGGCCAGACCGAAGTCCGGGCGCATCGGGCAAATCCGGATGTCCTCAAAGAGCACTGGTTCAAGTTCTGCGCCCTGCGGCGGGCGTGGGAAGCCGGCAGCAATGCGGCCGGCGCGGGACGCCCGCTCCTGACCGTTCCTCCGCCGCCGCGGGCCGCTGTTGGGGTGGCTGCGACCAACAGGTTGGAGAGCTCAACCGGCAGTGGCAGCGCCGGACGTCCCCCAGAGGAAGGGAACCGCGACTACGCGCCTCAGGGCGGGGTTCCAGAGCATTCGATGGAGGGTTGAGGATCGCCCTGGCCTAGAATTGACCAGGCATTCTGGACAGAAGGGCGTGGTCGGCGGCTTTCCATTCCCGTCCATGGCGTCGCAGACAATTTCCCAAGCACAGATGAGGATGTTCAACCGGATGACGGTTCTGAGTATCAGAATGATCGGTGATCCCGTACTACGGACGCCTGCGGCGGAAGTGACCGAGTACGGTCCGGACCTGGCGCGGCTGGTGCAGAACATGGTTGAGACCATGCATAGCGTGCGGGGTGCAGGGTTGGCGGCGCCCCAGGTCGGTGTCGGCTTGCGGGTTTTCACTTATGCCGTTGACGGAGAAGAAGGTCATGTCATCAATCCGCGGCTGACAACTTCCGGCGGGCTGCAGACCGACGATCAGGAGGGCTGCCTCTCTGTGCCGGGCATCGGGTTCCCACTTCCGCGCGCCGAGGAGGTCCTGCTCAAGGGATTCAGCGTGACCGGAGAACCGGTGCAACTCAACGCCACGGGGATGCTTGCGCGCTGCTTCCAGCATGAAACCGATCATCTTGATGGGCGTCTTTACATAGATCGTCTGGCGGGCGAGGACCGCCGCAGCGCCATGCGCGCTATCCGTAACGGACGCTACAGCGACGTCACTCTCGACACCGTATCCAAGCGGTCCGGAAACGTCGGATCAGCGTTCGGCATGAAAGCGTCCCTGCCGGGCAGCCAGGGCGCCGGCGCATGAGAATACTTTTCGCCGGAACGCCTCAGGTGGCAGTGCCGTCCCTGAATGAGCTTCGTTGGGCCGGCCATGAGGTCGCCGCCGTGCTCACACGGGCGGATGCCCTTGTGGGGCGGAAGAAAGTCCTCACGCCGAGTCCCGTTGCCCAGGCTGCAGCCGAGGCAGGTCTGGAGATCATCAAGGCAAACCGTATCGACGAGCCGGTTGTTGAGCGCTTGAAGGCGCTGGACCTGGATGCTGCGGTGATCGTCGCATACGGCGGCCTTGTTCCACCCGCAGCGCTGCAACAACCCCGGTTTGGTTGGATCAACCTCCACTTCTCCCTGCTGCCGTCCTGGCGGGGTGCGGCACCCGTGCAGCACGCGCTGATCAACGGGGATGACATCTCGGGGGCATCCACGTTCCTTCTCGAGGAGGGCCTGGACACCGGGCCGGTGTTCGGGACAGTGACGGAGCCGGTCCGTTCCGAGGACACTAGTGGCGTCCTCCTGGAACGCCTGTCTCAGAGCGGCGCGGTACTTCTTTCCCAGACGCTTGCCGCGCTCGAGCAGGGACGCGCAGTCCCTGTTCCCCAAAGCGGCGAAGTGTCCCTCGCTCCCAAGCTCTCGAGCGCCGACGGAAGAATCCGTTGGTCTGATCCGGCCCTCGCAATCAAGCGCCGGATCAGCGGTGTGACACCGGAACCCGGTGCATGGACCTTGCTGGACGGACAGCGCGTCAAGCTCGGAGTAGTTCTTCTTCATCCCGACGTCGGAGAGATTCCTTCGGGCCGCGTTCGTGAAAGGGACGGGGCCGTGCTCGTGGGGACAGGCTCGCATGCGGTCCAACTGACGGAGGTTCAACCTGCAGGCCGTTCTATGCTCGCCGCTGCCGAATGGTTCCGCGGAACTCGCCGAGAGGATCTGATTTTCGAATGACACCTGAATACCGGTCCGGAGAATCAAGCCGTCGCAATGAGCGGGGACGCGAACGCAACAGGTCAGGTGAGCGTAAGTTCTCCGCGACCGCACCGGGAGAACGCACCCGGCGGGCGGATCCGGCCCGCCTCGTGGCTTTCGAAGTCCTGCGGGCTGTCGCGGCCGACGACGCCTATGCGAACCTCGTGCTGCCGACCAGCATCCGCAAGCATCGCCTTGGCCGTCAGGACGCAGGCTTCGCCACCGAATTGGCTTACGGGGCTCTTCGCGGTCAGGGCACGTATGACGCCATCCTCTCGCTGTGTGTCGATCGTCCGCTTGCGCAGCTTGATCCGGCTGTCCTTGATGCGCTAAGGCTAGGCGTCCACCAGTTGATGGCAATGCGCGTCCCCCCGCACGCAGCACTTGACCAGACGGTGGGGCTTGCCAGAGCCGTCATTGGAGCCGGACCATCTTCCCTGATCAATGCCGTACTTCGGAAGGTTTCCCGCAAGTCCTTTGCTGAGTGGCTAGACATGCTCACAGAGGGGGTTGAGGACCCTGTCCGCGTCAGTTCGCTGCGCCATAGCCACCCGGAATGGATCGTCCGCACCATGCGGCAAAGCCTCGTGAATCACGGGCGTTCCGTCGTCGAGATCGACGACCTGTTGGCTGCAGACAATGCCGCGCCCGTCGTCAACCTGGTTGCATTGCCGGGTATCGGAGAACTTGACGAAGCGCTGGAAGCCGGTGCCCGCGCAGGCGAGCTGGTGGCGGATTCAGCGTTGTTCGCCGCCGGCGACGTCGGCCGGCTTGAGTCAGTTCGATCCGGGCGAATCAGAGTGCAGGACGCCGGATCCCAGCTGGTCGCGCGTGCCCTGGCCGCCGTCGAGGTTGATCATCCTCCGGAAGACGGCGAAGAGTGGCTTGACCTGTGTGCCGGTCCGGGTGGTAAGTCGGCCCTGCTGGCCGCGATCGCCGCCCAGCGCGGTTACAGGCTCGTAGCAAACGAACCAGCCGAACACCGTGCAGCGCTCGTCCGGCAAGCCCTTGCCGCAGTGGATCCGGCCGTATGGAGCGTACGTGTGGGTGACGGGCGCAGCATCGGGGAATCCTACCCTGGGGGATTCGACCGCATCCTTGTCGACGCGCCGTGCACCGGTCTGGGTGCGCTCCGCCGCAGGCCTGAGGCCCGTTGGCGCCGCCAGCCCTCCGATCTCGCGGAACTGGGACCCCTGCAGCGGGCTCTGCTCGCGGAGGCCCTCGAAACGGTTCGTCCGGGCGGTGTGGTGGCCTATGTCACCTGCTCGCCGCATCCCGCAGAAACTACGGCCGTCGTTCAGGACAGCCTCCGCGGCAGGGACGGTTACGTGCTTCTGGACGCGGGCCAGGTGCTGGATGGCGTGAGCAAGAGCGGTTCACTCCACGCGGGCCATGAGTCAACGGCGCAACTGTGGCCGCACGTACACGGTACCGATGCCATGTTCCTCGCCCTGATCCGACGGGCAACCTAGCGTTCGAGTCCCGACGGTTCACCCCCAAAGAAAGGTCGAACATTGAGAACCTGCTGCATTCACCCAAGCATCCTGTCGGCGGACTTCGTCAACCTGCAGTCCGAACTCGGACGCATTTCCACTGCGGACGCCGTGCACGTGGACGTCATGGACAACAGGTTCGTTCCCAACCTCACGCTCGGGCTTCCAGTTGTGAAACGGATTCAGGCAGTGAGTCCCGTCCCGCTGGACGTGCACCTCATGATTGACGACGCCGACCGCTGGGCCCCTGAGTATGCCGCCGTGGGTGCCGCTTCAGTCACATTCCATGCCGAAGCGGCTCGGGCACCGATCAGGCTGGCACGGGAATTGCGTTCAGCAGGCACACGCGCGGGTATGGCTCTGCGCCCCGCTACCGCCGTCGAGCCCTATCTGGACATGCTCGGCGAGCTGGACATGCTGCTCATCATGACAGTGGAGCCCGGCTTCGGGGGACAGTCTTTCCTTGATGTGACGCTTCCCAAGATCCGGCGGGCGGCCGAGGCCATCCGCGGCTCAGATTTGCCGCTTGTCATTCAGGTCGACGGGGGTATCACGAAGGACACCATAGTCCGCGCAGCCGAAGCCGGAGCTACGGTTTTCGTGGCGGGGTCTTCGGTCTATGGTGCAGAAGATCCCGCGGAGGCCATCGCGGGGCTCCGGCGGGCAGCGTCTGACCAGCACACCCGGTAGGCATTAGGGCTTAGGCCGGCGGTATGCCGGTCAGGGTGATACGCAGCGCCCGCGTGTCGGCAGCCGCCTGGCGGAGCACGTCCTGGCGTGGGTCGGGTACGGGCAGGAGAGGCAGGCGGGGGAGACTGCGGTAGGCAGCCAGTCTCGCGTGCCCAAGGCACTCGGAGAAAAGCTTTGCGTCGCCGCCCGGCTGTAGGCAGGCAGGATGGTCCGCGTCGAAGAGGACAGCCGCCCGCTCTGCTGCGGTATCGACCAGTGCATCAGCCTGGTTGGCCCTTCGCCGGGCGAACCGCTGCTGGGACCAGCCGCCGGCGGCGGTACGTGACTGGACATAGCGGGTGCCGTTCTTCGAAGCGATGAGGGCTCCCTCCCTTGCAATCCCGACGCCGTAGCCGCCGCGCCGGATCAGGAGCACACCTACGGTGACTGGAACCGACGAAACCCGGATCAGTGCTTCAATCGCCGGCTGCGGCTCGGACGGCATCGGTTCACTGAAGACCTCACTCCGGCTGAGAACAGCAAGGGGAGCGGCGATCTCGGCCCTGCACCCATTTGCGGCCCGCAGGACCACAACGCCGGCCTTGCGATCGGCGTGTTCTGCAGAGAAAGTTCCGTTTCGCTCGCCGAAGCGCTGCACCCAGCCGGCCAGGCGCTCGGGCGTGACCAGCACCGACCGTTTGTCCTGCACGTCGCTTCCTTTCGGACCTGTGGGCATTGGGTGTCAGAGGTTCACAGTAGCCTTGGCACTGTGAACGACCTATTCAGCCTCGACTCCGACGGCTATGGCGAGCCGGCTACCGCCTCGGGGACGGAACGCAACCGGCCACGCAGCCCGCTGCCGGTGCGGATGCGCCCGCGCACGGTCGATGAAGTGGTTGGGCAGCAGCACCTCCTCGGTGTGGGGTCTCCGCTTCGGACCTTGGCGGCAGGGGAGCCGGCCGCACGCACGGGAGCTCCAACGTCCGTCATCCTTTGGGGGCCGCCCGGTACAGGAAAGACCACGCTGGCGCATGTCATTGCGCGCGGTCAGGGCCGCAAATTCGTCGAACTGTCTGCAATAACCGCAGGCGTCAAGGACGTCCGCCGGGTGATGGATGAAGCCCTGTCCAACCGGGACCTGCACCGCATCACAACAGTTCTTTTTCTGGATGAGATCCACCGTTTCAATAAGGCGCAGCAGGATGCGCTGTTGCCCGGCGTCGAGAACGGCTGGGTAGTACTCATTGCGGCCACTACGGAGAACCCGTCGTTCTCGGTTGTCTCCCCGCTGCTGTCCCGTTCCCTTCTGCAGACGCTGAAGCCGCTCACTGAAGAGGACATCAGTGCACTGCTGCAACGCGCCGTGGAGGACCCGCGCGGCCTGGCAGGAGAAGTCGCGCTCGAGGAGGATGCGCTGGCGCACCTGGTGAGGTTAGCCGCCGGCGATGCCCGTCGGGGACTGACGGCACTTGAGGCAGCTGCCGGCGTCGCATGCTCCGCGGTATCGGAACAGGGACCGGACGAGGATGAAGACGGGGAAGCGGAAGAGGCATCGGCGAGCGAAGGAGCCCACCCTGGACCTGTCCGCATCACGCTCCAGCATGCCGAAAAAGCTGTTGACGTCGCTGCCTTGCGCTATGACCGCGCAGGGGACCAGCACTATGACGTGGTCAGCGCCTTCATCAAGTCCCTGCGCGGTTCAGATGTGGATGCCGCGCTGCACTACCTGGCCCGCATGCTGGAATCCGGCGAAGACCCCCGCTTCGTGGCACGCAGACTGATGATCTCCGCGGCGGAGGACGTCGGGATGGCAGATCCCACTGCGCTCCAGACAGCGGTTGCTGCGGCACAGGCCGTTCAGCTGATTGGAATGCCGGAGGGCCGCATCATCCTCGCGGAAGCTGTCGTGCATATTGCCACCGCACCGAAGTCAAACGCCGCCTACAACGGAATCAATCGGGCTATCGCCGATGTTCGGGCGGGAAAGGGGCAGGGCATACCCGCGCACCTTCGGGACGCCCACTATCCCGGCGCACGGCAACTGGGCCACGGGAAAGGGTACGTTTATTCACACGATGAACCCCATGGAATCGCGAGCCAGCAGTATGCACCGGATGACCTCGTGGGCACCGACTACTACGTTCCGACTGACCGGGGTACCGAACGGACAGTTTCCGCGCGGCTGGAGAAACTTCGCGCCATTATTCGGAACCGCTGAGCACTGCTAGGATAGTGCGTTGACTGGCAAGTCGCGGCTCATGCATGCGCTACCCTCAGGTCTGAATTGACTCAGATCCGTTGGGCAGCAGCACCAGTGAGAACCCGCGGACTGTAGTACCGGAAAAGCGGCCCCTTCCGGCTCTCCGAACGTGGAGGCCAGCGACACCAAAGAGCTCACGGCGTTCGCCGTCGTGAGCTGCTTCGCCGCAAAACAGTGAAAGGTAAACGTGGCTAACAACACACGTGCCCGCCGCAAGGTCCGCATCTCGCGGGCCCTCGGCATTGCTCTGACCCCGAAGGCCGAGAAGTACCTGGAGCGTCGTCCGTACGCACCGGGACAGCACGGCCGCTCCCGCCGCAAGCAGGACAGCGACTACGCAGTACGCCTGCGCGAAAAGCAGCGTCTGCGCGCGCAGTACGGTATCCGCGAAGCGCAGATGGCCCGCGTCTTCGAAGAGGCCCGCCGTACAGCCGGCCTGACCGGTGAGAACCTCATCGAACTGCTCGAAATGCGCCTTGACGCACTTGTGCTGCGTGCGGGTTTCGCACGCACCAGCGCCCAGGCACGCCAGCTCGTGGTTCACCGTCACATCATGGTCGACGGTGCACGCGTGGACCGTCCGTCGTTCCGCGTCAAGGAAGGGCAGCTCATCCACGTGCACAGCCGCAGCGAGACCATGGTTCCGCTGCAGGTTGCCGCAGCAGGCGCTCACCGCGATGTGCTTCCGGCAGTTCCCGCGTATCTTGACGTTCAGATTGAGAAGCTCCAGGCACGCCTGGTCCGCCGCCCCAAGCGCTCGGAGGTCCCTGTGACCTGTGAGGAGCAGCTCGTGGTGGAATACTACGCCCGCTGATCCAACGCCGAATTCGGCGTGTCGGCAGTACAACTGAACATCAGTTACTCAAGAGCCCGCGGCGCACGCCGCGGGCTCTTGAGTAGGTAAGGTACATAGGGAATCGCGGGCGCCTGCCCGCTCTGCGCGAGGACTAAGGAGTTGTTCACGAATGTCAGGTGGAGATATCGCCGGGCTGATTGCCGCCGGAGTCTTTGCGATCCTGGTCGCGCTGCTTGCCATCCCGGTGTGGAAGCTTGGCAAGGTTTTCGATGAGCTTCGCCAGGCCATCCGGTCCGTGAGCGAGGGCACCACTCCGCTCATCGATGAGGTCACCAGCACGGTGTCGACAACCCATCAACAGTTGAAGAACGTTGACGGGATCACCTCAAATGTGTCGGACGCCTCGGCCAACATCTCCGCGCTGTCGTCGCTGGTCGCAGCCACAGTGGGATCCCCGCTCATCAAGGTGGCGGCGTTCTCCTACGGGGTGCGCAACGCATTCGCCTCAAGGCGGAAGCCGGCCTCCCGCCGTCGTAGTCGT
Source organism: Arthrobacter sp. KKT183 (assembly GCF_055657625.1). Classification (NCBI taxonomy): domain Bacteria; kingdom Bacillati; phylum Actinomycetota; class Actinomycetes; order Micrococcales; family Micrococcaceae; genus Arthrobacter; species Arthrobacter sp. KKT183. The sequence goes on along the minus strand of NZ_CM145770.1, from coordinate 1,954,373 downwards.
TGATCGATACCTCACGTACAAGACGCACTTACAACAGACGAGGAATTCTTGATGATCAAGAGGGTTTTCTGGCTCGCGGCAGGTGCCGCTATCGGGGTCATAGCGGTACGCAAGGTATCTGCGATGAAGTCGGCTGTCGGTCCCGAGGGACTGAACCGTGCTGTCGCGCAGCTGACCGACAGCGTCGCCGACTTCGCCGACGTATTCCGGCAGGGAATGCTGGAGCGCGAGACCGATCTGCGTGCTGCGCTAGGCGTTGATACCGAGCACCGTTCCTGATCCCTGAATCACCCGAAACCGCCGCTGCGCCCCGTCCGCGCGCAACACCGAAGGATTCCCATGAAGTCCCAAGAGATCGCCCGCCGCTGGCTCGACTACTTTGAACGCCAGGGACACACCCGCGTGCCGTCGGCCTCCCTGGTGTCCAGCGACCCGTCACTGCTGTTCACTGTTGCCGGTATGGTTCCCTTCATTCCCTACCTGACTGCACGCGAGGTGCCGCCCTACAACCGAGCGACGAGCATCCAGAAGTGTATCCGTACCGCGGACATTGAGGAAGTGGGCAAGACCGCCAGGCACGGCACGTTCTTTCAGATGTGCGGAAACTTCTCCTTCGGCGACTACTTCAAGCAGAACGCCATACGCATGGCGTGGGAGCTGCTGACAAGCAGTGTGGAAGACGGCGGCTTTGGACTGGCTGCCGACCGGTTGTGGGTCACGGTGTACCAGGACGACGACGAGGCCCTCGCCATCTGGCGGGACGAAGTGGGATTCCCAGCCGGACGAATCCAGAAGATGGGGAAGAAAGACAACTACTGGAACACCGGCCAGCCTGGCCCCGGCGGGCCGTGCTCTGAAATCTTCTACGACCGCGGGCCGGAGTACGGCAGGGACGGCGGACCGGAGGCGGACGAAGACCGTTACATCGAAATCTGGAACCTCGTGTTCATGCAGTACCGGCTCTCGGCCGTGCGCAGCAAGGATGATTTCGACATCGCGGGTGAACTGCCCAAGAAGAATATCGACACCGGCCTGGGCCTGGAGCGCCTGGCAATGGTGCTGCAGGGCGTAGAAAACATGTACGAGACCGATCAGGTTCGCCCTGTATTGGACAAGGCTGCGGAACTGTCCGGCCGCGAGTACACCAGTGCAGAATCCGACGACGACCCGCACCACCAGGACGACGTGCGGATGCGTGTCGTGGCCGACCACATCCGTTCAGCCCTGATGCTGATCACCGACGGTGTGACGCCGTCCAATGAAGGCAGGGGCTACGTCCTTCGACGGCTGATACGCCGGGCGGTGAGGGCGATGCGCCTGCTGGGTGTTGAGAAGGCGTGTCTGCCGGAGCTCCTGCCCGTTTCCCGGGACGCCATGAAGGGTGTCTACCCGGAGGTCGAGCGGGACTTCGAACGCATCAGCCGGATCGCCTATGCGGAAGAGAAGGCGTTCCTGCGCACCATCGCTTCCGGCACGGCCCGCCTCGAGGAAGCCGTCCGCGAGTCAAAGAGCGCGGGCCGGAACCTGTCCGGCGAGGACGCATTCAGCCTGCATGACACCTACGGGTTCCCCATCGATCTCACCCTTGAAATGGCTGAGGAAGCCGGCGTGAAAGTCGACGCCGAAGGGTTCCGCGCACTGATGCTCGAGCAGCGCGAGCGGGCGCAGGCTGACGCGCGCGGCAAGAAGGCCGGGCACGCTGACATGACGGTTTTCAACGAGCTGCTCACAACTGGTGAGACGGTATTCACCGGGTACGACGAATTGACCAGTGAGGCTGTGGTGCGGGGCATCATCAGCAACGGAGCGTCAATTCCCGCCGCGCGTCAGGGCGAGGAAATCGAACTGATCCTCGACCGGACCCCGTTCTACGCCGAGGCCGGTGGACAGGCCGCGGATGTCGGCCTGATCACGGGGAACGGCTTCACCGTGGAGGTCACGGACGTCCAGAGGCCAATCAAGGGATTGAACGTTCACCGTGCGCTTGTCCGCGAGGGCGAAATCACGCAGGGTGCGCCTGTTACCGCAGCCGTGGACCGTCAACGTCGCCATGCGGGTGAACAGGCACACTCGGGAACACATATTGTCCACGCTGCGCTCCACCAGGTCCTCGGCCCCGACGCGCTGCAGCGCGGTTCGTTCAACAAGGCCGGCTACTTGCGGTTCGACTTCTCCTGGGGAGAGGGCATCAGCACGGCAGCCCGCTCTGAGATCGAAGAAGTCTCGAACCTCGCTATCCGCAGCAACCACACCGTCGAAACGAAGGTGATGGGCCTCGATGAAGCCAAGGCACTAGGCGCAACGGCGCTGTTCGGGGAGGCATACGGAGACAGGGTGCGCGTCGTCGAAATCGATGGCGAGTGGTCGCGCGAATTGTGCGGCGGCACCCACGTCGACTCAACGTCGCTGATCGGTACGTTGACACTGCTCGGGGACCAGTCGGTGGGATCCGGCAACCGCCGTGTCGAGGCCCTCGTCGGCATGGACGCTTTCCGGCACGCTGCCGCTGAGCGCGCTCTGGTTACCGAGCTCTCGGAAATGTTGAAGGTGCCCTCCCCGCAGCTTCCGGAGCGCCTCGGCGCAACCCTGAACCGGCTCAAAGCAGCCGAGAAGGAACTGGAGCGCCTGAGGAAGGAACAGCTGTCGAACGCCGCCGCCTCGCTCGTCGCTACCGCCCAGGACCTTGCCGGCGTGCGCTTAATCATCCACGATGCCGGCACCGTCGGCAGTGCGGACGATCTCCGCAATCTCGCGCTCGATTTGCGGGGACGCCTCGGCTCAGGAGCCGCTGCGGTTGCTGTGGCCGGAGTCAGCAAGGACCGTCCGGTGGTCCTCGTCGTCACCAACGAGGAAGCACGCGCAGCAGGGGTGAAGGCCGGTGCGCTGGTGCGTACCGCTGCAGGTATCCTCGGCGGCGGGGGCGGCGGCAAGGACGACATGGCGCAGGGCGGCGGATCCGATCCGGCTAAGGTTCAGTCGGCGCTGGAGTCCATCCGCGCCGCCGTGGCGGCCAGGTAGCAGGACCTCCTTCCATCGTGGCATTCGGAGAGTACCCTCGAGGGGTCAAGATCGGCGTGGACGTCGGCATGGTTCGCGTTGGAGTTGCGGCCAGTGACAGAGACGGTCTGATCGCCACGCCCGTCTGCACTCTCAATCGGGATTCGCGGAAGAACAGGGACTTGCGCCTGCTTCTCAGGAACATTGTGGAGCTGGCAGCCGTTGAAGTATTCGTTGGGCTGCCACGCAACCTGAGCGGGACCGAGTCCGCCTCAACGGCCATGGCACGCAGTTACGCGGCGACCCTTGCCGGCATGATCTCCGAAGCCCACATGGACGTGCCGGTGCGATTGATCGACGAGCGGCTCTCCTCCGTTTCGGCCCATAGGTCGCTTCGGCAGGCTGGCTTGAACAGTCGTCAACACCGTAAGGTAGTAGATCAGGTGGCAGCCGTGGAGATCCTTCAACATGCCATCGACATGCAACGTAACCTTGAGCGGGATGTGGGGGAGCCGGTCGTTCAGGACCGGCGGCGAAGTCTTGATCCGCCGTCGGCCTCATCTGAGGAGTCAGACATTTCGCAAACCTACAGTGGGAGGAAAGAGGAGCAGTGAGCCATCGTCATCCTCCTTTCCCGGCAGCAGACCACGGAGCTGAACAGCACCCCGACGATCATTTCGAGGAGCATTACCCGGTGCACCCCGAGCCAGTCGAGCAGTTTTTCGAAGCAGACCTCCCGTCCCGCCGCAACCGCCGGCCCTCCAAAGCGCGCCAGCGCCGCCGGAGGCGCAGGACCATCGTCATGCTGGTGGTCGTCCTTGGATTCGTCGGAGTAGTGGTCGCCGTCGCCATGTTCCTCAGGAGCCTCCTCGGTGTAGGGGAAGTTGCTGATTACGCGGGCCCGGGAACGGGGTCGGTGACCTTTACAGTCGACGCCGGCGCCGGACCGCTGCTCGTCGGTAACAGTCTGGAGCAGCAGGACATCGTTGCCAGCGCAGACGAATTCCTCAACGCTTTTTCCTCTGTTGCCGACGGTCGCGTGATCCAGCCCGGCGACTACGAGTTGAAATACCAGATGAGTTCCGAGGAAGCAGCGAAAGCGCTGCTTGCAGACGCTGATTCCAAGGTGTACTATGCTGCCGTGGCCAGGGATTTGAGGCAGAACGAGGTCTTCGACATCCTGGCCGAGTCAACCGGGATACCGCGTGAGGAATTTGAGGCGTTAGCCGAGGATCCAACACAGTTCGGCATTCCCGAACAGTCACCCAGCCTGGAAGGGTATCTCTATCCCGGCGAGTACCGCTTCGATCTTGATGTAACCGCCACTGAAGTGATCCAACAGATGGTCGACAACACCAAGGCGGCCCTTGAGGATGCAGGAGTCACCGACCCAGCCGAGCAGTACCGCATCCTGACTATCGCGAGCATCGTCCAGGCCGAGGCCGGCCAGGCCGATTACGCGCAGGTAGCCGGCGCCATCATGAACCGACTGGGTCCGGACAATACGGAGACAAACGGTCTGATCCAGTCTGATGCGACCGTGACCTATGGGCTTGGACGCAAGAGCTACAACCTGACGCCTGAGGAAAAGGCCGACACCTCAAACCCCTACAACACGTACGCCAACGAGGGACTGCCTGTCGGTCCTATCGGGTCACCCAGCGCGGAAGCGATCGAGGCTGCGGTCAACCCAGCCGATGTGCCCTACTACTACTGGGTAACCGTCAACCTGGACTCCGGAGAAACCAAGTTCTCGGAAACGCTTGCCGAACATGCACGGTATGTCGCGGAGTACCAGGCGTGGTGCGCTGACAATGTCGGAAGGTGCGAATAGGTGGTTCCCGATCAGACGCCGGCCCAGTACCGGGCCGGCGTTATCGGCCAACCCATCGCGCATTCGAAATCACCGCTCCTTCACAGCGCTGCCTACGCCTTCCTGGGTCTTGACTGCAGTTACACGGCAATCGACACTTCGCCGGATTCGCTCAAGGACAGGGTGGCTGAGGTCAGGGCGAATCCTGCCTGGCGCGGGCTGTCTGTCACCATGCCTCACAAGGCTGCTTCCCTGCCGCTTATGGATGAGCTTGGGCCAGGGGTCGCTGAACTCGGGGTAATCAATACCGTGCGCGCTGTTGGGGCGGGCCAACAGCGGCGTCTGATGGGCTACAACACCGACATCGACGGGATCGTCCGTGCGGTACGCCACGCCGGCGCCGGGTCCCCGAAGGAGGCCCTGGTGCTCGGTGGCGGCGGGACGGCCTCAGCGGCTGTCGCTGCGCTGGCACGCATGGGAGTCGAGCGGGCGCAGATCTGCGCCAGATCACCGCAGAAGGCAGAATCCCTGGCTGAACTCGGTCGGCGGCTCGGTATCGCCGTGAAGCTCAGCGGGTTCAGCGAAGCCGCAGAGCTCTGCGGAAGCTCGTCGCTGGTGATCTCTACGCTGCCGCCGCACGGGGCGGATGAGCTTGCCGGCGCACTGGGTGCGGCAGCAGCGCGAGACGATGCTGGACTGCGGAGTGACTCCGACCCTCGCGTACTTCTCGACGTGGCCTACGACCCTTGGCCCAGCGCCCTGGCCCGGGCGTGGTCCTCGCTTGGCGGCGTCATTGTTCCAGGCCTTGAGATGCTCCTCTACCAGGCTGTGGAGCAGGTGAAACTCTTCGCCGGGGATGCCTTTCGAGAGGAGTCCGCTGTCATAAATGTGATGTGTGACGCGGTGGGGGCCCCCCGGCGCTAGCGGCGCCCTTGGGCCGTGGCAGGATGGACGTATGTTGCGTTGGTTGACGGCCGGGGAATCCCACGGCCCTGCTCTGGTCGGAATCATCGAGGGAATGCCCGCGGGCGTTGAGATCACCAGTGAGGCTATCCAGTCCGCTCTGGCCCGTCGCCGGCTCGGCTATGGCCGCGGCGCCCGCATGAAATTCGAACAGGACGAAGTGCGGATTGTCGGGGGAGTCCGCCACGGACTGACCCAGGGTGGCCCGGTGGCCATCGAGGTGGGAAACACCGAATGGCCCAAGTGGGAACAGGTCATGTCGGCGGATCCGGTGGATGCAGGAGTACTGCAGGAATCCGCGCGTAACGCACCTCTAACCCGGCCCCGGCCCGGCCACGCGGATTTCACCGGCATGCAGAAGTATGGTTTCGATGAGGCGCGGCCGGTGCTTGAACGCGCCAGTGCAAGGGAGACGGCCGCTCGCGTAGCGTTGGGCGCCGTTGCAGCCCAATTCCTGTCGTCCCTCGGCATCGAGCTCGTCAGCCACACCGTCGGTGTGGCGTCCGTCGCCGTTCCGGAAGGATCCGAACTGCCGGGCCCCCGGGACGTCCTGGCACTGGATGAAGATCCCCTGCGCTGCTTTGACCGCGAAACCTCAACCGCAATGGTGGCCGAAGTGGATGCCGCCCACAAGGACGGGGAGACACTCGGTGGGGTGGTCGAGGTGCTCGCCTACGGGCTGCCCCCCGGACTGGGAAGCTATGTCCACTGGGACCGCCGGCTCGACGCCCGCCTCGCGGGTGCGCTGATGGGTATTCAGGCCATCAAGGGCGTTGAGGTGGGCGACGGCTTCGAGACTGCCCGGCGGCGGGGCTCGGCGGCGCATGATGAGATCGTGCGGGAACAGTCCGGGCGGATCGGGCGCACAACCAACAGGGCAGGCGGGATCGAGGGCGGTATGAGCATCGGTGATGTCCTGCGCGTGCGAGCAGCCATGAAACCCATCGCAACGGTTCCGCGAGCCCTCCAGACAATCGATGTAAGTACCGGTGACGCCGCCAGGGCTCACCACCAGCGTTCCGATGTGTGTGCTGTGCCCGCGGCGGGTGTAGTCGCCGAAGCCATGGTTGCCCTGGTCCTCGCAGAAGCCGTGACGGAGAAGTTCGGGGGTGATTCTGTGGCGGAAACGAAGCGCAACGTCAATTCATACCTGGAGAGTATCCCGGCGTCCCTGAATTCGGTTGCGCCCTGATGCATCCGGCGGCCCATAAACCGCTGGTGCTCATCGGGCTCATGGCCACGGGAAAATCGACCGTCGGGCGTCGGATCGCTTCCAGGCATGGCTGGCGATTCGTCGATACGGACGCAGCGATCGTCGACCGCCATGGCCCGATTCCCGCCATTTTTGCTGAAGTCGGCGAACCGGGCTTCCGGCGACTCGAGGCCGGCATCGTGTCTGAGGTCCTCACGGCAGCGGAACCAGGCACAGTCATTTCCCTCGGGGGAGGAGCGGTCCTCAACGAAGGGACGCGGCGGCTTCTTGGATCAGCTTTCGTGGTCTTCCTCGACGCGGACCTTTTGACCGTCCTGCCGCGGCTCAGCGGCGACACCGGCAGGCCGTTGCTGGCCCAGGACCCGGGCGAGACCTGGGCGCGGCTTGAGCAGGAGCGCCGTCCTCTCTACGAAGCTCTGGCAGACACGGTGATAGATACTCGGAATGCGTCCGAAGAAGCAGTTGCCGACCGTCTCGAAATCCGCCTGCGAAACCACATTCTTACTGAAGATAAGGACCAACGGCCATGACCGCTGAACCTACTGCCATCCGCATCACGGGAAGTTCCGCGGCGGAGAACTACGACGTCGTCGTCGGGCATGGCCTGCTGGACCGGCTCTCACCGCTGCTCGGCGAGCGGGTCCGGCGTGTCCTGGTGGTTCACCCCCGCGCCCTGCGATCCACAGGAGATACCGTTCGGGAGCAGTTGGCCGGAGATGGATTCACTGCGGTCACAGCAGAGATTCCGGACGCCGAAGAAGGCAAGCACATCCAGGTGGCCGCATTCTGCTGGCAGGTACTCGGCCAGAACGATTTCACGCGGTCCGATGCCATCGTGGCTGTCGGTGGAGGTGCGGTCACCGACGTCGCCGGCTTCGTTGCCGCGACCTGGCTGCGCGGGGTCAAGGTCGTGCACCTGCCCACCACCCTGCTCGGCATGGTGGACGCCGCCGTTGGCGGTAAGACCGGGATCAACACCGCCGAGGGCAAAAACCTGGTCGGGTCCTTTCATCCGCCGGCGGGAGTTTTCGCCGATCTGGACGCTCTTCAGACACTTCCGGCCAATGAATTGATCACCGGCATGGCCGAGGTTGTGAAGTGCGGATTCATTGCGGACCCCCGAATCCTCGAGCTGCTGGAGTCGGACCCCGAAGCGGTCAAGGACCCCACCAGCGGCGCCGTACGCGAACTCGTAGAGCGTTCAATCGCTGTGAAGGCTGCTGTGGTTTCCGAGGACCTCAAGGAGTCCGGCCGGCGCGAATTCCTGAACTACGGGCACACGCTGGCGCACGCAATCGAACTGGCGGAACGCTATTCCTGGCGGCACGGAGCCGCCGTCTCGGTAGGCCTCGTCTTCGCAGCGGAACTGTCTCGGATGGTTGGCCGCCTGGATGATGCCACAGCAGACAGGCACCGCTCGATCCTGGAAACGCTTGGCCTTCCCGTGACGTACCGGCGTGACCGCTGGGCAACGCTCCTGGACGGCATGCGGCGGGACAAGAAGGCGCGGGGTGATCTGCTGCGGTTCGTGGTGCTCGATGACGTTGCCCGGCCTGGAATTCTTGAGGTCCCGGACACATCACTCCTCTTCGCCGCGTACCAGGAAATCGCTTCCTGATCCGGTTACCGCGGGCAGGGTAGACTGGTCTTCGGTCTTTTGGCGGGCAGTTCCTGAACAGTCCGGTACTGCGCCTGCTGCGACGTAAGCCAAACATCAGTGAATCGACGAAAGAGAATCCGTGGCTACCACGAATGACATCAAGAACGGCACTGTTCTCAAGCTTGAGGGAAACCTCTGGAATGTGCTTGAGTTCCAGCACGTGAAGCCGGGCAAGGGCGGCGCATTTGTCCGTACGAAGCTCCGCAACATCCTGTCCGGCAAGGTCGTCGACAAAACCTTCAACGCCGGGCTCAAGATCGAAACTGCCACCGTGGACCGCCGCGACTACCAGTACCTGTACAAGGACGGCGACGACTTCGTGTTCATGGACACGACGGACTATGACCAGATCACCGTTCCCGGCGCTACCGTGGGCAGTGCGGAAAATTTCATGCTCGAAAGCCAGATGGCGACCATCGCCATGCACGAGGGTTCGCCGCTCTACCTCGAACTGCCGCCGTCAGTGGTCCTTGAAATCACTTACACAGAGCGAGGGCTGCAGGGAGATCGCTCTACCGGCGGCACCAAGCCGGCCACCGTTGAAACCGGGTACGAGATCCAGGTGCCCCTTTTCCTGGAAACCGGGACCAAAGTGAAGGTCGACACCCGCTCCGGTGAGTACCTGGGACGCGTCAACGAGTGAGCGCCCGGAGCAAGGCGCGGCGCAGGGCCATGGATATCCTGTTCGAGGCCGAGCAGAGGTCCGTTTCTCCCCTGGAAGCGCTGCAGGCACGCCGCGAGAAAACGGACACCGTCATCAATGAGTACTCGGTGGAGATCATCGAAGGCGTGATGGCCCACGGCACGCAGATCGATGAGTTCCTCGGCACGTATTCGCAGGGGTGGACGCTTGATCGAATGCCCGCGGTGGACCGTATGATTCTCAGGGTCGGCACCTGGGAACTGCTGTACAACGAGGATGTTCCGGACACCGTCGCTGTGAGCGAGGCTGTGCAGCTGGCAACCATGTTGTCGACCGATGAGTCGCCCACGTTCATCAACGGCTTGCTGGGCAGGCTCCAGCAGCTCAAACCCACGCTGCTGGCGTAGTTTCCAGCTGCCCGGACCGGAAGTCTGCGCCGGGAACTCAGATCCTGCGCGCTGACGCCGCGTTGAGGATCCGGCGGCGGGCCGCGTCCAGTTCGTGTAGGAGGTGGACCTCCAGCTGCGGATCATGCGTGGCCGCGTGGCCCGCCCGGAGACGCTGGCGCACAAAGGCCAGACGGACGCCGGTGTTGATGAATTGCTTCATACCAGGACCCGCGCCGACGGCCCGCGCCCACGCCATCGCCGATGACCGACCGCGCGGCGCCGCCACCATCTCCAACTCCTGATTGGTGAGCCAACCGGCACCGGAGTACTCCGCCAGGCGCTGATATGTCACTGCCCGTTCAGCGCGGCGCAAACCAAGCACGACTGCGATCACCACGAGGAATAGCGGCACCTGAACCAGGAAATAGAACGAGAAGAAGTCGGTGAACAGGACCACCAGGCCGCCGTTCCACAGCATGTGACCGGCGATGGCGGGAAGCAGGCCGATAGCAAACGCACCCAGCAGCCGGCCCTTCCCACGGCCTTTCGCGACGGCCATCCCGAGGACAACTCCCAGCGCACCGGTGAACATCACATGGGCGAACGGTGAGAACAGTCCCCGCATCACAAACACCGTGATGAGTCCGCCGAGCCCTGCAGGGTCAGTGATCGCCGATCCGAAGTAGAGGATATTTTCGGTGAACGCGAAGCCCGCGGCGACAGTTCCGGCATAGACCATCCCGTCCACCGGCCCGTCAAAATGGGTGCGTCGAGACAGAGCAAGAATCAGTACGCCGAGACCCTTGGCTGCTTCTTCCACCAGCGGAGCCTGGAAGACAGGACCGATGATGTCGGGACTCGTTCCCTCCAGCCCTACGCTCAAAAGCGCCGTGACGACGGGCCCTAGCAGGAGCGTGACAGCCACCGACATTCCTGCTCCCCAGAGGAAAGCGAAAGTCAGGGCGCCCCGCGGTTCCGGGTCCCACCGGTCCACCCAGCGGATGCCGGCCAGGCAGATTGCCAGCGGCACCAGTGCAAGAGCAGCGCACAGAACCAGTGCGGCCGCCCCCAACTGCACCGTCACGAGCACCGCCACTCCACCAAGAATGAGGGCCGCAAAAACGAGCAGCAAACCATTGACGACGGCGGCGCGCACCGGACGGGAGTGCTCCCTGCCAAGTGATTCCATTCCGGGGGGCGGGTGGGCAGGCGACGGAATCGGTGGCCCCGGACTTACCTGCTGCCACATTCCCAGCGGCGGCTGTGCCGCCGGTTGTACCGTCCGACGTGGCTCCGAGTAGGGGCGCCCGGCGTTCATACTCATCCCCACAGGATAGGCGGTGGGGCGGCTGTGATAGTTTTGAACGCGCAGCCCAACCCTTTAAAGGCCGTCCCGTGAGGCGGAGAAGGAGGACGCGTTCCATGAGTGTACCCAGCCCTCACACCGGAGGCTCCGTGTTCCGCACGGTCCTCGGTGACGCTGATATCGATCGTGCCCTGACGCGGATCGCGCACGAAATCCTCGAAGCCAACAAGGGCGCAGAAGACCTCGTACTGCTGGGCATTCCCCGCCGCGGTTTTCCCATCGCGCAAAGGCTCGCCCGCAAGATCGCGCGCACCGATCCCGCCGTGAACCCCGAGCGCATGGTCGGACGCCTCGATGTCACGATGTTTCGTGACGACCTCCGCAAGCACCCCACCCGCCCGCCCGGTCCCACAAAGCTTCCGCCTTCCGGCATCGACGACAAGGTTGTCGTGCTGGTGGATGACGTGCTCTACTCCGGCCGCACGATCCGGGCAGCGCTTGACGCAATCGTCGACGTCGGAAGACCCCGAATTGTCCGTCTGGCCGTTCTGGTGGACCGCGGGCACCGCGAGCTCCCCATTCGAGCGGATCACGTTGGAAAGAACCTTCCCACCTCCTCCGCAGAAAAAGTTCGTGTGCGGATCAGCGAAATCGATTCCGTCGACGAAGTAGTCATTGAAGGACCGGCATGAAGCACCTCCTGTCGACCGAGAACCTGACGGGAACGGAAGCTATCCGGATCCTCGACACCGCCGAAGAAATGGCGGTTGTCGGTGAGCGGGAAGTGAAGAAGCTGCCGGCGCTACGTGGACGGACCGTCGTAAATCTCTTCTTCGAGGACTCGACACGGACCCGTATCTCTTTCGAAGCCGCAGCGAAGCGGCTGTCCGCTGATGTGATCAACTTCGCTGCGAAGGGCTCCTCGGTTTCCAAGGGCGAGTCACTCAAGGACACGGCGCAGACCCTTGAGGCGATGAGTGCCGATGCCGTGGTCATCAGGCACTGGGCATCCGGGGCTCCCGCCCGGCTTGCTGCCTCGGACTGGATCGACGCCGCCGTGATCAATGCGGGCGATGGAACCCACGAGCATCCCACCCAGGCGCTGCTCGATGCCTTCACACTCCGCAGGCACTGGTCGAAGATCGCCGGACGCCCATCCCTCGGTGAAGACCTGCGGGGGCTGCGGATCGCGATTGTGGGTGACGTTCTGCACTCGCGGGTAGCCCGCTCCAACCTCTGGCTGCTCACCACCCTCGGTGCGGAGGTGACCCTCGTGGCGCCTCCGACCCTGCTGCCCGTCGGTATCGATACCTGGCCCTGCAGGGTCAGCTTCGACCTTGACGAGGTACTGGCGACCGGTCCGCACGCGGTCATGATGCTCCGGGTTCAAGGCGAGCGGATGAACGCTGCCTTCTTCCCCTCGACCCGTGAATACGCCCGCACCTGGGGCTTCGACGATGAGCGGCTGGCAGCGCTGGAGGCCTCCGCCGGCAAGGACACCATCATCATGCATCCGGGCCCCATGAACCGGGGCCTCGAGATTTCCTCAGCTGCGGCTGATTCTCCCCGTTCAACCGTGCTTGCCCAGGTGCGCAACGGCGTATCCGTCCGGATGGCCGTTCTCTACCTGCTGCTGTCGGGCGATGATTCCGCGCAGCCCACACCCGCCCAGGAGGCAATAACAGTATGAGTACCAGCTACCTGATCAAGGGCGCCACCATCGCCACGGGGGAGGCCGGTGTGGACGTACTGGTTTCAGATGGACGCATAGCTGACCGAGGGCGATCCCTTTCAGCTGCCGGCGCCGTCGTTCTTGATGCCGACGGGTTGATCCTGCTACCCGGAATGGTGGATATCCACACACACCTTCGGGAACCGGGACGCGAAGATGCGGAGACAGTGGAGTCCGGTACCCGGGCAGCTGCGCTGGGGGGCTATACAGCCGTGCACGCGATGGCCAACAGCATGCCCGTGGCAGACACCGCTGGCGTGGTTGAGCAGGTTCATGCACTTGGGAGGCGCGCCGGCTGGGTAGACGTACGTCCGGTTGGTGCTGTCACAGTCGGGCTTGCCGGGGAGAGGCTCGCGGAGCTCGGCGCGATGGCGGAGTCGCGTGCCAGGGTCAGGGTATTTTCCGACGACGGCATCTGTGTGTCAGATCCGGTGCTGATGCGGCGCGCACTGGAATACGTGAAGGCGTTCGACGGCGTAGTCGCCCAGCACGCGCAGGAGCCGAGGCTCACTGAGGGCGCACAGATGAATGAGGGCGCCGTCTCTGCAGTCCTCGGGCTGGCGGGTTGGCCGGCGGTTGCCGAGGAAAGCATTATTGCGCGTGACGTCCTGCTGGCGCAGCACGTTGGTTCACGGCTCCACGTCTGCCATGTTTCAACTGCGGGGTCGGTTGACATCATCCGATGGGCGAAACAGCGCGGCGTGAAGGTGACCGCAGAAGTCACGCCGCACCACCTGTTGCTGACCGACGAACTTGTCCGTTCCTGGGATCCCGTCTACAAGGTGAACCCGCCGCTGCGCACGAACGACGACGTCACGGCTCTCCGCGAGGCGCTGGCTGACGGAACCATCGACGTCGTCGGCACTGATCACGCGCCGCACCCCTCCGAACACAAGGAGTGCGAATGGGCGCAGGCCGCAATGGGCATGACGGGCCTGGAAACTGCTCTGTCCGTCGTGCAGCACAGCATGATCGAGACCGGACTCATGGATTGGTCGCGTTTTGCCGATGCGACGTCCATTCTCCCTGCGCGCATCGGCAGGGTGGAGACGCAGGGAAGACCGCTGGAGGTTGGCGAGATGGCAAATCTCACACTGGTGGATCCAGCAGCCCGGTGGACGGTCGATCCCCATAAGATGGCTACCAAGGGCCGTAACAGTCCCTTCGCCGGCCTTGAGTTGCCAGGCGCCGTCGTCGCAACCTTCTTCGCGGGGCATCCGACCGTGCTCGAAGGGCGGCTCAACACACCGCATCCCGATGCACAAGGGGAATGAAGCGTGGACGTAGCAACAACCGCGGTCGTCATCTCACTGATTGCGATCGTGCTGGTGGTGGGACTGATGGCCCTTGGCTGGCGCAATCGCCAGCTGCGCCAGCAGGGGCTGCAGGCTCCTGCCGGTCTTCCCGGCAATCCCGGGACACCGCTCTATGCTGCGGAAGGGCAATACGTGGTCACCACCACCGGCGGTGACTGGCTTGACCGCGTCACAGCCCATGGTTTGGGCAATAAGGCAACAGCGACCGCAGCCGTGTATGCGCACGGTCTCCTGTTTGACCGCACCGGTGATAGCGAGGTGTACATCGCCAAGGAAAATCTTTCAGACGTTCGGCTCGAGCGCGGCATGGCCGGAAAATTCGTTGAAAAGGACGGTTTGGTGGTTGTGTCATGGACCCTGGATTCCCAGACCTTTGATACCGGCTTCCGAACCCGGTATTCCGCGGACAAGACTCAGCTTCTGGCCGCAATCAGCGCACTGATTGAGGACGCTGACCCCCTCACCAACCCCACGAGCAAGGAAATACAGTGACAACACACGCGGGAGTAGCAGGCGCCGGTGCAGAGGCGGTTCTGATTCTGGAGGACGGACGTTCCTTTCGTGGACTCAGTTACGGAGCGCCCGGAACGGCTCTGGGCGAGGCAGTCTTCGCTACCGGCATGACCGGGTATCAGGAGACCATCACGGATCCCTCCTACGCGCGGCAGCTCGTAGTGCAGACGGCACCGCACATCGGCAACACCGGGGTGAACCGGGACGACGCCGAGTCCCGGCGGATCTGGGTGGCCGGCTACGTTGTGCGTGACCCGGCGAGGCGCCCCTCCAACTGGCGGTCCGAGAAAAGCCTCGATGACGAGCTGACCGAACAGGGCGTCGTCGGTATTCAGGGTGTGGATACCCGTGCCATCACCCGCCACCTGCGCGAGCGCGGCGCTATGAAGGCCGGCATCTTCTCCGGACCGGACGCCGCACGCAGTGATGCTGAGCTCCTCGCCGAGGTGAAAGGCCAGCGCAGCATGGAGGGGTTCCGGCTCGCGGAGGAAGTGAGCGCCACCGCACGCTACGTTGTGGAGCCCTCCGACCACGGTTGGGACGGCGAGCCACGGTTCACGGTTGCGGCCCTGGACCTCGGGATCAAAGCCATGACACCGAAGCACTTTGCCCAGCGCGGTGTGCGCACAGTGGTGCTGCCTGCAGATTCAACCTACGACGACGTCGTGGCCGTCGGTGCCGATGGGGTCTTCATGTCAAACGGGCCGGGGGATCCGTCAACCGCGGACGCCCAGGTTTCGCTACTGCGCCACGTTCTCGACGCGCGGATGCCGTTCTTCGGTATCTGTTTCGGCAACCAGATCCTTGGCCGGGCACTCGGTTTCGGAACGTACAAGCTGCGTTACGGGCACCGGGGGATCAATCAGCCCGTACTCGACAGGCGTACGGGCAAGGTAGAGATCACCAGCCAGAACCACGGGTTCGCGGTGGACGCACCACTCGAGGGACCGGTTACCGCCCCTGAGGAACGCTTCGGCCGCGTCGAGGTGAGCCATGTGTGCCTCAATGACGACGTCGTCGAGGGCCTCGCGTGCCTGGATCTGCCGGCGTTCTCGGTGCAGTACCACCCGGAAGCGGCTGCCGGCCCGCATGATTCCGCGTACCTGTTTGACAGGTTCATCGACTTCATGGCCGAAGCTGCCCGCTCCGGCGACGGCTCCGGCAAGCTTGATGCCTCCGAAGTCTCCAAAGCTCCCACCCCCGCGCAGGAAGAAATCTAGATGCCCCGCAGAACCGATCTCACCTCCGTCCTGGTCATCGGATCGGGGCCCATCGTCATCGGCCAGGCGGCCGAGTTCGACTATTCAGGCACCCAGGCGCTCCGCGTGTTGAAGGAGGAAGGCCTGAGGGTCATCCTGGTCAACTCCAACCCGGCAACGATCATGACCGATCCGGAGTTCGCCGACGCAACCTACGTTGAGCCGATTACGCCGGAAGTGGTCGAGAAGATCATCGCGAAGGAACGTCCGGACGCGATCCTTCCCACGCTGGGCGGCCAGACCGCGCTCAACACGGCGATCGCCCTGGACAAGAACGGCGTACTCGAGAAATACGGTGTGGAACTCATCGGCGCGAACATCGCTGCGATCGAGCTCGGCGAGGACCGCGAGAAGTTCAAGGGCGTCGTGGAGCGTTGCGGCGCGGAATCGGCCCGGTCCGCCATTATTCACTCCCTGGAGGAAGCTTTCGTTGCTGCGGAGGATCTCGGATACCCGATGGTGGTCCGCCCTTCCTTCACCATGGGTGGTCTCGGTTCCGGCCTTGCCTACACCGAGCAGGACCTGCGGCGCATTGTGGGTCAGGGCCTGCAGTACAGCCCTACCAGCGAGGTACTGCTTGAGGAGAGCATCCTCGGGTGGAAGGAATACGAGCTGGAAATGATGCGCGACAAGAAGGACAACGTCGTCGTCGTCTGTTCCATCGAGAATTTCGACCCGGTCGGGGTCCATACCGGCGACTCCATTACCGTGGCGCCGGCCCTGACACTCACCGACCGTGAGTACCAGCGCCTGCGGGACATCTCGATCGCGGTCATCCGTGAAGTGGGCGTGGACACGGGCGGTTGCAACATCCAGTTCGCGGTTGAGCCAGGTACCGGTCGCGTCGTGGTTATCGAGATGAATCCACGCGTCTCGCGGTCCTCGGCCCTGGCCTCGAAGGCCACCGGATTCGCCATCGCGAAGATCGCCACGAAGCTCTCCCTCGGGTACACGCTCGACGAAATCCCGAATGACATCACGCGCAAGACACCGGCGTCCTTCGAGCCGACACTGGACTACGTTGTGGTCAAGGTTCCCCGGTTCGCGTTCGAGAAGTTCCCCGCCGCAGATGACACGCTGACCACCACCATGAAGTCTGTCGGCGAGTCGATGGCGATGGGCCGAAATTTCACCGAAGCGCTGCAGAAGGCGCTGCGCTCCCTGGAACAAAAGGGCTCACAGCTGACCTTTGATCCGGTCAGCGAATTCGACGTCCCCGAACTGATCGAGGCGGCAAAGCGCCCGACGACGGAGCGTCTCTCCCAGGTGCAGCGGGCACTCCTCGGAGGAGCGAGCATTGAAGACCTCTATGAGGCCACCGGTATCGATCCGTGGTTTTTGGACCAGCTCGTCCTCCTCAACGAGGTGGCTGCGACCGTCCGCCTGGAAGGGATCAAGCCTGACACGCTGCGACTGGCGAAGCGGCACGGCTTCTCCGACGAGCAGATTGGCCTCCTCACGCATACGCCGGAGGCAGTGGTGCGGGGCGTACGTCATGCCCTCGACATCCGGCCGGTCTTCAAGACTGTAGATACCTGCGCAGCCGAATTCGCGGCGTACACGCCGTACCACTATTCGTCCTACGACGAAGAGGACGAGGTGGGCCTGCACGCCAAGCCGTCCATCATCATCCTGGGCTCCGGCCCGAACCGCATCGGACAGGGCATCGAATTCGACTACTCGTGCGTCCACGCGACCATGGCGCTGCGCAAGGCCGGCTATGAGACGGTGATGGTCAACTGCAATCCGGAGACCGTTTCCACGGACTACGACGTCTCCACCCGACTCTACTTCGAGCCGCTCACGCTGGAGGATGTCCTCGAAGTGATTGCCGCAGAGGAACGGACCGGCGGGGTCATGGGTGTCTTTGTGCAGCTAGGCGGCCAAACGCCGTTGAAGCTTGCCCAGGCGCTGGCCGATGCCGGCATCCCGATCCTCGGCACGTCGCCTGAGGCCATCGACCTGGCTGAGCACCGGGGTGAGTTTGCGCGGGTCCTGGCCGAGGCCGGACTGATAGCCCCGAAGAACGGTACGGCAGTCTCCTTTGAGGATGCCCGGGCCATTGCCGACGAGATCGGCTATCCGGTCCTGGTCCGGCCGTCGTACGTGCTGGGTGGACGCGGCATGGAGATCGTGTATGACGAGGCGAACCTGTCCCGCTATATCTCCAACGCGACAGAAATCACTGCGGACCATCCGGTCCTGATTGACCGGTTCCTCGAGGATGCCGTGGAGATCGACGTCGATGCGCTGTACGACGGCAAGGACCTGTACCTCGGCGGCATTATGGAGCACATCGAGGAAGCCGGCATCCACTCCGGAGACTCCGCGTGCGTGCTGCCCCCGATCACTCTGGGTACCGATGTGCTGGATCGGGTCCGGAAAGCAACCCGCGCCATTGCCGAGGGCGTCGGCGTCCGCGGTCTCATCAACATCCAGTTCGCGCTTGCAACAGATGTGCTGTACGTGCTCGAAGCCAACCCGCGCGCCTCGCGTACCGTCCCGTTCGTCTCGAAGGCCACGGGTGTCCAGATGGCGAAGGCCGCCGCGCTCATCGGCACCGGTGTCACCATCCACCAGCTGAGGACTGCCTATAAAATCCTGCCTGAAAACGGTGACGGCTCACAGCTGCCGCTATCCGCGCCGGTGTCCGTGAAGGAGGCGGTGCTTCCGTTCAGCCGCTTCCGCACGCCGGAGGGCACAGTGGTTGACTCGCTGCTGGGTCCTGAGATGCGTTCGACCGGTGAAGTCATGGGTATTGACAAGCATTTCGATACCGCCTTCGCCAAGAGCCAGGCCGCTGCCAACAACGCCCTGCCCACCCAGGGCAAAGTGTTCGTCTCCGTGGCCAACCGGGACAAGCGTTCGATCATCATGGGTGTCAAGCGACTCTCGGATCTCGGCTTCGAGATCGTCTCCACCGGCGGCACTGCCGATGTGCTGCGCCGCAATGGCATTCAGGCCACTCCTGTCCGGAAAGTCGCCGAAGGCAGCAGTGCAGAGGGCGAGGGAACCATTGCGGACCTGGTGGTCGCCGGTGAAATCGATATGGTCTTCAACACGCCCTCAGGCGGGGAGGCTCGCAGCGACGGGTACCAGCTGCGCGCTGCCGCAACCTCGATCGGCATTCCGTGCATCACCACCGTCGCTGAGTTCAACGCGGCGGTGCAGGCAATCGAGGCGCTGCGCACCTACGAGTGGTCGGTCACAAGCCTGCAGGACCACGCACGGGCTATCCGGGGCGAGACCGTTCCGGACCCGGCCGGAGCATAAGGTGACGTTCGGATCGCGGCTGGCGGCCGCCGTCGGGCGTTTCGGAAGCCTGTGCGTCGGAATCGATCCGCACCCCTCACTGCTGGCGGCGTGGGGCCTTCCCGATACCCCCGCCGGGCTGGACACTTTTTCGGAGACGGTGTTGGAGGCGGTCGCGGGAAGTGTGGCGGTCGTGAAGCCGCAGGTTGCCCTGTTCGAGAGGCACGGTTCCCGCGGAATGGCCGTCCTCGAGCGGCTGCTGAAGCACAGCACCGCGGCCGGGGTGCTGACAATCGCAGACGCCAAGCGCGGGGACATCGGATCAACCATGGCCGGCTATGCCGATGCCTGGCTCCGAGACGGGTCCGCACTGGCAGCGGACGCCCTCACCCTGAGCCCGTACCTGGGGTTCGAGTCGCTTCGCCCGGCCTTGACCGCGGCCAGTGAGACGGGTCGCGGAGTCTTTGTCCTGGCCCTCACCTCCAACCCGGAGGGCGCGTCCGTGCAGCATGTGGGCGGCGAGGACTCGGTTGCGCGCCGCATAGTCCAGGCAGCGGCTGCAGAGAACGAAGGCGGCACCCCGGGTTCGGTGGGTCTGGTGATCGGCGCGACCGCAGGGGCAGCGGTGCGTCGGCTTGGGCTCGACCTGGGCACGCTGAACGGGCCGATTCTCGCTCCCGGCGTGGGGGCGCAGGGTGCCGGGCGCCAGGAGCTTCTGGAAACCTTCGCGGGCGCCTCCGGAGTGATCCTGCCCAACTCGAGCAGGGAGATCCTTAGCTCCGGTCCCGACGCGGCACGACTTCGCCAGGCGGTCGCCACGGCGCAAAGCGCGGTGGACCTGTCCGGGGTCGCCGAGCCCGGAACGGATTGATTTTCAGTCAGCCGAGCAGATAGGTTCAGTGCAAGCCCAAACTCCAGACCCGTCACTGCCGGTGCTTGGCCGACGGTTTCAACTGCCTAGGGAGCCCGAGTGAGCCTGAAACCTCTCACCGATAGCGAACGAACACTGGCGCGGGAAAAAGCAACTGCGGCCCGGGCCGTCCGGGCGGAGCTGAAGTCCCGGCTGAAGTCGGGAGAAGTGACGGTCGATGAGGTCATCAACGGCTCTACGCATGAAGAAGCGATCGGCAGGCTTCGGGTTCTTGATTTACTCAAGGCCTTGCCCGGTGTGGGGGAGAAGCGGGCCGCGGGCATCATGGACGCAGTGGGAATCGCAGCTACCCGCAGGGTTCGCGGGCTGGGAATCCACCAGCGCAAGGCCCTCGTTGAACATTTGACGAACCACCCGGCGAACAACCGCCACTAGAGAAAGAAGTATTCGTGAATCAGCCGCGGCTGACCGTGCTTGCGGGCCCAACGGCTGTGGGCAAAGGGACTGTCTCGACCTACATCCGTGACAATTACCCGGAGGTGGAACTCTCCGTCTCGGCGACAACCCGCGCTCCCCGTCCGGGTGAGGTGGAGGGAGTTCATTATCACTTCGTGTCGCCGGAAGAGTTCGACTCCCTGGTGGAAACGGGCCAGATGCTGGAGTGGGCCGTTGTGCACGGGCGGAACCGCTATGGCACCCTGAGACGCACGGTCAATTCAGCGATGGAGGCCGGAAAATCGGTTCTCCTCGAGATTGACCTGCAGGGCGCGCGACAGGTGAAGGAGAGTATGCCGGAAGCGAATTTCGTGTTCCTCGCGCCCCCAAGCTGGGAGGAAATGGTCCGGCGGCTCATCGGCAGGGGTACCGAAACCGCCGAGGAACAACAGCAGCGCCTGGTAACCGCTAAACTGGAACTTGCTGCCGAACCGGAATTTGATCACACCGTGATCAATGACGATGTTCAGCGCGCAGCAGATGAGCTTGTTTCATTGATGGGCCTCACCGCGCACTCGCAGTAAAACGCAACGCGCAGTGGCTTTTACGGCCCAGCGACTATTGGAGATTTTGTGTCTACTCAGCCCGAAGGCATCATCAACCCGCCGATCGACTCCCTGCTCGAGGCGTCGGATTCGAAGTACGCCCTGGTGATTTACGGTGCCAAGCGTGCCCGCCAAATCAACGCCTACTACTCGCAGCTGCACGAGGGCCTGTTCGAGTACGTCGGGCCGCTTGTCGAGACCAAGCTGAATGAGAAGCCCCTGTCGATCGCCCTGCGCGAGATCAATGAGGGAATGCTCGTAGCTGCACCGGCGGAAGCGTCGGAGTAAGCGCTCCGCCGGTCAGCGAGAAGACTCGACGTGCGTATCGTCCTGGGAGTTGGAGGAGGGATCGCCGCCTACAAGGTGGCGTCCCTTCTGCGTTTGTTCACTGAAGCCGGCCATGAGGTGACGGTCATTCCCACCGATGCAGCGCAGCGCTTTGTGGGCACGGCCACCTGGGAGGCGCTGTCGGGGAACCGGGTCAGCAACGATGTGTTCGACGCCGTCGACCAGGTCCGCCATGTGCGGTTAGGCCAGGAGGCGGATCTCGTGGTCGTCGCTCCTGCAACCGCCGACCTGCTCGCCCGCGCAGCCGCCGGAATGGCGGATGACCTCCTCACGGGAACCTTGTTGGTGACCCGGGCACCGGTTGTGTACGCGCCGGCCATGCACACCGAAATGTGGCAGCATCCGGCAACCGCCGCGAACGTTGCGACGCTGAGGGCCCGTGGCGCCGTCGTTCTGGAGCCGGCGGTAGGCCGCCTGACGGGCGCGGACAGCGGACCGGGGCGGCTCCCGGAGCCTGACGACATTTTCGCTGCCGCGCTGGGGGCAGCTTCGGGCACGCCGGCCGGGGCAGCACGTCCGCTGGCCGGCCGCACGGTCACCATCACCGCAGGCGGCACCCGCGAACCGCTCGATCCGGTGCGTTTCCTTGGTAACCGGTCCTCCGGGAAGCAAGGGGTGGCGCTTGCCGCGGCCGCTCTTCAGGCGGGCGCTACCGTGCAGTTCATTGCGGCCCATCTGGAAGTGCAGCCTCCGCCCGGTGCGCAGCTCACGGTCGTGGAAACCGCCGAAGAGCTGCGGGAAGTCACGCTCAAGCTGGCGCAGCGGTCGGATGCACTGATCATGGCTGCGGCCGTTGCTGATTTCCGACCGGACACCGTCTCGGATACGAAGGTCAAAAAGCGCGACGACGGTGAGAACCCTGTGATCACGCTGATTCGTAACCCGGACATCCTCGTGGAAGTGGTGCAGCAGCGCGCAGAGCTGGAATCTCCTGCGGTGATTGTCGGATTCGCTGCCGAAACGGGCGACGACGACGCCACACCTCTTGCGCACGGACAGCAGAAACTGCAGCGCAAGGGCTGCGACCTGCTGATACTGAACAGGGTGGGTCGCTCACTGGTCTTTGGTCAGGATTCCACTGAGGTGACTATTTTGGACGCGGGCGGCGCGGAGCCGGAGACCGTGAGCGGGAGCAAGACCAGCGTTGCAGCCGTCATCCTTGCGCGGGTTGCTGCCATGCTGGGGACCTCATCCGACCAAGTAGAGTGATCACGTGAATTCACCCCATACGCCTAGCCATCCCTTGCGATTGTTCACCTCGGAATCGGTGACTGAGGGCCATCCCGACAAGATCTGTGACCAGATCAGCGACGGCATTCTGGATGCGCTGCTGGCGGCGGACCCACGGTCCCGTGTAGCGGTGGAAACCCTTGTGACCACGGGCCTGGTCCACGTGGCCGGCGAGGTGACCACCGAAGCGTACGTCGAAATCCCGGAGATCGTGCGCAAGACCATCCTGGGAATCGGCTACGACTCATCAGCGAATGGCTTCGACGGAGCGCGCTGCGGTGTGTCCGTTTCCATTGGTCAGCAGTCTCCCGAGATCGCCTCAGGCGTGTTCAGGTCGCTCGAAACACGGGAGGGTACCAGCACCGACCCCTATGATGCCCAGGGTGCAGGGGACCAGGGGATCATGTTCGGGTACGCCAGCGACGAGACGCCCGTCCTGATGCCGACGCCCATCTGGCTGGCCCACCGCTTGTCCGAGCAGCTCACCGATGTCCGGAAGAACGGCACGCTGTCCTACCTGCGCCCGGACGGCAAGACACAGGTCACAATCGGTTACGACGGCGACAGGCCGGTCAGCGTCGACTCGGTGGTCATTTCTTCTCAGCACGCCCAGGGAGTCGACCTTGGAACCCTGCGGGCTGACCTCGTGGAGCACGTGATCAACCCAGTCCTGGCAACGTCCCAGCTCGACGTTTCAAACGTCCGCCATATCCTCAACCCGGGCGGTGAATTCGTCATCGGCGGGCCGGTCGGAGACGCAGGACTGACCGGACGGAAGATCATTGTGGACACCTACGGTGGAATGGCCCGTCACGGCGGCGGTGCGTTCAGCGGCAAGGATCCGTCAAAGGTTGACCGATCGGCCGCTTACGCCACGCGCTGGGTCGCCAAGAATGTGGTGGCTGCCGGGCTTGCCCGCCGCGCGGAGATCCAGATCGCGTACGCAATCGGCATGGCGCAGCCGGTCGGCATTTACGTGGAGACCTTCGGTACCGAGCAGGTCGATCCCGCTGCAATCGGCTCGGCTATCAACGAAATTTTTGACCTCCGCCCCCTGGCGATCATCAATTCTCTTGACCTGCTCAGGCCCATCTACCAGAAGACCGCCGCGCACGGGCATTTCGGCCGCGAGGGCGAGGGGTTCAACTGGGAACTCACGGACCGCACCGACGAGCTCAAGAGCTACTTCAACGCGTAGGCAGGTATTACCTTCGAACCGATGAGTTCCGACGATGGACGGCAGCTTTCGCTGCTGCAGGGCTTCAGCGCACCGGCGGCTCCGCGCGGTACGTCCCCGGTCGCAGCCGAGTTGCCAGTCGCCCGGGTTCTGATTGATTCACCACTGCCGCATCTTGACCGTCCGTTTGATTACCTGGTTCCGGCGTTGGACGACGACGCCGCCGTCCCTGGCGCCCGGGTCAAAGTCCGCTTCGCCGGGCGGGAGCATGCGGCGTTCATCATCGAACGGCTTGCCGTCTCCGACAGCCCGGCACGTTTGCTGCCGCTGGCCAGGGTGGTGTCTGCGCATCCGGTGGCGACCCCTGAAATCCTGGCACTTGCAGCCGCCGTGGCGGCCCGTTACGCCGGCTCCGTCAGCGATGTCCTTCGATCAGCAGTGCCTCCGCGGGTGGCCCGCGTGGAGAAGGAGTTCACAGTTGACGGGACGGTTCCCCCCGATGTGCCCGCACAGGCCGGTCAGCCCTCTGTGTACGACCGGTACGTCAACGGCACGTCGTTCCTGGCACGATTGACCGAAGGTGAGAGTCCGCGCGCGGTACTGACGACACTCGGAGGCTACGGGCCGGCCGGGTGGCCGGCGGAAATGGCTGAAGCGGTACATGCAGTGTGGGCGGCGGGGCGTGGCGCCGTCGTCGTTGTTCCTGACCAGCGGGACCTCGGCCGTGTTGAAGAGGCACTTCGTGCGCGCATCGGTGCGGATGAGTTCGTCCGGCTTACCGCCGAAGACGGCCCCACCCCCCGGTACCGCAACTTCCTCAAACTCCTGCATGGACAGGTCAGAGTGGCGGTGGGTACGCGGTCCGCCGCCTATGCACCTGTGCGGAACCTGGGGCTCGTGTGCCTCTGGGACGACAATGATGAGTCACACAGTGAACCACGCGCCCCTTACCAGCACGCCCGCGAGGTGCTGCTGCTGCGCAGTGAACTGCAAGGTTGCGGACTGCTGATTGCTTCAGCCTCCCGAAGCGTCGAGGCCCAGCGGCTGATCGACAGCGGCTGGGCACAGTCCCTTACCGCTGATCGTCCGGCCGTGCGTCGGCTCGCTCCGCGGGTCCTTCACTCGGCCGATACTTTTCACACCGACCGCGAACCGCTGACGCACCAGGTCCGGATTCCTCCGGTGGCCTGGCGCGCCGCCAGGGATGGGCTGCAGCGCGGGCCTGTCCTGATCCAGGTTGCGCGCACGGGATTCTCACCTGCCCTGGCCTGCCAGGACTGCCGGGAACCCGCCCGCTGTCAGCACTGCGCCGGTCCGCTGGCGCAGTCCGGCCGGGGCTCGGTTGTCGCGTGCCGCTGGTGTGGACGGCCTGATCACGCCTGGCGTTGCCCAACATGTTCGGGCGGCCGGCTCCGCTCCACCGTCAGCGGCGCTGCGCGAACCGCCGAGGAACTGGGCCGGGCGTTCCCCGGCGCCGTCGTCGTTTCCTCGTCCGGCGATCATATTCTCGATGCGGTGGATGATTCGCCCCGAGTGGTGGTGGCAACCCCGGGTGCCGAACCTGTGGCGGCTTCGGGCTACGCCGCCGTGGTCCTGTTGGACGGGAACGCGCTTCTGGGCAGGGAGTCCCTGCGTGCGCTGGAGAGTACCCTCCAGCGCTGGTTCAACGCTGCGGTGCTCGCCCGTCCTGCCTCGGCAGGCGGTGTGGTGGTTGTCACCGCGGATGACGACGTCGCTGCCGGCCACCTGGTCCGTTGGGATCCTGCCGGTGCTGCGGCGCGTGAGCTCGAACTGCGCACTGAACTGGGGCTGCCGCCGGCCGTGCGATACGCAGCGCTGACCGGTTCCCTGGAGTCACTGGCGGCCTTCCTTGAAGGAGTGGACCTGCCGCCATCGTGCAGGGTTGTCGGTCCAACGGCAGTGCGCGCCGCAGCGGGTCCGGCAGGCCCGGAGAAACCGGGCCAACAGTCAGCGGCGGGCTCGCACCGTACTCTGGTGTTCTTCCGGTACCGCGATGCCGCAGAGGTCGTCGGCGCGTTACGGGCGCGCCGGGTTTCGCTCTCGGCCAGGCGGACCTCCGAACCTGTCCACGTTCGGATCGATCCTGTCGGGGCACTCTAGCGCCTCAGTGCTCCAGCCAGTCACCGCTGCCGAGCCCGTGAACGTCGTCGCCCACCGCCTGCGGGTTCGTCGTGGAGCCCTGCTGCTTCTTCAAGTGCGGCGAGGAGTGACTCAGCCGAGGTGTCCCAGGAATAGTTAAGGGCCTGTTCCCGACCGGCATCGGACGCGCTCTTCCAACGCAGCGGATCATCAAGCGCCCGGATGGCACTGGTGAACTCTTCGGGTGAATCCGGCTGCACGTACAACGCCGCTGTTCCTCCTACCTCGCGGAATATGGGCGTATCAGCAGCGACAACGGGGGTACCCACCGCCATGGCTTCGATGACGGGAAGTCCGTAACCCTCAGCCCGGGAGAGCGTCACGAGGGCAGTGGCAGAGCGCAGCAACTGATCGTAGTCCCGGTCGCTGACGCCATTGTGAAAGACCACTGTTGCTCCGGCGGGTACAAGCCTTTCGAGCTCCGCCCGCCGATCAGGCGTAATCCTGCTCAGCAGATGAAGCGTGTAGTCGGGCAGGCCTGCCATCCCGGCCAGCAGGGTCTCCACGTTCTTGTAGGGCATGAAGGATCCCATGTAGAGCAGCGACTTGTCCGGAGCCGGTTCCGGTGACCGCGGTACGGCACCTGATTGGGGGGCATTGCCAATTATCCGGATCGGGCGCCGCGTCAGCCGGTGCGTCTCCATCAGGGCACGGGTGGTCGCCGAGATGGTGGCAACGACGTCGGCCCGGTTCAGAAGCATCCGCTGCGGCCAGTAGGCCAGATGGTACAGCCGCCACAGAACCCGGACCGGTAGGGGCAGAAAGCCCGGCGGCGTGCGGTTCTGGTAGTAGACGAGATCGTGAAGCGTGAGCACCAGCGGGTAACGGCGCCCGAACGAGCCCATGGTCTGCATCGGGCAGAACACGGCGTCCGGCTCCAGGCGGTTGATGCGCCAGGAGACGAACAGTTCGGCGGGGGAGAGCGGGCTGTTGATCATCACGTGCGGAACGTCCGGTAGCAGGGCCAATTGCCGACGGTCATGAACCAACATGGTTACCTCGGCGTCCGGCCGATGTGCGAGCGCTTCAATGAGGCTGGCTCCATAGCGGCTGATGCCGTCGTGGTGGTCGGTGCGGGTGAACCTGGCATCGATCAGGATTTTCATCGGGTCCTCGACTCTACGAAATCGGCGATGTGGCCGGCCGCGGCATCAGGCGCTTCGTAATGGACGAGGTGACCCACCTCCGGAAGCACCACGAGTGTGGAGTCCGGCATCAGCGCCGCAAGCTCCTGCTGCGTCTGCACCGTCCCGAGGTCATCCCTCTCAGCGGCGATCAGGAGCACCGGAAGTTGCAATCGGCGGGCGCTGTCCCGGACAGTCGCGCTGATGGACGCTGTGAATGCCTGCAGGACAACCTCCCGGGAGGCAAACGCACTGAAATAGGCGCGGTGCTGCGCGTGAATCCACCGCCGCAGCGGGCGGTCCCGGGTTTTAGCCATCAGCTCGCTCATGGCACGCACGATGATGCGGTTGCGCAGCACTGCCTGTCCCGCCTGCTCGGGAAGAGCTGCGCCAAGGCGGTAGTACAGCTCCGCCAGGCGGGTGGCAATCCGACTGGACCCTTCGAGGGCTGGAGCGCTGATCGGGTTGATGAGGACCAACGCGCTGAAGGCGCCGGGAGCGTCTGCCGCGGCCCTGGCCGCGATGATGGACCCGAAGGAGTGACCCACCAGCACCGTCTGGGGACCGAGGGCAAGCCGGTCCATACTGCTCCGGACAAACGCAGCGTACGCCGCGACGTCGTGCGTCCCGTCCAGGGGCTCGGACTGACCGAAGCCCGGGAGGTCCGGCGCAAGAACGCGGTAGGCCGGAAGCGCTTCGATGATCCGCAGCAGTCCGTGGTGGTCGCCGCGGAATCCGTGCACCATGAAGATCGCAGGCGCGTCCGGCGCCGCTCCTTCCGGCGGAAAGTCCCAGAAACGCCGCAAGCCGCCGTTCAGGTGAAGTGACCGCACCGTGGCAGCGCGATTCAATACCACCATCTCAGTTGACCAGGTCCGGATGGGAACCGACCCGGGTATCCGAGTCGAGCTGGGCGATGGCGGTCATATCCACCGTGTCGAGCGTGAAGTTGGAGAGCCGGAAATTTTCAGCAATCCGTTCCTGCGAACTGGCCTTTGCTACGGCCGCGCCGCCGGTTTGCAGATGCCAACGGAGAATGACCTGCGCCGGTGACCTGGAATGCTTGGCGGCAAGGTGGGTGATGGTGGGGTTCGTGAGCAGGCTCCCGCGTCCGAGAGGACTCCACGCCTGTGTGAGGATGCCGTGCTCGGCATTGAAACTCCTCAGGTCCTGCTGCTGCAGGTAGGGATGAAGTTCGATTTGATTCACAGCAGGCACCACCTCCGTTCGGGAAAGAAGCTTTTCGAGGTGGTGTCGCTGAAAGTTGGATACCCCGATGGCACGAACCCTGCCCCGTGAGTAGAGCTCCTCGAGTGCCCGCCAGGTGTCGACATACTGGTCTTTGGCCGGGCACGGCCAATGGATCAGGTAGAGGTCGAGGTAGTCGAGGCCGGAACGCTTGAGGGAGTCCTCGAACGCGGCAAGTGTCGCTTGGTAGCCGTGATCCTCATTCCAGACCTTCGACGTCACAAAGACGTCGCCGCGCTCAACATGGCCGGCGTCGACGGCATCTCGCACGGCACGGCCCACTCCCTCCTCATTCCCGTACATGGCAGCGGTGTCCAGCAGCCGGTAGCCGGCTTCGAGCGCGAGGGTGCACAGCCCGTGGGCATCGTCCGCCGGTACCTTGTAGAGACCGTAACCCAGCCGGTCCATGACGACGCCGTTGGAGACCGATACCTTGCCGGAAGTATGCATGCCTCCGACTCTACCGAGGTGGGGCCGGGAGCGCGTCATGACCGGCGAGCCGGTCGAATCAGCCCTGGCGCACCAGCGCACGGGCTGAACGTTCATCCACAATGAGGTCGGTTGCCAGCCCGGCAGCGAGCGCGCCGCGTAGGCCGTTGATCTTCGTCTCACCGGACACCACACAGATGCGGCGACTGACCTGGCCGAGCATCCTGAGGTCAGGTCCCGTGCTGCGCTTGTTGAGGACAATGTCGCTGTAGGAGCCGTCAGCGCGGAAGAAGACGGTGGCAACATCACCGACTACCCGGTTCTCGCGAAGGATCCCGAGGTCTTCCTCATCGAGGTAGCCGCCCGCATAGACATGGCTGGGAATGCCCGCGCCGATTGACCCTACCCCGAAGATTGCCATGGTCATGCGCTCCTGTAGGTCGAGGATGCGCCTGACGCTGCGCTCGGCCCACATGGCCGTCTTGGTCTGGGCATGGTCGAAGAAGGCAGGAACCGGAAACTGTTCGACCCGTGCTCCATAGGCAGCGCCGAAGCGGCGGAGAATCTCACTCGCGTAGGTGATTCCGGTGGTCTGCGTGTTACCTGCGCCGTTCAACTGAACGATTGTGCTGTCATGCGTGACCTTACGTGTCAGGTGGTGGCTGACGGCACTGATAGTCGATCCCCAGGCCACACCGATGATCGCATTGGAGTCAACCAAAGGTCCCAGCGTCCGCGCTGCCTGGATGGCAACGCGGTCGAGCACATCAGAGTCGCTCACCAGGTCCGTCACGGGAACCACATGCGCTTCCACGTCGAAACGGTTGCGGATCTCACGTTCAAGAGCAGGTGCCCGGTCAAGGGGATTATTGATCTGAATCTGGACTAGCCCCGTTTCCCGCGCCATGGAGAGAAGCCTGGACACGGTGGAGCGGGACGTACGCAGCTCACGGGCTATCGCGTTCATGGTGAGGTCCTGCAGGTAGTACATCTGGGCGGCGCGGAGAGCGTCGCGGTTACGCGGCTGGGTGACGTCGGAATTTCGGGCATTTGCGCGGTCAGCGGCGTTCGGGGGAGCAGTGTTCACTGAATTCTCCGTAGGTGAGTGCACGTTTGTGCACTGTTGTTGACGAATATTCCCAATCCTCCAAAGAATAGGGGTCAGAACCGTATTGCACCACTAGTCAAGGAGCCAGCATCCCGTGAGGAACAGCACCGGGCCGACGACGCCGTCGGTCGAACAGAACCGTCCTTTACGGGATAGCGTCCAGCAGTTGAAGCAGGCGGGAAGGACCTCCGTACTCATCATCGGCGGCGGCATCAACGGGGTAGGTACGTTCCGCGATCTCTCGCTTCAGGGCATTGACGTCACGCTCATTGAACGCGGCGATTACTGCCAGGGCGCCTCGGGTGCCTCGTCCCACATGATCCATGGAGGCATTCGGTACCTCGAGAATGGTGAGTTCCGGCTGGTGCGTGAATCGGTTGTGGAGCGGAATGCCCTCTTGAAACTCGCACCCCACTACGTCAAGCCGCTCCAGACAACCATCCCGGTCTTCAGCACCTTTTCCGGTATCCTGGCCGCCCCGCTCCGGTTCCTTACCCACAGGCAGGGCGCACCCCGCGAGCGCGGCGCCGTTCTGATCAAGGCCGGGCTGACACTGTACGATGCGTTCTCGCGGGCAGGCGGTACCGTGCCCCGCCATAAGTTCATCGGGCGGAAAGCCTCCCTTGCTCAACTACCCAAATTGAGGCCGGATGTGAAGTACACGGCTACCTATTTCGATGCCTCCGTCCACAACCCCGAGCGGCTCACGCTCGACGTGCTCCAGGACGGACTGCGCGCCAACCCCCGGTCACGGGCCGTCAACTACGTCAGCGCGGTCGGCAGCAGTGACGAAGGCATCGTGCTCCGCGATGAGCTCAGCGGCGAGGTCTTTCCGGTTCAGGCCGACGTCGTCGTGAACGCCTCCGGGGCCTGGGTGGACGGAACCAACAGCGCTCTGGGTCAACCGAGCAGTTTCATGGGTGGAACCAAAGGCTCCCACATTGTGCTCGATCATCCGGAACTGCTGGCGGCCTGCGCCGGCCGGGAGATCTTCTTTGAACATTCGGACGGCCGGATCGTTCTGATCTACCCGATGGGGGACCGTGTGCTGGTCGGCACCACCGACATTGAAACGGACATGGATGCCGCGGCTGTCTGCACCGACGCCGAGATCGACTACTTCTTCGATCTGATCCACCATGTCTTCCCGACTGTTCGCGCCACCCGGGACAGCATCGTCTACACCTTCTCAGGTGTGCGCCCGCTGCCGCGCCACGACGACACCCAACCCGGCTTCGTTTCCCGGGACTACCGCATTGAACGGGGAACGACCGCCAACCGCCCCATGCTTAGCCTGGTGGGCGGCAAATGGACCACCTTCCGTGCGCTCTCGGAGCATCTCGCGGACGAGGTCCTCGGCCTGCTGCAGCGCAGCAGGACCGTTTCCACTGCAGCAATGCCGATCGGCGGCGGGATGGGATTCCCGCAGCAACCACGTGACATTGCCGCCTGGACCGAAGCCAATGGAGCAGGGCTGCCCGCGGAGCGCGTCCGGCTCCTGCTCGAGCGCTACGGCACGAGAGCCGCCGAGGTCGCTGCCTTTATCGTCGACGGCGAGGACCGCCCGCTGCAGACTACCCGGGAAGTCTCCACTCGTGAGCTCGAGTACATGGTGCTTCAAGAACAGGTACAGCACATCTCCGATGTCATCATCAGAAGGACCGCGCTGGCCTTCAACGGACTCGTCAGCGCAGAGCTGATTGACGAGATCGCCGACATTCTCGGGACCTACCTCGACTGGACTGCAGCCGAGCGAAAGGGCGAGATCGAAGACACCCGCCGATTGTTGCAGGAACAACACAAGGTGAGTGTGCATAGTTTGGTTGCATAGGTTATGAGCAACCTTCAGCAGCCCTCGGGTGGCTGAGAACCAACGGCAGCACTTGCCGGGGGAGTAACGCGGTGCCGCGACCATCACGGTACCGGGGTCAATACGGCCCACAGTTGAATAAATGGAGGAGTCAAAGATGTCTCTGGAAGTATTCGTCGCCGAAACATTCGGCACGTTCATGCTGCTGTTGCTAGGTACAGGGGTCGTGGCCAACGTTGCGCTGGCCGGGACCAAGGGAAATAACGGCGGGTTCCTGATGGTCAACTTCGGTTGGGGCCTTGCGGTCTTCGCCGGTGTTTACGTCGCTGCGCTCTCGGGAGCGCACCTGAATTTCGCCGTCACTGTCGGCCTGTGGGCTAATGGCGACATCGCGGAGTTCGCTCCCGGCGTCGATAAGAACCTGGTCACCGCGCTTGCCTACTTTGCAGCGCAGATGCTCGGATCAATACTCGGTGCGGTGGGCTGCTGGCTGGCCTACAAGCAGCACTTCGATGCCGAACCGGATCCCGCAAACAAGCTCGGAGTGTTCTCCACAGGCCCAGCCATTCGTAACTACGGCTGGAACCTGGTCACTGAGATCATCGGCACTTTCGTTCTTGTCTTCGTCATTATCGCTTTCGCCGGTACGCCGTCGGGCCTCGGCCCGCTCGCGGTGGCTCTGCTTGTCGTCGGTATCGGCGCATCGCTCGGTGGACCCACCGGCTACGCCATCAACCCCAACCGCGACCTCGGTCCTCGCATTGCACACGCGTTCCTGCCGATTAAGGGCAAGGGAAGCGGCGACTGGAGCTACGCCTGGGTTCCGGTTGTCGGGCCGATCATCGGCGGTGTGCTTGGCGGCTTGATCGCCATGCTGGTCACCTTCCCGACTCCCGCAGCCTGAGCCACACCAGCCGGTGGCACAGATGATCCTGGGCCATCGCCGTCCGAATGAACCGAGAAGTACACTCAATGAGGAGAAGTAATGCCGCAGTACGTCATCGCTATTGACCAGGGAACCACCTCAAGCCGTGCAATCGTCTTCGACCACCAGGGGAACATCGTCTCCTCCGGCCAGAAGGAGCACGAGCAGATCTTCCCCAAGGCCGGCTGGGTGGAGCACAACCCGATTGAAATCTGGGACAACACCCGTGAGGTCATCGGCAACGCCCTCTCAAAAGCCAACCTGACCCGCCATGACATCGCCGCCGTCGGTATCACCAACCAGCGCGAGACCGCCGTTGTGTGGGACAAGAACACCGGCCAGCCGGTCTACAACGCGATTGTCTGGCAGGACACGCGCACCCAACCGATCGTCGACGAGCTTGCTGCTGATGGCGGTGTGGAGAGGTTCAAGCAGCAGGTCGGCCTGCCGCTGGCAACCTACTTCTCCGGAACGAAGATCAAGTGGATCCTCGACAACGTCGAAGGCGCCCGCGAGAAGGCTGAAGCCGGGGACCTCCTGTTCGGAAACACCGATTCCTGGGTGACCTGGAACCTTACGGGCGGTGCTGATGGCGGAGTGCACATCACCGACGTCACGAATGCCTCCCGCACCCTCTTCATGGATCTCGAAACGCTGAGCTGGGATTCCTCCATCCTGGAAACCTTCGGCGTTCCGGCCTCCATGATGCCGGAAATCCGGTCTTCCTCCGAGGTCTACGGCAACGTTCACAGCTCGCAGCTCCTCCGCGAGGTTCCCGTGGCGGGTATTCTCGGCGACCAGCAGGCTGCGACCTTCGGTCAGGCGGCGTTTGAGAAGGGCGGTGCCAAGAACACCTACGGCACCGGCAACTTCATGATCGTCAACACCGGTGAGGAGATCGTCCACTCGAAGAACGGCCTGCTGACGACAGTCTGCTACAAGCTCGGCGACGCCAAGCCTGTGTACGCACTCGAAGGTTCGATCGCCGTCACCGGCTCACTCATCCAGTGGCTCCGGGACAACCTCGGGATCATCAAGACCGCTCCCGAGGTGGAGCAGCTTGCGAAGTCGGTCGAGGACAACGGAGGCGTCTACATCGTTCCCGCGTTCTCCGGCCTCTTCGCACCGTACTGGCGCTCCGATGCCCGCGGTGCGATCGTGGGCCTCACCCGCTTTGTGAACAAGGGTCACATTGCCCGCGCTGCCCTGGAAGCAACCGCCTTCCAGACACGCGAGGTGCTTGACGCCGCCAACGCTGATTCCGGCGTCAACATGGAAGATCTGCGTGTCGACGGCGGCATGGTCGCCAATGACGCGCTGATGCAGTTCCAGGCCGACATCCTTGGTATTCCCGTGATCCGGCCGAAAGTCACGGAAACCACGGCACTCGGTGCCGCCTACGCCGCGGGCCTCGCCGTTGACTTCTGGAAGGACACGGACGAGCTGGCCTCGAACTGGTCCGAAGACAAGCGCTGGCTCCCGACGATGGACGACGCCGAGCGCGACCGTCAGTTGCGCAACTGGAAGAAGGCTGTCACCAAGACCTTCGACTGGGTGGATGAGGACGTTCAGTAGTTCTTCCTAGCACCAAAAAAAGGCGGAGCGGACGTTTCTGTCCGCTCCGCTTTTTGTGTCGGACGCTGGTAGGTGCCGCCGGAACCTACCGGTCCTTACCGCAAACGCAACGGGCGCCTGAGTTGGTCAGGCACCCGTTGCGTTTGAGCGAGAGGAGTTTGGTTCGGGTGTTTAGCGGAGGACTTCTCCCGAGACGTTGTCCGGATTTCCGAAACGGTGCGCCGTGATTGTCACCGCCTGCTCACGCAGGAACGGCAACATCTCAATTCGGCCGGCCTCTGTGACGGGACCGCTGTAGATAGCGATGTCCGGATCGCCGTCAGTGGCTGCACACAGTTCCGAGTAGCCGCCGCCCACGAGACGCACCCGGCCCAGGCCCGCTGACGGGGCGGCAGCCAGCCACGCGGCGTCGTCCTCTACCCGGTGGGTGACATTGTGTGCTGACAGGACCGCCGTGAGGGCCGGTGCAAGCGGCTCCGGGGTCGATACCGACATGGTCGAGCCGCTGCGCAGACCTGCCGCTACCACCCGGATGAAGTCGCCGATAGTGCCGGCTTCGTTGAGCCGGACGGTCACCGGAGTCGGCAGGTACCGGAATTCGTTCCGTTCAACGCCAAGGGCCGACACATCTTCATGCGTTCCGAAGGTGCGCACCCAGTGACGCTGATCGTCGGCTGCGGAACGGGCAAGGAAGCCGCGGTCGCCGTCGGGGACTTCCGCCGCGTGCAGCAGCTGGCGGACCGGCCCGCTGAGCGGCGCGTGAACGTTACCCGGATGGAGCTCTTCGCGCTCCCAGCTGCCGAGGTGGATGAGGTAATTCGGTCCACCCGCCTTGGCGCCCGGTCCAACGGACGAGCGCTTCCACCCCCCGAACGGCTGGCGGCGAACGATCGCGCCGGTAATGCCGCGGTTGACGTAGAGGTTGCCCGCCTCCACTGATTCAAGCCACTGTGAGACTTCTTCGGGATTCAGGGTGTGTATTCCACCGGTCAGACCATAGGCGCTGGCGTTCTGCCACTGGATCGCCTGTTCAAGCGACTCAGCGTGCATGATGCCGAGCACCGGACCGAAGAATTCCGTCATATGGAAGTAGCTGCCGGGCTTGACCCCGGTGCGTACGCCTGGGCTCCAGAGCCGGCCGGTGTCATCAAGCTGTTTCGGCTTGACCAACCACGATTCGCCTTCCCCGAGCGTAGTGAAAGCATCCTTGAGCTTGCCCGCGGCCGGCTCGATGATCGGACCCATCTCGGTCTCAGGGTCCTCGGGGTAGCCGACCTTCAGGGAAGCCACAGCATCAACCAGCTGATTGCGGAAACGCGCGGAGGTACCCGCCGATCCCACCAGAATGGCCAGCGACGCGGCGGAGCACTTCTGGCCGGCATGGCCGAAGGCAGACCGGACGACATCCGCAGCAGCGAGGTCGAGGTCGGAGCTTGGCGTCACAATGAGGGAGTTCTTGCCGCTGGTCTCTGCAAGCAGCGGAAGATCGTTCCGCCAGGACCGGAACAACTTCGCGGTGTCGTAGGCACCGGTGAGAATGACCCGGTCCACCTCGGGGTGGGAGAGCAGATGTTGCCCGACCGGCCCTTCTGCGACGTCAGCGAACACCAGTACGTCGCGGGGAATACCGGCCTCCCACAGCGCCTCGACCATGACAGCCGCGCACCGCTTGGCCTGGGGCGCAGGCTTGAGAATGACGGCGCTCCCGGCAGCCAGCGGAGCGAGCGCGGAACCGGCGGCAATGGCCACGGGGAAATTCCACGGCGGGGTAGCCACGGTCAACGCTGCAGGGACAAACCGGGCCCCCTCAACGGTGTCGAGTTCTTCAGCGAGCAGCGCGTAGTAATTGGCAAAGTCGATTGCCTCTGAAATTTCCGGGTCTGACTCGGCGATGGTCTTACCTGTCTCGCTCGCCGAAACTTCCACGAGGTCCCCCCGGCTGAGAGCGAGTTGGGCCGCTGCCCTCCGCAGCACTTCCGCCCGCTCTGCTCCCGACTTCGACGCCCACTCGCGCTGTGCCATGCGCGCCGATCGGATGACGGTGTCGACGTCGTCGTTGGTTTCCAGCTGGGACGCCTCCACGAGCGCGACGCCCAGGGTGGAACCGGGGACACGGCTGAGAACCTCGTTGGCCCACTCCCGGATGCCGGGCAGGGACGGGTCCGAATCGGACTGGTTCCGGAACTCGCCGGGCCCGGTTGCGGTGAAGCGGTCCGGCTCCTGTGCACGGTTCGGTTGAGGCACCGTAGGTTCGAGTTCGGTGAGCGATGCGAGGAAGCGTTGCTTCTCACGCTCGAACAGCTCCTCGTTCTTCGTGAGCTCGAAAACGGCGCTCATGAAGTTTTCCTGGCTCGCGTTCTCCTCAAGACGGCGAATGAGGTAGCTGATCGCCACATCGAACTGCGCCGGCTTCACCACCGGGGTGTAGAGAAGCAACGAGCCAACGTCCTTGCGCACCTCTGCGGCCTGGTCTTCAGCCATGCCGAGCAGCATCTCGAACTCGATCCGGTCCTCGACCCCGCGGGCAACGGAAAGCGTGCGGGCGAGCGCAATATCGAACAGGTTGTGCCCGGCAACCCCGAGGCGAACAGCGTCCGCATTTTCGGGGCGCAGTGCCCAGTCCAGGCAGCGCTTGTAGTTGGTGTCTGTGGCTTGCTTGCTCGGCAGCGTGGCCGGCTCCCAGCCGTGGACGGCGGCATCCACGAGCTCCATGGCGAGGTTGGCGCCCTTGACCAGGCGGACCTTGATGGCGGACCCACCGGCGGCACGCCGCTCCTGCGCCCACGAGGTCAGGTCCTGCAGTGCACCGAGCGCGTCCGGCAAATACGCCTGCAGGACAATCCCGGACTCAAGGTTCCGCAGATCTGGAGTTTCGAGAATGCGTTTGAAGACCGCGACGGTGAGATCAAGGTCGTGGTATTCCTCCATGTCCAGATTGATGAACTTCGGAGCCGGGGATGAGGCTGCCAGCCGGTATAGCGGCAGCAGCCGCTCAGTGACCCGCTCGACCGTGCCTTCGAAGTCCCAGAGGTTGAGGGTGCTGACCACAGACGAGACCTTGATGGAGACGTAGTCGACGTCGTCGCGCGCCAGGAGGTCACGGGTGCCGCTGAGCCGAGCGTCAGCTTCCTTGTCGCCGAGGACGGCTTCGCCCAGGAGGTTGATGTTCAGGCGCACGCCCTCTCCGCGCAGGGCGGCAATTGACTTGCCGAGGTGCGAGGGACGGGCATCAACGATGAGGTGGCCGACCATCTCCCGCAGCACACGCTGTGCCACCGGAACGACGACGCGCGGCAGGACCGGGGCCATGACCCCTCCCAGCCTGACGGCGCCCTTCATGTACCAGGGCAGGAACGACGGCGTCTTCCGGGCCAATTGGGCAAGGTTCCGTGCTGCAACGGCAGGGTCTTCCGGCCGGATCACCCGGTCCACGAAACCGATCGTGAAGTCGAGGCCGTTCTGGTCCTTGAGGACTTCAGCGAGGAGTTGCGCGGACTTCGATCCGCGTGTGCTGCCTGCCGGAGCCGTTCCGGTGGTGCGCTGGGCGTCACCACCGGATGTGCCCTGGTGCAGCCAACGCCGCACCAGGGCAACCGCATCATCGCCGAGGGTCTGAGGCGATGGATCTGCGGTGGGAATGGTTTGTGTCATTGTTCTCGTCTACCTAACGACGACGGGCCAGAATGCCTGCAGAACAGTCCACCTCCTGCGGTGGCTGGCCGATCAGCCGCGGGCGCATTCCGCCTCGGCATGCTGGGTGCGATAACAGAAAGTTGCGCCCAATGGAAATATGGTAACTCCTGAAGAACACTGCCGGGGCCAAACTGCGCTAAGGTGGAAGCATGTTCGCGCATCTGCTCCTTATCTAGCCGCGCATTCGAGCGCGGCCGCCCCTCCTGTGTTGAGGGGCTTTTGTGTGTCCGGGGCCTGCCATGAACCCTGGGCACCCATTCGGAGCGGTGAAGCGATGGTGGATGGAGAAGACGGTCACCAGTGGTCAACAGACAGGGCAAGAAACAGTGAGCATGAATCCCACGGTGGAAGAGCCGGACGCCGGTACGTACAGTTTCGCTGACATCGAGGCGAAGTGGCTTCCTGTGTGGGAACAGCTTGACACCTTCACACCGGTCGATGACGGCAGTAGGGAACGCCGCTATGTGCTGGACATGTTCCCCTACCCCTCCGGGGACCTTCACATGGGGCACGCGGAGGCCTTCGCGATGGGTGACGTCGTTGCCCGCTACTGGCGGCAACTCGGTTACGACGTCCTGCACCCGATCGGCTGGGATTCCTTTGGGCTCCCCGCGGAGAATGCCGCCATCAAACACAACGCGCACCCGAGCGAGTGGACCTACGCGAACATCGACACCCAGGCGGCGTCCTTCAAGCGCTACGCGATCAGCGCCGACTGGTCCCGGCGCCTCCAGACCTCGGATCCCGAGTATTACCGCTGGACCCAGTGGCTGTTCCTGCGCTTCTTCGAAAAAGGGCTTGCCTACCGCAAGGATCATCCGGTCAACTGGTGCCCGAAGGACCAGACCGTGCTCGCGAATGAACAGGTTGTCAATGGTGCGTGCGAGCGCTGCGGGAGTCCCGTTACAAAGAAGAGCCTGAACCAGTGGTACTTCCGCATCACTGACTACGCAGACCGGCTGCTTGAAGACATGGAACCGCTGGCGGGACACTGGCCGGAACGTGTGCTTGCGATGCAGCGGAACTGGATCGGCCGGTCGGAGGGCGCGCACGTCACCTTCACGATCGAGGCCGATGGCACCCTGCCGGCTACCGATGTCGCCGTCTTCACCACGAGGCCGGACACGCTCCACGGTGCCACGTTCTTCGTTGTAGCCGCAGACGCGGATCTCGCCGCGGACCTGGTGACCCCCGAGCATGCTGCCGCACTGTCCGATTACAGGGCGAGCGTCAACACGCTCAGCGACATCGAGCGCCAGTCCACCGAACGCGAGAAGACCGGCGTCTTCACCGGACGCTACGCAGTAAACCCGTTGAATGGGGAGAAGCTGCCGGTGTGGGCCGCCGACTATGTGCTCGCGGACTACGGCACCGGTGCAATCATGGCCGTTCCTGCACACGATCAGCGTGACCTCGACTTCGCGCGGGCCTTCGATCTGCCCGTGCGCATGGTGGTGGACACCGGGGAGGAGGATCCGGCGGTCTCCGGCAAGGCGACCACGGGGGAGGGGACGCTGGTCAACTCCGGCGAACTGAACGGGCTTCCCAAGGATGCCGCGATCCAGCGGGCCATCGAACTGGTCGCCGCCCAGGGTACCGGCGAGCGCACGGTCAATTATCGGCTGCGGGACTGGCTGCTCTCACGTCAGCGCTTCTGGGGAACGCCCATCCCGATCATCCACTGCGGTGCATGCGGCGAGGTTCCCGTCCCGGATGAGCAGCTTCCGGTACGCCTGCCCAGCGACCTGCGCGGAGAAGACCTGGCACCGAAAGGCACGTCGCCGCTCGCAGCAGCGACGGACTGGGTCAACGTCCAGTGCCCACAGTGTTCGGGACCGGCTACCCGGGATACGGACACCATGGACACCTTCGTCGACTCGTCCTGGTACTTCCTGCGCTTCGCCGATCCGCACGCCACCGACGTGCCGTTCGACTCCGCAAAGGTCAATGAGTGGCTGCCGGTCGGCCAGTATGTCGGCGGGGTGGAGCACGCCATCCTCCACCTGCTCTACAGCCGGTTCTTCACCAAGGTCCTGTTCGACCTCGGGCTGGTCAACTTCACGGAGCCTTTCTCTGCCCTGCTCAACCAGGGCCAGGTGCTCAACGGCGGCAAGGCAATGAGCAAGTCGCTGGGCAACGGTGTGAATCTTGGTGAGCAGCTCGACCGCTATGGCGTGGACGCCATCCGCCTCACAATGGTCTTTGCCTCCCCACCGGAAGACGACGTGGATTGGGCGGATGTTTCGCCGTCGGGCTCTGCAAAGTTCCTCGCCCGCGCGTGGCGCCTCGGCGCCGATGTGACGTCCGAGCGCGACTCCGATGCCGCATCCGGGGATCGCGCGCTGCGCTCGGTCACCCACCGCACCCTTGCCGAGGCTGGTGACCTGCTGAAGAACAACAAGTTCAATGTGGTCGTCGCCAAGGTCATGGAACTGGTTAACGCTACCCGCAAGGCGATCGATTCAGGAGCGGGCGGTGCAGACCCTGCTGTCCGTGAAGCAGCTGAGGTCACGGCGATCATCCTCAGTCTCTTCGCTCCGTACACCGCGGAGGATCTCTGGGAACGCCTGGGCCACCCCGCGTCAGTGGCGGCTGCCGGTTGGCCCGCTGTGGATCACTCACTGCTGGTTCAGGACACTGTGACGGCTATCGTCCAGGTTCAGGGCAAGGTACGGGACCGCCTCGAAGTGTCGGCGGACATCACCGAGGATGCGCTTCGTGAGCTCGCCCTCGATTCCGCGCAGGTCCAGCGAACGCTGGACGGCAGGAACATCCGGACGGTAATTGTCCGGGCGCCGAAACTGGTCAACATCGTTCCGGCCTGACCGGCCGGCGAGGAGATTTCGCCGTGGCATGGTTTGACCGCCGTGCAGGCCGCGCCGCCGTCGGTAGAGAACCGGCGGCGGAACCGACGACGGCGGTCGTCACCGATTCCGCCGCCGCCTTCCCGCCGGCATGGGTCATGGGAGGCGGTCCTGCGGAAAACGTCGCTGTCGTGCCCATGCCGGTCATCATCTCGGGCCGCCATTATGGTGAAGGGGCTGACAACCTGCTCGAGCCGCTCGCAGTGGCTCTCGCGGAAGGGGCGGAGGTGCGCACGTCGCGTCCGTCGCCGGGCCACTTCCAGAGCGTTTACCGGAGGCTGGAGCGCGAAGGCGCCAAGGAGATTGTCTCGATCCACCTGTCGGGCAGATTGTCCGGAACGGTCGACGCCGCTCGCTGGGCTGCGCGCACTGTGTCCATCCCGGTGCATGTGGTTGATAGCGGTACCGTCGGCATGGCTCAGGGGTGCGGGGTTGCGGCGGCGGCTCTTGCGCTGCGCGCCGGAGCGACCGCCTCAGAGGCCGCGGACCGTGCCGCGGTCCTGTGCGCCGGAACAAGCGTCTTGTTTTACGTTCCCAGCCTTGAACAGCTGCGGCGCGGTGGACGGATCGGGGCTGCCGCTGGCTTTTTCGGCGCATTGCTCGCGGTAAAGCCCCTTCTGGTTGTGCGGGACGGAGCGATCGAACCACTCGAAAAGGTGCGCACCGCGGCACGAGCCCGACAGCGCCTTGAGGAACTGGTGAGGGAGGACCTTCACCGGCGCCCATCGGGCAGCGTCGCCGCATACCATTACTTCGGCAACA
This sequence comes from Arthrobacter sp. KKT183, assembly GCF_055657625.1. Classification (NCBI taxonomy): domain Bacteria; kingdom Bacillati; phylum Actinomycetota; class Actinomycetes; order Micrococcales; family Micrococcaceae; genus Arthrobacter; species Arthrobacter sp. KKT183. The sequence goes on along the minus strand of NZ_CM145770.1, from coordinate 1,912,953 downwards.
GGTTGCAGGCCGAGGTTGCCGCTGAGCGGGCGCCGGACGGTGCCGATGCCGTGTTGACTCCGCTACCGGCCGTCCTGGCTGCGCACACCGGTCTCGGTGTCCTTGCGGTGGCGCTGTCCGACCCGCTCATGACGCAACGCGTCTGATCCTGCACTCCACACAGGCTCCGCTGCGGGTGGGTTGTACACATAGCGACCGGCGGGGCCGCTTGGCAAAGCGTATGTTCCTACGCTGATGCCATGGCAAGGCACCGCTGGGCAACGGGGGAGCGCGTGTCCAGCCCGGACCGGCTGGACCGTGTCCTCAACCTGAATCGCGCGCAGACGGTCGCAGAAACCGAGCCCGTTCCAGGAGCCGGGCAGAACCCGGTAGAAGTTCGGGCAGGAACTGACGGAGGCCGGGACCATGCAGCACCGGACGGTACTGGCCGATTCCGCCAGCCGGGCGCTGAAGAACCTGCCACGCCCAGCGAGGATCGCCGGCGCCCGCACCGGCGATGGGTGGCTACGCGCCGGGCCGCCCTGGTGGCGGCGGGCTGCACCCTGGTTGTCGGCGGCTGGCAGTTCGTCAATACCGACAGCGAGCCCGCCGAGGTGGTGCCGATCAGGCCGCAGGCTTCCGGCACAGCTGACCCGACGGCCGGCTCGGAGGCTTCTGCGGATGCCTCGGAGGCCGTGCCCGTCGAGGAAACGCAGGAAGCCGGTTCATCCGTACAGGGTTCAGGCTCCGCCCACGCAGATACCGTTCTGGTCCATGTTGCAGGAGCTGTGCAGGCACCCGGAGTAGTGGAGCTCGCTGCCGGGTCCCGCGTTTTCGAGGTCCTGGACAAGGCGGGTGGCGCGCTGCCTGAAGCGGAGCTGTCAGCGGTCAATCTGGCAGCCGTGGTGCAGGACGGACAGCAGATCCTGATTCCCCGTACCGGGGAGCCCCTGCAGCCACCCGCCGGCGCGTCCGCACCGAAGCAGGGGGCGCAGGACGTGCTGGTGAACCTGAACACCGCCGATGTTCCGGAACTCGAGGAACTTCCCAGGGTGGGGCCGGTCCTGGCCGAGCGCATTGTCGAGTGGCGGACCCAGCACGGTCCCTTTGCACGTCCCGAAGACCTCGACGCTGTGCCGGGCATCGGCCCCGCGATGCTCGAATCACTTGTGCCGCTGGTGACCGTCTGAATGACATCGGCAAGGGCAGGGCGGTGGGAGCATCTGGTGCGGGCCGCCGCTGGGGCGCGGTCACCAACCGGTGTGCCGGGGGACCGGCGCGGGGACCGGTCAGCCGGTCCGCGCGCGCGCCGTGAAGCACGCAGGCGGAAGGAACCGGCTGCAACCCAAGCAAGTCCGGCACGGGACCTCAGGCTGCTTCCGGGAGCGCTCGCGGCCTGGGGAGCAGCAGCGTTCGCTACCCGTTTGGAGGCGCAGGATGCACTGGTATTGGGCGGGCTGCTGGCCCTTGTAACCATCGGTTGCGCCGTCGTCGTCGTGAGAAGCGGGAGACATTTACCCGTAGCGCAGGTGCTGCTCGTCTTCCTGGGCGCGGCAGCGATGGTGTGCCTTGCCGCTGCCTCACACCAGTATCAGCGCTCCTCCCCTTCGCTCTCCGCCGCAATATCAGACGAGGCGCATTTGACCGTGAAGCTACGTGCAGTATCGGACCCCCGCGAGGCGTCGACAGCTGCGCCGGACGGTACTGCCCGCTGGATCCTCGAAGCGGAGCTTCTGGAAGGAACGTTCAACGGGTCGAGGTTCACGGCCAGCACGCCGGTTATGGTGATCGGTAGTACGGAATGGAGCGCAGTAGCGCACGGTGACGTCGTGCGTTCGGCTGGGCGGCCGCTCGCGACCGAGCCGGGCGCACGTGCAGGAGCACTGCTGATTGCAACAACGGCACCGGCGCTGATGGCGGACGAGCCACCAGGAGGAGTGCTGGTCGAGCGGCTGCGAAACCGTTTCCTCACGCTGTCATCCGCTACCTCCGTTCCCGACGACGGCTTGATGCCCGGGATGGTCATCGGCGCGCGGTCCGCCGTCGGGCAGGATCTGGTGGAGACCATGAAGGCAACGGGCCTGACCCACCTGACAGCTGTTTCGGGCGCGAACTGCAGTTATGTGCTGGCGTTTGTGTTCCTTCTCTGTCGCGGGTGTCGACTGCCGCGGTGGGCTGCCGCCACGGCGGGAGTGGTTGCCCTCGTCGGATTTGTGCTGCTGGTGCGGCCTGAGCCGAGCGTTCTCAGGGCCGCCGTCATGGGCGCCATCGGAGTGCTGGCCGTCCTGACCGGCCGCGGGCGGCTGTCCCTGACCCTTCTGTTTCTGTCCATAGCCGCACTTCTGGCCGCAGATCCTTGGCTTGGTGTCGAGTACGCGTTCATCCTGTCCGTCGCCGCCACCTCAGGCCTGGTGCTCGCCGGCCCTGTCCTGGCCGCCCGCCTGTCCTCGGTACTTCCGGTGTGGGCGGCACAGTTGGTCGCAGTTCCGCTTGCCGCCCAGCTGTTCTGCTCACCCATCCTTGCCCTCATCCAGCCGAACCTGCCGACCTATTCCTTGCCCGCCAATATTGCGGCTGCTCCGCTCGTTCCCTTCATCACCATCACCGGGATGGTGGCCGTTGTTCTGGTGGCTCTCGCTCCCTGGGCGGCGGCGCCGTTCGCCGCTACAGCAGGGTGGGCAGCGGTCGGCGTCGCAGAAATCGCACGGTTCTTCGCCGCGGCCCCGCTCGCCGCCATTCCCTGGCCCGGGGGATGGGGAGGTGCGGTCCTGACGGCCCTCATCAGCGGCGTCGTCCTGGTGGCTGTGGTCTGGGGGCCCGCGTTGGTCCGAGTCATCCGAACGGCGCCTTCCGTGATGCTCGCGCCGGAGCAGGTGCCGGCAGGAGAGTCGGGACGGAAGCGTGCGCTGATGCGCATGTCAATCTGGGTCTCCGTCGGCTGCGTGCTCGGCGTTGTCGCCGTCTGGGTCTGGACTGGCGCGGTCGGGCGGGATTCCGCGGACTGGACCGTTGCGGCATGCGACGTCGGTCAGGGGGACGGGCTGGCTGTCAGGACCGGCCCGGACAGCGCACTCGTGTTTGATGCCGGCCCTGATCCGGGTCCGATGGACGCCTGTCTTGATCGTCTCGGCGTCAACACAGTCGACGTGCTGGTGCTGACCCATCTGCACGAGGATCATTTCGGCGGAATAGCCGGGGTATTCCAGGACCGAACTGTGGGCCGCGTGCTCTACTCCACATCCGAAGACTCCCTGCCCGACGTCGTGAATGAGATCACCTCAAAAGCCGGCATAGAAGCGGAGTCGGCTTCTGCCGGACTTGCAGGCAGGTTAGCCAACGTTTCCTGGTCGGTACTGTGGCCGGGACCCGGACCTCCCGCAGATTCAGAGAACAACGCTTCCGCAGTAGTCCTCGTAACGGTGGAGGGCGCCGCGGGGGGACCCGGGCTCACCATCCTTCTCACGGGAGACCTTGAGGAGGACGCCGCTGCACGTTTCCTTGCAGGACATGCGCACCTTGCTGCCTCCGGAGTGGACATCCTCAAGGTTGCGCACCATGGCGCCCGCAATGGCGGGGCTGAAATCATCAACGCGGTCTCGCCGAAGCTTGCGCTCATATCAGCCGGACGGGAAAACGATTACGGACACCCGCATCCGGAAACACTCGACGCCCTCGAGACGGCGGGCGTACACGTCGCCCGTACCGACCTGCGCGGCACCATCCTGCTCACGCTCCGGGGCAATGGCATACACCTGGACTCGTCGCGATGAGTTGGATGCACCGCGTCCCCGTGGCAAAGTTGAGCCAGCCCATCCCTCCATTGATCAGGAGCCGCATCCGTGTCCCCAAACCCCGCAGCATCGGTGACTGTGAGCTGGCGCGAGGTCACGCCAGCGCCGGTCATCCTGCTGCTCGGTCCGGAGGAGTACCTCGCCGGCCGTAGTTTCGAGGCCGTCCGCCACCGAATGCGGGAAACGGAACCGGATGCCGAGACAGTCCGGCTTGATGCCGCCCACTATGAACCCGGATCCCTGATCATGCTGGGAAGCCCTTCATTGTTCGGCGGTACGCAGATCATCGAAGCGCGCGGGTTGGCACAGATGAACGATGCGTTTCTCCAGGATGCCCTGCAATACATCCCGCAGCCGGCCCCGGACGTGGTGCTCGTGATGCACCACGCAGGCGGCACGCGGGGCAAGAAACTCCTCGATGCGCTGAAAGCGCAGAAGGCCGTTCTGGTTGAGTGCCAGCCCCTGAAGAAGGATTCGGACAAGGCTGACTTCGTTACAGCCGAATTCCGCACCGCACGACGGCGCATCGAACCGGACGCGGTGCGTGCCCTGGTGGCCGCCGTGGGATCGAGCCTGTCCGAGCTTGCGGCAGCGTGCCACCAGCTCGCTTCGGATTCCGAAGGCGCGGTCTCCGCTGAGCTGGTGGAGAAGTACTACGGGGGGCGCGTAGAAGCCACAGGCTTCAAGGTGGCAGACGCCGCGCTCGCAGGCCGCGGCGGACAGGCACTGACCATGCTTCGTCATGCCCTCTCAACCGGCGCGGATCCCGTGCCGCTCGTCGCTGCGCTCGCAATGAAGCTGCGCGGAGTGGCGAAAGTCTATGGGGTCAGGGGCAACTCCGCTCAGCTTGCCAAGGAACTCGGCATGGCGCCCTGGCAGGTTGACCAGGCCCGCCGCGAAGCCCAGCGGTGGACCCCGGATGGCCTGAATCACTGCATCCAGGTCCTTGCCGAAGCTGACGCCCAGGTCAAGGGTGAGGCGAGGGACCCCGTGTACGCGGTTGAGCGGGCTGTGACAGCCATCGCATTGGGCGGGTCCCGCTAGCTTGGGATTTGGACTGAGCATCCTTCTGGGTTAAACAGCAGTGGCCGGCCCGAAGGCCGGCCACTGCGCTGGTGAAGCTGTGTAACTGAAGGGCAATCAGCCGAGGTTGTTGACCCTCTTGGCGATGCCCGACTTGCGGTTGGCCGCATTGTTCTTGTGCAGAACACCCTTGCTTACGGCCTTGTCGAGCTTGCGGTTGGCCACTGCAAGCGCAGCCACTGCCTTGTCCTTGTCGGTAGACTCCACAGCGGTGGTTACGGCGCGGATGGCGGTCTTCAGCTCGGACTTGACCGAGTTGTTGCGCTGGCGGGCCTTCTCGTTCGTGAGAATGCGCTTCTTTTGGGACTTGATATTTGCCACGTATTTAAGACTCTCTTTGTATTGCGGACTGGTCTGAGGGATTTCGGTGCGGCCATTGACTGAGCGGCGTGGGGATACCGGGCGGCCGAGCCGAAGTGCCCGTCGACCTGCGCGGACACACAGCTATACAGGCTACCAGAACGGGCGCGGCTTCGCGCTCCGGGCGCGTCCGGAGGATCCGCGCAGCTACATCAAGGCGCGCTCGTCCAGCAAGGGCCGCTCGTTTCAGGAACGTTCCTCATACCGGGACATGACGCGGTTGAAAAGCAGACGGTCCAACGTCGCGCCGATCCGACGCACGGCTCCGGGGTCGATCGTCAGGAGGCGTTTCACATAGACCTCGCTGGGCCGGCCTCGGCGGTCCCAGGACCCGCTACCTATGTCCACATAATCGTCGTGCCGGCTCCGGGCATTATTGCGGTCCCGGGAGGTGAGCATGAGTGCGAGCAGCGAGCTGCCATCCCTGCCGATAATCAGCACGGGTCGGTCCTTGCCCTGGCTCGGATCGTCCTCGTACGGCACCCAGGTCCATACAATTTCGCCGGGGTCGGCAGTGCTTCCCGGCTCCGGCGCATAGGCCTCTGGAGTGTTGCGCTGCGTGGCGGGGCGGGAAGCGATCGACTTCAGTGCCGCCTTGGCAAGACGGAACAGTGACTGTCCTAGTGAGGTCATCCGGCCAGCGTACCGGCCAGATTGCGGGCTCGAGACGTCCCCATGGGACAATGGAGACTGTACTTTCCGCGCGGGCTGCAGCCCCGGCGTCGTCGTCGTTCTTCCGCGGATTTTCCAAACTGTCCCACAAAGTAAGAGGTACGTCAGTGTCACCCATGGCCCGCACAGCTCCGGTGCCCGCTGCCACGGATCCCGCGATCATCAGAAATTTCTGCATCATCGCCCATATCGACCATGGCAAGTCCACCCTTGCGGACCGGATGCTCCAGCTCACCGGTGTGGTGGAGCAGCGGGATATGAAGGCCCAGTACCTGGACCGCATGGACATCGAGCGTGAACGCGGGATCACCATCAAGTCGCAAGCGGTCCGCCTGCCCTGGGAACTCGACGGCGTCAGCTACGCGCTGAACATGATCGACACTCCCGGCCACGTCGATTTCACCTACGAGGTTTCGCGGTCCCTTGCGGCATGCGAGGGCGCGATTCTGCTCGTGGACGCCGCGCAGGGGATCGAAGCGCAGACGCTCGCCAACCTGTACCTTGCCATGGAGAACGACCTCACGATCATTCCGGTGCTCAACAAGATCGACCTCCCGGCCGCGCAGCCCGAGAAGTACGCAGCGGAGTTGGCGAACCTGATCGGCGGCGACCCCGAGGACGTGCTGCTGGTCTCGGGAAAGACGGGCGTCGGTGTGGAGGCACTGCTGGACAAGATCGTGAGGGACCTTCCGTCGCCGGTCGGGGATGCGAATGCGCCGGCCCGTGCAATGATCTTCGATTCCGTCTATGACACCTACCGCGGCGTGGTCACCTATGTCCGTGTGGTCGATGGCCACCTGAGCCCGCGTGAGCGCATCCAGATGATGTCCACCCGCGCCAGTCATGAACTGCTTGAGATTGGTGTCAGCTCGCCGGAGCCTACGCCGTCCAAAGGTCTTGGCGTGGGTGAAGTCGGTTACCTCATCACCGGGGTCAAGGATGTCCGGCAGTCCAAAGTCGGTGACACGGTCACCAATCTCGCGAAGCCGGCTGCGGCGTCGCTGAGCGGGTATGCGGATGCCAAACCGATGGTCTTCTCGGGGCTGTACCCACTCGACGGCGCAGACTATCCGGTGCTTCGTGATGCCCTGGAAAAGCTGATGCTCAATGATGCCGCGCTGATCTATGAGCCGGAGACCTCCGCGGCCCTGGGGTTCGGTTTCCGCGTGGGCTTCCTCGGCCTGCTGCATCTGGAAATCACCCGGGAACGCCTCGAGCGTGAATACAACCTGAGCCTGATCTCCACAGCACCCAACGTCGAGTATGAGGTGACGCTCGAGGACAAGAACGTCGTCCATGTCACCAATCCCAGCGAGTACCCCGTGGGCAAGATCGCTGCAGTTCGCGAACCAATGGTTTCCGCGACCATCCTTGCACCCAATGAATTCGTCGGCGCCATCATGGAACTGTGCCAGAGCCGGCGCGGCGTGATGGGCGGAATGGACTATCTTTCCGAGGACCGCGTGGAGATCCGGTACCGGCTTCCACTGGCGGAGATCGTCTTCGACTTCTTCGACATCCTCAAATCGAGGACCCGCGGGTATGGGTCCCTCGATTGGAAGGCCGACGGCGATCAGGTGGCGGATCTGGTCAAGGTGGACATCATGCTCCAGGGGGAACAGGTGGATGCCTTTTCCGCGATCACCCACCGCGACAAAGCCTATGCGTACGGTGTGATGATGACGGGTAAACTGCGCGAGTTGATTCCGCGGCAGCAGTTCGAGGTGCCGATCCAGGCGGCCATCGGGTCACGGATCATTGCGCGGGAGAGTATCCGGGCCATCCGCAAGGATGTCCTCGCCAAGTGCTACGGCGGTGATATCACCCGGAAGCGAAAGCTGCTGGAGAAGCAGAAGGAAGGCAAGAAGCGGATGAAGATGGTCGGACGCGTCGAAGTGCCCCAGGAAGCGTTCATTGCCGCCCTGTCGTCGGATGAATCGAAGGACAAAGCCAAGAAGTGACGACGGCGCCTATCAGGGAACGCAGCATTGCCTAGTACTTTGCCCCTCGGTGAGCCTGCACCGGCCGACGGGCGGCTGCCTCCATCAGCTGTTGCCGGTTCACGGGACCGTGCTTTCGGACTCTACGTCCACATCCCCTTCTGTGCGGTCCGTTGCGGGTACTGCGACTTCAATACCTACACGGCTGCTGAGTTGGGTGGGGGAGCGTCGCAGGCCAGTTATGCACTCACGGTCGAGCGGGAGCTCGAATTCGCCGCGGGAGCGCTTGCGCAATCCGGCATTGCGCAGCGCGCGCTGAGCACGGTGTTTTTCGGTGGCGGCACGCCCACGCTGCTTCCGTCGCAGGATCTTGCACGGGTTCTGCAGACGGCGAAAAACGTATGGGGCCTCGCACCCGGGGCCGAGGTGACAACGGAAGCCAATCCGGATTCGGTGACCCCTGAATCACTGGCGGAACTGGCCCGGGCAGGCTTCACGAGGGTGTCCTTCGGCATGCAGTCCGCAGTACCGCATGTCCTCGCCGTGCTCGACCGCACGCACGCTCCGGAGCGGGTCCCCCTGGCGGTTGAATGGGCACGCGCTGCGGGTTTGAAGGTCAGTCTCGACCTGATCTACGGAACACCCGGTGAGGAGTTGTCGGACTGGGAGAGCTCCCTCGAAGCGGCGCTCACCCTGGAACCGGATCATCTGTCTGCGTACGCGCTGATCATCGAGGACGGCACCGCCCTGGCCCGGCGGATCCGCCGCGGTGAGGTGCCGATGGTCGACGACGACGACCACGCGGACAAGTACGAAATTGCTGAGAACATGCTTCGTGGGGCCGGAATGTCCTGGTATGAGGTAAGTAACTGGGCCCGCACTGGCGAGGATCAGTGCCGCCACAACATTGCGTACTGGAAAGGCCACGACTGGTGGGGAGCCGGTCCGGGCGCCCATTCCCACATGGGCGGCACACGGTGGTGGAATGTCAAGCATCCCGCCGCCTATGCGCAGCGCCTGGACACCGGCGCATCGCCCGCGGCCGGCAGAGAAGTACTGGACGAAACGGCTCGCTACGTCGAGGACGTTCTCCTACGCTCACGGTTGGCCGAGGGGTATCCGGTGGCTGACCTCCAGCCGGAGGGACGTCACGCGGTGGCCGGGTTGATCGCGGACGGGTTGATAGAGCCGGCGGATGCTTTCAAAGGTGTTGTGCGCCTCAGCGGACGGGGACGGCTGCTCGCTGACGCCGTCGTCCGGCGGTTGTTGCCGAACTGAGCGGCTAGTGGAAAATCCTCAGGTTGAAGGGGTAGCGGTACGGCTTGCCCCGGTTGACGTGGATACCGGCCGCAACGGAGAACGCTGCCAGCATCACCCAGATGAGCGCATTGAGGACGGCGAAGATCCCGCCGATCCCGGGTATCAGGGACAGCAGCAGGCAGATCCCGGCAATGATGCTTGGCGGGAAAGTGAAGTTGAACGCTTCCTTCGATTCCTGCTCGGTGAAGGCGCCCCGGTCGCGGAAGATCAGAAAAATGATCAGCGACGGCACAAACCCCAGGATGCCGAGGAAGTGGGACAGCGTTGCCCATTGACGGTCTTCCGACGGACTCAGCGGTGGCGCACTGGAACTGGCACCCTGGAACGCGGGATCAGAGTCCCGGGGCGCCGGTCGTGACTGGGCGTCACCGTGCCGGTCTGCGCTGTTAGGCAACGGTACTTCCTTCGGGCTGTTCGGACTTCACCGCTCACACAAGCGGAACTTACTTCCTCAAGGGTACTTGGTGTACCGGCCGGGCGCAGTCGCGTGTGCCGCGACGAAGCCTTCAATGGCTATGCGCCGGCTCCCGGTGCAGTGAGGAAATCGATGACTTCCTCGACGCGCCCGAGCAGCGTCGGTTCGAGATCAGCGTAGGTGCTGACGCCGTTGAGGATGCGCTTCCAGCCGTTCGCGGCATCCGCCTGCGTGGAGTGCGGCCAGCCTAACCGGCTCAATATCCCCGTCTTCCAGTCCTCGCCGCGGGGTATTACCGGCCAGGCATCAAGACCAAGAGCACGCGGCTTCACAGCCTGCCACACATCGACGTAGGGGTGCCCGACAATCAGTACGTTCCCGGCGGCGCCCGCCACCGTCATCGCCCCGGCCGCGATCCGGGCTTCCTTGGTGCCGGGCAGTAGATGATCGACGAGGATACCCAGGCGGCGTCCGGCGGAGGGAGCAAAGTCCCGCACGGCTGCTGCCAGATCGTCTACGCCATGCAACGGCTCCACCACGATGCCCTCAACCCGCAGGTCGTCTCCCCACACCTTCTCCACCAGCTCGGCATCGTGTTTGCCCTCGACCCAGATCCTGCTGGCCCGAGCCGTGCGCGCCCGCGCTCCGGCAACCCGGACAGAGCCCGACGCCGTTCTCAGCTGTGCTGCTGACTGCGCGCGGGCAGGAATCAGTTCCACCGGCGAACCTTCATGGTGGAAGCCGAAGCCGAGCGGAAAAGTGCGTCGCTTGCCGCGGCGGTCCTCAAGGACCATCACGTGCATCCCACCTGCCTTCTCCGTGCGCAGGATCTCCCCGACGAATCCGCTCTGCACGTCTTCAAGGACGACGCCGGGACGGGCTTCGACCTTGGCGGCCGGGGCGGCCCGGGGTCCGGTAAGATCCTGTGCTCCCCACTCGTGATACGACATGTGACTTCGCTCGCTTCCACAAATCCCTGCCTTCGGAACAGGCAGAGCCAATGCTAACAATCGCCTCGATCGTATTAGACTTGGCACTTAGGTGTGTTGAGTGCTAACTCAGAAACAGGGCAGGAAAGTACATCGGAGGTGAACATGAGCGAACCCAGGCGGCTTGAAGTCCTGCGGGCCATCGTTGAGGATTACGTCCATTCCCGCGAGCCGGTGGGATCCAAGGCGCTGGTCGAGCGCCACAGGCTGGGCGTATCTTCGGCAACAATCCGCAATGACATGGCACTTCTGGAAGAAGAGGGCCTGATCACAGCCCCGCATACCAGTTCCGGCCGCATCCCGACCGACAAGGGTTATCGGTTGTTCGTCGACCGGATCGCCGAGGTCAAGCCGCTGTCGGCCCCGGAAAAGCGGGCTATCCGCGCACTCCTCGAGGGCGCAGACGATCTCGACGACGTCCTCGACCGCACCGTCCGTCTGCTCGCCCAACTCACCAATCAGGTTGCGGTCGTGCAGTACCCGCACCTGGGCACGGCGTCCGTCCGCCACATCGAACTCGTGCTGCTCGCTCCCGGTCGCGCGCTCGTGGTGCTGATCTCCACGAACGGCGCTGTGCAGCAGCGCGTAGTATCCGTGCCCGCCGAGGCACAGGAAAATGACCTGGCCGACCTGCGCCAGCATTTTCTGGAAAGGGTTTCCGGTGTTCGTCTGCCGTCGGTTCCCCAGGAACTCGGTGCGTGCATTGCGGATCTTCCCCCCTCGCTGCAATCTCTCGGCCAGGCAATTGGACACAGCCTGGAACAGTTGTCAGCCGCTAACAGGGAAGACCGGATCGTGCTGGCGGGCACGGCCAACCTCGCCCGCTCAACCCTCGACTTTCCTTTAACCATTGGTCCGGTCCTGGAAGCGCTTGAGGAACAGGTTGTCATGCTTCGGTTGCTTTCCGAGATGGGGCAGGATGCTCTGGGCATCTCGGTCCGCATCGGCCGGGAGAACCCGTATGGCGGTTTGGCCGAAGCCTCCGTGATTGCTACCGGCTATGGACCGGATTCACTGGCAAAGGTGGGAGTGCTTGGCCCCACGAGAATGGATTACCCGACCACCATGGCCGCCGTGAGAGCGGTGGCCCGCTACCTTTCCCGCATCCTCGATGAATCTTGACCGGATGACGGAGCCCATGAAGCCCAGCCGTTCACGCGGTGAGATAACAGGAAGTGATGTGCAGGAGTGAGTAATCACTACGAGGTCCTTGGCGTTGCACGCGACGCCAGCGGCGAAGAAATCAAGAAGGCATACCGGAAGCTTGCCCGCAAGCTCCACCCGGACGTCAACGTCGGCACGGAAGCAGCTGAGGAGTTCAAGCTCGTCACGCGCGCGTACGAGGTACTCTCGGATCCCCAGAAGCGGCGCGTCTACGACACCACCGGTAATGAAAACGGCACCGACAATGGATTCGGTGCCGGTTATTCCGGCTCGGGCTTTGCGTTCCAGGACATTTTCGAGACATTCTTCGGCGGAGGCGGTCCCAGCGGCCCCCCATCCCGAACCCAACGCGGTCAGGACGCGTTGATAGCCGTCCGGATCGATCTGAAGGATGCGGTCTTTGGTACCAACAAGAAGATCGAGGTAGATTCAGCGGCGGTGTGTCCTACCTGCGATGGATCCTGTACCCAGCCGGGTACTTCCCCGCGAACCTGTGATATCTGCGGCGGATCCGGTCAGGTGCAGCGTGCGGTTCGGTCCATCCTCGGTCAGGTAATGACGACGGCGACCTGCGGCACCTGCCAGGGGTACGGAACCGTCATCCCGCATCCCTGTAACGAATGCAATGGGGATGGCCGCATCCGTTCCCGCCGAAGCCTCACCATCAAGGTGCCCGCGGGTGTCGCTACAGGTACCCGTATCCAGCTCGCCGGCCAGGGCGAGGTCGGCACGGCCGGCGGTCCCCAGGGCGATCTCTACGTAGAGATTCGGGTCAACAGCGACTCGACCTTCCTTCGTGAGGGCGACGACCTTCACGCGACCCTGAGCGTGCCGATGACAGCTGCGGCCCTCGGCACCAACGTGATAATGAAGAGCTTCGACGGTGATCAGGAACTCACGATCAAGCCCGGCACGCAGTCGGGCGAAGTGATTACCCTTCGCGGCCTTGGGGTGACCCACCTGCGCGGATACGGCAGAGGGGACCTGCTGGTGCATTTGAGCGTGGAAACGCCGCGGAACCTCGACAGCGGACAGGAAGAACTGCTTCGGCGCCTTGCGGAAATGCGCGGCGAAGAATTTACCGAGGGCCAGCTGGCGAGCAGCGGATCAGGAGTTTTTGCCCGCCTTCGTGAACGCCTCGGGAATTTATAGCCGGGTTATCGGACAATGACCAACCAAGCCTTCTTCGGCGATCCGGCCGATGTGCAAACCGCTGCCGTCGGCGGCAGTCTGACGCTGCGCGGTCCGGAGGCGCATCATGCCGCAGCCGTGAAGCGGGTTAGGCCGGGTGAAGAGATCGATGTCCTTGATGGAGAAGGACACCGCTTGAGCTGCACCGTTGTCGAAGCAACTCACGGTGCAGTGGTGGTGACCGTGGACAGACTCTCATTCGATTCGCCTCCCGCGATGCGGCTGGTCCTGGTGCAGGCGTTGGCGAAGGGGGACAGGGCGGAACTGGCAGTTGAGGCGGCGACGGAACTCGGTGTTGACGCGGTGCTTCCCTGGCAGGCGGATCGAAGTATCGTACGGTGGCGTGCCGAGAAGGCAATCAAAGGCCGTACCAAGTGGGACTCCCTCGTTCGTGCCGCATCGAAGCAGAGTCGGCGCGCACGTGTGCCGGAGGTACTCGATGCGCTGGACACCAAGGGCCTGGGACACTGGCTGGGCGGCGTGCAGCACCCGGTTGTGCTACACGAGGAGGCGAGCGAGTCGCTCGCGGAATACTGGGGTCGGAGTACGTTAGCAACGTCGGAAACGCTGGCCGTGATTGTGGGTCCGGAGGGCGGTATCAGCCCCGAAGAGCTCGGTGTATTGGCCAACGCAGGGGCGGTTCCGGCGCAACTTGGTACCAACGTACTGCGAGCTTCAACAGCGGGACCCGCGGCCATCGCGGTACTGAATCACCTGGCCGGACGCTGGTAGCTGCGCGTCAGCGGACGCTGATCAGTTTGTCATCGGTCACCACGCCGGCGGCCGGGCCTGCTTCGGCGGATGGGCCGGCGGCTTCGTACACCTCGAGGAGAAAAGTTCCCGCCTCCAGCGCAACGCTGAACTCGTATAGTCCGACAGCGCCGGTTCCAGCGTCCACGGGAACCGTTCCGCTGACAACATCTTCGGCGGGGACCCCACCGCCATCTACGCGCCGCACCCGCCACTCAAGGGCAGCATCCGTCGTCGTGGTGCTGCCCTGGACTATAACCGTTCGATCGGAGCGGACTGAGCTGTCCTGCGGGTTGATGATCCACACGGGCGCAATAGCGCCGACGTCCCGTTGGAGCAAGGAACTCAGCTCGATGTGTCCAAAAGCGCTGTAGCCCGCTTTGCCGTCCACCAGCAGGCGGACACTGCTGGGACTTCCGCTTGCAATCAGACCGGAATTGGCGGCTGCAGCCGTTGCCGTGTAGACAAGCTGCTGCACCGCACGCCCGGCGACTGCTGCATCGATGCCGGTGGTAAAGGCGTCCGAGGAGATGTCGATCGTGACCACATTGTCGAGTGAAATCGAAGTGTTGACAGCCGATGCTTCCTGCCACGGGCTGTAGTAATCGTCATCGAGCGGCTCCGCGCTGGTCATCGCCCACACGGCAGCAGCAATCGGATCTCCAGTTGACTCAGCAGGAAGGAACTCGCGATAGAGGAGCCCGTTGGCATCTCCGAGCCAGTAGACAGGAAGGAGCGGGGCGGCGTCCGGGGCCGCGGGACTTTGGAGATCGATTTCGGGCAAGCTGGCAGTCGACTCCAGCAACACTTCTGCCTCTGCTGCGATCTCGGAGGTCGGCTCATTCTGCCCGCCGATCGTGCAGGCCTGCAGGCCCAACGCCGCGGCGACGAGTATGGATCCCTTCCACCGGCGCCCGGAGGTCCGTCGGTTGAGGAGAGGAAGAACGCCCATGCGTGTCCGTTCCTCTCATTCGTCGGGCCGATCGATTGTCGTGCAGCGTAGGTCTGGGCGTCGCCAATCAGTGGTGACGCCAACAGGAACCGGAACTGCACGGAGTTCTACTTCAGCTTTGCATAGGTAGGAGCCCCTGCCCTGTGCTTTTTCCGAATCGCGGCCTGACTGAAACGCTATTGATATCGGTCCGTTGCGTTCCTGAGATTTTTCCGTGCCCGGCCAAACCCCGGCTCCCTTGGCGCCGCATCCAGGTGAGCGGCAACAGGACGGCGGCGGTACGCTAGTAGAAGGCCTCGTCATGGGTCTGAACAAGCACACAACCGGATGAACCGGAAAATTCGGCGGCACAAGGAGAGATGGAAGGCCTACAGGCCGATACTATGACCGATTCTGCAGTGGGTATGGGGGCAGCGGGCCTGGACAGCCGGGTCGTCCAATTCGAATCAGCTGAACAGATGGTGCAGGCCCTCGGAGCCAATGATGAGGCACTGGCCATGATCGAAGGAGCTTTCCCTGGTATCAGTCTGCACGTGCGGGGAAGTGATCTTTCCATCACGGGGCCGGCAACCGACGTTGGGCGCACTGAGCGGCTGATCAGCGAGGTCCGCACGCTTGCCGCCAACCAAACACCGGTGACCGCGCAAGTACTGGAGCAGCTGCTTTTTATGCTCAAGACGCAGGGCGCGGCCAAGCCGGCTGAAGTCCTGTCGATGAACATCCTTTCCTCGCGCGGACGCACCATCCGTCCAAAGACGGTCAACCAGAAGAACTACGTCGAGGCAATAGATACGCACACTATCGTTTTCGGCATCGGTCCGGCGGGTACGGGCAAAACATACCTGGCAATGGCCAAGGCGGTCCAGGCGCTCCAGCACAAGGAAGTCAACCGCATTATCCTGACGCGTCCGGCGGTGGAAGCGGGGGAGCGCCTCGGTTTCCTTCCGGGCACTCTCAACGACAAGATCGACCCTTACCTGCGCCCGTTGTACGACGCGCTGCACGACATGATGGAACCTGATTCAATACCACGCCTGATGGCCGCCGGAACTATTGAGGTTGCGCCGCTTGCCTATATGCGCGGCCGAACGCTCAATGATGCCTTCATCATCCTCGATGAAGCGCAGAACACCACTCCCGAACAGATGAAGATGTTTCTGACCCGTCTCGGCTTTGGTTCGCGGATGGTGGTAACCGGAGATGTGACCCAGGTCGATCTGCCCGGCGGGACCAGTTCAGGGCTCAGGATAGTCAGTGACATCCTGCAGGGTGTCGAGGATGTTGCGTTCTCCACACTGGATGCCACCGACGTCGTGCGCCACCGGCTGGTGGGAGACATCGTGTCCGCCTACAGCCGGTGGGATGAGTCACAGAGAGTGGCTCTGAACGGACGCCGCGGTCCAGGGAAGGCGACCCGTAATGAGCATTGAGGTGAATAACGAGTCAGGCTTCGAGGTGGATGATGAGGCGCTGGTCAGGCTCGGTCGCCACGTGCTTGAGCGTCTCTTTGTGCATCCGGAGTCGGAGCTGTCGATCATCCTCGTTGACATTGACGCCATGGAAAAGCTTCACATCGAATGGATGGACGAGCCGGGGCCAACCGATGTTCTGTCCTTCCCCATGGACGAGTTGAGGCCTGGTACGGCCACGCGTCCCACGGATTCGGGCATTCTGGGAGATGTCGTCCTCTGTCCAGAGGTGGCCCGGACCCAGGCGGACAACGCCGGACACAGCATGAACGAGGAGCTGCTCCTGCTCACAACCCACGGCATGCTTCACTTGTTGGGGTTCGATCACGCTGATCCGGAAGAGGAAAAGGAGATGTTCGGCCTCCAACGCGAGCTCCTGACCGATTTCCTGGGAGGCAAAGCGCCACGGGAAACCACCCAGTGAGACTTTTCCCAGCGTCGAAGCAGTCCATCAGATGATCGTGTTCCTCCTGGCCCTGATGGCAATCGTGTTTGTGTTGATTGCCGCGTTGGTTACGGCTGCCGAAGCGGCTTTCAGCTATCTTCCCCGCCAGGACGCTGAGGCTCATCTTGACGGGCCCAAGGGAGAACCTGTCCGCCGCGTCCTCGAATCGCCCGTAGCACACATGCATGCGCTACGGTTTTGGCGCGTCTGGTTTGAGATGGCCGCCGCAGTCGCCGTTGCGCTTCTTTTTGCTGATGTGCTGGACAACATCTGGGTCGCGGGACTACTGGCCACGGTGACGATGGCCGGCCTCGGGTTTGTACTGGTAGGTGTGTCGCCACGGCAGCTCGGCCGGACCAACGCAGCAACCCTGGTGCCGTTGACCGCCCGCCTGGTTGGTGTCCTGCGGTCTATTCTGGGTCCCGTTCCTCGCTGGTTGGTCGGCATCGGCAGCGCACTGTCGCCGGGGTCTGCCCGGGCTGAGGCGGCGTTTTTCACGGAAGAGGAGTTTCGGGAACTGCTCTCACGTGCCAATGAAGCGGAGATGATCGAGGACAGCGAGGCCGAGTTGATTCATTCGGTGTTTGAGCTGGGAGATACCAAGGTGCGGTCTGTCATGGTGCCGCGCACGGACATGGTGTCGGTCGAGGCCGGATCCACACTCCGGCAGGCGATGTCCCTCTTCCTCAGGTCCGGATACTCCCGAGTGCCCGTAATCGGCGACAATGCGGATGACGTCCGGGGCATTCTGTACCTGAAGGACGTCGTTGCTGTCCTGAACGGAAACAATCCCAGCGATAGGGACCCGGTGGATGGTGTCTGCCGGGATGTCCGCTATGTTCCTGAGTCCAAGCCCGTGGGAGATTTCCTTCAGGAACTGCAGCGCGAATCAACACATGTGGCCATCGTCATCGACGAGTACGGCGGTACGGCGGGACTCGTGACGCTGGAGGACCTGATCGAGGAGATCGTCGGCGAGATCGTCGACGAGTACGACTCCGAGGTACCCGAAATGGAACAGTTGTCCGAGGGCGGATTTCGCGTCAGTGCACGCATGAGCATCGACGATCTGGGTGAGCTGTTCGACCTGGAGCTTGAGGATGATGAGGTTGACACCGTCGGTGGACTTTTGGCGAAGACCCTCGGACGGGTGCCCATCGTCGGGAGCGAGGTCCAGGTCGGTGACATCGCTCTACGTGCGGAACGGGTCGAGGGGCGCCGCAACCGCGTATCCCACATCCTTGCATGGAGGGTCGAACGGCCCACGGATGAGGACGCACGAACAGATCAGGACAACGGATTTTCGAGGGAAACGGTGGAAAACAAATGAGCACGCAGCAGTATCGCGCGGGGTTCATCTCGCTGGTCGGCCGGCCCAACGCAGGGAAGTCAACCCTGACGAATGCACTGGTGGGGCAGAAGATTGCCATCACTTCGGCCAAACCCCAGACCACTCGGCACACCATCCGCGGGATTGTGCACCGGGAGGACGCGCAACTCATCCTGGTCGACACCCCGGGTCTGCATCGACCACGAACTCTTCTCGGCCAGCGTCTCAATGACTTGGTTGCGGATACTCTGGCGGAGGTCGACGCCATTGGGTTCTGCCTGCCCGCCAACGAACAGGTGGGACCGGGTGACCGCTACATTGCGGCGCAACTGGCGCAGCTGTTGCGGAAACCCGTCATCGCTGTCGTCACTAAAGCAGATCTCGTGAGCAAGGAGGCGCTTGTGCGCCAGTTGTTAGCGGTGTCTGAGCTGGGACGCGAGGTGTTGGGCGAAGCGGGGTGGGCCGACGTCGTGCCTGTGTCCGCAGTTGACGGGTACCAGGTAAGCACGGTTGCCGATGTCTTCGCGTCGCACATGCCCCAGTCGCCGCCGCTGTACCCCGATGGTGCTCTCACCGACGAGCCGGAGGCCGTGATGGTCGCTGAGCTAGTGCGGGAAGCGGCGCTTGAGGGTGTTCGTGATGAGCTTCCCCACTCGCTCGCGGTCGTCGTTGAGGAGATCGTCCCGCGCGAGGGGCGCCCCGAAAACAATCCGCTGCTCGATGTCCGGGTGAATCTTTACGTCGAGCGTTCTTCGCAGAAGGCCATCGTCATCGGAAAGGGCGGCGCACGACTGCGCGAGGTAGGGACTGCCGCAAGGAAGAGTATTGAAGCTCTACTCGGCACCAAGGTCTATCTCGACCTCCATGTGAAGATTGCCAAGGACTGGCAGCGCGATCCCAAACAGCTCGTGAAGCTCGGTTTCTAGCCGGTGCTGATCGCCTCGGGGCACTTCAAGCGGCGCTTGCTCGTTGAGCTACAGATGCCCGGAGCACAGGGGCACCAAGTCTTGAATCACATCGAAAGGGCCGAGCGTCATGAGTGAATCCGGCGGTGAGCGGAACGGCTCCCCGGATGGCATCCGTCTGGGGACCGGTGGCCGGCATCTCGGCAAGGGACGTCCGCGCGTCCTGCAGATAGTCGCGATCTCGCTCGTTGCGGTACTCGTGGGTGCCATCGCATTCGTGGCGCTTTCAGTGGTTCGCCTCCAGGGGAATGTAGCCACCGAACCCCTCAACCTTTCCACCGACGGTGAATCCCAGCTGCCCGTCGACCTCAGCAGGGATCCCGTGCAGATTCTAATCATCGGCAGTGACACCCGCGCCGGGCAGGGTGCGGACAGCGAGCCAGAGGATGTCGAGGGTCAGGCGGATGTCATGATGCTCATGACGATGTCCGCGGACCGGAGCAACGTCACCATGGTGAGCTTCCCCCGGGATCTGTTGGTTCCGCTGCCGGCTTGCGAGAACCCGGAAACCGGTGCAACCAGTCAGCCGATGGCGCTGGGACAGCTCAACAGCTCCCTCGCTAACGGCGGTCCCGGCTGCACCGTCGCAGCCATCAACGAAATCACGGGTCTGCAGATCGACCACTTCATGATGGCTGATTTCAACGCGGTGACTGAGCTTTCGAAAGCAGTGGGCGGTGTTGAAGTCTGCGTCAATCAGGCCGTCGACGACGAATTTTCCGGATTGAAACTGCCGGCCGGTACCAGCGAGGTGGAGGGTGAGCAGGCCCTGGCATTCCTGCGCACACGGCATAGCTTCGGCACCGGAGGAGATGAGGGCCGAATCCGCGCGCAGCAGGCTTTCCTGGCGTCACTGGCACGGAAAATCAAGGAGGAAGGCACGCTGAGCAACATCCCGCGCCTCTACTCCATTGCGGAGGCAGTCACTCAGAACCTGACGGTCGACGACGGTCTCGCCGAGATTCCGGAGCTGCTCAAACTGGCAGGGCGCCTGCAGGAGGTTGACCTGGGAAACGTGGCGTTCGTGACGGTCCCCGTTGTGCCCTATGAACTTGACCCGAATCGCCTCGTCCTGGATGAGGACAAGGCTGATGACCTGTTCGCGGCTCTTCGCGCCGACCGGGACATCACCAAGCCGGTACAGGAGCCCTCGCCGTCAGCAAGCGCGAGTCCGGAGACGGACCCGTCGGGCACGCCTGAGCCGACCCCGGAACCTGAACCCACCCCGACCGTCGAAGAGCTCGGTTTCGATCCGGCGTTGGTCCCGCTTACTGTGCTCAACGCTTCCGGCGAATCCGATCGCGGGCAGGAACTGCAGGAAGTGCTGCTCGCAGAGGGCTACGTACAGGCCACTGTCGCTGACGCGGACGATCGTCCGGCTACCCAACTGTTTGTGGGCCCCGGCTACGAGGGAATAGCGCCCGTCATCGCAGAACTGTTCGGTCTGGCTGATGTTCAGGTAATCCCGAGTGCAACAACTGTGGGACTGGAACTATCCGTTGGCAGCGACTTCACCGAGGGGGAGACTATCGAGGCCCAGGGCGTTGCCGGCGACCTGAGCGGCCAGACGGCCGCCCAGGTAACCTGCCAGTCCTGAGCAGCTCCTACCAGATCCTGACCCGTTCCTCGGGCGCAAGCCACAGCTTGTCTTCTTGATCCACCGAAAAAGCACTATGGAATTCGTCGAGGTTGCGCACTACCTGATTGCACCGGAACTCGTTCGGTGAGTGAGGATCGATGGCGATGCGCCGTGCGGCCTCTTCAGGGCGAATGTTCTGGCGCCAGCATTCAGCCCAGGAGTAGAAGAAACGCTGCACTCCGGTCAGCCCGTCAAGAACAGGCGCTTCCGCTCCGTCCAGACTGATGACGTAAGCAGCCAGGCTGATTCCCAGTCCGCCAAGGTCGCCGATGTTCTCACCGAGGGTGAATTTCCCGTTGACCGGATGGTCCGGAGCCTCGGTGGGAGCCAACTCAGAGTATTGACTGACAAGCCGTCCAGTGAGCGCCTCGAATGCCATCCGGTCAGCTTCAGTCCACCAATTGTGCAGCGCGCCCGTACCGTCGAACTGTGATCCCTGGTCATCGAAGCCATGCCCGATCTCGTGTCCGATGACGGCCCCGATCGCCCCGTAATTTGCGGCTGGATCGGCATCGGCGTCGAAAAATGGCGGCTGCAGGATCGCGGCCGGGAAGACAATCTCGTTCATTGTCGGCATGTAGTAGGCGTTCACGGTCTGCGGCGTGAGGTGCCACTCGCCACGATCAATGGGGCCGCCGAGCTTGGCAAGTTGCCGGTCGGTTTCGAACTCGGTCGCTCTGCGCACATTGCCGTACAGGTCACCGGGGACAATCTTCAGTGTTGAATAATCGATCCAGCGATCGGGGTACCCGATCTTCGTGGTGAAGAGACTCAGCTTCTCCAGGGCACGTGCACGTGTCTCGGCGCTCATCCATTCGAGACGGTTGATGCGCTGTTCGTAGGCAGCAAGGATGTTTTCGACCAGTTCCCGCATGGTGGCCTTGTGGGACTCAGGGAAATGCCGCGCCACGTACATACGCCCAACGGCCTCACCCATGGTTCCCTCGACAATCGCGACACCCCGTTTCCAACGTTCCTTCAGCCGTGGCGTACCGCTGAGGGTGGTCCCGTAGAACGCGAAGTGAGCGTCGACGAAGTCGTCGCTGAGAAACGGAGCTGCGTGCAACAGCACCCTGGCAGCCAGCCAGTTTTTCCACACCTCCAACGGGACTTCATCCAGTGCTCGTACCAGAGCCGTGATGTACCCCGGCTGGTTCACGATCAGTTCACCGGGAATCCCGACGCCGGCAGTCAACTCCGTGAGCCAGGTTTCCAGCTGCGGTGCATCCTTGATCAACGTGGCAGTTGTGCGCAGATTGTAGGTGGCCTGTGGATTACGTTTGGTCACCGTGTCCATGTGGGAAGAAGCTAGGCGTGCTTCGAGATCGAAGACGCTCGCCGCCGCAGCACGGCTCTCAGGGCGCCCGGCAAGCTCGAACAGCTGGTGCAGCAGTTCGACATATCCGAGTCGTGCCTCTTCGAACTTCGCCTCCCGGTAGTAGGACTCGTCAGGCAGCCCTAGTCCGGACTGGTAGAGGTGCAGCAGGTAGCGTTCGGGATTTCCTGCGTCGTTGCTGACGTAGGGGAGGACAAGACCGGCTGCGCCGGCCCTCGTGAGTTCGGCGTCGAGGCGGACGATGTCCATGACCGCCGCAGCGCCGTCTATCTCTTCCAGCAGCGGTTGGACGGGAGCGCCGGCCTGCCTGCTGAGATGTTCTGTGTCCATGAAGTCCGCAAACAACGCGCCGAGACGAAAGCGGTCGCCGTCGTCGTCCGTCTCTGCTGCCGCATCCTCGACGATTCTGCGCACGGCCAGTTCAGCTGCATCCGCCAGCTGCGAGAATGAGCCCTCGCGGGCTCGGTCCTCGGGAATGGGAGTGTTTCGTAGCCAACCGCCATTGACATGGCGGAAGAGGTCGTCCTGGGGGCGGACATCGGAATCGATGTTCGCGACATTGATGCCGGATGCGGTCATGAAAGCTCCTTCGTTGGTGCGTCTTCTCATCCTAGGGGCCGTGCTAGTGTTGAATTGTGCGCGCAGAGCTGCTCCTTCTTAGCTGCCGTGGCGGGGCCACACCGACGGGATAGTCAGTCTTTGACTACCGGGTCGCAGGCCGAATCCCCGCTGCGGAGTCTGTGTTGCCGGCCGCCATCCTGTGAAGCAAGAGCCTTATAGGTTCACCAAAGGAAAGGCCCCTCACCGCCATGCGCAACGCACAGAAACCCTCCGGAATGCCGTTCCACAAGTATGTTCCGTTCCAGGATCAGATCACTGTGGAACTTCCGGACCGCACCTGGCCGGACAAGGTCATCACCAAGGCTCCGCGCTGGTGCGCCGTCGACCTTCGGGACGGCAATCAGGCGCTGATCGACCCCATGAGCCCCGAGCGCAAGCACAAGATGTTCGACCTGCTGGTACAGATGGGCTACAAGGAGATCGAAGTAGGTTTCCCGTCCGCCTCCCAGACCGACTTCGACTTCGTCCGCCAGCTCATTGAGGGCGATCGCATCCCGGATGACGTGACCATCCAGGTACTGACCCAGGCACGCGAACACCTGATCGAGCGCACCTATGAATCGATCGAGGGCGCTGACCGCGCGATCGTCCATCTGTACAACTCGACGTCGGTGCTCCAACGCCGGGTCGTGTTCAACCAGGACATGGACGGCATAGTTGATATCGCGCTCACTGGCGCACGGCTGTGCCGCAAGTTCGAGGAGAATGTGGGTGATACCCACATCACCTATGAGTATTCGCCGGAGTCCTTCACCGGTACTGAGCTGGAGTTCGCGGCGCGCATCTCCAACGAGGTTGCCGCCGTGTTCGAGGCGTCCGCCGATCGCCAGATGATTCTGAACCTGCCGGCAACCGTGGAAATGGCGACGCCCAACGTGTACGCCGACTCCATTGAATGGATGTGCCGTAATTTGGCGAACCGGGACGCCGTTATTCTCTCGCTTCACCCCCACAATGATCGCGGCACCGGTGTCGCTGCGGCAGAGCTCGGCTACCTCGCCGGGGCTGACCGCATCGAGGGATGCCTGTTCGGCAACGGTGAGCGCACCGGAAACGTTGATCTCGTGACTTTGGGCATGAACCTGTATGGACAGGGCATCGATCCGCAGATCAACTTCTCCGACATGGATCACATCCGCCGAACCGCAGAATACTGCAACCAACTCAATGTCCCGGAGCGTTCACCCTACGGTGGAGATCTGGTATTCACCGCCTTCTCAGGATCGCATCAGGATGCGATCAAGAAGGGTTTCGAGCGGATGGAGGCAGACGCCGCCGCCGCTGGCAAGACGGTCGAAGAAATCCCGTGGGCCGTCCCGTACCTGCCCATAGATCCGAAGGACATTGGACGCTCATACGAGGCGGTGATCCGCGTAAACTCCCAGTCAGGCAAGGGCGGCGTGGCTTACCTTCTCAAGCATGAGCACAGCCTGGACTTGCCGCGCCGGGCGCAGATCGAATTCTCGGGAGTCGTGCAGCGACGGACAGACACAGTGGGCGGGGAAGTGAGCGGAGCCGAACTGTGGGAAACCTTCCAGGACGAATACCTGCCGTCCCGTAACGGAACGTGGGGCACCTATGTCCTGACCTCCACGAACACCGATACGTCCGAAGACGGCCGATTCAACCTGACGGCAACCCTTCTGGTTGGCGGCGTGCAGCAGCGCCGATCCGCGCAGGGGAACGGTCCTATTGATGCCCTCGTGTCTATCCTCGGTCAGGACGGCGTGGACGTGCGCGTCCTTGACTACACCGAGCATGCATTGTCTTCCGGAGGTAATGCGCGGGCGGCTGCCTATGTGGAGTGCGCAGTCGGGGAGCGCGTCCTCTGGGGTGTTGGAATTGATGCAAACTCGACCATGGCGTCCCTGAAAGCGGTCATTTCTGCGGTGAACCGCGCCATCCGGGATAACAGCTGACGTCAGCGCAGGGCATACGGGAGGGCTTGGCGCGGCGTTGGTCGCGTCCGGCCCTCCGAATGGGAAAATAGAACGTGTCCAGATCATTCGCGTCGCGAACCTACAGGGCGGAAGGCGTCGTCCTTCGCACGTACAAACTCGGTGAAGCCGACCGCATCATCGTGCTTCTGACCAGGGAACACGGTCAGGTGCGCGCTGTTGCGAAGGGTATCCGGCGGACGAGCAGCAAATTCGGAGCGCGGCTGGAGCCGTTCATGACCGTGGACCTTCAACTGGTTTCCGGACGCACCCTCGATGTTGTGACGCAGGCCCAGACACGCGGCGCCTACGGGCATGGAATTGCGTCCGACTATTCCCGCTACACCGCGGCGGCAGCTATCGCTGAAACGGCCGAGAAGCTCACGGACGCGGACGGTGAGTCTGCAGGAGCACAGTACGGCCTGGTCATCGGTGCCCTGTCCGCTCTCAGCAGGGGTCTCCATCCGTCCGAACTGATTCTTGACTCCTATCTGCTACGGGCATTGGCCACGGCCGGCTGGGCGCCGAGCTTCACCGACTGCGCCCGGTGCGGCGCGGCTGGTCCCCATACTGCGTTCTCGGCCGCTTTGGGCGGCGCGGTGTGCGCCTCCTGCCGGCCGCCCGGTTCAGCGTCACCGTCACCCGATGCCATGGCGTTGTTGGGTGCGCTGCTGTCCGGGAACTGGGAGGTTGCGGATACCGCCGAGGCTTTTGCCCGGCGTGAAAGTGCAGGACTTGTCGCTGCCTACGTACAGTGGCATTTGGAACGAGCAGTGAAGTCCCTCAAACATGTGGAGCGCGTGTGACAAAATCCGCCGGCGAACCGTCTCAGCCGTGGCCTCATCCGAGCGGCGAGCGTCCGCCTGCCATCCCCGTGGACCTTGTGCCGGCCCACGTGGCAATCGTGATGGATGGCAACGGACGGTGGGCCAATGAGCGGGGGCTGCCGCGTACGGAGGGCCACCGGGCGGGTGAGGCCGCGCTCCTCGATGTGATCGCAGGCGCCATCGACATCGGGGTCAAGTATGTCAGCGTCTATGCCTTTTCTACCGAGAACTGGAAGCGCTCCCCGGACGAAGTACGGTTCCTGATGGGTTTCAGCCGGGACGTCCTGCGCCGGCAGCGGGATCAGCTCAATGAGTGGGGAGTGCGCATACGGTGGGCTGGACGGCGCCCGCGGCTCTGGCGCTCGGTCATCAATGAGCTTGAGATCGCAGAGGAGCGCACGCGCTCCAACTCGGTGTGTACCCTCACCATGTGTGTCAACTACGGGGGCCGGGCTGAGATTGCCGATGCGGCCAGGGGCATAGCGGAAGACGTGGCGGCTGGCCGGTTGAAGGCGTCATCCGTCTCAGAGAGCACCATCCAGCGTTACCTGGACGAGCCGGACCTGCCCGATGTCGATCTGTTCCTGCGCACCTCCGGCGAGCAGCGGACCTCAAATTTCATGCTGTGGCAGTCCGCTTACGCAGAAATGGTCTTCATGGATGTCCTGTGGCCGGATGTTGACCGCCGTACGCTCTGGAGGGCCGTGGATGAGTACGCTGCGCGGGATCGGCGCTACGGCGGAGCTGTCGACAAAGCCAAGTCCTAGACCTCCGGTATGGGTGAGGCGCTGCTGTAGCACCTTACCCACCGATCGAGATCGGCATACACCTTTCGACGCACCGCCTTTCGCGACAGGAGGGTGTCATGCAGCGCGCCGTCATACCTGCAGACGGTGACGTGAGGCCCCAGCTGCAGGGCACGTTGCGTCATGACGGTCACATCGAGGACGCTGTCCGAGGAGAGCATTGCTTCACTCCACACGGGACTGATGGTGGATCGCGCAGAGGACAGAACCAGCACTGGAAGGTCGATGGAAAGTCCGCGGCGCACCTGCGCGTGTCCGTTCAGGACAGCGGTGAGCCAGCCGGCCCGGATGGGAAAACCGAATTGCGGCCGCCACTGCCCGTTAAGTTCCCACTCGCCCTCGGCAAGGTTGCTTATACTTCGCCAATAGAAGCCGAATTCCGGCAGTTTCAAGCGTGCCTTGGGCCTGAACCGCGTGATCGGCTCGAGGAGCCCCTGCGTGGTGGTGCGCAGTATTGCACTTCCCTGGATGTCCAGCCACGGACTGTTGAGGATGAGGCTCGATACCCGCCCTGGAAAGCGGTTCGCCCACAACGAAGCGACGAGGGCGCCGGTCGAATGCGCCATCAGGGTGACGCCGGACGGCGGCGCGCCCGTTTTGGCCGTGATGTCTTCGGAGAGGGTATCCAGGGCAGCAGCGATGTCGTCGTCGTACTCCGACAGGTCCGTGACGTAACCGGGCGTCTGCCACGGCCGCAGGCTTCGTCCGTACTTCCGCAGGTCCAGGGCGTAGAAGGCAATACCGCGGTCACTGAAGAAGTGAGCCAGTTCGTGCTGGAAGAAGTAATCGCTCCAGCCATGGACGTAGAGCACCGCCTGCGCTGCGGACTCCTGTTCATCGCGTCCGCGTGGGCGCAGGCGCTTCAGCACCACGCGCGCTGCGTCACGCAGGCCGGTCGGCGCAACGACGGCGGGTGGGGTGTAGGAGACGAGCGTGGCCAGGCACGGGCCCTCCTCGTCTGAGCCAACGTGAAGCTCGGTCAGCGCAAATCCGTCGCCCAGGTGGTCCGGCTGCCAGTTGATGCCCATTGGTCGAGGATATCGATGCCAACATCAACTTGGTGAAGCGGCTGCGGGCATGGCAACTTTGACCCATGCGTATTTATCCTGCCTTCTTCCGCGTCGTCTTCAGCGGTATGGACCCTGAGCGCGCGCACCGGATCGGCTTCCGCCTGATCCGGTGGACGGGCAGGACCCCGGTGGGCGGCGTCCTGCGCCGCATTACCGCGCCGCCTGCCGAACTGCAGACTACGGCGTTCGGCGTGACCTTCCCGTCACCGTTCGGGCTTGCGGCCGGTTTCGACAAGGAGGGACACGGCGCCGCCGCGCTGGCTGACCTGGGGTTCGGCCATGTAGAGATCGGAACAATCACTGGGCAGGCGCAGCCGGGAAATCCAAAACCACGGCTCTTCCGGCTGGTCGAGGACCGGGCGGTGATCAACCGGATGGGTTTCAATAACGACGGCGCCGCTGCAGTTGCTCCGCGCATCGCGGCCGCACGCCGCACGCTTGAACGACGCTACCCGTCGGTACGGCCCGTGATCGGCGTGAACATCGGCAAGACCAAGACTGTGGATCTGCGCGATGCGGTCGCCGACTACCGAATATCCGCGACGGCGTTAGCTCCGCTTGCGGACTACCTGGTGGTCAACGTCAGCTCGCCCAACACCCCGGGACTCCGTCTGCTGCAAAGCGTCCGCTCTCTCCGCCCCCTTCTGAAAGCGGTCCGAAAGGCTGCGGATGAAAGCGCCGACCGTCACGTACCGCTGTTGGTGAAGATCGCCCCGGATCTGAGCAATGAGGACATCGAGGAGGTAGCGGCGCTGGCACTGGAGCTGAAACTGGACGGCATCATCGCAACCAACACCACCGTCACCCGGGAAGGCCTTACGACCGATCCGGAAACCGTGATGGCTTGTGGGGTAGGTGGGTTGAGTGGTGCTCCGCTCAAGGCACGTTCGCTTGAGGTACTCACGCGCTTGCGGCAGGCGGCCGGGCCCGAACTGGCCCTGATCTCGGTGGGCGGAGTGGAAACAGCAGACGACGTCGTTGACCGTCTCAACGCTGGAGCTAACCTGGTGCAGGGCTACACCGCGTTCCTTTACGAAGGCCCTTTCTGGGCTTCGTCGATCAACCGCGCGCTGAGGAACCACCCCCGCCTGCAGCGCTGAAGCGGCGCGCGATGTCCCGCTGTTAGGCGGGAAACTGCCCGCGGCTTACCTGCGGCTTGGGAAGACGGAGCCGACGGATCTGCATGGCACGTGAGATACCGTACCAAAGATCCCCACGCCCGGGTTCGCCGAACTTCGCTGTCAGTTGCGCCTTGAGCTTGCGGCGCAGGAGAAGGCAGTCAACGATCACCGCCATGATGATCACCCAGAAGGTCAGCATGACGTAGCCCTGGAGAGTCAGATTGGGGATGAAACTCAGGAAGACAAAGACCAGCGCCGCAAACATCAGGAACTCGGCGACATTCCAGCGTGCGTCCACATAGTCACGGACGTAGCGACGGGCCGGGCCCTTGTCACGGAACGGCAGGTGCCGCTCATCGCCGTTCTCGAGTGCACGCCGCATCCGCAGTTGGTCCTCGCGCCGCGCCAGGCGGCTGGCCTCCCGCGCTGCCTTCCGGTCATTCGGAACCAGGGGCCGCTTCCGGGCCGCTTCCTGAACGCTGCGCCTGGGAGTGGGCGCGCCCTTACCGGCCGTTCTCAATCGCTGTTCCTCCGCGACTTGCTCTGCGGGATTCTCAACAACGGCAGCGTCTCTTTTTCGTCCAAACACCCCTCTAGGATACCCGTCCTGAGCGCCGGATTCTCCGCATGCGTGTGTAGGCTCGAAGGCATGAATATGCCTTCAAGTGATCTACTGCCGGACACCACCGTTGCTGCCCTGCGTTCCGCCGTCGACTCCGCATTCCCGCGGACAATCGAGGAGCTCAAGTCGCTCGTCGCCATTCCGGGTGTGGCCTGGGCAACCTTTGATCCCGCGGAACTCGATCGCAGTGCTGAAGCAGTTGCTTCGCTGGTCCGATCCACGGGCATCACGGATGTGCGTATC
This sequence comes from Arthrobacter sp. KKT183, assembly GCF_055657625.1. Lineage (NCBI taxonomy): Bacteria > Bacillati > Actinomycetota > Actinomycetes > Micrococcales > Micrococcaceae > Arthrobacter > Arthrobacter sp. KKT183. The sequence goes on along the minus strand of NZ_CM145770.1, from coordinate 1,883,916 downwards.
CTCCGAATGGACAACAACGGCACACCCGGTGGTCCTGCTGTCGTCGCGCGGCGTCCGGCTGCTGCGGGAAAACCGACCATCCTGCTCTATGCACACCATGATGTCCAGCCCCCCGGTGAGCGGGACCTGTGGGAAAGCGAGCCGTTCGTCGCCGAGGAACGAGACGGCCGGTTATACGGGAGGGGAGCAGCGGACGACAAGGCCGGCATTATGGCCCATATCGCGGCGGTCCGAGCTGTCTCCGAGGTCCTGGGGGAGGACCTTGGCCTGGGCATCACCTTATTCATCGAGGGTGAAGAGGAGGCTGGATCCCCGACCTTCCGCAGCTTCCTAGAAGAACACCGTGAACTCCTGCGCTCCGACGTCATCGTGGTTGCGGACTCGAGTAACTGGAAGGTCGGCATCCCTGCCCTCACAACCAGCCTGCGCGGACTGGTTGATGGTGTAATCGAGGTCAGAGTCCTGGAACACGCTGTCCATTCCGGTATGTTCGGCGGTCCTGTATTGGATGCGCCGACCCTGCTTGCCCGATTGATTGCCACCCTTCACGACGACGATGGCAGCGTCGCCATCCAGGGCCTTGTTTCGAATGACGACGCGGATGTGAACTATGCGGAAGCTGACTATCGCGCTGATGCCTCGGTTCTCGACGGCGTGCAGCTGGCTGGCACAGGCTCCCTTGCGTCACGGTTGTGGACGAAGCCCGCACTGTCCATCATCGGCATCGATGCGCCAGGAGTAGCTGTCTCATCGAACACGCTCCTGCCCACAGCGCGGGCGAAGTTCAGCCTTCGGCTAGCGCCCGGACAGGAGCCCCAGAAGGCTATGGCCGCCGTCGAGCGCCACGTGCGCTCCCACGCTCCGTTCGGCGCCACGGTGACGTTCACGCCGGGGGAGTCAGGCAACCCCTTCTCCACCGACACAACGAGGCCGGCAGCCCAGATCGCACTGTGGGCCTTGCAGACCGCCTGGGGAACGCAGGCCGTTGAAGCGGGGATCGGAGGGTCCATACCCTTCATCGCGGATCTGACTGAGGTCTATCCGGAGGCGCAAATTCTGGTGACCGGCGTCGAGGACCCGGATTCACGGGCACACAGCGCCAACGAATCGCTCCACCTGGGTGAGTTCAACCGTGCGGTGCTCGCAGAGGCTCTGATGCTCGCGCGGCTCAACGCCGGCGGCTGACACCAGTGCCCCGCCGCGCACTGCCGGGCCGGCCCGGAATGTTTGACCAACATGGATCGTTACACAGCTGGGCAGGCTGTGCTCACCGGACGTACCATGGGACGGACAGCGCTGCGAGGCGCTGAAAGCCACACGCCGCCCGGCGTTATGATCGCAGGCGGGGGAACCGGTGCGGCGGGCACATAGTAAAGGAGAACGCACACCATGAGCACATCAACAAGCGAACCAACCATTGAGACGGCCGCAGATACCGAACTGCCGGTACATGAGGTTAACCTGTCAGATGTTGCTGCCGGCAAGGTACGCAGCCTCCTTGAGCAGGAGGGCCGGACTGATCTGCGTTTGCGCGTGGCGGTCCAGCCCGGCGGGTGTTCGGGGCTGATCTATCAGCTTTACTTCGATGAACGCGTCCTCGATGGCGATGCGGTTCGTGACTTCGACGGCGTGGAGGTCATCGTTGACCGCATGAGCGTTCCCTACCTCGCCGGGGCCTCCATTGACTTTGAGGACACCATCTCCAAGCAAGGCTTCACCATCGACAACCCGAACGCCGGCGGGTCCTGCGCCTGCGGTGACTCCTTTCACTAGAGGACCATCCCGAAAGTGGGGTACCAAAGCCCCCATCACGTATCCGAAAGAGGTACGGACGGGGGCTTTGTTGTCACACGATGGCTGCCGTTGCGGGTAAGCTCTACAGTGAGTAGTAAAACTGAAAGTGCATCGCGTTTGAGTAGCAGCTCAGGCAGCACCGTGCACGGAAATGCTGTCACCGTCGGTGGCACCGCACGTGAGAAAAGGAAGGGCCGTCTGTGAGTTCGCAGGACCGAACCGGCAGCCGACGCGCAAAGATTTTCAAGGTCTCAAGCCTCGTGGTCGTGGCTGCGCTGTTCTTGTCTGGTTGTTCATCAGAAGTCCAAAAGGGTTGGTTACCCACCGAGCGTGATACCACCAACCTCACCGGTCGGATCATTGACCTGTGGGTCAACTCCTGGATCGCTGCCCTGATAGTAGGCGTCATCACCTGGGGCCTGATCATCTGGTGCATCGTCGCGTACCGTCGTCGTCGCAACGAGACCGGGTACCCGCGCCAGATCAGCTACAACCTTCCGCTGGAAGTGTTTTACCTGACAATTCCGATCTTCATGGTGCTGGTGCTCTTCTACTTCACCGACCGTGATCAACAGATCATCGACGCCCGTGTCGAGGACCCCGATGTCATCATCGATGTGCGCGGCAAGCAGTGGTCGTGGGACTTCAACTACGTGCTCGAGGACAAGTATTCCTCAGGTGTCCAGGCTCAACTCGATGGTGAGCCGGGCGTCCCGGAAACTCTTCCGACGCTTTATCTGCCGGTCAACCAGACGGTGGAATTCCGGCTCAACTCCCGCGACGTAATCCATTCGTTCTGGGTTCCGGCCTTCCTTCAAAAGCGGGACATGATTCCCGAACGGGAAAACTACATCACCCTGACTCCCACGCGTGAGGGCGTCTTCGAAGGGAAGTGCGCCGAGCTGTGCGGCGAGTACCATTCGGAGATGTTGTTCAACGTAGCGGTTGTCTCCGAGGAGGAGTACCAGGCCTATCTGGAAACCCTTGAGGACGGCCAGCTGGGCGAAGAGTATGACCGCAATCTGCAGACTGTGACCGGCGAGAGCCCCAGCGGAGCTGACGAGCAAATTGGGCAGGATTAATTAGATGTCTACTTACGAATACACTGCCGAGGACGCCGGCACGACGGTTGCTCCACGGGTTGTACCGCGGTCCAAGGGACGCATAGTCGTCAACTGGATCACCTCCACTGATCACAAGACCATCGGGTATATGTACCTGATCGCCTCATTCGTGTTCTTCTGCCTGGGTGGGGTAATGGCGCTTGTCATCCGCGCCGAGCTCTTCGAACCGGGAATGCAGATTCTGCAGACCAAAGAGCAGTACAACCAGCTCTTCACCATGCACGGCACGGTTATGCTGCTCATGTTCGCAACCCCGCTGTTTGCCGGGTTCACAAACGTCATCATGCCGTTGCAGATCGGCGCACCCGACGTCGCCTTCCCACGGCTGAATGCCCTTGCTTTCTGGTTCTTCCTTTTCGGCAGCACCATCGCAGTGTCCGGATTCATCACGCCGCAGGGCGCTGCCTCGTTCGGCTGGTTCGCGTACGCCCCGTTGTCCAATACAACGTTCTCGCCTGGTGTTGGTGGTGACTTATGGGTGTTCGGGCTTGCTCTTTCCGGATTCGGCACCATCCTTGGCGCCGTCAACTTCATCACCACAATCATCTGCATGCGCGCTCCCGGCATGACCATGTGGCGCATGCCAATTTTCACCTGGAATGCACTCGTCACGTCGATCCTCGTGTTGATGGCGTTCCCGCCGCTCGCTGCCGCCCTGTTTGCGCTCGGTGCCGACCGGCGGTTCGGAGCACACATTTTCGATCCGGACAACGGAGGAGCGATCCTATGGCAACACCTCTTCTGGTTCTTCGGACATCCAGAGGTGTACATCATCGCGCTGCCGTTCTTCGGTATTGTCTCGGAGATCTTCCCGGTCTTCAGCCGTAAGCCGATCTTCGGCTACAAGGGCATCGTTTTCGCAACGATCGCCATTGCAGCACTTTCCGTGACGGTGTGGGCGCACCACATGTACGTGACCGGCGCCGTTCTGTTGCCGTTCTTCGCCTTCATGACGATGCTGATCGCGGTGCCCACGGGAGTGAAGTTCTTCAACTGGATCGGCACTATGTGGCGGGGATCGATAACATTCGAGACCCCGATGCTCTGGAGCCTCGGTTTCCTCGTCACCTTCCTGTTCGGTGGTCTGACCGGAATCATCCTTGCATCCCCGCCGTTGGACTTCGCCGTGTCCGACACCTACTTCGTAGTGGCTCACTTCCACTACGTGGTCTTCGGTACCGTAGTCTTCGCGATGTTCGCCGGCTTCTACTTCTGGTGGCCGAAGTGGACGGGAAAGATGCTGAACGAGCGGCTGGGCAAGATCCACTTCTGGCTCCTGTTCCTTGGCTTCCATGGAACGTTCCTGATCCAGCACTGGTTGGGGGTCATCGGTATGCCACGGCGCTACGCTGACTATCTTCCTGAAGACATGTTCACCGCAATGAACCAGTTCTCCACTATTGCTTCCTTCGTTCTGGGCGCGTCGTTGATTCCGTTCTTCTGGAACGTTTACATCACCTGGCGGAGCGGTACAAAGGTCGAGGTCGACGATCCGTGGGGCTTTGGAGCATCACTGGAGTGGGCTACCTCCTGCCCGCCGCCAAGGCACAACTTCACCTCCCTGCCACGTATCCGCTCGGAACGCCCTGCGTTGGATCTACACCACCCGGAGCTTGCGCAGTGGCACACACCAGGTTCACCGGCAGGCCAGCTGCTCGGATCCGCTGATCGGAAGGACGCTTAAGTGAAGGTAGAAACACGACTGTTCCTTCTACTGGTTCCCTTTTTTGTACCTGTGGCAGTGGTCTACGGTTTCCTGACCAATTGGTCTGAGTGGGTTGGCATTCTAGGCATCCTGCTTGTGGGCGGTCTCGCCGCCATGATCGGCTTCTACCTCGGGTTCACGGGGCGCCGCGTGGGACTGCGCCCGGAGGATCGCCGCGACGCGGAGATTCATGAAGGCTCGGGCGAGCAGGGGCATTTCAGCCCTTGGAGCTGGTGGCCGCTTGTCCTCGGCCTTGCTGCAGCCGGCGGTTTCCTGGGCCTCGCTGCTGGATGGTGGATTCTCTACGTGTCGGCGGGCCTGGCCGCTATCGCACTTGTCGGATGGGTCTTTGAATACAGCAGGGGAGACCACGCGCACTAGTCGTCCAAAACGTGTCCGAAATGGAGGGTCCCGTACATATTTTGTGCGGGACCCTTCGTGTACCTCCTCTTGAGAGTAGTTGCTCTGGATTACTCCGTCGCCGCTCCTGATACCAAGCTATAGAATATGGTGACCATACCGGTCTATCTAGCTGGGTTCGCACCCGTGCATAACAGGAGCCGTCATGCCGGATCAACTCGACGCACTGCGTACTACACTCGACGGCAAGGCGGCCAAGCATGTACAGCTTCGCGAACTGCTCCGCGAGTACATCCTGTGTCACGCGGAGCCTGGTACAGCCATTCCGTCTGAGCGGAAGCTGACCGAACACTTCGGTGTTGCGCGGATGACTGTACGACACGCCATCGACGCACTGGTTGCCGAGGAGGTTCTGGAACGAATCGTAGGCCTTGGAACCTTCGTAGCCCACACAAAGCTCGATCTGCAGATGAAGCTCACCTCCTACAGCGAAGAGATGCACCGCAGAGGCATGGTCCCGGATGCTCGGGTACTCAGCTTCGAGCAGATGGCAGCCACACCGCTCATTGCCCGCGAACTGCAGATTGAGCAGGGCGTCCCGGTCGTCAGGTTCCGGCGTCAGTTGTTGGCAGACCGCGAACCCATGAGTGTGGACGAAAACTTCATCCCGGCACACCGCGTCCCCGGAATACTTGATGATGCTCCGCCGACGTCGCTGTATAACGTTCTCAGCGAGAGATACGGGCTCGTGATGGAATGGGGGGAAGACACAGTGGAGGCGACTGCGGCGTCGCCCTCTATTGCCCGTCTTCTGAACGTCGAGATGGGCGCCCCTCTCCTGAAGATTCAGCGCCATGCCTACGTGGCCCGGGCCATGGTGGACTATTCGGTCTCGTACTACCGGGCTGACAGGTACAAGCTGTGGGTTCCGCTTCAGCGCCCCGGTGTCCGCACACCTCGCACCTACACTGCCAAGCGCTTCAGCTGAACGTCATCTGCCGAACCGAGCCCAGCCCGATTGGGAGACAGCTATAGAAAGAGGAGTGGGGCGCACTGGGCGCCCCACTCCTCTTTCTATAGCTCTCAGCCCGGACTACTTGCTGGAGATGGCAGCCTTGTCATGCTCGCTTGCAACTTCGCCATGGTGGCCGTGCGAGTGAGCCTCTTCAAGCTCCGCTGGTGTGACTGGTGCGACACGATCCTCGAAGAAGAACTTCGAAGCCCATGCGCGGCCCTTCTCACCCTTTGACACATGACCGTTGACGTCCGCTTCAGCGGACAGAGTGACGGGCGAATCGAAACTGACCAGCTTGTAACGCTTGTACTCGTCAACCGGCTCGTGGACCTCGATGAACTCGCCGTGAGGGAGCCTCACGATACGACCCGTCTCACGTCCGTGGAGCACAATCTCGCGATCCTTGCGCTGGAGGGCCAGCGCAATACGACGGGCCACGATGAAACCGATCACGGGCCCGATGATCACCAGGACACGGAGCCAGTAAGTCACATCATTCAGCGAGACCATGAAGTGCGTAGCGATGAGGTCGGAACTGGCTGCTGCCCACATGACGCAGTAGAACACCACGCCTGCCACGCCGATGCCGGTGCGGGTAGGAGCATTACGCGGCCGATCGAGCAAGTGCTTCTCCCTGCGGTCCTTGGTGACCCAGGCTTCAATCCACGGCCAGGCAAACAGCAGTGTAAAGACAATCCCTGCAGGCACGAGCGCAGGGAACAGCACGTTCAGAGAGAGCGTGTTAGTGCCCCAGGGGAAGGGGATTTCCCACTCGAACGGGAAGCCCGCCAGAATGCCGGGCATAAGACGCAGGGCGCCGTCCACCCATCCGATGTACCAGTCGGGCTGGGTACCGGCCGAGACAGGGGAGGGATCATAAGGTCCATAGTTCCAGATGGGGTTGATCGTGAATGCCGCTGATATTGCGGCGATGATACCGAAGACGATGAAGAAGAAGCCGCCGGCCTTCGCCGCGTAAACGGGACCGACCGGATAGCCAACTACATTGTCATTGGTGCGGCCCGGGCCGGGGAATTGAGTGTGCTTGTGAACGACCACCAGGAAGAGGTGCATCGCGATCAGCAGGAGAATCAGAGCCGGAATCAGGAGGATGTGGAGCACATACAATCGCGGGATGATCACGGTACCGGGGAATTCACCGCCGAACAGGAAGAAACTGATGTAGGTTCCCACCACGGGAATTGACTTGATCACGCCGTCGATGATTCGAAGACCGTTACCGGAGAGGAGGTCGTCCGGAAGTGAGTACCCTGTGAACCCTGCGGCCATCGCAAGAATGAGCAGAACACCGCCGATAACCCAGTTCAGCTCACGCGGCCGCCGGAATGCACCGGTGAAGAAAACCCGCAGCATATGCACTGACACGGCAGCAACGAAGAGCAGTGCAGACCAGTGGTGTACCTGCCGCATGAACAGCCCGCCACGGATATCGAAGGAGATATCGAGCGAGGAAGCGTAGGCCACCGACATTTCGATACCGCGCAGCGGTACGTAGCTTCCTTCGTAATGTGTTTCGGCCATCGAAGGGTCGAAGAAGAAGGTCAGGAACGTACCCGACAGAAGAAGGATGACGAAGGAGTAAAGCGCTACTTCGCCAAACATGAACGTCCAGTGGTCTGGGAAGATTTTCCGCCCAAACTCTTTGACTATCGCGGATCCACCGACGCGGGTGTCGACGAAGTTGGCAATCTTGCCGACGTTTGTCTTTGGCTGGTACTGGTGTCCAGCTGCTGAGCTGCTCACACTCCACGCTCCCAGTAACTTGGTCCTACGGGTTCTTGGAAGTCGCTCGTCGCTACCAGGTAACCTTCATCATCCACGGAGATGGGAAGTTGGGGGAGCGGCCGGGCGGCCGGGCCGAAAATAACCTTCGCTTCTTGGGTGACGTCGAAGGTTGACTGATGGCACGGACAAAGCAGGTGATGGGTCTGCTGTTCGTAAAGGGCTACAGGGCAGCCCACATGCGTACAAATCTTGGAATAGGCAACAATGCCTTCATAGCCCCAATCCTCGCGCCCCGGAGACGGGTTCAGTGATTCAGGACTCAGGCGCATAAGTAGAACAACAGCCTTAGCCTTTTCCTCGAGTTTGTGTTCCGCCTCATTGAGGCCCTCGGGAATGACGTGGAACGCTGAGCCGATAGTGACGTCCGAAGCCCTGATCGGGGTGCCGCTCGGATCACGGGTCAGCCGTACGCCTTCATCCCACATGGTCTGGCGAAGCACGTCACCGGGCAGCGGACCGAGGTCACGGAAGATTGCGATGGCCGGGAAGATTGCGAGGATCCCCGCGCCGAGGAGCGTATTGCGGATCAGCGGCCTGCGCTTGATTCCGGATTCTTCCAGGATATCGCCAACGATTTTCTCAGCGTCAGCGCGGTCTGCTTCGGGGCGAATCTCGTGCCGGTCCTCAGCGATCTCATGATCCGGCATCAGCGTCTTGGCCCAGTGCACGATTCCGACACCGATGCCAAGCATGGCGAACGCCGTTCCCAATCCGAGGAGCAGGTTCTGTAGGCGGAGGTTCGCGATTGTCTGGTCGAGGGGGATAAAGAAATATCCGAAGAAGAAAAGCAATGTTCCAAAGATGGAGACGAGGAACAGCACTCCGACCTGACGCTCTGCGCGTTTCTCAGCCCGGGGGTCTACGTCAGCCAAACGCGGCCGGTGCGGTGGGAGTCCAGGATCCTGGAACTTCTGCACGCCGCCCTGACCCGGCTTAGCTACGGTAACCGCGTTCTCCGGGCTGCCGTCACTATGGTCGGCCATGATCCCTCTCATCCTTCTTTAGAAACTTCACTCGTCAATCCTGTGTCCTTGGTTTAGTGCTGTGGCCGCTCGCTACGAGGAGCGGGAGGTCAGCCAGACTGTGAACGCGATTATCACTCCGAGCCCAGCAACCCAGATGAACAGTCCTTCTGACACCGGTCCTAGGGAACCAAGGTCCGCGCCGCCGGGGGAACCCTGCTCTTCGATGATGTTGAGGAACGCGATGATGTCCTGCTTGCCCTCAGGGGTGATGTTCGCGTCGCTGAAAACCGGCATGTTCTGCGGCCCGGTGATCATCGCTTCGTAGATGTGCTTGTCCGTCACGCCTTCGAGCGCCGGAGCGAACTTGCCCCGAGTCAACGCTCCACCAGCAGCGGCAGCGTTATGGCACATTGCGCAGTTCACTCGGAAAAGTTCACCGCCGGCAGCGGGGTCGGCACCTTCCAGGTCGAGCTCTTCCTCGCCGGGAATTGCAGGACCTGCGCCCAGCGAGGCGACGTAGGCGGACATCTGCCGGATCTGCTCATCGGTGAACTGAACCGGCTTCTGAAGCGCCTGCGGGCCCTGCATTTGAAGCGGCATACGCCCGGTGCCAACCTGGAAGTCAACTGCTGCGGCTCCCACGCCGACCAGCGAGGGCCCGTCTTCAGTGCCGGCCGCTCCCATGCCGTGGCACGTTGCGCAATTTGCGACGAAAAGTTTTTCGCCTTCTTCAATATCACTGGCTGAGAAAGTGGTTTGTGCCTTGGCCTCGTTCGCGTTGCTAGCGACGGCATAGATGCCACCTGTTAGCAACAATCCCATGAGCAGCAGCGCTATTGCTGCCAGGGGGTGACGCCGCCTCTGCGAAAGTGCCTTCACGTCCTGTTTCCTGCCTTCTGTATTGCTTCGGTACGGTACACGATTGGTGTCAGCCACCCTCGCGACCGCCACGCTAATTCTACACCGGGTAGAAAAGGGTTCAAGAGCAATCTACTTCAAGAAGTAGATGATGATGAACAGTCCGATCCACACCACGTCGACGAAGTGCCAGTAGTACGAAGTGACAATCGCCGACGTCGCTTCAAAGTGTCCGAACCGTTTGGCCGCGTAGGCGCGTCCAATAATGAAGAGAAAGGCGATCAGACCGCCGATGACGTGCAGGCCGTGGAAACCGGTGGTGATGTAGAACGACGATCCATAGGCATTGGCGGAAAGGGTGATCCCTTCGGCGACCAATTCTGCGTACTCATATGCCTGCACTGCCACGAACACTGCGCCCATGAGGAAGGTCAGCAGGTACCACTCGACCATGCCCCACTTGGCGATGTTGAACACTCCACCCGCCCTGCGGGGCTGGAGCCGCTCGGCGGCGAACACACCCATCTGGCAGGTGAACGAGCTCGAAACCAGAATGATGGTGTTGATCAGCGCAAAAGGTACATTCAGCTTCTCCGTCTCGGCAGCCCAGAGTTCGCCGGACGTGGAGCGCAATGTGAAGTACATGGCGAAGAGTCCGGCAAAGAACATAAGTTCACTGGAAAGCCATACAACGGTGCCTACCGACACCATGTTTGGCCGGTTGAGTGTTGGATGCGCAGTGGAGCTGGGGGCATGGGTCGCTGTCGTCACTCTGACATTATGTCTCTAAAAGATCCCACTTCACCAATGCGAAACGGCCTCGGCGTGCCCAGCTCATATGTGCGGATGCGAGAGTTGCCTGTAACGGCGCGGGAGTAACACCGTGATGAGTTTCTACAATTCGTAGATAACCTAGGGGAGTGACTGCGATTCCTGCTCCAGAAGCCCCCGCAACCAGCTGGCCGCAGCTGATCTCGAAGCTCATCGAGGGAGAGGATCTCACTGCGCCGCAGACCCGTTGGGCAATGGATTCCATTATGGAAGGACTCGCCTCGCATGCACAGGTCGCCGGATTCCTGATTGGCCTGCGAGCAAAGGGGGAATCTGTTGAGGAACTGGTGGGCCTCGTCGAGGCGATGCTCTCGCGTGCTCACACTATAGACGTGCCAGGTCCTGCCCTGGACATCGTGGGAACCGGCGGAGACGGCCTGAACACGCTCAATATCTCGACCATGTCCTCGCTGGTGGCCGTTGGTGCCGGTGCCAGGGTAGTCAAGCACGGGAATCGCGGTGCCTCCTCTTCCTCGGGTGCAGCTGATGTCATCGAGGCGCTGGGGGTGCGGCTTGACTTGTCTATCAGTGACGTAGCGCGCTCGGCGGAGCAAGCCAATATCACCTTCTGTTTTGCGCAGGTCTTTCACCCGTCGATGCGCCACGTTGCAGTACCGCGCAGGGAACTCGGTGTCCCTACCGCCTTCAATTTCCTGGGTCCGCTCAGCAATCCGGCCGGAGTCGAAGCGCAGGCACTGGGTTGCGCCAGTGAACGGATGGCGCCGCTCATGGCGGGTGTTCTCGCAGCCCGGGGAGTCCGGGCGCTGGTTTTCCGGGGCAGCGACGGCCGCGACAAGCTGACGACGAGCGGATCATCCACCGTCTGGGAGGTGCGCGGCGGGGCCGTCGCCGAGCACACCGTCCATCCGGGTGATTTCGATCTGCCGGAAGCGGCTGTCGAGGCTCTGCGGGGTTCAGACGCCCAAAGCAACGCGAAGGTGGTTCGCGCCGTACTGGCGGGGGAGAAGGGGCCGGTGCGCGACGCCGTCGTCCTCAATGCGGCAGCGGGACTGACTGCGCTGGACACTGAGCACTCGGCTCCGCTTGTTGAGCGGATTCGAGCAAATATGCGCCGCGCAGAGCAGTCGATCGATTCTGGCGCGGCCCAGGCAGCGTTGGACCGCTGGATAGCGGTCACCAGCTCATAAGCGAGTGCTTAGCCCTCGAAACCGAGGGAGAAGGCGGCGTCGAGATCATGCTTCGAGTAGGACCGAAACGCAATCTGGGTGGTGGTCGATTCGACGCCCTCCACTTTTGACAACCGGTCGGCAATTACGTCCGCGAGATCTTCGTGGCGGTTCACCCGCGCAATGGCAATGAGGTCCCATTCGCCGGTGACTGAGTACACCTCGCTGATGCCCTCGAGTTCAGAAATTTCCTGCGCGCACTCGGGGATACGGCTGGCGTCGGTCTGGATGAGTACGAACGCACTGATCATCTGGGTGCTCCTTGGTTTCGACTGGTGTCCGTTGTGGGTTGTGGTTGAGGACGACGGCGCTGCATCAGCCGTACACCGGCGCGAGGGGCAATCAGGAACAGTCCCAATACGCCGAGCGCGACAATCTGGAACGACAAAGCCGCACCATCACCGAGAAGCACCCGTAGCGCCAGACCGCCGGCTGCCGTTCCCAGCCATAGCGGGACTGCAGTGCACAACAGCGCAAGGGGCCGGTGCCATGGACGCAAAATCGCCGTCGTGACGAAATAGGCAATGAGGAAGGGGAGTGCTGTACGAGTAATGCCGGAGGCGGAAAGCGCACCATAGTGGGAGAGGTGTCCGAGAAGCGCGAAGAGGGAAATCAACACGACGTCGGTGGTCAGCCAGGATGCGTACCCCCGACTGTTGGCAGCCCCGCGGCCGGAACTTACGCTCGTCATGATGTCAGCCTACTGGCTCCGGAAGCGAGACACCGCCTGCACGCAACGCCGGGGTGTCAGGGCAGTTGCATGCCCGCCTGTTCCATAGCGAAGAGACTCGATCTACCCTTGAACCATGTGCAGGAACATCAGAACACTCCATAATTTTGAACCGTCAGCAACCAGCGACGAGGTTCATGCGGCTGCGCTGCAGTACGTCCGGAAAATCAGCGGTACCACCAAACCATCGAAGGCGAACCAGGAGGCTTTCGATCGGGCTGTGGCGGAAATCGGATTCATCACCGAGCGACTCCTGGCGGAACTGGTCACGTCCGCGCCGCCGAAAGACCGGGACGAGGAAGCCGCGAAGGCGAAGGAGCGCTCAGCGCGTCGCTTCGCAACCGCCTGACCGGTTCGCTCGCGCCGCGCTTTCGCACGGTCGAAGAACCAGGTGCAAAAGGACTGGGAGCGGAACCTTTCGTGGTGCACTATGGTGACGGAGCGCACCGCAAGCGCGCCTCGACGAGAGGCACCGGTCGCCCCGGTGATGCGACACGAGGAGACCGATATGAGCACCCGCCTGAATCCTTACCTGGGCTTCCGCGATACCGCCCGGGAAGCGATGACGTACTACCAATCAGTCTTCGGCGGTGAACTTACCCTCAGCACGTTTGGTGATTTCCAAGCCAGCGAGGACGAAAGCGAGCTGGACAAGATCATGCACGGAATGCTGACCGCGGACAACGGAATGGTGCTGATGGCAGCTGACACGCCCAACAGCATGGACTACACACCCGGCAATACGTTTTCGATTTCCCTCAGCGGCGAGGACGAAAATGAGCTGCGCGGTTATTGGGACCGCCTGGCTGGAGAAGGGACTGTGACTGTTCCCCTCGAAGTTGCTCCTTGGGGTGACCACTTCGGCATGTGCACCGACAAGTTCGGTGTTGCCTGGCTGATCAACGTCGCCGGCCAGCCGCAGCAGTAGGGGCAGGGAATCCGATCCTTTAGTTGACATAATGTCGATTATCGGCACTTCGCGGGCGGGGTCTGGAAGGGGCAGGCCAGGCGTCTCACGGCGGAATGTGCTGATCGTTTTATGTCTGACCGAAATCACCAGTTGGGGCATTCTCTTCTACGCCTTCCCTGTTCTTGCCGGACAGATCAGTTCGACCACCGGCTGGACGCTCCCTGTTGTCAACGGTGCGTTCTCGACCGGACTGGTGTGTTCGGCGCTCACGGGACTGGTTGTCGGTCGAATTCTGGACCGCAGTGGACCTCGGGCCGTGATGACTGCAGGGTCTTTCATCGCCGCGCCCGCGCTGTGCCTGGTCGCCCTGGCCGCCAACCTCCCGATGTTCTTCGCTGGCTGGGTGCTGACCGGCGCAGCCATGGGCATGGTCCTGTACCCACCGGCGTTCGCCGCTGTAACGCGTTGGTGGAGCGTTGGGCGCACCCGCGCGCTGACCATTCTGACAATCGTGGGCGGACTGGCCAGCACGGTCTTTGCGCCGTTGACTGCCGTCATTTCAGCCGGCGTCGGTTGGCGCTCCACCTACCTGATCCTCGCGCTCGTGCTTTTCATCGTCACCGTTCCGGCGCATTTTTTCGGGCTTCGCCGGCCGTGGGAGCCGCACCGGTCCCACCCCGGGCTACCCGAGATTGCGCACGGGCAGCCCGACGAAATCGCCAGGAGCGTGCCGTTTCTGGCCCTCGTAGCGGCTGTCAGTCTGGCCGCCCTCGCGTCCTTCGCCGCCGTCGTCAATCTGGTTCCGCTACTGACCGAGCGCGGGATCAGCACCTCGCTGGCGGCCACGGCGCTGGGAATAGGCGGCGTCGGCCAGGTTCTCGGCCGCCTGGGCTACAGCCTCTTCGAACGGCTTCCGCTTCGTCTCCGGACAGCACTGGTGCTACTGGGAACAACGCTGACGACGGCGCTGCTGGGCCTAACTGAGACCCTCACCGCCGCACTGTTGATCGCTCTCGCAGCCGGTGTTGCACGCGGAATCTTCACCCTCCTGCACGCGACTGCTGTTCCGGATCGCTGGGGCCCGGCCCATTACGGCCGGTTGACGGCTCTCGTCGCCTCACCCATCACCCTCGCCACGGCACTCGGTCCGTGGGCAGGCGCCGGCCTCGCCGCTCTATTGGGAAGCTACTCACGCGCTTTTCTTGTGCTTGCAGCAATCAACGCCGTCGCCATCCTGTTGGCCTTCTACAGTGTGCCGAGGGGATCATCCATGCCAGGCGGCGAACCTAGGATGGACTGATGAACTTCCACTCTCCCGAAAGTATCCGGGCGCTGGTGCACCGTGTTATCGCGCAGGACCAGCCGCCGATCGTCCAACTGGGTGATCCGGTGCTGCGGAACCCCGCCGCCCCGTTCGACGGTCAGCTCGATGATTCAGAGCTGGCCGGACTTCTCGCCGTTATGCGCAAGGCCATGCAGGACGCACCGGGCGTCGGACTGGCAGCACCGCAATTGGGAATACCGTTGCGCCTCGCGGTCATCGAAGATGTCATTCCCCAGCCCGTCGAGGTTGCCGAACTCCGTGAACGGCCGCTGCTGCCCTACTTTGCAGTGATCAACCCGATGTACACGCCCATCGGCCGGGAGACGTCGTCGTTTTTTGAAGGCTGCCTGTCCTTCAGCGGTTGGCAGGCCGTGGTTGCACGGAGTCGATCGGTACAGCTCGAATACCTGACGCCCGAAGGCAAGAATGTATCCCGGCAGTTCACGGGCTGGCCCGCCCGCATCGTCCAGCACGAAACCGATCACCTGAACGGTGCCATTTATATCGACAAGGCCAACACGCGATCGCTTGTCAGCAGCGCAGCTTACAGTGAGCGCTGGGCGCAGCCCGGAATCGAACTGGCCCAACGCTCACTCAACTTCTAGGCACCTTCACCGCAGATGCGCGCAGGGTCAAGCCGGCTGATTCTTCTTGCTCGGCAACTTGTCAGCCCACCACCGCAGGATGTGCTCGAACCGCTGTCGCCGGTGCCACGGTGTGCCGGAGCGCGACAGTTCGTGCGTCTCCCCCGGGAAAATCAGCATTTCGGTCTCCACTCCGTGGCGCTTCAGAGCGGTATAGTAACGCTGCGCCTGCTCGAGCGGACAGCGCAGATCCTCCTCCGAGTGGATAACGAAGGTGGGGGTCCGAACCTTGTCGACGTGCGCATACGGACTCTGCGCCCGGACCTTCTCGGGGTCCGCGCCGGTGTAAGCCTCGGAGAAGAACCAGCCGATGTCCGACGAGCCGATGAAGGACTCAGGGTCGAGGAAGCCCCGTTCAACGATGGCGCCCTGGAAACGGTGGTCGTTCGCAATCAGCCAGGCTGTCAGGTAACCGCCATAGGAGCCGCCCATCACACCCAGCCGGTCTCCGTCCAGCCCGTCATACTTCGCCACAGCGCCCTCAAGGAACGCGAGGACGTCCTGCATGTCCACCGTGCCCATCGCTTCCTTGATCACGCGGCCGTGTTCCTGACCGTAACCGGCTGCGCCGCGGGGGTTGCACATGAGAACCGCGTACCCTGCCTCGAGAAACACCTGCGCCTCGTCGAAGTAGCCCCAGCCGTACTGGGCATAGGGCCCGCCGTGGATGTTGAGGAGAACGGGATGCGGGCCCTCGCCCTCCGGCACCAGCACCCAGCCGTGCACGGGATAGCCGTCCGGCGCAGTGAACGTCTCCTCCTGCGGTTCGACGACTGTTGTCTCGCTGCGCAAGGCAGCCGAGAAGTCGGTCAGCCGTGTCAGCGTCTTGCCGTCGATCCTCGCAACGTCTCCCATGGTGCCAGGGTCCGTGTAGGTGACGACGATGATGCCACGGCTTGCGGCGCCCGTCACGATGTATTCACCGTCCGCCACCGTTTGGATTGCACCCTGCGAATTCACACGGCGCAGATCTCCGGCGCCGCGGCTGCGGTTGAAGACAAGGACGCTGTCCGCTCCAGCCTGGACAACTTCGCCGACTTCCCCGAGGTCGAGCACTTCCGGATCCGTCAATACGCGCACCTGAGCCGGATCCTCGACCGGCGCAATGTACAGGGCGGTATTACGCGCCACGAAGTCGACGCCGCTCGTTGACAGCGAGCTGCCGAGGTAGAAGAGCCACTGGCCATCCTCGCTGTGAACCGGGTTACCGCAGCTGACGAGTTCGTCGGTGAAGTTGCTCAGCCGCTGCATGTCGGAACCATCCAGCGCAATGGAATAGATGTCCGAACGCAGGTTGGTTGCGGAGTCCGGCTCCAGGGCTGCGCTGAACAGGATGCGCGAGCCGTCAGCGGAGAAAGTCGGCGCCGAGTGGTCGGCATCCGCATCGGTGAGCTGCTTCGGCTCGGTGTAAGCTGACGGCGCGTCCTCCTTACCAGAGCGTGCCGCCCGCCCGACGGGCTTCACAAACGGCTCCTCACCCAACGGCGGAACATCCAGGAGAAAAAGCTGTGACCGCTTATCCGCGATGTAGCCGGCACCGTTCATCTGGTATTTGAAGCCGTCGATGAGCCGTGGATTCTCCTGCCCGCCGGACACTCCCTCCACCGTGCCGTACCGGCCGTCTTCGGGCACGCGAGCGGACAGCACCAGCCGTCGGGAGTCGGGCGACCATTCAAACCCGGACACGCCGAGAGGTCGGTCGGTCAACTGCTGCGGCTCCCCTCCCCTGCTGTCCGTAAGGAAAACCTGGGGCTTGCCGCCAGCGGATGTCCGCAGGAAAGCGAGCGCGGCGCCGTCGGGCGAGTATTTGGGTGAGCTGTCCCGAAAGCCGCGGGTGAGGCGGCGGGGAGAACCATTCTCCAGCGGCACCTCCCATAGCTGACCGACATAGGCGTCGGCGTCGTAGTCCGGCCGGGTTACGGAGACTACGCAGCGTTGGGTGTCCGGGTGGAGCGAGGGTGCGCTCACTGAATGAAGAAGATTGAGTGTGTTTGGTTTCACATTCCGAGACTATGCCTCCGAAGCGCCGACACTCAAAATGGGCAGGGGTCCACCTACGATGGTGGGGTGCCGACTTACCCGGAATCTCTGCTCCTCTGTCCGGTCTGTCGGGATCCGTTGACGGTGAATTCCGCCGGTCAGCACGGGAAGAAGATGGACGACGGCGCGGCACGCTTCCTGCGTTGTCCGCGGGGCCACCGCTTCGACGCGGCACGGCAGGGCTACTTCAATCTGCTGACCGGACGGGGAACCGAGTTCGAATCAGATACCGCAGCGATGGTGCAGGCCCGTGTCGACTTCCTCGGGGGCGGGCATTTCCAGCCGCTGGCGAACGCGGTCTCCTCGGCCGCCGAGAGTTTCGCCGGGAACCTGCCCCTGGTCCTCGATGTCGGAGCGGGGACCGGTTACTACCTCAAGGCGCTTCAGGAAAGGGTGTCCGTCTCCGCGTCGGTCGCGCTGGACATCTCGAAGTATGCGTTGAGGCGGTCAGCAAAAGAGCTACCGGATGCACTCTGCCTGGTGTGTGACGTCTGGAGACCCCTGCCGGTCGCTGATCAGCGCGTAGACCTCCTCCTCAACATCTTCGCTCCACGGAATGTACCTGAGTTCGCTCGGGTTTGCAGCGACCGGGCGGTCGCGCTGGTGGTCACTCCGCTGCCACACCATCTCCGGGAAATTGCAGAGCTTGCGGGGCTCCTCGGCATCCGTCCTGGAAAGGCCACAGAGGTGGCCACCTCGATGGCGGAATTCTTCGATGTGATTGAAGTCAGGAGGGTGGAGTTCGGGATGCGCCTCTCCCCCATCGATGTGCGCAATGTTGCGGCCATGGGCCCGGCAGGCCACCACACCCTGCGCATCGACGTCGACTCCCTTCCTCCCACTTCGGACGTCACCGCGGCCTTCACCGTTCAGGTCTTCCAAAAGCGCGCGCACACAAGCTAGCCGGTCAGGATATGTCGCGCAGGGATATTCCGCCGGGGCTATATATTTCGCTCCGCGGGTTTGGCATGATGGTTGGTAGGCACTCAGGGCGTATTGCAGAGCCGCAGTGCCGTCAGGGAGGGGAAGACTGATGCTTGACTGGCTGGTTCAGAACACCTGGATACTATGGCTCGTGCTTGTGCTCGGCCTGGCCGCGGTTGAGACGCTGACTCTCGACCTGTTCTTCCTCATGCTGGCAACGGGAGCCCTTGCCGGACTGGTGGGAGCGCTGGCAGGAGCAAGCTTCTTCATCCAGGTCGTGCTCTTTTGCGTCGTCTCCCTCCTGATGGTGCTGCTCGTTCGGCCGGTGGCCCTCCGGCACCTCAAGAGCGGCTCAGCCGAGCAGCTCAGTAATATCGACCGACTGATCGGTGAGCAAGCCCTCGCCTTGGAACCGGTGACCGGGGTGACCGGCACAGTCAAGATCGGCGGTGACACCTGGACCGCGCGGACCTCCGACGGCTCTTCGTTGCCCGCCGGGAGTCGCGCCACCGTCTCCCGGATCGATGGGGCAACTGCCGTCGTCGTCGGCACACAACAGGCGGAAAGCGGACCGATCATCCCGTCGTGAGACGGGACCTGCACCATTCACACAACAAGGGGAACCATGTTCACAGATTCAGGCGCAATCGGACTCACCATTGTTCTGATTGTTCTGATCGTTTTTGTCCTGATCATCCTGGTGAAATCCGTGCGGATCATTCCGCAGGCTCGCGCCGGTGTCGTCGAACGGCTCGGAAAATACCAGCGGACACTTCTGCCCGGGCTGACAATCCTGATTCCGTTTGTCGATCGACTGCTTCCGCTCCTCGACCTGCGCGAACAAGTCGTCTCGTTCCCTCCACAACCCGTCATCACCGAAGACAACCTCGTCGTATCCATCGACACAGTGGTCTACTTCCAGGTGACGGACGCGCGGGCTGCAACCTATGAGATCGCCAATTACATTCAGGCTGTCGAACAACTGACCACCACCACGCTCAGGAATGTCGTCGGCGGGCTGAATCTTGAGGAAGCGCTGACCTCACGGGACCAGATCAACGGTCAACTCCGGGGAGTTCTTGATGAAGCCACCGGACGGTGGGGTATCCGGGTCTCTCGCGTGGAACTGAAGGCGATCGATCCCCCGCACTCCATCCAGGACTCGATGGAGAAGCAGATGCGTGCAGAACGCGATCGCCGTGCTGCCATCCTTACTGCCGAAGGCACCAAGCAGTCACAGATCCTCACAGCAGAGGGCCAACGGCAGGCCGCAATCCTGGCTGCAGAAGGTGATGCAAAGGCTGCCATTCTGAGGGCTGACGGTGAGTCGCAAGCCATTCAGAAAGTCTTCGACGCCATCCACAAGGGCAACCCGACCCAGAAACTGCTCGCTTACCAATACCTGCAGACACTTCCGAAGCTCGCTCAGGGCAATTCAAACAAGTTGTGGATCATCCCGAGCGAAGTAGGGGAAGCACTCAAGGGAATTGGAAATGTACTGGGCGCGCAGGAGCGCGGTGAAATGGAGGACTCCGGGTCTTCCCTTCCTGCAGAGGACAACTCCCGCTCCTGAGGTTCCTCCGCTGAGATCATGCCGTTCGCTGGCTGGCCGATCGAATTGGGCTATTCCAGAAGCGTCGGTATAGTGGAGTGTTTGCCGAAGGAGAGTGCCGCCGGGAACAGACGGCGGTTGAGTGACGTTATACCTGTGGTAACACGGCGTCGAAGTCGTTGTGCTGTGTTCCCGAAGGGAGTGCGGCAGAAGCATCTGGGAGTCCAGGATGCCATACGTAGTTTAGGGAGAAAAGATGAGCGACCGTAGCCTGCGGGGTATGCGCCTTGGCGCCCAGAGCATGGAGACTGAGTCCGGCGTTGAGCCGGCACCCCGCCAGCGTGTTGAGTACCGTTGCGAGGACGGCGAACGTGTCTTCGTGACCTTCGCCGCTGAAGCGGAAATTCCTCCGGTATGGGTTTCCAAGACCGGCAAGGAAGCGCTGCTGGTGGATGGTGAGCGTCCCGACACCTCCGGAGACAAGCCCGTTCGTACCCACTGGGACATGCTTCTGGAGCGCCGTTCCATGGAGGAGCTGGAGCAGATTCTCGAGGATCGCCTGAACATCCTTCGGGAGCGCCGCGGGGAGCGCCGCTCCGCCTGATTCGTCGGTACCTGAGAAGCCCGGGAACTTCACCAAGTTCCCGGGCTTCTCTTGTATTCCAAAAGGCCTGCTTCTGCTGCGCTGGATGTTGGGCGCGGGACTGCCTCCCGGTGGCTACGGTCTGTCGGATAGGTGCCCGGCCAGAACCGACCACCGCGCTGCAATGCCCCAGCGGGTGACGTTGGCAATGGCCTCAAAGACGATATTGCCGCTCATCTTGGAGTCTCCGTACTCTCGTTCCACGAACGTGATGGGCACCTCAACAATGCGGAGCCCACATTTGGCTACCCTGAACGTCATGTCCACCTGGAACCCATAGCCGACAGAATCCACCGTAGCCAGATCGATGCTTTCGAGGGTCTCTCTGCGGAAAGCCCGGTAACCGGCTGTGATGTCGCGGACCGTCAGCCCCAGCATGGTACGTGAGTAGAGGCTGCCTGCCCTGGATAGCAGCTTGCGGTGGAGCGGCCAGTTGACAACCGATCCGCCAGGAACCCAACGGGACCCGATGACCAGGTGGGCGCGCGCAACAGCATCAATCAACGCAGGTAGTTGTTCCGGTTGGTGGGAACCGTCAGCGTCCATCTCGACGAGGACGTCATAGCCGCGCTCGAGCGCCCAGCGGAAGCCGGCGATGTAGGCAGCCCCCAACCCATCTTTGCCGTGCCGGTGCAGGACATGCACTGCGGGGTCCTTGGCGGCGATCCTGTCCGCGACTGCTCCTGTGCCGTCCGGGCTGTTGTCATCCACTACCAGGACGTCCGAATCCGGAACTGCGGCTCGTAGCCGGTCAAGAGTCAGCGGAAGGGACTGGCGCTCGTTGTAGGTAGGAATAATGGTGACAACGCGCACTCATGAACCTTTCGATGGGCCTGTGCGCAGGGCGCAACAGCCGAAGAATCCGGACCGGCTTCCCAGTATAGGCCGATGCGCGGAGCGCATCCTCGACATGTGGCTACGGGGAAATGGTGGTTACGGGTAGGTTCACACGCCTTCGGGCCAGCAGTGATCAATTGATCGGCGCTGTTTTCTACTGACGTGCAAACCTACCCGTTGTGATTACCAAGCCTTCCACCACGAAGAAAATCCGCGACGTTCGCGTCTTTCGTCCCCTTCGGCGTCCACGGTGTGCGGTGGCTCGGTCAGGTCTGTCCGGAATGCCGGATCTCAACCCGTAGATCTAAAAGCTTACGGCCTGTAGTGAGAGTGTCAACAGCGCTCTGACCTGCTAATTTATATGTTTCTGCAGGTCAGCGTCACGCCCGGTGAGATCGCCGGTTTGGCATTTGTCGGTCTTCACCGTGCGTCCAGCCCGCCGCGAGTGAAGAGCTGACGACCGTGATGCACGGTCTCAAGGCAACGAGGCTCACTGCCGGTATCCAGCGCGGGAAGCAAGGGCGTCCCTGCCCTCGGGTCAGTGCTCCAGGACTGTACTCTGCTGTCCGGTGTCTGGACCATGAGTTCGTCCACCTCCCATACCGCGTAGGAAGCCGGAGCCCCGGGGACCAGTTGGCCCAGCAGGGGGTTTTCGGCACCCACCGCGCGCCATCCTGCGCGCGTGTGAGCGATGAAAGCCGCACGCGCCGAAATTCTCTCCTCTGGGCTGGCGTGGGTCATGCATGCCCGGACAGATTGCCACGGTGACATTCTGGTGACCGGTGAATCTGAACCGAGGCACACAGGCACGCCCTGACTCAACAGACTCCCGACCCGATTCATCGGCACATAGCGGTCACGGCCGAGACGCTGTTCGTACAGGCCTCCCGGAGCTCCCCACAGAGCGTCAAAACCGGATTGGGCGCTGACAATAGCGCCGAAATGGACGAGGCTGCGGATGGACTCGTCATCGGCCATCTCGACGTGCTCAAGTCGATGCCGTGCGGCTCGCACCTTCTCGATTCCGTGGACCGCAGCGGCCTTCTCAAGCCCGGCGATCACCGTATCGAGTCCCTCGTCGCCGATGACATGGAAACCGGCCTGCCTGCCGGCAGCGGTGGCCGCACCGAGGTGGGAAGCGACGTCGTCGGCGTGCATGAAGGCGGTTCCGCTGGAGTGCGGCGCGTCAGCGTAGGGGACGCGCATGCGCGCCGTATGGGAACCGATCGAGCCGTCCACGTTGAGGTCCCCGCCCAGGCCCAGTACCCGACCATCGAAACCAGCGAGCACTGAGCGGAGCTCCTCTTCGGAAGTCACTGCCTGCCCCCAATAGGCAAGAACCTCAGGATGCGCTCCGTCAAGGGATAGCAGCGAAAGGACGTCCTCCCGCGGGGCTATGTGGGGCGCAGCCATCTCGACGACCGTAACGATCCCGTTGGCGGCCGCATTATCCAGCGCGGTTCGCTGTAGGGTTGTCCGCTCAGCTGCGCCGGGGCTGCGGACGGCGGTCCGTGCGGCGAGGTGCGCCTCCCGCACAACAAACCCGTTGTCCCATCCCGAATGTGTGTGGAGGGCAAGCCGCTGTGCCAGGGACGCGGATACGACGGCGGAATGAACGTCAGCCCGGACAAGGTAAACGTCTCTGCCCCCGGAGGCGTTGTCGAGTTCTGCCGCTGTAGGCGGACGTCGCTCGGACCACCTCGATTCATCCCAGCCGTTTCCCATGATGGTTCCCGGGATACTTGCGGCAGCGCCGGCAACGAGCTCCAGCAGCTCACCCAGGCTGTTGACCTCCGTGAGGTCGAGGGAGGTCAACGCCAGACCGGTCTCGGTGGTGTGGAAGTGTGAATCGACGAAGCCGGGGGCTATGAGCGCTCCCTGCAAGTCAATCATCACCATGCTGCTGTCCGCCAGTGACGCCGCCGCATGTTCAGACCCGACCCAGGCCACCGTATCGCCGGTAACCAGCATCGCAGTTGCGAACGGATCGGCTGCGCTATAGACGGAACCGTTGCGGTAAAGAATGGGCTTTCGATCATTTACAGACACGGGCGTGCAACTTTCAGTGAGATGAGCCGGCAGGCTATTCGGTAACGGCGGAGTAGGCGACGACGCCGCGGCGGATCAGGTCGATCGAATTGATGCATAGGCGGCGGAAACCGGGGGGCAGATCCGGTACTTTGGCCAATTGGTCGATGAGGTCGATGATCTGCTTGGTCCACCGGACGAAGTCCCCGGCCGCGAGATCGGTACCCTGCAGGGCGCTTTGGAGCCCCTTTCCTCGCGCCCACTTGTAGATCGGCCACACCAGGCCGAAGTCAGGTTCACTCGTGACCGACAGACGGTACTGCTCCTCCATATCCGTCAGGCGTGACCACTGGCGGATAACGACGTCGATCGACGTCTCAAGGGAGATTGACGGCATCCGTGGACGAAGTCCGCGTTCCTCCCGTTTAGCCTGGTAGACGAGCGCCGACGCAAACGCAGCGAGCTCCGCCGCATCGAGGTCGTCGAATCCGCCGTGCTCCAGGGACAGCGCGATCAGCAAATCCTTTTCGCCATAGATGCGGCGCAGCTTCTGACCTGCAGGTGTGGTGGACAGGCCCTGATCGGCGTCTTCCTGAAGGTAGCCATACTCAAGCAGTACTTCGGAAACCCGGTCGAACGTTTTCGCGATGGTGTTTGTGCGGCCCTGGATCTGTTGGACCAGGCGGTCTGTCTCCCGGCGCAGCTTCCACCATCGTTCGGCCCACCGGGCGTGGTTCTCGCGGTCGCTGCAGCCATGGCAGGGATGCGCCCTGAGCCGGCGGCGGAGCTCAGCAATCGCCTTTTCCTGACGCTCGGTACCGGTCGCTGGGAACTCAACCGGCGCTCTGGTGGCGGGCGGGCGCCGGTCGTTCAGGGAGTTCCTGAGAGAGGCAGCGAGGTCCCGGCGGTCCTTCGGCTTTCGCGCGTCGAACTGTTTCGGAACCCTGATCCGCGAAAGAACCGCCACCGGCCCGTCGAGGTCCTGTACCGACAGCCGGCGAACGTGTTTTTCCATGGTGAGAACGGTAGGGCGGGGATCCCGCGTTGCGTCAGCAGACAGCACGACCGCATAGCCCGCGATCCGACCGGCAGGAATATCGACGACGTCGCCTGGGCGCAGTCCTTCAAGAGAGGCGGCAGCGGCGCTTCGCCGGTTCCGGCTGCCCGCCCTGGATGCGGCAGCCTCGAGATCGGACAGTTCCCGGCGGATCGAGGAGTACTCGGAGAAGTCACCGAGGTGGCACGTCATCGCCTCCGCGTAGCCCTTGAGGGATTCCTCGCGTGTGCGGACCTGACGAGCCAGGCCCACCACCGAGCGGTCAGCCTGAAACTGGGCGAACGAGGTCTCAAGAATCTCCCGCGTCCGGTACTGTCCGAACTGCGAGACAAGGTTGATGCTCATATTGTAGGTTGGCCGGAAGCTGGAGTTCAGCGGGTAGGTCCGGCGCGAGGCGAGACCGGCGACCGCCCCGGGATCTGTCCCCGACTGCCAGAGCACGACGGCGTGACCCTCCACGTCGATTCCCCGACGGCCAGCCCGGCCGGTAAGCTGCGTGTACTCTCCCGCCGTGATGTTCACGTGGGCTTCCCCGTTGAACTTGTCGAGTTTCTCGAGCACCACCGACCTGGCCGGCATATTCACTCCGAGAGCCAGGGTCTCGGTAGCGAAAACGGCTTTGACCAGTCCCTCTTCGAAAAGCTTCTCCACTACTTCCTTGAAGGTAGGCAGCATCCCCGCGTGATGCGCGGCAAACCCGCGGATCAGCCCTTCACGCCAGGACCAGAACCCAAGTATCTCCAGATCCTCCTCCGGGATGTCGAGGGTTGCTTCCTCGACCCGCTCACTGATGACGCCGCGCTCGTATTCCGTGGTGAGCCATAGCCCGGCATCGAGGCACTGTGTAACTGCTCCCTCGCAGCCATTGCGCGAGAAAATGAAGGTGATCGCCGGCAGAAGACCTTCCCTGTCGAGGGCAGAAATCACCTGGGGGCGGCTTGCCCGTCGCACAGCAGCCTGTGGCTGCTGGTAACGGTTCGTGTTGCCCCGCCCTCGCTTGGAGCCTCCCGCCCCCCAGCGGGCCCTTTGATTCAATCGGGTTTCGGTGGTGGCCAGATTTAGCAGCTCCGGATTCACGGCGAATTTTTCCTCCGCGCCGGTTGAGGATCCCTCGGCCGCTGCCTCGTCGAAGGCGACCTCCCCTGCGAAGAGGTCGAGCAGATCATGACCGACCATCACGTGCTGCCAGAGCGGTACGGGCCGGTGCTCGGACACCACCACATCGGTGTCTCCCCGCACGGTATCCAACCAGGCCCCGAATTCCTCCGCGTTGGACACCGTTGCACTCAGGGAAACAACCTTGACCTCGGTTGGCAGGTGGATGATCACCTCTTCCCACACAGCGCCACGGAACCGGTCAGCCAGGTAGTGCACCTCATCCATGACGACATATCCGAGGCCGGCAAGGGTATCCGAGTCCGCATACAGCATGTTGCGAAGAACTTCGGTAGTCATCACGACGACGGGGGCTTCAGAGTTGATACTCGTGTCACCGGTGAGCAGGCCTACGCGGTCTGCTCCATGGACCGCGGCAAGCTCCGCGTACTTCTGATTGCTGAGCGCTTTGATGGGGGTGGTGTAGAACGCCTTGAGGTGGTCCTTGAGCGCCATGTAGATGGCGAATTCCCCGACTACTGTCTTTCCTGCGCCTGTGGGCGCGGCTACGAGGACTCCCCTGCCCGCTTCAAGTGACGTGCACGATTCGCGTTGGAACTCGTCGAGCTCAAAACCGAGGGTCTGTTCAAACTGGTGAAGCCGGGTTTTCTCGTACCGGTTGCGTGCCTGCGCTGCCTGGTACCGCTCGGCTGGGGAGGTCATGGTTCAAGCCTAAGCTCTGCAGGGTCGCGGCTCCTGCAATTGAGCCGGGCTCAGAGCCCGTCGATCCTTGAGGCGCTATCCGCATTGGCCTCAATGTCAGCGTCCCTCGCAGCGTTTCGTTTATCACGGCGTTTGTCATTAACCAGGCAGAGCGCGACTGCCACGAAAAACAGCAGCAGCAACGGTACCGCCAGGTAGAACATGCTCATGGCATCTCCGCCTGGTGCCGCCATCGCCGCGAACAGGCAGATAAGGAACACGGTGACGCGCCAGGATTTCAACACTTGCTTGCCTTTGATGACACCCACGAGGTTGAGTCCGAAGAGCACCACGGGCAGGAGGAAGGCAATACCGAAAGCGAGCATCAGCCGCAGGAGGAAGGTTATGTACACAGGAACCGAAATGAGGTTCGCGAAACCTTCCGGTGTGAAGTCTGTCAGTACCCGCACCGCACCCGGCAGGATCAGCCAGGCCAGGGAAAGGCCTCCGATGAACAGTGGAACGGCAACGGCGATGAAACCGAGCGCGACGCGCCGTTCCTTGACGCGCAGACCCGGCGTGATGAATGCCCACAGCTGGTAGAGCCAGACGGGGCTGGCGATCACGAGACCGAGGAAGACCGAGATCTGAATCATCAGGTCAAAAGGGGACCCGACGCCGTCGAAATTCAGCGCCGCATTTCTTCCGTCAATCTCATTGATGTTCCGTACCGGCTCAGCGAGGGCTTCGAGCACCGGGTTGTAAATGAAGAATCCGACGACGGTCCCCACGACGAGCGCGATGGCGGACTTGAAAAGCCGGTTGCGCGCCTCGATCAGATGTTCTTTGAGCGCCATCCTCCCCTCGGGGTTCGATTTGCGCCCTTTTACCCTCGGCATCCTGCTCAGCTGGTTGAAGACGAGCTGCCCGGTCCCGAGGAGCGGGTGGAGCCGTGCTGGGGATCGGTGCTCCGCGGCGCTTCATCGCGGCGGGGCTGATCCATTACCCGTCCTTCTACCGGCGCGGAATCATCAGGGTCGGTGGAACCGTTTTCTTCCTTCATCTGCCGGACTTCCGACTTGAAGATACGGAGTGACTGGCCGACGCTGCGCGCCAGACCGGGGAGTTTGGGCGCGCCAAACAGCAGGATCGCGATAACGATGATGATAAGGATGTGCCAACCCTGGATCTGCATGACGAATGTCCTCTCGGTGAGTCTGAATTCAAGTCTAGGTCATAGGTGCGGTAAGTCACGCAGGAGCTGAGGCTGCCCGTGAAGTGAGCGCCGCCGTACTCTTCGCTCCAACCGCTGCCACTTGCGGGTCCTGGAGGCAACAGCATTCTGGGTGCGGACCACAGCAGGAGCTGCAAAAACGGCGAGGGGCACCCGCCGCTCCTCAGCAGTCCGCTCGGCAGTGCCGAAATCAGGTGCCAAGAGCTCCGAGGCTCGCCCTGCTTCCTCCATGAGCGCGGTGAAGCCACGGAAGAGGCGCCAAGCGAGGAAACCCAGAAAGAGAAGCGACAGCGCGGCTAGCGCGAGCCACAGAAGAATCCACGTCCACCATTCCATAGGGTCAAGTCTAGGTGGCGGTGCGCGGTGCTCGAACGGCCAGCGCTGCGTCAATGAAGCTGAGGGCATGTTCCCGCTCCTTTTGCGGGGATGCCACGCTGCACTCACCTCCAAGGCTCGCCACCAGACCGGGTAGCCAGGCGGTGGTGCCGACACTGATTTCCGCGACAAGCCTGCCATCGTCAGTCTTCGCTGTTCGCTCAGCCGCATAGGATTGCGCGATCCACTGCGCGCTTGGGCCCAGGATAAGCACAACCTTATGATCTGCGACTGACCGGTCGAAGATCACGGATGGAGTCTCCGCCTTCTGTGTGCTCGGCAGTTCGGTCAGTTCCACCCGCTGGATGCGGTCAAGCCGAAAGTTGCGACGGCCGCCGGCGCTGTGACACCAGGCATCCAGGTACCAGGCATCCTCGTGGAGGAACGCGCTGAGAGGCTCCACGAACCTCTCGGTCACCTCGTCACGGGCAGGTACGACGTAGCGCAGGTGCAACTGTCTCCGCTGCTCGATTCCGGCACGCACCGCGGCAAGGACAGGAGCAACCTCGTCTTCCGTGATCCTCGTGGCGATCGAGTCATTCATGCGCCCTGCCTCCCCTGCACCCGCGCGGAGCTTTTCCCGTGCCGAGCGGACCGCTGAGTGATCGGGCAGGCCAGGGAGGTTGATCAGGGTATCCAGTCCCACCAGGAGTGCGCAGACTTCATCAAGGCCGAAGCGGATGGGATCGCCCAGCGACTGGGGGTCGCTGATATAAATTCGGCCGTCCTCGAGCTGGATGTCTATCAGGCCGTCCGGGTAGAAGCGCGGACCGCTCACGAAGAGCAACTCCACATCCCTGATCAGCTGAGCCGGGGTGATGCTGAAGGCGCGGGCCGCTTCGGCCACCTCCACTCCTGGGTTGTTGAGCAGATAGGGCACCAGGTCGAGCAGCCGTAACACCCGGTCCTCGGTGGAAGCGGTTGGCCGGGAGGCAGGTTGTGCCGTGAAGTTTCCTTCCAGAGAGAACGACGGCGGCGTGTCCCGCAGCGCACGCGCCGCACCGGTCAGCAGGCGTCGTACTTCCGCAACCAGCGGTTCCGGGGAGAGCGCTTCAGCGTTCGCTCCGAAGGACGCGATCACACCTGCCGCTGTTGCTTCATCTGAGTAAGGAAATGTCAGGATGTCCCACCCATCACCGTGCAGGGTTGAGCGTGCGCCGGGCCGCGCCCGGAGGAGATGGCAGGTTCCCGTCCGGATTGCGACGGTCGCCCGTCGGCCAGGATTCTCGGCCTTGAGTGTTGCGAGCGAAGCGGACATGGAAAAGCCGGCCGGAACGCTGTAAGTACCGCCCAGTGTTGCGGGGGGCGTGGTCATGCGGGTAAGGCGGAACCAGCGCTCTGCCTCCCGGTCGAGATCAAAGCCAACCAGATACCAGTGTCCGAACCGGCTCCCCATTCCCCACGGCTGCACCCTGCGCTCCCGCTCCTCCCCGGTACTTGCCGCCCTGTACCCGAACAGAATCACTCGGCGTCCTGTGGTGGCTTGCCAAAGCGCGTCCCAGAACGGTTCGTTCGTTTGGATACGGGCATTGATCGGAGACGGAGAGACCGTCTCCGTGCCTACTCCCCTGCCCTGCAACTTTCGTAGCGCGCGTGATGCCGCCGCACCCAGCGAGGCTTCCTCCCACATACCCGCCGCGATGGTGAGGGCCGCGGACTCAGCGGCAGTGAAACTCATCCCTGGGAGGCGGTAATCTTCAGCGTTGATCCGATAGCGGATGGACGCATTGTCATTGTCGAACAGAGGATTTTCAGTGAATGCCTCAAGCGGGATGCCCTGTTCCCTCAGCGTGGCTTTGTCCCGGTCGAAGAGCTTCTCCCGGGCAGCGGGCGTGGGCGCCTGTTCATACTGTTCGATCTCACGGAACAGGTCCTCCTTGGTCCATCCCTGACGGGTGGATAGGAGCATCATCACCAAGGTGAGCAGGCGCTCCGTTCGTTTCGCTGACACGGTGGCAAGAATACCTTCCCGAAGAGGTTCAACGACGAAGGGCGGGCAGCCACACCATTCGGTGTTGCTGCCCGCCCGCGTTTCGGTCCGTTACCGGACGCCCATCAGGTCCACGATGAAGATCAGTGACTCTCCGGGTGCAATGGCTGAGCCTGCGCCGCTATCGCCGTACGCGAGATGCGGCGGGATCTCCAGCCGGCGCCGTCCGCCGACCTTCATGCCCGCAATACCCTGGTCCCAACCCTGGATGACCTGACCCACTCCGATACGGAAGTCCAACGGCGTACCGCGGTTCCAGGAGGAGTCGAACTCCTCCCCGGTGGAGAATGCGACGCCGACGTAGTGCGCGGAGACGGTATCCCCCACTTCCGCTTCACGGCCTGTTCCTTCGATCAGGTCCTTGATGATGAGGTCCGCCGGAAGGTCCTCGCCGGGGAAATCGACCTCTGGCTTGGTGCGGTCATATTCACGCTGTCCGAAAGACATAGAAACTCCTCTTACTCTGCGGATACTTTTTCGACTATTTCGACATAGAAAGCGAGCGGTCCGGCCGGTCCCTGCGCCGGCTGATCACCGTACGCCATGTCGGACGGAATCACGAGCAGGACCTTGGCGCCGACCTTCAGGCCGGACAGTCCCTGGGTCCACCCGGGGATGACACCGCTGAGCGGGAACTCGGAGGGTTCACCGCGATCGAAGCTGGAATCGAACTGCTCGCCCTGCCAGGACCATCCGGTGTAATTGGCTGCGATAGTGTCCGCTTCCGTAACCTCTTCGCCGGTTCCCTCTTCGATGACCTTGACGACGAGGTCTGCTGGGGCTTCGTTGTCCGGGAATTCGATCGAGGGAACACCCTCGTCGTTAAGCGTCACAGTAGGCAGCTGTCCGGCTTCCTCAAGCTCGGCAACTTCCTCAGAGGAGAGCTTCTGAGGAGGGTTCTCGGCACTGATTACCTGCAGCATCAAGAGCACATCCTGGGACTGGGGCACTTCTTCTTCCGCAGGTATTGCAAAGGCTACGTGGGAGCCCACCTTGGATCCAAGGAGGACTTCATATAGCGGCGGATAGACTTCCTGAAGCTCTTCATCCAGCGGTAGGGTCTGGGGCGCCCCGGCCTCATACGAGTTCTGAAGCGGGCTCCCGTCCTCAGGGTTGAGAGACAGAACATGGACGCTCACGTTCTGGCCCGCCTCGAGGGCCGCGCCGTCCCCCTCGGTCATGACGCGAGCACCTTGTTCCGTGATGTCAAGCGGAGCGTCAAACTCAACTTCCGGAGCGGTGTCCGGTCCGGCGTCGGTGACCTCTACCGATTCAAGGGTCTCAACTGCCCCGGCGGACTTGCCGTCCTGGTCGAACTCCGCGGGTGTGCTTGCTCCGCCGCATGCCGTCAGGAACAGCATCGTGGGCAGCAGGAATGCTAATACTTTGCGCACAGTATTTCTTTCACGTGGGATGGAGAACGCGGTTCCGCGATCCTGCCGGCCGTCCTCTCGGCACCGGACTTACCTACCCTAACGGGTTGGGTGGAAAAGTTTCTCCCGTTCCGGTGAGCGGGACAGGGCCTAGAGATGCTCCAGAAGAGCATTCACGCGCTCGTCTTCTGCGGCGAACGGGTCCTTGCAGAGGATGGTCTGCTGTGCCCGGTCATTGAGCTTCAGGTGCACCCAGTCGACGGTGAAATCGCGGTTGGCTTCCTTCGCGCGGCGCACGAACTCGCCCCGCAGCCGAGCCCGGGTGGTTTGGGGCGGAATATCGACCGCGGCCTTGATGTCGACGTCGTCCACTACGCGCTCAGTCTCCCCGCGGGCCTGCAACATGAAAAATAGGCCCCGCGACCGCGAGATGTCGTGATAGGTGAGGTCGAGCTGGGCGATCCGTGCTGAATCAAGGTCGAGGTTGTTTCGTTCCATGTAGCGATCCACGAGCTTCTTCTTGATCGCCCAGTCGATCTCGCGATCGACCAGCGTGTGGTCGCCGGTTTCAACGGCGTTCAAGGTCCGCTCCCACAGTTCCAGAACCCGTGGAAGGTGCGGAGTATGCGCTCCCTCAGCAGCGACGAAGGCGCGTGCACGATTCAGATACTCCCGCTGGATGTCCAGTGCTGATACACGACGCCCATTGGCCAGCTTCAACGGCTGCTTGCCAGTGAGGTCGTGTGAGATCTCCCGGATGCTCCGAATGGGATTCTCCAGGCGGAAGTCCCGCATGATGACACCGGCTTCAATCATGCGCAGGATCAGATCGACGGACGCGATTTTCAGCAGCGTGGTTGTTTCCGACATGTTCGAATCACCCGCGATGACATGGAGGCGCCGGTAATATTCGGCGTCGGCATGCGGCTCGTCCCGGGTATTGATGATCGGCCTCGAGCGGGTAGTCGCTGAAGACACACCTTCCCAGATGTGATCGGCGCGCTGTGAAAAAGCGTACAGCGACCCTGACTGCGTCTTCAGAACTTTGCCTGCTCCGACGAGGAGTTGGCGGGTAACGAGGAACGGGATCAGGATGTCGGACAGACGGGAAAATTCCAGCTTGCGCGGTATGAGGTAGTTCTCATGGGATCCGTAGGAGTTGCCGGCGGAATCGGTGTTGTTCTTGAAAAGGTAGACCCGGCCGTCGTAACCCTCCTGGCTGAGCTTGCGCTGAGCCTCGGCAATCAGGTCTTCGAGGATGAGTTCGCCGGCGCGATCATGCGCGATGAGCTGTGCGACGTCGTCGCACTCGGCGGTTGCATATTCAGGGTGCGAGCCCACGTCCAGGTAAAGACGTGACCCATTGGTCAGGAAAACGTTCGAGGACCGGCCCCAGCTCACTACCTTGCGGAAGAGGTAGCGAGCCACTTCCTCCGGCGAGAGCGGCCGGGAGTTGGGACCGGAGTAGGCAATGCCGAACTCTGTCTCAATTCCGTAGATCCGGCGGTCCATTACAGTGACGCCCCGTCCGGGGTCAGCATGACATCGAGCTCGTGGGAGCTAATACGGCGGAAGGCACGGACGCTGCCGCGCGTTGTCAGTGGATTGCGGTCCAGAACCGCCACCTCGAGGGTTTTCGAACCGGGATGCTCCCTGGGCTGGGAGTTTGGCCCGCCGTCATAGCGAAGGGAGTCAACTGCTGCACGAATGCCTTCACCGAAATTCTGGTCAGCGTTCCAGCGGTCCTTGAGGGCTTCGACGACGGCGTCAGCCTGACCTCCCATCACAATGAAGCCGGTTTCATCGGCAATGGAACCGTCGAAGGTCAACCGATAGATGTGGTCCTGCGCACTGGACGCGCCGACCTCCGCCACCGCAAGCTCCACCTCGAACGGCTTGCTTTCAGCGGTGAAGACCGCGCCGAGGCTTTGCGCGTAGACGCTCGCAAGGCCGCGAGCGGTCACGTCCTCGCGGTCATACGAATAGCCGCGCACGTCCGCATACCGCACGCCGGCCTGGCGAAGACTCTCGAACTCGTTGTACTTGCCCACGGCAGCAAACGCTATGCGGTCGTAGATTTCGCCAAGCTTGTGCAGCGAGGGTGAGGGATTTTCGGCGACCAGTGCGATGCCTTCCCTGCAGCTGAGAACAACGACGGACCGGCCGCGTGCAATGCCCTTACGCGCGAAATCGGCTCGGTCCTTCATGAGTTGTTCGGGGGAAACGTAGAACTGCTGAGTCATTGCTAAGCCTCCCGCCCTGAGACCGAGCGCGACGCGATGATGTCCTCGGCGGCTTCCGCCAGCGTTCGTTCGGGGATTCGCCGCGCTCCCGCACCGTTGACCGTGTAGACCACGGGCCAGAGCTGGCGCACGACGTCCGGGCCGCCCGTTGCGGAATCGTCATCTGCCGCGTCATACAGGGCTTCCACCGTCACCTTCACGGCGTCGTCTTCCCCGAGGTTGGGCTTCCACAGCTTCTTGAGTGCACCGCGGGCGAAAACGGAACCGGAGCCGACGGAATGGTGCTCCTGCTCCTCGTAACGGCCGCCGGTGACGTCGAAGGAGAAAAGTCGTCCGACCCTGCGGGTGGTATCGAAACCAGCGAAGAGCGGCACAACGGCCAGGCCCTGGAGCGCCAGCGGCAGGTTTGCCCTGATCATGGCGGCAAGGCGGTTCGCTTTACCGTCGAGGCTCATCCGTGTGCCCTCGATTTTCTCATAGTGCTCCAGTTCGACCTGGAACAATCTCGTGATATCGAGCGCGATTCCAGCGCTTCCGGCGATCCCGAGGACCGAGAACATGTCCGCCGGAAAAACCTTCTCAATGTGGCGGCCGGCAATGATGTTGCCCATCGTTGCGCGCCGGTCACCGGCCATCAGCACGCCGCCCGCATAGGTGAGCGACACGATGGTTGTGGCGTGCGGCGCGAGGTCAGCGCCACCGGCCGAATGGTTCGCTGCATCGCGGGCGGAGGGAAGCGCGGCTGGATTCTGTGCGGCGATGTAGTCGGAGAAAGAAGTGGAGGCGGCCCGGCCTATGGTTGCGGCCGCGTCTTCCGGCAGCATGCGCTACTGTCCACCCTTCTGCACGAATCCCCGGACGAACTCTTCCGCGTTGGATTCAAGTACGCCGTCGATCTCATCCAGAAGGTCATCTACACCTTCGGTCTGGCTGCTGTCCTGCGACTGAGCGGCGGCAGGCGCCTGCGCAGTGTCGACGGTGGCCTCGTCCTGCTCCTCGGGGCGTGATCCGGTGTTCCGCTGGTCCTGTGTTGCCATGATGAGAGCCCTTCTCTTCGGCCTGTTGTCGGCTACTTCTATGGTGCCATGCTGGGTTCCGGACCGCCCTGCAGCCGGGACACAAATTCCTCCGCCGTCCGCGAACCGGCGAACAATTCCTCCGTCAACGCGGCTGTCCCGCGAAGTGGTTCGCGCGTCTGGATACGCTGAAGTCTTCGCTGCGACGGCAGTTCGAAGATAATGGAATCCCAGCTCGCACCAACCACTTCCTTCGGGAAGGCGGAGATACAGCGTCCGCGAAAGTAGGCCCGCGTGTCCGTGGGCGGATCCGTGACTGCCGCAACGACGTCGTCGTAGCTCACCAGGCGTTCCATTGCGTTCCTGGCAGCGAGACGGTAATAGATACCCTTGTCCGGCCTGAGATCCGCGTACTGTAGGTCGATAAGCGCCAGCCGTGGATCTTTCCAACCGAGGCCATCCCGGTCACGGTATGCCTGTAATACTTTCAGCTTGGCGACCCAGTCCACCTGACCGGCAGCTTCCATGGGATCTCGACGCAGCGTTTCAATCAGGGACTCCCACCGGGCAAGCACATCCGCTGTTTGTGCATCTCCCCCGCCCTGGGCGGTCACTGCGGACAGTGCAGCTTCGAGATACATCTGCTGAATGTCGAGGGCTGTCACCCTTCGACCATCGGTGAGTCTGATGAGGTGACGCAGGGAGGGGTCGTGACTGACCGCCTGCAGTTCCCGGACCGGTTCGGCAATTTCCGGGATGGGAACCAGCTCATGTTCGATCAGCGACAGAATAAGCGAGGTAGTTCCGAGCTTCAGATAGTTGGATACCTCGCTCAGATTCGCATCACCGATGATGACGTGCAGTCGGCGATACTTCTCGGCGACCGCGTGCGGCTCGTCCCGTGTATTGATGATCGGCCTGCGGACGGTGGTTTCCAGACCAACTTCATTCTCGAAGAAGTCTGCCCGCTGGCTCAGCTGGAAACCGGGCTGCTGATTGAGGGAACCTAGACCCACCCGTCCCGCTCCGCACATGACCTGGCGGGTCACGAAGAACGGGATCAATGCGGCGGCGATCCTGCCGAAGGGAACGCTTCGGGGTACAAGATAGTTTTCGTGGGACCCGTACGAAACACTCTTGCTGTCGGTGTTGTTCTTGTAGAGGATGACGGGCGCGAAGCCGTGGGTAGCCGCGATACGGGCCATGGCGCGCTGCACAACAACGTCTCCGGCACGATCCCAGCGCACAACATCCAGCGGGTTCGTTACCTCCGGACTTGAGTACTCCGGGTGGGCGTGGTCCACGTAAAGCCGCGCGCCGTTACTCAGGACGAGGTTCATCAGCACCGCAGCATCTTCCGAAGGATCGGTGCCGCCCTGGTCAACGAGGGCGACCTCCTCCGCCGTGAGCACTGGGGGTTCATCGGTGAGCTGGGAAGAGTCAGCGACGGACCGTCCCATCTGCCAGCCGCGGGCGTCGGACAGCGGGGCTTCGTCCGTGTAGTCCCAACGGGTACCGGCGAGATTCCCCAAACCTTCGCGCAGTGTTGCAGCGTACGCGTTCACAACCTGTGTGGAAAGCACGGTCGCATTCGCATCGGAGATACCGGGAGCGATGATTCCGTATTCGGTTTCAGTGCCCATGACACGGTGGACGGTCAGAGGCGGCACATCGACTGTTGATGCAGCAGTGGATGAAGGTTCCGTCACAGATACTGCCCGGTGTTGGCGGTGGTTTCGATGGTCTTGCCCGGTTCCTGCCCTGCCTTGCCCTGCACGATGGTCCGGATGTAGGTGATGCGCTCACCCTTCTTGCCCGAGATGCGCGCCCAGTCATCGGGATTTGTGGTGTTCGGCATGTCCTCGTGTTCGCGGAACTCGTCCACCACGGCTTGCAGCAGGTGCTCGATTCGCAACCCCTTCTGACCGTTCAGCAGGAAGTCCTTAATTGCGCTCTTCTTCGCGCGGTCCACGACGTTCTGGATGACTGCGCCGGAGTTGAAGTCCTTGAAGTAGAGCATCTCCGTGTCACCGTTGGCGTAGGTCACCTCCAGGTACTCGTTCGATTTCTCCGTCGAATACATCTTCTCCACAGTGCGGCGGACCATAGCCTGGATGGCGGCAGCGGTGCTGCCGCCGTATTCGGCGAGATCATCCCTGTGAAGGGGTAGGTTGCCGGTCACGTACTTCGCAAAAATCTCCGCCGCACCCTCGGCATCCGGTCGGTTGATCTTGATCTTCACATCGAGGCGTCCCGGGCGGAGGATGGCTGGATCGATCATGTCCTCACGGTTCGAAGCACCGATCACGATGACGTTCTCGAGCTTCTCGACACCGTCGATCTCGCTGAGCAGCTGCGGCACGATGGTTGTCTCTACATCGGATGACACTCCGGTACCGCGCGTGCGGAACAGCGAATCCATTTCGTCGAAAAAGACGACAACGGGCGAGCCGTCCGATGCTTTCTCACGTGCACGGGCAAAAATTAGCCGAATGTGCCGTTCCGTTTCACCGACATACTTGTCCAGCAGCTCGGGACCCTTGATGTTAAGGAAGTAACTGCGGGTTTCCTCTGATCCGGTACGCTCGATTGCCCTCGCCGCCAACGAATTGGCTACGGCTTTGGCGATGAGCGTTTTGCCGCACCCTGGCGGACCATAGAGCAGAATCCCCTTGGGAGCCTTCAACCCGTGCTCGCGGTAGAGGTCCGGGTGGAGGAAAGGCAGCTCGACGGCGTCGCGAATCTGCTCAATCTGCGGTCCCAGACCTCCAATATCCTCGTAAGCAATGTCAGGCACTTCTTCGAGAACGAGGTTCTCCACCTCAGAACGTGCAATCTTCTCCAGCGCATAACCAGTCCGGTTGTCCACGGACAATGCATCCCCGACACGGATCTTCTGCTGCTGCAATGGGCCGCTCAACCGGACTACGCGCTCTTCGTCGGCGCGCCCGATGACCAGAACCCTGTCCTTGCCGAGCAGTTCCTTGGTGGTCACCAGTTCGCCGGCGCGCTCGAATGAAAGCGCCGCGACGATTGTCAAGGACTCGTTCAGCAGAACTTCCTGCCCGGGCATCAGCTGGTCCATGTTCACAAGCGGACTGACAGCGACCCGCAGCTTCCGGCCCGACTGGAAGATGTCAGCGCTGACCTGTTGTGCGGCCTGAGCACCGTTAGCCTCGCCGGACGAAATACGGGCGTTCACTTCGATCACAGTCGCGAAGCTGAAGGGCGCGGCCCCCTCCTTTTCGAGTGCCGCCTTGAGCCGAACAATTTCGGTCCGGGCGGCTTCCAGCGCCGAAACAAGCTTGGAGTTGTTCTGCGTAGCGGACGCCAGTTGTCGATCAATGTGCCGAAGCTTGTCCCGTAGAACATTGATCTGGCGCTGCGCAACTGCCAGCTGTCCGTCGGTCGGAGCCGGGTTGGCATTGGGCGCGGACCGAGGCGTTCCGGACTCATTACTCGATGTATCCAACGCGATCGCCACCTTCACCGTTGTCTGTTGCGTTCTCTTTTGACCATAGCGCAGTGCACATCGGATTATGCCGAAAGTGACAACTTCGTCATCTCGGAAGCGCTCGGGTCAGTCGGTCTGCCGCGACGCCTCGGATTCACGCCGGAACTGCGCCTCCTCGGCCGACAATGCGCCGCGCTGGATGGTCGAACTTGCATCACGCGCGACCCGCCGCAGCCGTTTGTCCGACACTGAGCGCTCGCCCACCGCCTGCGGCGTCCAGGCGTTGAGGTCATCTTCACTGAATCCGGTCTTCGACGGTCGGCGCTTCGTGCTGATTCCGGTCACTCCGTGCGCGAGACGGCGGGTAATGAGCAGGAATCCGGTATGCGCCACCATGCGGTGGTCGGGGCGCACAGCCAGTCCTTCAAGGTGCCACCCACGCACCATCGACTCCCACGCGTCCGGTTCAGTGAACCGGCCATCGGCGCGGATCGACTCCGCTGTCCGGGAAAGCTGGGTAACGGTGGCCACATAGCTGATCCACACTCCGCCCGGTGCCAGCACGGTGGCGACGGCGTCAAGGCACTCCCATGGCGCAAGCATGTCCAGAACGACGCGGTCAACGCTTCCCGGCTGCTCCGTTTCCAGAACCTGCTCCTGGAAATCCCCGAGCGTGATCTGCCAGGCGGGATGTTCGCCGCCGAAGATCGTTTCGACATTGCCTTTGGCGATGTCCGCGAATTCCTCGCGGCGTTCGAACGAGTGCAGGTATCCGTTGTCACCGACCGCACGGAGCAGCGAGATGGACAGTGCACCCGAACCCACACCGGCTTCCACTACCCGGGCTCCCGGAAAGATGTCTGCCATGGTGATGATCTGACCGGCATCCTTGGGGTAGACAACCGCAGCGCCGCGAGGCATCGACAGGACGAAGTCGGACAGCAGCGGGCGGAGTGCCTGATACTGGCCGCCGGTGGTGTTGGTGACGATCGTTCCTTCAGGAATGCCGATCAGCTGGTCGTGGCTGAGAAACCCCTTGTGAGTGTGGAATGCACCGCCCGGAGTCAGGGTAACGGTGTTCATTCGCCCCTTCTCGTCGGTCAACTGTACGCGCTCACCGGGACGCAGCGGCCCGCGGCGGGCTGCCGCGCCGTGGGGTTGCGGCGCAGAGCGCTGGTTGGACGGAGCCTCATCCGTCTCATGCTGGCTGGTGTTCATGG
Source organism: Arthrobacter sp. KKT183 (assembly GCF_055657625.1). Classification (NCBI taxonomy): domain Bacteria; kingdom Bacillati; phylum Actinomycetota; class Actinomycetes; order Micrococcales; family Micrococcaceae; genus Arthrobacter; species Arthrobacter sp. KKT183. Next base: position 1,844,880 of record NZ_CM145770.1, on the reverse strand, counting down.
AGTCCTCCGGTGGTTCTGCTGAGGCAACCTGACGGCGCCCGTGTTCGTGGGTATGCGTAGTGTCAGTTACTGCCTGGTTGAGCACGGCCTGTGATAGCCGCGATGACAACGGACTGATGCAGAACACCGGTGACCGACCCTTGCCGGTCTGTCACCGCGTACTCACTTCCGGCGAGCCTGGCCAGATACTGCACCAGTTCCTGCCCTTCGGCAAATTCAGGCACGTAGGCGCCCGGCGCGAGCGCGCGGGCGACAGCATTCGCCGACGTACCCTCGGCCTGCGTATCGGGGACGGCCGTCAACGCGCCTTGGTCCACCACCGCTTCCGGCAGCCCATCCGGGCTGGTCAGGACGACCTCGTGCCCTGGCCGGTCGGCGAGCAGCCGCCGGACCTGCTGGACGGAGGTTCCCGCCGGGACGCTCATCGCGGGACGCTTCAATCTCCCTGCGCTGACTTCGGGTAGTCTCAGCCGCATCTGAGCGTTGGCTATCGCTGAGCTGGCCCCGAGCCATAGGAAACCGCCCATAACGACGGCGACAATCACCGTGACGGTGCTGGGTTGGGAACCGCCAAGAAGTGGCACCAGCACAACGGCAGCAACGAGGAGGACGGCGATAGCCCTCCCTGTCCAGCCGGCGGCCACCGTTCCTTTTTCCTGGCTGCCGGTAGCACGCCAAACAGCAGATTCGACGATCCGTCCGCCGTCGAGGGGCAGGCCGGGCAGTACGTTGAAGGCCGCGACAAGGAAGTTGGCCCAGATCAGTATATTGGCCAGGAGATTTAACACGCCGGTTGGTTCGATGATGACCAGCGCTCCCCACCCGGCGACAGCAAGGACCAGGTTGGCTGCGGGTCCCGCCATGGCGACGACCAATGACCTGCCGGGGCTGGCGGCGAAGTTTTCAAACTGGGTATGTCCGCCCCAGAGATTCAGGACGATACGCGTGGTCGGCCACCCGAACCTTCGGGCTGAGAGCGCGTGTGCAAGTTCATGTATGAGGACGGACGCTGCGAGCAGGACGGCATAGGTGAGGGCAACGCCGTACGCGCCCAAGCCAATGGCAGGGTACAGGTCTGCCACCTGCGGGCCGAAGACGATGACCACGAAAGCCGTGATGATGAACCATGACCATGCCAGTACAACCGGAATACCGAAGATCCGCCCTAGCGGAATACCTTCCTGGCGTACGGGCTCAGGGCGTCGTGACCTATTCACGCAGTTGCCCTTTCGCCTGTAGCGCGTCCAACGTGGAAGTGGACGAGGTCTTCAACATCTTCCACGGTGCGTCCGGCGAGGCTGGTCCACTGGTGGTCAGCGGATTCAGCGGGCAAGGCAACGAAGTGCGGTACGCCAAGGGTGACTACTCCCGCGGCCCTGGCTGATGTGACCCCGGGAAGGGAATCCTCGATGGCCACCACGCGCTCCTTGTGTAGCATGCGACCTTCCGAGAGGAAGTCAAAGGCCCTCTGGTATGCCTCGGGATCAGGCTTTCCCCGGGCTACCTGGTCACCGGTTACCAACAATTCGAACGCACCCTCCGGCAGGTGGCGTGACACCTCGAGCGCCAATTGCTGCTCGGACATCGTGACCAGTGCACAGGGAATCCCGGCCTGCCGCAGGGCGGTCAGGAGTTCGCGGGCACCCGGACGCCACGGAACCGACTCGCTGACCCTTGCTGTCACCTGTGTCGTGAGCGTGTCAATGATCTCGCGCACGCTCAACCTGACACCAGCGGCCTGCAACACGCCGGCCGAAAAGGTGAGTGCCTGGCCTACCAGGCCCGTTGCCTGCTCATCGGACCAGGATCCGCCGTGGGCGGCGACCAGCGCACGCTCAGCTTCAATCCAGTACGGTTCGGTATCCACGATCGTGCCGTCCATGTCCCACAGCACAGCCTGAAGAATGCGCTCCGCGGGAGCACGGTGCTCGGCACGCTGTCCGTTATCTGAGGGCACAGCCGTATTGCTGAAAGGGGTGACCATTCCTCAAGTCTACGGGGCCACGCAGGGCCGGCCGGCGGGTCCGCTCTGCGCGAAGCTGCGTTGGCGCGCCTGACACGACAGCGGCGGAGGATTAGGGTGAAACGGTGAGTACGTTCGAAGACAACCAGACTCAGGATGTTCCTGACGGCATTCCCGGCCTGTTCCCGGAGACGGAAACCGGAGGAAGAGTCACGGTCATGCTCGCCGCGTTCGAGGGATGGAATGATGCCGGCGAAGCTGCCAGCGATGCTCTGAAGTTTCTCGGTACGCAGTGGGGCGGGGAAAAGATCTCGACCATCGATGCCGACGAGTTCTACGATTTCCAATTCACCCGGCCCGTCATCAGGCGCAATAGCTCCGGACTGCGGCGCATCAAATGGCCCACCACCCGCATCAGCAAGGCCTCAGTGCCTGAAAGTAACCTGGACGTCATCCTGGTCCACGGTGTCGAACCGTCCTACAAGTGGCGCGGATACACAGCCGAGCTGGTGGGTATGGCCAAGGAACTCGACGTCGACTGCCTTGTCCTGGTCGGTGCGCTCCTCGCGGATGTGCCGCACACCCGTCCGATTCCGGTCACGGTGTCTTCCGACGACGACCTCATTCGCGAGTCGCTCAACGTCGAGGCCTCCACCTACGAGGGACCGATCGGCATTGTGGGAGTGCTTGCGGAGGTGGGCCAGCTCGCTGACATACCCACCCTGTCCATGTGGGCGGCCGTCCCCCACTATGTCGGACAGTCACCGTCCCCGAAAGCCCAGCTCGCCCTGTTGAACCGGCTTGAAGAACTACTCCGCGTCGGCCTGGACACGCAGGCACTCGCAGAGGAAGCCGAGGCATGGGAGCGGGGAGTGGATGAGCTGTCCACTGAGGACCCGGAGGTTGCGGCATACGTGCGCCAGCTCGAGGAGGCAAAGGACACCGCTGACCTTCCGGAGGCAAGCGGCGAATCAATTGCACGTGAGTTTGAGCGTTACCTCAAGAAACGCCGTAAGGACTAGTCCTTCAGCCGGATCCCCAGCAGCGCGTCGAAAGCGTCAGCAGCCAGCTGCGCGCCTGAGTCTGTTCCTGCGAGGTGCGCTGTTTCAGCGCACCAGCGATCCACTGCCAGCAGGGCCGCCGGAGCATCAAGGTCATCCGTCAACGCCGCCCGCATCGCTCCGACAAGATCCTCTACCGATTCCACCGTTGCTCCGGCGAGTGCGGCCCGCCACGTATCCAGCCTGTAGCGCGCGGTATCCAGACCGATCGATGTCCACGACCAGTCGGAACGGTAGTGGTTCGCGAGGATGGCGAGGCGAATGGCAGCTGGATCGGTCCCGGCTTCGCGCAATGCAGAGACCAGCACCAGATTGCCTTTGGACTTGCTCATTTTCTCGCCGTCAAGCCCTACCATGCCCGCATGCGCGTAGTGGCGAGCAAGCGGACGCCCGGAAATGGCCTGCGCGTGGCCAGAGCTCATTTCGTGGTGGGGAAACATCAGGTCCGCTCCCCCGCCCTGCACCGCGAAAGGCGCCGGGAGATGCTGGAGCGCAATCACCGAGCACTCGATGTGCCAGCCTGGCCTTCCGTCGCCGAGGGACGCACCGTCCCACGCCGGCTCCGACGGCCGGGCGACCCGCCAGAGCAGGGGGTCGAGCGCATTGCGCTTTCCCGGTCGGGCAGGATCGCCACCGCGATCGGCGAAGGTGGGAATCATCTCGTCTTCGCCCAGATGCGAGATGAAGCCCAGCTTCCACTGCGTTTCTCCGGCGGCGTCCGATAGTTCCGTTGCCTGGTCGACGGAGAAGTACACATCGCCGTCGGGGTCGGTTTCGGAGCCCGGAACGCGGTACGCGAGGTCGCGCTTCAGCAAATCCTCGATGACCGGGACAATGGCAGCGACGGATTCGACTGCTCCCACGTAGTGGGCGGGAGCGAGGACGTTGAGCGCTTCCATGTCCGCTCGGAAAAGGTCCGTTTGCGAGCGGGCGAGATCCATCCAATCGACGTTGGTGGCGCTGGCGCGCTCGAGCAGCGGATCATCTACGTCTGTCACGTTCTGGACGTAGTCCACCGCGGACCCGGCATCCCGCCAGAGCCGGTTCAGCAGGTCGAATGCCACGTAGGTGGCCGCGTGGCCCATATGCGTGGCGTCGTAGGGTGTAATTCCGCAGACATACAATCCCTGTCGCTGCCCAGCGGGAAGCTCTATGAAGCGCTTCAGGGCGCTGTCCCACAGGCGAATGGGAGGAGGGCTGCCGGGCAGGCCCGGAACGGTCCGGGAATTCCAGGAAATCACTGTTCTACCTTACGGGGTTGGATGTTGGCGATCGGCGCGACAGACGCGTCACGCGGTAATGACGCCGAAGCCGAGAAGCAGGAAGATTACCAGGCCGAGGACGATCCGGTACCAGACGAAGACGCCATAACTGCGGGTGGAGACGAACTTCAGGAACCACCCGATGATGACGTAGCCCACCCCGAAGGCGATGACGGTTGCGAGGAGGGTCTCCAGGCCGCCATAGGGACCGGGCGTCCCGGCACTCTTGTAGAGCTGGTAGAGACCGCTGCCAAAAACTGCGGGGATGGCGAGCAGGAAGGAGTATCTCGCGGCCGCTTCGCGCGTGTAGCCCATCAGCAGTCCGGCAGTGATCGTTCCACCCGAGCGGGAGACACCGGGAATAAGAGCGAGCGCCTGCGCAAGCCCGTACAGGATTCCGTGTTTGTAGGTCAGTCGGTCAAGAGTCAGCCGTTGGCGGCCAACGGCGTCTGCAACCGCGAGGATCACGCCGAAAACGACCAGCATGGTAGCCACCAGCCACATACTGCGGAACGTACTTTCGATCTGCTCCTGGAAGAGCAGCCCGAGGATGACGATCGGCAGGCTGCCGAGGATGACCAGCCACCCCATTCGAGCGTCCGGGTCGTTCTGCGCGGTTTTGCCGGTGAGGGAGCCGAACCACGCCCTGATGATTCGGACGATGTCCCGCCAGAAGTACACGATCACCGCGGTTTCTGTCCCGAGCTGGGTAATCGCCGTGAAAGCTGCCCCCGGGTCCTGTGCCCTGGGCAGAAGCTCTCCGGCGATTCGCAGGTGTGCACTTGATGAGATTGGCAAAAATTCGGTAAGGCCCTGAACGAGGCCCAGGACGGCCGCTTCGATCCAATTCACAGATAAGACCCTACGTCACCGTGCCGGGCCTACCCTTCAATGAGTCCTCGCCTTCGCCGCTCGCCCGCACTCGGCGCGGGTCCCTCGGCCAGTAGGCTTAGGCGTATGCAGTGGCGAAACGCGGGCGGTAGCGGACAACTGGTATCAGTGCTCGGCCTCGGGACAATGACCTGGGGCAGCGACGTTGACGAAGAAGCGGCGCGGGAGCAGTTGCGCCTGTTCGTCGAGGCCGGCGGAACGCTGATCAGCACGGCCGCACGTTTCTCTGACGGACAGTCAGAGGCGGTACTTGGATCGCTGCTGGGCGATCTTGTTGCGCGCTCAGAGGTGGTCCTTGCCGTGTCCGGCGGCATTCCGCGGCACTGGTCCGAGGGACGCCTCGACGCGTCCCGAAAAGGCTTGCTGGATTCCCTGGATGCTTCGCTTTCGCGCCTGGGTACCGACAGCGTTGATATATGGATGGCACCCGCTACCGGTGCGAACATACCCGTAGAGGAGACGCTGGCTGCGCTCGAATACGCCTACAGGTCGGGCAAGGCACGCTATGTAGGGGTGACCAATTACACAGGTTGGGAATTGACCCGGTTATGTTCAACGGCGGGGTTTCCCCTTTCGGTCCACGAGACGGAGTATTCACTGCTCAGCCGTCGCCCGGAGGACGAGGTGCTACCGGCTTCGGACGCTCTCGGAGTGGGAACGCTCGCATGGGCACCGCTTGGACGCGGTGCACTGACAGGCAAGTATCGATCGCAGCTGCCGTCTGACTCACGTGCCGCGTCCGATGAGTGGGCCGGCTACCTCGAACCGTACCTGTCAGGGCGGGCAGCGCGCATTACTGAAGCGGTCGCCACCGCCGCGAGAGGTTTGGAACTTTCACCCGCCGAAGTAGCGCTTCGCTGGCTTCTCCAACGCCCCACCGTCGCCTCGGCCGTGCTCGGAGCACGCACTGGCGCGCAGTTGAAGGAACTGCTGGCATGCTCGCTGGCGCCTCTTCCTGCGCAGATCTCCGAGGTGTTGGACGAGGTCTCCGCGCCACGCTGAGCGCTCACATCCCGAAACGGTCTCGATGCGGCGTCGCGGCCGAAAGCTGACGGCCAGGTCAGGAGCCGCTGGCCGGTTCCCGCACTCCATTTCCGCTGCTGCCCTCTTCGTCATCTTCCTCGTCGTCTTCGTAGATGACGAGGGGAGTCACTTCGCCGTAGGCGTCATACAGCGATTCCTCGTACGCCTCAAAAGAATCGGCGATGGAAAGATAGGCGGCTTCGACCGCGGGATCATCCTCTCCCCTGCGTGATGCTGCCGCGGCGAGGTGTTCTTCCAGTGCGGAAACCAGCGATTGCAATGCGACACGCGGATCGATGCTCATGGTCTAGACGTTATCGGTAAAGTGAAGCAAATTGGAGGGAAATGCGCGAACAATTTCTGAACTCAACCGCCATTCGGAAACGGGATTACGGCCGCCAGTATGAGTACCTCGTGCTCACCGTCAACGCCGGCGAACCACTCTCCATGGCGCGCCAGCTACTGACTGAGCATGCAGAGTACGGCAAGTGGGAACTGGAGCGGAGCTGCATTTACATAAACGGTCACCGACGCTTCTGGCTACGGCGCAAAGTGCTCCGGGTAGAGCGCACCGCCTGAGCAGTGGTTCTTACTGCTGCTCAGGACCAAGCCACGCCGATGCAACCGTGCGGCGCGCCGACTCCAGGTTGGACGGATGAAAGAAACCCGCTGCTACGTCCCGCGAGATGCGACTGATCTCGCTGTCATTGGAGTAACCCTTTCCGCCGGATAGAAACACTGCCGCGTCCACCAGTTCGCGGGCGGCGCTCGTGGAGTGAATCTTCAGCGCCACCAGTTTAGCGAACCAATGATCCCCATGAGCTGCCCCGGAATCAAGGTCCGAGGCCAGCAGCCTAATGTGGGCATCAACGCGCTCCCAGCTCATGGCGGCGTCTGCCACGGCTGAACGCACGCCAGGACGCGATGCAACAGGAATTCCATCCATCCCCGGAGCCCGCTGGAGCGCGGCCTGCACAGCCAACTCAAGGGCGCGGTCGGCAATGCCGGCATAGACGGCGCTGATCAGCGTCTCGAACGCCGCAAAGATTGCAAAGACAAGTGGATCCCGATTCGGCCCGACCGGTAGCTTCCGGAAGATCCTTGCCGGTGGAATCACGACGCCGTTCAGCAGGGTTGTGTGGGATTGCGTCGCCCGCATGCCAAGCATGTTCCAGTCCTGCAGGATCTCTGTGCCGGCCGAGCCTCGGGTGACGAATCCGTGAACCAACCGTTCACCGTCTTCATCCATGCACTTTCCGAACACACCAAGCCGGGTCCACACGGGCGAAAGGCTGGTGAAGATTTTGGTGCCCGTGAATGCGTAGCCGCCATCCGGGCGACGCTCTACGACGGTGCTCGAATCAAACAACACCGAATCATTGCCAGGCTCCGAGAGCCCGAAGGCGAATATTTCTCCCGCGGATGCCTCGCTGAGGATGAAGCCCAGCGAACTGTCTCCCTCCTGTGCGAGCAGCCTGGCCACAGCCGTCCAGACCAGGTGCATGTTCACAGCGAGGGCCGTGGCAGGGGCGGCCGATGCCAGCCTGCGTTGGCAGGCCACTGCCTGGGCCATGCCCACGGCTGCTCCGCCGTCGTGCTCCGGACAGAAGAGGCGCAGGTAGCCACGGGAAGCGAGCTCCTCAAAATCTTCCGTGCAAAAAACATTCCGTGCATCGTAGTCCGCCGCACGTGCACGGAACCGCTCGAGGAGATCCGCTGGAAGCATTTCCTCTGCGACGGAACTCATCAGCTGCCTGTGAGTAGACGGTTGAGCACGCGCGCACCGAAGCGGAGTGAATCGGTGGGCACCCGCTCATCCACGCCGTGGAACATGCCGGTGAAGTCGAGGTCATCGGGCAGCCGTAAAGGAGCAAACCCATAACCCGTGATGCCGAGCCGGCTCAGCGACTTGTTGTCGGTTCCGCCGGAAAGAGTGTAGGGCAGCACCTTGGCTCCGGGGTCCTCGGCGAGTAGCGAATCCACCATGCGGTCCACCAGGTTCCCCGCGAACGGTACTTCGAGCGAGACATCCTTATGCTCGTAGCTGACATCCACGGAATCGCCCGCCAGCGACTTGATCGTCTCGAAAACCTCCTCTTCCTGTCCGGGCAGAGTGCGGACATCAACGAGCGCTTCGGCGCTGCCGGGGATGACGTTGTGCTTGTAGCCGCCCTTCAACACTGTGGGGTTGGACGTGTTCTGCAAGGTTGCGCCGACGAAGCGCGCAACGGTTCCCAGCTCCTTCAACAGGATTTCCGGGTTATCTGCGTCGAACTCAACCCCCGTCAGCTCCGTGACGCCGTCGAGGAATTGTCGCGTGGTCGGCGTAAGCTCGATCGGCCACTGATGTTCACCGATGCGCGCTACTGCCCGTGCGAGCTGCGTTACAGCGTTATCGGTATTGATCTGTGAACCGTGGCCTGCGCGGCCGTGCGCCACCAACCGAAGCCAGGAGATACCCTTCTCTGCCGTCTGCAGAAGATATGTGCGTTGGCCGCCGATGGTTGCCGAGAACCCGCCAACCTCCGAGATCGCCTCAGTTGCGCCGTCGAACAGTTCAGGTTTGTTGTCCACCAGCCAGGAGGCGCCGTAGTTTCCGCCGGCTTCCTCGTCTGCGAAGAACGCGAAGATGAGGTCTCGTTTGGGCCGTGTGCCATCGCGCTGCATGGAGCGCAGGACGGAAAGAATCATGGCGTCCATATCTTTCATGTCCACCGCTCCCCTACCCCAGATCAATCCGTCGCGCTCCTCTGCACTGAACGGATCGACACTCCAGTCCTCTTTCTGAGCAGGTACGACGTCGAGGTGGCCGTGCACCACCAGGGCTGGAAGGCTGGAGTCGGTTCCTGACATCCGGGTCAGAACGGAAGCCCGTCCGGGGGCTGACTCGAACAGTTGCGCCTCGAGCCCTACCTCTTCGATGAGACCTGCCGTATATTCTGCAGCCTTGCGCTCTCCTGGTCCCTGGTTATCTCCGAAGTTCGAAGTGTCGATCTGGATGAGTTCCCGGCAGATCCGGACAACTTCTTCTTCGGGGGCGACGCCCATTGCAGACCTCCATCGAATAGCGGGTGTTGGGACCAGCCTACCGATGCCGCGTCCGGAGTCTGCCCATGCCGTGTGATTTCCAGCACGTTCAAGCCGGCTTCGGCTTCCGTTGCCTCAGGCTACGGCTATCCTGATGGGCGTCGACGCCACTTCGGGCGCATCACTTACCTTTCTGGGGAGATCATGAAGACCATCAAGATTGCGGCCACCGCCGCCGTCGCCCTCGCTGTGCTCACCGGTTGCGGGGAGTCCACCGACTCTGCCGCCACCGGATCCAACGCGGCGCCCACGCCGGCGAGCTCAACCGCACCTGCACAGAACATCGCCGAGCCTGCTGTCAATGACCTCATGGGCGAACCCACCGCTGACGGCGCCAAGGCTTTTCTGCACCACGTTTTCCAGCTCAAGTCCTATGCCCAGCAGACTGGCGATGTGGAGGCACTGCTCGCCTCGCTGGACGGTGCTGAGGCAGCGGTTGCCAATGCAGAAACAATCAAGGGCATTTACGACGACGGCGGCTGGATTCTGGGCGGGCAGCCCAAGGTGAAGCAAATCCTCATCACGACCGCCGCCGAGGAGGTGGCGGAAGGTGTCGAGGTTGACGCGATGATTCCAGTTAATCCGGATGCCTACACCGAGTTCAATGAGGCCGGCGACGTGGAGGAGACTCGCCCCTTCGATCCTGCCGGTTCAATGTACTCCGCCACCGTGGTGTACTCCGATGGTGCCTGGAAGGCCACCTACCTCGAGGAGACGCCGGACGCGGAACTTCCTGCCACCGAGTAGGACCCGTCCACGTGTTACGCACCCGCTCCCTGCCTTCGACAGGAGCGGGTGCTGCCGTTTAACCAGATCCAAGAGCTGTGATCAAGAGGAAGAACGCCACCGCGAGACCACTGCTTCCGTCCCTTTAGGCCACGTCAACATACCGGCTCACACCTGCGACGAGCAGGCAGATGCCAATCAGGGCGAAGACGGACCCCGCGAGGATCTGACGTTTTCCAGCGGCCTCATTATGCTTTCGCCACGAGTTTGAGATGGAGAGCGACATCCGCTTGTCAAAGTTCCGGTACCACTCCTGGCTCATCGATAACCTCTCATCACGTATCCGGGTGGACCACCCGCCCACTGTAAGCACAAGGTACTCGCAGCAGATGCCCTATCAGTGATTCCGGTGCGCCCATCGAGGGTGTCTATCCTGCCTCCCAGTGTTCCTGAGACACCGCCCGACTGGCGAAGTTTGAGCGCACTGCACCTGTGATGCATCCCATACCGATGCTTCAATGGAGTATCCAACCGGGGGAAAAATGATGTCTCACACCAAACTGCTCAGCACCGGCGGACTATCGATCGTGGTAGGTCTGACCGCCTCGCTACTTCCATTCGCCGATGTCATCGAAGGTAAGAGCGACGCCCTGGGCATAGCGGCCGTCGTCGCGGGATCGCTCCTGATCGCAGCCGGGGCTGTGGTGACCCTCCTGGGACTGTTGGCCCGCCACAAGGACCTGAGCAGACCGCGTACCTACAGTGAGTTGCCCGATGGCGAGAAGTTTCAGCACAACGCTGGCACGTATCAAGGTGCGCGACACGGAGTGCAGGGGTATTCGTCCGGTGACCCTTGCCCTTAGACAGCGGGCGCTCCTGATTCCTCCCGGAGGCCCGCGGCCGCGCCTGGCCGGCGAAGTGCGCAGCCCAGCCGAACCCATGCGATGGGTTTGGCGACAGCATCGACGTGGTCGAGGGCACAAAAAAACCCCGGAAATCCGGGGTTTTTATTGTGCGCGGAGGGGGACTTGAACCCCCACCCTCAATAAGAGGACTAGCACCTCAAGCTAGCGCGTCTGCCATTCCGCCACCCGCGCAGGTGGTGATTTCGAGGCTCAAAACCCTCGAAAGCAGCGAGAAAAACTCTAACACGAGCATGGCCCAAGAGTTTAATCGAGTACCTTCGCGGGAAGCCGGTCCGCGATCGCGCGGATACCCATCAACGTCTCTTCGAATGAGGTGGACAGCGGGGACAGGCCCAGACGGAGTCCATCGGGGTTGCGGAAATCGGGAATGACGCCGTCCTTCCACAGCCCGGGCAGCACCGTTCTGAAAGACTCATGGTCAATGGTTATGTGGCTGCCGCGCTGCGCAGCATCACGGGGCGATGCAACGTTCACTCCGGCTGGACCCATCAGTTCGTCGACTGCTTCGATGGCGAAGGAGGTCAGCTTCACCGATTTGGCTCGAACGGCTTCGATGCCCACACCCTCGATGAGGTCGAGCATGTCCTGCAGCGCAAGCATCCCGAGAATGGGTGGCGTCCCCGAGATCATGCGGCGGATTCCATCTGCGGGCTGGTAGCTCGAACCCATCCCGAACGGATCCGCACTTCCCAGCCAGCCCTGAATGGGCTGGACGAGATCAGCGAGGTGCCGCCGGGCCACGTAAGCCCAGGCAGGTGCACCAGGCCCGCCGTTGAGGTATTTGTAGCTGCAACCGACCGCGAAGTCCGCCCCACAGGCGTCCAACCGCACAGGCACCGACCCCACAGAATGGCTTAGGTCCCACACAATCAGCGCTCCAGCCTCGTGCACAAGCCGGGTGATCGCTTCCATGTCGGCGATGTGGGCCGACCGGTAGGCAACATGGCTGAGGACGACGACGGCGGTGTCTGTGCCGAGTGCGCCTGCCACTTCCTCGGGGGTGGGACCAGCGTCGTATGCTGCCTCCACCCAGTGAACCGCCAGTCCGCGGTCGGCCGCGATTCCTTCGACGATGAACCGGTCAGTGGGGAAGTTGTCCCGTTCGATCACTATGCCCGTCCGGCCCGGGCGAGCGGCGAGTGCTGCTCGAATGACCTTGTACAGCAGGACGCTCGTGGAATCGGCGACGACACACTGGCCGTCCGCCGCACCTAGCACAACCCGCCCGATGCGGTCCCCTATTCTCTGGGGAAGCTGCAGCCACTCCTCGTCCCAGCCACGGATGAGCCTGCCGCCCCACTGTTTCCGCACAAACTCAGGTAGGTGCTCCGTGGTTGCCCTCAGCGGGCGCCCGAGCGAATTTCCGTCCAGATAGGCCGCAATAGCATCGTCGTCGTGGCCTTCAAAGAGCGCGCGGCAGGAGGCCAGGGGGTCCTCCGCATCAAGAGTGCGGGCACGGGCAAGCAGGGAGTCGTTCGTCATGCAATCAGTGTAGGTGCGCAACACCGGCTCACCGGTGACGCGAAAGCCGGCCCCACCGCGTGAGGTGGAGCCGGCCTTTCCGGACCGGTAAGCGTTGTGCGCTAGCGGTTGGACGCGTTGGTGTACGCGCTCTGGATGGAGCTTCCGAAGTACGGTCCGTACATGACGTTCTTCTGGGTGTTGTAGCCGAAGCTGTTCACGGAGTTCTGTGTGCCGGACGAGCCCGATCCGATGAACCAGGGCCCGCCGGAAGACCCGCCGGTCATGTCACACGGGATGCCCTGGGACTGTGTGCCGCCGATCCGGTCGCGTGAGGCGGTGCCATAGCAGTTCTTCAGGGATTCCCCGTTGAAGGGAGCAGCTGCGGGATAACCGTAGGCGGTGTAGGTGAGACCGCGGGCGAGGTTGAAGCCGATCCTCGACGCACCCACGGTGGCGGCCAGCGTGCGCCCGTTCAACGGCGCTACAACGGCGAAGGCGCCGTCGTAGCTGATGTCGTTGCGGGAGATCCATTCGCTGGTGGAATGCAGCGACGTTGCCGACCACATGCCGTATGGAGCAGACCCGTTGCTGTAGGCGGGCACGAACACGAACTTGCTTGCCCAGCCGGCGTTGATGTCATAGGTGCAGTGCCCGGCGGTGGCAACGGTGCTTTGATTGAAGCTCTGAACCGAATTGGCCGAGCAGACGTAGTTCTGGCCGCCGAGCGTGAAGAAGACCTTCCCGATATGCGACACCGGTGCAGGGCTACCTGCACGCTTGACCGGTGCTGCCTTGGGCTGTGGTGCAGCAAGGGCATCCGCGCCTGCCTTCGGCATGATGGAGCGGCCCTGCTCCCCCCAGCCCTGTGAGTTGATGGTGTTGCCTGGCTTTGCGTTCTTCATCCGCTCCGGGGTCCAGTACGCCTCAAGCGCATCCTGGGAGTCGGTCTGTGCATGGGAGATGGTGGCCGCCGGCGCCTTCAGCGGCGTCTGCGGAGCGGCCTGGGCCGCCCCGCCGGTCATCAGTGCCGTAGCCATCAGCGTCGATGCTGCGAGAACGGCTGCCTTCAAACCTCGTGAATTCACGAAATTCCTCGTTTCGATCAGTGGTGAACCGTCAGCGGTAGCTGACTTCTGGAGTCTGCACTGTTCGAAAGGCCGATCACAGACCAGGAGACCATCTGGGTTGAAACTGATGGCGAATCAGGCCGTCCCTCTGGACATTGAAGGAGGGTCATGCAATTATTCCTCGCCTGCGCTGTCTCCCAGCCTTTCCATTCGACCGGAAAAATGCTTACGACGACGACGCGGATCCCAGGCGGTCACTTCGGCCCCTTGCCACTGGGCCGTTACTGACCTGTCCATGCCCGCCGACAGGAATACCCTTGAGGGCAGGGTGACCGGAGCCCTGAACTCAACTGTCCAGCGGAAGGGTGTTGCGTCCCCGGGGCCCATCTCTGCCGCCATGCGCGAGGCCAGGTACATGCCATGGGCAATAGGCCGCTTCATACCACTTGCCCGCGCCGAGATCCCACTCAGATGGATAGGGTTGTAGTCACCCGAGACGCTCGCGTAACGCCGCCCGATGTCGCTCGCCAGTGCCCACTGGCGGGTGTGAAATTCCGGTAGTTGTTCGGTCCGGCGCTCGCCCGCGGACGGCACGGCCGTACCCGCCGGCCCGTTCGCCTTGACGCCCTTCGCCAGATAGGTGGACCTGCCTCTCCAGACGGATTCGGAGTCAGTCTTGATGTCAACCAAGACGTCCACCTGGGCGCCGCTGTGATGCGGCAACAGATTTTCGACCCAGGCGGTGACACTCAGGCGCTCGCTGAGCGAAATCGGACGCAGGTGGTGGATCTCGTTACTGAGGTGGATCATACCGAGCAGCGGGAGCGGAAAGTCCGGCCTGGCAAGAACGCTGACCGCCACCGGGAACGCGAGGGTGTGGAGATACCCTGACGGGAGGAACTCTGCTTGCGGGCGGCCCATCAGGCGCTGGAAAGCGTCAAGCTTCTCCTGCGTGGCCGTGACGTTGTCAACCCTGTGTCGCGCTGTCGGCAACGGGTCCGCCGGCGAGGGCCTGCGCAGCGCGTTCCTTGCCTGACGCGCCAGCGCCGCAGCGTAGAGCGTCGGCAGCTTCGGAGGAGCGTCCAAGCGGCGATCCATCAGGCACCTACCAGGTTCTGTCCGCAGACACGCAGGACCTGACCGTTGATGCCGGCGGCATTGGTCGAGGCGAGGAATGAGACCGCTTCGGCTACGTCCAGGGGGAGCCCACCCTGCTGCAGGCTGCTCAGGCGCCGTGCCACCTCGCGGGTGGCGAAGGGAATTCTCGCCGTCATGTCCGTCTCGATGAATCCCGGTGCAACGGCGTTGATGGTGCGCCCGGAGCCCACCAGGGCATCGGCAGTGGCGCGAACCATGCCGATCACGCCTGCCTTGGACGCTGCATAGTTTGTCTGGCCCCGATTGCCGGCGATCCCGCTGGTGGAGGCCAGACACACAATGCTGCCGTTGCTGTTGAAGTGGTCCGAACTGAGCAACTTTTCATTGATGCGGAGCTGGGACTCAACATTGACAGCGAGCACGGAGCTCCATCGAGCCTGGTCCATGTTGGCGAGCAGCCGGTCTCTGGTGATGCCTGCGTTATGAACCATGATGTCGAGTCCGCCGTACCGGGTGGCAGCGTGCCGAAGGATTCGCGCGGCGGCGTCAGGAGCGGTGACATCAACCTGCAGAGCCGTGCCGCCGACGTGGTTGGCTACCTGCGCCAGCTGCTCCCCCGCCGCCGGTACGTCCACGGCGATGATGTGCGCACCGTCGCGTCGGAGGACACGGACAATCTCCGCACCAATCCCGCGTGCGGCCCCGGTCACTACAGCCGTGCGGCCGGCGAGCGGCAGTTCTGCAGACTTGGGCGGCGCGCCGTGATCCGACCCTACTGCGATGAACTGCCCGTCCACATAGGCGCTTTTGCCGGAGAGCAGGAACTCGAGTGTCCCTCGGACGCTGGGTGCGTCTGTATTCACACCCTCACCAAGGAGGATCCCGTTAGCGGTCGCTCCTCCCCGCAGTTCCTTCGCCAGACTGCGCAGCGTCCCGTCGACGGCCTGCCGGGCGGCAGCGGTCTGGGGGGAGATTTCGGAGGTGACGGGCCGGGAGATTGTGATGATGCGCCCGCCTGGAAGCAGGTTCCGCAGTCCGTGGCCGAGTTCGAGGAAGACCTCCGACAGCTCGCCGGGGTGTGCTAAATCATCAAGCACAACGACGGCCGCGCCAAACTTCTCCTTTGGCCGGAGGTGCCGACGGACGTCCAGGTTCCACTCGAGCAGTGTTGC
The DNA here is from genome assembly GCF_055657625.1 of Arthrobacter sp. KKT183. Taxonomy (NCBI): domain Bacteria; kingdom Bacillati; phylum Actinomycetota; class Actinomycetes; order Micrococcales; family Micrococcaceae; genus Arthrobacter; species Arthrobacter sp. KKT183. The sequence goes on along the minus strand of NZ_CM145770.1, from coordinate 1,829,140 downwards.
AGCCATGTCCTGCGTGCTGCGGGAGCGGCCCAGCACCAAAACCGGCCCCGGCACGAGCGGCGCATCTGGAGCGTAACGGCGGAGCGGGACCGGCCGCGGCAGACCGGCGGCCTTCGCGATCCTGCTGAGAGGCTGGGCGTTGACCAGGTTGAGATAGGTGTCCGTCATGGTCACCGCGCCTCCAGAATAGCCACGACGCCTTGGCCCCCGGCAGCACAGACCGAGATCAGACCGCGTCCCGAGCCCTTCTCGGCGAGGGACTTAGCCAGCGAAGCGACAATGCGTGCTCCGGTCGCTGCGAACGGATGACCCGCGGCCAGCGAAGAACCGTTGACGTTGAGTTTGGTGCGGTCCACTGTTCCGAGCGCACCGGAAAGACCGAGCTGGGTGCGGCAGAAATCCTCGTCCTCCCAGGCGGCGAGGCTGCTCAGCACGGTGCTGGCGAAGGCTTCGTGAATTTCGAAGAAGTCGAAGTCGTCGAACGTCATGTCGTTGCGTTGCAGCAGGCGCGGCATTGCGTAGACCGGCGCCATCAGGAGCCCCTCCTTGCCGTGCACAAAGTCAACGGCGGCCGCTTCAGCGTCCACAACGTTCGCCAGCATGGGCAGATTGTGTTTGCGCGCATAATCCTCGGAGCCCAGGAGTACCGCCGCCGCACCATCTGTCAGCGGGGTGGAATTACCGGCGGTCATGGTGGCCTCCCCGGTCAGGTTCCGGCCGAATACCGGCTTGAGCGATCCCAGCTTTTCAAGGGAGGTGTCAGCGCGCAGGTTTCCGTCCCTCGAGACCCCGCGGAAGGGCGTGACGAGGTCGTCGAAGAACCCGCGGTCATAGGCAGCGGCCATGTTGGCGTGGCTTGCCAGCGCCAACTCGTCCTGGGCCTGCCTGCTGATGTTCCAGCGCGAGGTAGTGATTGCCTGGTGCTCCCCCATGGACAGGCCGGTGCGGGGCTCCGCCGTTGTCGGGGCATTCGGCTTGAGATCGACGGGACGAAGTTTACGCAGTGCAGCAAGTTTTTGCGGGGTAGACCGTGCGCGCGCAAGTTCAAGCAATACCCGTCGCAGGCCCTCGCTCACCGCTACGGGCGCGTCTGAAGCCGAATCTACTCCACCGGCAATGCCTGATTCGATTTGTCCGAGCTTGATCTTGTTGGAGAGCCCAATCACCGTCTCGAGGCCGGTGGCGCACGCTTGCTGCACGTCATAAGCCGGCGTGTCTGCGGCGAGGGCTGATCCCAGCACCGCCTCGCGGGTCAGGTTGAAGTCCCGGGAGTGCTTGAGGACGGCGCCTGCAGCAACCTCTCCGACTCGCTCCCCCTGTAGCCCAAAACGCGCCACCAAGCCGTCCAGAGCGGCCGTCAGCATCTCCTGGTTGGACGCCTGCGCGTATGGTCCACCCGAGCGGGCAAATGGGATGCGATTGCCTCCAATCACGACGGCGCTCCGCGCGCCGCGTTGACCACTGCTGCTCTGGGGTGTGGCGTTCTGCTGGTCGGGAAGAGTACTCACTGCTGCTCCTTGGACTTGAAGGGTGGAAGCGGCTGCAGGATCAAACCTCTGATCTCTCGCGGGCAACACCTCAGTTATCGATACCCAGCGTACCTGATACGCTGGGTATCGTGAATCAGATCATGGCGCCCATGAGACGCCCCACCGCGGACGGACGTTCCAGCAGGTGGTCAAAACATCGCGAAGCCCGCCGCGCGGAGCTGATCAGGACTGCGCGCAAGGCAGTCCACAGGATCGGTCCGGGCGCTTCCATGGAGGACATCGCTTCGGCGGCAGATACCTCAAAATCCGTCTTCTACCGTTATTTCGGAGACAAAGCAGGTCTGCAGCGTGCAATGGGCGAGGTTGTGGTGGGTCGCATGCAGGAACACCTCATCGAAGCCGCGCGGAAGGCCAGCACGCCGAGGGACGGTCTGCGGGCAATGGTTTCTGCGTACCTGCAGATGGCTTCATCCTCGCCGAGCGTCTATGTTTTCGTGACCCAGCCAACACCGGATTCGGCGTCGACGTTGGACGCGTCGCCCACGCTCAGCTCCTTCTTCGACGCCATCTCGGTCATGCTCGCCAGCCCCATGGAGGAATACCTCGCCCAAGAACCGCCGGCGGCAGCTATTCCACAACCGCTGGCTCTTTGGCCTCGCGCCGCCATCGGAATGGTCCGTGCCGCGGGCGAACAATGGTTGTCGACGCCTCCCGGCCCGGCCCGGCCCACTGAGCCTGACCTCGCAGACTCCATTACTGCCTGGCTCTTTGATGGCATCGCTGCCGCCGTGCCGAGCGCACCCCTTGCCCATACCTCCCGCCGCAATCCACGTTCGAAGGACGAATCATGACCCAGACCGCAACGCGTCCCGAATTCTCGGTCCCCGCGACCCTTCCAATCCACGACGACGACGCCGCCGTCGTTGACGTTGCAGCGTTGGGCGAGCAGTTGCTCGGCCGGTGGGCCGACTCCCGCCGCGCTGCACGCGCGCTCGCAGCTGATCCGTCGCTGCATAAGGCTGAGGGCGCATCCTGTGCGGAGCACCGCGCACGCTGTCTGGACCAGCTTCACCTTCTGGTTCAGAACAAAGCGGTGCACCGGGCGTTCCCCACGGAGTTGGGCGGGTCGGATGACCACGGAGGGAATGTCGCCGGCTTTGAAGAACTGGTGGTTGCCGACCCCTCTCTCCAGATCAAGGCAGGTGTCCAGTGGGGCCTGTTCGGGGCCGCAGTGCTGCACCTCGGAACCGAGGATCACCACCATCGGTGGCTCCCAGGCATCATGAACATGGAAATTCCCGGGTGCTTCGCCATGACGGAGACCGGGCACGGATCAGATGTCTCCAGCATCGCTACCACTGCCACCTTCCACCCGGAGAGCGAAGAGTTCATCCTCCATACGCCGTTCCGTGCAGCGTGGAAGGACTACATCGGCAACGCGGCCAGCGATGGAAAAGCAGCAGTTGTCTTCGCGCAACTGATCACCCGCGGAGTAAATCACGGCGTGCACGCCCTGTACGTTCCCCTGCGGGATGAGAAAGGAAACTTTCTGGACGGGATCGGCGGCGAGGACGACGGGCTGAAGGGCGGTCTGAATGGCATAGACAACGGACGGCTCCACTTCACGCAGGTGCGGGTTCCCCGGGAGAACCTCCTGAACCGCTATGGGAATGTCGCAGCGGACGGAACCTACACCTCGCCGATCGAATCTCCAGGCCGCCGCTTCTTCACCATGCTTGGAACCCTCGTTCAGGGTCGCGTTTCACTCGACGGCGCTGCCGTAGCCGCCAGCAAGCTGGCCATGAAGACTGCGATCCAGTATTCGGTGGAACGGCGCCAGTTCAGCACTACCTCCGAGTTGTCCGAGGAAGTACTCCTCGACTATCAGCTGCACCAGCGTCGGCTCTTCCCCCGCCTGGCAACCACCTATGCCGCATCCTTTGCACACGAGGAGCTGCTGGCGAAGTTCGACGGTGTGTTCTCCGGTGAACATGACACCGACGAAGACCGCCAGGACCTTGAAACCCTCGCTGCAGCGCTGAAGCCGCTCTCCACCTGGCACGCTTTGGACACGCTGCAGGAATGCCGGGAAGCCAGCGGAGGGGCAGGCTTCCTCACCGAGAACCGGTACACCTCGCTGCGGGCAGATCTCGATGTCTACACCACCTTCGAGGGCGACAACAACGTGCTCCTGCAACTCGTGGCCAAGCGGCTCCTCGCTGACTATGCCAAGGAATTCCAGGGAGTTGACTTTGGGGTCCTCGCGCGCTTCGTCGCAACTCAGGCAGCAGACCGGACCCTTCACCGAACGGGCCTGCGGCGAGTGTTGCAGACGGTCGTTGACACCGGTTCGGAGCGAAAATCCGCCATTGCCCTGAGGGACGAGGGAACACAGCACGAGCTGCTGTGCGGCCGCGTTGACACCATGGTCGGCGAACTCGCCGGAGAGCTCCGGGGCGCGCGCAAGCTTCCGCCGGCGAAGGCCGCCAAAATCTTCAACCAGCATCAGCAGGAACTGATACAGGCTGCACGCGCGCACGCCGAACTTCTGCAGTGGGAGGCGTTCACAGCGGCGCTCGCCAAGACCGAGGATGCAGGAACGCGGCAGGTACTCACCTGGCTCCGTGACCTGTTTGGGCTGTGCCTCATCGAGGACAACCTCGGCTGGTACCTGATGAACGGCCGGCTGTCAGCCCAGCGCGCCCGCACCCTCGGCCCGTACATCAACCGGCTGCTCCTGAAGCTGCGGCCGCACGCCGTCGATCTGGTCAACGCGTTCGGGTACGGCCCTGAACATCTGCGGGCGGCCATCGCAACGGGGGCCGAGCGTGAGCGGCAGGAGGAATCCCGCGCCTACGCACGGATCCAGCGAGCCAGCCATGATGCGCCGCTGGACGAGAAGATCCTGATCGCGCGCAAAGCTCAAACCCGCTAGAGAACCGATCGGTAAACACTCAGCGTGGACTCTGCAATAGAGTCCCAGGAAAAGTGCTCCTCCGCCCGGATGCGTCCGCGCCCTCCCATGGCGCGGGCGCGTTCCGGATCGGCAACCAGCGCGTTGAGTGCCTGCGCAAAGTCATTCACGAACCCCTCTGGATCAAGTGGGGTTCCTGTTCCGTCCTGAACCTGCTCGAGGGGCACGAGTACGCCCGTTACGCCGTCGTCCACCACTTCGGGGATGCCGCCTGTTGCGCTCGCTACCACCGCAGCACCGCAAGCCATCGCCTCAAGATTCACAATGCCGAGCGGCTCATAGATTGAGGGGCAGGCGAAGACGGTTGCGTGGCTGAGTACCTGGACCAGCTCATTCCGCGGGAGCATCCGCTCAATCAGGATCACTGAACCGCGCTGCGCACGCAGATCGTCGATCAGGCGGGCGGTCTCGGCGGCAAGTTCCGGCGTATCTGCCGCTCCCAGGCACAGCACCAACTGCACGTCTGCTGCCAGCTTCGCAGCAGCGCGCAGCAGGTACGGAACACCCTTCTGACGGGTGTTCCTGCCCACGAAAACCACGCTGGGACGGTCTGGGTCGATTCCCAGCGCACGGACGGCGTCGTCATTGCGGTCTGCAATCCACGCTTTGGTGTCAATCCCGTTGTGCACAACCTGCACTCGGGCAGGATCAACCTCCGGGTAGCAGCGCAGAATGTCCTGACGCATGCCGTCGGAAACCGCGATCACCGCCGCAGCAGACTCATATGCTGTTTTCTCCACCCAGGACGAAAGCGCATAGCCGCCGCCGAGCTGCTCGGCCTTCCACGGACGCAACGGTTCCAGGCTGTGTGCACTGAGCACGTGCGGGATGCCGTGCAGGAGCGAGGCGAGGTGGCCCGCCATATTGGCATACCAGGTGTGGGAGTGCACCAGGTCCGAACCGCTGATGCCCTGCAGGATGGACAGATCCGTGCCCAGGGTCTGCACCGCCGCATTTGCATCCGTCAGCCCGTCAGGGACGCCGTAGGTGCTCACGCGGGCGCCGTGATAGTCCGCTGGACGTTCTGCGCCGAAACAGTGCACGGCTAAATCGACGCGCCCGGCGAGCACGCGAGCCAATTCCGCTACGTGAACGCCTGCGCCGCCGTAGATCTCGGGCGGGAACTCCTTTGTCACAATGTCTATTCGCACAACTACAACGTAGTGCAGGGCGGGCGAGTCCTCTAGTGTGAGTCGAACGTGGTCATACTCAAGGACGAGCGGAAGGGGTTACCCGTGGCAGTCAAGAAAGTGCTTGCGGTGGTACTGGCAGGCGGCGAAGGAAAGCGGCTCATGCCGCTCACGGCGGACCGGGCCAAACCTGCGGTTCCTTTTGCCGGCAGTTACCGGCTCATCGATTTCGCGCTGTCCAATGTGGTCAACTCCGGCTATCTCCAGATTGTGGTGCTCACCCAGTACAAGTCGCACAGCCTGGACCGGCACATTTCCGAGACCTGGCGCATGTCCACCCAGTTGCAGCAGTACATCGCCTCCGTGCCCGCGCAGCAGCGGCGCGGCAAGAGCTGGTTCCTGGGCAGTGCCAACGCCATTTACCAGTCCCTCAACCTGATCCATGACGCGCGGCCGGACATCGTCGTCGTCATCGGAGCGGACCACGTCTACCGGATGGACTTCGAGCAGATGGTGCAAGCGCATCAGCGCAGCGGGGCGTCGGTGAGCGTCGCAGCTGTGCGGCAGCCGCTTCATCTCGCTAACCAGTTCGGCGTCATCGAAGTCGATTCCAATGATCCCGGCCGCATCTCGGCTTTCGTCGAGAAGCCCGAGACAACGCCCGGACTTCCCGATGACCCCAACAGCTTCCTGGCGTCCATGGGCAACTACGTCTTCAATACGGACGCCCTGATCGAAGCCCTCGAGGTTGACGCCGCACGCCTCAACACCAAACACGACATGGGCGGGGACATCATCCCCCACTTCGTGGAGCGTGGAGATGCCGCTGTGTATGACTTCACCACCAACGAGATTCCCGGATCGACCGATCGGGACAGCCAGTACTGGCGCGATGTCGGCACGCTGGATTCCTACTATGACGCCACCATGGATCTCATCACCCCGCTCCCGTTGTTCAATCTGTACAACCTCGAGTGGCCGATCTACACCCGGCAGAGCATTTCCCCGCCCGCCAAGTTTGTCCGGAGCGCGAGCGGCGTTTCAGGTGTCGCGCACGATTCGATCGTTTCGAACGGCGTCGTCATTTCCGGTGGTGCGGTGCAGGGATCGGTCCTGGCCACGGACGTTTTCGTCGACGAGGGAGCCGATGTGACGGGCTCCGTCCTGCTCGATCACGTGGCGATTGGTTCAGGAGCGGTTGTCCGGAAGGCGATTATCGACAAGAACGTCCACATTCCCCCCGGTGCCAAGATCGGCGTGGACCGCGAACTGGATATCAGCCGCGGATTCACGGTGACGGAGTCCGGACTGACAATTCTCAGCAAGGGGCAGGTAGTCGAGGGGTAACGGGAGATTGCGCAGCGCGGCGGTGGGCCGCGGTCCGTTTGGTCCGCAGCCCACCGTCAGGCTACGCGGGTGATTTCCACCGTCACGTTGAGTGAGGACCCACCGCCGCCCGAGAGGATGCCCTTCAGAGGCGAGACATCGCGGTAGTCACGGCCCCGCGCCACAGACACATGGAAGTCGCTGACGGGGCCGCTGTTGGTCGGGTCCCAGCCGCGCCACTCGCCGTCCCACCACTCGACCCAGGCATGGGACTGTCCCGCCACCGCCTCACCGACTGCCGCCGTCCTGCGCGGGTGCAGGTATCCCGAAATGTACCGGGCGGGAATACCGAGGCTGCGCAGTGCGCCGATCGCGACGTGAGCAAGGTCCTGACAAACCCCCTGGCGCTCGGACCAGGCATCACGGGCGTTGGACTGCACACCTGTAACGCCCTGCACGTACTTCATCTCGCCCTTGAGCCAGTCAAAAACGGAGTGCGCGGCGGCATGGGGGTCCTCGCCGCCGACGACATCCCGGACCAGCGAGCGGATTTCAGCATCGGGTTCCGTCAGAGGCGTGTCCGGAAGCCAGTCAGCGTAATCGTTCACAACTTCGTCGGAGCGCAGGTGCTGCCAGCTCACCACTTCCTCCGGAGCTGGAATGCGTTCAGTGCGGCTGACTTCCACGAGGGTCCGCGCCGATACTTCCAGCCGGTCGTGGGGCACGTGGACATCGAACGACGTCACACGGGTACCCCAGTAGTCACGGTAGGTGGCCATTGATGCACCGGACGGATTGAGGGTGACCGTTGATTCGAGCACCACCTGCTGAGAATCTGTCAGCGGGGTCATGCGCGCTTCGTTGTAGGACAGCGACACACGGCGCAGATAGTCGTAGCCGGTCCGGTGTTCAATCAGCAAGCGGCTCATGAGACCTCCCCTACCCAGGACAGTTCCGCTGCCTGCGAGAAATACGTGCGTGAGACGGCATCAGAGGCACGCGCACACGCCTTCTGGACTCTTTCCATATGCTCGGGCAGCTCCAGCATGAGGTCGTCCGTCTGATGGAACTCAAGGAAGGTGCGGGCCTGGCCCACGATCCTGCTGGCGTCATTGATGAAGCCGACGCGCTGGTAGGCCGGGTTCAGGTTCGCGAGGCACTTCTCGGCATCACTCAGGGCGTAGACGATCGAACGCGGAAACAGCCGGTCCAGCAGGAGGAACTGAGCCGCGTGCTGTTCGCCGAAGGATGCGCGCCGGGTTCTCAGGAACGACTCGTACGCGCCGGCGCAGCGGAGCATGTTCACCCACGACAGGCCGGATGCGTGAACGTCACGCGTGGAGAGCATCCGGGCAGTCATGTCTGCCCGTTCAAGACTGCGCCCGAGCACCAGGAACTGCCAGCTCTCATCGTGGCTCATGGTGGTGTCCGAGAGACCGCGCACCATGGCGGTGCGTTCGATGACCCAGTGGCAGAAGCGGTAGGTCCCGACTACGTCTTTCCGATGCTGCGTTAGTCCGTACCAGGTGGTGTTGAGCCCCTCCCATACGCTTCCGGACACCGTTTCCCGGGCCCGACGCGCGTTCTCCCGTGCAGCGCCGAGGGCTCCGGCGATGGAAGTAGCGCTGCTGCGATCGAAGGCGAGTGCCTCGATGAGATCAGGCAGGCCGAAGTCATCAGACTCAGGTTTGCTGCCCATAACTCCGAGCAGCTGCCGCGAGACGTCCCGCTGAACGGGACGAGGCATCTGGTTCAGCCGTTCAAGGTGAACATCGAGGATACGGGCGGTGCCGTCAGCCCGCTCAACGTACCTGCCGATCCAGAACAGCGACTCGGCAATCCGGCTAAGCATTGTTGTGCACCTCTCCTTCACCGCTGTTCTGATGGAGCCCATGCAACTGCTGTTGCTGTTGTTCGGGTTGCCGGTCCCGCCACCCCGTCTCAACGGGCCACACACTGACCCGCTCGTTCACCGGAGCGGCTTCGGGACGGACGGGCGCGCTGTCTGACTGGCCGTCGACCACCCAGGTATCCTTCGATCCGCCTCCCTGGCTGGAGTTCACGATCAGTGAGCCCTCCTTCATGGCTACCCGGGTCAACCCTCCGGGCAGGACCCACACGTTCTCACCGTCATTCACCGCAAACGGACGAAGATCAACATGGCGGGGACCGAACTGACCGCCGGACATTGTGGGCACGGTGGAGAGCTGCAGGACAGGCTGCGCAATCCAGCCCCGGGGATCGGCCAGAATCCGGTTCCGGAGTGCGGCAAGCTCGTCCGCCGTCGCATCAGGACCAATCACCAGACCCTTGCCGCCCGATCCGTCCACGGGCTTCACCACCAGCTCGTCGAGCCGGTCCAACACTTCCTCCCGGGCAACTGGTTCCTCCAGCCGGAAGGTGTCAACGTTGGCGATGATCGGCTCCTCATTGAGGTAGTAGCGGATCAGGTCCGGCACGTAGGTGTAAACGAGCTTGTCATCGGCCACACCGTTTCCTACCGCGTTAGCGATGGTCACAGTGCCTGCCCGCGCCGCGTTGACGATCCCGGGACAACCGAGCACCGAATCTGCCCGGAACTGCAACGGGTCGAGAAATTCATCGTCGATGCGCTTGTAGATCACATCGACGCGCTGTTCCCCGGCCGTCGTCCGCATGTAAACCCGGTTGCTCCGGCAGATGAGGTCCCGTCCCTCGACGAGCTCCACGCCCATAAGCCCGGCGAGCAGGGTGTGTTCGAAGTACGCCGAGTTGAACACGCCGGGCGTGAGCACGACGACGGTGGGGTCCTCCGCTCCGGGCGGCGCTGTTTTTCGCAGCGCTGCAAGCAGACGGCGCGGGTATTCCTCGACCGGACGGATGTGCTGCTGGCCGAAGGCCTCGGGCAGCCCCTTTGCCATGGCCCGGCGGTTCTCCAGCACGTAGCTGACGCCGCTGGGGACCCTCACATTGTCCTCGAGGACGCGGAAAGTGCCTTCGGCGTCCCGCACCACGTCGATTCCGGAAATATGCACGCGCACCCCTCCGGCCGGATCGAAGCCGGCCACCTCCCGGTGGAAGTGCGCCGAGGAAGTGATCAGGCGGCGGGGAATGACGCCGTCGGTCACGACGCTCATCTTGTCGTAGATGTCGTTGAGGAAGGCTTCGAGTGCGTGTACCCGCTGCGTCACGCCGCGTTCAAGTGAGTCCCAGTCGGACCCGGCTATGACGCGAGGCACGATATCAAGCGGGAAGGGTCGCTCCTCCCCCGCAAAATCGAAGGTGACTCCGCGATCGAGGAACGTCCGCGCCATCGAGTCCGCCCGGGCGGTCACATCGGCCAGGTTGAGCTCTTCAAGGGCGGCAGCCACGGGTCTGTATTCAGAGCGCGGTTGATTGGCGTCGTCGAACATCTCGTCGTAAGCGGCGGTGCGCCGTGCGACGGTTGCGTAGTCTTCAAAGAGCTCGGACATGGCTCCACATTGCCATGTATCGGACCTGTTTACCTACCGGCGCCACGGACCGGCTGCGCGCCGTGGTGCCCTCGACAGTCATCGCGGCTGGCCGCACCGATCATGGTTGAATAGGCCGGTGCACAACGAGAATCTGCGCCGCGATGAGGCGGCGGACCGGTCAGCAATCATCACCGTCTCCAGCTATGACATCACGCTGGATGTAAGCGCCGCGGAGGATGCCGGGAGTACCGGGTTCTCATCGCGGACAGTTGTGACGTTCGACTGTTCCTCGCCCGGTGCCGACACTTTCCTCGACTTCATTCCCGCCAGGGTGCAATCCGTCACGCTCAACGGTGCGGTTCTGGATCCAGAGCAGGTTGTTGACGGCGCGCGCATCATGCTCCCCCAGCTTGCTGAGCAGAACACCGTGATCGTGGACGGTACGGCGCTGTACAGCCGCAGCGGCGAGGGTATGCACCGCTTCGAGGATCCCGCCGACGGTGAGACGTACCTGTACACCCAGTATGAGCCAGCCGACGCCCGCCGTGTCTTCGCCTGCTTCGAACAGCCCGACCTCAAGGCATCCTTCAGCTTCCACGTTCGCGCCCCGGAGCGGTGGACCGTCGCATCGAACGGCGCTGAGACCAGCCGCGACCAGCACGACGACGGTTCCGCGACCTGGCACTTCGCGCCCACCATGCGCATCTCGACCTACATCACGACGGTCCTGGCTGGTCCATACGAATCCGTGACTGACGAATGGACCGGCATTCTGGACGGCGGAGAGGTGCTGACCATCCCCTTGTCCCTGTTCTGCCGCCGGTCGCTCAGCGCGCACCTCGATGCGGCGCGGATCTTCGACACCACGCGCCGGGGACTCACCTACTTCCACGACCTGTTCCGGTACCCTTATCCGTTCGGGAAATACGATCAGGCCTTTGTGCCCGAATACAACCTCGGTGCCATGGAAAACCCCGGTCTGGTGACCTTCACCGAGTCCTATGTGTTCCAGTCGAGGGCCACACACACGCAGTACGAGGCGCGGGACAATACGATCATGCACGAGATGGCGCATATGTGGTTCGGCGATCTCGTGACGATGACCTGGTGGGATGATCTGTGGCTGAAGGAATCTTTCGCTGACTTCTCGGGAGCGCTCGCGGTAGCGGAGGCGTTGGATTCGCCGACCTCGTGGGTCACCTTCGCCACCCGGCGCAAGGCCTGGGCCTATCTGCAGGATCAGCTGCCTTCCACCCACCCGATCGTCGCGGACATCGTGGACCTGGAAGCCGCGAAGCTCAATTTCGACGGCATCACCTATGCCAAGGGTGCCTCGGTCCTGAAGCAGCTCGTGGCCTACGCCGGTTTCGAAGCTTTTGCGTCCGCGGCACGATCCTACTTCCGCAAGCACGCCTTCTCGAACACTACTCTCGATGACCTGCTGGGAGCTCTCAGTGAAGCCTCGGGCAGGGACATGTCGGACTGGGCACAGCGGTGGCTGCAGACCTCTGGAGTTCCGCAGCTTGCCGCTCAGGTGGAAACCGACGACGACGGCGTCTATACCTCCCTGGCGATCCTCCAGCAGGCGCTCGACCCCGTGAGTTCAACACCTGCTCCCCGCCCGCACAGCGTCCGTTTAGGGCTCTACTCGCTTGATCCGAACGGCAGGCTGCTCCGCACCGCCTCCCACGATGTCCTGCTGGACGGGGACCGCACGGAGATTCCCGAACTCATCGGCAGCGCACAGCCCGATCTGCTGCTCATCAACGACGATGACCTGACCTATGCAAAGCTCGTCTTCGATGATCGCTCCCTCGCAACGCTTCTGTCCTCCGCGGACCGGCTGGAGGAACCCCTGGCGAGGGCTGTATGCCTGGCTGCATTGTGGTCCTCGACTCGTGACGGCATTCTCAGCGCAGACGACTACGTGGAGGCGGTCGGGAGGACAGCGCCGGCCGAGGAGGGCGTAGGGATTCTCCAGCAGCTGCTTCAGAACGCCCGGCACGCCGTCGAACACTATGCTCCGGTCCCGGCACGGATGGCTCTGCGCGAGCGCTTCACGCGCTTCCTGCTCCGCGGGCTGGAAGCCGCCACACCCGGTTCTGATCATCAGCTGGTCTGGGCACGGGCGCTGGCCGCAACCGCCCGGAAGACAGCAACCCATGCGCCCCTGGTGCGCGGCCTGCTGGAAGGCACGGAGACTGTTGACGGTTTGGTGATCGACGACGAACTCACCTGGCAGCTGTGGCAGGCGTTGGCGGCGCAGAACCTTGCCACGGTTGATGAACTCGAAGCCGCCCTCCAGCGTGACCGCACTGCATCGGGCCGAACCGGCTTCACGACGGCGTGCACGTCGTTCCCGGACGCTGCCGTCAAGGCCAGAGCGTGGAAGGAGGCCGTCTTCGGTGATCGGTTGTCCAACGAATTGCTCAGCGCCACAATGGTCGGTTTCCAGCAAGGACCGTCGGAACTGCGTGAACCGTATGTCGATGCCTATTTCCAGGAGATTGAGAGGGTATGGCGGGAGCTGCCGATTGAAATGTCGGCAAGGATTGTGCGTGGACTGTATCCCGGCGATCAGGACCTCGCCGAGGGATCTGTTCCTGAAGACCATCCGGTGCTGGTGCTGACAGATTCCTGGCTGGATGAACACGCGGGGTCACCTCAATCCCTCCGGAGGATCGTGGTGGAGGAACGCGACCACCTGCTGCGCGCGTTGCGGGCTCAACAGGCCGCGGGCTGACGAATCACGGCACGCGGTAAAGCCATTCGTCAGTACCGAACTTCTCCTCGACCAGCATCTGCGCCGTTGCCAGTTCGGTCTCTGTCAGGATCCCGTCTACGGCCTGGTAGCGCTCCCTGAAGGTTTCGCTCAGGACCTGGATGATTTCCTCCCGTGTCAGTCCGGTCTGCCGACGAAGGGGGTCCACCCGCTTCTTGGCGCTCTTGATTCCCTTGTCGGAGAGCTTCTCGCGTCCGATCCGGAGGATCTCGAGCATTTTGTCGGCATCGATGTCGTAGGACATCGTCACGTGGTGGAGCATGCCGCCGTTGCTCAGCCGTTTCTGCGCCGCGCCGCCGATCTTGCCGATATCCGTTGCAATGTCGTTGAGCGGCTGGTACCAGGCGGAGATCCCCAGCTTTTTCAATCCTTCCATCACCCAGTCATCGAGGAACGGGTAGGAGTCAGCGAAGCTCATTCCATCCACCAGTGACTGCGGGATGTAGAGCGAATAGGTGATGGCGTTGCCGTGCTCCATGAACATGGCTCCGCCGCCGCTCATGCGGCGGACCACGCTCACCCCGTGGCGACGAACCGCGTCAGCGTCTACCTCGTTGCGCATGGACTGGAAGCTGCCGATGACCACCGAGGGGCTTTCCCACTCCCAGAAGCGCAGGGTTGGGTTACGCAGGCCGGCACCCACCTCACGGGTCAGCACCTCGTCCATCGCGACGTGCATGGCGGTGGGAAGCGGCGTGGGACCGATGATCTCCCACTGGTGGTCAGCGAAGCCGGAAGCCTTTCCGAGCGCCCTGCGGACGGCGGTGGCGACTGCTTCCGGCGAGAAGCCGAAGAGTTGCGCATCCGGTCGCAGCTCCCGTCGGATCGCCGATGCCAATTCGCCGTGGGGAGTATCGGTCTCAAGCCCTTCCAGGGCGGCATTGATGTCATCCAGCGCCTCGTCCGGCTCCAGGAAGAAATCACCGTTCACCGACACCTGACTCAGCTTCCCGCCTGCGACGTCGGTGTCCACCACTACCAGCTTGCCGCCGGCAACCTTGTATTCACCGTGAAATTCCCGTGTGGCCCCGTGATCCATGATCCTCCTGCTGCACCTTCCGGCTACCCCTTGGTATACGGCTTAAAGCGCTGGGCCCGAACCGGAAATTCCGGTTCGGGCCCAGTAACACTGTTCAGGCGAACTACTTCTTGCCGAAACCCTTGAAGCGCTGGTTGAAGCGCTCGACGCGGCCGGCGGAGTCCATGATGCGCTGCTTGCCGGTGTAGAACGGGTGGGACTCCGAAGAGATTTCCACCTCTACCAGCGGGTAGGTGTTTCCGTCTGCCCATTCAACCGTCTTGTTGGAAGTAACGGTTGAGCGGGTGAGGAAAGACTTCTCAGAAGCGAGGTCGCGGAAGACGACCGATGCGTACTTGGGGTGGATATCAGACTTCATGGGAGTACCTTCTGTAGTTGCCTGGATTTTGCCAGGCACCGGTGGTTTGAAAGTTGACGGCCCGTAGGCCAGCAACCAACTCTACCGCACGCGCGGGGGATCCGCGAAAGAGCTCTCGGAGCGCTGGACCGCACTCGACCTGCACTCCCAGAAAGCGACGGCGCCTGCCGCTGCGACGTTGAGGGAATCCACGGCGGAACTCATCGGAATCCTGACGGAGATATCTGCTTGTTCGAGTGTGGATTGCGAGAGCCCCTCACCCTCAGTGCCCAAAATGAGGGCCAGTCGGTCCGGATCGCGCTGCGACAGCTCCTGCAGCTCGAGCGAATCCGGTGCCAGGGCCAGTGCCGCCACCAGAAACCCGGACGCGCGTAGCATTGCGATGCTGCCCGGCCACGAGTCCAGCCTCACCCACGGCACCTGGAAGACCGTTCCCATGCTGACCCTGATAGCCCTTCGATACAGCGGATCAGCGCAGCGTGGCGTGATCAGGACCGCATCCACGCCGAGCGCCGCTGCGGAACGGAAAACCGCGCCCAGGTTGGTGTGATCCACCATGTCTTCGAGGATCGCCACGCGGTGCGCGCTATGCAGCACATCCTCCAGTGCCAGCGGAGCAGGGCGATTCATGGCCGCCAGGGCGCCGCGGTGAAGGTGGAAGCCGGTGATGTCCTCCAGTACCGACTCGGACCCGACATAGGCAGGTGTGTCCGGGAAACGGGCAAGGATGTCTTCGAGGTCCGGGAGCCATTTGTCCGTCAGGAAGAACGATCGCGGCGTATGCCCGGCGTCGATGGCCCGCCGGAGCACCTTCGTGCTTTCGGCGATATACAGGCCCTCAGCCGGCTCGCGGCGCCGACGCAGCTGCGTATCGGTCAGTCCGGTGTAATCAGTAACCCGGGGGTCTGCCGCGTCGGCGAGGCGCTCCAGGGCCACGCTAGCTCACCAGCCGCACGATCATGACGTAGAGCGCAACCAGGCCGAGAACCACAATGACGCTCCGCAGAATGAGGGGGGAAAGGCGCCGGCCGACCTTGGACCCGATAACCCCGCCCACAAGGGAACCAACGGCGATGAGCAGGACAACCCACCATTCGATGCGATCGAAGGCAAAGAGCATGTAGGAGACAGCTGCGATCAGGTTCACCCCAAGCACAAGGACGTTCTTCATCGCGTTGGCTGACTGCATGGTGCCGGAAAGAAAAATGCCCAGGATCCCCACCAGCAGAATGCCCTGCGCGGCGACAAAATATCCGCCGTAGACGCCGGCCAGGAAGACGAGCACCGTCAGTGCCAACGGATGGGATCTTGTGGGCGCTTTGGTCTCAGCGCGCCGCCGCACCCAACGCTGCAGTTTCGGTTGGAAGATCACAAACCCGAGCGCGACCACGATCAGGAACGGCGCCACCAGCCCGAAGACGGTTTCGGGGAGGTTGAGAAGGAGGGCCGCACCGGCAATGCCTCCGAGCAGCGAAGCTGGCAACAGCCGGGCCAGGGTTCGGCCGTTGCCCTTCAGCTCTTCTCGGTACCCCCACGCGCCGGTTACGTTGCCGGCCACGAGTCCCATGGCATTGCTGATGGTGGCGGTCACCGGGGCATACCCCAGGGCAACCAGAATGGGGAACGTCACCAGGGTGCCGGAACCGACGATCGTGTTGATGGTTCCGGCCCACAAACCGCCGAGTAGGATCAGCGCATCGCGCCACAGGTCCACGAAGTATCTTCCGCTGCTAGGACCGCGCGACGGCGCTGTAACGGCCATCCCGTTGGGTAACTTCGAGAGGCATGTCGAACGCCAGGCTCAGGTGTTCGGCCACCAGCACATCACCGACGGGTCCAGCCGCCACCACTGAACCCTCACGCAGGAGCATCGCGTGAGTGAAGCCCGGAGGTACTTCTTCGAGGTGATGCGTCACCAGGACGATCGCCGGCGAATCCTCATCCGCAGCAAGTTCGCTGAGGCGCGCGACGAGGTCCTCGCGCCCGGCCAGATCCAGGCCGGCGGCAGGCTCATCGAGCAGGAGCAGCTCCGGGTCAGCCATCAGGGCACGCGCTATCTGGACACGTTTGCGTTCGCCCTCGCTCAGCGAAGAGAAGGGTCTGTTCATCAGGGTGGACACACCCCAGGCGTCGAGCAGCCGGAAGGCCCGACGCTCATCCAGCCGCTCATACTGTTCGCGCCAGCGGCCGGTCACTCCATAGGAGGCAGTAACGACCACATTGAGCACGGTTTCATGTTCCGGGATCTGGGACGCTAACGCCGCCGAGGCGAGGCCGATACGGGGCCGCAGCTCGAAGACGTCGACCGCTCCCAGCACCTCGTCGAGGATTCCCGCCACGCCGCGCGTTGGGTGGATCCGCGCGCCTGCGATCTGCAGGAGCGTGGTTTTGCCCGCGCCGTTGGGGCCCATAACCACCCAGCGTTCGCCCTCACGGACCTGCCAGTTGACGTCGTCCAGGAGCGCTTTTCCTCCGCGGACAAGACTCACCCCGGAGAGTTCCAGAACATCACTCATGACAGTAGACACTAGGCCAAGAGCAGCCTTGAACGTTAAATGAACAGCGGCGGCATGACCGGAAATCCGTATGGCCCGTCACCGGTTTCACCGCCGCCGGGCAGGGGATCATAATGACAAAGGAGATTCGGATCGAGGAAAGGCCGTTGGCGCACGTGGCGGAGATGTTCAGGGTGGTCAGCTTCGGCGCCCGGTTGGAGGATGCTCACTGCTTGCGGGTGCGCCGCGCCCTGCAGGAAAGTGGCGCCGTCGTCGTCGGTGAAAGCCGGAACGACGACGGCCGCTACCAGGTTGCCTGCCTGACCGTCAGTTCCGATGACGGCATCGATACGCTTCGCACGACGGTTGCGCCGCTATTGTCAGATGAAACGGGCATCGCGGTGGTGCCTACGGCGCTCCTCGGCGAGGGAACCAAACTGCTCATCATGGATGTGGACTCGACCCTCATCAAGCAGGAGGTCATCGAGCTCCTTGCAGCACACGCCGGCCGGGAAGCGGAGGTTGCTGCCGTCACGGAATCCGCAATGCGCGGCGAACTGGATTTTGCACAGAGTCTGCATGCGAGGGTAGCCGTGCTCGCCGGGCTGACTGAGGGTGTCATCGATGATGTCGGCACCCGGATCGAGCTGAGCGAAGGTGCAGAACATCTGGTCGCGGCATTCCTGGATGCTGGTCATGTTGTTGCGGTGGTTTCGGGCGGATTCAGCCAGATCCTCGAGCCGTTGGCCGCGCGCCTGAACCTCACCCATGCCAAAGCCAATGAACTGGGCGTGGACGCCGGCACGCTCACGGGTTCAGTGATCGGTCCGGTGGTGGACCGGGCGGAGAAGGCACGGTGCCTGCGGGCATGGTCCGAGGCCGCCGGGATACCGCTCGAACGTACGGTGGCAGTGGGCGACGGCGCCAATGACCTGGACATGCTGGCCGCTGCCGGGCTTGGCGTCGCGTTCAACGCCAAGCCGGCGGTGCGGTCAGCCGCTGATGTTGCGGTGAATTTTCCCTATCTTGACGTGGTCCGCCACTTCGTGCGGTTGTAGGTCCATGCTCTTCGCGGCAGCCGGCTAAGGGCTAGCGCGTGAAGTGCTCAGCTCCGCCTACGTACTCTGTGTGGCCGGTGGGAACATCAGCGGTTGCCATGGCAACAATCTCGGCCGCGAACTCCTCCACCGTGTAGAGGCGTCCGGCCTCCTGCCGGCGGGCCTCGATGGCGCCCGGCGCCGCGCGGTCGAGCAGGGCAGCGGTGACCGTGCCCTCGATCATGTCTCC
Organism: Arthrobacter sp. KKT183; assembly: GCF_055657625.1. Classification (NCBI taxonomy): domain Bacteria; kingdom Bacillati; phylum Actinomycetota; class Actinomycetes; order Micrococcales; family Micrococcaceae; genus Arthrobacter; species Arthrobacter sp. KKT183. The sequence goes on along the minus strand of NZ_CM145770.1, from coordinate 1,810,825 downwards.
GGAGACGACGACGAAGCTGATGCCGCGTTCGGTCAGCGCCGGAACCATCTCCCGAAGCGCATCCTCACCAGCGCGCTTGCTGCGCGCTACCGGCTCGTAGGCGTCCATAGTTTCCACCGTGTTGATGAAGTGGGCCTGGTGGCTCGTGACAAAGACGACGCGGGAGCCGGCGGGCATGGCGTCAAGAGCTGCTGTGAGCATGCCGACCTGTGCGTCCCGGTTGAGCTTGAGCGCGTAGTCCTCCCCGAGGCCGGACTCCATACCGCCGGAGGCATTGAGGACCAGCAGGTTGAGTCCACCGAAATTCTGCACAGCAGCGTCCACGAGTGCCTGTGCGCCGTCCTGGGCAGTCAGGTCCGAGCCCACTGCCACGGCACGGCCGCCGGCGGCCTCGATGCCCGCGACCACCTTGTTTGCCCGGGGCGCCTTCTGCCGGTAATTGACGACGACGGCGGCGCCCTGCGCGGCCAGGAGCTTTGCCACCTCAGCGCCGATTCCGCGGGACGATCCCGTGACGATTGCCGTTGTGCTGTCCAGTGCGCCCATGTCCGGGGCCCTCCTTGATTCGGTTGTGCCTTTGGCTGTGTAGTGCGAAGAACTGCTGTGGTGGTCAGTGACCCATTCCGAGTCCGCCGTCAACGGGGATGACGGCCCCTGAAATGTAGGCCGCCTCGTCGCTGGCAACCCACCGGACCACGTTGGCAACCTCGTCTGCATCCGCGAACCGGCCGGCCGGGATGGAGGAGAGGTAGGTCTGCTGGGTTTCGGCCGGAAGCGCGGCGGTCATGTCCGTGTTGATGAAGCCGGGAGCAACCACGTTGCAGGTGATTCCCCTCGATCCGAGTTCCCGCGTCAGCGAGCGTGCGATTCCCACGAGACCGGCCTTGGACGCCGAATAATTGATCTGTCCCGGCGCTCCATACAGCCCGGACACTGACGAGATGAGGACAATCCGGCCCTTTCGCAGGCGAAGCATCCCCCTGCTGGCCCGCTTGATCACCCGGAAGGAGCCGGTGAGGTTTGTGTCTACGACGTCCGTGAAATCCGTTTCACTCATCCGAAGAAGCAGGGTGTCCCTGGTGATACCCGCGTTCGCGATCAGCACCTCAACAGCGCCGTGGGTGTTCTCAACTTCGCTGAAGGCGGCATCGACCTGCGCGTTGTCCGTGACGTCCGCTTTCACCCCGAGCATCCCGGCCGGAACATTGCCGCTTCGGTACGTGATGGCCACCCGGTCACCGTTGGCGAGGAAGGACTGAGCAATTGCCAGCCCGATCCCCCGGTTGCCTCCCGTTACCAGGACGCTGCGTCCGGTTTTCTTCTCGGGCGTTCCAGCGGTGTCTTGTTCCTGCACGGAGGGTCCTTTCGGAGGGAGCGGTGCTGAGCATCCGTTCGATCCTATCTGCACTGACCGGTGTTGCCGGGAACTTTAAGTGGGGGCTCGGGAGTGAGACAATGGAATAGTCCCCTTGGAGTGTGATGATCAAGCTGAGCCTTCAGTCAAAGCGCCGCCCGGAAATCCATAACATCAGTGATGCCCGCGAGGCGCACAGCGATGACATGCGCCAGCGGATGATCAAGTATTCCGTGTCCATGGGGATTCGCATGGTCTGCCTGATCCTCGTTTTCGTGGTGGAGGGCTGGCTGCAGTGGGTCATGATCGCGGGAGCCGTGTTCCTTCCCTATTTCGCGGTGATCATAGCGAATGGTGGAAGCGACACCAGCAACCTCGCCCACAGCGATTCGCTGCTCGACCGTGCTCCTGCCGCGGAACTGGAAGCACCGGCACCGGTGGCAGTGAAAGAGGAGCCCGTCACGCTGCAGGGCGAGATCATCGAAGACGAGCCGGAGCTCGATCAGGAAGCCGGGAAGCAGGAAAGAACATCGTGAGCATCTTCGACCAGTTGCCGGGCGCAGTTCCCTCAACAGCGCAGTCTTCAACCAGGGCTGCATCTACAGCGCACGGCAACCCCATCTGCTCCCGGAAAGCCTGCGGACAGAGTGCGTCCTGGCAACTCCTCTGGAACAACCCCCGCATTCACACTCCTGAGCGCAGAAAGACGTGGCTGGCCTGCAGCGAGCACCGCGAGTGGCTGGAGGAGTACCTCACCACCAGAGGACTCTGGAAGCAGACGCTGCCGCTGGAAGGCAGTTCGGCGGCGTCGTGAAGATACTGAAATACCTGGCGACACCCCGCTGGTTCGGCTGGTTGGCGCTCGTTCTGGTGCTGGCCGCAGCCTGCAGCGCACTGGGGCTGTGGCAGTTGGACCGCCGGGACCAGGCGGCGGCTACCGTGAACACGGTCGAGGCAAACTATGATCTCGCGCCGATCCCCTACTCGCCGTCGCTGTTTGAGTCTTTCGATGGGGCAACGGAATGGGCGCCTGTCACGCTCGTCGGACACTATGACTCCGCCAACCAGCGCATCGTACGCAACCGGCCGCTGGGCGGCCGGCCGGGCTACGAAGTTCTGGTTCCGTTGAAGCTCCAGGACGGCACCGCCGTCGTCATCAACCGTGGGTGGTTGCCCATTGGCAACGACCGCGCGGGCCGCCCCGATACAGTTCCTCCGGCGCCGGAGGGAGAAGTCACCGTCGTTGCACGCATTCGTCCGGCAGAGCCGGACCTGGACCGGTCGGCGCCGCAGGGACAACTGGCCTCCATTGACCTGGCTACCTATCAATCGCAGCTGGAGTATCCGATTTCCACCGCTGCATACGGTTTGGTAGCCAGCGAAACACCGGCCCCGGCCACAGCCCCGATCGCGCCGGCCAAGCCGGCTATCGATCTCGGGCCGCACCTGTCCTATTCCATGCAGTGGTTCGCCTTCGGAGTGCTGTTGTTCGTCGGTCTGGGTTATGCCGCCCGGCAGCAGTACCGCATCGACCATGAGGACGAGCATGCGCAGTCAGCGCCAGCACGGGCACGCCGCCGCCCCTCCTCCGAGCAGGAAGAGGATGCGATTCTGGACGCCCAGGGACTCTAGGCGAGCGTCACCAGGTCAAGGTAGTCGTCGTTCCAGAGGTCTTCCACGCCGTCAGGCAGCAGCACTACCCGTTCCGGGTTCAACGCGTCCACAGCGCCCTCGTCGTGACTGACGAGCACCACCGCGCCGGAGTAGTTCCGCAGGGCTCCCAGGATTTCCGCGCGGCTTGCCGGGTCCAGGTTGTTGGTGGGCTCATCGAGCAGCAGCACATTGGCGGATGATGCCACGATCGTTGCAAGGGCGAGGCGGGTCTTCTCGCCGCCCGAGAGGACTCCTGCCGGCTTGTCGACGTCGTCTCCGGAAAACAGGAAGGAACCGAGAATGCCGCGGACCTCTGCGTCCCGCATGTCCGGTGCCGAAGACCGCATGTTCTCGAGGACGGTGCGCTCAGTGTCAAGCGTCTCGTGCTCCTGGGCGTAGTAGCCCACCTTCAGTCCGTGACCGGGGATGATCTCGCCGGTATCCGGCTTGTCAACCCCCGCAAGCATGCGCAACAGGGTGGTTTTGCCCGCACCGTTCAGCCCGAGAATCACCACCTTGGAGCCGCGGTCGATGGCCAGATCGACGTCGGTGAAAATTTCCAGCGAGCCATAGGACTTGCTCAGACCCTCTGCCGTCATCGGCGTGCGGCCGCACGACGCCGGTTCGGGGAAGCGCAGAGCTGCGACGCGGTCCTGTGCGCGTACGTCATCGAGCCCGGAGAGCATCCGCTCAGCCCGCTTTGCCATATTCTGGGCAGCGACCGCCTTGGTTGCCTTGGCGCGCATCTTGTTGGCCTGGTCAATCAGCACCTGGGCCTTCTTTTCGGTGTTGGCCCGTTCCCGCTTGCGCGCCCGCTCATCGGTCTCACGCTGCTGGACGTAGCGCTTCCACCCCATGTTGTACAGGTCGATGGTGGCCCGGTTCGCATCAAGCTGGAACACCTTGTTGACGGTCGCTTCAAGCAGCTCCACATCGTGGCTGATGACAATCAGCCCGCCCTGGTGATTCTTCAGGAATTCCCGCAGCCAGGTAATGGAGTCAGCGTCCAGGTGGTTGGTCGGCTCATCGAGGAGCATGGTTTCAGCGCCGGAGTAAAGGATGCGCGCGAGCTCCACCCGTCGGCGCTGACCGCCCGACAGTGTTTTCAGCGGCTGGTTGAGGATTCGTTCCGGAAGCGCGAGATTCGAGGAGATAGCAGCCGCCTCGGCTTCTGCCGCGTAGCCGCCGTGAGCGAGGAACTCCGTCTCCAGGCGGTCATAGCGAGCCATAGCCTTGTCCCGGACGGTGGTATCTTCACTGGCCATCTGGTCCTGCGTCTCACGCAGCTTCCGGACAACAACGTCCAGGTTGCGGGCAGAGAGGATCCGGTCACGGGCCAACTGCTCCATGTTGGGAGTGCGCGGGTCCTGCGGCAGGTAGCCGATCTCCCCGGTGCGGGTGATGGTGCCGGCGGCCGGCAGACCCTCCCCCGCCAATACCCGGGTCAGCGTTGTCTTGCCGGCGCCGTTTCGCCCGACGAGCCCGATCTTGTCTCCCCGGTCCACCCGGAAGGACACCTGATCCATGAGCAGCCTTGCGCCCGCGCGCAATTCAAGATTCGACACGGTAATCACGGTGGCTGGGCCTTTCCTGTTCCGGCGCTGTAGGCCGGACCTCAATGTTGTAGGAAACCTACAAAAGCGTTTGCTTCTTTCCGCACTAATCTCGGTAAGTAACAGCTCACCGTTGTGTAGATCTCACAGAAAGCGTCACGATGCAACAGACGAATCCGGCTCCGCATTCCACACCCGCCGATACTCCGGCACGGGCTCGTTCTTCCTGGAATGCGACCGATCTCTCGCTGATCGCGGTCTTCGCAGCCGTCGTGGCCGCCAGTGCCATCCTACCCGCTATACCGGTGGGGCAGGTGGGGGTGCCGATCACTTTGCAGACCCTGGCAATCATGGTGACCGGAATTGTGCTCGGGCCGTGGCGGGCGGGCGCAGCCCTCAGCCTGTACGTGGCCGTTGCGCTCGCGGGACTGCCGATCTTCAGCCAGTTCCGAGGTGGTATCGGTGTCCTCTTCGGCCCATCAGCCGGTTACATCATCGCCTTCCCCATTGCAGCCTTCGTGGTCGGCTTCCTCGCACGCATCGTCTTCCGCCGGTTTTCCCGCTACCGGTTCCTTGCACTGTTCGTTGCCTGCACTGTGACGAGCCTGCTCATCACACATCCGTTGGGAATCATCGGCATGATGATCAATGCAAAACTTGACCTCGCCGCTGCCATCGCAGCCGACGTCGTCTTCCTCCCCGGAGATGTCCTGAAGAACCTGGCGGCCGCTGCAATCGGGCTCAGTGTTCTCAAGGCGTTCCCCCGTCTCCAGTCCCGTTCAGCCCGCCGGCGCTGAGGTAGGCAATGATCCAGTTCAGCGAAGCAGCCGTACAGGCAGATCATCCGGCACCACGAACCATCCTGGCACCGCTGAATCTCTCACTGGTAGAAAGCCGCATCAGCATCATCGGCGCAAACGGATCCGGCAAGTCCACCCTGCTGAAACTGATCAATTCACTGGTCCTGCCGACGTCCGGTCAGGTGACGGTCGACGGGCTGGACACCGCGCGCAAAGGCGCGGCGGTCCGGCAAAGCGTGGCTTTCATGTTCACTGACCCGCTGTCCCAACTGGTGATGCCCACCGGTCGTGAAGACGTGGAGCTGTCCCTGCGCCGGCGCTACCGAGACCGCGGGGAGCGGCGCACGGCAGCTGTTGAAGTTCTCGGCCGATTCGGACTCGCGCATCTTGCGGATCAGAGCGTCTACGACCTCTCGGGCGGTGAACGCCAGCTCCTCGCCCTCGCAACCGTCCTTGCGTGTGATCCCAAGGTCCTCGTTGCGGACGAACCGACCACCCTCCTTGACCTCCGCAACTCAGAACGCGTGCGGCGCCTGTTCCGCGGTCTTGACCAGCAGGTCATTTTCACCACCCATTCGCTGGACTTCGCGCTGCAGGCTGAACGCACCCTGGTGGTTGATTCCGGCCGGGTGATATTCGACGGCGTCCCCGCCGACGCCGTCGCCGCCTACCGCGAGCTCAGCCTGCATGATGCGTCCGCTGAAGGGCCGCTGTGAGGGGTCACGCCAGCCTGCTTGGCGCGTATGTGGAGCGCAGATCGATCCTGCATGCCGCTCCCCTGTGGGCCAAGTTCCTGCCGGTGGCTGTGCTGTCGGTGGTGGTCCTGGCACTAAGTTCGCTGGAAGCCACACTGGCCGGTCTGGGCCTGGTTGTCCTGGCCTACCTCGTGGGTGCTCGGCTTGGGTTCCGCGAGCTGCTCCAGCCCCTTCGGAAGATGTGGCTGCTCATCGTCGTCCTTGGAGCGTTCCAGTGGTTCAGCGCGGGACTCCTTCCAGCGTTCCTCGTAGTCGGGAACATCGTGACCTGCGTTCTGGCTGCCCTGCTGATCACGCTGACAACCGAGAGCCAACGCATTCTCGACGGACTGGTTTCACTGGCTCGTCCGCTGCAGCCGCTTGGCGCCGATCCGGAACGCTTTGGGCTGACCGTCGCACTGATGCTGCGCAGCATCCCCTATCTGGTCGGCTCTGCGGAGGATTCCCGCGACGCGGCCCGTGCCCGCGGCCTGGAACGCAATCCACGCGCGCTGATCCTTCCCGTCTTCATCGGTGCGGTGGCCTATGCACAGCAGACCGGAGATGCGCTCGCAGCGCGCGGTCTCGCGGAAGCAGATCACGACGGCGGCACTCCCGGTGGAGCATTCCGGTCCGGTTCGTAGGGCTGCTGGGCAGCGGATCCTCCCGCTGCTACTGGAGGCTCACCGTACGGAAAGCGGCGGCTGTCCCTACGCCGCCGGCTGCGCTCACCGCAGCCACCGACCAGCCGCCGTCGTCCCGGGGGCCGCCCGGCATGGCGGCCTGGCGCAGAAGGTTGGCAACAAGCATCGCGCCCGAAGCACCATATGGGTGGCCATAGGCAAGAGCCCCGCCGTGGAGGTTGAGACGTTCAGGGGCAACTCCTAACAGCTGCGCCGAGGCGAGCACCTGCGCCGCGAAGGCCTCGTTGTACTCCCAGGTGGATACAGCGTTCCTGTTCAACTGGATCCCTTCGAGGAGCTTCAGCACCGCGTGCGCGCCGGCGGTTCCAAAGAGGGCAGGCGCCCCTCCGGCAGATGCAGAACCGTGGAATTCAAGCACTGTGTTGAAGCCCGCCGCCCTGGCACGTGCACGGCTCGTCACGACGGCGACTACCGCTCCGTCTGCATCGGCACAGGAATTGCCGGCGGTAACGCTCCCGGCCGCCGTGAATGCCGGTGGGAACCGGGACAGGACCTTCGATGTCATCCCACGACGTGGTGTCTCGTCCGTGTCGCAGCCGGCAATCGGAACTATCTCCGCCGACATTCCATCGAGCGCTGCGGCTGTGCGGGTGTAGCTGCGGAGGGCGTACTGGTCCTGCTCGTCACGTTGGACGCCGAAGGCGGCGGCAACGTTCTCAGCTGCCTGGCCGGCACTCGGATCGCCGTGAGTCTCCGGTGCAAACCGCGCGCGGGAGAAGAAGTCGGGCGCTCCGGGCAGCGAGGTCAACCGGTGCGCGCGCAAGGGAGCGGTGCTGCAGCTTTCCACACCCCCGGCAATGAACCAAGCGCCTGCCTCCGACTCCACGAGCCGGCAGGCCAACGAGATCGCGTCGAGACCGGAAGCGCACTGACGGTCGATCGTGAGGCCGGGTACCTCCACCGGCAGGCCCGCGGTCAGCGCTGCCAACCGCGCGACGTTGCCTCCTCCACCGGCGGCATTGCCGATGATGACGTCCGCCAGGCCACTCTCCGGAAGGCCGGCGTCCCGGTACGCGGCGTGCAGGACGGCTGCGAGCAGATCATGCGCCTCGGTCGACGAGAACACCCCGCGGAGGCGGCCGAACGGTGTGCGGCGGCAGAGGGCAATGACGGCCCGCCTCTCGTCCCGACGGTCCTCAGGCAAGCCGCTCAAGGGCACCGTCCCTTCCTATTACTGACGCCTTCAGCGCGGCGCGATCCGGTTTCCCCGCGGTGGTCAACGGTAGCCGCCCGGTTCGGAGGATCAGTTTCGGCACCTTATCGACGGGCAGCAGCTCCTTCAGCCGGGTGCGAAGGGCCCGGGTGTCGATGACGGCATCCGGGCGCGCCTGGATGACAGCGGCCAGCGCGCAGCCACGGCGTGCGTCCGGAACCCCGAGCACGACGGCGGCCGGATGACCTGCCGTCGCGAGCGCGGCTTCGACCTCGCTCGGATAGACATTGCTTCCCGCGACCACGAGCATGTCGCCGTGCCGACCGGTCAGGTGCAGCGCGCCGTCGTCGTCAATCCAGCCCTGGTCCTGCACCGTGACCCAGCTCCCGTCGCGCCGGAAGGCGCGTCCGTCGTCTCCGAAGAGATAACCTTCGATCGCTGTGTCGGTCTGGACGGAAATGGTACCCACGTTGCCGTGCCGGCCGGAACCGCTGTCCGCGTCGATCCTGATCCGCACCCCTGGGAAGGGACGGCCGACATCGTTCCCGTCAAAGCCGTCCACCCGCCGGGCGGTGACCAGGCTCAGCTCCGACGCGCCGTAGTACTCGAAGACGCGGGCGGCCGGCGCACTGCGCAGGATGATCTGGGTGTCCGCCGCAGAAAGCCGGGCGCCGCCGGACACCACGGTGCGCAGTTCCGGTAGTTCTCCCTCGATTCGGTCCAGAGCCAGCCGCAGTGTGGACGGGACCCCGACGAGATGCTCGATGCGCTCGGACCTCAGGACCTGCGCCGTCAGCGGACCTGTCGCTGCCCTATCCCCGGGTGCCAGTGAGTGGAAGGTCGAACCGGCGTAGAGACACTCGGCGAGGGCGTACAGATTCAGGCTGGCAGCCAGCGGACCCGGTGCACAGACACGCAACCCCGGAGTGACACCGAACCAGTTCACGCTCCGCTCCAGTGAGCGGGACCACGAACCGACAGTTCGTACAAACCCTTTCGGGACTCCGGAGGTGCCAGAGGTGAATCCGCAGTAAAAGCGCGCGTCGGCAGCTGCGTCGGCCAGCGAAGACGGGTGCGCGGCCTCCGTCGGATCCGCTGAAGTGATCACGGCGTCCGGATGGAGGGCCTCCAGGATCCTGACCCGAAGATCACTCGGCCAGCTGGGATCAAGGACGGCGGCGCATTTACCCTGTCCAACCACGGCGGTGAAAGCAACGGCGAAACGCACCGGATCGCCGATCTGTAGGGCGATCATTCCTCCCTCAGGCAACTGCAGTGAGGACGCCCGTGCAGCCAGCTCGCCGTAGGTCAGCCGCAGGGACCCGGCGACGACGGCGTTCCGCCCGGGTTCGCGGCGTGCCCAGTACAGCAGACGGTCGATGAAGGGCATGGTTGGGGCGTCTCCCTCTTCTGGCAATACCGCAAACGTTAGTACATTGGTGCACACGCTCATCGCTGTCGAACCGCGCGGTCCTGTCACCGGGCAGAACGGATGTGACCGTCATGGCACCGGAAGTCCAGATCCTCCACGGTGACATCACCACCCAGCACGTCGACGCCGTCGTCAATGCAGCGAACTCATCGCTGCTGGGCGGAGGTGGGGTGGACGGTGCCATCCATGCGGCGGCGGGGCCGGAACTGCTCGAAGCGTGCCGTGAAATCCGCGCGAATTCATTGCCCGGCGGGCTGCCGGTGGGTCAGGCTGTCGCGACGCCGGGATTCAGGCTGCCTGCCCGCTGGATAATCCATACCGTCGGTCCCAACCGCCATGCGGGCCAGAGTGACCCCGCGCTGCTTGAATCCTGCTTCCGACAGAGTCTCAAGGTCGCCGACGAGCTGGGCGCACGCTCGGTTGCCTTTCCCGCGATCAGCGCCGGAATCTTTGGTTGGGACCCCGAAGCGGTGGCCAGAATTGCGTTCGCGACGGTTGCTGATTACGACGGCGGTATCCGGCAGATCAGCTTCGTGCTGTTTTCGGAGCGGCTTGTTTCGGTCTTTCGGCACGCTCACACGAACAGTAAAGGCTGACACTGACGCACACAAGGGGAGGCAGCGCTCGCAGCGCTGCCTCCCCTTGTGTGCGGACCGGTGTTCCGGATGGGCTAGATATTGAAGCCCAGTGCCCGCATTTGATCGCGGCCGTCGTCGGTGATCTTTTCGGGCCCCCACGGCGGCATCCACACCCAGTTGAGCCTCCAGTCGTCGACTACCCCATCGAGCGCCTGCCCCACCTGTTCCTCGATCACGTCGGTCAGGGGGCACGCTGCGGTGGTGAGGGTCATGTCGATCAGCAGAGCGCCGTCGTCGGCGTACTTCAAGCCGTACAACAGACCAAGATCGACAATATTCACGCCGAGCTCAGGATCAATGACGTCCTTCAGCGACTCTTCGACATCCTCAAGGGATGTCTGTGCTGCGTTCACATCGCTCATGTCAGGAGCCTCTCTTTGTGTCGGTAGCCGGATCAGGCGCCGGCAGTAGCTGTACCGGCCACGAGGAAGCGGTCATAGCCCTCTTCCTCCAGGCGATCGGCGAGCTCAGGGCCGCCCTCTTCAGCGATTCGGCCGTCGACGAAGACGTGCACAAAGTCAGGCTTGATGTACCGCAGGATGCGTGTGTAGTGGGTGATGAGCAGGGTGCCCATGTTGCCCTTGCTGTGCTCACGGTTGACGCCCTCTGACACCACCTTGAGCGCGTCGACGTCGAGACCTGAGTCGGTCTCGTCCAGGATGGCGAACTTCGGCTTGAACAGTTCGAGCTGAAGGATCTCCACGCGCTTCTTCTCGCCGCCGGAGAAGCCCTCGTTCACGTTGCGCTGAGCGAAGTCGGCATCAATGCGCAGCTGCGACATTGCCTCCTTCACGTCCTTGGTCCAGTGCCGGAGGCTCGGGGCCTGGCCGTCGAGTGCGGTCTTGGCCGTGCGCAGGAAGTTTGTCATGGTGACACCCGGAACCTCGACCGGGTACTGCATAGCGAGGAAGAGTCCGGCGCGGGCCCGCTCATCGACGCTCATCTCCAGGACGTCCTCACCGTCGAGGGTGATCGAGCCGCTGTCCACGGTGTAACGGGGATGACCGGCGATGGTGGATGCGAGAGTCGACTTTCCGGAGCCGTTCGGGCCCATGATGGCGTGGCTCTCGCCGGTGTTGATAGTCAGGCTGACGCCTTTGAGGATGGGCTTGGCGCCCTGTTCCGTCTCGATGCTGACGTGCAGATCCTTGATCTCAAGGGTGGACATCTTTGGGTTCTCCTTTGCATCCTGCAGTGCAGGGTTGCTCAAATGTTCGAAAGTGTTTTGGCTCGTGACAGTTCTAGCCGCGATCGGGGACAGGCGCCGAGTTGGTCACCGTAGTGATGTCGACGTAAACCTCGTCACCGTGGATCTCAAGTGCAAAAACCGGCACAGGCTCGTAGGCGGGAAGCTGGAGCGGCATGCCGCTGCGCAGATCGAACTGGGAACCGTGTCCCCAGCACTCGATCCTGCAGCCCTCGACATCACCCTCGGAAAGGGAAATATCGGCATGGGAGCAAGTGTCGCCGATTGCGTGGATGCCGCCGTCGGAATCTTTGACGATTGCTACGGGGTAATCGTCAATGAGGATCCGCAGCGCCTGCTTGACCTCAATATCATTCACATTGCAGACGAGCTCGCCCTGCGGCCCGGTGCCGTTCTCAGGTGTCCGGGTCATCAGTAGTTCCCTGCAGCCAGCTCGCGCTCCACGGCTTCCGTGAGGCGCTCTTCCAGTACCGGAACCTTGATCTGCTGGATGACCTCGTTGAGGAATCCGCGCACTACCAGACGGCGGGCCGTCTTCTCATCGATCCCGCGGGCCATCAGGTAGAACAAGTGCTCATCGTCGAACCTGCCTGTTGCGCTCGCGTGTCCGGCGCCTTCGATCAGGCCGGTTTCGATCTCGAGGTTCGGTACGGAATCCGAGCGGGTGCCGTCGGTGAGCAACAGGTTCCGGTTGGTCTCGTACGTATCCGTTCCCTCGGCTTCCTTGCGAATCAGCACGTCGCCTACCCAGACAGTGTGCGCGTCCTGTCCCTGCAGGGCACCCTTGTAGGTGACGCGGGACTTGCAGTTCGGTACGGCGTGGTCAACGAGGAGCCGCTGCTCAAGGTGCTGCCCTGCATCGGCGAAGTAGAGGCCGTACATTTCCACCTCGGAGCCGGGAGCGGTGAAGAATGACGACGGCGTGAGCCGCACGAGGTCGCCACCCAGAGTGACGACCACGTGCTTGAAACTGGCGTCCCGGCCGATCTTCGCCTGCTGCGAGGAGGCGTGTACGGCGTCGTCGTCCCATTCCTGGACACTTACCACCGTGAGCTGCGCGCCGTCTCCGACCACAATCTCGATGTTCTGCGCCAGAGTGGTCTTGCCATGGTGGTCGAGCACCACGACAGCCTTGGAGAACTTCCCTGCAGAAATGATGAGGTGCTGTGCAGCGGGAGCCTCATCGGTGCCGTTGATCGAGATGGTGACGTCGCAGTCGGCTTCCGTCTCATCGGGGATGGTCACGACGGTTGCCTGCGTAACCGCCTCCCACGCGGCCGCGGCAACCCTGTCCTCAGGAATCGCTGCGGAACCGAAGCGGGAATCCGTGCGCTCGACGGTTTCCACCAGGATGTTCGATGCACCGGACACGGTAACCTCGGGCCCACTGCCTGTCAGGGCATCGGTATGCAGACCGCGGAGGCGCTTGATCGGCGTGAACCGCCAGTCCTCTTCGCGGCCGGTCAGTGGTGGGAAGTCGGCAAGCTTGTAAGATTTGAGCCGCTCGCCTCGAGATGCTTCCGGCACAACAGGGTCATCCCCGTGGCTGTGCTTCTTCAACCCGTGCTGCTCGGCGCCGGTGTTCGTCGGGGAAAGGTTTTCGCCTTCCTCGGTGAAGCCGTCAATGGCAATTTTCTCCGGGCTCGACGGTGATCCGATACGGGCCTTCTCGTCAGTCAGTTCGGGGGTCAACTGGGTGGTTTCAGCCATTAACCTACGGCTCCTTCCATCTGGAGTTCGATCAAGCGGTTCAGTTCGAGCGCGTACTCCATGGGGAGTTCACGTGCAATGGGTTCAATGAATCCGCGCACGATCATCGCCATGGCCTCGTCCTCGGGCATCCCTCGGGACATAAGGTAGAACAACTGCTCTTCGCTCACTCGCGAGACCGTGGCTTCGTGGCCCATGGTGACATCGTCTTCACGGATGTCCACGTACGGGTAGGTGTCTGAGCGGGAGATGGTGTCAACCAGCAGGGCATCACAGCGTACGGTGTTGGCCGAGTTAGTTGCGCCCTCCCGGACCTGCACCAGACCGCGGTATGCGGCACGCCCGCCGCTGCGGGCGACCGACTTCGAGATGATCGAAGACTTCGTATTCGGCGCAATGTGGACCATCTTGGATCCGGTGTCCTGGTGCTGGCCCTCGCCGGCGAATGCGATCGACAGCGTCTCGCCCTTGGCATGCTCCCCGACCAGGTAGACAGCCGGATACTTCATGGTGACCTTGGAGCCGATGTTTCCGTCGATCCACTCCATGGTGGCGCCTTCATGCGCGATGGCCCGCTTGGTTACCAGGTTGTAGACGTTGTTGGACCAGTTCTGGATTGTGGTGTAGCGAACGCGTGCATTCTTCTTGACCACAATTTCGACGACGGCGGAGTGCAGCGAGTCTGACGTGTAGATGGGTGCCGTGCAGCCTTCGATGTAATGCACGTAGGAGCCTTCGTCAGCGATAATCAGTGTCCGCTCGAACTGACCCATGTTCTCCGTGTTGATGCGGAAGTAGGCTTGCAGCGGAATCTCAACGTGGACACCGGGCGGTACGTAGACAAAAGAGCCTCCGGACCAGACAGCGGTGTTCAGTGAAGCAAACTTGTTGTCACCGACCGGAATGATCGAACCGAAATACTCCTCGAAGAACTCAGGGTGCTCCCGCAGCGCGGTGTCGGTGTCCATGAAGATGACGCCCTGGCGCTCGAGTTCCTCGTTGATCTGGTGGTAGACAACTTCGGATTCGTACTGCGCGGCGACGCCGGAAACCAGGCGATTACGCTCAGCCTCAGGGATGCCGAGCTTTTCGTAGGTGTTCTTGATGTCGTCGGGAAGGTCTTCCCAACTACCGGCCTGCTTTTCGGTGGACCGCACAAAGTACTTGATGTTGTCGAAGTCGATGCCCGACAGGTCCGCGCCCCAGTTGGGCATCGGCTTGCGGTCGAAGTACTTCAGACCCTTCAGCCGGAGATCGAGCATCCACTCGGGCTCGTTCTTCTTGGCGGAGATGTCGCGGACAACCTCTTCGCTCAGGCCGCGACGGGCGTTGGCGCCGACATCGTTCTTGTCGGACCAGCCATACTCGTAGGTACCGATGCCTTCGAGCTCCGGGTTCCTCTCGAGGATGTCGCTGAGAACTCCTGCGGGCACGGCCTCGGGAACCAATGCCTTCTGATCTGTCTGATCCGTCATCACGGCCTTCCTTGCTGATGGTTGGAGACGTTTGTTACGTATGGGTGCGGCGCCGGGGCGTCGCTTTCGGGTGATTGGCGGGCAGTTTCACCGGAGCGCGCGATGCGGCCGATCGGTATGTGTGTTGTGCAGACGTGGCCGCCGGCTGCGAGAGTGGACAGCCTGCGAACGTCCACGCCGAGCAGCCGGGCAAAAACATCGGTTTCCTGTTCACAGAAATCGGGGAAGTCAGCCGCGAGTTCCTGAATGGGACAATGTCCCTGGCAGAGCTGCACGCTCAGCATCGCCGCATGGGGTGCGTTTCTGCCGATTTCCCGTGTGGAGCCGACGAATCCGTCAAGGCTCAGTGCTTCTGCAAGCGCTGCAGCCTTGTCTTCGAGGCGGTCTCCCGCGGACTCAATGACCGGCCGGTACCGCTCCTCCATGTCGGCGAACCTGCCCGCTGCAAATTGGCGGACGGCGTCAGGCCCCGCGATCTCCCGTAGCTGACCTAGCGCTGCCTGCGCGATGTGCAGATAATCGTTGCCCAGCCGTGTCTGGCCCCGCTGGCTGAGGACATAGCGGCGCGCGGGACGGCCTGCACCCGGGGAAGGACTGCCGATGACTTTGACCTCGATCAGGCCGTCACGCGACAACGCGTCGAGGTGGCGACGGACGGCCGCCGGCGTGAAACCCAGCCGGTCACCGAGTTCAGCCGCGCTCACCGGACCGTGCTCAAGAACTGCGGAAAGCACTTTATCCCTGGTCCGCTCATCGACGGCGCGGCGGGAATCGGCATCGTCAACTCCACCGAAAACGCTATCTCCCTTGGTACGGCCCGGGACAACGGAATGTGACATCGGGGCCTCCTTAGGATGCATTGGGAAGTAGGCTTGGAGCTCAAATTGAGCGGAACGAGCCAATTAAGACAACATAACCATGTCCTAATCTATTCCAGAAGCCCACCCGCTTCCAGTAAGGCGAGGCTACCCATCCGGTGTGCCGACAGAGCCATCGTGAGACAGCTACTACGTGGCGTAGAATTATGCGGTGCCTTCCTCCCCTCCCGCCGTCGAAGTCAGCGGGCTCGTCAA
Source organism: Arthrobacter sp. KKT183 (assembly GCF_055657625.1). Taxonomy (NCBI): domain Bacteria; kingdom Bacillati; phylum Actinomycetota; class Actinomycetes; order Micrococcales; family Micrococcaceae; genus Arthrobacter; species Arthrobacter sp. KKT183. Next base: position 1,795,339 of record NZ_CM145770.1, on the reverse strand, counting down.
GGACTTCGGCCCGGTCTCATCCCTCGACGGCAAGATGATCCGCGTGCTCGACGGCGTCAGTCTCCGCGCTGACATGGGCAGCGTCACCGCATTGCTGGGCGCCAACGGAGCGGGCAAGACCACCACGCTCGAGTGCGCGCAGGGCCTGCAGAAGCCCAGCGGCGGCAGCGTGCGCCTCCTTGGCGAAGATCCGTGGCGCGCGGGCGCCCCACTTCGCAGCCGCGTCGGCATCATGCTGCAGGAGGGCGGGCTGCCTCCGGCAGTCCGGCCACTGCCCCTGCTGCACCACGTAGCCGGCATGTATGCCTCACCCCTCAATGTCGAGCAGCTGGCAGCCCGGCTTGGAATCGACTCATTCGCACGGACCTCGGTGAGGCGGCTCTCGGGAGGCCAGAAGCAGCGCCTTGCCCTTGCGTGTGCCCTCGTGGGTAATCCTGAAGTGCTCTTCCTCGATGAGCCAAGTGCAGGACTTGATCCGCAGTCACGCAATATCGTCTTCGAGTTGATTACGGAGCTTCGGGACGAAGGCCTTGCGATCATTCTGACCACTCACCTGCTCGACGACGCCCAACGGCTCGCGGATTACGTCTACATCATTGACCAGGGCAGGACGGTCAGACAGGGAACAGTGGCCGAACTGACCGCCCATACCGCGGATGCCGCCCGTGAGCTTCGGTTTGAAGCGCAGATCGGCCTCACACTGCCCGCCGACCGCCTGGTCCATCTCGATGTCTCTGAGCCCTCGCCCGGCAAATACTGCGTGAACGGCGCACTAACACCAGAGGACCTGGCAGTCATCGCTGCCTGGTGGGCAGAGAACGGCATCCTGCCGGCCTCGATCTCCCTGACCTCCCGCTCGTTGGAGGACGTCTTCCTCGATGTCTCCGGACGGAGTATCCGATGAGCGCTTCCCCGCTGCCCGTGCGGGTCCTGCAGCATGGCAGGTATGAGACGATCGCCATGCTTCGCAATGGGGAACAGCTCGTTCTGGCCATCGTGCTCCCCCTGCTTGCACTGAGCGCCATTGCCTTCACCCCCTTCTTCGATGTTCTCGGCGTGCCGCGGCTCGAGGCAGGGACCCCGGGTGTGATTGCGCTGTGCGTACTTTCCACGGCATTCACCGGACAAGGGATCGCAACCGGGTTCGACCGCCGTTACGGTGTGCTTCGCTTCCTTTCGACCACCCCGCTCGGCCGCAGTGGGCTGATTTTGGGGAAGGTCCTCGCGGTGGGTGCGGTTCTCGCTATCCAGATCACAGTCATCGGCACGATGGCGTTTCTGCTTGGTTGGCAGCCCCCGCTCAGCGGGATTCTTCCGGCACTTGCCATGCTGGTGCCGGGAATCGCGGCCTTCACTGCTCTGGGGCTCCTGATAGCCGGAACCCTCCGGCCCGAGGCAACCCTTGCTGTGACCAATCTGGCGTGGGTTCTGCTGGCAGCCGTCGGCGGTACTGTCATCCCCCGCAGCAGCATGCCCGAGGTCATCCAGCCCGTCGTTGCGCTGCTGCCCTCAGCCGCACTGGGCGACGGGCTGCGCACTGCCCTTACCTCCGGCACATTCGATGCCTTGTCCTTCGCACTGCTGTGCGGCTGGGCCGCCGTCGTGGGCCTGGCCGCCGTCCGCTGGTTCAAATGGAGTTAGGAACATGACTCAAATCTCCCCTGCCCGTCTGGTCGAGCGCCTACCCCGGACAGTCACACCGTCGGTTCGCGCGCTGGCGCTTGCCTCGCTTGTCTCCCAGATCCTGATCGTCGTCACAGGTGGTGCAGTGCGGCTCACCGCATCCGGCCTGGGGTGTCCTGAATGGCCGCTGTGCACTGCTGACTCCATGGTCACCACCCCGGAAATGGGCGTACACGGCATCATCGAATTCGGGAATCGCCTGCTCACCTTCGTCCTCACCGCGATCGCGATCGCCATGCTCGTGGTCCTGTGGAACATGCGAAAGACCCGGCGGGACCTTTTTGTGCCCGCCGTTGTTCTTTTCGCGGGGATCCCCGCGCAGGCTGTGGTGGGTGGGATCACGGTCCTGACTCAGCTCAACCCGTGGGTGGTTGGCTGGCACTTCATCATCTCGATGGTCCTGATTACGGTGGCCACGGTGCTGGTGAACCGCACACGGCTTTCCCCCGCTGAGGCGGAAGCTGACAACACTCCGCGTGCCACACCGCTGCTTCGACAGCTCCTCGCCGCCGCGGGGGTACTGGTGACCGCCGCGGTGCTGCTCGGTGTGGTGGTCACCGGATCGGGGCCCCACGCAGGAGACGCGGGTGCGGCGCGGAACAACCTCAACCCGGATCTGATGACCCGCATCCATGCCGCCCCGGTCTACCTGCTCGTATTGACGGTACTCGTGCTGGTCTTCGCTGCGTACCGGCTCCGGGTTGCGCAGCGCCTGCGCTTCGCCCTGGTTCTTCTGACCGTCGTCGTCTTTGCGCAGGGCGCTGTTGGCTACCTGCAGCATTTCCTCCACCTGCCGGTGGCCCTGGTTGCGCTGCACATGCTGGGAGCTTCCGTGCTCACGGCGGCGATGGCGCACGCCATCTACATCGGATATTCCCGCCGGCGGGTAGAAGCTGCTACCGGCGCCGACTAGCGTCAGCCCTGCACGCCGTCCTCGACGTCGTCGAACGCCTCAGCCAGCCGCGCCAGGTCGCGCTGCTCGCTTCCGGCGATCGGAAGGAGCGGCCGTCGCGGATCTCCGGCGTCCACCCCGCACGCCCTGCCCAGGGCATGCAGACCGCTGAGCTTCCGCAGGCGGTGGACGGCCTGGACCACCGGCACCAGTCGGGACCGTTCCGCGGACACCCTCGCCGGATCACCTTTCAGCACCGCGGCGCGGAACGCCAGGTAGCTGGCAGGCAAGAGCGCTGCGAGGCCCGTGTGCCAGGCGTCCGCGGTCACCTCGCCGGTCGCTATAAGTGGGTCGCCGCTGGCGCCATGACTGATCCGCCGGTTGAGCGCTCCCCGCAACCGTGCCGCGCGATCGGCGAATTCTGCGGGAGTAGCAGCCGTGTCCTTGAAAGCGACCAGGGAGGGCACGTGCTCAAGCCGACCCACCAATTCCACGTCGATGGAGAACTGGGTGGTGGACGGATTGTTGTACAGGCAGATGGGCAGAGTAGTTGCAGAGGCTACTTCCTCCACCAGCGCAATGAGCTCGCCGTCGGTCAGCGGCAGGTAGGACACAGGTGAGAGAACCACCCCGTCCGCCCCCAGCCGTTCCGCGGCCCGTGCTCCTGCAACTACCTCCCGGGTAGCGACTGCGCTGATACCCACCGCCAGCGGAACGCGGCCTGCGGCGGCGTCCACCGCGCAGGAAATGACCCGCTTCCGTTCATCACCGTCAAGATAGGCAAAGCTGCCGGAGGACCCGAGCACCGTGACGGAATCGACCCCCGACCGGGCCAGACGATCCACAAGGAGCGAAAGTTCGGCTGAGTTCACCGCGCTGTCCGCAGTGAAAGGCGTCAGGGGGTAGGCAACGACTCCGGTGAAGACCATTCCACCATCCTAGGTGGAGAGCGCTGCTGCCTAGCTCGCGAAGATTGCAGTCCCGACGAAGGGATCAATAGCGAGAGCCAGAAACAGCACGGTGAGGTAGCTGATTGATCCGTGGAAGACCTTCATCGCCGTCTTGCCCGTGGCTGTCCCCGCTTGGGCCGAGGCGTGCAGTTTATGGGACTCCAGAATGAACCAGCCGCCGCTGAGAACTGCCGCGACGGCGTAAACCCAACCTGCCCCGCCCACGGGAACAAGAAGGAGCGAGCAAATCACCGTGGCCCAGGCATAGAGAACGACCTGAACGGAGACAACTCCAGCGCCCGCAATGGCACCAAGCATGGGCACGTTCGCTGCATTGTAGTCATCGCTGTACTTCATGGACAGCGGCCAATAGTGCGGCGGCGTCCATAGAAATATCACCAGGAAGAGCACAACCGCCGGCCATTCCACCGTTCCTGTCACTGCAGCCCATGCAATCAGCACCGGCATGCAGCCTGCTGCCCCGCCCCACACGATGTTTTGCGCTGTCCGACGTTTCAGGATGAGCGTGTAGATGACGACATAGAAGAAGATTGCGCCCACTCCGAGCCAGGCAGCGAGAGGGTTGGTGCCTACCCACAGGATGGCGACCGATGCGATGCCCAGGGCCCACGCGAAAATCAGCGCTTCCCGCGGTGTCACTTCTCCGGTCACCAATGGTCTGTTGACCGTTCGGTTCATCACCTTGTCGATATCACGGTCGAGATAGCAGTTGAAAGCACCCGCGCTTCCGGCAGCAAAGGCACCGCCGACCATGGTGGCTATGACCAGGCCGAGCGACGGAAATCCGCCCTGGGCGAAGATCATGGTGGGAAGGGTGGTGACCAGCAGCAGTTCAATGACCCGCGGTTTGGTCAGTGCCAGATACGCGCGAAGCTTGCGGGATACGCCGCTGCCTGCCTGATTCACGCTGGGCGCAACTGCCACCTGATCGAAATTCACGGGAGGATGCTCTGCTTCTGAATTGAGGATATAGTCCACCGCCATCATACCCGGTCCATACGAGTTTTTTACAGCTCGTAGAAAAGAGGGAGGCCGGAGCGGGCGGGATCCCAGCGCCGTCGTTCGTGTCTTTGTGTGTCCCTTCACAAAAGTCCGGGCCACGCGCATTCGGAATCGAAAGCGCTAAGCTGGCCTGTATCGCCTGGATCACTCCCGCACGCCGGGACACACAAGGAATGGCCCGAGGAGTTTTTTTATTCGGCAGATGTGTCAGCAGCACCCAGCGTGCGGGGATTTCCGGTGTGGTCGAAACGCAGCAGTATTCAAGTTTTCAACGGTGAACGGCCGGCTGGCCGCGGGGACTTTCGCTTCCGTGGCGCAGTCCCACTCGGCGCCGCGGCGCTGGCCGTGACGTAAAGAGAGGGGCCCGGTGAACGTGCCACAGCTGGAAAAGCAGGACCTGGACTGGAACGAACTGGATGAGCGTGCGGTAGACGCAATCCGTGTACTCGCGGCGGATGCGGTAGAGAAGGTGGGGAACGGGCACCCGGGAACGGCGATGAGCCTCGCCCCGGCGGCCTACCTCCTCTTCCAGAAATTCATGCGCCATGATCCTACCGACCCGGAGTGGACCGGCCGTGACCGCTTCGTACTCTCCCCCGGGCACACCTCGCTGACCCTCTACATTCAGCTTTTCCTCTCCGGCTACGGCCTCGAACTCGAGGACCTGAAGGCGCTGCGGACCTGGGGCTCCAAGACCCCGGGCCACCCCGAGTACCGCCACACCGCGGGCGTCGAGATCACCACTGGCCCGCTCGGCCAGGGCCTCGCCTCCTCCGTCGGTTTCGCTTACGCCCAGCGCCGCATGCGCGGCCTCCTTGACCCGGAAGCGCCGCAGGGTGAGAGCCCGTTCGACCACACCATCTGGGTCATCGCTTCCGACGGCGACCTGCAGGAAGGCGTTACCTCCGAGGCGTCTTCCCTCGCCGGTCACCAGGAACTGGGTAACCTCGTGATGATCTACGACGAGAACCACATCTCCATCGAGGACGACACAGATATCGCCTTCACCGAGGATGTCCTCGGCCGCTACGCTGCCTACGGCTGGCACACCCAGCGGGTGGACTGGACCAAAACCGGTGAATACGTGGAGGACATCGCCGAGCTCTACAGTGCCCTGAAGGCCGCGAAGGCAGAGACCTCCCGCCCCTCCATCATTTCCCTCCGCACCATCATCGGCTGGCCTGCTCCCAACAAGCAGAACACGGGCAAGATCCACGGTTCAGCGCTCGGCAAGGACGAGGTTGCGGCGCTGAAGTCCACCCTGGGACTCGATCCGGAACAGCATTTCCAGGTCGACGACGAAGTCCTGGCTCACGCCCGGAAGGTTGTGGACCGCGGCCAGGAAGCCCGCAGGAGCTGGGAAGACACGTTCAGTGCCTGGAAGTCCGCCAATCCAGACAGCGCCGCGCTGCTCGACCGCATCTCCGCCCGCGAACTTCCCGACGGCTGGGAGTCGAGCCTTCCTGAGTTCGAGGCCGGCAAGGATATGTCCACCCGTGCCGCTTCCGGCAAGGTACTCAGTGCAATCGGTCCAGTGCTGCCGGAACTCTGGGGCGGTTCAGCAGACCTGGCGGAATCCAACAACACCACAATCGAGGGATCTCCATCCTTCGTGCCTGTCAGCAAGCAGACTGATGCCTGGTCCGGAAACCCCTACGGCAGGGTTCTGCACTTCGGTATCCGCGAACATGCTGCCGCCGCCATAGTAAACGGCATTGTCATGCACAGCAGCACGCGGGCATTCTCGGGCACCTTCCTGATCTTCAGCGACTATCAGCGGCCGGCCATCCGACTCGGCGCGCTCATGGGAGTGCCTGCGATTTATGTGTGGACCCACGACTCCATCGGGCTCGGTGAAGATGGGCCAACCCACCAGCCCGTCGAGCAGCTTGCGTCGCTCCGCGCGATTCCGGGTCTGGACGTTGTCCGCCCGGGCGACGCGAATGAGGTCGCGGTTGCGTGGCGCACCATCCTCGAGAACACCTCGAACCCTGCCGGTATCGTTCTCACCCGACAGAACATCCCCACCTGGGAGCGCGGCGCCGGTGAAGCGGATGGAGACACCTTTGCCTCGGCTGAAGGCGTCGCCAGAGGTGCTTATGTCCTTGCCGAAGCGCCCAACGGTGACCCGGACGTCATCCTGATCGCTACCGGGTCCGAAGTCCAACTTGCCGTCGAGGCCCGCTCGGAGCTGCAGAAGGACGGCATCGCCGCGCGCGTCGTCTCCCTGCCCTGCCTCGAATGGTTCAACAAGCAGGATGAGTCATACCGCGAGTCAGTTCTGCCCTCGGGCATCCGGGCCCGCGTATCAGTAGAGGCCGGAATTGCCCAGGGTTGGCGGGAGCTCGTCGGCGATGCCGGCCGCTCCGTCTCGCTTGAGCACTTCGGTGCCTCAGCCGATTACAAGACCCTGTTCCGCGAGTTCGGAATTACCTCCGAAGCCGTGGTCGAGGCTGCCCGCGATTCGATCGCTGCCGCCGGGACACGCAGTGCTCCGGACGGGACGGCGGCAGCAGCCGGCGCCCCTGCTTCGACAACCGGCGATCACCTCTAGCACTGCGTCACAGACAGCACAATCCACCCTGGATCAAGGAGAAAACGCAATGACTCCCACCCCTACCGCCGCACTTTCCGAAGCCGGCGTGTCCATCTGGCTGGATGACCTCTCCCGTGAGCGGATCACCACTGGAACCCTGAAGGCGCTTATCGCAGACCGCGACGTCGTCGGGGTCACTACCAACCCGAGCATCTTCGCCGCAGCGCTTAAGAACGGCGAGTCCTACTCAGCGCAGGTCAAGCAGCTTGCTGCATCCGGCGCGGACGTCGACACTGCCGTCTTCGAAATCACCACTACCGATGTAGCCCAGGCGTGCGACATCTTTGCCCCGGTCGCTGAGAAGACGGGCGGAGTCGACGGACGCGTGTCCATCGAAGTTGATCCCCGGCTTGCCCGCGATACGGCGGGCACCATCGCCGAGGCCCGGCACCTGTTCGATGCGGTGGGCCGCAGCAACGTCCACATCAAGATCCCCGCCACCGTTGAAGGCCTCGAAGCGATCACGGCAACCCTCGCAGCCGGAATCAGCGTCAATGTGACCCTGATCTTCTCGCTTGAGCGCTACCGCGAAGTCATCAACGCCTTCATGCTGGGCCTTGAGCAGGCGAAGGACAACGGGCATGATCTCTCCACCATCCATTCGGTGGCTTCCTTCTTCGTTTCGCGCGTGGATGCAGAGATCGACAAGCGCCTCGACGCCATGGGAACCGATGAAGCAGCGGCGCTGCGCGGCCAGGCCGGGCTTGCCAACGCCCGTCTCGCCTACCAGGTCTATGAAGAAGCCTTCAGTTCCGAGCGCTGGAAGGTCCTCGCAACAGCCGGTGCCCACCCGCAGCGCCCGCTCTGGGCCTCGACCGGCGTCAAGGATCCCGCGTACCCGGACACGCTGTACGTCACGGGTCTCGTGGCCGCCGGCGTTGTGAACACCATGCCGGAGAAGACCCTCGAAGCCACTGCAGACCACGGTGAGATCGCGGGCGACACCGTCACCGGCACCTATGCGGAGTCCAACGACATCCTGGACCGGCTCGAGAACATCGGAATCTCCTACAAGGAAATCGTCCACCTGCTTGAGGAAGAGGGTCTGGACAAGTTCGTGGCCAGCTGGGGCGAACTCCTCGAAACAGTCACCACCGCGCTCGAATCTGCGAAGGGCTGATCACTCATGGCTACCCTCTTTGTCAACGCATCCGAGGCCGCCGCTGAAGCGATCGAGCGGGCCATGCCCGAACTCGTGCAGGAGAAGGTCGCTTCGCGGATCATGGCCAAGGACTCCACCCTGTGGGGACCTGAGTCTGAGTCTGAGGCATCGGTCCGTTTGGGCTGGGTTGACCTGATCGATGCCTCTCGCGCCCTCCTGCCGGAGATCAAGCAGCTGCGCAGCGATCTCGCAAACGAGGGCGTGAACCACATTGTGCTCTGCGGCATGGGTGGCTCGTCGCTTGCGCCTGAGGTCATTACCCGGTCCGCCGGGGTTGAGCTGACTGTTCTCGACTCAACCGATCCTGCACAGGTTCGCGGGGCACTGGCCGAGCGCATCGGGACCACCGCCATTGTGGTGTCCTCGAAGTCGGGTTCAACGGTAGAAACCGACTCCCAGCGCCGGGTCTTTGAGCAGGCCTTCACTGATGCCGGAGTAGACGCCAAGAGCCGGATCATCATCGTCACTGATCCCGGCTCACCACTGGATGAATCCGCCCGGGCTGCCGGCTACCGCGCCGTTTTCAACGCTGATCCGACGGTGGGAGGCCGATATTCCGCCCTCACCGCGTTCGGCCTCGTGCCCTCAGGCCTCGCGGGGGCGGATGTGGCCACCTTGCTTGATGACGCGGAATCCATCGGTGAATTCCTGTTCGATGACGACGCCGGCAACGTCGGTTTGCGCCTCGGCGCAGTTCTCGGCGGTACCCTACCGCTACGCGACAAGATCGTGTTCGTTGACGAAGGGTCCGGAATCATCGGCCTCGGCGACTGGGTCGAACAGCTCATTGCCGAATCAACCGGCAAGCTGGGAACAGGAGTCCTTCCCGTTGTTGCAGAACAGGGCGCTCCTGAATTGTCCTCGGGTGCACCGGACGTACTGGCAGTCCATCTGGTCTCTCCCGACTCCAACACCGAGCCGGCCGGGAACGCCATCGCCGTCGGAGGCAGCCTCGGCAGCCAGCTCCTGGCATGGGAATTCGCAACCGCCGTCGCCGGCAGGCTTCTGGGTATCAACCCATTCGATCAGCCGGATGTGGAGGCGGCCAAGCAGGCCGCCCGCGGACTGCTGGACGAGCGGCCCGGGGCCGCAGCCCCGAACTTCGTGGACGGAGCTGTCGAGGTTCGCGGCAGCCGAAGCCTGCTCGGCTCGGCAGCTACGCTCGGTGAAGCGCTCGAGGCATTGATCGGATCGCTGGAGCCGAACGGCTACCTTGCGGTACAGGCGTATCTCGACCGCATCGCTGAGGCTCCGCTGGCCAGGATCCGACCGGCCCTGGCGCGGGCAACCGGCCGTCCGGTGACGTTCGGTTGGGGGCCCCGCTTCCTGCACTCCACCGGGCAGTTCCACAAGGGCGGAACACCGGTGGGCGCGTACCTCCAGATAACCGGAGCTACTACAGAGGACCTGGTAATTCCCGAACGGCCCTTCAGCTTCGGTGAGTTGATCGCTGCCCAGGCCGCAGGAGACGCAAAGGTTCTCGAAGATGCGCACCGTCCGGTCCTGCGCCTCCACCTGTCAGACCGCCCTGCGGGCATCCGGCAGCTTCAGGACGTCATTGATCACCTGGCCGTCCGATCAGCTGAAAACGGAAACGGGTAGATGCCTGATAACAGCACCAAGTTCAGAAATCCACTGCGGGACCCACGGGACCGACGCCTCAACCGGATCGCTGGACCGTCGTCGCTGGTCCTGTTTGGCGTGACAGGTGACCTTGCGCGCAAAAAACTGATGCCGGCTGTCTATGACCTCGCGAACCGCGGACTGCTGCCTCCGAGTTTCGCGCTGGTGGGGTTCGGACGCCGGGACTGGAGTGATGAGGACTTCGCCCAGGAGGTTCTGACGTCGGTGAAGCAGTACGCCCGAACCCCCTTTGACGAGTCGGTGTGGGAACAGCTTTCAGCCGGCATCCGGTTTGTTCAGGGAAACTTCGACGACGACGACGCCTTCATAGAGCTCAAGAAGACCGTCGAGGACCTCGACTCAACGCGCGGAACCCGGGGTAATCACGCGTTTTACCTCTCCATTCCGCCCAAGGCGTTCGAGCTGGTGTGCCAGAAGCTGTCCGAGCATGGCCTCGCTCAGCCGGAGGAAGGCAAATGGCGCCGGGTGGTTATCGAGAAGCCGTTCGGCCACAACCTGGAATCCGCCCGTGAGCTGAACGCGATCGTTGAGCAGGTCTTTCCTCCCGATGCGGTTTTCCGGATTGACCACTACCTTGGCAAGGAAACCGTCCAGAACATCCTCGCTCTCCGTTTCGCCAACCAGCTCTTCGAGCCGCTCTGGAACGCCAACTACGTTGACCACGTCCAGATCACCATGGCGGAGGACATCGGCATCGGCGGCAGGGCCGGCTACTACGACGGTGTCGGAGCTGCGCGCGACGTCATCCAGAACCATCTGCTCCAGCTGTTGGCCCTGACAGCTATGGAGGAACCGATCTCATTCAACGCGGAGGATTTACGCGCTGAGAAGGAAAAAGTTCTTGCCGCCGTCAAATTGCCTGACGATCTGTCCACCCACTCTGCCAGGGGACAGTACGACGGCGGCTGGCAGGGAGGCGAACTGGTGAACGCCTTCCTGGACGAGGACGGTATTCCAGCCGATTCCACGACGGAAACCTACGCGGCAATCCGGTTGGACATCAATACCCGGCGCTGGAGCGGTGTACCGTTCTACCTCCGCGCCGGTAAACGCTTGGGCCGCAGGGTCACGGAGATTGCCGTCGTCTTCAAGCGTGCACCGAATCTTCTGTTCCGCGATCACGGGGAGGGAGATTTCGGACAAAATGCCGTAGTCATTCGCGTCCAGCCGGACGAGGGCGCCACTATCCGTTTCGGTTCGAAGGTTCCCGGAACGCAGATGGAGGTGCGCGACGTAACCATGGACTTCGGTTACGGCCACTCCTTCACCGAATCCAGCCCGGAAGCTTACGAACGCCTGATCCTCGACGTGCTGCTCGGAGAACCGCCGCTGTTCCCGCGCCACCAGGAGGTGGAACTGTCGTGGAAGATACTCGATCCGTTCGAAGAGTACTGGTCAACCCTCCCCTCAGCACCCGAGAAATACGTTCCCGGCAGCTGGGGTCCGGACTCCGCTGATGAATTGCTGGCCCGTGATGGAAGGACCTGGAGGCGGCCATGATCGTCGATCTACCTGATACAACAACCTCCAAGGTTTCAAAGGAAATCATGACCATGCGGGACAAGGGCGGCGTTGTCGCCCTTGGCAGGGTGCTGACGCTGGTGGTCATCACCCGTTCCGGCCACGAGGAAGAAGCGATCCTCGCTGCAAATGAAGCCAGCAGGGAACATCCTTGCCGCATCATCGTTCTGGCCGAGGGAACCGACTCCGCACAGACTCGGCTCGACGCGCAGATCCGGGTCGGCGGCGACGCCGGCGCGTCCGAGGTGATCGTCCTGCGCGGTTACGGAGAGCTGGCAGGAGAAAGCGAGTCTCTCGTTTCGGCGCTTCTGCTCCCTGACGCCCCGATCGTCGCCTGGTGGCCGCATGGTGTTCCCGAAGCAGCCGCTCAAACCTCAATCGGCAGCATCGCGCACCGTCGCATTACCGATTCAGCAAACGAGCCCGATCCGACGGCGGCGTTGTTCAACATCCGCCGGACGTATCAGGCTGGAGATACCGACTTGGCCTGGACGAGGCTGACGAATTGGCGGATCCAGCTCGCCGCCGTTCTTGAGCAACTCGATGGATCGCCCATCACCGCAGTTACCGTGGAAGGGGCTTCCGACTCCCCCAGTACGGTACTGCTTGCAGCGTGGCTGACCCTGGCACTCGACACACCGGTCTCTATCGAGGCCGGTGAGCCTGGAACCGGCCTGCATCGGGTAGTGCTGTCCCGCGCCGCAGGCGATGTCGAGCTCAATCGTCCGCGGCGATCCGTCGCGGAGTTGCACCAGCCGGACCAACCCGTACAGCGAATTTCCCTCCCCCGTCGCAGCCTGCAAGACTGTCTCGCGGAAGAGTTGCGGCGGCTTGACCCTGATGACGTGTTCGGCGAAGTCATCACCGATGGGCTCGCACGGACCAATTTGAGGAGCGTACGGACCAGTGAACACTGAACCTAAAGTCAGCATCCACCCTGACGCGGGATTGTTGGCGGCGTCAGTAGCGGCGCGTCTCGTTACACGGCTCGTGGATATTCAAAACGAGCGTGGAACCGCCACTGTGGTCCTCACCGGCGGGACACTCGGAATTGGCGCGCTCCGCGCTGTGGCCGAGTCTCCTGCCCTGTCGGCAGTGGACTGGTCCACTGTGGATTTCTGGTGGGGGGATGAGCGCTTCCTTCCGGCCGGCCACCAGGACCGCAATGTTGTTCAGGCCAGGACGGCTCTTCTGGACCAGATCGGCGTCTCCGCCGAGCGTGTGCATGAATTCGGTGCATCCGACTCCTTCAGCACCGAGGACGAGGCAGCTGCCGATTACGCCTCCCGCCTACAGCAAGCTGCGGACAAGGAAGCAACAGCAGGCACGCACCTCGCGGACCCGCGTCTGCCGAAATTCGACATACTGCTGCTCGGCGTCGGACCCGACGCGCATATTGCCTCGCTGTTCCCCGAGATGGCGGGAATACGTACCAAGGGCCAAACCGTGGTGGGCGTTCGGGATGCACCGAAGCCCCCACCCGAACGGGTGAGCCTCACGCTAGAAGCCATCAACTCGGCTGAGGAAGTCTGGCTGGGAGTTGCCGGTCAGGACAAGGCTGGTGCAGTAGGGCTCGCACTTGCCGGTGCCGGCGCTGTCCAGGTTCCTGCTGCGGGCGCGCGCGGACGGCGGAAAACCCTGTGGCTGATCGATCAGGAAGCTGCAAGCCAGCTTCCTGGGCGTCTGATCGACGCCGGCGAGTCTGACGCCGGCTAGACGGAATGGCGCTGGCGTAACTGCGCCAGCGCGTTCTCCAACACCTTTTTTGCTTCCGCTTCTGTGCGGCGTTCCTTCACATACTGGAGGTGACTCTTGAACGGCTCATCGCCGTCGATGTTGAGATCCATTCCCGGTGACCGCCCGGCGGGCCGGCCGCAACGGCCGCACTCCCACACCTCAGGAATCTCGGCTTCGCTCAACTTTGCGAAGGTGGGCCTCGTCTCGTGGCCTTCCAGGCACCAGTAACTCACGACAGTGCGGTCTACCAGACCCTGCGCGCGTTCTGCATCCAGATGCCTACCCGATGCCGGCAGACTGTAGCCGGAACCGATGCGTGAGCCTTTAAAAGCGTGTCCCGCGTTCACCATGGATTTCTCCCATCAGTACCGCACACGACCTGCGTTCGAGGTTCAGTGTACGCCCTGATGTGGTGGACGCGGGATAGCAGGAGGGTGTTCTAGGAGTCCCCGGCAAAGCGTTGGATCAGCCCGAGGGCAACGATGACCACGCCCCACGCGAGCCCGAGGGCAACCGTGAAGCGGTTAAGGTTGCGCTCAGCAACTCCGGAAGACCCCATGCTGGTTGTCATGCCGCCGCCGAACATGTCGGACATACCGCCGCCCCTGCCTTTGTGGAGAAGGATGAGCAGTGTCAGCAGCAAGCTGGTGATACCCAGCAGTACCAACAGGATGATACGGAGAATTTCCACGGTGACCTTTCAGCGTGACCTTAGTCGGTCACCAGATGGTGCTCGAACCTGACAATGTTAGCAAACTCATCGACGTCCAGGCTCGCTCCGCCAACCAGCACACCGTCGACGTCGCGCTCCTTGAGGATCGCAGCGGCATTCGATGCTTTCACGGAACCCCCGTAGAGAAGCCGGACCCGCGCAGCAACTGACTCGTCGAAGATCACGGCAAGTTCCGCGCGGATGGCTGCGCACATCTCCTGTGCGTCACCTGGTCCAGCAACCTCACCCGTTCCGATGGCCCACACAGGTTCGTAGGCGACCACCAGATTGCCTGCCTGCTCCGTGCTCAGCCCGGCGACGTCCTCGCGAAGCTGCCCGAGAGTATGTTCAACGTGGTTCCCCGCCTGGCGAATCTCAAGCCCCTCGCCGACGCAGAGGACCGGAACCACATTGTGGCGGTATGCGGCCTGTACCTTTCGGTTCAGGAGTTCATCCGACTCACCATGAATGGTTCGCCGCTCCGAATGGCCGACAAGCACGTAGGCGCATCCAAGCTTCTCCAGGAACTGACCGGAAATGTCGCCGGTGTAGGCGCCGGAATCGAAGGGTGAAAGGTCCTGGCCTCCGTAGACGATTTCGAGGTCATCACCCTTGACAAGCGTCTGGACTCCGCGGAGGTCGGTGAACGGAGGGAACACCGCCACCTCCACGCGCGAGTAGTCGTGCTTTGCGTCATCGAGCGTCCATGCCAGTTTCTGCAGCAGGGTAATGCCCTGGACGTGGTCCAGGTTCATCTTCCAGTTGCCGGCGATCAGTGGACGCCGGTCGAAAGTTCCGTTCGTCGAGGAAGTCATGGTTCTCCAGTTCTAGAGAGAGGTCTGCGGAAGTGGTGTCAGCGCTGCAGAGCGGTCAGGCCCGGCAGTTCCTTGCCTTCAAGGTATTCCAGGCTCGCGCCGCCACCGGTCGAAATGTGGCTGAAGCTCGACTCGTCAAAGCCGAGGCCGCGGACGGCCGCGGCCGAATCACCGCCGCCAACCACCGTGAGCGCACCCGCCGACGTTGCATCAGCGAGTGCCTGGGCCACAGCTTTGGTACCGGCCGCGAAGGCATCGAACTCGAACACGCCCATTGGCCCGTTCCAGAAAACTGTGCGCGCCTGGCCAATGTGGCGGGCGAAGGCAACGCCCGACTCGGAACCGATATCCAGTCCCAGTCCCGCCGCGCCGTATTGCCCTGATTCCATGGCTTCGGCGGGCCGTGTCTCATGGCCGGCGTCGGCCGCAAACTTCTCCGCAACCACGATGTCGGTAGGTAACACGAATTCGGTGCCGGCCTCCTCGGCGCGGGCGAGGTAGCCACGTACGGTGTCGAGCTGGTCCTTCTCAAGCAGGCTCGCACCGACAGAGTGTCCCTGCGCAGCGAGGAAAGTGAAGACCATGCCGCCGCCGATCAACAACCGGTCCGCTGTGCCGATGAGGTTTTCGATGACGGCAAGTTTGTCTGAAACTTTCGAACCACCGAGCACGACGACGAAGGGCCGCTCCGGTTCCACGGTCAGGCGCTGCAGAACATCCACTTCGGCCTTCACGAGGTCGCCCTGGTAGGCAGGCAGACGCGATGCGATGTCATACACGCTCGCGTGCTTCCGGTGTACCGCGCCGAAGGCGTCGTCCACGTAGGCGCCGTTGGTACCCGTCAACTGCACGAGTTCGTCTGCGAACGCTGCCCGCTCGGAATCGTCCTTGCTTGTCTCACGTGAATCGAAACGGACGTTCTCCAGAACCAGTACGGCTCCCTCGGACAGGCTGGAGGCACGCGAGCGCGCGCTCTCACCGGTGACATCATCGGCGAAGGCCACGTCGAAGTCCGCCAGCTCAGCCAACCGGTCCACCGCAGGCTTCAGCGAATACTTCTCTTCGGGTGCGCCTTTGGGACGGCCAAGGTGCGCCATGACGATCACCGCCGCGCCGGCCTCGGTCAGCCTGCGCAGAACCGGCAGCGAGGCCCTGATCCGGCCGTCGTCGGTCACACGCAGGTTGGGAAGGCTGCCATCGAGCGGCACGTTCAGGTCCGATCGGACCAGTACGCGCCGCCCGCGCACGCCAACTTTTAGCAGATCATCCAGCGATGAATAGCTCACAGTGTCCCTAGGAGAGCTTCGCCGCGACGATTTCGGTGAGATCAACGAGGCGGTTCGAGTAGCCCCACTCGTTGTCATACCAGCCGACCACCTTGACCTGGTTGCCGATGACCTTGGTCAGGCCGGAGTCAAAAATGCACGATGCCGGATCCGTCACGATGTCCGAGGAGACGATGGGCGCCTCCGTGTAGGAGAGGTAGCCCTTGAGCGAGCCGTCGGCTGCCGCCGCCTTGTAGGCCGCGTTCACTTCCTCTGCAGACACTTCGCGGCCGACAGTGACAGTGAGGTCGGTCGCCGATCCGGTGGGAACCGGTACGCGGATCGCGTAGCCGTCAAGCTTGCCCTTCAGTTCGGGCAGCACGAGGCCGATCGCTTTGGCGGCACCAGTGGAAGTAGGCACCATGTTGATGGCTGCTGCACGGGCGCGGCGGAGATCCTTATGCGGTCCGTCCTGAAGGTTCTGGTCCGCCGTGTAGGCGTGGACGGTTGTCATCAGACCGTGCTCGATGCCGAAGGCGTCATTGAGCACCTTCGCCAGGGGGCCCAGGCAGTTGGTGGTGCAGGAGGCGTTGGAGATGATGTGGTGGTTCTCGGGATCGTACTGGGCGTCGTTGACCCCCAGTACAACTGTGAGGTCCTCGTCCGAGGCGGGAGCGGAGATGAGAACCTTTTTGGCGCCGGCGTCGATGTGCTTGCGGGCGTCGGAGGCCTTGGTGAAGAACCCGGTGGACTCGATGACGATGTCCACACCGAGATCCGCCCACGGAAGGTTAGCAGGATCCCTCTCGGCCAGCACCTTGATGGTCTTGCCGTCCACCACGAGGGCGCCGTCCGAAACTTCGACGCTGACTCCGAGGCGGCCGGTGACGGAGTCGTACTTCAGCAGGTGAGCGAGCGTCTCAGGACTGGTGAGGTCATTGACGGCAACGATTTCGAGATCGGCGCCCTGTTCGAGGGCCGCGCGGAAGTAGTTGCGCCCAATGCGCCCGAAGCCATTGATTCCAATACGGGTAGTCACTGTATCTATCTCCTTGCTAGGGGTTGCTGCCGGCGGCTGTTGCCCAGGAGGTAGAGCCTGCCCGGCGACTGAAATGTCTTGCACCGCACTGTGCGCGTTGTGAAATCGTTCGTTCCCGTGTACTAGCCGCTCGAGGACCGGCCACTGCACTCCATGTTACGCACCGGCGCCCTTTCCCGCCGGGTTGGCGGGAAAGGTTACGCGCGGCGGGAATCAATCAGGACAGGGTAATCAGACCCGATGCGTTGGCGCGGGCACCTTCGAAGCGGCGGGCAACATCTGCCCAGTTGACGATATTCCAGAATGCCTTGACGTAGTCCGCCTTGACGTTCACGTAATCGAGGTAGAACGCGTGCTCCCACATGTCCAGCATGAGCAGCGGCGTGGTCCCGACGGGAACGTTGCCCTGCTGATCGTAGAGCTGTTCGATGACGAGGTTTCCGCCGATGGGTTCCCAGGCAAGCAACGCCCAACCTGAACCCTGAAGGCTCAGTGCGGCTGCGTTGAAGTGTCCGCGGAACGCGTCGAACGAACCAAACGCATCATCGATTGCGGCTGCGAGCTCGCCCTCGGGCTTGTCGCCGCCGTCCGGCGAGAGATTGTTCCAGAAAACGGAGTGGTTGATGTGTCCGCCGGTGTGGAAAGCAAGATCCTTGGACAGTTTGGGAACATTAGCGAAGTCCCCCTTCTGACGAGCCTCGGCGAGCTGTGCAAGGGCATCATTGGCACCCTTCACGTACGCTGCATGGTGCTTGCTGTGGTGAAGCTCCATGATCCGCGCCGAGATATGCGGTTCAAGCGCCGCGTAATCGTAGTTGAGTTCGGGCAGTACGTATTCGCTCACGAAATCCTCCAGGTCCTGTAGTCCGGGCAGAAGCCCGGTTGTTGCGGTTCTCCAGGCTAGGCCCCGCACCTTTGCCGGCGCGCGGGAGGCCCTTGAACTTCCATCCTATGCACGTATTCAGTCATCCAACATGTCGGCGGTCACATTGGCCTCGGTTCCGGGGATTCCGAGATCGATGGCGCGCTTGTCAGCCATTGCGAGCAAACGGCGGATACGCCCGGCGATGGCGTCCTTGGTCATCGGGGGATCCGCGATCCGGCCCAACTCGTCAAGGCTCGCCTGTTTGTGGCCGACACGAAGCTCGCCTGCGTACTTCAGGTGATCGGGCACTTCCTCGCCCAGGATCTCCAGCGCGCGCTCGACCCGCGCTCCGGCCGCCACTGCTGCCTGCGCAGACCGCCGCAGATTGGCGTCGTCGAAGTTGGCCAGACGGTTGGCTGTGGCCCGGACCTCCTTTCGCATCCTCCGTTCCTCCCACACCATCAGGGCATCATGGGCGCCCATGCGGGTAAGGAGGACGGCGATCGTGTCGCCATCCCGGATGACCACGCGGTCCACCCCGCGGACCTCCCGCGCTTTTGCTGCTATTCCGAGCCGGCGCGCGGCACCGACGAGTGCGAGTGCTGACTCCGGTCCGGGACAGGTGACCTCCAGGGCCGACGACCGGCCCGGCTCGGTCAGCGAACCATGGGCAAGGAACGCACCGCGCCACACTGCCTCGGCATCAGCAGCCGAACCGTTGACGACGGCGGACGGCAGTCCCCGCACCGGCCTCCCCCGGCTGTCGAGCAGTCCGGTTTGCCGGGCAAGTGATTCACCGTCCCGAACGACGCGAACAACATAGCGGTTTCCCCGCCTCAGACCGTTCCCCGAGACGACGATGATCTCGCTGGTATGCCCGTAAACGTCAGCGATGGCCGTGCGCAGCCTGCGCGCAGTCGATGCGAGGTCCACTTCCGCCTCGATTACGATCCGCCCGGAAATGATGTGCAGGCCGCCGGCAAAACGCAGGAGTGCGGAAACCTCAGCCTTGCGTACCGACGATTTCTTGACGTCGAGGTGCGAGAGTTCCTCTTTCACATCCGCGGTCAGCGCCACAGACACCCTCCTAGAATTCGCCGAACATGTCGTGGTAGGCCGTTGCCAGGCGCAACGCGTCATGGACCGGTCCGCCGCTTGAAGACCCTACTTTACCCAAGAACGCCCGGCCGCCCATCTCTGCTACAGCGGCTTCGAACTCGCCGCGGTCGGCAACCACCGAAGGGTCCGCGATGACGGCGTCGATGCGGAAGTCGGGCGCGTAACGCCTGATCACCGCGAGGTGATCGACAGCGCTCATTCCGAGAGTTTCCTTGGTGTCGTTGGTTAGATTCATCGTCAGGCAACGCCGAGCAGTAGTGGTGCAGAGTGCATCCCGCAGCTCGGGCAGAAGGAGGTGTGGAAGCACGGAGGTGTACCAGGATCCCGGTCCGAGGATGACCCAATCGGCCAACTCGATCGCGTTGAGTGCATCAACGCAAGCCGGAGCGTCCTCGGGAAGCAGGCGCACCTTGCTGACGTTCCCGGAACTTCCCGCCATGGCGAGTTGTGCCTGCCCGGACACTCTCCGGAGCCGCAGGCCGCCGTCAACCTCTGTCAACACATCGCCCTCGATAGTCAGCGGCACGCTGGCCATCGGCAGCACACGTCCACGCGCGCCGAGGAGCGCTCCTGCCCACTGAAGGCCCGCGACGGGGTCGCCGAGCAGCTCCCACAGCGTGACGATGAGGAGATTGCCGAGTGCGTGGTTGTCGAGCGAACCCTCTACTCCATCCCGGGATGCAAATCGGTGCTGCATCACATCCCGCCAGGTCCTCCCCCAGTCGGTGTCATCACAGAGCGCTGCCAAGGCCATCCGGAGGTCCCCGGGCGGGAGGACACCAAGTTCGCGGCGCAGCCGTCCGGAGGAGCCGCCGTCATCCGCTACGGTCACTACAGCAGTGAGCTCAGATGTGAGGAGCCGCAGCGCCGACAGCGACGCCGACAATCCGTGGCCGCCGCCCAGGGCGACGACGGACGGAGCGCTCTCCTGGAATCCTATGCCGGAGCGCACGGCCGACGTGGCGGGAATCAGCGGCAGCGATCCGGTGAGGACCGCCACTATTCCCGCCCGAGGTCTCGGTGGTGTGCGGTCACCTGTACGCGGGGCAATTGCGCAAGCCGCTGCGCAATCTCCTCGGTCACCGCAACAGAGCGGTGCTTGCCGCCTGTGCAGCCGACAGCAATCGTGGCATAGTGCTTATTCTCGCGGCGATAGCCCTCGAGGACGGGCTCGAGGGCGTTCACGTACCGGTCTATGAACTCGGCCGCGCCGTTCGCCTCGAGGACATAATCCCGGACAGGTTCATCCATGCCGGTCTGCGGCCGGAGTACGGGCACCCAGTGCGGGTTCGGGATGAAGCGGACATCCGCGACGAAGTTGGCGTCGACAGGCAAACCGTACTTGAAGCCAAAGCTCATGACGTTCAACCGCAGGACGATCGGACCTGAGTCCGAGAACAGTTCAGTGATGGTGGTTGCGAGTGCGTGCACGTTCAGCTGGGTGGTGTCCACCACGAGATCCGATGCGTGCTTGAGTTCCTGCAGCACCTCCCGTTCCGCCGAGATGCCGTCCAGGATACGGCCGTCCCCCTGGAGGGGATGCGGCCGCCGTCCCTGCTCGAAACGCCGCACCAGGGTGTTGTCTGCTGCATCGAGAAACAGGACCCGGTAGGTGATCCCCGCCGTCCGGAGCGCTGCCAGGGACCCCTGCACGTTCTGGAACAGTTCCTTGCTCCGGACGTCGATGACGACCGCGAGCTTCGGTATGGACTCCGGTGTACGGGACACGATCTCGGTGAGGGTGCTCAGCATCTGCGGCGGAAGGTTCTCCACGACGTACCAGCCGTGGTCTTCCAGCGCGTTTGCCGCCGTACTGCGGCCGGCACCGGACATGCCCGTAACCACGAGCAGTTCGGATTCGGCAGGTTTGACCGGCGTTAGACCGTCAGTCTGGTTCATATGTTCGTTTTCCGTCCCACCATCACACGCAAAGGTGCGCCAGCCTCAGGGCCGGCGTCCACATCTACCCTAACTAAGAATCGAGTATTTCGCCGGTCGCCATGTTCACGGCAGCGACGGGCGTCCTGTCCACCCCTTCGCCGCTTCCGGGCGCGAGCTGATGCCGGATCACAGCGGCCAACGCAGGCCCGACGCCCTGCACCGCCTGCAGTTCCTCCACACTTGCCGACCTGAGTTTGCGGACCGAGCCGAAGTGCTTCAACAGGGCGCGCCGTTTCGCAGGCCCGAGCCCGGGCACCTCGTCCAATACCGACACCGTCATTGATTTTCCACGCTTCTGGCGGTGGTACGCCAGCGCAAACCGGTGGGCCTCATCGCGGATGCGCTGGAGGAGGAACAATCCCTCCGAAGCGCGCGGCAGGATGACAGGAAAGTCCCCCTCAGGCAGCCAGACCTCTTCAAGCCGCTTCGCGAGGCCGATGACGAAGACGTCGTCGATTCCAAGGTCTGCCAGCGCACGTGCGGCCGCTCGCACCTGTGGCTGGCCGCCGTCCACCACCACGAGGTTGGGCGGGTAGGCGAACTTCTGGCGTGTTGGCGCTTTCGGATCCGCGGGCACCGGGCTGCCGCCGTCGTCGTCCTTGTATCCGTCTTCATTTCCGTCTCCGGGCAGGGAATCCAGCGGGTTACTCTCGGCAAGATAGTTGCGGAATCTGCGCGAGATGACGTCATACATGGACGAGGTGTCATCGCGTGCGGCGTCCCCGGTGATGGAGAACCTGCGGTAGTCGGACTTGCGGGGCAGTCCGTCCTCAACCACGACCATCGACGCCACCACATTGGTGCCCTGGACATGCGAGATATCGAAGCATTCGATCCGCATCAGCGGCATGGGCAGATCCAGCGCTTCCTGCAACTCCTGCAGGGCAGCAGACCGCGTGGTGATGTCGCCGGCACGGCGGCTCTTGTGAAGCCTGAGGGAGTCGGCGGCGTTCTGCCTGACCGTACCGAGCAGAGTGGCCTTGTCCCCCCGCTGCGGCACCCGGATATCCACGCGGGCTCCACGGAGCTGGTACAGCCATTCACGTATCTGTTCCTCGTTACTCGGCATTTCCGGAACGAGTACTTCGCGGGGAATCCGGTTGTTGCTGCTGTTACCCTCGCCGTACACCTGCTGCAGGAGGTGCTCAACGAGGTCTGCGGTGGTCATGTCCTCCACCTTTTCCACCATCCATCCGCGCTGACCGCGGATCCTTCCGCCGCGTACGTGGAAAACCTGGGCTGCGGCTTCGAGTTCATCCTCGGCGAGGGCGAACACGTCGGCGTCCGTGTCTTCACTGAGTACGACGGTGTTGCGTTCGAAGACCCTCTTCAACGCGGCGATGTCATCGCGGACACGTGCGGCCGACTCATAATCGAGTTCGGCAACCGCCGCGGACATCTTCTGTTCGAGCTCACGGATGAAGCGTCCAGCCTGTCCGGACATGAAGTCGCAGAACTGTACCGCGAGCTCGCGGTGGTCTTCCGGTGAGATGCGTCCCACACAGGGGGCGGAACACTTGTCGATGTAACCCAGCAGACACGGCCGGCCCGAGCGTTCTGCTCGCTTGAAGACGCCGCTGCTGCACGTGCGCACAGGAAAGACGCGGAGCAGGGTGTCGACCGTCTCGCGGATCGCTTTCGCCGGGTAGAAGGGACCGAAGTAGCGGGTGTCCTTGCGCCGGTCACCGCGCATGACCTGCACTCGAGGGTACTTTTCCCCCAACGTGACCGCCAGGTAGGGGTAGGACTTGTCATCCCGGAACATCACGTTGAAGCGCGGGTTGAATTCCTTGATCCAGGTGTACTCCAGCTGGAGCGCCTCAAGCTCACTGCCGACGACCGTCCACTCAACACTTGACGCAGTGTGCACCATGGCCCGGGTGCGCGGCATCAACCCCTGGGGATTCGAGAAATAGGAGTTAAGCCTGGAGCGAAGGTTCTTCGCCTTGCCGACGTAGACTACCCGCCGATGCTGGTCGCGAAACCGATACACCCCTGGATCCTGCGGGATCTCGCCGGCTTTCGGGCGGTACGTTGCTGGATCTGCCACCCGAATATCCTACCGGCGTGCCGCTACTGAGCTGTCGGCTACCGAGCCGTCGGTGCCGGAGCGTGTTCGGGCAGCCGGGCGTCATTCGGCCGGACCTACGTTGTAACCGGCGGCCCTGGCCTGGCCGGTCAGCACCGCTATGGCGTCCATGATCGTATCGGTGGCCTGCCTGCGTGCAGGCAGGGAGTGGTCCGGGCCTGTCCGCTCGAAATACAGCGGCTTGCCGATCTTCATGGTGAAGTGTTGTGGACGGATCCAGCGGCTGCCCGCCGGCTGGAGCCGATCCGTACCGAGCAGCCCCACCGGCACCACCGGCGCACCGGTGGTGAGCGCGAGCCACCCCACGCCGGTCCTCCCCCGGTACAGCAGTCCATCGCGGGATCGTGTCCCTTCCGGGTAAATGCCGACGCCGTCTCCCGCCTCCAGCATGCCGAGCAGGGTCTTGAGCGCCTGGACGCTTGCTGCCTGTTGGCCCCGCTGGACGGGAATCGATCCGACTCCCTCAAAGAACGAGCGCATCAGCGCGCCTTTCATGCCGGTGCCTGTGAAGTACTCCGCTTTGGCGAAGAACGCCACGGGACGCGGCATGAGGGCCTGCACCAGGACGCTGTCGAGAAATGACAGGTGGTTGGGGGCGACGATGAACCCACCCCCGGGCGGTACGTTCTCAAGTCCTTGGACGGTGGGCCGGCACAAACCGGCGATCAGGCCGCGGGTGCTGCTGCGCGTGAGGTCATAGACGCCCACGGGTCACCGCCCGGGCCGGCTCCGCGTACGCAAGGATGTGTTCGAGCAGACTGCCCGCCGTGGACACGATCGCGGCGGGCCCGGCTGCCTCAAACTCCCGTTCGCTGCCGAATCCCCACGCGACGGCGATGCAGTCCAAGCCGTTAGCTGCTGCGCCTTCAATGTCATGCACGCGGTCACCGACCATAAGCGCACGGTCGAAGTTGCCCTGATGCCTGGCGAGTGCCTCCGCAATGATGGTTCGCTTGCCGTCCAGCGCAGCGGCCGCCAGCTCGTTGTCCGGTGAGCCGTGGATGGACGCGAAAAGGTTTGCCATTTCCTGGACTTCGAGGAGCTCGCGGGCAAGCGTTTCGGGTTTCTGCGTGGCGACGGCTACCAGATGCCCGCGGTTTAGGAGTTCCGCGACCGCATCCGCTACGCCCGGATACGGCCTGCTCTGCGCCATTCCGTGGGCGCGATAGGCGGCGCGATAGAGAGAAATCACCTCGTCCACGCGGTTCTCGGGGACCTTCGCTATGTCAACGAGCGAGCGCACCAGCGCCGGCCCGACCATCCGACGCATATCCGCCGGGCCAGGCACCGGCAGGCCGAGCTTACCCAGCGCCCCGGCGATCCCACCGGTGATTGCGCCCTCCGGGTCCACCAGCGTGCCGTCCAGGTCAAACAGAACGAGCAGGCGCGTATTCTTCACGGGGCAAGTTTCCCATAACGGCACCTCTGCCCGGAAATTGCATTCCTCATTCGGCATATGGTCAGGCGTTCAGAACCTCCGCCAGGAACTTGCCGGTGTAGCTCACCTCCGCGACAGCGACCTGTTCCGGGGTTCCCGTGGCGATGATTTCACCACCGCCGGACCCACCGTCCGGGCCGAGGTCGATCACCCAGTCCGCACTCTTGATCACGTCGAGGTTGTGTTCAATGGTGATGACGGTGTTTCCCTTGTCCACAAGCCCCTGCAGGACCTGCAGCAACTTGCGGATGTCCTCGAAGTGCAGCCCTGTCGTGGGTTCATCGAGGACATAAACGCTGCGTCCATTCGAGCGCTTCTGCAGCTCGCTGGCCAGCTTCACGCGTTGGGCTTCACCACCGGAGAGGGTTGTGGCGGGCTGCCCGAGGCGGACATATCCCAGACCGACATCCACCAGGGTGGTGAGGTGGCGCGCTATCGGGGTGAAGGCTGCGAAGAACTCCGCTGCTTCCTCGATCGGCATGTCCAGCACATCGGCGATCGTCTTGCCCTTGTAGTGAACCTCAAGTGTTTCCCTGTTGTACCGCGCGCCCTGGCACACCTCGCAGGGCACGTAGACATCGGGCAGGAAGTTCATTTCGATCTTCAGCGTGCCGTCCCCCGAGCACGCCTCACACCGGCCGCCCTTGACGTTGAAGGAGAACCTGCCCGGCAGATAGCCGCGGACCTTCGCCTCCGTTGTCTCGGCGAACAGCTTTCGGATGTTGTCGAAGACCCCGGTGTAGGTAGCGGGATTCGAGCGCGGGGTCCTGCCGATGGGGCCCTGATCAACGTGGATGACCTTGTCCAGGTGTTGCAGCCCATCGATTCTGCGGTGGCGTCCGGCCACCTGCTTTGCGCCGTTGAGTTTGTTGGCAAGCACCTTGTACAGGATCTCGTTCACGAGCGTGGACTTGCCCGACCCGCTGACGCCGGTCACCGCGGTCAGAACTCCCAGGGGGAAGGTCGCATCCACGCCCTTCAGGTTATGTTCGCGGGCGCCCACAACTTTGAGTTGGCGGGAGCGGTCAATCTTGCGGCGTTTGGCCGGCATCTCGATCTTCCGCCGCCCTGAAAGATAGTCGCCGGTGATGGACCTCTCGTTCAGGAGGAGATCCTCGAGAGAGCCGGAGTGGACAACCTCCCCGCCGTGTTCCCCTGCGCCCGGTCCGATGTCGACGATCCAGTCTGCCTCGTTGATGGTGTCTTCATCGTGTTCCACCACGATCAACGTGTTGCCCAGGTTACGCAGCCGGGTCAGGGTTTCGATGAGACGCCGGTTGTCCCGCTGGTGGAGGCCGATGGAGGGTTCATCAAGGACGTACAGCACGCCCACCAGACCGGAGCCGATCTGGGTGGCAAGGCGGATCCGCTGCGCCTCGCCGCCCGAGAGGGTTCCTGCTGCCCGTTCAAGGTTCAGGTATTCGAGCCCGACATCGAGCAGGAACCGCAGCCGCGCCTGGATCTCCTTGAGGACCTGGGAGGCAATCTGCGCCTCGCGCCCCGTGAGGACGAGGTTATTCAGGAAGTCACTGCACTCGCGCATAGGCAGAGCGGCTACTTCGGCGATGGACCGCCCGTTGATCAGTACGGACAGCGATGCCGGATTGAGGCGTGCTCCACCGCATTCCGGGCAGGGAATCTGCCGCATGTATTCCTCGTAGCGGTCCCGCGCGTAGTCGGACTCCGTCTCGAGGTGCTTGCGGTGGATGTACTGGACAGCGCCCTCGAAGCCCGTGCTGTACTTCCGCTCGCGGCCGAAACGGTTGCGGTACTGCACCACTACCTTGTGGTCCTTGCCATACAGAGCGGCGTCCCGGGCATGCGCCGGCAGCTTCTTCCAGGGGGTGTCCATGGAGAAGTCGAGTTCCTTGGACAGTCCCTCGAGCAGGCGTGTCCAGTACTCGAGCGTTGCTGTACCCAGTGCCCATGGGGCGATGGCTCCCTCGCCGAGGGCGAGGTCCGGGTTGGGAACGACGAGCTCTTCATCCACCTCGAGTTTGGTGCCGATGCCGGTGCACGCGGGGCACGCGCCGAAAGGATTGTTGAAGGAGAACGACCGTGGCTCGATCTCGTCGATCGCAAGTGGGTGCTCGTTGGGACATGCCAGATTCTCCGAAAAGGCGCGCAGCCGGAGCGGGTCCCCGGACTCCAGGTCAACGAAGTCAGCCAGTACGCGCCCCTCGGCGAGGTTGAGCGCCGTTTCAATTGAATCGGTGAGCCGTTGCCGGACACCACCCTTGATGACCAGGCGGTCGACAACCACCTCGATGGTGTGTTTGAACTGCTTGCCCAGTTTGGGCGGATCAGTCAGCTGAACAAGATCTCCGTCCACGCGAGCACGGGAATAACCCCTTGCAGCCAGGTCCTGGAAGAGATCGACGAACTCACCTTTACGGCCGCGCACCACGGGCGCGAGGACCTGAAAACGGGTACCCTCGTCCAGCTCCATGAGCTGGTCGACAATCTGCTGCGGCGTCTGCTTGATGACGGCCTCGCCGCATACCGGGCAGTGCGGCCTGCCGACGCGGGCCCATAGCAGCCGCATGTAATCGTAAATCTCTGTAATGGTACCGACGGTGGACCGCGGGTTCTTGCTCGTGGACTTCTGGTCGATCGATACCGCGGGTGAGAGGCCCTCGATGAAATCCACGTCAGGCTTGTCCACCTGCCCGAGGAACTGCCGGGCGTAGGCGGAGAGCGACTCGACGTAGCGGCGCTGTCCCTCGGCAAAGATGGTGTCGAAAGCCAGGGAAGACTTGCCGGAGCCGGAGAGTCCGGTGAAGACGATCATCGCGTCCCGCGGCAGGTCCAGATCGACGTTGCGCAGGTTGTGTTCCCTTGCACCCTTGACAATGAGCCGCGAAAGATCCTGGGGCAGCTTGTCAGGGTTGGAGAGACCGGAATCCACGGAGGTTGCTATAGACACCATTACACTTTAGGGGAAACGCCGTTCGAAGACATATTCGAACGCGGGTTTTCGCGGCGTGTCGGGCTGAATGTTCACCGACGGCGCAGAGCCGCACGCAGGTAGGAGACTGCTTCTTCCTCCGTAAGCCCATTCGCCTTGATGAGCCTGGCATATTCCGCGGCTCCCTCCGCGGCCTTGCGCCGTGCTTCATCCCCCGCGGCCGCCACCACCGTACCGGCGCGCGAACGGGTGACGACAATGCGTGCCTGTTCCAGTTCGCGGTACGCGCGGGCCACGGTGTTGACAGCTACACCCAGATGACCGGCAAGGGTACGGACAGGAGGAAGTCGTGTACCCACCGGGAGCGAGCCGTCATTTGCAGCGTCCAGGATCTGTACTCGCAACTGCTCGTACGGCGGCACAGAGCTGGCCGGATCGATCCGCAGCCACGCCGATATATCAGAATTCACGGTGCGCGCTCCTGGACGACAGTGGAAGGGTGCTCACATTCTGCCACGCGGTGTGCAGCATCACCATCGGCACTAGGGTTGGACCATGTATGACCTCACCGACGTGACCATCCGTTCCTGCTCAGTCAGCGAAATGGACAACAACGTCTACCTCATTACCGCGAAGACCACCGGCGCCCAGGTTCTCATCGACGCAGCCGACGACGCTCCGGCCATCGAACGCCTGCTTGCCGACGGCGCTCAGGACACCGGCGTCCCCGCCAAGCTCGCCCTTGTCATCACCACGCACTCGCACTGGGATCATGTGCGTGCGCTGGCAGAGGTTGTACGTGCCACAGGAGCCCGAACTGCTGCCGGCGCCGACGATGTTGATGACATCGCAGTCCCCACCGACGTCCCACTCGCCCATGGTGATGTGGGCACCTTTGACGGCTTCACCCTGGAAGCAATCTCGCTACGCGGACACACTCCCGGGTCCATCGCGCTGGCGTACCGGGACCCGAGCGGTCCCGTGCACCTGTTCACCGGCGATTCCCTCTTCCCGGGCGGCGTTGGGAACACGGGCGGAGACGCGCAGCGTTTCGAGTCCCTTTACTCCGACGTGGTTGAGCGCATCTTCAACACGTTCGACGACGATACGATCGTGCATCCCGGTCATGGGAAGCCGACCACCCTCGGTGCGGAGCGGCCGTCCCTCGCCCAGTGGCGTTCACGCGGCTGGTGAGATGCCAGTGCTCGATCTGGTGCCCACAGCGAAGATCCGCCTGAACGCAAGCAGCGTGCCGCCGTCCGGCTCCGGCGGGTACGCCGCGGAAAGCATTGCGGCGTAGGTGCGCTCAAACTCTGCTGCGTCAGCAGCCGGAAGGGCTGCAAGAATCGGCCGCAGCCCGGTGCCGCGCACCCATTCCAGCACCGGATCCGCTCCGGTGAGCAGATGCTGGTAGGTGGTCTCCCAGATATCGGCCTCCAAACCGGCCCCGCGCAGGAGCCGGTGGTAGTCCTCCGGTGGGCTGACGACGTCGTCGTGCCTCAGGATAGAGCCCAGTTGCTGACACCAGCGCTCGGACTCCGCCAGCCTGCGCATCAGCACGTGGGAGGGCGCCGAGAAGTTGCCCGGAACCTGGAACGCCAGGCAGGCTCGCTCCTCAAGTGCGGCGGCCCACCGCGCCAGCAACGTCTGATGATCGGGCACCCACTGCAGGACGGCGTTGGAAACGACGACGTCGGTGCCCGCCTCCGGCGTCCAGTCCCGGACATCTCCCGGCACAAACGCGAGGTTGGCCGGGGTGTCTTCCAGACTCCGGGCTCGCTCGACCATCTCAGGAGACGAATCGATGCCGAGCACCTCTGCCTCCGGCCATCTGCGTGCGAGAACGACGGTGAGTTCACCTGGCCCGCAGCCCAGGTCGACGATCCTCCTTGGAGCCGGGTGGTCGATGCGGCCGACCAGGTCGAAGAACGGGCGCGCCCGGTGATCGGAAAAGGCGGCGTACTGTGCGGGGTCCCAGCGCATCGGCCAAGCATATCGCGGGCCCTCAACGGATAGGCTGGGAGGACATGAACATCCAGGAGCACCTCCCCCAGATCGAGCGCCCAGGCACACCCGACGCTGACGCCGTGTACACGGCCTTCCATTCGTGGTCCGCGAGCACCGGGCTCACCCTGTATCCCGCACAGGACGAGGCCGTTCTTGAGCTCATATCGGGCAACAACGTAATCCTCGCGACCCCCACGGGATCCGGAAAGTCGCTGGTGGCCGTCGCCGCGCATTTCCACGCTGTCGCTGAAGGGCGCAGGAGCTACTACACAGCGCCTATCAAAGCGCTGGTCTCGGAGAAGTTCTTTGCGCTGTGCGCCATCTTCGGGGCCGAGAATGTCGGCATGGTGACCGGTGATTCCGCAGTGAACCAGGACGCTCCAATCATCTGTTGCACCGCGGAGATCCTCGCGAACATTGCCCTGCGTGAGGGCGCTAGGGCCGATGTCGGCACCGTCGTCATGGACGAGTTTCACTTCTACGCTGATCCTCAGCGCGGCTGGGCCTGGCAGGTTTCGCTGCTTGAGCTGCCGCAGGCGCAATTCCTCCTGATGTCCGCGACTCTCGGCGACGTCGAGCGCTTTGAGAAAGACCTGACGGAACGTACCGGCCGTTCAACGGTTCTTGTCAGCTCCGGTGACCGGCCGATCCCACTCAACTTCTACTACTCTGAAGACCCCCTCCAGGAAGCGCTCGAGGAATTACTCTCAACCCACCAGGCCCCCGTGTACGTAGTGCACTTCAGCCAGGCGGAAGCCATCGAGCGCGCGCAAAATCTGATGAGCATCAACGTGTGCACGCGCGAGGAGAAAGACAGGATCGCGGCGCTCATTGCCAGCTTCCGGTTCTCTTCCGGATTCGGCAAAACGCTGAACCGGCTGGTACGCCACGGAATCGGCGTGCACCACGCCGGCATGCTGCCGAAGTACCGGCGCCTGGTGGAGCAGCTTGCCCAGGCCGGCCTGCTGAAGGTGATCTGCGGTACCGACACCCTGGGTGTAGGCATCAACGTGCCGATCCGAACCGTCATGCTGACCGCCCTCAGCAAATACGACGGCGTCCGCACCCGACCACTCAACGTACGCGAATTCCACCAGATCGCCGGCCGTGCGGGGCGTGCCGGCTATGACACGTCCGGCACGGTGGTGGTTCAGGCGCCGGATCACGTCGTGGAGAACACCAAAGCCATGGCGAAGGCGGTCGCGAAGTTCGGTGACGACCAGAAAAAGCTGCGTCAGGTGGTGCGCAAGAAGCCGCCGCAGGGGTTCGTGTCCTGGGGCAAACCCACCTACGACCGCCTGGTCGAGGGCACTCCGGAGCCGCTGGCCTCCAGCTTTGCCGTCAGCCACTCGATGCTGCTCAACCTGCTTGAACGCCCCGGCGATCCCCTCCATGCCGTCCAGAACCTGCTGCGGAACAACCACGAACCGCAGGCGCGGCAGTTCGCCCACCTCCGGCGGGCAATCAGCATCTATCGGGAGTTGGTGACCGCGGGCATCGTTGAGCGGCTTGCCGAACCGGATGAGGAAGGCAGGACGGTGCGGCTGCGGGTCCATCTGCAGGCCAACTTCGCACTGAATCAGCCGCTGTCCCCGTTCGCGCTCGCAAGTCTTGAGCTCCTCGACCCGGAGAGTCCTGCCTATGCGCTTGACGTCGTCTCCGTGATCGAAGCCACCCTCGAAAAGCCGCGACAGGTACTCAGCGCCCAGGAAAAGAAGGCACGCGGCGAAGCTGTCGCCGCCATGAAGGCGGACGGCCTCGACTACGACCAGCGGATGGCCCGGCTTGAGGAGATTTCGTATCCACAGCCGCTGGCTGAGCTCCTGCAGCACGCCTTCGACACCTACCGTTCAGGTGCTCCATGGCTCGGCGATTTCGAGCTCACGCCCAAATCCGTGGTGCGGGATATGTACGAGCGGGCCATGAACTTCGGCGAGTACGTTGCGTTCTACTCCCTCGCGCGGTCGGAGGGAATCCTCCTGCGATACCTTGCCGACTGCTTCAAGGCACTGCGCCAGACAGTCCCGCGGGACGCCCTCCGGGAAGACCTGACCGACATCATCGAATGGCTCGGCGAAATGATCCGTCAGGTGGACTCGAGCCTGCTTGACGAATGGGAGCAGTTGGCGGCCGGCGCTGCCTCGTCCGATACCGGAACTGTCGATCTGCCGCCGGAGCCGGATTCGGTCACGTCGAATGAGCGTGCATTCCGGGTAATGGTGCGCAACGAGATGTTCCAGCGCGTTCAGCTGTTCGCTGACGAGGATGAGGAAGCACTCGGCCGGCTGGACGAGTCATCGGGCTGGAACGCGGCGCGCTGGGCCGAGGCCATGGACGGATACTTCGACGCCCATGATGACATCGACGACGGCCCGAACGCACGCGGTCCGGCGCTGCTCATCATCAAGCAATTTCCAAACCGCTGGGAAGTACGGCAGATTTTCAAGGACCCGGCCGGCGACCAGGACTGGGGCATCAACGCGGTGGTGGATCTGGCAGCCTCCGACGACGCCGGCTTCCCCGTTCTCGCCATCACGTCGGTTGGCGGTCCCTGATCCTACTAGGCTTGGAAACCATGACTCCCATCCGCGAAGCACGCCGGGACGACGTGCCCACCATCCTGCAACTGATCCACGACCTCGCGGTCTATGAAAAGGAACCGGACGCCGTGCGCAACACGGTGGAAGGGCTCGAGGAAGCCCTCTTCGGTCCCAACCCGCGAATCTTCGCCCATATCGCTGAGGACGACAGCGGTGTTCAGGGATTCGCTCTCTGGTTCCTGAATTACTCCACGTGGGAAGGTGTCCACGGCATCTACCTCGAGGATCTTTATGTTCGCCCGGAAGCCCGGGGTTCGGGTTACGGGAAGGCACTGCTCCAGACGCTCGCGGGCATTGCTGCCGAACGGGGCTATGCCCGGGTGGAATGGTCAGTGCTCAACTGGAATGAACCGTCCATCCAGTTCTACCGGAGCCTCGGTGCCCAGGCGCAGGACGAGTGGTCAACCTTCAGGCTGACAGGAGCACCGCTGGCCGCCTTCGCTGGAACCGGCGCGTGAGCTCCGCGGCGCACCACACCGGACCGACGCACGTAATGCGCGGTGTCCGAAGCACCGCCCACCGTTTCCGGGTTCCGCTCGACCACAAGGATCCAGCTGGAGAGCACATCTCCCTCTTTGCCCGGGAATACAGTTCCACGGACCACTCCGACGCCGACGCTGCCCGGCTTCCCTGGCTGCTGTTCCTGCAGGGCGGGCCCGGTGTGCGCGGCAACCGCACCACGCAGCTGTCCGGATGGATGAAGGCAGCCGCCAGGGACTTCCGGATCCTGATGCTGGACCAGCGGGGCACGGGCTTCTCCACGCCGGCCGATTCGGTGACCCTGCCGCAACGTGGCACCCCTGCTGAGCAGGCCGCGTACCTGCGGCATTTCCGTGCTGATTCCATCGTCGCCGACGCTGAGCTGATGCGTGCCGCGCTGGGCTCGGCGCCGTGGACAGTGTTCGGGCAAAGCTTCGGCGGATTCTGCACACTCTCCTACCTTTCCCTGGCGCCCGAGGGAATGGACCGTGCCCTGATCACCGGCGGGCTGGCGCCCCTTGCAGGGCCTCCGGAGGGCGTCTACCGCTCAACTTTCAGGCGGGTGGCGGCGCGCAATGCCGAATACTTCACCCGCTACCCCGAGGACAGGGCAGCCGTCACGCGCATTATGCGGCACCTGGATCGGGTGGAGGAGTTCCTGCCCACCGGTGAGCGCCTGACTCCGCAGCGTTTCCAGATGGTCGGCTCATTCCTGGGTGGTAACACGCGGGTCGATGCGCTGCACTATTTGCTGGAGGATGCCTTCGCTGATGCTTCCGGCGCGGATCGCCTCTCCCCCGTCTTCCTCGACCAGCTCCCGGCGGTCGTGAGCAGGCGCTCGAATCCGCTCTATGCGCTCCTCCAC
Source organism: Arthrobacter sp. KKT183 (assembly GCF_055657625.1). Classification (NCBI taxonomy): domain Bacteria; kingdom Bacillati; phylum Actinomycetota; class Actinomycetes; order Micrococcales; family Micrococcaceae; genus Arthrobacter; species Arthrobacter sp. KKT183. Next base: position 1,761,988 of record NZ_CM145770.1, on the reverse strand, counting down.
GAATCCATCTACTGTCAGGGCGAGGCCTCCAACTGGGCTGCCCTGCGCGTGCTGGCGCAATTTCCCGAGTTTGCACCCGATGCCCCTGACCCACTGCTCACCGGAGAGATGGTCTACCCCTGGTACTTCGATGAGGACCCTTCATTGGTTCCGCTGAAGGAAACGGCTGAGCTGATCGCCGCTGTGGACGATTGGGGCCCGCTGTACGACGTGCAGCAGCTGGCCGCCAATACCGTTCCGGCTGCCGCAGCAGTCTATAGCGACGACATCTACGTGGACCGGGACTTATCCCTTGAGACAGCAGTCTCGGTCCGGGGCCTGCAGGTGTGGGAGACCGCTGACTTCCACCACGACGGAATTTCCGACGACGGCGATGCCATCTTCTCGCGCCTGCTCGCGATGACCCGCACGGCCTAGAGTCTCCTTCAACGCCGAAGGCGCCGGTCCTGCACAGCAGGACCGGCGCCTTTCGCGCTGCTACTCAGCCGCGCTGTTGTTAAGCTGCGTTCAGGACTCCGGACCGCCGGTGCGCGCCCGCTCGGCGTCGGCAGCGAGTTCCGCGTCGAGCTTTGCACGCTTGCCGGCCGGGCTTAGCAGGCTCGCAATGACGGCGATGACGATTGTCGCGACAATGAATGCCAGTGAAACGAACGTCGGAATCACGGGAGCCCATTCAATTTGCTGGCCGCCGTTGATGAACGGCAGTTCATTTTCATGCATCGCGTGCAGGATCAATTTCACGCCAATGAAGGCAAGGATGATCGAGAGCGCGTGCTTGAGGAAGACCAGGCGGGTCATCAGACCGCCCAGCAGGAAGTAGAGCTGGCGCAGCCCCATCAGCGCGAAGAGGTTCGCCGTGAACACGATGAACGCGCTTTCGGTCAGTCCGAAGATGGCAGGGATGGAATCCACCGCGAACAGCAGGTCGGTCAGGCCGATTGTGATGAACACGATCAGCATGGGGGTAAAGACCTTCTTGCCGTCCACCACGGTGCGGATCTTGCCGCCGTCGTAGTGCTCGGACATGGGAAGCACACCGCGCAGCTTGGTGATGAGCTTGTTCTCTTTGTCCTCTTCCTCCTCGCCCGAATCCTTTGCCTGGTGGTAGGCGGTCCATAGGAGGAAGGCACCGAAGATGTAGAAGATCCAGGAGAAGTTGCTGATCAGCGCAGCGCCGAGCAGAATGAAAATTCCACGCAGGATCAGCGCGATGATGATGCCCACCATCAGCACTTCCTGCTGGTATTTCCTCGGTACGGAGAACCTCGCCATGATGATGATGAAAACGAAGAGGTTATCGATGCTCAGGCTGTACTCGGTTACCCAGCCTGCGACGAATTGACCTCCGTATTCAGGGCCTGTGACAGCAAACATGACGGCCGCAAAGACCAGTGCAAGCCCCACATAGAACGCAACCCAGAGGCCGGCCTCCTTCATGGAGGGCTCGTGCGGACGCTTCACGACGAGAAGAAGGTCCAGCAGGAGGATTATTCCCAGGACGACAAAGGTGCCTATTTCAAAGGCAAGGGGCAGTTCAAGCACAAGGGTCCCTTTCGAAGGTACAACGGAATTTCGCAAGTCTCTCCGTCGCAACCAAGTGTGCGACCGCTACGCCCGGCCGGCCGTCGTCGGCCTGCGTGTTGACGTTCGTAGCGCGAAAGGATACTCCCCTACGTTCCTTCCATCGTACCCGCGTTCGGAACGGAAGGGGAACGTGGAGCGGCTCAGGGATGGTGCGCGGCCAGGACCGCAACGTGCGCCACAATCCCCGGCTCGGTCCAGTAGTCACTGTGGCTGCGTACGATTCCATCGGCGCGCGGGTCCGGCAGTTCACGGTTGGCGGCGTGCGGAATGGGAAACCCGACCGGGTCGGTATCCCGCCAGAAATTGGTCCAGGTCCGTGTGCCGTCCGCAACGTCGGCGAGCAGTTCCGGTGAAAAGGTACGAGGGAAGAACGCTGCGTACACGGACCCGATGGGCGAGCCGGACGTGACGAGGTGCGGATGCGCTTCCGCCATCCGTGAGCGGGCTACGAGCCACGCGCAGAGCACCGATCCTTGGCTGTGCGCCACGAGCACCACCTCGTCCGCGGAGTGGCGGTTCGTCAGTTCGGCGATACCTGCAACGGCCGCGTCCCGGTAGGACGATCCCGCCAGCGGGTGGTCGCGGACGGGCCAGAAGCCTGCGACGTCGGCAATCTTGCCCAGTACCTCCCGCAGGGTCCGGAGCTGCCCGAGCAAGACCACCAGCACCACCACCGCCCCGGCGATCTGCAGCAGCAGGATGGCCAGAGCCAGCCACGGGCCGCCGAGCCTGCCCTCGCCGAGGGCAACCGCCGTCGTCATCGTTATCAGTGCCAGTACCACGGCGAACGGGAGGATCCGGGGCAGCAGTCGCGGTGCCGCTGCACAGACATCATGCCACCAGCGCCCGCGCGCGGCCTTACCGCGGGTCACCGGCGGCAGCCCCAGCCCCCGCTCCATGGCCAGCACGACGGCGGTAGCCACCAGCGCAGCCGCCGCGGCGATAAGCGCGAGGAACGGGAAGAGATCGAGTCGGCTGTCCCCGGGATCGACCGGATTGTCGTAGGAAAGCAGGATGCCGGAATGCGGTTGGGGCACACGAACCCGGCCAAACAGGCCGGTGATGTAGCCGAGCAGGTTGTCGAGGAGCATGCGGACAAGCGCAGTGACCGCGTGCATGAGGGGTAGGGACACGGCAAGCAGGACGCCCGCAGCAGCAAGCGGGGCGTTGGGACTGCTGCCGTTGTGAATACCGGCGTTGCTGCGGATGGCCAGCACCAGAGCCACGAGAAACCCGATGGCGATACTGAGTGCTATCCACAGGGCCATCGCGTCGAGCCGCGAGGCACCCCCCGGTATGGGGGTGGAGGGCCATCCCCGGTGGAGAAGCTGGGCCGGCGGCGCGACGCTCAGCAGGACACCGCTGCAGACCACGACTGCCGCATGAGCCAGCGGCAGTAATTGGCGGCGATGTTGCTCAGACTGCGCCATCACCACGGTCCGGTACCGGTACGTCAACCACGCGGTGAGCAGGCAGGCAGCGATTAGCGGGACCGCTCGCAGCGTAGGCGGCGGAAGGCTCACGTAGCGCAGGACGGTCTCGCCGAGCACGATCAGCCAGGCAAGCTGCGACAAGGTGAGAATTACTGCGATTACCCCGACGAGTGTTCGCAGAAGTGCGGCCCGCGCAGCACCGGCGCCGGCCGGTTCCATCCGTCCGGCCACGTTCGCCATCGTGAAAGGGAACGCGAGATACCACAGGAAGCCTGCTTGTTTCCTGCGGGAACGCGACCAGTTGACGATGCGCAGCCGGTGGTTCGGCAGCGGAGGCGGCGTGGCAACCTGGACCCACGCATTCAGCGGCTTCTGAACGGGCAGCCCGAGACTGGTGTAGTACTCATGATCCCCGATGCCGTGGACCCGGATCTCAGTAAATGACCCACTGCCGGCGCCGCCCTGTTCCGGCATGGATCAGGCGTGCCCGGCTGACTGCATCTGCCGCAGCTCCTTCTTGAGGTCTCCTACCTCATCACGCAAACGCGCTGCGAGCTCAAACTGGAGCTCTTCTGCCGCGGCATGCATCTGGGCGGTGAGCTGGCTAATCAGGTCTGTAAGGTCCTCTGCGGGGACCGCGGCCAGACCGTCATGCCGGATCGCTGAACCCTTGCCCTTCCCCTTGCCCTTGGCGGACTTCGCCGTCTTCTCCAGCAGCGCACGGGTATCGGCGTCTTCGCGGGCAATGGTGTCCGTGATGTCCGCGATGCGCTTGCGCAACGGTTGCGGATCCACGCCATGCTTGGTGTTGTAGGCCACCTGAATTTCACGACGGCGGTTGGTTTCCTCGATTGCCTTGGCCATCGAATCGGTGATCCTGTCCGCATACATGTGCACCTCGCCGGACACGTTACGGGCAGCACGGCCAATGGTCTGGATCAGCGATGTCGAACTGCGGAGGAAGCCCTCCTTGTCTGCATCGAGGATGCTTACCAGGGAGACCTCCGGAAGGTCCAGGCCTTCCCGCAACAGGTTGATACCGACCAGCACGTCGAAAGTGCCCATCCGGAGCTCACGCAGGAGCTCCACGCGGCGCAGGGTGTCGACATCGGAGTGCAGGTACTCGACCTTTACTCCGTGCTCAAGCAGATAACCGGTGAGGTCTTCCGCCATCCGCTTGGTCAGCGTGGTGACCAGGACGCGCTCGTTCCGCTCCACCCGGATCTGGATTTCTCCGAGCAAGTCGTCGATCTGCCCCTTGCTGGGCTTGATGATGACTTCCGGGTCCACCAGGCCGGTGGGCCGGATGATCTGCTGGACGTAGCCGTCTGACTTGCTGAGCTCATATTTTCCGGGCGTAGCCGACAGGTAGACGGTCTGGCCGATCCGCTCCAGGAACTCATCCCATTTCAGCGGCCGGTTGTCCATGGCGGACGGCAGGCGGAAACCATGATCCACCAGCGTGCGTTTACGGGACATATCTCCCTCATACATGGCACCGATCTGCGGGATGGTCACGTGGGACTCGTCCACGACCAGCAGGAAGTCGTCTGGGAAATAGTCAAGCAGGCAGTGTGGTGCGGTGCCGCCGATCCGGCCGTCGATGTGGCGTGAGTAGTTCTCGATGCCGTTGCAGAATCCCATCTGCTGCATCATCTCGAGGTCATAGGTGGTGCGCATGCGCAGCCGCTGAGCCTCGACGAGTTTGTTCTGCGATTCCAGCTCCTGAAGGCGTTCCCGCAGTTCATCCTCGATCCTGGTGATTGCCCGGCCCATCCGTTCCGGTCCGGCCACATAATGCGAGGCCGGGAAGACGTACATCTCCGTCTCCTCCCGGATGACCTCGCCCGTCAGCGGGTGCAGCGTGTAGATGCACTCCACCTCGTCACCGAAGAACTCGATCCGGATTGCCTGCTCCTCGTACATGGGAATGATCTCGACCGTATCTCCGCGCACCCGGAAGGTGCCGCGGTGGAAGTCCATGTCATTGCGCACGTATTGCATTGCGACGAACTGGCGCAGCAGGTCATCCCGGTTCATTTCCTGGCCGCGCCGGAGCGTGACCATGGCGGCAACATATTCTTCGGGAGTCCCGAGGCCGTAGATGCAGGAGACCGTCGCCACCACCACTACGTCCCGCCGGGTCAGGAGGGCGTTGGTGGCAGAGTGCCGGAGCCGCTCCACTTCCTCGTTGATCGAGGAGTCCTTCTCAATGAAGGTATCGGTCTGCGGAACGTAGGCTTCGGGCTGGTAGTAGTCGTAATAGGAAACAAAATATTCAACCGCGTTGTTGGGCAGCAGCTCGCGGAACTCGTTGGCGAGCTGCGCGGCGAGGGTCTTGTTCTGCACCATCACCAGGGTGGGCCGCTGCACCTGCTCGATAAGCCAGGCCGTGGTTGCACTCTTGCCGGTACCGGTGGCGCCGAGGAGCACGACATCCTTCTCGCCGGCATTGATGCGCTCGGACAGTTCCTTGATGGCAGTGGGCTGATCGCCGGCCGGCTGGTACTCACTGATCACTTCGAAAGGCGCGACAACACGGTTGATCTCCTGCGCAAGACTCATAGTCTTACGTTACCGTCCACCTGCGGACAACGACCGTCCGCAGAGGTGCTCTTTGCTGGAGGCTGAACGGACTGCTCAGCGTGGGAGGTACTGCTCGGGCGACCAGCCGGCGTCGTTCTTCCAGGTGGTCAACCTGGGCGCAGCGAACGTGGTGAACCAATCCTCCTTGCGGGCGGCATAGCCGGCGATGGTGGTGTCGTCGCGGTGGATTGCGGCGCACCGTTCCTTCTCGGCCGCGTAGGCCGCGAGCATGTCCGGATTGGTTCGCAGCCAGTCGCGGAATGCCAGGGCGTACTCCCAGCCCGGTGAACCCGCCACACGGACGTGCAGGTTGACTGGACGCCCCGGATCAGCGTTGCAGTGCAGCCGCTTCTGCCACTTCTCGGGTTCCGGTACTTCCGCGGTGGGAGTGTCCTGCCAGATACCGGGAAGGCGTGGAAACCCCGCTTCAGCCAGACGGTCGGAAAGACCGTCGGCGTCGTGAAGGGAAGCCACTGTCAGCTGCAGGTCCAGAACGTCCTTCGCCGGAAGCCCGGGAACGGAGGTGGAACCGATGTGTTCCACGCCCAGGACGCGCGGATCCACCCGCGTCAACCGCCGGATGAGCAGTGAGGCCTGCCGGGGCCAGTCCCCATCCTGAACCAGCACCGGCCCGCCCTGCCGTGCTGCCCGCTGCCGCTGGTCAATGTTGCGGGCGAAAGGAAGTATCCGCTTCGCCCACAAATGCTTGACCGCAGCGGCCAGGTCCGCGGGGTTTCCTGCATTGTGCAGCACCACGTCGGCTGCGGCATTGCGCGTCGAGGAGTCAGCCTGAGCCCCGACGCGTCCCAGTGCCTCCTGCTTGGTCATCGCGCGGTTCTCCATCATGCGGCGCACGCGCGTCTGTTGAGGGGCATCAATGACAAGCACCAGATGGAAGCTGTCCTCCTGTCCTGTTTCCACCAGGAGCGGGATGTCATGCACGACGACGGCACCAGCGGCGGCCGCGCGGGCGGCAGCTTCTGCTTTGGCCGCCTCGCGCCGCACGCGCGGGTGGATGATCGCGTTCAGTCGTGCCCGCGCACCGGGATCGGCGAAGATCCGCGCACCGAGTGCCGGCCGGTCCAGCGAGCCGTCCGGTAGAAGCACTTCGCTTCCGAAGGCGTCCGCAACCTCCCGCAAACCCTCCGTGCCCGGCTCCACTACAGCCCGCGCAAGCTGGTCGGCGTCAATGAGGACCGCTCCGAGTTCCTGCAGCGTCGACGCTGCCAGAGATTTGCCTGCGGCGATTCCACCCGTCAATCCAACTCTCAGCATGAACTTAAGGCTACCGCCGTCGTTGGCTATTGGGAGCGCAGCGGCGCCCGGGATGCCTACACTTGGACGGTGAGTGAGACGGCGGGAACGGTAGCGCGCTACACCAGGATCGCCGGCCACCACCGACATGAGTTGGAGATCCGCCGCTCCCGCTTCATCAAAGTCCTGCATAGGGTGGAGACCGAAACTGATGTCGTGAATCTCATTCACGGCCCGCGACTGCAGGCCGGTTGGAGAATGAGTTGAGGCGAGCAGGCATGATCATTGCGGCGGTGGATTATGAAGGGACGTTCACCGGGCTGACCGTCGCGGTGCAGGACGACCACGCAGCGCTGGATGCATTCCAGGGCATGCTGGCGGGGAACACCGCGGGAGAGCTGGCTGCGGAACCTGCCGGCTGGGAGTGGGCGGACTGTGTCTGACTTCCCCTTCACAGAGCTGCGGCGCCGGCCGGATATCGAGGCGGACAACCTTTTTGCTTACGATGCCACCGACAGACTGCTCCTCGACACCATGGTGGAACACCTGCCCGCCAGCGGCGGTGTCGCGGTAGTAGGTGATACCCATGGCGCGCTGACGTTGGGCGCCCAACACAGGGGAGCGCGGAAAGTACACGTCCACCAGGACCCGATCACCAGCGAACGCGCGTTGGATGCTAACGCCGCCCTCCTCGGTTTATCAGGGGAGTATGCCTTCCACCCGCTGGGACCGGACCTGTTCGACGGCGCCACGCTGGTTCTGCTGCAGCTGCCACGTTCCCTGGAAGCACTCGAAGAGATTGCCTGGCACATCGCGGCCGCTGCCTCGCCCAACGTCACAGTGCTAGCGGGCGGCCGGGTGAAGCACATGACACCGGCCATGAACCAGATACTCGGCCGATACTTCGGGGCGGTAACAGCCGGCTTGGCGAGGCAGAAATCCCGCGTGCTCACCGCCACCGGTGCCCTGCCTGTCGGTGCCTGCCCTTTTCCCACCACGGCGGAGTACGACGTCGGCCTCCCCCGGCCGCTGCAGCTGCGGGCCTGCGGAGGCACCTTCGGCGGTGCCAAACTGGATCCAGGGACGCGGCTGCTGCTGCAGCACCTTCATCATGCGCCGCCAGCTGCATCCGCCGTGGACCTCGGCTGCGGGAACGGCACTATCGCGGCGTATCTTGCGCTCACCCGTCCGGCGCTCCAGGTCACAGCGACTGACAGCTCGGCGGCCGCCGTTGCCGCCACCAGAGCCACAGCCGAAGCCAACGGTGTCAGCGGGCAGGTCGCCGTCGTGCGCGAAGATGGGTTGTCAGGACGATCCGACGCTGGAGACGAACTCATCGTCCTGAATCCGCCATTCCACTCCGGGCACACCGTACATGCGGGAATTGCGTTGAAGCTGTTTGCGGAGGCAGGGCGCGCACTGCGACCGGGCGGTGAGCTGTGGGCGGTGTGGAACAGCCATCTGCACTACCGGCAGGCGCTCGAGAGGCTTGTGGGCCCAACCAGGCAGGTGGCACGGGACCCGCGGTTCACGGTCACCGTGTCAACGCGTACACGTTAGTTCCGAGGTACGGTCCGATTAACCGTACGGTCCGATTAACCGTACGGTCCGATTAACGCAGGAAGCTCCCGCCCAATGGGCGGGAGCTTCCTGCGTTGAAAGGACCTAGTTTCCGGTCAGCTTCTCACGGAGTGCTGCCAGCGCCTCGTCGGATGCGAGGGTACCGGTGCCGGCGCCCGCATTCGTTTCCGGAGCCGGCTCCGAGGAGTAGCTGGTCGTGCCGGAGTCTGCAGGCTCGTTAGCTGCAGCAGCGTCGTCGTTAGCGTGCTGCTCAACCTGCTTCTTGTGGGACTCCCAGCGGGATTGAGCCTCAGCGTACTGGGCTTCCCAGGCCGCGCGCTGCGTCTCGTAGCCTTCAAGCCACTCGTTGGACTCGGGATCGAAGCCCTCGGGGTATTTGTAGTTGCCCTCTTCGTCGTACTCAGCGGCCATGCCGTAGAGAGCCGGATCGAATTCGGTGCTGTCGGCGTCGACGCCCTCGTTGGCCTGCTTGAGGGACAGCGAGATGCGGCGGCGCTCGAGGTCGATGTCGATGACCTTGACGAACAGCTCATCACCTACGGAGACAACCTGCTCAGCCAGTTCAACGTGGCGGACAGCCAGCTCGGAGATGTGGACAAGGCCCTCGATGCCGTCTTCAACGCGTACGAAGGCGCCGAACGGAACCAGCTTGGTGACCTTACCCGGAACAACCTGGCCCAGCGCGTGAGTGCGGGCGAAGGTCTGCCACGGATCTTCCTGGGTGGCCTTGAGCGACAGCGAGACACGCTCGCGGTCCAGGTCAACCTCGAGAACCTCGACGGTTACTTCCTGACCAACCTCGACAACCTCGGACGGGTGGTCGATGTGCTTCCAGGACAGCTCGGAAACGTGAACCAGTCCATCTACGCCGCCCAGGTCCACGAAGGCACCGAAGTTGACGATGGAGGACACGACGCCTGGACGAACCTGGCCCTTTTCCAGCTTGTTGAGGAACGTGGAGCGAACCTCGGACTGGGTCTGCTCAAGCCAGGCACGGCGGGACAGCACAACATTGTTGCGGTTCTTGTCCAGCTCGATGATCTTGGCTTCGATCTGCTGACCGATGTACGGAGCGAGGTCGCGGACACGACGCATTTCCACGAGGGAAGCGGGGAGGAAGCCACGCAGGCCGATGTCGAGGATGAGACCACCCTTGACAACTTCGATGACCGTACCGGTGACGACGCCGTCTTCTTCCTTGACCTTCTCGATGTCGCCCCAGGCGCGCTCGTACTGCGCACGCTTCTTGGAGAGGATGAGGCGGCCTTCTTTGTCTTCCTTGGTGAGGACAAGCGCTTCAACCTCGTCACCAACGGAGACCACGTCTCCCGGATCGACATCGTGCTTGATGGAAAGCTCGCGGGAAGGGATGACACCTTCGGTTTTGTAACCGATGTCGAGCAGGACTTCGTCGCGGTCAACCTTGACAACCGTTCCTTCGACGAGATCTCCGTCGTTGAAGTACTTGATGGTGGCGTCAATAGCTGCGAGGAAGTCCTCAGCGGTGCCGATGTCGTTGATAGCGACCTGCGGGGCACCTGGCTTCTCGGTGGTGGTGATGGTCATGTAGTTGGGGCTCCGTTGTGGATTATGAGTTGATCCGGACTCTTGCGGAACCCCGCGGAAAGGCACACCAAATATGTACCCACCGTGATGAGGAACCTGCCCGGATGCGGACAAATGGAAAATAAAAATATCGGATAAAGCTCATGCGGGACCCACCGTGCGTGGGACATGCTTACCCAGTCTAGCGTTGCGGCACAACGCCGGTCAAAGCGCCGGTCAGCGGCGGTGCGCAGTTCGTAGTTGGTGCAACGGTCGAACCTGCCGCCCCTCGAATTAGAAGTGTGTGATGCAGTACGGCTGACGGGAATGGGCGAACAACCGGTCCGCACTCTCCAGTACGTCGGCAGAGTTGGCCCTGATCCGGCCGGCACTTGCCAGCGTCGATGCGGTCACCCCACCGAGGTACAGCGATCCGAGCGCTGCGACATCCATGTCGAGGCCAACGGCGGCTTCAGCGCCAAGCCTCATCACGTCAGCCTTGCCGCCCCTCACTTCCAGGAGGAAAGCACCGTGCGCATGGCCCAACGGATCTTGCACGTGGAGCACCACCGAACCGTCGTGCTCATACGCCCTTGCTTCGAGGGCAGCCACCGGATCAAGGATGCGCAGCCACAGCACGTCTTCGTCGGACTTCAGTTCACGGCAGCGCCGGTCCGCCAGGGCCCACGGAAGCGGGTCAGAAACGGACGCCATAGTGAAGGTGACTCGCTCGATCAGGTCAAGGGACCCGAGATACCGCCACAGCTCAAGGTAGGCCGCCTCGGACACTGCTACCAGGTCCTTCACGCGCATGGTGTAGGGCGTTTTGTCCCAGCCGGCGAACGAGTAGGAGACAAAAGCGTCCGGGCGGCCGTCGTCGTCGTAATGGACAGCGGTGCGCAACGCCTTGTCCGGCTGCGGACGCTCCTCGCCCCAGAGGCCGGACGACCGGCGGGCGTACGCGTACTGGCGGCCGATGGATCCGAGCGTTCGGGCGTGGAAGCCGGCAAATATCTCCTGCGTGAGGTGGACGGCGGCGTCCGCGTCCACAACCTCCATCCGGCCGTACGACGGGGACGTGACCGCAAACCGCTCACGGACGTCCACCTCTACCGAGGTCGTGTGGGTGGCCGTTCCGAAACCGAACCGGCCGTAAATTGTTGCTTCGGATGCGGTCAGCGCCGCAAGAGCATGCCCGCGGTCTGCCGCTCCCTGCAGGTCCTCGGTGATCATGCGGCGAAGGAGCCCCCGTCGCCGGTGGGTTGCCCGGACCGTGACGGCCGTAATCAGGTGCGCATCAAGGAATTTGCCGCCGCCCACATTGAGCGAGTTCACCATGGTGCCGTAGGTGGCCACCGGAATGCGCGGGTTCCAGGCGTGAGGGCCGGGGTTGTCGTCGTACGCACCCCAGAGGACTCGCCCGTCCGCCGCGTGCGCCTCGGCGAGTTTCGGCAGGTCCTCAGCCTCGAGCCGCCCCTCGTGGAAGCCGAAGCTCACACCCTCGAACCAGGCGGCAAGTGCGCCGTCAGGAGAGGTGTCGGTGTCCGCGTCCACGGAGAAGGTCTCGATACGGGGTACTGCGGAGTCGGTCTGCGTTTGCGTGCTCACGAGAATCCACCCTAACCGTCCGCGCCCTGACGAACCATGCCTGGCTAGCCCCTGCGCCTAATGGGCAGCTTCGTGCCAGCTCGTACCGGTGCCGACCGAGACGTCGAGCGGAACGGATAGGTCCGCCGCACCGGCCATTTCAGCACGGACCAGCTGCTCAACTTCATCCCGCTCGCCGGGAGCGATTTCGAGCACCAGTTCATCGTGTACCTGGAGCAGCATCCGGGAGGTGAGCCCCCGGGACCGCAGTTCATTCTCGACGCCGAGCATAGCCTTCTTGATGATGTCCGCTGCTGATCCCTGGATCGGTGCGTTCAATGCTGCGCGCTCTGCCATCTCCCGCAGCTGCCGGTTGTCGCTCGAAAGGTCCGGCAGATAGCGCCGCCTGCCCTCGATGGTGGAGGTGAAACCGTCCTTCCGCGCCTGCTCGACGATTCCGCGCAGGTAGTCCCTCACAGCCCCAAACCTATCGAAGTAGTCGCCCATCAAGGTGCGCGCCTCGTCCACAGAAATGGCCAGCTGCTTCGAGAGGCCGAAGGAGCTCAAGCCGTACACCAGCCCGTAGGACATGGCTTTGACCTTCGAGCGCATGGCGTTGGTGACGTCCTCCGGAGCCACGTGGAAGATGTGCGAACCGACGAAGCGGTGCAGGTCCTCCCCCTCGTTGAATGCCTCGATCAGGCCCTCATCACCGGAGAGGTGCGCCATGATCCGCATTTCGATCTGCGAATAATCGGCGGTCATCAGGGACTCGTAGCCCGGGCCCACCACGAACGCCTCCCGAATTCTCCGACCCTCATCGGAGCGGATCGGAATGTTCTGCAGGTTCGGATTCATGGAGGAAAGGCGCCCGGTGGCGGCGATCGTCTGAACGTACGTGGTGTGGATACGACCGTCGTCCGCCACCGATTTGCGTAGTCCCTCCACCGTCTGGCGGAGCTTCGAGGCGTCGCGGTGCGCGAGCAGCTGCTCCAGGAAAGGGTGTCCCGTCTTGACGATCAGATCCGTCAGGGCATCTGCGTCCGTGGAGTATCCGGTCTTGATCTTCTTCGTCTTCGGCAGCGCAAGCTCGTCGAACAGCACAGCCTGGAGCTGCTTGGGAGAACCGAGATTGATTTCCTTGCCGATGATTTTGAAGGCTTCGGCGCTGGTGTTCGCCATGGTTGCAGAGAAGTCGTCGTAAAGGCGGTCCAGTCCGTCCACCGCGACGCTGATTCCCGTGAGCTCCATCCGGGCCAGTACCTCGGACAGGGGCAGTTCCAGTCCCGCGAGCAATTGGTTGGCTCCGCGCTCCACCAGCTGGCCCGCGAAATGCCTGCTCAGCTCGAGAGCGGCGTAGGCAGCGGCAACGGCAGGAGTGGCGACGTCCTCTTCCTCAAGCGCCAGCGCCTGCTGACCGCCGGCGGCAGCCGCCGCCGTCGGGAGGGTGAGCTTCAGATGGACCTGGCTGAGGTCAGCGAGTTCGTAGCTTCGTCGGTCGGGCTGGATGAGGTATCCGGAAATCGCAGTGTCATCGACCTCACCCGCAAGGGTGAAACCGCGGGCATGGAGCAGCTTGTAAGCCGCTTTGAAATCATGGACCACCTTGGGTGCATCCAGGTCCTGGAGCCACTGCGCGATGACGTGCTCCGCGTCAGCACCCAGTTCCTCGAACGGAACGTACACGGCTGCCGAAGCCGTCACGAGCGCCACCCCGATAGCTTCCTCTCCCCCGCTCGTGGACCGCGTGACAACCTGCACTGCCGCTGTTGCCTGATTGGTTCCGTTGAACCACCGGGTCAGTTCAGCGGCCGCTGTGATGATCTGGTGCTCCGGCGGTGCCATCTCATCCCTGGCGATGTCCGGCTCTTCCTCTCCGAAGAGATCGAACAGACGCTTCCTGAGCACATTGAACTGCAGCGCGTCGAACAGATCCTCGACGGCATCACGGTCAGGCCGCTGAGCGGCCGTGGCCTGCAGATCGACAGGGAGTTCCAGATCTGTCAGGAGGCGGTTCAGACGCCGGTTGCGCTTGACGTTCTCGATGTTCTCGCGGAGCGCATCGCCTACCTTGCCTCCGATGGCGTCAAGGTTCTCGATGATGCCCTCGAGGCCGCCATACTTCAGGATCCACTTGGCGGCTGTCTTCGGGCCTACTCCGGGAACGCCGGGGAGGTTGTCCGCCGTCTCCCCCACGAGCGCAGCGAGATCCGAGTACAGGTGAGGGGGAACGAAGTACTTCTCCTCCACGGCCTTGGCATCCATCTGCGGGATGTTGGTAACGCCCTGCTTGGGGTACAGGACCGTGACGCGGTCATTCACCAGCTGGAAAACATCGCGGTCCCCGCTAACTACCTGAACATCCCAGCCCCGCTCGGCCGCGCCGACTGCCAGAGTGGCCAGGACGTCATCAGCCTCGAAGCCTTCCATGGAGAGCGTGGGAATGCGCATGGTCTCAAGCACTTTGATGATGAGGTCAATCTGGCCGTGGAACTCCTCCGGCGTCCGCGAACGTCCGCCCTTGTACTCGGAGTATTCGGTATCCCGAAAGGTTGGCGTGTCGAGGTCGAAGGCAACGGCTACGTGCGTGGGCTCCTGGTCGCGCAACAGATTGATCAGCATGGCAGTGAACCCGTACACCGCGTTGGTGTGCTGGCCGGTGTCCGTGGAAAAGTTCTCGGCAGGCAGCGCGTAGAACGCCCGGAAAGCCATGGAATGGCCGTCAACGACCAGCAGGCGGGATCGCTCCAGCGTATTGACGGCAGCCGGCGCGGCGCCGGTCCCGACATCTGGTTGCACGCTGCCCTGCACGCCGGTGCGCTCGTCAGTCTGGACGGTTTGGTTTGTTTGGCTCACAGGTGCCAGCCTAGTTCCCATGGATGACAAATTCACTCCGGACGCAGGACCCGAGCGCTCCCACCCGTTCCTCGAGGAACTTACTGCCGCCGGCGTGCCGACGCACATGCACGACTGGCTGCGGGGACATGGCATTGGCCGGCTCGCTGCCAAGATGGGCATTGTTTTCCAGGAGATGAGTGCGGAGCGGATGGTCGCCACCATGCCTGTCGAGGGAAATCAGCAGGTAGCGGGCATCCTGCATGGCGGGGCGCACCTCGTCCTGGCCGAAACGCTCGGCTCCTTCGCAGCAGGAATCCATGCCGGGCCAGACCGGCAGGCAGTCGGCATCGAAATCGGCGCCACGCACCACCGGTCCGCCTCTGCCGGGCTGGTCACCGGCACCGCCGTCGCCATCCACCTGGGACGCACCCTTGCTACGCATGAGGTGGTTATGACGGATGAGGAGGGGAAGCGGCTTTCCACTGCCCGTATCACCAATCTGATCAGGGACGTGCGCCAGCCAAACGGGTGAAGCGGCGCTCAGGCGTAGGCTGCGGACGCGGCGGTTCCGATGCCCAGCACCCCGAGGACGCCCCCGGATGAAATCTCCAGATTCCGGGTGACGCGCGGCCGGTTCAGCCAGGCGTTTGCCTTGGCCGCAACGAGGCACAGACCTGCCAGATAGACCAGCACGATGAGTCCGAGGGTTGCCCCAAGCAGCATGGTGACAGCGAAGACTGACCCGTCCTTGGGGAGGAACTGCGGCACCACGGCGAGGAAGAACAGTCCCACCTTCGGATTCAGCATTGTGGAGGTCAGCCCGGCTGCACACGAACTCCAGGCCCGCGCACCTGCCATCTCCGCGCCGTCCGGAACGACAGCCGAAGATTTCTTCCCGTCTCCCCGGATGGCTTTGATTCCCAGATAAACAAGGTAGATGCCGCCGAGCACTTTCAGCCCCCGAAACGCGACCGCTGACTGTTCGATGAGGGCCGCAAGACCGACGGCGACCAAACCGGCCCAGGCAAGGTAGCCGACGGCGGAGCCGAAGGAAGCGGCGACACCGGAGGACAGCTTCCGGAGACTGAAGCGAAGAATGAGGAAGCTATCAGGGCCGGGCGTCACAGCCAGCACCACGCACAATCCGCAAAACGCCAGGTAGGAGGACATCGACATGTCTCCATTAGAAAGCATGTGGCGCCGTGATACCGCAATGAGTCGGAAGAACGACATTTTAACCCGGCGGTGCCCGAAGTGGGACTCGAACCCACACACCTTTCGATACTGCATTTTGAGTGCAGCGCGTCTGCCAATTCCGCCATTCGGGCCGTTCAATGCACCCAACGTGAGTTCCATGACTCATGAACCCCCGGGTGCGCGAATCTACTCTACATGCCGATAGGCTGTTCCAGTGAACCGGTGCACCGTGCCTTTTCGGCTGCGCTGCTGCACTCGGAAAACGCAGAATCATTGAACGCATACCTAGGAGCCACCAGTGTCTCAAAACCGCGACTCAGCTAACTCGAGCCCGGCGCGGCGCGTGATTGTCGCTGAGGACGAAACCCTCATACGCCTCGACATCGTGGAGATCCTGCGCGGCGAGGGCTATGACGTTGTCGCCGAGGCGGATAACGGCGAGAAGGCCGTTGAGCTGGCCAAGGAACATAAGCCGGACCTTGTGCTGATGGATGTGAAGATGCCGGTCATGGACGGAATCACCGCCGCTGAGCAGATCGTGAAGGCCCGCATAGCGCCGGTAGTCCTTCTGACTGCCTTCAGCCAGAAGGAGCTCGTGGAGCGCGCCCGTGACGCCGGCGCAATGGCCTACGTGGTCAAGCCCTTCACGCCTGCTGATCTGGTTCCTGCTATCGAAATCGCTCTCTCCCGCCACGAGGAAATTAAGGCCCTGGAGAACGAGGTCTCCGACCTCCAGGAGCAGTTCGCCACGCGCAAGCTTGTCGAGCGCGCAAAGAGCCTGCTCACCACGAAGATGGGGCTTACCGAGCCTGAGGCCTTCCGCTGGATCCAGAAGACGTCCATGGACCGCCGTCTGAGCATGCGTGAAGTTGCAGAAACCATCATCAACCAGGTCAATTAGGCTCTCCACAAAGCAGAGAAGGGACCTTGCCGCTGAGGCAAGGTCCCTTCTTCAGTCTGTGCCGGATTCAGTTCCTGGGCAGAGAGTTACTTGTGCTTGTTCTTGACCGGCCAGGGACCGACCTTCTCCTTGCTGGGCGAGTAGTGGTCAGGCAATTGTCCGGCGTCGGCGATATCGCCAACCTTATGCACCTTGATCGAGTTCGTTGAACCGGACTGTCCCGGAGGTGAACCCGCGGCGATGACCACGAGGTCATTCAGGTCCACCAGCTTTTGCTCGAAGAGCACCCGGTCCACCTGGGCGGTCATCTGGTCGGTGTGTTCCGCGTATTCCACGAGCATCGGCTGCACACCCCAGATCAGCGACATCGTGTTGAGAGTTGACTGCGACGGAGTGAAGGCGAAGACAGGCTTCGTCGGGCGAAGGCGGGACAGGCGGCGTGCGGAGTCGCCTGACTGGGTGAAGGTACAGATGTACTTCGCATCCAGCTGGTCGGCGATTTCCACGGCTGCGCGCGTAATGGCGCCACCGCGTGTTTTCGGCTTGCTGCCCAGCGGGGGTACGCGGTCAAGTCCATGCTTCTCGGTGGACTCGATGATGTCCGCCATGGTGCGCACCGTCTCGATCGGGTACTTTCCAACGCTGGTCTCTCCGGACAGCATGACCGCGTCAGCGCCGTCGAGCACTGCATTGGCGCAGTCCGAAGCTTCGGCGCGGGTAGGACGGGGATTGTCGATCATTGACTCGAGCACCTGGGTGGCGACGATGACCGGCTTGGCCCAGCGGCGGGCGAGCTCAACGGCTCGCTTCTGCACAATGGGGACGTCCTGAAGCGGCAGCTCCACACCGAGATCGCCTCGCGCCACCATGATGGCGTCAAAGGCATCGATGATCTCTTCTATCGCGTCGACAGCCTGCGGCTTCTCGATTTTGGCGATGACCGGAACGCGCCGGCCCTCCTCATCCATAATCTCGTGGACGCGGTCGACGTCGGCTGCATTCCGTACGAAGGACAGCGCCACCATGTCGACGCCACGCTGGATCGCCCAACGGAGGTCTTCCTCGTCCTTGTCGCTCAACGCCGGAACATTGACTGCCACACCGGGCAGGTTGATGCCCTTGTTGTTGGAGACTGCGCCGCCCACGGTGACCTCGGCGGTTACCTTGGTGTCGTCGACCGCAACGGCGACCATCGCTACCTTGCCGTCGTCGATCAGCAGGGTGTCGCCGACGTTGACGTCCTGCGGCAGTCCCTTGTGGGTGGTCGAGCAGATCTCGGCGGTGCCCTCGACGTCCTCGGTGGTAATGGTGAACGTGTCACCCGGAAGCAGCACGTGGGGTCCGTCGACGAAGCGGCCCAGCCGGATCTTAGGGCCCTGCAGATCCGCGAAAATTCCAACGGGGCGGCCGAGTTCCTCAGCCGCCTTCCGTACAAACTCATAGGTCTGGTTGTGCACGGTGTGGTCACCGTGACTCATGTTCATACGGGCGACATCCACCCCGGCCTCAAGTACTGCGAGGGTGTTCTCATAGCTCGCGATTGCCGGGCCGAATGTGGCCACTATCTTTGCGCGTCTCATAAACCTTGCCTGTCGTGTCGTGTTCGTGGATTGCTGTGCGCTCTAGGCGTCCTGGGAACTACAGGACGTTGAGCGCGCGGTCTGTCGGTGCTACCGGCGCGGGCAGCTTGGTCTGGCCCATCAGCCACTGATCAACCGCAGCCGCGCACGCACGCCCCTCGGCGATAGCCCAGACGATGAGGGATTGTCCGCGTCCCGCATCGCCTGCAACGAAGATTCCAGGCGTGTTGGTCATGTAGTACCCATCGCGCTCAACGTTACCGCGCCCGTCAAAAGCCGCGTCGAGCTGGTCAGCGATTCCGGCAGGTTCCGGGCCCGTGAACCCCAGTGCGAGGAACACCAGGTCCGCGGGGATATCCCGCTCGCTTCCGGGCTTCGGGAGCCTCTTCCCGTTGCTGAATTCGGTTTCGGCGACACGCACGGCGGTGAGCTTGCCGTTCTCACCGACGAATTCGACCGTTGACGCCAGATAGGTACGCTCACCGCCCTCCTCGTGCGCGCTTGCTACCTCGAACAACGTGGGGAAAGTAGGCCAGGGCTGGTTGGCCATGCGCTCAATCGGCGGCTGCTGCCCGATTGCCAGAGTGGTGACCGAGGCTGCCTTATGCCGGTGAGCGGTGCCGATGCAGTCGGCGCCGGTGTCACCGCCGCCGAGAATGACGACGTGCTTGCCCTCGGCATGAATCTGGTCCTCGATTTCCTCCCCCGCGACAACCCGGTTCGATTCAACGAGGTACTCCATGGCGAAATGCACGCCGTCAAGATCGCGGCCGGGAATCGGCAGATCGCGCGGTACCGTTGCACCGGTTGAGATTACGACGGCGTCATAGCGGCGGCGCAGCTGGTCCCAACTGATGTCACGGCCTACCTCAACACCCGCCCGGAAGCGCGTCCCCTCGGCCTTCATCTGGTCAAGTCGCCGGTCGAGCTGGATCTTCTCCATCTTGAAGTCCGGGATCCCGTAGCGCAGGAGACCGCCGATGCGATCATCGCGCTCGTAGACCGCGACTGTGTGCCCCGCCCGGGTGAGCTGCTGCGCTGCGGCAAGGCCCGCCGGGCCCGAGCCGACGACGGCGATGGTCTTGCCCGTCAGCCGCTCCGGCGGGTGGGGGTGGACCCAATCGTTGTCGAACGCCTCGTCGATGATCGAAACCTCGACCTGCTTGATCGTGACCGGAGGCTGGTTGATCCCGAGAACGCAGGACGCCTCACAGGGAGCGGGGCACAGCCGTCCGGTGAACTCCGGGAAATTGTTGGTGGCGTGCAACCGGTCGATTGCCTCGCGGCCCTTGTCCCGCCACATCAGGTCATTCCACTCCGGAATGAGGTTCCCCAGCGGGCAGCCCTGGTGACAGAACGGGATGCCGCAGTCCATGCACCGGCCGGCCTGGCTCTTCAGCACACCCTTTTCCTGGGCCTCATACACTTCCTTCCAGTCCATGATCCGGACCGGAACGGGCCTGCGCGGCTGCGTCTGCCGCTCGCGTACCTTCATGAATCCGCGTGGGTCAGCCACCGGTAACCTCCAAAATTCTGTTCCAGACCTCTTCCCCGTCGGGGTCGAGCCCCTCTTCGATGGCAGCGGCGCGGGCGTCGAGGACACGTGCGAAGTCACGCGGCAGCACCTTGGTCAGGCGGGGCACGGTGCTCTCGAAATCCTCAAGCAGCTTCGCTGCGAGAGGCGACCCGGTCTCCTCCTGGTGACGGAGCAGCAACTGGCGGACAATCTCGATATCCTCGGCGTCCAGTTCCTCCAGCTTCAGTTCGCCGCTGTTCAGCGCCTGCACATTCAGGCGGGATTCATCGAGGTCGAGGACGTAGGCGGTGCCTCCGGACATACCGGCGCCGAAGTTCCGCCCGGTGCGCCCAAGGATCAGTGTCTGCCCACCGGTCATGTACTCGCATCCGTGGTCGCCGATTCCCTCGACAACGGCTGTGGCGCCGGAGTTGCGCACCAGGAAACGCTCCCCCACCTGGCCGCGGAGGAAGATCTCGCCGCTTGTCGCGCCGTAGCCGATGACGTTCCCTGCAATAACATTGCGTTCCGCCGCAAAGACGTTCGCGCGATCCGGACGCACAATGATGCGCCCGCCGGACAGGCCCTTGCCGACGTAGTCATTCGAGTCGCCCAGCAGCCGCAAGGTGATGCCGGCCGGAAGGAAGGCTCCAAGTGACTGGCCCGCCTGGCCGGTCAGCGTGACATCGATGGTGTCCGTTGCGAGGGTCTCCGTACCGAACCGGCGGGTGACCTCGTAGCCCAGCATGGTGCCGACCGAGCGGTCGGTGTTGACAACGTCGAGTGTGATGCGCACCGGCGCGCGGTGGTTCAGCGCGTCGCTGCTCATATCAATCAGCTTGTTGTCGAAGTGCTGGTCCAGCTCGTGGTTCTGCACGATCAGATTCCGGCGCGGTGCATCCTCACCGAATTCGTTTCCGCGCAGGATGGGATCGAGATCCAGCCCGTCGGCCTTCCAGTGCCGAACGGCACGCTGAACGTCAAGCACTTCATTGTGGCCGATCGCCTCAGCCACCGTCCTGAAACCGAGTTCGGCGAGCAGTTCGCGGACTTCCTCGGCGATGAACTCGAAGAAGTTCACCACGAACTCCGGCTTGCCGGTGAAGCGGCTTCGCAGTTCCGGATTCTGCGTTGCCACGCCTACCGGGCAGGTGTCCAGATGGCACACGCGCATCATGATGCAGCCCGAAACCACGAGCGGTGCGGTTGCGAAACCGAACTCCTCGCCGCCGAGCAACGCTGCGATCAGGACGTCACGACCGGTCTTGAGCTGCCCGTCAACCTGGACCACCACGCGCTCGCGCAGGCCGTTGAGCATCAGCGTCTGCTGAGTCTCAGCCACGCCGAGCTCCCAGGGGACGCCCGCATGCTTCAGCGAGTTGAGCGGGCTGGCACCCGTTCCGCCATCATGCCCGGAAATGAGTACGACGTCGGCCTTCGCCTTTGTGACGCCGGCAGCCACTGTGCCGATCCCGACCTCTGAAACCAGCTTCACGTGGACCCGCGCTGAGGTGTTGGCGCGCTTCAGGTCATAGATCAGCTGCGCGAGATCCTCGATCGAGTAGATGTCGTGATGCGGGGGCGGTGAGATCAACGCGACCCCGGGTGTGGAGTGCCTCGTCCGGGCAACCCACGGATAGACCTTCTGGCTCATCAGCTGGCCGCCCTCGCCGGGCTTGGCTCCCTGCGCCATCTTGATCTGGATGTCGTCGGCGTTGGTCAGGTAGAGGCTGGTGACGCCGAACCGTCCCGATGCAACCTGCTTGATCGCCGAGCGACGCTCAGGATCCAGCAGCCGCTCCACGTCCTCGCCGCCTTCACCGGTGTTGGACTTTGCGCCCAGGCGGTTCATGGCGATGGCAAGGGTCTCGTGGGCCTCCTGGGAGATGGACCCGTAGCTCATGGCGCCGGTGGAGAAACGCTTGACGATGCTCGATACCGGCTCTACTTCATCGAGCGGTACCGGCGGCCGCAGCCCTTCTTTGAAACCGAGCAGGCCGCGCAGGGTCATCAGCTCGCGGGACTGGTCGTCAACACCCTTGGTGTACGACTTGAAAATGTCGTAGCGGCGTTCACGCGTGGCGTGCTGCAGTCGGAACACCGTTTCGGGATTGAACAGGTGCGGCGGGCCTTCCCGGCGCCACTGGTATTCGCCGCCATTGTCCAGGCTGCGGTACGGGTCTTCGATCCCGTCCTGCGGGTACGCGAACTCGTGACGCGCCGCTGCCTCGGCAGCAACCACGTCCAGCCCGACGCCGCCCAACTGCGTCTGCGTGCCGTGGAAGTATTCGTCCACCAACTCCTGCGCGAGCCCGAGGGCTTCGAAGGTCTGCGCGCCGCAGTAGGAGCTGACGGTGGAGATACCCATCTTGGACATGATCTTCAGCACGCCCTTGCCGAGGCCCTTGATCAGGTTCGCGACAGCCTGCTCCGCGGTGACGCCGGTGATGTCCCCATTGCGGACGAGTTCCTCGCAGCTTTCCATGGCGAGGTAGGGGTTGATGGCGGACGCACCGTAACCGATGAGCACCGCAACATGGTGCACTTCCCGAACGTCGCCGGCTTCGACTACCAGGGACGTCTTGGTCCGCGTGGCGCTCTTCAGCAGGTGGTGGTGAACGGCGCTGGTCAGCAGCAGCGACGGGATCGGAGCCCACTGCGCGTTGGAGTCGCGGTCCGAGAGCACCACATATTGGATGCCGCGGTTGATTGCGCTGGAAACCTGCTCACAGATTTCCGCAAGCCGGGCGCGCAGGGATGCTTCGCCGCCGTCGACCCTGTACAGACCGCGCACGCGGACCGTGAGGCGGTCGCCGTCGTCGGATTCAAGGTTGGCGATCTTCGCCAGCTCATCATTGTTGATGACCGGAAAGGTCAGCGCGATCTGTTTGGAGCGCACCTGCCTGGCGGAGAGCAGGTTTCCGTCCGGCCCGATGGTCACGCCCATTGAGGTGACCAGTTCCTCGCGGATCGCATCCAGCGGCGGGTTGGTGACCTGCGCGAAGGACTGCACAAAGTAGTCGAACAGAAGGCGCGGCCGCTTGGACAGGACAGCGATCGGCGTGTCCGAACCCATTGCGCCCAGCGGCTCCGCACCAGCCTTCGCCATGGGTCCGAGCAGGATGCGCAGTTCCTCCTGCGTGTAGCCGAAGGTACGCTGCCGGCGGTTGATCGAAGCCTTGGTGTGTACAACGTGCTCGCGCTCAGGCAGGTCCTTCAGGTCGATCAGGTTTTCCTTCACCCACTCGCCCCACGGGTTGGCCGCTGCGACCTCGGCTTTGACCTCCTGGTCCTCAATGATGCGGCCGTCCTCCGTGTCAACGAGAAACATCTTGCCGGGTGATACGCGCCCCTTGCGCACGATCTTGGAGGGTTTGACGTCGATGACGCCGACTTCGGAGGCAAGGACGACAAGACCGTCTTCCATCACCCAATACCGGGCGGGGCGAAGGCCGTTGCGGTCCAGCACCGCCCCGACAAGCCGTCCGTCCGTGAAGGAAACCGCTGCCGGGCCGTCCCAGGGCTCCATGAGCATCGAGTGGTACTGGTAGAAGGCGCGCCGGGCCGGGTCCATGGACGTGTGGTTTTCCCACGCCTCCGGAATCATCATCATGATTGCGTGCGTGATGGGGCGTCCGGCCAGGGTCAGCAGTTCCGCTACCTCATCGAAGGACGCGGAGTCTGAGGCGCCCGGGGTGCAAATGGGGAACAGTTCCTCGGGCGAATCGCCCAACAGGGGGTTGGCAAGCTGCGATTGCCGCGCACGCATCCAGTTCCGGTTGCCCTTGACGGTGTTGATTTCCCCGTTGTGCGCAATGGCGCGGAAGGGCTGCGCCAGCGGCCACGAAGGAAAGGTGTTCGTAGAAAAGCGCGAGTGGACAATGCCGAGCTTGGTTTTGAAGCGCGGGTCTGACAGGTCCGGGTAGAAAGGCTCGAGTTGCGCCGTGGTCAGCATTCCCTTGTAGACCATGGTCCTGGACGACAGCGAGGGAAAATACACGCCGTACTTGTTCTGGGCGCGCTTGCGCAGACGGAAGGCCCTGGCATCAAGATCCTGGGCTGTGCCGGCAACGGGTGCGATGAACAACTGCACGAAGTGCGGCATGCAGGCCCTGGCCATGGATCCGACGAGGTCAACGGTGATGGGAACCTCTCGCCAGCCGAGAACCAAAAGGCCTTCGGACTCGGCAAGGCTCTCGATCCCGGCACGGGCAGTTGCCTCTTCGCCGGCCTCGGCTGGAAGGAAGGCGGTGCCGACGGCGTAGGTACCGGCGGCGGGAAGCTCGAAGTCAACGACCGCGCGGAAGAATTCGTCAGGAACCTGGGTGAGGAGGCCCGCGCCGTCGCCCGTTCCCTCGTCAGCCCCTACGGCGCCGCGATGTTCGAGGTTGCGCAGGGCGGTGAGCGCTGCATCAACGATGTCGTGGCCCGGCTCCCCGCGGAGCGTGGCAATGACGGCCAGACCGCAGGCGTCCTTCTCGTTTTCCGGGTTGTAAAGTCCGGATGCCTTCGGGTATGACGCGAACCGCGTGAACGGCGATTCGCTGTGGGTCGCCTTCGGAGGCAAACCAGTGATGGGTGCAGTCATAGATAGAGTCCTTCCCCCATGATGGAGCGTCGGGAGGGGACAGCTTCGGCCCCGGGCGCGCCTTCCCCTGCAGGGAAGCGCTTCATTTCCTTGTGCACATTGTAGAACCGGCACGCCTCACGCCGGCAGAGAATGCGGGCATGAACTGACGGCGGTACGGCCTGGTCAAGCGCGGTACGGGGCGGAAGCCTGTGAGCCAGCTGGTATACCGAGCAGAGCCACGACGCTGTGACAGTGTCTTGAGCTAGGGCGGTGGCCCAGCTGGACGCTAGTTTCGGGGATCTGATTCCCGGGGTTCCTCGGGGGCAAGTCCAGCGGAGGCAGGCGTACCCGAGGCGTCTTTTGTTTCTGGAAGATTAGCACGCCCCGGCTCTGTCCCAGCCGATGTGTCCGAACTCTGGACGTCTGTGCCCGATCCGTTATCTGCCGCTGCGTGCACGGTTTCGTCGTTGTCCGTGCCGACTGGAGCGCGTCCGGGCAGGTAGACGAAGTGCTCGGTTACGCCCCGCTGCTTCACTGACAGGTACGCGAAAATGGCGAGCGAGACGACCAGCACGAGTACGCTCGTCCACACGTTCAGACGCTGGGTCACCCCGAGAATGGTGATCATTTCGGCGTCGTCGATCCGCAGGGCTTCAATCCAGACCCGGCCCGCCGTGTAGTAGGCGGCGTACAGCCAGAACATGAGCCCGCCGCGCAGCTTGAATTTGCGGTCCAGGAGCAGCAGGAGTGCAACGCCTGCCAGGTTCCAGAGCGATTCATACAGGAAGGTGGGGTGGAACAGCGTTCCCGGATCCGCACCCGCGGGGAAGTTGGGGTTGTCGGCGTCGATCTCGAGTCCCCACGGCAGATCGGTTGGCGCACCGAACAGTTCCTGGTTGAACCAGTTACCCCAACGGCCGATTGCCTGCGCGAGCAGGACTCCGGGCGCAGCAGCGTCCGCAAAGGCGGCGAGTCTGACGCCGGCGCGGCGGCAGCCTATCCAGGCCCCGACCGCTCCGAGGGCAACGGCACCCCAGATTCCCAGGCCGCCTTCCCAGATCCGGGGTATGCGCGAGAGATCTCCGTCAGGCCCGAAATACGCGTCCGGTGAGGAAAAGACGTGGTAGAGGCGCCCGCCGATCAGCCCGAAAGGAACAGCCCAGATGGCAACATCCCAGACGACGTCGGGGTTGCCGCCGTAGCGCTTCCAACGCGCCGAGGTGAGGAGCAGCGCAACGATGATGCCGGTGAGGATGCAGAGCGCGTACGCATGGATAGTGGCTGGACCGATCGAGAAGCTGGCCCATTCTGCGGGCGGGCTGGGGATGCTGGCGGGGATCATGGTCAGCCCTTTCCGGTTCCGGTGCTCAGGTCTTTCGCCAGTGCGGCCACGGCGGGAACGCCGCCATCACGCAGGGCTGCAACGAGGGCGGTGCCGACAATCACCCCGTCCGCATAAGCCCCGATCTCCCGGACATGTTCAGCAGTGGACACTCCGAGTCCCACACAGGCCCGCTCAGCACCGGCTTGGTGGGCCGCTGCAACAACCTCGCGCGCAGCCGAGCTGACCGAGGAACGGGCGCCTGTAATGCCCATGATGGACACGGCGTAGACAAATCCCCGCGTTGAATCGACCGTGGACTGCATGCGTTCAGGAGAGCTTGAGGGAGCGACCAGGAACACGCGGTCGAGCCCGAACTCTTCCGAGACAGCCATCCACTCGGCTGCCTCGTCCGGAACGAGGTCAGGCGTGATGAGTCCGGCTCCTCCGGCTGCGGCCAGGCGGCCGGCGAACTCACGGACTCCCATGCGCATGACGGGGTTCCAGTAGGTCATCACGAGGACTGCCGCATCTGTTCGTCCGGTGATTCCCTCGACAACGTCGAAGATCTGACGAACGGTGAAGCCGTTCTGCAGCGCCTCGACAGTCGCCTGCTGAATGACTGCACCGTCCATCACGGGGTCCGAGTAGGGAATCCCGATCTCGATCAGGTCCACGCCGTTTTCCGCGAGTGCGACTGCGGCGTCAATTGTGGTCTGCACGTCGGGGAAACCGGCCGGAAGGTAGCCGATAAGGGCTGTGCGTCCCTCAGCACGGGCACGCTCGATTGCGGCGGCTGACTTGCTCATGGTTCCGGTGCTCACAGTTGTTCGCCTTCCGCGCCGATCTCGGCTTCCGCGCTGTCCTCGGGCAACAGGTCAAACCATTCCGCGGCTGTGGCCACATCCTTGTCGCCACGGCCGGAGAGGTTCACGATAATAATCTTCTCCCGCGGATCCCCACCCTCCGCAGCCAGGCGCCGGCCCACTTTCAGTGTCCCCGCCAGCGCATGCGCAGACTCGATGGCGGGGATGATGCCCTCGGTGCGGCACAGCAGGCGGAAGGCTTCCATGGCTTCAGCGTCTGTGATCGGTTCATAACTGGCTCTGCCGATGTCTGCAAGGAACGCGTGCTCCGGGCCGACTCCCGGGTAGTCCAGGCCGGCGGAGATGGAGTGCGACTCGACGGTTTGCCCATCATCATCCTGCATCAGGTACGAGCGCGCACCATGAAGGACGCCCGGCCGTCCGAGCGTGATCGTGGCAGCATGGCGTCCGGTGTCAACGCCGTCCCCGCCTGCCTCAAATCCGTAGAGGGCAACTTCGCGATCATCGAGGAAGCCGTGGAAAATTCCGATGGCATTGGAGCCGCCGCCGATGCAGGCACAGACGGCATCCGGCAAGCGGCCCGCAAGATCGAGGATCTGCTCGCGTGCTTCTTCTCCGATCACCTCATGGAAATAGCGCACCATTGCCGGGAAGGGGTGGGCGCCGGCAGCCGTTCCGAGGAGGTAGTGCGTAGTCTGCACGTTGGCCACCCAGTCACGCAGTGCGTCGTTGATGGCGTCTTTCAGCGTCTGCGATCCGTTGGTGACGGGAATGACTTCCGCTCCCAGAAGCTGCATGCGTGCGACGTTGAGTGCCTGCCTCCGGCAGTCCTCCGCACCCATATAGACAACACATTCGAGGCCGAGCAGGGCGGCGGCAGTGGCGCTGGCCACTCCATGCTGGCCGGCACCCGTTTCAGCGATCACGCGGGTCTTTCCCATCCGCTTGGCCAGCAGGGCCTGACCC
Source organism: Arthrobacter sp. KKT183 (assembly GCF_055657625.1). Classification (NCBI taxonomy): domain Bacteria; kingdom Bacillati; phylum Actinomycetota; class Actinomycetes; order Micrococcales; family Micrococcaceae; genus Arthrobacter; species Arthrobacter sp. KKT183. The sequence goes on along the minus strand of NZ_CM145770.1, from coordinate 1,734,702 downwards.
AACACGTTGTTGATCTTGTGCGATCCGGTGTGGTTGAGGTCCTCACGCTTGAGGAATACCCGTACGCCGCCCGCGTGCTCTGCAAACCGGTGTGCTTCCGTCAGCAGGGACGGCCTGCCGGAGTAGGACCGGTTGAGTTCGGCTATCTGGGCCAGGAAGTCCGGATCAGCTTTGGCCTTGTCGAAGGTCTCTTCCAGTTCATCCAGGGCGGCGATCAGCGACTCGGGCATCCAGCGTCCGCCGTACGCGCCGAAGTACGGGCCCTGCGCATGGCGCAGCGATCCCCCGGCGAGAAACGCGTCTGCAGCGCCGTCAGTTGCAGCCTGCGGTTGTGGGGTTTCAGTCATGAACCTGTCGTCCTGTCGTGATGGGGTGCGGCCGTCCGCGCTGGCGGGAACTGCCTCAGTGATGCAAATCTCAGTGGCGTAATGCCGCGCCTGCGCGGGTGAACTCGCCAACCGTGGCCTCCGGGTTGGAGTGGCTGACCAGCGCCTCGCCGACGAGCACTGCACGCGCGCCCTGCGCTACATAGCTTTCGACGTCGGAGATGTCCCGGACGCCTGATTCGGCAACTACAACCGCACCGGAAGGAATGAGCCCGGCAAGTACCGGGAAGACGGAGCGGTCAATATCCAGCGTCTTGAGGTTGCGCACATTCACGCCGATGATGCGGGCACCAACGGCCAGCGCGCGTTGCACTTCCTCAGCGGTATGCGTTTCGACGAGAGCGTGCATGCCTAGCTCTTCGGTGAGTTCGAGGAAGGAGGCGAGTGTGGCGTCGTCGAGCGCTGCAACGATCAGCAGGATCAGATCCGCGCCATGCGCGCGTGCTTCCCAGATCTGGTACTCGTCCACCGTGAAATCCTTGCGCAGGATCGGCAGGTTCACGGCTGCACGGACGGCGTCGAGATCTGCCAGCGATCCGCCGAAGCGCCGCTCCTCGGTAAGGACACTGATCACCGAGGCTCCGCCTCGCTCATAGGCCGCAGCCAGCTCAGCTGGATCCTGGATTGCTGACAGTTCGCCTTTGGACGGACTCTTCCGCTTCACCTCGGCGATGACGCTGACACCCTCGGCCTGCACGGCCAGCGCGGCATACGCGTTCCGGGGCGCAGGTGCCTGCTCGGCGAGGATACGAACCTCTTCAAGCGGAAGAAGTATCTTGCGTGCATCGAGATCCTCCCGGACCCCGAGGATGATGTCGTCGAGAACGCTCACTTAGTGCCCGGTGTTCTTGAGCCTGTGGCCGCCGACCCCGAACCCTGCCTTCTTGAGGATGATTCCGAGCGCGAGGCCGATCACCATAATGAGGATGCCGATCCAGAACAGGATGGTTCCGGCATCCAGGTTGCCCTCGGTGCTTGCGAAGATGTAGGCGAACGCGGACAGTGCCGCGCCGGCAAGCATCACGAAGACACAGGTCCACGCCGCCGGGCTGTTGCCGTGTCCGATGGTCTCATCATGGACGGAGGAATGCTCAGCCATCGGGGTTTGGTTGGAACGGGTCTCGGGCGCGGTCTTAGCCATGGCGTATCTCCTTGTGCTGTGGTCTGGTGTCCATTCTGCCATTGATTCAGCACGGCACTGATTCAGGGCCGCGCTGAATCCTCAAGGGCACTCAGCCTGTCGGATCCTCACCCCGGCTGAGGCTGTCCCAGCTGTCTATCTCGTCAGCATTGGTGTCCGCCTTCGCCTGCGGGTTCCGGGTGGGCGAGGAATCCTGCCGGTTTTCGTAGCGACGGGCCGTTCGCCAGCCGCGGCCGGCGATGAGCAGCCAGACAGCACAGAGCACCAGCAACAGCCCCGCCACGGCGGCCAGCCACGGCATGGCGGTCGCCGTGACGGAGGCGCCGTCCTGGCTGGTGACGCCGAGAGATTCTCCGATCGCGGGTGCCGCGGCGCTCGCTGGATCGGTGGCGACAGCCAAGCTGCTGAGGGCAATACCGGCGCCGGCAACGGTCAGAATGACAGCGATGATCCACCGCGCGATGCGGCCGGCGATCGATGCTGCCAGCGCCGCGGCCAGACCCACCAGCGCGAATGCGGTCACACCTGTGGCTGCATCTGAGCCTGCCACTTCAATGGAAGGGGTTTGCACCCCGGATTGCGGCAGGGCCACCGACAGCCAGGTCTGGGTGGTACTGCCGAAGGCGGCCAGAGCCGAGGCGACCGTCGCGAGGACGAGAAAGCCCCTGCGACGCAGGGCGGGTGTGCGGGAGACGGCAGGAGCGCCTGACTGGGAGGACGCGCTCACGGAGTGCCCGCCCCCGTACCGGTTACCGGATGAAGGCTCGAGGCGATCAGCGCGGCGCGCAGCGGAGCTGCGGCCTTGTTAACCGTTTCCTGTGCCTCGGCCTCAAGGCTGGAATCGGCAACAATCCCACCGCCGGCCTGAACATAGGCGCGGTTGTCGCGCAGCAGTGCTGACCGGATGGCGATGGCCATGTCCATGTCACCGGCGAAATCGAAGTAACCCACAACTCCCCCATAGATGCCCCGCTTGTGCGGTTCAAGTTCATCAAGCAGCCGGAGCGCGCGCGGTTTGGGCGCTCCGGACAGGGTCCCGGCTGGAAAAGTCGCTGCGAGCACGTCATAGGCGGACCGCTCCGGGGCCAGTTCCCCGACGACGGTGGACACCAGGTGCATGATGTGGCTGAACCGCTCTACCTCCATGAACTGAGTGACGTCCACGGTTCCCGGCCGGCATACCTTCGAGATGTCATTGCGTGCCAGGTCCACCAGCATGAGATGCTCCGCACGCTCCTTCTCATCAGCGAGGAGTTCCTCCGCGAGGGCACGGTCCTGTTCGGCTGTCCTACCGCGCGGCCGGGACCCGGCGATGGGGTGGGTAATGACTTCTGAGCCGTTGACGGTGACGAGCGCTTCGGGTGAAGAGCCGACGATTGAATACGGCCGTCCAGTTGGATCCTCAAGGCTGAACAGGTACATATACGGGCTGGGGTTGGTGGTCCGCAGCACCCGGTAGACATCCAGCGCTGATGCATCGCAGTCCAGTTCAAACCGGCGCGAGATGACAACCTGGAATACCTCGCCGTCCACGATGGCTTCCTTGCCGCGCTCGATCGCCGCCAGGTACCGGTCGCGATCCCAGCGTTCACGCACGCGGGACATCAGCGCTGCACTGTCGGTTGCGCCGCCGGCCAAAACTGACACCGGCTGATCCGATGCGGAGGCGAGTCGCTGCAGCATGCCGCGGAGGCGTGCAACGGCGTCGTGCCAGGCTTCGTCAACGCGGTCCGGGGAATTGTCATAGTTGATGGCATTGGCCACCAGCGTCACCTTGCCGCCTGCATTGTCGTGAATGGCCATGTCGGTGACGAGGTTCATGGCCAGTTCGGGCAGATCGAGGTCGTCTTCGGGCGGGGAGGTGAGCCGTTCCCAGTGACGGACCGATTCCCAGCCGATGAAGCCGACCATGCCGGAGGTGAAGGGCGGAAGCCCGTCGAAGCGTGCGGTCTGGAGTTCCTCGACGGTGCGCCGGAGTGCTTCGACCGGATTGCCATCCACAGGAACTCCCGCGGGAGGCTCGCCAAGCCAGCAGGCCTCACCGCCCCTGGTGGTGAGAGTTGCCCGCGAATTCACGCCGATGAACGAGTACCGCGACCACACTCCGCCCTCAGCAGCGGATTCCATGAGGAACGTACCCGGGTGGCCATCTGCCAGTTTGCGGTAGATCCCGATCGGCGTGTGCGCGTCGTCAAGCACCATCAGGCGGACAGGAATCACCCGCCGGTCCCGGGCAAGGGCGCGGAACTCCTCCAGGCCTGGGCTGATTACTCCGAGCTCGTCCATGACATGCGCTTCCTGAATCTCGCGTCCATCCGCAACGGCGGGCGGACTGTTGGTCTCCTGATACAAACGGTATGGCTCACGCGGAGCCGACGACGGCGGCAAGCTCCCTACCGTCGAAACAGGTCCGCGTGCCGGTATGGCATGCTGCGCCGACCTGGTGCACCCGCACCAGCAGGGCATCGCCGTCGCAGTCCAGCGAAACCGACTTCACATACTGGACGTGGCCGGAAGTGTCGCCCTTGCGCCAGTATTCCTGCCGCGACCGCGAGTAGAAGGTGACGCGGCCGCTGGTCAGGGTTCGCCGCAGCGCTTCTTCATCCATCCAGCCCAGCATCAGGACATCCCCGGTGTCGTGTTCCTGGACGATGGCCGCAACGAGACCGGAGGCGTCTTTCTTGAGTGCGTGGGCCACCGCGGGATCGAGCCCGGGTGTTTCACCGGCGACGGAAGGAGGATCGGGTTCGGGGTGTTGTGACATCGCAACTGATTCTAGTCGTGTCGCAGGGGACGAGCGCCCACCGGCGGGCATGGGGAGCGTCCATCATGCTATTTTCAACAGTGATGCATTTCGTTGATCCTTCCCGTGAAGTCCTCGCCGAAACCCTCCTCGCGGCCGGGCCTCACTCCCCCACGCTCTGCGACGGGTGGCAAACGAAGGAACTCGCCGCCCACCTGTATCTGCGCGGGCACAGACCCAGCGTCGGCATCGGGGCCCTCATCAAGCCGCTGTCCGTTGTTTCGGAAAAGGCCACCCGCACACTAGCGGCGAAATCCGCCTCAACGCCGGCTTACGAAGCCCTTGTCAACGACTTCCGCAAGGGGCATCCGTTTCACTCACCCATGCGAGTGCGGTCGATTGACACCAGCACCAACCTGATCGAGTACTTCGTGCATACCGAGGACGTCCGGCGGGCAACCAGTAGGTGGGCGCCGCGCGCGCTGGACGAGGAGTACTCGAACGCGCTGTGGGACGAGCTGATCAAGCGCGCCGCGATCCTGTACCGCGGCGTGGATCTTGGCATTGTGCTGGTCCGGCCGGACGGTCCCAGGCATGTAGCGAAACGAGCCCCCGTCTCGGTGGCCATTGTGGGCGAACCCGGGGAACTGCTCATGCATGCTCACGGCCGCACACGCCATGCACTGGTCACTTTCGAAGGACAACCTGACGCCGTGGCGCTCCTTGAGAGCGCCGAGGTTGGGCTCTAGGGAGGCCAGGCTCTGGCCAACCCCCGGGGTTAGGTTCTAACGAACCGGAAAGCCTGCGTCCCGGATAGCCCGCTTCACCTCGGCTATCGCGTCAACTGGACCGAAGTGGAACACCGATGCCGCCAATACCGCATCGGCGCCCGCTGCAACGGCCGGTGGAAAATGATCCGGCCTACCCGCTCCCCCGGAGGCGATCAGAGGCACCTTCACTGCCGCCCGCACAGCCCGGATCATCTCAAGATCGAAGCCTTCGCGGGTGCCGTCAGCATCGATGGAGTTCAGTAGGATCTCGCCGACGCCGCGCTCAGCTGCTTCCCGTGCCCAGGCGACCGCGTCGATCCCGGTCCCCTTGCGGCCGCCGTGCGTGGTCACTTCGAAGCCTGAGTGAGCCGCCGGATTGTCCGTCCGGCGCGCATCCAGGCTGAGTACCAGGACCTGCGAGCCGAAATGGGACGTGATCTCATCGATGACCTGTGGGCGGGCGACCGCTGCGGTATTGATGGATGCTTTGTCGGCGCCCGCGCGCAGCAGCCGGTCGACGTCGGAAATCTCCCGGACGCCGCCGCCCACCGTCAGTGGGATGAACACTTCCTCAGCAGTCTTTGCAACCACGTCGAAAGTGGTGGCGCGGTTGCCGGAGGACGCGGTGACGTCAAGGAATGTCAGTTCGTCGGCTCCCGCACGGTCATAACGGTGTGCCAGTTCCACCGGATCCCCGGCGTCGCGGAGATCTTCGAAATTGATTCCCTTGACCACGCGTCCGGCGTCGACATCAAGGCAGGGTATGACGCGGATGGCCACGCTCATGAATGGTCTCCGCCCCTAGATCCGGCACGCGTGGATAGTGCTCACCAGGATGGCGCGCGCGCCGAGGTCGTAGAGCTCATCCATGATCCGGTTGGTGCTGTGGCGCTTCACCATGGACCGGACGGCAACCCAGTCGGAATCACGCAGCGGCGAGACAGTGGGCGATTCAAGACCCGGAGTCAGCGCCGCGGCCTGATCCACCAGTTCCTTGCGGATGTCGTAATCGAGCAGCACATACTGGCGCGCGACAAGCACCCCCTGCAGCCTACGGATCAGGATGTCCAACCCGACAGGCGCTGCGCCTTTGCGCCCGATGAGGACTGCCTCGCTTTTCAGGATGGGTTCGCCGAAGATCTCCATGCCGGCGGCCTTCAGGGTGTTTCCCGTTTCGACGACATCCGCGATCGCGTCTGCGACGCCGAGGCGCACTGACGATTCCACAGCGCCGTCAAGCCGGACAACCGTGGCGCTGACGCCCTGCTCAGCCAGGAAGTCGCGCAGGAGCCCGTCATAACTGGTGGCCAGGCGCCGCCCCTCAAGTTCGGCGACGGAGCTGAAGTTTCCGACCGGGCCGGCGAAGCGGAACGTCGACGCACCAAAGCCCAAAGGCAGAAGCTCTTCGGCTTCCACCTGGGCGTCAAGGAAGAGATCGCGGCCGGTGATTCCGACGTCGAGGGTTCCGGAACCGACATAGACGGCTATGTCCCGCGGCCGGAGGAAGAAGAATTCAATCTCGTTCTCGGGGTCCACCATCACCAGTTCACGGGTGTCGCGACGCTGGCGGTAGCCCGCCTCGCTGAGCATTGCGGAGGCGGATTCGGACAGGGATCCCTTGTTGGGGACTGCAACTCGAAGCATGGGGTTCCTTTGGGAAGGAGGGTTTTGCGGGAGACGTTGCCTGAAAGCAGGCTCTGGGCCGCGCGCGAGTTCTGCGAAGATTGTCGCCGCGCGGCTACAGATGCTTGTAAACGTCTTCCAGCGTGAGTCCCTTGGCGATCATCATGACCTGGAGGTGGTACAGCAGCTGGGAAATTTCCTCTGCAGCAGCTTCATTCGACTCATACTCGGCGGCCATCCACACTTCGGCGGCCTCCTCGACTACTTTCTTGCCGATGCCGTGCACGCCTGACTCCAGCTCGGTCACGGTGCGTGACCCCGATGGACGGGCGGCAGCTTTCTCGCTCAGCTCGGCGAAGAGGGTGTCGAAGGATTTCACTCTGTCTAGGTTACTGGGTTCCATGAGATACGCCGTACCGGGGCCGTTCTGTGTGACGAAACTCCCGACGCGAGGCCTCCCTGAGGTTCACGTGCCCCAGGGCCCCAGTACAGCAGCTGTTGCCAATGCTGCGGCGGTGGCTTCATATCCCTTGTCCTCGCTCGATCCGGCGAGCCCGGCGCGGTCAAGGCCCTGCTCTTCGGTATCGCAGGTCAACACGCCGAAGCCCACAGGCACACCCGTGCGCACGCTGACTTCGGTGAGTCCCGAGGTCGCAGCCTGGCATACGTAGTCGAAGTGCGGTGTGCCGCCGCGGATGACTACACCGAGAGCGACGACGGCGTCATAGTGGGGCGCCAGCCTCGCCGCTGCGACCGGCAACTCAAAGCTGCCCGGTACGCGAATCACCACGGGTTCGATGCCGGCATCCGCGGCGGCCCGGCGGGCGCCGTCAAGGAGCCCGTCCATGATGGCGGTGTGCCAACTGGCGGCAATGACGGCGAGCCGGACGGGCTCCTGCTGTTGGTGCGCAATGCTGGTGACGTCGATGGTGGGGGCGCCGTGTCCGGCCATGGTTCTCCTTGGGATGGGGGGGGTGGATTGGCGGAAGGAACTGTCAGCTCTGCTGAACGATCTTTTCCTGGGGACGCTGGTGGAACCGCTCCTCCAGATGGGACAGCTGGTGGTTGAGGCGGTCCCGCTTCGTCTCGAGGTACTGCTGATTTTCCAGTCGCGATGGAATCTCGGAAGGCACCATCGACACCACGGTGATGCCGTACCGCTCAAGGTGTTCCCGCTTGACGGGATTGTTGCTCAGCAGGCGGATCTTCGTGATGCCCAAAGCGGTGAGGATTCCTGCCGCGGCCTGGTAATCGCGCGCATCGACCGGAAGACCAAGCTGCTCGTTTGCCTCGACCGTGTCGGCGCCGTTCTCCTGCAGCGCATACGCGCGCAGCTTGTTGGCAAGGCCGATCCCGCGACCTTCCTGGCCCCGCAGATAGACAACCGACCCGCCTTGTTCCTGAACCAGCCCGAGCGCCTGCTCAAGCTGCTCACCGCAGTCACAGCGGTAGGAGCCGAACACATCGCCGGTGAGGCACTCCGAGTGTATCCGGACCAGCGGGGCACCGTCAGCGATGTCCGTGCCGGGCGCGGACATGGTCAGGTGCTCCACGCCGGAGGCCGCATCCGTCCAGGCCTGCGCGGTGAACGGTCCGTACGCCGTCGGAATAGTGACTACGGGACCGCCGGTAACCGCGCTCATCCAGCGGCTCCCGTGTCGCCTGCGGCAAGGTACTCCACCAGGTCCTCGATCGAAATCAGCGGCGCCTGGAAGCGGGTGGCGAACTCACGCAGCGCCGGCAGGCGCATCATGCCGCCGTCGTCGTGCGTGACTTCCGCAATAACGGCGGCCAACTCCACACCGGCCAGCCGGCACAGGTCAATTGCAGCTTCGGTGTGACCGCGCCGCTCCCGCACTCCGCCCTCCACCGCCCGCAGGGGGAACATGTGACCCGGCCGCGTGAGGTCAGCGGGAACCGCCGACGACGACGCCAGCGTCCTGGCGGTCAGTGCCCTGTCCGCGGCGCTGATACCGGTGCTCACGCCGGCGGCGGCGTCGCAGGACACGGTGTAGGCCGTTTGCTTGGCGTCCTGGTTGTTGATCACCATGGCGGGCAACTCCAGCCGGTCCGCGGTTCTTCCGGTCACCGGAACGCAGAGCACGCCCGAGGTGTACCGGATGGTCCAGGCGGTCAGTTCCGTTGTTGCGAACTGGGCAGCGAAGATGATGTCGCCCTCGTTTTCCCGGTTGGCGTCGTCAACAACGACGACGGCGCGGCCCGCCGCCATTGCGGCAACGGCCGTGTCCACCGGGTCAAGCACAATCTCAAGCACCGCACCGCTCTGGGGGTCCGGGGCACTGCCCGCGCCGCTGCGAATCATGCCCGGCCTTCCTTTCCCGTGAACGCGAGCAGCCGCTCAGCGTATTTGGCCAGGACATCCATCTCCAGGTTCACAGGATCTCCGATGTTCTTGGCTCCCAGGCCCGTCTCGGTGAGGGTTGTGGGGATCAGGCCGACCTCGAACCAGGGCTCGGGTGTTCCGGCGTTGCTCACGGCCGTCACCGTCAGTGAGACACCGTCCACGGCGATGGACCCCTTTTCAGCGGCATAACGGTCCAGAGGGACGGGCAGACTGAAACGCAAGCGCTCCCAATCGCCGAAATTCTCACGCTCGAGGAGCGTACCGACGCCGTCGACGTGACCCTGCACAACGTGGCCGTCCAAACGGCCGTTCGCCGGTACGCAACGCTCAAGGTTGACCCTGCGGCCCTCCGTCAGGCCCCCGATTGTCGTTCGCCTCAGCGTCTCCCCCATCACATCCACGCTGATTCGGCCGTCGTCGATAACGGTCGCGGTCAGGCATACCCCGTCCACAGCGATGGACCCGCCGGGCTCGAGCCCGGCCCCTGTGGAACCGGCCTCGAACACAAGCACCGCGCTGCCGCCGTCCGGCGAGGTGCGGAGGGCGGTGACGTTGCCCCGCCCGGAAACAATTCCTGTGAACACTTAGAGGCCTTTCGTGATGGGCGCCGGAGGCGGCGCAATGGGTTTGAGGTGCAGCCGCACGTCGTCACCGAGCTGCGTGAGACCCGCGGCCCCGTCCGGATCCAGACGCCACACATGGGCGTCAGTAAGCGTTGCCACACCGAGCCGTTGGAAGGCGGGCACACCGGCGCCAAGGAGCATCGGCGCGACATACGCGAAGAGTTCATCGGCAAGATCAGCCATGAGGAAGACTCCGACCAGTTGCGGGCCGCCCTCTACGAGAACGTGCCGGACGCCCCGGCTGAACAATTCAGTCAACACGGCCAGCGGATCACGGGTTTCCAGGTGCACAAATCCGCTTCCACGCACCGCGGCATCCCCGGGGATGCCCCGTAGCCCGACGGCAACCCGCAGCGGCTGGCGGCTGGCATCGGATCCGTCCAGGGCCCGCGCGGTGAGGCGGGGATTGTCGGCAAGGACGGTGCCGGTGCCCACCAGGACGGCGTCGACGCGGGCACGGATAGTGTGCCCGTCTGCGCGCGCGTGCGGGCCGGTGATCCACTGGCTTGAGCCGTCCGCTGCCGCGGATTGCGCATCCAGGCTCTGCGCCACTTTGACTGTAACGAAAGGGCGCCGGGCCTGCACGGCAACGAGCCAGCGGCGGTTCAGCTCCGTTGCGGCATCTTCGAGGAGCCCGCCCGCCACATCGATTCCGTGGTTGGCGAGCCGTGCGGCACCGCCGGCGGCATCAGGAGTGGGATCGGCAGCCGCGTACACAACGCGCGTGATGCCGGCTTCCATGATCGCCTCGGTACAGGGACCTGTGCGACCGGTGTGGTTGCAGGGCTCCAGCGTCACCACCATGGTGCAACCGGCGGGATCCACCCCCTGCAGGGCCGCACTCTTCAGCGCGGCTACTTCCGCATGGTCAGTGCCGGCGCCCAGGTGGAAACCGGTGGTTACCATTGCGCCGTCCCTATCCAGAACAACAGCGCCCACCAGAGGGTTGGCGCCGCGAACGCCCTGGCCGGCGAGCAGGAGCGCGTGCTCCATGGCCATCATTTCGGGTGCGGTGAAGCCGGCGGATCCGGTTGTCATGGCAGGCTCGGCTCAGGACTGGGTGCGTGATCAACCGGGTGCGCGGCGGCCTGCCGCTGCGCCCGGGCCCACACAACAAAGCCTACGAGGGTGAAGATCCCGTAAAACAGGTACATGAAAGCCGAAGCGTAGTAGCCGGCGCTGAACAGGAGCGGGACGCCAACGACATCGACTGCCACCCAGATGAGCCAGAATTCCACCCAGCCCTTGGCCATTCCGAACGTGGCCAGCAGAGATCCGACGAAGGTCCAGGCGTCCGCCCAGACCGGCTCGTACGAACCGAGGGCCCGGAAGAGCGGGGTCACGGCCACAGTGCCGAGGACCAGGGCGGCAACGAGCCCCAGACGTGTTCGGTTTGTTGCCCAACGCGGGGTAATTGCCGCGCCGGCATCCGATTGTGCCTGCCGCCACCGGCGCCATCCGTAGACTGCGACAGCGATGAACATGACCTGGCGGGCAGCCTGTCCGAGGAGATTCGCCGTGGAAGCTACACCGAACACCGAACCGAGAAAGACGGTGAGCAGGAGCAGGTTACCGGCGATGCCGACAGGCCAGGCCCAGACCTTGCGGCGCATTCCCCCGAGCGCGCTCAGGAGACCGAAGACATTGCCGAGCACTTCCCGAAGCAGCAATGGACTGCCGCCGATGAAAAGTTGGGCTTCGAAGAGCCACCTCAGTAGATCCATACTGTTCCCTTTAGAACTCGCGATGACGGCTCCGGGGAACGACAGGCAGGGCCGGCGCTGCCGACGGCGCATGAGGCACCGACGACAGAGCACAGCCAAAGCTGCACGTGCTTCTCCCATCCAGACTCTAACTGTCGGTGCCGGAATTTCACCGGCTCAACCGTTTGCTGCCCCAGGGGGCTGCGCGCGGGTCGCGGACTATAACCGCCGGTTCGGAATTACACCGACCCCGGAGCACGTTGTACGAGCTTATTCTTTCACATTTTTGGGCGCGTCGGACTTTCCTGCCGGCTTTGCGTCCACGCCTGCTTCCTTCCGCTGTTGAGGCGTGATCGGTGCAGGAGCAGCCGTGAGCGGGTCATAGCCGCCGCCGGATTTCGGGAAGGCGATGACGTCGCGGATGGAGTCGCTGCCGGCAAGCAGTGCGACAACCCGGTCCCAACCGAACGCGATGCCGCCGTGGGGCGGTGCGCCGTACTTGAAACCCTCCAGCAGGAAGCCGAACTTCTCCTGGGCGTCCTCGGGGCTGATTCCCATAACAGCGAAGACCCGTTGCTGAACATCCCGCTGGTGAATACGGATCGAGCCGCCGCCAATCTCATTGCCGTTGCAGACAATGTCGTAGGCATACGCGAGGGCACTGCCCGGATCGGTGTCGAAAGAGTCCAGGTACTCCGGCTTCGGTGAGGTGAAGGCGTGGTGAACCGCCGTCCACGCACCGGTCCCCACGGCGACGTCACCGGCGGCGACGGCGTCCGACGCCGGCTCGAACATGGGCGCATCAACGACCCACACGAATGCCCACGCCGCCGGATCGATCAGCCCGGTGCGGTGACCGATCTCCACCCGTGCAGCACCAAGCAAGGCACGCGAGGAGGACTTCTCGCCGGCGGCAAAGAAGATGCAGTCCCCCGGCTTCGCACCGACAGTGCCGGCCAGCCCATCCCGCTCGGCGTCCGTCAGGTTTTTGGCGACGGGACCACGGAGGCTGCCGTCGTCGTCGATGAGGACGTACGCAAGCCCCTTCGCTCCGCGCTGCTTGGCCCATTCCTGCCAGGCATCCAGCTGACGGCGCGGCTGGGAGGCTCCGCCGGGCATGACGACGGCGCCCACATACGCAGACTTGAACACGCCGAATCCGGTGTCCTTGAAGTACTCGGTCAGCTCGGTCAGCTCGAGACCGAACCGAAGGTCCGGCTTGTCAGAGCCGTAACGCGCCATGGCATCGGCGTAGGTCATGCGCTGGATCGGAGTGGGGATCTCGACGTCGATCAGCTTCCACAGCGCCGTCACCAGCTCCTCGCCGAGCGCGATGATGTCATCCTGCTCGACGAAGCTCGCCTCGATGTCCAGCTGGGTGAACTCGGGCTGCCGGTCGGCACGGAAGTCCTCGTCCCGGTAACAGCGGGCGATCTGGTAGTACTTCTCGAAGCCGCCCACCTGGAGAAGTTGCTTGAACAGCTGCGGTGACTGCGGCAGTGCGTACCAGGACCCTGGCGCCAGACGGGCCGGAACCAGGAAGTCACGGGCGCCCTCAGGCGTCGAACGGGTGAGGGTGGGTGTCTCAATCTCCACATAGCCGTCTGTGTGCAGAAGCTCGCGGGCCACCCGGTTCGCCTCGGAGCGCAGGCGGAGGTTGGCGTTCGGCGTTGGGCGGCGGAGGTCCAGGTAACGGTGCTTCAGACGCGCCTCCTCGCCCACCTCGACATGCTCGTCGATCTGGAACGGCAGCGGGTCCGAGGTGTTGAGAATTGTCACCTTCTCGGCGATGACCTCGATCTCACCGGTTGCAAGCGCCGGGTTCTCGTTGCCCTCGGGGCGCTGCTCGACGGTGCCGATGATCTGCAGCACGTACTCATTGCGCAGGCCATGGAAGACCTCCTCCTCGCGCACCACTACCTGGGCGACGCCGGATGCGTCACGAAGATCGAGGAATGCCACGCCGCCGTGATCACGCCGACGGGCCACCCATCCGGCGAGAGTGACGGTCTGTCCAATGTGCCCGGTCCGTAGTGAACCCAGGTCATGTGTGCGCAGCACAGCATTCCTTCCGGTGGAATTAAATCCAGTCTGTGAATCGTGGTTGAATCTCAGTGTTCGAGTTTACCGCCGGATGAGATGCATTCCCGGCCACACTTATCACCGGACGGGGACCATCGCTAAATGCCGCAGGCATTGAACAGACAACTCGGCGGGTTCGACGCCACCACCGTCGGCATCGGATCCATCATTGGAGCCGGCGTTTTCGTTGTCTTCTCCCCGGCAGCCGCAGCCGCCGGCTCCCTGCTGCCGCTCGCAGTCGGCCTGGCCGCCGTCGTTGCCTATGCCAACGCCGCAGCATCCGCCCAGCTGGCGACCGTGCATCCGGTGAGCGGCGGTAGCTATACCTACGGGCGGCGCCAGCTCGGCGAATGGCCGGGCTTCCTGGCCGGGTGGAGCTTCATCACCGGGAAACTTGCCTCGTGTGCAGCGATGGCGCTCACCTTCGGGCTGTACGCCGCTCCGGGCTTTGAGAAAGCTGCAGGGGTGGCAGCCGTAGTGGCCCTGACTTCCGTTAACCTGTTAGGCATCACGCGCACCGCGCTGTTGACGCGGATCATCGTTGCGCTGGTGGTGCCTGTCCTCTCCTTCGTCATTGTTGTGGCCTTTGCCCAGCCTGCCGACGCCCCCGGCGCCGTGCCGGTTGGACCCACCGGCGTCCTGCAGGCGGCCGGGCTCATGTTCTTCGCGTTCGCCGGCTATGCACGTATTGCCACGATGGGCGAGGAGGTCCGCGAGCCCGCGCGCAACATTCCGCGGGCTATCTTCGGCGCACTCGGTTTCACCCTGGCTCTGTACCTCCTGCTCGCGTTCGGCCTGCTTCGCGCGGTGGGGCCGGACGCCCTCGCTGACTCGCAGGCGCCTCTCACCGAAGTATTCCTGCCGAATGGGTCCTTACCTGGGCTGGCAGTGGCGATTGCGGCGGCACTGGCGAGTCTCGGCGCACTGCTCGCGCTGATCAGCGGGATCGCCCGCACAACCCTGGCTATGGCGCGAGAGGGTGATCTGCCGCGGGTTTTCGGCGCGGTGTCAGCCCGCCGTGCCACACCGTTCGCAGCGGAGCTGGCGACTGCCGTCGTCGTCATTGCACTGCTGCTGGGAACCGATGTCCTGACGGTGGTGGGCTTCTCCAGCTTCGGTGTGCTGCTCTACTACGCGGTGGCGAACCTCTCCGCGCTTACCCTGGCCTCGCGTCCCTGGTACGCTCCGCGGGCGCTGAATGTACTCGGCCTGACGGGATGCCTGGTGCTCGCGTTCACGCTTCCGGTGCGGTCGGTCCTGACCATGACCGTCATTCTGCTGGTGGGGCTGCTTGGCCGCGCCGCTATGCTCCTCGTACAACGAGGACGGCACTGACGGCGGCACTACAGGGCAACGCGCCGGCTCAGCCCTGAGGCAGGACGGCCGGCCAGCGGTCCTCAACGGGAGGGGTCCACGACGAGGGATCAGCGGCGCTCTGCTCCCCTGATCGGATGTCCTTGACCTCGTGAGCGCCGTCCTCCGAGGTGAACCAGACGAAGGGGATGCCCCGGCGGTCCGCGAACTTGATCTGCTTGCCGAACTTCTCGGCCGTTGCCGCAACCTCCACGGGAATGCCGCGACCGCGCAACGCGGCGGCAACATCCTGGGCGGCGGACCAGGAGTCGTCATTTGCGAGGGTGACCAGGACCGCCGTCGGTACCTGGCGGGAGGCAGCCGCGAAGTCCTGGCTCAGAATGCGCGTCACTAGGCGTGTAACACCGATGGAAAGCCCGACGCCGGGGAAGGTCCGGTTGCCCTTGCTCGCCAGCGCATCGTAGCGGCCGCCGGAGCAGATGGAGCCGAGTGCCTCATGACCCACCAGCACCGTCTCGTAGACCGTGCCGGTGTAGTAGTCGAGACCGCGCGCGATGCTCAGATCGGCGATCACCTTCCCCGGTGCGCGTTTCGATGCCTCCGCGATGACCTGCTCGAGTTCGCCAAGTCCTTCCTCAAGCAGCGGGTCTTCAACGCCAAGGGCGCGCACCCGGTCAACGAAGGAGGTGTTTTCCGTGCGGATCCCGGCGAGGTTGAGGGCGGCTTCCGCCTGCTCGGCCGTGGCGCCCAGCTCGGTTTTCAGCAGCTCCGCCACTTTCGCGGGGCCGATCTTCTCCAGCTTGTCGATGCTGCGCAGCACCCCGGGAGTGTCCGTCAGACCGATTCCCCGATAGAAGCCTTCAGCCAGTTTCCGGTTGTTGATGCGCAGCTGGAAGTCGGGAATCGGCAAGGCGCTGAGCGCCTCGGCTATCACGAGGGCAAGCTCGATGTCGTAGCGGAACGGGAGTGCGCCGTCACCCACCACATCGATATCCGCCTGGGTGAACTCCCGTGCCCGTCCCTCCTGGGGACGCTCCCCCCGCCAGACCTTCTGGATCTGGTAGCGGCGGAACGGGAAGGCAAGGTGGCCGGCGTTTTCAACCACATAGCGTGCAAAGGGAACAGTCAGGTCAAAGTGCAGCGCCAGCGAGTCGTCGCCGGCGGCGCCGGTGTCCTCATCCTGGAGGCGCGATACCGCGTAGACTTCCTTGTCGATCTCCCCCTTGCGCAGCAACTGACCCACTGTTTCAACCGCGCGGGTTTCGACGCTGGAGAATCCGTGAAGCTCGAACGTCCGTCGCAGGGTGTCCAGAACGTGCAGCTCCACCAGACGTTCCTGGGGCAGCCATTCGGGAAATCCGGACAACGAGGACTTTCGTGCCATACGGCAACTCTCCTTGGGAAATGACGCTGGTGTCCCCAACCGGGCGGTTCGGGATGCTGGGGAAGCCGAGAGGTAAGCGGTCAGCTGTGCCTACACTGTCTGCGGCATTCATTTTAGTGGTTCGTGCCGGACCGGACTAACCGGACCGGGAGTGCCAGGGTAAAAGTGGGCAGCACCCGAAACAACCGCCGGACACAGGAGGTCGCGTGGCCGTTGATCGTCGCGGACGCGAAATGCGCCGTCATATCAGTCAGATCGAGGCCCGGCGGGAGCTTGAGCGCGCTCAGGAGAAACGGCGGCGGAAAGACAGCACGACGGCGGGGATAGCGGCCGCGGCGGTCCTCGCCATTGCTTTCGCCCTGCAGGTGTTCTGGTTCAGCTCGAATCCCACGGCCGCGCAGATGGACGTTCTTGACGAGGCACCCGGTGTTGTGGAGACCGCGCCGGCGGAGCCGACGGCGAATAGCTCGAACATTCCGGATCCGTCGAGTGCAGCGGGGAAAGTGTTCACGGGGACCCTTGCCACCAGCGTCGGCGACATCGGTGTCCAGCTGGACGGAAGCAAGGCCCCTCAGGCGGTAGCCGTCTTCACCTCGCTCGCCCAGGAGGGGTTCTTCGAAGGCAAGACGTGCCACCGGTTGACTACCGCGGAGACCATGGGCGTGCTGCAGTGCGGGTCCCTCAACGGCGATGGTGCGGGTGATCCGAACTACCAGTGGGGTCCGGTGGAGAACACTCCTGAAGACGGCGTCTACCCTGCCGGCACCATCGCCGTGGCCCGCGGTGCTGCGACGGACAGCAATGGGACACAGTTCTTCATTGTGTACAGGGATTCCCGGATTCCACAGAACACCGGCGGATACACCATCATGGGTTCGGTGACCTCCGGTCTGGACCTTGTCCGGCAGGTTGCCGAGGCCGGAGTGCAAGGCGGCGGCGAGGACGGAGCCCCGGCAACGCCTGTGACGATAGACTCATTAACCTTGCAGTAATCAACGGGACACGGCCATGTGGGCCGTCCATCGAGCGAAAGACTTTTAGCGGTGACAAACAGTCAGCAATCCGACGAAATGCCTGTAACCGAAGCGACCGGGATCGAGCAACCTGAGGCTGCAGCAGAACCTTCTGCTACTGAGCAGCCCACGGCGCCGGCTCCTGAGCAACCGGCCGCGCCGGTGCCGGGAGCCGCAAACGCTGCGCGTCCCCGCCCCACCCCTGCCGCGATGGCACCGCGGCCCAACGGTCCCGCCGCGCCCGCCGTCGTTGCTGCTCCCCCGATTCACAGCACCCCGCTGGCGGAGGCGGAGAAGTTCGCCCGCGTGGAGGAAGACGGTCATGTCTTCCTGCTCGTGGACGGCGAGGAGTTCCCCGTAGGCCAGTACCCGGATGCCCCGCGCGAGGAAGCGCTGGGCTACTTCGTGCGCAAGTACGACGACGTCGCCGGCCAGGTCACACTGCTGGAGCAGCGGGTCCACGCAAAAGCACCCACCACGGACATGAGGAAGACCGCCGCCCATCTTGCCGAGCAGGTCTCCGAGCGGAAGATGGTCGGCGATGTCCGTGCCCTGGAGGCCCGGCTTGAAGCACTGGTCAGCCTCGTCACGGAGCTTGAGTCCGCGGAGAAGGCCGAGCAGGACGCCGCCCGCGCCCGCGAAAGGGAAGCACGGGAGGCGATCGTTGCCGAGGCCGAGGAGATCGCCGGCCGCGATCCGTCCACCGTGCAGTGGAAGGCCAGCAGCAACCGGATGAACGAATTGTTTGAGCAGTGGAAAGCTGCTCAGAAGTCCGGGCTTCGGCTCGGGCGGGGCACCGAGGACGCACTGTGGAAGCGGTTCCGCTCGGCCCGCACTATCTTCGATCGTCACCGCAGGGCGTACTTCTCGCAGCTCGACAATGACAACGCAGAGGCAAAACAGGCAAAGGAAGCACTGATCCGCCGCGCCGAGGAGCTTTCCGCCTCGACCGACTGGGGTCACACTGCAGCCGAGTACCGGCAGCTCATGGACGAGTGGAAGGGGTCGAAGCGGGCGAGCCGCAAGGACGACGACGCCCTCTGGACCCGTTTCCGGGCTGCACAAGACGTGTTCTTTGCTGCCCGCAAAGCTGCAAACGAGGCCATTGATGAGGAATACGGTTCAAACCTCGTGGTAAAGGAAGCCCTCATCGCGGAAGCGCGTCAGCTTCTGCCAGTCAAGGACGCCACCGCGGCCCGGAAGGCACTGCAGTCGATTCGGGACCGCTGGGAAGAAGCCGGGAAGGTTCCCCGGGCGGACATGGGGCGCGTCGAAGCGCGCCTGCGTGAAGTGGAAGATGCAGTGCAGGCCGCGGAGCAGGAGCACTGGCAGCGCACCAACCCGGAGACCAAGGCACGCACCAACAGCGCGCTCAGCCAGCTCGAGAGCACCATCGCGTCCCTCGAGGAAGACCTGGCAGCAGCGGAGAAGAACGGGGATGCCCGCCGGATCTCCGAGGCACGTGAGGCACTCGAGGCGCGCAGGCAGTGGCTGGACATGCTGCAGAAATCGGCGCAAGACTTCTCGTAGGCACGTACGGCCCTCCAGGCATGAAGTCCCGGTCCACCGTTATCCACAGCGGGTAGGCCGGGACTTTCCCTTTTCCTGCCGGTTGGGGAAGCTTGAGGCATGCCATATTCGCAAGGACCTCCTGTGCAGGGCCGCGGGCTTGCCCATCGGGACCTTGCCATCAACTCCACGGGCGGAGTGCTGTTCCACGGCGGAAGCCTGTTCAGTTCCGTCGAGTTGCAGGCCATGCGGATGGACGGCTTGATGGCGCATGTCTGCGGGGAGTCCTACGTGCGCACAGATCAGCCGTCAACTCCGGCGATTCGCGCCCAGTCAGCCATCAACACGGTTCCGCGCTCTCTCCACGCGCGGGTTGCGCTCGCCCGCCAGAGCGCGGCCTGGGTGTACGGCTGCGCCCCTGCTCCAGCTGTCGTCAGCTTGGTCACCGATCATCGCCGGCGCACAACGGCGCTTCCCGCCTTCTGTGATGCGGTGATGCATCAGGTCACCCTGGGGCCCTGCGATCTTTCCACAATCGGCGGTGTGCCAGTGACCTCTCCATTGCGGACTGCGCTCGACGTCGCAATTCACGGTCAGGATTTCTGGGCTGTTGAGACGCTCAAAAGCATTGCCGCAGCACCTGGACTGCGCTGCCCGCTGCACCTGGTGATCCTCTCGCTGGAGAGTTCCGTGCGGGTGCCCGGAAAAGCACGTGCGTTGAGTCGCTTGCGCGAGGCCCTGCGTGTCAGCCGCTAGATGCGCCGCTGGGATCCGGTGGTCCGGTAAACGTCAAACACGCCGTCAATCCTTCTCACCGCGCTGAGGATGTGGCTCAGGTACTTGGGATCGCCCATCTCGAAAGCGAACCGCGACATAGCCACCCGGTCGGTCGACGTGTTCACGCTCGCTGCCAGGATGTTCACATGGTTCTCGGACAACACCCTGGTCACATCCGAGAGAAGGCTCTTGCGGTCCAACGCCTCTACCTGAATCTCCACCAGGAACACACTGGACTGCGTGGGAGCCCATTCCACGTCCACGATCCGGCCCGGTTGGTCCCGCAGCTCCTGGACGTTCCGGCAGTCGTTACGGTGCACCGAGACCCCAGACCCCCGCGTGACGAACCCGACGATCGGATCGGGAGGGACCGGTGTGCAGCAGCGGGCCAGCTTGACCCAGACGTCACCCACACCGCGCACGGTGACGCCTGAATCCGAGAACTTGGGGCGCCGCGGCTGCGTTGCGACCGTCGCCTCAGCGATGTCTTCCTCAGCGCCGGCATGGCCGCCCATCTGGGTGACAAGGTGCTCGATGACGTTCTGGGCCGAGGAATGTCCGTCTCCAACAGCGGCGTAGAGCGCTGAAATGTCCGCATGACGCAGTTCCTGGGCCACCGCCAGCAGGGCGTCGTGCGTCATCATCCGCTGCAAAGGAAGATTCTGCTTCCGCATAGTGCGCGTCAGCTGGTCCTTGCCCTTCTCAATCGCTTCTTCGCGGCGTTCCTTGGTGAACCACTGACGGATCTTGTTCCGCGCCCGAGGACTCTTGACGAATCCCTGCCAGTCCTGGCTTGGCCCGGCTCCCTCCGCCTTTGAAGTGAAAATTTCCACCCAGTCGCCGTGGTTCAGCTCGCTGTTGAGCGGCACAAGCTTGCCGTTGACCCGGGCTCCAATGGTGCGATGACCAACCTCGGTATGCACGGCGTAGGCGAAGTCGACCGGCGTCGATCCGGCGGGCAACGCCATGACCTCACCCTTGGGCGTGAACACGAATACTTCACGGGCGTTGATCTCAAACCGCAGCGAGTCGAGGAACTCGTCGGGATCGGATGTCTCCTGCTGCCAATCCACGAGGCTGCGAAGCCATCCCATATCACTGTTGTCCGGAACACCGCTGGTGCCGGCCCCGCCCTGATTCTTGTACTTCCAGTGCGCTGCCACACCGTACTCGGCACGCCGATGCATATCATGTGTGCGGATCTGGATCTCAACGGGACGCCCGCCGGGGCCAATCACCGTCGTGTGCAGCGATTGGTACATGTTGAACTTGGGCATCGCGATGTAGTCCTTGAACCTGCCCGGGAGCGGGTTCCACCTCGCATGCAGTTGCCCCAGGGTTGCATAGCAGTCGCGCACCGAGTCAACGAGCACGCGTACACCCATCAGGTCGTGGATGTCGTCGAAGTCCTTACCCCGCACGATCATCTTCTGGTAGATCGAGTAGTAGTGCTTAGGGCGTCCTGTGATGGTGGACTTGATCTTCACCGAGCGCAGGTCCTCGCCGATCTGATCCCGGACGAGGTTCAGGTGCTTTTCGCGCTCCGGAGTGCGGTCCCCCACCATCCGCACAATCTCCTCGTAGACCTTGGGATGCAGCGCCGCGAAGGAGAGATCCTCAAGTTCCCACTTAATGGTGTTCATGCCCAGGCGGTGCGCGAGGGGTGCGAAGATCTCGAGGGTTTCCCGTGCTTTTCGAGCGGAGGATTCGGCTGATACGAAGCGCCACGTCCGCGCGTTGTGCAGCCTGTCAGCCAGCTTGATCACGAGGACCCGGATGTCCTTGGCCATAGCGACAACCATCTTGCGGACGGTCTCCGCTTGGGCTGCGTCGCCGAAGGATACCTTGTCCAGCTTGGTGACTCCGTCAACGAGCATTGCCACTTCCTGGCCGAAGTCACGCCGGATGTCATCAAGGGTGCAACTGGTGTCCTCGACGGTGTCATGCAGGAGAGCGGCGGCAAGGGTTGTCCCGGTCATGCCGAGCTCAGCGAGAATGGTGGCTACCGCAACCGGGTGGGTGATGTAAGGATCACCACTTTTACGCTTCTGGCCCTCGTGACTGCGCTCAGCCACTTCATAAGCCCGCTTGATGAACTCAAGATCCTCTTTCGGATTGTTCGCGCGGGCGGTGCGCAACAGCGGTTCGAGGACCGGAGAATAATCTGTGGTTCCCCGTCCGGCAAGGCGTGCGAGGCGGGCACGGGTTCGTTCCCTGCGGCCAGGCGCGACGGCCCCTTCAGTAGCAACCGGGGACCCGGATCCGGTCGCGGGGCGCTCCGGCGCCGGAGCCACCGTACGGGTTGGTTGTGTACGTGCTTCGGTGCCCGGACCTGTGGACGGTCCGGTTCCGGACGGGCGTCCGGGACCACTGGCTTCAGCCACCCATTACCCCACTTCCGTTGGACTTCCGTCATCCCCACCGCGGACGGGTAAGGCTACAACATCCCACACTCACGGCTGCCTTTCCAAGTTTATCCGCCGTCCGCGGCATCCCGTGCACGTTTTGCCGTCCGCGTAGAGATCAGTGCCGCTTCCGGAAGATGGAACGCCAACGGCCCGGCACCTCGCAGGTACCGGGCCGTTGTCTCGGTGTGCGCCGCAACGCAGCGAGGTCACGCCGGAGCGGTATCAGCTTCCTTGGCTTCGAGGGAGCGGCGGTGCATTACGCGCTTCTCCTGCTTGCGGATGTCAGGCTCGTTCATCCGAAGCATCGCGTACATGGGAGCAGCAACGAACACGGTGGTCAGCGTGCCGATGATGATACCGACGAAAAGCGCCAGTGAAAGGTCCCGCAGGGTGCCCGCGCCGAGCAGCATCGCGCCGATGAAAAGAATTGCAGCGACTGGCAGGACGGCAACAACGGAGGTGTTGATCGACCTGACAAGTGTCTGGTTGACCGCCAGGTTGACCTGCTCTCCGAAGGTCCGCTTGCTGGACACCTCCAGATCTGCCGTATTCTCCCGAATCTTGTCAAAGACCACGACTGTGTCATACAGCGAATAGCTCAGGATCGTCAGGAAGCCGATGACTGCCGATGGAGTGACTTCGAAGTCACTGAGCGAGTAGATGCCGGCAGAAGTCACCATCACCACCACCAGCGCCGCCATTGCCGCAACCGACATCTTCCAGGTGCGGAAGTAGATCGCCATCAGCGCCGCGGCGAGAGCCACAAAGACAACCAGACCGATGATCGCCTGGCGGCTGACATCCTCTCCCCAGGTGGGCCCCACGAAGTTGGACGTGACGTCTTCCTCCGTGACGTTATAGGCGCCGATCAGCCCATCACGCACGCTCAGGGTTTGGTCATCGCTGAGTCGTTCCGTCTGGATACGCATGGTTTCCGGGGCAATGTTGGTTACCCGCGGAACCGCTTCCGGCACCACCTCGGTGACGGCTTGTTCGCCCGCGGCGACGGAAGTGTCCTGCACATTCGAGACGGTGAATTCTGACCCACCGCGGAAGTCGATGCCCAGGTTGAACCCACCCTTGATCACCGGAACCAGCAGCGAGAGCAAGATCGCCACACCGGCGATCATGAACCACAGGTTGCGCTTTCCAACGAAGGGATAGGACCGCTTGCCGGAATACAGTTCGTTTCCGAATTCGGCAAAACTGAACCGGCTCATCGGTTGTCCCCTTCCTTGGTTCCGCGTGCTTGCGCACTGACGGTCTTTTGTTCTTCAACGGCCTTCTGCTGTTCAGCCAGGCGCCGTTCAGCAATAGTCATGCGCCGCTCAGCTTCACCCGCAGCGGCCTTGTTCCGGCCGCGCAGTTCAACTGCGGGCCGCTCTACCGGCTTGTGCCGCACCCGGCCGGCTCCGCGGTACAGCGGAAGCACGCCGAGTCGCGAGGGATCAAGCCCGGACCAGCGGTGACCCTCGCCGAAGAACCGGGTCATGGCGAGCAGTCGCATTACCGGGTGGGTGAACAGGAACACGACAACGAGGTCGGCGATTGCCGTCAATCCAAGCGTGAACGCGAAACCGCGCACGTTTCCGACGGCCACGAAATACAGCACGACGGCGGCGAGAAGGTTCATGGCCTTGGACGCCAGTACGGTTCGCTTGGCACGCCGCCACCCGTTCTCGACAGCCGGGACCAGACCACGGCCGTCACGGAGCTCATCCCTGATGCGTTCGAAGTACACAATGAATGAGTCTGCTGTCTGACCGATTGCGACAATCAGCCCCGCTACACCGGCGAGGGATAGCCGATAGTTTTCTGTCCAGCCGAGGATGCAGATTGCCAGGTAGGTAAGCACCCCGGCCACCACGAGCGAGGCGATCGTCACCAGGCCGAGCATCCGGTACTGGAAGAGCGAGTACACAGCGACGAGAACCAGCCCGATCACGCCGGCGATCAGACCGAGTCGCAATTGGTCGGCTCCGAGCGTGGCGGAGATCTGCTGTTCACTCTGAATTTCGAAGCTGATGGGCAACGCACCGTACTTCAGCTGCTCTGCGAGAGCTGCTGCCGATTCCTCCGTGAAGCTGCCGCTGATCTGCGGACGCCCGTCAGGAATCACTGCGTTGGTGGTGGGAGCTGAAACAATAACGCCGTCCAGCACGATGGCGAACTGGTTCCGTGGATCTCCCGGACCGATGGCGAACAACCGCTCGGTTACTTCGCGGAAGGTCTCGGTACCCTCATCGTTGAAGTCGATGTTGACGACCCACTCATTCAGGGTCTGGCCCTGGGCACTGCGCGCCATGCCGTAATCGGCTGACTCGATCTCAGTGCCGCGAACCTCGACCGGACCGAGGATGTACTTCCCCTGTGTGTCCGGCTCGCAGGCAACCATCGGCTGGTCGGCGGGAGCCGGCTCGACTGCAGGCTCAAGTGCCTCCGGACTGGTGCAGTCAGTCGACTCGAACTCCTGCAGAAGCTCGGGGGTTATCCAGTTGGGATCGCTGGCACCAGTCGGTTCGGCACTCGGAGTGGGAAGCTGGTCTTCGGGCGTCGGCGTCTCAGCCGCCGGGGCAAGCCCAGGGCCTCCGAAAAGCACGGGCCGGAACTCCATCTGGGCCGATGCCTGGATCAGTTCCCGCGTCTCCGGTTCAGGGATGCCCGGGAGCGCGACAATGACGTTCTGTCCCGACTGCGTGCTGATCTCGGCCTCGGCGACACCGCTGCCGTCGACGCGCTGCCGGATGATCTCGACCGCCTGGTCAAGCTGTTCGGGGGTTATTTCCTCGCTGCTGCCCTGTACCTCGGGTGCGAGGATCATCTGGGTACCGCCCTCGAGGTCGAGGGCGAGCTTCGGTGCCCAGCTGGCGTTACTCCACAGCGAGCCTCCGCCGAGCAGCAAGGCGAGGAGTGCAAAGACTACGCCGAGCCATACGAGGGTACGTTTGGCGGCGGAGCCTGGGCCGGTTCGTGCCATGGTGCGTGAATCCTTTGGGTGTTGGAATTCGAGACGTGACGGGCCGAAGGAGTACGGCCGTGTCGCAGGTTACTGGTCTTTGTCGTTTCGGTCGCGCGCGTTTTCCCTGTTCAGCCGCTCGGCTGACTCTTCCGGTGTCTCTTCGCGAAGCGGGCGGTCAGCATCGCTGAGCGGGTCCGTCAGTGAGGAGGCGTCGTCGGGAACGCTGTGCTCTTCCTCGACCACCGGTTCCGGGGCGACCACCTTGCTCAGGGTCTGGGAGTGAACGGTCGCGGTAACACCCGGGGAAAGCTCGATAAGGGCCTTGTTGTTGTCCTCGTCGAGGGAAACGATGGTGCCGAAGAGACCGAAGTTGGTCATGACCTCGGTACCCGGGACCATCTGGGTGCGCTGCTCCGCGACCTGCTTTTTCATCTTCCGCTGCTTGCGGAACATGGTGAAGATCAGAAAGGCGAGAGCCAACGGGAGGAGCAGGCTGAAGATGTCAAACCCGCCACCCGTCTGCTCGGTGGTCTGGGCAACTACATTTGCGAGCACAGAGAAGATCCGTTCCTATATTTGGTCAGCACAGTCGGCTGCGGTGCAGGTGATTCCGACGCTGAAGTTCCGCGGCTGCGCGCGGTCCGCGGGAGCACTGCCTGACTATTAAGCCAGCAGTGTTTCCAGAGCTTTGACCGTGCGCTGCGCCACGCGTCAGAACAGTCTACGGGGAATGGGCCTCAACTTTCGCACTAGCCGCTGTTGCGGCTCCATTCCGTTTCGCTCCCGAGCGCCATTTCGACCCCGGAAACGGGATCATCCTCGTAGACCGGGAAAAGTCCTTCGGGCATGGCTGCTGCGATTGATGCAGGCATGACCAGACCCAGATGTTCCCACGCAGCTGCTGTGGCGATTCGCCCGCGCGGCGTTCTGCCGAGCATCCCCTCGCGCACGAGATACGGCTCGGCGACCGTTTCCACGGTCTCGGGTTCTTCCCCTACTGCAATGGCCAGAGTGGACAGTCCCACCGGCCCTCCATTGAACTTTGTCACAAGCGCCGTCAGCACAGACCGGTCGAGGCGGTCGAGTCCTTTGGCGTCAACCTCGTACATATCCAGAGCGGATTCGGCGCACCGTGCATCGATGACGTCCACGCCGTTCACAAGTGCCCAGTCACGAACGCGCCGGAGGAGGCGGTTCGCGATTCTGGGGGTGCCGCGGGAACGTCCGGCTACCTCAGCAAAGGCTGCGGAGTTGACCCGCATGTCCATCATCATGGCCGAGCGCCGGAGAACGAGCTCAAGCTCCGCCGTGGAGTAGAACTCGAGATGGCCGGTGAATCCAAACCGGTCGCGCAGCGGACCCGGCAGCAGCCCGGCGCGGGTGGTGGCGCCGACCAGGGTGAAAGGTGGCAGATCCAGCGGAATCGCTGTTGCGCCCGGCCCTTTGCCCACGATGATGTCTACCCGGAAGTCCTCCATTGCCATGTACAGCATTTCTTCCGCAGGGCGCGACATGCGGTGGATCTCGTCGAGAAAGAGCACCTCCCCCTCGGTCAGCGAGGACAAGATAGCGGCGAGGTCTCCGGCATGCTGGATGGCGGGGCCTGAACTGATGCGGAGGGGCGCATTCATCTCCGCGGCGATGATCATCGCCAGGGTGGTCTTTCCGAGCCCGGGAGGTCCGGAAAGGAGAACATGGTCCGCGCTGCGGCCACGCATCCGGGATGCTTCGAGGACGAGGGACAGCTGGCGGCGCACTCTTGCCTGACCGACGAAATCATCCAGGTTCTTCGGCCGCAGGGCTGCCTCGACCGCCCGGTCCTCCGGATCCACGGCCGGCGAGACAAGGGGCTGTTCCTGATCTGTCATCAGTTCACCGAAGCCCGTGCCGAGCTGCGGGCGCCATCCTGGCCCAGCCTGCGCAGTGTGAGCTTCAGGATCGAACCGACATCCCCAGATGCCGCAATCTCTGGAGAATCCTTCACTGCGGCGTCGATGGCTGAGCCGGCGTCCTTTTCCGACCAGCCCAGACCCATCATCGCGGCGAGAACCTGTGACTGCCAGGCGCCGGAAGCTGTAGTTGGGGTATCCGTCTCAAGCGGAATGAGTTTGTCAGCGAGTTCAAGCACAATGCGTCGCGCGCCCTTGGGGCCGATCCCCGGCACCTTGCTGAATGCTTTGTCATCCCCGGACGATGCGGCGGTGCGGATGGCCGCCGGGGCGTACACCGCGAGCACCGCCAGCGCCAACCGTGGGCCTACGCCGCTGACGCCCAGCAGTGTCTCGAACACCTCACGCTCGTCAGCATCCGTGAATCCGAACAGGGTCATGGAATCCTCGCGGACTATCAGCGAGGTGTTGAGCCTGGCCTGGTTGCCAAGCCGGAGGGTGGAAAGAGTCTGGGGCGTTGCCTGTACCTGCATTCCGAACCCGTTGACGTCGAGTACGGCCGAGTGCAGGCCCACATGGCTTACGGTCCCGGTCAGAGAACTGATCATGCGCTGGGCTCCAGATGCTGAGAATCGAAACGAATATCACCGAACATATCTACGAATCAGCGTACGTCCCGGCGCGGACTATCCGGCGCCGCCACACCGATGTACTCCGGCACGCAGACTACCCGGGAGTAGGTTCATCGCCGTTGACGCGCCTTCGCTTCCGCTTCCGCCCACAGCCGTTGGGCTGCGGTCTGGCCAACCCCACCCTGGCTTCGGGCTGAGGACGTAGTTCCGGTTCGCCAGGCGTGCGTGATGGCAAGTGCCAGTGCATCAGCGGCGTCGGCAGGGGTGGGCGGCGTTGCGAGGCGAAGGATTTTCGTCACCATCTTGGTCACTGCGGCCTTGTCAGACTGGCCGTTACCCGTCACTGCCGCCTTGACCTCGGTCGGTGTGTGAAGCGCTACCGGAATGCCCCGCCTCGCCGCCGCCGCTATCACCACGCCCGAAGCCTGAGCGGTACCCATGACGGTGCTGACGTTGAGCTGGCTGAAAACGCGTTCGACGGCGAGCACCGCCGGTGAGTGCGTGTCCAGCCACACATCCACTGACTCGGCGATCATCAGCAGGCGGCGATCGAGGCTGTGGTCAGCCGGCGTACCGACCACACCGACCGCCACCAGAGTGGCGCGCCGGTTCGGTTCGACATCGACCACGGCAAGTCCGCAGCGGGTCAACCCCGGGTCAACACCCATGACCCGCAGTGTCACGGGTGTCCCCCAAGATGGGCGGAGCGGAAACTAATCGTCGCTCTCCAGCTCAGCGAGCACGTCATCGCCGAGCTCCGCATTCGAGTACACGTTCTGGACGTCGTCGAGCTCTTCGAGCGCGTCCACGAGCTTGAGGAACTTGCGTGCGGCGTCCGCATCGAGTTCAACCTGCATCGACGGGACAAACTCGACCTCGTCGGTCTCGTATTCGATACCGGCTTCTTCGAGACCCGCGACGACCGCGCGGAGGTCTGTGGGCTCGGAGTGGACGTCGAATGATTCACCCGACTCCTTCACCTCTTCAGCGCCTGCGTCCAGGACTGCCATCAGGACATCGTCCTCCGACAAGTCTTTCTTCGGCAGGGAGACTACGCCTTTGCGCGCGAACAGGTAGGCGACCGATCCGGGATCAGCAATTGATCCACCGTTTCGGGTAATGGCGACCCGGACCTCCGAGGCTGCACGGTTCTTGTTGTCCGTGAGGCATTCGATGAGCAGCGCCGAACCCTGGGGTCCGCGCGCTTCATAAATGATCTCCGAGTAGTCGACGACTTCGCCGGTGAGCCCAGCGCCGCGCTTGACCGCC
The DNA here is from genome assembly GCF_055657625.1 of Arthrobacter sp. KKT183. Lineage (NCBI taxonomy): Bacteria > Bacillati > Actinomycetota > Actinomycetes > Micrococcales > Micrococcaceae > Arthrobacter > Arthrobacter sp. KKT183. Next base: position 1,706,112 of record NZ_CM145770.1, on the reverse strand, counting down.
CGGTTGATGTTGTCGATGGGAACGGACGTCTTCTTGGCCTTCTGCACGGCAAGCTCGAGGGCCGGATTGCCCGCCAGGTCAGCGCCGCCGGCGCGGGCCGCCACCTCGATATTCTTGATCAGCTTCGCGAAAGACTTGGCGCGCTTGGCGTCAATCACGGCCTTCTTGTGTTTGGTGGTAGCCCATTTAGAGTGCCCCGACATGCTCTGCCCTTCTTTGTGCGATCAACGATAGGAAAAGCTCATGGATGCGATGCTCACCGGTCACTTCCGGGTGGAAGCTCGTGGCGAGCAGGTTTCCTGAGCGAACTGCAACAATCCTAGCGACCGGCTGTGCCCTGGCACTGTCACGCCCAGTGTGGGCACCGTGCTCGGCGGGCGGCGTATCCGGCGCCTCGACCTGTGCGAGGACCTTCACCGACTCCCCTACCTTCTCCACCCACGGGGCCCTGATGAACACCGCGTGGACGTCGGAGCCGTTCCCAGGCAGTTCCTCAAACGGGAGGTCCGTCTCGAAGGACTCGCGTTGCCTGCCGAAGGCGTTGCGGCGGACCACGATATCCAGGCCCCCGATGGTCTGCTGGGGATTGCCCGCCAGGTCAACGGAGGGATCAGCAATGGTGTCCGCGAGCATGATCATTCCCGCACAGGACCCGTAGACCGGGAACCCTTCGCGGATGAGTTCGCGCAGCGGTTCGGCGAGCCCGAACGCGCGGGTCAGCTTGTCCATGGTGGTCGACTCCCCGCCGGGGATGATAACGCCCTCGACCTGCTCCAGCTCGCTGGGGCGCCGGACGGCGGACGCCTCTCCGCCCAAGGATTTGATCACCCGGATGTGCTCGCGTACGTCGCCCTGCACTGCGAGAACGCCAACGCGCAGGGCGGCACCGCCAAGGGAAATGGTGGAAGTCACCGACCCAGTCTAGTTTGGCGCTGGGACTGTCGGGCGCCATACCGGGTAGGCAACGAAAGCGCGATAAGTTAGACACCATGTCTGGTCTGTCTACCTTGAGCGTGCCCCTGGGCAAAACAGTTCGGGCGCTCACGCGTCTGCGCGGCGGTGGTTCGGCGTTTCCCGGTCTGGTCGTCGAACGAATCGATCCAGGCTTCATGGCGCGGGCGCTGCGAAACCTGCCCAAGGGCATCATCGTCGTCAGCGGCACCAACGGGAAGACCACCACCACCAAGATGGTGGTCGAACTCCTTGAGGGCCAGGGGCTGAAAGTCTTCACCAACCGGACGGGAAGCAACTTCACCAGGGGCGTTGCCGCCGCGCTGCTCGGCGAGGTGGACTGGCGCGGACGGCTGAGAGCCGACGTCGCCGTCCTGGAACTGGACGAAGCCCACGCCGTCCACTTTGTGAATCTGGTCCCTCCGACCCATTCTCTGCTGCTCAATGTCCTCCGGGATCAGCTTGACCGCTTCGGTGAGATCGACAAGACCACCAAGCTGCTCGAGCACATCGCAGTAAAGACCACCGGCACGGTGGTATTGAACCGGGAAGATCCGCGGGTCGCTTCAATTGCACCATCGGTCCGCAACGCCGCGGTGGCTTATTTCGGGCTGGCTGAATCTCTCCGGGACACCTTTCCCAGCGATGATGACCTTCGCGGCGCCACAGGAACAGCACCAGCCTCTTCCCTGCCCGCCGACGTCGTGCTTGAAACGGTCGAATCCAATACCGCTACGTTCAGCATGGACGGCGAGGCAAGCACCGTCGACCTGAGCCTCCGCGGCGTCTACAACATCTTCAACGCCGCCGCGGCGCTCGCAATGGCGAGGATCATCCTGGGCGGTGAGGCACAACGCGACGCGATGCTGCGCTCGCTCGCAGCGGTTGAGCCGGCCTTCGGACGCGGGGAATCCCTGCTGGTGGACGGCCAGCCCCTGGAGCTTGTCCTGGTGAAGAATCCGAGCGGCTTCCGCCTGGGCCTGAAGTCCTTCGATGCTGCAGGCTACGCAACCATGATCGCGATCAATGACAATTACGCCGATGGACGGGACATGTCATGGCTCTGGGACGTTGATTTCGACAGCCTGCGGGCCGGCGGCGTGGACATGGTCAGCGGCGTCCGCGCGTATGACATGGCACTGCGACTGCAGTACGACGACGTCGCCGTTCAGGACATCGATCCTGACACCGGATCAGCACTCCGCAGGTTCATCCGCGGTGCGAAGGACCGCCCGAAGCGGATCTTCTGCACCTATACCGCGATGCTCGCGATCCGCAGGGACCTGTCCAAAATTACCGATGTGAAGGTGGTTTCATGAGTTCCGGCACTCCTGCGGGCTCTCCCGCTAACCCGCCCGCGAGTAAGGGCGCCGTTCGGATCCTGCAGCTCTATCCGCGGGACATGAACATCTATGGCGACTGGGGCAATGTGCTGGTGCTCAAGCAGCGCCTCGCCTGGCACGGGTATGAGGCGGTGATCCTCGAACACAATGCCGGGGACACCTTCCCTTCAGACGTGGACATCCTCATCGGCGGCGGCGGACAGGACAGCGGGCAGGTTGTAATCCAGCAGGACCTGCAGTCCAATGCAGCCCATCTTCGCTCGCTTGCCGGGGACGGTACGCCCATGCTCGCGATCTGCGGTCTTTACCAGCTTTTCGGAAACTTCTTCAAGACCCATGACGGCACAGTGATACCCGGGATCGGAATCCTGGACATCGAAACGCATGGCGGGTCGGAGCGGCTGATCGGGAACGTGGTCGCCCGGAGCGAGGAGTTCGGCGACATCCACGGCTATGAGAACCACAGCGGTCAGACCTTCCTCGGTCCAAACGTCCGTCCGCTCGCCACCGTGACCAAGGGTGAAGGCAATAACTCGAAGGAGGACCATGAAGGAGCCCGGCACCTCAACATCGTCGCCAGTTACCTCCATGGCTCACTGTTGCCGAAGAATCCCGCGGTTGCCGACTTCCTGATCCGTGAGGCGGTGACTCGCAAGTACGGCTCCTTCGAGCCGGGCGATGTCGATGACAGCCTTGCCGAGCTGGCGCGCCGCCACGCTGCTGCCCGGCCGCGCTGAGTCGGTTCCGCTTAGTCTTCCCCGGTCACCAGCCACTGGTGCGCGCCGTCTTCGGACGCGCCGTAAGTCTCCACCGTTGCCAGCGTTCTGGCCTTGACCGCCGCTTCATGCTCCGGGGTTGAGCAGGAGCCCGGCTCCTGGTCTGGAGCCAGCGAACACCAGCGGTACGGATCCCGGACGATCACCGAGGGCACCCAGGCCAGGTCGCTGACCGACCACTGACCTGACTCATCGGCGGCGAACTGCGCCCGAATGGTCAATCCCTCATTGTTCACGTCATACACCGGCGACAGTTCCGTGACGCCGTTACCCAGGCCATAGACGATCCAGGTGTCGTTGTAATACTCGATCGGCAGCACCGAGTGCGTGTGGTGGCCATAGATGAAGTCGACCGCCCCGCTGTCGGCAAGGGCATGGGCGAGGTCGATCTGCTGCTGGTTGGGAAGCGACGCATATTCGTCGCCGGCATGGATAGCCGCGATAACGACGTCGGCGCCCTCCTCGCGCGCCCTCTCCGCCTTCGCGATCATGGTGGGCGCGTCGAGCATGTCCACCTGCCACGGGAATTCCGGAATCAGGCCGTTCAGACCGTAGGTGGCTTCGATGACTGCAACCTGCGCGGCCGGCGTCTCGAGGATCATCAACTCCTGGGCGTCCGCTTCGGTGCGGTAGGAGCCGGTGTGTTCGAGTCCGAGCCGGTCCAGGGTGTCCAGGGTGCGCACCAACCCTTCCGTACCGGCGTCGATTGTGTGGTTGCTGGCCGTCGTGCAGGCCTGGTATCCAACGGCCTTCGCGGCGTCGAGGATCTGCGGTGGGACGTTGAACTGGGGGTAGCCGCTGAAGGGACCTTCAGGCGTCGCTACCGGCGTTTCCAGATGGCACATGGCGAGATCACTCGCCTCGATGTAGGGACGCTGTCCAGCCAGAAGCGGCTCGAAATCGAGAGTGCCCTTGCCGGTTTGCCGCGCATCGACGGCTGCCTGGTCCCACAGTTGAGGGTGCACCAGAAGATCGCCGGAGGCCATGAAGGAGAAGCAGCGGTCCGTCGGGCAGTCCGGCCCCTTCCCGGGCGTCGGCTCGGGGGTAGGTTCCGGAGCCTCGGAGGAATTTGAGGTGGCCGGCGCAGAGGAGGCGGCGGGCGCAGAGGAGGCGGGCGCCGTCGTCGTCGTTGGTTCTGAGCCCTGGGTTGTGCGCCCCTCACCTACTCCCATGCAGCCCGAGCAGGCAAGCGTGAGGGCCAATCCCAGCGCTCCCCACGTGCTCCGATTTCGCGTCCGTCCAGACACAACGACCTCCCTTGATGATGACTTCCAATGATAGGTGCGACCGGAGGGGAACCTGAGGATGAACCCACCGAAGCGAACACGGGATGCAAACGGGCTTGCCTGCTGGAGCGGTGCCGCTCGTTATGCCAAGGTTGGTTACCATGAGCAACCCTTTTCAGAATCCGAGCACCCTGCCGTTCCAGTTGCCTCCCTTCGCGCAGATCCGCGAGGAAGACTTCCTGCCGGCGTTTGAAACCGGTATCCGGGAGCACCTCGCTGAGATCGAGGCGATCATCGCCGAGCCTGAGCCCGCATCCTTCGACAACACGATCGTGGCAATGGAGCGCGCCGGGCAAGCGCTTCGCCGCGTCGCGCTGGTGTTCTTCAATAACTCATCCGCTCACTCCACTGAGGGAATCCAGGCGGTGGAGACGGAGATCGCCCCGCGCCTTGCCGCGCATGAGGACAACATCTACCTCAACGCTGCGCTCTTCGCGCGCGTGAATGCAGTTGAGACATCCGGGCTCGACGCTGAGTCCGCACGTCTGGCCGACGAGTACCGGCAGCGCTTCGTTCGCGCCGGCGCCCAGCTCGACGACGCCGCGCAGCACCGCCTGCGCGAACTGAATGGCGAGCTCTCCCGGCTCAGCACCGAGTTCGGGCAGCGGCTGCTCCGTGACACGAATGCGTCTGCCCTGCTTGTCGACGACGCTTCAGAACTCGACGGATTGTCCGCGGACGACATCGCCTCTGCAGCAGACGCCGCCGGTGCCGCCGGCCACCCGGGCCAGTATCTCCTGACGCTGATCCTGCCGACCTCCCAGCCTGCACTGGAGTCCCTGACCAACCGGGAAACCCGCCGCCGCCTGCATGAAGCGTCCGTCAATCGCGGGTCCCGCGACAACGCGGACAACACCATCCGCGTCGCCGCGGAAATGGCGGCGCTGCGGGCTGAGCGGGCGTCCCTGCTGGGTTTCACCAATCACGCCGAGCTGGCCACTGATGACCAGACTGCGCCGTCACTGGATGCTATCCACGAAATGCTCGAACGCCTTGCACAGCCGGCTGTCCGGAATGCACGCGCGGAAGCTGAGCAGCTCGAGGACGTGGCAGGTCACCCGGTCGAGGCCTGGGACTGGTCGTTCTACTCCGAGAAGGTCCGCTCCGAGCGGTACGACGTGGACCTCGCCGCACTGCGCCCCTACTTCGAGCTCGACCGGGTACTGAATGACGGCGTTTTCTTCGCGGCGAATAGGCTCTACGGGCTCACTTTCCATGAACGGGAAGATCTTCAGGGGTACCACCCCGAGGTACGGATCTGGGAGGTCCGGGAAGAGGACGGCTCCGAGTTGGGGCTCTTCCTCGGCGACTACTACACACGGGACACCAAGAACGGCGGCGCGTGGATGAACTCCTTCGTGGAGCAGTCGCGCCTTGGCGGAACCCGGGCCGTCGTGGTGAACAACCTGAACGTGTCCAGGCCACCCGCGGGTGAACCCACACTGCTGACCTTCGACGAGGTGCGGACCACGTTCCACGAGTTCGGTCACGCACTGCATGGGCTCTTCTCGGATGTCACGTACCCGTTGTTTTCCGGAACGAGCGTTCCGCGGGACTTCGTGGAATATCCTTCACAGGTCAACGAAATGTGGATGCTCTGGCCGGAAGTGGTCAGCAACTATGCGCGCCACCATCAGACCGGTGAGGCGCTCCCTCAGGAGATGATCGACAAGCCCGTAGCCGCCAGGAAATGGGGTGAGGGTTTCGCCACCACCGAATACCTGGGTGCTGCTCTTCTCGACCTCGCGTGGCATGAGCTGCCGCCGGGCACCACGGTGGAGGACCCGCTTGCTTTTGAGAAGCAGGCACTGCACGACGCCGGCGTGGACTATGCGCCCGTCCCGCCGCGGTACCGCACCGGATACTTCAAACACATTTTCGCGGGCGGCTACTCAGCGGCTTACTACGCCTACATCTGGAGCGAGGTTCTGGACGCGGACAGCGTCGAGTGGTTCAAGGAATCGGGCGGGCTGACGCGGGAGAACGGAGAACATTTCCGCAGGGAACTGCTTTCACGCGGATACAGCGTTGACCCGCTGGATGCCTTCGCTGCCTTCCGTGGCCGCGCAGCCAGCATCGATCCCCTCCTCGAGCGTCGAGGGCTGGCTGAGCAGTCATGACCACCATCGCCGGTTGCCAGCGCCTGCAGCGCGCCTGGTTCGCTGCCATGGCGCAGGCAACCGGCGGCCGCACCTTCTCCACGCACGAATGCGACTGGATCTGGCTGCCTGCTAGGCGTGAGCTCATGCTGATGTTTCCCACCACGTTGTCCCCGGCAGGGTTGCGGCCGGGGCTGGCTGAGGGCGTCCGGTTGGGTGCCCTCACAGTGGGCGTGTGGCTCAACGGCGCAGTTCGGGGCAAGGAGCTAGCCGACTTCGGGTTTGAATCCGGCTGGCAGCCTTGGTGGATGAGCGCGCCGGTCGAGGCGCTCGCCGGCCTTGACCCGGCAGGAGCCGCGATCACCACGCGCGTGCCCGAGTACTCCGGTCCGCTCGCTGCGGAACTGGCCATTACCCGCGCCGAACCGGCGAAGGCCTGGCATGCGCTCGCGCGTGTGGGTGAGATGCCCGTCGGCGCCGCCTATTCCTTCTATGACGGAGCGGCCGCTGACGCCAGAGCCGTCGGTGGGATCTTCAACATGGAGGTGCTCCCCCAGTTCCGTCGCAGCGGCCTCGGCACGGCGCTCCTTTCAGCGGTGGCGCAGGAGGCTACGGCTGCGGGGGCGCAGGAACTGGCGTTGAACGCCACGCCTGAGGGGTATGAGCTATATTCCCGCCGCGGATTCGAACTCATTGGCCGCGGACAAACGTGGTGGCTGCACCTCCGTTGAAGCTTGGTGGATTTACTGCCCCTGCCACTCGACGGCACCGGCATCTGCCGCCCCCATCGACTCGACGGTTACCTTGCTGCGCTGCCTGCTCGCCGCGTCCGCCTCGGTGGAGACGCAAGACGTACCCAACGCGGCCATCTCCTCGAGATTGACGGCGGCCACCGGGCACCAGCGGTGGGCCGGCCCGTTCCAGGTGGCCGGAAGCCAGCGGATTCCTGCACCCTGCCAGCCGCCGTCGTCGTCCTGCTCGAAGGAAACTTCCACCAGCAGTCCCTCGGTGTTGCGGATGTCCGGCGTGAGGTGTGCGGCGATGGTGTTCCCGAGTCCATAGACGATCCAGACGCCGTTGTACTTCTCGATGGGCAGCACCGAATGGCTGTGGTGGCCGTAAACCAGGTCGAAGCGGCCGCTGTCCACGAGTGCGTGCGCTACTTCCTGCTGCTGAGCGTTGGCATAGTCGGCATATTCGTCGCCGGCGTGCACCGCTGCAAGTACGACGTCGGCGCCCGCCTCGCGCGCTTCGTCCGCCTTGGCGATCATCACTGCCGGATCCAGCTGATCCACCTGCCAGCCGAACTCAGGCACGATCCCGTTGAGCGCATAGGTTCCGGTGATTACGGCGATTCGCGCTTCGCCGGTATCCACGATGAGCGGCTCAGCTGCCTCCGCGGCTGTGCGGTAGGAGCCGGTGTGTTCGAGCCCTGCCGTATCCAGCGTGTCCAGGGTGCGGTTCAGTCCCGCAGTGCCGGCGTCGAGGGTATGGTTGCTGGCTGTTGTGCAGGCGTCGTAACCCAAATTCGCGACGGCGTCTGCAATCTGGGGAGGGACGTTGAAGGCTGGAAAGCCGGAATATGGGCCGCCCGGCTCAGCCAGCGGAGTTTCCTGGTGACAGATAGCGAAGTCAGCCGGCGCGATGTACTCCTCCTGCGCCGCAAGCATCGGTCCGAAGTCCAACTGACCGCCGCCGTCGACTGCTGCCTGTTCCCACAGACCTTCGTGTAGCAGCAGGTCACCGGTGAGCACCACGGTGAGGCATTCCCCGCCCGGGCAGGTAGCGGTCTTGGCGGCGGTCGTGCGAAGCGGCGTCGGGCTCGGTGATTCAGGCTTAGGCCGCGCCGTAGCGGACGTTCCAGGCGATGGAGCGCCCGGCGGAGGTGAGGTTGTGTCCGCTATGTCCGGGGGTCCCATAGGAGACACGCTCCCGGATCCGGAGCACCCGGGTAGCAGCAGCAGCACGGACAGCGCTGCTGCTCGAACGATTGATGTGCTGCTACGGTTCACACCGACAGCGTAGCCCCGAGTGAGCGCCAGGATCCCAACGGCAAAGGGCCGGACATAGTGTCCGGCCCTTCGCGCTATTCAATGCTGTCTGCAGTCCTACCAGCCGCGCTCGGCGAGGCGGTGCGGCTGCGGGATCTCGTCCACGTTGATGCCGACCATTGCTTCACCGAGGCCGCGGGAGACCTTGGCGATCATGTCCGGATCGTCGTGGAAGGTGGTTGCCTTGACGATGGCGGCGGCGCGCTCGGCCGGGTTGCCGGACTTGAAGATGCCGGAGCCTACGAAGACGCCGTCAGCACCGAGCTGCATCATCATGGCGGCATCGGCCGGTGTGGCAATGCCGCCGGCGGTGAACAGGACGACCGGAAGCTTGCCTGCCGCGGCAACTTCCTTGACGAGCTCGTACGGTGCCTGGAGTTCCTTGGCTGCAACGTATAGCTCGTCGTCGGCCATGGAAGTGAGGCGGGCAATTTCCGAGCGGATCTTGCGCATATGCATGGTGGCGTTGGAGACGTCCCCGGTGCCGGCCTCGCCCTTGGAGCGGATCATGGCCGCACCTTCGTTGAGGCGGCGCAAAGCCTCACCGAGGTTGGTTGCACCGCAGACGAAGGGAATGGTGAACTTCCACTTGTCGATGTGGTTGGTGAAGTCCGCAGGAGTCAGCACCTCGGACTCGTCGATGTAGTCCACACCGAGGGACTGCAGCACCTGCGCCTCGACGAAATGACCGATGCGGGCTTTTGCCATGACCGGGATGGAGACGGCCTCGACGATGCTGTCGATCATGTCAGGGTCCGACATGCGCGACACCCCGCCCTGGGCACGGATGTCGGCGGGTACGCGCTCGAGCGCCATGACGGCAACGGCACCGGCGTCCTCGGCGATACGGGCCTGCTCTGCGGTGACGACATCCATGATGACGCCGCCCTTGAGCATCTCCGCCATTCCGCGCTTGACGCGGCTGCTGCCGGTCACGGGCGCAGTGGTGGAAGCTTCTTCAACAGTGGACACAGTATGGCCCCTCGGGTAGAGAAAAGATGACAATCCATGATACGCCCGGCGGCTGCTCCGAATCGCCGGTCAGCAACTGTACGTAACGGCGGATTTGTTGTGCACGCGAACAGCGCACCATCGGTAATGAAGATGGTTAGTAGTTTGACCGAGCATCTTCACGTCGGTTTCCACGCATCGCGGCCACGTTAGCCGTTACTCGTTGCTCGGCACAGTCCGTCCGGATCTTCGATAACGTGTGTGACCTCGGATGGTTCCGGCCAACTCTGGAGAATTCCGTCGACGTAACCGCTGTCATCCGGGTCCGCTGAATCAACAGTCAACATGTCAAGCTCGCCGTCGTAGATATGCAGCAGGATCTGCAGCAGGGTGCCGTCCGGACCGGTGAACTGCGCACGAACCGGGAACACCTGGTTGTGGGGCACGGCGCGGGGAAATTCATCTGGAACCCGAAAGTGCGCGGTGGAGGTAAACTCCTCGTCCCAGTAGACCTCCCGAGCTGAGGCGAGTTGCGCCAGAAGCTCCGGCGCCCCCGAGATGTCCCGGGCACGCAGGATGCCTTCGGCGATGGTTCGAACTCCAGGGTCCAGCACCCTCTCATGCTCAGGTGGGTGGCCGAGCACCGCCTCGAACCGGCTCTTCCGGGCGGCGGTTCGGTCACTCAGGTAGCCGGCGAACGTCGTTCCTGCCGCCGCCACAGCCATCCAGCGGCGTGGATGTTTCGCCCCGGCCTCGCGCAGCTTCTCCTGAAAGCGCAGGTCGATCGTGTCGCCGGCGTCGGCGAAGCGAAGGGCGATACCGGTTGCGGCGATCCCGGCCGTCGTCTTCAGCGGAACCAACCCCCTCTTGCTGCCGGCGATTGTAGCGGCGACGTAGAAACCGGTCAGGACTGCTGTTACGGCATGCACGGCGCGGCGCTGCGGTGCATCCAGTTTGGACGCGTCAATGAGAGACAAACCGCCCGCGACTACTGTCGCGACAACGCCGAAAACCGGCGACGCGTTCATCGGCTGATGCTGCTGGTCAAAACCCATAAGCGATCCTCTCTGAGTAGCCGCTTTGGCGCTAGACTTGATTGCTCCGTGCGGTCCTGCGATCTTTGCGAAGCTTATCCTCAGGCCTAAGGAAAAGCACGACCAGCATCCGGCGCCTTCTGCAGATGCATCGCGCTCAGGAAGCTGCAGCCTGGACCCGCACCGTCAGAATGCGCTGCACGATGGTGACGATGCTTGCCAGTGCCAGCAGGATCAGGACTGCCAGCAGAACTACCTCAGGAAGCCCGAGTCCGGTCAGACCTGTCACGACCAGCACCGACACCAGACGCTCGGCGCGCTCCGCGATACCAACGTTCGCAGTGAACCCGAGTGACTCGGCTTTGGCACGCGCGTAGGAGACAATCATGCCGAGCACCAGGCAGGCGAGAGCAGCGACGGCGATCGCGCTGTTACTGCCGCCGAGGAAAAACCAGACCGCGACGCCGGCAAACAGTGCACCGTCCGCGATGCGGTCGAGGGTGGAATCGAGAAAACTGCCCCAGGAGCCGCTGCGGCCCTGCATGCGCGCCATGATTCCGTCGACGACGTCCGAAAAGACGAACAGGGTGATGAAGACGGTGCCCCAGAACAGCTCCCCCAGGGGGTAGAAGACGAGCGCTCCTCCTGCCACACCGAGTGTGCCCACCACGGTGACCGTGTCCGGCGATATTTTCCACTTGAGGAGCAGGGTAGCCAGCGGTGTAAACAGCGAGGTGAAGAATGACCGCGCGTATTTATTCAGCATCGCCCGCTCCGGCATCGGTGGGGGTGGCGGAGGCTTCTTCCCATGCTGCGGCGAGTTGCGCCCTCACCTCGTCGAGGGTCTGCGTGATTGCCTTGGTCTGCGCGATGATCGGGAAGAAATTGCCGTCGCCGCTCCACCGGGGAACAACATGCTGGTGCAGGTGGGATGCGATGCCGGCACCCCCGGTGACTCCCTGGTTCATGCCGAGGTTGAAACCCGTGGGCCGGGCTACGCTGCGCAGCGCATGCATGGCGGTCTGCGTCAGCTGCGCTATTTCGACTGTCTCCTCGGCGGTGATGTCGGTGTAGTCGGGTACGTGTCGGTACGGGCACACCAGCAGGTGGCCTGGGTTGTAGGGGAACAGGTTCAGGACGACGTATGCGCTTGTGCCGCGGTGGACAATCAGCGATTCCTGATCGGACCGTGCAGGAGCGGCGCAGAAAGGGCAGTCCTCCTGCTTGTTGAACTGCCCCTGCCCGCCCTTGATGTATGCGAGGCGGTGTGGAGTCCACAGGCGCTGGAAGGCGTCGGGGACACCGGGCAGCTCAAAGCTGTCCGTTACGTTCGTGTCCTCGTGGATCTGACCGTCAACGCCCGACTCGTGGTGCATATGCCGCTACTGTTCCCGGTTGCGGACGGCTTCCACGATCCGCTTCACGGCCTGGTCGACCGGCACCTGGTTCTCCTGGCTTCCGTCCCGGAACCTGAAGGAAACGGCACCGGCGTCGGCGTCGTCCCCACCGGCGATCAGGACGAAGGGCACCTTCTCCTTGCTCGCGGTACGAATCTTCTTCGGGAAGCGGTCAGAGCTGATGTCGACTTCGGCACGGATCCCCTCGGCCTTGAGCTTGTCGACGACGTCAAACAGGTAGTCGTTGAAGGCGTCGGCAACGGGGATGGCGAGGACCTGGACGGGAGCCAGCCAGGCTGGGAAGGCACCCGCGTAGTGCTCGGTCAGCACACCGAGGAACCGCTCAATGGAGCCGAACAGCGCCCGGTGGATCATGACGGGCCGCTGGCGCGTTCCATCCGCCGCCTGGTACTCAAGCTCGAAGCGCTCGGGCAGGTTGAAATCCAGCTGGATGGTTGACATCTGCCACGTGCGGCCGATCGCGTCCCGCGCCTGCACTGAGATCTTCGGCCCATAGAACGCAGCTCCGCCCGGATCGGGAACCAATTCCAGGCCCGATGCCTCTGCGACCTCGGCGAGAGTCCGAGTTGCTTCCTCCCAAGCCTCGTCCTCGCCGACGTACTTCTCGGGGTCCTTGGTGGACAGTTCCAGGTAGAAGTCGTTGAGGCCGTAATCCTTCAGCAGTCCGAGGACGAAGTTGAGCGTACCGGTGAGCTCATCCTTCATCTGCTCGCGGGTGCAGTAGATGTGCGCATCATCCTGGGTCATGCCGCGCACGCGGGTCAGTCCGTGCACCACGCCCGACTTCTCGTACCGGTAAACCGACCCAAACTCGAAGAGCCGCAACGGCAGTTCACGGTAGGACCGCCCGCGGGAGCGGAAGATCAGGTTGTGCATCGGGCAGTTCATCGGCTTCAGGTAGTAGTCCTGGCCAGGCTTGCGGACCTTGCCGTCGGCGTCGAGCTCCGCGTCCACGTGCATGGGAGGGAACATGCCGTCGCGGTACCAGTCCAGGTGCCCGGAAACCTCGTACAGGTGGCCCTTGGTGATGTGCGGTGTGTAGACAAACTCGTAGCCGGCCTCGACGTGCCGCTGCCGTGAGTAATCCTCCATCGCCTTGCGGATGATGCCGCCACGGGGGTGGAACACCGGCAGGCCTGAACCCAGCTCGTCCGGGAAGGAGAACAGGTCCAGTTCAGTGCCGAGCTTGCGGTGGTCGCGGCGCTCGGCTTCGGCCAGGCGCTCCTGGTAGGCCTTGAGGTCTTCCTTGGTGGGCCAGGCAGTGCCATAGATGCGCTGCAGCTGCTTGTTCTTCTCACTGCCGCGCCAGTACGCCGCGGCCGAACGCGTCAGCGCATACGCGTTGGAAATCAGTTTGGTGTTCGGCAGATGCGGGCCCCGGCAGAGGTCCTTCCAGACCACGTCACCGGATTTGCGGTCCACGTTGTCGTAGATGGTCAGCTCGCCGGCACCGACCTCAACGGAAGCGCCGTCGTCGTCAGTAATATCGCCGTTGCCGCCCTTCAAACCGATCAGTTCGAGCTTGTAGGGCTCGTCCTTCATCGCTTCGCGGGCTTCGTCTTCACTCGCGACGCGGCGCTGGAAGAACTGGTTCGCGTTGACGATCTTCAGCATCATCTTTTCGACCTGCTTCAGGTCTTCGGGAGTGAAGGGCTCGTTGACATCGAAGTCGAAGTAGAAGCCGTCGGTGATGTAAGGGCCTATGCCGAGTTTCGCATCAGGCCGCAACTGCTGGACGGCCTGCGCCATCACGTGCGCGGCGGAGTGGCGAAGAACGTTCAGCCCATCCGCAGAATCAACGGTAACCGGTTCCACCTGCGAGCCGTCCTCCAGCGCGCGGCTCAGGTCCCACAGCTCGCCATTTACACGGACGACGACGACGTCGCGCTGCTCCCTGAAGAGGTCCGCTCCCGTAGTCCCGGTGGTCACCCGCTGCTCTTCGCCGTTGACGATGAGGGTGATTGATGGGGGCGCTGACACTGAGGTCTCCTCTTGATAAGGGTGAAGTGCACGGATACTGATCGATCAACCGTACCCGCGGATGTTGGCCAACCCAGGCCCAACACTCCTGCGGCGGTATTTCGATGGTATCCGTTGCGTGCGCGGCCAACCAACCAGCGCGTACCTATGCGATTGCCGGGTGCGCTCTGGGGTGATCCGGGCTCAGGACGTGCGCCGGACCTTCAGTTCAAACTCGATGAAGGCCTCGATCATGGCCCGGTATGTCCGTTCGACCACAGCGGGATCCACGTCGAGCTTTTCGGCGTAACCTCGAACGTTCGAAATGACCTGTTCGACCCGCGCCGGCGCGCGCACGGACTCGTCGTCGTCCTTGAGTGAACCCGCCCTCCGCACCAGCCGCTCACGTCGGGAGATCAACCCGACCATCTGCTCATCGACCTCGTTGATCGCGATACGGACGGCCTTCAGCTGTTCGGCCTGGACCGAACCGGGCTTCGGACGCTCGGGCGTTAGGGGGTTTGGCATACGGCGACACTACGCGAGGTGCCACTGAGCGCCACGGTTGATGACGCGCATACCGGGAATGGTCCGCGCAGCGCAGACGTTACATTTGCTGACAGAAACCGCAATAATCCGCGGACTCGACGAGTCCGCTATTTCTCCAGAGGAGCACCGTGGATTACACACCCGCTGCCGGCACCATCACCATGTTCAGCACCACCTGGTGCGGCTACTGCCGCAGGCTCAAGTCGCAGCTCGACGCGCAGGGTATCGGCTACCAGGAGATCAACATTGAGGAAGTGGAAGGCACTGCGGAACTCGTCGCCTCGCTCAACGGCGGAAACCAGACCGTGCCTACGGTCATCTTCCCCGACGGCAGCACGGCCACCAACCCCTCCGCAGCCGAGGTGAAAGCGCGCGTCGCCGCCTAGGCACCCTCGTAATTTCGCAGGACACGCCCTTCATCCGCCCGGATAACGGGCGTGTCCTGCTTTTCAATGTCGATAAGCTGGAGACGTTCCCCCACCCTCGAGGAAAAGGACTGTCTCAATGGCACACAGCGTCAAGGGCGTCGTCGTTATGGAGAAGGATGCGCCCGCTACCGTCGTCACCATCAAGGTTCCCGACCCGGGACCGGGTGAGGCGCTTGTCGACATCCTGACCTGCGGCGTGTGCCATACGGACCTTCACTACAAGCAGGGAGGCATCAGCGATGATTACCCCTTCCTGCTCGGCCACGAGGCAACCGGCGTTGTGAGCGCCGTCGGGTCTGACGTGACCAACGTCCAGCCCGGCGACCGCGTCATCCTCAATTGGCGGGCTGTCTGCGGGCAATGCCGTGCGTGCCTGCGCGGAGAGCCGCAGTACTGTTTCAACACCCACAACGCGGCGCAGAAGATGACCCTCGAAGACGGCACGGAACTGTCGCCCGCCCTCGGTATCGGAGCCTTCGCCGAGAAGACCCTCGTAGCGTCCGGGCAGTGCACCAAGGTCGATCCCGATGCGGATGCAGCCGCCGTCGGCCTTCTGGGTTGCGGAATCATGGCGGGCATCGGTGCAGCGATCAACACCGGCAATGTCCGGCGCGGAGACTCCGTAGCCGTGATCGGCTGCGGCGGAGTGGGTATAGCTGCCATCGCCGGATCAAAACTGGCCGGCGCAACCCGGATCATCGCGGTGGACATCGACAACCGCAAACTGGAACTCGCCAAGGGACTGGGCGCCACCGATCTGGTGAACTCCAAGGAAACCGATCCGGTCGACGAAATCCGCAGGTTGACCGGCGGCAACGGAGCCAACGTGGTGATCGACGCCGTCGGCCGTCCTGAGACCTACAAGCAGGCGTTCTACGCCCGCGACCTCGCCGGCACAGTGGTGCTCGTCGGGGTACCGACGCCGGATATGAAGCTCGACCTCCCCCTGCTGGACGTCTTCGGCCGGGGAGGTGCGCTGAAATCCTCCTGGTACGGCGATTGCCTCCCGTCACGTGACTTCCCGATGCTCGTGGACCATTACCGGCAGGGCAATCTGGACCTCGACGCGTTCGTCACCGAGCGCATAGCGCTTGACCAGGTCGAGGATGCCTTCACCAAAATGCACGACGGCGTAGTGCTGCGTTCGGTGGTGGAGCTCTGATGGGCGCGCGTATCGACCACCTGGTCACCTCCGGCACGTTCTCCCTGGACGGCGGCACGTGGGAGGTGGACAACAATGTCTGGATCATCGGCGACGACTCCGAATGTATTGTCATCGACGCCCCGCACGACGCCGGCGCGATCGTGGACCAGATCAACGGGCGCCAAGTCCGCGCGATCCTGCTGACCCACGGCCATGACGATCACATTCGCGCTGTCGGGGAGCTCTTCGACACAGTACGAGCGCCAATCCACCTTCACGCCGAAGACCGCATGCTGTGGGACGCGGTATACCCGGATACCGTTCCGGGAGCCACCATTGCCGACGGCGATACCTTCAGCGTCGCCGGAGTCACCCTCCACGCGATTCACACGCCCGGCCACTCCCCCGGCTCGGTCTGCTTTTACCTGCCCGACGCCGGCACCCTGTTCAGCGGCGACACCCTGTTCCGGGGCGGGCCGGGAGCAACCGGACGGTCCTACAGCGATTTCCCCACGATCATCGAATCCATCCGCACCAGGCTGTTCACCCTCCCCGCGGACACCGTGGTGAGAACCGGGCACGGCGACTCGACCAGCATCGGCGAAGAAGCACCGAACCTCGACGAGTGGATCGCCCGCGGGCACTGAACCCGACTGCCGGCCGGCTCGATCTTCAGAACGACCGGCCGGCAGCAGGCCTCAGAAGGACCAGCCTGAGCAGCTACGGCACCGGGGCCGCGACATCCTCGTAAGCGGCGACGACGGCGCTTGCCACCGCGTCCACGGTGAGACCGGGCACGAGGTCTTCCGCGGCCCCCGCCGTCGACGGCTGCCACGGAAGTTCCAGCGCCGAGTACGTCGCTTCAAGGACTGACCGAATCGATGCAGAGTCCTCCACCACGATCACCGAGGAAAAAAGCCATGCACCGGAGATGACTCGCTGCGCGGTGCCGACCAGCTTCACGGCCTGGGTGCCGTCCACGCCGTGCACGCTGAACTCGCCCGGGCAGTATTCACCGGGAATCTGTCCCATCCGGGCATCAACGCCGACCCGCCACAGCGATTTTGCAAGGATCTCACCGAGCAGTCGGAACCGGGCATGCGATCCGGCGACCGCGTCATGGTGGGGCTCGATGTGGTCCACGATCAGACACCCGTGGTGGTAGGCCGCAGCCCGTCCGCCCGCCTTTCGGACCAGTGGCTCGAACCCATGCGTCCGGGCGGCGTCCGAAGCCGTCCCGAAACCGGGCAGACGGGTGTCCCGCTGCCCGAAGGCAACAGTGGGCTGGGGGCGGTAGAGCCGTAGCGTGGGCCCGAGGTCCCCAGCTGCCGCTGCGCGTAAAAGGGTAAGCCCGCGCTCCATGTCCGCTGCCGCACCCGAGGACAATTCGTGTAGGACCTGCAGGCGCCCTTCAGACCAGGCACGAGGAATCATGTGTCACAGGCTCCTCAGCGGCCGCCGTCAATAGATCGGCTCCGCTGCTCGACGCCCGGGGTTCCGTAAGGATAATCAGCCAAGCCCGGCGCGCTGGCCTGGGACAGCCGTTCAACCTCATCGCTGCTCAGCGTCAGGGCAGCTGCCCCAAGGTTGTCTTCAAGCTGCTCGCGAGTACGGGCACCGAGAATGACCGACGTGACAGCTGGCTGCTGCGCAACCCATGCCAGCGCTACCTGGGACGCGCTGACTCCGCGCGCCTCAGCAATACCGAGGACGACGTCAATGATCGCCCAGGTCCGCTCCTGCGCGTTGCGCTTTTCCCACGCTTCCATTCCGCGTTCCGGATTCTCGCCGAGACGGGTTGCGCCCTTGGGCGCAGTATCCCGCTTGTACTTTCCGGTGAGCCACCCCCCGCCAAGCGGTGACCACGGCAGTAAGCCCATACCGGCGTCGAGCGCTGCAGGCACAATTTCTGCCTCGATCCCCCGCACCAGAAGGCTGTACTGCGGCTGGAGGGTGACCGGCAGGTCCCACCCTCGCGCCTTCGCAATGCCGGCGGCCTTGGTCAGCTGCCATCCGGTGTAGTTCGAGAAGCCGTAGTAGCTGATCTTGCCGGCGCTCACGGCGTCGTGGAGGAAGCCGAGCGTCTCCTCCAGAGGAGTGAGCGGGTCCCAGGAGTGCATCTGGTACAGGTCGATGTGGTCGACGTTGAGCCGCTTCAGCGAGGCATCGAGCGCCAGCCGAAGGTGCCGCCGGGAGAGGCCCAGATCATTGGGGCCCTTACCCATCGGGAACCGACCCTTCGTCGCCAGGATCATGCCGGAAGCGGACGGGCTCTTCGCCAGCCAGCGCCCAATGATCTCCTCGGACGCTCCCGCGGTGTAGACATCAGCGGTGTCGATGAGGTTGCCACCGGCGTCGGCATAGTCATCGAGAATCGCATGTGACGTCGCTTCATCGGCTTCGGCACCAAACGTCATGGTGCCTAACGCATAAGCCGAAACCGATGCGCCGCTGCTTCCGAGGTTCCTGTATTCCATCAACTCTCCTGGGTAGGTGATAGTGCGTGCACTGCTCTTCAGTCGGTCACGATCACGCCGCGCCAGAACGCCACGTGGTCCTTGATGTTCGCGGCGGCTTCCTTCGGCTCCGGGTAGGTCCATGCGGCGTCCGGATTGCTCTCACCGTCCACCTCCAGGCTGAAGTAGCTGGCGTCACCCTTCCAGGGACATGTGGTGTGCATGTCACTCGATCGGAGGAACTCCTGCTTGACGCTTTCCTTCGGGAAGTAGTGGTTCCCCTCGACCATCTCGGTGGAGTCAGACTCCGCAATGACCTGGTTGTTCCAGACTGCCTTGGCCATGATGTCCTCAATCCTCTGAACGGCTCAGCGCCGGTTGCGCTGTGAGCGCGATTACACAATCTGCCAACGACGACGCTGCTCGCTGCATTCCCCCGCCTGGAGTTAGAGCTTGCGCAGCGTAAGGATCTGCTCACTCCGGCCGAACGGCCCGTCGAGGTCGTGCAGGACGGACGAGGTCAGCCCGATTCCTTCCCGCCCGAAACTCACTCGGGTATCGAGGCCGAGCCACTGGCCCGAGGACTGGCGGTGAAGGTGCACCTGCAGGTCGACGTTGGGAAACGCCCAGCTGCCGGGTCCGGGAGGAACCCGCGTGGCGATTCCGTTTGCGGTGTCGATGAGCCCGATCAGCCGGGCCGAGTCTGACGACGCTTCACCCTCCACCAGCGGGTGGGGCGTCCGCAACCAGACCCTGCCCCGGCCGGGCCTGTGGCCTTCGATCTTGCGGACATCAATCGACTGGATGTAGCCGCCGGGCCACTCCGCCACGGCGTCGTGCTCCTCACCCTCATCCGGTCCCGGCATGGACTCGTCCTCAAGCGCCGCGACGGACGAGGTATCGCTCGAAGCCAACCGCCAGGCGCGGGCGCGGATAGCTGTCCGCCCGCCATGGTTCATCTCCGCTTCCAGCAACTCGATGGTCCTCCCTGGGCGCACCATCCGGGTGGTCACCTCGACGGTCTCCAGCGGTATGAGGCCCAGGATCTCGAACGAGATGCGCGCCATCTGCAGCTCTGCGCGTGGCTGGAACTGTTCAAGGCAATGTGCGAGCAGACCGGATGCGGGCGCCATGTGCTGCTCGTGTGCGTTCCAGGCACCCTGTGCATGAATTGTGGCCTCGAACCGGCCCCCGCCCGCCGGACGGTAGTAGGAATCTGCCATGGTGGGAAAACACGCTCCTGAGGGAAAGCTCGGTTAAGGCTGGACTCGTGCCCTGTTGACGGCGTCCGAGGCACGAATAAAGCCTAGGTGACTGAAGGCCTGCGGGAAGTTGCCTGCCAGCCGGCCGCTCACCGGATCGTACTCTTCCGCGTACAGTCCGAGGTCATTCGCGTAACCGGTGAGCCGGTCAAGCAACGCCGTGGCATCGTCGGTGCGGCGGCTGTTTGCATACTGTTCCACAAGCCAGAACGTGCAGATCAGGAATGGGTATTCGTGGCCCTCCAAACCATCGAGGCCGGATGCTGTGCGGTAACGGTGCAGGAGCCCATGGGCATCCTGCAATTGCTCCTCAATGCGGGCCACGGTGCCAAGCATCTTCGGGTCATCGCTGGCCACAAAGCCTGTGTGGGGCAGTTGCAGCAGGGACGCATCGACTTCATCGTTCGAGTATGTCTGCGTGAACGAGTTGAGCTCGGCGTTGAATCCGCGCTCCATGATCTCCTCCCGGAGCCGGTCCCGGATCTCCTCCCATCGATCGGCCGGCCCTTCCAGCCCGTGCTCACGCACTGCCCGGACCCCCTGATCGAAGGCAGCCCACATCATCACTCGTCCATGAACGAAGAACTCTGCTTCCCCGCGCATTTCCCAGATGCCGTGACCCTTCCGGTCCAGGTTCTGCTCACAGAACCGAAGGAGGTTCTTTTGCAGCCCCCAGGAGTACTCGCCCTCGGCTGCCCCTGTATCCCTCAGCGCCGCGAGGGCGAGCATGACTTCCCCGACGACGTCGGCCTGGTATTGGCCCACAGCCCCGTTACCGATTCTTACCGGCTTTGAATTCTCGTAGCCGGCCAGGTGGTCCAGCTCGCTTTCGGGGAGCTGGCGTTCGCCGGCGATGCCGTACATGATCTGCACCTGATCCGGATCCCCGGCTACCGCACGCAACAGCCAGTTGCGCCAGTGCAGCGCACCTTCGGTGAAGTCATGCGCAATGAGCGCCTCGATGGTGAGTGCGGCGTCGCGCAGCCAGGTGTAGCGGTAGTCCCAGTTGCGAGAGCCGCCGAACTCCTCCGGCAACGACGTGGTGGCTGCGGCCACGATGCCGCCGGTTCTGCCATGGGTAAGGGCACGGAGCACCATCAGCGATCGCAATACGGCCTCATCGTGTCGATCATGAACCTCCACCCGGGAGGACCACTGAGTCCAGTAGGCGATAGTCGCTTCCAGGGCTCTGTCCGGGTCTGCTGCAGTTGGAAGCCCCTCGTGAGACTGGTGCCAGGTAAGTACCCAGCTTTCGGATTCGCCGGCTACAAGCGGAAAGGCACCGCTCAGCCGCTTCGAGACAGCGCCCTGGTAATCGTCCGCATGGCCCTCGGCGGAGGCTTCGTGGCGGTCTTCCATGCCGGTCTGTGGTTCTGCCCGCTGGGACTCGTGAGGGTGCAGCAACGGTCCGGTCAGCAGCAGCGCATCCGGACCTGCAACCGACAGCAGTCCGCACGAGCCGACTTTCTCGAGGTCGACCCGCCGCGTCCAGGGCTTCGCCCGGGCATAGTCGAACCGGATGCGCAGGTCGTGCTCCACTTCAACGGTTCCCTCGACGCACTCCACCCGGCGCACCAGATCCGACTGCGCGTCGCCAGGCGGCAGGAAGTCGGTGACCACCATCTTTCCGTTGGGCGTGCTCCAGGTCGTTTCCAGGACGAACGTTCGTGGAAGATACCGCCGGGAAACCACCTCGCCGTCAGAGGCGGAAACTTTCCATCGTCCGTCTTCCGGGGACCCCAGCAGGGCCGCGAAGACGGAGGGAGAATCGAAGCGCGGAAAGCAAAGCCAGTCGATACTGCCGTCCCGGGATACCAGTGGCCCCGTACTCAGATCAGACAGGAGGGCGTAGTCCTCCAGCGGCGTGGACGCGTGCTCTGCATGCTCAGCTGTCATCCTCCCATTCAATCAGCAAGCATCCTGCCGTGCAGGAGCCCGGTGGGAACGCCGAGGCTGACCGGTTCCGGTTGACCACAGCAACCGGACTGCGAAACCATCTCGCCACCGGAGGATGCAGTGTCGCAGCTTCCCCCGAGGTCGGTGCTGCAGACCCCCGTTTCGGGGAGATCGAGGTGAACTGACGCAGCGGCGTCGTCATCGCCGGCAACGGCGGCGACGACTGACCGCACCTGCTCATATCCGGTGGCCAGCAGGAAGGTGGGGGCGCGGCCGTAGCTCTTCATACCTACGAGGTAGAAGTCCTTGTCCGGGTGCGCCAGGACAGCTGCCCCGTGCGCCGGGACGGTCCCGCAGGAGTGGAATTCAGGGTCGATCAGTGGCCCCAACGCGCGCGGCGCTTCAACAGCGGGATCGAGCTCGAGCCGCAGTTCGCGGAGCATCCGCAGGTCCGGACGGAACCCCGTGGCCGGAACGAGCACATCCACTTCGACCTCACGTGCGCCCTCCGGGCTCGAGGCATGAACGAGGAGCGCGCCGTCGCCGGCCTCCAGTTCAGTGATGGTGAATGAGGTCAGGAGCTCCACCACGCCGTCCTCCACCAGCGAGCGCAGGCGGCTTCCGAGCGCTCCGCGGGCCGGCAACCCGTCGAGGTCTCCGCCGCCGTAGAGCCGCTGTGCTGATCCGGATCCGCGCACACCCCAGATCAGGCGGGTTCCCGGCTCAGCTTTGGCAACCTGTCCGAGACTTAGCAGGGTGTTCGCTGCGGAGTGCCCTGCGCCGACTACCATCACGCGCTTGCCGGCGAAGCGGGCGCGGTCCTTGCCTGCAGCATCGGGAAGGGGCTGCGTGATGAAGGGGTGCACAGCGCTCTCTCCCGGGGCAGGCAGCCCGGCCTGGCCCAGCGGATTGGGCTGGCTCCAGGTGCCGGATGCATCGAGAACGGCCTGCACCAGGTGATCCTCAAGTCCTCGCGGGCCGAGCACACGGACAAGGAACGGCTGGTCCTCGCGATGCAGGGTCCTCGTCTTGTCCATCCCCTGCCGCGTCACTGCGAGCACCTCGGTGTTGAGGTGCAGGGCTGCTGCGATGCCGGGTAGCGCCGCGAGCGGTTCAAGGTAGGCCTCAACCAGTTCATTACCGAAGGGAAGCGCTGAGCCGCGCGGCGCCTGCCAACCGGTCGGCTTCAAAAGCCGGCGGGCGGCGTCGTCGATGTTGTACTGCCAGGGAGAGAACAGGCGGATGTGGCCCCATTGGCGGATGGCAGCCCCGACGGCGTCGCCCTTCTCGAGAATCAAGGGTGTCAGCCCTCGTTCGAGGAGATGGGCGGCGGCTGCGAGGCCGATCGGGCCGGCCCCGATGATGGCGACGGGCAAGTGACGCTGTTCCGGCATCGCTGTTCCTTCCGTTCTATGGCCCACTGGTCTAGTTACATTGATATTCGTCGATATGAGTATCTGAGAGCTATCGATAAATGTCAATGTTCGAGCAACCTGGGGGAATGAGTGCACAAATGCGCACGTATGTACTATGTTGAGCAGTGTGCTGACAGTCCTCCGCAATGTTGCGTATCGCAAACTCTTCTCTGCGCAGGTGATTGCGCTGCTTGGTACAGGCCTGCTCACCGTGGCACTGGGTCTCCTCGCGTTCGATCTTGCGGCGGGCCGAGCAGGAGCCGTCCTCGGTACTGCCCTCACCATCAAGATGCTGGCCTACGTCTTCGTGGCTCCCCTGATGGCGGCACTGGTGGAACACCTTCCCAGGAAAGCCGTCCTGATTGCAGCTGACCTCGTCCGCGCGGCCGTTGCCCTAATGCTGCCGTTCGTGGATCAGGTGTGGCAGGTCTACGTTCTGGTATTCGTGCTGCAGTCGGCCTCGGCTACCTTCACCCCGGCGTTCCAGTCGGTGATTCCTGTGATTCTGCCGCGGGAGCGCGACTACACGAAGGCGCTATCCCTCTCGCGGCTTGCCTACGATCTTGAGTCGCTCCTGAGCCCCGTCATCGCAGCCGCGCTGCTGGTGATTATGAGCTATTCCAGTCTCTTTGTCGGCACCGTCATTGGGTTCCTGATTTCCGCTCTGCTCGTCGGAACCACCCGGTTGCCCGCTCCCCCGCCGCCCGCGCGCCGGGGTTCCCTCCTGCACCGCACCACCCTGGGGGCCCGGATCTTCCTGCAGGTGCCGTCTCTTCGTGGACTCCTCGCACTGAACCTGGTGGTGGCCTGCGGTACCGCGCTCGTCCTGGTGAATACCGTCGTGTATGTCCGAGATCTCTATGGCGGAACCAACGCTGAGGTGGCAATCGCCCTCGCCTGCTACGGCGCCGGATCAATGGCTGTGGCACTGACGACGCCGGCACTGCTGGAGCGCTTTCCGGACCGGGCCTTCATGGTGAGTGGAAGCGCGGTGATCGCAGCGGGCGTGGGTGCGGCCGGCGTCATCGCGTTACTGCAGCCCACCTGGGTACTGATGCTCCTGCTGTGGGCGCTGCTGGGTGCCGGTACTTCGATGATCAATACGCCGTCTGCGCGCCTGCTGCGCCGCGCGGCCACGGATGCAACGCGGTCCTACCTGTTCACGGCGCAGTTCTCCCTCTCGCACGCCTGCTTCATTCTCAGTTACCCGATTGCGGGATGGGCTGGAGCCGGCGCCGGGCAGCCTGCGGCCGCGTTCATCCTTGCAACGCTCGCTACACTGGGCGCTGTGGCAGCATTGCGGCTTTGGACGGCCGAGCCTCCGGCTACCGGGGCAGATGAGTCACCTGTCAGCAAGGAGTGGACTGTTGAGCGAAGAACCGGTCGGCTCGCGGCCCAGCCTGAATCATCCGAACGATCCTGATGAAGCACGCCTCGACGTCGGCGCATCCCTGTTCAGGATGCTCGCCGACCCTACGCGGCTGCACATTCTGTGGCTGCTCTCCGAGGAATCCGGCGACGTCAGTTCCCTGGTGGAACGCACGGGAGCAACCCGCACATCAGTCAGCCAGCATCTGGCCAAGCTCCGTTTCTCGGGATTGGTAACCACGCGGAAAAGCGGCCGCAATGTCATCTACAGCATTGCGGACGGGCACCTCGCACGCCTGGTACGGGAGGGCCTGAACCACGCCGACCACCGCGTTACCGGGGAGCCTGCACACGACTGATCCTCCTGCTCCTCGGAACCGGCGCCTACCGAATACACAGCAGGCTTCCTAGTTTAGAGTTCTGGCATGAGCTTCAATGACAATGCCCAGTTCGATCCCTCCCGGGTGAGTGACCGGCGCGGCCGCGGCCGCGGCGTCGCTATCGGCGGCGGCCTCGGCGGCGGCCTGATCCTGCTGCTGTCACTGTTCTTCGGCCCGGGTGTGGTGGACCAGTTAGGACTTGACGGCGGCACCGACACGGATACCGGTATCGGTGCGGACTCTGATCCCGCCATCAACGCGTGCCAGACCGGCGCGGACGCCAACGAGCGGCTCGACTGCCGCATCCTTGGCACCGCTGAAAGCCTGGATAGCTTCTGGTCCCCTTACCTGGAGCCCTTCGGCATCCAGTACACGCCGCCCGGGGTGGTCCTGTTCAGCGGCCAGACCAACACGGGCTGCGGCGCGGCGAGCAGCGCCGTCGGGCCCTTCTATTGCCCGGCGGACGAGCAGACGTACTATGACACCGCCTTCTTCAACGATCTGGTGACCCGCTTCGGTGCGTCCGCTGGGCCGCTGGCTCAGGAGTACGTAATTGCCCATGAGTTCGGGCACCACATCCAGAACCTGACGGGCGCACTGAGCGCATCCCAGCAGGACCCCCGCGGTGCAGAGTCCGGAGCAGTCCGGGTGGAGTTGCAGGCCGACTGCTACGCCGGCATGTGGGCGGCGCATGCCACAACGGTCCCTGATCCGGAATCCGGGGTTCCCTTCCTGCGCGAGTTCACTCGAACCGACCTGCAGGACGCGCTATCAGCGGCGTCGGCGGTCGGCGACGACCGCATCCAGGAATCGACCACCGGTCAGGTCAACCCCGAGGCGTGGACCCACGGTTCCAGTGAGCAGCGTCAGGCGTGGTTCCTGCGGGGACTAGAAACGGGAGACATCGAAGCGTGCGACACCTTCGCCGCTGAGGATCTCGACAATCCCTAGCCCGCTTTCTCAGGTCCCGCAGAAGGTCCGGTACGAGCCAAAGTCCTCAGGCGCTCCAGCGGCATAGCGCTCGAAGCCGTCACGCTCCTGAAACGGCGCCGTCACAGCAGCGAGCAGCGTGCCCAGCGGTTCGAGGTCATCCTCAACGGCAGCAGCGAGAGCTTCTTCCACGCGGTGATTCCGCGGGATGTACACGGGGTTAACCCTGTCCATGGCGTCTGCTGACGGGTTCAGGGTGAGCCACTGCGCCAACCAGGCATCAAAACGTGCCGGGTCAGCGAAGTAGCTGCGGGACACTTCAACGTTCCCGCGTGCGGCAGCGCTCAGGCTCCGCAGGAAGGACGTGTAGTCCACATGGTCCTCCTCCAACAGCGTCAGGAGCTTTCCTGCGATGTCTGCCGCATCGACGCCGTCCGGCAGGCCCAGCTTGATGCGCATTCCCGCGGACCAGGCACCGCTGTAGAAAGCGGGGAATTCTGCCAGCGCTTGCTCTGCCAGCTTCACGGCGTCGTCCTGGTTTTCATCGAGCAGGGGCAGCAGCGTTTCGGCGAAGCGGGTGAGGTTCCAGTGGGCGGCGGCCGGCTGGTTCGCATAGGCATAGCGGCCCATGGTGTCGATTGAACTGTAGACCGCTGAGGGGTTGAAGGCGTCCAGAAAGGCGCACGGACCGTAGTCGATGGTCTCACCGGAAATGGTCATGTTGTCCGTGTTCATGACGCCATGGACGAAGCCCACCAGCATCCACTGCGCGACAAGCTCCGCCTGGGCACGGATGACCGATTCAAGCAAGGCGAGGTAGGGGTTGGGTGCCTGTGCTGCCTCGGGATAGTGGCGGGTGATGGCGTAATCCGCTACGCGGCGGAGCAGTTCGATGTCACCGGTGGCACGGGCGTACTGGAAGGTACCGACGCGCAGGTGGCTGGCGGCGACCCTGGTCAGCAGGGCGCCCGGCAGCAGTTCCTCGCGCTGCACGGCACGTCCCGTGGCCACGACGGCGAGCGAACGGGTGGTAGGGATGCGAAGTGCGTTCATCGCTTCGCTGACGATGTATTCACGCAGCATGGGGCCAATGGCGGCGAGTCCGTCGCCGCCCCGTGCGAAAGGCGTGCGGCCGGAGCCCTTGAGGTGGATATCCCGCAGGGTGCCGTCCGGGTTTGCAACCTCTCCGAGCAACAGCGCGCGTCCATCACCGAGGCGGGGGCTGTACCCGCCGAACTGGTGGCCGGCGTAGGCCTGCGCAACCGGGGTTGCACCTTCGGGTACGCGTGCGCCGGTGAGGAGACGGACGCCGTCGGGAGCGCGCAGGAAGGCCGGATCAAGCCCGAGCTCGGCCGCGAGCTGCTCGTTGAGCACCAGCAGGTGCGGTTCGGCCGGCTCTGCTGCTTGCCAGGGCGTGCCCATTTCCGGCAGGTGGCGGGCGAAGTGGTTGTCGAGGGTGACGGTCGGCGCCGTAGAAACACTCACGTATATGTCAACAGACGTGGCGTTCGGGTTGTTCCCCGCGAACGGCCCCCTTTCGTTATCGCTTTCCCTGAGGGCCGGGCGTATGTTGGAGGTATGTCGGCAATGGGCCGTCCGCCCGGCGCCGTAGCTATGCGGCACGGGAAAGGAGCCGGACATGTTTAGCTTCCGACGAAAGGGCGCCGCCTTCGAGCGCAAGAAGGCCGCCGCTGCATCTGCCCATCAAAAGGACTTCCGCGAGGGGTACGTCCACATCCATGGGAACGAGGAAAAGGCTAACGACCTCGCCATGAGGGCGTATGGCGACAAGGACGGTGACGGCAAACCGGACGTTCCGTTCATGCCGTTCCCGGGGTGACGGGGCCCAGAGCGTTCGCTACATGACCCGCTCACCCAGGGTGATGTTCCTGCCGAAATCGGAGTAGAAGGGCGGGAAGACTGTGACGGATTCAGCGACCGGCTTGCCCGTCAACTGGGCTAACAACTCCCGCACCCGCGCAGGTTCCTGGTAGAGACCGTTCAGCTCGCCGGTGATGCGCAGGGCCTGTTGGCTGGTCCGATGCATCACTTCGTGCAGTGGGGAGTCCCCCGTGATGGTGTGGCCGGCCTTCAGCGCGTCAAGTAGTTCGTTGAGTTCCATGGTGTCCTTTCGGTCTGACGGAAGTTCCGAGGCAGCCAATGAACCGCAGCCTGGTGACAACTCTTCATGACAGGATGCCCTTATGGGGAATACGTTGAAAGTTCTCGTGACTACAGTCGCCATTTCTGCCACGCTGATTGCCCTCGCGGTCTGGGTCCTATCCGGGATAACGGTTCTGGACGCGTTCGCGGTAGTGGCGCTGTCGCTGCTGATCGCTCTTGCCCTGCGCCATCTCCGGGAAAAACACGTGAAGCTCAGGGCTGACGACGAGGGACAGCGCCATCACCGCGGACGCGGTGGAGGCGGGCTGATGTGACAGTCCGCCTCGGCGCAGGTGAACCATGGACACCAGTCCCCTGAGGGTTCACCGTCGCGCGGATGGTTACGCTGGGTGAATGGCGACAGTTCTTCTCGTGCGGCACGGCCGCACCACAGCGAATGCTTCAGGGCTTCTGGCTGGCAGGGCCGACGGCGTCAGCCTGGACCAGGTCGGCCGGGAGCAGGCGGCCCTGACCGCTGACCGGCTTGCAGCCGTCCAGGTTGCCGGAGTCGTGTCGAGCCCGCTCGAGCGGTGTCAGCAGACCGCCCAATTCATCCACGATCGCCAGGCCGGCGACTCGCGTGCAGCCGTCGATATGAATCTCGATGCCTGTCTGACTGAATGCGATTACGGCCAGTGGCAGGGCCGCACGCTCAGTGATCTCGCCACCGAGGACCTGTGGTCGGCAGTGCAATCGCAACCGTCCGCCGTCACTTTTCCCGGCGGCGAATCCATGGCCGCGATGCAGGCCCGGTCGGTGGCGGCGATTCGACGCCACGACGCCTCCTTCGAATCCCTCCACGGGCCGGGAGCAGTGTGGGTGGCAGTGAGCCACGGTGACATCATCAAGTCGATCCTCGCCGACGCCCTCGGCATGCACCTCGACCTATTCCAACGCATCAACGTGGGACCGGCCTCCGTGTCGATCGTGCGTTACGGAGCCAATCGGCCGACCGTTCATGCAACCAATACCGACGCCGGCGATCTGTCTTGGCTGTCCACCAGCGTCACTTCCGACGACGCACCGGTGGGCGGTGGCGCAGGACACACGGCGCCATCAGCGCGATGAGCCTAAAATAGCAACATGCCCACAACTGTTCACGAGTTTGTCTGGCCTGACCGCGTCGTCGTCGGCACCATCGGGCTTCCGGGGGCCCGCACGTTCTACCTGCAGGTACGTGCAGGAAAGCAGATAGTCAGCATCGCCCTCGAGAAGCAGCAGTCGGCGCAACTCGCCGAAAAAATCGATGAGATCCTCGATCAGCTCATCAACCTCGAGGGCAACCCCTTCAGCGTGCCCACGAGCACTCCCATCGAACTCGTCGACAATGACCAGCTTGAGGCGGTAGAGGAACAGTTCCGCACCGGCGTCATGAGTTTGGGGTGGGACCCGACCACGGCGCAGATCGTCGTCGAGGCGTACCCGCTCAGCGACGCTGAGAGCGAAGACGAAACCTTCCCCGATGATGACGACGCCGATGCGTCCGAAGTGCTGCGGGTCAGCATGCCTGTTGGTACCGCCCGCGCCTTCGCCAAGCGCACCCGCGAGGTTGTAGGCGCCGGGCGTCCGATCTGCGTGCTGTGCGGTCAGCCAATCGACGCTGATGGGCACATCTGCGCCCTGCCCGAAGCCTGATGCCGACGCCGGACCTGTTGACCGCCGAGCTGACGCTCACCGGCCGCATCACGACGGCGTCGAACGCGACCTTCCTGGGCAGCATTGGCGATGCAGCAGTCATCTATAAGCCAGTAGCAGGCGAGCGTCCGCTCTGGGATTTCCCCGACGGTGTTCTTGCGCACCGGGAGATGGCCGCCTACCTCGTCTCGGAGATACTGGGCTGGAATGTCGTTCCTCGCACCTGGCTACGCGACGGTCCACTGGGTGAAGGGATGGTGCAGCTCTGGCAGGAGACGGATCTAGCCCAGAACGCGGTGAATCTGGTTGCGACGGGCGAGGTGCCGAAGACCGGCTGGAAGCAGGTCCTCGAAGGTCAGGACGAGAACGGCTCGATGGTAGCTCTCATCCACGAGGACTCCCCCGCGCTGAGACGTATGGCGGTGTTTGACGTACTGGTCAACAACGCCGACCGCAAGGGCGACCACATTCTTGCAATGGAGGACGGGCATCGGCACGGTGTGGACCATGGGCTGACCTTCCACAGCGACCACAAACTGCGCACGGTGCTGTGGGGATGGCTCGGTGACCCACTCACGAGCGAAGAGCTCGACGGCGTCGATCGCCTCAGCGAAGCCCTGCACGGTGAGCTGGGCCATGAACTGGCGGACCTTTTGTCCGCGGACGAAATCGCTGCGCTCGCGGCGCGTTGCACCCGGATGCGCTCATCCGGGCGGTTCCCAGCTCCGAGCGGTGAAATGCCCGCGGTGCCCTGGCCATTGTTCTAGGAACGGACGCAATCCTTCCGTGAAGAATCGTCCTCTACCGTAGCTTTCAGCGCGCCTTCACCGGAGAATGAGGGCCATGAGGACCTACACCAGCACGAAGGAATTCGAGGGCGCAACCTTCGTCAGGGCAAGTTTCAAAGGCGCCACCCTGCGATTCTCCGATGTCAGCGGCGTGTCGATGCGCGGCGTCGACGTGGACGGACTCGACATCGACAGCCACGACCTGTTCTTCGGCAGTTTTCTCGTCAACGGGGTCGACGTGGTGCCGCTTGTGGATGCCGAACTCAACCGGCAGTTCCCGGGCCGCGAACTGCAGAAGGCGCAGATGCCCGAAGGCCTGCGGGAGGGGTGGCTCGCGGTGCAGTCCGCGTGGCAGGAGACTGTGGATGGCACGCCAACGAACTTGGTGGACAGGCAGGTAGCGGACGAATGGTCTCTGGCTCAAACCCTGAGGCACCTCATTCTGGCGACCGACGCCTGGCTCGGCAGCGGGATCCTGCGGAAGGAGCAGCCGTTCCACGAGATCGGACTGATTTTCACCGGCGCCGGCGAGATGGGTTTCGACATGTCGATCTTCCGGGTGGAGCTGCCGGCGTACGAGGAGATTCTCGCTGTTCGGGCAGAGCGCCAACAGCAGGTCACCGATTTTCTGGCCACGGCAACGCCGGATCTTCTCGCAGAGGAACGCGAGAACGCCTGGGGCGGCGGCGACTGGCATCCAAGCGTCGGCGACTGCATTCGCGTGATCCTCGAGGAGGAGTGGGCACACCTCCGCTACGTCAGACGGGATCTCGCTCGTATTGGTTAGGGCCCGAGAAAACCAGCCGGGCCGGGTCCGCCTGGGGGACTCGTTAGCATGGGCTCATGGGACGAGTCAGGAATGTCAGGACAGAACCGCTGATAGGAAGCCTTGTTCTGATGCTTATCGTCGGATACTTCTCGCAGACTTCTCCATCCGCATGGATGGCGCTCCTGATAACACTGGTCACCGTAGCGTTCGGCATACAGATCGCTACTGCTGTCCTCAGGAACTCATCCGAGCAGGTCGAGGGTGCTAAACCTGCACCCCGACGGCGTACCGTGATGGCACTCGCATCAGTGGTCGGTCTCATCGCGGTGGCGCTATTCGCGTACGCGTCCTACACGTTGCTCGCATTCGCGCATTACTTCTCGCTGGCTGCCATCGGTGCGGCGCTCTGTAGCGTGATTGTCGCTTGCATTTCGATCCGAGCCGCCAATTACTCAGCCTTGCAGAACTGACGACAGGCGCTTGTAGCCTTCGGTACTACTTTCGGTACAGCCGTCTTGCTTGGCATCGCCGCAGCAATCGAAGCCGTAGGCAACAGACAACGGGCCCCGATATCCGAGTGAGCAAACACCGGGCATGTCCAGCAGTCGTGGGGTGATCTAATTCTCTGAGTCCCGTGGAGCTGCCGTAACCAGACGCGCCAGGTCGGTGCCCGGCGCCGCAAGTCGATCCACGATGTCAAAGACGAACTGCTGCATGGCGGCAGCGGCGGCCGAGGGCCCGACGTCGTTGCGCCGGGCCAAGTTGACGGTCCGCGTCAGCGAAGGACTCACCAAGCGAGCGCTCCGCAGTCCGGGGCGGTCATGGACCACCATCGCCGGCACCACGGCCACGCCGAGCCCTCTTTCAACAAACCGCAGCACTGCGTCCATTTCGGCGCCCTCCACGGCCACCACCGTTTCCAGACCAGCGGCGGAGAACGCAGCATCGGTGGCGACCCGCAGGTCGTAACTGCGGTTGAACGCCACCTGAGGGATGTGAGCCAGCTCTTTCAATGTGAGCTCTTCCGGCATCGCCGATCCGGCGGAGGAGACGACCACAAGCTCTTCTGCGAGCAGTGGAACTAATTCGGTGCCCGGAACCGTCGGGTTCACTGCGCGGGTGACCACCAGGGCCAGATCCAGTGCACCTTCGTTGAGGGCCTCCACCAGGAAACGCGAGCCGCCCTCCGTGATGTGCAGTTCCACCCCGGGATGCGCACTGCGGAAGGCGGTCAGCACATCGGCGACCAGCGAGACGCACAGAGTCGGTGGAGCGCCCAGCCGAACTCGACCGCGGTGTAATCCTGACAGTTCGTCCATCTTCTCGCGAGCGGTCTGCGCGTCGCCGAGCATGCGCCGAGCGATGGGCAGCAACAGCTCGCCCGCGTTCGTCAGCGTTGCTCCTGAGGAGCCCCGGTGGAACAGTTCAGCACCAAGATCGGCCTCAAGCGCGGCGATCTGACGGCTCAGGGACGGCTGGGCGAGATACAACTCGTCGGCCGCGCGTGTGAAATGCCCCACTCGAGCTACCGCTTCAAAAGAGCGCAATTGGTCTAGCTTCACCTGTATAGCCTAAACGCATCATCGTGAGTCACATAATTCATTGGAATCATGGAGCGCACAAACCTACCGTTGTAGATATGAATCTCCACCACACTTCCGAACGCCTCCTGTCCACGTCCGTGCTGGTGATCGGTACCGGAGGCGCCGGGTTGCGCGCGTCGATCGAACTCGCTCAGCGTGGGGTGCAGGTGCTGGCGGTGGGCAAGCGCCGCAAGCATGATGCGCACACCACTCTGGCGGCTGGCGGGATCAACGCCGCTCTGGGCACTATGGACCCCGAGGACAGCTGGCAGCAGCACGCCGCCGATACCCTGCGCGAGTCTTACTTCCTGGCCGACCCGAGCATCGTAGAGACCGTAGCGCGTAATGCGGCCCGCGGCATTGCGGACCTCGAACAGTGGGGGATGCCGTTCGCCCGGGAGGAAGACGGACGGATCTCGCAGCGCTTCTTCGGTGCCCACAAGTACCGCCGTACCGCCTACGCCGGGGACTACACCGGTCTTGAAATCCAGCGCACCCTGATGCGCCGGGCGGCAGAGCTGAACGTGCCGATTATCGACACGGTCTACATCACCCGCCTGCTCGTCGCCGACGGCACGATCTTCGGCGCCTACGGCTTCTACATCGTGGACGGCACCCCCGTACAGATCCACGCCGACGCGGTCATCCTGGCCGCAGGTGGGCACACCCGAATTTGGCGGCATACCTCCTCCCGCCGCGACGAGAACACCGGTGACTCCTTCAGGTTGGCAGCGCTGGCCGGTGCCCGGATTCGCGACGCGGAACTTGTTCAGTTCCACCCGTCGGGCCTCCTGGAGCCCGACGACGCCGCCGGCACCCTCGTCTCCGAAGCCGCGCGTGGAGAGGGCGGTATCCTCACGAACGCTCTCGGTGAACGTTTCATGGAACGCTATGATCCCGCGCGTATGGAACTCTCCACCCGGGACCGGGTGGCCCTTGCCGCATTCACCGAGGTTGCCGAGGGCCGCGGGACCGAGAAAGGAGGCGTCTATCTGGACGTCTCACACCTGCCGCGCGAGACCATCCTGGAGAAGCTGCCGCGGGTCTACCGCACCCTGATCGACCTGCAGATGGTGGACATCACCACCACCAAAATGGAAATCGCCCCCACCGCCCATTACTCGATGGGCGGGGTGTGGGTAGCACCGGAGGACCATAGCACCGGAGTGAACGGGCTGTTTGCAATCGGCGAGGCTTCCTCGGGTCTGCATGGGGCCAACCGGTTAGGTGGCAATTCACTGATTGAGCTACTTGTCTACGGGCGCATCACCGGGGAGCATGTCGCTGCGTACGTGGGCTCCCGCACCGAGATAAGCAGGGATCCGGCCGCCGTCGGACTGGCCCGCACCGAGATGCAGTCTCTGTTGCGCGAGAACGGGACCGAGTCAGTACGGCGCCTACAGCGCGAGTTGCGCAACCTGATGACCGCGCATGCCGGTGTGGTGCGTACCGAGCAGGGGCTCCAGGAAGGGCTGGACAAGCTAGCGGTGCTGGAGGAGCATGCTCAGAACGTCACCGCCCATCCGGACATCGCCGGCTTCGATGACCTGGCCCATGCCTACGACCTGCTTGGCTCGCTGCTGTCCGCTCGGGCCACCCTGGAGTGCGCGCGCGAGCGGCGCGAAACTCGTGGGGCCCATAACCGTGCGGACTTCCCTGCGATGGATTCCTCCTTTAAAGGGAACTTCATCTGGTCGCCGGCAGAGGGAGTCAGCTTCGAAGCGCTGCCCCCGGCTCCCGGTTCATTCCGGGCTCTCGCTGAATCCACCGCGGACGATTCCGTCGCCGGCAAGCTTTTGGAGTGAATACTGAATCTCCAGCTGCGGACATTCAGCTCCAGCTGTTTCTCGTGATCAGGTTCGGATGAGGAGTGCTCCATCCGTTGTCCACATAGTCCTGAAGGTTTGCGTCGTCGGTTACGAGCCGAGCCTCAACGCCAAAGGCGATATACGATGCGCCGACTTCCTCGCCAATGTTTAGATCGCACCCACCGGTCGTTTGGCCGGGACCCTGCGACACGACGACGAGACAGGTGTTGGAACCCGCGTTAGACGTCTCCACCCCCCGCGTAGAAAAGCAAACCGTCCTGCTCGGCGAGGAAACGTGAAGAGTTCTCATCGAGGTAGGAAACGTCCGCTTCCGCCGAAATCGTGTCCTCTTGACCGGCCGTTGTCTGTAGGACATCGAGGTCCGCGTGGGTTAGAGGTGCGTCCGGCTGCGCGCCGATGAGCGATTCACTGCTACAACCTGTCATGGTGAACAAGAGCGCCGTTATTCCAACGACTAGCCGCCCCTTAAGCATCGTTTCTCATTTCGTCTATGGGCTGACAATACGTGTAGCACCACCCTCAGCTCCGAAGACATGGTCGAAAAACCAGATTCAGACGGCAGCGAGCAACGCCGTGTGGCCGCAGACGACGCTAGAAGTCCCAGTCCTCGTCTTCGGTGTTGACCGCCTTGCCGATCACGTAAGACGAACCCGACCCGGAGAAAAAGTCGTGGTTCTCATCCGCATTCGGTGACAGCGCCGACAGGATCGCCGGATTCACATCCGTGACCGAGGACGGGAACATCGCCTCGTAGCCCAGGTTCATCAGAGCTTTGTTGGCGTTGTAGTGCAGGAACTTCTTGACGTCCTCAGCGAGGCCAACGCCGTCGTACAGATCATGCGTGTACTGAACCTCATTCTCGTACAGCTCGAAAAGCAGCTCGAACGTGTAGTCCTTGATCTCCTGGCGCTTCTCCTCGGAAACCTTCTCCAGGCCCTTCTGGAATTTGTACCCGATGTAGTACCCGTGAACGGCCTCATCGCGGATGATCAGGCGGATCAGGTCGGCAGTGTTCGTCAGCTTGGCGCGCGAAGACCAGTACATGGGCAGGTAGAAGCCCGAGTAGAACAGGAAGCTCTCCAGCAGCGTGGAGGCCACCTTGCGCTTCAGCGGATCGTCACCCTGGTAGTAATCCATGACGATGCTGGCCTTCTTCTGAAGGTTGACGTTCTCGGTGGACCACCGGAATGCCTCGTCAATCTCCTTCGTGGAAGCCAGCGTGGAGAAGATGGAGGAGTAGCTCTTGGCATGCACCGATTCCATGAACGCGATGTTCGTGTACACGGCTTCCTCATGCGGAGTGATCGCATCGGGGATCAGCGAGACGGCGCCAACGGTGCCCTGGATGGTATCCAGGAGCGTCAGGCCGGTAAACACCCGCATGGTGAGCTGTTGCTCCGCCGGCGTCAACGTGTTCCACGACTGGACGTCGTTGGACAGGGGTACCTTCTCGGGCAGCCAAAAGTTGTTGACCAGGCGGTTCCAGACATCGACGTCTTTGTCGTCCTGGATACGGTTCCAGTTGATCGCTTCAACGTGCGACAGCAACTTAACCTTTTCGGTCATCGTGACCCCTTGTCCCATTCGCTTGAACTGCCCGCTAGGGCGGTGAATTTCCTCTAATAAATGTACGACGGCGGCGGGCCGGCTTCTGCTGCCGGCCCACCGGCGTCGTCGTTTGCTTTAGTTGCCCTTGTCGACTACAGCATGCAGCTGACGCAACCCTCCACCTCAGTGCCCTCCAGCGCCAGCTGGCGGAGACGGATGTAGTAGACCGTCTTGATGCCCTTTTTCCAGGCATAAATCTGCGCCTTGTTGATGTCACGCGTGGTCGCGGTGTCCTTGAAAAACAGCGTCAGCGACAGGCCCTGGTCCACGTGCTGCGTGGCAGCGGCGTACGTGTCGATGACCTTTTCGTAGCCGATCTCATACGCGTCCTGGTAGTACTCCAGGTTGTCGTTGGTCAGGTACGGCGCCGGGTAGTACACGCGTCCCAGCTTGCCCTCTTTGCGGATCTCGACCTTCGACGCCACAGGGTGGATGGAGGAGGTTGAGTTGTTGATGTAGCTGATCGAGCCGGTCGGCGGCACGGCCTGCAGGTTCTGGTTGTAGATGCCGTGCTCCATGACCGAGGCCTTAAGCGCACGCCAATCCTCCTGCGTGGGGATATGCACCCTGGCGAACAGTTCCTTGACCCGCGCGGTCTGTGGGGCCCATTCCTGATCGGTGTACTTGTCAAAAAACTCTCCGGACGCGTACTTGGACTTCTCGAAGTCGCCGAAGGTCTGCCCGGTCTCAATCGCCAGCAGGTTCGAAGCCCGCACAGCGTGGTAGACAACCGAGTAGAAGTAGATATTGGTGAAGTCGAGGCCCTCTTCAGAGCCGTAGTGCACCCGCTCGCGTGCCAGGTAGCCATGGAGGTTCATCTGCCCGAGCCCAATGGCATGCGAGGAATCGTTACCGCGAGCAATCGATGGAACGGAGGTGATGTTAGACATGTCCGAGACAGCCGAGAGTGCACGGATGGACGTCTCGATGGTGCTGCCGAAGTCAGGGGAATCCATCGTCTTTGCGATGTTCAGCGAACCCAGGTTGCACGAGATGTCCTTGCCGGTGTCAGCGTAGGAGAGGTCGTCGTTGTACGTGGTGGGCTGTGAAACCTGCAGGATTTCCGAGCACAGGTTGGACATGATGATCTTGCCGTCGATCGGGTTGGCCCGGTTCACGGTGTCCTCGAACATGATGTACGGGTAGCCGGACTCGAACTGGATTTCCGCGAGGGTCTGGAAGAACTCGCGGGCCTTGATCTTGGTCTTCTTGATCCGCGAGTCATCAACCATCTCGTAGTACTTCTCGGTGACCGAGATATCGGAGAACGGCATGCCGTAGACGCGCTCGACATCATAGGGCGAGAACAGGTACATGTCCTCGTCCTTCTTCGCCAGCTCGAAAGTGATGTCCGGAACGACAACACCCAGCGAGAGAGTCTTGATGCGGATCTTCTCATCGGCGTTCTCACGCTTGGTGTCGAGGAAGCGGTTGATGTCCGGGTGGTGCGCATGCAGGTACACGGCGCCGGCGCCCTGACGTGCGCCCAGCTGGTTGGCGTAGGAGAAGCTGTCTTCGAGAAGCTTCATCACGGGGATGACACCGGAGGACTGGTTCTCGATCTGCTTGATCGGCGCGCCGACCTCGCGGATGTTGGTGAGCGCGAAAGCGACGCCGCCGCCGCGCTTGGACAGCTGGAGTGCCGAGTTGATCGAGCGGCCGATTGATTCCATGTTGTCTTCGATGCGCAGCAGGAAGCAGGACACCAGCTCACCGCGCTGCCGCTTGCCGGCGTTGAGGAAGGTCGGTGTTGCCGGCTGGAACCTGCCCTCGATGATTTCATCAACCATGCGGTTAGCGAGGTCTTCATTGCCCCGCGCGAGGTGCATGGCAACCATGCAGACCCGATCCTCGTACCGCTCCAGGTAGCGCTTGCCGTCGAAAGTCTTCAGTGTGTACGAGGTGTAGAACTTGAACGCGCCAAGGAAGGTTTCGAACCGGAACTTCTTCTCGTAGGCCCGCTTGTACAGGTCACGGATGAAGTTCATTGTGTACTGATCGAGGGTTTCCCGCTCGTAGTACTCATTCTTCACGAGGTAGTCGAGCTTCTCCTCGAGGTCATGAAAGAAGACGGTGTTGTTGTTGACGTGCTGAAGGAAATACTGGTGCGCGGCCTCCCGGTCAGCCTCGAACTGGATCTCGCCGTTCGGGCCGTAAAGGTTCAGCATGGCGTTGAGCTCGTGATAGCCCAGGCCCTTGAAGCGCTCCGGAAGTGCGGGTGCTTCTGTTTCAGCGACTGTCATGTCCAAAACTCATCCAATCCTTGGGTTACCCGGTCAACGTCCTCGGACGTGCCCATTAGTTCAAATCGATATAAAACGGGAACGCTGCACTTGGCCGCGACAATATCCGCCGCCAGGCAGTACGTGTCCCCGAAGTTGGTATTGCCCGCGC
The DNA here is from genome assembly GCF_055657625.1 of Arthrobacter sp. KKT183. NCBI lineage: Bacteria > Bacillati > Actinomycetota > Actinomycetes > Micrococcales > Micrococcaceae > Arthrobacter > Arthrobacter sp. KKT183. The sequence continues at coordinate 1,667,647 of NZ_CM145770.1, read as the reverse complement.
CGATCACGCCGCGAAGCAGCAGGCGGTTGTCCTCGACATTGAGGAACTTGATCACCTGCCGGGGCACTGCCCCTTGACCGCTGATTCCGCCGTAGGTCGGAAGGACCAGCACGAACGGACTCAGCGCGTGCAGCGTGTCGTCTTTGGTGAGGAGCGGAATCCGCGCCGAACGAACTGGCAACTTGGTGACGAACCGGTGGGTATTATCCGACGCCGACGAAAAGTAGATGAGCGGCGCGTCAGTTTCCAACGGTTCCCCAACTGCCCGTCCACGGGCACTTCGACTGATGGTTGGTGTTGTCATCCCGACTACATCCGCCCCTCGCGAGTGGGTGAAACGAAAGGCCTAGGCTACGGAAGTGACCGATCCCAGGGCGAGTTCATTGATCTTGTCCGGACGGAACCCGGACCAGTGGTCCTTCTCGGTGATGACAACAGGCGCCTGCATGTAACCGAGCGAACGAACCCGCTCCAGCGCCGCCGGATCCTGAGAGATGTCAACGCTCTGGTAAGCGATGCCCTTCTTGTCCAGGGCCCGATACGTGGCGTTGCACTGTACGCATGCTGGCTTGGTGTAAACCGTGACGGTCATGTCCCTGACTCCCCTTGTGAAGTGCTGTTATTCGGCCAATGTTGGTGGGCTTCATGCCGCTCTTCAGACCGCCCAAACGGTTGATACGGAACGTGCCACGCCAGCAGGTAATTCGATATCTAGATACTACATCTAGTGCAACGCAGTGGCGCCGACCCCAAGATGATGTATTACAAGTATGTCATTTGCTGTCCGATTAGTCCACAGGGAATCCACATGCGGAGGGTCCAGGAAACGGCTCAAACGCACGGTTTCTCCTCCGTCGGTCCACAGCCTGTGGACTGCTGTCCACACAGGCAAAGTCATGTGCGTGTCGTGTCGGCTCGGCGTGTCGGCCGACCGTGAGAAGATGACGACGTGGTCAACCCAGTTCACCTGCGGACGCTGCTGGAGGTCATCCGGCATGGTTCCTTTGCGTCCGCCGCAACCCGCCTCGGTTACACCGCCTCGGCAGTGTCGCAGCAGATGTCCGCCCTTGAACGGGATACCGGCGTCACCCTGTTCACTCGGTCCGCGCGGAGCGCGGTTCCCACGGAAGCCGCCGTCGTCATGGCGCGCCACGCTACCAAAGTGCTGACCGACATCGACACCCTCATGGCGTCCACTGCAAAGGCCGGAGCTGCGGTGACGCAGGAACTGCGGCTCGGGATCTTTCCCAGTCTTGCCACCTTTGCACTCCCCCGCCTCGTCCACACACCGCAGTGGAAACAGCTGGGCATCAATTTGAAGGTTTTCGTGGGCGAGCCATCGCAGACCATCCACGGTCTGCGGAACGGTGGCGAACTGGATCTCGCACTGGTCTTCCAGGTGGGGCAGGGCGGGTTGGCCTGGCCGTCCTCGGTGAGCAGGCAGTGGATCGGAGATGATAATTTCCGCGTGGTCCTGCCGGCGGCGTGGGGAATCGCGGAAGGGTCTGCCGTGTCCGCAGGGCAGCTGGCGGACATGCCATGGATCATGCACCACCCCGGAACCTCGGACGCCACGGTCATTGAAAGGTTGTTCGCCAGCTGCAACCTGCACCCGCATATCGCGGCCTACTGCGACGACTTCAATGCCAGCCTCGCCATGGCCGCGGCGGGTATGGGTGCTGCACTGGTTCCTGAGCTGGCAATGCTGCGCGCCCCGGAAGGTATCGTCGCTCTCGATGTTCCCGAGATTCGCCTCGCCCGCAGCATCTTCGCGCTCCAGATCGCCGGGAAGCAGACCACGCAGGTACGTCTCTTCATGGACCAGCTCGCCGACGTCCTGAAGGACCGGCGGATCGCCCCGCGGACGAGCAGCCGCCCGGCTTAGGTATGGATTCAGGCGTTAAACGCCGCTGAGTGCGCGGATGAACACGAATACCTTGCGGCACAACGTGGTCATCCGCGCACTCAGCGTGTGTGAGGGCGTCTAGGAGACCGAAGCCTCAAGCTGGGAACGAACGGCAACCGTGGCGTTGACGAGGTTCCGCAGGGATTCCTCGGTCTCGGTGTAGCCGCGGGTCTTCAAACCGCAGTCCGGGTTGACCCAGAGCTGGCGCGCCGGCACGTGCTGCACAGCCTTTTCCAGCAACTCGGCGACCTCCTCCTGACCCGGCACGCGCGGGGAGTGGATGTCGTAGACACCGGGCCCGACGCCGCGCTGGAAGCCGTGCGCCTCCAGGTCATGCACCACCTCCATGCGGGACCGCGCCGCCTCGATCGAGGTGACGTCGGCATCCAACCCGTCAATCGCGTCAATGATCGCTCCGAACTCGGAGTAGCACAGATGCGTGTGGATCTGCGTTGCGGGAGCAGCGGACGCCGTAGAGAGCTTGAAGGAGTTGACCGACCATTCGAGATAGCCGGACTGATCCTCCGTGCGCAGCGGCAGGAGTTCGCGCAGCGCCGGTTCATCCACCTGGATCACCTTGATGCCGGCGGCCTCCAGATCAGTCACCTCATCACGGAGCGCCAGCGCCACCTGGTTTGCGGTGTCGCCCAGCGGCTGGTCGTCGCGGACGAAGGACCACGCGAGGATCGTCACGGGACCGGTCAGCATGCCCTTGACCGGCTTGTCGGTCAGCGACTGGGCGTACTCCGTCCAGGGAACGGTGATCGGCGCCGGCCGGCTGACGTCGCCCCACAGGATCGACGGCCGGGTGCAGCGCGAACCATACGACTGAACCCAGCCATGGACCGTCACGTCGAAGCCGTCGAGGTTCTCAGCGAAGTATTGCACCATGTCGTTGCGCTCCGGCTCGCCATGCACCAGGACATCGAAGCCGAGCTCTTCCTGCAGGTCGATGACGCGGTTGATCTCGTCCTTCATGAGCTGCTCGTACTGCTCCGCAGTCAGGTCGCCCTTGTTGGCACGTGCGCGGGCGGACCGGACCTCCGAGGTCTGCGGGAAGGATCCAATGGTGGTGGTCGGGAGGGCGGGCAGGTTCAGCGCGTCCTCCTGGGCGGCGAGCCTCACCGCATAGTCCCCACGGGAGAAGTCCGACGGCGTCAGGGCGGCAGCGCGGTTCCGCACTTCGGCGCGGTTCACGCCGGCGGCTCCGGCACGGGATGCCAGAACCTCGTCCGTTGCAGCGATTTCAGCGTCAATGGCTCCCGGGTTACCGATCGCCCGCGCGAGGGTGACAACTTCGGTGACCTTCTGGTCCGCGAAAGCCAGCCAGCTCCGCAACTGGGCGTCAAGCTGCTGCTCATCGCCGACGTCGTGCGGTACGTGCTGCAGCGACGTGGAGGTGGACACGGCCAGCGCGGGCACTGAGGCTTCCAGCTCGGCCAGCTTGTAGGCAGCGGCGCCGAGGTCGGCCTTCCAGATGTTGTGTCCGTCCACCAGGCCGGCGACAAGCGTGGTCGATACGAACTTGGCAAGATCCTCCCCCGCGGGCACGGCGCCCTTGAAGACGTCGATGTGCAGCGCGTCGATGTCGGTTCCGGCAATTACCGGAAGCAACGAACCGAGCGACCCGTACTGGCTGGTAACCAGGATGGCCGGGCGCTTCGCCGCGTTTGTGGCCAACGCTGCGTAGGCACGCTCCACGGCGGCCGCCACCTCACGCTCGGGAATTGCCTGGTCCGCCACCAGGGACGGCTCCTCGAGCTGGACCCACTCAACGCCGGCATCCGCAAGCTTGCCGAGCAGCTCCACGTACAGCGGAAGCAGGTCATCCAGGCGGCTCAGCGGATTGAACCCTGCGGGAGCCTCGTCCGCGGCCTTGCTGAGCAACAGGAACGTGACAGGGCCGATAAGCGTCGGCCGTACCGAATACCCTGCCGCAGCGGCTTCCGCGACGTCCCGCAGGATCCAGTCATTCGCCAGGGAGAAAACAGTGTCGGGACCGATCTCGGGGACCAGGTAGTGATAGTTGGTGTCGAACCACTTGGTCATTTCGAGCGGCTGGCGCTCCTTGTCACCGCGGGCAAGCGTGAAGTAAGCGTCGAGACCAAGCGAACCGTCGGCGTCGTACAGGTCCTTGAAACGGTTTGACACGGCACCAAAGGTGACCGCGGTGTCCAGCACCTGGTCATACAGGGAGAACGACGCCGGAATGGAGTAATTGCCTGTCTCCAGGCCCAGCTCGGTCAGGCGGGCGTAGGACGCAACCCGCAACTCGGCCGCGGTTGTCTCGAGCTCAGCCGCTGAGGTGCGGCCGGCCCAATAGGCTTCAACCGCCTTCTTCAGCTCGCGGCGGCGGCCAATGCGCGGGTAACCAATGATGGTGGCTTTCGGAAATGCGGTGCTCATGGATATGTCCTTTGTCTAACGTTTCTTGACGTTTGCTAAGCGGATCGGCTGAGTCCACCCGGAACGGGAGGACGGCGAAGCTGAAGGTTTTCGAGCACGTCCAGCGCTGCGGCGTGCTCGTTGAAGGTGTAGAGGTGAATTCCCGGTGCGCCGGCGTCGAGAGCAGCATTGGCGAGGTTCACCGTTGCCTGAACGCCGATGCGGCGTCGGGCGGCGTCGTCGGTGGCTGCCGCCAGCCGGTTCCGCAGTTGGTGATCCATCTCAATGCCCGCGAGCTCGGCCAGTCGATCAAGCCGGCGCACGCTCGTGAGGGGCATGACGCCGGGGATGATCGGGATGTCGACGCCGGCACGACGGGCAGCGGACACCAGCCGCTGATAGTGGTCGGGGAAGAAAAACACCTGAGTAATTGCGAAATCGGCGCCTGCCGTCTGCTTGGCAAGCAAGGCCTCAATGTCGTGGCCGAAACTGGGCGACTCCGGATGTCTGGTGGCGTACGCCGCTACGCCGACGGCCAGTCTGCCCGCGCAGAGGTGGGCGGTTCGGCGTCGCTCGGCCTCGCGGACGAGTTTCACCAGGTCGCTGGCATAGGGCAGGTCCCCCGCGCCCACACTGGGGTCTTTCGGGGTGTCGCCGCGGAGGGCGAGGATACCCCGGACGCCCAGGGTGATGAGTTCATCCACGAGGTCCAGCAGATACTCTCGGGAATTGCCTACGCAGGTCAGGTGGGCCAGTGGGCGAAGTGATGAATCCGACAGGAGTCGGGAGAGCAACTCGACGGCCGTATCCCGGTTTGAACCGGAGGCGCCGTAGGTCACCGACACGTAATCCGGACTGGTCTGCTCCAGTTCACGGATGGTGCGCCAGAGGGTTTCAGCCGCAGCGGTACTGCGGGGAGGATAAAGCTCATAGGACAGGGCGGGGTAAGGCTGCGAAGCCGGGGGACCTACGGAATAGGCGGACTTGGACGGTGGTGACATTCGTATCCTCGGTCGTTAGGACATCCGGTTACCGCTGCTCAAAGCTTGAGCGCGGATGAGACCGAAATGAAATAAGGGAAAGGAAGCAGGAGAAAGTCCACACAACAGCGCGGCCGCGCTGAAGGGAACTCCTGCGAAACAAATGTCAGGCCCACATGGGGGCACCCACACTCCCTCGATGGGGAGTCGCTGACCCGTTACGGAAGTAACTTGACCTGAACGTTACGGCACCGGCAGGCACGCCTTCAAGAATGTTGCAGACCCGCGAAACATTTCTTTCCGGCCGCGGTAAGCGTGCGCTCATTGGACTCTCATAATCGGTTGTCATACTTGAGAAATGCTAAGCTCACTTACCGGTTCGCCGGCCGGAACCCGCGCGAGAAAGCTGATCACCCATGAGAGGGTGCTTCTGGCAATCAAGACAGCCCTCGCTGCCGCCATCGCCTGGTGGATCGCGCTGCGGGTGCCCGGTGTAGCTGCCCAATACCCGTACTACGCCCCGCTCGGCGCGGTGGCCTGCATGTACCCGACGGTCGCCGGCTCGGCCCGTCAGGGCTTACAGACCCTCATCGGTTTGACCGTCGGCTTTGCTCTGGCGTTTCCGATCATCCTCATCGGTGACGTCTCGGTGGTATCCGTCGCCATCGTCGTCGGCGTGGGCGTCCTTGCCGCCGGGCTGCCGAAATTGGGCGCAGGGCGTGACTGGATTCCGATCGCCTCGCTGTTTGTCCTCCTCGTCGGTGGCGATAGCCCGGAGGAGTATTCCTTCGGATACCTCATTCAGATGCTGGTAGGCGTGGTCGTGGGCTTGTCGGTGAACATGCTGGTGTTTCCGCCGCTTCACCTGGAAGGCGCGCTCCGTGGGCTCCGGAATTTCCGGGAACTGCTTGCGCAGCAGCTCTCGGACATGGCTGCGGCCCTGGGCGAGTCCTGGCCGCCTGAGCACGAGGAGTGGGCGGAGCGCGAGAGCAGCATGTCGAACCTGGGCCAGGAGGTGCGTTCCGCGGTCCAGCTGGCGGATAGCAGCCGGCGCGGAAACCCGCGGCGGTTGCGCCACAAGCGGGATCTGAGTGCTGATTACCAGCGCCTGCAGGCGATGGAACGGATCGCGTTCCACGTCCAGGACATGACGGAGGTGCTGGCGGGGGTTATCTGGCACACCCCGGAATCCACTCCCCTGCCGCCGGCGCTTGTCGACCCCCTTCGTGATGCAATTGTGCGCACGGCGGAGGCGTTGAATGCCTGGGATCCGGATGGACCCACCATGACAGAGGCGGAGGCCGCTGTAGAACGCTTGATGCAGGAGATCGCCTCCGGCGCAGCAGCGGAACAGCGAATCCAGGCAACGGCTGCGCTAGGCATGGATTTGCGGCGCATTCTGCTGACAGTGCGTGCAGAATCAACGTCGCCGTATGAGGAAGCCGTGCCGGATTCCGAGCAGAGCCAGAGCTAGGCTTCGTCCTCGGGATCAATGCGCACAGCGCCTTCGACAATCCCCAGCTTGCTCAGCTGCTCGGACATGCCCGCGCCGTCCCTGGCGTAAACCCACGGAATCCCGGGGGTGGATCCGGCCGGGCTCTTCTTCGACCGGCCGCCGGCCAGTACCGCCTCGCTTGGTGAGAGTTGGCGGATGGCAATCGCCCGGACGTTCCCCGGATGATTCCGGGCAAATTCGGCGTAGATCGCCTCGTCGTGTTGACCGTCATCGCCGACCAGGAGCCACTTCACTGACGGAAACTCCTCCGCGAGCCGCTCGAGCGAGGATCGCTTGTGTTCCTGGCCGCTCCGGAACCAGCGATCCCGGGTGGGGCCCCAGTCCGTCAGCAGTTTGGGCCCGGCCGGATAGAGGTTTCTCGACAGAAAACGGGTCAGCGCCGGAGCCACGTTCCAGGCGCCCGTGGAGAGGTACAGGACCGGCGCTGCGGGATTCTGCCGCACGATCCTTTCCATGAGCACCGACATTCCGGGAGTCGGCGTGCGGGCATGCTCGTCGAGAACAAATGTGTTCCAGGCCGCCAGGAACGGCCGTGGCAGCGCAGTCACCATCACGGTGTCGTCGATATCGGAGACAACGCCGAACGTCACGTCGTCTTCAACAACACGGACTGGAGCGTCTGCGACAACTGAGTCACCCGACTTGATCCGGACGGTATGCCACCCCGGTGTCAGTGAGGCTTCTACGTGAACGTCGATGACTCCGCCGCGGTCCGCATGCACGACGGCGCTGGTTCCGTCGATTTCGAGTGTCACTTCGGCGTAGCGCACCGGGGCACTGACGAAGTTGCGCCACCCCCGCAGCCCCTCCTTGATGGGTTTCATCATCTCCTTGCCTTCGAGCGGCTGGAGATCGCGGGGATTGGAGAGCACAACGCGTGCCAGAATGCGGACCCAGCTTGTGGTGCCGTAACCGGTGTACGGGATGATCGTCTCCACGCGGCCCCGTTGCTCCGCGATGCGGGTCTGCAGCGCATGCCAGGTGTCGCCGATCATCAAACCGAGGTGGGTTCGCTCCCGCACCTCGTCCTCATGCGGAGGGAGCGCGGGCGCGGGAGGCTCGGGTGATGCCTTGTCGGATGCCATGCGACCAGTCTTGCACGGTCAGAGGCGTCCCTACAGGAGGAATCCCTCAGGCGCTCACTTCGGCATGCTGCTCCACCCGTTTCCAGACCGTGACCGTTCTATGCCCCGGATTGAGGAAGGCGTGATTCTGGGAAGTGACTGTTTCAGCAGTCTTGCTTTCGACAAGCCAGGTCCTCTGACACTGGCGGCATCGCATTAGTCCGCTCATGATCGCCCCATGCTTCGTTCGTGCTTTGAGTTGCCGTTTCCAGTGTGAACTTCATCACTCCAACCTTCAAGAGGTTTCGTCAACCAAATGGATTTATCTGGCCAGCTGTCGTTCATAGCCGGACGGCGCACCGGCGTCGTCAATCTTCTGCCTGACCGTGGCAGTATCGATGTGTGGCCGAACGACTGATGCTCCTGGATACTCCGTCCCTATACTTCCGCGCCTTCTACGGGCTGCCGGACAGTCTCAAAGCAGCCGACGGGATGCCCGTCAACGCCGTGCGCGGGCTGCTCGACATGATTTCCCGGCTGGTGACCGATTACGAACCCACGCACCTCGTCGCGTGCTGGGATGATGACTGGCGGCCGAAATGGCGCGTGGAGCTGATCCCGAGTTATAAGGAGCACCGGGTCGCCAGGAATGTGTCCGACGGTCCTGATGTCGAGGAGACGCCGGAGGGACTGGTTGCCCAGCTGCCCCTGATCCGCGAAGTCCTGGCTTCGCTCGACCTCCCGATCATCGGCGCGGCTGACCACGAAGCAGACGATGTCATCGGCAGCCTTGCCAGCCAGGCAGCCGCGCCGGTGGATATCGTCACCGGTGACCGCGATCTTTTCCAGCTTATCGACGACGCCACCGGCGTCCGCGTCCTGTACACCGCTCGCGGCATGAGCAAACTTGAAGCAGTGACCGATGTGACGGTGGTAAGCAAGTACGCAGTGCTCCCCGGCCAGTACGCCGACTTCGCTGCCTTGCGGGGCGATGCTTCGGACGGGCTGCCCGGAGTTTCCGGCATCGGAGATAAGACAGCGGCCAGCCTGCTCAAGGAGTTTGTTGACCTGGACGGCATCATGGAAGCGGCCTCGAACCCCTCCAGCTCGATGTCTGCGTCGATACGCCGGAAGCTCACAGCTGCAGCAGATTACCTCGCTGTCGCCCCAACCGTGGTGAATGTGGTCAGGGACCTCGGCCTCGGAACATTCGAGTCACGGATCAGACCGCTCGATACCGATCACGAACAAAAGTTGAAGAAACTGGCCGAACAGTGGAATCTCGGCGGAGCGGCGGACCGCGTGCTGAAGGCGTACGCCGCCCGCGGCTAGTTGGCCGGCCGTTCCCGGAGCGCGCGGCCCATGCGCTGGACGGCTTCGGTGAGGATGTCCGGGTGGGTGGCGTAGTTGATGCGCGCGTGACCCGCTCCGCCGCTTCCGAAGACGTGCCCTGAGTTCGGGGCTCAGAATTTTCCCTTAGCCACCTCGTTCAGGATGTCGATGGCCAGTTCCTTCTCGGCCAGCAACCGCTTCAGCCGGGCGTTTTCCTTCTCCAAGTCCTTGACCGCTTTGGTTTGGGCTGCGTTCTGCTCGGAACCGTACTGCTGCAGCCACCGATACCAGGTTGCCTCGGTGACCTGCAGCTCCTTGATGACCTCGATCATCGGCTTGCCGTCATTGAGCATCTTCTGCCCCTGCCGGACCTTCGCGACGACCTGATCCGGGGTATGCCTACGTGCCATAATCTGTGAATTTCCTCCTGCACCCATTATCGGATGCGAAACTCACACAGTCACCGGACTCCTACCCGGGGACCCAACCACTACCGCCATAGAACTCCTGCGCGACCGCTACGACAGAACCAACATCGCGCTCATCCTGATCGGCATGCCAGGCATCGAAAAACAATTCAGCCGCTACCCCCAGCTCTACAGCAGAGTCGGCTTCGCCCACGAATACCGCCCACTCGCACACGAAGAACTACGCTTCGTGCTCCAAAGACGCTGGCGCAACCTCGGCCACACACTGGACCCAGACGATTTCACCGACGCCCAAGCCATTGCGGCAATCGCCCGCATCACCCGCGGCAACTTCCGACTGGTCGACCGGCTCTTCACCCAAATCGAACGCATCATGAAAATTAACGACCTAAACACCATCACCGACGACGTCGTCGAAGCCGCACGCTCCACCCTCGTCATCGGGGTCAGCTGATCCGCCATACCAGACAGCAATTAACCGCCATTTCTGACTAACAATCACACGGTTGGGTTAGGAAGGGAACGAAGTCAGAAAGGGTCGATATCTCTAGTCCTCCCCATGCCGTCTGTCATGTAGCTCACGAAGGTTTAGGATTGTGGGCGCTTCGTCGTGGATGGGTTAGCGTCTTGTCCGTCCATGAGGCAGGCGACAGGAGCGCGATGCGGGTATCGAAGGTGCTGGATCCGGCTAGCAACGCGGTGTCGTTCACGCTGATAGGCGAGACAGGTGTAGTGGGACCAGCGGAGCGTTACCTACGCTATCTGGCCGAGACCGAGCGGTCACCGAACACGATCAAGGCACATGCTCACGATTTGAAGGACTGGTTTGTTTTCCTGAACGGTTACGGACTCGACTGGCAGTCAGTGAAGCTGGAGGACGTGGGGGCATTCATACGGTGGCTGCGGCGTCCGCCGGACGTGCGGGGAGAGGTTCTTTCGGTGCTTCCGACGATCGGGCATCATTGCGGCGAGGCAACGGTGAACCGCAAGCTTTCCACGGTGTCGATTTTCTATCAGCATGCCGCCCGCCATGGCCTTGACTTGGGAGAGCTGATCACCTGCTGGGACCCGTCCGCCCGCCAAAGAGGATGGAAGCCCTTCCTGCACCACATCAGCAAGGGAACCGCCAAACAGCGGAAGATGGTGAAGCTACCGTCCACGACGAAGATTCCGCGTCTGCTGACCCCCGTTGAGGTCCAGAGCATTTTGGATTCGTGCGGGCGCCTCAGGGATCGGCTGCTCTTCGCGCTGCTCCATGACTCCGGTATCCGGATCGGTGAAGCGTTGGGTCTCCGGCATGAGGACATCGCCGTCGCCGAACGGGAAATCACCGTCTGCCGGCGCGACAACACCAACGGCGCACGTGCGAAATCGCCACATTCCCGCACGATCCCGGTCACTGCCGAATTGATCCGGCTGTACGCCGATTACCTGGATGTCGAATACGGTGACCTCGATTCTGACTACGTCTTCGTCAACCTGTGGGGACGCCCCTATGGGAAGGCTATGACATATGCCGCCGTCCATGACTTGGTGCAGCGGCTCCGGCGGTCGACGGGCATCGCGTTCGACCCGCACTGGCTCCGGCACACTTATGCCACCCGGCTGCTGCGGGAAAACGTGCCGGTTGAGGTGGTCTCCAAACTGTTGGGCCATGCGAGCCTGACCACGACGATCAAGACCTACGCCCATGTCTCCAGCGATGATGCCCGCCGCGCGCTGGCCGATGCGGGCTGGTTTGCCTCCAGAACGGTGACGATATGACCACCCTGAATTCAGTGCCTGTACGAGACGACTGGACGGCTCCCACCGGAAAAGTCGGACGGAATACGACGCCGTGGGAGGCCGAGTTTCCGAAAGATGTCTGGCACGCGAGGGCACTCGGTATCGCTGCCCGCAGCCAGGTCACCGTACATTTCGAGAACATCACCCGGCCCTGGTTGAAACAGTTAGCCAAACGATGGGCCCGCTGGCGTCTGACGACCGGGCTGACCGTTGAATCCGCGGTACTGGGGACCAAAGCCGTGGAAAGCTTCAACGCGTTTTTGGACTCAACGAAGATGCCGGTCCATGGCACCGCCGATATAGATCGGGAGGTAATCGAAGGGTTCCTGGCATACCTGCACACCCACAGCGCCGGAGCAACATCGCACCGTACCCGCATCGGCCAGTTCAACACCTTCCTGCTCACGATGCGCCGCCACGGCTGGGTGACAAATCTGCCCAGTACCGCCCAGATCTACACCGAGGACTATCCCAAAGAGACCGCCCGGCAGCCCCGGGCACTGAGCGAACACGTCATGGCGCAGCTGGAAAACCCGGAAAATCTCGCCAAGATGCCCAGTCCTCATCACCGGCTGATCACACTGATTCTGATCCGGTGCGGGCTACGGATCAGCGACACTGTCGCCTTGACCCAGGACTGCATCACCCGGGACAAAGACGGTGCCGCATACCTGCGGTATCTAAACCACAAGATGAAACGCGAAGCCCTCGTTCCTATCGACGAGGAACTCGAACGGGCCATCGCAGAGCAAATCAGCTACGTCAACAGCACCGGCAACACCGGAAAACGACTGCTCTTCGCCCATGACCGCGTGGACGTTTACGGTGCCGGGCACATCAGCGGAAGCTCCTACAGCGCCGCTCTCCGGCGATGGGTCCGGAGCTGTAACGTCACCGACGAGAATGGCGCTCCAGCCATGGTGAGCCCGCACCGGTTTCGCCACACTCTGGGAACCAGGCTGATCAACCTCGATGTCCCGCAGGAGGTCGTACGCCGGATCCTGGACCACGACTCCCACCAGATGACAGCCCACTACGCCAGACTCAGCGACACCACTATCCGTAGGCATTGGGAAGCCGCACGGAAAGTCAACGCATCCGGCAGTGTCGTTGAACTTGATCCAGACGGACCACTGGCCGAAGCTGCCTGGGCGAAACAGCGGCTCGGCAGGGCAACCCAAGCGCTCCCCAACGGGTACTGCGGTCTGCCCGTGCAGAAAACCTGCCCGCATGCCAATGCCTGCTTGACCTGTCCGATGTTCATCACCACGGCCGATTTCCTCCCGCAACACCGCGAACATCGGGTCCAAGTCGTACAGATCATCTCCGCCGCTGAAGCCCGTGGCCAGCAGCGGCTCGCTGAAATGAACACCCGTGTGCTCGACAACCTGGACCGGATCATTGAGACACTCGACAACGAAGCGTCTGCAGCCCCGAACCGCAACCAGAAGGAGGACGACCGTGCGGGCAGATAACAGCCACCACATTCGGCAGGCCGCGGAGCGTCGGCACGAACTTACTCGCTCCAAAGCTGTGGCCGCACTGCGTGAGCTACAGAACCAGGGCTGTGCCGTCACCTTCGAAGCGGTAGCCGCGGCCGCCGGGGTATCGAGGTCCTGGCTCTACACCCAGACCGATCTACGCGCAGACATCGTCGGGCTGCGCGGAGACCGCCCACAACAACGCAGAGCAAACCGAAGCAGCGCCAGCACCGAGTCTCTGCGTATCCGGCTCAAGGCATCTTTGGAACGGAACCGCGAGCTCTCCAAAGAAATAGAACACCTCAGACACCAGCTGGCCCTCGCCTTGGGACACTCACGGCGACGGAACACCGCCGGCCCATAGACGAACGCTAGACCAAATGAGGGAACGGTTACCGGGGAAGTCGGTTCAACAATTCAAGTTCTTCTGATCGGCTCAGACCGGATCTACGTTCACGGTCAAGACCGAGGTTCCGCTCGTCGTCCAAGATCCGTTGCACGGTTTGACGGAGATCCTTCAATTCGCCGCCCGCAGCATGGAAAGAGGTGTTGTCCCGCTGCGCAAAGGCGACATCGGCTTCTGGTAGCCACAGGGGCAGTGATCGAGGACCAGCCCAAAATCGCACATCGTGTTCAATGAGCCATTCATCGGGAGCTTTCACTATGTCGCCAGCGAAGCCAGCTACGTCAGCGCTAATCGCGAGCACATCCGCGAGAGAACGCTGATCACCGGTGGCGTTAATGACACCAGCGATGCCCTTCTTGCCGACATTCGCAATGAAGACAGCGAGATCCTCGACATCGATCACCTGCACCACCCGCCCGTCGCTTTCAGGTGATAGCACGAGCCCGTCACCTGCCAAAGCGAAGCGCCCGACCCAGTAGCTGAATCTGTCGCTGCCATCTCCCGGCCCAGCAATCAATCCTGGCCGAACTATGAGAAGCCGATCACCCAGTGCCTCCTCTGACACCTGCTCAGCAGCGACTTTCGCCTGCGCGTAATCTCCTAGGTCTACCGCCTCGAGCAGAGGTGCGGACTCATCAGCACCGGCATCGGTGTTCGTGGCATATACGGAGACTGACGAAACCAAGGTCCAGTGCTTGGCACTGTCAGCAAGCGCATCGAGAGCGCCATGCACCAGTGCAGGCTCATAGGAAACCTCGATAACTTCATCCCACGACTGACTGGCTACTGCAGCGTAACCATCAGCAGATTGCCGATCGGCCTCGACGAAGATTGCACCCGTAGGTGCTTGGCCGGACTCGCCACGCGCCAAGCAGGTCACCGCGTCGCCGCTCGCTACCAATTGCTTGGCAATCTCGAACCCAAGCCAAGCAGTTCCCCCTAGCACCAGTACGTTCCGCATCTGGCCAGTCAAACCAGAAGGCAATAAAGGATCAAGCAGTTCATCTGCCAGCTTAGAAGTCAGGTGCTCTCGGAAACTCTTCGCCCAACTATGGGCCGGTACTTCAACCTTTGCTTGATCAAGAGAGGCTTTTCCATCGAGAAGCGTTCAGTTGATGTGCCACCCGACGTCGCATTGGAAGACCCAGAAGCGCGTTAGGCTCCGGTTATGCCCCTCGTAAGTTCTTCCATCGATACTGCTGCCGGACGGGTGTTGCACAGCTGGTCTATGGCCGTGCCCGCAGCGCGCCTGTGGTGGGGTCTCACTGATCCTGACGCTTTGCCCCACTGGTTGGGGAGATTGACCTCCGGCCGGCTCGCCGCCGGCAACGTCGTAACCATTGAGCACGCCGAAAACTACTCCTGCACTAGCCGCATTCAGGAGTGCATCCCAGGGCAGCTCTTGAGCATGACGTGGAAGTTCCCGGACGAAGCGGGCTCACACCTACGAATTGTGCTCACTCCAACTGGCGATGCGACCTCCTTGCAGCTGGAGCACGGAGGGCTGGGGCACGAGGCGGTCAATTACCTGCCCGGTTGGCACACGCACCTTCTATACCTAGAAGCGCTGCTCCTCGAGCAGCCCCGTCCGATGGACGAGTTCTGGTCCACGTATGAGTCATTGGCCCAGTCGTGAGCCTTCCGCACCGAGAGCCATCTCAGCAACGGTCGCGTAAGGCTGAATCGCCATATTGGTCTCTTGAGGCAAGGCGGGAACGCCGCGCTTAGTGGCCAGGGCTAACGGGATCCGTCAGCTCGACGGTCTGGCCCATTGGGTCCTTGACCACGTAGCTCCAGTAACCGACCCAGAAGGGTTCAGGGCGAAGGGCGGCGATTCCTGCTTCCTGCAGCCGAGCAACAGTGCCCCGAAACGACGGGGGTGATAGCGGAATGCTCCACGACGCGCGGGCATGCCTTGGATTGGGGTCGATGCCTAACCCGAACACCCAGCCGGGCTGGAAAGCCCACTCGTCGTCACCCGTCGCGTCGGGGTCGTAACCGACGGAGAACTGAACAGCGTCTCCGACCAGGTAGGCGATGTCACCTTCCTCGTCCCAGATCTGGTCAAGCCCCAACAGGTCCGAGTAGAACCGGCGGGATGCGGCGATATTGTTACTGCGGGTGTAGAGGAAGAACGCGGGGCTCGACATCCGGACAGTTTACGTGTGCCAAATGTTCCGAAAGTCCGAACATTCACCGTGACCCTATCTCCAGTCTCTGGAGAACCTTGCGCCTACTCGCCTCTCGCGCGTCTCGAAAAACAACAGTTTTCCAAGACACCAGATCATCCTGCTCTGAACTCCAGCAGTCCACCGGAATACCGCTAAGTTGAGTGTCTCGAAAATTCGTCTCGCCGTAAAATGTCTCAGCAGCACTGCCGCTAGGACTTTATGGGGCAAACTGAGCAAATGAGGCATCTCGGATACACCCGCGTCAGCACATCCACTCAGGACGCGCAGTTGCAGCTCGACGCACTCATCGCGGCTGGAGTGCAGAAACGCGACATCTTCGCTGACGTCACCTCCGGCAGTAGGGCCGCGGTCGAGCGTCCCGGAATGAAGAAGCTCCTCGACTACGCCTCCGAGGGCGACACTGTCGTTGTGTGGCGAGTGGACCGGCTCGGCCGCTCCCTGATCGACGTCCTTAACACGGTGAACCTGCTCCGCGAGCGAGGCGTCCTGGTTCGGTCTCTCTCGGATGGGATCGACCCGGCTACGTCCACGGGCCGGTTGATGCTGAACATGCTGGCAACCCTGGCCGAGTATGAGCGGGAACTCATTGTCGAACGCGTCAATGCCGGCATCACAGCCGCTAGGAAAAACGGGACACGCTTCGGTCGCCCACTCTCGGACCCGCAGGTGATTGCCGACAAACTGGCTGTTGTAGCCGATGCCCGGGCCAAAGGACGGACAGCCGGAGAGGCGGCTCGCCTCGTCGGCTGGAGCCGCGCGACGCTCTATCGGCACCAACAAACCCTATCGATCAGCGACCTCACGACCTGAATTCGCTTTGCTCAGGGGCACACCAACCAGGTTGATACTTCTGTCGTTGTCGGACGTCGTGGTCGATCGACCGCGAGCGACTCTCCTAAAGTGGGACAGATGCACATCAGTTCTCTCGGCACTCCCGACTACGAACCGGCCGTCGCGCTCTGGGAAGCCGTAGGCCTAACTCGGCCGTGGAATGACGCGCGAGCCGACCTGGTACGAGCCATGCAAGGGCCCGAGTCGACAGTCCTGGGAGGGTATGACTCACGAGGAGGGCTCATTGCCACAGCCATGGTGGGCCATGACGGCCACCGAGGATGGGTCTACTACCTCGCCGTCGCACCACACCGACAGCGAGAGGGGTACGCCCGGCAGATTATGCAGGCGTGCGAGCAATGGGTGCTCGAGCGGCACATACCCAAGATCCAACTGATGGTGCGCACCGACAACCAAGCAGTCATCGACTTCTACAACGCATTGGGGTACGAGGCCTCGGACGTAACGGTTCTGGGCCGCCGATTCAACGACTGAGTCCCGCATGCAGCAGACTCACTCGCCTCAAGGAGATACATGCCAGACACACCTTGCGTCGAACGACTTGAAATACGCGTTGGAGGGCTCACCCGGAGCCAACTGATGAGCATCCTGAGGTCGCGCGGAATCCTTCTCAACGACCACGCGGAAACCCTACTCAAGGACGTCGTGCTTGACGACCTCGCCTCTCATCGAGTGGTGGTCACCGAGCGTACGGTTGCCGAACTAGGGCTAACCAGTGGGGCGACACTTCCTCAGATTTTCGAGGCTGCCCAGTCACATGGGTTATTAATGTGCCCGGCGGATACTGGACCCTATTTACGCATGGCTTTGAACGAGCAGATGACATCTCGCGACGCAGCAATGTCTTCAGGGCGCGCACCCGACGGTGCCCTCACAGTGGCCGCCGAGCCGCCGAACCACGACGACGAATATCCAAAGGGCTTCTACCTTCGCGTAGTGAACGGTCAAGCGTGGCTACGTGGCTACCGATGCGACAACGAGCACACCTGGTCACCCAATGACCAATTCATCTTTCAGCTTCCGCCGCCCGCTTGAAGCACAACCAGATGGTAGGGATTCGACCTTAGGTAGCTTGTTCATGCGCATCTCGAATGCATCACGATTTTAGTCTGATCTTCTGGAGACATGAGCCGACCAAAGATGCGTCGTGGACACTTTCCACCTCGGATACGCCGCGCCGTGAAGGCAGATAGGGAGACGGACTAAAGATATCGACCGTTTTTGACCCATGCCTCAGGACCTTCGAATAGTGCATCCAGGTACCTGAGAAGCGGTGCGTGCGACGTATGAACGAGCTCGCGCGCCGCCGAGGAACTGAAGAAGCTCGGACTCGAGAACGGCGTGAAACAAGACGAAGCGATGGATGGCACTCAAGCTTTCGCCGAAAGCAGTATGAAGGAGGGGTCCCGATAGCTGAAAGCCAGACCCACGACGCTCAGACGCCGAGATCCGCTCCTAGGCCGCGATTAGGAACCCCTCGACTTCATCTGACTTTGCTCGATAGCCATCCGCACTTGCGACATAACTTGTGCCGACTGGTATCCCGGATGAACTTCGATCAGTACACACCCGTTTTGCTTACAAAGCGCTGCTTTTCGTGCGTCCCGTTCCTGCTGGAGCTCAAACGCTTGATTCCCACCGAAGTGCTCGACCGGAGCCGAATGTTGAATACCTTGATACTCGATTGCCACGTTCCGATTTGGAAAATAAATATCGACGCTCTGCGGAGCGAGCCAACTGGGACGTGCCTGATGCAAAACCCTTTCCTCGGGAAAGGATTCCCGCACCTGCCGCAGGAGCGTCATCTCAGATACCCACCCTTCGCCCACTCGGGGCGTTGCGGCTAAGTCTCGAGCGGCGTTCTCAGCCTCCCGCATGAGAGTTCGGAATAGTGCAAACAGGAGTGCCCCGTGGCCATGCCACGAGATCCACGGACTGGGCCAGTCAATCGGCTCCTCGTAACCCGGCCAGACAAAGAACGCCGAATTCAACTCAGCCGGTTGCGGATTCGTTCGCGCATCTTCGATGAGTACAAGCACATCCGCTTGTGTGAACCGCAGCGCAACTTCACTTTCGATGCTGGCGGCGACTTCCTTGACTGATCGGTCGGCAGTAACTCTCTGCCAAAGGTCCTCCACGATACTCACGCCATGAAGCGTGTGGAAGTCATCGAGCCGATCCTGGAGTGCATCCATGCTCGCGGTGAGGTGGTGGCGTATACCTTGCTTAGTCATTCCTCCGATGGACCACCTAAGTATGTCCATCGCGGACAGCCGAGGATGATCAAGATACTCCGCTAGGGTCAAGTGGTGTGACGGAGTGATCCTCCACCCCAGCGCAGAGTATCCAGAAGCGAAGTCTCCTTCCAGGAAGTAGAAGTCGGCCAGCGTTTGCTTTGCGTGAGTGGGACAGTCGCCCTTGGAATAGGCGCTCACCAGAGCCTCTAGCGTTTGTTTGGCATAGATCGGATTCCCCCGTCGCTCATTTAGGAGCTCGCGCAGCAACACCTCCCCGTATCCGGACTGCCCATGCACGTCCACTGGTTACCCGGCGAGTAGCGAGGGCAGAAATACTCGTTGGTGAAACGATTTTTGCAACCGGTTCATATCCGGTCGCTCCGAGTCAAAGTCGAACTTCGGCACACGATGCGATGCTTTGCGTGTCGTTGCTGTGAGGCTGTACTCCTGCTGCACTAACCGATCTCCCGGCCATCGGCAGCACGTGCCCGCCATAGCTCGCCTACAGCTGACACATGCTCTTGCTCCGGAGAATTGAAGTCTTTATTCAGCGGTGGTTTTTCTTCATCACGCAGACGTATCTCAGCCTTGCTCAGATCCTCGCCCTCGTTGAGCTCTCTGAAGCTCATCAGAAGGTTGTTCGTCATCCATTCCTTCAGTAACGCGTGGTGTTCCGCCGGAATACCCGGATGGGCTGATGAACTCTTCCAAATACCGGGAAGGCCCATCAACGACGCCCGCGTACGACGCAGGGCAGAGTTGGGGGTTTGCAGCTTATGGTGTTTGGCTCGCTTGCGAAGGTTGGTCGCCTTCCCCGCATAGACAAGGTCCCCCACTCTGAGGGGCCGAAGGTGCTCGGGCCAGTCGAACGGTTCAGGAAGCGGGCCATCGAGAAACCATTTGTACAGACCAGGCCTGTTGGGGGTCGCTGCCCACGCATCTTCGCAGTCGGTCGGGCGGGACCACCGAGCAGGAAGTGACGTGCTATCCATGAGGTCGTCTTCCTGCACTGTCTTCTCTGAGCGACAGCGCCTGTAGGAGTGCTTTCATGATGTCTTCGCCAAGAAGTCGGCTCTCGTCGGAGTCGACTTCCCTCTGCGCCACCAGGTAGTAATCGCCAACCACCTGGGACAGCCAGTAGGGTTGACCGCGCAGTCGCCACGTCCGAGTAGCCCAGTACAAACGGCCGTCCTCCGTGACTGCCATCAGTTTGTTGGTGGCTTGGAGGCGAAAGTCCCAGCCCAGCCCCGCCATGCCTTTGTATAGGCCGGGAAGTTCGGCAAGATCAACGAAGAGGACAGGCTCGCGAATATAGTTTCGGACTTTACATACTTCGCCGAAGGTGTAGACCGCTTCAGCAAGCACAGAATCGATTGACTGAGAGCTTTCCATCGCAGTTCCCCCTTATTGCTCCGCTGCTCTAGCTATCGGCTCCGACCGTCTGGATGACTCTACCTACCTTCGGTGCCGCCAAGCGTCAGAACCTGACGTAGGTTCTGACGCCGGCGTCGAGTGGCCCGTCGGATACGTTATTTCTGTGGCTGCATCGGTCACTGGGGAATCCAGACGGTCGAACTCCGCTTCGAACTCCATGCCGTCCACTGTTTCCGTCGTCGAGATCCTAGTTAGTACTCCGATCTCGGTTCCACACATATTGTGGTGCGCAGCGAGGTGGTGCACCCTCGGTGCGTACAAACGAGTCTTGGAATGCTTATATCTTGAGTAAATCAATGGGGGTGGAATGCCGGCAGTAGCCATGTGGGGTGGCGTTCGTGTTGAGTCTTGGTCTCTCTCGGCGGACGATTGGCTCGCGTTACGCGACACTTACCGCGACAGAGGGTTGACGCTGACGTGCGGTGAGCCCGGGATTCCCGTAGGGATGAAACGGACCGGAACCCGATTCTTCCGTCATAAAGCCGAAACCTGCGGCCTGCACGAAGGCGGCCCCGAAAGCGCGGAGCACCTTCGAACCAAAGCACTGGTAGCTGAAGTTGCTCGATCCCTTGGATGGACAGCGCTAATAGAAGAGCCGGCACAAGACCGATCATGGATCGCTGACGTCCTACTGAAAAAGGGCGACATGCAGCTCGCCATCGAAGTGCAATGGGCTGCACAAACCGAACAAGAATTTCGCAGGAGGACCGAGAGGTACGAGCGTAACGGCGTGGTGTGCCGGTGGCTCATCGGCCCCAAAAACCACCTCCGGGATCTGACCGTTAGTGCCACAACAATTGCCGGCACCTATGAGGCTTTGACCATAGCCGTTCCCGTTGGCCTCGGCGGATCAGAACACGTGCCGATGAAGGAAGGGCTGCGCATCCTCCTTGGCGGATCCCTACAACCGCGCTATGAAGCTTTGGTTGATGAGGTTGAGATTGGCACGGCCATGGGTAAGTGCTACAACCCCCCATGTCAGGCGTGGTTTTCGTACTGGTTCATCAGGGCGGTCGGCGTACAGAGCCGCTGCGGCCTTCGAGGGACGATCGGGTTCGCACAACGGTATCCGATACACGTTATCGATCGACCGGAGTCCCTCCTGGAGAGCCAGATAGTGAGGGCTATCAACAACAGTGACCTACCCAATGCCACGCGGTACAAGCTGACTCACAGTAAGACCACCAACCAGCGCTATACCGCGCAGATATGCCCGCGTTGCAACTGGCATCAGGGAGATGGGTTCATCGCAGGCAACCCGCCCCGGTGGACGTCATACATCGTCCCCATAGGACCTACCCGCATACCCCTCAACCCGACAGTCACGGCCGTACGACATCAATGTGTCGATCAAGGACGAGGGTTCTGCGCCCAGGGCACTCCTGTTGACCCTGTCTACCCGTCGGACGACTGGATACCCGCTTATATGCCGCCCCTTGCAACGCGCCCAGGTCTGATCGACGCCGATCCTTTACCACCTAGGAAGGGTCGGCCTTCCTCAACCCTGGCCCGCGCATAGCGTGGCTCCGCGGCCGGCGCTGAAACAACACGAGATACTGAAAACACTGAAAAAGGAGCTTTTGTGCAATCTGCGCTCGACCGTGGCACCATCCGATCCAGTCTTGATGACTTCTCCCACGCGTGGAGGGATCGCATCGATGGATGGCGAACCGAAGGCCAAACGCACACCGAAAAATCCTTCGCTCAACAGTTTTGGTCCGACCTCTTACGCTCATTCGGGGTCATCCCGGAGCGCATTAATCTTTTTGAAAGAGATGCGGTCCGCGCGTCGACCGGTCGCAGCGGATACATCGATTTCTTCTGGGCTGGCGTTGTACTGGGTGAAGCAAAGAGCCTCGGTAAGGACCTCAAGGAAGCTCATGAACAGGCACTGGACTATCTGCGTGGCGGATCAATCCCTCAATCCGAATGGCCGAAATTCGTCGTCGTCAGCGACTTCGAACATATCCGCGTGGACCGCCTCGGAGCCGAGGGCTGGACGTCCGAGTTCACCATCGACGAAGTATCTGAACATCTCGATGAACTGTTGTTCCTCGCCGGCCTCGAAACCGTTACAAAAGCGGAGGAGAAAGAAGCTTCCATCCAGGCGGCACGCCTCATGGCGAGGCTTTTCAACGCGTTGGTAGGAGACGATGCTGACGTAGGCGTTTCCGACGATTCTCCGGAAAACGCGGAGGACGAGGACCAAGCGACACAGGAAGCTTCCGTCCTGATGACGCGCCTGCTGTTCCTGCTGTACGGGGACGACGCAGGCCTATGGGAGTCCGACTTGTTCCATCGATGGATTGAGTTCGATACCACCGCCGAGAACCTAGGACCCCAGCTGAACGCCCTGTTTCAAGTCCTCAGCAAGTCCATTACCCGTCGAAAAAACGTGCCCGAAACCCTGGATCGATTCCCCTACGTCAACGGCGGCATCTTCGATGGATCGGCACCGGCGGTCTTCCTCACGAACGACATGCGAGAAGCGCTCCTCGCAGCGTGCCGCTTCCGTTGGACCCACATCTCGCCCGCGGTCTTCGGTGCCATGTTCCAGCTCGTGAAGAAGAAGGAAGCCCGTCGCGGCGACGGCGAACATTACACCTCCGAGGCCAATATTCTGAAAACCATTGGCCCGCTCTTCCTCGATGAATACCGTCAACGAGCGGACCGACTCATCTCCGCTCGATCAACAACAGTGAAGGCCCTCAACGCCTTCCAAGACGAACTGGCCAGTAACATCTACGTCGACCCCGCATGCGGTGCTGGCAACTTCCTCAACGTCGCCTATGCGCGTTTACGTGACATCGAAACCGACATCATCGTCGAACGGCGCAAACGAACCGGAGACACTAACCTCTCACTCGATGCCACGCTCGACCAGCGGCTCACAATCGACCGCTTTTGGGGATTCGAAATCAACTGGTGGCCCGCCAAAATCGCCGAAACAGCCATGTTCCTCGTTGATCACCAAGCCAACCGCAAACTCGCTCAAGCCATCGGCGCAGCACCAGAACGTCTACCCATCACCATTACCGCTCACATCGTTCACCACGACGCGCTCACCCTCGACTGGCCTTCCACACTGCCAGAGCCGACGGGAAAGACATTCATCTTCGGAAACCCACCCTTCCTAGGCGACCACACCAGAACTCCCGCGCAGCTCGCCCTCATGGCTCAAGCCTGGGGGACCTCGAAACAACTCTCCCGGCTCGACTTCGTGACGAGCTGGCATGCACTCACTCTGCGCCTCCTCAAGGATCGAGTGGGGGAATGGGCGTTCGTAACGACAAACAGCATTGTTCAAGGCGACCAACCGGAACGCTTGTTCAAACCCATCTTCGATGCCGGGTGGCGAATCAAATTTGCTCACCGGACCTTCCAATGGGACTCAGAGGCGCCCGGCAAAGCCGCCGTACACTGCGTCATCATCGGCTTCTCTCGCGAGAGATCCACCAAACCACGGCTCTTCGAATACGCGACAATCCGATCAACCCCGGTAGAAGTTAGCGGAGTCAAGGCCATCAATGCCTACCTGGTCGATGGCGCCGATGTTCTCGTCGGCAAGAAAGATGCTCCCCTCTCAGCCGATATGCCCCTTGTGAACTACGGGTCAAAACCGAGCGATGGCGGCTTCCTAGTGGTGACGCCCGCCGAACACGAGAAGATGTCCGAAGATCCAGTAGTGTCTCGCTACCTCCGGCCCTATGTCGGCTCAAAAGAACTGATCAACAATCAGAAGCGCTGGTGCCTTTGGCTACAAGACATGGATCCACTTGCGCCCTCGCAATCTGCCGAACTGAAGAATCGCCTGAAAGGCGTCGAACAGATGCGGCTCGACTCCAAAGCAGCCTCGACCCGGGACTGGGCAAGATTCCCCCACCTCTTCAGGCAGAAAGGCTTCGTCTCCAACGTTCCATTCGTCGGAATCCCCGAGGTCAGTAGCGAAAACCGGAGGTACCTTCCAGTGGCACACCTCGAGCCTGATGTAATCGTGTCGAACAAGGTGTATGCAGCAGCGGACCCCGACGGAATCATCTTTGGCATTGCTTCTTCATCCATGTTCATCACATGGATGAAGACAGTGGGCGGACGCATGAAGTCAGACCCTTCCTTTTCGAGTACTGTCACATGGAATAACTTCCCTTTGCCACCACTGACTAGCGCTCAAAAATCAGCAATCGCGGCCGCCGGCCAAGGAATTTTGGACGCGCGAAACCTAAAGTCAGAGCGCTCCTTGGAACAGCACTATGCGCCTCTAGGCATGTCGCCCGAGCTCGTCAGTGCGCACGACAAACTTGACTCCGTCGTTGATAAGGCGCTCGGCGCGCAAAGGCGCTGTCAAGATGTAAGAGAACGGCAGCGTCTTCTCTTCAACTCCTTCGCTGCCCTCTCAACCTGAAAGATTGACGTGTCGACCTCAACTGATAACCCGGCGTCCCGACTTTGGGAATTCCTCACCTATATGCGCTCCTACCCCGAGCCCAAGGAACCGATCAGGCGCGCCATATCGGACTACTTTGATCTCGACAACGGAGAGCCCAATACCGAGTACAGCCCTCGCATGTTCAGATGCATCGCCGAGCTCATCGATCTACCGACGCAGATCCGCTCCGCCGTCCGCTCAAGGCCCGTGCCGGTGCCGCCGCACGAGCTTGTACTGCGTCCTATGACTAATATCGGTAACGCCATGCGCTTTCTCGCTGCCTTGGGGCAGCCGGTGTCGAGCTTGAACCAACAGTTCAATGACACCGATCTCATCGGGCTGGAGCACTGCATCTATCACATTGCCCCGGTGGTACCCGCGTGCAACCTCGACAGAAATGCACTAGATGCAATCAGGGATCTTGCGCACGAAATCATGGGTCTGGCCAACGAATCTGATGATCTGGACGTAGAGGCAAAGACGTTCATCTGGACGCAAGCTCGTCGTATCTGGGAGAGCACGGAGGTAGTCAGGGCAGCAGGATCAGGTGTTCTCGTCAGCGCGCTGGACGAATCAATTGGCCAGCTCGTGCGCAATGTGTCGCTTCAGCAAGCTGTAGTTAGGGATAAGACAACGGGCAAACGATTCTTCGATCTGCTCACAAAAGTAGCCCTTGTCGTCAACCTCGCTGCCGCGCCTTTCGCATTGACAGCCGATGCTGTGAGCCTCCTGCAAGTGGAAGAGCCTTCAACCGTTCAGGCACCCGGTGCGGTAGATGACTTACCGTCGCGCGCGACATAGGAAATTAGGGCTCAGCGCCATATCGTCGTTCTTGCTCGTACTTACTCCTGAGGTAGGTCAGCGAAGTACCTGGCGTTCCGATTGAGAATGTCCTGAAGGGCCGGAGCGAAGTGCTCCTCAAGACCAGTCACCCGCGAGTACCCGTACGCGGCACCAATAAGCGCAAGGTTCGACACCGCCGCGCAGTCCGCCGCCGGTCGCGGACGAGGCACCGAGAGCAGGGACACGTAGTTGCTGTCTGGTTGTCTATGAATGTAAGGCTCAGCAGAGTCGATCGTAGGATGACTGGCAGCAGTGTAAGCAAGCCACGCCATGTACATGCTCTTAAGACGGTCCTTGATCTCGTCCGGACTCTTGTCGATCGCATGCTTGAGGCGAGTAAGCTCCTCCAGATTCCGGATATCGTCTGTGGGGGTGTCTGCGTACTGCTGGAGTTGATCAGCCATAAGCACATCAAATCGCCAACCGTCATGCTGGGCGGCGAGCATTCTCTTGCTCGTAGCCTTCTTGGCAAGCATGGCTACCTCAACGAACTTCCCTTCGCCAGCGTCCGCCCAGACCAGGCGCATCGCGTGCTCGAGGGCGGAGCGAAGAAGCGGGGCGGCTTCACTCCCGTAGCCACTCTTCTCGAGCTTAATCGCAGCTTCGCCGTTGCGCAGCGTGCGCTGAAGCCATCCCCATGCGAGGCCAGGCGCAGCGGCCCGACGCTGCTCCGCGTGTGAATCGTTGTCCAGCCACAGCGGTTGCGGCTTAGGCGCCTGATTAGCCATGCGAGCGATGCTCCGATAGATCGCGTACCCTGGATCCTTCTCGGAGAGGCCTGCCGGCTTGCGCGATTTCTTTCTAGTGCTCATTCCAACAGCCTTTCAGAGTTGGAGCGACCGGCTATTTAGTTGCTCGGTTCAACCGGTACAGGTAGTAGAAGTTGCGTTGCTCAATCTCGCGGAGTGTTTCACGCCTCGGTGAAGTTGAAGGATTGGCACGTAAGCGACATGGTGGTAGACGGGTTCAGGGCAGAACAGGGAGGACCAAATTATGGGCACCAAGCTCCCGCATTTCGTAGCCCACCCATACCTGCTTGTGCAGCAGGAACCAACGGTTAACCTGCACCACCACCGGTTCACCTCTTCAACACAGCTCCCCAAGTGCGCCCTGCAACTAACGCGCAACTTATGATCTAGAGATGCCAGCTGAAGAGGTACAAGAGTTAGGCCGTGAGGGCGTCTTCCTGTTCAAGCGTTGGTTAGAAGCCACCACCTTCCTCGATTTGTCTTGGAACGCCTACGGGTCAGCCGCCCTGTGCGAAGTTCCTCATCCTGGGGGTGTGAAGACATTCGATCTGGCGGGAATGCTCCTCGAGGAGGGCATGCCGCCGGTTGTCGTCGAATGTAAGCGATACAACTCGCCGGGAAAACAACCGGCCGAATTCGAGGAGTTCCTGGCGATAGCTTACGGAGCCTCAATTTGGGAGATAGATAACGGCATGCGAGCGAAAGCCCGTCAATTTATCTGGGCAACCACTCACCCGTTTTCTCAAACCAATTGGGCGGACTTGACCTCGGAAGCGAGCGTTGCCGCCGCCGTTGAAAAACACCCAAAGTTGGCCGGGGATAGAGCCTATGATCACGAGCTTGGGCGCGCTGTTGCTGAACGCGTCTGGCTGTTGGTGCTCAGTGAGAAGCAGCAGAGAATCATGCTCACGCCTGCCGAGGTGCTCACAGTGTGGAAAAAGCTCAACCGAAAGAAGGCAGGACTGTGAAAGAGTTCAATTCTGTACTCGCCGCAGCACGCGATACACGCGACCCCGAGGAATACATACGTCGCGTTAAAAACGTCCTGAGGACGGAACTGCTAGAGCTTGACCCGTCGGCGCGCATCGACGACACCAACTACTTCAGTCACAGCGCCATTCCCGACTTTGTCCTTCGCTGGCCACGAGAAAACCGAGAGAGATCGGTCTTTCTGCGCGACTCCATCGATAATGTCGTCGCCGCCCGTGACGCGGAGTTCATCCCAGATAAGTCTCCTGCCTTGATCACACTCGACGCGCACCGAGACGATTCTGCCGTGACTGATGACTTGTCACGTCAGTTTGAGCAACGGCCCGAGGCTTTGGTAACGAGCGCCTCAACTCTTCAAGTTGTTGACGACACACCAGAAGATGAGTCATCGCCAGTTGCGGAGCTAGTTCGTGCCAACTTCTTGCGCGGCGCGCGCGGCTGGGTCAGCGCGGCCGATGCTCGATCTCTTATCGCACTCCCTCGCGACTCGGGTGACAGTGCCGAAGCGCCTCGCCGATTCTCGGAGTTCTTCTCACCCGAGGCAACCACCCGAATCGAACGCGCCGCCTCCATACTGGCCTTAGCAGCAAGTGCTGCCCCCTCCCCTCACCTCCTAAACCATGAAGCCTTCCAAGGCGTCCTCTCGGATACTGAACTGCGGTCTATCCTCCCGTGGGTGCTTCGAAAGAATTCGGATGCACCTAGTGCGTTTTGGAAAGCGATCGGCGGCATGTTCACCTTTTCCGACCTTGAGAAACTGCACGTTGAGCTTCGCGGCCTGGATCTGACTCCTCTCATAGAGAGTAATAAGCAATCTTGGACGGCCAGAAGGGGGTATGCCGGCTTGTACGTATCTGCGGAAGACCCGGCTTCTGACGACCCTCGGTCAGACGAGGGCGTGTGGTCTTTTAGAGGAACGACCGTCGGGAAGTCCCTACCAAGCGCAGAGAGTCGAGTTCATTTAGCTCACAAGGGCACGAAACTAACTGGCCGCGACAGCGCCAGTTCAATCGTCTGGCCCATGCTCGAATCAGCACTGCTGGCCTACAGGCTGGTGCGAGTCGAGCTGAAGGGACTGAGGCGCTCAGTTACCGTCAATGCTGAGGAGTCGGATGACATCCGTCAGGACATATCTGACATCACGAACTCCCTAGAAGACACGTACTTTGTGCGTTCTGTGACGATTAGAAGTCAGGGCGTTGATGAAGACTCGGTAGACACAGAAGTTGATTTTGGAAGATCATTAGCCGTTGCCAACGGTGACTCAACGCTCGAAAACCTAACCAGGGCTGTCAATGATCTGCTGATCAGGCACTCAATAGCTGAGGAGGAACACCAGGCCTCGCGTGAGCGCTTCCTTCCGGTTGAGCGAGTGCGTCTAGATAAGGAAACCGTCACACCAAGCGAGATCGTTGAGCGCGAGGTGCGACTAAACGAGGCCGAGAGCGATTCAGACGGGTGACATGCCCGATTCTCGGCACTCTTGCGGACAGGGAACGGATGCGTGTCATCAACATCTACGCACTCACTTGGCTGACACAATTGGCTAAGTGAGCGCAGCAGAGATTGACGACGCGGTTATCGCGACCCTACGGGACGCGGTAGCCGGTAATAAACGTTACGCAGTGCTGTTAGGCGCGGGAGCCTCCGCCGGAGCGGGACTGCCGGACTGGAACGCGCTGTCCATAGAGCTACTGATCCGCAGCAAGGCTATTTCTGATGAAGCAACAGCGAAGGCCTTCTTGGCGTATCAGGACCCAGCACTTGCCGCGGAAGCAGCGAAGACCGCTGCAGGATCGAATTGGAATACGGTATTAGCGCAAGCCCTGTACGAAGGCGCGCCAAGCGATCTCCGCCCTGGAGCTCTTCACTTGGCGTTAGCAACGCTAGCGGCTCGAGAAACACCTGGCGACATCAATCTGTTTACCCTCAATTTCGACACCCTTCTTGAGGACGCTCTCACGCTTGTCTCCACTGAGTTAGGTAAGGCCACACCTTCCTTCAGCCGATCAACCTTCTCTGGACGAGCGCTACCAGGGCACTTCGAAGTTCACCATCTACATGGGGTCATTGAACGTTCGAGCGGGATCGCTCGCGATGTCGTTCTTACTCTCTCGGAGTTCAATGACCTCGTAACGGAAAATGGCTCTTGGCAACAAGCGCAACTTGGTCAAGCTTTGGGATACGGTCCGCTCATTCTGGCGGGCACTTCATATCGAGATTCGGATATTCGCGCATGGCTGAGTGAGCTTGCTCCTAAGACGGACTCGCAAATTGTCGTTTTTTTGGCTCGTCAAGGTCTTGGACTGAGCAGAGCACAATTTCAGAACGTTCTGCCATCGCTTGCCGAGCAATGGAAAGCGATAAATGTGGAAGCCATCATCACCCAAGACCATGCGGACGCTGCCCAAGCGCTGCGAGAACTGCCGTACTTTGACGACCTTGACTACCGCTCACCGCGTGATCGAGCTGCCGCGTTATGGCAGAAATGTGTTGCTGATTTCGACAACCTGCAAGAACAGCATTCATCAGACTTGAAGCAAGATCTGAAGACCATCACAGCGGCCATGGGCCAGTCAGCGAATGTCGTTCTATGGCTTTCGGACGCCGAGGGGAAAGCAGTGAAATGGGCAGCTCCCGATCGTCTCTACACTGACGCAGCGCTGCTAAGGAAAGTCGCGGTCGGACATGACAGCCCTTGGATTGTCGGTCGCTGCCTCGGATCTGATGACATCTTCGCCGAAGACCTGAGCGAACTGTCGGATGAGATCCGTCGATGGCAATTCGTCATCGCTCTACCGATTGCCGTCGATAGGCAAGGTGGACCACCTTTTACGTTCGGTGCTATCACTCTGGCCCTTGAGCATGTACCGGATAACGATGAGTTGAGTGAATGGCGCACCTGCGTAGAGCCTATCGCTGACGAGTGGAGCCAACGACTGAGCCGACTTTAGTGTTTCTCAGCACGCGGCGAGAGTCCGCAACCGGCAAAACGGCATATACTGGTAACTCGATCGAGGGAGTGCAGCATGGCAACTTCAGGTAGCAAAGGTGTTCAGAGCGTAGGCAAAGGTGTCTACCGCCTCAGCTCGTCGAGCCGCAGCGCAGTGACAGGACGTTTTTCCCTCAACGCTAGCTCCACCACAAAAAGCTCGAGCTCCCGCGGGAGCTCACAGTCGGGTAAGTCTGACAAGTAGTAATCTTGTTCGCCATCTGATGACCGCCCGGCGAGGGGTGCCTGCACAACTGGCCCGTGCAAACTTCTGCCAGTCTGCCAGAATGTCAGTAGCGCCTGTCTACTTTATGCAGTTTTCGCTCATCGCATTACTGAATCCCCTTCATGCGGGAAGGTCGCGCCGGGCGAGAATTGCGGCCGTGCATGCCGCATAGTCGCTCGGCGAGCGGCGCCGAATGAATAGAAGGCTCAAATCCACCATCGAGCAAGGACCTTCATTCAGGGAATACCGGCAAACTTCGTGTTCGAGGATGTCGAGTTCTCAGGACAACTCGACATCGTTGAGTGCCGATAACGGCCCATACGTCATCCTGCCGGGGACACGGAATGGTTGGCAACGATGTGGGGCGCACCATATCCGCAGGCATATGGGAAACGCCGGTCACGAGACCCGTCCAGGCGTTGTCTCGTGACCGGGCACGCGTTAGCGATCCTGAAGCACGGCGAGCCGCCCCTCTCCCAGCTGCCGGTGAGGAGCTATTTGGACATGTCCGCAGTGGACGTCGCCTTCTCGTCGACCTCGGATTCCTCGTCCCGGTCGTGTGGGTCGGCGGTGATCACCGGTTCGCCGTGGACCAGCCCGCGGGCGTTCTTGTTTCGGTCGCCGCGGGTCTTGAGCAGACTCGCGGCGGTCGCGACGACGATGGTGGCGGCGATGAAGAGCAGGGAGAGCCAGATGGGGATCTCGGGCACCCAGAGGAGCGGTTCGCCGCCGTTGATGAAGGGGAGCTCGTTGACGTGCAGGGCGTGGAAGACAAGTTTTACGCCGATGAAGCCGAGGATGACGGCCAGCCCCTGGGCGAGGTAGACCAGACGCTCGAGCAGTCCTCCGATGAGGAAGAACAACTGGCGCAGGCCCATCAGCGCGAACGCGTTGGCGGTGAAGACGATGTAGGCCTCGTTGGTCAGCCCGTAGATCGCCGGGATGGAGTCGACGGCGAAGATGAGGTCCACGAAGCCGATCGCGATGATGGTGAGCAGCATCGGTGTGACGAAGCGCTTCCCGCCCTGGATCACGGTGAGTTTGTCCTGGTGGTACTCGTTGGTGACGGGCAGGACCCGGCGCACGAGTGTCATGAACTTACCGTCAGCCGGGTTGGACTCGTGGCTGCTGAAGGCCTGCTTGTAGGCGAGGACGAGGAGCAGGGCGCCGAAGATGTAGAAGACCCAGGAGAAGTTTTCGATCAGGGCCGCTCCGATGGCGATGAAGCCGCCGCGCAGGATCAGGGCGATGATGATCCCGATCATCAGCACCTTCTGCTGGTACTTCTTCGGAACCGCAAACCCGGCCATCACAATGAGGAAGACGAACAGGTTATCGATCGACAGTGCCTTCTCGGTGAGGTAGCCGGCAAAGTACTCGCCTCCGAACTTCCATCCCGACACCATGCCGATTCCCACACCGAACAGCAGTGCGAGTCCGATGTAGAACGCCGACCAGCGCGCCGATTCCGCGATGGATGGCTCGTGGGGTTTACGCACGTGGGCGAAGAACTCGTAGACGAAGAACAGGATCGTCACAGCGATGGTGATGAGCCAGATCATAGGTGTGACCTGCATAAGGGTGGCTCCCAAGGGGTAGGCGTTGAACGGATACGCCAAGGTCTCCTCCGCCCGGACGAAACCGGAACCGACGACCCGAGATGCTTCAGTGCATCCGTAATGACGGGCCGATCACAGACGGGAGTACTCCCCTTGATGAGTAAATTCTAACCTATGCAAAACCGTCGTCCTAACCGACACGATCATGCCAGGGAGCATGCCGCATCGTATGACCGTGCGATGTTATTACTACCGTCGAACCCCACGGACGGCGGAGATTAGATCAAATATTTAGGTCTTTTTGATGAGGTTGGACTGGCCCACCGTAGGTATTGGAGCCGCCCGGCCCGGGCGACCGAAGCACGGAGGATCCCTGATGACAACGCATGTAGCAGAGTGCAGCGTAACCAACTGTTCGTTCAACGACCACTCTGCCTGCAATGCCGCCGCAATTACCGTCGGTGGCAGACAAGACCATGCCTCCTGCTCCACCTTTATCGGCACCGGCACACACGGTGGCCTGCCCAAGGTCCTAGCCGGTGTCGGGGCATGCCAGCGAGCCGAATGCGCGTCCACAACGGTCATTTGATGTGCACCGCGGCCGAAGTCCACGTCGGACCTGGTCCGGACAACGCCGACTGCCTCACTTACGCGCAAAATTAGGCCAGAAGCTGCACGACGAAAGAAAACTTCAGTTGGAGGATCCTGCTGCTCGTCTGGCTGCCAAACATTCGGTGATACCGAAGGGACTCCGCCGTCTGACAGTGGGCTGCTGGAGTGGCGCCCCGCCCCCCCCTTGACGCATGTCTGGTGCACCGGGTCGGCTAACCACCCCTGTTCCAAGTACTGTCCGCGTGACAGCTTCACTCGGCACAGGAATAACATGATGCGTTCTGGCGTGCGCCTGTTGGCTGCGGATAAGTGCCTGTGACTATTAACTTCGAATGGCGGCTTTTCATGACTTAGTTCAGCGGTCCCAGTCGTGATCGAATTTCTACTACGCTGTGTAGAAGAAATCACCAACAGCGTAAGGAGCGGCATGGCTCGCATCACCATTGCACTCGGCGTCGTTCTCATCGCCCTCGGCGTCACCGCTTACATCATCGCCGCCTTCGCCAGCTGGACGGCGCTGATCCCGGCCGTCCTGGGAGGTGTCATACTGATCTCCGGCCTCATCGGCCTGAAGAATCAGAAGATCGGCATCCACATCGCCCTAGTTGTGGCAGTGCTCGGCGTCCTCGGCACCACGATGAACGTCCTGCAGCTCGGCGCTCTCTTCGCCGGGGAGGCTGACCGTCCTGCCGCGGTGATCACCAGCACGATCACTTTCGTCCTGCTCATCATCTATGTGGTGCTCGGCATCCGCTCATTCATCGCCGCCCGCCGCCGGAAATCAGCAGCGGCTTGACCTCCGGTTCCGCCGCAGGCGGGATCAGATTACGGGCTCTTCGCAGAGGAAAAACGCTTCACGTATCAGGGTCAAGAATCGGCTTGCGGGGCAACGATCTGATACCCCTGCAACGTTCAGTCAGCTATCCCCAGTAGACGACACCCGGGACTGCCCCCGGTCTTGTTGGACTCCACAGTGGGTTGACCGGTTGCTACCCACCATGATTTTCGGCATCAGGGGGTGGAGTTGTTGCGGGCACCGGTCGCAGGATTGGGCTGTGCTCCGTACACTCCTACCCATGGATGCACTTGACGTGGGACGGATCGTGGCTGGGCTGGTGTTGCTGGTGCTGGGTGGGGAATTCCTGGTGCGGGGGGCTTCAGCGCTGGCCCGTCGCGTGGGGATTTCCTCGCTGGTGGTCGGGCTCACCGTGGTCTCGGCAGCCACATCAGCACCGGAGCTCGCCGTGACCATCGGCGCTGTCCTGCGCGACGAACCCGGGCTCGCTGTGGGCAACGTGGTCGGCAGCAACATCGTCAACGTCCTGCTCATCCTCGGACTTTCCGCACTGGTTGTTCCGCTTGCTGTGAAGCAGCGGTTGGTGCGCTTTGACCTGCCCCTGATGGTCGCCCTTTCAGTCGGGGTGCTCCTCGTGTCCCTGGACGGGAGGATCAGTGCCGTGGATGGGTTGGTTCTCTTCTGCGTCGTGGTGGTGCACACTGTGATGACCGTCGTTATCGGCCGCCGCGACGCGAAGATCCCCACGACGCCGGACCCGGCCGGGGGTTCGCCTACCGCCGATTCAGCTACCGCCGATTCGGCCGGAGAGAAAGAGGCGGCGCCTGCGGACTCTTTCGCCAAATCGCTCCTGCTCGTGCTGCTGGGGATCGCCTTACTGGTGGCCGGTGCCACACTGCTCGTGGAAGGCGCGGTGAGCATTGCCGCCACACTGGGCGTGAGCAGTCTCGTGGTCGGTCTGACTGTAGTGGCAGTCGGGACGTCGCTGCCCGAACTGGCGACATCCATCATTGCGGTGCGCCGCGGTGAACGAGACCTGGCCGTGGGTAACGTGGTCGGCAGCAACATCTTCAACATTGGGGTGGTGCTCGGACTGCCCGCCCTGATCTCTCTTGAGGGCATTCCCGTATCCGCTGCTGCGGTGGCCTTCGATATACCGGTGATGCTGGCAGCCGCGGTGGCACTGCTGCCCGTCGCGTTCACCGGCTTCGCGATCGCGCGTTGGGAGGGCATCCTGTTCGTGGGGCTGTACCTGGCCTACACCGGATATGTCGTTCTGACCGCTACCGCACACGATGCCCTGGAAGGGTTCACCGCAGCCATGGCCTGGTTCGTACTACCATTGATCGCAGCCACCCTCATCTCCTTCACAGCCTACGAAATCGGGCTCCACAAGGGCCGCCGGAACCCGGACCAGACCCGAACCTCGCCCTAGTCCGGAGTTGCTGGCCATTGCCAGCCGGCGGTGAACCGGACAAGGGGTGGCTGTCGGTCGCGGCGGTCCGTACGTAGACTGTCGATCTGGTGAGCTAAGGAAATCTAGTCGGCATGAGCACATTCGACGAACCCGCAGACCAAGGAGCCCCCCCTTGTCCAGCCACGACGACCCCACCACTGGCCCGGAGGATCACAGCCACGATAGCCTCCACCGTGGCAGCTACCGCGAGGT
Organism: Arthrobacter sp. KKT183; assembly: GCF_055657625.1. Lineage (NCBI taxonomy): Bacteria > Bacillati > Actinomycetota > Actinomycetes > Micrococcales > Micrococcaceae > Arthrobacter > Arthrobacter sp. KKT183. The sequence continues at coordinate 1,632,787 of NZ_CM145770.1, read as the reverse complement.
GCTCCGTGTCGGGGAGATCCTGCGTAAAGAGACCGTCGGGGGCATACTGCTGGTCGTTGCAGCACTGGCCGCCATCGTGTGGGCGAACTCTCCTGCCGCGGATAGTTACTTCGCCTTGCGTGACTACGAGATCGGTTACGAGCCCTGGAACCTGCGGCTCAGCCTCAGCAAATGGGCGGCCGACGGGTTGCTGGCCATCTTCTTCTTCCTCGTGGGTCTGGAGCTGAAGCGGGAGTTCGTGGCCGGTGACCTGCGCCAGTTCAGCAAGGCCGTGGTCCCGGTCGCCGCAGCCGTCGGTGGGGTTGCTGTTCCGGCGCTCGTCTACGTTGCATTCAACGCTGTGAACCCGGAGACGGTCAGCGGGTGGGCTATTCCCACAGCCACCGATATCGCTTTCGCCGTGGCGGTGCTGGCCATCATCGGCTCCCACCTACCTCCCGCGTTGCGGTTGTTCCTTCTGACTCTTGCGGTGGTGGATGACCTGTTGGCCATAACAATCATCGCCGTCTTCTATACCGATGACGTAGCGCTCACGCCCTTGCTGCTCGCATTGGTCCCGCTGGCAGTCTTCGCCTTCTTCACGCATCGCTTCTCCCGGTTCTTCAGCCGGCACGCCTGGGCATTCTGGATCATCCTGCTGCCCCTGGGACTGGTGGTCTGGGTGCTGGTTCACGAGGCCGGCGTCCACGCCACCGTTGCCGGCGTTTTGCTCGGTTTCGCGGTCCCGGTGATGCGCAGCAAGGCCAGCGGCGGACCTGAGGCCGGCCCGGGTTTGGCTGAGGAATTCGAACACCGCTTCCGCCCCATCTCTGCCGGGTTCGCAGTGCCAGTGTTCGCCTTCTTTTCTGCCGGTGTGGCAGTGGGTGGCTGGGAAGGACTCACCACAGCCCTGACCGCCCCCGTCGCTGTGGGTATCATCGCCGGGCTCATCATGGGCAAACCGATCGGGATCGTCGGTGCCACCTGGCTCACCACCAAGATCACCCGCCGGCGCCTGGACCCGTCCTTCCAATGGATAGACCTGGTGGGCGTGTCCTTGCTGGCAGGGATTGGCTTCACCGTCTCCCTGCTCATCGCCGAGCTGAGTTTCGCTGCAGGCAGTGTCAACACCGACTACGCCAAGGTCGCGGTCCTCACCGGCTCTGTGGCAGCGGCTCTGCTGGCCGGAGCGTTGCTGCAGGCCCGCAACCGCCACTACCGGGCTATCGAGAATCTCGAGTCCATCGACACCGACCACGACGGCGTCCCCGACATCTACCAGAACGATGAAGCCAGGGACGGGCGCCCGTAGGAGCGGCACTCAACACCTGATCCTCGACCGGAACGATCCCTGCACTCTCGGTTCCGGACCGCCCCCAGGGTTTTCACGATTCCCGGATTCGATAGGTCTCAGGCCGTAAAGTGCCGCGATTAAGTGTGGCTGATCGCTGGCCTCAGGGGGCTCCAGCCCGCCCTTCTCGCAGTTTTCGACCGTTCCCGGAGTTGTTGCTCCTCCGGCGCTCCGCCCGTCATTGACCGGTGCGCTTCTCCTGGGTGAGTTCTCGGGGAAGGACCCGGCACAGGACGTCGGAGAGGGTAACCACCCCGACGAAACGCCCGTGGTGCATGACGGCGGCGAGTTGCTCCCCGGCTGCCCGGATCTGGGCAAGGGCCTCGTAGACCGGTGTTCCGGCGTCGAGCGTGAACGCGGGGCGGGTCAGCTCACTAACCGGCCTTTCCAGCGATTCGAGCAGTGTGTCGCGGACGTGAACGACTCCGGGGATGCCCCCGTCCAGGTCCTCCACGAGGATGCGTAGGTGGCCCGAGCGGGCGGCGGCTTCCTGCACATGGGAGGCCGTGGCTGTGGCCGGCACCATGGTCGGCGCGCCGCCCGGTGCGATCAGCGCTTGGATAGTGAGCTTCTCGAAGCTCAAGGACACCGGAGAGCTGGGTGCGGAAGGAGGCGTCGAGGGCACCGACAGACGCGGAGTGCTCAACGAGGTGTCGGATCATGTCGACGTCCTGGCCGCCGACGACCGCACGGTCCAACGGAGTTACTCCGCTGGCTGCGACCAGCCGGTTGGCGATCTCGTTGACCCAGCTCAGCAACGGTCGCACCAACCAGATGAAGCCGCGCGCGGGCACACCGATGAGCTTGGCCGAGGTTTCCGGGTGCGCGATCGCCCAGGACTTGGGCGCCATCTCGCCCACGACTAGATGCAGGAATGTCACGAACAGCAGCGAGAGGGCGAAAGCGGCGCCGCCGGCAAACTGCTCCGGAGTCCCCCAGGACGCGAGCACGGGGCCCAGCCATGCGTCGATGGCCGGTTTGGTAACCGCGCCGAGGGCGAAAGTGGCTGCGGTGATACCCAGTTGTGCACCGGCGAGCATGATCGTCAGCTCGTTGATGCCGCGCAGCGCCGCACGGGCGGACCGGTTCGTCGCAGCTTCGGCCTCGAGCCGGTGGCGGCGGGCACCGAGCAGTGAGAACTCGATAATGACAAAGAACGCGCTCAGTACGATGAGCAGCACGGTCACGGCGGTCACGATCAGCGGATCACTCATCGATCCTCCTCGGTGCCGATCGCGGTCTCATCCGTGCAGCCTGCGCCGTCAGCGGCGGTCCGGACAAGCCGCACGAGCAGTTCGCTGGGGACGTGCCGGGAAAGTTCCAGCACTTCAACCTCGAGCACACGGTGGACAGGTCGATCCAACACCAGATCACGAGGGTCGTCGGGCAGCTCGACCCGCAGCACCTCGCCGGTGACCGGCAGTTCACCGCGGTGGGCAATGAGCAGACCCGAGATGGTCTCGTAGTCACCGGCGGGCAACTCGTAGCCGACGGCGCGTTCGACTTCGTCGACGTGGATATCACCGCTCATCCGCCAGGTGTTCTCCTGCTCGGGCGTGATGACAGCGGGCGGGTCGTCGTCATGCTCGTCAGTCAGTTCCCCGACCAGTTCCTCGGACAGGTCCTCGACCGTCAGGACACCCGCGAAGCCACCGTATTCGTCGATGATGCAGGCAAGCTCGTTGCGCGACCGCGTGAGCTTGGCCAGCGCGTCAGGCAGCGACATGAGCGTTGGCAGTACGAGCGGGGGCACCATGATGGAAGACACCGGGGCCTCCTCGGGCGCGCGGCTGCGGAGTAGGTCCGTGAGCTGGACGACTCCGAGCGGCTCCTCCGTCTCGGAGATCACCGGGTAGCGGGTGTGCTCCTGCGCCATGAGAGCGCGCAGCTGGCCCATGGTCGTGTCCGGTGTAACGGTGCCGACCTGTGAGCGCGGGATCATGGCGTGTTCGACGGTCCGGTCGGGGAAGTCGAGCCCATCGTTGTGGTCGTTACCAGCTTCCAGTTGCTGGTGTTCCGCAGCATGCCTGACAACCCGCTGGTGCTGGCGGCGGGGCTCCTGATTGTGGCCGTTGGTATCGCGTTGTTCCTGCACGGTCTGGATTTGAGTGTCTTCCCCGTGGGCAAGAACCTGTCGAATCGGTTTGCTCAACGAGGTGCTCTGGCCCTGCTGCTGCCTTTCGGTTTCGCGATCGGGTTCGCAGCGGTTGTGGCCGAGCCAGCCCTGATTGCCGTAGCACAGCAGGCGGAGATCGTCAGCGAGGGCCGGATTAATGGACTGGTCCTGCGGCTCGTGGTGGCCGTCTCCGTCGGCCTGGTCCTGGTCCTGGTCCTGGTCCTGGTCCTGGTCCTGGGCATCATGCGCATACTGCGGGGATGGGCGATCCAAAAACTGCTGATCGTCGGTTATGTGGTCGTGCTGGCAGCCACATTCGTAGCCCCGGAGGAAGTTATCGGGATCGCCTACGATTCCGGAGGCGTGACCACGAACATCGTGATGGTCCCGCTGATCACCGCGATCGGTATCGGGTTGGCCAGCTCGATCCAAGGCCGCAGCGCCCTGCGGGACGGGTTCGGCCTGGTGGCTCTGTGCACTGCGGGTTACGAGTTGGAGAGGCTCTGGGCCTGCGCTTAGAAGACCTCCACTTTTTGCCGGAGTCGACCCACGCCGGGTGCTTCGAACGCGGTCCACACGTCCACATTCACCGCCGGGTCAATGGCAATGGCGCCCTGGCGAAGTCACGCGACACTCGGAGTGTTCCGGTGACGGATGCAGTGACGCTTACCTATGCCGCCTATCAGGATGAGCGCTACCGGCTACTCGGCGGGGTCTCGAGCGACTACGTCTTCGTCAATCTCTACTCTCGTAATAGCCGCCTCGATGAGCCGCTGCGCTATGCCAGCGTCCATGCCATGTTCAGACGGTGGGAGCGCAGGACAGCGGTGCGGGTGCGCCCGCATCAGCTCCGGCACACTGCTGCCACCAGGTGGGTTCGGGCAGGGCATCCCCTCGATGTGGTCCAGGAATTGCTGGGCCATAGAAGTCTGGAATCGACGCAGGTTTATCTGCACGCGTCGCCGGCGGAAATGAGAGCAGCAGTCGAATCCGTCACCAAAGCAAGCGGCGAGACCAATGGCAGCTGATTTACGGCAGATCCTGCTCAATGAAAGCCCCAGCATGGAACCGGGGACTTACCTCGCGTTCCTGCAACAACGCATCAACCGAAACTGGCGGCCCAGCGAATGGGACGGCAAGCTCTGGCATTTCACCTCGGATCCTTCCAACCCGCTGACGGCCGCCTATCCATGCCCGGCTGCCGGCTGTGCCGGATTAGCCCGAAGTAACGGGGCGCACTGCCTAACCTGCAAGTGGATGGCCAGACGTAGCGCGAAGAGCGAGCACTCGACCGAGCCTCGTGCAGATCGGATCTCGGAAGCCACAGAACGGTGCACCATCACCGTCAGTGGACGGTCCTGCAAGGCAATATCGAGCCACCATGGCCTCTGTTACCACCACTATCACGCCTGGCGAAAGCGCCTTGCCGCCACCGGCGGTGACTACCCGTTGGAGAAGTATCAGGCCACAGCTCGGGGGGTGTTCCCACGCGGCAAGCAGTGCTCGGTGCCGGACTGCCGAACAGAAGAATGGCGTTTCGAGAAGGCACTGTGTCTCGGCCATCGTTTCCAGTGGAAGCGGTTCAAAAATCAAGGCATGACTCTTGAGATGTTCACCGCCGTTCCGCGTCCCATCGGCCGGCAGTGGTCCACCACGGAATTCTCCCTGGTTGATCTTCCGCCGATTCTTCGCCATGAATTCCTCCTAACCTTGCAGCAACGTGACCAAGAGGGCTACCGGCTGGATCCCTGGGTGCTCCGGCGCTGCATCACCATCGCCCTGGAGCAGGGTGCCCGAACGATGGAGAAGCTTCACCAGATCATGCTGGCGAGCTCGACAGATCAGCGGCTGCAGAAGGGGTTCACGAACTACGGACGGATGTGGTCGGCCCGTTGGCGGTATCAGCACACGGGCACCGATGCGAAGAAAGAGGACATCTGGGACGCCGCGGTCCTCATGCTCCGTACACAGTCCAGCAGCAACACCATCAGCTCCAAAGGAACGCTGGATTTCCGCCCCATCCATGTCCTTTGGCTACGCGAAGCAGCCAAGGAATACGCGGCCGTCTTTGAGCTGCCGGCCGACAGGATCCGCGACCTTATCCGGTCCTGCAGCATCGCCTCAGACGCACTGCTACGCCGCCCCTATGGAACCACCCCGGATCGTCTCGGAAGAGCTGACGCGAAAGCGGTATTCCTCGCTTACTCCACGCTGGACACCCATGACGGTGCGCCCCGCACAGAACGGTACAGATACGAGCATTTCCACCGGTTCCCAAGGCTCCTGCACGAAGGGCGAGAACTGGAAGCGCTGCAGTCCCTGGCTCCGGCGTTCCGCTTTCTGGCCACGGACACGATCGCCAACGGCCGCAAGCGCAGCACGGTCAACAAGTCCATTCCGGATGAGGTCATCAAGGTACTGGACGAGAATCTTCACCTGTTCACCGTGGCCGGAGATCACCCCTACACCAACGGCCGTCCAGCCGAACTCTGTAACCACATGCACCAAACGATCTATCAGCTGCTGCGCGACCTGGGCCGGCGTCCCTCTGAGATTCTCGGGCTCAAACGCGATGCGCTGCAGCATTACGACGACGGTCGGCCATTCATCCGTTACGCCGCCCCAAAGACCGGGGACATCGGCCTGGAACTACCCATCCATCATTCCACGGCGGACATCATCACAGCATGGATCAACCCCCTCGACAGAGTCACTGACATAGAACCACGGGCAGCTGATCTGATGTTTCCCTCGCTCTCAGGATTCGGGCCAGCAGCACGCAAGCCTATAACGATCAGCGGGTACCACGCTGTCTATTGGCGGTGGATCGAGCGAATCAAGAACCTGCCTCGGCCATACCCAAGGACCAGGTGGCGTAGCCGAAACCTTCGACCGCTCCCGGCTGCGCCTCTACTCTTGGCGGCACACCTATGCCCAGAGGCTCTCCGATAACAACACAGCTCCGGATGTCATTCAGGAACTGATGAACCATAAGAAGTTCGAAACCTCCGCTGGGTACATCCGCATCAACCGGCAACGCAAAGCCGATGCCATCCGCATCGTCGATCGCACCACCATCGATCGCCACGGAGCCCAGCAACCCCCGCACAGCTATCCCGCGTACACCCGCGGATCGGTAGCCACACCGTTGGGGCTCTGCACAGAGCCATCCAACGTCAAAGCAGGCGGGCAGGCCTGTCCGGCGCGCAGTAAATGCGCTGGATGCACCTACTTCCGCGCCAACGTATCCCACCTACCCTTGATCGACGCTCACATCGTCGCACTCACAACCGACTTGGAACTCGCCCGACCCATCGCCGATACCTGGGTACTCGAGAGCCTCACCGCCGAAATAGACTCCTACCGCAAAATCAGACGGCTGCTCGCCGACACCAAGACCAGACTCTCCCCAGCAGAGCAAAACGAGATCGACCGGGCAACCGAACTCCTACAAGCACTCTCCACCACGCCAGCCCAGGACCCGCTCACCGCCGCTATTCCGCGGAAGCTCCTGCCACTGACGCCCAAGGAAGCATGAACGTGCGCAGTAACGAGACAACGAACACGTCCGCACTGCGTACAGCACGGCTCATCGCGGCCAAGAGGGCCGACGGTCAACGACGGCGTGAAGCAGTGCTCCGCGGAATAGCAGCGCATACAAAGGCAGGGCGGTCGATCACTGCCGCGGGCATCGCCCGGTCCGCTGGAGTGAGCACCTGGCTGATCTATAACGTGCCGGACCTCCTTGAGGCTGTACGTAGCGCTGCCGCACAGAACCATGCGAAGGAGGACGTTGGTAGGAAGCCGACCGATTCCGCGCCCACCATCAACAGCCTGCGCAATGAAGTACTGATGCTCAACGCCAGACTCACAAAAACCGTCGCGGAAAGGGATCAACTGAAGAAAGCACTGAGAAACAAGATCGGGGAGCAGCTTGACCTCGAAACTCCAGGTGAACTCAGAACCCGGATCGGGCTACTTGAACGATCCCTCGAACGTGCCCGCCTGGACCTCGAAGATTCCCAAACGCGTAGCAGTCTCCTACGAGACGATTTGGAAGACGCTCAGGATGAGCTGAGAGCGGCCAGGAGAATCAACCAGATGCTCATCAAGGAAAACACTCAACAGGGTTCCGTCGTATCTCTCAGGTCGACGACCTAGGAGCCAGTCTCCTCGTCTACCTGCAAGTTCAGCTCCTTGATCGAGGCAGCGGTGCGCTGATAAGCATCCGAAATATACTCCTCAAGGTTAGAAGCCTCGACTCTCCACTGACCTCGGCCTCCCACCTGAATCGCCGGTAATTCACCAGAACGAACGATCGCATAAGTCTGGGAAGAAGAGATGTTCAAAACCTCTCCAACATCAGCCAGAGTCAGGAAGCGCTTCACCACCATCGTGCCCCTCCTCGTCACAAACAAGCTCAACACGGCCTATCGAAACCCACGATACTCAGCATCACCAAAAGACGGGCTAGTAACGCTTGCGCAGGTCAAGCACAGAATGATTGGGCGAATACGGCTCGAAACTTAAGATAACCTCTGCCACCGATCTGGATAGCCGGCAGGTCCCCACAGCTGAGCAGCGCCCGCACTTGGGACTCACTCGTAGCGAGCTCCACGGCGACGTCCTTGATGGTGAGGAAGCGTGGGCTTTCCTGGCGTTCAGTCAATGGTTTTCCTCGTCAATGAAGGTGGGGCCGGGGGCTGCACCACACAGCTCCCGACCCCTGTTTCTTTCTTGTTTTCCCGCGAAAGACATCTCACGGTGCTAATCCGTCAAGACTTGTCCTGTTCTGAGTGTATTCATTTCAGCGAGCGGTACCCGCTAAAGGTTGGACTACGCAGCAGGGCGGCACGGGTTTTCGAGACATGAGCCGTCACGTGGGGAAAGTCCAGACTCCCCTCCAGCAGATGCCCCAAACCTGCGAAACCTATGAGGTGCGGCCAGATCCTCTCACCCCGAATGCTTCCTCCCATGCGATACCGTGTAGGAGCGTAAACTTCCGGTGGAACCCCGCGGGGTCGCTCCCAATACACCTGAACTGCGGGGATAACGGACGCAGGTTGCAGGCAGGCGATAGGACATACGGCGTGGATTCAGCTCGGCACGTTGCAGATTTGGAAGCCGCTCGCGAGCAGATGGTCTTAACGATTGAGCAGATCCGTGCACGGTATGAGCCTCTCGGCTTCAGCACTGAGGGTCAACAGCTCCTCACTGCGGCGTTGGAGGATCTTGAGACGATCGATGTTCGACTGAGTAAGGCCCGTACCTCAGGATGAGCGTTACCAAATTGAACCGGTATCGCCGTCCGTTTCGCTTCCAGCCCCGTCGCCGGCTCCACTCTGCGCACGTACGGTGAGGCCTTCTCTGCGGTTCAGTTCAAGGTTCACTTCTTCGAGCCTTGCAACAGTTTCCAGCTGAGGGTTCACATGGGCGTATTCCTCGTCCAGCTCCCGGTGAAGCCGGCTGTTGAGCACTTCCAACTCGGTGTCGCTCAGAATTGCCAGGTCTTCCGGGAAAGCTTCTTCTGGCGGGAGCCGGTGCGTGTGATCGTTCATCCAACCCAGCCTTCCGCGCGCACAGGAGTTTGGGGCGGAATGACACCGATGGCCTCTCCCCCACCGTCCGGACGGTGGGGGAAGCCGACGTTTCCGGCGGTGTCGAACCGTTTCCCTATGTTGGACGTCATGCGCTGTGGTCCTCCTTGGGGCCATGCGTTGGGTGTGGGCACATGGTCTGCGTGAACCGCGAAGCCCTCGGCGCTGGGAACGCGTTGTTCCCTCCATATAGTTGATGAATGTCTGAATACAATGTCAATGCTTCCATGGCGGAGCAGCTGCAGGATCTGCTGATCAGCAGCGAAGACACCGACCGCTTCCTCGAAGGACTGGCGCTATTCTCCTCCAGGATTTTGGGTGACTCGGTGATTATTCACTGCGGTGTGACCCTTGTCCGGCATGGCAAAGCGACCACGGTGGCCAGCAGCGGGGACGAGGCCCGGCAACTCGACGAGATCCAGTATGGCTTCGACGAGGGACCGTGCCTGAATGCCATCGACACACAACAGACCACTGTTGTCGCCGATGCCCGCTCGGATACCCGCTGGCCGGACTACTTCGCTGCAGTGCAGGAGTACGGGTATTACTCCATGCTGGGCGTTCCCTTGTTCATTGGCGGTGACGGCGGTGCAGCCCTGAACTTTTATGCCAAGAAACCGCATACCTTCACCTCCGACATCGTGCGGAAAGCCGAAACGTACGCGGAGCAGGCAAGCCGTGCCCTTCAGCTGGCCGTACGCGTCGCTGCACATGCGGATAAAGCACAGGATCTGGAAGCCACCCTCCGGTCCCGTACCAGCATCGACCTCGCCGTCGGAGTCATCATGGCCCAGAACCGGTGCACGCAGCAGGAAGCCTTCGACATTCTCGTCCAGGCCTCCAGCCATCAGAACGTCAAACTGCGCGTCCTCGCCGACCAGCTCGTCGAGGGTATCTCCGGGAAACCAGCGCAAACTCACTTCGACTCCTGAACCGTCTGACAATCAAGGTGTCAGTCAGGTTCTGCCGAGCGGCTCAGTACGACGGCTTGGCTGTTTCTTGCAGGATCCCGTCACCAACCCGCATACCCTGTTCGGGGCACACACCTAGCCGGTTGATGACAACTGTGCCGGACTCGGTGAAGTGAGCACGAAGGCTTTCACTTCATCGAAGAGGCTGCTGGTTTGAAGACAGTGATAGAGCTGGCCCAGGAAGCGGTTGAAAAGATTCCGCTGAGCGGCCGCGTGCCAGTCACCGGCCATTCGTCTGCGCCGGTAGTGTTCGTTTGCCCCCTTTGAGCTCTTCAACGCGGCGAAAGCCCAGAGAAACCCAGCTGCGATCAGTCGATTATTCTTGACGAATCTGCGGCCTACGTACGTCTTCTTTCCGGATGCTCGAGTAACCGGCGCAGATCCCGCGTAAGCCTTCATTGCCCTCGCATCGGCGAAGCGGGCACGGTCATCACCGACTTCCGCTAGTACCCTGGCACCCAGTTGGACACCCAGGCCGGGGAAACTCAGGAGGATTTGCGAGTCGGGGTGCTGTAGAAAGGCTTCCTCCACTGCCTCGGCGAGGCGATCCGCTGCCTGACATGCTGCATCGAGCTGGAGCAGCAGGGCCGTAAGCTGCACCCCCATTGCTTCCTCAACAGGATGCGGAAGTCTTGCGTAGTTGTCCCGGAAGATCTGCTTCAATCGAGCCGCTTCCTTGGCGATGCCCCGCACACGTCCGGCACGGCGGAGGGCTGCTTGCAGCTGAGTGACGGAGAGTCCCGCTGCACGCCCTGGGCTCGGTGCCACGGCCAGAACCGCCCGACTCTCGGCACGGATGAGACCGTTCTGCTTCCCAAGGAATGCCACCAGCGCCGCCGGATAGTAGTTCCGCAAGAGCGAACGAACTTGGTTGGACATCTGCTGCCGAGACCACACGGCATCCTGCTGAGCGCGGGCCAAGACCGTGATCGCGCGGGCCAGGTCCGAGTCTTGAGGCAGAGGCCTGTGTGCGGCCCTGTCCGTGCGAAGTATGTTCGCCAGCACGAGCGCATCCCCGTGGTCGGACTTCTTCCGCGAGACCGCATACCTTTCACGGTATCGGGCTGCCGAGAGCGGATTTATCGCGTAGACCTGCCGCGTGCCCGTCCTCAGGGTCGAGACAAGGAGCCCATGGCTGGTCTCGATCGCAACCGGAATAGGTGTCTGCGGCGTATCGCCATGCTCAGCAAGCAGCTCAAGAAGGGCCCGATACCCGGCGGCATCATCGGTAATGCGCCGTTTCGCCAGCAACTCGCCGGCGTCATTGACCAGCGCGATGTCATGATGATGTTCGGCCCAATCGAGCCCGCAATACACGTTCAAACCAGCTCCTAACTCTCTACCAACCTGAATCGGTGATGAGCCTGTTCGGGCACGCGGCGACCTAATTCCAGGACTCTTCGGCCCGCCATCTCACTAGCCGTTCGTGACACCGACTCACCGCGGGGGTCCCAGCCTTATCAAGGGCTCGAAAGGCCCGGGAAGAAGAGGGAGATCTCCCCGCAGCAGGCTCGCACCATAAAGAGCATGAACTGCAGCAGAGCAGTGTACTCAAAAGACACCCCGAGCAATGGCAAAGTCACCAAGCTCATCGCAGGCCGGGGGTGGGGTGGGGCAGGTTTCGCAGCAACCACTTCACCAGTGACAGCCATTCTTTTGCGGGGCCTCCATGGACCTAGGAAATCTCAGGAGTCCACCAGTAAGGCAGTTGCTGCGTAGCCCGTTGATGCCAGCAGTCCCTTCGTCACCAACTCGGCGAATCGGGAACCACTAATAAGGAATTAGGAAATCTATTCAGCGCGCTGTCTCTCTTCGTCCCGGCTGCGCCTGCCGGTGCGTAGCGCGCCCGGTGGTACGGGTTCCCAGGGTTTCCCGTTGTTGTGTTTGCGCTGCAGCCGGCGGACTTCTTTGAGTACCGCTGTTTCGATCAAGTCTGCCACGGATGCGTACCCCTCGGCGGGGCCTGTGGATAGGAACGCTGCACGCACCTGGTCAGCGTCGGCTTGGGTGAAGTACGGGGTGAATGAGGCCGGCTTACGTCTACTCATTTACTCACTTACTCACTGCAGTTTGGGCTGGGCTCGTTGTAGCCCTGCCGGCTGATTGCGTTCTGTGCTTTCGCCAGCTCGTCGCTGAGCTGTGCAGCGAGTTCAGCGGCGCGAGTGAGGTGGTCGGTTGCGGTGGCAATGGATTGCACGGGGTCGCGTCCGTCGTCTTCGTACACGTCGTGTGTGTCCAGGGATCGGCCGAGTCCGCTGGCGAGCTGCCCCAGGGTTTGGGAGAGTCCCAAAGCTTTGAGATTCCCCAGCACGCTGTACACGAGGGGAGCCGGGAGGGAGGGGGCGTTGATGGTCAGGTGGTTGATCGCCCGGATCGCTTCATAAGCGTCGTCGGCGTGTTGTACTACTTCGGGTGTTTCATCAGACATTGCGGCTCCTACAGGGTGTGCGGGTCGGTGGCCAGCGTAGTGCCGGCCACCGACATAGACGGGCTTAGAACGGGGGTTCGCTGGTTTCTGGGCCGTTACCCCAGCCGCTGTTGCCGCCGGCGTTGGCCGGTGCTCCCCACGGGTCGGACTGGCCGCCCTGGCTTGGTACCTGCCCTCCCCCACCCTGACCGCTGTTGCTCCGTTGGGCGCGGCTGACTTTCGCGGAGGCGTAGCGCAAGCTTGGGCCCACCTCGTCACACTCGAGCTCCATCACGGTGCGCTTTTCGCCTTCCTTGGTGTCATAGGAGCGGGACCTCAGCCGACCCTGGGCGATGACACGGGTTCCCTTGGTGAGGGTTTCCGCGACGTTCTCAGCCGATTCACGCCACACCGAGCAGCGCAGGAACAGGGTTTCCCCGTCCTTCCATTCATTGGACTGCCGATCGAACGTGCGCGGCGTGGAGGCGATGGTGAAGTTCGCTACCGCGGCTCCACTCGGGGTAAAGCGCAGCTCGGGGTCTGCGGTGAGGTTCCCAATAACGGTGATGATGGTTTCGCCTGACATGATGATCAACTTGCCTCTCGTGGTGGTTGTGGTGTTGTCGCTGCTGCCGTGAGTATTTGAGTAAATGAGTGTTTGAGTGAGTCAGTTCTTGGGTACGTTCTATTCACTGGCATCCAGGGCGATGACCTGCTTGATCTTGGTGGGGTTCAGTCCTGACCAGTGGTCTTCACTGCCGCCCTTTTCGTATAGAACGACCGGTGCCTGGGAGTAGCCGAGGTCTTCGGTGATGTACTCCAGTGCCTGCGGGTTGGTGGTGATATCAACGGCGGTGAACGTTACGCCGGCTTCGGTGAACAGCTGCTTCGTCTTGTCGCATCCAAAGCACCCGGTGGGCTTGATATAGATGGTGAGAGTCATAGCATTCAGTCCTTGGTTTCGTGGTGGTTTTAGTAAGAGTCAACTGCTGTACTGCTACCTCAACTCTAGTGTTTTCATCTGAAAAAGGAGAGGTTTTGAGGCTTATTCACGCGGATTTTGCTGTGTTTTCTCTTAGTCGGTTGGTGGTCCTTATCCCTCCCCCGACGCTTCTATGTCTGTCAAGAGGCTGGAATCGGGTGCTGACGTGGACCAATTGCCGGTGAGTGGGGCGGCTTTGGTGACCGGCCAGCTTCCCCTCTCCCCCGTTGTTTTGGCTGCTGGCGGAGCTTGCGAAGCTGTGGCCGACGAAGGCATGTCTACCCGCAGGACAAGGGGCGGGAAATTCCCGGAGGAAATCAGCGACGAAGGAGCGCCGCAGGGACATTTTCTGCACCGCAGGCCCCGACGAAGTAGGGGCTAGACAGGTCGGAGCGGACACGCACAATCCGTCAGGACAGCAGCAAAAACAGAAAAGGGCTTTTACAGCCCGAGCGAAGCGAGGCCCGTGCAAGTGGCCTGGGACGTGTGAATGAGAAGCTAAAAATTCGTCGACACGACAGAAAGTCGACACGAGAGAAGGCAGAGCCCGATGGCTTCAGCAGTGACTTTGATTCGCGCGACCGCACTATCGGACGCAGCGCAGTACGCCTATGCCGCCACCGCTCCGGCCGATGTGCGACTGATCTTCCTCGCGGGGTCCTGTCCCCTCGATGAAGCTGGAGCGACAGTAGGCGAGGGCAACTATGCGGCCCAGGCGGACCAGTGTATTCGGAACATGACGACTGCTCTCGAGGCAGCTGGAGCCAGGATCGAGGACGTCATCAGTACCCGCGTGCTCGTGGCATCGACCGATCGGGCTGACCTTGTCACTGCATGGGAGGTTGTCCGCCGAGCGTTCGGTGCTCATGAAGTCCCGAGCACCCTATTAGGCGTAACAGTCCTTGGATACAAGCATCAGCTCGTGGAAATCGAAGCTGTGGCCGCTGTCCGTAACTAATAATCTGATCAACGTCCTAATGAGCGATCGGTTTGTAAGCCTTGGCCACGCACCGGAAATAGAGTGATTGGATGCTAACGCCACAGCCGACTGATCGATTGCACTTCCGAGAAATGACTGATGCTGACCTCGATAACATGACCGCGTTGCTCGGGGATCCCGAGATGATGCGCTTCTACCCTGCGCCCAAGTCTCAGGAGGAAGCAGCAAGCTGGATTCAGTGGAACCAGGAGAACTACGCGAAGCACGGGTATGGTCTGTGGATTGTCGAGACGCACGACGGAGAGTTCATCGGCGACTGCGGCCTGACCTGGCAGCAGGTGAACGGCCTGCAGAAGCTTGAGGTCGGGTACCACGTTCGCTACGACCTACAAGGGAAGGGGTTCGCGACAGAAGCAGCAACTGCTTGTCGCGACTACGCCCGAGAACATCTTGAATCCAAGGAACTGATAGCTATCATCCACCCGGATAACCGGGCTTCTGAGCGGGTAGCTGAGAAAATCGGAATGCATCGCGTCCCTGATGACCGAGGCGGGAACATCCCCGTCCGAACCGTCCTCAGCATGCACCTGTAAACACGTGCGAGCCTATTCTCTGGAGGATCGTTGAGCGGAATAGTTACGGCTGAGAAAGCGACGCCCAGATAGAGTGCCGTTATGGCCCTAGTTCTCATCACCGGTGCAGCGCGCTCGAACAGTATCGCCGCCGGCATAGTTCCTCGCTTGGTCGCTGATGGCTGGGATGTCACAACCAGCGATTTGGAGAGCGGCGACTATCCCTGTGATCTGGCTACAACGGACGGCCCGGAAGATCTCGTCGACCGCATCACCGCAGAACGCGGTGCGCTGAGCGGTCTTGTACTCAGCCATGCCCACGATGTCGAGTCCGGCATCCTTGACACCACAGCGGCAAGCTTCGATGCCCACATGGCCGTGAACGCCCGTGCATCCTTACTACTAATCGCCGCATTCGCACGGCAGATTCCCACCGCCGGCGGCGCGATCGTCGCATTCACAAGCGACCACACCACGGGCAACCTCCCCTACGGGGCATCCAAGGGCGCGCTCGATCGAATCGTCATCTCGGCCGCTCGAGAACTCGGACCCAAGGGAATTTCCGCTAACGTCGTCAATCCCGGGCCGATCGACACCGGATGGATGAACGCCGAGATGCGTAAAGGTATGGTGTCGCATCACCCTTTAGGCAGACTCGGTACCCCTGAAGACATCGCCTCCGTTACATCCTTCCTTCTCTCCCCAGACGGCCGTTGGGTCTCGGGACAACTCCTCAACACTGACGGCGGTTTCTCCGCCAAGTACTGACGCTCGCACGCAGAGGGATCGGTCTACGGGACAAGTTCGTCGGTAGTAGTCGAAGGTGGTGAAGTTCGAGCGGTTAGCTTTTCGGGCTCGCTTCGAAAATCATGAGTCGTTCCGAGACAGCGCCGGTGAAGGGTGTTCCGGTCCAATCGCTCCAGATGTGCCGAACTGTGAGGCCGGCACGATTCAGGTCCGCAGTGAGTTGCTCGGCGGTCCGGAACTGGAGACGCTGCTTGACGTCCACCTCGTGGTTTGCGTCGATGAACTCGTTGTGACATCGCATGGTGATAATTCCGTCGGGGTCGGGATCCGAGGTTGTCGTGCTCTCGCGCAGCAGACCGACGGCAGTGTCTCGTTCTGATCCTGGGTCGTTCCACTCGGTCCAGGCTTGCGCTGTCGGATTGCGTGTTTCGAAGGCCAGCAAGCCTCCCGACTTCAAACCGTGGGCGACGTCCTTCAACGTGATGTGCCAGTCATCCCCGAGGATGTGCATCGCAACGTTCCCCGTCATGATGATCAGGTCATTTCTGTTGGTGTCGATCAAGCTTGACGTGCCTAAACGCCATTCCACCGAATCACCTGCTGGTCGAGAAGAGGCGCGCGCTAGCATCGCGGCTGCAGGGTCGATGCCGATAACCGTTCGTCCAGGGTCCGCCAGTGTGACCGTGAGGATGCCCGTTCCGCACCCTAGGTCGGTGATGTGAGCTGCGTTGAGACTTGCTGCCAGCTCCCGGTAGTAGTCATGATCAGGGCCGTCCGGATTGTCGCCGTCGTAAATCGCGGCTAAAAAATTGTCGTTGTATTCGTCGTAGTCGATGCTGGCCTTTGTCGCTCGGTCCTCGCTACTCATCAGGAGGGGGCACCGCGGTATGCCCTGAACGTTCGGCTATCGAGACGCTTTGGTGGCGGATCGCTCACTGCTCGGTGAGGGCTTTGGCGTAGGCGCTGACTGACCGGTTGTATCTGGGGAGGGTTGGCTCAACGGCCTCGATCGCGATGCGGAGTGCCTCATCGCGGCGTCCGGCGCTATGCAGGGCGAGTGCGAGGAAGACCTTCGGCGCCGCACCGGTGCTGGGATGCTCGCCTGCTTCGCGGAGCATTGTGATCGCCTCATCGATCCGGCCGAGGTTCCGCAGGGTCGAGGCGTGCTGCACGATCATCTGTGCAGCCCGGTCGGAGTCGATGGCATCGAGACCGGCTACCGTCGCGGCGGTGTAGTGAATATCTGCCTCCGCTTCGTGACCGGCGGAGTCGAAAGCGCCGCCGAGCTCGAATGCGCCGATGGCGGGGTGCGGGGCTGCACCGACGAGGTCCCGTATGCGGACGATCCGATGCTCGTCGTCGATCGTTTCGTCAGCCCAGACTTCGGCGACGCGCTGTTCCCAGGTCTCGGCGTTCATTCGTTCACTATATTGCTCACCAACGCAGCGCTCGGTAAACGATGGTTCACCGGACGTGGCCGGCGGATGCCATGAGGCGTTCGACAGCATCAGCCAGTTCTGAAAGCGGTCGGCGTCCGTCGAGCTCAAGGGTTGCACCCTGTCGAAGCAGCGGTTCCACGTCGAGGACCTGCTGGCGGATCACGGACTGCTCTGTCGCTCCGTTGCCGTAGGGATTGTTGGTACGAATGGATACGCGCTCGATGAGCACTTCCACCGGTGCGCTGAGGAGTACGACGGCCTCGAAACGGTCATAAAAGCGTCCCTGGTTCTCGACAGTTCCGGAGACGACGACGGACGATTTCGAAGCGAGGTACGCGGCCATGCGCGTTTCGTCCCATGCGCCGTCTACAAGCACCCAGCCGTCATAGTCGGTGTCGAGCGTCTGGTGGCCCCGCCGGGATAGCTCGCCCAGCAGCGTTGTCTTTCCCGTGCCCGACATGCCAGTAACCAAGACTCGAGACATGAGCTCAGCCTAACGACACAACAGTCGCCCGGAGAGGGATCCTCCTACGTATATATAAGAAAATCTTTACTCGAGAAGAGGTTGCGTCAGCAACGTCGGATCCGCTGGTCTCGCAGTGGCGTAGAGGGTGTTCAGCTGTCTGTAGAGCATGCGGGCGATGTAGCGCTTCAGGGACCTACGGATCTCGCGGTAGCTATGGCCTTCTTGGGTTCGTTTGGTGACGTAGTCGCGTGTCCCGGGGTCATGGACCATCCGGGTCATGGCGATGGTGTGTAAGGCTCGGTTGAGGCGCCTATCGCCACCCCGGTTAAGTCTGTGCCGGACAGTGTTACCGCTTGAAGCCGGCAAGGGACTCACCCCTGCCAGTGAGGCGAACGCAGCCTCGCTGCGAACCCTTCCTGGATGCGACCACGCTGTCAGGACGGTGGCGACAGTGACAGCCCCGGCGCCCATCATTTCCAGCAGCGGCGCCGCGGGGCTTTGCTGAATTAGCTCTGTCATGCGCTTCTGATTAGCGGTCAGCTGCGTGGTTACTTCGTGGACGCGGCGCGCCAACCGAACTGCTTCCTCGCGCGCGATCAACAACTCGATTGGCTCGTCTCGTTCCCTCCACCTGATGATCGTTTGGATCTGGGCTGGAACCAGCGGTTTACGAGCGTCAATTCCTAGATCGTGTGCCCGGAGTAAGGCGATGAGCGCATTGACGTTCATCGTTCGGTCCCGGGTCAACTGATCCCTGGCTGCGCTCAGGATCTTCAGTCCGGCACGGGCTCCCTCGTCCTGGCGTGGGGTTCGAAGCCGGGACTCATCTAAAGCCAGGACTGCGGTACCGATGGCCGCAGCGTCTAGCGGATCGGATTTACCGATCGCGCGGCGTCCTCGGGCGTTCATCCGTGGAGCTTCGACGACGTCGTAGCCGACTTCGGCTACTGCCCGGGCCAGACGGGCCCCATACGAGCCGATACCCTCGACAGCCCACAGACACCCTGTGTCGCCGTCCGTGCGTCGGCCTACCCAGGCAAGTGCGCGGGACATCCCTGCCGAGGTAGTCGGGAACTGCTCGCACGCGACCTGTCGCTTAGTACGGGCCTCGATGATGGCGTACGTATGTGTGCGGGCGTGGCAATCCACGCCGATGACGAATGGGCGGGTCTGCGCAACGAGAGTCAACGCGGCCACCCTCCTTCCTGTCGAATGGGCAAGATCAATCGCGTCGCGACCGGCACTGACCTGGGAGGAGTCACTTCGAGGCAATACTGTGATGAGCCACAACCGTGAGGGGCTGGGCAAGCTTCTAATCAAGCCACCGACGTGAGACAGGTCAACGCCGGCCGCTCCATCCGGCGCGGACAAGTCGGGGGAAATGCACCCTGGCGGGGCAATTGTTTTTTCGAGTCACACGTCAGACGAAACGACCGGCATCAACACTGCCAGCTAGTCCCAGACCAGCCGCTGCAAGACTCACAATTGTTTTTTGCCTGCTGGCGAAGCATCGCGTAGCTGTCCAAGACGGAGCAGGGTCAACCCGCAGGGCGGTGGGATGCGTGGGGAATCTGGGAGGAAATAAGCGACCCTTGGGAGCGCCGGAAAGATTGCCTGGGTTCCGTACCGCTCAGCGGCAGCTGAGTTAGTCCTGTGGAGTGTGGACGCATCATCCGAAGGACAGCAGCAAAAAATCTAGGGTGCCGGCGGCGACCGCCAGGGAGTGCCGGGGTTCAGTCCGAGCGTCGCGAGGCCCCTGTGTGGTTCCAGTTCGGCATGGTCTCATCCAGGGCGGTCCGGCGGGAGGCGGAGAGTTCACCTTTGCGTGCGTTGGCTCGCTGGGCTGCGAGCCATATGTCGAGAGCGGTTTCTTCCGGTGTCGTACGGGGGTTGTAGCGGCTGGGCAAGCGTCCGGCGTCCTGGATGAACTGCAGCAGCTTGGTATGGGTGTTGCGCCAGTGGGTTTCCCGATCCCCAAGCGCCCTGCCCCGCCACGATCCCAGCGTGTCCAGCTGTGCGGCGCGTTCAGCGCTGAGTCGTCCGTCCCGGTCCTGGTCGCGCTGATAACCGAGCCATCCGAAGAGTTTGCGTTCATCAGAATCGGGTGAGAGCTGTTGCGGGTACTGGCCGCGTTCTTCGATGAAGCGCCGCAGATGCTCGAACCGGGCTTCCCACACTTGCCCGGGATCCCGGCGCCCTGACGGCGCCACCGATGGTGGCGGCGCCGGCTGGGTGTGCCGGATGAGGCGGCGACCGAAAATACTTGGGTCGCCGCGTTCTCGTGCGCGGATATGCCTACGCACTCGCTGGTAGTCCATCCGGCACACGTCAGCGATTTGTATGATGCTCATTCCCCGCACATACATCAGTTCCCACTCGTGCCGTGCGGTCGCCGGACCCCAGTCCGGCTCGTCCTGGTGTTCTACGCGCTTAGGCGGCACGCTCTCAGGAGTCGGGCCAGATATGCCGGAAGACATCGCCGGAGGGTTGGTCCCACGTGAGGTTCACCGACCCGATGATCGATGGCAGCGGCATAGCGTTGGTGAGGGCTTTTTCCGCCGGGCTGTCCGGGGTTTCATACGTGAGCTGGTGGGCGGAGTGGATGAAGTCGATGCCTGCCATGAGCTCCCCCTACGGATGGTTGGTTTCCGGGTTTACTGTACCGCCGGCCTCGCCGGTGGCCACGGGTAATCAGCAGTGGGGTGCGGGTGTCGTGCCGACCGCGGCGGCCGGCGGAGATGTTCCTATAGACAAATCGGTCGACGAATTGCTTTTAATCCTTGGAGTACTGCAAAGGGGTCGGTAGCTCCGGTAACAGGGTGGAGCCGCGCGAGGTTGGGGGCATACTCGACGACTCCACCCTGGGCTCACGAAAGGGTGGCCCATCTGCCGGGTCGAGCTGGGACTCGGATCAGCCTCGCCGGTAGCGCTAACTATCCGTTTCGTACCTTATGGTTTCCTCTACGATCACCAGCGTGTCTGGGTGCACTACGGTGTGCGGCATGCGTTTACCCCGCGAGTCGGAAATTCCAGGTCCGGTCTTCCTCACGGACCGGTGGGACATCACCGGTTCAGATGAACTCCCTACTCGGTGACCGTTATGTGTGCACCCACAGCCTCAGTTGATCTCTCACCCTGCCATGAATGACGGGTAGTAAGAACAGTGAGATTCGCTCTTGTAGCTCGTGTCCGATCGCTATCGTGCCGAGATGCGAACCCTCCTCCGGCTTCTCGTTGTACATGGCATCCTGTAACGACCAATACTTCGGCGCGTCCAGTACGAACATTCTGTTAGGTAATGTGCTCGCACGGGAGATTCGCGCGCTCAGTGACATATGAGACTTCGGAAAGAACGTAGGAAAATGTTCAGCAATAAGGGCAGGGTGCTATTGGTTTCCGCTGTGATTATGGGGGTCGCGTCAGGGTGTTCGATGGCGCCGGCTGGCACTGGGAGCGACCCTTCTGTGAATTCCACCGGCGGGGAATCTGAGCATGCAGACGCACAAGCGCACAGCACCGACGCAGCAGCGGAAGGTTCTGGCGAAGCCGGAGCGTCCGCCGAGCAAGCAGAACCCGTGGACCCGGCGGATGAGGACCCGTTGAATGTGACGGCCAACGGAGCGAAGTTGTGCTCCCAGCAGCCGCCGACGGGATCCTCCGTCTTCACCATCTTGGTGCATAATGCGACCGATGAGGTGTTCACCCTGGCAGATGTGACACTCGGATCGCCGGAGGAGCTTACGCTTCAATCGGTGCAAGTGATCCCTGCCAACCGTGAAGGCCACCACAGCAGCGGCGATGAAGACATGGATATGGACATGGAGGAGAGCGAGGCACCGGCACCGGTGGGACCGGTACCGGCCACCGACTACGAAATCAAGACCCATGATTACGTCAACGTGTTGGTGGAGGTCTCGATTGGTGAGAACGCCGACCGTGGAAGTGCAGCATACGTCGAGCTCGATTATTCAAGTGAAGACCGTGATTACAGCGCTCAGCATCCGCTGGAGATTGAGCTGACCAGGGACGGCTGCCCCTAAGAGTTTGATCGTCGGTTCGTGGTTGCGGGCTGACGAAGTTGGGTTGAGCCGGCGATGTACAAAGACAACAAAGTGAACCGAGGATGAAGATGATTTCGACGAGTAAGACCGGCGCAGTAAAGATAATCACGATGTCGTTGGGTGTCGCGTGGCTGATTGCTGGCTGTTCAGGAGGAACCCCCGGAGCAGAGGAAGCTACGAGTGCAGCCCCGAGTGCAGCCGCGCCTCAAGCTGCGCCTCGGACACCCTCCGCGGCCCCCGGTACGCCGGAGGGCGACATCTGTGAGGTCCTTCTTCCTCAACAGGAGGGATTCAACTACTTTCCTCCGCTGATCCTGTCCGAGCGCGAGGGAGCCCCGGAACTGCTGGACGCGATGATCGCCCAGGTTGAGGACATCGACGCCACCGCTGTGCCGGAGTTGGAAGCGGATCTGCAGACTTTGGCGGCCAGCATGGCTCTCGGCCGAGGCGAAGCCAAAGACTTTGACTACGATGCTTTCGTTGCCGCCAAAATTGATGTCGACAAGTGGGTAAATGCCAGCTGCATCTAAAACGATGCCTAAGCAGCCGCTGACAGTGTGCGTGGCGGGGCTGCCTCTCAACGTGTTGGGTTAGCCCGGGCCGGTACTGCATGCAGGTTTGCGTGCGGTGTCGTTAGTTCGTTGCGGTTGTCCGGGCTGCTATTGCAGGATTGATGCCTTCGGTGAGATGCCCGGTTCGGGGTGAGGGTTCTCTTTTAATGATTCTTCTGCTCTGTCACCCACCGTTCGCCGCAAGACCGTTCGTCGCAGGACGATGATCAGGGCAGCTGTTGCCAGCGCCGCGCCCGCGATGACCCACATGATGGTTCCGGCGAGCTCCGGGGCGATGAACGGATGCTGCCCCCAGGGCCGTCCAACCGCTGTGTACCAGGGTTGTTCCAGCACTGTGGCCTGCGCGCTGATCGCTTGTCCATAGACGCCAAAGAGCAGTGCGGTTCCCGCCACGGCGCCCAGCCTGACGGTCAGCTGTAGTTGCTGTCCGGGAGCCGGGGCACCGGTGAGTGCTGCCATATACAGGCAACCGGAGGACAGGGCGAGGAGTGTCATGATGCCGTAGCCGAGCTGGCTCAGGGCCGCATAGCCGAGCAGCGGGCTGTAGTAGAAGACGACAAGGGTTCCCGCGAGCAGCAGCACCGGCAAATACGGTGTAGCGGCCGTCATTTTGAGTACCGGCCGGAGGAACGATCGGATCATCTCCAGGCACCCTGTGCTTCCATCGGTTCGAGGCCTCATAGTCAGCTCCGCCAGCGTGAGCGGTGCCGCCATGACCAGGAACAGCGGAACCACCGCGGTGAGGAGCATCTGGGTCACCACGTGTGCGTTGAACAGATAGCCCTGGTAGACGTGGGTGCCGCCGTTCGTCACCAGGAACAACACGGCGATGCCGGTCAGCCACAGCGCTGTCCGGGAGGCGGGCCACCTCATCCCAGCTATCCGGGTCCTGCGCACCCCGGCAAGGTAGGTGAAGACGCCGACGGCGCACGCCACGCTCCACAGTGGATCCAATTCCCATTGGGACAGGACATTCCCTAGCGTGGGGGCGGGCGGCGGGTCCAGTGAAGCGGCTAATCCGAGCGACGTGGGAGTCTCGGTGCGTGCCAGCGACGCGGCCAGACCCGAGGCAGTTCCCATGATGGCCAGCTCCACGACGACGAGCGACCAGAAGTACCGGGCGGCTCGCGGAGCGACGCTGTCCAGGCGTCGAATCACCCAGAGGCGGTGCAGTGCCCCGAAGATTCCCAGGATGGTGAACGCCGCGGACTTGAACAGCACGATCACCCCGTAGGGTGTTCCGATCTGTGCGAGGGAGCCGATCGCTACCCATGCGGCCAGGACACCGGAGACCGCCAGCACGATGAAGGAAAGCAGGGCCAGGGTCGAGTACCGGCGGACGACGGTGCTCAGCCGGCCGGGTTCGAGAGATGGGCGCAACCAGACCATCCCAGCCAACCCGCCGAGCCAGACGACCGCAGCGGCGCTGTGCAGGTAGAGCGACATTGTGCTGTCGGCGTGGTCCGCTCCCCCGGCAGCGTGAGAGTTCAGCACCAGCGGAATCAGCCCGGAGAAAGCAAGGACAGCAGTCAATGCAACAGCGGATTGCTTGCGCACCACAAAACACAACAGTGCGGTCGTGGCCGCGATCCCGGTTGCCATCAGTCCGGAACGACCCGGATCCTCATCGATCAGAAACGCGAACAGGGCCGGCACAAAACCATCCGAAAACAACGGCATGTTGGCGATCAACTGAAAATTCGCGACCGTGAAAACACCAGCAGCGAGGGCCCATATCGACGCCGAGTAGCCGGCGAAGCGTAGCGCCTGCCGGTGAGCGGGTTCATCCGGCGCTACAACGAAAAGGGCCAGCACGAGGGGGCCCGCCGTGCACGCGGCGGCCAGGTTGAAGACCAGCTTCGCCGCGGGCAGCGACCACAGCACCGTGGGGCCAACCCGGTCCAACACGCCGAGTTCGGCGCTACCACCATAGATGAACGCCCATATCAGGGCGAGCACCGCTGCAACCGCCAGGGCAGCACCCGCCGCGCCACGCAACACCATCGACATCCCAAGCCCTCCCCTGCGGCCGACACCCTGCCGTTACCCCCAGTCTCGGCCCGGCTGCTTGGAAAATCCCTGTGAAGACATTCCCGGGCTGGCTGACGACTGCTGCCCTTCGTGCGCCCGTAGTCCAGTTCGGTGATACCGGCGCGAGCTATTCCTGCAGGGCCAGGACACGTCAACGAGCGTGTCACGCCGCTGAAAATGACAAGCCCCTTCGTGCTGTCTTGCCCCCCCATCCGGGTCGCTGCAGATTATGAGGTCAGGTTGCGTCGATGGGGACGGCGCGTGTTCCGACCACCGTTCCAGTGATCCAGTCCTTCCAATCAACGCGCATGTAGTAACGGCCGGGTGTCGGTGGATGCAGCAGCATGTCATATCGTTCCGCCGCACCGTAGGAGAGTCTGCTGGTGGTCAGCGGATACCCGGCGTCCCGGCAGCTCAGCGCAGGCGCACCCGGTACGGAGGTGTCACGGTACGGACGTCCGTCGTGGGAGATTATTTCGCCAATCTTTACTTCCGTTCCTGCTGCGTCGGTGAAGGTCACCAGGGTGGGCAGGTAGTTGGCATTCACTGTCCTGAGCAGTGTCGGCTTCTTCGGGCCGCTCTCCACGTTCGCGCGCAAGCTCGACAGGCTCCACACGAGTTCCCTACCCGCCGGGCGCCGCGCCAGTTCCCCGCCTAGAAGGTAGAAGTGGCGTGGTTCGAACCGGTTGAGGCCGGCATCTTCCCCCGACAGACCCTCAGCATGGCCCATCTCATGCCAGCGCGGGTCCAGGCAGTACGGGGCGAACAGAGCCTCGGTGTCAACGTCATACTCCGGTCCGTCGACGAAAGCCCTCCTCGCTCCTGCGCTGACGGGGTAGTCCGGATGTACCACCGGGTCGATCACCAACGGTCCGAACATCCCCATTTGGACGTGCAGAGGCGTGTTGACATGGCAGTGGTAGAAGTACGTTCCCGCTGCCCCGTAGTTCGGATCGCCCGGACGACCGGGTTCAGGCTGGAACTGGTAGGTGTACTGCCCGTCCACCTCAAAGGAGGTGTGCCCCACGCCATCATTGCGCGGATCGGGTTCCATCCCGTGCCAGTGAAGGGTGTGTGGACCCATGCTGGGGTGGACGGTGCCGTGGAAGATCTTGCCTTCCTGCAACCTGAGCGTGGGGCCAGGGAAACCCCGCTCATACCGTTCATCCTCGAAGCTCCACATCTCGAACTCCGCGCCGTCGTCCATCCGTAGGTCGCGGTTGTGCACGTCCAGTTGGACCGACAGTGCCGGAATCTGCCGGAATTCGGTGACCGGGTTGGAAACCTCCAACTGATCGGAGCTGAAGTCCACCTGGCTCTGGAACCTGTGGTGCAGCGCCTCCTCCGGCTCTTCGACGGGAGGTTCCGACGGGGCTGCGGTAACTGAAGGAGTCGCGGACGCCGTTGCGGTTACCGAATCCGTCGGAGTTGCCGACGCGGTTGCCGAAGGGGACACTGTTGCGGATGCCGTTGCCGTCGGGGATGGCTTGGCAGTCGCGCTCGGCTTGACCGTGGTGGGCCGTGGACTTGGCGAGGGCTTGCCGGTGGTGGGTTTCGGCGTCAGAACCGGCTTCCGTGTCGGCTTGGCGCGTTCTCGTTCCGTACGCCGTCGTTCAGCTTCCGCCCGCTTACGCGCTTCCTCCTGCCGTTTCCGCTCCGCGGCCGCACGCCGTCGTTCTTCTTCACGCCGACGTCGTTCAGCGAGCTCCTGTGCTCTCTCAATTGCGCGGACCGATCGCCGGTCGGTGCGCTTTCTGTTGAAAATACTCACGGTGTGACTCCTGGCTTGGGACCCTTCAGGGTCCAGTGGGCAACGCTTCGGCGGCGGCGATGCACCAGTCCGCTGCGGTCGAGCGCGACGGCATGCTAATCAGGATCGGACGTACTTCTCGCGTGAATCCGTTGGGACGGTCGGCTGCCTCCCCAGGCATCAGGTCAGCCGCATCCTGCCGGGCCAGCGCGATCTCTTCGATCGCCATTACTCGCCTCTAATATCGTGTGTGGATGCTGCAGGAATTCAGTGTGATGTGGAGACCTTGGGGAAAGCCTGCGCAGCTGTCACGATTTCACGCATCCTGCTTAGACCTTCTTCGACCTCTTGGAGGCCCAGAAGGGACGGTTATCTCTTCGGGCGGTCGTCTCCTACTGTGTGGAACTTTTGATCACGGAAGGAAGTTGTCACAAGTAATCCGTTAACTGCGCGCTGTTAAGAGACCCATGGATACCCAAAGCCGAACCTTTGTGGACTACTGCGGCCGAGGCCGTCCTGGTTTCGCGCGCAGGACACGGCTGCGGTGTGCGCTCCCTCAACCCCGGTACAACTGCCGGTCAGTGCGCGCTCGGCGACCGGGACGACGATGACGACCACCCTGCCTGCGCCATCTAGTTCTGAGGAAAGTCTCGTTCCGCCCCAGCCGGGCCGTGCTCCACATGAGCAACGGCACCTAGTGCTTTCGCTGGTCTCGATGACAGCCGTGATTCTGGCATCGCTGAGCCTCAATGGTGTTATCGAAGGCTGGCTCTGGTTACCCCCCGTCATTCTTACGGTGGGCAGTGTGTCCGCCACCATGGCGGTCATACGAAGCCTGGGCTTCCCGGGTCCGCTGATCTTCGTGGCCGGCCTACTAGCCCTGATCGGCGTGCTGAACTGGCAGTACTTTGCGGACCAGAGCATCCTCGGCGTCATTCCAGGACCGGACACCCCGGAACGGGTGACCCTTTTACTCAATGACGCCGAAGACACCGTGGTCACACATCTGGCACCAGTCCTACCTGATGCGGGGATTCTCCTGGTCATCAGTGCCACAACCGGGCTGATCGCGGTACTGGTAGACACTTCGGCCATCACCCTCAGGATGCCGGCGGCCAGCGGAATCATTCTCCTGATGATTCTGATCCCTGCCGCAATTATCAAACCGGACAGCATAGGAATTCCCGCGTTCATCGCCGCCGTGACCGGTTACTTGCTTCTCCTCGCTGCGGGGCAGTGGCGCGAAGGCCGCAGGACCGCTGCCGGTACCGGCGACAGATCCTCCGAGGGGCACTTCACTCGGGCAGTATCCATAGGAGCGGTGGCACTGACCGCTACCATTGTGCTGCCGTTGGTGATCCCGGGATTTAGTTCCGGGATGTTTCCGCAGGGTTCGCGCCTGAATCCGTGGGGTGCTGCGACCGGGTTGAATCCGAGCGTGACGCTGGGTAATGACCTGCGCAATCCGGCCGGTTTCGGACGGATCACCTATGCCACCAATGCAGTTGAACCGCTGTATCTGCGTTCGTCGACTTTGGAAGATTTTTCCGGCCAACGGTGGGAGCCGGACCAGCGGCTGAATTCCCGGCGCGCTGGAATTGAAGAGATCGTGGCAGGTGAGCCCATCTCCGATGGAAGCCCCATACTGACGACGATCACCACGCAGAGCTTTACCAGTCCATGGCTGCTGGCGCCGTATGCGCCGATGAGCGTCACGAACCTTGAGGGCAGGTGGACCTGGGACCCGCAGAACCTCACCATACTGGCAGCGGACGGCGGATCCACGGCGCAGCAAAGTTACCAGGTTCGCAGTTCAATCCCGACACTCACGCGCGAACTACTTGCAGGCATAGGACCCGTTCCGGACGGGGAAGTTCCCGAGGCTTTCATCGCGCTGCCCGATGACATTCCAGCGCCAATTGAGACAACAGCGCGAGAGTTGACGGTTGAAACGGCCAACCCTTATGACAAGGCCATGGCGATCCAGAACTATCTAAGGAGCGAAGAGTTCACGTATTCCCTGGAAGCGCCGGTGGACGGTGGCTATGACGGAAACAGTATGGGAGTGATCGAACGTTTCCTGGAGGTCAAGGCCGGGTATTGTGTCCATTTTGCTGGCACCATGGCCGTCATGGCACGACTTCTCGGGATCCCAAGCCGGGTTGCGGTCGGTTACGCCCCAGGCACGCCCACCGGAAATACAGTTGAGGGTCCCCGTGGCGAGGAGCTCACGGAATTCGCCGTCGATTCACGGGATGCTCACGCCTGGCCCGAGCTCTATTTCAGGGACGTTGGCTGGGTGAAGTTCGAACCCACCCCGGGCCGCGGCGCTGTCCCGGACTATGCCCAAGCCCAACCGTTACCTCCCGAGGCAGTAGCCGACGATAGCCTCACACCCCGAGATTCGCCATTGGACGCCGCTGAACCTCCTTCCACACCGGCCACCAGCCCGGATCAATCCGATGCTCCAGAGGGTCGTGACGGTTCAGGGCGAAGCTGGGCTGTGACAACCGGGATGCTGCTGCTCGCACTGATTTGCGTTACACCGCTCCTCAGACGCAGGACGCGGTCCGCCCACCGCCGTCGGTTACTTACCTCGGGTACTACTACCGATAACCCCGCCAGGATGGCGTGGGCCGAAACGGCCGAGATAGCAGCCGATTACGGCTATCGACGGATGTCATCGGATACACCCCGCTCATTCGCTGAACGCCTCAAGCTGGAGGCCGCGCTCGACGGCCAGGCAGCGGTTTCGCTGTCAAAGCTCCGATACTCCTACGAGATTGAGGAATATGCACCAACAACTGGCTTCACCCGCCAAACCGCCGGAACGCTTCCCAACTGGGAGGACGTGCAGACGGTCATCAAGGCCCTGCGCCGTTCCACTAAACTTTCCAGCCGGATCAGGGCACAACTCCTGCCTCACTCTCTCCGGCACCCCTTTCAACCAAACAGAAAGACCTGGCTTTAACCTGCCGGAAGCTACCGACCAGAGCAAGGTCTGCAACGTGATCCGGAAATCGCTGCCTTGAGGCCTTGAAGGAGCGCCCACAAGATCGGCATCGAGCCAATCATCTGGCGCAAATGCTATTATCGCTTTATGACGATAAAAGCGGCCTGTGAGAGTGCGCGGCAGCTCGATCCTGCGGTGGCCCTGTTCCATTCGCTGAGCGATCCGACCCGGCTGGCGATCGTGAAGGCGATGGCAGGCGGTGAGACACGCGTCGGCGACCTGACCGGGCTACTGGGTCTGGCGCAATCCACGGTGTCCGCGCATATGGCCTGCCTGCGCGATTGTGGCTTGGTCACGGGACGAGCTGCGGGACGCAGTGTCTACTACTCATTGGCCAGGCCCGAACTGATGGACCTGTTGTCTCAGGCCGAAGTCCTGTTAGCAGCAACGGGTAACGCCGTCAGTCTGTGCCCGGTGTATGGGAACTCGGCCTCCGCTCCGGGAAGGGAGGAAATACGGTGAGCGACGCGTGCTGCGGTCCAACCGAGAACGTATCCGAGACAAGAAATCCGGCCGGACAGGAGCAGGAGCCTGAAAAGTTTTGGCAGGTCACCGAGATCCGTCTTGCCCTGATCTCCGGAGTCCTGCTCCTGAGCGGATGGTTGGCGGACACTGGTGGAGTCCAGGGCTGGGTACCTGTCCTTTTGGAAGCGGCTGCGCTGGCGCTGGCCGCGTGGACCTTCGTACCGTCAACCCTTCGCCGACTCCTCAAGGGCGGAATCGGTGTGGGAACCCTGATGACCATCGCGGCGGTAGGGGCCTTGCTGCTGGGGCAGCTGGCCGAAGCGGCTGCGCTGGCGTTCCTGTATGCGATCGCTGAAGGACTGGAGGAATACTCGGTTGCCCGCGCCCGCCGCGGCCTTCGCGCACTGCTGGATCTGGCACCGAAGGAGGCCAGGGTGCTGCGTCACGGCGTTGAAACCACGGTGGCTCCGGCGGACCTTGTGCCCGGGGACCTGATGGTCGTCCGTCCCGGTGAGCGGATTGCCACCGACGGGACCATCCGGGCCGGACGCACGGCTTTGGATACCTCGGCATTGACCGGTGAATCGGTTCCCGTCGAGGCCGGACCTGGTGATGAGGTGTTCGCCGGATCCATCAACGGCTCCGGACCGCTGGAAGTTCAGGTCACCTCGACGGCAGAGAATAATTCGCTGGCCCGGATCGTACACATCGTTGAAAGCGAGCAGTCGCGCAAGGGAGCCAGCCAGCGCCTCGCGGACAGGATCGCCAGGAAACTCGTGCCCGGCATCCTGATCGCTGCCGGACTGATCATTGTTTTCGGGTTCCTGGTCGGTGACCCGCTGCTGTGGTTCGAGCGCGCCCTGGTGGTGTTGGTGGCCGCCTCACCCTGTGCGCTGGCCATCTCGGTTCCCGTCACGGTTGTCGCCTCCGTCGGTGCTGCCAGCAGGATCGGCGTCTTGATCAAGGGCGGCGCCGCGGTGGAAACGTTGGGCAAAATCCGCATCATAGCCCTGGATAAGACCGGCACACTGACCCGGAACAATCCGGCGGTCGTCGAAGTCGCCGCCAGCATCCCAGCAAACGAAGAACGCGTCCTGGCCGTCGCTGCTGCGCTCGAAGCGCGCAGCGAACACCCTCTGGCCCGGGCCATCCTCGCCTCCGCCGGTGCACCAGCGCAGGCAGTCGATGTTGTCTCCGTTCCCGGGGCGGGCGTGCAGGGCATCTTGAACGGGCAGCCGGTTCGGTTGGGCCGGCCGGGCTGGATCGATCCGGGACCCATGCACGCGGTGGTGGAGCGGATGCAACGGGCCGGGGCCACCGCCGTTCTCATTGAGGAAAACCACGCGGTCATCGGCGCTGTCGCGGTCCGGGACGAGCTGCGGCCCGAAGCCGCGGAGGTGGTTCGCCAGTTATCTGTGGCCGGCTACGAAACCGTGATGCTGACCGGGGACAACACCATCACCGCTCGCGCGCTGGCAGCCGAAGCGGGCATCACTACGGTGCACGCCGATCTGCGCCCGGAAGACAAAGCACAGGCCGTCCGGGCATTGCAAGCACGCCAACCGGTGGCCATGGTCGGTGACGGTATCAACGACGCGCCCGCCCTGGCAACGGCCGATGTCGGGATCGCGATGGGTGCCATGGGGACGGATGTGGCCATCGAAACGGCGGATATTGCGCTGATGGGCGAGGATCTCTCCCACCTTCCCAAAGTGCTCAGCCACGTCCGGCAGACCCGCGGCATCATGCTGCAAAACATCGGGATGTCGCTGCTGCTCATCGCGGTGCTGATCCCTCTGGCCCTGTTCGGAGTGCTCGGACTCGCTGCGGTGGTGCTGATACACGAACTGGCCGAAGTCCTCGTCATCGGCAACGGTCTGCGCGCCGGACGGATCACCCGGGCGGTTCCAGTCCACACCGTGTCCGCGGCCCGCGACGGAGTAGGCATCACCCGATGAGCCGCGGAACCGGCTCAACCCGCTACCGGAAGCTCGGGGTACCTGCCGCGTGGCTGGGTTTAGCTGCCTTCTTCGCCGCCGCCGACCTGGTGGTGAAGGCACTGGTGGAGGACCGCCTCGCCACTGGGCAGTCCATCGATGTCGGGATACTGAATATCCAGCTCGGCTACAACACCGGCGTCGCGTTCAGTATCGGCGCCGGCCTGCCCGCCTGGGTGGTGGTGGTTCTCACCGGCGCGATCACGACCGCGGTGGCCGTGTTCCTCTGGCTACAGGCGTCCAAGTCCGACCAGCGGTTGTCTCTGCTGGGGCTAAGCGCCGTGCTCGGCGGTGCCGCAGGGAACTTCATCGACCGTCTCGATGGATCCGGAGTAGTCGATTATTTCCACACAGGCTGGTTTCCCACCTTCAACCTCGCCGACGTGCTCATCACCCTTGGCGTCATAGTCCTCGCCATCTCCACGGTGATGGCTGATTCGCAATCGTCGGTGACCAGAAAAGCCGTCGAACACAACCACGATCCGAAGAACCATCCATCCGCCCACAAGCCATCCGAACAGGCCTAGACCTCCGACAGTTCTACAGACTGTAGAACTATCGGGATAAGGTTGCACTTGGATCGGCAGGAGAACCAATTGTGCTACACGTAAATCCGACGGGGGATCATTCTTGGCAGATCGAGGACCTGACCTCACTGAGGCGCTGTGAGCCCGACGACGAATTTTCCGTTCTGACAGGGACGTTGGCGACCCGTTCGGTCTCGTCCAGCTCTTGGACCAGTGGTCTCGCTGTTGGGATCACCGGCTGATGGCCCCTGGTTCGAAGACTGAGAAACCGCCGGTCTCCCTCAATGGTGTGGAAATGCTCCGGTGGGCGTGGCGTCAGGTAACAAGCATGCGGACCGCGGTGCAGCTGCTGCTCCTCCTGGCCGTCGCGGCGGTGCCCGGGTCGCTGTTTCCGCAGCGCCCCGCCAACCCCGCCGTGGTCACCCAATATCTGGAAGACAACCCGCAGATCGGGCCGTGGATGGACCGGTTCCAACTGTTCGATGTCTATTCTTCTGCCTGGTTTTCTGCGATCTACCTGCTGTTGTTCGTGTCGTTGATTGGCTGTGTGATCCCGCGCGCCGCCGTGTACTGGAAGCACCTGCGCTCCCAGCCGCCGATCACCCCGCGTAGGCTGTCCCGGATGCCGCAGCACGGCACGCTGTTACTACCATCCGGCGACGTCACCCCTGAGGGTGCGGTCAAGGATGCGGCCGTTCTGCTGCGCCGTCGTGGATACCGGGTGCAGCTGCGCGACATCGAGACGGCGAGTCCTTCTGTGGCTGCTGAACGGGGGTATCTGAAGGAAGCGGGAAATCTGCTGTTCCATGTGTCCCTGATCGGGGTACTCATCGCCGTGGCCGTGGGTGGGCTGTTCGGGTATCGCGGCCAAAAACTCGTCGTTGAGGACGAGGGATTCACGAACACCGAGATCGCCTATGACTCCTTCTTCCCGGGAACAAACTTCGACGCTGACTGGCTGGTGCCGTTTTCCCTCACTCTGGACGACTTCGACGTCACGTTTGACCGCAGGGAAACCAATTATGGCAACCCCGTAGATTTCACCGGCTCCATGAGCGTCCAAGAGGGTCCCGGTGCTGAACCCCGGAACGAGACGTTGCGGGTCAATGAACCGATCAATTTCGGCGGCACCAACGTCTATCTCATCGGTAACGGCTACGCTCCCGTGGTTACCGTCCGCGACGGTAACGGGAACATCGCCTACCAAGGGCCGGTCCCGGCCCTGCCCCAGGACGCAACCTACAACTCCACCATTGTTATCAAGGCTCCCGACGCGCAACCCGACCAGCTCGGCTTCGTTGGGTTCTTCCTACCGACAGCGGTGGTCGACGAAAACGGTGTGGCTTTCGGATCAGATCCGGATCCGTTCAACCCCCAGCTGAACCTGAACTCCTATTACGGGGACCTCGGGCTCGACGACGGCGCCCCCCGTAACGTGTACCAACTGGACACCACCAACCTCACCCAGCTCAACGGGCGGAACACCCCGGACGGGGGCATCGTCCTGGGCGCCTACCAAACATACGACCTTCCGCAGGGCAAAGGATCAATCACCTTCGACGGCCTCAAGCGCTACGTCGCACTGGACATCATCTTCGATCCGGGCAAAACCATGGCGCTCATCTCCACCTCGCTGGCCCTGGCAGGGCTAGTAGCAACGCTGTGCATCCCCCGGCGTAGGGCATGGGTACGCGCCACCGAAGACGAGAACGGGAGGACTTTGGTCGAGTATGGGCTGCTCGCCAGAGGCAAGGACCACGGGCTCGCGAAGGAAGCCCTCAAAATCGGGGCCCTCCTCTCCACGCACTGGAGCGCCAAATATGACCGGAACCAATCCGAGAAGGCAGGTAGCAGACAATGACCCCGATCAATGAAGCGCTCGGCGATTACAGCGAACTATTCATGCTGCTCGCCGCACTGACCTACACCATCGCCTTCCTCGCCTTCACCATCGACCTCATGCGGGCGCGGAAGCTCCCCACCGTAGCAACAGCACAGACCCGCACCCCCGAACCCGCGTCCGTCGCCGCCGGCACCGGAACACCGGGGATCAGGTGGTCCCATAGGGGCGTCGACCCCGAGGAAAGCGCCCCGGAGATCTCGGATAGCAACGCCATCAGCTACGCGCCTCTCCGTCGCCCCGCCGCCCGTATTGCTGTCGCTGTCAGCATCCTCGGGCTGATCATCCACCTCGCCGGTGTCATCACCCGCGGCATCGCCGCCGCCCGGGTCCCATGGGGCAACATGTACGAATTCACTACCACCGGCGCATTGCTGGTTATGGCCGTGTTCCTCATGAGCCTCATCTTCCAGGACCTGCGCTTCCTGGGAACCCTGATCACCGGATTAGTACTCGTCATGCTGATGGCCGGAGCCATCGCATACCCCACGCCCGTAGCCCAGCTCATCCCCGCACTGCAAAGCTACTGGCTGATCATCCACGTCTCCATCGCCGTCCTCGCCTCAGCCATCTTCACCCTCACGTTCTGCCTGTCCATACTGCAACTCATCAAAACCAGACAACAGAAAACAGCGAAGGAATCCGGATCCGCAGGATTCCTTCGCCTGGTACCCGCTCCCGCAGCCCTTGAGCAACTGGCCTACCGCCTCAACGGCATTGGGTTCATCTGCTGGACTTTCACGCTCATGGCCGGCGCGATCTGGGCTGAGGCTGCCTGGGGACGGTACTGGGGATGGGACACCAAGGAAGTGTGGACCTTCGTCATCTGGGTCATCTACGCAGGGTACCTCCACGCCAGAGCAACCCGCGGATGGGAAGGAACCCGCGCAGCGTGGCTCTCCATCACCGGCTACCTCTGCGTCATCTTCAACTTCACGATCGTCAACGTCTACTTCTCCGGGCTGCACTCCTACTCCGGACTGTGATGAGTCCAACGATAGAAAGTGCCCGGATGAACAAGCCAGAGGACATGAGTGTGCAACAACATTCCTTTATTCATGTCACCCGGTCGTCTCTGAGTCTGATCGCTGCCGGCCTGGTCATGGTGCTGGGCTTGGCCGGATGCGCCTCGAGCGATTCCCTGGCCGAACAGGCAAACGCCGGCGATACCGAAAGCTACATCGCCGGCGATGGATCGGTCACCGAGTTCCCACCAGAATCCCGAGGGGAACCGGTGGAACTGACCGGCAGGTTCTATGACGGCACCGCGGTAAGTTCTGCTGATTTCACCGGTCAGGTCACTGTGCTCAACGTCTGGTACGCGGCCTGCGCGCCGTGCCGGGTGGAAGCCCCGGACCTGCAGGCCCTGTACGAGAAGCACCAGGAATCTGGCGTGCAGTTCATTGGCGTGAATATCCGTGATGAGCAGGCGACCGCCGAGGCGTTCGAGCGCACCTTCGGGACCACGTATCCAAGTATTGACGATACCGACGGGACGGTGTTGCTGGCGATGAGCGACTACGTTCCGGCGCAGGCGGTACCGACCACCCTGATACTGGACAAACAAGGCCGGGTCGCGGGGCGGATCATCGGGTTGGCCGAGAAGAGCACCCTGGACGCCCTGATCACCGCAGCGGTGAATGAGCGATGAGCCTTCAGACCGTGCTGGCCTCGGCGTTGCCGGCGGCGGTAGGTAATCCTTTCGCTGAAACCATCCTCACCGGCTCGCTGCTGCTGGCCATTCCGGTCGCCGCGCTGGCGGGCCTTGTGTCTTTCGCCTCCCCGTGCGTGCTTCCACTGGTTCCGGGCTATCTGGGCTATGTCACCGGGCTCACGGGTGTGGATCTGGAAAAACAGCAGCGTGGGAGGATGTTCGCCGGGATTGGGTTGTTTGTGCTGGGCTTCTCGCTCGTGTTCATGGCTGTCGGTGCGGTCTTCGGGCAACTCGGCGCATGGTTGCAAAGTTCTGAGCAGGCCTGGATCACCCAGGTCCTGGGCCTGGTGGTTGTGCTGATGGGATTGGTGTTCCTCGGCGGGCTGTCCTGGTTCCAGCGCGATGTCAAGATCCGGGCGAAGGTTCCCACCGGGCTTTGGGGCGCCCCCTTGTTGGGTGTCACCTTCGGGTTGGGGTGGGCACCGTGCATCGGGCCGACCCTGTCAGCTGTCCAGCTGCTAGCCTTCACCGACGGGTCGGGCGCCGCCAAGGGTGCCCTGCTGACATTCTTCTACTGCCTCGGCCTTGGGGTGCCGTTCTTGCTGATCGCCCTCGGAGCCCGCCGTGGGATGGGTGCCCTCGGATTTTTCCGGCGTCACCGGATCACCCTGCAGCGAACCGGTGGCGGTGTCCTGATCCTGCTCGGCCTGCTCATGGTCTCCGGTGTCTGGGGAGCCTGGGTTACCCAATTACAGGACTGGTTCGCCAACGACATCAGGATGCCGATCTGATGCAGGGATTTACGCTCGTCCTTGCCTTGGCGGCACTGCCCGCGGCAGGGAATTTCCTTGGCGGGATGGCAGCGGAGCTGTTCAAGGTCTCCGAACGCGTCCTGAGCCTGGCACTGCACCTCGCGGCCGGGATCGTCCTGGCCGTGGTCGGGCTCGAGCTGATGCCCGAAGCCCTTACCGGCAGCCCGCCATGGATCCCGATCCTCGCCTTCGTCGGCGGCGGCGTATTTTTCGTCGGCATCGAACGGACCATCGGCTTCATCCGCGCCCGCCTCGGCGCCGGCAAGGAGACCGCCGGGCCACTGGCGGTCTTCTCCGGGGTCTCCCTGGACCTGTTCAGCGACGGGGTCATGATCGGCACCGCAACCGTCCTGAACCCCTCACTGGGGTTCCTGCTGGCCCTGGGGCAAATCCCGGCCGACATCCCGGAGGGATTCGCCGCCAGCGCATCGCTCAAACGCGCCGGCATCCGCCGCCGCACCCGCATCCTGATGGCGCTCAGCTTCACCCTGCCCATCCTGCTCGGCGCAACGATCGGCTACTTCGCCCTGCAGGACGCCCCCGAGATCATCACCCTGTCGGTGCTTGCCCTCACCGGCGGCGCCCTGACCAGCGTCGTGGTCGAGGAAATGATCGAAGAAGCCCACGAAGGCGACACCAGCCTGCTCGACCCGGTGTTCCTCACCGCCGGGTTCGCGCTCTTCGCCCTGATCTCCGTCTACGTCGGCGGCTAGCAGAGCCACCGACCATCCGGCGCCAACGAACAGTGAAAGAATCATGACAAATAAACCCGCACCCGGATCCACCGCTTCGTCAGCCCCGATGTCGCCGCACCACGGGCAGATCCCGTGGTTCGCCCGGAATCGGCCGTCCGCTTTCGTCCTGCTCACAACAGGGATCATTGGGTGGATCGCCTCCGGAATCCTCGTACTCGAACGCCTGGCCGCCTATGAGAATCCCGGCCATGTCACCAGCTGCGACGTCAACCCCTGGGTTTCCTGTGGACAGGTATTCAAGACCTGGCAGGCAGCGCTCTTCGGCTTTCCGAACCCACTGATCGGGATCGTCGCGTTCGCCGTCGTCATCACCACCGCTGTGAGCATGCTGGCCGGGGCGCGGTTCGCCCGCTGGTACTGGATCGGATTGCAGGCCGGTGTCACCGCCGGGTTCGCCTTCGTGGTCTGGCTGTGGAGCCAGGCCCTATACGACATCTACATCCTGTGCATCTACTGCATGATCGTCTGGGCCATGATGATCCCCCTGTTCATCCTGCTGACCATCCGCAACCTGGTCCACGGGATCATCAAAGCCCCGCCAGCCGTTGTGCAATGTGTCGCCGGCTGGGCTTGGACCATCGTTGCGCTGCTCTGGGTGGCGACCGCAGCCTCCGTGTTCTTCCGGTTCCTGCCCGTCTTCATCCGGTAACCCACCAGACCCCCACCCGGGGACCAACCGGCGTTCATGGCAATGCGTCACGAGGTAAGTGAGAGGTAAGTGAAATGAAACTGAAACCGGCCTACGTCGTGATCGCCGCGCTGGGCGCTATCCTGGTGCTCGCGGTCGGCGTCATCGGCGGCCGCTTCGTTGCAGCGAGCCCGGAACCGGGCGATACCAGCGCCGACGCCGGATTCGCCCGCGACATGCAGCGTCACCACGCCCAGGCAGTGGAAATGTCGATGCTTGTCCTGGAGCGAACCGACAGCGAACCGGTCCGCGCCCTGGCCTACGACATCGCATTAACGCAGCAACAGCAGATCGGACAAATGTTCGCTTGGCTCCAGGATTGGGGACTACCGCAAACCGGCTCCGAGCCACCCATGCAATGGATGCCCGACCATCAGATGAGCTCTGCCGAGATGGGCGCTGACCAGACGTCGATGCCCGGCATGGCCACCGACGAAGACCTCCAGCAGCTCCGGGAATCACAAGGCCCTGAAGCGGAGCGGCTCTATCTGGAACTGATGATCGACCATCACCGCGGTGGCGTGCAGATGGCCCAGGCGGCACTCGAGAGCGCGTCCACGGCACAGGTGCGGGATTTGGCGGGCAAGCTCATCAAGTCCCAGTCCTCGGAAATAGACGCGATGAGCACCCTTTTGCAGACCCTCTAAACCAGGGCCCTGCCTTCCCTTCACCAACCTGTAGAACCGCTGAAAAGAGCAATCATGAACAAAGAGAACAAGCAAGCAAACCGTGACCGGCGGGCCCGGCTCCAGGCCATCCAGGCGCAGCAGAAGACCGCGGAACGGCGCAAGAATATTACGGTGTACGGCACGGTACTGCTGCTGGCTGCCGCCATCGCAGCGGCCGTGGCCTTCGTCATCGTCAGCGAAATCCGTCAGGACGCGGCACTGACCGCAGCCGCCGATGCACCCATCGAAGGGGTACAGACCTTCGAGGACCTCTCCCGCAACCACACCGAAACACCGGTCGACTACCCCCAGAGCCCAGGGGCAGGCGGTGACCATGCACCGGTGTGGACCAACTGCGGCGTCTACACCGAGCCCGTCAGTGAGGCCCGCGCCGTGCACACCCTCGAACACGGTGCGGTGTGGATCAGTTACCGGGCGGATCTGGATCCTGCAGGTGTTGAAGCGTTGACGGAGCTGGTGGGTGAGCGCAGCTACGTGCTGCTCAGCCCCGTCGAGGGCCAGGACGCCGCGGTGACCGCCACCGCCTGGGGGACCCAACTGGCCCTGGAAGATGCGCAGGATCCGCGCCTGGAGACGTTCCTGACCAAGTATGTGCAGGGGCCGCAGACCCCCGAAGCCGGTGCCCCGTGCACCGGCGGCATGGATGCGTAGCGGGTACCGCGGATGCAGATCGAACTCCGATATACCGAGGGCTGCCCGGCGGCCCAGCCACTGCGCGAAACCACCGAATCCGTTCTCGACGATCTCGCCCCGTACGAGCACATCGTGTTCATGAAAACTTCCGCAGCCGCAGGCTCCGCTGCGGCGATTTTTCCCGGCAGTCCGGTGTTACGGGTGGACGGACGGGAGGTTGGGTCTGAAGAGTCCTATACGACAGGACTGGGACTGCCGGATCCCACGGTTCCGCAGGAGCCGGAGATCCGGGCGGCGGTGAGTCAGGCGGCACTGCGAGCACCGGTTCGGTTGCCGCTACGGCACCGGCGCCTGGTCATCGTTGCCGCCCTGCTGATCCTGCTGGGCGCGCTGCTGGGACAGTTACTTACCTGGGGTGTGGTGATCACCCTGGCAGGATTGGGGATTCTGGCTGTGGCGTTTGCCAGCAATGGCCGTAGCAGGGGCCCGCAGCCCTACATGTGGGCCGCGGGTTCAGCAGCCCTGGCGTGGCTACTGGCAACGATTGTCATCTGGTGGGAGGCGTTCTTCGGCGGGCCGGCCCCGCAAGAAACCCTCACCGACGCCCTGTTCTGGGTCGGGCTTGCGGCAGCGGCAATCGCCGCGCTGAGCATCACGATCGCCACCGTCCTACGCCACCAGTTGCGGCGATGGCTACGCTCCAGAGCCTACCAACCATGACGCTGCATCATCGATGCTCACTCGAGGAGAACCTGTAATGCTACAAACGGCCCTATACGCATTGGTCCCCGAACCCGATGAAAGCCAGCTGCGCCCCGGCCTGGATCCCAGTGAGGTCACTCCGGGACTGCTGGGCTTCCTGATGACCCTGTTCATGGTCATTGCTGTCATCCTCCTGATGCGCTCCATGGTGGGCCGAGTCCGTAGGGTCCGCTACCGGGAACAAGCGATGGAACACCAGAAGATAGCCAGCCAGCCGGTTCCGGCTACGGCCGCAGGCACAGGCACAGGCACAGGCACAGGCGCAGCCGAGGCCACCAGCAGGCTCACCGACGCACCATCGGCCGGCGCACACCCCGCGCCCACCGACTAAGTAAGTTCGGCATGCCTCTGTCTATAATTTAGGCATGCCGAAAAATCTGCCAGCGCGGGGTGCCCGCAGCGGTCTGCTGTGGCGGGGTCTGTTCCTGCTCGGCCCGGCGTTCGTGGCGTCGGTGGCTTATGTTGACCCAGGCAATGTTGCGGCGAACCTGACTGCCGGGGCCCGGTATGGGTACCTGCTGGTGTGGGTTCTGGTGGCCGCTAACGTCATGGCCGTACTGATTCAGTATCAATCGGCGAAGCTCGGTCTGGTCACCGGCCGGTCGTTGCCCGAACTGATCGGCCGCAGGCTGCCGCCGCGACGGCGCAGGGCTTTTTGGGTGCAGGCCGAGGTTGTCGCCGCCGCCACCGATGTGGCGGAGGTGATTGGCGGTGCGGTGGCACTGAATCTACTGTTCGGCACCCCGTTGATCCTGGGCGGACTGATCATGGGAGCTGCGTCCATGGTGTTACTGACACTGCAGACCCAGAATCGGCAGCACCTCTTCGAGCGGGCGGTGCTGGTCCTCCTGGCCGTCATTGCCGCCGGGTTCACCGCCGGGGTCATCGCCAATCCCCCGCCGCTGGGCGAGGCTGCCGCGGGGCTGATTCCCCGCCTGGAGGGCGCCGACTCGGTTCTGCTGGCCACCAGCATGCTCGGTGCCAC
The DNA here is from genome assembly GCF_055657625.1 of Arthrobacter sp. KKT183. Lineage (NCBI taxonomy): Bacteria > Bacillati > Actinomycetota > Actinomycetes > Micrococcales > Micrococcaceae > Arthrobacter > Arthrobacter sp. KKT183. The sequence continues at coordinate 1,591,926 of NZ_CM145770.1, read as the reverse complement.
TGTGATGCCCCACGCCATCTATCTGCACTCTGCGCTGTCGGTTCACCGGCACGGAACCGGGCACCCGCCGGGGCGCCTTCGCCAATTGATCCGGGCGGCACGTGTCGACGTCATCGCGGCTCTCGTCCTGGCCGGAACGGTCAATATCGCGATGCTGTTGGCCGCGGCGAGCAGTCTGCGCGGCGTGGACGGCACCGACACCATCGAGGGAGCCTACGCCGCTATCGGCAGCAGCCTGGGCCCTGTTGTGGCGTTCCTGTTCGCCATCGGCCTGCTGGCCTCAGGTCTGGCCTCGACATCGGTGGGCTGCTATGCGGGGTCGGTCATCATGGACGGCCTGCTCCAAATCCGGATCCGGTTATGGGTGCGAAGACTGGTTACCTTGGTGCCGGCGCTGATCATCCTCAGCATCGGCATCGAACCGACCACGGCACTGGTGATCAGCCAGGTGATCCTCAGTATGGGCATCCCGTTCGCACTCATCCCGCTGGTGAGGGCCTCAGCTGATAAGCAACTCATGGGCGACCACACCAACTCCAGAGCACTGAATCTCTGCAGTTATCTCAGTGCCGCCCTGATCATCGCCCTGAATGTCGCCCTGTTGCTGCTGACGTTCACCGGAGCCGGATGAAGTGCAGAGCAGCTGGATTTTACGTGTCGTCTGCTGCAATGCTGTCGGCGATGAGGGAGCGGAATTCCTCCAGGCTCGTGGCTTCCACCCGCTCACCGTCGAGGAAGAAGGTTGGTGTCCCCGCGACCTGCAGGGCGGTGCCGTCCGCGACGTCCCGTTCAATGCGGGCCGTGGTTGCAGGGTCCGCGACGGCCGCGTCGAAGGCTTCCATGTCCAGGCCGAGTTCCTGCGCGAAACCCCGGAACACGTCGGCCTTGGACTCGCTGGCCTCACCCCATTCGCTCTGGGTTTCATACATCATGTCCAGCATCGGCACGAACTGATCCTGCTGCGCTGCGGCCTCGACTGCCACAGCCGCGTTCATCGAGTTCACGTGCCCTGGCAACGGGAAATAACGGGCGACGATGGTGAGGTTCTGACCGTACTCCTCCTTGAGCTCGTCAACGAAGGGTTTCGCCGCGCGGCACGCCTCACACTCGAAGTCAAGGAATTCAACCAGTACCGCCTTCTCCTCCGGGGCCTGGGAGATGATCCGGCTGTCCTCCCGCACCACCTGCGCGCTCCCTCCGCTCTCAGCGACCAGCGCTTCCTGCCGATCGGCCCTGACAACAGTCGCAATCACAACCGCAAGCACCATTGCCAGGACGGCCATGGCGAGAACGATCCATACAATGCGTTGGGTCCTGGACGCGCGGGCTTTCACTGGAGTGGAGCTCATCAGTTTCAGGTGTCCTTACCGGATAGGGATTTGGGGTCAGTGCGCTAAGTGGTGTTCGTGGCCGCGGTGCGCGGCCGGTTCGATCTGAAAGGTCGAGTGCTCGATACCAATCCTAAAATGCGTGGAGACGCACTCCTGCAACCGGTCCAGTACCTCATGTGTCCCGCCTCCGGCGACGACCTCGTCGGCCATCACGACATGAGCGGTCAGGACGGGCAGGCCGGTGGCGATTTGGGTGACGTGCAGGTCGTGCACCTCCACCACCCCTGGCATTCTCAGGATGTGTTCACGGATCTGGGATGGGTCGATGCCCGGCGGGGTGCCCTCCAGCAGCACGTGCACGGTCTCTCGGAGGAGCTTGAGCGTGCGCGGCAGGATCAGGGCGCCGATCAGCATCGCGACGATCGCATCGGCCCGCACCCAACCGGTCACGGTGATGACCACGGCGGCGACGATCACCGCAACCGAGCCCAACGCGTCATTGAGGACCTCAAGGAACGCCGCCCGAAGGTTGAAGTTGGCCGACCTGCTTCTGGACAGTACGATCAACGCGGCAACGTTACCGGCCAGCCCGATCACCCCGAAAATCACCATCTGCCCGGAGGCGACTTCGGTCGGGGTAATCAGCCGCTGGATCCCCTCGACCAGAACATAGGTCCCGACCGCCATCAGGATCCCGGCCTGGACCATCGCGGCCACAACCTCGGCACGCCGGAACCCCCAGGACCGCTTCACCGTCGCGGGACGCACCGCGAGGGTGGCTGCGGTTAACGCCATGGCCAGTCCCCCGGCGTCGGTGAAGACGTGGGCGGAGTCAAAGAGCAGCGCCAGGCTGCCGGTCAACCACGCCCCGAAGACCTGGAACACGAAAATGCTCAGCGTGATCGCCAACGCGATCGCGATCGGACGGCGATGCGTCCGGGCAGCCGTCTCGGGTTCGTGGCTATGGTTATGCATACCAAAAATGATACATTATACGCTGAACTCAATGTCGGGTGTACTCTGGTAGCCATGGAATCGCTGACAACCGGGCAGGTCCTGGCGAAGTTCGGATACGCCCTGTCCGACCCGACCCGGGCACGGATCCTCCTGGCGCTGCGGTCCGGACCAAATTATCCGGCCGTCCTGGCCGACATCCTCGACGTCTCGCGCCAGAGCATGTCGAACCATCTGACCTGCCTGCGCGGCTGCGGCCTGGTGGTCTCCACCCCGGAGGGCCGTAAAGCCCGCTACGAGCTGGCCGACCCCCGCCTGGCGCACGCGCTCGGTGACCTGCTTGAGGTGGTCCTGGTCACTGACACGACCCTGTGCCACGACCAGCGGGCCATAGCCGGTGGATGAACCGGCAGTAGAGGGTCCGGTGTGGATTCCCACCGCCCCTCCCTCGCTTGAAACCTTCCTCGCTCCCACCCTGCAGCCGATTCCGCTGATCCCGGCCATCGCCGTGCTGCTGGCTTTGTTGTATCTGGCCGGAGCAGTCCGGCTCTGGTCCGCCCGCCGGAGGTGGCCGGTGTGGCGGGCGCTATCCTTCCTCTCCGGGTGCCTGATCATCGCGGTGGTCATGGGTGCCGGCATCGAAGGATACGGGCTGCGCATGTTCTCCGTGTTCATGTTCCAGCAGCTGACGCTGATGATGGTGGTACCGCCCCTGTTGATCTTGGGACGGCCCGGCACCTTGCTGCTGCGCGCCACCCCTCACTGGGGTCCGGGACGGCTGGTCCTTCGGATGGCGCACGCCGGATTACGCTCACGGATCAGCCGGATCGCGCTGCACCCCGGGTTCATGATTCCGCTGTTCCTGATCAGTTTCTATGGGGTCTACCTCAGTGACTTGGCCAATCAGCTCCTTCCGACCTGGTACGGGCATGTCAGCCTCGAGGTACTCTTCCTGGCCGCCGGGGTCCTGTTCACCGTCCCGCTGATGTCCACCGACCCGCTGCCGATCCGGCAAACCCATTTCGGCCGGTTCGTCGACATTTTCGCCGAGATGCCGCTGCATGCCTTTTTCGGGGTGATCATCATGATGGCCACCACCCCAGTAGTTGACTTCTTTGCAACCCTCCCCGCCTCCTGGGAGGTGGACCCGCTGACGGATCAGGGCATCGCCGGCGGGTTGGCCTGGTCCTATGGTGAGCTGCCGTCAGTGCTGATTGTGTTGTTCATTCTGGTCCGCTGGCAGCGCGACGATGCACGGCAAGCCGTGGCCGCGGACCGGTACGCCGAAACTAACGGGACCCCGGAGCTGGATGCCTACAACGCGTATATTTCACGGCTCAACGATCGTGCCAGTCGTGTCCATCGCAGCTGAGAGGCTCTCATGACCGCGCGAAAAAAGAGCCGCCAACCGGCTCAACGAAACCTCATCCTTGCCGCCGGGGTTGTGATCGCCCTGGCCATCACCGCAGCGGCGCTGCTGTTCTCCGGGGCCGCGGAGCCGCGGGCCGTGGCCGACCCCGGCGGGGTCGTCCGCTGGGCGCTGCCAGTCGTCACCATGGTCCATCACCTTGCCCTCTCGGTGGTCCTGGCCGCCCTGGTGTATCTCACGGTGATCCTTCCCTGGCCCGCCCGGCCGCGGGCCGCGACCACACCCCAGCCGTGGCCGCCGGCACTGAGCAGGGTCCTGTCGGTGGGCACGGTTGCCGGGCTCATCTGGACCTTCTCGGCCGCCGGGGTCCTCATCCTCAGTTACGCCGACACCATCGGCAGTCCCCTGTCGACGGATGAGGCGTTCACCCGGCAGTTGGCGTTCTATATGGTGAACCTACCCAGCGGCCGAGCCTGGTTAAGCGTGACAATCCTCGCTGCGCTCACCGCCACCCTCCTCTTCGCCGTCCAGAGCCGCATCGGCTTCGTCCTGACAGGAGCGCTGGCTGCCTTCGCCGTGGTACCGCTGTCAAGCATCGGACACGCCGCCGGCAGCACCGACCACAGCGCCGGGGTCAGCGCGCTGAGCATGCACCTGCTCGGGGTCAGCCTCTGGGTTGGTGGGGTTATCGTCCTGGGGCTGCTGTGGGATGTCCTCCCCTCCAACAACACCACTACCTCCACGAAGGAAACCGTCAATATTTTTGCCCGGTTCTCCCTCCTCGCCGGCGCTGCGTTCGCCCTGGTATTCGTCTCCGGAGTCATCAATACCATCCTGCGCGTCGGGAGCATCCAGGGTCTTCTCTCCCCGTATGGGACGCTGATCATCCTCAAAACCCTGGCCACCCTCGTCCTCGGCGTCATCGGGTACCGGCACCGAACCAGGATCACCGCGGCGGGGCGGAAGAACATGGCCTGGAAGCTGATCGGCGCCGAAGCGACGATCATGGCGGGCGTGATGGGAATCGCCGCTGTCCTGGGCCGGACACCACCGCCGGTCCCCCAACTACCCGAACCGGACATCACCGAAACCGAAATCCTCACCGGATACCCCCTCCCGCCCGAGCTCTCCGCGCTCACCGCGCTCACGCAGTGGCGCTGGGACCTCTTCTGGGTGAGCGTCGCGGTCATTGCTGCCTGGGTATACCTCACAGCGGTCCGCAGGGCAGAATCATCAGGCGTGCAGTGGTCGAAGCGCCGGATCCTCTTCTGGCTGACCGGGCTGGGCCTACTGGTCTACGCCACCTCGGGGGCACCGGCCGTCTATGGGCTGGTGCTGCTCAGCGCCCATCTGACAATGCTTTTGACTCTGGGGCTCGCCGTCCCGTTGCTGCTGGTCTCCGCCCGCCCGGCACAGCTCCTCCAGATGACGGTCCCCGCGCGGGCCGATGGCAGCACCGGTGTGCGCGAATGGGCGCTGCAAGCCGCCAACCACCCGCTGCTGACGCGGCGGGAGACACCCCTTTGTGCTGCGGCGGCCCTCCTGGGCTCCCTGATCCTGGTCTACGGCACCGATCTTTTCACCAGGATCACTGCCAGCCAGCTCTTCCTGCAACTGATCAATGGCTATTTGCTCTGCCTCGGGCTGGTCCTCTTCGGTTCACTCCTCCACCAGGTAACCCCCCGAATGACCCGCGGCAGTCTCACCGGCGTGCTGGCCGCACTGTCCGTGACCCTCGCCGCAGCAGCCTTCCTGGCAGTATTCCCGGAACCACTCCAAGCGGACTGGTTCAGCAACACTGAACGCAGCTGGGGTCCCTCGCTGGTGGAGGATCAGCGACTGGCTGCGGCCATGGTGGTTCTGCTGGCCGGCACCGGCCCGCTACTGTCATCGGCGATCATCCTCATCCGCCGGCAGCAGCGGCCGGCGCCCACAACCACCTCAGTGGGCCGCTAGCCCTCCGTACCGCTCTCACGTGCGTCTGCTTTGATGGCTTGGCGGCGCCCCATCATGAACGCTGCGGCGCCGGCGACCACGATCACCGCGATCACAATCAGCAACAACCAACTAACGCCACCGGAACTCCCGGTCTCCTCGGCTGCCGGTTCGGCGGCCGGGTCCTCTTCGTCGCTCGCGCTTGGGGCGGCGGCCGCAGTCGGCGTAGGCTCTGCACTTTCGGCTGCCGGTGCGCTGGTGGAGGGCTCCTCGGCCGGTGTCGTGCTGGCCGGTTCGTAGGTGAACTCAAAGACACCCTCGATCGGGTGCCCGTCGGAGGAAACGGTCCGCCACGCCACGCTGTACACGCCGGGGGTCTCAATGGCGGCCGGGGCTGACATGATGTTTTCCTCCAACGTGACCGGCGTTGCTTCCACCGCGGTGCCCTCCGGTCCGGTGATCTGTATCCGGCTCAGCTCCAGCCCGGAGGATTCCAAGGGTGCTTCGGAGAGGGTGATGGTGATGGCCTCCGGCGCGGTATCAATGACCTGCCCTTCCTCCGGTGCCGTCCCAATCAGCGAGTCATGGGCGGTGGCTGCCGGTGTTCCGATGAACCCGATCATCGTGGCGGCGAGTACACCCAGCAGCGCCCTTCGAAGGCCCCGGGTTCGAGGCCGACGGGCGTGTGCGGTGTTGGTTGGATTGGGTGTGTGCATGACTCTCCTTGAGTGGTAGCGGACGGTGGAAACGGTCAGAGCCACTGGGTGGGATCAGCCACCGTGTCGTTGATCATGACCTCGAAATGGAGGTGGCATCCGGTGGAGTTCCCTGTGGTTCCCGCATTTGCGATCAGCTCGCCCTGGCCCACCGCCTGCCCGGTGCTGACCGTGATGACGGACAGATGGTTATAGGTGGTCTTCAGCCCGTTGCCGTGATCGATGACGATCCGGTTTCCGCCCCCGTAGGGGCTCCAGCCGGATTCGACGACCGTGCCGCTCTGGGCGGCGAGAACGTCGGTGGCGCAGGAGGCGACCAGGTCTAGTCCGGTATGCAGTTCCCCGGCGCCGGTCAACGGACTTGCGCGGTAACCAAAGCTGGACGTCGTGGCCATGGAACCGAGCGGAGCAGCCAGCCGGGCGCCAGCAGTGTCGGCAATATCCCCGGCGTTGTCGCCCGCGGCAGGCGCGCCGCTTGCGTTCTCGACCGAGCCCGCCGCCAGTACAGCAGGGTCACCAACTCCTGGATCCGAAGCGGGAATGGCCGAAACGGCGCTGCGTCCGAAGGTTACCTCCGCCTGAGGATCAGCCGTGACCTTCTCCGGTGATGCGGCGGGGCTGGCCTGGATCGTAGGCTCTGCGCTGGCGCTTCCCTGCGCGGGGAGGATCACGCCGCTAAGCAGTCCGGCTGCACCCAGAACCATCGCTGTAGGTTTTATCCAATGCCCAGTAGTCGCGGTGGCTGGGGCTGCCGCCCGGCGACCATGCTTCGGACGGCGCTCCGCCGCCCGTCGGCCATGCGGCGCTGGTTGCGCACGGCGGCGGCCGGCGGTCTTGTGTGAGGACAAGAAGATTCCTTTCCGAACGCCGCTGAAGTTAGCTGTCGGATTCGGGCAAGGAACCAGCCCGGCCGTTCCAGTTCAAAACACTGGAATGGCTTCACCCCAAGGCAGCACAAAGGCCGCCACAAGAAGTGGGTCCTCCACCCCTGCCGGAATACGAACGGTACTGGATTCCCGGCAGGGTTAGGCGTTGAAACCAGCGTCACCAACTGATCTCGGCGACGAAGTCACTCTACAGGGACGGCTGTATAGTTACAATTTCGTAACCTGTTGAGAGTGGGACTCAATTGCAGCCCATCCACCTGCAGACGCGGCACCTACCAACAGAGAAAAACTGATGCGGAACAACTGCTAGCTTTCAGGTCAGGACCGAAGAACCTCTGAGGCTCCATCGGCAATCCGGCCCAACACAGTCAGCACCCTTGCTTTGCTCTGCCGTGGATCCTTCGATAGTGAGTAAGTTAGGCTGGCTCCGTGCCCGGTTCCGGGCATGCAGATGCCGATGACCCGGCGCCCTAGCCACCATGGTCATCGGCATCTGGTTCAACCTGCGTAGCCTGGCGTGATCAATTCCGCCAGCGCCCCTGTCGGTCCGCTCGCTTGGGTCTCCTTGCCCACTTTGACACCGCAAGGGCCGGAAGCGTCCGTCCTCAAGCAATCGATGAGGGACCGGAATGGGCACGCGTAGGGGTGTGGCAAGCTGTTGACCATGTCCGAAGTTTCCGCACCGCCATCCGCGATCCTTTACGACGAACGGTTGTGGCCGACGCCGTTTGTGTGGGTGCTTGCCTCAGGAGTGGCAGGAGCGTCGATCCTGGTGTTTGCACCGATCAGCATGCTGACCGGGATTATTGCCTGCATCCTGATCTTCCTCATCATTACCGCTCTCCTGGTGCTGTCTACCCCGCGGATCACTGTGACCACCAGCTCACTGGATGTTGGCCGTGCCCACATCGACCGGAAGTACCTGGGTGCGGCACGTTCCTATGTGAAACAGGAGGCCACCCATCAGCGCGGACCGGCGCTGAACGCCCTGGCGTATCTATGTATCCGCGGCTGGATCGACCCCGTCGTACGGATCGAGATAAAAGACGACGAAGACCACACCCCCTACTGGCTGGCATCAACCAGACGTCCAACTGAACTCGTCAAAGCTTTAGACCCCGCCCTACCGGAACACCGCCACGGCTCATAAGCTGCGCCTCTTCGTGAAGAGTGGCAGAAGAACCCCCGTTCGTGACGGTCCGGAAAAGCCACTGAAGTACCGAACCTGAAACGAATTCCAGGACAGGGCGATATGCCGAACCAGAGCTATACCGAGAAGGGTCTGAAAACTTTGAGGGCCAACGTTGTGTTGCCGTTATTGAAATGTGACAGGCAAGGACGCGACGGATATGATTCTCGCGGTGTCTTGGACTCGATGCGGGCGACACCCCTCCAGCAGATTGCCTAACTCTGTCGCTGGTGGAGGTCCGTCCTGAAACAGAACACGGCAGAGGCGGGGGAACCGAACGTTGGGTTTCGAAAGAAGCCCTAGGGGTTAAGGTGAAAGCGGCACTCATTCTCAGTGCTGTGGTACGCCCGGGTGGCTCCCATCCGAATCCGACAGCTAACTTCGCAGGCATTGGGAGAGGCTAGCCATGTCAAAAAATCGCCACACCGCGCGCCACCGCGCCGTCCCCACGAGCCCTCTGCACCACGTTGCTAAAGCGGCATCGGCGGGAGTGGGAACAGTAGGACGTCCGGCGGCGGTAGCCGTTGCTGTATCGGGTCTGGTGCTCGGGTCGATATTGCCGGCCCACGCCGGAGCGACCACCACCTCCTCCACCACGCCGCAGCAAACCCTCGATACAGCGGTCACCGAAACCGTGGGCGCGGCTTCTGCCGCTGCAGCAGTAGCAACGGGAGGTGCCACTCACATCGTTCAGCCTGGTGACACCCTCGGAAAGATCGCAGCCTCTTACGGTGTGAGCTTGGAAACGATCTTCGCTGTCAACGGGCTCGGCTGGGAATCCCTCATCTACCCCGGTGACGTCATCGCCCTGACAGGCGCCGCCAACGGCGTGAACGGTGTCACGGCGCCGGCAGCACCTGCGAGGGTGGAAACCAGCACCATGGGCATTACGACGGCGGCCAGCACCATTGAACGCGCACCCGCTCAGGCATCGAGCACTGTAGCGGCAAGCGGTGTCGGTGCGGCGCTGGTTGCTTCGGCTTACGCGCAGATGGGTGCTACCCAGGACTGCACGATCCTCGTTGAGGTAGCTCTGCGCTCGATCGGTAAGTCCGTCGGTGACTTGGCCCCTGAGCAGTTCTACCAGTATGGAACGGTCGTCGGATCCCCTGCCCCCGGCGACCTCGTTATCCGGCCAGGGCACGTCGCCATCTACGTCGGCAACGGGCAGGTCATCAGCAGCGGGATGAACGGCATGAACGCCACCATCCTGCATCCGCTGTCAGATCTGGCCGGGTCCTCCTTCGTCCGGGTCAACGCATAGCCACTAACCCCTGGCCAGCAGCACTCGAGTCCTCGCGGGTCCATCCCGGTCATGGGTGATGGGAATCGGATATCCGGCAGCGGGCACAGGGGACGGTTACCTAGCCGTCCCCTGTGCCGCTTCCTTGCTAGGTGTCTGCGGGTTCGTGGGCGCCAGGGAAGGGTGGAAGCGCCGTCGCTTCGTCCCAGCGGCTGGGACCGGCTTTTATGGGGTCGTTCTCTTGGGGTTCGAGAGCGGCGGTGCCGACGCGGAACTGGACCATCATGTCGTGGTCTTCGTGCGGAAGGTTGTGGCAATGGATCATGTAACGGCCGCGGTGGGGCCCGAATTTCATAAGCAGGTGCACGGTTTCCCCTTCACCGACGTAGACGACGTCCTTGGGCCCTTGCTCGTAGGAGTAGGTGGCCCGATCTTCCCCGCCGATGATCTTGAAGTCCACCAAATGGATGTGCATGGGGTGGAACCAGCCGCCGCTGGAGTTTTCGAATTCCCAGATTTCGGTGCTGTTCAGTTCGGGGTTGGCGACGATCCGTCGGTAGTTGCTCTCCACAACGTCAGCCCACGTTTGACCGTCAATGGTCCACTTGTCGGTGAGGTCATCGCGCTTGAGCCTGAAGTGCCGCCGGATCATGGCGTCGGTGGGCTTCAGCGCCATCACTTCGTTCCCCGGATCCAATTCGCCCGGAAGGGTGTTCCAGGTCGGGTCGCTGGTGTCGACAGGAGCATCGACGACGTCGAAAGCCATCACCTTACCGGTGTGGTCGTAGTCAATGTTGTTGTCGTTGGATAGATTTACGAGTTCGACGCGTTGCCCGGGCTGATAGTTGCGGAAGTCAATCAGGACTTCGTAGCGTTCACCGCTGGCGTGACGCCACTGGGAGACGGTTTGCGCGCGGGGCATGAGGCCCCCGTCTGTGGCAACCATGACGACCGGGTCGCCGGTACTGAGCCGGAACCGGAAGGAACGCGACACGCATCCGTTGAGGAGGCGGAACCGGTAGATACGCCGTTGGACTTGCATCACCGGCCAGGGCCGGCCGTTGACCAGGATCACATCACCGTAGACACCGGACTGGTCATTATCGTCATACCCGAGTTCCCCGTTCTCAGCGAACATGGCATCGCTGATCGTTACCGCGACGTCGAACCTCCCCTGAGGAAGCAAGGCTCGTTCAAGCTCATCGTGCATGTGGTATTGGCCCACCAGCCCGGAATAGACGTTCGGGGCCGTGTTGTGCACGGCGTGGTCGTGATACCAGAGGGTACGGGCCGGCTGGTCGTTGGGATACTCATAGTCCTTGGCGAAACCGGTGTGGACGATGTCGCTGGCATACCCGTCGAACTGCGGCAGGGAAGCCGATCCGTGCAGATGCGTCGATGAATACAGGAGGTGCCCGGCCCGTGGATGGGTTGCCGGCATCTGGTTGCGGACCCGCAGATACGCCTTTGTGCCCCGTTCAACCTTGATTGTTGGCCCCGGGAAGATGCCGTTATACCCAAGGATCTGTGTGAGCAGGTTCTTGTTCGGTAGGATTGACGCGGCCGCCGCGACCTGTGTGACTGAGTAGTAGTTGATTTTCTTCTCAGGGTCATCCGGGTTCCGGGCGACTGCGTAGGGATTCAGAATAGGAGCCTGCGTGAAACGGGTTCGGTACGGTAGCGGCATTTGCTCGTCCGGTAGGGCGCTGGCTGATTTCGCCTGGATTGACCGTGTCGGCACCGTGAGCGCTCCAACCCCGAGCGCACCCAAGCCGCCGAAGAGTAGCACCTGGCGTCGTGAAACAGACATAATTCCTTCTCTTCCGTGATGACCTGTGATTTAACGGTGCGCGAGGGGGGTTATGGAAACCCTGTGCCCCGCCGGTGTCTGCGGACTCTGCCTTAGCGCGGCGGCCGTAGCTTGGCGGAGGAAGCTGCTGAGAACGTGACCGGCCTGACGTACCGAGGCGTTGTCCTCGCCCGGCGTTGGCCGGGGTTCGCTTCTCGTTATGGGGGTTGCCGTGTTGGTCAAGCGTTGATGAAGAAGAAGGAGTGCCGACAGGACGTCGGTGAGGTCTCCGTGAATTCCTACGGTGGCGAGCAGGAGCCGTTCGTGTGCGTCCTGGAGGGCGGGCCCGGGAGCGCATCCGAGCTCGCGGTCCATTACCTCGCGGCAACGTTCGTACTGGTGGAGACCTTCAGAATGGTCTCCGGCTTGTTCCCACGCGTTGATCAAACATAACCAGGCGCGTTCGTTCAGCTGGTCGGCCCTGATCAGCTCCTCTGCCCATGTCAGTGCCGGCTCGGTCAGACCAAGAGGAATTGCGAGCTCGGCTGCCCTGATTTTTGCTTCCGTCACCTGGGCTGCGTGCAGTTTGCATTCCTCCTCGGCCCACGGCGATAACGATTCGTCGTCCAGGAGCGGTTCGGAGGCGAGCGATAATGCCTCCTGGAGCAGTCGCAATGCCTCCCGTGGGCCGGCGTGATGCGAGCGGGTGACCAGCGATCGGAACCGGATCACATCCACATCCACGCAGGACGCATCGATCCAGTACCCTCCTGTCGAGGTGCGCAGCACCCCGTGCTGGCCGCTCCCGGGCTGCAGGTTCCGACGCAGAATGCACACATAGCTTTCGAGAGTGGTTATTGCAGCCGCAGGCGGTTTGTCCCCCCATAGCAGGTGAAGGAGTTTGTTCTTGGAGACCGGAGAACCCGACTGAAGGAGCAGGATCTTCAGGATTTGTCGCGGCTTCACGCCACCTAACGCGCGTGTATCCAGAATCGAACCGTCCCGGGTGACTTCCAAGCGGCCTAGGAGCTTGACCACCAGACGCGGCGCTGGTGACGGGTGGGCGACCGAAGCTGATGTTCCTACAAAAACAGCACCTGAAATCGGCATGATCGAGACCTCAAACTCTGTGGAGAAGCTGACCAGCTCAAAGGTAGGATCAACCAGAACCGTAGGCACGAGTAGCAACTACCCGATTATTCCCGCGGTGAAGCCTGTCAAGGGTGCGCACTACTCACCCCACGTTCCAGTCCATACGAGTTAACCGTTCGGTTTTGGAGGGACAGCTACCGTTCTTCGGGCACCGGAACGTAACTGTCAGCAGTTTTCCACGGCCCAGGTTTCCACCTCGATTTTTGCATCGACAAAGCCGTTGAAGTCGAAAGCGGCTGGGTCAGCGACGCCTTGGGCCATGATTTCCCGCAGAGCCGTCAGCTGGCCTTGTATCTCGCTAGGCGCTTCGGCCTCTAGTGCCCTGACATTCTTAACGGCCGAATTTTCAGTGGGCGAGCTGTTCGGGTCGCCGGTTTCGGAGAGAGTCGGCGGAAAGAAGTTCAGCGCCTCCAGATGGGAGGGCAGCTCAGTGCAGATTTCCGGTACCTCGTTAGCGCGGGAGGTACTCGGTGCCGTGGCTTCCCCACTCACCTCCCGGGGCGCTGAACTGATCAGCGGGTCAGCTCCCGCCGTACAACCGGCCAGCAGGAGCGCGCTGAAAATAGCAGAGAGGATGCCGAACCGGCGGGTGCTGAACACTTTGAGCGTGTACACGGCGTATCGGCTCCTTCGGGGAAAGTGCTGACGGTATTTCGGGACAACGGCGCAGCGGCGTCAAAGGAGAAGCGCCCCTCTCGATACCCTCACGGGCACCGTAAGCGGCGCTTCCTGTCTCTGGGTTGAGGTGTGCGGCTGTGTTAGCCGTTGACCCGGACGAAGGAGGACCCGGCCAGATCTGACAGCGGATGCAGGATGGTGGCGTTCATGCCGTTCATCCCGCTGCTGATGACCTGCCCGTTGCCGACGTAGATGGCGACGTGCCCTGGCCGGATAACGAGGTCGCCGGGGGCAGGGGATCCGACGACCGTTCCATACTGGTAGAACTGCTCAGGGGCCAAGTCACCGACGGACTTACCGATCGAACGCAGCGCTACCTCAACGAGGATCGTGCAGTCCTGGGTAGCACCCATCTGCGCGTAAGCCGAAGCAACCAGCGCCGCACCGACACTGGTGGAAGAAGAATCTGCAGGAGCGGGAGCGGGAGCGGGAGCAGGAGCAGCAGCGGGAGCCGGAGCAGGAGCGGTTCCTGTCACCGCCCGGGCAGCAGCGTTCACCGGCGCAGCCGGGACGGGCTCCGGTGCAACGGTCACCGCCTGCACGGCTGGGATGGACTCAGCCATGGGACCGTTGACCTCGGTAGGGGCGTTGTTCTGGGCAGCCTGCGCTTCCACGACGGGCTGAGCTGGCGCGGGCGGCTCCTCAACGGTCGGGGCGGCCACAGGTGAAACGGCTTGCCGGTCGAAGGAGATATCGGCTCCGGCGGCGGCCGTCACTCCCGCCTGAACCGGCGTAACCGTCAATTCGGTACTTTTCAGTGCCCGTTCTTCGGCCATTCCCGTTGCGTGGGCCGGTAGCCCCGCTGTCAACACCAAACCGGACGCCGCGAGGATGACCGCTGTTTGACGGCCGGCCGATCCGGCGTTCAAAGAAACTGCTTGCGATAGAGCGGTCAGAGAATGTGCGTTGACCTGTGGGGCGCGGTGGCGGCCCTGAGCGCGTCGGTAGGACACAGTGAATTGCCTCTCCCAGTGCCTACGAGGTGAGCTGTCGGATTCGGATGGGAGTCACCCGGACGCCTGATCGGTCTCCCCGATCAGGTGCGTCTTAACCCCTAGGACCTTCCAGTAGCAAGATCCAAAAAAAAATGGTTCCCCCGCCTCTGCCAACGGTGATACGAACGGACTGTGCGCTCGGTGGCAGAGCTCGGCAAACCGTACACAGGTGCCAAACACAGGTCTAGGCACGCTGACGAGACTACCGTCAAATTTTCATGAATGTCACATTAAGGTCACGGCGCGCCCTGAAATCCCATCAGCGGCAGTGCCCCACCTCACGACTGAACATCAGCCCCACCATAGGAAATTTAGAGAGATGTGCCTGCCACACCAAGAACGCGAGGCAACACCGCTGTCACGGTGATCAACATGAGCAAGCCATGCCCAGGTGCCGGCTAAACCCATCCTAGGGCTCTGGCGTGAACTCCCTACGGGAAGCAACCGCTGCGCGGGTAGCGTTGACCTGCGCCTCCTGTTCGGCTTCTGCCTGCGCCTGGCGCTCGGCCCGATCGGCCCCGAAAATGGCGCGCATCGCGAAGTAGAAAATGGCGCCGACACCCGCCGATGGCAGTAGTACGGCAATATATTCCACGACCAAAGTCTAGTACGGGTTTGCAAAGAACCGGTTCGGATGGCTGAACCAGCTGGGATCACTGTGCCGGTTTGGTCGCTGGCTTTCGACCGCATCTGCCATCAAAGCGGCACAAGTCCCGCACACTGGATCTGACTGCGGGGCAGGGAACCCGTTGTGGTTCCCTGCCCCTCCCCCTACCGGGTTAGCGCTGGTAGGCGGTGTGCTGGTTTGTGACGCATTCGGGCAGGGTGCCGGTGTTCACCAGCTGGGTCAGCAGCCGGGAAAGCATGTGCTCCGGGTCGGTGTCCTGCGCCTTGGTCAGGTACTGGGCGGCGATGGAGGACCGGCCCTTGTACCAGCAGATCCAGCCGAGGAACGCGAACAACGGTGCGCGGGCTTCGGGCGGGGTGAACCGGAACAACTCGATGAGCAGCGCCTGGGTGGCGTCCACGCGCTCCCAGTCCGGTGTCCCGGTGTACCGGCCGATGACGACGGAGGCGAAGGTTTCCGGGTTCTCGTCGGTGCTGATGGTGTCGGCGATGATCCTGTCCCGTACCGCGGGGGTGTGCAGGGCCGCGATGAGTTGCAGGGCGGTGTCCTTGGTGGGTTCGGTGCCGAGGGTTTCCTGCCACAGTGCCCGGTTCTCGGTCATCACGGGGGCGGTCCAGTCAGCGGGATCCTCAATCACCCATCCGGTGATGGTGTCGGCGATCCGGTCAAGGTTCGCGCTATCCCCGGTAAATGCTGGGTCGACGACGGTTTCCCGTGTCGCGTTGGATCCCTCAAAGACCATGCGGGCACTCAGTGCGCTGTCGGCGATTTCCTCCAAGGACCGCGGGGAACAGCAGTCCGCGTCCTCACAGAAGTAGGTCACCCACTCGGTAGAGCTCACGAGCCAACTATCAGCCACTGGCATTCCTGCCGTGTCCAGCATCGCCTCAACGGCCGCCGCGTACTGACTGTAGGGCTTGGTCCCGTCTATGGTGGACCGATCGGTGTAGACGACGAGCAGCACACCGTCAGCGGCGACGTCGTTGGACAGGTAACCCAGAACTGCTTGGGCGAACAGTGCCGGTTCAATGTCCTGTGGGGCGTCGATGCGCAAAGTGGCGCCGAGCCGTTTGCCGTGCATGGTGAGCAGGACGAAGGATTCTTCCGGGGCGAAGCCGAGGGCGTGCGGGATGTAGGCCAGAATGTCGGCCGCGGACTGAACGGAAATAGGTGTGGTGTTCATGGTGTGCTCCTCTTCGCAGGTGGTGGGGTTCGGGCTTGTGGTGGTCCAGCAGTGGCCCTCTCCCCCGTCGTTGTTTTGCCTGCTGGCAAGCTCGCTTGCTTGTGCCCGACGGAGCCGGGTCAACCCCGCCAGGGGCAAGCGGACAGGTGAATGTGGGAGGAAATAAGCGACCCTGGGAGCGCCGGACACATTCACCTGGGCGTGCAGCAGCGCAGCTGTTGACCTGGTGGAGCGGGCACGCATAATCCGAAGGACAGCAGCAAAAAAGAAAGAGATCCCTTGCCGGTGGCGACGAAGGAGTTGCCGGCAGTTTGAGTCCGCAGCGGTAGCGGAGGCCCGTTTTCTGGTGCGAGCGGGCGAGTACCAGACCCCTTTTCGCCTGGGCCGGCTCCGTCCGGGCCGGGCAGCACCCCCACCCGCGAACGGGTGGAGGCACCGGGGGTGTCCGGTTCCTAGTTACTGGTTGTTAGTTGGTCCAGCCGGGGTAGGGCAGGCGGTCCCTGTTGGGCAGTTCGGCGGCGGCTTCGGGCAGGTTCTCGGGCCCGTGGGATTGGCCGGACTTCCAGGAGAAGAACACTTCTTCGGTTATTGCTTCGAAACATGCCGCCTGTGAGCGGAACCAGCAGGTGCGGGTGTCGCCTTCAACGTAGGTGCTGTAGCCGAACAGTTCCCCTGCCTCGTCGCGGTGCCGTGCCACGGCGAAGATGATGTAGGGCCATGCTCCGGCGTCCCAGCCCTCACTCGCCCAGCTAGGCAGGGCTGACCAGCTGGTGCCGGTAAGGGTTTCCATCCAGTCATAGCCGTCCCCGGTCCGGTCATCGGCGGGCAGTTCGGGGGCGGTGATGGTTTCTCCGGTGTCCTTGGTGACGGTCCGGGTGATCGTCTCGGTGCTCATAATGGGGTGTCCTTTCCGGGATCGGTTAGCGGTTGATGAGGCCGGTTGCGGTGTCGATGGTGAACCGTGAGCGGGCGCGCTCCCGGTGCGGGTTGTCCCCGCTCAACAGCAGGTTCCGCGCAGTGAGCTTGCCGGGTTCGCGGTACTCGGTGATTTCCCGCAGTTCCTCCACTGGTGCGGCGTATCCGGCGATGTTCACGGTCCGGCCCGTCGAGGGTGCGGACACGAAACAGGTATCCGCGCTACCGGCGGGTGCGTGGCTGGTGGTGGTCATGATGTGCTCCTTTTCGCAGGTGTGGGGTTCGGGCTTGTGGTGGTCCAGCAGTGGCCCCTCTCCCCCGACGCTTCTATGTCTGTCAAGCGGCTGGAAATGGGTGCGGGTGCGGACCAAGTTGTTTTGCCGGGCCGGCTTAGGTGACCGGCCGGCTTCTCCTCTCCCCCGTTGTTTTGGCTGCTGGCGAAGCTTGCGGAGCTGTGGCCGACGGAGGCCCGTCTACCTGCAAGGCAAGGGGCGGGAAATTCCCGGAGGAAATCAGCGACGAAGGAGCGCTGCAGGGACATTTCCTGAATTGCAGGCCCCGACGAAGGAGGGGCTAGACCGGCCGGAGCGGGCACGTACAATCCGACAGGACAGCAGCCAAGACGTCGTAGACAGAACAGGGCCAGAGGCGGCGGAGCCCTGCGGAGCCGGCACTGGACCCACAGCCGGCCGCGCCAGCGGACGCCCTTTCTCCTGGTGATCCCTGCGAACCCTCCATCAGCACCCCGCCCACTCGATCGGCTCAGGCGGCCCCTTGGCTACGTGTCTTGAAAAGCCGTACTTTTCTAAGGCATCTGGATGGGCTGCTGGATCGGGCGATGGTAACGCTGCCGATCCTGGTCTGAATGAAGCGCGGCCATTTCCGCCGACATTCCTGACTCCTTCCGCTGGTGTCTCAGAATGAAAGGACCGTTATCGCTCCCATCCTTCGGGCGGATTCGGCCAGTTGCGCGGAAGAGGTTCAACTGGCTTGCGTGGCTTGGGCGTTCGGAATCTGCTGGTTATGTGAGGGATATACGCGCGAGCGAAAACATCGACGTCGTCAGGAGCTGCCCAGAGTATGTCGTGCTGCCGCAGGAAATCGTCCATCTGGTCAAAGTTCAGCGGGTTCTCGGTGTACTCGAAGGACTCGTCGTGATGCTGAGAAGTCCCGATGAAGTCCGCGAAGTACCCTCCGAAATCGTCACCTTCAGTACGTCCAGGAAACAGCAGGAATCGGCGTTTTGGCACGATTCTCCATGTGCCGACGTGAATGAAACAGTCCTCGTACGGGCCGCCAATCACAAGTCCAACAAATGTCCTCTGGCCTGCGTCGTAGGCAGCTCGACCGGGTCTGTACTCGTGAGCCAGTTCGCTCAGTGACACAACAATCTCCGTTCGAGAGCACTTTCTATTGGGCTTCAAAACTACAGCTCGATTGAAATCGGGGTGTTTGGACCGCCTTCACCGGACAGGCAGCGTGGGATGGGGCCGGTTCCGCGGTGGCGTAAAGGGTGTTGAGTTGGCGGTAGAGGGTTCGGGCGATGTAGCGCTTGAGGGATCTGCGGATTTCGCGGTAGCTGCGGCCTTCTTGAGTGCGTTTGGCGACGTAGTCCCGGGTTCCGGGGTCGTGGACCATCCGGGTCATGGTGATGGTGTGCAAGGCTCGGTTGAGGCGCCTATCACCGCCCCGGTTGAGCCTGTGCCGGACAGTGTTACCGCTTGAGGCTGGCAAGGGGTTCACCCCTGCTAGGGAGGCGAAGGCAGCTTCGCTGCGAACCCTTCCTGGATGCGACCAAGCTGTCATGACCGTAGCGACCGTGACAGCCCCGGTGCCCACCATCTCCAACAGCGGCGCAGCGGGGCTTTGCTGGATCAGCTCTGTCATGCGCTTCTGGTTCGCGGTCAGCTGAGTGGTCACTTCGTGAACGCGGCGCGCCAACCGAACTGCTTCCTCGCGCGCGATCGATAGTTCGATCTGCTCCTGTCGTCCCCGCCATCTGGTGATCGTGGCGATCTGGGCGGGAACCAGCGGTTTACGAGCGTCGATTCCCAGATCATGTGCCCGGAGCAAGGCGATGAGTGCATTGACATTCACTGTTCGTTCCCGGGTCAACTGATCCCGGGCTGCGCTCAAGATCCTGAGTCCGGCACGGGTTCCTTCATCCCGGCGCGGGGTTCGAAGCTGTGATTCCTCTAAGCCGATGACTGCGGTTCCGATGGCGGCGGCATCCAGCGGGTCGGATTTGCCGATCGCCCGGCGACCTCGGGCGTTCATCCGTGGAGCTTCGGCGACGTCATAGCCGGCGTCGGCTACTGCCCGGGCCAGACGTGCACCATAAGAGCCGATACCTTCAATGGCCCATAGACAGGCCATATCGCCGTCTGTCCGTCGACCTACCCAGGCAAGTGCGCGGGAAATCCCTGCCGAGGTGGTCGGGAACTGCTCGCACGCGACTTGTCGGTTGGTGCGGGCCTCGATGATGGCGTACGTGTGTGTGCGGGCGTGGCAGTCCACGCCGATGACGAACGGGCGGGTCTGCGCAACGGTAGTCAACGCGGCCACCCTCCTTCCTTTCAAATGGGCAAGACTGGTCGCATCACGACCGGCACTGGACCCGGGAAGAGTCACTTCGAGGCAATACTGTGATGAGCCACAACCGCAGGGGCTGGGCAAGCTTCTAATCAAGCCACCGACGTGGAACAGGTCAACGCCGGCCGCCCCACCCAGCGCGGACAAGTCGGGGGAAATGCACCCGCAAGGGGGCCATTTGTTTTTCGAGTCACGCGCCAGGCAGAACGACCGGCATCAACACTGCCAGCTAGTCCCAGACCAGCCGTCGTAAGACTCACAGTTGTTTTTGCCTGCTGGCGAAGCTTGCGGAGCTGTGCCTGTCGGAGCCAGGACAACCCGTCAGGGCAAGAGATTCGAGCAATGTGGGAGGAAATAAGCGACGTAGGAGCGCCGGACATATTGCTCGAGCACGCAGCAGCGGCAGCTGTTGGGTTGGTGGAGCAGGCACGTACGATCCGAAGGACAGCAGCAAAAAAGAAGGAGTTCTCTGCCGATGGCGACGTAGGAGCTGCCGGCAGTTTCAGTCCGCAGCGGTAGCGGAGGTCCGTTTCCTGGTGCGGGCGGGCGAGTGCCAGACCCTTTCTCGCGTGGGCCGGCTCCGTCCGGGTCAGGCAGCACCCCCGCCGTGATGGGTGACGTCCTCGAACGCCTCCCTCGGCTCGACCGATTCAACCGGCTGGACCGGGCCTGTTGGTTCGGTGCCGGTGTCGGTGTCGGTGTCGGTGATGAGGGTTTCCACGTCACTGAGCGTGTAACTTCTCTGGACTACTGACCGTCGTCAACCGGTGCCCTTCAACAGCCCGGAAAGCGCACCAGAAAGGTTCTCCTGGGGGAACTGCCGCCCGGCAGCCACAGCCGAGTAGAGCTTATTGAGTCAGCAGGGGCAATCATGCCCCTGCCAAAGTCGGTGATTTTCACTGCGATCATGGCGCGACGCGCTGTCTCCTATGCCCAGCATTTACTTCAACCTGAGCCGCCTTGTTTGTCACAAATAGATCAAGGTTGGTGAATGATGACTATCGCTAGCGACTTTCAGAGCATAACGTTCGAAGTGCCGGAGCCATGGGGGGTTACGGCACTTCAAAATGGGGGGTTTACCGTGAATAGTGTTATGCAAAAAGTATCGGCTGCAGCTGCATGCACAGTACTTGCGTTAGGGCTTGGAGTTGGGGGTGCCCAGGCAAATTCCGTGGAACTGGAGCCGGTAGAGGTTTCCAAGTCGGAGATGAAGTTCGTCGGTTTCGACAAGAAGGTTGCAGCGGCGAACGGGTACGACATTCGCAAGGATGCTCAGGGTGTCGAGTACTCGATCCCAGCGTCCACACCGAAGGGGGAAATGACAGGGGCAGTCTACGGGCCAGGCACCGAACCGAAAGTATCAACTGGTGAATTCACAACCCTGGATTCGCGGTTTGCAGACGGAAACTGCGGGACCTCATCACTAGTCGGTAGTGGCAAATCATTCACCACGACGTACACCATCAATTGGTGGCTTGGTCCATCTGCCAGGCACACATGGAAGGTGGCAGTCGCCTCAGGTTATGGTTACCAGGTCTACAATCTGAGCGGCTGGTTCGGTGGTAGCGGCTGGATCCACCAGCAGGCAATTGCGTTCAAGGGGCTACCCTACAACGCCTACGTTTCTGAAGGAACGGTTGTCACCGCAGCTGGATTCGTCTGCAGCTCAATGCGTCCATCTGACAGCTGGTACGGCTACTAAGCCGAAAGGGAGAAAATTCCCGTGAACCTACTGGGTATGCGCAGCAATGACGAACGGTTTAGCGAATTCGGTACTCCACTATTGAGTCTGATGGTGAATGACCGATTCAAGCTAGACAGAGTTAATTGGCAAGGAACAGACACTGATCCCACGGACACCGTTGAGGTCTCTTATGTCGATTCTTTCCGCAGCGACTTGAGCGTGCGGGTTTCGATCAAGACCTTTGTGAATGGGGATGTTGTTCGGCACATCGTTGGCCCTGGGACGGCTCTCTACCAGCACCTAGTAACTGCATGCGGCAGTCAAATTCTTCCCTCGGGAAAGACTGCACGGGACCTACCCGAGCGGTTGGAAAAGTTCGAACGCCGCGCCGCGGCCATCAAGTTGCGCGATTCCACATTGGAGATCGATGGCGAGACGGTTCCCTGCCGGGCGGGCACCCTCGACTTCATGTCCGTTGCAGAGACCGTTCTTGGAAGCCGCGTGGCCACTCTTGTGGGCCCGGATGGTTTCATCGATACACCAATGACAGCAAGGGTGCTTCCAAATGTCTAAGCTGTCGTGAGCGAACGGCCCCAGTTTGCTGGGGCCGTTCGTTTGCATGGGCAAGAAAGTCGGCGCATCGCGAACGCTGAGAGTTTAACGATGAGGTTCATCGCGTGTGTCAACCGTAATTACAGTTGTAGCTTTGCTGGTGGAGTCAAACCGGCATCCAAGGGATACCTTGCTTCCCATCCCTTCCAGCCTATCCGTTGCAGCATTCAGGCTAATGTTGATTCCTTCGAGTTCACCAAACCCTCCACGTTCTTCGGCTTCGATTCGGCGGCCCTGTATGACGGAGAAGTCCCAGCCACCCACTACGGAGAAACAAGGGTTTCCTGCCCGGACGTAGCGGAGGTCCGTTTCCTGGTGCGAGTGAGCGAGTACCCGGCCCCTTTTTCGCCTGGGCCGGCTCCGTCCGGGCCGGGCGGCACCCCCACCGCGCGGACGGTGGGGCACCAGCCTTTATGGGTTATCCGGCGTCGGCGTAGTCGGCTTCCTCGGCAATCAGTTCTTCCTCGTCGGCGTGCACGAACTCGAACGTCTCCCCCGTCTCGGCCGATTCAACCGGCTGGACCGGCTCTTCTGGTTCGGCGCCGTTGTCGGTGATGATGCTTTCGACGTCGCTGAGCGTGTATCCCCAGTCCTGGAGTTGGAACAGGTAGTAGGCGGCCTGCTGACCGGGTCGACGCCATGAGTCGCGGCTCAGATCGGATTCGTGGGCGGCGAGCATCATGGCCAGCACCATGGTGTCGGGGTTGGTGCTGGTCTTGTCTGTGAGTTCTTTGTAGGAGCGGTAGCTGGGCTCTTTGACTCCGGCTAGCCCTGCTGCCAGTTCCTGCTTCTGCGCGGTAGCTTTGGCAACACTGTTGCCGTAGTTGGCCAGCGTGGTCGCGGTGAACCGCGCCCAGCCTGTGGGTGGGTTCTTCCGGCTCAGCAGGGTCATCAGCCATTGCTGGCGTACCTCGGTTGATTCTCTGCACTTTGCAACTACAGCAGAGAATTTGCAGCTGTGATCCTAGTCGTTTTGCTGTCTCAGAACGTGTTGTGCGAGTTGGCGAGCTGCAGCTGCCTGTTCTGGTGAGAGTCTTTCCGTTGCAAGAACACCGCCTGTCTGCGGGTCGGGCGCCTGCTCACGGCACCTGTTGGATCGGCGCTTGCTCCTCAAGCTGAGAAGGCGAATCAACAGCAATACAATCATTCCAAGGACTATTGCCGTGGTGAATACATGCGCGGCTGCCGGCGCTTCAGCGACTAGGTTCATCAACTTCCGCCTCGTCCGCTCGCATCACAAAGGATGCTGATCGTGGGATCAGATGGTGTTCGTAGGCATACGCCACGAGTTGTATGCGGTTGAGCAGTGAGAGCTTTTTGAGGATGGAGCGAACATCTGCTTTGACCGTAGCTTCGGAGACATACACTCTCTTCGCTATGACCGGGTTCGATAGTCCTTTGGCCGCGAGAAGGAAAATGTCCTTCTCGCGGGGTGTTAGGGCTGCTATCGCCTCAATTTCCGGCTTCGGAGCTTGGCTTGCTGCATGGTCGAGTACATGCGTGAACAGGTCGTGAGCTGCTTCGGGTGCGATCACAGCGAAGCCCGAGTTCACTGTGCGGATGGCGGCGAGCAAGAACTCGGGCTCGGCGCTCTTGAGTACGTACCCGCTTGCCCCAGCCCGGATGGCATCAACCGTGGCCCGATCACGGTTGAAGGTGGTCAAAGCGATGATTTTCGGAGCAGTGCGGCCTTCCGTGCCGGCCCTGGTAATCTCCGATGTTGCGGCTATTCCATTCATGGCAGGCATCCGCAGATCCATCAGCATGATGTCAGGACTTTGCGAGGAAGCAAGCGCGACCGCTTCCTCGCCGTTGCCAGCGGTCCCGCATACAACCATGTCGGTCTGGGAATCGATGAGCATCTGAAGACCGGCTCTGAACACCGGCTGATCATCGACGACGGCCACCCGGATCGGTTCCTCTATCCGTTCACTCATCCTCGACTCACCGCCTCTATGGCCTCTTGTCTAGGAATGACTCCCTGGTCATCACGGTAAGGAATGAAAGCGGTGACTCTGTGACCGCTTTCATCCCCTTCGGCAGTAAGCCATCCGCCAGCCGTACGGGCACGCTGTTTCATACCCGAAATACCTCGACCTCCACCGATCGGCTCCCCTGGCGCATCCATCTTTACTGTGGTGTTCACTGTCATGATTTGAAGGGACAGCCCAGGGCCATTCCAGTCCATGCCTACCGCGACAGGTGTCCCAGGGGCGTGCTTGACCGCATTGGTCAGGCTCTCTTGGATAATCCGGAAGACCGCGAGCTCTTGCGTCATCGAGAGCGGGCGGTGTTCACCATCGTCGGTGAGACTGATGTCGAGGCCGCCGGTGCGCATTTTATCCACGAGTCCAGCAACGTCGGCTATTCCCGGTTGCGGCCGATCACGGCCATCGTCGTTGACGCCTTCAATCACCAACTGCGCCTCAATCAACGCATGTCGTGCCGCACGGGCGATCTCTGCCAAAGCATCGCTCACTTGAGCGGGAAGTTCCCGTCTGGCATAGCGCGCACCATCGGCTTGCATGGCAATGACGGCTAACGAGTGGGCCAAAACATCGTGCAGTTCCTGCGAAATCCGGCCTCGCTCCTGTTCAAGGCTCAGATCGATCTCAGCTGATCGAAGGTCCTGTTCGGCCTTCGCGCGTGCCTCCAGTAGAGCCTTGCGATCAGCTAATACGCGTAACAGGAGACCTGCAAGCCACAGCCCCACCATCACTACCGCGAACTGGACGAGAGACATAAACCAGTGACCGAGCTGTCCACCGATCTCCGAGGGGCCGATCCACGTTCTTGCAGCCAGCTCGCGTGAAGTGAACAGCCACGAGGCGGCGATCGTGAAGCCGACAGCACCAGCGAGACCCCATGCACGAGTACGTGACGAGGAACTGGCTCCCACGAAGAAGTGAACGAGTCCGAACCCAAGATAGGTATAGATATCACTAGCCGTCGTCAGCAGGAGCGGCCAGGCAAACTGAGACAGCAGGACCGACCCAACAGCAACCAGAGCACGCAGCGGGTAACGCCCTGAGACTCCGATCAAGGATCCCAAGAGCAGGGCCGACAGTACACCGGTAAAAGCTGCTTCGAAACCGGGATATGTCGGAACGGAATTCACACACCAAACGATGAAGAACAGCACGCCCAAGACCGGTGCGCCCAGACGCCGAACAGCGTGAATCAAAGAGTCCATTCGCTCACGTTATGCCGTCAGGCGCTGTCAATCTTCTAAAAACCGAAGGTCCTCCCTGAATTGGTGAAACCTCTACCCAAAGGGTTAGACAACGAAAGAAGCCCGTGTCATTGCCACTCTCCTGACCGCTCTCACTGTATGCACGGTTGCCGCAAAGGATCGTTACCGATCATTGGCCCTGTTCCGCTTGGGTCCCCTACCGGTTCCTCCGGGAAGCCTGTTTCTTAGCCGGGGCGATGAGCTTCGATGACGAACTGCAACGGGAGCCGTTCGGGGCGGTCACGGAGGCGATATCCCCGCGCATCGCCCACAACCATCAGCTCCGGCCACGGACACCATGCCGCATAGGGGTCCTCCGTCAGGCCGTCGATGACCAAACCCGCACGTAGTAGCGCCGTCACGATCTCCCCGAGCGAGTGGTTCCACTGGTGATTGCGGGTTTGGGCGATGACCGGCGCGTCGGGCGCGGCCTCGACATAGCTGTCCTCGTCCTCCCACGTCAGCGGGTGGTCCTGCTGGAAGTAAGGCTGCTCGACCCGCAGCCCGTCGCTCACGTCCTCGCCGATGGTCATGAACATCGGGTGATCGTCCCGGATGAAGAAGCGACCGCCCGGGACCAGAAGCGAGGCGACCACGCTAGCCCACGAGTCGATGTCGGGAAGCCAGCACAACACGCCCAGCGACGTGTACACCAGATCGTATTCACCCTCGACAGCCTCACGGGCGTCATAGACGTTGGCCTCGACGTATTCAACGTCCGCACCGCACTCTGTCGCGATGACCCGTGCCCTGCGCAGCGACTCACCGGACATGTCCACCCCCACCACGCGGCGGGGGCCCAGCCGGGAAAGGCTGACAGTGTCGGTGCCGAGGTGGCACTGTAGGTGGATGACGTCCTTTCCAGTCAGGTCCCCGAGTCGTGAGACGTCAGGGGCGAGTGTGCCACTGATAGCTTTGGGGTCGTCGATTAGCTGCTGGATGCCGTAACCAGAGGCATGATGCAGGGCGGCGCGGTCATCCCAGTTCTTCCGGTTGTCCTCGAACCAACTGGCCTGCTCACTACGCAGTTCATTACTCACCCTGCGACCACCTAACCGAAACTACTTATTCATACCCGACATTTACCTAGTTGTCGGAGATTATCAAAAACATTGGTAAATCCCAATCAGTTAGAGGGACTCACGGAGATAGCGCAAAAGGTAGTGTCCGGCGGCCTGCCGAACCGACATTCGGGCAACATCTAACAAACCATCGTTACCGGGCGGCCTGCACACCTGGCACCCGTTACCAATAACATTGAGGGCATGAGCCGTGTTGTATTCATGTGCGGTCCGGCTGGATCAGGTAAGTCCACTACGGCTCGGCAATTAGAAGCCGAAGGCTTCGTTCGGCTGTCTATCGATGAAGAGGCATGGAATCGCGGTCACCGGAGTCAGCCTCTTCCAGCTCACATTGCTCAAACTATCGAGATCGATCTCCGAGACTTGCTGATCAAATACGTGGCTCAAGACATGAACGTCGTTCTCGACTATTCGTTCTGGTCACGAGCGATGAGGGCGGATTACCGACATCTTCTGAACCGATTAGGAGTGACGCCGGAGACGATCTACCTAGCTACCCCACGGAACGTTGCTCTTGCCAGGGTAAAAGCTAGGGACGGCACTGATCCGAACGAGGTCAAGCTCAGCGAGGACACAGCGGCAAGCTACTACGATACGTTCGAGCCACCGACACTGGACGAGGGCCCACTACACATCATCCGTTATCACGGCTAAACCCTCGCTTATGTATCGCCGGCCCCCCGGATCCCCATAAATCCATCCGCCACGGCATTCTTACGCAGCGTTAGCACGATTGAAGCGCCAGGCCGTCCGTTCAACGACGGTGAATCCCTGCTTGACAAGGTTTCGAACACTTGGTGCTCCGGGAGCTGCGGTGGCCGTCGCCAAGGAGACGCCGAGAGTTTTCGCCAGTCGAAGCCGGTGTCTTAGGAGGGCGCTTTGGGCTCCAGTGCCTCGCGCTGCCGGGAGTGTGGACGCCCCGCCGAGTACCGCACCGGTGTTGTGCAAGGACATGGCCGCAGCGGCGAGAGGCTGGCCGTTGCAAAAAGCGATGAATCCACGAACCTCCGGAAGGGCGCGTTCCGCTCGAATCAAAGCCCCCACTTCGTTCGTCGCCGCGTACCCGGCGTCGAGAAGGTCCGCGAAGAGCTTTGCATCCTGGGTGGTGGATACTTCGTGTATTTGCCACTGGTCAATGTTTGTGTCGTCCAGTCTGATCATCGTGCCTGAAAGCAGGTAAGCAATTGGCCGCACGGATGCCGGCTCGTAACCTTCGCCAAGCAGCCGGTCGATGAGGCGCTGCGACGGCGATGTCGCGACAATCGTTGGCTGATGTGGGTCCGGGAATCTCTGGAGCACGTCGGGCAGAACCTCGACAGATTGTTCGTTCAAGCCTTCGACGGTGTTGAGAAAGCCGTATTGATTAGCAGTTGCCACGCTCGCCCGCAGCTCGCCCAGGCAGAATGATTCAAACCGGCCGGGCAAACCTGCGGCCGCCGCCGCATCAAGCGATAGCGACTTACGCTCAAAAACAACCAGCTCCGCAACTTGAATAGGCTCTTCGACGATATCCGGCATATCCGAAACCTAACTTCGACCAATCAGCCAAGGTGCTCTGACCATCTTTGCCCACCGCCCCACTTACCGATCCCTTACCGGGAAAGTAGGGGTGTCTAGCGCATGAGGAAAGTAAACTCCGTAGCGTCGGGAGCAACAGCATCACCTTGTGCGTCATTGACAGCGGATACGGTCAAACCTGCGTTATCGGCTAACTCACGGAAGCCTTCCTGAGTGTGCCAGTGCAATGTCCATGGCCGCTCTTCGACGATGCTTTCTCCGTCAATATGCTTCTCATATCGAAGGAGGGTTCGCTGAATCCGCGCGTGTTCATCTCGGTCTTCGGAAACGACAGATACACGCAAGACAGCCCCATCTTCGGCCGTCACTTCTTTGATTTTCCCAAACTGATCCGGCGGAGTCGGCGAGGGGATGAACAGCGGCACGAGCGCCGAACCATCATCGGTGAGATGTTTGCTGATCCCCTGCAGCCCGCGAAACGCCGTCTGGTCATCGGGCAGCAGCGTGAACGTCGGCCCCGCAAGAAAGATCGAATCGTATCGGCGAGGCAGGTCGAGCTCTTCCATCCGCTGGTGGTGCAGGGTGACCTCGAGCTCCTCCAGGACGGCCCTTTCAGCGCACCGTGCGAGCATGTCGGCAGATGAGTCCACACCATCAACATCGATTCCGTTGCGCCGCAGATCGAGAATAGGATCTCCGTCTCCGCACCCGAGTTCGAGCGCGGGTTGCCCGGATTGCCGAATGAACGACGCGTAGCGCTCCCATGCTTGGGAGTGAGTTTTCAGCGGTTTATAGAGCTCTGCGACAATTCCGGTGTAGAAACTCGATGCATCCATTTGGCTGATTCTTCCACGACTCTGCTCGTCACATTTGGTCAGCAGCTGATTCCAGCCGCAGAACGGCCCGCAAGCGAATTCAGCAACCCGAAGCGTCCCGTGAACCATCGTCACGAGAATCCCTGGCTTTCAAGTACCAGCGCAGCGACGAGGAAGCCTGCGCCCACCAACATGAGAATTAGCCCAGAGATGAACCCATACCGCAGCCTGCGGTTGTAAGCCCTCTGGTACGAGTCCTCGGATGAGCTTAGGGCCGCTGATGCTCGGGCTCCGAAAGCGGACAATCTGGCTCGAGCGAAGAACGAGACGGCACCCATAGTGAAGAGGATCAAGCCAAAGATCAGTGGCATGAGTACGGAAGTAATCACGGGACAGTCCAGTACGACGTGTTCATAACGGAGCATCCACCGCCGATTCCAAGCCCACCGCCTCCGTAAAGATCCCACATGGATACACCTGCGAAGAGACCGTATCCCCAGAGTCCTGAGCATTCAAGAGACGTACTTTGACCACCAGCATGTCCCAGGCCAATACCAGCATGCACGCCCGCCTCTGCCCTAGGTCCAATACCTACGGTGCGACCTACCGACCACCGATTATTGACGGGATCATAGTTAATCGAGGCGCCGACACAGACGATAAGGCAAAGTGTTCCGCCCGCTGTGCCGTACAGGTACCCACTGGGGTCGGTGTTGTTGATTGGGTTTGCTCCGGCGTAGAGGTAGGCGTTTGCTTCTTGGGGACTGCTGAAGGTTTGGTTGACTCCTGACCTGTGAGGATGAACCTCGCGGGTGGAAGGATGTTCATCATGCCCAAGGCCTTTCCCGAAGAGTTCCGCCGTGACGTGGTCGCGGTTGCCCGCAAGGGCGAAGCGCCCCTGACCACCATCGCCAAGGACTTCGGCGTTTCACCGGCTGCGCTGCACCGCTGGTTGAAGAAAGCCGACGAGGAAGACGACCCCAAAACCAGGGCGGCAAAGGAAGAATCCGCGGAGCTGCGGGAAGCGAAAAAGCGTATCAAGCTTTTGGAACAGGAAGCCGAAGTCATGCGCCGGGCCGTCGCGTATCTGTCGCGGGATGTCAACCCAAAATGACTCTTCTATGGGTTTAGTCAAGCCATGATGGTTTGGAGTTGGCGGAAGATGGATCGGCAGACGTAGCGTTTGAGGTTGCGACGGATTTCCCGGTTGGTTTTCCCGTTGGCACGGCTGCGGGCTACGTAGTCTTTGGTTGCGGTGTCGAAGCTCATGCGGGTTCTGACGATGACGTCGAAGGCGCGGTTGAGTTGGCGGTCGCCGGAGCGGTTCAGCCGGTGCCGGGTTGTGTTGCCGGAGGATGCGGGGCGTGGTGCGACTCCGCCGAGTGCGGCGAAGGCTGCTTCGGATCGGATCCGGCCGTGGTGGGAGTAGGCGCAGATGATGATCGCGGCGGTTACTGGGCCGACTCCGGGAATTGTTTGGAGTCCCGGGGCAAGTTCCTCGGCGAGCTGCGCAAGTGCTTTGTGGTTTTCGGTGAGCTGGTTGCTGAGGTCTTTGATGGCGAGAGCGAGTCGTTTGGCTTCGGTCCGGGCGATCCGTGAGACGGCGTCGATGGTGGTGGTGTTCCGCCAGGCCGCGATTGTGGTGACCTGCGCTTCGGTGAGGGACGCGCGGGCATCGACGCCTAGGTCTGTGCCGCGCAGCAGTGCTGTAAGGGCGTTCCGGTTCGCGGTGCGCTGCTGGTCCAGGAGGGACCGTGAGGCGAGCAGGATCCGCAATGCTGTTCGGGTTCCTGCGGCGCGGGGTGTGATGACGTGGTCGCGTTCCCTGCCGAGAACGGACCGGGCGGCGGCTTCTGCGTCGATCGGATCCGATTTGCCGGTCAATGCCCGCGACGAGCGGGAAGGCGGTCTCACCTCGCCTACTTCGATGCCTCCGGCGTGCAGGGCCTCGGTGAGACGCGCGCCGTAGGAGGAGGTTCCCTCCACGGCAGCGAAGACGGTCTGTCCGCCGGTTCGTCGTCGGATCCACGCAAGCGCTCGGTCCATTCCCGGCCCCGTGCTCGGGAACGCTGCGGTGTCGACTATCGCACCGGTTGCGCTGTGAATCGTCGTGAAGGTGTGTGTGCGGGCGTGGGTGTCGACTCCGACGACGAATTCGAAGTCTTCGGCGATGATCGTCATGGTTTGTCCTCCTTCAGTGAACCGGTCAGGTTGGCCGGAGCCTGCTGTTGTTCGCTTCGGAGACGCATCTGTAACGAGTCACACCCGTGGGTGGACAATCTTCTGATTAGGTCATCCGTGCGGGCAGGCCGGTCCTGGGAAACAGGGCGGACGCGTCATTTTCAAGACACCGCGGTTGCGGGTCGGATATACCCTGAGTCACGCACCGCTTCCCGAGACCAGCCTGCCAGCCAGCCCCTGGCCGGCTAATGACCATTACAGATGTTTCCGCTGGTCCTTGACCTTGCCGCTGACGGTGTTCCCGTCACGGTGACCTGCCGGATACTGAACTTCTCCAAACAGGCCTTCTACAAGTGGAAGGCAAACCCTGTCTCGGCCCGGGATTGGGAGGAAGCGCACCTGATCAACGCCGCGATTGACGTGCACGCCGATGACCCCGCGTTCGGGTACCGGTTCATCGCCGATGAACTCAACGCCGGCACTGCACCGGTGGCCAGCGAACGCAGGATCTGGCGGCTCTGTTCGGCGAACGGGATCCTCTCGGTCATCCACCGTAAACGGGTCGGAGGGCGCCAGGCAGGACCGCCGGTCCACGATGACCTGCTCGAGCGGGACTTCAGCGCCGAGGCACCGGATACGAAGTGGGTCACGGACATCACCGAGCACCCCACCGCGGAGGGCAAGCTCTACCTGTGCGCGATCAAGGACCTGTATTCGAACCGGATTGTGGGCTACTCCATCGACGGGCGGATGAAAGCCTCCCTGGCCGTGGCCGCGTTGGCTCATGCCGTCGCGCTCAGGAGCCCGTCCGGGACCGTGGTGCACTCCGACAGGGGTAGCCAGTTCCGGTCCCGTAAGTTCGTCTCC
Source organism: Arthrobacter sp. KKT183 (assembly GCF_055657625.1). Taxonomy (NCBI): domain Bacteria; kingdom Bacillati; phylum Actinomycetota; class Actinomycetes; order Micrococcales; family Micrococcaceae; genus Arthrobacter; species Arthrobacter sp. KKT183. The sequence goes on along the minus strand of NZ_CM145770.1, from coordinate 1,560,379 downwards.
GCACTGCACGCCAGCGGGCTGAAAGGCTCGATGGGCAGGGTCGGCGCGTGCGGCGATAATGCCGCCATGGAATCGTTCTTCGCCCTGTTGCAGAAGAACGTGCTTAACCGGAAACGGTGGGAAACCCGCCAAGAACTACGCCTGGCCATCATCACCTGGATCGAGCGAACCCACCACCGCCGGCGACGGCAGAAAGCCCTCGGTAAACTAACCCCGATCGAGTTTGAGACAATCAACAACATGGCGCTAGCCGCCTAAAAACTATCAACCCCACGAGTCAACCAAAACGTGGGCAGTCCCTGCCGCACCACCATCGAGTACAAGCGCGGTCGTCAAACCCGCGTTGGTGCCGTGCGTCGACTTGGCACTCCAGCAAAAGGCCCAGGAATGGGTCTGCACGGGAGAGGGACTAAGCGTAAGTAGGGACGCAAAGGGTAAACCAGTACAGCAGTTCACGGAGTTGCAAGCTGAAGCTCCATTGGAGGAGGAACCACCTCCGACGTTCTCCATCCTTGCAGACGACTATGACACGTGGTGCGAGTTTGGAGATGTCTGCCGTCGCAAGATCAGCTCATACATCGCAGAGACTAAAGGAAACGCTGCCTACGGAAATACCAGCGGAGTGACTGGCAGCTTCGACATCGTCATCCGAACCAACCTCAACGGACGCCAAGCGAACAACACAGTTTCTCGAATCTGGGATTCAGGACCGGCCCTGGCGTTCACCAGTTCACGCATTCGGTGCTGGGAAACGGCCACGTTCGGGCCGGCGACCTGTGGTTCACACGATGCCGGCAACGTCACTGTGTCCTCTAGCCGCAAACGCCACTCGACGGGGCTGATTTATGGAAATCGTCTGAATAACAGCAACGAGTACTACAACCAGTTCACGTCCTACTTCACGCCAACAGGCTACCCTCGGCAGAGCGTCAGGGCACTCAACACCCTTCAGTTCAACTGCTACGGGGCCGATAACTGCTACTTCCCCTAAACCGACCTCCACACAAAGGTGCAGCCCTTGCTTCCGGCGAGGGCTGCACCTCTAAAAGGACTAGATGACTCTCATAAGATGGGCTGCCGTCCCGTTAGCTGCTACCACGAATCGTGAAGCTTGGATAGAAGCCACAAATAACGGCTGGGGAGCGCTTGTTCTCTGGGCTTCCGAACCTCGCAACCTCATGAGACAACCGGGCCAGTCGGATCAAGGGCAGGTGGTTCAAACTTTAACAGCGAATGGCGTCACAACAACCCATGAAATACCTCTGACGCTGAAGGATCTTCAAGAGGCGGATGAGGACATAGATGCTTACCTATCGGAGGCAGGCATACCTCCGCGGCCCCGCGGATTCATTTGGTACATCCACCTACCTCCCAGCGTGAATAACGAACGAGAATTTTGGGCGATCCTCAACCAGTCGATCGCGGATAAGGCCCCCGAAGCTCGTCGCCCGTCCCAATTCCTTCCACAGATAGCCGACACGTTGGCGTCTTTATATAGCTAGGTGCTACGGGCACTAAAGCGTCCAGCAGCTGCCAATAGTCCATTCAGTGCGCCAAAATCGGGAATACATCCCGTTCGAATAGCGCGTAGTACCGACAGCGTACGTGGACAGGTGGATCGAAGGGTGGATCCTCCGCGAAGAGCCCATGATGCTCACCCCCATCGAGGTCGACCTCGAGAACCACCCACCCACGGACTTTCCAACACCTCGCCGGGTCAACGTGTGGATCCGATACCCCACCAAAGCCGTACGCCTCAAAGCACACGCCCTTGCCTGGAACAACCGAGCAGTGAAGATCCGCTTCCTTGAGCCCACAATCAAGACCGAGCGCGAAGGCTGGGTGTGGGCCAATGCCGTAATGCCGGAAGAGCCCTCATAGGTGGCCCAAACAACTGATAAACAACTGTTGCGGACCCGCAATAGTTGACACATGTACCCCGCTATCGGGTGATATGTGTCAACCTTCCCTACACGGCGCTTAAGCTCAACCAGCGCCCGGGCGCTTTGTGCTCACAAGGCTCACAAGGCTCACACGAAGTCACAACCCGCGGTGTTTGAGGCGAATCTGGTGAACCTGCGATGAGGCAGTAAATATATCGCTGTGAACAGATTTATTTTGGGGGACCCCCGCCGTAGCCTCTCTACATGATGATCGAGCAAATTCATGCAGCGGCGCACGGGGACTGGCAGATCCGCACCGCCAGCGGAACGATTTACCGCTTTGAGGCCACAGCGTCTGGCTCCTTCCTGACCCGGTATGCGCAGATCAAGGCGACCACTCCCGAGTACCACCACTTGCCGGTGTATGACCTCCGAAAGGACGGCGAGCCGATTCCCGTCCTCGCGTTCTCCGGAGTGCAACTCGGCGAAGAGATTATCTTCACCCTGAGGATAAGGTGTGATGTGGAAACAATCCGCCGCACGACCCCAGCTGTGAGCATCGACGTCTGGGAGACCGAACCGACACCCGAGGAGCTACCGCACCGGTCTCCCCGTCTGCCGTGGGTACCGCCCGAGTGGCGGATCGTCGAGCGATGACTGGTCGGCCCGCCAACGCGTTGGTGGAGAAGGGCGGCCCCTTTTATGACCTTGCCGGGCTGACGGCCTTGTTGGGGCTCACGAGCCAAGAGATCCAAGAGCGGCGTGAAGCGAGAACACTCCTGGGTTGCCCTACGGCGGAGGGCGAGTTTATCTACCCGGTCTGGCAGTTCCAAGGAAATGGCGAGTTGCTGGCGGGGCTATCTCCCGTTCTCAAGGTGCTGTCCCAGGGTACCGATGACAGTTGGACGTGGGTGCTGTGGCTTCAGACCGCCGTTCCGGGTGAACTGGATGGCAAGACGGTGACGGAGTGGCTGCGCGAGGGAGGGGACGTTGAGCCGGTCCTCCAGCTTGCCACCAACGATGCTGCGGCGTGGGCAACATGACGAACCGGCACGCCGCTAGCCGCAAATCTGAGCGCGAGGGGGACGAGGAGGCCGTGCGCGGGGTGACAACAGACCGCAGGCTCGGCATGAAGACGCCTAATTGGGTGAAAGAGCTCGCTGCCACACGCCTCTGACGTGAATTGGGTCTGAGCATAAATGCGCCTCGGAGCTTACGAAGGTCACATCGGCAGCAATTCGGGAGCGCATCGGGCTTCAGGATGGCGGTGAACTGCCAGCCAGCATTAGCTTTGAAGGAGTCACGAAGTCCCGGAGTCCCGGAGTCCCTAACTGTCGACCCGAACTCACGGAGTCACAAAGTCCCGAACTCCCGAACTCCCGAACTCAGCGAGGTGCACTAGGAGTTTCCCTTATCGACATAAGGCAGGTTCACCCGTTCCAGCCGCCCTCAAGGTAACTGGTTACTGAGGCTGATACTTCTCGCCAGCGGCCCTCACGAATAGCGGTCAGCGGTGTGCCGTCATCGAGCCGGGGGTTACCGCAGATGAACCAATTGCGGGCCATATCTTCGCCTTCGCCGGCTGCGAGCCGTGTCCACTCTCCGTGGGCGAATCGAAGCCGCTGCGCGAAGTCCGGGGCTGGCTCGGGACCATTAGGTTGCGCCCAAAGCGTTGGCTGCTCTCGATCTCGGGCCCCGGATAACGCTGCGACCAGGTTTGGACCAAGCATTGAGTTGAGCTCCCGCACGACCCGTCGGATGTCCATGTACTTAAAGTACGCCCCTCGAAGGTGACGGTGCCGTCGGGTTCGGCCGCCTACCGGGTGGTTACCTTCAACGGTTCGATCTTCAGCGGGCGCTCCTCAGATGGGTGGACCAGGATGGCGTTACCGCTGTTGTGCATCTCATTGGCCAGGACGTCGGCGCGGGTGACCTCACCATTCAAATGCGTGATCTCGTGAATGCGGCGCTGGTGCCAGTGCCCCGCTATGAGGTGCGCGGGCTTCAACTTTGCAACGACATCGTCCTGCAGGATGCGGGTTTGATTTGCGCGCTCGATGAAACCGGCAGGAAGTAAAAGATCACTCTTCAGGGGTAGGGACAGGGGAGCATCGTGGGTAACCAGTACGTCCACGGGCCCGCCTTCGATCAGGCGTTGGGCTTCCTCTAATGTAGGCTCCTCTTGCGGCCACCAATCCTTGCCCTCTGTTCTCAGGTCGAAATCGATGCTGAAAGCGCCGCCAAGCCCGCCAATGATCAGACCCTCCACTGTCGTGCGGCCACCGCGCGGGAGTATCCAAATGTTCGAGCGCCATCGGGCCAAGCCGTCCTCTCCGGGCTCTAATTTGAGGATGGTTTCCCAATTATCATGGTTCCCAGGACTGACCAGAAGGCGCACCCCCTTCTCTTCCAAGATGCCGTTGATGCACTTTTCGTAGCGACCTCTTTTTGCCCCCGGCCAGTCTAGGGCGCAGTCTCCGACACTGATCATCGTCTTGACGCCAGCCTTCTCAGCTGCGTTGATGCAGCCCAAGGTCCAGCCCATGTGACCGTGCCAGTCACCGAAGAAGGCGATTGGGCGGCTACTTCCGCTCACGCTTGAGCCATTCCATCGCATCGGCCGCTATTGACTTGTCTATGTCGGTCGTCAGTTCGCTCCGCGACAGGACGTCTAGCTCCGCCATGCCCATGCGTCGCGCAGCCGGCCGATCGCTCATCGCCCTCTTGAGAGCAGCACTAGTCAGCAGCCAGGACGAAGAGCCATCTGGCCGCTTCTTCCTTCTGTAGGAGATCACCTTGAGTCGCGTGAACATTTGGCGCCCCTTTCGGTCGGCCGGTTGGGTCTACACAAACTAGGAGCAGCTCTGACAGCGAATCTCCGCCCAGGTGTCGTTCAAGATGCTAGCGCCAGCCGTTTGCGCCAGTCGTCGTACACACTACGGGCTAGCCCAACCTTCGCCAGAGCGCCCTTAGTGGTCATTCCACGATTCTTCAATCGGCCTACTTCAAGCACTTGCCGGAACCTACGCGCTTCATGCGCCTTACGGGTTGCCGAATTCTCAGCTTTCTCGGCTGCGCGCAGCGCCCGCCAACGCTCGGGCGCGCCCTGATCAGGGCGCGCTTGCAATTCGAACCGCACATCGTTGCCCCACCATGGATTGGTCAGCAGTGGATGCTTAGCATCTAGCTCAGCAAGCGCGAGCGTCAATTCGGCTATTCGTTTCAGATGCGCCGCGCGCGCAAGGGATTCAGCTACGTTAGCGACAACCGTCACCGGCAGGAGGTGCTCCGGGCGACAGCAACGCTTCACTCCGCACATGTGATGGATCGGCGGCATTTCGTTGCACTCGCCCGCGAAACCGCTTGATGCCCACGCAACAACACGATGAACGAGTCGATTACTTGTATGACGCCCGCAGTATCCGTACCCGTTGGTTCGCATGCTTCCGTTCCATAGCCAGCATCCGTCCGGGTCATCGGCGTCGATCTGGCAACGGTTCTTGACGGTTGCAAGGAGCAGCTCCGTGTCCTTCGTGCGAATCGCTCGCTCTAGCGGCCCGAGTCGGTGCAAATTATCTGTCATGCTCCGCAGTGTATGAAGCAGGTCTGACATTCACGATCGCCGTCGACAATGCTGCCCCTCATTGTTGGACGACGTATAAGGCAAGATGCTTTCGATGCGGTTCTTGCTACGCGGTCGTTCGGTCTACGATGCACCGAACACAACCGCCGGCTGACTGGTTCGAGGTCTCTTGGTCGTTCGGCATACTTGCTTGATGGTAGCCGCGGGCACCGCATGGATCATCGTCCACTTCCGATTGCAAAACGCCGGGTAAACGCCGAGTTGAGCGAGTTCAGGCAGAAAAAAATCCGCTGAAACCAGGCTACTTCCCTGTGTTCCAGCGGATTGTTGGTGGACCTAGCGGGAGGCGTGTCGAAACTTGCCCCGCCCCTGGCTCGGATGAGTTCAATGCACGGCGCGATCCGGCTCCGCACTATCCATCGGCCCCGTCGCGAGGCTCCACGCGTCCGGCAGCAGGCACGCATCAGCGAGGAGGAACTGCTCATGGCTGAAGCCCGGTACGCGACCGGTGAGACGTTGCGGAAGATCGTGCGGGACTTCGGCGTGAGCCGGCAGCGTCTAGCGTCTCTGTTGCGCGCGCGGGGAGTCCGTCTCCGCCGCACCACACCATCCTCTTCCGAGGTGGATGAAATGACGCGTAGATATGCGGAGGGTGAGTCTCTGGAGCGTGTCGGTATCGGCCTGGGATACTCCGCGGGCACTGTGCGCAGCTACCTTCTCGCCGAAGGCGTGGCGCTACGAGACTCGCATGGTCGAGCGCGGTGAGGCCAATGACAACAGGGATGCCGCCACTGCTGCTTCTACCGATACATGGGCCTGGCATCTACTTTGAGCCACTTTTGCTCTCGGGCCACGCTGAGCAGCGAGGTCGACGCCGCCGAGTTGTCGCGGGCTGAGGACATCGCACCGTCACGCTCCGCTATCGATGCTTCCTGGGCTCGGAGTTGATTGAGGGCGGCCAGCTCCGGGTCGTCCGTCGCCGCGGTGACCGGTCGGTCTTTCAGCCAGCCGTAACGGGCCGTCTGTTCGGCAGCGCGAAGGACGGTGCTGCGGCGCGGCGCAGGTAGCTGGTCTAGCACGGTCTCCAACAACGTCATCAGTTCTGAGATGACCGGACCGGAAGCGGTACACCACAGTGCGAGTGCCCATTCCGCGCTGGCCAGATCGTCGTCGAGGGCCTCGTACTGCTCGCGCCACCATTCGGTTTTGCGGCCGTTGGCCCGGGCCTGCGCGAGGAGCTCGGAGGGGTGGCTCATGCTCCCGAAGGGCATCGTACCGGGCTTCTTGGTGTAGGCGGGTGGGAAGGGAGACGCGGCGCCGAGGATGGCGATCTCGGAGGCAAGCCACCGGCGCCCGGTGTGTGCGTGCAGCGCGGCGGCGGTCTCCGACCACGGGAACGTGCTGCCCTTCTGCCCGGCTTTGAAGGCTCGTTGCTTGGCGATCTGCGCGTACGGAGATCCGGCTTTTCTGAGATGGTTGATCGCCTCGCTTCGGCGACGTTTCGTCTTCTCATCGCTGGCGACAAAACCCGTTTTGGAGTTCGTGAGGAAGTCTCCTGGAGAGAGGGCGACGGCGACCTGTGCCGGCATGGATCGAGTCGACGTCACGCGCGGACACTCGCCATCCAAGACTGCGTTGAGGAGTGCTGCTTCGAGTGCGCTTCCGGGCGGCGGAACGAGGCCACCGCTCAGGAGGAGTTCGGCGGCACCTTCGGAAAGGTCGATGCGCTCGAACGATGCGGTGACCCCTGCGCCGGCTTCGCATTCAGCACCGATCCTGAGCCAGGCGTTCTGCTGAGGTGTGCCGATGGCTGCCGTGAGTTGCTCGTACCACCATGCCGCGAACTGGCTGCGCTGGTTCAACAGTTCTCGCAGGGCTCGCACCCGCCACGTGTTCGCACCGTCCGTCGGGTCATTGCCGATCTGCGTGGTGAGGCGCGCCCAGGTGGGATCGGCACCGTCATCGTCGGGCAGGTCCGGCAGCTCGGGCAGGGCGACGATGTCACGGCGGTCGAGTGCGGACAGCAGGATCGCGATCCCCCTGTCTGAGCAGAGTGCCGTGAGGACCTTGCGTGCCTCGCGGGGGCGGCGCTGGAAGACTCCGTCCGTGAGTAGCGCCCATGCGGCAAGGTAGGACGCGGGCGACTTGCTCTGCGCCAATTCCTCCTCGATCCCAGCGGTCAGCGGATAGATGCCGTTGCCCTTCGCGTTGCCGCCGTAGAACCTGGCGGTATTGAGCCAATACGGTCGACGCAGCAGCTCGCGTAGCACGGTCGTGCTGTCGAAGGTTGGGTTGTCCTCGCCCGCGTTGTGGTAGAGGAACCGGGCCGCGAAGTACTCCCGTAGGGAGAGGACCTCGAACTCGTAGGTTCCGTCGACCTTGCTGGTCAGCGCCCAGAGGCGATCGCTCGCTCCTTCGAACAGCTGGTCTACGATCGACTCGCGGTTGCCGTAGGTGCGTTGGAAGTGCCGCATTGCTTCCTTGAGTTCGTCCACGCTCATGCGACCGTTGATCTGAGATTCCTCGGTGTGTGCGTGGAGGTACCAGCCGAGGAACGGGATGATCTCGATCAGTTCTTCCTTGTGGTCGCGCACCGCCTTGGGGTGCTTGTTCGCTTCGCGGGCCAGGAGAAGCTCGACGTACTTGTCGTAGAGATCTGTGCGCTGGGTGGGCGTGGCAGCACCCTGTTGGTGGAGGAGATCCAGCAGAATCGTGAGCTGCATCGGGTTGCCGGCGAGTTCGTTGATGTAGGGCTCGCGGCTCTTGTCCTTGAAGCTCTTCCGCAGGGCGCGACCGTCCTTGCCCCTAATCCCCCGGACCGCGCACCATTTGCGCAGGTACGTGTCACGTTGCTCGACGGTGAGCTGGTTGAGGGTGATGATCTCGAACAGGTTGGGTGACGGCTCGGGAAGCTCACCGGCGCTGGGGCGCGTGGTGACGACGACCCTGGGCGGGTCGGTGTAGGCCTTCCCGCGACCGACGAACTTGTCGATCTCTCTGACGATCTTGCCGCGCATGGTGGCGCTGCCGACTTCGTCGAGCCCGTCCAGCACGACGAGGCTGGGGACTCGCTCGAAGATGTCGTGCACTGTCTTCGCGTCGGTGGTGATTCCGCCACTCTCGTGCGTCATCAGGTCGGAGAGGAAGCACTCGATCGTCGCCTGTTCGCCCTTACGTACCTTGGCCTTCGGTTGCTTGCGGTCCTCGGAGTGGTCCCACACATTGTTGCCGCCGATCCAGAGTGCATAGTCGCTCAGGTCCAGTCTGATGGGGAAACGTGGTTGATCCAGCTTGGGTAGCGAGTCAGGCCGCTCGGCCTCGGGGATGAACAACCTGCGGTGGGCTTGGCAGACGTACTGGCTCAGCGTCGACTTGCCCTGCCCCGGCGCGCCGCGGACGAGCGTGAAAGGGGCCGGTGCGCGCAGCAGGTAGGCGGCGGCACCACCGACTGCGTTCGGTGCTTGTGCTTGCAGGTGTCGGCTGGCTGCGGTGTGGACGCGATCAGCGGTGACATCAACGAAAAGGTCCACGACCTTCTCTCGGTCCACGTCGGACTGGCTGAACTTGACCCGCTTGTCGTCTTCCCACTGGGCTGCGGCGACCTTGCGGATCAGGTCACGATGCGCCTTATCCTTACCTACGCCGACGTGCTCGGCGACGAGGTATCGAACCAGATCCCACCCCGCCAACATGTCGGCGTAGGCCCATTTCGTCTCGGTCGGGGCGTTGTCGACCCATGGGTTCAGCGCTTCGCGCCAGATGCAGGTCATCTGCTCGTAGCCGAACTCCTTCGCGTATGCCTGGAGCTTCTTGTCCAGCCGGTCGAACGTGCCCGAGTCCTCCTTGGCCGTGCCGCCCACGTTGGTCACCAGCGTGTAGTGACGGACTCCCTGCGCGGCCAGACGCTTCAGACTGGCTTCCTCGTTCCTGACGACCTGGTCGAGCCAGGTGACCGGGTCCTTCTCCTTGCCACTGACCGACCACTTGACCTGATAGATCAGGACCTTCGAGGCGTCGACCTTGCGCAGGCCGTCTCGGCCGCCATCGGCCTGACGGAGTGCCATCGGGATGTAATCGGGGAACTGGTTCGCGAGCAGAGCGCTGACGAGCTGCTGGAAGTCGTGGTCGCCGAGGCGCTCGTAGAGATACCGGTGTCGACTCTCGGGCATTGTCTGCTCCCTCTGCTCCAGCCCGAACATCTCGCTGGGCGCCGTCGGGAACCTCTCACCTGTTGCATATATTGAACCCCGTTCGCTGAGCGGATGCACGGAGCCACGCAGGACGCATGACGCACTGGGTTTCTTCCATCGCAGGGGCAACAGCGGTATCTTGGAGTTGGCGGCCTCTACCTGCTTGACCCACTGCCGACGCGGTGGGACGACCAGACGGCCTCGGCCGGAGTGGTCCTCCTTGATTCCTTGTCGCCGGAGACGAGGAGAGGACTGCGCTCATGTTCCGCTTGATCTGGACCGCCAGTGTCCACACCCGCTACTTCCTGCGCCGCTACATGCCCACGAACATCCTGCTCGATGCGATTCGCACGCGCCGCGGCCTCAAGTGGGGTGTCCCGGCGATGCTGCTGGCCGTCCCCTACCTCTACGTGGCGGGCATCCTGAGAGTGCTGATCGAGGATGGCGGACCGGGCTGGCTACATGTGCTGGTGCTGCTGTGCGTCTGGAACGCGATGAAGTTCGCGATCATGGGCCCGGTCAGCTTGGTGCTGCTGCTCCGCGTCCGGGCCGCGGAGGGTGGGATCACCGGGTCGCTCGCCGACCCGCCGTCGCGGCGTAACCGCCCGCACGTACCCGCCTCTGACCGGTGCCGTGCACCTTCTCGACGTCATCCGACCGAGAAGGAGCCCAGATCATGTCCGCGATCACCGGCCTGGCCCACGACCAGCGCACCGCGCGCATGCTGCTGTCGATCCTTGCCGAGCCAGATGATCGCGTCACCGGACGTGTCCTGTCCCGCGTCGGCGCGATCGAGACACTGCGTCTCGTCGACGACGAGGACGCGGTCCCAGGGTTGAACCGTGTGGAGGCCATGATGTGGCGTGACCGCCTGGCGCTGCCGCACCGGCTGGAAGATGTGGCGGAGCGGATGCACGGCATGGATCAGAGCGGCTTCACCGTGCTGATACCGGGTGACGAGCACTGGCCGAAGGCCCTCGCAGATCTCGGTGATCGCACTCCTTACGTGCTGTGGGCACGAGGCGCGACGTCGTTCTTCGCACGTCCGATGGAGGACTTCGTGACGATCACCGGCGCGCGGGCATCGACTTCCTACGGACAACTCGTGGCTGGCGAGCTGGCCGTCGATCTCGTCGGTGCTGGGCGTGTAGTGGTCGCCGGGGGCGCATATGGGATCGAGGGCGCGGCGCATCGTTCTGCGCTGGGTGCGGGCGGGGACACGGTCGCGGTACTGGCCGGTGGCGTCGACCGCCCCTACCCGGCGGGTCACCGGGAACTGCTGGACCGTGTCGCAGACGTCGGCCTGCTGATGAGCGAGATGCCGCCGGGCGCAACCCCAACGCGGCATCGGTTCCTGGCCCGCGGACGACTCCTGGCGGCTCTGTCCGAAGCCAGCGTCATCGTCGAAGCAGGAGCGCGCTCAGGCTCACTCCGGGTCGCGGCCGAAGCACATGCGCTGGGCCGGAGCGTGGGTGCGGTGCCCGGTCCGGTGACGTCGGGGACGAGCGCGGGACCGCACATGCTGCTGCGTGATGGGAGGGCTCGTGTCGTCACGAATGCCACGGACGTCGAGCACCTGACCCGTCGCCCACCGGAACATGGGATCGAGCGTTCGGAGCTGGGGCCGGAGTTCTCCCGCAAGCAGAGGCCGAGCGCGACCGGGCAGACGCGATCCATGTAGGAACCTACCCAACGTTCCCCTTGGGGCCTCGCATGCGAAGAAGTCGGTGCGAGGCCCTCTTCTCTGCGCGGAACCCACCTATAGGCCCCGCTCGGGGCTGATCCGTTGTGCGGGTCGCCGCTGCGGGACCGGGCTCGGCTGGGTGTTGAGTGCGCGAAGTGCTGCTTCCGCACGGGCGCGGTCGATCTTCTGAACGGTTGAATCGGGTGAGGTGCCAAGAGGAGTGGTGTCGGTGATGGCGTACCGGTCGCGGTAGGCCGCAATCGCCCGTGCGCGCCGCCGCCAGAGACGTTTCCCGGGTGCGTCGTTCGGCATCGGCCCGAGTGCCCTGGTCCAGGGCTCGTGGTACTGCAAAGCGGTGTCGAGGACGGCATCGGCTCGGGCTTCGATGAGGCGGTGGCGCTCGTCCAGGGCGTCGCGCATGTCCTGACTCATGGGACCGTCGGCGTGTGGGATGAGGCCGGCGATGAGACGCGGGGCCTTGCGGTTGCGCCCGGACCCAGCCGGGTGGGCAGTCGCCCGAGCGAGGCGGTGGTGGATGACGGAGGCGACGTCGTCGGCGTCCTCGAATCCTCGCGCCGAGACGAGGCGGGGCAGGAGCCGGTCGATGTCGTGGTGGTTGGCCTCGGCGCGGCGCAGTTCAGCGGTGAGGGCGCCGAAGGCTTCGGAGTCGATGACGGCCTCAGCCTGGTCGTCGGTGAGTCCGCGGGTGCGGATGAGCCCTGCCCACCGGTTGTGCTGCGCGGCCGCGGCGATGGTCTCGTACTCGGCTGCGAGCTGTGCGATCGACCCCCAGGTCTCCTGCTCGGCGGTGATGGTCTCGTGGGCGGAAAGCTCGGCACCGACATGCCGGAGCACCCCGAAAAACACCGATCGGGCGGTGGCGTCAGTGCTGTCCGAGGGGTGTGGGGCGGCGTGGTCGTCGGGGCGGTTCAGGACCACATAGGCCCGGTTCGACTGGCGTCCGCGGGTCATGGCGACGTAGAGATTCTCCCGCGTCGTCGTCGGCTCGACCACGACGTGGGAGGTGTCAGTGGTGATGCCCTGCGCACGGTGCGCTGTGACCGCGTATCCGAGATCCACGTGCTCGGCCACGTACGAGGCGGGGAGGACGATGGAGCCGCCGAACCGGCGCTCGGCCCTGCGGATGGTGATGGAGCCGTCGTCGCGGACGCCGGTGATGGTCCAGCGTTCGCCGTTGCGGACCCAGTCCTTGCCGTTCCGGAGGCGGCGGTCGTTGCGGCGGGTGATGATCGTGTCCCCCACGCCTGCCTGGGTGCCGCCGTTCAGTTCGACTTCCCGGCCTGGCTGGAGGACACCGTCGAGGATGAGGTCGGCTCGGGCACGGTGGTTGAGCGTGGCCACGTCCTCGCGGGATTCCGCGATCAGCACCGACACCAGCCCTTTCGCGCGGTCGACGCGCCACGCCGTGTAGGCGGCATCACTCATGGCGTCGGCCTCGCCGCCGGTGACGCGGTCGTGGTCAATGTAGGTGTCGATGACCTCGGCGCGCCCGTGCCGGAGGGCCAGGGATGCGGTCTTCTCCCACTCGTGGGTGAACCGGTGGACGTCGACCAGCTCGGGCGCATCGTCACGGTCCGCGACCAGGAGACTGAACGCCCCGCCGGCGTCGACCGATTGCAGCTGCGCGTAGTCGCCCACGAGGAGGACTTTCGCACCGACTTCGGCGGCGACCCGGGTGATGCGGTCCAGGGAGATGGTGCCGGCGAGAGAGGCTTCATCGATGATCACCAGTTGTCCGGCCTGGAACGTGGCACCATGGTGTTGATAGTTAGTCCACCACTTCGCCGTGTTCTCCGTGGTGACCCCGAGATCGTCAGCGAGGACCTGCGCCGCGACTGCCGACGGCGCGAGCCCCATGACCGATCGTTTGCCGTGTTCGGTCTCCCACGCTCGGCGCAGGCTGTTCATCGCGGTGGTCTTGCCCGCGCCCGCCGGCCCCACCAGCACATCAACAACACGCCCCGAGACTGCGACCGCGGCGATGGCCGCACCCTGGTCATCCCCGAGGAGTCGTCCCTCGCGGTCGGGCTTCGCGGTGACCTCCTCGACGGCGGACAGCGTGACGGTCGGCCCGGTCGTGGTGCGGGAGCGCTCCAGGAGTCGGTCTTCGGCGGCGAGGAGTTCCTCGGAGGAGAACACCGTCGAGTGCTTCGGCCGGAACACCGAGGACCCATCGGGGCGGCGGAACAGTGCCGGGCTGGTCGCCAGCTCCGGCGGAGTGAGCCGCAGTGACGCGGACTCGGCTGCATCCACGACGAGGCCGACGATCGCCTCGCGGTCTTCGGTGCTGGCGAACCGGTAGCCCATCGTCTGCCGGGCGGCCTCCGCGGTCAGGTTCCAGCGTCGCCACGTCGACCGCTTCTCTCCGACCGTCTCGACCACTGTACGCCCGAACTCAGCTATGACATCGAGCGGGATGTCATCGGCGCGCAGAAGCAATGGGGCGTCGTTCGAGGTCACGCGACGTGCCCAGGTGGTGGCGTCCTCGCCCAGCAGGCCGGTGGCGCGGCGGCGCCAGTCGGTCGTGAGTTCCGCGAGTGAGCGGACTTCCTTCGCGGGTCGGGTCGCGAGGGTGGCCTGGGCGCGGAGCTTGAGGATCGTCACGGTCGAGGGCTGGCGGCCGTGGCGCTCGACATACTCTTCGATCAGACGGTTCTTCTCCGCCTCGATGTGGCGGGCGCGGGTGGAGAACTCCGCCACCAGCTCTTTCGGCACGCCGGTGATGGCCCAGGCAGGATTGCGGTCGCCCCCCATGTCCCGCTGCTCCCAGCCGACCCCGAAGGCACGGGTCATGTGGTCGGCGAAGACCGCCTCGTGCAACTCCGACAAGGCGACCGTCGCGGCGTGCATCGGCCGCCCATCCAACGATCGCCACTTCCCGTCCTGCGCGGTCTGCACCTTGTTCGAAATCACCACATGGGTGTGCAGATGAGGGTCGCCAGCGCGGGAGTCGTAGTGGTCAAACGCGGTCGCGATCACCCCGGTCACGTCCACCTGCGCGACCGCCCCATACGGGCCGGCTGCACCCACCCTAGTTGCGGCAACCTGCCGCTCGATGAATGCAACCATCTCCGCAACCGCTGCGTGATGCGCCTGTGCAATCAGTGCTTGCGTGCCGGCATCGGCAAGGGCCCACAGGACGCTGGCGGACTTCGGGATCGAGAAGGTGTAGTCGAACCCTGCAACAGCTCGGCGCGTGCTCCGTGTGGCTTCCTCGGCCTCGATCGCGGCGACAGCATCGCCACGTTCGCCAAGGCTGAGCGCCGGGTCGAGAGCCTTCACGCGCTCCGCGACGCGCTCGGAGACAGACCGATACTCGGGGTATGCGCGACCCAGGGGTCCTCCAGTGATCGGATCGCGGCCCATCCCCACGAGGAGCTGGAGCTGAGGCTCGGAGAGCTGATCACCTCCATGGAGTTGTCCGGTCCCCAGTGCTGGTAGCCCGCTGCCGAGCCAGCGGCCCGGTGGGTTCCCTGCTTCGGCGTAGTAACGCGTCAACGGGGTCGACAGCGACCTGTCACCATCGGCCGCGGCGACCGTACGCAGCAGGTACTTGTAGCCGTCGCCCGCCGACATCACGCGCATCGAAACCGTCACCGCCGCCTCCTCGACGGTCAGGTGAGCGGACAATGACCGCCGCGGATCGCAGGACGTGGAGGGCTGCCCTTCCAAGACGCGTTAACTCTGGTTGACGCGGCTCGGACCTCGTCTGCAAGACGCGTGGAAGCTCGGGGATAGCGCGCTTGAGCTTCCAGAATGGCGAGGTCGACGACCAGTCGATGTCGCTGGTATCTCCTAACAGTCATCAAGGCCCGCACCGGCGATGAGGCCGAGTTCCCGGCCCTCGGGGAAGGCTCCCGGACCTTGCTGATCGAAGCAGCCGCCGCCGGCACCTAGCGGATGAACGTGAAAATGGCCGAAGCCGTCACCCTGGCAAAAATCGCCGGCACCGCGGCCGTGGCTCGGGCCCTCGGGACTGCTGCGCTGCACGGCCGGTTCGTGCACTGTGACCTGGCCTCGATCCTCAACGCCACCACCAGTCGCACCACCACGCACGCCGCCAATGAGCCCGGTCCCTGACCCAAGGCCCGCCTGGTCCAGGCTTGGCAGTGCTCCCCATACCACTGCACCGGAGAGCGCCAAATGAACCTAGTTCAAACGACGACCGCTCCGCCTCTGCCGGCGGACCTCGACCTGGATCGGCGGTGAAGGGATAGGCGGCCGGGTTTTAGTTGACATATCGGTAACTATCGGCACACAAGGCAACCAACAACACGTCCCGCTCCCCGTATAAAACCTTAGTCAGAGCCAGTTTTCGGACCGTTTTCGATTTAGGCCCGTACGTCTGCACTATCGTAGCAATGCAGACTAGGGGCTTCGAAGGACCCCGTCCTGTTAGGGCGTCGAGATAACATTCGAACCCGATGTGGAAGGTCCGAGCTCCGGATAGAGAGCGAGGACCAGATTGGCTAAGGCAGGCGCAAAATCGAGGGGTAATCCGATCGCCTCCTCAATGCGCCCTAGTCGGTAACGCACAGTGTTCTGGTGGATATACAGGGCCTCCGCGGTACGAGCTACATTCTGGTTGTTTGCGAGATACGTGATGAGGGTTTCCCGAAGGGGCTCTGTGTTCACCGGTGCCAAGGTGGCGGTAATTCGCGCCTGGAGTTGCACCGGATTCACGTGGGAAAGTAGCCAGGTGGAGAGGTCGATTTCATCAATACGTACGGGCCCGATCAATTCCGGTCTTTGGGCCACAGCGGCCCAAGTTTCAGCAATGCCAAGTGCCGTTTCTGCTTCGCGCACACTCTCAGGGACCTGGACAAGAGCAGAAAACGGGGCGGAGACACCGATGAGGTACTCGGATGCTGTGAGGTCGAGCCACCGGGTCGCCTGTTTGGTGGCCGGCAGGATCGCCGAGATTACGGCTGGCGATTCCAGCTCAGCGCGGCGCAGCATGATGAGCAGGGGAATGTCGTTCGAGCGGGCGCGCGAAGCGAGGCGTGTGACATCGTTATTAGCACCTGCACTGCCGCTAAGAGGCCTGAGTTCAGCGGCGCGCAGCGGGGAGTAAGCCGTGAAGTGGAACTGCGCAACGCGGATCCAGAAACGATGCTCGCGTGAAGGGATGATGCCGTCGTGCAGACTCGCGATGAGCTGTTCGTTGTCGCGGCGGTCTCGCAGGGTCACGCCGTACTGGATGCCGTGGACCGCTCCGAGGAATCGCTCTGAAGTGTCGAGCAGCACCCCTCCTATTTCGGAGAGCGTGTCAAGACTACGACTGGCGATCGCAATCACGTGGATCCCTGCCCGGAGGGCTACGCGGCGCGTCATCACGTGCCAACGCCCAATCTCGAGGACGAGTTCGGGTTGATTTGACCCTTCGACCTCGTTCCAAATGAGCTGAGTCGGAGCCCCGCCCACGCTCTCGACGATCTTACCTTCGTAATCATAAATGGTAGCGGCTCCGCGGCAGATCATGCCTATGCGCGATGTAAGGGCATGAACGGGGTCTTGTGAAGACACTGCGTCGAGGAGGGCGTTCGCGATCTCAAGTGTGGCGCGAAGACGTACTGTTTCGGCGGTCGGCCCTTCAGAATGCAGCTTGAAAGACCCGGGGCTGGGGATATCCACACATCGATCATGTGCCATTTTGGTTATTTTTACAAGCCACGCTCCAGCAATCGTTCTAATTTACAGTGACACAGATCTCATAGCGGGCGAAGGTTAATCCACTCATTTCATGAAGATCTTAGGAGAAACCGATGGGCAAAGTGCGAGTTGCGGTAGACGTGGGTGGCACGTTTACCGATGTCTGCATCTTCGACGAGGAAAGCAAAGAAATGCGCGTCACGAAGGTGCCGTCGACACCTTATGATCCGATGATCGCCGTCATGAATGGTGTCGAGCGGGGACAAATCAATCTGTCGGAGGTGTCGCTTTTCTCGCACGGGACCACGGTGGCGACCAACGCACTTATCACTAGGAACTTCCCGCCGGCGGCGCTAGTTACGACGCGCGGTTTCCGAGACATCCTCGAGATTCGAGATGGTACGAAAGACGACCTCTGGGATGCCTATAAGGATGTGTCTCCAGCCTACATTCGCCGTCGCGATCGGTTCGAAGTCACTGAGAGAACAGACTATCTAGGCCACTCGATCACCCGCCTTGATGAGGAGGAGGCCCGCAAGCTCGCCGAACTGCTGAAACGCCGCGGCGTTAAGACCATAGCGGTGTGTTTCCTCAACTCATACGCGAACCCAGCCAATGAGATCCGCATGCGCGAAATCATTGAGGAGGTGATTCCCGACGCGACCGTTTCCACATCGGCCGAGGTTCTTCCTGAGATCTTCGAATATCCACGGTTCAATACAACCGTGTCGAACGCAGTGCTTGCTCCGTTGGTCTCCGGCTATGTGAACCGTCTCGCTGATGAGCTCCGGGACGGCGGCTATCAGGGAGACCTCCTGCTTCTGCACTCGGGTGGCGGATCCATGACACCACGTCTTGTGGAGAAGTTCCCCGTGCGCCTTGCCGCCTCAGGCATCGCCGCTGGCGCCATATCGGCGAAGCACATCGCGCAGCAGTGTGGGTACGAGAACGCGGTAAGCCTAGACATGGGCGGCACCTCCACAGACATCTCACTGGTAGCAGGCGGGGAGCTCCGTATAACACAAGAGTGGCAAGTCGAGTACGGCCACCCAATTATCTTCCCTTCGATCGAGGTGCTCACCATCGGTGCCGGTGGGGGATCACTCGCCCACATCGATATCGCCGGTTCCCTCCGAAATGGACCGCAGTCTGCGGGCGCGGAACCCGGCCCCGCATGCTACGACACGGGCGGAGAACAGCCAACCAATACCGACGCAAATGTCTTGCTTGGCAGGCTCGGCACTTCGCTCGCGGGTGGAGCGATGACGCTAAATCGATCGCTGGCGGAGGAGGCAATCAACCGAGTCATCGCAAAGCCCCTTGGCATGGGCCTTGAGGAGGCAGCACAAGCGATAATCTCGGTCGCCAATGCGAACATGGCGGACGCCGTGCGTCTTGTCTCAATTCGCCGAGGCTACGACCCTCGAGACTTCGCCCTGCTTGCTTTCGGCGGAGCGGGCGCTCTCCACGGCGTTGACGTTGCCCGAGAGCTCGGTATTCCGTCTGTGATCGTCCCACCGAACCCAGGAGTAACCTCGGCCATGGGATGTCTGCTCGTCGACATCCAACATGATTTCGCGCAGATGTTCACGAGTCTCGTGGATGGGACCGACGAAGACGCCGTTGAAGAGGCATTCGTTGGCCTAGAGACGGAAGCGTCCGCACGGCTTCGTCACGAAGGGGTCAGTGATGAAAACGCAATCCTGCAGCGTAAGATTTCCATGCGTTACCGCGGTCAGTGGCGGTCTCTGCAGGTGCCAATGGGCAGTGGACCAGGAGCGATGGAGCAAGCGCTCCATACTTTTCATGAGGAATATGAG
Organism: Arthrobacter sp. KKT183; assembly: GCF_055657625.1. Taxonomy (NCBI): domain Bacteria; kingdom Bacillati; phylum Actinomycetota; class Actinomycetes; order Micrococcales; family Micrococcaceae; genus Arthrobacter; species Arthrobacter sp. KKT183. Next base: position 1,541,546 of record NZ_CM145770.1, on the reverse strand, counting down.
CGTGAGTTTTCCTTCCGTCAGGACGAGACACCTGTAGAGGTCTACCAGCTGCACCTCTCCGCCGTCGGGAAGATTCCGAAGCCCTCCTTCCGCCCTGCCGAATCGCTCCTGCAGGAGCCGACTGAGCCGATCGAGCGTCGACCTGTTTACTTCCGGGACGAGGGCTGGCTCGACACACCAGTTTATGAACGGGACGAGCTTGCCGCCGGTACCCGATTCACGGGTCCCGCCATCATCAGCCAGTTCGATTCAACCACCGTTGTGCCACCCTCGACCCGCGCGGAGATCGATGAGTGGTTGAACATCCGTATTCATTTCGAGGAGAAGAACTAATGACCGACACCTTTGTGCCCTCCAATACCCTGGCGCGGGAGACCACCCTTGACCCAGTAACGTTCGAGGTGCTGAAAAACGCCTTTGCCACGAGTGTCGACCTCATGAGCGAGCAGATTTTGCGCACCTGCTACTCCTTCGTCATCTACTCACGTGATTTCTCGTCTGCGCTATGCGATGCTACCGGGAACACCGTTATGCAAGGGTCCGCTGACATCGCTGTACACGTGGGTACGTTGCATTTCCAATGCAAGGCTGTGATCGAAGAGTTCGGCGACGACATCCACCCCGGCGACGTCTTCGCCATCAATGATCCATACCGAGGCGGAACGCATCTCAACGATGTCTCCTTTGTGCGTCCCATCTTCTCTGAGGGCCGCATCATTGCCTTCGCTCAGAACAAAGGCCACTGGGCCGACATCGGCGGGAACGTCCCGGGATCCTTTGACGTGTCCGCGACAGAACACTTCAGCGAAGGCCTTCGGATTACGCCGGTGCGAATCTGGTCAAAGAGCGCTTACCTTCACGATGTAGCGCAGCTGCTCGTGTCGAACACGCGCGCTCCCGATCAGGCGATGGGTGACCTCCACGCCCAATCGGAAGCTACCGCGGTATGCGAACGGGAGGTGCTACGACTGGTCGAGCGTTATGGCATCGATACGGTAACCCTTGCGATGCAGGAGACGCAAGACTACGTCGAACGCACAGTACGCCGTCGGCTCACCGAGCTGCCGCGAGGCACCTGGAGTACGGTCGACTATCTCGATCTAGACCCGGGCGCCGAAGAGGGTCTCGTGCCGGTCGAGGTCACGCTGACCCTCGATGGGAAGGGCATGCATTACGACCTTAAGGGCGGCCCCGCAGTTAAAGCGTTCCTCAACTCCGGCTACGGCTCCACGTTTTCTGCGATATACGCTGGCACGAAAACGTTCTTTCCTGACGTTCCCCTGAACTCGGGATTCTACGCGGCTGTTACTGCCGACATTGGGCCTGAGGGGACCGTAGTGAATGCTGGCTGGCCGCTTGCAGTCACCGGCACCGTGGCGGGGCCCTATGAAAAAATTATGAACGGGATCTTCGAGCTGTGGTCCGGAATCATGAAGGATCGTGCGATGGCGTGCTCGTTCAATCTTGAGTACCTGCTGGTCGGGGGGCATGACGCGCGCACCGAGGATAAGGCGAGATTCATGTGGTACGACTGGATGGCCGGAGGCTGGGGAGGCCGGATCAGCAAGGATGGCTCGAGTGCGACTGCGCCAGTCTTCGGAGTAGGCCTCGCCGTGCAGCCCTGCGAAGGCCAGGAGCGCCTTTCGCCCGTGATCACAAACATGCACCAGATCGGCACAGACTCGGGCGGCCCCGGCCGATACCGTGGCGGTTGTGGGATCGAAAAGGGGGGCACGCTCACCGACGCCGAGTCGACGGTCATGAGCTACTGCTGCGATCGAGCGCGATCCATTACATGGGGAATCGAGGGCGGGCTACCGTCCATCCCTCACGGCGTCTGGCTGAATCGGGGCACGGAGAACGAGCGCTTCCTCGGCTCTATCTTCTCGTCGGTACCTGTAGGCCCGGGCGATACCTTCTACCGTCCATCGGCCGGAGGTGGTGGTTACGGAGACCCACTGGAGCGAACATCAGAGGAGGTTCTTGAGGACGTCATTGACGAATACGTCTCGGTTGAGCGTGCTGCGAAGGACTACGGCGTGGTAATCACACCTATCAATCCGGAACTCGACGAATACGAGATCGACTCTGAGGCTACGACCGCGATGCGTGAGTGGATACGCGAGCACCGCCGCGAGTGGATGAACGCTGATCCCGCCGATGTCGCTCGGAAGTACTGCGGTGGTGAAATCGACATGCTCGACGTCATCCGTCGCCACGGCGTGATCCTCGACTGGGGAACTGGCGAGCTCTTCGCGAAGACTACGCGCCAGCATCGCGAACAAATGCAACGCCGATCCGTCGCACACTGGAGCGCGTAAGTGCAGCACCTGGCCAATTTCCTTTGGCGTGACGGGGCGGGTAACCCACCGGTCCCTCCCCTACTTTGTACCTCGATTTGTGGCCACAAGCTCGATAAACCAAGAGATATTTTTCATAAACACCCATGGCGTCTCGTGCTCACCCATATCAGAACCAGGGAGGGCATCCGGATCCGTCACCCGGACAGAATGCTGTATCAGCAGCTTCACAGCGAGACGCCGCAGAATCACACTACTCATTCACCAATGGAGGCATCACCGTGTCAACTAGTCTGACTGGCTCTAATGATGACGTCGAAGCAACAGATGCGCTTGCCCGGGAGGGCAACGACGACGATCAGATGAGCCGCGGCTCTCTAACCATGGCCTGGTATGGCGTCGCTAGCGCCATGTTCTACGTCTATGTCGGCGCCGCGATGGCCGTAGCATACGGCACGGCAAATGCGCTCGTCGGCATCGCACTCACGATCATTGTTTACAGCGTCATCAACGCTGTCCTTTCGAAGTACGCGATCAACAATCGCACCACGGTCGCGCAATTCTCGCGCACAATTCTTGGCACGGCGGGGTCATCTATCGCGACCATTATCTTCGCACTCATCGCAATTTACTACGCGGTGTTCGAAGGCTCGATCGTTGCATACGCCTTCCAAACCCAGTTCGGCGGAGAGATGTGGATGTGGAGTCTCATTGTTGTGACCTACTCCACGCCGCTCATCATCGGCGGTGTGCGCCGATTCCTCGACAAACTTAACGGGTTTTTGTTGCCGATCTACTTCTTTGGCTTGATCGCCGCGGTCATCTGGGCCGCGTCTCTGTACGGCTACAACGAAAGTTGGCTGACTCAGGCACCTGAAGCTCCGATTCAGTTTGCTCTTGGCGGCCCAGGTTGGCTAGCAACCTTCGTGGGATATATGGGCGTATGGATCCTCATGATGTTCACGATGGATTTTGCTTCGCTAGGTAAGCGCAAAGACACGAAGTTCCACCAGTGGGTCTCCTTCGGTCCCGTCTTCAACGTTCTCGCGTTCGGCTTCTCTGCCGTAGCGGGTATCTTTCTCACCTTCACTATCCCGGGTATGGACGTGACCGAGACTGGTGTAGCGGGGGGGATCGTACAGATGATGGGCATCCTTGGGCTCCTCATCGTGTTCGCGTCGCAAACCCGCATAAACACGGCGAATTACTATCTCGGTGCCGCAAATTTGAAGGTTTTTGGCGAGCGTGTTTTTGGTCTCAGGATGCCGAACCTCGTTTGGGTTTTGTTCTCTTCGGTAATCATCTTCCTGCTTATGCTGCTCCCGATCGTGCAGTACTTGCTGCTCGCACTCGCTTGGCAGGGCGTGCTCGTGACGGCGTGGGTAGCCATCGCGCTCACCCATATTGTCCTAAGCCGCGGCAAAAGGCAGGAGCACAGCGCCATTGAGGATCGGCACTACAAAGCGATCAACACGAACGGCCTCATTGCTTGGACCACCGCAACGGTGGTTGGCATCTTCATGTTGCAGCTTGGACAAATCAATCCGGAGTTGGCGGGCATAGGTTCCACTTGGGGTCCCATACTCACCGTGGTTGTCGCCGCGGTCATCTATGGTGTGCTGTGGCAGGTGAAGCCAACAAGCCGCACGGGATTGAGCAGGTCTTCCAGCCAATAGCTCGGTGATGGCCTCGGTTTCCCCGGGAGTCATAACAAGGGCCCGCCCGATTTCAGGAGCGGGCCCTTGTTCGCGTTGTGGCTGCGGCTTCACCTGTCGAGCTCGAAGACGGCTAGGAGAGGTTGGTGACGCGGCTGGCTGGTGGTTGACCTTGAGTGAGGTTTGGCCTCGGTGGACTCTTCTATGTCTGTCAAGTCGCGGATGAGGCATTGAGTGTTCGATAGATACGGCGGGCAAAATAGCGTTTGATGCAGCGGCGGATTTCCTTCTCACTCCGACCTCCTGCCCGTCGCTTTTCCACGTACTCACGGGTTGTAGGATCGTGGGTCATCCTCGTGACGGCGACCATGTGCAGCCCGCTGTTCAGCCCCTGTCGCCGCCCCGGTTCAGCCGATGTCTGGCCGTGTTCCCGGAAGACGCCGGAATTGGGTTCACCCAGCCAGAGAAGCAAGCGACGCCTCGCTACGAACCCTGCCCTCGTGTGATCACGCGGTGAGGCACTTCGCGGCACTGATCGCCCCGAACCCCTTCTATTTCAGCAGCAAGGGTGCAGCCTTACTGGCCTTGACCAGCTGATCCAGCTGCAGCTTATTGGCCAATGAGCTGCTCGTCCAGTTCCAGAATGTGTTTAGACAGACGAAAGGCCTCGGTCCGAGCAATGTGCAGTGTGTTCGTAGCGGCGGATTGTCCGGCCCGCCCGGTCGAGCCAACATAGCCTGGCCAGCCCGTACCGGGTCGGACCCGGTGCACGGTTGAGGGATGCACTCCGAGATCGTACCCGATCCTCGCCGGACCCCCTGCCGGTTGACCCGCATCGCGATGATCCGCCGCTACGTCCGGGCGGGCGTGCGTGCGTCCGAGGCGGACAGTGGCGGGCCCGGCTCGAAGCACCGTTACCGGCCGGTCCGCGCTGACGGTAACGGGAAGCCCAGTCGATAACGGCCGCGGCCGAGCGGGGGTCGTAGTCTCAGTCATCGGCCTTGAGCTGTCTGCGGATCTTCACGAGCTCGTTAACGACCGTGGGCCCGTACCGACTGGCTGGCCGTCCCAGTGCGCGGGAGCGCGGATGCAGCGCTGCCGTTAACTCGTGTGCCGCACGAGCGCGGATCTTGTAGAACACGCTGCGCGAGATCTTCACCGAGCGGCAGAACTCACTGACCGACAGGGCGAGCGGCTGGGTCGGATCGTAGTTGATAATCGCGGCACGAGTCTGAGGCGAAAGAGGATTAGACATTCATCGAATGTCACAGACAAGCACCCCATGCAGCTGTCTCCGATGTCGTGAGACACCCTGTCCACGATGTCGGTAGGGGCGGATGGTACTGGCGGTCTGGCGACTTGGTGTGTAATCTCGCAACATCGTAGACACTGGACCGCACCACTTCATGGACGCTGGGTCTCATAGCTTTGTGTGTCCTGTCTCAGCACATCGTGGACACATGATCTCATGGTGCCACGCAGTACGTTCTGTGCGGCATCGGCCATGAGCCGCTTGCCCACCGGTGTGGAATCGGTGAAGGAGATCTTGCGCTGCCGGGAATGTTTCAGCAGGGGTCCGTAGATGCCGGAGGCGACGACGTTGAGCACTGCGGCGGGCAGGCCGGCGTCGGAGCGTGGTTTGGGCGAACAGCTGGGCTGTGAGCGGTGTGAGTTTCGCGGTTTGAGCACCATGGTGCAGCCGGCAGCGATCGGCGGGCGCCACCTTCCGGGTCGCCATCACCAGCGGGAGTTCCACGGCGTGATAAGCAGGCACGGGCCGCCCGGTTGCGCTGGACCAGAATTTTGTCCTTGCCCTCGGGGGTGGTGAGGTAGCGGCCGTAGTCGCGTACGGCCTCCTCCGAGAACCAGCGCAGGAATTCCGCGCCGTAGGTCACTTCGCGGTGTGCTTCAGCCAGCGGTTTTCCCATTTCCAGTGTCATCAGCAGTGCGAAGTCATTGGCACGCAGTCACCAGGTCGAATGCGCGTCGCAGGATTTCGGCACGCTCCCGTGCAGCGGTGCGCGCCCAGGACGCCTGGACGCCTGGGCGGCATCGAGGGCGGCCACCGCGTCTTCACTAGTCGCCGAGGCAAGAGTCGCAAGTACCTCACCGGTCGCGGGATCATGTACGTCGAAAGTGCCGCCATCGGACGCCTACCGCCACTGGCCGCCGACCAGCAGGCCGGTAGGCATAGAAGCAAGAACTTCGGCCTCAAGCTTGCGTAAGACGTCAAGAAGATCAATAAGGGAGGAGGTGGTCATCAGTGCTTTCCTAAATAATGTGAGATGGTGATGGCCGTGAGGGGAATCCCTCGGACCACCACCATCCATAGAGTTGTCTGCTTGGTGGTCACCGGACCGAGCGCCTCACTCCCGCCCAAAATGCACACCATCCCAGTCAGATTGTGCGTACCTGATGAAGCCGGCGATGTCCTCAACCGACTGTTCACCACGAGGGATACGCCCTGCGGAGGTCAACATTCCGTGGGCGTACCCCGGTAGGTGTTGGTACCGGACCTCAGTTCCTGCTTGAGCAAGGGACGCGGCGTAGTTCGCCCCCTCGTCAACCAACGGATCGTTGTCCACAGTGATAACGAGGCTTCGTGGAAGGCCGACGGGGAGTTGCGCGAGGGCGGGACTGATTTCTGGGGCAGAACGGTCTATCCCCTCCGGCAGGTAATGGTCCGCGAACCAAGCGATAGTGTCAGCAACGAGAGGGAATCCCTTGGTGACTCGGCCGTAGGAGGGTGATGCCATGGTCAGGTCCACCATGGGGTAGATGAGGACTTGGCCCGCGATCGGCAGCGGATCTGCTGCGGTCGCGTTCTCAATTGCTAGGACAGCGGCCAGCTGTCCTCCAGCACTGTCACCGACGAGCACGACCTGGGATACGTCCAGGCCGTGCTCATTACCGGCTGAGAACAACCAACGCAGCGCAGTGCGACAGTCGTCGATCGCTGCCGGATAGCGGTGCTCTGGGGCCAGACGGTAGTCAACCGCAATGACTGGCAGCGCCGTAAGGCTCGCCAGGCGCCGGCACAGTCCGTCATGAGTTGAAAGACTGCCCATAACCCACCCTCCGCCGTGGAGAAATAGCACGCCGGGGGTGGGTCCTCCGACGGGGCGCGGGTCATAGATCCGCAGTTTGAACTCGTCGACATTGAAATCCGTTACCGACGACAGCGAATCACCGCTCAGACCGTTGGCCGCACACCCTTGCTCATAGAGCTCCCGTACCTGTTCGACGGGATAAGTATGGAATGAGCGCCCCCCGGATGAGCGGAATGCCTCCAGAACTCCTACAGCGTCTGATGCGACAGGCCTCCGGCTGAAAGGGTCTGGATGGGTCACCTTGCCTGTCCGGATTCGGCCAGCTGAAGGTAGTCATCGAGTTGGAGGTCATGGGTGCTCGCCCGGTATTCTTCCACCGTTCCGCACCAGTTGTTGATGACTCGTCCGTCCTCGTTCTTGTACCAGGAGGAGCAGTCCGAGGAGAACGCGGACTTCTCGAGTTCGTTCTGAACGTGAGCGTTGTACTTGTCGAGCACAGCCCGATCCACTTCCAATACCCTCGATTCATCGGCTGCGATGTACTCGACAGCCTGGGCGATGTAGCGGTGCTGGGCCTCCAGCATGGAGACCACTGAGTTGTGGTTCAGATTGGTGTTGGGACCATAGATTAGGAAGAGGTTGGGGAACTGATCGACAGTGATGCCCAGATATGCCTCTGGTGCGTTGCCCCACCGCTCTTCGAGGCGGATGCCATCACGTCCTGAAACGCGCATTGATCCCTGGAAGGCATGGCTATGGAAGCCCGTGGCGTAGATGACCACGTCGAACTCGTGCTCGACGCCGTCAGCGGTGCAAATTCCGCGAGGCGTGAACTCGGTAATTGCCTCGGTCACGAGTTCCACGTTGCCGCGGGTCAGGGCGGGGTAGAAATCGTCGCTTCTCAGAATACGCTTGCATCCGAAGTCGTAGTCAGGGGTGAGCTTGGCCCGCAGTTCAGGATCGGACACCTGATTCTCGAGGTGCTCGCGTGCGAGTTGCACGCCTTCCTCGGACGCTGCTGTGTGGCGTCGCGTCCGCTCGAATCCCGCTTCACGAAACTCGTGGATCTCTTGGCGCAGCTTTCGGTATGCGTCCGGGTTCTTCTGGAACTGCCTGCTTTCCTCCTCGCTGAAGATGTACTGGTCGCGGGGGAGGATGTAGTTGGCTGAGCGCTGAAATACAGTCAGGTTCGATGCGATTTTCGCAACCTCGGGAACGTACTGAACCGCTGTGGCGGCTGAACCGATGGATGCGACCCGCTTGCCTGTCAGATCGAGATCGTGCCGCCACTTCGAGGAGTGGAAAGCCACGCCTTCGAACGTGTCCGTCCCCGGGAAGTCAGGCATATTGGGCTCGTTCAGCTGGCCCCAAGCTGCCACGACGGAACGGGCGAGGTACTGCGAGCCGTCCGCGGTATGAACAGTCCAGAGGCAGCGAGCCTGATCCCACTCCGATGCTGTGATGTCCTGACCGTATCGGATGTGCTTATTCAGCCCGAACTCCTGCACCATGGAGCGCAGGTAGCCTTGGAGCTCCTCCTGGCCGGCGAACATCCGGGATACCTTGACGTTGAGGAAGTAGCTGTAGCAGTACACGAGCGCCTGAGTGTCACACGCGGCGCCAGGGTAGGTGTTCTCACGCCATACGCCTCCTACATCCTCGCCGCGTTCAAGGATCAGGAAGTCCTCAACGCTTTCCTGGACGAACTGGGCTCCCTGGCCCAGACCGCCGAAACCGGCGCCGATGATGATTGCGCTGTAGATGTGGTCTTTCGTGGAGGTCACAATGGTCTCTCTTCGAAGCTGGATGCGGATTGAAATCAGGAAAAGGTGATGATTTGGCGTAGCGCGTGGCCGTCGTCGAGCGTGTCCATTGCCCGGTTGATCTCTTCGAGCGAGATGGTCTCAGACACCAACCCTTCGACCGCCAGTTGGCCGTCTCGCCAGAGCTGTTCGTAGATGGGAATGTCGTGTTCGGGAACTGCCGAACCGAGGTAACTGCCGACGATGGACCGGGCCTCTGCCGTAAGGGTGAGCGGGTCGATGGCGACCGATTGCCCAGGGGCGGGCAACCCGACCGTCACGGTGATTCCTCCCGGCTTCGTCAATGCCACCGCAGCTTCCAGAGCGCGTGGGTGCCCTGCCGCTTCGATAACAGCGTCGAACTTTTCACCGCATTCCAGAGCCGCCGCAGTAGTCAAGGCGTCGACGGCACCAAGGTTGCGCGCGGCTTCCAGTTTGGCTGGCATGGTATCGATACCGACGACGTGTTCGACTCCGGTGGCGACGGCTGTAATCAGAGCCGCCATACCTACTCCGCCGAGACCAACGATGGCTACCCGGGCCGAAGGCACGGGCTTGGCGACATTGAGAACAGCTCCTCCTCCAGTGAGCAGGGCACATCCGAGCAGTGCAGCTATGTGCGCAGGCACGTCAGCGCCAACAGGTACAACGGAACGGCGGGAAACCACCGCATATGTGGCGAACGCGGAAACTCCCACATGGTGCTGGATCGGCTGGCCGTTTCGTGAGATCCTCCGGCTGCCACCGAGCAGTGTTCCTTCGGTGTTGGACGCGCTGCCTTGCTCACACGGGGTCCCGCCGTTGGATTTGCAACCGGCGCATTGCCCGCAGCGGGGGAGGAACGTCATGACGACACGCTGACCGACCGAGATATCGGTCACCTCATCGCCCAATTCCTCCACGATGCCGGCCGCCTCGTGGCCAAGCAGCATTGGGGTAGGTCGCGGCCGGTTTCCGTTGACGACGGATAGGTCTGAGTGGCACACCCCGGCTGCCTCAATTCGAACCAGGATCTCGCCCTTACCCGGACCTTCGAGCTCGAGGTCTTCCACTTGGATGGGGAGCGTGTCCGTGTACGGCCGCTCGGCGCCGGTAGCTTCCAGGACCGCACCGCGTATGGTTCTGGTCCGGGTGGCTGTCCTCGCGGCTGAGTTCGTATATTCGATCGTCACGATTGGTCCTCTCGGGGAGCAGCGAAGTGGAGCAGAAATTGCGCAGGGAACGGAGTTCGGGGAGGGCCGGTGGGTGCCCTCGCATGGCGCGTGGGGCCGCTCCCATCGTTCTCTCCTGCAGCGGTTGCTATCCCCGGGCTGGGGATCGTCCTCTAGCAACGGACTGTCCATTGAGAGTAGCTGGGCGAGTGGCCGACGTCATGATGCAGAAAGTCAAGTTATTGATCGCTCTTTAGATGATTCGTCATAAATGAAGCCCATTGTCCGATGAAGAATCCTCCAGGCGAGGTGCCATAGGGAGGCTGCTGGGCACGAAAGCATGGATATGGAGCCAATGCTCGGCATTGAACTCGTTCCCTGTGCCGATACTTAGCTGTACTCAGTCAGTCGGTTGTTGACACCTGGTGATGGGTGGCGTGCCTCCGAGGCTGCCATGTGGCCGATGGTTGTTGTAGAAGTTTAGCCAGGGTTGCAGTGCGTCGGTGCGGTCCTTGTTGGAGGTGAAAGCCTGCCGGTAGGCCCAACCTTCCTGGAGGGTGCGGTTGAAGCGTTCGGCTTTGCCGTTCTGCCAAGCCCTACGTGTCAGGCTGGGACGGTACCAGGGGCTCGTAGCAAGTCCGTTTAGTCGCGTGGGGCGAGAGCCAGGAATCCAGTGATCATGTCCAGTTCGGTTCTGAGTGCAGTACGCGAAGATAGCGCTGTGAGTAGTAGTAGTAGTAGTAGTAGTAACTCTCCTGGGCCGCGGGCTGGTGGGCCGCGGCCTCGACGGTCGTTTACCCCGGTCCAGCCAGAAACTCGAGTTCCTGGCCGCGTACGAGAGCGCGTGCGAGAACGGTGGCGGTGGTGCGTTCCTGCGCCGGGAGGGCCTGTATTCCTCACAGATCACCGAGTGGAGGAAGCTCCGTGATGCCGGTGTGTTGGCCGGGAAGAAGCCCGGGGAACCGATCGGGAAGCCCTCGGCGGAGCAGGCCGAGAACGCGCGTTTGCGCCGCCAGTTAGAGGTGACGCAGGGCCGGTTGGAAAAGACCGAGGCAGCCTCGGACTTGATGGGAAAACTACAGGCGTTCTTAGAGGACGCCTCACGAGATTCACCGGACGAGCCCCGGTCCAAGAAACGCTGATGGCCGTCTACCGGGCTCGTGGTGCGCCGGATCCCGGAGCTGAACCCGACAAAGGAAACCACCGTCAGCCGCGGCTACTCGACAAACACCGGCACCACGCGTTCTTCACCACCGTTGACGCTGAGATCCTAGACACCGTCGCCGCGGATCAAACCCACCGCAAGCACGCCATTATCGAGCAAATCAACGCCCACCTGAAAGACAGTGCGTTGGCGCACATGCCCTCGGTTATCTTTAGTCCCGACGATCTGCAGGCTTCTGACCTGCGGTTCTGTGTTGTGGATGGTGTCTTCGACGAGGCTCTGGGGTGGTTTGCATCAGCAGGGGCCGATAGTTTTAGTGGCTTGTCGCCCGGGCGTGTCGCGGCTGGTCCCTGGTCCGAGGATGCGGTTGGTGCGCGCGGCGCCGAGAGCTTCAGCGAGGGCGTCGCGCAGGAGGCGGTTATCCTCCTCAAGGCGACGCAGCCGCTCGGTGGCGGCCTCCAGTCGGCGTAGCAGGGACGCGTCCGATGCCCGTTGCCGTTGTGGGGTCAGCGGCAACGGCGGTGAAGGTTGGTGGCGGGCACGTCGTTGTTGGATCTCGGCTCGTAAATCGGGCTGAGTGTAGAGCCAGGACCGGGAAACGCCGGCTTCGGCGGCGACGGACTCGAAGGTGGCAGGCGTGCCGGCGGTGTCGAGCCGCTGTAGCGCGCGCAGTGCCCGCTTGCGGGTTTGCAGGGCTCGATCGCGCGCGGCTGCGAGGAGATAGCTGGAGTTATCAGATCGCATCTGCGGATTTTTCCGGTTCTTCATCGACCGAGTCGATGATCCTGTCGAGGTTGGTCAGCACTTTCTTGTTCATCTCTGCCACGCGGGTGTGCCCATTCGCCTCGGACTTGTCGATGAGTGTCAGGGTGCGGCCGCGGTGTTCACGCAGCTCGGGTAGAAATTCGGGCCCGGTGATGAACACTGGGCAGGTCAGGCAGGCGTTGGCATGTGGGCAGCTCTTTTGCACCGGTAAGCCGCAGTATCCGTGCGGAAGGGTCTGCGTGGCCATGCCGTAGCGGGTCTTGGCCCACTGGGCTTGGGCAAGGGGCCTCTCAGGGTCGATGTCGACCCGCTCTCCCTTGATGTTGACCTTGGTGGCTTCCTCCCAGCGCCGGCGCACCGTCTGGTCAGTGAGCCGGGCGTAGTGGGCTGTCATCTGAGTCGACTCATGATCGAGCAGAACCCGGATGACCTCTTGAGGGACGTCTTTATTGATGAGCCGGCAGGCAAATGTGTGCCGCCACTGGTGCGGGGTAAGATGCGCCGGCTGGCCGTGTTCGTCGTTGACCTGGCAGGTGGCCAACCACGCGTTGAGCATGCCCCGATAGCTGTAATACGTCATGGGGTTTTGGCCACCGGCGTTGCCAATCAGGGCAGGGAAAAGGCAAGGGTGCTGGTCGGGCCAGCGCTGCCGCACCCGTTGCTGCTGGATATGAATCTCGGTCTCGAGTTCCTCATCGATCGGCACTGCGGCCTCGCGGCGCATTTTGTTGTTGAAATAGCGCAGGTAAGGAGCTCCTTGACCGTCGTGGAGCAGACAGTCGAACGCTAAGGTGCACGCGTCGGTGGCCCTTAAACCGCATCGAATCAGATCAGCGTGATGAGCCGTCCACCGGGGTTGGGCCACCGGTCGAGGTTGGCCGGCGCCTCGACTTGCGTCATGATGTGCTCAGCGACGTGACGAACGGCCTTGGCTGGGCGGGCAGGGATATCGCCGGGAAAAAACACCGCCGTGGTCGGTAAGGTCTCGTCCCAGCCGTGTTGGCGGATCGCTTGGAAGAAGGCTCCCGGTGCGGTGATGGCATCTTCCTTGGCGCCGCGCCCGAAAGGCTGGGTAGCGAGCCAAGCCAAATACCGTTCCAGCACCTCCCTGTTGATGTCGGCCAGAGCTTCTATTCCGGGAGTGGTTTCGGCAAGGAAAGTGCTGAACCGTCGCAGACCCTGGATATCGCCGCTCACGGTGGATGGGCTCAACCCGGAGCTGAGACGCAGCCGGGCCCAGCGTTTGGCAAGGCTCCGTAACCATGACTGGAGCAAGCGGTCGAACCGCAGGTTTATACGGGAGTGGGGCCGCTTTCCCGGAACCGCGGTCAACCCGGGCAGCAGATGCAGGCGCCAGACATCGCGCGGATACTCCACCTCCCAGCCCGAGCCCTCATGCAGGGTCTCGACCTTCTCACGGGAGAAGGCCAGGAACCGGTGGTAGGTACCCTCTTTAGGTCCGGCAAGCTCACGCCACTGCTGTTGGGTCAGATCCAGCAGTGACCTCACGTCGACGTCTTTGACGTTGCGTAATGTCCAGGTCACCATCGACGGTGTCGTGATTAGCGTGGCTTGGTCGTGGCGGCACTGGACTGCGTACTGCAGCTCAAGTTTGAGCTGGGGCGCCAATCCACGGAAGTCGATGTATGCCTTGCCGCGCCGCTGGCAATGCTCGATATAGTCAGCATTGGACGGGCGGCCCAGTTGAGCCCACCGTGTAGCGTGGGATTTGCAATACAAGTGTTTGGCGTTCTCGGTCCATAACGAGCAGAACCGCAGCAAACACTCAGCCGGTACGGATGGTCCGATAAGAGAAGCACCTGCAGCCCATTGTCCGAGATCGGGCTGGCCGGCGCGGGTCCAGACCGAGCGGTGACGTTGACACAGTCCAGAGCCGCTGCTGCCGTACCTGCATCCGGTAACGGAACAGGTGCTTAAATCCCGGCGCCCGTTCAGTTCCGGTCCCGGATCGGCGAGGAACACCTCCATCTCCGACCGGCCCCGTTGACGTCGACGCCAACCGTGAGCAGAGCAAAGCCCGTTCTCAACCTGGCAGCGGTCACACTCGGGTACCAGGCACGACTTGCGTCCCAACACCGGGTCGTCAGGATCGGGGAGGTAAATATCAACACGGAATTCCGGCCGCACCACAGCCATCAGCTTCTCCAGCAAACCAGGATGGGCAGGTGTCAGATGAGCCCGGGACGCCCCGCTCACCGCTGCACTTCCCTGCCGGTGAACCAGCCCGCGGCGTAAAGGGTCGCTCTGGCGTCTTCGACGGTGAGATGACCATAAGTATCGATCGTTGTGGTGATCGATGCGTGTCCGAGCAACTCCTTCACATTCTCCATCCCCGCACCGCGGCGCAGCAGCCAAGTCGCATACGTATGGCGGAACCAATGCGGGCCAAAAGCGACACCCGTGAGCCGGCGTAACCGAGCTACCAAGTCGTAGACCGCCGGATACGTCAACGGGTGTCCATGAGGCCGGCCCCAGAGATTAACGAAAACATAATCGGAGTCCAGCGGCCCGTATTCGTCGTTGAGATAGTCAGTATAAAGCCGCATTAACTCCGCACTGGTCGGTATCAACCGCGGCCGGCCACCCTTGGCGCGGGCACGGTTATCGTTAGCGCGGATCACGATGGACACCTGGCGTTCAGCAATGGCCAAGTCCTCATGGCGCAGCCCCAGTGCTTCACCAGTCCTTATCCCGGTATCAAGCAGCAGCGCGAACAGGAACCGGTCGCGCAAGTGCCCACATGCGTCCAGAATCGCCTGGGCCTCTGCTGCCGAAAGGACACGTGCCCGCGGCGGCGAGGTCGACAGTTTGATCGTTCGTCGACGCTGCCCGCTGTGCTTACTGATGTGGTGCAGGAACGGTTTGAACGAGGTTGCCGCTGACGCGCCCCTACGGTTCGGCACCACACTGACTAAAAGACCGGATAACGCCACTCCGTGCCGCACGTGGAACTCGCAAAACGAAGTTAGCGCGGCCAGCTTACGGTTAACACTTGACTCACTGCAGTGATGCTCCACGGTCGGTAACATCAACACCTGACCGGTACGAGCCGCCGGCGGCAGCCGAAGCCAGCCCACGTACGCGGCGACATCCTCCAGCCTGACCGACCGCCAGTCCAGGCCCCGACCGGCAAGAAAGGCGAACCAGTCTTTCAAATCATGTGCGTAGGCCTTAACCGTGTTCGGGGACCGTTCGATCGAAGCAAGATAGGCGAGAAATCGCTCAACCGGGTCAACCGGTACCTGATCGTCGCCGAGCACCGTCCAGGACTCCGCCCGGGACCCTGGCATGAGAACGCGCTGAACCTTCATCGGATACCTTCCGTCGCCGTGATGGACAACACAAGGTAACCGCATCCACGACGCAGGCGCTGGGCAATCCAACCTCGTCACGCACGTGATGGACACCCGCTGAGCGACTCAAGATAACCTCCGGCAAGTTCGCTGCGAACTCGGCCTGGCTCGTGGCCGCGGTCATGGCTTACAACCTCACACGCGCCGCCGGGATCCTCGCCGCCGGGCAGTTCGGTAAAGCCAGAACCGGAACGATCCGCCGCAAACTCATCCACCTCCCCGCCAGGATCGCCATCAAGCGCACGGAAAATACGCCTCCACCTCCCTGAATCCTGGCCCTGACAGACCGCATGGGAGCAGCTGTTCAACACCGTCACCGCACCACCGGCCACGGCGTAGGAAGCCCGACCAACAGCTGCGACAACGGCCCGACCAGGAACATTAGTGGAACAACACCGACAGCGAGGTAGGTCGATCAGTCCTGCCCAAAAGCCAGAACTCCGTCACGCCCCGGAAACCAACCAACGCCGACAGCTGATCGGTGGATCAAGGCTAAGGGTGGGGCCCTTCTCGTCCGTGAGCACTTCGGCGTAAGCCAGCCGGGAGTGATCACACGGCGACGTGCACGTAGTCGAAACCGATGCCCCGGCCCCGTACCATCAGGGATACGTCCGAGTTCTTCACATCGATATGGACCAGCTCTCCCGGGGTGGCGCGTTCGTACCGGTGTTCGATGGCCCTGCCTGACCGGATGCGTTGCCCGGTGACCGGGTCCGGCTCCCACAACTTCGGCATGCCTGCCCGGGCCAGGATCCAGGACACCGTCCGTGGGCTGATCCCGCAACGCCGGCCCAGGTCAATTGGGCCTTCCCGGTGCGCCAGGCGCTGAACGAGGATGTCAGCGGCCACCGCCGGTGCGGTGGCATATGGGCAAGACTTCAGTCGTACCCGCGATCCTGCAGCCCCTCCCAGCCATGGGCACGGTACCGGCTCAACCAAGGGTGCGCGCAGGTGCGGGAAATACCCATTTCCTTGGCCACGTGAGCGACGGGACGGCCGGACAAAACACGTTCGGTGATGATCCGCCTACCGGGTCGGGGTCAGGCGGGCATTACTGTGGGACATGGCACCTATAGACATTTTTCAAGTAATGCCCCGTTCGTTGACGCGGAGTGTCTGCACGAGGACAGGGAAGACTTAGCGCGCGATGTAGCGCTTGAGGCAGCATGATTTCCTTCTTCCCGAGCCCTTCGGCCGTCCGTCTGGCGACGTAGTCTTTGGTTGGCTGGTGGTATCTCATCCGGACCAGCACGATGTGGTGGAGTGCCGAGTTGGCTTTACGGTCACCACCCCGGTTTAGACGGTTCCGTTCTGTCTTCCCTGATGAAGCAGGCCTTGGACAAGTTCCGGTCAGGGCAGCGAATTGGTTTTCGCTTCTTAGGCGTGCCGTGTTGTCGCCGGCGGTGATGAGCAGTTGGCTGCCGGTATCGGGGCCTGATCCGAAGACGTTCATGAGGCCGGGCGCGTGGGCTTTCAGAAGACGATCGATTTGAGCCGTGAGATCCCGGACCTGCTCATCGAGTTCCTGGTAGCGCTTCGCCAGCAGGCGCAACGCGTAGCGGGTGCATTCTTCTGAAGTGACTGGCTGCCGCTGGGGACGGGTGGCAGCCAACGCCGCGACGAGCCTCGGTGTTTTCAACGACCGGTATGGTGAGCGGACGTTGTCAGGGGCACTGATGAGCATCGCTTTGATCTGATTGATGGTTGCGGTGCGGTCGCGCAACGCAGACTCGCGGACTGTCCGCAGGCTTCGCAGGGCCTCGACGAGCCCGTTGCGGCCCTTTGGTGCAGAGCTGGCTCGGCCACTCATGACTGCTTCGGCGGCGCTGTAAGCGTCGAGCTGATCCGTCTTCCCCTTCCGCCGGCGTTTTTCACGGCTGGGCTGATTGACCTCAATGACCTCGAATTTCACTCCGCCAGTTGCCGTGTGATTTCTGCGCCGTAGCTGCCAGTGCATTCAACTCCGATGCCGAGAGCGTTGCCGTTGGTGGGGATGAACTCGATAATCTTCCGGTATCCACCGGCGGTCGCTGGGAACTCCTGATCCATCAGTCGACGACCGTCCTCGTCGATAACGGCCACGTAATGGGTTTCCGCGTGGGTATCTATCCCCACATACACGTTGGGACTCTTTGCCTTGCATGATGGTTCTAGCGCACCTTTCCGTTTCAATGGGGGGGGTGCGCGGCCGGGCGGGTATGCCACTCAGTTCACTATTGCGACGCTTGTCAGACTCCTATCAGGACATGGCAGCCTGCCCGGCCACGCCTCTTGTGAGGCTGGCCGATCGGCAGGTCATGTCGAGGACAACTCCCACCCCGTCGAGACGAGGGGCGCGTCAGAAGACCTCTGGGCAGACCGGCAACCCCGGAAGCATTCTTCTCCTCTCCCGCATGCCGGGCCGACTGCCATGCCGTTGGTCAGGCCAGAACTTCTTGACCCTCACACACCAATAGTGAAGACCTCTTAGATCAGTTGGCAGTTGTGGTAAACCACCAACCTAAGAGGTCTACACCCATTCACCGTGTAACCAACGTCCCGACCCAGTACACTTAGGGCCGACTCCTGAGGGCGAGCCACAACTGAGCGGTTACATCCGGATCATCTAGGTCGACCCCTAAAAGTTCCTTCGCCTGGGCGATCCTGTAGCGCACTGAGTTTCGATGCACCCCTAGTTCTCGGCCGGCGGCTTCCCATTGCCCACGGTGAGCCAAGTACACGCGGACAGTTTCCAGGAGCTGGACTGGGTGCGCCATTAGTACACCCACCCATTCATCGGCCGGCAGATCCAACCCATGGCCGACACGAATGAGCCGGCCGACGGGCGCCGAAGCGGCGACATCGGCGACCTGGGCTCCAATTTCATGTAGGCGTCGTAGCGGAATTGGTCCACCCCATGCCCCGCGGACTCCTTCTGGTAGTCGGGGGTAGGGGCTCGACGCTGTTTGGAGCACAAACATGACACCAGACCGTTGGAGCACGAGTCCGGGCGGAGAAGGCTGCGCGGCGAGCTGTTCTTGATCAGGAAGGGCTACAAGGAATGCCGTGTCTGGCAGGTCATCAAGGTTCATTTGTTTCGCAAGGAGGCGGGCGGCATCATCGTACCCTTCCAGGACGAGTGCTGCGACCATGCCTTCGGCACGACGACGCTCAGCCGCAGCGTTTCGTTGGCCAGCCGCTCGCGCGGCAAGAAGGGTCGATGCGGTCAGGAATAGATGACGCTCTGCGGCGGCCAACTGACCGCTTCTACCCAGCGCGAGGTACCCGGAAGCGGATGGGCCGTCGGATACGGGATAAAGCGAGGCATTACCTGATGCCAGTTGGATATTGCCGGTCGCGCCTCTGCGTGCGGTCCGAAGGACGGCAGATTCCCGGGTTAGCTCGTCTAGCAGCCCGGGCGGAAGCTCCCCACTGCTGCCGGCGGACGATGGAGCTCTGTCCCCTTCGGGCAAGTAGGCAACCCAGGTTCCCAAGGCGCGGGCTAATTCACGAACGATTTCCGGCTCCGCATCTTCCTGGGCTGCGGCCCGCGTCAACGCAACCTGAAGACCCAGCAATGCGGTGAGTTCGGCCTCTCCACCTTCCCTGACCAATTCCCAGTAGGCCCGTGATACTGCCAGAAAAGGGGACTCGCGGGGAACTGTGAGTAGGGGAAGGCCTGCTTCGACGCACGCCGCCAGCAGCTCGTCTGGCACCATTGCATGCCCGGAACCAAGACCAAGGCCAAGAGCAGTTACGCCCCCGTCCACCAGACGCTGTACATATAGTTTGGCAGCCTCTTTGTGCGCGTCACCATTCAGCCCGGTGAGCTGCAGTCCCACTGTGAGGAGCAGTTCGCCCCCATAGAGGAACATCGTTGGGTCCTCGAGCTCGGAGACATGAACACCCGTCAGCTCTACGCGCGGTAGCGAGATCGGCCAACAGGGCACCAAATCGCGCCTTGCGGCCTCTACGAGCCTGGCGAGAGTAATCATGCAGAAATCATAGATCACGCGCTTTGTACGCTGCGTCTACATAAGGACGTTCCGAGGATATATTATCCAACGACACGTCATTCAGTTGCGCCTATCGTGGTTTCAACCACACGAGGAGGACCTATGACCGTCACACCACAGCTCGCTCCGGGCCGGGCCAACGACCCGGCCAGCGTCAAAGTCACAGCTCGCCGTCTACTTACTGAACTTCCTGGACCGCGCTCCCGCGAACTGGAAGTCGAACGACGCCAGCACGTGACCAACGCGTTCGGCATCACCATGCCCGTATTCATCGATCATGCACAGGAAGCGCTGCTCGTGGACGTCGACGGGAACCACCTCATTGACTTCGCTTCGGGCATCGCTGTGACTAGCGTCGGTGCGGCAAATCCGAAGGTGGCCAAACGCGCCGCAGCCCAGCTCGGGCGTTTCACCCACACATGTTTCATGGTTACCGAATACTCCGCATTCGTCGACGTTTGCCGCTGGCTCAACGAACACACCCCCGGTCACTTTGAGAAGCGGACCGCATTGTTCACCACCGGAGCGGAGGCGGTCGAAAACGCCATCAAGGTTGCCCGGGCAGCTACCCGGCGCCCGAACATCCTCGTCTTCGACGAGGCCTACCACGGGCGCACCCAGCTCACGATGGCAATGACAGCGAAGGAGAATCCGTACCGGCTCAACTTCGGCCCTCTGCCGGGTTCGGTTTTCCGAGCTCCCACTGCACCGGCGCACACCACACCTGAGGGACCTGAGAAGGCCCTGAAGCAGATCGAAGCCCTGCTGATTGCAAACGGTGCGGAAACTTTCGCCGCGATGGTCATCGAACCGATTCAAGGTGAGGGTGGATTCATTGTCCAGGCACCCGGGTTCCTCAAAGGACTCCGTGAAATAGCTACGCGCCACGGCATCGTACTGGTGATCGATGAGATCCAGGCAGGTATGGGTAGGACGGGCACCATGTTCGCGTCCGAACACGAGGGAATTGCCGGCGACATCACGCTGACCGCGAAGGCGCTCGGCGGCGGGCTGCCGCTTTCGGCCGCAACCGGCCGCGCTGAGCTCATGAATGCCGTTCACACTGGCGGTTTGGGTGGAACCTACGCCGGCAACCCTGTAGCCTGTGAGGCTGCGCTGGCCGTGTTCGAAATCCTTGAAGAAGGGACTCTCCTCAAGAACGCCACTCGCATCGAAGCTGCCATCAGGCAGCGCTTTGAGCCCCTCGTGGAGCTGGACGGTGTGTCAAACGTTCGGGGCCGTGGTGCGATGATGGCGATCGAGTTCCGTGACGCCTCCAGGCCACGCGGAGACCTCGCAACCGCCGCCGCTAAGAAGGCCAACGCTCACGGTGTCCTGACCCTTACCTGCGGAACCAACGGAAACATCATCCGGTTGCTCCCACCGCTGGGAATCGAAGCCGGAGTCCTCGACGAGGGCTTGGCGGTACTGGAGGCATCGATTCGGTCAGTACTGTAATGAGTGTCCTGGGAGGGTGGCACCAACGGAGTCAGTCGTGAGGCCGGAGATGAACGCCGGGGGCGCCGCTAGAGGGAATTCTCGTAGCAGACTTCTCCCTCGTGCTTGCTAGCCCGCTCGCAACGATAACCTTGGCGGATCTCGACGCGCGCGTGTCAAAGTAGAGCGCCCGGGAGCCGGAGCACGGGCGGAACCTCACCGTGGGCTTACGCCATGACGTCATCGAGATCCTGGACGAGCATTCCGAGCCCGTACGGTCCTTCCCACGAGTCTTCGGCAGGCAGACCGAGACGATCTTCGAACCTGCTTCCCTCGTCCCATTGCTGGTGACCAAGCCCGGTTCCTGGTCACATTCCCCGCCGCGGGCCTTGGCCACCGACCCGGTACGCGACTGGCGGGACCGGGCCACGGCCACCGACCGGCGCCGCCTGCTCAACGCAGTGGACGCCGCGTCCGGATCCGCCGGCTTCGATGCGGCAATCCAAGCCGCCGATACCCTGATCCGCCGCGGGGACCAACCAGACATGGCCGCCCTGGGCATGATCGCCCGCCGGCTGGCCCACGCACCGAACCGTCCGCGGCGAACGTGGACTTGAGCGTCTATGACACCTTCACCACCCTGGACGCCGCGACCGGAGAAGTCGCATGAACCCGGTCACTGTCCAGGACATCCTCGAAGCGGGTAAGCATGCGTCCCTGACCGGCAACGTGCTCACCGAATGGGCCGAGAAAGGTAGTCAACCACGCCCCCGGCCAAAGCGTGAAGCATCCCAACACCCGGCTCTACCGGCCCCTGCTCAATCTCTGTACCCGTTGTAAATTCACTACCAGAATGGGGAGGCCACGCCGTTGCCGGCTGGGCCTCCCTTTTGTCTGTGTACGTACATGTCCTGGTCAGCGTTCTCGCGCTCCCTGTTCGATGGAGCGTCCTCTGGACGAGCTTTTCATCCCGGAGGTCTTGCCCAGATTCGGTTCAGAGCTCACTGCTGCGCTCGGGGGTGTTCCTTGGTGCTTGTCGAACATGAGGCGAGCTTTGACGGCCTCCCGGTCGGGATGCCCCTCTAGGCTCTTTTCGAGCTGCTGACGCCTCTCCGGGGAGTCATAGGCTGGCTCTGCTGAGTTGTTCGCCCGCGTCTGGTCCTCCCGGGTTGCCCCGGCTATGGCGGCTCCGGCCATTACTTCGTCGCCGCGAGCTGCGGCAGCGTTGGAGCGTTCGATCTCGGTCTGCTGACGTGCCGCTTGGGCTCAGGTGACGGCTGCGGAAATGTCCTGCTCGGAGGCTCCGGGTGCGTCAACGTCGATCCCGTAGCGTTGCTGCACCTGATCGCGGATTCTCTCTGCGTGCTCGGTGGCAACTGGATCGTAGCCTTTCCATGCTTCCGCTGTCTCATGGGCGCGTTCGATCATCTCGGGGTGGCCTTATCCCACCACTCGTCCCGGCTTACCGGGTCGAGCTGGGCGCGAGCTGCTGCCTGCGCTGCGTTGAACCGTTCCTGAAGCTCTCGTGCCCGTGCTTCTTCTGCCTGCTGGATGCTGTGCAGCTGTTCCTCACGCATCCTCGCTAGCTGCTCTCCGATCCGTGCGGCTGCCATAAGGCCAGCACGGAACCCGCCTTCTACTGCTTCATCAATTCCGTCCGACTCGCTCATGAGCTAACCGGAAAATGACTGTTGGTGGTTAGGCGGTGGGGGCAAGGGTGACTGTGTAGCCGAGGGTTTCGAGTTGGCGGATGTGGTTGCGTGTTTTGCGGTCCTTGTCGGTGCGGTTGGCGAAGTAGCTGGATCCGAGGTCGTGCGATCGGGTTGCCGGGTCGGCCAGGAGGTGCCAGATGGTCACGAGGATGGAGCTGGCACCGCGACCAGGGCCTTGAGTTTCCCACGGCGTTTGACGAGCCGCCGGTAGCGTTCGCCAAGGAAGGTATCGGTGCGGGCTGCCGCGGCTGCTGCCTCACCGAGAGTTCCTTAGAGGTAAGGGTTGCCCTTGCCGGTGTGCCCGGCTCGGCTCTTCGGCCCGGACTGGATGGTGCGCGGAGACAGTTTCGCCCACGACACCAGATGGTCGGCAGTGGGGAACCGGGTCATATCCAGCCCGATCTCGGCGATGATGGTCTGCGCGGCGGCGCGGCCGGAGGGTGTTTCATCGAGTGTGTAAGGGGTCCGGCCTGATGTGATGGTGTGGCCGCTGGTTGCACCATCTGAAAGGACGGCCCTTTTGGGCGAGAACGAACTGATTGATAACCCCTTGGCCGCTGTGCTTAGCCCCGAGCAGATTGATGCTCTGGTCAATGCTGCAGAGGACCTCGGAGAGGGCCGGCACGGGGTTGAGGAACTGCTGTCGCAGATGACCAAAGCGGTGCTGGAACGGGCGCTGGAAACCGAGATTAGCGATCACCTCGGATACGAATCCGGTGACCCTGCCGGGGCCGGTAGCGGTAACTCCCGCAACGGTAAGACCAGCAAGCAGGTCCACACCCTCCAAGGCCCGGTCGAGGTCACCGTGCCCCGGGACCGAAACAGCACTTTCCAGCCCGTGATCGTGCCCAAGCGGGCCCGCCGGCTCGGCAAGGTCGAGGACATGATCCTGTCCCTGTACGCCCGGGGCATGACGACCCGGGACATCGGCTCGCACTTGGAGGAAATCTACGGGGCGAAGGTCTCGGCAGCGACGATTTCCCGGGTCACTGACGTAATCGCCGATGAGATCACCCAGTGGCAGAACCGGCCGCTGGAAGCGGTCTACCCGATCGTGTATATCGACGCTATCTGGCTGAAAATCAGGGATGGCGGGGTCGTGGTCAACAAAGCCTGCCACGTGGCCGTCGGTGTGGACGTGGAGGGCCGCAAGCAGGTGCTGGGCCTGTGGCTGGGAACCCAGGAAGGAGCGAAGTTCTGGGCCAACGTGCTGACCCAGATCCGCAACCGTGGGGTCAAGGACATCCTCATCCTGTGCTGCGACGGGCTGACCGGGCTCCCCGCAGCGGTCAATAGCATCTACCCCGAAACCGTGGTGCAGACGTGCGTGGTGCACCTGCTGCGCTCGGCGATGAGATACGCCTCTTACAAGGACCGGAAATCGATGGCAAAGGATATGCGTCCGATTTACACCGCGCTGTCCGTGGAAGCGGCGGAGCTCGCCATGGCGCACTTCGCCGAGGTGTGGAAGTCCCAAGGCCCCTGGGGCGGTGCTGGCGTGGCGGAACGCGTGGGAGGACTTCACCCCGTTTCTGGCGTTTACGCCCGAAATCCGCAAAGTCATCTACACGACCAACCAGATCGAGTCGATCAATTACCAGCTGAGGAAAATCACCAAGACCCGCGGCTCGTTTCCCTCCGACGAGGCCGCGATCAAGCTTGTCTATCTCGGAATCAGGAACATCGAGACCCTCCGGGGCGGTGACCTGGGCACCGGCACCCAGGGATGGCACCGAGCGCTGAACGCCTTCGCACTTCAATTTCCTAACAGGCTTCCGATCTGACCGACCCGGCAGAACGGATAACCAGCTGGTCCCTTACACACTTCATTTGACACGCCCTTGCGCCAGCCACGCCGCGTCGCAAACATCGGTTTTACGTCCCGGGATGTTCCGTGCCGCCTTCGCATTGACGAGGACTACCGGCAGGGTTTCTTCGAGCAGGTAGAAGAACGGTTTCCAATAATCACTGGTCGCTTCCATCACCACCGTGGTGACGTGTTCGGACTCAAGGAAATTCCTGAGCTCCAGAATTTGTGAGGTCGTGGCACCCCATGTGCTCACCGTGGTCGTGAAAGTCCCCGGGCGGTTCCCGGGAACCCGTAAGCAGACCTTCGCATCACGCTTGGAAATGTCCATCCCCACCGCCCGCTCGTGCACAATATCCATGATCATTCTCCTGACACCCTCGACCCGATCATTGAATCTGCTACGGGGAGGACGGGGAATCAATTCAGGAATCAAACACTCGTGCTCAAGGGCAACAATCCACGGTTCCCGTGGAAGTCCTCCACACCACGCTAACCCACAGGCTCACTAACAGCACCAAGAACAAATCGGCGTCGCCCGCGGCAGACACCACAATCATTCACCCAAAAGCACCGCGCATCCAGAGCGGAACCGACACGCGAGATACGTTCTACCACCACGGAGCGTCAGCGACACTGAACCGCTATCCCCTATCTCTAAATCCCTCGTTGACTACCTCGTTCTGGCCCGCGTGCTGGTACTGCGTGCTCGGTTGGCTTCTGTCCGCGTGTGAGTGTCGCCGGTATCGGTGCGCCTTCGCGGGAACGTCCAGCAACCAAACGTGCTTTCAGGGTTTCCTCATCGAGTTCGGGATGCTGTTCGCGCAACTTCTCGATGGTCATACGTTCCGGCTTCACGGTCTGCGTTGATACGCTGCCTTCGACGACCTTCGTCGCGGCGATCACTGACCTGGACAAGCCCATCACCCGGTTAAGGTCTGTGGTGGCTTTGTGCATATCGTGAATGGCTTTAGCGGTAGCCGCGAGCTGGCGGAACATCAGCGCATACGCGGCGCGGTCGCTCTTGGAAGTCGCGGCCAACAGGATCATGCTGGCTCCCCTGGCTGACACCGGCGCCGACCTTCGGCGTCGTCGGCGGGTAACAGGCGCAACTGGGCTGACTTCGCTAGGTGTATTGCCCCGTGAGGTTGGTGACACGGCTGGCTGGTGGCTGACCTTTGAGTGAGGTGTGGCCTCGGTGGTGACTATAGTGGTGCAGCCATTTCGGGAAAGCGGCCACGCGCTCTGCTTCTGATTGGTAAGGCTTCGCGTAGGCCCATTCCTCGAGCATGGTGCGGTTGAAGCGTTCTTTACCGTTGGTTTGCGGCCGGTACGGGCGGGTGCGTCTGTGTTTGATGCGGGGGCCGAGGGCGTCGGCGAAGGCACGGGATCGGTACCCGTTGCCGTTATCGGTCAGGACTCGCTGGACGGTAATCCCGCGGGACTCGAACCAGGTGTTGGCGCGGGTCCAGAACGCGGCGACGGTTTCCTTTCTCTCATCGGTGAGGATCTCGGAGTAGGCAAAGCGTGAGTAATCGTCGACGGCGTTGTGAATGAAGCGATACCCGGGGCGGCGGTTGCGCTGCGTGCCGACCTTGTTACGGCGCCCGGCTGCCCTGCCCACGGCGCGGTGGCCGCCGCCGTCGGGGATCCTGCCGAGCTTTTTGATATCCACGTGCACCAGGTCCCCGGGCGCGGTGTGTTCGTAGCGGCGGATGACCCGGCCGGTCGCCCTGTCCAGCCAGGACAGTCTCGCCAGCCCGTACCGGGCCAGGATCCGGTGCACGGTCGAAGGGTGGATCCCGAGGTGATAGCCGATCCGTGCCGGTCCCCACCGCCGGTTGACCCGGATCGCGATGATCCGCCGCTCCGTCCGCACCGGCGTCCTACGCGGGCACCGGTGCGGACGCGGCGAGGTCATCCAGATCAATGGCGGTCGCACATTCCATTGACTCCGGCCACCAACGGGTGGTGGCGGGGGGAGGGTTGGCAAATCGGGTCCTGGTTTCCGCACGCCATGTCTGCATCGTGCCGGGCAACCTCGACGAGTTGGCGGAGCGACGGGCGGTGTGGGCACTGCAGCGGTGCAGATTGCTCGTGCCAGCGGGGCAGGTGTCATTGGCACAAGCCGGACCGTTCACGGGCGGGAACTAATCTCAGACCTTGGCGGCATCCCGGCCGATCCTGAGAGCGTGGTGGACGTCGTCCTCGAGATCTCATCAGGCCGCGGCGCAAACGTTGTGCTCGAGGTCGTCGGTGCGCCCAACCTCGCCACCGATCTCGCCGCACTGGCGGTCTTGGGGCGCATCATAGTTGTCGGAGTGGGCGCCGGCGCCGAGACGTCGATTAATCTGGGGGCACTAATGAGCCGACGGGGACGGCTACTCGCTTCGGTCCTCCGGGCACGATCATCGGAAGACAAGGCCATCGTAGTGCGAGCTTTTGAGCGCAGAATGCTGCCCCACCTGGCCAGTGGAGAGGTGCGGCCTGTTATCGACCGCGTTTTCGCCGCCGATGATGTCGCGGCAGCTTTTAACCACGTCGAATGTGGCATCAAGCGGGGAAAGGTGCTGCTCGATTTCGGCTCCTGAGCCCTGTTGGACTAACCAGCACCGAAGCGGCGCCTTCATACAGCCGGGACCGAACCATACAGGACACGTTGCACGGCCGGGCAGCGCTGGTCAACTGGGGCCAGCAGTGGCAACAGGACTGGAATTTCCCGTTCTCTGCTCGGCGCTGGAGCCACCGTCCACGGCTTCGCGCGGGAGGAACTGACTGGAACCTCCAGACGTTCAAATGTGACTCTACCAGTCCACACCGGCCCCGGCTGAGCGAAGAAGGCCGCGGAACTGGCAACCTACGCCAGGCTTTGAACCCGAGATTCCAGTCCCACGACAACGAACCGGCGCCGCACTTCATATCGTCTAAATGACGCGCTCTTCATTCATGCCGAGCTTCTTCACCGCGTCGGGGACGCGGATGAGCTTCTTGTTGGCGAATTCGTTGATGCCGTATCGGGCAAGTTCGCGGCCGACGCCCGACGCCTTGATCCCGCCAAAGGGAAGATCCGGTGCGGTCCTGCTCGTGCTGTTGATCCACACCATGCCGGTCTCGATTTGGTCGGCGATCCGCTGCGCCCGCTCGGGGTCGCCCGAGAACACCGAACCGGCCAGTCCGAAGGGGGAATCGTTCGCAATCGTGATCGCCTCCTCCTCAGAGGTCGCTCGATGTACGACGGCGGCCGGGCCGAACAGCTCCTCGGCGTAGGCGCGCATGTCCTTCGTGACATTGGAGAGCACCGTTGCCGGGTAGTAGGCGCCCGGCGTATTAGGGATCTCTCCGCCCAGGTGTACCGTCGCTCCTCGCTCGATAGCGTCGTCGACGAGTTCCACGAGGTCCCGCCGAACCGCGGTGGAAGCGAGCGGGCCGAGCTTCGTAACATCGGACGCGGGATCACTCGCAGCGTACGTGCGACTCTGCTCGATAAACTTCTTGAGGAACTCGTTGTAGACCGAGTCGAGGACGATAAAACGCTTCGATGCGGTGCAGGCCTGGCCGCCGTTGGCGAAGCGGCCGACTGCGGCAGCTGCTGCCGCGGCGTCGAGGTCGGCGTCGTCTAGCACGAGGAACGGGTCGGACCCGCCGAGCTCCAGGACATACTTCTTCATGTGCCGACCGGCGACCTCACCGACGGAGGAGCCAGCCCGCTCGGACCCGGTGAGGGAGACACCCTGCACGCGAGCGTCGGCGATCATCTGCGCGATCTGATCATTGTTCGCGAACACATTGGTGTAGACGCCCTCGGGAAGGCCGGCCTCGCGGAACACACGCTCAATGGCGAGCGCGGACTGCGGGCAGTTGCGTGCGTGCTTAAGCAGGATCGTGTTGCCCAGGATGAGGTTCGGCGCCGCAAATCGCGCCACCTGGTAGTACGGATAGTTCCATGGCATGATGCCGACCAACACGCCGATCGGCTCGGTCTTCACTACAGCAGTGCCGGGACCGGCGATGTCGAGAACCTCATCGGCGAGAAAATCCTCGGCGTTGTCGGCGTAGTAGTGGTAGATGTTCGCGACGAGATCGACCTCGCCCCGGGCCTGCGCGATGGGCTTGCCCATCTCGATGGTAATCAGCGAAGCCAGCTCCTCCCGCTGCGCGCGGTGTAGTTCCGCGATGCGCTTGATGAGGGCAACCCGCTCCTGGAGGTCCCTGCCCTTCCACTGTGGGTAAGCGTTTCCGGCTCGATCGAGTGCGGACCGCGCCTCGTCGCCGGTGAGTTCGGAGAACTCGGCTAACTTCTCGCCGGTTGCTGGATTCACGGTCGTGTAGACACCCATGTGCGACGACGCTCCTTCATTGCTCGGTGTGTGATCGCCAAGGACCCATGCGAAACGATGCCTAGAGGTCCGATTTCTTCACTGTCGCAGCTAATTCATCACACGTCCAATACCAATACTGATCGGTTTAAATGACATGCGGTGATAAATCCCATACTGGTTGCGGCTACCGGAAGCTGTATATATGCAGGATTTAGCATCAAAAGAGGGTTATTAGGTATTTGTGTGCTATGGGATCCTAGGGCAAACTAAGATTAATTCCGCATCGCAGCGGCAGTGCCGCCGGACGGTTTCTGAGAGAGGCGGACTTCGTGAGCACGCTCACAGTAGAGCAATACGGTAATCGCACAATCGTGCGATTGAACCGGCCCCAGACATTGAACTCGATCGATCAGGCAATGGTGGACGAACTCCACGGGGTCTGCGATGAGCTCGAGCGCGAACCCAGCATCTTGGTCCTCACCGGAACCCGGACTGAACGAGGCGGCATCTTCGCGTCAGGGGCCGACATCTCGCAGCTGCGCGACCGGCGCCGGCACGAAGCCCTGCGCGGGATTAATTCGAGCATCTTCGCGCGCATCGCGGCATTGCCGATGCCGGTGATCGCCGCGATCGACGGCTACGCCCTCGGCGGAGGGGCTGAACTGGCATACGCCGCAGATTTCCGAATCGCGACGACCCGGGTGAAGATCGGCAATCCCGAACCCAACCTCGGCATCATCGCCGCCGCCGGTGCATGTTGGCGGCTCGTCGAGCTCGTTGGCGAACCTGTGGCGAAGGAGATCCTGCTCGCAGGCCGCGTCCTCACAGCCGACGAGGCGCTCTCAATTCGATTGGTCACTGAAGTCTGCGAGCCAGAAGCACTGATCGATCGTGCTAACGCCCTCGCTGATCGCATCGGCGGCTTTGATCCGCTCGCGATCCAGGTCACCAAGACGATTATTCACGCGCCGAGGCCTGCGCATCCGATCATCGATAACCTTGCGCAGGCGTTGCTCTTCGAATCACCGGAGAAAGCCCAGCGTATGGACGATTTCCTGCAGAAGCGCAACGCGCGGAAGGGACACTAAACCGTGGCATTGCCTCAACATGTCGCCGTCGTTGGAGGCGGCCGGATGGGAACTGGCATTGCGCTCAGTTTCGCCGTCAATGGCTCATCGGTCACCGTGCTCGAACGGGACGCGCAGGCAGTAGAAGCCGCCCAGGGCCGGATCCAGGAGATCATGGAAAAAGCCGTCTCGAAGGATCCCGCAGCGCCGGCACTCGATGTGCTCCTATCCCGGCTCGTCGTATCCGAGGACTACTGGCTCCTGAACACAGCCGACCTCGTGATCGAGGCAGTCCCGGAGGACTTCATACTGAAAGCGGCCACCCTCCGCGCGATCGAGCAGCGCACCGGGAAGAATACCCCGATCGCAACAAACACGTCATCGCTGTCGGTCTCGCAACTCGCAGCCGAACTCTCGAACCCATCCCGGTTCCTCGGCTTGCACTTCTTCAACCCGGTCCCCGCTTCGACGCTAATCGAGGTCATCGTCGGCGAGGCAACAGATGACGCTCTCGTCGACGCCGCCCGCGACTGGACCGAGGCCCTGCGAAAGACCCCCGTCGTCGTGCGCGACGCTCCCGGGTTCGCGAGCTCCCGGCTTGGTGTCGCCCTCGCACTCGAGGCGATGCGGATGCTCGAAGAGGGCGTCGCTTCAGCGGAGGACATCGATGCGGCGATTGTGCTCGGCTACCGGCATGAGACCGGCCCACTTAAGACCACTGACCTCGTCGGCCTAGACGTGCGTCTCGGGATCGCAGAATACCTCGCCTCTACACTCGGCGAACGTTTCGAGCCCCCGCGAATCTTGCGTGACAAGGTCGCCGCCGGCGAACTCGGGCGCAAGACCAGCAAGGGCTTCTTCGACTACAGCTGAACAGCCGCCCCGGGCCAAGACGTACCGTTCGACCCGACCCACAAACGATTTGCAGGAGGATACAACAATGTCCCAGAACAACGCGCTGTGGAGCGCTCAGGCTCATATGCCGACCGTGCTCGCCAACCCCCAGACCGTCGTCGCCGAAGGCGACGGCGCCTACATCGTCACCAGCGATGGCGACCGTCTGCTCGACGCCGCCGGCGGCCTATGGTACGCCAACGTCGGTCACGGCCGCGACGAGATCGCAGAGGCCGCCGCCCAGCAGATCCGCACCCTCGAGACCTGGCACATCTTCGGCCGTTACGCGAACCAACCGGCGCTCGACCTCGCAAACAAAATCGCCACCTTGGCGCCATTCGACGACGCCAAGGTGATCTTCACCAGCGGCGGCTCTGACTCAGTCGACATGGCGCTCAAGCTTGCCCGACGGCACTGGCAGCTGCAAGGGCAGCCCGAGAAGCTCACCATCGCCTCCCGCAAAGACTCCTACCACGGCCTGCACGCCTACGGCACGAGTGTGGCCGGTCTCGCCTTCAACCGGGACGGATTCGGTCCGGGCACCCTGATACCGGAGACGCTGCTCGTCGACCAGTGGGACATCGAAGCTGCAGAGCACAGCATCCGTGAATCTGGCGGGGAGAAGATCGCCGCGTTCATCACCGAGCCGGTCATGGGTGTCGGCGGACTCGTGCCTCCTCCGCCAGGCTATTTCGAGCGGATCAAGGAGCTCGCCAAGGAGTTCGGCTTCCTCATCATCGCCGACGAGGTCATCACCGCGTTCGGCCGTCTCGGTACCTGGACGGCATCGGAGCGCTTCGACCTCAACCCCGACATGATCACCTTCGCGAAAGGCGTCACCTCCGGCTACCTGCCCCTCGGCGGCGTGATCGTCGCTCCCAGCGTGTCCGGGCAGTTCTACGACGGTGCCGACGCTCCCATCCTCCACCAGGGCCTCACCTACGCCGGCCATGCCACGGTTGCGACAGTCGCGCTCAAGAACCTCGAGATCATCGAGCGGGAGGACCTGCTCGCACATGTCCAAGAACTCGAACCGATCCTCGCTGATGAGCTGGAGCAGCTCCGCGACCACGAAGGTGTGAAGGAGGTGCGCTACATCGGCCTCATGGGAGGAGTCGTCCTCGCAGACGGCATTTCTGGGCTCGACGTCGTCTCCGCACTCGAGGGCCGAGGCGTACACCTGCGGAACCTGCCCAACAACATCCTCCAGATCTCGCCCCCATTCATCGTCACCGGAGACGAGATCCGCATCATCGTGCGCGGTATCCGGGAAGCACTCGACTCGGTACTGGCGCGCTAACCCTATGGTTTCATCGGGTGGCCGTTGATGGGCGTGTTTAAAAGGCGAAAAGGTGCTCCGACAAGGGAAAATAGTGGTGTCTAAGCCAATTTATCCCGGTCGTGAAGGAGCACCTTTTCGATGCACCACTCTACCCCTGTTTTCCCGGCGGTTCCCGTTATTTTCAGTGGCCAGTCGCTGATCTCCCACGCCGGAGTCAGCGTCCTGACCGGCTTCATGGACGCACTGGGTTTCGGCAGACTGTGCGAGGACAGACTCGGCCAGTTCGTTCCCTCCGGCGCACGACACCGACCCGGCCGGCTGGTCGGTTCACTGGCCGCGATGCTCGCCGCCGGAGGCGAGCACGCCTCCGACCTGGACATCCTTCGTACCTCTCCCAAGGTTTTTGGTCAGCTGCCCTCAAACGCGACCGTCTCCCGATTCTTCGAACGCACCGTGGTCAACCCCGAGCTGTTCAGCTACGGATTCGAAACCCTGACCAGGGAACTGCGCACCCGGGCCTGGAATGCCGCCGGGAACCGGAACCCGGCCCTGACCGCGACCGCCACGGACCCGCTCATCATCGACATCGACGCCACCTTGGTGACTTCGCACTCGGACAAGGAAAACGTCGCCGGCACCTACAAACGCGGCTACGGGTTCGCCCCCTTCATCGCCAGCGTCGATTACGGCACCGGTAAGGGTTCCAAGGAAATCCTGGCCGCGGTGCTGCGGCCCGGCAACGCCGGAGCGAACAGCGCCGAGGACCACATCCGGGTCTTCCACACCGCCGTAGCCCAGCTGCCCGACGGGTTCTACGACGGAACCGGGACCCTGACCGGGCAGAAGGTGCTGGTCCGCACCGACAGTGCCGGTGCCTCCCGGAAGTTCCTCTGGCACCTGCACAACCTCGGCGTGCAGTTCTCCACCAGCTATACCCTGCCGTTCGGCAAGGCGCACATGATCGACTGGATCAGCGACAAACAGCACTGGCAGCCGGCCCTGGACCAGACCGGAAACGACCGCACCGATGCGTGGGTCATCAACGCCACGGACGTCATCGGGCTCACCGACTACCCTCCGGACACCAAGCTGTTCCTGCGCGCCGAGCCGCTGCACCCCGGAGCGCAGCCGAGCCTCCTCGATACAGATGGGCACCGGATCACCGCGTTCCTGACCAACTCACCGCGCTGGCACGGACCCTTCCTCGACGCCCGGCACCGCGCCCGCGGCCGGTGCGAGAACCGGATCAAGACCCTGAAAAACACCGGCCTGGGCAAGCTGCCGTTCTACGACTTCGCCGCGAACCAGGCCTGGGCAAACATCGCCACACTGGCTTTCAACCTGATCTCCTGGATCCAGCTCACCGCCCTACCAGGCAGTCACCACGCCAAAGCCTGGGACATCAAACGCTGGCGCTACCGGCTCTTCGCGACCGCCGGGAAAATCATCACCCGCGCCCGCCGCAACCAACTCCTCCTACCGGAAACAGCGCCGGAAAAGGATCTCCTGAAGCTGCTCCTGATGAACATCGGGCGCCTGAAACACGCCCCGCCAGCTGCTCCAGACTGAGCGTGCTCCCGTCCCGTCCCGACGACAAAACCACCACCGGAAGTGGAACCGGCGCCACACCAGGCGATACAACAGGCCACACCACGCTGCCCGGAAACAGAAACAACCACCGATCCATCCGCCGGCACGAACCAGCGGCCCTCACCGGCCACCGTGAAAAATCGGGGCTAACGAACATAGCCCGACCTATGTGGTTCGTCGAGCTTCTCCACATATCAATCAGGCCCTCATCGATGCGGGCCCCAATCAAGGAAAAGGGATACAGATGACAACAAGGAATGTGCAAGGAACCAAGGTTGTCCTCGCGATGGCCGGAATCGCAGGACTACTGATTACTAGTACGGGTTGCGGCTCATCGGGGAGTGC
Organism: Arthrobacter sp. KKT183; assembly: GCF_055657625.1. NCBI lineage: Bacteria > Bacillati > Actinomycetota > Actinomycetes > Micrococcales > Micrococcaceae > Arthrobacter > Arthrobacter sp. KKT183. The sequence continues at coordinate 1,507,836 of NZ_CM145770.1, read as the reverse complement.
AGACAGCAACGGCACATCAGGCAATATCGTCTTCGTCGGCTATGGCGGGGAGACACAGGAATACCAGCTCGAATCATTCGGCGATCCTTTCACCGAGGACAACGACGTTACTGTCCAGAGCGACTCGCCGATCGACCTTGCCAAGCTGCAGGCGATGGTCGAATCCGAAAACGTGACTTGGGATAGCGTCATTATGACCCCGGCTGGAGCGAATCAGCACTGCGGGACGCTCCTTGAAGAGTTGCCTCCGGAGCTGACCGAGGGCACAAAGTTTGCGGAGGGCGCCACTGGCACCGACTGCAGCATTCCTTTCTACTTCTCGCAACTCATGTTCGTTTCCAACAATGAGACCTATTCAGGTGAGAAACCCAGTACTATTGCCGACTTCTTCGATTTCGAGAAGTTCCCCGGGAAGCGACTGCTTCCCCCGGAGTTCGACACTGGAATGATGGAGCTCGCACTCCTTGCAGACGGCGTGAATCCTGATGATTTGTATCCGCTGGATATCGACCGAGCGCTTGCGAAATACGATTCGATTCGCGAATCCCTGGTGTTTGCCGAAAGCTATGGTCAGTTGGGGCAGTCGATGCTGGATGGCTCGGTCGATATGGCGCTGACCCCTGAGTCCCGCTTCGGCTACCTCCTCCGCGACGGCGGCGACTGGTCAGCGGTGTGGGACGCGACCGTCGTGTCGGCAGATCAGCTCGCAGTGCCGAAGGGCTCCAAGAGCGCAGACAAAGCATTCGGGTTCCTGCAGTCGACGCTCGACTCCGACCGTCAGGCCAAAGCCTCAGAGTTGACTGGTCGAGGCGCCATTGTCGCCGATGCCGATCCTGACTTCGACGAGTTCCAAGGGCAGGCAGTCATCTTCGCGGACCTGGACCAGCGTGGTCGCGCAATCTACTTCGACGGAGCCTGGTGGGGAGAGAACCTCAAGCAGGTAACCGAGCAGTACACTGCCTGGCAGATCGGCTAATCATGACCGCTCAGATTTTGAGCATCCCAGGATCTTCCAAGTCGCGGTTTCGCACGGGCGGGGTGAGTGCCGGAGGTCTCGCGATTCCGGCTCTCATCGCCCTGGGTGTGTTCTTTGTCTACCCGATTACCCTGATCGTCTGGCTCTCATTCACTAGCCCAGAGATCGGATTCGGCCACTACCTCAGTCTGCTCACCGACGGCGTTACTGTGACAGTGATGCTGCGCACGATCGCAGTTGGGCTCATTGTTGGTCTGGCAACTCTCATCATCGGCTATCCATATGCATATTCGATGACTGTCGTCTCGCCGGGGTGGCGGACGGTCATGATGACTATGGTCATGCTGCCATTCTGGGTAAATATCATTGCCCGGACTTTCGCATGGTTCATCTTGGAGAGCCGCGGTGGGTTGATCGATCAGTTCTTCCAAGCCCTGGGGATCAACGGCGTTGTCCTGCTTAACACATGGGGCGGAGTCGCAATTGCCATGACGCAGGTCATGCTGCCGTTTATGGTGCTCCCGCTCTATACCCAGATGAGCACCATCGACCGCGGCCTCCTGCGGGCTGCAGGGAGCCTCGGAGCAAAGCCGGTTGCGTCCTTTGCCCGGATTTACATGCCACTCAGCCTGTCCGGCGTGATGAGCGGTTTCTCCCTGGTTTTTGTGGTGGCTCTCGGTTTCTACATCACCCCTGCGCTCTTGGGTTCGCCCGATCAGGCGCTACTATCGCAGATCATCGCCACTCGGGTACAGAAGTTGCTCGACTTCCCCGGGGCCGGTGCCGCGGGGATGCTTCTGCTCGTCGTCACGCTGATCATCCTCGGTGTTTTGAACTGGCTCGTTCGGCAGGCCAATCCGCTCATGAAGCGAGGTGCCGCATGACTGTGAAGCATAATAGCGTCTCTTTACGGGCACGCCGCCAGCCAAATCTCCCGATTTGGTTGCGGGCATGGAACGTCGTCGTGATGGCGCTTCTGATCCTGCCGGTGCTAATCGTGATCCCCATGTCCTTTTCGGACGCGCGAAACTTCTCGTTCCCACCAAAGGGCTTCTCACTGCGCTGGTACGAGAACTTCTTCACCTCGGCGAAGTGGACGGATTCGCTCTTCACATCGCTGCAGGTCGGCATTCTGACTGCGGTACTGGCGACCGTGCTCGGCACTCTCGCAGCAGTCTCGATCGCAAGGATGTCACCCAAGTTCAGTGGCTTCCTCTCGGGCCTGTACATGGCCCCCATGATCGTTCCGGGCGTGATCTTCGCTGTCGCAATTTATGCTGTGTTTTTGCGATGGCAGCTCGTCGGAAGCCTGTTCGGGTTCGTCGCGGCCCATACCATGCTGGCCCTGCCGTTCGTAATCACTTCCGTCTCCTCTAGCCTGAGCGGATACAATCCCGGTCTCACCACCGCGGCGTCATCTCTCGGCGCAGGACCCGTTCGCGCGTTCCTCACGGTCACTCTGCCGCTCATCCTCCCTGGAGTTGTCAGCGGGTTTGTCCTGGCGTTTGTCACCTCATTCGATGAGTCGGTGGTCTCGCTATTCCTGCAGACCCCCAACTTGGAGACCCTCCCCGTCAATATGTACAACGCAATCGCGACCGAGATCGACCCGACAGTCTCTGCTGCGGCGACCCTCGTCATCCTGGTGACCACGATTTTGGTCGTACTGGTCCAGGTCGTGCCTGGACGCAATAAGAGAAAGTGAATCAGCAACTGATGCAAAAGCTCGAGCATGAGCAGGCGATCACCGTCAGCAACGTGACGATGCAGTACCCATCTTCCACCGCGCTGGCGCTCAACGACGTCTCCCTAGAGATCCAACCCGGCGAGTTCATGTCCTTTTTGGGCCCGAGCGGATCAGGGAAAACTACTTTGCTTTCGCTAATCGCAGGTTTCGTCAACCCTTCATCCGGGACGGTGAGCATCGGAGGCAACCAAATCGATGGCCTCAAACCGCATCGTAGAGACCTCGGCGTGGTATTCCAAAACTACTTGCTGTTCCCGCACATGTCGGTGTTCGACAATGTCGCCTACCCTCTGCGGCAGCGCAAGATGGATAAGAGCCAGATCCGAGAGAAAGTCACCCGTGCTTTGGCGCTCGTTCGGCTCGACCCTTATGCCGACCGGCTCCCGAAGGAGCTCTCGGGCGGCCAGCAGCAGCGTGTCGCATTCGCACGAGCGATCGTATTTGATCCCCGCGCATTGCTGATGGATGAGCCTCTTGGCGCACTAGATAAGAATCTCCGAAGCGAAATGCAGCGGGAACTAGCGAGGATTCATCGCGAGCTGGGAATGACATTCGTCTTCGTGACGCACGATCAGGAGGAGGCGCTCGTGCTCTCTGATCGCATCGCTGTGTTCAACGATGGCCGTATCGAGCAAATCGGGACCCCCGAGGATCTCTACTATCGACCTTCCTCCCTTTTCGTCGGACGGTTCCTAGGCGACTCCAACGTATTCAGTGGGAAGATCGATGTCGAGACCTCAACATTCATTTCCCCAGCGGGAAGTGCGTACCTAACGCGTGAGGAACTGGAGAAAACCGACGCGAACGTGATGATCGTACGCCCTGAGGCAATCTCCATCGCACCGAAGACGGACACGAACACGGATGGGTTCGAAGCCGCAGTACGGGAAATCGTATTCACCGGATCCAATGTCACCGTATACATGGAATTCGGCGACGGGACTCCGGGCATTGCAAAGCTCACAATGAGTGAAGCCTCGAAGCTAGCTGTCGGGCAAGCGGTGACCGTTTCCTGGGATCAATTACGACAGCATCTCATCCATGATGACGGGCTCACCAGTTGACCGCTCGCTGGAGAGGCTCGGCGTTCTCGAATCCATTGGCAAGAATCGCTGCGCGGGGGTGCCTACGGTTTGGTTAACTCTTGACCTGAGAGAACCAGAATATGAAGTGGGTCGCAAAGGCGGATTTCGTTGGGGCGTCCGCTGGCTGGTGAGGAGTGCTAGTCAGAGCGCTTCCTCAGCAAGTTCGAGGATAGTTGCGAGTGCGGGGTTGTGTGAATCCTCCCGCCAGGCCATACGCAGCAACACGTCTTCGAATGGGTTGGCAATTGGCAAAAATGAAAATTCCTGATTGTGAGTGTTGGTGGCGACCGAAGAGATAGTCAGGTGAACGCCGACTTCTGCTGCAACGAGAGCAAGTGCGGTCCACGTGTCCGGCGCGACTTGTGCGACAAGCGGGTCGAAGCCTGCGGCATGGCTGAGTCGGATCAGTCGGTCAGTCAGTACTGAGCCCGGATGCGGGGGCAGAGTTACGAAATAGTCGGTGGCGAACTCTTTCATAGCTGCGGACTCTGAGCTGGCCAAGGGGTGGGTGGTTGGAACGGCAACAACCAACTGCTCCTTGATGAGGACACGTGACCTGATGCCGGCCGGGAGATAGTCCCAACGACCTATCGAAATGTCAGCTTCGTTGTCGATTAAGCGATTAATTGCTGGTTGCGCAAAGTTTTGGCTGGCGAGCTCAAGGGTTAAGTTCGGGTATTTGATCTTCGCGGCTCGGGAGAGTCGACCTACGAGTACCTCTGTCGATGCGCCGGCGAATGCAATGCTCACACAACCCAAGGACCCATCTTGAGCTGCGTATACGTCGTGTGCAGCGCGTTTGACCTCGTTTAGGATGCGTCTGGCGGGCCCAAGTAGTGCCTGGCCTGCCACTGTGATTGTCACGGACCTTGTGGTGCGGCTGAACAACTCGACCCCAAGTTCCTTCTCCAGAGACTTGATCGTGCGGCTGACCGGCGGCTGGGCAAGGTGAAGCCGTTCTGCCGCGCGGCCAAAGTGAAGCTCCTCGGCAACTGCCACGAAAGTTCGAAGATCCTGGATTTCCATACCCGAATAATAGCAAACGGTGCATATATACAAACAGTTTTATTCCGATCAAGTACAAAGTCAGTAGAACCGAAGCAGCCGATATATAACTCATATGTATCAATGCCGCGCTTATTAGTATTTGACTCGCAGTAATACGACTGCCAGGATGAAGATTACTCACGCAGCACAACGAGAAACAGTATCGAGGTAGAAAGTGCGAGATCGCAGCATACTTGAGGAAGCATTCACCCGTTCCGGGCGAGGCCCACTGAGCGGAGTGGTCGTCGCAGACTTCGGACGTGTGCTGGCAGGACCTTACTGCACCATGATCCTCGCCGATATGGGAGCCACCGTTATCAAGGTGGAAAGCCCAACTGGTGATGAAACTCGAATGTGGATGCCACCGGTCTTTGAAGGACAGTCGACGTATTACCTCTCCGTCAATCGGAACAAATTCTCCGTCAAGCTCGACTTCAACAATGCGGAAGACCTCGATGTTGCGCGGGAACTTGCGGTGCGAGCAGACATCGTCATCGAGAACTTCAAGCCTGCCGGCCTCGAAAAGTACGGACTGGACTATGAGAGTGTCTGCGTCAGCAACCCGTCAGTGATCTTCGCCTCGATCACGGGTTTCGGCACAGCGGGTGGGGCACACCTTCCTGGCTATGATTTGCTTGTCCAGGCAGCCTCGGGACTAATGAGCCTCACAGGTAGTCCGGAAACCGAACCTTTCCGGGCTGGCGTCGCAGTCGTCGACGTTTTCACCGGAATGCATGCTTGCATTGGCATCCTCGCCGCACTCAACCACCGGCAGGTGACCGGTGAAGGACAGCGGGTCGAGGTCAACCTAATGAGTTCGGCGCTCTCGGGCCTCGTGAACCAGACCGGTGCCTACGCCATCGCCGGTGTCGTGCCGAGTCGCATGGGTAACGAGCATCCCAGCATTTATCCCTATGAGCCTATAGCGACCGGCGAGGGAGACATCGTTCTGGCGATCGGCAATGACCGGCAATTCCGGGTGCTCTGCCGGGAGCTCGGAATGCCAGAACTCACGGAAGATCCCCGATTCGCGCTGGCGCCTGACCGCAGCCGGAATAGGCTAGAACTGCGCCCCCTGCTCGAGTCGGCGCTCTCGCGAGCGACCGCGTCCGACTGGTTCGAGCGTCTCACAACGGCAGGTATTCCGTGCGCACCTATCCGGGACGTCGCGGGTGGCATACAATTCGCCGAGCGAATCGGCTTGGAGCCGATCATCCGGGCAGGCTCAGACACCCATTCCACTCCCGGCATCCGCAACCCCATCACTTTTTCGCAGACCCCGGCGACCTACGACAAGGCGCCGCCCGCGCTTGGCGAGGATACGCACCTTATTCGGCGCTGGCTGGCAGGCTCACCGGCTTTCTCTTCGATCTCAGTAGAGGAAGCAACAGCATGAAGGGACTCATCAGTTCGAACGTGAAGGCGGACTTCTATGAGGTCGCCGACTACCTCAGCGATGAGGACCGCGCCCTCGTGGTGAAGATCCGTGCGTTCGTGGATTCTGAGGTCACCCCGGTGATCAACGATTACTGGGAACAGGCCGACTTCCCGTACCAAATCCTTCCCAAGCTCGGAGAGCTCGGAATCATCGGCTCCGCAATCGAAGGGTTCGGCTGCGCAGGTCTGACCAGGTTGCAAGCGGGCCTCGTCGCCATGGAACTCTCGCGTGGCGATGGCAGTGTGAACACCTTCAATGCGGTGCACTCCGGCCTCGCGATGGGGACGATCGACCTCCTGGGCAGCGAAGGGCAGAAACATCGCTGGCTGCCGCAGATGGCGCGGCTCGAGAAACTCGGGGCATTCGCCCTCACCGAGCCGGACCACGGCTCAGACTCCGTCGCGCTCGAATCCAGCGCGCGCCTCGAGGGTGACCACTATGTCCTCAATGGCTCCAAGCGCTGGATCGGCCTTGGTCACGTCGCCGATCTCGTGATCATCTGGGCGCGCGACACTGCAGACGACAGGGTCAAGGCATTCATGCTGGAGAAGAACCGGGACGGCAGCTACCCCGAGGAGTACCAAGCTGAGGCCATTCAAGGGAAGATCGCCAAACGGGCAATCCAGCAGGCACAGATCACCTTCAAAGACCTGCGGATTCCGGTCGAGAACAAACTCGAGAAGTCGCAGTCCTTCCGCGACGTTGGAGCGGTGCTGAACCGTACGCGCAGTACCGTGGCATGGGAAGCGCTGGGGCACGCAACCGCCGCGTACGAAGCCGCTGTGCAGTACACGTCGGAGCGCGTCCAGTTTGGCAGCCCAATCTCGCACCATCAGCTCGTTCAGAACAAGCTCGCCAACATGCTCGCCGATCTCACAGCAATGCAGCTTGTCTGCTTCCGAGCTGGCGCGCTTCAAAACGAGGGGCGTCTGAGCAACGAGCAGGCGTCGCTCGCAAAGATGTTCACTTGCGACAAGGGACGCCAGCTGTGCCGCGATGCACGGGATCTGCTCGGTGGGAACGGTCTGCTGCTCGAGTATCACGTTGCTCGTCACCTCACGGACATGGAGGTCGTCCATACGTATGAGGGAACCGACTTCATTCAGTCCTTGATCGTGGGCCGAGAGATCACAGGCGTCTCCGCTTTCAGAGGTAGGTAATCGATCTGCAATGAGAGAGCGCATCGCAATCGGTGTGCCAGCTGCCCGGTGCTGTGACCGCTTAGCGCCTAGCTGTACCCGGCCAAGACGTTGGTAGCTGAATATTGGCTTCCAAGGGAGCCACCTGTCGTGCGCTTCAGAGCCACCTGCCCAGATCACGGACGTGTCGTTTAGAGCCACGATTGGTGTGGTTGAGAGCCACCTGAAAAGCTCCTCCCACCATGTGATGGCCACGTGGTGGGAGGAGTACCGGTAATGGTACGGAAGATCAAGGCGAAACTTGTCTTGCAGTTACGAAATCAGGGTTTGTCAGGCAGGTCGATCGCCTCGGCGCACATCGCACGCAATAGCGTCCAGGCGGTGCTCGATTGCAGCGGACCGGCTGGGCGTCGTCTGGGATGACGTCGCGGAGCGGTCGGAAGCCGAGGTGTATGCGGCCGTGTTCCCCGGCCGCGGCGTTCATGAGAGCGCCTTCGCGCAGCCGGACTGGCCCCGGGTTCACGCTGAGTTGGCCCGGGTCGGGGTGACGTTGAAGCTGTTGCACCAGGAGTATGTCGACGCAGCGTCAATGGCGCAGGCAACGATGAGCTATGACCGGTTCTGTCGCCTCTATGGCGAACACGCCGCCGTCTCGGGGGCGACGTCAAGGGTCGGGCACAAGGCCGGCCGCAGTATCGAGGTCGACTGGTCCGGACCCACGATGCAGCTGTTGGATTCGACGACGGGTGAGCTGTCGAGGGTGTATTTGTTCGTCGCGTGCCTGCCGTTCAGCCGGTATGCGTTCGTGGAAGCGAGCCTGGACATGAAGCAGGAGTCGTGGCTGCGCGCCCACACGGCGATGTTCGCGTTCTTCGGTGGCAGCGTCCCGCGCCTGGCCCCGGACAATTTGAAGACCGGGGTGATTTCCCACCCGAAGGAGGGCGAGGTCGTGCTCAACGACGCTTACCGGAAGATGGCGGCGCACTACTCGGCCGCGGTCCTCCCGGGCAAAGTTCGCCACCCTCGAGACAAGAGTGGTGCCGAGAACACGGTTTCCCATGTCGCGACCTGGGTCATCGCCGGCCTCCGGCACGAGCAGTTTACGTCGCTGGCGCAGCTGCGCCTGCGGATCCGGGAACAGATCGATGCCTATAACCGGGAGCCGTTCCAGAAACGTGACCGGTCACGCCTCAGTGTGTTCACCGCGGAGGAGAAGCCGTTGTTGCAGGGGCTGCCGGCGGCCCCATTCGAGATCAGCACGTGGGTCTATAAACGCAAGGTGAACCCCAACGCTCACGTGGTTTGGGCGAAGAACTTCTATTCCGTCCCTTTCAGCCATATCGGCGCCCTCGTTGACTTGCGCGTGACGGAGACGATGCTGGAGGTTTACCGGCGTGACGAGCGCCTGACCAGCCATTTGCTGCTGCCGGCCACGGCCAGCAACCAGTATCGGACGAACGAGGCGAACCTGCCCGAGGGGCGCAGCTTCGAGGCCTGGGACCGGGGCCGGATCGAGGAGTGGGCGGCGCGGGTCGGACCTGCGACGGCGGCAGTGACAGCCAAGATCTTCGAGACCGTGTTCATCGATGAGGCTGGCTTCGACGCGGCGCTGGCGGTGCTGAAACTGTCGCGCCGATTCTCCCCGGCACGCCTCGAAGCGGCCTGCGCGCTGGCGCTGCGGGGCCCGATCCGCTCACCCCGCTATGCGCACCTGCGGCCGATCCTCGACACCGGACAGGACAAAACCGGGCACACCCCCGAGCCCGAGCCGGATGATGGCGGTTATGTTCGCGGCGGCGCCTACTACGCCGGAGGCACCCGACGAGCGTCCTGGATGGGGAGACCAAACGCAAGCTCCGCGAGATGAACGCCGGCGAGCTGGTGGAGGCCATCGACCTCCAAGACGACACCCTCAGCATCAGCTTGTCGTTCGAGGAACGGGTCCGCCTGGTCGTCGACGACGCCTACTCCACCTTCATGCACTCGAAAGTGGACGGGCTGATCCGACGGGCGGGGCTTCGTTACCCCAACGCGGGCCTGCGGCGCATCGACCTGCTCGACGAGCGCGGCCTCAACCGGCAGCTCCTGACCCAACTCGGGACCTGCTTGTTCGTCACTCGGCAGCAGAACGTCGTCTTCCAGGGGTTCACCGGGTCGGGGAAGTCGTATCTGGGCTGCGCGATCGCGAAACGCGCCTGCGAACATCGGATCCGCGCCCATTATGTTCGGATGCCCGACCTCGAAGAGGCCTGGGTCGCAGCTCAAGACACCCCCGGCGGCGCCGGCAAGTTCCTCCGGAAATACGCTACCTTCACCCTGCTCGTCATCGACGAGTGGTTACTTGATCGGCCGACGGAATCGATGCGGACGATGTTGCTGGAGTTGATGGAGCGCCGTTACGGCGAGACGTCGACGGTGTTCTGCACCCAGTATCAGCAGAAGGACTGGCATCACCGCCTCGGCGCCGGCGTCCACGCCGACGCCATCATGGACCCGCATCATCCACAACACCACCTGGGTCGACACCGGTACCTACAACATGAGGGAGCAGACCGCCCTGGCCAGCGCCTAACGATGAGGTCGAGGGCCAGTGGCTCCCAAGCACACCACCACTGGCTCTCTTCCGCACGATCGGTGGCTCTGAAGCGCAAGATTGAGTGGCTCTCAAGGCATCAAATACTCAGGGCGGCGAGTCTGGTTGAACGAGGGAGAACCTCCGAGTGTGATGTGGCTTGTCTAAGGCCCACTTCAACTCGGAGGTTCTCGTGTTCCACCGTAATGCCCGTCTAACTGTCCATGGCCGCAGGCTGATCGTCGAGCGGCATCAGGCCGGATGGAAGCAGGCCCACATCGCCGCGGCGATGGAAATTTCCCGCAAGTGCGCCAGGACCTGGATCGTCCGTTACGAGGTCGAGGGCGAGAGGCCTGGAGACTCGGTCCTCACGGCCGCACACGATGCCTACCCGGACCGCGCCCGAGGTCGAGCAGAAGGTCCTGGCTGCCCGGACCAAGCACCGGCAGGGCCCCGACCTGCTCGGGCCGAAAATCGGCGTCGCGGCCAGGACGGTCTCGAGAATACTACGCCGGCACGCGATGCCCTGCCTCCGCGATTGCGACCCGATGGCGCCGGTGGCGAGGTCCAAACCCGCCCCACGGCGGGAAAGGCGTCCGGTGCGCCGATGTGCTTGGCAGGCAGTCGAAGCCATAATTGGGCCGAAGTTACCCGCATCCTTGCAGCAAATGAGATTGCCGAACCTGTCCGCCTTCAGGGCCTTGATCAGGAAAAAGTCAAGGTGGATAGGACTTTCATTACATATCTTCTGCCGTCCATGACGCAGGTTCCTTCCCCTCGGCGAGGATGGTTCCGTACCCGGCGGGGTGAGGAACCCACCGATTCCGGCTTCAGTGGTACGGATCCGTTCAGCGAAGTTGCCCTGTGGGGCCAATTTCAGCTCAATTTCCCCCGCCCGGTATTTGGTGCGAACAGTTGCGAGTCCGACTGGCGTGGAGATGAACAAACCATCTTGGTTACCCGTCCCGCGCCGATCAGTGCGGCCAGCGCGGACCGTCCGTTGCCAGCATCGTTGTTGACAACGGTCAGGTTGCCCGGACCCCGGCGCAACAGCGCTTCGATGAGTTCCACCGGCTATCCGGCGTTATGGAGCCTGTCGATCAGGACAGTGGCGCCGTCGTGGATCCCAGCAACTGTTTGGTCCACGTCCGGGTAATAGTAAGCACTGCTGTTCTCCCTTGGTGTGTTCCGTTTCAGGCGGAGACGTTCTCGAGCACGACGGCGAGTCCCTGTCCGACGCCGATACAGATGGCGGCGACGCCCCAGCGCTCCCCGGTGAACTGCAGGCTGCGGGCCAGGGTACCGAGGATCCGGGTACCGGACGCACCCAGCGGATGACCGATCGCCACCGCGCCACCGTGGCGATTAACGATATCCGGATCGATTTTCCAAGCATCAATGCAGGCCAAGGACTGTGCCGCGAAGGCCTCATTGAGTTCGATGGCGCCGACCTGGTCCCAGCCGATCCCGGCCTTATCCAGTGCGCGGTTGGCGGCTTCCACCGGGGCGAACCCGAAGTACTGCGGATCGGTACCGGCGGCACCGCGGCCTGCGATACGGGCAATCGGGGGCAAGCCGAATTTCTCTGCGGCACCCTCGCTGCCGAGGAACGCCGCCGATGCCCCGTCATTCAGAGGCGAGGCATTTCCCGCGGTGACGGTGCCGGCGGAAGATCCCTCCCCTGCCGGCCGGAAAACCGTGTTGAGGGCGGTTAGCTTCTCCACGGTGCTGCCGGGACGGATGGATTCGTCACGAGTGACGTCGGTGCCCGGAACAAAGGTGACCAGATCATCGAAGAAACCTTTGCTCCAGGCGGCGTCGGCCAGCCGGTGCGAGCGGGCAGCGAAAGCGTCCTGGCGCTCCCTGGTGATGTTGTACTTTTGCCGCAACTGTTCGGTGGCCTCGCCCAGAGAAACTGTCCATTCGGCGGCCATAGCAGGGTTAACTAGGCGCCAGCCCAGGGTAGTGGAAACAAGCATTTGGTTCCCCGCGGGGTAGGGCTTTTCTGTCTTGGGCAGCACCCACGGCGCACGGCTCATAGATTCAACCCCACCGATCAGCACCACATCAGCATCTCCTGCATTGATCTGCCGCGACCCGATAATCGCGGCGTCCAAACTCGAGCCACAGAGACGGTTCACCGTGGTGCCGGGGATCGAGGTGGGAAGCCCCGCGAGCAGAGTGGCCATCCGGGCAACATTCCGGTTTTCCTCCCCAGCGCCGTTGGCATTGCCCAGAATCACCTCATCGACCTGCGCAGGGTCCAGCTTCGGGACACGGCCTACCGATTCGCGCACAACGTGTGCTGCAAGGTCGTCGGACCGAACTCCCGCCAGCCCTCCGCCGAACTTCCCAAAGGGGGTACGGACAGCATCGTAGATATAAGCCTGTTTCATATCAGCTCCGGTTGACTGGCGTTGGCACAACATTCGGTGTTCACTCACCGAACTTTAGTGCGTAGCGTGAACAATATGTTTAGTGTTGTAGTGTCAAGTTTTGGACCACTTGGAGCCGTCTTGAAGGCTTAAGTGGTGCTGATGGTTCCGGCGAGGAAACTGCAGCTTGATGCCCCCCGTGACCTCGGAGGGAGTTCTGGATCATATGCGCCGGTTGCCCCAACCAGGCGGAACTTTCACCGTCCCGCCACCCTTCCCAGATTGCCTGCTGCTGCTCCGTCGTGAGCTCCACACGCACCTCCACCCACTCATACAGCCAAGTGGTGGTGCGTTGACCGGTTGAGACCACCATTCCTTGCTGAGATAACCGCCGGCGACGTTTTCAAAGTCCATGCTCTTACTATGTCTGCCGCGAACTGCGACACGGGAGGTGAAGGAGCGCCGGTGCGTTGAACAGTCGATCACCGTCGTTTTGACCCTACTAGTGGAGGTGGCTGCGAAGGATTGATTCTGCGCTTTGATTTGTCCCAGGCGGCAGTCAATCAGGCCGGAAGAAGATCTTTCCAAGCCGCGAGTTCGAGACCATGGGCGTCGCTCACGGACTGATGGGTGATCTTTCTAGCAACAACATTGAGGCCTCCTTCAAGAGAGGGATCGGCTTCGATGGCACCACGGACACCGCGGTTTGCCAGAGCGAGGGCGTAGCGCAGGGTGACGTTTGTGAGTGCGTATGTCGAGGTGTTTGGAACCGCTCCGGGCATGTTGGCAACGCAGTAGAACAAGGTGTCGTGGACCGTGAAGGTAGGTGTCTCGTGTGTGGTGGGCTTGCTGTCCTCGAAGCATCCTCCCTGATCAACGGCGATGTCGACCAACACGGAGCCGGGCTTCATGCGGGATACGAGTTCGTTGGTGACTAGCTTCGGCGCTTTCGATCCTGGGATTAGAACGGAACCGATGACGAGATCAGCCTCGATGACGGACTTTTCGATTTCGTAGCTGTTGGAGGCCACGGTCTTGAGCCGGCCCTGGTACAGCGCGTCGAGTTCACGCAGACGGTTGATGTTGATATCGAGGATGGTGATGTCGGCTCCGAGACCCAAGGCCATCGCCGCTGCGTTCGTGCCGGCAACACCGGCGCCCAGTACTACTACCTTCGCGGGCCGAACACCTGGCACACCGCCGATCAGCACGCCCTTACCTCCTTCGGGGGCCATCAGCGAGGTGGCGCCCACCTGCACCGCAAGGCGTCCGGCGACTTCGGACATCGGTGCCAGCAGGGGCAGTGCCCGTGTGGCCGTCTGCACCGTTTCGTAAGCGATGGCAGTCACCCCAGCTTCGATCAGGGCCCGGGTCAATTCAGGTTCAGCTGCCAGGTGCAGGTAGGTGAAGAGGATTAGGCCCTCGCGGAAGCGGTGATATTCGGCTGCTACAGGTTCTTTGACCTTGAGGACCATATCAGCGCGGGCCCACAGATCGTCAGCGTTATCTACAAGCTCGGCTCCTGCCGCAGCGTATTCCTGGTCGCTGATGCCTGATCCAATACCGGCTCGGGTTTGAACGAGGACATCGTGACCGTTGGCGCGGAATTCCTGGACACCAGATGCAGTGATGGCTACGCGGAACTCGTTGTTTTTTACTTCTTTGGGCACTGCGATGATCATGGTCTGCCTTTCGCAGGATGGCTTACTGTTGGCTAAGACTGGCAGATTATTGGAGCTCTTCAGCTAAACTATGAGCAATCTTCGGAAGAGGGTGAGAGTAAGTAGCGAAACTTCGACAGGAAGATTGAAATAGGTGACTGAGCCGAAGAAACTGCGCCCTGAACTGGACTCGACGGATTTGAAGTTGCTCGCCTTGCTGGTTGAGAACTCTCGGAGGACCAATCAGTCGCTGGCGGATGCGCTGAGGATTGCCCCGTCGACCTGCTTATTGCGTCTCAGAGCCCTCAAACAAGCAGGGGTGATTCAGCGGTTCACCGTTGATGTGGATGCCGAATCGCTGGGGATGCCGCTGCAGGCTCTGGTCAGTGTCAGACTCCGCCCGGGGGCGCGGCACCTGATGACCACTTTTGGGGAAGAGCTTCGACAACTTCCTGAGATATCGCAAATCTTTGTACTGGGCGGAGCCGATGACTTCCTGATCCACATAACAGCTCGCGATACCGATCACATCAGACGGTTTGTTCTGCAGCATTTGTCCTCCAATCCTGCTGTCGCGGGCACACAAACGAATCTGGTCTTCGAACATGCTCGAGGAGCATCGCCGGCCTGAGCGCCGCCGATTTCGGCAGAATTCACTCGCTCAATTCCTGAGATCGGGACACTGCGGTTTCGATGGCTGCTTGCAGCTGGACTGAGGACTTCAGGTCTCGTAAGGCATGCGATGCAAGACAAAAGTACGAGACAGTTCCGCTGGACGCTCTCGTAGTTCCTGGAAGCATCCCCGCCTGGCGGTACCAGCATTCCTGACAAGCTGCAGGTGGTCGGCGAGTACGGACTCGCTGGACCGAGTGGTGTGCCGGGCACCCGTTAAACCGCCTTCGGGAGGTGGACGGGATTGCTGAAGGTTTAATTGACAGCTGGGGTTGATATTTTCTTACGCGGCTGGGGCCGCGTTTTTTATTGTCTCAAACTCGATGGGTGTCAGCCGTCCGAGGGCTCGCTGACGGCGCTTTCGGTGGTAGCTGCGCTCGATCCAGGTCGTGATGGCGAGCCGGAGTTCGGCCCGGGTCTCCCACCGTTTGCGGTTCAGGACGTTCTTTTGAAGCAAGGAGAAGAACGATTCCATCGCTGACACGCGGCATTGTCACCGCATGCCCCTACCGGGCCCATCGATCCGTGCAGCCCGTAGGTGTTCAAAGCCAGGACGAACTTTCTGGATCTGAACTGGGACCCCTGTCGGAGTGGACCACCATGTCCGCCGGTTTCCTAAGGGCCACGGCATGGTCCAGGGCGGCGACGGCCAGAGATGCTTTCATCCGTCCGTCCATGGAATACCCGACGATCCGGTTCTAGTGCAGGTCCTTGATGGCGCACAGGTACAGCTTGCCCTCCTCAGTGTGGTGCTCGGTGATGTCCGTCAGCCACTTCCAATTTGGTGCCGTGGCGCTGAAGTCCCGTTCGATGAGGTCATCGTGGACCGGAGGGCCGGCCTTGAGCCCTGAGCGGCGCCGACGGTGGATCACCGACAGGATGCCGTTCTGAGAGCACAGCCGCCAGATCCGGCGTTCACTTGCCCCAGGCCTTGGACCGGCGCCCGAGGAATCATGTCAAGATGCCCGCGTAGCTTTGATCGTGGAATCATTTGATAATGCCCGGATGGTTGGTTGGCTTTTTGGGCCCTGCTTCGCTGTAGTCAGTGTGAGCAGGTCAGCGCAGAGGGCTTGAACCTGACGTTGGATTGCCGCCGGGTTCAAAGGCTTGTTCTCCCGCTTCAACCTGGTCTTCACGAGTTTCCGGACCGTTCCTTCGTCGGCCAAGACCCGCTCGTACGGTGTCGCCGGCAGATCGTACTTCTTGGTGATCTTTGCGCCGGTTCGGATCTTCTTGACGAATTTCTGCTGGGGCCCAAAGTGGTTGGTCAGCTGCCCTTGCAATGCCCAGATCCGGTTCAGCAAGTCCAGCTCAGCCGCCGTGTCGTAGCGGTGGTATCCGACGGTTTGCCGGACCACATGCCAGTTCTTTTGTTCCACGTGGGCGCCGTCATTTTTGTTCCCGGACCTGGATCTGGTGAACGTCAGTTGTCCCTGTTCACACCACCGCAGCAGCTCCCAATTGATGAACTCGCTCCCGTTGTCCGAATCGATCCCGATGATCGGAAACGGGAACGCCGCGGTCGCTTCCTTGATCGCGGCGAACACCCATTTCTGGGCCTTGTTCTTCACCGACCGGGTCTCGGTCCACCCCGTACAAATGTCAGTGATTGTCAGGGTGAAGCAGAACTCACCTTTGGAATTGCCGCCTTCGTGGCCGACCAGATCGATCTCAACAAAGCCGGGCACCGCATCGTCCCATTCGGCCCACGTCCGCATCGGGATGGAGTCCTTGAGCAGTGTTCCGGGCTTGGTGTGGGAACGGCCTCTTGGGTCGAGTTTCCCCCGGTCTGCCTTGAGCCGGCGGTCGATGGTGGCAGGGGCGATCTTCAGCAGCAACGCCGCCGTCCCGTCCTCAATCGTCAGCTCCTTAAACCGGAGCAGCCGCGGAACCAGGTCCGGCAGCGCTGCTGCCAGCAGCCGCCCGCACAGGGTGCCCTGAACGGCCCAGCAGAACCGCAGCGCCTCGATCACGTCTTCCCCATAGAGCGGGACCCTGGGCGGCCTGCGCTTGACCTGCTTGAGCACCAGGGCCTGCCGCAGCGCCTTACGCGCATGATCACGATGCCAACTGGTCAGGGCACATAACTCATCCAGGATCACCTTCTTCGCCGCTCGATCCGACCGGGCATATCGGAGGGCAGTAGTCTTCGTGACGGCCTTGCGTTCGCTCATCGAAAGCTCCATGGCTCACAGTGCCGGGGCGACGGTTGCCACCCCGGCAGACGCGCCGCTACGCGGGCATTACCAAATGATTCTTCGATAGCAGCTACGCGGGCATCTTTGATGAGTCAACGCGCGGCGTTGATCTCATCGGCGATGAACCGGTATCCTAAGGCCGGATCGTCGTGGTGGTGATCGATGGCGGTGTTGATCAGGTGGGCTTCTTCCCAGTCCCGAGCGGGGACTGGGTTGGCGGCCCACTGGTAGTAGGCCTGTCTGGAGAAATTCAGTACCCGGCAGGACACTACCACGGGGACCCTGATCGGGGCGTCCTTGGCAGCCAGCTCGCGAACCAGCGGGTACATCTGTAATGGTCATTAGCCGGCCAGGGGCTGGCTGGCAGGCTGGTCTCGGGAAGCGGTGCGTGACTCAGGGTATATCCGACCCGCAACCGCGGTGTCTTGAAAATGACGCGTCCGCCCTGTTTCCCAGGACCGGCCTGCCCGCACGGATGACCTAATCAGAAGATTGTCCACCCACGGGTGTGACTCGTTACAGATGCGTCTCCGAAGCGAACAACAGCAGGCTCCGGCCAACCTGACCGGTTCACTGAAGGAGGACAAACCATGACGATCATCGCCGAAGACTTCGAATTCGTCGTCGGAGTCGACACCCACGCCCGCACACACACCTTCACGACGATTCACAGCGCAACCGGTGCGATAGTCGACACCGCAGCGTTCCCGAGCACGGGGCCGGGAATGGACCGAGCGCTTGCGTGGATCCGACGACGAACCGGCGGACAGACCGTCTTCGCTGCCGTGGAGGGAACCTCCTCCTACGGCGCGCGTCTCACCGAGGCCCTGCACGCCGGAGGCATCGAAGTAGGCGAGGTGAGACCGCCTTCCCGCTCGTCGCGGGCATTGACCGGCAAATCGGATCCGATCGACGCAGAAGCCGCCGCCCGGTCCGTTCTCGGCAGGGAACGCGACCACGTCATCACACCCCGCGCCGCAGGAACCCGAACAGCATTGCGGATCCTGCTCGCCTCACGGTCCCTCCTGGACCAGCAGCGCACCGCGAACCGGAACGCCCTTACAGCACTGCTGCGCGGCACAGACCTAGGCGTCGATGCCCGCGCGTCCCTCACCGAAGCGCAGGTCACCACAATCGCGGCCTGGCGGAACACCACCACCATCGACGCCGTCTCACGGATCGCCCGGACCGAAGCCAAACGACTCGCTCTCGCCATCAAAGACCTCAGCAACCAGCTCACCGAAAACCACAAAGCACTTGCGCAGCTCGCCGAGGAACTTGCCCCGGGACTCCAAACAATTCCCGGAGTCGGCCCAGTAACCGCCGCGATCATCATCTGCGCCTACTCCCACCACGGCCGGATCCGATCCGAAGCAGCCTTCGCCGCACTCGGCGGAGTCGCACCACGCCCCGCATCCTCCGGCAACACAACCCGGCACCGGCTGAACCGCTCCGGCGACCGCCAACTCAACCGCGCCTTCGACGTCATCGTCAGAACCCGCATGAGCTTCGACACCGCAACCAAAGACTACGTAGCCCGCAGCCGTGCCAACGGGAAAACCAACCGGGAAATCCGTCGCAACCTCAAACGCTACGTCTGCCGATCCATCTTCCGCCAACTCCAAACCATCATGGCTTGACTAAACCCATAGAAGAGTCATTTTTTTGGATTGATGTCCCGGGACAGATAGGCCACAGCACGGCGCATGACTTCGGCTTCCTGTTCCAGGAGCCGGATCCGTTTGTTGGCCTCCCGCAGCTTCGCGGAGTCATCGGACACCGCCCCGGACTTCACGCCGCCTTCTTTGTCGGCGATCTTCAGCCAGCGGTGAAGGGCGGCGGGCGAGACACCGAAGTCCTTGGCAATCTGCGTGATGGGCGCTTCTCCCCTGCGGGTAACCGCTACGACATCGCGGCGGAACTCTTCGGGAAAGGCTTTGGGCATGATGAACATCCTTCCACCGCAAGGATCAAATCCTCACAGGCGAAGTGTCAATTAAACCTTCAGCAGTCCCAAGCTTAGTCTTTCGGAGATTGATAAACGGGCCGGTCTTTCCGTCCTTTCCGACGGCTCATTGGAGCTCTATCACCCGCTTTGGCGGGATGCAGAAGGTGACGAGGAACTGATTCCAACGCGAGGATGCTCGACACCCACTTTCCATGGATGCGCCGCAGACCTCGTGGCCGTCGCTGCGACGCTCGTCAATCTTCTAGGCCTTCACCTGCAACAGGACGAAGCTACATCAGGGACTCACCTCATTGCATTGCCCCATACGGGAGTGGGTCCTACTCATCAATTCTTGCCAGCAAATTTAGGCGATAGCTGGTTACCGCCTCCGAATCGATAGTGCTGAATCCGAAGTGCCGGCAACACGTCGTGTTCAATGATGTCGAGTTCTAGGAACGAACGGCACGGGAGGCGAGAAGGTTCGCCTCGGCCCCTTTCTGGAGCAGCTCCAGCTTCTTGCTTTGGCCGATAGTTATGGGCAATTGCTTCTGCCGTGCCGGCGCGTGGGGGGCTTGCTGCAGAAACGACCCGATAGGATCGGCGTCGAATGAGTCGTCGTCGGTGCCTGACAATGCACCTGAGTCACAGACGGAACTAAACGGACCCGGTCCGGGGAACTTGGGGGCACCTTCTATGATCGCGCTGCTGATCGCTGCGGCTGTGGCGTTGATACTGGCTTTATTTGGCACGCCGGTGCTCGCTCGCTTTCTGGTCCGGAAGGAATACGGGCAGTTCATCCGCGACGATGGCCCAACCTCTCACCACACCAAGCGTGGAACACCCACGATGGGCGGCGCGTGGATCATCGGATCGGTGATCATCGCCTACTTTGCAACGCACAGCATCATGATGTTGGCCGGCGCCTCCGATGGACCAACCGCTTCAGGCCTGTTGCTGCTATTGGTTACCGTAGGGATGGGCATCGTTGGCTTTTTCGACGATTACATCAAAATTTCGAGACAGCGCAGTCTTGGACTCACTGCCCGCGCGAAGATCGTCGGTCAGACGGTTGTCGGGGTGACATTCGCGGTCCTCGCACTCAACTTCCCCGACGCGGACGGACGTACTCCAGCCTCCACCGCAATCTCTTTTGTCCGCGACACGTCCGTGGACCTGGCCTTCGCAGGGTCCCTGATCGGCGCCATCTTGTTCATCCTCTGGTCGAACCTGATTCTCACCGCGACCTCCAACGGTGTGAACGTCACCGACGAGCTGGACGGTCTTGCCACCGGCGCGTCAATCTTTGTGTTCGGCGCATACATGCTGATGGGTTTCTGGCAGTACAACCAGCGGTGCAGCAACCCGGGTGTGCCCGCGAACATCTGCTACGAGGTACGAGACCCATTGGACCTGTCCCTGATCGCAGCCGCGCTGTGCGGCTCATTGGTCGGATTTCTCTGGTGGAACACGTCGCCCGCAAAGATCATCATGGGAGACACCGGGTCCCTAGCCCTTGGAGGCGCAATCGCCGGATTCGCTATCCTGTCCCGCACTCAACTTCTGCTGATCGTCCTGGCGGGACTGTTTGTCATGATTACCTTGTCCGTCATCATCCAGGTGAGCTACTTCAAACTTTCGGGGGGCAAAAGAGTCTTCCGCATGACCCCGCTGCACCATCACTTCGAGCTCAAGGGCTGGGAACAGGTAACCGTGGTGGCCCGCTTCTGGATCATCGCCGGTCTGTTCGTCGCCTTAGGACTGGGCATCTTCTACGCCGAATGGGTTGTACTGCTGTGACTGATCACTCCCGGCGACGCGTGGCTGCCAATATTGCCTGTCGACCGGGACTGAGGCGCATCTCTAGCCCTATAGTCGCCGTAGGCTTCGGTCCATGATCGACGAATCTGCAAAAGCACACCTTCATGAGCGCCACCAAAATGCCCGTGAACAGTTCGTAGAAAAACTCAATGGGCTAAACGAGTATGACGTGCGCCGGCCCATGACTCCCACCGGCACGAATCTCTTAGGCTTGATCAAACACCTGTCACTTTACGAGGCAGCCTATTTCGGTCACGCGTTCGGCCGCCCGTATCCGGAACAGCCCGTTCCCTCCCTCGATGGACAGTTCCGCAATCGTGACTTCATGTGGGCTACAGAAAACGAAACCCGCGATGAAATTATGACCGCTTACCAGCGCGCATGTCGGCACGCCGATACCACCATTGAGTCCTTACCCATCGACGCGATCGGACATGTTTCGTGGTGGCACTCGGACGTCACCCTCTTCGCCGTGCTGGTACATATGCTCACCGAGACCTCACAACATCTGGGCCACGCAGATATTATCCGTGAAACCCTCGATGGAGTTGCAGGCGAAGATGTCGAGTGGACAACTCATCGGGCAAGAATTGAAACTGCGGCTCGAAAAGCAGCGAAGATCTCGGGGTGAGTGCTCATAGCAAGTAGGAAACCTCCCTTTGGGAGCTTCATTCGACATCCGTGAGCAACCATGATGCTCGCCTGTCAGGGTGCCACAGCGTGTGTCCATCGGCCTCGCCCAGGCAGACACATCAGTGATTGCGTTGGAGTGCGGCGTAACGGGCAAAGTTGGATCCGGCCAGTTCTGCGTGACGCATGGCTGTGGCGGAGCTTAACCCGAGTAGTTCCGCGAGGACGCTTGGTGGTGCTTCTCTTACCATGTGTCGCCACGCCGCCGTGCGACCGAGCTGGGCTGGGATTCCACTTTCCTTAAGTCTCTCCGAAATGAGGGCTGCGGGAAGATGCTGGCCAGGGGCAGGACTAGGGAAGAGCCACCGGCTGTTGGCGTTGTGGGCTGCGGTTTGCAGGTTGGTTCGGTTGGCTGTCCACGTCCGCAGCAGCGATGCGAACGGCTCGGTGACTGGCAGCCATTCGGAGGTGAAGCAGAGCTCCACGCCCGCGCTGGAGATCCGTATCCGGTCAGTGGTTAGACTCGCAATCCGGTTCAGCGGCTGTCCGTAAAGAAGCACGAGCCCTGCGGCGATTCTCACCGCAGGTGAAAGCTTGTCTTCAGTCAGAATCGTCCGGATAGCAGTGATTCTTTCCCCGTGACCGAATACCTCAGTGCTGGCCGCTTTTCGGCGGGGTAGGTCCACTTTTCTGATGTGTTTGTGGGTCATCGCCCAATAGAGAAACACTTCCGCCAGGGCGTTAGTGGACGGGCCGGAAGCATACCAGCGGTCAACGATTCTCTGATCGACGTCGGCAAGGGTCCTGCCCTGCGCGGTCAGGCCATTGAGGAACTTCACGGCCACCGTGGTGCTCTGTTTGACACTGAGGAACAGGGCGCGGCTGACCGAACCTTTCGTAGCTGCTTCTTTGCGGAGACGTTTGAGCTGGTGCCAGCGGATGAATCGCTCGGCGACCGACCGGTGAGCCGGGTCGGTTACTGTCGTAAGTTTCGCCGCTGACCAGGTGCGGAACTTTGCCAGATAGATGTCCCGGGGAGGCAGTATCTCGTGTTCGACCAGGAGACCGCGGATGTACTCGGGTGTGCGTGAGTACGGAAGCGAATCCAGCGCTTCATGGGTAAGGTCGATGCGACCGGCGGCAAGGGATTGCAGCAACGTTGAAACATGCTTCTGCCTGATCCAGATCATCCCGCTATTTGGTCGGCGCATGCTAATAAGGGCCTCGGCCAAGGGGACAAGTTTGGTGGGAATTGAACCGTCCGAACCGGCAAGTGTTTGGCGGACTTGATCCTCCAGAGCGCACGCCCAGCACCGTCCGCCGGAATAGAGTTCACCTTCGGCGCCGCAGCGCCGGCAGTCCACGTTCAGGGTAATACCGGCGCAGGACCGGCACAGCGGCCCGGTCGGACTGACCCCCGGCAGGACGCCTTCATGCCCGCACTGCTCGCATGTTCCCCGGGTTCGTTTGGCCGCCATGTAGCAGTAGCCGCAGATTGTTCCATCAGGCCAGTTCGCGGCAGGTTCATAGGCGAGACGGCATCGGGCGCATGGAGGGTAAGTATCCGGTTGCGGGGCTTTACGGGGTCGGCTCACTGCTCATCGTCGATGATCCTGGCACGGCGTGGACGGAGCTGGGCATTGAGCTCAACCACCTTCGCGTTCCCGGTGGCTTCCTTGCGGGGGGCCGCCTCGACATAGGGTTCGATCAGGTCATTGGGTGTGCAGTCGAAGATGTCACACAGCGCGGCCAGTGTCCGCAGGGACAACCGTTCGGGTTCCTCGGCCACGAGGCGATAGATCTGGGCCGGCGAAAGGCTGATGCCCCGCTCTTTCAGGAGTGGCGCCAGATCCGGGGTCTTCCACATGTTGTGGGCGGCCATCAGCTGGCGCAGGTGCCATTTATAACCGATGCGTCGTCTGGTCATTGTGATCCTCGCTTGTTCAGTGCTTCCGCTATCCCGGCATCCAGCACCTTACGCAGGGTGCGTGTCTTGAAATCCGAGGAAACAGATGTGTATATCGCGGTGGTCGAGGCATGGGAGTGCCCAACCTGCTGCTGCACGAACAACGGGTCGAATCCGTCCTCGATCAGATGGGTGACATAGGAATGGCGCAGGCAGTGCAATCCGATCTCCTCAGGCAGCCCCACAGCATCCCGGTAGCGAGTGAACCTCCGGCCAAGCGACTCTGTGGTTACCCGGGCGCCGCGCTCACTGGGCCATAACGCTGAGCTGCGAGGTCCCGTATCAAAGAGCGCACGGTACGTATTGACCCATTCATCCAGAACCCCCACCGACCACGGAAACACCGTCAGGACCGAGCGGCGCCGCGGAGTGCCGCCCTTTGTGGCTTTGCCCCACCGAACGTAGACAACGCCGTGGCCGCCGAACTCGGGCGCGTGTGGATTGGGGCCGAAATCCTCCAGGTCCAGCATGGCCAGCTCCCGGCGTCTGAGCCCGTAGGCGTAGGCGGTCTTGAAAGCCGCCGCGTCCCGAAGCGCCGGCAGCCATCCTTTGCTGCCCGCCTTGCGCAGCCGCACGACTTCATCATCCATATGGTCGAACAGCTCCTGCAGCTCAGACTTGGTCAGAGCGCGGCGCTGCGGTCTGCCTTCGTAATCCGACGTATGCACGGCAGTGTTCCAGTCAAAGCAGATCTGCACCGGATGGGACGCAAACAGCCGTTCGCAGGTGGGCACCCATTGGTAGCGCGGATCGCAGATATAGTCGCAGAACAGCCGGATCGCCGATTGATACGCGCGCAAGGTGCTCATCGCAATCTGATGATCGCGGGTACGCAGCTCGGAGGTGAATTCCTCGACATCCGGTGCGGTCCAAGCCCACGGATAGTCGTTGGTGAACGCCTGGAACCGCGTAACCATACGGATCCGCGGTGCGATAGTGGACTGGTTCAGACCACGCGCCAGCTGTTGATCCCGCCACCCATCAACCATTGCGGTGAAGACCTGCTCCTCCGGCCGAAGAAGCACCGAATCATCGGCCCGCAAGAGCGCCGGAACGAAACCAGAAACAGATCCCCGACTCGACACATGGCTCCTTCACCACCGATTACCAGATGCCCAAATCATTCATTAGATGAATGATCAAATGCAAACGCGCAGGTCAAAGCGCTTCTCTTTCATCCATGAAGCTCGTGACATCGCCGCCCGCCCGGCTCCTTCAAGGCTGATAATCGCCGGAAACCATACGCGATCTCAGGCGGTGTCGTGTTCTCGCATCGGATGCAACTCGACATCCTTAAACGCCGATAACGGCCTATTACGTCAGCCGGGAGTGGGCGCAAGCTGATCCAGGCATCTCAGCTTCTTCCCTCTTCTTTGATCAGCATGCTTCCTGGTCGAGTATCTGGATAACGGTTGGAAGAAGAAAGGTAAAAGTCCTGAGCGACAAGCCCCCCTTCCACCGTGGCATGGTATGGCTGGAGAATAGCCGATCGACGGGGCCGTCTACGGAAGGGAACTCCAGATGGGGACACCGCGGACCACGAATGAGGTGCTGCGGTCACATCTGGCGTACCGCAAGTACGGTGACCTGGAGTGGGACTTGCGCCTGAACTACGCGTCTGACGTGATGCTCCTCTCTACAAAGGGAATACATCGCGGCCATGACGGAGTCCGTTACTTAGCCAAACGATGGCGTTCCGGCGCCGAGGACGCTTCCTACACCCATGTCCGACTCATTACACAGGCGGACGTAGGAATGCTGTTCCGGACCGACTCAGATGGTCCCGTGAAGATTATCGATTGTGCAGAAAGCTACGTGGTCCACAATGGGCTGATCACCGCTCAAATCATTCACTACTCAACCAATCGTTCCCACCGCAGATGGTCACGAGTCAATGACGGTGAGCCATGAACTGCCCCCTCTGGCTCGACCATGTCAGCGGCCTCCTGCCCACCTGTGCACGGCGCAAAGCTCCCCCGCTTCGCTGCTCGCCCGCACACACCTGGACAGCAGGAACCAGCCTGACCGCGTGCACACACCCACCACGTCACCAACACTGGGATTCACACCTTGAGCGAGCGGCGGGCGTGCACAGCCTAGTTCCAGCGCAATAATCGGTCGATGGAGAGCGTTCCCCCTCAACGCCGGCCCGCCAGCACTGGCGCCTGCCCGAGCATCCCCCTCGATTCCTACACCGAACCTGCCGGGCGGTTACATGTATAAACCGAAGCGGGGCGGCCACTTCACTGCATAGTGTGTGCCGAGGACCATGGGAAGGCCGATAACAACCCATACGTTATCCCGCCGAAGGAGAAAGGCAGAGGGAATGGGTGGCATCGATGGGTTACATGGGATCTGCGCTATGTCCGGGTTACCCATGAGATCAATGGCCCACAAGAGGACTGGCTGAGCACAGCGACCGCATGCCGCTCATCGTCGACGTCGAGTGACGCGAGATCACCGGCTAGACCTGAGCCTCCGGTAAAACTTCACCTGGTGCTGCGCTGATCAGGAACGCAGACGAGCGTTTCGATCCGAGATCGTGCTTTGGCTTTCACGCCAGTCCAGCTCCAGATTCACTTCTTCGCTCCTGAACTCGGTCTCTGGTTCTGCAGCACCGCGACGGTACTCGGCGTCCAACTCCCGATGAAGCTTACTGTTGAGCACATGTAGTGCTTGGTCATCCAGTTCACGCAGGTTTTTCGGGAACGGCTCCGCGGGGCTGATTCTGCTGCTATACGTCATGAGCTTGGACTCGGCGTGACTGGGTTGCGGACCTCATGGAGCATGTTATCTAGGTATGTAAGGTCGGCGACCGCCGCGCTCAGTAGGCGTCGGGCAGTGTGAGACTCTGCCTCTTTGCATACGTCTAAAGCACTGAGCACGGTTCGCACGAGGTCATGTCGGGCTGCTTCAAGAGAAGCGAGATGAAGGGATGATCCGGTAGTCGGAAGAAGCTGAAGCACCGGTCACTGCGCGGGCTTGGAGTGGAGGGATACCAGTTCATTCGAGTGGAGGTTCGACGCTGAGGCTAGTTTAAGCATGACGGGCCTTTGCAAGTAACTCGCCGTGCGGTCAGACGGTAATCGGAAACGATACCGAAGGGGCGACTCGACTCCCCTTCGGTATAAAGGTACAACGGGTAGTCACGGAAGCCTAGAAGCCTGACCTTTTCAGACCGGGCTGAAGGAGGCCCGGAGTTCTCAAGGTGCCCGTCCCGACTTAGGCCGCCAATCGTCACTCTAGGTGGCCTGAAACGGCATCGACACGCGACGGGTTTACGATGCTTTCGCGTCTTCCTCCGGTTAGGCCAAACCGTGACCGGCTCTTTAGTCTTTGTAAGAGTTTCGTACGACCGGGAACCCTATTGGTTAGGACTTCTCTGCGCCGGCTGTCTCCAGGCCCGGAAGGAACTCGTCGGGAAGCTCACCCACGAGCACAATAATCATGTCCTGAACCTTCCAGTCAAGCTGCACGCAGCCTTCGCGGGCCTGTTCTATTTGTTTGATGGTGGGCGTCCGTTTGCCTGCAGGCACCACGAAGGACTCGATGTGGAAGACATGGCCTTCATCCCGGGTGCGCGACCGTGCATCGTCGACCCAATCCAGGCGGCGCAGATACTCGTCCACCTCTGATGTGAGGGGGTGGGGCTCGGCATCGTCGTACGTCATGGCCCGGGCGTCTGTTAAGCCGCCGATAGCGGCGCGAAGGTTCTTGACACCGTCGTGCAGAATACTCACTGATATCAGCAGCGCGGCGGCGTAGTCAGCCCACCACAGCCCAATGCCGATGCCTGCCACGCCCACGGCGGCGGCGACGGCCGTCATCCAGTCCGCTTTGTTCATGTCCGCGTCGGCGTACAGAACCTTATCGTGGAGCTTGCTGGCCAGCTTCATCTTCACATGACCCAGGTAGACCGGCGGAGCGGCCGTCAACAACATGATGCCGATCATGAGCCAGCCAAGCCAGATGACCTGCCCGAAGACTTCTACACCGCCGATGCTGGGATGTTCGGCGGTGATCAGGCCCATGCCTGAATCCACCACCAGGAACCCGCCCATCACCGTCAATGCCACGGCAGCCACCAAATGCGCGACGCCCACGGCACGGTGATGGCCGTACGGGTGCCTCTCGTCCGGAACCCGCCGGATGATGCGCACCGCTACGAGGAACGCGATAGGCGGCAGGAAGGACAGCAGATCCTCAATCCAGGCCGCTTTCATGGCCTGTGAATTACCGAGAACAAGAAAGACCACGAAGGTGGTGACCGCGAGAAAGACAATGGTGATCCATTCGAACTTCACGGCCTTCCGCAACGCCGCAGCCTGTTCAGGAGGAAGTTCGGTGTGACCGAAGCGCGCCTTCCGGTTCTCGGTCACAGCGCAACCTTCTTCGTCAGCAGGAACTGTTCGACGCTGAACACGAAAGCGTTCTCCCCGAGCGGGGCCGCCATCACGTGTTTGACGGTTTCACCACGCTCATCGCGGGTCTCCGCGTATGGTTTGGTGATGCTCCCATGGCTGTGCCAAGGAGTCTTGTCAGACAGGCCGGCAATCACCAAATCCAGTTGGCCATGCTTCAGCTGGTCCATCAGCTCATGCTCTGCGCCTTCCACCCATTCCACCTCGGCGTCGATCCGATCCGCATACTCACGCACTAAATCCGGTTCCACGCCCCGCGGCCCCGTTCCGTCATCGAGCTCGACCCAGCGCCCATTCTCAGACACTCCGACACGCATCGTGCCCCCGCTGACCCGATCGAGGGTGCCTTCTGGATCCGCCGGAATGCTGATCCCGCATCCGGCCAACATCACGGCCGACAGCACAGCAAACAGCACTACAACTCCTCTTCCCATACCGCAGACCCTACCGGCGCGATTCCCCAAGCCGGCTCGACAACACGACGGACCCGACTCCACTCATCCAAGTCAC
This sequence comes from Arthrobacter sp. KKT183, assembly GCF_055657625.1. Taxonomy (NCBI): domain Bacteria; kingdom Bacillati; phylum Actinomycetota; class Actinomycetes; order Micrococcales; family Micrococcaceae; genus Arthrobacter; species Arthrobacter sp. KKT183. Next base: position 1,479,633 of record NZ_CM145770.1, on the reverse strand, counting down.
ACCGCTGGTCAGGAAGTCTCCGCTTGTCGCGGTCCTGTCCTCCTTCACAATAATCATTTGTTCTCAGCGAAGCACATCTTCGCCTTCGTCAACCGGCACCCCACCGTGAAGATGCTCGCGCTGGCGTTACTGGTGCTGATCGGTGTGTTCCTGATCGCGGACGCGTTCGAAGTGAAAATCGACAAGACCCTCATCTATAGTCCGATGGCCTTCGCCATCGCCGTGGAGGCACTGAACCTGGCGGCGAAGCGGCGTCAGGAGAAGCGCAGCGGTGAGCCTATCGAGCCCGTGTACCTGCGCCACGCCTACACCAAGCCGACGACCACGACGCCGTAGCCGCGGCAACCGCCCGGGGGGCGGAGTCTGGTGCCGTCCACCTCTCCCGCAAGCCCGTCACTGGCCGGATCACCAACGATGACGGACATCAGTAGCCCGCCGGGCTGGGCTAGCCTTTCGTCAAGGCGTGGGGACGTTCGGTAGACTGTTTGGCACCATGGATGACCCTCCCTCACATAAACCCTTGCCCCTCTACGTACTGAACACCGGTGTTCTGGTTGCCAGTGGAGAGGGGCGACACCATGTATGAGTGGATCATGATCGGTATCGGCCTGATCCTCACGGTCGGAACCGGTATGTTCGTTGCCTCCGAGTTCGCCCTGGTCAACCTGGACCGCGGCGATCTGGAGGCCCGTCAGGCCCGCGGTGAGAAGCGCCTGAAACCGACCATTAACGCGTTGAAGATCACTTCAACGCACCTGTCCAGTGCGCAGCTGGGTATCACCCTGACGACGCTGCTGACCGGGTACACCTTCGAACCTGCGATCAGCTCACTGCTGCGCGAACCGCTGCTCGGGATCGGCCTACCTGAGGGCATCGTGCCCGGAGTAGGGGCGGTGGTGGGGATTTTCATCGCAACCGTGTTCGCCATGGTGATCGGAGAGCTGGTGCCCAAGAACTTCGCCCTGGCCCTGCCCCGGCAGACAGCCAAGTTCGTGGTGCCGTTCCAAACCCTTTTCACCACGGTGCTCAAACCGGTGATCCTGCTGTTCAACAACACCGCGAACAAGATCATCCGGTCCTTCGGAATCGAACCGAAGGAAGAGCTCTCCGGTGCCCGCAGCGCCGAGGAACTGAGCTCCCTGGTCCGCCGCTCCGCCCTTGAGGGCCGGTTGGACGCCGATCACGCCGAGCTGTTGCACCGCACGCTGCGTTTCTCGGACCACACGGCCGCGGACGTGATGACCCCCAGGGTGCGCATGAAAACCGTCCCCTCATCGGCCACCGCAGAAGAGATCGTGGACGTCGCCATCCAGACCGGATACTCCCGGTTCCCCGTGATCGGCCGGGACTCCGATGACGTCCTGGGCGTACTGCACGTGAAGCAGGCCTTCGCGGTATCCCTGGAGCAGCGAAGCCACGTTGCGGCGACGGACCTGATGATCAAACCACTCCGGGTCCCGGAATCCATGGGCGTGGACTCCCTGCTCGGTGTGCTCCGCACGCAGGGCCTGCAGGTCGCGGTGGTATCCGATGAGCACGGTGGAACAGCCGGCATCGTCACCCTGGAGGACCTGGTCGAGGAAATCGTCGGCGAATTGGAGGATGAGCACGACCGCACCCAGGTCGGCGTCGTCCGTACCGGGAGGTCCATCAGCTTCGACGCGTCGCTGCGCCCCGACGAGCTTGCCGACCGCACGGGCATCAAGGTCCCGGACGGTGAGGAGTATGACACCCTCGCCGGGTTCGTCACCGACCAGCTGGACCGCATCCCCGAACTCGGCGACGAGGTCACCGTCGAGGACGGAATCCTGCGCGTCGAACGCGTCCTGGGAACCCACGTCGAACGCCTCCGGTACACCCCGTCCGATCCCGAGAAATCACCTGAGAGCCCCCATGACCGTGTGATCGATGAGCTCACCAAGGACCTGACATGAGCGAGTACCTACCCGGCATCATCTGGCTCGTCGTCCTGCTCGCGGTGAACGCGTTCTTCGTCGGGGCTGAGTTCGCTGTGATCTCCGCGCGCCGGTCCCAGATCGAACCCAAGGCCGACGCCGGCAGCAAAGCCGCCAAAACCACCCTGTGGGCCATGGAGCACGCCACGCTCATGCTGGCAACCAGCCAGCTCGGCATCACCGTGTGCTCGCTGGTGATCCTGAATGTCTCCGAACCGGCAATCCACCACCTGCTCGAATACCCGCTGGCCTACACGCCCCTCTCGCCCGAAGCGGTCGGCATCCTTGCGTTTGTGATCGCACTGCTGCTGGTGACCTTCCTGCACGTCGTGCTCGGGGAGATGGTGCCCAAGAACATCTCCTTCTCCGTCCCCACCAAGGCAGCACTGCTGCTGGCACCCCCGCTGGTAATGGTCTCGAAGATCGTCAAACCGGTCATCTGGGCGTTGAACGGGATCGCTAACGGGATCCTGCGGCTGTTCAAGGTCGAACCGAAAGACGAAGCCACCAGCGCCTACACCCTCGATGAGGTCGCCACCATTGTGGAGCAGTCCACCAGGGAAGGGTTGTTCTCGGATGAAAGCGGCACGCTCACCGCGGCCTTCGAATTCACCACCAAGACGGTCGCTGATGTCGAAGTGCCGATCACGGACATGATCCTCCTGCCGGAGGATGCAACGCCGGCTGACCTGCAGGCGGCGGTGAGTGAGCACGGGTACTCCCGGTACATCCTCACCAACCCGGACGGTGAGCCGACCGGCTACCTGCATTTGAAGGACGTCATGGACCTCACCGCGCCGGAGAAGTTCACCCGCCCGGTACCTACCAAGAGGATCCGCCGACTGGCCTCCGCCTACCGGGATAGCGAACTCGAGGACGCGCTGGCGACCATGCGTCGCACCGGCGCCCACGTTGCCCGGGTCTTCAACGCCGAAGGACACACCACCGGTATGCTCTTCCTCGAGGACATCATCGAAGAGCTCGTCGGAGAGGTCCGGGACGCCACCTCCACCACCTGATCCCCCAACCGCTGGCGATATGCCATGAAGAAGGGGCGAACCTGTGTGAACTGGTCCCCGATAGTTGGACTGGTTTAGTAAGAGGCTAGGCGACTAGGGCCTGAGCACGGTATTGCACCGGGCTCAGGCCCTTTAGCTTTGTCGAGATCCTTTCGGTGTTGTACCAGTGGATGTAGTCGTGCAGTGCGGCGGTCAGTGCGTCTGTGCTGAGGACTCGGATGCGGTGGAAGAGTTCTTCCTTGAGGTGCCCGAAGAAGTTCTCCATCACCGCGTTGTCGTAGCAGTTTGCCTTACGTGACATCGATTGGGTCGCGTCGGCGTTCTGAAGCATACGCCGCCAGGAGAGGTGCTGGTACTGGAAGCCCTGATCCGAATGGACGAGCGGTTGTTGGCCCGGCTCGAGCGTTACCAGAGCATCGCGTAGTGAGGCGTTGGTCAGTTCCAGGTTTGGGGTGGGAATAGCAAGTTGATTTGGCCCCGGGTTCGCCGTTTGGTTTGGCCCCACCCTGTTGGTGTTCCGGTCAGTTTTGCCGGGACTTGTTGATGGTCTGCTGGGTGGTTTTTAGCCGGTAGGAATCGGTGCCGGTGTTGATGATGTGGCCGCGGAAGGTCAGCCGGTCCACGACGGCCGCCGCGAGGCGCGGGTCGGTGAATGTTTGGCCCACCGTGTAGGAGATGATTTGCCGGTCGAAGAGGTCCATGACCGGTGAGAGGTAGAGCTTCCGGTCACCAACACTGAACTCGGTCACGTCCGTCACCCATTTCTGGTTCGGGGCATCGGCGTGGAACTCCCGGTTCAGTACGTTCGGGGCGATCTTGCACTGCTCGCCCCGGTAGGAGTTGTAACGCTTCTTCCTGCGCACCTTGCAGACTAACTGCTGCGAACGCATCAGCTTGAGCACGGTTTTCTTCGCGACCGTCCGCCCGTGCTTGACCAGTTCGGTATGGATCCGGCGGTGCCCGTACCGGCCGTGGTTCTTGGTGAAGATCTCCGCGATCGAGGCCTTTAGCGACGCGTTCCGATCGGGTGCTTGGAGGCGCGCCTGGGGTGATAGAAGAACGTGGACCGGGCAAGACCGGTCACCTGCAGCCGAACCGGCAGAGGAAAGTCAGCCTTGAGGGCGATGATGGTCTGGGCCTTCACCGTCGTTCCTGCGCCCTCAAGGCCCGCAATTTTCCCAGGTACGCCACCTCTGCCCGCAACCGTTCGTTCTCCCGCCGCAATCGCTCCAGCTCGGACACCTCCGGCGGCGGCGGACCATCGGGTTTCTTGGGTCTGCCCTTCGGCTTCGCCCGCAACGCGTCCGCACCCTCAAGCCGATACTTACGGACCCACGTTTTCACCAGTTCAGGTGAGGACAGCCCTGCCTCCGCGGCGAGTGCCTGGGCATCCTCACCAGCAAGGACCCGCTCGACCAACGCGCGCTTAAACTCAAACGGGTAGGACTGCTTGGTCGGCTTGGTCACCAGCGCTCCTCGGCCATGAATCTTCCATCGCCGATACAGACGCCCGACCGGGCGACGAGAGACGCCCAGCAGGCTGGCCGCTGCCCGATCTGCGATGCCCTTCTCGAACCACGCTACAGCGGCCTCGCGCTGATCTACTGATAACGAACTACTTGCATACATAAAACTGCTCCCCGGAAGTCGGAACTGAATTTCTCAGTCCAACTTCCGGGGAGCAGTTCTGTTTTAGGTTCGCCCCTTCTTCATGGCATACAGAAAGTTGGTGGATCTAATCCTTCTTGAAGGCGTCCTTGACCTTTTCGCCTGCCTGCTTCAGATCTCCCTTGGCCTGATCGCCCTTGCCTTCGGCCTTCAGCTCGTTATCGCCGGTGGCGTCCCCGGTCGCTTCCTTGCCCTTGCCGCCAAGCTTCTCAGCGGCGTTTCCGATCTTGTCGTCCAAGCCCATGACGTTCTCCTTGCGGTCGACTTCACTGGTGCAATCGGCGAAAACTGATTGGCCCAGCTAAACACACTGAAAGACCATGCGCATAGAAACGGCCAGGCAGCTCCCCCCACTTCCACGGCCGCCGCAAACCAAGGTGGGCGAGTTGGCCACAACGGTCGTTAGGCCCCGAGTGCCTGCCATCTGTTATGCCCTGATCCCTTCACGGTCCGAATCGTCTTGGTGCCTATCAGAGGAAAGCGCGGCGCTCCTCCTGTAGGTCCACGTCGTATATACCGGGCATCGCTTGAATCGGGGCTGAGCGTCGACCGGACTCGTGGCTCTACGGGTACCGTGTATTGATGTCCTCACGTGATCCCCAGTCGAGCCGGTTCCGTCAAGCTGCGGTCACGGCCGCCTATCGCACGGAACAAGGAATCCGGAACCGGCTGGCGCGCCGGGCGGCCCGTCAGGGGTGGACGCCCGCGGTGATTCCGTATTCGGGTTACGCCAGCGCCGACCATGCCCGCGTGCTGGGCCGGGTCGTCCTCGCACCGGCGTCGGTGGATCCTGCTGCCCGGCCTGGTATCTCCGGTTGGCGTCGCCTGCTCACCCTGGAGAGTCCTGGAGTCGATGTGAGGATCGAGCTTGGTGGTGTCACGGCCACGGTCACCAGCGACTCCGCCGGTATCATCGATTCCCGGTTATCGTTGGACAGTCCCCTAGAGCCGGGCAGCACTGAAGCTTCCCTGCACGTGGACGGCCGTGCGCAGGTTCCTGCGACCGTGCACGTGATGAGCGGTGAACCGGTGCGCGGTGTGGTCTGCGACATCGACGACACCGTGTGGGTCACCGGTATCTCCCATCCTGCCCGGGCGGCCTGGCGCACCCTGCGCGGTTCCAGTTCAACTAGGCGCTCGGTGCCTGGCATGGCGCGCCTACTCCGGACCGCTGTTGAGGGTCAGGACCATCCCGGGGTGGTGTATCTGAGCAATGGCCCGTGGAACTTCGTGGGTCCGGTGTCCCGCTTCCTCGAACGGCACGACTTCCCGGCCGGCGCAGTCCTGATGACCGACTGGGGCATCACCCCGCACCGTTGGTTCCGCGATGGTCAGGAACACAAATCGTCCTCCCTCGCCCGTCTCATCCAGGACATGCCTCATGTCACATGGGTCCTCGTTGGCGATAACGGCGAACATGACCCCACCCTTTACAGCGACCTGGCGAGGGACCACCCGGACCATGTGGCGGCTATCGCATTGCGTGAGGTGCGACCGACCGAGCGGGCCGGGGGTGATCAGGACGCAGACTCCATCAACGCAATCCCTGTCGTTCGCGGCGCTGATGGGGACGAACTCCTGCCACTGTTGCGTGATGCGCTGCACAGTCGCCCGCCCGGCTGACACCTGATCGGGACCGGCAGGATCACCCTGACCTCAAGGTTGAACGGTCGCTTCAGCGGACAATCTGCAAGGGTAGAAGAGTAGACGCCGGCACCCCTGAAGGCCGCTAACCTCCGGGCAGGGAGTCTTTTCGCGTTTCGTGGGCTGGTTCAATTTCACCGCCGCGTCCGGTGATCACCGCACGGGACCGCTCTGATAGTGCCTGTAGATCAGCCGGGTCGAGGTCAGAACCTGGTAGTGCCCGAAGGACTCGACGGGCTCCGGATGCCACAAGGCAAGGACTCGAGAACGCCGACCCAAAAGCCACAAGCACCGTTCCTGGGGAACCTCGCACCCCCCTTGCAGGACACCGAACACCCGGCCACGAGATTCAAAACCGACCGTATATCGCGCCCCGGAAACGAAGGGTACCTCGTTATGGACATGAGTGAATGGCCAACTGTCCGTCTTCTGACCACTGCGGCCCGATTGAATGAGAACCGAGAGAACGGACGCCTACGGTTGAGCGGCATCACGCAAGCCGGTGTAGTCACTTTGAAGGCCCTCCGAGCACACAAACCCCTGACACAGGTGAAGCTCGCACGACTGGTTCACGTGCAGACCCAAACAATCGGCAAAATCATCGATCGCCTGGAATCACACGGCGCGTTGGTGGAACGTGCCAGGGACGACGCGGATCGGCGCGTCTGGCGTGTAGGCCTCACAACAGCGGGTCGGAAAGTACTCAGGGAAATAGAACACAGCGAAGCCAGCGAACATATTCCCAACGGGCTGACCAACCCTGCCCTGCGGGCCGCACTAATAAACATCGTGCGCCTAGCTGAAAGTAACGCATGCAGCCCGGCCCCTAAGACAAACCGAAGGGGAACAAGGGAACCCTTGTCCTCCCCCGTCCGCAGATGATGTGCGGCCCCAACCTTCATCATCAATCGAATCACGGATCAGGTCCTGCACTGGTATCCCAGAGCAAGTAATCGTTCCACCAGCGATGAATCCTCGCGCTGGTCAAAAATGAAGCGTGCGCCTACTATCTGTGCACACCACCGATCAAATGATCCGCGGTGATAGTCCCGAGGGTTGTTGAGCGAAGTTGGGGGCCCCAACAACCCTCGGCCGACTGATCAGCGCGGAACGTAGCCCTGATGGGACCCACTCCCCCAGAGCCGGCGGTAAGAGCCGGGCAGGAACCACCGGAGCGGCGGTGAGATGTGAACAGGAAAGTACGCTGGCTCGAGCGCACCACCGACACACCCCCGGCACCCCAGGCTCCGGAGGCATGACGAGCCCCAATAGGGCATGACGTGGTCCGGCGGTTGAAACCGCCGTTAACGTTAAGGAGTTCAGTTCGTGGGTGCCGCTTCCGGGTGCCCGGACTCGTACGCTACGGCGAGGGCGGTGATCAGGCGTTCCATGCGGGCGATCCCCGCGAATCGTCCCGCGTTGTCGGTGACGAGGATCGGGTCGAAGCGCTCCCCCTCGTTCCTGGTCATGCATCGTGTCAGGATCTGGTCCACCGGTGTGTCCAGGTTCGCTCTCACCCCCTCAGTCACCACCCCAAGCGCTGCCGCTTCGGCGGTCACAACGCACACGGGCCGGCGCGTAACGCTATCCAGCAACACCACGTGGTGTAGCCGCGGGTCGCTGCAGAATGCCTGGACGGCTTTGGCGACGCTGTGCACGGTTCCTGCCGGTTCGACGATCCCGCGCAGGCTAATCGACCGGGCGGATCTTTCCCGTGATGCCAGCCGCAGCGCTGCCTCGTCGGTGACCGGTGCCAAGGCGCTGCCGGCCGGCCCAGATAATAGCCCTGCACCAGCGGAACCCCGAGACCGGCCAAGGTGTCGAGCTCCTCCGGGGTTTCGACTCCCTCGGCGAGGATCCAGGCGTCGACTCGGCTGGCGAAGGTCCCCAGCATCTCGATCAACGCGCGTTTGGCTTCATCCCGATCAACATCGTGGATCAAGTCCCGGTCGATTTTGATAACTGGCGGACGCAGCGTTAGAGCCCAAAATCCTTTGCTATCTGCGCCAAAGGAGCCTCGCCCTTCCGGGCCACATCAATAACATCCTGACGGAACTCCGCCCCATAAGCCGTGGGCATGGTCAACATCCTTCCACGAGCCCAAGCTCGCTAGGTCAAGGAGTCAACACAAACCGGGGGCAGTCCCGTCTGTTTAATGACGCCGGCGGGTTGATTGCAGAAAGTGAAGGCGGTGACAGCGATGTGTCCGAAGACATGGACCCGTCGCGCCTAACCGAAGTGCTGGCCACCGGCCGGACGGTTGTCCAAACCGAAGCTGAGGCAGGGGAGACAGGAACAGGAAGGTACGAATTCCTGCTGCCGATCTCATCACCGGAAGGAACTCTGATCCTGGAGGTGGACCAGCGCGCGGACATCATCACGGAACTGGTCAAGGACTTGGGGCAGAACAAGCTCATGGGTCTGCTGACAGCCATTATGGTCGCTTTGCCCCTGTCGTATCTGTTCGGGGGACGATCGCTCCAGCGGCGGCAGTTGCGGGCACAGCAACAGGCCGACGCTGACCCCCTGACAGGGCTTTCCGGACGGCGCCCCTTCGGGCCGTCCCTGGCAGCAGCGCTGGCTGACCGCAGGAACACGGCCGTGAGTCTTGCCCTTATTGATCTGGACGGGTTCAAACAACTCAATGACCGGCTGGGCCACAGCCACGGTGACCGGGTCTTGCAGGCCCTTGCCGACTCCTTCGTTGAACTCTGCCCCTCCGACACCCCATTCCGGCTCGGCGCGACGAGTTCGCCGTCATCTCCCAGGGAGGGACGAAAACCAGGCCACCGAAGCACTTGAACGGGTTCGGGCAGCATTGTCCGGACGGTTTCCCGGGGTATCTTTCAGTGCAGGTGTCGCCTCAAACTCCGACGAGCCGCTGACCCTGACTGAGCTGTGGGAGCGCAGCGACGCGGCGCTCTACGAAGCCAAACGCCTCGGACGGCATCGGAGTGTCTCCTTCACGTCGATGGCACAGGGCCACACCGTCAGTGCCGAAAAAATCGACGAGCTCACCGCCCTGGTCGCCGGCGGACCCATCACCGTGGCGTTTCAGCCCATCTGGGATTTGCACCGCGGCGTCGTCCTGGCCCATGAGGCGCTGCTGCGCCTGCCGGAAGGTTCCAAGATCACCGGACCTCACGAGGCCTTCGAACTGGCCGAACGCCTCGGTGTCGCCCCGGCACTGGACCGGCTCGCACGATCGGCGGTGCTAGCCTCAGTCATCGGCCAGCAGTGGGAGGGCCTGCTTTTCCTCAACGTCCACCCGGACACCCTGCCGGGCTTTGACCTCAATGAGCTGGCCGCCGAGCTCGCCGTGGCGGGACTGGAACCGCAGGACGTCGTCTTGGAAGTGACCGAACAGTCCGGCCTAAACCATGCCGAGTCCATCCGGACCCTCAGACAGGCACAAGAGAAGGGATTTCGGCTTGCCCTCGACGACATGGGCCGAAGCAACGCCGGCCTGCAGGCGCTCAGGCTGATCAGCTTCGACATCATCAAAATCGACGGGGACGTCATCGCCCGCCTCGACCGGGACCCCTCATCGCAGGCGACCGTGCAGGCCGCCATCACCTTCATTCAACAGACCGGAGGGTGGATCGTTGCCGAAGGCGTCGAAGAGCCGCGCATGCTGGCCGCGCTGCTGCTCCCGGGCGTCGCCCCACCCCCGCGTCACCCAGTGATCGCCGGGCAGGGGTACCTACTGGGGAGGTCAGATAAGCAGCCGATCAGGCTGAATACGCGCCTGCCCGTCCCCGACCAGCACGTCAACGGCCCGGCGCGGCACCGGGATGACCTGAACGATGCCTACTACGGGAACAGCTAGCGAACCAAGCCGATCCGCCAACCTCCTTCCAGGTTCAGGACGCTCCCCCGGACCTACGTCGAGAAGGCCCACACCGACGGTGGACCTGACCCGGCGTCTGCTAGACCTCCCCTGGGGGTCTGGTGCCCACGTGGGCGAAGGACCCGAAGATCGGGGGCTCTAAATGATCAATCCGTGCACCGAGACGATCCTCAGAAATCTTCCTTTCGCGAATTCAAGATGAGATCCCGCACGGCCCGACCCTCTTTAGCTGAGAGGGGTTCTACGCGTCGTGGAACGCTCAAACGCTCCGGTACCTCCTTGATGAGCGTCCGACCGATCTCGTCGGTCACGGACACCGGAAACTCAGGTAACGTCCATACCCGGCCCTTCATGGAGGCTCGCAGGCATAAAGAAGGGGCTATCTCATTAGATAGCCCCTTCTCCGTATCGTCCACTCCCCCGAAAGCGAAGCAGGTCTTTTCAGACTAAGGGCGTTGTCAACAGTTCATCCAGCCGGTAGCCCTTCTGCGGTGGGCTGCGCGAAGGGCCTTAGTGGTGCACCTGGGGCGAAGAAGAGGCTGCCGTGATGCACGGCAATCACGAGCCGTCCTCTAGCTGGATGCTCACCAATCTTGGCGCTGCTTGGGTGATGATCGCTGCGGCGAGGTCCACGGCGAGAGTACCTACTTCCGCACGCGCTCTGGCTGCAGCCCCTTCTCCCTGTCCTGCCCGGGTTTCGGCTGCTGTAGCCGGTTCAGCGGCCGTGGCGAGCTCTGCTTTCAGGGCCGCAGTTTTCGGCGGTCTTTGCGTCGGAGACCTCGCGCGACCCTTCGCGCCGTGGGACGCTAACCTCACCTGGCGTCAGCGTTGACGTGTGCCAAAAGCCAGGCGGTGACCGTCGATTGCCAGCGTTCGGGGTCGGAGTTCCATGACAGTGTATGACCGGCTGTGAAGGCTTCGAACTCAACGAGGTCGGGGCGCAGGTCGCGAACGGCCTGCGAGACTCGAATCGGGGCGGAGTCGTCTAGGGTCCCGTGGATGATCAGCATGGGCACAGCGAGTTCTGCGGCGCGTGCGACCCAATCAAGATCCCGAAGCGGGATGGCCGTCGGCAGACCGGTCATGCGTGACAGCGAGGGAAGCGTGAGCCACGGAATAGCAAGGATGCCTGACGCGGCAGGCAGCCCGCTACGAATACAATTCGCGTTGATCACCGCGACCCAGTCGAGCACCGGAGACTCCAGCACAACCCCCACGATTATGCCGTGGTAGCGCGCACGGTCGACGAGTTGCAGCGCAATCGCGGCGCCCATCGACCATCCGAAGAGAATGATCCGATGTGCTCCGTGTTGTATCGCGTAATGTACTGCTGCTTCGGCATCCTCGACTTCCGTGAACCCAAGCGAGGACCGGCCAGAGCCCGCCTTCGGCCCTTCTCCATCGTTTCGATAAGTGATGATGAGCGATGTGTAGCCTAGGTCCGAAGCGACCCGCACGCCGCGCAATGTGCCCGCTCGGGTGCTCCCCAGACCATGAACGTGGATCGCCCACGTCGAGCGGTCACTCTCTCCCTCCACAAGCCAGGCCGGAGCACTTCCCACGGCGGTGTCAACCGCGACTTCTCGGGCGGAAAGGCCAGCATCAGTTGGACTCGCAAAGTAAATCCCGCTCCATGAGGTACGATCGCCAGCCGCCAGGGCGAAGCCGGCAGAAGCGCTTGTCACGGGCCGTTCGATTCGACCTCGCCCTCGATCGAGGACCTCGGCAGAGAGTTGAACCCAGCCGCCATTCTGGAACCATAGGTTGTAGATGCCATCCGCCACTGTCTGGCGCGTTCGGTCCAAGACGATCAAACAGCCATCACCGTCGCGCTCCACGTCACGGACGACGAGGTCGAATTTCCTCAGCCCTGCGGATGCCGTCAACCGCCGAGCAATGCCCCAACCGAGACCTAACCCGCATGCAGTCAATAACACCGCTCCCGCGGCGAGAAGGCGTTTCATACGTGCCCTCGTTCGGAACCACGGCGAGTTGAAGTATCGTCGGCTGCCTGCGCGCCCCGTCCGTCGAGCCCAAGGAGGTGGTCTTCCGCCCGTCCCAGAAGTGCGCGCTCGTGACTGCTCACCTCAAACGAGACGCGTGGATCAATCATGGCATCGCGGATTTCGACGATCACTCGATGAAGGCGCGTCTCCGGGTCCTCCATGTTGGCGGCCGAAGAGTGCGTCTGGCTCAACCCCGGGCGAACGAGCGTCGCCCGACGCCAGATCGGCTCCAGCTCGTTCACCAGCGCACCAGTTCTCACGCCCCGTGAACGGTCTCGCACGTAGCGGACGGCTGATTGCCCTGCCAAACCAGTGCACAGGAAGACGAACGTCAGCAAATAGAGAGGCCCGTATGCCGCGGCGACGGCATCCATTAAATCGAGATTGCCAACGACGTGCGCGACGTCCATGATCAGAACGACCAGGCACAGTGCGACTCCAAAAATCGATCCAAGAAGCAGCAAGCCGGCGGGAATGCGCTGAGCCCCATCATTGCGGAGGCGATATTGACGTCCCGCGAGGATCATCATCGCTGCGACCACGATTCCGCAGTACGTGAAGCCAATCATCGAGTAAGTGGCCGCCGCTGGCTGTGCTCCGAGGTCGCTCATGAAGGTCGTCGTCGTCGCCCCTCGGTCAATGAGCAGAAAAGCAGACCCAACCCCGACAAGTGAGATGAGGAGCGCGGGAAGTCCCAGGGCGGTACGCACCAGTCTTGGTCGATACTCTCCGGCCTTCATGATCCCCCGGCCGAGGAAAAAGAGCCCAATCATCAACGCGCCATCGGCAAGAAGTGTTGCGATGTTTGTCGCGCCAAGGGCCGCATCGACGGTGCTGTAGATCGGGTCCACGTTGAGGGTCATCGCGACGGAAATGGTGAGTGCGGCGTACGTGAGGCTGCGGTCCGTGCGTCTGCGCCGCAGGATGAGAAGACTCACGACGAGCACCCACATGAGTACCGCGACAAGGGTCTGGATCACCCGAAAATCTCCGAATAGCGGGACTCAGCGAAGGCCGATGCTCGGATCGCAGCGGCGAGCCGATCGGCCACGGACTCCGCCGCGATCTCGCTGTCAGAATTGGGATCTTGCCGTCTGAGTAAGCGCCCGCGGGTGTGTGCTGGGATGTCGGGGAGCAAGACGTCGTCAACCGCGCATTCGTCGCCCTGGCCGTGGCCAAGGAGCATATGGGCGAACTCGTGGAGGACGAACTGCTGGCGGTGCAGGAACGAGTCACTGCGAGCGTGGAGAACAAGGTCTTCGGAGTCCATGATCAGCCACAGCGCGCAGATTCCGTCGTGGTCGCCGAGATCCGCTAGTTCGACGACGCGGAGCTTGCGCTGCCTATGATTCTGCATCGCTTGGCACAATTCATCGAACGTAAAAGTGCTGTCCAGCGCGAGGCTCGCTACGGCCGTCGACACGGTCTGTTCGATGTTCAAAGTGCTTTCGCTCTCACTCCGGGAGCATGTGCCGATGCCGGCTCCGTGCGGAGCGGCGCCGTCACTGCTCAGGTGTGCGTCATTTCTTCGTCCAAGAACCTGCTGATCGCCTGGAGCGCTTTCGGTGATATATCCCCCAGCGTGCGTGCCGCGTACGACTTCACCTTGGCCGCCCGCATCGAGCGCACGAGATCCAGCTGCGCACTCACTTTAGCCGGAATAGGCGCGTCGCCCTCCCCGGCCAGGAAGGCCGCATCCACGTCGAAGAATGCTGCCAATCCCTCGAAGACCGCAGCGTCCTGCACAAACCTGTGGCCGTTCACCATGTAGGTCCACCGTGACCTCGACAGACTAGTTCCGCGCTGATCGAGGTAGGCCGCGATCTGCGAGTAGGTCGGTTCGGAACCCGACTCGGCGATCGCGACATCCAGCAGGAGCCGCAGACGCTTCGCGAGGTCCTGCGCCGCTGTGTTGTCCTCATCTGTCATTTTCGTTTGATCACCCTTCCCCTCGGGTCAGGCAAAGGCATCGTCGTTCGGCTGCCCCCGAGCGGAGTGTTGAGAATGCTCAATATAACCGTTGGGCATGCTCAAATCAAGGGGTTGCGCATGCTCAACGGGGGTGTTAGAACGGAACCCTCAAGCATTTTGAGCATGCTCAACGGCGGGCTTCGAGGGGAACGGCTCTGTCAAAAAGCGCCGCTGTCGCCGCGCTTCCAACCCGGGAGGTGAATGCTGCCCGGCTCGAACACAACCCTCCGACTGCGTGCTCATGTCCAGTGCGCTGGCGGCTTGATCATGGCTGTGGAAACGGTCCAGTCCCGTCGTCCGTCACGATCCGTTGGGTCTCCCGGCTCACCTCAACGGTGTACCGCCACGCACACGAGTGCCGTGGCCCGCCGGAGAGGAGACCCAATGATGGCATCGATGGAGGAAGGCCGAGCTGCGCAGGAGGCGAAGCTCGACGAGCTGCACGAGAAGTTGACGGACGCCGTCGCACAACTGGTCTCTGGTGATGATTGGGCACGCGCGTTGGCGTTCGCCGCACGGTTCCGCTCTCGGTCGTTCAACAACACATTGCTGATCTGGGTTCAGCACTGCGCGGCTTTCGACGCCAAACTGGTGCCCTCGCCTATGCCGACGTACGTCGCCGGGTACAAGCAGTGGCAGCAGCTGGGCCGTCAGGTGCAGAAGGGGCAGCCGGGGTACCAGATCCTCGCGCCGGTAACCGGCCGGTTCGCATCGGCTAATCCGTCCGATCCGGCGTCGTGGCGACGACTGAACCGGTCCGAGAAGCCCAAGCCGGGCGAGGTTGCTCGGTCGAAGATGATTGGCGTGCGGCCCGCGTACGTGTGGGACGCTTCCCAGACTGCAGGCGATCCCCTCCCCTCCCCTCCGGCGCCAATACTGCTCGAAGGTGAAGCTCCCGCGGGGCTCTGGGAAGGACTCGCCGCCCAGGTGCATGCCGCGGGATTCCGCCTGCTTCGCGTCCCGGACGGGGCATCCATCCATGCGGCGAACGGGATGACCGACTACGGCGCGAAGACGGTGGCGGTGCGGGAGGATATGGACCCCGCCGCGCAGGTGAAGACCCTCGCTCACGAACTCGGCCACGTGCTCATGCACGGACCCGATCAACCCGAAGCGCGTCAACATCGTGGGATCGGTGAGGTCGAGGCGGAGTCGGTCGCGCTGATGCTCGGCGCCGCCCACGGCCTGGACACCAGTGGTTACACGATCCCGTACGTGTCGACGTGGGCGGCCAGGGTCGATGGCAAGGAACCGGTCGAGATCGTGAAGACCACCGGTGAGCGGGTCCGCAAGACCGCCCTGGCGATCCTCGACCAGCTCGACAGCGCCCAGGTCGGCGACGGCACTCCGCCGGGCCTGGACTATGAGACACCGCACCGCGACCCGACGGAACGACCTTTGGCCGCTCGCGAGCTGTCAGCGCCGGCACATGCGATGCCGCAGCCATCGGGGACCGGTCCGCGGCACGTCCCTGCTATGTCGACGCACGGGCAGCAGCTGTGATGGTGTCCCCGGCGTCTTCTCCGGTGCGTTGACGCGGGCGTCCGGCCGGTGGCCGTTGTCCGCTGCGGCCCGGGAGTTGGCTCGTTCAGGGGTGCCGGTGTTCCCGTGCGTGCCTGGTGGCAAGCGCCCACTCACCGAGCACGGCTTCCACGACGCGGCCGCCGACCCCGATCAGGTGGAGGCCTGGTGGGGTGAGCATCCGGGGGCAAACATCGGCGTCCCGACCGGCGCGCCCTCTGGTTTCGTCGTGGTTGATGTCGATGTCCACGGCCCCGTCGATGGGTTCCGCGGGTTCTTGCGCGCTTCCCGTGCGGGGCTGGCGGAGGGGTGGCAGTTCCTTGTGTCCACCCCGTCGGGTGGGATGCACGCCTATTACCCGGCCACGCCTCGTCAGGATCAGCGGTCTTGGCAGGCGGCGCGCGCCGGGATCGACTTCCGTGGCGACGGCGGATACATCCTCCTCCCACCCTCCGAGGTATCCACCACTGGTGCTGTCGCCGGATACCGGGTGCGGCGGGTCAACGCCGGAACTTCCTCAGTGCTGGACTCAGATCGGCTGCGGGACTTCCTCGACCCGCGCCCGGCACCTCGCCCGCCGGAAAACCAAGGTCTGCAAAGACAGGCGGATATGTCGCGGTTGGCGGCGTGGGTCGCAGGCCGCGGAGAGGGTGAGCGGAACCGTGGCCTGTTCTGGGCCGCATGCCGCCTCGCGGAGAACGGCGTCCCGGCCTCCGACGCCCTCGACGTGCTGAGCGCTGCTGCTTCCGATGCGGGGCTGGATGAGCGGGAGATCACAGCGACCGTCCACTCCGCCTACCGTGCCGCCCACCCCACCAGGGAGAACTCCACCTCGCCCACGGTCCGGGACCCTTCACCGGCAGCTACGGACGACTGGTTTGCCAGAGACCCTGCCGTTTCACGATCGTCGAGTGTGCGGGGGCTGGGATGACTACATCCATCCGCGACAGGAGGGCCAGTCGGCGCCGGGCTGTGGTGACGGCCGGTGCCGGGACGGTGTTCATCGCCGCCGGGGCGTTCTGGCTCAGTTTCACAGCCTTGGCGGACCTGGCCGCCCGGTCCGGGATCGGTCAGGGGCAGGCGTGGGCGTGGCCGCTGATCGTGGACGGGATCATCGTGGTCGCCACTGTCGCCGTCGTCGCCCTGGCCGGGCAAAGGTCGGCGTGGTATCCGTGGGCGTTGCTGGCCGGTGGGGCCGCGGTGTCGGTGACCGCGAACGCGATCCACGCCGTCGTCGCCGCCGATGCCGATGTGCCGGGCGTGCTGGCCGCGGCCGTGGCCGCAGTGCCACCGGTCGTGCTGCTGGCGATCACCCACCTGACCGTCATCCTCACCCGACCCGTCCCCGCCACCGGCGAGCGTTCATCCTCGGAAAAGCCGACCGAGGCCTCCATCGCCGTACCTGCGCAACGAAGCCTCGTCGCTCCGACGTCGTCGCCCATCAAAAGCATGCCGCTGAAACGGCCCCCGTCGATCAAGGAGACACCGCGCCGTCCGAGGGATGCCGCGGGCACGGATCGGAGGGACCGCGCACGGGAGCTGTGTGGGCGGGGCTGGTCGAACAAGAAGATCGCCCGCGAGCTCCAGGTGCATCCCTCGACGGTGGGCCGGTGGTTCACCAGCACGCACCTTCCCGATGACACCGCGCACACAGACACCGACACCGAGCGCAGCGACACCGCGGAGGCAGAGAACCCATGAGCACCGATCCAACCCAGCCACACGAGCGCCGTCAGGCACCCGAGCCGGACACGACCCGGGCGACGGCGGAGCCTGTCCAGAGGACCGAGACGCCGGAGGCGGTGCAGGCCGCAAACGTCGTCCGCCGTCCGGGCAGCGCTACGTCACAGACAGGGGCATGCGCGAGACGTGTGCGGGGTGCGGAATGGGTGCGGCCCACGGACCTGATCGCTCGTCACGGCGCCGCGGTGGCGGGTCGGGGTATCGACTTTGAGGTCGAGCTGGCCCGCCGCTCCCGCCACCTCCCGGGCCGGGCGGTCCGTGCGGGAAGCCGCGGGGTCACTACCGTGCAGACGGCCGTGAGCGAGCGGGCTAGGCGTCTGCCGTCGGTGCCGGAGTTCGGACGAACGGGTGGGCCGCAGTCGTGGGTGACTCGCTCGGGGATCGGGCTGGGGTGAGCTGACGATGCGCGTCCCCAGCACCGGCACGTCGCCCATGGCGACTGCAGGGGGACGCCTGCGCACCTATCTGTCAGGAGGTGCCCTGACCATGACCGAGAACGCACACGCCACCACCGGCCAGACGACTGAGAGCGCCGGGGACTTCACGACCAGTGAGGGCCTACGAATCCTGCTGCGCCGGCTCCATACCGCAGGACCGGGCGCGTGGCAGCACGACCCGGCCGGGGCGGAGCTGATGGTGTTCGTGGCCGAGAAGTACGCCCCCTTGGCGCACAAGCACGGGCTGGACCCGTGGGAGGCCGCGTCCGCAGCGTTCGACGTGATGCGCACCCAGGCCGCCCGCACGGCGGTCGACCCGTGGGCGGTGGTGACCCATGCGGTGCGGATCACCTGCATTTTCGAGGAACGCGCCCAAGGTCTGCTCTGCTCAGTGCATCAGGCACGGCGCCCGCACGTGTCGGCGTTCCACGACCCCGAACGCTTCAGCGACCGCGACAACCCCCTGACCGACTACGACCCGGCATTCCAGGTCACCGACCCCATTCCCACCAGGCACGACAAGAACCAGGACGAGGACGAGAAGGAGGACTCCGCAGGGGCGCGCACCACGGCGTCGGCGGTAGTCGAGGACGCCATCGCGTTCTTCACCCTGCTGGACTGGCCGCCAGCGACGGCGCGGGCCGGGATTGAGCATGTCTGCGGGGCGCTGACCCGGACCGGCACCCGCCAGGCCACCTACGACGCGCTGCGACGCGACAAGCACGCCCGAGCCCTCCTCGACCTCCCCCGCGCCTCCTGGACAGCCCTGCTGAAGGCGTTGCTGGGCAATCCCCACCCCGCCTACGCCGCCACCACAGCCGGGCGGGGTGTGCTGCTGCGGCTGCTGATCGGCGAGAACCTGCCTATGCTGCTGCGCGACGACGACCTCACCCTCACCGTCTGCCTCGCAGCACCGCGCGAACATGACCGGGGTGGGTCTCGGTGAGCGCGCCAGCGGGGTTCATCGAGCTGGAGCGCACGGTCGCCTCGATCCGTGTCGGACGCCGGCACCGCACCGATCTGGGCGACATCGAACAACTCGCCGCCTCCATCGACCGCGAGGGGCTCCTGCAACCCATCACCATCACCCCCGACGGCGTACTCGTCTGCGGCGCACGCCGGCTGGCGGCCATCACACGGCTCGGGTGGAAGAAGGTCAACGTGTGGGTCCGCTCCGGGATCTCCGACCGACTCGGACACCTCCTCGCCGAACAAGACGACAACGTGCTCCACAAGCCGCTGACCCAGACCGAGGCGGCCGTTCTCTACCGGGAGCTGAAGACGCTGATGGCCGAGGACGCCGCCGGCCGGGAAGCCGCGACCCGGTTCAGCAGCGAACACCAGCCCGGAGGTGACGGGGGTGGAAAATTTCCACCCCCGTCACCCGGGCCGCACGGCAAGACCCGCGAACAGGCAGCAGCGATGATCCCCGGCGGGGCCTCCTACAAAACCCTCGACAAGATCAGCTACCTGGAGCAGATCGCCGACGACCCCGCCCAACCAACCGAACTCCGCGCACATGTAACCGCCGAGTTGGCACGTATCGACGCCGGCGCCCCGGTGCACCCGATCTACGAAGCAGTCCGTACCGCCGTCGCCACCGCCCAGGGACAGCGCGAGGCGGACCTGCACCAGCTCGCCGCCGACGCGCTCGCCCGCGTCAAGAACACCCAGACGAAGAAGCGCGCACCCCGGCCAGTCCCGTCCGCGGATGACGCTGGCGAGCCGGTGCGGTATCCGGTGCGGGCGTTCGTGCTCACCTGGGGCGAGCTGGTCGACTGGTGGACCCACTACGACGCCGGCCAGCTCGCGACCGAACTCAGCGACGAACAGATCGAATCCTTCCTGACCACTGCCGCCGGGACGGGCCGGTTCGCGGAGGAGCTGCGTGCCGCCCGCGACCGACAGACCGGCGAGCCCGGGCCTGTCCGGGGTCGCCTGCGCGCCCTCTGATCCCTCCGCGGCGAGGACTGGGTACGGTCGTGCACCTACAGGCATGAAGACACCCGACCTCGCCGACCCTCGTATCCGTCGCCGGCGGATCGCCGTGCTCGCCGCCCTCGCGGCAGTCCTCGTCCTGGCCGTAGTCAGCGGCTACGGCCTCATCACCGGACCACCCACCAGCACCGACACCGAAAGTGGTGTCGGGTCTGGGCCAGTGGTCACGACACCCGCCATCCCGGTCCAGACCGTGACGCCGCGTCTGCCGGTCGTCGCCGGGTCGGATGACCCAGAGTCCTTCGCCCGCAACGTCGCGACCGCCCTGTTCGGGTGGGACACCGCATCCGGGTTCATGCCCCTGGACTACACGTCGGTTCTCCTCGCCGTCGGCGACCCCACCGGTGCCGAGCAGGCGGGGCTCGCCTCCGACATCGCCACCTACCTGCCCACCCGGGAGGCATGGGTCGAGCTGCGCCAGTACGCCACGACCCAGCACCTCACCATCGACACCCTGTTCGTCCCCGACGCATGGGACACCGCCGTCGCTCAGGCGCAACCGGGGCAGCTCGCCGACGGCACGACCGCCTACACGATCGAGGGCACCCGCCACCGCACAGGCCTGTGGAACGACGAACCAGTCGCCTCCGAACATGCGGTGGCGTTCACGGTGTTCATCGGCTGCGGCCCAGCCTATGACACCTGTCATCTGCTGCGGCTGTCCCAGCTCGACAACCCCTTGCGATAAGGCCCCGGGGTCGATCGTGAAGAAGCTCGCGACTGCCGCCCTCACCCTGGTCCTGCTCGGCCCGTCGTTCGCGCCGGTCGGGATCGGGTTGCTGATGAATCCCGCCTCCACCGCCGCGTGCACCGTCGCCGGGAACGCCATCACGATCGGCGACGTCCCCGAGTCGTTGACCGTAACCACCGCGAACGGCGAGACCTTCACCCTCAACAACCGGCAGCTCACCCACGCGGCGACGATCATCGAGACCGGCACGCGCATCGACGGCGTCACCCGGGACGGACTCCAGATCGCGCTGATGGCGGCCCTCACCGAATCCACCCTGCGGCAACTCACCAACACGGGCACCTACCCCGAATCCGCGGACTACCCCAACGACGGCGACGGCTCCGACCACGACAGCCTGGGCCTGTTCCAGATGCGGCCGCAGTCCGGGTGGGGCACGGTCACCGACCTCATGGACCCGACCTACCAGGCGCGGGCGTTCTTCGGCGGACCAGAAGGCCCCAACTACCCCAGCCCCAGAGGCCTGTTGGATATCCCCGGCTGGAAGTCCATGGACAAGGGCGAAGCAGCCCAGGCCGTCGAGGTGTCCGCCTATCCCGACCGGTATCGCAACTACGAGCCCGTGGCCGAGACCATCCTGACCACCCTCACCACCACGACCACCACCGGCGCCACGGGCACTACAACCGTCGACGGCACTGTGGTGCCGGTCGTGAAGACGGTCCCGGTAGAGTCGTCGCGGGTCGTGTTCCTGCTGCCGGAGGACACCTGGGCGCCCTCCTCGGACTACGGACCCCGGGCCCACCCGATCACCGGGGAGAACTCGTTCCACACCGGCACCGACTTCGCCGCCCCGGACGACACCCCCATCCTCGCCGCAGCAGACGGCACCGTGACCGTCGCGGAGTTCTCCAGCAGTGACGGCGGACTCATCGTCATCGAACACCACATCGACGGAGCGGTCGTGGCGACGGCGTATGCGCACATGTGGGAGACCGGCATCCACGTCACCGCCGGCGACACCGTGACCGCCGGACAGCACATCGGCGATGTCGGCTCCTCCGGCAACTCCACCGGCCCGCACCTGCACTTCGAGGTCCGCAACGGCGGCACCAACGGCGAGCACACCGACCCCGCCGCCTGGCTCAACGCCCACGAGGCCGCCGATCTGCCAAAGCCCGCCACTGGCGCCCCCACCGGCTGCGATGCCGACACCGGAGCACCCGGCGACGAGCCGGACCCGCTCGACGGCGGCCCGGACCGGATGGTCGACGACCCCACCAGCGACGGGCGAATCACCGCCCGCCTCCTGCACCTCCACAACCAGGCCACCGCAGCGTTCCCCGAGACCTCGTGGGCCTGCTACTCGCCGCGGCCCGGCAACGTCTCAGAACACACCCTGGGCCGGGCATGCGATCTCACATTCGCAACACCATCGGCCAACACCCCACCACCTCGCAACTCGAGGCCGGATGGCAGGTCACCAACTGGATGAAAGAGCACGCCGAGACCCTCGGCGTCGAATATCTGATCTGGCAGGACAAGATCTGGTCCCTGACCCGCGACGCCGAAGGATGGCGCGACTACACCCACGGCACCGATATCACCACCAGGCACATCGACCACCTCCACGTCACCGTCCGGGCAAGGAGCTGAAGACCATGGACGTGTTCCCCGACTTTGAAGGCCTGAGCGGCATTGGCGACCTGCGCGAAGTAGTCGGCGCGCTGCTGACCTTCGTGCTCATCACCGCCGTGCTCATGCTGATCGTCTGCGCCATCATCTGGGCAATCGCCACCGCCAACGGCAACCATGCCGCAGCGACCAAGGCACGCATCGGCGCCTGGACCGCCCTCGGGGCCACCGTTTTGGCCGGCGGCGGGGTCGCGTGGATGAACTGGCTCATCGACCTCGGCCAACAACTCTGACGCCACACCGCCCGCATCCCGGAACTGTCGCTTTCCCGGGGCCGCGGGGACGGCCCGTGCACCTGACCGACGAACCCATCCATGTTCTCCACCTCAGAGGCGGAGTTCGTTCGTCAGGAGACCCACCGTGCTCGATCTCATCACCGCTCTGCCCGCGCTCATGCCGATGGACATCACCATCGACCCCAACAGCGACGGCCTGCCCGGGATCGCCCAGCTGCGCACCATCGTCGGCGCCGTCATGACCGTCGGCCTGATCCTGTCCGTTCTGGCGCTGATCATCTCGGCGATCGTGTGGGGCTTCGGCGCCAACTCCTCCAACCCCCACCTCGCCGGCCGGGGAAAGGTCGGCGTCCTCGTGTCCTGCGGTGCCGCGGTGATCTGCGGAGCGTCGGTGACGCTCATCAACTTCTTCTGGAACGTCGGCCAGCAGGTCTGACCCCACCCACCAACTCGACACCTATATGTGAGGAGTGATTGCGGTGGGCGTGTGCGATGTCCCCATCATCTCGTCCGTGTGCGACGTGGCCGGCGAAGCCGCCGCCACCCTGGTCTCGGCACCGTTCGACTGGCTTGCCTCCGCGATGGGCGCCGCCGCGGGCTGGCTGTTCGAGGCCGTCTGGACGGTGTTCGACACCACCACCCTCGTGGACGTCACCAGGCCGGAGTACGTGGCCGTCTACAACATCTTGTTCGGCATCGCCGTGTTCGTGATGCTGATCTTCTTCTGCCTCCAACTCATCACCGGACTCATCCGCCGTGACCCCACCGCCCTCTCCCGCGCCGCCCTCGGACTCGCGAAATCCGTCCTCGGATCATTCGTGGTCATCACCCTGACCGCGTTGCTGTTGGAGATCGTCGATCAGCTCTGCATCGGGATCATCCAAGCCGCCGGCGAGACCACCGAGTCGATGGGCGACAAGATCACCCTGCTCGCCGCGGGCCTGGTCGGGATCAACATCGCCGCCCCCGGTGTCGGGGCGATCATCACGATCTTCCTCGCCGGCCTCGCCATCGCCGCCGCCGCGATCGTCTGGCTCTCCCTCCTCGTCCGCAAAGCACTCCTCCTGGTCGCGATCGTCCTCGCCCCTCTGGCGTTCTCCGGTGCGTCATGGGATGCCACGAAAGGGTGGATCAGCAAGTGGGCGATGTTCATCATCGCCCTGATCGTCTCCAAACTCGTCCTGGTCGTCATGTTCCTCGTCGCCATTACCCAAGTCAGCGCGCCGATCGATGCGGACCTGTCCTCGGTCGCTGATCCGATCGCCGGGATCGTGCTGATGGCGATGGCCGCCTTCGCTCCCTACCTGACCTACAAGTTCCTGTCGTTTGTGGGCTT
Source organism: Arthrobacter sp. KKT183 (assembly GCF_055657625.1). NCBI lineage: Bacteria > Bacillati > Actinomycetota > Actinomycetes > Micrococcales > Micrococcaceae > Arthrobacter > Arthrobacter sp. KKT183. The sequence goes on along the minus strand of NZ_CM145770.1, from coordinate 1,455,863 downwards.
CGACATGTACCACGCGATCGGGTCCGAGCAGGACGCGAAGAACGCCCTCAACCGGCCCATCCCCACACCATCCAAGCCGCAGGGCGGCGAGCCGAAGAAGATCCTCGACGGCGACAACAACGGCGGCGGGGATGGGGGTGGGAAGAACCCGCCCTCACCGAAAAACCCGGCACCCCAGGCACCTGGTGGCGCTGCTGGCGGAGGGAAGGCCGCCGCCGCAGGCAACAGCTCCGCCGGCGCAGGAACTGGAGCGAGGGCGGGTGCTGGTGCTGCGGCGGCAGGTCCGGCCGCAGCGACGGTGATCGGCACAAAGGTCGCCAAGGACGTCGCCTCCGCCGGACCTAAAGCCGGTACCGCCCTCGGCGGGCAAGGCGAGACCGCCGCAGACTCCGCCTCCCAGACCGGCACATCCCCGCTGGCACAGGCGCCCCCGCCGTCCACACCGGAACCCAGGATGCCGTCCGCGTCGAAGCAGACCCCACCACCGGCGCCGCAACCGACCGGGAGGCAGTGAGCCATGACGACGAAGAATGAGCGCACGGTGTCCTCAGAGCTGGTGCCGGTGAAATTTTCCCGCCTCACCCGCCGAGGAGTGCTCCTGGGCCTGTCACTGTCCCAGCTCATCACCCTGGCGACCGGTGTCCTCTCGATCATTGCCGCCCTCTACGCCGGCGGCGGCATCCTGCTCGCCTACACCGCACCCGTCTGGGTGCTCGCCGCCGCCCTGACCTGGACACCGATGGCAGGACGTCCCGCCATCGAATGGTTACCCGTCGCATTCTGGTGGCTCTGGCGTTCCACCGGCGGGCAGCTCCTGTACCGGCGACGCGTGGTGACACCGCGGCCTGTCGGGACCCTCGCCCTGCCCGGCGACACAGCCCGGCTGCGCGAATACACCGACCCCGAAACCGGCGCCGGGATGATCCACGACCCCCGCCAGCAGACCTTGACCGTGGTGTGCGAGGTCTCCCACCCCGCGTTCGTGCTGTTGGACCCGGGCGAGCAGGAACGCCGCGTCACCTCCTGGGGTCGCGTCCTGGCCACCGTGTGCCGCTCCGGTCGGATCGCGACCCTCCAGGTGCTGGAGCGCACGCTGCCGGACTCGGGCGCCGGGCTCGCCGAATGGTGGGCCTCCCACGGGATCTCCGATGACTCCTGGGCCGCGACCACCTACGCCGAACTCATCGACCGTGCCGGCCCCGCCGGAGAACGGCACGCCTCCACCCTGTCACTGTCACTGGACATGAAGAACGCCGCCCGGCAGATCAGAACCGCCGGCGGCGGCATCCGCGGCGCCACCGCCGTCCTGCGCCAAGAGATGTCCACCCTCACCTCAGCCCTCCGCTCCGCCGACCTCACCCCCTCCGGCTGGCTCACCCCCGGACAGATCGCCGTCATCCTCCGCAGCGCGTACGACCCAGCGATCGCAGCGACCTTGGAACGCCACGGTGAGCTGGGGCAGAACCTCGCAACCGCCGGCCCCGTCGCAGTCAACGAGTCCTGGACAAGGCTGCGCACCGACTCCGCCCACCACGCCGTGTTGTGGATCAGCGAGTGGCCGCGATCAATGGTCTACCCCGGCTTCTTGTCCCCTGTCCTGCTGTCCACCGGCGTCCAACGCTCGTTCACGCTCCTGTGCACCCCGATGCGCTCCGACCAAGCCGCACGCGACATCAGGAAGAAGAAGGTCGAGCACATCTCCGATCAGGCCCAGCGGGCGAAGATCGGGCAGATCGAAGACGCCGCTCTCACCGCCGAATACCACGACGTCCTCCAGCAGGAAGCCGACCTGACCGCCGGCCACGGCGTGCTGCGCTACACCGGCCTCATCAGCGTCACCGCCCCCACCATCGACGAGCTGGAAGCCGCCGTCGCCGCCATCGAACAAGCCGCGATCCAAACCTCCTGCGAGACCAGGCTGCTCGTCGGTCAACAGGCCACCGCATTCACCGCCGCCGCGCTCCCCCTCTGCCGCCACATCTGACAAGCCCGCTGGGCCGTTGCATCGTTGCGCGCACCTGACCTGCGACCCCGAATCCGGGGACTCACTCGCGTTCCACGGGAGGCCGTTCATGCCCACGTTCCACGATCCACTCGCCGATGCCGCCGAGGCATCAGAAGCGCTGCGCGGCCTGGCCCACGCAAGCCGGACCTTCGACAACCCGGCCGACACGTACGCCGTGTTCGGTGACATGACCGCCGTGGTGCGGTCGCTTCGGCAGGTGCTCGACCAACTCGCGAACGCACATCTCACCTACCGTGACCGTGCCCACGACGATCACGGTGACCACGCCGCCGGGGCGGACAGTGCCCTGGCCGCAGCGGACGAGTTGCACCAAGCCGGCACCCTGCTGGATCAGGTGCATGACCGGCTCGATGCGGCGTCCGGTCATTCCGGGAGGATCGCCTGGCATCCGGGACCCGACCTTACAGAAGAGCCACTGAGTGGGACTGCCCCGCGGCGATGGGTCTCCGTGGTGTTCCTCCAGGGCGAGGATGCCGACGAGGTACTCGATCTGATCGACCGCGACGGCACGGGCGCGGCAATCGAGCACTTGAAGCGTTTCGACTACGGGGACGAGACCACCGCCGCCGCGTTGGAGAACGGGTACGTCTACGACGAGCCCCCGGCGGGAACCCTCGACCACGTGGTGGCCGATGGCGACTACACCCTCACGTCGAACGCGGGGATGGGGCACGTGGGCCTGCTGCGCGTCCACCCGGTCCCACCCGACCCGTCTCTGGCCGACGCGACCACGGCGCGCAGCCGCGAGGCCACCAACCCCCTCCCCGCCGCGGACCGAAGGCCACCCCTGCCACAGTCGGTGCGGACACCGCCGGGGGCGGAGAAGGACTGGTTCGCCGTTCCCACCCGCGCGACCACATCTGTTAGGCGGGGGCTGTCGCTGTGACCGAGCGCGAGCGGCTGCACACCTCCGTGCTGGTCACGCCGGCCTCCGAGCGCCGCCGGCTCCGCAAGCAGCGCCTCCAGGCCGCCTCCCGCCTCCAAGCCGAACAACGGCGCACCGAGAACACCGAAACGCGGGCAAAGGCTGATGCCGAGCGCGCCGAACGACGCGCCACCACCTACCTGCCAGCCGCGGGTGAACCCGGACCGGCAGCGCTGCGCACCCCCGGCAGATTCCGGCTACCTCGGCATCAGGACACCTCTGCCACGTTAGCGGGGGCGTATCCGTTCGTCGCCGAAGGAGGACTCGGCGCCGACGGGGTATTCGTCGGCCAAGACCTCTACTCCGGCGGCTCCTTCGTGTACGACCCCTGGGTGCTCTACGCCCGCGGGATCATCACCGCACCGAACGTCGTCCTGGCCGGGATCGTCGGCTCCGGCAAGTCGTCCCTGGCGAAGTCGCTCTACACACGCAGTCTTCCGTTCGGGCGGCGTGTCTACGTCCCGGGAGATCCGAAGGGTGAGCACACGGCGGTCGCGAAGGCGGTCGGTGGGAGGGCGATCGTCCTCGGCCACGGACTCAACACACGTCTTAACCCGCTTGACGAGGGCCACCGGCCCTCCGGTCTGTCGAATGAGCAGTGGGCGATCACGGTCGCGTCCCGCCGCCGTGACCTCATCGGGTCACTGGCTGAGACGGTCCTGACTCGGGGATTGACGCCATTGGAGCACACCGCGATCGACCTTGCCCTGACCGAGACGGTGCGGGAGAACACCGTGCCGATCCTGCCGATGGTCGTTGACCGCATCCTCAACCCGAACGCGGGCGCCGACGACCGGTTGGCCGAAGACGGACGGCTCGTCGGCCATGCCCTGCGCCGCCTAGTCGCCGGCGACCTCGCCGGACTGTTCGATGGCCCGTCCACGGTGACGTTCGACCCGTCCCTGCCGATGATCAGCCTGGACCTGTCCCGCGTCACCGAGAACAGCACCCTGATCTCGGTGCTGATGACGTGCTCCAGCGCATGGATGGAATCCGCGTTGTTGGACCCCAACGGTGGGCAACGGTGGGTGATCTATGACGAGGCGTGGCGGCTCATGTCCCACCCGGCACTGCTGCGACGGATGGACGCTCACTGGCGGCTGGCGCGGCATTACGGGATCGCGAACATGCTGATCTTCCACAAGCTCTCCGACCTCGACAACGTTGGCGACGCCGGTTCCGCCATGAGATCCCTGGCGAACTCGCTACTGGCGAATGCCGAGACCAGGATCGTGTACCGACAGGAATCCGATCAGCTCGGCCCCACCGCCCAGGCCCTCGGGCTCACCGGCACCGAACAAAAACTTCTCCCCTCGCTCGGTGTCGGGCAAGGACTATGGCGGATCAAGGACAGGGCCTTCGTGACCCAACACCAACTGCATCCCGCTGAACTGGACCTGTTCGACACCAGCTCCAGGCTCATTCAGGGGGTGAAGTGATAAACCGCAAACCCCCACGCCGCTCGACCTGGCGGGAACCCGTACAGACCCCGATCATCCTGCCGCGCGCGGTCATCACCGTCACCGACACCGGCGTCCTGAACGTCAATATCGACGGGACCCCCTACCCGCCTCCAGCCGGCGGGCCAGCGTGGACCCGAAGGGCCTTCGGAGTCCTGCTGGATGCCATCACCGAGGACCGGACAACCGCGGTGCGCATCGAAATCCGTGAGACCGACGGGAGCGTGTTCACCGACATCATCCGCACCGGCCGACGCACCACGCCCAAGCCGCCCGAGGCCGACCCGGAGAAGCAACGCGGCAAGCACGCGACGAAGACGCGCACGCCGGAACTGGTCGAGGTGACCGGGGACGGGTTCCTGCCCAGTGAGGACGTCGCCGTCGCGGTCATCGTCTCCCACACCGATGCCACCGGCACCGGCCATGCCCGCGCTCTCCTCGACAAGACCAAAATCTCCTCCCTGCTGCGCGACGGCACCGGCGAGGTGGTGCTGCTGGGGCGCATCTCCGGCGCCGTCCATGTTTGGCGGCTGCCGTGAACGCGCCCCAGCAGCGCCAGGCGGGTTCCTTCGGCGACGAGCTGACCAACGCCGCCCTCATCGGACTGGTAGGGGTTTTCGGCGTCGCGCTCATCCTCCGCGCCGCAGGAAGCGTGGCTGCGTTCCTCACCGGCACACCCCACCCCTCCGCCGGCCCCGCCTCCGGACTCGCAGTCCTGTTCAACCCGGACGACCCCGCCACAGCGCTCGACGCGCACGGCCTCAACCCGGTCGCGTACTGGATCATCACCGCGATCCTGCTCGCCGGCCTCACCGCCGCAGGGGCCTGGGTGTGGGTCGGGCTGTGCCGCTACTCCCGCAAGGTCGACACGGATCCGCGACGCCTGGCCGGCACCGCCACCGCCCACGAGGTAAACCAGAGCGCCTCAGCCAAAGCGCTGCTGCGCCGGGCCGCGACTCTCCGTCCATCCCTCGACTGCCCGGCCCCTGGTGATGTGGGCTACCGGATCGGCACCTCCAAGGGCCAGGACGTGTGGGCGAGTGTGGAGGATTCGATTCTGCTCATCGGACCCCCGCGGTCCGGCAAAGGCCTCCACGTGGTCATCAACGCCATCCTCGATGCGCCCGGCGCCGTCGTCACCACCAGCACCCGCCCCGACAACCTCACCGCGACCCTCCGCGCCCGGGAGCGTGACGGACGCCCGGTGGCCCTGTTCGACCCCCAGCACCTCACCGACGGCATCCCCGCAGGCATGCGCTGGTCACCGATCCGCGGCTGTGAGGACCCGCTGACCGCGATGATCCGCGCCACCGGGCTCGCAGCCGGCACCGGGCTCTCGGCCGGCGGAGTGGAATCCGGCGGATTCTGGGAAGGCAAAACCCGCACCGCCCTCCAAGCACTCCTGCATGCCGCCGCCCTCGACCACCGGCCACCGTCCGAGCTATTCCGCTGGACCCTCGACCCCACCGCTGCCGCCGAGGCCGCCGCGATCCTCACCAACAGCGCGCAGGCGGCGACCGGGTGGGCGGACTCACTCGGCGCGATGATCGACTCCGACCCCAAGACCCGCGACAGCATCTGGCAGGGCGTCGCCCTCGCCCTCGGAGCCCTCGCCGACCCCCGCGTCCTCGACGCCGTCTCACCCGGACCCGGCGAAGGCTTCGACCCCGAAACCTTCATCCGAGAACGCGGCACCCTCTACCTCCTCGCCACCGGCGCCGGAGCCGGCGCATCCGCCGCACTGGTGGCCGCGTTCGTCGAAGACCTCATCGAGACCGCCCGGCGTCTGGCCGCCCGCTCGCCCGGTGCCCGGCTCGACCCGCCCCTGCTGCTCGCACTGGATGAGATCGGAAACCTCGCCCCCCTCCCCTCCCTGCCCACGCTGATGGCTGAGGGCGGCGGCACCGGCATCACCACCCTGCCCGTACTCCAGTCACTGGCCCAAGCACGGGACAAGTGGTCAGACAACGCCGCCGGCGCGATCTGGGACGCCAGCATCGTCAAGATCATCCTCGGCGGCGCCTCCAACTCCCGCGACCTCCAAGACCTCTCCACGCTCATCGGCGAACGCGACGAGTACACCGACAGCGTGACCCTCGGCGACCACGGCACCCGCTCCAACCAACGCTCCATCCGCCGCGTCCCAATCCTCCCACCCGACCGGATCAGGACACTGCCGTTCGGCACCGGCGTCACCCTGCTGCGCTCCGCGCCACCGATCATCACCGACCTGCGCGCCTGGCCCTCGCGCCCTGACGGCACGCAGCTCAAAGAAGACCGCGCCGAGATCGAAGCGCGGCTGCAACGCCCAGTCGATTCCTGACCAAAGGCCGCGGGCTTCGCTGTGCACCTATCTCATACGAGCGACCCCGCACGGGCGGTCGCCACGAACGTCAGGAGGAGAGCCCGATGGCTATCCACACTCAGCAGTCCATCTCGGGTTTCATCGCCACCGATCCGCAGCTCACCACCACGGAGAACGGTGACGCACGGTTCTATGCCCGGTTCGGGCAGGAGAACTACCGCAAGGACCCGGACGGGTCCTTCTCGAAGCGAGAGCCGAGCTTCGGCAACCTCGTGCTGTACCGGGCCACCGCCGAACGTGCCTACGAGCGGTTCGCCAAGGGCGACAACTTCGTCGCCGAAGGCTACGCGCACGAGTACTCCTACACCCGCGACGCGCAACAGATCGAGGGCGAGGAGTTCGTCGGGAAGAAGATCGGTCACGACACCGCCCGGACCCGCTACGACGTGGACCGCACACCCCACCGGACCGGTGTTGCCGCAGAGCGCGAGAGCGCGACCCGCGAGCACAACCGAGCGTTCGACCCGTCTCAAACCCGGCCGCCTGCCGATGCTCCGGTGCTGGGCCGCTGAACCGGGAGGAGCAGCATCATGAGCGACCACATGCCGCCCCCGGAGCCCGATGAGAGCGACCTCGACGACGACCTGGACGACAACTTGGGCGATGAGATGGCCGATGAGTCGGTGGGCGGACCGCCGCACCCGGTGAACTGGAACATGCTCTCAGCCCACGACCTGGAGCAAGAATGGCTGGAGCTGAACCGGTGGATCGACTGGCTCCGCCACACTTACGGGCTCCCCGCCGCCGTGATCCCGCCGTTCTGGCACCACCACCCCGAACTGGTCTGGGAGCTATCTGCCCTGCACCTGCACTGGCTGTGCGCCTACGACGCTGAACAGAACGGCTCCGCACCCATCGGCTGGCACCGCGACTTCGCCGACGTCAGGGTGCGACTGCGCGATTGGATCGCTGCTTCCGGCACACGCCTCGACCGGGACCGCCCCACCCGGCAGACCACCTGGCCCGGCGAAATGCCCGCACCACCGGTAGAGGACATCGTGATCGCTGACCGCGACGATGAGTTCGTCGACTTCGTCCGCGAGCAGGTCAGGCAGCGGCAAGCCGCTGAGGACGTGTTCTTCGCTACCATTGACGAAGCCACCGGTGAACCCTTCGACCATCGCCCCGGTGACCAACGTGCGCAAGGCAAGCGCTGATGGTTCGCTCTTATTCGCACAGGACCGACCGGGCCGGCGCCGACCGGCCGGTCCGGGTCCGATTCGACAAGCGTGACGACGTCGACACCGAGAAGGTCGCCGAAGTCCTCATCCGCCTCGCCCTGCGAGCATCCGACGATGCCACAGCCCAAGCAGGCAAACACCTCCGACAACTGCTCACTCCCGGACGGTAGAATCAGAGGCCAACACGACAATCACGGCGTCGCTGGCACCGACCCTAAACCCGCCCCGGGGTGTTCTTTTCGAATCCTGACGTGACCGCCATCCGGTGCCCCGGATACCCAACCCACCGTTGGGCACCTGAAAGGCGGTCACCCGATGACGTTCCTCGACCTTCCCTCCGGCCTCGACCTCGCAGCACTCCGCGCCCTGGCAACTGACAAACGACGCCAGATAGCCGTGACCGGTGAGGAAAAACCTGACGGCCTGGTACCGGCGATCACCTACCTGCGGGTCTCCACCAAGGACCAGGCCACCCGCAACGGCCTCGAAGAAGGTCTGTCCATCCCCGCCCAGCGAGAAGCCGCCCAGCGCAAGGCCGAACAGCTCGGCGCGGTCATCGTTAAGGAGTTCATCGAGCCCGGCGAGTCCGCCAAGACCGCCCGCCGCCGCGCGTTGCAGGAGATGCTCGACTACATCGCAGTCAACCAGGTGCGGTACTGCATCATCAACAAGGTCGACCGACTCGCTCGCAACCGGCTCGATGACGCGATCATCCACTCCACCCTGCGCGGATCCAACATCACCCTGGTCTCGGTCACGGAGAACATCGACGAGTCCCCCTCCGGCATGCTCATGCACGGCATCCTCGCGTCGATGGCCGAGTTCTACTCCCTCAACCTCGCCCAGGAAGTCCTCAAAGGGATGACGCAGAAAGCCTCAATCGGCGGCACCCCGACCAAAGCACCGTTGGGCTACCTGAACGTGCGCACCACCGACACCAAGGGCCGAGAGGCCCGCGACATCGAACTAGACCCCGACCGCGCCGACCTGATCCGGTTCGCGTTCACCGCCTACGCCACCGGCGACTGGTCCCTGTCCTCCCTCGCTCGCGAGTTGAAGACCCGTGGCCTGACAACTCGCCCCACACCGTCCCAGCCGGCAAAACCGGTCATCACCACGGGGCTGCACAAGATCCTGACCAACCCCTACTACCAGGGCACCGTCACCTTCCGCGGCGTCACCTACGACGGCGCCCACAGCCCGCTGGTCGACCCGAACACCTGGCTGCGCGTCCAGACGCAGCTCGATGCGAAGAACGCCGTCGGTGAGCGGCCCCAGAAGTACGACCACTACCTCAAGGGGAGCTTGCGTTGCTCGTGCGGCGCCAAGCTCATGATCGAACGGCCCCGTGACAAGCAAGGAGATCGCTACGAGTACTTCACATGCTCAGGGCGACGCAAGAAGAACGGCTGCACCCGTTCGGCGATCCTCGCCGAACGGATCGAGGACCACATCGAACGCGACTACGGCACGAACGGCCTGACCGCCGAGGAAGCACAGCGCGTCAACCAGGTCCTACATCAGGTGTTCGCCCAGCTCGAAGCCTCCAGCGGCGATGAACGCGCCGTGCTGACCGCACAGCGCGACAAGCTCGAAGCCGAACGCCTCAAGCTCGTCCAAGCCCACTACGCCGACGCCATTCCACTCGACCTGCTCAGGACCGAACAGGACCGCATCCGCACCAGCCTGGACGCGATCATCAACCGACTCGACAGCATCGCAACCACCTACCACAGCGCTCACGAGGGGCTCGATCAGATCCTCGGTGTCCTCACCGACCTCGGGGACCTTTACAGCAAGTGCGAACCTGCTGAACGCCGAATCCTCAACCGAGCACTGTTCAAGGGGATAGTCATCGACGAGGACGAACACGTCACGTTCCTACCAGCCGAGCCAGCTGCGGCCGTCTTCGCCCAGGCGCGCGGCGGCGAGACGACCCAACCGGAGCCGGACACGAACCTGCCCCGCCATCAGACGGGGCAGGTTTCGAACTTCTCAACTTACGTGGAGCTGAGGGGACTCGAACCCCTGACCCCCTGCATGCCATGCAGGTGCGCTACCAGCTGCGCCACAGCCCCAAACCCGTTGATCCCGCCCTGATCGGGCCGACGCAACTTGTTCAGTTTAGACAATTTTCCTGCCCCCGCAAAATCGGCGCGACGGCGTCGATTCAACCTTCCAGCGGCGACGACGGCATGGATGCCAGCCCGACGTTATGCTCGGTCAACTGCCATCTGAGCGGCACCGCCGACGACGACGGATTCAGCTCCTCCAGAACCGACCAGTGACAGTTGGCCACACCAGCCAGCGATCCCCAGAGGTTCGCCGGGATACCCATCAGGGCGGCAACGCCTGCGCGGATCGCTCCGCCGTGGCTGACCACGACGAGCGTCTGTCCCGGCGCCAACTGAGCGACGGCCTCTAGAGTCCCCGCCTTCATGCGCCCGCCGACGTCCGACCGGCTCTCTCCACCGCCGGCAGCAACAAAGGGATCCCCTTCATGCCACGCCTGCTGCTCCTCGGGAAACCTCGCGCCGATCTCCGCGAACGCAAGTCCCTGCCACTGGCCGGCATAGGTCTCCCGGAAGCGTGGGTCCGTACCCACAGGCACTCCCGTGGCTACGCTCAATGCCGCTGCAGTATCCCGCGCCCGTTCCAGATCCGAGGACACAATGAGCGACGGCGACAGGTGCTTCAGCTCGTGCGCTGCCTGTGCAGCCTGCTGCCTGCCAAGATCATCGAGCGCGATGTCCTCCTGGCCCTGGAACAGGCCGCGGGCGTTCCACTCAGTCCGACCGTGCCGCCAGAAAACGATCCGCCGACCCTCTGGTGCGGAGTCCCCAGCTGCGCTGTCTACGGCGCGCGGACTCACTCGGCGGACGCGGTGTCTGCGGGAGCAGCGCCCGACGCGCCCTCCAGCTGCAGGTCAACCTTGGGGCAGTCGCCCCACAGCCGCTCCAGGGCGTAGAAAACGCGGTCTTCCTGGTGCTGCACGTGGATGACCACCTCAACGTAATCAAGCAGTACCCAGCGGCCCTCGCTCCGGCCCTCGCGGCGTACGGGCTTCAGGTCCTGCTTTGAGAGTTCTTCTTCGATGCCGTCAACAATGGCGTTGACCTGACGCTCGCTGGGGGCCGAGGCCACAAGGAAGACGTCAGTGATCGCCAGGCGTTCACTGACATCCATGGCCACGATGTCCTGTGCAATTTTGTCCGTCGCCGCGCGTGCTGCGGTGCGGGCAATCGCAATGGACGATTCCGATGCGCTCACTAATCTCCTAGGGTGTGGTCGGCTGCTAAAAGCGGCCGACGATCATCATGATTCCGGTGATGAGCGCCAGAGCGCCCAAACCTACTACCGAATACTGCGCGATTCGCATTCGCTGGACACGTGCCAGTCCTGCCGTCATCGCATCAAGGGGCTCCAATCCGTGGGCGCTGCGCGCACGGATGGGAGTGGCGCCGTCGGAACCCGGACGGCGCTGTTCACGGACCATTGCCTCCGCCTGCGCTAGCACCTGCGAGCGTCCCGCAGAGTCCGGAGACAACGCCGACGACGGCGGCCTGCTCGGCACAGCGGGCGCAGTCACAACCGGGATGTGGGAGGTCGAGGGCTCAGCGCCCTCCGGAATTTCCGTCGGAGCCCGAACGAACTCGACCGGGGAAACGATCGAGAGATTGTGCGCCGTTGTCGGGTCATTGAGCAGCGGCTTGCGCTGCCGGTTCTCCTGCGTGAGCTGCTGGATTTTCTGCGCACGCGTGTTGAGCACGGCTGCACGCTCGGCAAGTGCCTTCTGCTGGGCGAGGATCTCCAGGTCAACCGAGAAGGGATCGTCCTTCGCCGCCGCTTCCATGACCGCCACCTGGTTTTGCGCTTGGTGAGCAATTGCTTCACGCGCAGCCAGAGCTTGCTCCACCGTCATCCCGTCCGGATGAGCAACGCCAGATGGGCTTACCTCGGCGGGCGACGTGAGAGGAGTGCCTTCAGCCTGCAGCGCCTTCTCGCGGGCTGCCTGCTGCTGGAGACGAAGTTGGCGTCGGGTGGGGATGCCTGCGGGCTGGTCGACTTGCTGGTCAGCCAGCGCACGGTAGCTGCGCAGCATTTCGCGGTCACGGGCACGGACCTGCGACAGACGTTCCGTGGACGGAGCCGACACGGCCGACGGCGCGTCCACAGGAGCGTTTGCTGCCCGCCGGCTGCGCCGTTCGCGGGGCGCAGGTTCAAGGCTGACAGCCGCCGGCTTGCCGGACTGCGCCGGCGGCCGGTGCCCGGGCATCAGTGCCCCCTCGGAACTTCCCTGCGACGGCAAGTGGTCCCCGGCGGAGGCTGCGCTCGCTTGTCGGAGCGACCTCCGGCTCTGCGGGGACTCGTGACCGTTACTCATTACTTCTTCACCCAGTGATTGTCATGTTGTTGTGGACACTTCAGGTTGGACCGGCGTTCCCGTCTCAGGGGCACCTTTCCGGTAGAGCCCGTGCTTTGCGATGTACTGCACGACGCCGTCCGGAACCAGGTACCAGACCGGCTCTCCACCCGAGACTCGGCGACGGCAGTCTGTCGAAGAAATCGACATAGCCGGAACTTCCATCAGGCTGACGTCCTTGCGTTGCGTGCTCAGTTCATGACCAGGCCTGGTGACACCGACGAAGTGCGCCAGAGACCACAGCTCATCCACGTTCTTCCAGGAGAGAATCTGCGCCATGGCGTCCGCGCCCGTGATGAAGAACAACTCCGCTTCCGGCCGTGTAGCTCGCAGGTCCCGGAGTGTGTCGATCGTGTAGGTAGGGCCCGGGCGGTCGATATCCACCCTGCTCACCGTGAACCGCGGGTTTGATGCCGTGGCCACTACGGTCATGAGGTAGCGGTGCTCGGCCGGGCTGACTTCCTGGGCATTTTTCTGCCAGGGTTGGCCCGTCGGAACAAAGACGACTTCGTCGAGGTCGAAGGCTGCCGCAACTTCACTGGCCGCAACGAGGTGACCGTGGTGGATCGGATCGAAGGTTCCACCCATGACTCCCAGACGCCAGCGGGCAGGGCCATCGGAAGGGCGAGCGTTCGGGAGTATCCCTTGCTCAGGGGTGGACGCGGGCGGAGCGGTCAACGAGATCAGTGGGCCGATTCGCCGTGATCATGCTTGTTCGGATGCTGGCGATGGGGATCGGCGTGCTCCTGCACTGCCTCATGCCGGTGCCCCAGGCTGGTGAAGGCGATAGTGACGAACATCAGCAACAACAGCAACCCCATGATGATGGCGCCGTACGCGATGGCAGGCATCGGAAGCTCGTTGTGGTGCTCGGCAGTCTCGCCTGCAACAACAGCAACGTTGAGGATTTGTGTCAGCATTCTTCTCCCCTTGGGAACGAGGTGTCCGCCCGCCGCCGGGCGCGGGTCAGCGCGTACTTTCAGTACTGTTTCGGTACTATCCTACGCGTTACTACCGCCGGATCTGTCCGTCGCCCTGGATGATCCACTTCGTGGTGGTCAGTTCGCGCAAGCCCATTGGTCCCCGGGCATGCATCTTCTGAGTGGAGATGCCGACCTCGGCGCCCAGGCCGAGCTCGCCGCCGTCGGTGAATCGCGTGGAAGCATTGACAATGACGGCCGCCGAATCCACACCGGCAATGAACTCTTCAGACCGTGCCAGGTTATTGGTGATGATGGCTTCGGTGTGGCCGGTGCTCCAGGTACGGATGTGCTCCAGCGCTTCATCCACGGTGTCCACCATTGCAACGGCGATGTCGAGATCCATGTATTCACGCGCCCAGTCATCCTCGCTGGCTGTATCAGCGCTTACGCCCTGCGGGAGGATAGCCTGAATCCGGGCGTCTGCGTGGATACGCACACCGGCACCGGACAGTGCTTCCAGAACTGCCGCGGCAGCCTTCGCGTCCTTGTGCACGAGGAGGGTCTCAACCGTGTTGCAGACACTGGGGCGCTGTGTCTTGGCATTGAGCAGGATGTCTACCGCCATCTCCTCGTCCGCGCTCTCATCGAGGAAGATGTGAACGTTGCCTTCGCCCGTCTCAATGACGGGTACGGCTGCATTGCTGACTACCGTCTGGATCAGGTCATGGCCACCGCGGGGAATCAGTACATCCACCCGTCCGCGTGCCTTCATCAGGACGTTGGCTCCTTCGCGGCCGAACTCGTCCACAGTCTGCACGGCATCCGCAGGCAGCCCCGTGCGGTCCAGTGCATCCCGGATAATGCCAAGAAGCGCAGCATTGGTATGAGCGGCGGCACTGCCACCACGCAGGATGACGGCGTTGCCGCTCTTCAGTGCGAGGCCGGCGATGTCCACCGTCACATTGGGCCGGGCCTCGTAGATGGCTGCGACCACACCGAGGGGAACGTGGACCTGCCGGAGACGGACGCCATTAGGCAGAGTTTGCCCGCGGTCGATGGTACCTACGGGATCCGGCAGGCCGGCAAGGTTCTCCAGCGCTGCGGCCAAACCCGCAATCCGTTCTTCGCTCAGGCTCAACCGGTCAAGCAGGGCAGCTGAGGTGCCCTTGGCACGCCCCGACTCCAGGTCCTTCTGGTTGGCCCGAAGAATGGCGCCCTGATTGGCTACGAGTGCCTCACCAATGGCTTCGAGCGCCTTGTCCTTATGGGACCGGTTGGCCCGGGCAACGATCCGCGATGCGGTTCTGGCGCGGTCCGCTATGGCGTGCACAGCCTGCTCGACGTTCACCGGCGTGGCCGGCTGCTCGCCGTCGGCGGATTCGGTGGTTGTCTGATGGGCAGTCTGCTGTGTAGTCACGTCAGTCATCACTCCAGTCTAACGAGCGCGTCCTCCCAACCCCAGCCGGGGTCAGGAAGGTGCGACCGTATTGAGCACGACCAGGTCGTTGACGTGCACCACTGAACGCTCGTATTCCCTGCCGAGTTCCTTCGACAGCTCGCGGGTGGTCCTGCCGAGCATCCGCGGCAACTCGAATGAGCTGTAGTTCACAAGCCCCCGGGCAATGACCGAACCGGTTCGGTCCACCATCTCGACGGGATCCCCTGCCTCAAACTCTCCGCCGACTGAAACGATTCCCGCCGACAGGAGCGACCGCCGCCGCTCCCCCACGGCTTTGGCCGCGCCGTCGTCAAGCGTGAGCGTTCCCTGAATCCGGGCCAGGTGGGCCAGCCAGAGCAGGCGGATCGGCTGGCGGCGGCCATTGGTGCTGAACCAGGTTCCCACGTCCTCTCCAGCCAATGCCGGTCCGGCATTATCCGCCGATGTGACCAGTGCTGGAATGCCGGAGGAAGCGGCGATCGTGGCGGCTTCGACCTTCGTCACCATACCGCCCGTACCGACCCCGGCCTTCCCGGTCTTGCCGATGCTCACCCCCTCGAGGTCCTGAGGTCCACGGACTTCGGGGATGCGCTTTGCTCCGTCCTTGGGTGGACCGTCATAGAGGGAGTCGACATCAGAAAGCAGGATCAGCGCATCAGCCTTGACCAGGTGGGCAACCAGGGCAGCCAGGCGGTCATTGTCCCCGAAGCGGATCTCGGAGCTTGCCACGGTGTCGTTCTCGTTGACGATGGGGACCACGCCGAAGTTCAGGAGCCGCTCCATTGCGCGGTGCGCATTCGCGTAGTGGCTTCGCCGTATCAGGTCATCGAGGGTCAGCAGGACCTGGCTGACGGTGACCCCGTGAGCGCCGAATGCGTGGGTGTAGCGCGCCATGAGCAGGCCCTGCCCCACACTGGCAGCCGCCTGCTGCGACGAGAGCTGGTTCGGTCGCCGTGGGAGTCCAAGCGGAGCGAGGCCCGCTGCAATTGCTCCCGAGGAGACAAGGATGACCTCGGTCCCTTCGTTATGGCGGGCAGCGAGCACATCGGACAGGGCGAACAGGGCTTCATCGGAGAGTCCTCCGGAGAGCGACGTGAGGGAAGATGAACCTACCTTGACAACAATTCTCTTGGCCTTCGCCAGTCCGGAGCGGGTTTTGATCGGGCGCTTTACTGTCATCTATTCCTTCTGTTGATTGCGGATTTTCTGGTGCTCGGCGAAATCAGTCCTCGCCAGCGTCATCGCCGGAGCCGGTGTCGGTGGCGCCGTCGTTCTTCGCTGCCTTCGGACCGGAGTGCTTGTAGTTGACCGACTCCGTCCAGATGCCGGCCCTCCGCTCTGCCTCGAGTTCTTCGCGCGCTGCGGCCCGCGCATCCTTCCGGTTCTGGTGGTCCTCACGCTTCTGGTCACGCGTGGGGCGCACGTACTCGGCCAAACGGATGTCGGTACCGCGCGGAGAAGCGAGAAGTTCAGCACCGCCCATCATGGTTGGCTCCCAGTCGAAGACGACGCCGTCGCCCTCGCCGATCACCACGGTGTCCCCCGGCTTCGCTCCGCTCCTGAAGAGCTGTTCCTCAACACCCAACTTAGCGAGCCTGTCCGCAAGGTAGCCAACAGCCTCGTCATTTGTGAAGTCGGTCTGCTTCACCCAGCGCTCGGGCTTCTCACCCAACACCCGAAAGAGGGGTTCGAGGTTTTTCTCCTCGCGCCGGATGACGAATCCCTTTTCGTTGACTGCGCGCGGACGGAGCACCGGAGGAGCCACAACCGGAGGTGCGGTTTTGAGCAGCTCGCGGGCCTCGCGCACAATCTCCGCCATCGCGAACCCGAGCTGCCGGAGCCCTTCATGGCTTGTAGCTGACACCTCGAAGACACGGTAACCGCGGGCTTCAAGTTCCGGACGCACAAACTCTGCCATGTCACGGCCGTCTGGCACATCCACCTTATTGAGTGCCACCAGGCGCGGACGCTCATTGAGCGGCACAACCTCACCGCCGGGACCGGCGTAACTCATGTCAACGGCGTAGCGATCAAGCTCGCTCTCAATGATTTCAAGGTCCTTCAGCGGATCCCTGTCAGTCTCAAGCGCGGCGCAGTCAAGCACATGGACGAGGGCGGCGCACCGTTCGACGTGTCGAAGGAAGTCATGGCCCAGTCCCCTGCCCTCGCTTGCGCCCTCAATAAGTCCGGGGACATCCGCGATGGTGAAGCGGACCTCGCCGGCCTGTACGACTCCAAGGTTGGGACGCAGAGTGGTGAACGGGTAGTCAGCAATCTTGGGGCGGGCCGCAGACATGGCGGCAATGAGGCTGGACTTGCCGGCCGAGGGGAACCCGACCAGGGCGATGTCAGCGATGGATTTGAGTTCCAGCACCACATCCCGGGCATCACCCGGAATACCCAGGAGTGCAAACCCGGGTGCCTTGCGTTTCTGCGACGATAGTGAGGAGTTACCGAGACCACCCTGTCCACCGGCTGCTGCCACATACTCGGTACCGGCGCCGACAAGGTCAGCCAGCACTTCGCCGTCGCGCGTCTTCACTACCGTGCCGTCCGGAACGGGAAGGATGAGCGTCTCGCCCCTCTTTCCCTCGCGCCAGTCACCCATGCCGTTTCCACCGTTGGTGGCATGGCGGTGCGGGGCATGATGGTAGTCCAGCAGGGTTGTGGTCTGCGGTTCCACACGAAGGATGACGGCTCCGCCGTCGCCGCCGTTCCCACCGTCAGGCCCGCCCAGCGGCTTGAACTTCTCCCGCTTGACCGAGACGCACCCGTGCCCGCCGGTGCCGCCCGAGACGTGCAGAACTACCCGGTCAACGAAGCTTGCCACGGTGTACTCCTCTTGAGAAA
This sequence comes from Arthrobacter sp. KKT183, assembly GCF_055657625.1. Lineage (NCBI taxonomy): Bacteria > Bacillati > Actinomycetota > Actinomycetes > Micrococcales > Micrococcaceae > Arthrobacter > Arthrobacter sp. KKT183. Next base: position 1,438,272 of record NZ_CM145770.1, on the reverse strand, counting down.
CTTCTCATTTTTGCCGAGTTTATCGGCTTAAAAGAAAATGGGGTGAGCCTGATTGGCTCACCCCACCCTAGTGCTCTTGTATAACGCTGCTATGGTGTGCGGTTGCGAGTACTACTCGGCAGCCGCACCCACGATGTTGACAACGCGACGTCCACGGCGGGTACCGAACTCAACGGCACCGGCTTCCAGGGCGAACAGCGTGTCATCGCCGCCACGACCGACGTTGGCGCCGGGGTGGAAGTGGGTTCCGCGCTGGCGGACGATGATTTCGCCTGCCTTGACGACCTGTCCGCCGAAGCGCTTCACGCCGAGGTACTGCGCATTGGAGTCGCGACCGTTGCGAGTGGAACTCGCACCCTTCTTATGTGCCATCTGTTATGCCTGCCCTTTTCTGAAACAGAATCTTTGGATCAAGGAACCTGCAGCGGTTACTTGATACCCGTGATCTTGACCTTGGTGAGCTCTGAACGGTGACCCTGGCGCTTCTTGTAGCCGGTCTTGTTCTTGAACTTCTGGATAACAATCTTCGGGCCCCGAAGATTCTCGACGATTTCGGCAGTGACACTGACCTTTGCCAGGTCCTGTGCTGCTGAAGTCACCTTGTCGCCGTCTACCAGAAGGAGAGCAGGCAGCTGGAAGCTGCTGCCGGCCTCACCGGGGACGCGGTCAAGGGTTACGAGGTCTCCCACGGAAACCTTTTCTTGGCGGCCGCCTGCGCGGACAATCGCGTACACCACTTGGGAACTCACTTCTCTCGACGATCAAACTGTTTGCATACTGTTTCCGGGACCGTACGCTGTTGTCAGCGCAGCCGGAGGGGTGCTAGTGCACTCACGATGCATCCACGCCCCGAAAATAGCCATACGAGGGCGCCGCACCGAAGATCCAGATTACGGCAATTTCGCGGAATCCCGCAAATCAAGGCGTGTCGGCGCGTCAAAAAACTCATGTTCATACCAGGCAGATGCTTCGAACGCCTCGACCATTGCCTCCCTGTCTGCGGGCGGGGCAGCAGCGAAACACGAATCTGCGATGGAAATTGCACGTGCGGTGGCCTCCGCGAACGCTGGATCGGCGTACGTTTCCAGCCAGTTTGCGTACGGGTGGTTCGGGCTGGCTCCGTTGCCGATCCACTGCGAGTGCAGGGCATTGCCCAGGTGTGAGTAAAGCCAGTAGCACGGCAGGACCGCCGCCACCAGGACGGCGTAGCCTGCGTTGGCAGAGGCTGCCAGCAGATGGTCAACGTAGGCCCTCGTCACCCGCCCCTGGGCCGGTGACTGCCCGCGTCCGGTCAGCCACGTCCGGTGGAGCTCGGATTCCACCTCAAGGCAACTGAGTGCCGACTTCGCCCAGAAGAGTTGCTCAGCCTCGCTGGGTGCAAGAGCGCTTGCCCTGGACAGCACGCGCGAGTAGCCCCTCAGATACATGGCGTCCTGTGCCAGATAATACGCAAACTGTTCAGGCGGCAGGCTACCGTCGCCGAGCGCCCGTACGAACCCGAGCGTCTCGATCGCCAGACGGTGGCTTGTGGTGAGCTCCCAGACCTGCTCGCTGAACGGGCGCTCCTCTGGCGGGGGCGCCGGGATCGGCCCGGGTACGAACTCATGGAAGTGATGGATCGGTCCGTTTCCCTGCCCCACGTTGAGCTCGTCGGCTCGTTCGAGCGCGCCCCGAAGCCATTTCTTCACGATCAGCAGCGACTGGTGCCAGTTCCCGGTGCGCGTCTGGACGGTCGCCAGGGCCGCCGAAAGGGAGCAGCCGGTACCGTGCGTGTTCCGTGTATCGATGCGAGTACCGCCCACCACGGAGACTGTGCCGGCGTCGCCGGACGCGTCTACGAGCGCGTCCGGGCATTCCAGGGCACCTTCCAGATGGCCGCCCTTGACCAGCACCGAGGTACCCGTTGAAGCTGCAAGCCGTTTGCCCTGCTCCACAGCCGCGTCCCAGCTTGTGGCAACAGGCTCACCGAGCAGTACCGCGAGCTCCGGCAGGTTCGGCGTCACGAGGTCAGCGAGCGGCACCAGGGAGCGCAACTCGTCCTCCGCGTCGGAGGCCAGCAGCCTGTCCCCGCTGGTTGCAACCATGACCGGATCGAGGACTATGACGGCCCCGGTCGCTCGCGGCAGCCATCGCCTGACTGTGCGGATGGTTTCCGCGTCTCCGAGCATCCCGATCTTCACCGCATCAATGGTGACGTCATCACTGACCGCCTGCAGCTGTTCACCGAGGAACGTCGACGGCGGTGTATGCACGCTGCGCACCCCGCGGGTGTTCTGGGCAACAAGGGAAGTGACTACCGCCATACCGTAGCCACCCTGCGCCCCGATGCTTTTCAGGTCAGCCTGAATACCGGCCCCGCCGGTGGGGTCTGTTCCCGCAATGCTCAGCACGTGCGGAATAGTCCGCGCCCGCGCTGGAACCGATAGGGCTTCTGTGTGCTCCACTGTGTCTACGAGCGTGCGAATACTCATCCGCGACATCCCTCCGCTAGGCCAAAGGCCGCCTATTGACGGCCATCTCTAGATCAGGTTCAACGCGTTTCATCTCAGCCCGGAACCGGGCACCGCGTGTCACTGTGGCCTACCCTACCGTGCAGGGGGCTCACCGCCCGCAATCAGAACACGCCGCCCCCTTCAGACCGGGAACGGCGCGTTCCGTCGAGCGACGATTGCTACAGCTCGGAGGCCGGCACCCCGACTCCCAGGATCATGGGCTCGTCCGACTGCTGCGGTTTGGGCGCAGCTTTGCCGGCACGTGCAACATACTGTGTTCCGGCTGCCGGTGCGTCCGCCACGGTAGCGGCACGCTCGATCGTGGCGTTCTCAGCCGAGCCCTGGGCGCTGCTGGCGGCTCGGTGCCGCCGCTTACGGTGACCGGACGATGGGGCCGCACCGGAGCCGTCCGCGGACATGCCCTGCCTCGCCGCCTCCTGGCCCGCCGGGGCCCGATGCGCCGGTTCGTCCTCCGCAGGCGCCATGGTCCCGCTGGCCGGGCTCGCAGGATCCTCGCGCGCCGGGCTGCCGGAATCCGCCCCACCCGCCGTAGGGAAGCGGTTGAAGGCCTCCGTCAGACTCTCCAGGGTCAGGGCCGGCTCCGGACGGACGGAAGCAGGCGCGTTCTCCGCTTTGGGGAGCGTCACCTGCTCCCCATTGATCGTCAGCACAGCGGCCGACGACGGCGCTTCCGCCACCGGCGAGACTCCTTGCCCGTGATCGTGCTCATGCGCCGCATGAGTGGCAGCGGCGATGCTGGCCAGGGCAGCCCGCGCGGCTTCGGCACGAGCCTGGCGTTCGGCGTCGTCGGCCCTCGGTTCCGGCGGGGAAACGTGCTCCTCCTCCACCGGCGGAGTCTTCGCCCGGCGCTTGCGTTCGCTGCGGGACATCTTCTCCTGGCGCAGGTGCTGCTGGTGGTTCTCCGTCGACACAGCGTGCCTGCGGTGCTCAACCGGTTCGTCATGGGTGACGACACCGCGACCCGCACAGTGCTCGCAGTTCTCGCCGAACACCTCCAGCAGCCCGGTTCCCATCCGCTTGCGGGTCATTTGGACGAGGCCCAGCGAGGTGACCTCAGCGACCTGATGCTTGGTCCGGTCCCGTCCGAGGCATTCGACGAGCCGCCGCAGCACGAGGTCGCGGTTCGCCTCGAGCACCATGTCGATGAAGTCGATGACGATGATGCCGCCGATGTCGCGCAGGCGAAGCTGCCGGACGACTTCCTCAGCCGCTTCAAGGTTGTTCTTGGTGACGGTTTCCTCGAGATTGCCGCCGCTGCCGGTGAACTTGCCTGTGTTCACATCGACCACGGTCATGGCTTCGGTCCGGTCGATCACCAGCGAGCCGCCGGAAGGCAGGAACACCTTGCGGTCCAGTGCCTTGTGGATCTGCTCGTCGATGCGCCGGGCAGTGAAGATGTCCTCGTCCTTCGTCCACTTCTCGAGCCTGCCCACGAGATCCGGGGCGACGTACATGACGTACGCCTCTATTGTGTCCCAGGCTTCCTCGCCGGAGACGATCAACTTGGAGAAGTCCTCGTTGAAGACGTCCCGGACCACCTTGATGGTCAGGTCCGGTTCACCGTAGAGCAGTTCCGGCGCGAGCGTCTTGGTTGACTTCGCCTTGCCCTCAATTGTCTCCCACTGGGAGCGGAGGCGGTTGATGTCGTGGGTCAGTTCCTCTTCGCTGGCTCCCTCTGCCGCGGTGCGCACGATGACGCCTGCGTTCTCCGGGAGCCGGTCCTTGAGGATCCGCTTGAGGCGATTGCGCTCAACGTCGGGAAGCTTGCGGGAGATTCCGGTCATGGAGCCGCCCGGCACGTACACCAGGTACCGCCCGGGAAGGGAGATCTGGCTGGTCAGCCGTGCGCCCTTGTGGCCCACCGGATCCTTGGTGACCTGCACCAGCACCGGGTCGCCCGACTTCAGCGCAAGCTCGATGCGGCGCGGCTGGCCGTCCAGTCCGGCCGCGTCCCAGTTGACCTCGCCGGCATACAGTACGGCGTTGCGTCCCCGCCCGATATCGATGAAGGCAGCTTCCATGCTGGGCAGGACGTTCTGGACCTTGCCGAGGTAGACGTTCCCGATCAACGAATCCTGCTGGGTCTTGGACACGAAGTGCTCCGCGAGCACTCCGTCCTCCATGACACCGATCTGGATCCTGTCGTCGCGCTGGCGGACCACCATCTGGCGGTCAACGGATTCACGACGTGCAAGGAACTCCGCCTCGGTGATGACCTGGCGGCGCCTGCCCGAATCCCTCGACTCACGACGGCGCTGCTTCTTGGCTTCCAGCCGGGTGGATCCCTTCACGCTGGTCACCTGGTCCGACGGCGCTTCCTGGCTCTGCCGCGGCGCACGGACACGCGTGATCGTGTTCGGCGGATCATCATCCTGCCCGCCGGTAAGTTCGAGGTCCTCATCACCGCGGCGGCGGCGACGGCGACGGCGGGAGGTCACCGGCTCGCTCTCCTCACCGGATTCCGCCGGCCCCTGGTTCCGGGCCTCCGGCCCGGATTCGGAGGCCTCAGACTCCGTCGCCCGGCTGCGGCTCCTGCTGCGCCTGCTCCGGCGGCGTCCGCGCCCGTCGTCGTCGCCCTCGGTATTGTCTTCGGCGTCTTCGGTAACAGCCTTCGGAGCGGTCTTCGGCGGCGTCCGCGGCACAACCGCGGTGAGGTCCGGAGCGTGGAAGAGCAGGGATACCGGCGAATCCGGAACGGCGAAGGGGTCCAGGCCGGCACGGTCATCCGCTTCGGCGCCCCCGGAAGCGACGTCCTCGTCGGCCGCAGCGTCTGGTGCCGGCGCAGCCTCCGGTGCGCCGGCAGCAGTCTGAGCGTCCTGGCTTACGCCCGTTCCAGCGCTCCCGGAATCGGCGAAGTCATCTGCAGGCCCCGCGCTGCGTGTTGCTCGACGGCTGCGCGTCGGGCGGGATCGGCGGGGAGCTTCTTCGGCCGCCGGCACTTCGGGAGCACCGGCAGACTGAACATCCGGCGCAACAGTTTCCGTGGCAGCAGGCTCAACTGCTGCTGGGGGTTCTACTGCCGACCCTCCGGTAGCACCCTCCACGGTGGCTGCCTTCGTTGCCACACGACGACGGCGGACGGGCCGCTCCGGCGAGGAACCGGCCTCATCCGGCGCCTCCGCTGAGGCCGCGGACGGCTCAGGACTCACATCGGTCGCGGATTTGCGGGTACGCCGGGTGCGCGCGGGCTTCTTTTCTGCTGCGGGTGCATCGCTCGAAAACTGGCCCTCTTCGACGACAGCTTCGCCGGTCGGGGCGTCAGTAGAAGTTCCGGAAGCACCGGCGTTTGAACCGACCGACGGCGGCTGGGATGGGGACTCGGGCAGGCTGACCTCAGGCTGTGACGCCCGCCGGGAAGTCCGGCGGCGCGCGGGTTGCGCGGCCTCTTCACCGTCAGCGGCCGCCGGTACGGCTTCCGGAGGCTCAGCTACGTCCTCATTTTTCCTGCGGCGGGTACGCGGCGCCTTGAGCGCCGGCGCTTCCTGCTCAGCTGTGTCCGTCAGGACCTCTGAGGTGTCTGATGCGTTTGTATCCATATTCGGCTGTGCTCCACCCCCGCGAACGGCGTCCACATTCCGTCGCCGCGAGGCGCTTGGTCGGGTGTCCGCGGCGTGAGTGCACGCGCCACCCGGAAGTCGTTATTGTGTCGTTCGAGGTCGCGCCAACCATGGGGCGCGGCATCACTCGAAGACCAGTGGCGCTTTTCCTGCCCGATCGCTGAAAACCAGCGCGGGTCCTGCCCGGCGGATTCTGCGGGGTTCACCATGAAGTGCCAAATCCGCAGGAGCGTCGCCGGCAGAACCGGAAGCCTGTCACTGGACCGGCACCGGAATGTGGTTCCCGCACCAGCCACGTTCATTGTCTCACACGCCCATCACCACCGCCTGTACCGGCCGCTAGACTCGCTGGTGGCAAACAAGCCGGCACAGCGATACCGAGGAGGGGCGCATGCCCGAGGACGCCCGGACAGAGCCGGCGGGTTGGAGCGGAAGCACTCAACCTGCGTTGGCCGGCGACCGCGGTATGGCGTGGTTGATGGCCGTGTGCGGCGTCGTCGGCTTTCTGGCCTCGGGGCAACTGGTCCTGGAACGGATCGCGCTGTACGAGAATCCGAACTACGTGACGTCCTGCGACATCAGCCCGTTTGTCTCCTGCGGCGAGGTGTTCCGCACCTGGCAGGCGGCGTTGTTCGGGTTTCCCAATCCGCTGATCGGCCTTGTTGCCTTCACGATCATCCTCACGACGGCGATGGTCCTGTTCTCGGGTGCGCGTCCGGCCCGCTGGTACTGGCGCGGCCTGCAGATCGGAGTCAGCCTCGGGTTCATTTTTGTCGTCTGGCTTTGGAGCCAGGCGCTGTTCGTGATCCACATCCTGTGCCTGTACTGTATGGCGGTGTGGGCAGTTCTGATCGTCCTGACTGTCCTGCTGACGGCGCGGAACATCATCCGTGGAGATCTTCCGGCGCCCGGAGGCATACGGCGGTTCCTTGCCGAATGGGCCTGGCCGCTCACCGTGCTGCTGCTCGTAGCGACCGCGGCCTCTGTGTTCTTCAGTTTTTCCCGGGCATTCCTCGGCTGAGCTGTGTCCGGCGGGTTAGAGCTTAGGCAGCTGACCCGTGGCCGAAGGCACCTCACCGGGCAACGGACGCGCCACGGGCACCTTGGTTCCGAGCACCTGCTCCACTGTGTCCTGTGCAACCTTCCGGGCAGTCAGCCCGACACGCTCCAGAACCTCGCTGCGTGAGCCATGGTCAAGGAATTCCACCGGCAGGCCAACCTCGTTGAGTGCCGTATCCACGCCGGCAGAGCGCATCTCCTGCCGAATGCGCGATCCGACGCCGCCGGCACGCACCCCGTCCTCGATGACCACAACGATGCGGTGCTCGGCAGCAAGCTCAATGACTGAACGGGCCACCGGCAATACCCACCGCGGATCGATGACGGTGGAACTGATCCCCTGGGCCCCCAACCGGTTGGATACATCAAGCGCGAGTTCGCTCATGGCTCCGACGCTGACAATCAGGACATCATTCTGGCGGGAACCGGCCGGTCTGCGGCAAAGGACGTCCACCCCGTCGGAGAGCCGTTCAACAGCCTCAACCTCGACACCGACGTTACCCTTCGAGTAACGCACCACCGAGGGTGCATCGCCGATGGCCACCGCCTCGCGGAGTTCCTCCCGAAGCCGGGTGGCATCACGCGGCGCCGCCAGATGCAGCCCCGGTACGATCTGCAGCATCGAGAGATCCCACATACCATGGTGGCTCGCGCCGTCCGGCCCGGTAACTCCGGAGCGGTCCAGCACAATGGTCACGCCCGCCTTATGGAGGGCGACATCCATCAGAAGCTGATCGAAAGCACGGTTCAGGAAGGTGGCGTACAGCCCGATCACCGGATGGAGGCCGCCAAAAGCCATGCCGGCTGCACTGGTGAGAGCATGCTGTTCCGCAATGCCGACGTCGAACACCCGGTCCGGGTGGTTCGCGGCAAACTTGTGGAGCCCGACCGGAATGAGCATGGCGCCGGTAATGCCGACGATGTCCTGCCGCTCATCGGCTATGGCCGCAATTTCCTCGGCGAAAACCGAGGTCCATGACTGTACTCCCCCGGCGCCGATCGGCTCGCCGGTTTCAGGATCAATGATTCCGACGGCGTGGAACTGGTCCGCTTCATCGGCACGTGCGGGCGCGTAGCCGTGGCCTTTCTCGGTAATGGCATGGACGATGACCGGACCACCATAGTTTTTGGCCTGGGTCAGTGCGTGCTCTACCGCAGCGAGGTCATGACCGTTGATGGGGCCAATGTATTTCATGCCCAGATCCTCGAAGAGGCCCTGGGGCGCCCACCAGTCCTTCACGCCCTTCTTGGTGGCGTGCAGGCTCTTGTAGGCGAAGCGGCCCACTGTACCGCCGTTCTGCAGCTTGCGCTTCCACCAGTCGAGGGTGCCCTCATACACGCGGTGGGTACGCACCGTGTCAAGGGTTGGCCGCAGCGAGGCGAGGTAGTCAGCAACCCCGCCGATTGTGGGTGCGTAGGAGCGACCGTTGTCATTGACGACAATCACGACCCGGCGCCGCTGGTCAGCGGCGATGTTGTTGATCGCTTCCCAGGCCATTCCGCCGGTCAGGGCGCCGTCGCCGATCAGAACAACGGCAGTGCGATCCTCCTCGCCGTTCAACACGCGCGCCCGCGAGATGCCATCCGCCCATGAAAGCGACGCCGAGGCGTGCGAGCTTTCAACGACGTCGTGGACTGATTCAGCACGGGAAGGATAGCCCGAGAGCCCGCCCTGCTGGCGCAGGGAATCAAAATTCTGACGTCCGGTCAGGAGTTTGTGCACATAGGACTGGTGCCCGGTGTCAAAAACAATGCTGTCGCGAGGGGAGTCAAACACCCGATGAATGCCGATTGTCAGCTCAACAACGCCCAGGTTGGGACCCAGATGGCCGCCGGTTCGCGACACGGTACGGATGAGGAAGGCACGTATCTCCGCTGCCAGGCGGGAAAGCTGCTGTCCTGACAACCTGGTGAGGTCCTGTGGGCTGTGGATGGTCTCCAGGAGTCCCATCGCGCCTCCTTCTGCTACTTGTGATTCACGGCACCGGTGCGTTCTCACACGCTGTTAACTCTAACGCGGCCTGCCGCCCAGCCGTGCCCGCGGCCGTCGCGCGCCGCCGGTGCAACACAAAACACGCCGCTCCCAATACCGGGAACGGCGTGTTTTGCATGGACGGGGGGCTCGGTCAGGACGCTGCTGCCAACTGGCGCAGGACGTACTGCAGAATTCCGCCGTTGCGGTAGTAGTCAGCTTCACCCGGCGTGTCGATGCGGAGGACAGCATCGAAGGTGACCGGACTACCGTCCTCTTCCGGAGTGGCGGTCACCTTGACGGTTGCCGGCGAGTTGCCGTTGTTCAGCTCGGTGACGCCCTCAATGGCAAACGTCTCAGTTCCGGTCAGTTTGAGCGTTGCAGCATTTTCACCGGCAGGGAACTGCAGGGGCAGCACACCCATACCGATGAGGTTTGACCGGTGGATACGCTCGTAGCTTTCTGCGATGACGGCCTTGACTCCGAGCAGCGCAGTGCCCTTGGCAGCCCAGTCACGCGATGACCCTGAACCGTATTCCTTGCCCGCGAGGACAACCAGCGGTGTCTCTGCGGCCTGGTAGTTCATCGCGGCATCGTAGATATAGGCCTGCGGTCCGCCGGTCTGCGTGAAGTCGCGGGTGAAGCCACCCTCTACTCCATCGAGCAGCATGTTGCGCAGCCGGATGTTTGCGAAGGTGCCGCGGATCATTACCTCGTGGTTGCCGCGGCGTGATCCGTAGGAGTTGAAGTCCTTACGGGCTACGCCATGCTCGAGGAGGTAACGGCCCGCCGGGCTGTCGGACTTGAACGATCCCGCGGGGCTGATGTGGTCGGTGGTGACGGAATCACCGAGCTTGGCGAGCACGCGGGCTCCCTCAATGTCCGCTACCGGCTCCGGTTGGGCCTGCATGCCCTCGAAGTACGGAGGCTTGCGCACGTAGGTGGAGTCCTCCGCCCAGGCGAAGGTGTCGCCCTCCGGGGTATCGAGCGCCTTCCAGCGGTCATCGCCGTCGAACACTCCCTCGTAGCCCTTTGAGAACATGGCCTCGTCAATCGAGGAATCGATGACCTGCTGCACTTCGGTGGGGCTCGGCCAGATGTCCTGCAGGAAGACGTCGTTGCCTGACTCGTCCTGTCCGAGCGGATCATTCTCGAAGTCGAAGTCCATGGTTCCAGCCAGCGCGTAGGCAATGACCAGCGGCGGCGACGCGAGGTAATTCATCTTGACGTCGGGGTTGATGCGGCCCTCGAAGTTCCGGTTGCCCGAGAGCACTGCAGCAACCGAGAGGTCGTTGTTCTGGATCGCGTTGGAGATTTCCTCCTCAAGCGGACCGGAATTGCCGATGCAGGTGGCGCAGCCGTAGCCCACGATGAAGAAGCCAAGCTTTTCCAGGTACGGAGTCAGCCCGGACTTGTCATAGTAATCGGTGACAACCTTCGAGCCGGGTGCCACGGAAGTTTTCACCCAGGGCTTCGAAGCGAGGCCCTTGTCCACGGCATTCCGGGCGAGCAGCGCCGCGGCCAGCATCACTGACGGGTTCGAGGTGTTGGTGCACGAGGTGATCGACGCGATGCTTACTGCACCGTGGTCGAGGATGAATTCCCGCCCGTCCGCCATATTGACCTTGACCGGCCGGGACGGCCGTCCGTTTGCCGACGCTGCAGCGGAATGCTTGAGCGTGGACGTCATGGCAGGAACGTCTGAGGCCGGGAAAGACTCCTCGAGCGCCTCGTCCAGCGCTGCATCATCAGCGTTACCGGTGTAGTTGTGGATGTCCTTGCGGAACTGCTCCTTGGAGTCCGTCAGGGCGATGCGGTCCTGGGGCCGCTTTGGCCCTGCGATGGAAGGAACAACGGTGGACAGGTCCAACTCGATGTACTCCGAGAAACGGATCTCACGCGAGGGGTCATGCCAGAGGCCCTGTTCCTTGGTGTAGGACTCCACGAGCGCGACACTCTCTTCGGAGCGACCGGTGAGGCGCAGGTACTCGAGCGTGACGTCGTCGATGGGGAACATGGCGGCCGTTGAACCGAATTCCGGGCTCATGTTGCCGATGGTGGCGCGGTTGGCCAGCGGAACCTCTGCAACGCCTTCGCCGTAGAACTCAACAAACTTCCCGACGACGCCATGCTTGCGGAGCATCTCCGTGATGGTCAGAACTACGTCGGTTGCCGTTGCGCCGGCCGGGATTGAGCCGGTGAGCTTGAAGCCGACGACGCGTGGAATCAGCATCGACACGGGCTGGCCAAGCATCGCGGCCTCGGCCTCGATGCCGCCGACGCCCCAGCCCAGCACGCCCAGGCCATTAACCATGGTGGTGTGGGAGTCGGTGCCGACGCAGGTGTCAGGATAGGCACGCAGCGTACCGTCTACCTCGCGGGTCATGACCGTACGCGCCAGGTATTCGATGTTGACCTGGTGCACAATGCCCGTTCCGGGGGGAACAACCTTGAAGTCATCAAAGGCGGTCTGGCCCCAGCGCAGGAACTGGTAACGCTCGCCATTGCGCTCGTATTCAATCTCCATGTTGCGCTCGATCGCCTCGGAATTGCCGAAGACGTCGATCTGCACGGAGTGGTCGATGACCATTTCAGCAGGTGCGAGCGGGTTGACGCGCGCCGGATCTCCGCCGAGCTCCTTGACAGCTTCCCGCATGGTGGCCAGATCCACGACACAGGGCACGCCGGTGAAGTCCTGCATCAGGACGCGCGCCGGAGTGAACTGGATTTCGGTGCTCGGCTGGGCGTCTGCGTCCCAGTCTGCGAGGGCGCGAATGTGATCCGCAGTGATATTTGCGCCGTCCTCGGTGCGCAGCAGGTTCTCGAGCAGAACCTTGAGGCTGTACGGAAGGCTCTCGGCGCCTTCAACTGCATTCAACCGGAAAATCTCATATTCGGCACCGGCGACGTCTAGTACGCCTTTGGAACCGAAGCTGTCCACACTACTCATGTCAGGACTCCTCTCGCCGTCTTCTATCCTTGTTCCGGCGGGCGCGAGCTGCTAGTTAGGAGTACCTAAGACTCCAGCAGGAGCAGGTGTCGGGTTTTCGCGTCGATCATAAGGCCGCGAAGTCCACGCGGAACAACATTTTCATCCTATCGGTATGCAGCTATCGAGCGCTCACTCTCCGCGGAAGACTGCCACCGACTCCATGTGGTGCGTGTGCGGATACAGGTCAAGCACGCGCAGGGATTCAAGGCTCCATCCCGCCGCCGTGAAGTAGGCGGCATCGCGGGCGAAGGAAGCCGGATCGCAGGATACGTACACCACCGACTTTGCGCCGGTTCCGGTCATGGCCCGAACGACCTCCCTGCCTGCACCGGCCCGCGGCGGATCCAGCACGACGGCGTCCAGATGCGGCCGGCGCTCACGCAGCACCTTCTCCACCTTGCCCTGCACGATATCCACGTGGGCACGCCCGTGGAGATTCCTCCGCGCGTCACGGCTCGCTGCCGATGATCCCTCGACGGAGAGGACGGAACCCGCCTCACCGACGCGTTCCGCGAGCGCTGCGGTGAACAATCCCGCTCCGGCATACAAATCCGCCAACCGCAGGCCGGGCGCTGCATCGAGGCCCTCGAGCACCGCCGCTGTCAGGACCGCCGGGGCACTACGGTGGATCTGCCAGAAGCCCTCTCCGGTGACCCGGAAGCTATGGTTTCCAACGGTTTCACGCACCCAGGTCTTACCGCGGAGCTGCGTCAGCGAGCCCGTTTCAGGGTTCCACGCCGCCACCGACGCGCCCTGGATTTCCTCAGCTACCGCCCGGATCCTGCGGTTAGGCCGATCCTGTCGGGTCTTGAGCAGCACCAGCGGCTCATCATCCCCGGACCCCGCGGCGACTTCCACTCCATCCAGGCCGCTGAAGTCCAGGTTCCAGAGCGCCAGGCCATTGATCGCAGGAACGGCCAGCGGCATATCGGCCACCGGAATCAACACGTTCGAGCGGTGCTCATGCATGGCAAGATGCCCGTCTGGATCGACGGCGAAACCCACCCGGGTGCGCCATCCCAGCCCGTCCGGCGCTTCATCGGGAACCGGTTCGACGGTGATGTCGCGCTCGATCTTTCCAAGGCGCACAAGCTGCTCCGAGAAGATTTCACTCTTCAGACGGCGCTGCGCGGACAGGTCGATGTGACCGAATTCCGCGCCTCCCACCGGGCGGGTGCCGCGCAGTCCGGCGAGGCCGGCGTCAGCCAACGGCCATGGGTGGTTCACGCGGTCGGAAGAGGACTGGACCACCTCCGTGGCGTCCGCGCGCCAGAAGCGGGCGTCGTCGTCGTGCTCGGTCAGGCGTGCCTTCACCACCTCTCCGGGCAGCGCGTGGCGCACGAAGATCACCCTGCCCTCGTGCCGGGCAACGCAGTGCCCGCCGTGGGCGGGCGGACCGATGGTTAGTTCGAGTTCTGGGTTCTGGGTCACCTGAGGTCCTGGGATTCGCGGGCGGCGTCGGAGGATGCCAACTGCCATGGCACGCTTGCCACCATAACCCCCGGCTCGAAGTGCAGCCGGGTCTTGATGCGCAGCGCGGTCTGGTTGTGGACCAGCTGCTCCCACCATTTACCGACGACGTATTCCGGGATATAGACCACAATGAGGTCCCGCGGCGAATTCCGCCGCATGGACTTGATGTAGTCCATGATCGGCTGGATGGTGTCCCGGTAGGGCGAGGCGAGGACGGTGATCGGCACCGGGAGCTCGAGCCGGTCCCAGTCCTCGAGCGTGCGGCGGGTCTCTTCGGCGTCGACATCAACCACGATCGCATCAAGTTTTGAGGGGCGGGACGCACGGGCGAAGGCCAGCGCGCGCAGGACCGGCTTGCGCACATGCGACACGAGAATGACGGCGTGGACCCGTGAGGGCAGGGCGCGGGCGGAGGCGGCGTCGTCGATCGCAAGTTCACGCGCCACCTGGTCATAGTGCTTTTTGATGCTGAGCATGACCGCGAAGAGCACCACCATCGCAAGGACTGCGATCCAGGCTCCGAACTCGAATTTGGTCACCAGGACCACCACGAGCACTGCGGCGGTGAGTACAAATCCGATCGAGTTGATGGCGCGGGACTTGTTCATCTGCCGGCGGTGCTTCTTGTCGACGGTGCTGCGCAGTTCCCGGGTCCAGTGCTTGATCAGCGCGAGCTGGGTGGCGGTGAAGGAGACGAAGACGCCGACGATGTACAGCTGCACCAGCTGGGTGACGTCCGCCCGGAAGACAACGATCAGCGCAATGGCCCCGAGACCGAGCGCCATGATGCCGTTGCTGAAGGTGAGCCGGTCGCCGCGGGTACGCAGCTGACGTGGAAGGTATCCATCCTTGGCGAGGATCGATGCCAGCACCGGGAAGCCGTTGAACGCTCCGTGCGCGGCCAGCAGGAGGATGAGCGCAGTCGCTGACACAACCACGATGAACGGCAGGCTTCCGCCGTCGAAGATGGTTCTGGCAAGTTGGCTGATCACCGGGTTCTGGACGTAGGAGCCTCCCACGGGTTCACCACCAAGCAGCAGCTGCTCCGACGGATTCTGCACCACATGCACGCGGGTCGCGTTCGCCAGGTAAATAACCCCCGCCGTCATCGCCGACGCGACCACGCCCAGGACGAGCAGCGTGCTCGCTGCATTGCGGCCGCGCGGCGGTTCGAAACTCGGCACGTTTGCGCTCGGTGCCTCCACGCCGGTCAGCGCAGCCGCGCCCGAGGAGAACGCCCGCAGGATGAGCAGCGCTCCGGCCAGTCCTACCAGACCGCTCTCGAACGCCGGATCCGGAATGATCTCGAAGCGGGCACTCGGCGCCTCCCCCAGCGTCCCGGAGAGCCGCTGCACGATCCCGGCCACGCAGAGCGCGAGGATCGCCGCCATGAAGATATAGGACGGGACGGCCAGGACCCGTGCGTCCCGTGTGAATCCCCGCAGGTTCACAAGCACCAGAACGACGACGGCGCCCGCCGCCAGCGCGCTCTGCGTGCCCGCCAGGGCCGGCGCCAGCGAGATTAGATAGTGCGCGGCGGCGGAGACCGACACCGCCACGGTGAGGACGTAGTCCACCATGAGGGCCGCGGCGACGGTCACGCCGGCCCCGTTGCCCAGATTGCGCCGGGCGATCTCATAATCGCCACCGCCTGAAGGATAGGCGTGCACTGATTGACGGTAGGACGCTATGACCACCAGCAGCACCACGATGACGGCGAGACCCACCCAGGGCGACACAGCAACAGCTGTAACGCCCGCCAGCGCGAGGGTGAGGAGAATCTCGTCCGGCGAGTACGCTGCCGAGGACAGCGCGCTGGTGGAGAACAGCGGCATGGCGATCTTCTTGGGCAGGGTCTCATGCCGGAGCCGGTCATTGCGGAACGGTTTGCCCACCAGCACCCGCTTGACGGCCTCGAAGAATGTCAGCACAGCCCACAGACTAGCGCGTTTGAGCGGCGTCGCCTCTACCGGACCACTACGCTTAGGTCTGACAATCGGGAAGCAGACAACCAGGGGTGGTCAGTGGCGCATTTCGTAATCATGGGTTGCGGCCGGGTGGGAGTCAGCCTTGCGCATACGCTCGACGAGTCCGGGCACAGCGTTGCGATCATCGATCAGGACGACCGCGCGTTCCGCCGGCTGAGGGGCTCATTCGGCGGCCGCAAGGTCACGGGTGTGGGGTTTGACCGCGACACCCTGAAAAACGCCGACATTGAGAACGCCTATGCCTTTGCGGCCGTCTCCAGCGGAGACAATTCGAATATCCTTGCAACCCGGGTTGCCCGGGAGATCTTTCACGTGCCGCACGTCGTCGCCAGGATCTACGATCCCGGACGGGCCGAGATCTACCAGCGGCTGGGAATACCCACGGTGGCGGCGGTCCGGTGGAGCGCCGACCAGGTTCTGCGCCGGATTCTGCCTGAACAGAGCATCAACGGTGACTTCCGTGAATCCTCGGGCAGGCTCATCCTCGGTGAACTCGCACTCCATGACGGTTGGCTCGGCAGGTCTGTGAAGGAAATCGAATCAGCGGCAGGGGTCCGCGTTGCTTACCTCACCCGATTCGGCGAGGGAATGCTGCCGGTCTCCGGGACCAGCTACCAGGAAGGCGATGTAGTCCACGCCATGATGGAAACTGTCGCAACAGACGAAGTGGCTCGGGTACTGTCGAAGCCGCCTCGGGAGGAGCAGGAATGAAGGTTGTCATTGCCGGGGCCGGGAGTGTCGGGTCATCCATCGCGCGCGAACTTCTCTCCAATAACCACGACATCCTGCTGATTGACGAGAAGCCGGAGGTGGTCGGCCGAAGCGGATTGAAGGGCGCGCGCTGGCTGATCGGCGATGCCTGTGAACTCACCACCCTGAAGGACGCCCGGCTGGACGAGGCCGACGTCGTTGTCTCGGCTACCGGTGATGACAAGGTGAATCTGGTGGTTTCCCTCCTCGCGAAGAGCGAGTTCGGGGTAGGGCGCACAGTGGGCCGGGTCAACAACCCGAAGAACGACTGGATGTTCGACGACTCCTGGGGCGTGGATGTAGCGGTGAACACTCCGCGACTGATGACCGCGCTCGTGGAGGAAGCGGTGGAGATCGGCGACCTGGTGCGACTGCTGACGCTACAGACCGGTGTCTCAGCGATTGTGGAGTTCACTGTTCCGCAGGATTCCCCGCTCGTGGGACGGACTCTCGGATCGATTGAACTGCCGGCCGACTGCACGGCCGTGGCGATCCTCCGTGACGATGCCCCCATCACGCCCAGCCCCGATGATGTTGTCGAAGCCGGCGATGAACTGTTCTTCGTCGCTGCAATTGCCGCGGAAGACGCACTGAGAGCAGCTCTACGGCCCGCTTCCTGACAAGCCTGTGTCAGGCCGGGGGATGCTCCTTCTTCACAAGCGCCGGCCGGGAGACGAGCCAGGCGAACCAGAGCCCGAGCGCATAGAGCGGAACTCCCATCGCAACCCGGGCGGTGCCGAGCGCCGCGATATTGTCTGCCAGATACAGCGGCACCTGCACGATGAGCCGCAGCGCGAGCACGGCAACGATCAGCCAGGTGGCCAGCGAGTAGGCCCGGATCCTCGACGCGTTCCTGCGCCACTCGGTTCCCTCTCCCCGGATGAAGCCGAAGAGCAGCCCGGCCAGCGGCCACTTGACCGCAATGGAAACGACCATGCCCACGATATACGCGGCATTGGTGAAAAAACCCGGAAGGAAAAAGTCTTCCGCGTTGCCGGTCCGGTTGGCGACGAACGCGCAGATTCCCACACCAATCAGCCCGGACAGAGCCTGGGTGAGCGGTGTCTTGGTCAGCAATCGAGTGATCGTGAAGACGGCCGAGACGGCAAGGGCAACGATGAGCGAGATCTGCAGGTCCCGCAGGATGGTGAAAACCACCGTGAACAGAAGACCCGGAAGGATGCTCTCGGCCAGACCACGCATACCCCCGATCGACTGGAGGACGTCAATTCGCCCGCTTTCGTCCTGACGAACCCCGGCCTTTGCCGCATACTGGCCGGCAAGCGCACTCATGCTCAAGTCTGGAACCGGTTCCCCGGGATTATCCGAGGCGTCGCCGCCGGTGCGGTCCTCAGCGGGCTGGTTCACAGTGACTCCTCAGGACGGCAGACAATCTCGTACCGCGGGTTGTGGATGGTGGGAATGCCGTCGATGAGGCTGACCATGCCCTCGAAAGCCAGATCGACTCCGGGGTCGATCCCCGGGATGCGGCGCTGACCGATCCAGACAAGCCGGACGCGGGTTCCCGGGGGCGCGGCTTCCGCGGCCGGGGAGGCAGCCCGCTGGGTGTGCAGGGCAATCGTGGCGTCGAACTGCGGCGCGGAGCTGCGTGGCAGAATCCTCACCCGTTCGACGAAGCCGCTGCCGGCGAACCGTCCGCGCGCCGGTAATGGAGCCGGTGCCGCTGCCGGGTTCCCTGGTGCACCCTGGTCAGCCAATGTGAGTGATCTCGGGGCCCCGCCGAAGCGGGTCATCCGGTGTCGCTTTCGGCTGCTCAGGCTGCTTCGGGGCTCCGGCGTCCTTCGGCAGCTTGAGCGGAAGGAGTTCACGCGGAGGCAGCGGATGGTCTCCTCGAACCACAACCACGTTGCGGAAGAGCTGCTCCATGGGCCCGGCGATGGCAGGATCCATGGCAGCGGGGCCGCCGAACACTCCCCGGAGGAACCACCTCGGACCGTCAACGCCGACAAATCTGGCAACGCGGAAACCGGCGCGGCCGTCCGGTGTCTGCGCGGGTAGCTTGGCAATCAGTTCAGTCCCGAACTCGCCCTGCCGCTCCGAGACGGTTCCGCCCTGCGAGCCCACCGAGGCACCAATCTGCTCACGGATTTCATCCCAGAGCCCCTCCGACCGTGGAGCGGCGAAGGCCTGGAGCTGCAGGTTGGAACCATTGATATCCAGCGTCACAGCGATCACGCGTTTGGTCCGTTCCTCAACCTCGAGGCGGAGCTGAAGGTTCTCGGCAGCGGCAATGCGGAGGGCGCCGAGGTCGATGTACCCCGCCGCTGTGTCTTTCTCCGACTCATCGAATGGGCCTGTTGAAGCACGTCCGGGAGTCGGCTCAGCCTGAGCTGGAGCATTCTCTGCACCACGTTCTTCGCGGTCCCCTGCGGTTTCGTCAGGCGAGATCGATGCCGTGTCGTCTTGAGCTGTCTCTGCTGCTTCGCTCTGATGCTGGCTTTTCTTGCGGCGCCCGAAGATCATGATCGGGTTCCTCCTTCGATGGTCATGGGCAGCTGGTCGCTGCCGGTCGGTTGCGTCAGCGTGAGGCTTCTGCGGTCGGAGCGAATCCGCCCGTGGATCCGAAACCGCCGGCTCCGCGCGCTGAGTCCGGAAGGTTCTCCACCGCTACGAATGTCGCCTGCTCCACCTTCTGAATAACCAGCTGGGCGATGCGGTCGCCCCGGCGGAAAGTCAACGGCGTCGACGCATCGGTATTGAGCAGCGTCACGGCAATTTCTCCGCGATAACCGGCGTCTACCGTGCCGGGCGCGTTGACCACAGTGATTCCGTGCCGTGCAGCCAGCCCCGACCGGGGGTGGACGAACGCCGCGTACCCTATCGGCAGTGCGATGCAGACACCGGTAGGAATGAGTGCGCGCTCGCCCGGCTGGAGTTCAAAGTCGATCCTCGTGGACAGGTCGGCGCCGGCGTCACCGGCGTGTGCATAAGCAGGTGGTTCGAGTCCGTCGTCGAGCATTTTGATCTGCACGGATAGAGCTTCCGCGGTATCAAGCATGTCTTCTCCTGCACGATTCTTTGATGGCACGGTTCTTTGGGGGCGGGCACTGCACGCGCTGCTCACCGGCGCGATGCGCCGAAAGCGCGGAATGCGCCGGAGCCCTTTGCTCCTTTTACTCTAGCGCTTCCACCTGCGGGCCAGCGCCTTCGCGCCAGGATGAAAAGCGGTCGGAAAGGTGCTTAGCTAGCTGACATGCCTACAGGATCCGCCGGTGAATCGGTTCTTTACGAAGAGAAGTTGTGGCCGGCACCGTGGATCTGGATGGTGGTGGCCGGCGCAGCCGTCGCCTCGGTGTTCACGTTCATACCGATCAGCATCGAGGCGGGGATTGTTGCCGCCGTCGTTGTTGCGGCCGTATTGACCACCCTGCTGGTGCTGTCCACACCGCGAATTCGGGTAACCGCTGCGGAACTCCAGGTGGGCAAGGCACAGATCGAGCGCCGGTACCTCGGCGACGTCACGGCGTTCACAGGCGCCGACGCCACCGCGCAGCGCGGAACCGAGCTGCATGGGAGGGCCTACCTCTGCATTCGCGGGTGGATCTCGCCCGTCGTCAGGATCACGATCGAGGACGCAGAGGATCCCACGCCGTACTGGTTGACGTCGACGAGGCGGCCGGAGCAGCTCAAAGCCGCGCTGACCGCCCCGGCGCAGGGAGTGTGACGCTTCGGCACGCGACACGAACGGGTGAGAGCATCCGGAAGATAGCGGAAGTCAGCCTTCACAGTCCTTGCAGTAGGCCAACCCGCCCTTTTCCTTCGCAATCTGTGAGCGATGACGCACCAGGAAGCACGAGGCACACGTGAATTCGTCGGCCTGGGCGGGGAGCACGCGCACAAGCAGTTCTTCGCCGGAGAGGTCGGCGCCGGGAAGCTCAAAGCCTTCCGCAGCCTCCGTCTCATCCTCGTCGACAACCGCGGACTGCTTGTCCGTGCGGCGGGACTTCAGCTCTTCAATCGAGTCTTCGCTGACTTCGTCATCAGTCTTCCGCGGCGCATCATAGTCAGTCGCCATAGTTAGTAGTTCACGCTCCGGTGGATGTAAGTGGTCATAGGTGCCATGGTCAAATCCGCGCTACAGGAACGGTGCCGTAAAGCGCAGGAATCCTGTCCGTGTCACAACGCTGAGAGGGCCACTTTTGTGCCCGCACCGCAGAGATTGTTGCTGATCGCTCCCTCAAAAGCCAATCAGAGCACAAGTTCCGCGCCACACCAGGGATGGAGTAGGAGCCAACCCCTTTGAATGGCAGAGTTTCACTGAAAGTAATGTATGTCGGCTGGAGGGTTTTTCATGCAGGAGCTACGGCTGGTAGGCGTGGATGAGGGCGGAGGTCATCTGCTGCTGAGCGGTGAGGGCGGGGCTTCGTTCCGCCTGCCCGTCAACGAGGCGTTGCGGATGGCGAGCTCGAGGCCATCCACACGTCCGGCGGCACGGCAGGAGCCGTCCGCTGATACCGAGCGGCCGGGCGGTGCAGCCAAGCGCCCCTCCCTTGCGCCCCGAGATATTCAGGCGAGGATCCGCAGCGGCGCAACCGCCCAGGACATCGTCGATGAGACGGGCGTCGAACTGCAGCACGTGCTGCGCTACGAAGGCCCGGTCCGCGCCGAACGCGACTACATGGCTCACCTGGCGCAGCGCGTGGAAGTCGCCTCCCCGCTGCCGTCCAATGACGGATACCGCTCCGCGTTCGGCGAAAACCCGGCCCAGCTTGAGGATATGGTGCGCTTCCGGCTGCGCGCCTTCGGAGTGGACCCTGATACAGCGCAATGGGACGCCTGGCGAAAGCCGGATGGTTTGTGGGCGGTCGTGGTCAGGTTCGAGCTGCCCACAGGATCCGCCGCCTCCGTCGGTGAGGAGCCGCCGGCGCAGTGGACGTTCAACCCGTCCCGGCGCGCGGTCCTCAACGCAAACCGCTGGGCGCAGGTCCTGAGCGAGCTTGAGCCGCTGGATGGTCCGCTGCCCTCCCGGAAGCTGAGTGCGGTCGCGGACAGGGTCTTCGATTTTGAAACGGATGCGGCCGTTGACTCTCCTGAAGAGGACGATTCCGACGAACTGCTCGAGGTACTGCGCTCACGCCGAGGGCAGCGGCTGGGTGCGGATGAAGACGGCGATGATGCGCTGGCCCTGATGCTCGCCAAGGGCCACATTCCAGCCGCTCACCCCCGCCAGGGAGCTGACGAGGCAGAGGGCACCGACGATTCCGGCAGCGCTGATCCGACTCCCTTCCCGGGGCTGAGCCTGGCTCCCTCCATTTTTGAAGGCGAAAACTCCGAAGACCACACGTACGACGACGGCACTCCCCGTCTTTTCGAAGGCGTCAGCACCGACACGCGTGAAGTAAGCGTCATCGCGAGGCCGCAGCGCTTCGCCCGCGACACAGACGAGGCTGCGGTTCCGCGGTCCGAGAGCAGGGGGTCGGACCGCCGCTCGGAAGGTTCACCGGAACGAGTTCCGGAATCGGAACCGGACGATGCTCCAGCCAAAGCAACTGATCAGAACGCTGACCGGAAACTGAAGCCCCGGCGTTCCAGCGTGCCCAGCTGGGACGAGATCGTGTTCGGGACCAAGGGCGACTAACAGTCCCCGGTCTCAGAGCCGTGCGGCAGCCGGATCGAAGGGCAGCGGCACGTCGCTGCCGGCGTGGGTGCGCGCAGTATGCGCCGTCACTCTGCGCATATGGTGCCTCCGGCAGAGCGTCTCATAACCGATCACCGGACCGGCCGGAAGATCGAGTTCATCGAGCCCTCCGCCCGTCAGCCGCGGCTGGCCGGGATCGCTTTCGGTGCTGGACGGTTCAACATCTCCGACCACCATCTGTTCTCCCTCGACGACCATGACGCCGTCAACCGTGCGCGCGTTGTGCGTGGCCCGGCGCCCGCACCAGCACAATGCCTCCACCTGAAGGACCTGCGTCCTGTCGGCCAGTTCAACCAGCCGCCGCGACCCCGGAAACAGCTGCGTGCGGAAGTCGGAGGTGATTCCAAAGGCGAAGACGTCTATGGCCATGTCGTCGACGATGCGCGCAAGCTGCTCAATCTGCACGGGCGTGTAGAACTGCGCCTCATCGCAGATGAGGTAGTCGACACGGGTTCCGTGAGTGCGGCTTCTGACCAGCTCCTCCCAGAAATCGGTGTCAGAGCGGACCTCAATTGCCTGGGTCATGAGTCCCAGCCGACTCGAGATGACAGACTCCCCCGCACGGTCATGAGAGCTGAAGAGCAGCCCGGCGCGTCCGCGGGCGCTGTGGTTGTGATCCATCTGCAGGGCAAGGGTGGACTTGCCGCAATCCATGGTCCCGGAGAAGAAAATGAGCTCGGCCATGGATTAGCGTCCGACCATCCGAACCGGACCGGGCCCCGGCTTCACCAGGGTGAGCAACGGCACTTCACGCTCGGCACGCGTGAGGGAGCCGTGCTGACCAACGATCTCGAGTGCTGACGCCGGGACCCGGCGGGTGTCGTAGAACGCTACCGGTTCCCTCGCTGCGATCAGGACATCCCCGATCCGAGGCTCGACGTCCGGCGAGACTGTCCCGAACAGTCCTGCGGTGATCGCCTCCTTTCGGGTGAGGATCCACGCATGCGCACTGTGCGCCGTCCGCCAGGAATCGACTAGACGCTGCATGCCGACGTCAGGCAGGTCCGGCTCTGTATAGAGGTGAACCATGCGCGGCTCTCCTCCGGTATGCGCGACGCCGTCGACCAGCGAGGCATCAGCCGAGAAGTCGACGTGCTGCTCCGGGGCAACATCCACCATGCCGTGATCCGCCGTCAGCAGCAGCAGGGTGTGGGGCGGGACCTTCGCGGCGAGGGATCGCATGGTCCGGTCCAGGTCTTCAAGCCGGTCCCCCCACTCGGGAGAAGCACAGCCTGAGCGGTGCCCGGTCTTGTCGAGCTCATTCAGATAGAGGTAGACGAGCGCCTGATCGCTCGCACCCAGCGCCTTGCACACCGCCTGCACCCGTGCCTCGGGGGTACCTCCTGCCACGTACCTGCCGCCTCGCAGCGCTGCCCGGGTCAGCCCCGACCCGTCGAAGCGCGCGAGCCCTACGCTCGTGACTGGAAGTTCGGCTGCGACCCTCTCAAACACCGTGGGGTGGGGCTGCCATCGTCCGGGTTGCACCATGGCATCCCAGCCGCCGAGCATGTTCACCACTTTGTCCTGTGCAGGGTCCAGGACGTCGTAGCCCACCAGCCCGTGTTGTCCCGGCGCCAATCCGGTGCCGAGTGAGGCGAGCGCGGCCGCCGTCGTGCTCGGAAAGACGGATCCCAGCTTGCGGGACGAGTCGAGGAACTGCCGCAGGAAAGGTGCATGGCCGGAGCGTTTGCGCAGCAGCGCGGCGCCGAGTCCGTCCACCAGCACCACACACACCCGAGGCGCGGCCGGCAGGTCCAGTGCATTGGGAAATCCGGGGAGTCCGAGAGCTGACGCAGAACTGGTGAAGACCTCGGCGATGGTTGAGCGGCCGTAGGCGGGCGCGGCTGGGAGAGGCTCCGTGTGGAGCGGTGAGGTTGGCACGGGCAGGACTACCGCCCGTGATGGGCTCGGCTGAAACGGGTGGCCAGCCCGGGCTGCCTCCGGTTTGGTCCCGGCTGGTTCACGACGACGCCGGAGACGGCCGGATTGGCGGTGCTCACCGTGCGCAGGGCACGGGCGAAGGACTTGGCGTTCTGCACAGCCTGCAGACCGTCAGCTTCCGCGCTGACGCGAAGCACGATGTCTTCCTGTGCGATGGTGCCGGTGTACCCGTGATCGGCATCGCACTGCGGATCGCCGCAGCTCGCCGGTCCCATGTCCAGCCGCTGACCGCCGGACCAGGCAATGCCGAGGGTGAGTTCACGGACGGGATCGGACGGTTTGTAGTTCTGCGGCTGCGCGTACTGGTAGCTGAGCACAACCGAGCGGATCTGGCTGACCGGAACCGACTCGGTGGACACCTGCGCCGTTACTTGCTCTCCGGTGTCGTCCAGTTGTTGGTCATCCACATGCGTGACCACCAGCATGTCCTCGGTCAGAACAAGGACGGTGATGTGCCGTCGAATTTCGGTCCGCTCGAAATGGGTCTCCAGATGAACCACGTGCGAGAGGGGTTCCCTGCCATCCAGGGCATCATGGACGACGTCGGCCACCAGCCGCGGGTAGAAGCCCGCTCGTTCGAGGGAGGCATCCAGGTCGCGGCGTTCCGCCGACAGCGATGGAGTCATGGTTCCAGTGTGACTTATGCCGAGGGCGCACGCCTAACCGGTGTGGACCGAGGCACCGGCCCGGCGGGGCTGCCTGGGGCGAGTCAGTCGCGCATCGCCCGGCGTGCGCTGTCAGTGCGTTGCTGGGGGTTTCCTACGCTGATTTCTGCGCTGAGGACGGCGAGCCCGCTGGCTGAGACCAGAACCGGGTTGAAACGCAGCAACGCAATCTCGGGATGCCGGTCCTTGAGCAGGGCAACCCGCAGGAGGAGATCCTCGATGGCTGGAACGTCCACTGGCGGCAGCCCCTGGTAGCCGAAAAGCCGTCGGCTTGCCCGCGGCGTCCGGAGAAGATCTGCAGCGTCCAAAGTGGTCAGCGGCGGAATGCCGTGCGCCCAGTCGTCGAGCAGGTTCACCGCATCTCCGGCCATCCCGAATGACACTACAGGTCCAAGCAGGGGGTCCTCGATCGCCCTGATCACGCAGGCCTGCCCCGGCGGCGCCATGGGCTGGACTTCCAGGCCGGGACTCCCGAAGGGGCGAAGTTCGGCCCGCATGGCTTCGATCCCCGCGCGCAGGCCGGAGGCATCCGGGATGTTGAGCCGCACTCCGCCGAAATCGAGGCGGTGCCGCAAATTCTCTTCAACCGTCTTCAGCGCAACCGGCCATCCCAGCGAGTCTGCGGCCTCGACAGCCTCGTCAGCTGAATCGAAGGGAATCGAGGGCAGCACGTTGATGCCGTAACAGTCGAGGAGCTCGTGCAGCTGGCCGCTGTCGAGACGGCGCAGCCCCACATCCCGCACATCGGACAGGACACTGCCGAGCAGGGCAGCAGCGCCTTCCTCATCGACGCTGTCCAGCTGCGCGAACACACCATGCTCGCGCTCCCTCCAGCGGCTGTACCGGACGACCGCGCCCAACGCAGACACAGCGGCTCCGGGACTGGCAAAGCAAGGTACGGAGGCGTCACCGTCTCCGGGCTCGTCCCCGCGGCGTGAATAAGTACCGCGGGCGGCACGCAACCCCTCAAGCTGCGCGGCCGGATCCAGCACGCCGGTGAAGCATGCGACAACTGGCTTGGCCGCAGCGGCGCCGCACTCCTGCAGCACCGGCAGGATCGCCTCGAAGGAGAGCCCGACCACCGGAATGAGGGTGAGAATGAGGGAGTGCACCTCCGGATCCGCGAGTGCCTCGGTGAACGCCGTTTTGAGGGCGGACAGTGCCACGGACTGCCCTGCGTCGAGATCAAGGTGCGCATTCAGCCGCACCACGTTCAGTTCCTGTGCAAGCGCCGCGTCCGCGAGCACTTTCCCCAGGGCCAGTGAGTTGCTGAAGACAGCCACTCCCGTTCCGCCGGGAACAGGCTGGCCGACCACAATCTGCGCTACGTCCATCAGTTGTTCGGTGGTCTCGACGCGGATTACCCCGGACTGCCGCAACATCGCGTCGAGTGCGCCACTGGGCGCCTGCGTTGTGCGTACCGCATGGCCGGGCGGCAGCTGCAGTCCCATGACGTCGGACTTGGCGACGATAACCGGCTTCATGCGGGAAAGTCTGCGTGCGATCCGGGAGAATTTGCGCGGATTGCCGATCGACTCCAGGTACAGTGCTACGGCCCGGGTGTTCGGATCATCCTCCCAGTACTGCATGGCGTCATTACCGGAGACGTCCGCCCGGTTGCCGGCGGACAGCGCCGAGGACAATCCGATGGCTCGCCGGCTGGCGGCGGCATGGAGCATGACGCCGATTGCTGCTGACTGACTGAAGAGGCCCAGCCCGCCACGCTCCGGCAATTCGGGCGCCATCGATGCATTCAGCCGCACGGCTGGATCCGTGTTGATGATGCCCAGGGATGCCGGACCCACAACCCGCATGCCGTAGGAACGGGCGCTGTGCACCAGCGCGCGCTGGCGCGCGAGTCCTTCGCCGTCGTCGTCGGCGAACCCCGCCGTCGCGACAAGCAGCCCTTTCACACCTGCCCGCCCGCACTCCCGGGCGACAGCGAGCACCTGATTGTAGGGCACCGCAATCACGGCGAGATCCACAGGATGGGGTATCTCTGCAATGGAGCCGTAGGCCACCATGCCGTTAAGCTCGAACGCCTCGGGGTTGACGCCGGCAACCGGTCCAGTGAATCCACCGTCGACGATGTGTTCGAGCAGCGAGTAGCCCACGCTCCCCCAGCTGCGGCTGGCACCGATCACTGCAACCGACGACGGCGCCAGCAGGGTCTGCATGCTGCGCGCCTCGGCGCGGTGCTCACGTGCTTCCATCACTGCGCGGGACTTGTCGGTCGGGTCGATATTGAACGTCAGCTCCACGACACCGTCATCGAAGCGGCGGTCCACCTCGTAGCCGGCTTCGGCGAACACCGTGATCATCTTCCGGTTTTCGGGCAGCACCTCGGCGGTGAATCGCCGGATGCCGTTCTCCCGGGCTGCGACGGCGAGGTGCTCGAGCAGGATAGACCCCAACCCCCGGCCCTGATAGGCGTCAGATACGTTGAAGGCGACCTCGGCCTCGTCGGGATCATCGAGGCGGTCATAACGGCCGATGCCTATGATGTCCTGGCCACGGGTCACGACGAAGGCCACGCGGCCCGCGTGGTCCACCTCGGTGAACCGCTTGAGTTCCCTGGCGCTCAGCGAGGCCTTATATGTGAAGAACCGCAGGTAGATGGAGTTCTGGGACTGCCTCATATGGAATGCCTGGACGGCGTCCGCATCCAGCGGCGAGATGGGCCGGAGATGGCCGGTCGAGCCGTCCCGCAACACGACGTCCGCCTCCCAATATTCGGGGTATAGTCCGTCAGCCACCATAGACTCACAGTAGTGGGCGGCTGCCTTTTCCGTCAGCCGGAGCCCGGTTGCCGTCCGCCCACACGACCTACCGACCACCGCATACCACCTACGCGATCAGCTGCCGAAGGATTCGACACACCATGGCAAGGCGCCAAGCCACACCCCCCGAGAGGGATTACACCGAGAAGATCATCGACATCGACGTCACCTCCGAAATGGAGGGCTCCTTCCTGGAGTACGCCTATTCGGTGATCTACTCGCGTGCCCTCCCGGACGCCCGCGACGGCTTGAAGCCGGTACAGCGCCGGATCCTGTACATGATGACTGACATGGGTTTGCGTCCCGACCGCGGTCACGTGAAGTCGGCGCGCGTGGTCGGGGAGGTCATGGGCAAGCTTCACCCCCATGGCGATGCAGCCATCTACGACGCCATGGTGCGCATGGCCCAGGACTTTTCGCTCCGCCTTCCCCTGATTGACGGGCACGGAAACTTCGGTTCGCTCGATGACGGCCCGGCCGCTGCCCGCTACACCGAGGCGCGGCTCGCTGCTGCGGCCCTGACCATGACGGACCACCTCGGCGAGGACGTCGTCGATTTCATTCCGAACTACGACAATCAGCTCACCCAGCCCGAGGTCCTCCCGGCAGCCTTCCCGAACCTCCTCGTCAACGGGGCAACCGGAATCGCTGTCGGCATGGCCACCAACATGGCGCCGCACAACCTCGGGGAGGTCATTTCAGCGGCACGGCACCTGATCGACAACCCGGACGCCACGCTGGAAGACCTCATGCGCTTCGTTCCGGGGCCGGATCTCCCGAGCGGCGGCAAGATCGTCGGGCTGGACGGCATCCGTGACGCGTATGCGAGCGGCCGCGGCTCCTTCAAGACCCGCGCCACCGTGGAGGTTGAGCAGCTTTCGGCCCGCCGCACCGGGTTGGTGGTCACGGAACTGCCCTACATGGTGGGGCCGGAAAAGGTGATCGAGAAGATCAAGGATGCTGTAACAGCGAAGAAGCTGCAGGGCATTTCCGACATCGTGGATTTGACTGACCGTACGCACGGGCTGCGGCTGGTCATCGAGCTCAAGAACGGCTTCAATCCCAACGCCGTGCTGGCGCAGCTCTACCGGTACTCGCCGATGGAGGATTCCTTCGGCATCAACAACGTCACCCTGGTGGACGGCCAGCCCCGCACCCTCGGTCTGGTCGAACTGCTTCAGGTGTACGTCAGCCACCGGATCTCGGTTGTCCGGCGCCGTACCTCCTACCGGCTCGGGAAGAAGAAGGACCGGCTCCACCTCGTTGAGGGCCTGCTGATTGCCATTGTGGACATCGACGAGGTCATCCAAATCATCCGGTCCTCGGATGAGGCCGCAGCTGCCCGCGAGCGGCTGATGGCAATCTATGATCTGACCGAGATCCAGGCCAACTACATTCTTGAACTCCGGTTGCGCCAGCTGACCAAGTACTCCCGCATCGAGCTGGAGAAGGAGCAGGACGAGCTGCGCAGGGAGATTGCCGCACTTGAGGAAATCCTCGGCTCCGAGCAGAGGCTGCGCGGGCTGGTATCGGATGAACTCGCCGCCATCGCGGAACAGTTCGCCACGCCGCGGCGCACCGTGCTTCTGGAGTCGGAGGCCAGCGCGCCCTTGAAGGGCACAGTTCTGCCCACGCCTGCCGGCAACGGAGCCAAAGCGCCTCTTGCCCTGGAGATCGCCGACGACCCCTGCTGGGTTCTTCTCTCGACCTCAGGACAGCTCGCCCGCACCACGGGACGGGAGCCGATGTCCGACGGCGGCCAACGCGTCAAGCACGACGCCTTCACCTCTGTTGTCGCAACCACCGCCCGAGCGGAGATCGGCGCCCTCACCTCGGCGGGCCGCATGCTGCGGCTCCAGGTTGTGGACATGCCCGCTCTGCCGCCGACGAACACCACACCGAATCTGGCCGGCGGGGTTTCCATCAAGGAGTTCATTACGCTGGAGCGCGGCGAATCGCTGGTGGGCCTCGTCCCGCTGGACAAGACGTTCGCGCTTGGAACCGCCCAGGGGATCGTCAAGCGTGTAGTCCCGGACTACCCGCTCAACCGGGATGATTGGGAGGCAATCACCCTCAAGTCGCGGGACAGTGTGGTCGGCCTTGCGGCCGCTGAGGACTCCGACGACCTCGTTTTCATCACCCGGGAAGCGCAGCTGTTGCGCTTCCCGGGTGGCGCCGTCCGGCCTCAGGGACGCACCGCAGGCGGCGTGGCCGGCATCAAGCTGGGAGCTGAGGACACCGTCCTCTTTTTCGGTGCGGTGCGCGCGGGAGATCCTGCCGCCGTCGTCGTCACCATCGCAGCCGGGAGCGAGGCGCTGCCCGGAACCACCCCCGGATCGGTGAAGGTGACGGAATTCGCAGAGTACCCGGCCAAGGGACGGGCAACGGGAGGCGTCCGTTGCCACCGCTTCCTGAAGGGCGAGGACCATCTGGTGCTTGCGTGGGCGGGACACGGGCCGGCGCGGGCCGTATCAGCCACCGGCGTTGCCCGGGCACTTCCGACCGAACACGGGCGCCGCGACGGGTCAGGGGTGGCGCTGTCACAACCCGTCGAGGCGATCGGGCCAAGTCCGGAGTAGGAGCCGGTACTACTCCGGCTGCGCGAGCTGCTTCTCGAAGACCATCGACCGGCGCGTTGGGGTGTACCCCATGCGCTCATACAGGCCGAGGGCGCCGGAGGGGTTCTCGGTGTCCACGCCCAGCCCGGCGTTCTCCATGCCGTCTGCCTTGAAACGGCGCATGGCTTCGGCCAGGAGCGCAGGTGCGAGACGACGCCCACGCCAGTCGCGTCTCACGCCCAGCAGCTCGGTGTAGCCCTCATTGTGGCCGACCAGTTCCCTGGACTCGGGGTCATAGCTCGCGATCTCGTACGCGGCCACCTCACCGGAGGAGTTGTCGATGACGGCAAGGCTCCACTCCGCCCGGAACTCCGGGTGGGTGACGGTGAACCGCCAGCTCTCCTCATCCCGAGGCTCACTCCCCCAGTGATCCTGGAAAGCCTCGTTATGCGCCAGGCGGATGGCCTCGGAGAGGTCGTCGCTGAACGCTACGATCTCGAATTCCGGGTCGAGATCGACCTCCGGGATGTCCGCCGAGAGATCGCGGGTCATTTCCGTGAACCACCGGGTGATGGTGCCGCCGGCCGACTCCATGAGCGCGCGATGCCCCGGATTGAGCTCCTCCACGTAGGAACGGATGAAGCCTCCTTCCACCCCTGCTTCCGCCAGTCTCTTACCCGCACGCTCGACCTGCCAGCCGTGAATCGCCCGGCCGATCCCCCGCCGTCGCCATTCCGGATCGACTCCCCCAAAAACGTGCACCAGCTGTGAACCCGGATTTGCACTGATCCGCCCGAAGGCGCGCGGTGTGCCGCCATCATCGAAACCCATGACGGTGTCCAGCACGGGATCATTCTTGGAAGCTTCGAGGACTTCCTCCAGGTCAGCGCGCTGTTCGATCCAGTCCGGCTTGTCAGCGACCGCCATCCGGCGTAGCAGCGACTCCCAGTCCTCAAGGTCTGTGGCTGTTATTGCCCGCCAGCTCAGCTGCTGGTGGGTTGGAATGAGCTCAGGCGTAGGCATGCTCCCAGCTTAAGTGATTGCCCTCGCTGCCGGCAGCCAGTTCGACGCCGGTGTCACAGCGGAACGCTTCGGCGCGGTCGTGGGTGACCAGGAGCACCGGCCGATTCCCCAGCCCGCTCCGCAGGTCACGCAGGAGGCGGAAAGCGCCGTCGTCGTCAAGGTGGGCAGTGGGCTCGTCGAGGATCAGCACCGACGCTCTGGTCAACAGCGCGCGGGCAACCGCGAGGCGCTGCCGCTCGCCGCCGGAGAACCTGTTCCCGCCCGGGCCAATTTTGGTGTCCAGCCCGTCCGTGCGCCCCCGCACGGTATCGGCCAGCCCTACGGCTTCGAGAACCCGCCACAGCTCATCATCATCAGCGTGTTCCTGCGGGGAACGGGCAAGCAGGAGGTTGGCCCGCACCGAGGAGTCGAACAGGTGGCCTTCCTGCGGGCACCAGGCGGCGGGCAGCATTCCGCCGTCAGCCGCGGCCCCTGCCAGGTAGCTGCCGCTGCTGAGTGGCAGGAACCCGAGCAGTGCGCCGATGAGGGTCGATTTGCCGCTGCCCGAGGGACCCGTGAGTGCGGTCCAGGATCCACTCCGCACCGAGAGCGTGACGCCCTCTACCACTGGAGCACCGGGCTCGTACCCCACAGCGGCGTCCACCAGCGCGAGCACCGCCGCGTCCACGCCCTGCGCCGGCTCCGGCATACTCCGCCGGACCTCCAAGCCGGCTGCGGCGCCGGCAGGATCCAGGTGAGCATCGAGCCTGCGCGTCACGGCTCCAAGCGGCGCCCACTGCTGCACGGCGCTCACCCCGGCTGCGAGAGGCTCGATAAGCGCAAGCTGCATAAGCACGACGACGGCCACTACTTCCGCGCTCTGCCCGACAGAGCCTGCAAGGACGGCGACAGCGGCCAGGGCGCACGCGAAGACGACGAGTGCCTGCCCGATGCCGGCGGCCCAGGAGCTGCGGCGCAGGCCGCGGGCGGCACGGGATTCCAGCCGAGCGAGGCGGTTCAGGGCGCCTGCAGTGAGCCCGTTGACCGCGACATCGCGTGATGCCCGCAGAAGACCCGTGGTCTGGGCAAGGGAAGCCGCACGCAGCCTGATGCCCGCTGCTCCCGCTGACCGTTCCGCCAGCAATGCGGCGGCGGGGGCGGCCAGTAGACCGGTAACGACGGCGAAGATCTGCCAGAGAATCGCCTCCGGCAGCAGCAGCGCCGTCGTACAAATGGCTGCCAGACCGGTCAGGACCGCCGTCAGCGGCGGGAAGACCGCCCGCGCGGCGGTGTCCCTCAGTTCGTCAATGTCGCCCACGAGCCGTTCGATGCCACCGGATCCGCGTGATAGCGAGCGCCAGGATTCCGCACGGCCGAGCAACGCATGCCACAGCCGCAGGCGCACAGCGTCAGACGTCTGCAGGATGCTCTCGTGCAGCCACAGCCGTTCGCAATAGCGCAAGAGGGAGCGTCCGATGCCGAAGAACCGAACCCCCACGATGGCTGCGAGAAGGTAGAGGATGGGCGGCTGTTCGGACGCTCGGACGATCAGCCAGCCGGACAATGCTGTGAGGGCCACGGCGAAAACAGACGAGCCCGTGCCGAAAGCGAGTGCTGCGAGGAACCGGGGGGACCACGGGCGCACCAACGAGAGCGCTCGCAGGGCTGTCCGAACGGCCCCGTGGCCCATCATCGGCTCGGCCAAGCCGGATCGAGCGGGCGCAGATGGCGAGGTTTCGCGCGGGTCGGGGTTATTTCCGCCCGCTCGATTCGGGGTGTGCGCAGTGTGCGGCGCTGTAGCCAGGCTTCGGGCTGACCCGAGGTCGACCGTGCGGTCGGCGAGGCGTGCGGTCTCATCATCATGGGCGATCAGCACAACAGTGACCGTTGACGGCAGGTTTCGTACTGTCCGGCGGATAACCGCCGAGGTGTTCTCATCCACGTGGGCGGTGGGTTCATCGAGCAGCAATGTTCCCCCGGCGGGCCCGGTGCGCAGCAGGGCCCTGGCCAGCGCAACCCTCCGGAGTTCGCCCGGGCTCAGTTCTCCGGTGGACTTCTCCAGCAACTGGCTTCCGTCCACTGCCGCAAGCAGCCCAAGAAGCGCCTGGTCTTCCAGCGGTGACTCTGCGTAGAAGGCAAGTTCTTCACGAACGGTGTCCATCAGCGGCTCGGGATGCTGCGGCACCCAACCGAGCGGGCCGCTGAGCGGCCTGACCGCGCCATCAATGTGAAGGCCGGGCTGGGGAACTCCTGCCAGCAGCCCCATCAGCGTTGACTTGCCGGAACCGCTGGGACCCCTCAGCGCGGTGATCCCCGGGGACAGGGTGAAGGTGAGATTCTCAACGATCGGTGCTTCTGAGCCTTCGAAGCGCAGGGTGAGGCCTTCGGCGCCGGACGCACCGTCGTCGGCGTTTTCCGGGCGGCCGACCGGCACGGCGGCGGACGTCCGTGGCGCATCGATGATGTGCCGCACGGCCCGTCCTGCCTCCAGCCCGTCATCGCTCGCATGGTGCGCGGCCCCCAGGTCCCGCAGCGGCAGGTAGCACTCCGGCGCGAGGATCAGGGCGAGCAGGCCCACTTCAAGCCCCACATCACCGTGGATCAGCCGCACGCCCACGAACACGGCCACGACCGCCACTGAAATCGTGCTGATCAGTTCGAGCGCGAGCGATGACAGGAAGGCGATGCGCAGTGTCTCCATGGTCCGGCGGGAATAGCCGGCGCCGATATCCTCCAGCGCACGCGTCTGGGCACTTGCCCTGCCGAGGCCAACGAGGGCGGGCAGCCCTTTTGCGAGTTCCAGCAGATGGTCCGAGAGCCGATCGAGCGATGCCCTCGCCTCGGCTGTTCTGTCCTGCGTGTGCCAACCGATCAGCACCATGAAGACCGGGATCAGCGGGATGGTCAGGACGATCACGGCGGCGCTCACCCAATCCGCGGCCAGAATGCGCGCGCCGACCAAGAGGGGAACCACTGCGCAGGTGATGAGCGCGGGGAGGTATTGCGTGTGGTACTTGTCGAGGCCGTCCAACCCGCGGGTGAGGAGCACGCTGAGCGCGCCCGTACCCTGCTTCCCACTCGTGGTCCCGCCGTCGGCAAGCACCCGCTCAAGCGCCTCCCGCCGCAGCCGCTCCTTCACCCCGTATGCCAGGCGCTGAGCGGTTCCTTGCTGCGCCCAGGCAGCGCCTGCGCGCAGCACTGCACCGGCCACCCCGACCTCCAACAGGTCTGCTGACGGCAGGGCACCGCCGGCGAGCGCCGCGATGCCGCGGGCGATTGCTTCCGCGATCAGGACCAGCCCCACTGCCTTGACCGCAGCAAGGACACCGAGGAGGTACACGGGACGAACCGGAACGGACATGCCGGCGGGGCCGAGGGCCAGGAGCCGGTCGATCACAGGGGACTCACCGAGTGTGCGTCGGGGATGCTCTTTTCGGTGACGCGCTTCCGGAAGACCCAGTAGGTCCAGCCCTGGTAAGCGAGCACGAGGGGCACCCCGATAGCGGCGACGATGCTCATCAATCCGAGGGTGTATGGCGAGCTCGAAGCGTTCTCCACCGTGAGGTTGAAGGCGTCGCTGAGCGTTGACGGCAACACGACCGGATAGGCCGAGCCGAAGATGCATGCCAGCGAAGCCGCCAGCGCGGCACCCAGCCAGATGAAACCCCAGCCATCATGTGAGGACCACTCGGCAAACCAGGACGCAGCCGCCGCAGCTACGGCGACGGCAAGGATAAGACCGGTCCACACCGTTCCGCCGGCGAGGTGCACTGTCGCTGCCCACAGCAGCAACGGCACGACGGCGAGCGGCAGCAGCCGTATCAGGAGCTTTCTCGCTCGTTCCCGGATGGGCCCGTCGGTCTTCAGCACTAGGAACGCCAGAGCGTGGGCGAGGCAGAAGAGGACGACGGCGGCCGCGCCAAGGAAGGCGTCAAACGTAACCCAGACGAATGGCCCGCCCACCCGGTCACCGTTCTCGTTGAGCGGAAGTCCGGAGGTGGTCAAGGCGAGGGCGGCGCCGATTCCAGCCGCTGCGGTGAAGGAGCCGAGGAAGATCGCCAGATCCCAGCGGCGGCGCCACTGGTCGCTGTTCATCTTTCCGCGGTACTCGAAGGCGACTGCCCGGAAAATGAGTGCGAGGAGCACCAGGATGAAGGGCAGGTAGAGCGTGGAAAGCAGCGAGGCATACCAGAGCGGAAAGGCGGCGAGAGTTGCACCTATCGCGGTGACGAGCCAGACCTCGTTGCCGTCCCAGACCGGCCCAACCGTGTTGAGGAGGACCCTCCGTTCCCGGTCGGTTCGCGCGAACAGCTTCATCAGCATGCCGACGCCGAGGTCGAATCCCTCAAGGAAGAGAAAGCCGGTCCACAGCACGCTGATCAGGATGAACCAGATCGTGGGCAGGAGCTCGGTCATGTGCGTGGTTCCTTTCCGCGCGGCGCAGTGGAGTTCGGCTCAGTAGGCAAAGGCGAGCACATCGTCGTCGTCCTTTCCGCGTGAGGAACTGTCGTCGTCGTGCCGGGCAGCCAACTCCGGCATGGCGGAGGCAACCCCGCCGCGCACGTAGGTGAAGAGCAGCTTCACTTCGACGACCAGCAGGACGGCATAGACCAGAGTGAGTGCGACCAGCGAGAAGACGAGTTCGGCGAGCGATACCCCCGGCGACACTGCGGCGGCCGTGAACATGAAGACGCCGTCGATGCCGCTGGGGTCAGGGTTGGGCGCCACGACAAACGGCTGGCGGCCCATTTCCGTGAAGATCCAGCCCGCGGAGTTGGCCCCGAAAGGCGCGAGGATTCCGAACACCGCAAGCCGCATCAGCCAGCGGGACTCAGGGACCGTCCCCTTCCGCAGAATCCACAGGGCTACCAGCGCAGCGAAGGCGGCGAGTGCGCCGAAGCCGATCATGATGCGGAAGCCCCAATAGGTGACTTCCATGACCGGCAGGTAGTCGATGCTCATGCCGGCGCGCTCGCCGTACATCGGATCGTCCGGCAGTGTCTGTCCGTACTGCTCCTTGTACTCGGGCAGGAGCGTGTTCACGCCTTTGACTTCGGTAGTGAAGTCACCGTTCGCAAGGAAGGACAGCAGGCCCGGAACCTCGAAAACCGCAACGATGTCGTCGCAGTCCTGCGATCCCAGGTTGCCGACCGAGAGGACCGAGAAGCCGGTTCCATCGTGGCAGGCGGCTTCCGCTGCCGCCATCTTCATGGGCTGCTGCTCAAACATCAGCTTTGCCTGCAGATCACCTGACACTGCGGTTCCGGCGAAGGAAATCAACGCGACGACGGCGCCGATCCGCGCTGAGCGCAGCCACACCTGGTGGTCAATCACTCCGCGGGAACCGGAAGTGTCAGTTCCGACGACGACCTTCCCGTCGCCGTCGACCGTGTCCAGCCCGTCATGGCGCCGCTTCCAGAGGTGGTACCAGGCAATACCGAGCAGGAAGCCGCCCGCAACAGCGAGGGCACCGAAGATGGTGTGGGTGAAGGCGACCAGGGCGGTGTTGTTCGTGAACACTGCCCAGGCGTCCACCATGCGGGCACGGCCGTCCACGAGCTCGACGCCCACGGGATGCTGCATCCAGGAGTTCGCCACGATGATGAAGTAGGCGGAGAATACCGACGCCACGACTGCGGCCCACAGCGCTCCAAGGTGCAGCACCTTCGGCAGCCGCTGCCAACCGAAGATCCACAGGCCCAGGAAGGTCGATTCGACGAAGAACGCAAGCAGCGCTTCCATCGCAAGCGGCGCACCGAAGACATCGCCTACGAACCGGCTGTACTCGCTCCACGCGAGCCCGAACTGGAACTCCTGCACCAGTCCGGTTGCAACCCCCATGATGAAGTTGATGAGGAAGAGCTTCCCCCAGAACTTCGTCATCCGCAGGTAATGGTCCTTGCCCGTCCGGTACCAGAGGGTCTGCATGACAGCGACAACGAGGCCAAGCCCTATCGTCAGCGGCACCATCAGAAAGTGGTACACGGTGGTGATACCGAACTGCCACCGTGCAATTTCAAGTGCTTCCACAGGTCCTCAATTCCTCAAGCACTGGCGATGTGTGAGCGATTTCTACGCTTTGTAGAAACGTTCTTCTACATATCGTAGAACAACTTTCCCGCACACTTCTACATGACGTAGAACCTTGCGCGAAAAAGCTGTAGATTAAGAGAGATTGGAAGTGGTTTTGCACCGCAATCAGTCCGTCCAGCCGCAGATCAGGATCAACAAAGGAATAAGAATGGCCACGCTCGGTGAACTCGAACGCACAGTGATGGACCTGCTGTGGGGCACCCAGGAGGCCATGACCGCGAACACTCTTCGTGATGCATTGGCGCTAGCTCCTGAAGGTACGGCGGAAGGCAAGGAACTCGCGGTCACCACGGTGTTGACCGTCCTGTCCCGGCTGGAGAAGAAGGGCCTGGTTGAGCGTGAACGCGACACCCGCCCTCACCGCTACCGCGCCGTGACCAGCCGCGAAGACCACACGGCGGAGCTCATGCATGAGGTACTGGTAACCGCTCCTGACCGCGAAGCTGTACTGGCACGCTTCATCGGCAGTGTCTCTGAGAGCGAGGCCCGCACACTCCGGCGGCTCCTGGGCAGCAACTAGCCGCCATGTTCTGGGCCTCCCACTTCCTGGCGGCGCTGGCCGTGATTCTGGCATGGCCCGCACCGATCGCCCTCTCCCGCGCACAGTGGCCCTCACGCTCGCCGTTCACCGCGATGATCCTGTGGCAGGCAATCGCGCTCGCCGGAGGTCTGTCAATGATCGGCGCCATGCTGGTGTGGGGACTGGAACCGCTGGGAGATAATCTGCTCGAAGCGTTGCAGGGCCTCTGGGACATCCTGGTGAATAACCGCCCGGCAGGCACTCTCGGCCTCGTCCACGTCTTCGCCCTCAGCGCCGCAAGCCTCCTGACCGCGCACCTCGTGTTCACCCTGCTGATCACCTATGCGCGGATCAAGGGCCAACGACGGCGGCACCGCAACCTGCTGAATCTGTTGAGTTCACCCTCACACACCAACCCCTCCACGCTGGTGATCAAGCACCCGGCCCCGGTTGCCTATTGCCTGCCCGGCGGCGCGCGCTCCGTGACGGTCCTCTCCGACGGACTGATGGGGCTGCTCTCCGAAGATGAACTGCGGGCCGTTCTCGTGCATGAGCGTGCCCATCTGAGCCAGCGGCATCACCTGCTGCTCTGGGCTTTTGCGGCCTGGCGTTCAGCGCTCCCGTGGCTGCCGACGTCGCGCCTGGCGCAGCGGTCGGTCAATGAGCTGATCGAGATGCTCGCGGACGACGAGGCCGTCAAGGAAGTGGACCAGGAGACCCTTGTAGGAGCAATAGCCATTGTG
The DNA here is from genome assembly GCF_055657625.1 of Arthrobacter sp. KKT183. Classification (NCBI taxonomy): domain Bacteria; kingdom Bacillati; phylum Actinomycetota; class Actinomycetes; order Micrococcales; family Micrococcaceae; genus Arthrobacter; species Arthrobacter sp. KKT183. Next base: position 1,400,007 of record NZ_CM145770.1, on the reverse strand, counting down.
GCGACGGGCTCGCACGGTCCGTCTGTTTCACACGGGCGTTCGGGCGAGACACCGGATCATGCACTGACCGATGCCGCAGCAGCGCAGGATCCCGAGCAGGATGATGCCTCGCTCTCAACGGTTCACCGGCTGCGCCGCCTGCTCGAGCCGCAGGCGCCGCTCACCCCCGCACAGACCTTCGCGGCCCTCGCCACATCGACGCTGCTGCTGACTGTGCCTACCGCCCTGCTGATCGCGCCCGGTTTCCTGGGCTGACGCGCCGGGCTCCCAGGGCTCCCTGATTCAGCTCCTGCGCAAGCTGGCTGTGCAGACTATTGCCCTGTACTAGGCGTCGATGCGTTCGCGATCCAGCGACGCGGCGCCGGCCACAATGAAGTCCTTGCGCGGTGCAACGTCACTGCCCATGAGAAGGTCGAAGACCCGCTCAGCCGATTCGGCCTCCTGAATCCGTACTCGACGCAGGGTGCGATGGCGCGGATCCATGGTGGTTTCCGCCAACTGTCCGGCATCCATTTCCCCCAGTCCCTTGTACCGCTGAATGGGTTCCTTGTAGCGCCTGCCCTCACGTTCGAGGGCGGTGAGCAGCCGGTGAAGCTCCTGGTCGGAATAGGTATAGACGGTTTCATTCGCTTTGCTGCCGGGGTTGAGTATTTCCACCCGGTGCAGCGGCGGAACGGCCGCAAAGACCCGCCCGGCATCAACCAGGGGACGCATGTACCGGAAGAACAGCGTGAGCAGCAGGGTACGGATATGCGCGCCGTCGACATCGGCGTCCGTCATCAGGATGACCTTGCCGTAGCGGGCCGCATCAAGAGAGAAGCTGCGGCCCGACCCTGCGCCGACAACCTGAATCAGCGCGGCGCACTCGGCGTTGGAGAGCATGTCACCCACCGAGGCCTTCTGCACGTTGAGGATCTTTCCCCGAATGGGCAGCAGCGCCTGGTAGTCCGAGGACCTCGCCAGCTTGGCGGTCCCCAGCGCGCTGTCACCCTCAACGATGAACAGCTCGGAACGCTCGGAATCGTCAATGCGGCAGTCTGCAAGCTTGGTTGGCATGGATGATGTCTCCAGCGCGTTCTTCCGGCGCTGGGTTTCCTTGTGAACGCGCGCCGATACGCGGGACTTCATCTCGGCGACAACCTTCTCCAACAGCAGCGCAGACTGCGCTTTGTCTGCGCGGGCCGATGAATTCAGTTTCGCAAGGATCTGCGTTTCCACCACCTTGCCGACGATGGCGCGGACGGCGGACGTTCCGAGGATCTCCTTGGTCTGGCCTTCGAACTGCGGCTCCGCGAGCCGCACGGTCAGAACCGCGGTGAGACCCGCAAAGACGTCGTCTTTCTCCAGCTTGTCGCTGCCCGCCTTGAGCTTGCGTGCATTGGCCTCGACCACTTTCCGGAAGGTTTTCAGGAGCGCTTGTTCGAAGCCCGACTGGTGGGTTCCGCCCTTGGGCGTAGCAATGATGTTGACGAAACTTTTTACCGTGGTGTCATAACCGATCCCCCAGCGCAGCGCGATATCCACTTCGCAGTCACGCTCGACCTCGGCGATCCGGCTGTGCCCCTGATCATCGAGGACGGGAACGGACTCCTTGAAACGGCCGGACCCATGCAGGCGCCACACATCAGTGACGGCGTGGTCAATCGCCAGGAACTCAGCGAACTCGGAAATTCCGCCGTCGTGATGGAAGACTTCTTCGACTACCCCGTCCGTGCCGGGTAAGGCACGCTCATCGCGAAGCGTAATGCTTAGTCCCGGTACCAGGAATGAAGTCTGCCGCGCACGAGCCTGCAGCTCTTCGTAGGAGAACTTGGCATCAGGAGTGAAAATCTGCCGGTCCGCCCAGTACCGGATCCTCGTTCCCGTGACGCCGCGTTTGGTGCTCCCGACGACTTCGAGGCGGGAGCTGTCGACGAAGGGGGAGAACTCCGCTGTAGGCAACGGCTTGCGCTCATCGGCAAACCGCCCGGGCTCACCTCTCCGGAAGGACATCTGGTACGTCTTGCCGCCACGGTCAACCTGGACGTCGAGGCGCGCGGACAGCGCGTTGACCACGCTGGCGCCGACGCCGTGGAGCCCACCGGACGCGGTGTAAGAGCCGCCGCCGAACTTGCCGCCGGCGTGCAGTTTCGTGAAGACGACTTCCACGCCGCTCAGCCCGGTCTTGGGTTCGGCGTCTACCGGAATGCCGCGCCCATCGTCATGCACCTCAACGGAACCGTCGGCATGGAGGATGACCTTGATGCTCTGGCCGTGTCCCGCAAGTGCTTCATCCACCGAGTTGTCGATGATCTCCCAGAGGCAGTGCATGAGCCCCCTGGAATCAGTGGAGCCAATGTACATGCCGGGACGTTTGCGAACCGCCTCAAGCCCCTCGAGGACGGAAAGATGGCGGGCTGTGTATTCAGAGCGGGGTGCCACTTCCTTGGAAACTCCTTGGGATTGCGGTCTATCTCGGCGAGCCGGGAGCGGCGCACCCTCCCAAGCATATTCCCTTGTCCCCGCTGTGGATGGCAGGCATGCCGGGCCCTCGGGCGCGCGGTTCGTCCCTGCCGGATACCTCCCCGCGAGCGTACGCGCTCAGCGAAAGCACACCCAGCTTGCGAAGAAACGGCAACGAATAGTGGTTATATGAACTACAGGAACCACTAAGGAGGCATCCATGACAACAGCTACAGCAACCCGTGAGCTAACCGCTTTGCACCGTTGTGACCGGTGCGGGGCCCAGGCCTATGTGCGCGCAGTCCTTCAGTCCTCCGGTGGTGAGCTTCTCTTCTGCGGGCACCACGCCCGCGCCGTTGAGAGCACTCTCCGGCCGCAGACGTCAGAGTGGCAGGATGAAACCGCCCGGCTGACCGAAAAGGCGCAGAGCACTGTAGAGGCATAGCCGCGCACAGGCCGTCCGCCGAAGCGCAGCATAGTTGGAGCCTCCTGAACGGATGGCACATAAATAGGAAGAACCCCCTCCGCGGAGGGGGTTCTTCCTATTTATGTGCCTGCTGCCGCCGTTCCTAGTCGAGGTAGTCCCGAAGTACCTGCGAACGTGACGGGTGCCGCAACTTAGACATGGTCTTGGACTCTATCTGGCGGATGCGCTCACGGGTGACGCCGTACACCTTGCCAATTTCATCGAGGGTCTTCGGCTGGCCGTCAGTAAGACCGAACCGCATGGCGACCACACCTGCTTCCCGCTCCGACAACGTATCCAGGACGGAGTGAAGCTGCTCCTGCAGAAGTGTGAAACTCACCGCATCCGCGGGGACGACTGCTTCCGAGTCCTCGATCAGGTCGCCGAACTCGGAATCACCGTCTTCGCCGAGCGGAGTGTGCAGGGAGATGGGCTCGCGGCCGTACTTTTGAACTTCGACGACCTTTTCAGGCGTCATATCGAGTTCAAGTGCCAGTTCTTCCGGTGTGGGTTCCCGGCCGAGGTCCTGCAGCATCTGCCGCTGGACGCGGGCCAGTTTGTTGATGACTTCGACCATATGTACCGGAATACGGATGGTGCGGGCCTGGTCTGCCATGGCACGGGTGATGGCCTGGCGGATCCACCACGTTGCGTAGGTGGAGAACTTGAAACCCTTGGTGTAGTCGAACTTCTCTACAGCACGGATCAGACCCAGGTTGCCTTCCTGAATCAAGTCCAGGAAGAGCATTCCGCGGCCGGTGTAGCGCTTGGCCAGCGACACCACGAGACGGAGGTTTGCCTCGAGAAGATGGTTCTTGGCGCGCTTCCCGTCATGGATGACCCACTCAAGTTCCCGACGCAGCTTGGGATCGATGTTCTCATTCGCCGCCAGCTTCTCCTCGGCGAACAGGCCCGCCTCAATGCGCAGAGCGAGATCTACTTCCTGTTCGGCGTTGAGAAGGGCGACCTTGCCGATCTGCTTCAGGTAGTCCTTGACCGGGTCCGCAGTAGCGCCTGCGGAAACGACCTGCTGTGCCGGTGCATCGTCGTCGTCAGCATCCGAGTAGACAAACCCGCTCCCAGTCGAAGCTTCAGCCGCCTCCGGCTCTGCAGCCTCAGTGTCTGCACCTTCGACTTCTGCGGCACCCGGCGCGGTCTCCTGCTCTGCAGGAACGTTTGCGGGGCTGCCCTCCGGGGCCTTCGTGTCTACGCTGCCTTCGGCTGCCGCGGGCTTGGCGCCACGAGCGGTAGCGGTCTTCGATGCCGGCTTAGCAGCGGCGGTCTTGCGCTTGGTTGCAGTTGTACCGGGTTCTGTTAACACCGGTGCTGTTGTCTTCTTGGCCGACACTCAAGAACCTTTCATACGGCGGTTTGCGGCGCCGCCAAGGAGGGCAACACCACTATGACCCTGTCAAGTCCGTGTTTGAAATCAGACCTATCAACGGGAACTGTTCGTACGTACAACAGCTCTGCCGAGTGCGCTATTCCCCTTGCGGACGTGTGGTGGTGTGAATACCAACATCCGAAGTGCCTGAAACGCGTCGATCTGAAACACGAACCCAACCGGGTCTCGTTTCCATTGTCGCACGCTTTGCGAACCTCACGTAAATTCCGAACCGACAGCCGGTGCTTCCGGTGAATCCCGCTCTTCTTTCCTCAACGAGTCCGTGTACGGTTCAGGCCACGCTGCGGGATTCGGAGGTCCAGGCGGTCTCGCGCCGGCGAGCCCACGGTGCAAGGGAACCGGTTCCGACCAGCGCCATCAGGAGTTCAGCGAGGGTGTATCCCGGAGCTTCGTCCAAAGCCTCCTGCAGATAGTGATGAGCACGCGACCCCCTGCCACGTGCCCATTCGAGCCAACCCAGAATGCTGAGAAGAGCCGCCCGCGGCTCCCCGCTCGCCACTGCGGTCAACCCGAGAAAGCGGGTGTGCGCTGCATCAAGGCGATCCCAGTCCGGCACGCTGAGCGTGGCAAGGAAGACATCCCGAAAGAGTGTTGAGGGATCCTCGTTGTCCTCCTGGTCTGCGGGTCGCGGAAGACCTCCCGTCGGTCGCAGAGCCTGCAGGCCCGTCATCAGGGCGTCGCAGGCGTACGGAAGTTCCTCCTCCTCCGGATCCGCCGGCAGCACGCCGGCTGCGACTGCGGCTTCCTGCGCAGCGTCCGGACCCGCGGCTGCCAGCACTATGAGGCTGTCCCGCACGGGCGCGCTAGTCAGACCGGCCAGAAGGAAAGCAACAACCTGCGGCGAAACTGCCGGTTCCTGCGGATCTGCCGTGCGTGAAAGAAACGCGTCCCAGAGGATGAGGGAATCACGGCCAAGGCTTGTCTTGTCCCACCTTCCACACCACTGTTCCACGTAGGAGGCCGCCAGTTGATTGATTTCTTCGCTGTGCCCGGGGTCGGGTGTTCCGACCGCGGCTGCCAGGGAAGCGGCATAGGTACTCCCCTGATAGACCAGCTCCGCGTTGAGGACGCTTTCGGTGATCCGGGCAAGCGGGTGGCCCGGCCAGGGACAGCAGGACGCATCCTCGCAGAAGTAGTCCCGCCAATGACTTGAGCTGACGAGCCATCCGTCCAACAGCGGCAGTCCTGCGGCGTCGAGCACCAGGTCGAGGCAGTGGATCAACGGAGCGTAGGGCGGGGAGCCCGGCTCGGCCCACTCGGCGTCGGTGTACACCGCCATCAACACTCCGTCGGCCGAGGAGTCAGATTCGAGGTAATCCCGCACCGTGGATGCATAGTCAAGCGGATCAGAGTCCGTCGGCGGAAGGTCTAGGCGCAGCGTAGCGCCCACGCGTTTGCCGGACATCGTGAGGAAGACGAGGCTCTCCCGTGGTTGGAAACCAAGGATGTGGGGAACGTAGCTGAGAATATCGGCCGGCGTGCTGACCTTGATGGGGGCTTCGGGATGGGGTGCGTTTGCTGTCATGAATACGACTGTGACGCCGAAGCACTCGCCTGTGGTCCGCCGAAGACACTATGTGGGTAAAGCGCGTGATTCGGCCGGATGTGGAGGAACGGTTGCTACCTGTACGGTTACTACCTGCGTGCTACGCGCCGCCGTCGCAATTCCCTTGCAATTGCCTGCCGCAGTGGCGGCACAATGATCGACTGACGAGCCAACTGGGCACGCACGCGGCGCCGGAGCACCAGGACTGCGACGGTTCCGATTCCCAGAACCACGAACTGCACAGCAAAAGCGATCCTGAATGATTCGAGCGCATACAGGTCACCGTTGGAGAATCCGCTCGACAGGAGCAGGTCCAGAATCAGGCCTACGGCGAACATGGTGAGAAGCGCGGCCGTGAATCCGCCGATGTTGACGATGCCGGTCGCGGTACCGAGCCGGGAGGCAGGATTGAAGGTGCGGGCGAAGTCGAAACCGATCATCGACCCCGGTCCGCCGACGGCAAGCGTCACGACCAGCAGCACGAGCAGCCAGACGGGTGCCTTTCCCGGATAGGTCAGCACCACCAACCACGCGAGCGCGGTCGCCGCGGTAATTGCCAGGACCATGGTCGAGCGGCGCAGCGGGTGCCGGGCGACATAGACGCCCAGGAGCGGTCCACAGATCATGCCCACTACGACAAAAAGGGTCATCAGCACCGAAGCCGTCCCTGCGGCGAGTTTTTCAGCACTCACCAGGTAGGGGTAGCCCCACATCAGAACGAAAACCGTGCCTGAGAACTGCGTAGTGAAGTGGCACCAGAGGCCGAGGCGGGTCCCGGGCTGCTTCCACGCCTCGGTGAGGGAGACTCCGGTCTGGCGCAGCGATGAGCGGCTTCGCTGGCCGTTTCCTTCCGGATGATCCCGGATCAGGGTAAAACCCAGAACGGCCGACAGGACTCCCAGACTGGCCGCTGACAGAAAAGCGGTGCTCCAGCCGGCTAGCTGCAGAACGGCCAGGAATGGGATGACGCTGAGAATCTGGCCGAGCTGCCCGAGGATGCCCGTGAGCTGGGTCAGCACCGGGATTTTCCGGGTCTCGAACCATGCCGGAAGCAACCTGAGAACTGCGACGAAAGTCATTGCGTCACCGCCGCCAACCAACACACGGCCAACTATGCCGGCCGTGATGGACTCGGCAAATGCAAGCTGGGTCTGTCCCAGCGCCATCAGAACCGCACCGCTGACAATCATGACGCGCGGGCCGAATCTGTCGACCAGGACGCCCACCGGAATCTGCAGTCCGGCGTAGACCACTAGCTGCGCGACCGTGAAGACAGCCAAAGCAGACGCTGTTGCGTCGAACCGCTCGGTCGCCTCGACTCCTGCAACACCGAAGGAGGTGCGCTGCGTAACTGCTATGAGGTAGGCCAGTACCCCGGCGCCCCATACCAGCCAGGCGCGCCGGTCCGTTCCGGCAGCCGGATCAGCGCCCAGTCTGTTTGCCTCCGTCTTCGGTGTCACCCGCCGCGCCGTCGCCACTGCGTCCAGACCCTGTGCTGCCGGACGTGCCGCTTTCTCCGCCTGCTGCGTCACTTTGCGGGGCGTCCTCGTCCAGCGTCGCGGCGAGCTCGTCGGCCGCATGCGGACCTGCGAGAAAGGCCTCCACGGCCGAACCCAGCTCCTCGGCGTCGGCCAGCTCCATATTCTGTTTCACAAGCAGTGACCGACGCGCGCCGTCGGAGTGCTCGTCGTAGCGTTTCTCCAGCGATGACACGACGCCCTGCACCTCGGCCGAGTTGTCCACCTGACGCGCTATCTGCCGCTCCACGTCACGGCCTGCTTCCCGCAGCCGGTCAGTGGGCAGAACACGGCCGATGGATGCGCCGAGGTACTCCAGCGCCGTCACTGCGGCAGGCGGATACTCCGCTTCCGCCAAATAGTGGGGAACGTGCACCACGTATCCGACGACGTCGTGCCCGGACTGTGAGAGACGCAACTCCAGCAGGTGTCCGATGGAGGCCTGCAGTTCCGCGGTGGGCCGCCAGGTGGAACCCATCCCTTCGATCAGGTCTCCCCGGTTTCCGTGAACGGTTACACCGAGCGGACGCGTGTGTGGAACGGGCATCGGGAGCGAGTGGACCCAGGAAACCAACGGCACTTCGAACAGGGAAACGAGTTGTGCGACGGCGGAGCAGAACCTTTCCCACTGCAAGTCCGGTTCCATTCCGCTCAGGAAGAGGAATTTTTCGCCCAGACCGTCCTGGAGAACCCGGAGCTCAAGGGCAGGCGGCTGGTAATCCCGCAGATGATCCTGTTCGAACGTGATTCGGGGCCGACGGCTCCGGTAATCGATGAGCTGGTCAACGTCGAACACGGCCAGGACTTCGTGGTCGAGCGTTCCGAGCAGCTCATCGCGCACCTGCGCAACCACCTGCCCCGCATCGACGAACCCGGTGAAACCTGCAATAAGGGGTAGCCCCCGAAGGGAAGGATCATGACGAATCGAGCTGCTGACGTTGTACAGGCTTTGCGGCTCCAACATTTCATCCTCCTCAATTCGTATCAAGACACTGCGGGCAGTGCAGCGCGCGTCATCCCGGCGGCTTTTTCAGTGTTCACTCCAGCGCTGCGCCGTTGCGTCAACCCTAGTTGATGCGCCATCGCGTGCCCGGTGTGTGTAACACCCCAGCTCGCTCCTCTCATTCCCGCGGCCTGTCCGTAGGACGCATGTCACAGGCTGCGACTACGATCGATAGGAAAGCATGGGCGTCACCAGACCCGCACGCCCGCTGCAGCACTGCCCAGCCATCGGAAGCGAGGAAGAACCTTCGTGAGCAACACCAGCGATATTCACCTGACCGCAGTCTCCCGGGACATCAAGAAATCCGCGTGCGAGGTCCTGGTGATCGGCACCGGCCAAAGCCCGGATGGTCCCGTGCTTCTGGAAAACCCGCTCTCGGCTAAATCTGCCCGCGCCCTCACCGACAGTCTCCCCTCGCTGGGAGTAACCGGAGCCGCTGACGAAGTGCGTCGATTCCCCGGACTACCTGAAACCGGCGCAGACGTACTCGTTCTTTCCGGTACGGGACGCACCGTCGCCGGGACCCCGCTGTCAGAGGAGACGCTACGCCGGGCAGCAGGAGCCGCTGCGCGTCAGCTGGGCGGAGTTGAGAGCCTGGCTGTTGCCCTCCCCGCCGCCACGGTTGCACAGGCCGCCGCGGTGGCCGAGGGCATTCTCTTGGGAAGCTACACCTACACGGAGCACTATTCGGCAGTTGGCGGCAAGGCGCCGCGGCCCTCCGCCGCCGTTCTCTCGCGAGTCGTGTTACTCACTCCCGCCGCGCAGGACCGGACGCTGAAGGCGGCACTTGAGCGTGCACAGACACTTGGACGCGGAGTCAATGTGACTCGCACGCTTGTCAACCAGCCGCCGAGCCACCTCTACCCGGAATCGTTCGCGCAATTCGCCCGGGAACATGTCAAGGGACTACCGGTGAAAGTAACCGTGTTGGATGAAAAGAGACTGGAGAAGGACGGGTACGGCGGGATTCTTGGGGTGGGGAAGGGATCTTCCCGTCCGCCAAGGCTCGTGAAGCTCGAGTACTCCCCCGCCAAGTCAAAAATCAACCTCGCACTGGTCGGCAAGGGCATTACCTTCGACTCCGGCGGTTTGTCCCTCAAGCCGGGCGCCGGGATGCAGACGATGAAGCTGGACATGGCAGGCGCCGCCGTCGTGCTTGCTGCCGTTGCCGCGATTGCGCGGCTGGGTCTTCCGGTCAGCGTCAGCGGCTGGCTCTGCCTCGCGGAGAATATGCCCTCCGGGACAGCGCAGCGGCCCTCGGATGTACTGACCACTTTCGGCGGGCGCACTGTGGAAGTTCTTAATACCGATGCCGAGGGCCGGCTGGTCATGGCCGACGCCCTGGCTGCGGCGAGCCAGGAATATCCAGACGCGATCATCGACATCGCGACGCTCACCGGTGCACAGATGGTTGCGCTTGGCAAGCGCGTGTCCGGTGTCATGGGCGACGACGGGGTAAGGGACGCCGTGAAAGCAGCTGCAGATCGCGTGGGCGAACAGTTCTGGCCCATGCCGCTGCCCGAGGAACTGCGTCCAAGTCTCGATTCCACAGTTGCCGACATCGCGAACATCGGAGAGAAGTTCGGCGGCATGATGACGGCTGCAGTATTCCTCCGTGAATTCGTCGGAGAAATGGATGGGAAGAAGATTCCGTGGGCACACCTGGATATTGCCGGCCCAGCCTTCAACGAGGGTGGCGCGTACGGCTACACCCCCAAAGGTGCCACCGGCGTAGGTGTCCGTACTCTCCTGGCCTACGTGGAAGACGTCATCGAACGCGCCGAGAAGCACTCAGCCTGAACACGTCCGTCACGAGGTGACACTCGACACACAGGGGTGTGCAACAGCCTTCATCAAGTGGCTGATGGTGTGATCTGGCGATAGGGTGAACCCAGATCACACCAAGCATTCCGCCAGACTCAATCGACGCGCGAACCTAAGTGCGTCACCGATTACGCGAGGGAGCGTCCACGTGTCCGATACGGCAACTGCGCAAGAGTTCGACATCCTGGTATTGGGCGGAGGCAGCGGGGGCTACGCCGCCGCTCTTCGCGCCGTTCAGCTCGGCTTCACTGTCGGGCTCATCGAAAAGGGGAAGCTCGGAGGAACCTGCCTCCACAACGGGTGTATTCCCACCAAGGCGCTGCTGCACTCAGCCGAGGTCGCGGACAGCGCACGCTCCGCGGAGAAGTACGGCGTCAAGGCAACGTTCGAGTCGATCGACCTGAACGCCGTGAACGCCTACAAGGACGGCATCGTCGCCGGCAAGTTCAAGGGCCTCCAGGGACTCATCAAAGCCAAGGGCATCACCGTGATCGAGGGTGCAGGCAAGCTGACCGGTGAGAACACGGTTGAGGTCAACGGCACCACGTACACCGGCAAGAACATCGTTCTCGCGACCGGCTCATATTCGCGGTCCCTCCCCGGACTCGACATCGGCGGCAAGGTCATCACCTCTGATCACGCCCTCACCATGGAAACGATTCCCTCCAGCGCAATCGTTCTTGGCGGCGGCGTGATCGGATGCGAGTTCGCCTCCGTGTGGAAGTCGTTCGGCGTAGACGTCACGATCATCGAAGGACTGCCCTCCCTGGTTCCCAATGAGGATGCCTCCATCGTCAAGAACTTCGAACGTGCCTTCAAGAAGCGCGGCATCAAGTTCAACACCGGCACCTTCTTTGACAAGGTCGAGCAGAACGACGACGGCGTCAAGGTGACTCTCGTCGACGGCAAGACCTTTGAGGCGGACCTGATGCTGGTCGCAGTCGGCCGTGGGCCCGTTACGGACGGCCTCGGGTACGACGAAGCCGGGATCACGCTCGATCGTGGATTCGTCATCACCAACGAACGCCTGCATACCGGAGTTGGGAACATCTACGCTGTCGGTGACATCGTTCCCGGACTTCAGCTTGCACACCGCGGGTACCAGCAGGGCATCTTTGTGGCCGAGGAAATCGCCGGACTCAAGCCGGTCGTCGTCGAGGACGTCAACATCCCCAAGGTGACCTACTCGGAACCCGAGATCGCCTCTGTCGGGCTCACCGAGAAGGCTGCCCGCGAGAAGCTCGGTGATGACAAGGTCGAGACCCAGGAGTACAACCTCGCAGGTAATGGAAAGAGCTCCATTCTGGGCACTGGCGGAATCGTCAAACTGGTGCGTGAGAAGGACGGCCCGGTGGTGGGCGTCCACATGATCGGTACCCGCATGGGTGAGCAGATCGGCGAGGCCCAACTCATCGTGAATTGGGAAGCCTACCCCGAAGATGTGGCCCAACTGGTCCACGCGCACCCCACGCAAAACGAGTCGCTGGGCGAAGCGCATCTTGCTCTCGCCGGCAAACCGCTCCACGGCTGACCGGCTCCGGCCCCTCTGCTGCACCGCTGCACCACACTCCACATAAAGCATCACTGGCAACCTCAAACCGACCGGCTGTTCCCGGTACCGGCGGTCGAAGGTAGAACGAACAAGGAGAACCGGACACCATGTCTGAATCCGTGAACTTACCGGCCCTCGGCGAAAGCGTTACCGAGGGTACCGTCACCCGTTGGCTCAAGCAGGTCGGCGACCGCGTCGAAGTCGATGAGCCGTTGCTCGAGGTATCAACGGACAAGGTCGATACAGAGATCCCCTCCCCCATCGCCGGAGTTATCGAGGAGATCCTCGTCGCCGAAGACGAGACCGCCGAGGTTGGCGCTCCGCTGGTAAGGATCGGAGACGGCTCAGGCGGCTCGGACAGTTCCGACAGTGGGGATTCAGGTGTGGAGTCATCTTCGGGCGATGCAGCTGAAAATGCTGGTGGGGACCAGCCTGTCGAACAGAGCGAAGAAGAAGCAGAAACCCCTCCCACGCAGGAGTCCACGGAAGCCGAGGGCTCCACGGAAGCCGCGGGCGGCGGTCAGGGAACCGAAGTCACTCTGCCCGCCCTCGGGGAAAGTGTGACGGAGGGTACAGTAACGCGTTGGCTCAAAGCAGTCGGCGATGACGTGGAGGTGGACGAGCCGCTTCTCGAGGTGTCCACCGACAAGGTAGATACGGAAATCCCTTCCCCCGTCGCCGGCACCCTGCAGGAGATCCGGGTCAACGAAGATGAGACCGCAGAAGTTGGCTCCGTACTGGCTGTCATTGGATCTGCCGGCGCCGCTCCTGCACAGGCGGAGCCGAAGAGCGCCGAACCCGTCGCTGCGGCGCCGTCGGCTGAGCGCGAAGAGCCTACTGCAGAACCGGAGGCAGCCCGGCCGGAGCCCGAACCACAGCCGGAACCGTCCGGGAGCACTGAGCCCACTGAGGCAAAGGAAGCGCCGGCTCCCGCAAAGTCACCGAGCGACGAAGCAACAGGCTCAGATTCCGTATACGTCACTCCCCTGGTCCGCAAACTCGCCAACCAGCATGGCGTGGACCTGAGCTCCATCAAGGGTACCGGCGTGGGTGGACGCATCCGGAAGCAGGACGTGCTTGAGGCAGCCGAATCCTCGAAGGCTTCACAGCAGGACGCTCCGAGTGCTACTCCTTCCGCTCCTGCACCCGCACCCGCGGCCGCGCCTGCAGCTTCGAAGCTGCGCGGGACCGTGGAGAAGGCCCCGCGCATCCGCCAGACGATTGCGCGACGCATGCGGGAGTCGCTGGAGGTTTCAGCGCAGCTTACGCAGGTCATCGAAGTTGATATGACCCGCGTTGCGCGTCTCCGTGCGAAGGCGAAAGAAACTTTCCAGGCGCAGAACAGCGCGAAGCTGACCTTCCTGCCGTTCATTGCCAAGGCAGTGACAGAGGCCTTGAAGCAGCACGCCAAACTGAACGCGTCCTTCGACGAGGAAGCCAAGGAAGTCACCTACCACGACGCCGAGCACCTCGCTATCGCGGTGGACACCGAAAAGGGCCTGCTGGTTCCGGTAATCAACGATGCCGGCAACCTTAATTTGGCGGGCCTTGCCAAGAAGATCGCCGATGTCGGTGCGCGTACGCGCAGCGGCAAGATCGGACCGGACGAACTCTCGGGCGGTACCTTCACGATCACCAACATCGGCTCGGTCGGCGCCCTGTTCGACACTCCGATCATCAACCAGCCCCAGGTCGGCATTCTGGGAACCGGGGCAATCGTGAAGCGTCCCGTAGTGGTCACCGATGCAGATGGCGATGACACCATCGCGATCCGCTCCATGATGTACCTGTCCCTCACGTACGATCACCGGCTGGTGGATGGCGCGGACGCAGGCAGGTTCCTTCAGGCTTTGAAGTCCCGCCTCGAGGAAGGCGCTTTCGAGGCCGACCTCGGCCTGTAGTTCACGCAGATGCAGAAGGCAGCGCTCCGACGACCGGGTGCGCTGCCTTCTGCCTTTGAGGATGCACCAGCAGAACGCTTCCGCATCACCTGATGCGCAAGACACCCGGGCGCCCGTCCGGTGCACGTGATTCAATCATTGAAGAGGAGAACTGATGGCTACAGTACGCTCAGCACATACCGTCTGGAGTGGAGACCTGCCCAGCGGATCAGGACAGGTTTCTCTGGACACCTCCGGACTTGGGACCTACGACGTCACCTGGAAGGCGCGGGCAGAGGAGGCTGAAGGAAAGACCAGCCCCGAAGAACTCATCGCCGCAGCACACTCGGCATGCTTCTCCATGGCCTTCAGCCATGCTCTTGGCGGAGAAGGAAAGACTCCGGACCGCGTCGAGACCAAGGCCGAGGTGGATTTCCAGCCAGGCGTTGGCATCACCGCCATCCGGCTCACCCTAAAGGCATCGGTGCCGGATCTGAACGAGGAGGATTTCCAGCGCCTTGCCAACGAAGCGAAGACGGGGTGCCCTGTCTCCCAGGCACTCGCCGGCGTCAAGGACATCTCGCTGGATGCAACTCTGGAGTCCTGATACCTGCTTTCATCCGATAGCACTGTGCCCCCGTCACCAACTACGGTGACCGGGGCACAGTGCTACCAGCGACAGATCAGCTGCGCGGCGGCAGGGGCAGCGGTGCAAGCTGCGGATGATTCCTGCGTGCCGGCGGTACGTCCGTGGGCAGTTCTTCAAGCATCTCGCGCAGAATTCCGACGGCGTGCTCTAACTGAGGATCTTCCTGTGCGGCGTACGCGTGCGGCGGAAACTGCACCTCAATGTCGGGGTCCACGCCGTAGTTTTCCACGCCCCACTCAATGCCTCCGGTCATCCAGAACGCGTAGCGCGGCTGTGTGACTCCGGTTCCGTCGGCGAGGCTGAACCGACCGTCGATGCCGACGACACCGCCCCACGTCCGGGTGCCGATGACCGGCCCGATCCCCCGAAGCTTCGCCACCTGGGTGATGATGTCGCCGTCGGAACCTGCGAACTCATCAGTGAGGACAACGACCGGACCCCTCGGTGCATGTGCCGGATAGGTACCCGGCTGCTCACCTCGCGGGAGTGACCAGGCCGTCACTTTACGGCCGATGAGTTCGGCTACCAGCTGTGAAGTGTGACCGCCCCGATTGCGGCGCACGTCGATGATGAGACCGTCGCGGGCAGTCTCGCGGTCGAGGTCCCTATGCAGTTGCGCCCATCCCCTGGCCACCATGTCCGGAACGTGCAGGTAGCCGAACCGGCTATCCGAAGCTTCGTGGACGATCGTACGGTTCGCGCTGACCCAGTTCTGGTAGCGGAGCCGTTCCTCACTGCGCAACGGTACAACCGCGACCCGGCGAACGGCGGGTTGGCCGCCGTCATCGTTGTACCGTGCCACGGTGAGTTCGACGGGCCGCCCCCCTGCCCCTGTGAGGAGTACGGCCGGACCAAATTCCGGAGGCACGGGCACGCCGTCCACCGCCTGAATGATGTCTCCAGGCTCCACAGCAACTCCTGGCGCTGCCAACGGCGCAGCTGCCTGCGGGTCGGAGGACTCGCCGACGAAGATACGGTCTACCCTCCAACCACGCTCGGCTCGACTGAGCTCGGCTCCGAGGAAACCCTGGGCGCCCGCGCCCGCCTCGCTGGGTAGGGCCGGAGTGACGTAGGCGTGGGACGTCCCGAGTTCGCCGTGCAGCTCCCACAGGATGTCGACCAGATCATCGTGCGAGCCGATACTGTCCAGCAGCGGTCGGTAACGCTCGCGCACGCCCTCCCAATCCAGGCCGCCCATGTCTTCGGCCCAGAAAAAGTCGCGTTGCAGACGCCACGCATCCTCAAACGCCTGCCGCCAAACGCTGGGAGGATCAAGCAGTACACGGATCCGGTTGAGATCCACCGTTACCCGCTCAGCAGAGTCCGGTTCCGCAGGACCGGAGGTGGGCACCGCTGTAACGGCTCCCGCGTGGACTATTACCGCACGATTGCCGTCGCCGCTGACTTCGAAGGAGTCCACCTCCTGAACGAGTGTGGAGGTCTCACGCTTGGCCATATCGAAGCGCTCGAGCCGCCTCGCCGGCTCTTTGGCATCCGTGGTGGCGCGGCCGTCGCCGGTGATCCCCATCGTGTCAGCTGCCGTCCAGAGCAGCGCGTTCTCCACTGCCCGCATACCCTCATAGGATCCCTGCGTCACCGGCACGGGAATGATGCGTTCGGCAAGGCGGTCCGCATCAACCTCGACAACCAGCGAGGGAGATTTTTTTTCCTCGGCCGGCGCCGGCCGATCGTACACAGCAGGCCCGAACGGTGACGCTGTGTCAGCCGCGAGAGCCACCAGGAACGGTTTCGTCGAGGCCGGGAAGCTGAGATCGAAACGATGAGTGTCATACACCGGGTCGAAACTACGGTCGGACAGAAAGGCAATGAATTTGCAGTCCGGGGTGAATGACGGAGCATGGTCCCGAAAGCGGCCATCGGTGACGTTCAGGATCTCGGTATTCTGAAGTACGCGGCTCAGCCGGACGCGCGTGCGCGCCCCTTCACCCGTGACGGGCTCCGCCCAGGCAAGCCAGGCTGAGTCGGGTGAAAACGTCACGTCGTCGATTGCGCCGTGGGCGGTGGTGGACAGGGTGAAGAATCCTTCAGTACCAATCTCGTGAATCAGTATCTCGCCCATTTCACCTGCAACCGCGATGATTTTCGCGTCGG
The DNA here is from genome assembly GCF_055657625.1 of Arthrobacter sp. KKT183. Taxonomy (NCBI): domain Bacteria; kingdom Bacillati; phylum Actinomycetota; class Actinomycetes; order Micrococcales; family Micrococcaceae; genus Arthrobacter; species Arthrobacter sp. KKT183. The sequence continues at coordinate 1,383,611 of NZ_CM145770.1, read as the reverse complement.
GACTCACTGCGAGGTTGCTTGCCCTGAAACGGTCTCCAAACCGGATGCAGGAAACAACTGTGCTGCCCGCCTGGTCCTGGGCAAAGACGGCGGCGTCCGGCGCCCCACGCTCAACAGGCTCAGCTTCGCCCGACTCCTGATCTTCGCTCGTGCTGTGCGGCTTCGCTGCCGGCACCGGCGCGGGCAAACCATCATCCGCTGCCAAAGTTTCCGGGCGGGTTGAACCGGTGGTGACAGGGACATCGACGTTGAACGCGCTGCGGATGTACAGCGCTTCCTCACCCTCATGGTCGGCAATGTAGGCAACCCGGTCTTCGCCAACCGGACGACCGAGCCGTGCCCGCACACCCGCAGTTGCATCCACAACGCGGGAGGGCCCATCCCGGTGGCTCAGAAGATGCAGGGTCCCGTGAGATTCAACTACGCTGGCGCGGCCGTCTTTGACGGGAACAGCGGCCGCGAGATGCCGCGCTACGTTGAGCGGCTGTGGGCGCCTGCCGGTGGAGGCTGAGCCAAGCTGGATATCGAGTGGCCGCGCTTCCGCATCAAGGGCTTCGAGCAGCCAAAGTTTCCCTGCGGATTCGTAGACTACGCGGCTCCCGTCCGTGCTCGCATGACGGACATAAAAGGCCTCGTTATCTGTGTGGCGCCTCAGATCCTGACCACTTGCCGTCACAGAGTAGAGGTTCCCGTACCCCTCGTGGTCCGAAAGGAAGGCAAGACGGCCACCGACCCACATCGGATCGGCCAGGTTGCCGTTGAGTTCAGGCAGGAAGCGCCGAAAATCACCGGAACCATCCGGATCAATCCAGAGCTTGCCCGCGGTACCTCCCCGATACCGCTTCCACCAGGCCTGTTCACGAGTCATGACGCTGCTGATGACAACGGGGCGCTCGTCCCCGACAGCTTCCCCATGAACAATGGCGTCAAGCGGTCCATAAGGCACGACGTTACCCGGGGAGCCATCCACGGGAAGCGTGTACGCCCAGGTATGCCGGGGATCCTCGTGCCGGAAAGCGCTCGTCGCGATGACCTGACCGTCTGCAGTGAAGCCCTTCACTCTGGTGCTCTGATGCCCCCAGTAGGTAAGCCGACGGAAGTTCCCCCCGTTTGCATCAGCAGCAACTACCTCCGGTGCGGCGCCCTGTACCACTGTCCAAGCGATGGTGGAGCCATCCGGGGAGAATCGCGGGTTCCGTACCGGCTGTTGGAGCGACGATATTCTCCACGCGCGCCCGCCCGAGACCGGGACAACCCAGACATCGTTCTCCGCTGCGAAAGTGAGGAGATCTCCGGACAGATGCGGATAGCGTAGGTAGTGAGAGGAAGCCATCATCCGATCATAACCACTCCCGTACCGCCCGCTCAGACGGCGTCGCTATTGTGGACACTGGCGATTCTCCATACTCCTTCCTCTCTAACCAGGACGAAAACGAGGTCCTGCAGCGTCGATTCCGCGACCTCGCGCACGGCAGCACCTGAAGCGTCCATTTCGGTGTAGCCGGACATGACGGCCGTCGCGGTGACCGCTGTGGCGCCCTCCGGAACGGGGAATGACTCCGCCGGCGCGGCCTTCTCCAGACGGATACTCAACCCATTGAAGACGTGGCCACGTTCCTGCAACCCGGCCATGATCTGCCGGTCGGCGGCCATAGCGTCCGAATCCTTGACGTTCACAACCGGCAGGAGGCCCGCTTCCCCTGTTGCGAGGAACATAGCTCTCACGGCAACGAGGGCGGACAGAGCTGTTACCGGGTTTTCGTCCGCCAGACGCTGCGTCATCTCGTCAGTGAGTGCCGTGTCCTTCGCTGGGGCATTCCCGCTTCTGGAGTCCGCCGGAGCGCCTCCCGCTGCAGGCTTTGCCGGAACACCCGAGGGCGCATCCAGCGTGTCCTTGAATTCAGCAGACCCACGTTCTGAATGAGGAACACTGCTGCCCAAGGTGTCCAGAAGTTGCGGACCGAGCAGCAGAACTCCACACAGCACCAGCAGTGAGGCGGCGCCCCTGATGACAGAACCCATCCCCGTTCCTTCCGAGTTACGCGCGCTCCGGCGCCGGGCCCTGGAAGGTTGTCGGTTCAGCTTCCCGCGAGAACCGTCCGCGCGACGCGACCGCTCCGTGCGGGTTGATGGGTGTGCGGACTTCGTCTGCTTCCGGAGCGTCGTCGGGATCTTCGTCGCGTATATCCGCGCGAGGGCTTCGGGCAGCCGGCGCCGGGTCCCCTTCGTGGAATCGGCAGTGGCGCACCTGGTGAGCAGTTGGGGCAACACAGAAGGGTGCACGGCTGCGACGAGGTCCAGCGGCTGTGCTGGCGCCGCTCGCAGCACGGCATCCGCCAACTCATTGGCGCTCGGGCGTTCGCCGTGGTCGTCGTGCAGTGCGGCTTCAAGGATATGGAGCAATTCGCCCGGCACGCCAGGCACGAGCAGGCTCAGCGGCGCCCGATCCCTGGCCCGGTCGGGTGGGTTGCCGGTCAGTGAGTACCACCCGACTGCGGCAGCTGAGAACACGTCGGAAGCAAAACCGGCGGAGAGGCTTGGCAGCAGGCCCGCCTCGGCGAAGCCCGCCGTGCCGCGAGCATGATCTGCCGCTTCCCCCAGCATGCGTCCGACGCCGAGATCAGCAAGTAGCGGCTTTCCATCGGCCGTGAACAGCACGTTGCCCGGCGATACATCGCCATGCTGAATGGCGGAGGAGTGCAGGTATGCCAGTGCCTGTGCTATCGGCCCAAGGATAGTGATACATTCACCGACGCTCAACCGACCGCGGGCCGTCACCAGATTGAGGAGTGATCCTCCGCCGGCATAGTCCATCAGGAGTCCCGGACCACGATCTGTACTGACGACGTCGCGGATTCCCAGGAGATGAGGGTGCTTCAGCGCGCCCAGAACAGCGAGCTCCCGATCAAGTGGAGTTAGGGACCCATCCCTGCCTTCAAGCTCTGCTCGTGAAAGAGGTGTAGTTGTGGGGAACACTTTGAGAGCGCTGAAAATACCCGTGCGTTGATCCTCGACCAGCCAGACATGAGCGCTACTGCCGACGCCCAGTAGCCTTCCTGTGCGATACCCACCGAGCCTGGGAGGCTGCTGTGCCTCTGGACGATCGGTAGAAGTCGCTTCCCGTGCTGCGGCCGTCTGGCGTCGAAAGTTGTCCATGGTGACAAGTCTTGGCTACTCGCGCTCCCGGCGCAGAAGTTATCCACACTCTGTCCACATTCACGAATGTGGGATCGCCGCCCACCCGGGTCTACGCTTGAGGAATGACGCTGGAGTTCTCCCGAATCGGATTCGATCCCCACTTCGTCGACTACCGGGACGGATGGGACCGACAAAAGACGCTGCATGAATCAGTGATTGCCGGTACGTCGCCCAGCACTGTTCTCCTCCTCGAACATTCGCCGGTCTACACCGCAGGAAAACGGACCGAGGAAGACGAAAAGCCGTTCGATGGGACCCCCGTTGTACCGGTTGACCGGGGAGGCAAACTTACCTGGCATGGCCCGGGTCAATTGGTGGGCTACCCCATCCTCGCCCTTCCTGAGCCCACCCGCGTTGCCGACTATGTCGGAATTCTCGAGGATGTCATCATCGCGGTCCTCAGCGACTATGGGATCACCGGAATTCGAATCGAAGGCAGATCCGGAGTCTGGTTATCAGGTGATTCCCAACGACCGGCGCGGAAGATTGCTGCTATCGGCATCCGCATCAACCGGCGGGTAACCATGCACGGATTCGCGATCAATTGCAGCAACGATCTCGCGCCCTTTGCGCAGATTGTGCCCTGCGGTATTACTGACGCCGGTGTCACGAGCATCTCCAAGGAGATCGGTCGCTCCGTATCACCGGTCGACATCGTTTCGCGCATTGAAGAAGAACTGCGCAACAATGAGGCGTCGCTGGTGCTCGGTCCCGAAGGCAATCGCCAGCTAGCCGAGACAGCACAGGCCGTCGGCAACGACCGGCCGGAAGGAGTCTTACTGTGAGCCTGGCCCCCGAGGGAAGGCGCCTGCTGCGCGTCGAAGCACGGAACGCCGCAGTCCCGGTCGAGCGCAAGCCGGACTGGATCAAGGCCAAGGTCAACATCGGTCCCGAGTTCGTGGGAATGAAGAACCTCGTGAAGAAGGAAGGCCTGCACACCGTCTGCGAGGAAGCAGGTTGCCCCAACATTTTCGAGTGTTGGGAGGACCGGGAGGCAACATTCCTGATCGGCGGTTCAGAATGCACCCGGCGGTGCGATTTCTGTCAGATCGACACAGGCCGGCCTGCACCGCTGGACCGCAGCGAGCCCTTCAAGGTCGCGCAGTCCGTACAGACCATGAACCTGCGCTACGCCACCGTTACGGGGGTGGCACGCGATGACCTCGAAGATGAGGGGGTGTGGCTCTATGCGGAAACTATTCGTCAGATCCACTCGCTCAACCCGGGAACCGGCGTCGAGATCCTGATTCCTGACTTCTCCGGCAAACCGGAACACATCGCCGGAATTTGCGACGCCCGTCCGGAGGTTTTCGCCCACAACGTGGAGACGGTCCCGCGCATCTTCAAGCGCATCCGTCCAGCCTTCCGCTATGAACGGTCGATGGACGTCATCACGCAGGGCAGGGACCACGGCATGGTGACAAAGTCGAACCTGATCCTCGGGATGGGTGAAACCCGCGCGGAAATCTCGGAAGCACTGCGCGACCTTCATTCCGCAGGTTGCGACCTGATTACAATCACCCAGTACCTGCGTCCCAGTGAGCGGCACCTTCCGGTGGATCGCTGGGTCAAGCCGCAGGAGTTTGTGGAACTTCAGCAGGAGGCTGACGAGATCGGCTTCCTCGGCGTCATGAGCGGTCCGCTTGTGCGGTCTTCCTACCGCGCCGGCCGTCTCTGGGCACGGGCGATGCGAAAGAAGGGCCTTGAATTACCTCCTGAGCTTGCTCACATTGAGGATTCGGGAAGCACTCTGCAGGAAGCTTCGAGTCTCATTCCCGGCTGACGTAGCGTCACGAGGCGCAAACCTTCGCTCGGACGTTCGCGCTGCGCGCGGACGTCCGATGCGTTAGGTATCCCGTAGACTTAATGCACTATGGCCAACAGTACTGACAACAGCTCAAACGCCACCTCGGACCCAGACGGATCGGGCTCGCGGCGCCGCCTCTTCTCACGGAAGCCGAAGGCCGCCAAGCCGGCCAAAAAGCCGGGAACGCTGAAGCGTATCGGCGAGGTCTTCGCGATGACGCGGCGCAACGATCCAAACGTTATCTGGATTATGGTGCTGGCGTTCCTGGCGGTTGTTGCCGTCGGGCTGCTCATCGGTTTCCTGATCCGCAACGTCGTGACCATGCTTATCATTGCCATCCCACTGGCATTCCTCGCAGCACTCTTCATCCTGTCGAGACGGGCTGAACGCGCTGCGTTCTCGCAGATCGAGGGGAAACCCGGCGCATCAGGAGCGGCCCTCAGTGTCCTGCGCCGGGGCTGGATCCTGAAGGATGAGCCGGTCGCAGTGAACGCTCGTACCCAGGACGCCGTTTTCCGTGCGATCGGGCGGCCCGGCATCGTCCTCGTGGCGGAGGGGCCAGTGAATCGCGTCAAACCGCTGGTCAACGCAGAACGGGTCAAAATGAACAGGATTGTGCCCGGTGTGCCGGTTCAGGTTGTCCATGCTGGCAACGGAGAGGGGCAGGTTCCGCTTCAGCGCATCTCGAAGAAACTGCAGAAGATGAAGAAGAACCTCACGCGTCAGGAAGTCTCTGCCGTTGACAAGCGGCTGAGCGCGCTGGGTACCCGGATGCCGATTCCCAAGGGAGTGGACCCGTTCAAGGCCCGCCCGGATCGCAAGGCGATGCGGGGCCGCTAGATCCGTACCAAGGCGGTTCGAACGGCTCTGTCATGCAAGCCGCGCTGATCCTCATCGAAGACAACTGCCGGAATCACCAGGCAGATGAGCAGGGTACGCACAATCGCTGCTCCCAGCCCTGCGGGCGTGCCCTCCAGCCGTTGCACCTGCATGCCGAAGACGCGGTGTCCCACGCTATATCCCAGTGACCCGACGAGCAGCATCTGTTCGAGTGCGAAGATGCCGAGCGTTGCAGTACCGTCGTATCCAAAAAATGCCGCCGAGATCAGGCTGCACAGCGCCCAGTCGATAGCGAGAGCGCCTAGCCGGCGCCCAGGACGGGCGATTGAACCTGCGCCGTTCCGTGGCCGGCCCAGGCGCTGACCCGGCCAGTGGCCGTCACCCCGCGACGGCGGTCCTTCAAGCCACGAACTGATGTCTCTGCGGTCAACCACCGCTCCACTCTATCCTGCATCACTCGGGCATTCCGGCTCTGTGGACCTGCTCTGTCCAACTGGATGCAGTCCCCCCGATACAGTCCTACTCGTAGCGCGGGGGCGCTACCGATAGGGTGGAACAAGAGCACGTATGCGTAGCTGCCGGCTTAAGTTACATGCCGGAAACATTTGCGACACCAGTGGGTAACTGCGCATTCATAGTGTGGAGGCTGTTGCGACCGCAGCAGGTCAACCCTTGTGGCGTCTCCCCCGCGCTACCGGCCCCGGTCGCTCTTCCCGAATATGCGTAAGGAGCATAATCCGATGTTCAAGAATGCGGACGAAGTCCTCAAGTACATCGTCGACGAAGATGTGAAGTTCGTCGACGTCCGATTCACCGACCTCCCCGGCGTGCAGCAGCACTTCAATGTCCCGGCGAAATCGGTTGACGCCGACTTCTTCGTTCACGGTCAGCTCTTCGACGGATCCTCGATCCGAGGGTTTCAGGGCATCGCCGAATCCGACATGCAGCTGATTCCGGACGTCACTACCGCATTCATCGATCCTTTCCGGATCGAGAAGACGCTGGCACTGAATTTCTCCATCGTCAACCCCCGCACGGGTGATCCGTACCATCGTGATCCGCGCGGTGTCGCAGAGCGCGCCGAAGCATACCTGTCCTCTACAGGCATCGCGGACACCGCGTTTTTCGCTTCGGAGGCAGAGTTCTACATCTTCGAGAACATCCAGTATGAATCCAGCCCGCAAGGGAGCTTCTACAAGGTTGACTCCATTGAAGCCCCTTGGAACAGCGGTCGTGAGGAGGTTGGCGGCAACCTCGGTAACAAGACCCCGTTCAAGGGCGGCTATTTCCCTGTTGCCCCGGTGGACAAGCAGGCGGACCTCCGTGACGCAATCTGCGTTGAGCTGGATGCAGTGGGTCTTGAGGTTGAGCGTTCGCACCACGAGGTGGGAGGTGCGGGGCAGGCGGAGATCAACTACAAGTTCACCACAATGGTCCATGCTGCCGATGACCTGCAAAAGTTCAAGTACATCGTCAAGAACGTTGCCAATGCCTGGGGAAAGTCGGCAACATTCATGCCCAAGCCGATCTTCGGTGACAACGGTTCCGGCATGCACTGCCACCAGTCACTGTGGAGCAACGGCGAGCCGCTGTTCTACGACGAGCGCGGTTATGCCGGCCTGTCGGATCTTGCGCGCTGGTACATCGGCGGCGTACTGAAGCATGCCTCGGCCGTGCTCGCGTTCACCAACCCCACCGTGAACTCATACCGCCGCCTGGTGAAGGGCTTCGAAGCCCCCGTCAATATGGTCTACTCGCAGGGCAACCGCTCCGCAGGTATCCGCATCCCGATCACCGGTTCCAACCCGAAGGCCAAGCGCATCGAGTTCCGCGCTCCGGACCCTTCATCCAACCCGTACCTCGCCTTCGCCGCGCAGTTGATGGCCGGCCTGGACGGAATCAAAAACCGCATTGAACCGGCCGACCCGATCGACAAGGACCTCTACGAGCTCCCCGCTGAAGAGGCCAAGGATATCCAGAAGGCTCCCGGTTCCCTTGAGGAAGCGTTGCTGGCTTTGGAAGCCGACAATGAGTTCCTGCAGGCCGGTGGTGTGTTCACCCAGGACCTGATCGACACCTGGATTGCGTACAAGCGAGAGGTGGAAATCACTCCGCTCGCTGCACGCCCGAACCCCTACGAGTTTGAGCTGTACTACGGCGTTTAGGCACCACGCACCTCAATCAGCAGCAGGGCCGCACTCCGGTGCGGCCCTGCTGCTGTCTCACTGCTGCTGTCCAAGGTCACTCGCCGTCAATCGCCATACCCGTAAAACGAGCGCTCGAAAATTGCACGGCTCCGCCTGGTCAAGCGCAGGTAGTCCTCCTCAAGCTCCGTCCCCTGCCCCGGACCGTAACCACACCAGCGCGCAACGGCTTCAAGGTCTCGGCGGGAGGAGGGCAGCAGGTCCGATTGCCTGCCGCCCCACACCGTGTTTGCAGCCCTCACACGTGAGGCGAGCCGCCAGCTTGATCGGAGAGTGTCGACGTCGCCGGCAGGCAGAAGCCCCTGCTCCTCGACCGCGTCCATCGCCTCGAGCGTCGAGGTTGTCCTCAGGGACGGCGAGCCGTGCGCGTGCTGCAGTTGCAAGAGCTGAATGAGCCACTCAACATCGCTGAGGCCGCCCCTGCCCAGCTTGACCTGGCGTGATGGATCGGCACCGCGCGGCAGCCGTTCCGATTCCATCCGCGCTTTGAGGCGGCGTATCTCCCGCAGGTCACCCTCTGTCACGTCCCGTTCGTAGCGAAGAGGATCTATCAGCTGCAGGAAATCCGATGCCAGCCTGTCGTTTCCCGCCATCGGCGAGGCCCGCAGCAGCGCCTGAGATTCCCAGACCAGGGACCATCGCCGGTAGTACTCGCGGAACGATTCGAGGGAACGAACGATCGGGCCCTGCTTACCCTCCGGGCGCAGGTCTGCATCGATCTCCAAAACACGCTCCGCCATGATCGGAGGCGAGCAGGGCTGCTGTAGGAACTGCCGCAGCCTGCCGACGATCTGCTCGGCCTGCTTCTGCGCAGCAGCTGGATCAGCTCCATCCCGCGGCCGGTGGACATACATGACGTCGGCGTCGGAGCCATAAGTGATCTCCCGTCCGCCCTGGCGACCCATGGCAATAACGACGACGTCGGTCAGCGCCTGCTCCCCGGCATACACCTCCGCCTCCGCTACGTTGAGAGCGCCAAGAACGGCGGCCCGGTCCGCATCGGCAAGTGCAGGCCCGACGTCCTCCTGCTTGAGCAACCCTGAACTGTCCGCGATGGCGATCCGCAGAATTTCACGACGGCGGATCAATCGGATGAGGCGCATCGCCTCCTTTGGTGCCGGGTGGCGGGACATCTTCGATTGGATCTCCTGCCATTGTGTTTCGAACGCAACGGGCCTCAGCTCCTTGTCCGAGCCGAGCCATTTCGTTGATTCAGGAGAGACCTCCAGCAGATCGGTGATGAATCTGCTGGAGGACAGGATGTGGCACAACCGCTCCGCCGCTGCCTTGGAGTCCCGAAGCATTCCGAGGTACCAGTGCGTCTCCCCCAGTGCTTCGCTCAGGCGTCGGAAACCCAACAGCCCTGCATCCGGATCCACACCGTCAGCGAGCCAGTCGAGCAGGACGGGCAACAGTTGCCGCTGCAATGCCGATCTTCGGCTGATTCCCGTTGTTAGTGCTTCAATATGTCGCAGGGCCCCGCGTGGATCCAGATAACCGAGGGCAGCAAGACGAGCGCTGGCTGCCTCCGGAGTCAACCGGACCTCGTCAGCGCTGAGATTCGCCGCCGCGTTGAGCAGCGGCCGGTAGAAGATGGCCTCATGCAGGCGTCGTACCAGGCGTTTGGTCTGCTGCCATTCTTCGGTCAGCGCAGCTGCGGTGGGCCGGGTCTCCAGCAGAGAGCTGGCTGATGACTTGGCGAGCGCCTTCAGGCTCGCTTCGTCGTCGGGCATGAGATGGGTGCGGCGCATCTGAACCAGTTGGATGCGGTGCTCGAGGACGCGCAGGAAGCGGTAGGCCTGGTCGAATTGCTGGGCATCCCGCCGGCCGATATAGCCGGCTGAGCTCAGTGCGGCGATGGCCGACGTGGTGGCGCGGGTCCTGAGCGTTTCGTCAACTTTCCCGTGGACCAGCTGGAGCAACTGCACCGTGAACTCAACATCGCGCAGTCCTCCTGCCCCGAGCTTCAGCTGCCGGTTGACCTCGTGGGAGGGGATGTTGTCGGTGACCCGCCGGCGCATCGCCTGAACGGATTCAACAAATCCATCGCGTTCCGATGAGGTCCAGACGAGGTCGGACACCGCTTGGGCATAACGCTCGCCCAATGCCGGATCCCCCGCGATTGGACGTGCCTTGAGCAACGCCTGGAACTCCCAGGTCCGGGCCCAGCGCGCATAGTAGGTCAGGTGGGAGTCCAGGGTGCGGACAAGCGGGCCGTCCTTTCCCTCAGGGCGAAGATTTGCATCCACCTCCCACAGTCCCGGTTCCCGTCCGGCCGACGTCACCGCCCGAGAAATGCCGGCGGCCAATGCGGTCCCGACGCGCACGGCGGTTTCTTCCTCAAGGCCCTCAGCGTCGATGACGTAGATGACATCGACATCCGAGATGTAGTTCAGCTCTCCGGCTCCGCATTTACCCATTCCGATCACCGATAACTTGACGGCCGCCACGTGTGCAGTCGGGAAGGTTGTCGCCAGTTCCGCGCGCGAGACCGCCAGGGCTGCCTCGAGTGCCGCTGCGGCAAGGTCGGACAGCTCCTGGCCGACCGTGGGGAGAAAATCGGTGGGTGATGCCGCACCGAGGTCCCGTATGGCCAGCTCGGTAAGGTGCCGGCGATAGACCGTGCGCAGGGCGCGGTATGCGTCCTCGCCGGATACCGCCGCGACGGGATTGGCATCTCCCGCGTCAGCACCGACAGACCGCAAAAGCGATTGCCGCAGCACCGCCGCGTCCACCCGCCCGGGCTCTGCACTTGTCCCAACCCGGACCACATCGGAGTGCTCCGGATGGCGCATGAGGAATTCAGCGAGCGCTTCAGAGGCCCCGAGCAACCGGAAGAGGGACTCAGCGCCGGAGCCCCCAAGCCGCACGAGGTCGGCCAGTTCGGGTTGGACCGCGAGAAGGCGAACGAGGGACTGAAGTGCCAGGTCCGGATTAGCCGCGACAGTGAGCCCGTTGAAGAGCCGGTCCTCCGGTATATCCGCAAGTTCTGCCGCAGCCAGAAACCGGGTGCTCTTGTCGAGGTCCGTGAAACCCCTGCTGATCAGTTCCCTGTTCAGGCTCATGGACAACTTCCTTTATGCCTAGAGGATGCCGAGGTTGCGCCTGAGCTCGTAGGGGGTTACCTGGATTCGATAGTCATGCCACTCCGCACGCTTGTTGCGGAGGAAATTCTCGTAGACCTGCTCGCCGAGGATCTCAGCCACAAGTTCCGAATCCTCCATGGCCCGCACGGCGTCGTGAAGGCTCGCCGGCAACGGATCGTGACCCATGGCGCGCCGCTCCGCGGCTGTCAGGCTCCAGACGTCATCCTCTGCTCCCGGCGGCAGTTCGTAGCCCTCCTCGATTCCCTTCAGACCGGCACCCAGCAGCACGGAGTACGCGAGGTATGGGTTTGTTGCGGAATCTATACCGCGGTATTCAATGCGGGCGGATTGCCCCTTGTTCGGCTTGTACAGCGGAACGCGCACCAGCGCGGAACGGTTGTTGTGACCCCAGGAAAGGTAGCTTGGTGCTTCGCCGCCGCCCCAGAGACGCTTATAGGAGTTGACGAACTGATTGGTGACTGCCGTGAATTCCGGTGCGTGGCGAAGGATGCCTGCGATGAACTGGCGTGCCGTTTTGGACAACTGGAACTCGGCGCCGGCTTCGAAAAACGCGTTGGTGTCCCCCTCGAAGAGCGAAAAGTGCGTATGCATCCCGGAGCCCGGGTGATCGGAAAAAGGCTTGGGCATGAAGGTGGCGTAGCTGTCCTGCGTCAGCGCTACCTCTTTGATGACTGTGCGGAATGTCATGATGTTGTCGGCAGTCTGCAGCGCATCGGCGTAACGCAGGTCGATCTCATTTTGCCCCGGACCGGCCTCGTGGTGGCTGAACTCGACCGAGATTCCGACAGATTCGAGCATCGCAACCGCGGTCCGCCGGAAATCCTGCGCCACGCCGCCCGGTACGTGATCGAAGTAACCCGCCTGGTCCACCGGAACAGGCTGACCGTCTGCGCCGAGCTCGTCAGACTTGAGAAGGTAGAACTCGATTTCCGGGTGGGTGTAGCAAGTGAATCCCATGTCCGCCGCTTTAGCGAGCGTCCGTTTCAGCACGCCGCGCGGGTCAGCTGATGACGGCTGGCCATCCGGGGTCAGGATGTCGCAGAACATCCTGGATGTCTGCTCTTTTTCACCGCGCCAGGGCAGGATCTGAAACGTCGAGGGATCCGGCTGGGCAAGCATGTCGGACTCGAAAACCCGGGCGAGGCCCTCAATCGAGGAACCGTCGAAGCCGAGGCCTTCCTCGAAAGCACCCTCGACTTCCGCGGGAGCAAGGGCAACCGACTTCAACGAGCCGACGACGTCGGTGAACCACAGCCGGACAAAACGGACGTCGCGTTCCTCGATGGTGCGTAGGACGAACTCCTGCTGCCGATCCATTCCAACCTCTTTCCCACTCATCCCGTTGTCTTTCCGACCTCCCGTACAACCAGGTGCCTACTCCCCGGTCCGCTGCTCACTTTACTGACAATGGACCGTCAGCGCGGGCACCGGCGTGCGGAGAGCCGCACCCGTACAGTATGTCCGGCTTGTGTTACGACGGCGTTACCCGTGAAGTAGGCTCGTGGTCATGAATTTCGCGGAAACTCCAGCCCCCTATGGAACCGGATCACAGGCCGGTGGTGCACCGTCCCAGCCGGTCCCGCGGATCCGGACACACCATCTCCAGGCGGCGAAAGACAGCGGCCGACGATTCGCCATGCTGACCGCGTACGACCAGTACGCAGCAGAAATCTTCGATGCTGCAGGCATAGAGGTGTTGCTTATTGGAGATTCCGCTGCGAATAATGTGCTCGGGCACGCCACCACACTGCCGATCACGCTCGACGAAATGATCCTTTTCTCCCGCGCCGTCACACGGGGAGCGAGCCGCTCTCTAGTGGTTGCGGACCTACCTTTCGGCAGCTATGAGGTCTCGCCTGCCCAGGGCGTGGAATCCTCCGTCCGTCTGATGAAGGAGGGACTGGTTCATGCGGTGAAAATGGAGGGCGGAGCGCACTATGCGGAAACAGTCCGCGCTATTGTGCGCGCAGGCATTCCCGTCATGGCACACGTCGGCTTCACACCGCAAAGCGAGCACTCCCTGGGCGGCTACCGGGTCCAGGGCAGGGGTGAGGCCGGACGGCAGGTAATTGATGACGCCGTAGCACTCGCGGAGGCCGGCGCCTTCTGCATTCTCATGGAGATGGTGCCGGCGGATGTAGCGGCTGAGGTGGACCGCGCTGTCAGCGTGCCCACCATTGGCATCGGTGCAGGCTCGGCGACCACCGGCCAGGTACTGGTGTGGCAGGACATGGCGGGCCTGCGCTCGGGCAAGCAGGCCAAGTTCGTCAAACAGTTCGCAGATGTTAGATCCGTGCTTTCCGATGCCGCTCGCACCTACGGCGATCAGGTCCGTGACGGAAGCTTCCCCGGTCCCGAGCACAGCTTCTAGCAGCTTCCGCAGAAGCTACTCCTCGTCCTGTGCGTCCCACGCACGGTTGCGCTCCTGAACCTTTTCCGGCGCGCGTTCCGCTTCTGCTCGCGTGGGATAGGGACCAATGAGTTGGCTCCAGTCGGACTGGGCATCTTCTTCAACCTCGTGGGTCCGAACGTTGTACCAGTACTGCACCATCGCGGCCTCCTTGGTCTTGCTTTCACTTTCGGCTTCGGTGGTTCCACACCGATAGGATCAAGAGTATGTCCCAGCATTCCTCCTCCGCACCCGTCGGCACGCTCATCGGGGGGACTATCAGTCCTCCCCGTAAGGTGCCGCGGTCAATTGAGCGTCCGGAGTATGTCGGCCGCCCCGGACCTGCCCGGTTCGAGGGATCCGAGGTCAAGTCGGCTGACACCATCGAGAAAATCCGCCGGGCAGGAAAGATAGCCGCGCAAGCCATCCAGGAAGTCGGCCGGCACATTACCCCCGGCGTCACCACTGACGAGCTCGACGCCGTTGGGCACCGGTTCCTGATCGAGCACAAGGCGTACCCTTCCACCCTCGGTTACCGCGGATTCCCGAAGTCTTTGTGCTCGTCGCTCAACGAGGTCATCTGTCACGGCATACCTGACTCCACCGAGCTCCGCGACGGAGACATCATCAACATCGACATCACCGCCTACATCGACGGTGTGCACGGAGATACCAACTACACCTTCCTCGTCGGCGACGTCGACGAGGATTCCCGCCTGCTGGTGGAGCGCACCCGGGAGGCTCTGAACCGGGCTATCAAGGTGGTTGCCCCGGGACGGGAAATTAACGTCATCGGCCGTGCCATTGAGTCCTACGCGAAGAGATTCGGCTACGGTGTTGTGCGGGACTTCACGGGTCACGGAGTCGGAGAGGCTTTTCACACCGGGCTGATCATCCCGCATTATGATGCCGCGCCGGCCTACAACCGCGTCATCGAGCCCGGGATGGTATTTACGATCGAACCGATGCTCACGCTTGGAACCATTGAGTGGGATATGTGGCCTGATGACTGGACTGTGGTCACCCGGGATCGTCAGCGCACCGCGCAGTTCGAGCACACGCTCGTGGTGACTGAGACCGGCGCCGAAGTCCTGACGCTTCCCTAGCAAGACCAAGCACCACCTCCGCGCATTACCGGCAAGGCGCGGACCAAACACACCCGAGAGAATTACTGGAGAAACATGGGCAAGAACAGCGGCAAGACGAAGGGCGGCAGGAACCTGCCTGCCACGGTCATCGGAATCGACATCGGTGGCACCGGCATCAAGGGCGGCATTGTTGACCTCACCGCCGGGGCCATCGTCGGTGATCGGTTCCGGGTGGAGACTCCCCAGCCGGCTACACCGGAGGCTGTCGCCGTCGTCGTCGCCGACATTGTTGCTGAACTGTCCGTCCGGGAGGGAGCGCCGCCTGCAGGCCTGCCGATCGGGGTGACCTTCCCGGCCATCATCCAGCACGGTGTGGCGCGCTCGGCGGCGAATGTCGATGAGAGCTGGATCGACACCGATGTGGACGCACTGTTTACCAAGGTCCTCGGACGCGACGTGCACGTTATCAATGATGCTGACGCCGCCGGCCTCGCAGAGGTTCAGTACGGCGCGGGCAAGGGCGTCGACGGTACGGTCCTTGTCATCACACTCGGTACCGGGATTGGTTCCGCTTTCATCTTCGACGGCAAGCTGGTTCCGAACGCAGAGCTTGGCCACCTTGAAATAGACGGGCACGACGCCGAGACCCAGGCTTCAGCCGTAGCCCGCGAACGACTGGGACTGAGTTGGGATGAGTACTCCGTCAAGCTGCAGCGCTACTTCTCCCACGTCGAATTCCTGTTCTCGCCTGAACTCTTCATTGTGGGCGGCGGCATTTCGAAGCGAAGCAAGGACTTCCTTCCCAATCTTTCCCTGCGAACGCCCATCATTCCTGCCGAGCTCCGGAATCACGCCGGCATTGTGGGAGCAGCGCTTCAAGCGGCGCTTCACTTCAAGAGCCAGCCGGTCGAAGCGAAATAGCGGGTGGTGCCGGTGGTGGCGGCGGCTTCCCCTCCGCAGCCACCACCGGAGATTATGTGGCGGTGAGCGGCCGCTGCTTACCCGATGAGACCCGGGCCGCCGCATTCTCCGCTTCGAGGCGGAGCTTCTCGATAGCCTTCTCGAAGTCCTCGAGGGAGTCGAAGCCCTGGTACACGCTGGCGAAGCGAAGGTAGGCTACCTGGTCCAGCTTCTGGAGCGGCCCAAGAATAGCCAGCCCAACCTCGTGGGCGTCGATTTCAGCGACGCCGCTTGCACGAACAGCCTCCTCGACGTCCTGCGCCAACAGTGCGAGGTCATCCTCAGTGACAGGCCGCCCCTGGCAGGCCTTGCGCACGCCGCTGATGACCTTGCTGCGGCTGAAGGGCTCGGCAACGCCGGACCGTTTGATGACCGACAGGCTGGTGGTTTCCACGGTAGTGAATCGCTTGCCGCATTCGGGACACTGGCGCCGACGGCGGATCGCTGATCCATCATCGGTGAGACGGCTGTCAACGACACGCGAGTCGGAACTGCGGCAGAACGGACAGTGCACTCCACCCTCGTTTCAACTCTGGCGAACAGCGTATTCATCGGATACGACGCAACTTTTCAACGGCGTCCGGAAACCATTCTAGAACTAGATGTAGTGAAACTACAACCATGCCATTACTAGATGTGGTGGTTTGGCACTCAGGGACAGGAGCGGTCAGCCGGAGTACCCGTCAGGAAAAGCGCACCCGCACCGCATCGCCGTGTCCCGGCAGATCCTCAGCCTGAGCAAGCTGAACAACATGCTCACTCACCTCCCGCAGGGCGTCTGCGCTGTAGTCGATCACCTGCATTGCCCGCAGGAAGGTGAACACGCTCAGCCCGGAAGCAAACGCCGCCGTGCCGGCTGTGGGCAGGACGTGATTCGAGCCCGCGCAGTAGTCGCCCAGGCTCACCGGACTGTAGTCGCCCACGAAGATCGCCCCCGCGTTCTTGATACGCGCCGCTACTGCTGGCGCCTGATCCGTGTGGATCTCCAGGTGTTCCGCGGCATACGCGTCACATACCGCAATACCGTGGTCAATGTTGTCCACCAGGATGGTGCCCGATTGAGGCCCGCCCAGCGCAGTTTCGACCCGCTCGCGGTGCCGGGTGGACTTCGCCTGGATCGACAGCTCCGCCCGGACGGCAGCAGCCAGTTCAACCGAAGGCGTGATCAGTACCGAGGCGGCGTTCGGGTCATGTTCGGCCTGGCTGATCAGGTCCGCGGCAACCAGTCGCGGCTGCGCCGTCCCGTCTGCCAACACAGCGATCTCCGTGGTGCCGGCCTCAGCGTCGATCCCGACCATGCCCTTGACCAGCCGCTTCGCTGTGGCGACGTAGATGTTCCCCGGGCCCGTGACAACGTCCACCGGCTCAATCGCGGTACGATCCTCCTCGCCTGACACACCGTGTGCGAAGGCGGCAATCGCCTGGGCACCGCCGATGCCGTAGACCTCCTTGACACCGAGCAGTTCCGCCGCGGCAAGAATCACCGGGTGCGGCAGTCCCCCGAATTCCTTCTGCGGCGGCGATGCCAGTGCAATGGACTGAACGCCGGCAGCCTGTGCAGGTACAACATTCATGATGACCGACGAGGCGAGGACCGCAAGCCCACCGGGGACATAGAGCCCCACCCTGCCAACGGGCACCCACCGCTGCGTCAGGGCAGCTCCAGGTCGGATCTCGACGACGACGTCCTGCGGTTTCTGCGCCAGGGCAAAGACACGGGCGCGGTCAATGGACTCCTCCAGCGCGGCCCGCACGTCAGGCGAGAGCGCCCGAAGTGCCTCACTTAAAGCCTCAGCCGGCACCCGCGGGTGGAACTGTTCAACGCCGTCGAACCGCTGCGCCAGCTCGCTGAGCGCGTCGAATCCGCGTGACCGGACAGCAACAATAATGTCTTCAACGCGGGAGGCGACCGATTCGAACGACGACGTGGTGCTCCTCGGCATCGCGGCACGGAGTTCGGCGGTGGATAGATGTGTCCCGCGCAGGTCGATCGTGCGGAAGGCGTCGAATGATCCGGGAGCGGTCTGAGCAGTCACAGCCGCAATTCTACCGGCGGCTGTCCTGGCTTCTGCCCACGACGGAAAGGGTGCGCTACCGATTCCGCCGGATAAGCAGCAGCCCGAGCAGCGAGGCCAGGAAAACCACCAACGCTGCGGCTGCGGGCCAGACCAATGCCACACCGAGCGAACGCAGCACAAAAGGAAATTCGCCGTCACCGCCGGAAAACAGGGCTCCAAGCCCCTGCCCAACCAACACAGCAAGGACGGATCCCACCATGCTTCCGCCCACGGCCGCGCACACACGCTGCCACGCGCCGGGCAGGTCGATACGGTTAGTCAACAGCCATCCGACGACGACGCCGGCCAGCAACTGCAATCCGCCGAGCACAAGGTCCCGGATCAGCCAGGACTCAGCGTTGGCCCTGTCTCCATAGAATCCGCCACCAGGCGACGCGAACCACCAGAGGACGCCGAGCACCGGTCCGAGCACAGTCGTTGCCGCGGCCCACCAGAGCAACGACGACGGCGGCACCGCCGTCTCCGCGGCGGGACCGGCATAGACCGCTGGTGGATACGTACCCGGCTCCGCTGCTGATTCCTGCGTCCGTCTCATCTAACCGTTCCCAATCTGTCGGAACTCATGCATCGAGGCACGTTGGTCCAAGAAGCACCTTGAGGTCCCCGAACAACGCCGGCGTCGGGTTGACCCGAAGGTCAACCGGCAGCGATAGCACTGACATCTGGCGTTCCTTACGGACATGCAGCCGCACCTCGGAGTTGCCCCGGTGCTGTCTCAGCACTGAGCCGAGTTCATGGATTACGGGTTCGGTAGCCCTGTGGTGAAGCATGGAAATGACCACCGGGCCGGAGTGGCCCTCCGTCAGATCCGGAACGGAAAGTTCCTGGGCGTTGAGGGTGACCGCGCCGTCGTCGCGCCGTTGCAGGCGTCCGCGAACCACCACGATTAAATCCTCCTCGAGTACCGACGCGATCGGTCCGTAGACCTGCCCGAAGAACATCACTTCCATCGATCCGCCAAGATCTTCAATTTCGGCCCTGGCGTAGGCGTTTCCGCTATTCTTGGCGATGCGGCGCTGGAGAGAGGTGATCATTCCGGCAATGGTCACGGGGGCGCCGTCGGCCGGGCCGTCTTCGCCGATAATGGAGGTGATGGCGGAATCAGCATGTTGGCTGAGCAAGCCTTCCAGGCCCTGGAGGGGATGGTCGGATACGTAGAGGCCCAGCATGTCCCGCTCGAAAGCGAGCTTGTCCTTTTTTGCCCATTCCGGCAGGTCCGGAACCTCGACCGAAAGCCCGGTTCCGACGCCCGGATCATCGAAGGCGCTGAAGAGATCGAACTGGTTGGCGGCTTCATTACGCTTGAGCACGACGACGGAATCCACGGCTTCCTCGTGGATCATCGCCAGTGCGCGGCGGGGATGACCCAGAGAGTCGAAGGCACCGGCCTTGATGAGCGACTCGATCGTCCGCTTATTGCAGACGACGGCGGGCACCTTCTGCAGGAAGTCGGAGAAGGATTCAAACGCACCCTTCTCCTCCCGAGCAGCCACCATCCCGCCGACCACGTTTGCGCCGACGTTGCGAATTGCGCCCATCCCGAAGCGGATATCAGTCCCGACCGGAGTGAAGTTGACGCTCGACTCGTTGACGTCCGGGGGCAGCACTGTAATGCCCATCCGTCGGCACTCGTTGAGGTAGATGGCCAGCTTGTCCTTGTCATCGCCGACACTGGTCAGCAGTGCCGCCATGTATTCGGCAGGGTAGTGCGCCTTGAGGAACGCGGTCCAGTAGGACACCAGTCCGTACGCCGCGGTATGAGCCTTGTTGAAGGCGTAGTCGGAGAATGACTCAAGCACGATCCAGAGCTTGTCCATAGCCGACTGTGAATAACCGTTGGCCTTCATTCCGGCGAAGAAGTCCGCTTGCTGCTTGTCCAGCTCGGACTTCTTCTTCTTGCCCATGGCGCGGCGCAGCATATCCGCCTGGCCCAATGTGAAGTTCGCCAGCTTCTGTGCGGCCGACATAACTTGCTCCTGGTACACGATCAGGCCGTAGGTGCCGCCGAGAATCTCCTCCAGTGGTCCCTCGAGTTCTGGGTGGATCGGCTCGATCTCCTGCATTCCGTTTTTGCGCAGGGCATAGTTCGTATGTGAATTCACGCCCATGGGACCAGGGCGGTAGAGAGCGAGGACCGCTGAAATGTCTTCGAAGTTGTCGGGGCGCATGAGCTTCAGAAGCGAGCGCATGGGCCCGCCGTCGAGCTGGAAGACGCCAAGGGTGTCGCCACGCGCCAGCAGCTCATAAGACTCCCGGTCGTCGAGTTCGAGGTCTTCCAGAACGAGGTCCTCGCCCTGGTTGGCCTTGATGTTCTCAACGGCGTCGGTGATGATCGTCAGGTTCCTCAGACCGAGGAAATCCATTTTGATCAGGCCGAGACCCTCGCACGTGGGGTAATCGAACTGCGTGATGATCTGGCCGTCCTGATCACGACGCATGATCGGAATGATGTCGATCAGCGGGTCGGAGGACATGATGACCCCGGCCGCGTGCACACCCCACTGGCGTTTCAGCCCCTCCAGTCCCAGGGCTGTCTCGAATACCTTCGCAGACTCGGCATCGGTCTTCAGGAGTTCCCGCAGTTCCTCCGCCTCCGAGAACCGCTTGGCGTCCTTGTTGTGCACGTCCGCCAATGCGAGCCCCTTGCCCATGACGTCCGGCGGCATGGCCTTGGTGAGGCGCTCCCCCGTGGAGAACGGATAGCCCATCACACGCGAGGAGTCCTTGAGTGCCTGCTTGGCCTTGATGGTGCCGTAAGTGACGATCATGGCGACGCGCTCGTCGCCATACTTTTCAGTTACGTACCGGATGACCTCGGAGCGGCGGCGATCGTCAAAGTCCACGTCGAAGTCCGGCATGGAGACGCGCTCGGGGTTGAGGAACCGCTCGAAGATGAGGCCGTGCTTCAGGGGGTCCAGGTCCGTGATGCGCATGGCGTACGCCACCATGGAACCGGCACCGGATCCGCGCCCGGGACCCACCCGGATGCCGTTGTTCTTGGCCCAGTTGATGAAGTCGGCCACAACCAGGAAGTAGCCCGGGAAGCCCATCTGCGTGATGACGCCGACCTCAAACTCCGCCTGCTTGCGGACGTCATCGGGTACGCCGGCCGGGTAGCGGTACTGCAGGCCCGTCTCGACTTCCTTGACGAACCAGGACTGCTCGTTCTCACCCTCGGGAACCGGAAAGCGCGGCATGTAGTTCGCCTTGGTGTTGAACTCGACGTCACACCGCTCGGCAATAAGCAGCGTGTTGTCGCAAGCCTCAGGGAAGTCACGGAAAATTGCCCGCATCTCGGCCGGCGACTTGAGGTAGAACTCATCGGCGTCGAACTTGAAGCGCTTGGGGTCCGCCATGGTGGAACCGGACTGCACGCACAGCAGCGCCGCGTGCGCCTTGGCATCCTCTGCATGGGTGTAGTGGAGGTCATTGGTGGCCACGAGGGGAAGGCCCAGTTCACGGGCGAGCTTGATGAGGTCCGCCTGGACGTTCCGCTCAATATCCAACCCATGGTCCATGAGTTCACAGAAGAAATTTTCGCGACCGAAGATGTCGCGGAAGTCGGATGCCGCCTGAACTGCCTCCCGGTACAGGCCGAGTCGCAGCTTTGTCTGGACTTCTCCCGAGGGGCAACCGGTGGTTGCAATCAGCCCTTTGCCGTAGGTCTGCAGCAGGTCGCGGTCCATGCGCGGCTTGTACAGATAGCCCTCCAGCGAAGCCAGCGAGGACATCCGGAAGAGATTGTGCATGCCCTCGGTGGTTTCCGACCACAGGGTCATGTGGGTGTACGCGCCCGCACCCGATACGTCATCGCGTCCGCCTCCTCCCCACTTGACACGGGTCTTGTCCGCACGGGCGGTGCCGGGCGTCAGGTAGGCCTCGACTCCGACAATCGGCTTCACTCCCGCATCACGGGCCTTGTTCCAGAAGTCGAAGGCCCCAAACACGAACCCGTGGTCGGTCGTGGCCAACGCGTTCATGCCGAGCTCCGCCGTATGGCTGAAGAGATCACTCAGGCGGGCAGCGCCATCGAGCATCGAGTACTCGGTGTGGTTGTGAAGGTGGACGAAGGAGTCCCGCGACGAAGCCGGGGCCACTGGGGATGAGGACGGAGCTGAGGAAACCACCAACTCATTCTAGCGAGCGCCGGGGACGCTTCCCGCGCGCCTGCAAGCGGGTGTCGGTCTCAGACCGTTCCGCCGGTCAGCGCATCGAGTGCATACTGCAGGTCCATGGGGAACCCGCTTTCGACGGCTACCCGTTCGCCGCTGCGCGGATGGTCAAACGAAAGCATGCTGGCGTGCAGCCATTGCCGGGTGAGTCCGAGCTCCGCCGCCAGCCGGGGGTCCGCCCCATACGTCAGGTCACCGGCGCATGGGTGGCGCAGAGCGGAGAAATGCACGCGGATCTGATGCGTACGCCCGGTCTCCAGGCGGACCTTGACGAGACTTGCCTTCCCGAACGCTTCCTCCACTGCGTAGTGGGTCACCGATGGACGGCCGTCCTCCATGACGGCGAACTTCCAGTCGTGCGCCGGGTGGCGGCCGATGGGCGCCTCGATAGTTCCCTGGAGCGGATCCGGTAGCCCCTGGACCAGCGCGTGATACTGCTTGTCTACGGTCCGATCCCGGAAAGCCTGCTTGAGCACGGTATAGGCATGCTCACTCTTGGCAACCACCATCGCTCCGGAGGTCCCAACGTCGAGTCTGTGGACTATACCTACCCGCTCGGGTGCACCGGTCGTGGAAATCCGGTACCCGGCAGCCGCCAGCGCTCCCACGACAGTGGGTCCCACCCATCCAGGGGACGGGTGAGCCGCAACTCCCACCGGCTTATCGATGACCACCAGGTCATCGTCGTCAAAAAGGATGCCCATTCCGTCAACCGGCTCGGCCACGATCCGCAAGGGATCGATTTTCTCCGGTACAACGACGGTGAGTGATCCGCCCGCGACGGCACGGGTTGACTTCTGGACGGGTGCACCGTCCATGGTGACGTTCCCGCCGCTGCACCATCCGGCAGCGACCGAACGGGATACCCCGGACAAGTCTGCGAGCACCGCATCGATGCGTTGGCCTGCAGCCGCCGCAGGAATGTCGAAGGTAGTACTACGGGCGTTCATCGTCAGCCACCTCGGCAGCGTCCGCATCCTCCCGCTCTTCATTGCTGCGCAGCCCATCCATACCGATGCCGCGCAGCGTCAGCAGGCAAATAAGAATGACTCCACTGACCACGGCGATGTCTGCGATGTTGAAAATCGCAAAATTCGGCAGGGCGATGAAGTCGACGACATGGCCCTGGCCAAACGAGGGCTCTCGAAATAACCGGTCGGTGAGGTTCCCGACGGCGC
This sequence comes from Arthrobacter sp. KKT183, assembly GCF_055657625.1. NCBI lineage: Bacteria > Bacillati > Actinomycetota > Actinomycetes > Micrococcales > Micrococcaceae > Arthrobacter > Arthrobacter sp. KKT183. Next base: position 1,360,590 of record NZ_CM145770.1, on the reverse strand, counting down.
CGCCCAGAACCAGTCCCAGTGCGACAGCCCAGCCTTTTGATGCGACCTTGCCGATCTGCGTGATGATCGCTATGGATACGAGGGCCTGGATGATGGTGAAGACCCAGGTGATCTCTGTTCCGATGGAAAAAGCGGCCCCGGAGTTGCGAATGAAATGCCAGCTCAGCAGGGGCGGCAGCACCTCGGTGATCTGGCCCTCCACCATAGTGGAGACGACCCAGACTTTGGTGAGCTGATCGATGATGTAGGCGACCAGTGCGAACGCGACCAGAAGCAGCGCGTAACGGGCTCCGATGCGTTTGCCGTGCTTGCGGTGCGACCGGCCGGAATCGGGGCCTGAGGCGGAAGGATGCTCGGTCATGGTGCTTTCAGTTGTGAGCGCCGAAGAGGCGGCAGTGGACGCTTGGCTCTCCATCCAGAGTACGGCAGAGGCCAGCCGCCGGATAAACCGGCGACTGGCCTCGTGAGCCTGGGTTCTGCCTAGGCGTCTGCAGTTTCCGATGCAACAGAACCGCGGGAATCGAGGTCGCGAAGCTGACCTTCGATGTATGCCTTGAGGCGGGAGCGGTAGTCACGCTCGAAGCTACGGAGCTGCTCGACCTTGCGCTCGAGGACTGCCTTCTGCTGCTCCAGTGCGCCGAGAACCTTGCGGCTCTTCTCCTGTGCGTCATTGACGAGGCCGCTTGCTTCGATCTGCGCTTCGGCGATGATTTTGTCGCGCTGCTCAACGCCGGCGTTGACGTACTCGTCGTGAAGCTTCTGAGCCATGGCGAGGACGCCGGCCGCGGATTCCGCGGTGCCGCCCTGCTGGACAGGTGCAGCTGCGGCGGCTGGCTGGGGTGCCGGGCGCTCCTCGGCCTTCGGTGCTTCCACCTTGGGCTCCTCGGGCTTCTCTTCCTCGCGAACCTCTTCGGTAGCGGTGCTGCTGGCGGCCACCGGAGCAGGGACGGCAGCATTCTGCGCGGTGCCCGTGGGGACTTCCGAAAGCTGGCGGCGAAGGTCGTCGTTTTCCTGGTTCAGGCGGCGCAATTCCACGACGATCTCGTCGAGGAAGTCGTCCACCTCGTCCTGGTCATAGCCTTCCCGGAACTTGGTCGGCTGAAACCGCTTGTTGACAACATCTTCTGGCGTCAGGGCCATCTGGTCACCTCATATGGATTTAGTCGAAGCCGCCTGTCGAGCAGACCTGACAACGTTACCGAATTGTGGACATGCTTGTGGAGGTAAAACCTCCTGCTTCACACCAATATGTGATTCAGCGTATATCTTTTAGGTCTCGAAAACTAACCGGATCAAGCCATAGCCAGTGAACCTGCAATGGCCTTGAGGATAGTGGCCCCCAGGAACACCACGATGAACGCCAGGTCAAGCGAAACGCCACCCAACCGGAGCGGCGGGATGAGCCGGCGAAACAACCGGATAGGCGGATCCGTCACTGCGTACACCATGGATGCAAGAACCAGCGCCAGCCGCCTGGGGCGCCAATTACGGGCAAACATCTGAACGGCGTCATAAACAATACGAATGATCAGCGCGAGCTGGAACAGCATCAGCACCAGGTAGATCAGGGCGAAGACCAAGCTCACGTGTCAGTCACAGTCCTCTGGCATGAACGGAATAGTTACGAGTACCAGTAAACAGTGTCAGCTTTGATTGAAGAAACTCGCTTGCCCGTCGCTGGTCTTCTGATCTTCCCCGAGGACCTCGATATAGGAGGGCGACAGCAGGAATACCTTGTTGGTGACACGCTCGATGGACCCATGAAGCCCGAAGACGAGCCCGGCCGAAAAGTCCACCAGCCGCTTGGCGTCACCCTCGCCCATGTCGGTGACGTTCATGATGACAGGAATGCCGTCGCGAAAGCTTTCTCCGATAATTTTCGCGTCATTGTAGGAGCGCGGATGCACCGTGGTGATCTGGCGCAGCGATGAGGCGTCCTCGCGTGCAGACTGCGCCCGCTTGATGGGCGTGACCGGGGCGCGGTACTCCTCCGGGGCCGCCTTTGCTGCCGGCGCGGCTTCGACATGGCGCTCGTCGCGGTCGTAGTCCACGGAGTATTCCTCATTCCTGCTGTGGGATGTCTTTGGCTCGGGCTCGTAGTGCTCGTCACCGTCGGCGAGCCCAAGGTAAATCATTGTCTTGCGCAGTGCGCCAGCCATGGTTGCTCCTGTCAGTCCTTCGTCCTGCATCCGTCATGCAGAATGTAAAGCAAGGTGTGATTCAACACCGCCCAGGCACCTCCTGGGATTCCCCGCGGTTACAGCGTTGACGCTACCCCACGGGTGGGCGGGCACCGAGGACATCTGAACCGATGCGAAGGTGTGTCGCACCGGCCGCGACAGCGTACTCAAGGTCACCGCTCATCCCTGCCGAGATGCCGCTTGCCGCCGGGTAGCGGGAGACGAGGTCGGCGGAGAGGTCAGCGAGCCGGCTGAAGGCTTCGCGGGGGTCCCCGCCAAGGGGCGCAACGGTCATCACTCCCGCCAGGCGCAGATGTTCGGCGTCATGAATCCTCGCGGCGACTTCGAGGGCATCGGAAGGATGGGCTCCCCCGCGACCGGCGCCCTCGGCTGACAGGTTGACCTGAACGAAGCAGTCCAGCAGGGCAGGAAGGCCGCGCGCAGTTCCTCCCGCAAGGGAACCAGGGTTTTCGGCGCGACCTGCCATCGCCTTTTCCAGAGCGCTCACCAGGGAGCTGCGGTCGACGGAGTGCACGGAGTGGGCGTAGCCCACAACCGACCGGGCCTTGTTGGTCTGCAGTTGGCCGATGAAGTGCCAGCGCAGTTCCGGATCCGGAACCTCCCGGGCTTTGACAGCAGCCTCCTGGTCGCGGTTCTCACCGACGTCCCGAACCCCGAGCTCATGGAGCAGTAGAAGGTCCTGCGGCGGGAAGAACTTGGTCACGACAATGAGCGTAGGTCTGTTCCTGCCTCCGCATGCCGCCATCGCGTCATCAATCCGTTTGTTGACCCGCTGAAGGTTGGCCTCCAGTTCAGCGCGCCTTCCCGAGGTGTCAGCCATCCCGCCACACCAACCCTGCCAGACGGCCCGCCGGCCTACCCTGCCGGACGGCACGGTGGGAGAACAGACTTTCGTTCTCAAGCGTGCACGGATTGCCGCCCCCGCCGAGATCTTGCACGGAAACTCCGAGTGCCTCGAGTTGACCGCGAACACCGGCGGGAAGGTTGAGCGAAGGTGTCCCCCAATGTGTGCTGCAGTGAGTCAGTGGCACGGCCTGGGCAACCTCCTCGCGCATGTCCGCCGGCACCTCGTAGCACCGGCCGCACACGGACGGCCCGATCCACGCTGAAATGGATTCCGCCCCGTGGCGCTGCAGTTCAGCAACTGTGCGTCCGGCTATGTTTCCTTCAACCCCTCTTCGTCCGGCGTGGATGACCGCCGTCACGGGTTCATGACGGGCAGCGGACCCGACGAGCACCACCGGAACGCAGTCAGCAACGAGGACGGCGAGTGGGTCCGTGCCGGTCGGGCTCACCAGGGCATCAGCCTCGGGCACGTCCTGGGATCCTGCCTCTGCTACGACGGTCGAGTGGGTCTGGTTCATGAAACGGAGTGAACCAGGGCCAGTTCCGAGTTCAAGCTCCAGCGCCTGCCTGGAACGAACGGCGGCATCCGGGTTGCCCCCGATGCGCGGAGCGAGGTTTCCCGCGCCACGATCAGTGAAGGCAACCCGGATACCGGGCGCTACGAGCGATGTCCAGAAGAACAACGGCTACTTCAGGAAATCGGGAACGTCCAGGTCATCGGAACGTCCGGTCGAGTAGTCAGGCTCGACGACGGCCGGCAGGTCCACATCGAACCCGGCGTCACCCGGAACATCGTTGCCTCGTCCGTTGGACGAGTGCTGCGACCACGAACCGTAGCCTGCTCCTGCCGCGACGGTCTGCGGAGCCGGTGCGGACTCGCGCCCGATGGCGGGAGCTGAGGCCGGCTTTGCCGCGGGCGCTGCTGGTTGCGACGTGGCATCCACCTGATCGAAACCTGCTGCGATAACCGTGACCCGCGCCTCGTCTCCCAGTGCGTCGTCGATCACCGCACCGAAGATGATGTTTGCCTCCGGGTGCGCAACTTCCTGCACGAGGCGCGCTGCCTCGTTGATTTCGAACAGCCCGAGATCCGATCCGCCCTGAATGGACAGCAGAACGCCGTGGGCGCCGTCGATGGAAGCTTCGAGGAGCGGCGAGGCGATCGCCAGTTCCGCTGCCTTGACTGCACGATCCTCACCGCGGGCGGAGCCAATGCCCATGAGAGCCGAACCTGCGCCCTGCATGACCGACTTCACGTCTGCGAAGTCGAGGTTGATCAGGCCCGGCGTGGTGATGAGGTCCGTGATGCCCTGGACACCCGAGAGCAGCACCTGGTCCGCTGAGCGGAACGCGTCAAGCATGGAAACGTTGCGGTCGCTGATGGACAGAAGACGGTCATTCGGAATGACAATCAGGGTGTCGACTTCATCTCGAAGTGTGTCGATACCGGTTTCTGCCTGGTTGGAGCGCCGGCGACCTTCGAACGTAAACGGCCGGGTCACTACGCCGATGGTCAACGCACCAAGAGAACGCGCAATCCGCGCGACAACGGGTGCGCCTCCGGTACCGGTGCCGCCGCCTTCTCCTGCGGTCACGAACACCATGTCCGCGCCGCGGATGACTTCCTCAATCTCCTCGGCGTGATCTTCGGCCGCCTTCCGGCCCACTTCCGGATCAGCTCCGGCGCCCAGTCCACGGGTGAGTTCGCGTCCGACGTCGAGCTTCACATCGGCGTCACTCATGAGTAGTGCCTGCGCGTCAGTGTTGATGGCGATGAACTCCACGCCGCGCAGGCCAACCTCGATCATTCGGTTGACGGCGTTCACGCCACCGCCGCCGATGCCGACGACCTTGATGACGGCCAAGTAATTCTGCGGTGCTGCCACGTCCTGTGTCCCTTGTTCGATCTGTGCGCTGGTTGGGTTATGGGCTGGAGGTTCCAACCTTCAACTTGCTAACATTCACCTTCAGGTTGAAAGTTAATGTTATGTCAAGTAGTTTCTTATTGAGACGCTAGGTGCCCGGCCACCGGCATGCAATGACCACTCCCGCGTGTCGGAAAACTCATCGGGTTACCGGCCTCGATGGTGTGCTTACGTCGTAGACGCTAACCGGCGCATCCTGCTGCGGAAGAGTAAGCAGCGCGGCGATGACACGGGCCTTTGCCTCGTTCTCCTCGGCACTCCCCCAGAAAATTGTTTTCCCGTCCGTCAGCTTCAGCTCAACGGAGTCGATTGACTTTGCCGATGCGTGAACCAGGCGCTCCCGGATAGCTGCGGGCAGGGCGGCAAGGACATCGGTAATTGACGAGAAGACCGCACTGTTGACGGCATTCGTACCTCCGTCGATGAGGGGCAAGGCAACGGACTTCCTGTCAGTGACCGTGGTGAGCTGCCGGCCTTCTGCGTCTATGAGGATGTACTTACCGCCGCTCTCAAGGATTGCAACAGGGGTGCGCTCCGTGACAGTCACGCTCAGGGTGGACGGTGGTGCCGCGGCCACGGAGATATTCTCGATCGGAGCGAACCCTTCTAGCAGTGTGCGGACGTCGTCGTCCCCGATCTGGGTCAGAGACCTTCCCATCAGCGGCTCCAGTGCCGCCGTAATCTGGTCCTCCGGTACCAATTGGTTCCCCTGCACCTCGAGGGAACGTACTGCAAGCGCCGGTGAGAACACCAGATAGGCGATTACGCCCGCGACGATCAGCACCGTTGAGATGATGCCCGTCAGCCACCACCTCCTGCGCCGGCGGCCGGGAGGTTCCGGAAAAGCAATGACCGTGCCGTCGTCGTCCTCGCGGTCCAACAGGGCAACAGGTGCTTCTTTCGATGCGGATATTCTGCTTCCCCGCATTCTGCTGGACTGAGGAGGATGCACCTGCTTCTCGGCGGTGATGGTTTCATTTCCCGACGCTGTGTTGGCCGGCGTCGATGCCCTGCCCGGCTTGCGCGGAGGACGTGCTGTCACTGTGGATGCCCCTTTCCTGCAAGGAGGTCAACCAGCAGCGGACCGAAGCGGGTAACGTCGCCTGCTCCGACCGTCAGAATGATGTCACCGCTCTGCGCCGTAATGACCATCTCCCGCAGTGCCTCGTCTGCATCGGGCGCGTACCCGCCCGGAACCGTGAGCCGGTCGCTGATGAGCCGGCTCGTCACTCCCTCCACCGGGTCTTCCCTTGCGGCATAGATGTCAAGCACGCGCACCGTATCAGCCAGTGACAGAGCGCCGGCGAACTCCTTGGCAAACTCCTGAGTGCGGGAGAAAAGGTGCGGTTGAAACAGGACGTGCACGCGGTGGTCTCCCGCGACGGTCCGGGCAGCGCCCAGCGCGGCCGCCACCTCCGTGGGGTGATGGGCGTAGTCATCGAAGACGCGCACACCGCCTGCTTCACCCTTAGCCTCGAACCGTCTGGCAGCACCGGAAAAGGATGCGAGGCCCGCGGCAGCAGCAGCCGGATCCACGCCCAACTCCAACCCGACGCTGAACGCCGCTGCCGCATTCAGGACATTGTGCCGCCCAGGCACCCCCAGCTGGAGTTCCTGCTGGCTGTCGAGTCCATCGATAGAGAAGGAAAGGACGCTGTTCGACGTGCTGCCGAGCGCGCGGGTGTTGCTGATTCGAACGTCTGCGCCGGCACAGTAGCCGTAGGTCCGCACCCGGCGGGAACCGGCGATTCGCGCCGCCAGGGCGGCAGCGCCGTCGTCGTCACGGCATGCTACCAACACGCCGGCGTCGGCCGGCAGCAGCGCAGCGAACCGATCGAACGATTCGTACACTGCAGCAGCGGACCCATAGTGGTCCAGGTGATCCGCCTCGACGTTGGTGACAACGCCAACGTGAGGACGGTAGTTGAGGAAAGAGCCGTCCGACTCATCTGCCTCCGCCACGAAGACTTCCCCCTCCGCCCATTCAGCGTTGACTCCAAGCGCCGCGACGTCCCCACCGATCGCAAACGATGGACGGGTTCCGGCGGCCTGCAGCATGACGGTGATCATCGCCGTCGTCGTGGTTTTGCCGTGCGTGCCGGCAACAGCAACCACTTTCCGCCCGTCCATCGCGGCAGCAAGCGCTTCCGAACGATGCAGGACGCGCAGGCCGCGCGTTTTTGCTTCAACGAGCTCGGGGTTGGTCTCCCGGATTGCGCTGGAAACCACCACGGTATCTGCGGCACCGACGTTCGCTCCCTCGTGGCCGACGTGCACCGTTGCGCCCAGCGCGGCGAGAGCCTGCAGGCCGCGCGAGTCAGCGGCATCGGACCCTGACACCGCTACTGAGCGGCCGAGGAGGACCCGCGCCACAGCGGACATGCCCGCTCCGCCGAGCCCAATGAAATGGACCCGGCCGAGATCCTGGATAACTGCACTCATGAGCGGCCTCCCGCGGCGTCGATGATGAGCTCCGCCATGCGGACGTCCGCGTCGCGCACACCGAGCGGCGCCGCGGCGCGGGACATGTTCTCGAGACGCACAGGGTCCTGCACCAGCGGCAGGGCTTCGGTAAGCAGCCAGTCACCAGTAAGCTGCGCATCCTCGATCATGAGGGCGGCGCCTGCGTCCACCAGCCCCGAAGCGTTTCGCCGCTGCTCACCGTTTCCGTGCGGCAAGGGCACGAACACAGTGGGCAACCCGACTGCCGCAACTTCACAGACGGTTGCTGCGCCTGCACGCGCCAACAGCAGGTCTGCCGCCGAGTAGACATTCTCCATACCGTCCACATATTCGACCTGCCGGTACCCCTCGGCAGCAAGGAGCGCGCCGTCGGGGCCGGGAACCTGCTTGCCGCGTCCGGTGATATGAAGCACCTGTACCTGCGCTGCGTCATCGACCATTTTTGGCGCCGCTGCGGCGACCGCCCGGTTGATGCTCGCAGCGCCGGAGGAACCGCCGGTCACGATGAGCGTTGCACGATCCGGGTCCAGCCCAAGGCTTACCCGCGCTTTCCGACGGGCGGCCGCCCGGTCCAGGGTGGAAATCTCCCGCCGCATGGGCATGCCCACCCATTGCTCGTCCGGCAGTCCGGTGCCGCGGAATGCCACCGCAACGCTCCGGGCAATACGCGCGCCAAGCCGGTTGGCCAGGCCGGGGCGGGCATTAGCTTCATGGATGGCCACGGGAACGCGGCGGATCCAGGCCGCAAGATAGAGCGGCGTGGACACATACCCGCCAACCCCGACGACGACGTCAGCCTGCGCCGCGTCGATAATCTTCAGCGCCTGCCGCACGGCTCGGACCAGACGGACCGGCAGTTTCAACAGATCGACGGACGGACGGCGGGGCATGGGCACCCGTTCAATGGTTTCCAGCCGGAAACCGGCCGCAGGAACAAGGCGGGTCTCCATTCCGGCGGCCGTTCCGACGGCAAGCACCCGGGCGTCCGGGCGGGCCTCGACCAGAGCTCGTGCAATGGCTAGCAATGGGCTGATGTGCCCGGCAGTTCCCCCGCCGGCGAGCACGACCGACAGGGCAGCAGATTCAGTCAATGGGTTCTCTTGATCTTTCACTTGTCGCTTGCAGAAGTCTGGTTGGAGCTGACGGCCGGTCCGGCAGTGCCAGGCACGGCGGGCGGCATCCGCCGCGCAAAGGCAAGGAGCACACCGACGGCGGCAAGCGTGAAGGTGAGGGCAGAACCGCCGTAGGAGATGAACGGCAGCGGCACACCGATGACGGGAAGAACGCCCGTGACCATGCCGATGTTCACAAAGGCCTGGCCGATCAGCCACACGAGGATGGAGCCCATGAGGATGCGCACGAAGGGGTCGGTGTAACGCCGTGCCACCCGGAGGGTTGCCACCGCGAGGATTCCGAAAAGCGCGATCACTACGAGGGTACCGATCAACCCGAATTCTTCACCGATGATGGCGAAGATGAAGTCATTGTGCGCTTCCGGGATCCAGTTCCACTTCTGCCGGCTCTGGCCGATTCCCACTCCCCACCAGCCCCCGGACGCCAGTGCGAAAAGCCCCTGGTTCGTTTGAAAACAGGGATCCGTCGCGCTTTCGCAGTTCAGTCTGAGCCAGGCCTGGATGCGGGTACTTCGTGTGCTGTTGAGGAGGATGGCGCCGAAAGCGCCGGCAATTCCGAGGAGGCCGACCAGCGTAAACAGCTTCATTGGTGCGCCGGCAAAAAACAGCGCTGCTGCCATGATCATTCCGAGGATGATCGCTGTACCGAGGTCACCGCCCAGCATCACGAGCAGGAGGATGACTCCTCCGAGCGGTGCTACAGGTATGAGCGCGTGCTTCCAGTCACGGATCAGGCCGCGCTTGCGTTCCAGGACCGTGGCGCACCACAACGCGAGTGCGAGCTTTGCGGGTTCTGAAGGCTGAAGAGACTGGTTGCCGATCCGGATCCAGTTCTGGTTTCCGTTGATGTTCTCGCCAATGAGCAGCACCAGTACCAGCAGGACAATAGCGACGCCGAGCCCCGGCCACGCAAGGAACTTGAAAACCCGCGGCCCCAATCTGGACAGGACGAGCATCAGCACCACGCCGAGCACCGCATACATGCTCTGTTTGAAGAAGAAGTCAAAGACGATCGCGCCCTCATCAGTTGGCTCGACCGTGGATGCTGCATTGGCAATCGATTCAACAGACGACGCCGAGAGCACCATCATGAGCCCGATGGCCGTCAGCGCCAGCGTGGCGCCGAGAATCATGTAATAGCTGGAGCCGCTGGTCTGCCGGTCCGAACCCTCGAGAAAGCGCCACATGCGTCCGAAGGCACCAAGAACGCCCTTGCGCTCCGGGCGCGCCGCAATGGCATCCGCCGCAGGATTGCCAGAAGCGTTGACCCGGGACGAGCCCCTGCTGCCGGAGTGTTGCCGCGCCGCCGGCCTCCGGCGCGGATGCCGGGTGGGCGTGCTGACCATTACAACTCCTTAGCGGTGAATCCCTGCCCCTCCACAATCCCGCGAACCGCCTCGATGAATGCGGTGCCACGGTGAGCGTAGGAAGGGAACTGGTCCATCGACGCTGCTGCCGGCGCCATGAGAACAGTGTCGCCGTCAACGGCGATACGCAGCGCTTCGGTGACAGCGGCGCGCATTGCCTGAACGCCGTCTGAACTCGAGTGCTGGGACGGCAGCTCGTCTCTACCAGTGTGACCCGCGGCTGGAACTATCACGGGAACATCGGGCGCGTGTCGGCTGAGAGCAGCGGCTAGGTCAGAACTGTCGCGGCCGATAAGGACAGCCGCCTTGAAGCGGGCTGCGTTATCCCTGACCAGGCTGTTGTAGTCGACGCCCTTGGAAAGCCCACCCGCAATCCAGACGACACTGGAGAAGGAGGACAGGGCTGCGTGTGCCGCGTGCGGATTGGTTGCCTTGGAATCGTTGATCCAGAGCACGCCGTCCCGTGCCGCAACAAGCTCGATTCGATGCCCGGACGGCTGGTAGTTACGGATGCCTTCACGCACAGCGGCCGCCGGGACGCCCGCTGCCCGCACCAGGGCCGCCGCTGCCAGGGCGTTGGCAACGAGGTGGCGGGGAACCACTTCCCCGAGGTCCGTCACCGAGGCCAGTTCCGCCGCTGAATCCTTCCGCTGTTCGATATACGCACGATCCACCAGCAGACCGTCTACAACCCCGAGCATGCTGATGGCAGGGGTATTGGTGGTGAAGCCGATCGCCCGGCAGCCTTCCTGGACATCAGCATCCTCCACCATCCGCTCGGTGGCTTCGTCTTCGGCGTTGTACACACAGGCCACGCGGGTGTTCTCGTAGATCATTGCCTTGGCCGCCCGGTAGGCTTCGAATCCTCCGTGCCAGTCCACGTGATCTTCGGCCAGATTCAGGCAGACACTGGCGAGCGGCGCGAGGCTCGAACTCCAGTGCAGCTGGAAACTTGAGAGTTCGACGGCGATCACATCGTAGCCCTGCGGGTCCCGGATGGCGTCGAGCAGCGGCGTGCCGACGTTCCCCGCGGCGATGGCGCGAAGGCCTCCGGCGCGGAGCATCGATTCCGCCAAGGTGACAGTGGTTGTCTTGCCATTGGTTCCGGTGATGGTCAACCACTCAGCGGTGGACCTGCCCCGGCGCACTCGTACGCGCCATGCGAGTTCGACATCACCCCATACCGGGATTCCGGCAGCGGCGGCCGCAGCGAGCAGGGGCTGATCAGGACGCCAACCGGGAGAGGTCACCACCAGTTCGGGCGCTTCGCCGTCCACCTGTGGGAGCGTAGCAGCGGCCTCGGCCCCGAGCAGGACGTCCACTGCCCCGACGATGCGAAGGGTGTCCGCCTTCGCCCTGTTCTCTTCGGAATCCGAGGAGTCGCACACCACAACCCGTGCACCGAGTTCGATCAGCGTGTCAGCGGCAGAGAAACCGGACAGGCCGATCCCCGTTACCACGACGCGTAGCCCTGCCCAGTCAGCGTCCCACGACGTCAGGCTTTCAAGGCGGTCAGAGCTCTCCTGGGCACCTGTACCACTCACAGAAGTACAACCCATTCAGCGTAGAAGATACCGAGCGCGACAGCGACGAACAGTCCGGCAAGGATCCAGAACCGCACAACCACCGTGACTTCCTGCCACCCCTTGAGCTCGAAGTGATGCTGGAGCGGCGCCATTTTGAAGACCCGCTTGCCTCCGGACAGTTTGAAGAAGCCTACCTGGATGATCACGGACAGCGTGATCATGACGAACAGCCCCGCCATGATGACCAGGAGAAGCTGGGTGCGGGAGAGAATAGCGAATCCCGCAATTGCTCCGCCGATCGCGAGCGATCCGGTGTCTCCCATGAAAATTTTGGCCGGTGAGGTGTTCCACCAGAGGAATCCCACCAGAGCTCCGCACATCGCACCGGCGATCAGCGCCAGGTCCAAGGGGTCGCGGACCTCGTAACAGATGTTGGTTGGAACCTCCGGCGATGCGCACCTCTGGTTGAACTGCCAGATGCCCATCAGCATGTAAGCGCCGAAGACAAAGACTGATGCACCGGTGGCCAGTCCGTCCAGGCCGTCCGCCAGGTTCACGCCGTTCGTTGCGGCGGTAATGATGAGAATGGACCACAGAACGAAGAGGATGGCGCCGATAATCGAACCGGCGAATGCCAGGTCGACTGCTGTATCCCTGACAAAGGAGATAGCAGTCGACGCCGGCGTACGTCCATTCTCATCCGGGAAGTTCAGGGCCAGCACGGCAAACAAAACACCCACCAGGGTTTGCCCTATGATCTTCGCCGGTGCGCTGAGTCCCAGGCTTCGCTGCTTTGAAATCTTGATGTAGTCGTCGAAGAAGCCGACGACTCCCATGCCTACGGTGACCATCAGCAGCAGGAGACCGGACACGGTCGGCCCGTCGGAGCCACCCGCCGCCATCATGATCAGGTGTGTGGCGAAGTAAGCGAGAACAACCGATCCGACGATGACGGCACCGCCCATGGTGGGCGTCCCGCGCTTTGTATGGTGGGCCGTTGGGCCGTCGTCGCGAATGAACTGGCCGTAGCTCTTTCGGACGAGGAGCCTGATGAAAAGTGGTGTGCCGACAAGTGCAAGAAGCAATGCGGAGGCGGAGGCAATCAACAGCGCAATCACAGCGAGGGCCCCCCTTGGTTCATTGGACCGGGTCCATTCAATTCAGCCTGTGATCCCGGGGCTGCTTCTGGCACCGCCGACGAGTTGTCTGACGCCAATGCTAGCCGATCACCCAGATGGCGGAGACCGGCACCATTCGAGGATTTCACGAGGACAAGGTCACCCGGCTGCAGTTCCCGATCGAGGATTTCCTCGGCCTGGGAGACATCTTGAACGAAGACCGCTTCGTCTCCCCATGATCCTTCCAGCACTGCTCCGGTGTGGAGTGCTTTGGCCCCGGACCCGACAACCAGCAGCTTGGAGATATTGAGCCGGACAACCACCCTGCCAAGTGCATCGTGGGCAGTGATGGAGTCCTCGCCCAGCTCGAGCATCTCACCGAGTACTGCCCAGGTGCGACGGCCGCGCCCCAGCTCGGCGAGCGTCGCAAGCGCCGCACGCATCGACTCCGGGTTGGCGTTGTAGGCGTCATTGATCACCGTCACGCCGTCCGGCCTGTCGGTACGCTCCATCCGCCAGCGGCTGACCGCCCGGGCGGTGCACAGTCCGGCAGCGATTCGATCCCCCGGAATCCCGAGGAGGTGGGCAGCGGAAGCGGCCGCGAGGAGGTTGGCGACATGATGCCGTCCGATCAGCAGCGGCCGAACCTCGTGACGACCACCGTCCGGGAGGTGCAGGGTGAAACACGGATTACCTTCGACGGAGAGCGTTACATCCGCAGCACGGACGACACTGCTGCCCGGCTCGTCAAAGGTGGAGTCCTCGGTAAAGAGGACGGTCTGTGCCTGGGTCTGATCAGCCATCGCCAGTACCCGCCGGTCATCACCATTAAGGATGGCCACACCGTTTGAACCAAGGGACCGCGGCAGCTCCCCCTTGGCCTTGGCAATCATGTCGACGCCGCCGAACTCACCCGCGTGCGCGGATCCGACGCACAGGACTATTCCGATGTCCGGCTGCACCATGGAGGCAAGGTACTCGATGTGCCCGACGCCCGTGGCGCCCATCTCAATGACCAGGTAGCGGGTGCCGTACTCGGCGGAGAAAACCGTCAGCGGAACCCCAATCTCACCGTTGTACGAGCCGATGGGGGAAACGGTGGGCCCCTCCTGGCGGAGAAGCTGCGCAAGTACGTCCTTCGTGGTGGTTTTGCCCGCTGAACCCGTGATGCCGATGACCGTCAGTGGTGAGTGCGCACGGAGGCGGCGCACCACCTCTCCGGCGAGCCGGCCCATTGCCTCCACGGCATCGGGCACCACCACAGCGGGGAAGTCAGTGCCGGCGTCGTCCATTACCGGCCGCTCGACAAGGGCCAGGACCGCACCGTTCGCGAAGGCACTGGAGACGAAGTGATGGCCGTCTGTGGACTCACCCGGCTTTGCGATGAAGAGACCACCCGGGCGGCTTTCCCGAGAGTCGGTGGTGGCTGAATGGACAACCAAAGAAGGAGCCCCTTGAGCCGACAGGGAGAGCGTTCCGCCTGTGACTGCCGCGATGTCGGCTGCGCTGAATTCAATCATGACGATCTAGGACTCTATCCTGTTGCCGGAAAGCGCAGAGAATCCGTGCCGTGTCAATGCGGCCGCCAGCTCAACCCGGTCATCGAGTGGAAGATTCACGCCCTTGACCTCCTGCCACACCTCATGGCCACGCCCGGCGACAAGGACCACATCGCCTTGCCGGGCAAGAGCCACCGCTCGATCAATAGCCGCAGCACGCGGGAACACCTCAATGATTTCGCACGACAGGTTCTCGCCGTCCCGTGCAACGCGAGCACCCTCAAGCACGTCCGCACGGATGCCGGCCGCGTCCTCATCATGGGGATCGTCATCCGTGATGATCACGACGTCGGCCCGCCTGGCTGCCGTGGCGCCCATGATCGGGCGCTTCGAGACGTCCCTCTGCCCGGTAGCGCCGAAAACCACGATCACACGGGAGCCGGCGTCCGGCACGCGCACCGAGTCGAGCGTAAGCTCCAACGCGTCGGGATTGTGTGCGAAGTCAACAATGGCAGCCGGACGCTCAGCAATCAGCTGCATGCGGCCGGGTACCTGGGTGGTGAACGGATCGTGCGCGTCCGCAGCCCGCTGGAGCGTATCCGCCTCAACGCCCGAAGCCAGAACCATCACCGCAGCCAGAGCGGCGTTGGCTACGTTGAAGGTGCCGGGGAGGCCGCAGCGAAGCCGCAACTGCTGTCTCTGCGGACCAATGAGTGTGAAGGTATGTCCGAGGCCGGTGCGCTGTATCTCCGAGACGTTCCAATCCGCCTCCGACGCACCGGTCACTGACACCGTAAGCGTCTCGACGCCGGCTTGGTCCGCGATGCGGCGCCCCCAGGAATCGTCGATCAGGACGACGGCGCGGCGGGTCCGGTTCGGCCGGAACAGGGCAGCCTTCGCGGCGAAGTACTCTTCCATGCTTCCGTGGAGATCCAGATGGTCCTGGGTCAGATTGGTGAAGCCCGCAACGTCAAAGTGCACTCCGTCGACACGACGGTACTCAATGGCATGCGAGGAAACCTCCATGGCAGCAGCTTCGATACCCCGCTCCCTCATCAGCGCCAGGATGCCGTGCACCTGCGGAGATTCGGGCGTAGTGAGGATGGACGGGATAACCGTTTCCCCTACCCGGATCTCGATGGTTCCGATCAGTCCGGTACTCCTGCCGAGCGCCGACTCCAGTGCAGTCAGGAAGTAGGTCGTGGTGGTCTTCCCATTGGTGCCGGTCACCCCATAGAGCACGGGACGGCTGCCGGCCGGCTGGCTATTGAAAACGACGGCGGCAAGTGGTCCGACGTAATCCCGCACCGGTGCTGCCCGGTACAGCGGAATCCTCGAGCCGCTCAGCGCCGGCTCGGCGACAGCCACTCCCTGGTCATCCGTGAGCACTGCCGTGGCTCCGGCCGCAACGGCTTGACCGGTGAAGTCAGCCCCATGGCGACCCGTGCCCGGCAGTGCAATGTAGAGGTCGCCGGCACGAACTTCCCGGGAATCAATGGTGACGCCCGTGATCGAAGCGGGCGCACCGCCGTCGTGGGGTCCGGTTACGAGCTGCACGCGGGCGAGCTCCGACGGGAGCTCGGCAAGCACCTCATCCATGGTGCGGGGGACGACGGCGTCCGGACGCATGAGCGCAGCGGACTCTTCATTTGTGGACACGTTGGGGCCTGCTTACGCGGTTCAGTACTTGACCGGGTAAGTCTCGGGCTTACCGGTCGAGGGTGGGATGTTGTTCGAGTTCAGAACATACTTCATGACCTTTTGGAAGGACTCCCCCGGAACCAGATAGTACAGGTCACCCTGAGGCCGCTGAAGGGTGACGACGACAATGTACTGCGGGTCCTCCATCGGGGCCATTCCGGCGTAGGAGAGAGTGTAGCCGTCATAGCCGCCCTGTGGACTGGGCGCTTCAGCGGTACCCGTCTTGGATCCCACCCGGTACTGCTCGAGTGCTCCAGAAGCTCCGGACCCTTCCACCGTGACGGTTTCCAGCATGGTGTGAAGCTGATCCGCCGTCTCTTGGGACACCACCCTTGTACCCTCTGCCTGCGGAACGACGTGCTCGGTGCCGTCTGCATCGATGTAGGCGTCGATGAGGCGGGGCTGCAGTCGGACGCCGTCGTTGGCGACGGCCTGGTACACCATGGCGGTGTGCAATGCGGTCTGCGCGAGTCCCTGACCGAAGAGGACGGTGTACTGCTGGCGTTCATCCCACGAGTCCGGCGTCGGGAGAATCCCTGCCGTCTCGCCGTTGAGCCCCACATTGAGCGGTTCGCCGATGCCGAACTTTCGCAGCCAGTCATAGCGCTGCTGCTTGCTCAGCTGCTCACCGATCATGACCGTTCCGGTGTTCATGGACTTGGCGAAAATACCGGCCGCTGTGCGCTTTTCCGTCCCGTGCTCGAACGCGTCCTTGAAGGTCTGCCCGTCCACGGTATAGGTGGGCGGTGTTTCGAACCTGCTGGTCGGTTCGATGATCCCCTCCTCCAGCGCGGCAGCCATGGTGATCAGCTTGGTGGTGGAACCCGGCTCAAAGGAGGCGGTGACTGACAGCGGCTTCCAAAACTCAGGAGCAGTCGCCGCATAGTCGTTGGGGTCGGGCGTGGTTGACTCTGCCATCGCTTTGATGGCACCGGTTTTGGCCTCCACAACAACAATATTGCCCCATTCGGCGTTGTAGTCCTCGACCTGCGCGGCAATGGTCTGCTGTGCGAAGTACTGGAGGTCCTGATCGATGGTCAGCCGCACCGATTGGCCATCCTGTGCGGGCACGTCCTCGTTGGTCGCGTATGGAATGCGTATACCGTCGCCGCCGATCTCGAAGGTGCGGCTGCCCGGTGTCCCCGTCAGCTGTTCCTCCTGGGTGAGTTCGATTCCACTCAGGGCGCGTCCGTCACCGCTCATGAACCCGAGAATCGAGCCCGCTACTGCTCCCGATGGGTACGTGCGCAGTGTCGTGGGGTCGGCGTAGACTCCCGGCATCCCGACAGCAAGCACCTGGTTCCTGATGTCGGGCGTCACCGAACGCGCAACGAAGGCAAACTTGGCGTCTCCGAGGATGGAGGACTTGAGCGTGGCGACGTCCTCTCCAAGGATTGTTGAGAGCTCCTCGAACCCCTGCTCCATGGGGATGTCCTCAACCCGCTTACCGGTCTCCCGGTTGTACCGGTCGAAGGTTTCACCGCCGCTGAGCGTCTGGTCAACCACAATATCGAAGCGCTGCACCGTGTGCGCCAGCTCGTTGCCCTCGTCATCAAGGATGCTGCCACGCAGTGCCGGCACCTGCTGGGTAACCAGTCGCTTGTTCAGGCCGACCTGCGCCATTCCGTCGGGGTCGAGGCCCTGGACCTGGAAAAGGCGAACCCCAAGGACCAGCAGCAGAATCAGGACAAAGGCCAGTCCGACCCTGAGCCTAGCGGCTCCGAGCGCGACCCGTAATGTTTCATGTTGGGGGTTGTCGGCTGGTGCCACCGTGATTCCTCGCTGCGTTGGTGTACTGCGGTCTCTTACTGTCCGGGCTTAGTCTGCGCCGGTGCGGGGATTGTCCCGTCGTCGACGGTCGCTTCCGGTGCGGCGGCCGCGTCCGGTACGGCGGGTTCCGCTGGTGCGGACGGTTCCGCCGGCTCATTCGCAGGCGTCGGCGCGGCGGCCTGGCTCGGCACGTTCACGGCAGGTGCCGGCACGAGAACTGGCGGTGCATCCGACTCCTTGGCTGGCTCCGGGCTTCCGGTGACTGCCAACGAATTTACATCAATGGTCCCAAAAGTCGGGGAGGCCACCATGTCGAGTTCGTGCGCCGCTGATGCGAGGTTCTGCGGTGCGCGGAGGTTCTCCAGCTGCTGCGTCAGCGCCTGGTTCCGCTCGGCAAGTGCAACCTCTTCACCGCGCAGCGAGACCAGTTTGTACTGGCTGCTCGAGACGGAGATGTTCAGCATGAGCACCACCACCAGGGCTGCGATCAGCGCGGCCATGGAGAACACAGCGAATGGGACCCGGCCACGCGTGGGTGCGGCCGGGACCACCGAGAGTGGGGTCCGGCGTCGTTCCCGTCCCGGCTGCACCGCGGGACTGGACACTGCCGGGTGCTGCAGCGCGCGGGCGGTGTTTCCGGCTACTGCGCCGGCCGCTGCATGAGCGCTGTGACGCACAGACGGCCTTTGCTGCACTGATTGGCTCATCTCGCGTTCCTGTCTGTTGTGTTGGATCTGGTGCGTTCCACTGCCCTGAGCTTTGCCGATGCGGCGCGCGGGTTGTCAGCGATCTCCTGGTCGGTAGGAGCCTCCGTGCCCTTGGTCAATGTCTTGAGGTAAGGCTTGTGTTCCTCGAGCTCCACCGGGAATCCGACGGGTGCGGACGATCGCGTTCCCGCTGAGAACGCGGCTTTCACGATCTTGTCCTCAAGGGAGTGGTAGGACATCACAACCACTCTTCCCAACACGTCCGTCGATTCGAGTGCGGCAGGAATAGCACGCGTCAGCACGGTGAGCTCTTCGTTGACCTCGATACGCAGAGCCTGGAAGGTCCGCTTCGCCGGATGACCTCCGGTCCTTGCCGCTCCCGCGGGAACCACGGAGCGGATTGCCTCGACCAGCTCGCCCGTCGTGGTGAACGGCTTTGCCTCCCGGGCCGAGACGATTCCGGACGCAATCCGTCCTGCGAACTTCTCCTCGCCCCAGGTACGGATGATGCGTCGCAGCTCTTCCTCGGAGTAGGTGTTGACGACATCCGCGGCGCTCTGCCCGGTGCTCGTGTCCATCCTCATGTCGAGGGGGGCGTCATAGGAGTAGGCGAATCCGCGGTCACGCTCGTCCAGTTGAAGGGACGAGACACCGAGATCGAAGAGCACACCGTGGACCCGTGCGATGCCGAGGTCTTCAAGGACCGAAGGGATTTCGTCGTACACCGCATGGACGAGGTCGGTGCGGTTCCGATACGGTGCCAACCGCTCTCCGGCAAGCCGCAAGGCCTGCCGGTCGCGGTCGATACCCACGAGGTGAAGTTCACTGAACCGCTGAAGCAGTGCCTCGGAGTGACCACCCATGCCGAGGGTCGCATCGACGACGACGGCCCCCTCACCGGCGGCCTCGATCGCGGGAGCGAGGAGATTGATGCACCGATCCAGCAGAACGGGAGTATGCCGCTCCTGAGTGGGACGCTCCTCCCCCATTCACCCGCTCCTTCCTGCTGTCCTGTTCAGGCTGAGCCTGCGTGAATCCGTTGCCGTGGTACTTCAATCAGATCCCCATCCGCTCCGGGCTTCCGCCTGCCTGGCTCCGGGGAAGGTGATCCAGGTAGTCGGCCGGCTGGGCGGCTGGAGGTCTCATCGAAGATCCTCGGTCAACTCGGTCTTGCTGTACTGCTCTGTGTCTCGCTTGTTCGCAGCTGTCAGATAATTCCCGGCAGTGCATCTTCGTCTGTTTCAGAGAAGGCGGTTTCCTTCTCTTCGAGGTAGTCATTCCAGGCGGTCGCATCCCAGATCTCCGCGCGGCTTCCCGCTCCGATCACTGCGAGCTCCCGGTCCAGCCCTGCGTAGGTCCGCAGCATTGGGGGGATGGTTACCCTGCCCTGCTTGTCCGGAACCTCATCCGAGGCACCCGACAGAAATACCCGAATGTAGTCCCTGGACTGACGCGATGAGATTGGCGCCTCACGCATCTGCTCATGGACCTTGACGAACTCCCGCTGGCTAAAAACGTAGATGCAGCGCTCCTGCCCCCGGGTCAGAACCAAACCCTCGCTCAGCTCGTCGCGGAACTTGGCCGGAAGGATCAACCGTCCCTTCTCGTCCAACCGCGGCGAGTGTGTTCCGAGGAACATTCGCCACCGCCCGTCCGTCATGAGAGCCAAGCGCTGCCACTACGCTCTTATAGCCTCCACTTTACTCCACAATCCTCCACAGTCAATGTCCCTCCGAGCGTTTCTCGATTCGTTCGCCCGGGAAATCCGCGTAGCTGTGCGGTATCTGGCGTGTGGTGGAGAGTGGAGGGTAGTTGGGGGGCAACAGGGTCAGCGATTGATCAGTTCCGGGTCGAACCGCATTAAATGCCGCAGGACCAGCCTTTCGGCCGGCCCTGTGGGGGAAAGTGGAGGAAGTGGGTGGTTTAGGGTTGGTCCCGTTTACGCTCGTCCCACTTTTCTTCGAGACTGCTGAGGAAACTGCCACGCGGAGAACTGGAGGCCTTTGCGACTTTACCGGCACCAGGGGCCGCGCCGTCCACCTTCGACCTTGTGGTGGCGTAGTACACGCCGGCACCCATGATGAGGAAACCCGCCACTCCTACCGGGATGAACTGATTCCAGATGCCCAAAAGCAGGACCGCCAAGCCAGCGACGGTCACAAGCGATCCGAGCACGATGCGGCGCGTGGACATCGAGCGACCGGTGTTTGATGCCATGGAGTGGGCGAACTTGGGATCGTCGGCATGAAGCTGTTGTTCCAACTGGTCAAGCAGCCGCTGCTCGTGTTCCGAGAGTGCCATCACTGCCTCCTTGCTACTAATACCGAATCCCTCAAACCCAACAACGAGTTCAGCCGTGAACTGGTTCCCGGCTGCTGCCGCCGCGATGCGCTTCAGCATGCTGATCTGAGTGGGTCAACGCCTAATTGATCCCTACTGCTAAGGATAGTTTGCAATCACCCGAAGGGAAAGCCACAGTCACCCGCCGGCCGGCCCCTGCCCGCCGGTATCCCGGCGTTTTGGCTGCCCGTCGGCAGGGTGCCCGCCCCTCGCGCCGGACGGCGGTTTGAGCAGCCGCGCAGGCAAGACCATCGACGCACCGAATTTGCCGTTCACCTTGTCGAGTACCTGCTCTGCGAGGCGCCAATTGTCATCCTGGCGGTCGATCGTCAGCTGATGTGAAGTGCCCGCAGCGCCTTCGAGCCGCTCCGCCCGGATTCCGATGAGCCGAACGCTCAGCGGGCGCTCACCCAGCGATTCCAGGAGCTGACACGCTGCCGCATATAAGGCATGCGCGCTGTCGGCAGGTTCGGGGAGGCGCCGTGACCGGGTCAGGGTGGAGAAGTCAGCGTAGCGAACCTTCAGTGACACCCCTCCTGTCTGCAGCCCTGCGGAACGAAGGCGCGTGGCTGTGCGGTGCGACAGGCGAAGCAGTTCTGCCCGAAGGAGATCATCGTCATCGACATCGGATGCAAACGTTTCCTCGGCACCGATACTTTTCTCCTGCCTGCTGACGGTTACCGGACGGGGGTCCTGCCCCCAGGCAAGCCGGTGGACATGGGCACCGGTGGCGCCGAGAGTCCGCTGGAGGACCGACACGGGAGTGCGCGCGACGTCCTCCACGGTCCTGATCCCCAACCGTGCAAGAACCTCCTGGGTTTTGGCGCCGACACCCCAGAGCGCCGACACCGGAAGGGTGTGGAGATATTCCACGGTTCGCGCCGCTGGAATCAGCAGCAGCCCGTCCGGCTTCGCGCGGGTGGAAGCAATTTTCGCGACAAACTTTGTGGAGGCAATACCCACGCTCGCCGTTATTCCAAGTTCCCGGTGGATCATTGTTCGGATCAACTCGCCGATTGTCCTGGGTGAACCCAGTCGCCGGATCGACCCGGCGACGTCGAGGAAAGCCTCGTCGACGCTCAGCTGTTCCACCATAGGCGTGACTGAGCCGAAGATTTCCATGACGGACGCCGACACCTCGGCATAAAGGTGGTGGTGCGGTTCGAGGACGACGGCATGGGGGCAGAGCCGCAGGGCGTTGACCATGGGCATCGCGGAGCGCACCCCGAACCGCCGTGCTTCGTAGGAGGCCGACAGCACCACCGACCGACCTGACGGCGAGCCGGCGATAACAGCCTTGCCCTGCAGGTCTGGGCGGGAAAGCAACTCCACTGAGACATAGAAGGCGTCCATGTCCACATGGAGGATTGTGCAATCCGCGTCCTCGATTCCCGCGAGGTCGGAACGGACGGGCATGCGAACCATCCTACTGCTGCGCGCCCACGGAATCGGTGGGCGGGATGCACCTGAAGCAGCTTCGCCTGGGAGGGCAGCACCTAGACTGAGCCTATGACTGACGGTATCGCTGCTCTTTCCACTCCCGTGCAGGATGAGCAGGATCGCTTCAGGAAGTCGCTTACCGAAGCTACCTCCCGCTTCCTCTCAGCGCAGCGGTCCATCCTCGAAACGGTGTCGTCCGACAGTGCAGTGCTTGTCGATGCGATAGAACGGTTGGCCTCCGGTGGCAAGAAGATGCGTCCGCTGCTGTGCTACTGGGGCTGGCGAGGCGCCGGAGGCGCAGCGGATGACGACGGCGTCGTTCTGGCGGGCATGTCCCTGGAACTGTTTCAGGCAGCTGCGCTCATTCATGACGACATCATTGACCGCTCGGATCTCAGGCGCGGAGCCCCCAGTGTGCACAAACAGTTCGAGACCCTTCATGACGACGGCGGCTGGCATCTGGATGCCGGACATTTCGGAACCGGCGCTGCGATCCTCGCGGGTGACCTGTGCCTGTCTCTCAGCGAAGAAGCATTCGCTTCGATCACCGCCGCACCTAAGCGAACCGCTGAAGCCCGCGCAATATTCAACAGGATGCGCACGGAAGTCATGGCCGGCCAGTATCTGGATCTCCTGGAAGAGGCAGTCGGGCCTGATCGGCACCCGGATGTTGCAGTTCAGCAGGCACTGAGCATCGTGCGCTTCAAATCCGCCAAATACTCCACGGAGCATCCGCTGTGCATTGGGGGCGCTCTCGCGGGAGCATCGCCGTCGTTGCTCGCCGGCTACTCCGGCTTTGCACTCCCCCTCGGGGAAGCTTTCCAACTGCGGGACGATCTCCTGGGCGTGTATGGCAACCCGGCGCTCACCGGCAAGCCCGCCGGCGATGACCTGCGGGAGGGAAAGCGAACGGTGCTGATTGCCAAGGCGCTGCAGGCTTGCAGCGCAGACCAGGCCAGGACCCTCAATGCCGGCCTTGGCCGAGAAGGCCTGAGCCAGGACGAAGTGCTGGAACTGCAGCGCATCATTGACGCAACAGGTGCCCGCGACGAGGTGGAGGCGTTGATAGCCGAACGTGCCCGCGCCAGCTACAAATCGCTGGAGGCACTCCCCCTCGATCCGCCCTGCAGAGACGCGCTCTCCGTTCTTGCGGAAGCTGCCGTTACGCGAGTGGCCTGAACAGGGCGGCTACCACGCCGAGGATTGCGCACGGCGACGGATCTCGGTTTTGCGCCCCGCTTTCAGCGCATCGACCGGCCGGCCCGGCAGAGACTCGTCTTCCGTGAAGAGCCAGCGAATGATCTCTTCATCCGAGAACCCTGAGTCGCCGAGTACAACGACCGTCCCCTTGAGGCTTTCCAGGACGTGCCCGTCATCGATAAATTCCGCAGGCACTGAGCGGATTCCACGATCAGTAACGCGAACCGACACCAACGCCCGCTCATTGATGAGTCCATGAACCTTGGTGATGGACAGATCAAGCGCTTCCGCGACATCGGGAAGGGTGAGCCAGCTGCCCACGAGGTTCTCCAGTGTATTCACGCCCTTAAGCGTGCCATGCCTTGCTGCCCTAACTCCACTCAGCAGCTGCAGTCAGGATGGAATCACCGACGCGCCGAAACTGCGCAAATACTGAGACTTTTTGAGCTGTTGTGGTAAACGACCCATGGTGTAGATTCACATAAGTCACACAGGTAACAGTAACAACTTGTGTATCAACTGCACCATGGGGTTCGGGGATTACGGCGGCATCGACTGTTGCTCCCTGCCCTGCCATGCGGCCCAGCCCGCCATTACAGATGAGGACAGACCATGACCGCCCAGCGCCCGTCATCGCCGCTGAACGTGCCAGCCGCCTGCACCACGCCTTTCCGAAACCGTGGAATCGGTATCGCAGTGTCTTCCGCAGCGATACCCGCCGTCGTTCTTTCGTCGCTTGCACTTGCAGCACCGGCAGCCGCCGCGTCGGCCGCAGGCCATAGCGCGTACCAGCCATTGAAGACCATGCCGGCCGCTGCCAGTGCGACCGGCGCCATGATTCCCGCGGCCCTGGTGGCAACGCAGGTACCGCGGATTGTTCCCATGCAGAGCAGCGCCACAACGTACGTGGTCCGTGCGGGAGACACCATCAGCGGCATCGCAGTCCGTCACGGGCTGAGCATGCACGCGGTCCTGAAAGCGAACGGGTTGAAGGTCAACTCCATCATCCACCCCGGCCAGAAGATCAAGCTGGCGGGTTCGTCGGCATCTGAGGCTCCGGTGAAGCAGACTGCTCCGCCCAAGCAGCAGTCCTCCGCAACGTACACAGTGAAGTCCGGCGATACTCTGGGAGCAATCGCTGCCCGCCACGGTGTCAGCCTCTCGTCGGTTCTGACGGCAAATGGGCTGTCGATGACGTCCATCATCCACCCGGGCCAGAAGATCAAGCTCTCGGGTTCATCCGCAACGCCGGCGCCGGCGCCGGCGCCGGCGCCCAAGGCGACAACCCCCAAGCCGTCAGCTCCAAAGCCCGCCGCATCGGCATCCGGCGCAACTTATGTGGTGAAACCAGGTGACACGCTGGGTGCGATCGCTGCCCGCCACAATGTGAGTCTGGGATCCATCCTTTCGGCGAACGGGCTCTCCATGAGCTCGATCATTCATCCTGGCCAGAAAATCAAGCTGACCGGCGGGTCGAGCGTTGCTGTTCAGACAAGTCCGAAGCCCGCAGCACCGAAGCCGTCCGCCCCAACGGCCGGCGGCTCGTACACGATCAAGGCCGGCGATACGCTCGGCGGCATCGCCGGCAGGCATGGAGTCAGCCTCAGCGCGCTGCTCTCCGCCAACAAGTTGAGCGCCACCACCATCATCTACCCCGGAAAGAAGCTCACGATCCCCGGTGGGTCCAAGGCTGCCCCGGAACAGAAGCCGGCGGACCTCGTTCCATCGACCTTCCTCCACTACACCTACCCGGATGCAGTGGTTGCGGAAGCCAATAAGAACAAGCACACGCTGAACGGCCTTCCGGTTCCCTCGCAGGCCCAGATGAAAGCGATTGTCGCTGACACTGCCCGCAAAATGGGCGTAGACCCAAGCCTTGCGCTCGCCTTCTCCTACCAGGAGTCGGGGTTCAATCAGCGGGCTGTCTCACCGGCGAACGCCATCGGTGCCATGCAGGTCATCCCGATGTCCGGCGAATGGGCTTCCGATCTCGTTGGCCGGAAGCTGAATCTGCTGGATCCCTATGACAATGCAACCGCCGGTGTGGCGATCATCAAGGCGCTGATCCGGACCAGCCCCAACCTGGATACAGCGATCGCGTCCTACTACCAGGGCCAGTATTCGGTGAAAACCCACGGCATGTTCGCAGACACCAAGAATTATGTGGCAGCGATCAAGGCGCACCAGAAAAACTTCCGGTAGGCGACCACCGCCCCCTGCGGGTTCAGCGGCCGGCGCCCGACCGACCTGTGTTGGTGCGGGCGCCGGCCGCTGCTTCACTTAGTATCGAAGAGTGCGGGAGCGGCCGAAGGACTCACTGGTAGACACCGTTGTAGACGGGCGCTACCACGTTCGTTCACGGCTGGCGAGCGGCGGCATGTCGACCGTCTACCTTGCCACCGACGAACGGCTGGAACGCGACGTCGCGCTGAAGGTTCTCTATCCGCACCTCGCAGAAGACGAGCGCTTCCTCGAGCGTTTCGAGCGCGAAGCGAAGTCAGCGGCCAGGCTTTCGCACCCGCACGTGGTCGGGGTACTGGACCAGGGCGTGGAAGACGGACCAGGGCAAAGCGTCGCCTACCTCGTAATGGAGTATGTACCGGGCAAGACCCTCCGGGACCTCCTCACCGAACGGGGACGGCTGACGCCCCGCCAAGCTCTCGCGATTCTTGATCCAGTGGTTGAGGGACTGGGAGCGGCACATGATGCCGGGCTCATTCACAGGGATGTCAAGCCGGAGAACGTCCTGCTGTCCGAACGCGGTGGAATCAAGATTGCCGATTTTGGTCTTGCCCGTGCGGTCTCGGCCGCAACCCATACCGGAACGCTGGTGGGCACGGCGGCCTACTTCCCACCGGAGCTGGTGACAGGCGGAGCCGCGGACGCGCGCAGCGACATCTATTCGGCTGGCATCGTCCTGTTCGAGCTCCTCACGGGCAGGCAGCCATACTCCGGTGAAGCGCCCATCCAGGTTGCGTTCCAGCACGTGAACTCGCGGGTTCCCGCGCCCTCCACGATCGTTCCGGGACTGGCAGAGGACCTCGACGAACTGGTGCTTTGGTGCACCGCGGTTGATCCCGAAGAACGCCCTATCGACGGCAATGCCCTCCTCGGCGAGTTGCGGCACATTCGAACCACCCTGAGCGATGACGAGCTCGACCACGGCAGCGACCACCGCGCCGGTTCGGCACCAGGCGGCGAAGAAGCAGCGGCCTCCGACGGCGCCGAACGTACGGAGATCATCGGCGCAGCGCACTCGTCCACAGACGTAGCGGGATCGCATCCATATCCAACGGAGGTCATCGGCGCCCCGGGCTCTCCGACAACTGTGCTGGGAAACAGTTCCCACCACACCACAGTCCTGGGCTCCACGCCGGTTGCAGGATCCATGCCGCAGCGGCAGCTGGATTCAGCCGCACGAGAGAAGCTCGCTGCGAGGGACTTCAAGACCTACCGCAAAGAGCAGGCACGGGCCGTACAGCGCCCGGAAAAGACCCTGCGGCCAGGCAATGCACGGCGCAGGAATGCCTTTCTCATTCTCTTGCTCGCACTGCTCGCAGCGCTGGCGGCAATAGCCGGCTGGTTCTTCGGTGTGGGTCCGGGCGCGCTGGTGGCCGTTCCCGATGTTTCCAGCCGCTCAGTAAGCGCAGCGCAGGCATTGCTGGCCCAGGCCGGCCTATCCTCGAGCGCGGAGCCGTCCTATTCTGATTCCGTCGCGGAGGGCCTTGTGATCGCCAGCGAGCCGGAGGCAACCGCTACGGTGAGGCCCTGGGAGGAGATTCAGCTCCTGGTGTCGCTGGGACCGGAACTTTTCGCGATTCCGGAGGTCGTCGGTCTCGCTGAGGCAACAGCGGCGGCCACACTGGTCGCCGCCGGTTTCGAAGTAGGAGAAGTGACGCCGCAGTTCAGTGACACCGTTGCCGACGGCGCGGTGATCGCGACTACTCCAGCAGCAGGTGAACAGGTTCCCGCGGGCACCCCCGTGAGCCTGACGGTTTCACGGGGACCGGAGCCGGTCTCGGTTCCTTCCGTTGTGGGCCTGCCGGAGGAAGAAGCGGTCAGCATCCTGGCGGGCGCCGGGCTGACCCCGCTAATCGAGCCCGCGCCGGTCAATGACATCAAAGTACCGGCCGGATCCGTCCTGGTACAGACACCGGCAGAGGGGCAGCTGCCTCCGGGCGGGTCAGTGACGCTGACTCTCTCCGACGGCCCGCGCATCATTGCTGTTCCCGACGTATTCTCCGAACGTGAGGCGGAAGCCATCGCCGCACTGGAGGAGGCCGGGTTCACGGTCAAGGTGAACTACGCCTTCGGCCGCCCGGTGCTGGGCCTCGTTGCCGGCCAGGACCTCACGGGCGAGCATCCCGAAGGATCAACGGTCACCATTACCGTGACGTGAGATCGAAGCACCGGCGAAGGTAGCTGCGCCGGTTAGCGTCGGGACAGCGCCCCGGCCACAAGGAAAGCCATCTCGAGGGACTGCATGTGATTCAGGCGTGGATCACACACGGACTCATAGCGGTCGAGGAACGCTTCCTGATCGATCGGGTCCGCTCCGCCGAGGCACTCCGCGACGTCATCACCGGTCATCTCAACGTGAAGGCCGCCCGGGAAGGTGCCGAGTTCGTTGTGTACCTCAAAGAAACCGCGCACCTCATCCATGACATCGTCGAAATTGCGGGTCTTGTACCCGTTGGGGGAAGTGACCGTGTTGCCGTGCATTGGATCAGTTACCCAGAGGACCTTGGCGCCGGAATCAGTCACCTTTGACACGAGGTTGGGCAGCTTCTCGCGGATATTCTTGGCGCCCATCCGGGTGATAAACGTGAGGCGGCCCGGCTCCCTGTTGGGGTCCAGCTTGTCAATGAGTGCCAACGCATCATCCGGCGACGTACCGGGGCCAAGCTTCACCCCAATCGGGTTGCGTACGCGTGACAGGAAATCAATGTGAGCGCCGTCGATATCCCTCGTTCGCTCGCCGATCCACAGGAAGTGTGCCGACGTGTCATAAGGCAGGCCTGTGCGTGAGTCGGTGCGGGTCAATGCGCGCTCATACTCAAGCAGCAGGGCCTCATGGCTGGCGAAGAACTCGACGCGGGTCAAGGCATCAAAATCGGCGCCGCAGGCTTCCATGAAGCGGACGGCGCGGTCAATTTCGCGCGCCAGCGATTCGTACCGCGAGTGGGCCGGATTGGCAGTGAAGCCCTTATTCCAGTGGTGGACGAGACGGAGGTCTGCAAATCCGCCCTGGGTGAAGGCGCGAATCAGATTGAGCGTCGATGCGGAGGTGTGGTACGCCCGCACCATCCGGGAGGCGTCATGACCACGGCTCTCCGGCGTGAAGTCATACCCGTTCACCATGTCCCCGCGGTATGCCGGTAGGGTCACGCCTTCGCGGGTTTCATCGTTCGATGAACGCGGCTTCGCGAACTGGCCGGCCATGCGTCCCATCTTGATGACAGGAAGCGAGGCACCGTACGTGAGGACTACGGCCATCTGGAGGATGGTCTTTACACGAGCGCTGATTCTGTCTGCGGTGGCGCCCTCGAAAGTCTCCGCGCAATCGCCCCCCTGCAGGAGGAACGCCTTACCCTGGGCAGCGGCGGCGAGCCGCTCACGCAACACATCCACCTCACCTGCGAAAACAAGCGGCGGCAGCGTGGAGAGCTCGTCGAGAGAAGACCGGTGAACCGTGGAGTCCTGCCAGCTGGGCTGCTGGGAGATTGCCAGCTCCCGCCAGATATCCAGCCCATGATCGGGTGCTGCTGAACGGGAAGCGGAGGTAACGGTTGTTTCGGTCACTACTTAAGCCTAATGGCTATACCCGATGCCGGCGGACTCCCCTGTCATGCGGCAGCGCCCGTCCCGTCACATAGCCCGGCTGCTGGAATCGCCCTCGTGCCTTTTCCGTGTTCGCCGGGGTGCGGCAGGAGGGTCCGGCGTCTCATCAGAGGCCTCGCCAGGGTCATGTCCGATGGTTCGTACTTCACCGGGCAACGGACCTTCGGTACTTGGCGGCAAGGAGGTGTCCGACGACGGCTGAAATACGTCTGCCGGAGCAGAGCCTTCCAGCCGGACGGCGGCCTGACGGGACGGATCCGCGATCCGCTCCGCCTTCTTGCTGGTCTTCCTGCCTGCCGTCTTCGCGCTGGCGAGACGCTCCTTGACGCTGCTGGCGTAGACGTCGACATACTCCTGACCGGAGAGCCGCATGAGCGCATACATGATTTCATCGGTCACGGAACGTTGAATGAAGCGGTCCTCGCCCATCCCTGCATAGCGCCGGAAGTCCATCGGCTCCCCGACGATGATGCCCACACGGCGAATATTCGGGATCCGTCTTCCGATGGGCTGCACCTTGTCCGTACCGATCATGGCAACCGGAATGACCGGTACCCCGGTTGCGAGGATCAGCTTGGCAACGCCGGTCTTTCCGCGGTAAAGCCTGCCGTCCGGGCTACGCGTTCCCTCGGGATAGATACCCAGCAACGCACCGGACTTCAGGATTTCTTCTCCTGCCGACAGCGACGTGGCGGACGCGGCGCCCCCGGAACGATCCATCGGCAGCTGGTTTGTCAGCCGAAAAAACGCAGCGGTCAGCTTTCCTTTCAGGCCCTTGCCTGTGAAGTACTCG
Source organism: Arthrobacter sp. KKT183 (assembly GCF_055657625.1). Classification (NCBI taxonomy): domain Bacteria; kingdom Bacillati; phylum Actinomycetota; class Actinomycetes; order Micrococcales; family Micrococcaceae; genus Arthrobacter; species Arthrobacter sp. KKT183. Next base: position 1,330,720 of record NZ_CM145770.1, on the reverse strand, counting down.
GATTTAGCCAGAAACACCACAGGACGCGGCACTGCAAGTGGAAGGAAGATCGAATCCGAGAAAGATAGGTGGTTGCTCACGATGACAGCTGCACCGGTTGCCGGAATGTTATCCAGTCCCTTGACCCATGGCCTGAACAAGAGATTCACAAGTGGACCAATAAAGATCCTCTTCATGATCCAGTAGAACACTCTGCCAGCCTTCCTGCGTGGATGTTCCGATTACCTGGGAACAGGCAAAACCATGCCTTCCGCAAACGGGTTCTTGGAACACTACTCTACGGGCGGACAGTGTGCGGGACGTCACTGGCAGTCCGCGGAACGCGATGACACCATTGGAATCATGACGGCCGACCCCACTCTCGCAGCGTTCTCCTCGAACGGTTCAGGAAATAACGCACGTATTGGGGTTCTTCTGAGCCATGGCTTCACCGGCTCGCCGGCGAGCGTGGCTGGCTGGGCCCGGTACCTGGCTGATTACGGCTTTGCCGTGCGGCTCCCGTTGCTGGCCGGGCACGGCACCACCTGGCAGGAGCTCGCAAGGACACCCTGGGAGCGCTGGTACGAGGGGATCGACACGGCGTATCAGGATCTGGCTCGAAATACTGACGCGGTGGTCGTGGCAGGACTGTCGATGGGTGGTGCCCTCGCTCTGCGGTTGGCGGCGCTGGAACCGGTGGCCGGCGTCGTCGTCGTAAATCCCGGCCTCACCATGGGCGATCCGCGCGCCCGTTACGCCGGCGTACTGAAGTACCTGCTCCGGTCGGTCCCCTCGATCGGCAATGACATCCGGAAGGAGGGCATGGACGAGCGGGCGTATCCCCGTACGCCGGTCGCTGCAGTCCACCAGCTTGCGCAGCTTTTTCGCGACACCACCGACCGGCTCCCCCAGGTCACCGCACCCACGCTGGTCTTCCGGTCCAATGTGGACAGGATTGTGCCGGAAAGCAGCCTGGAAGTTCTACAAAGGCGCATTGGGAGCGCACACTTGGAAGTAATACGGTTGGAGAACAGCTACCACGTGGCCACCATGGACCACGACCAGGAGCTCATCTTCGAGCGCTCCGCAGCATTCATCGAGCACGTGACAGCAGGTACCACCGCATGAGTCCCCGAGCACAGGACCCTAACGAATCCACTGACGACGCCGTCTGGCAGGACCTCGTCGCGCGGTTGGAAGAAAGCCCCAGCAGTGACTTTCCCGAACGTCAGGCATCAGGACCTGCACCCACCGCCGAGGAGCGCGTTCGGGCGATCTTCGACAACCAGCCTGCACCGGCGCCGCCCGGCCCCCGGGATTACTCGGCATCCGAACATGAGGATGACGGCACCTACCAGCCGCCCGAACCTCCGGCCCTCGGCGTGGGAGATCCCCTCGTGGTGCTGGCCTGGCTGTGCGCGGTGGGCGGCCCAGTAGCGCTCATGCTGATTGCAATGTTCTGGCGGTCAGTCTCCACCACCGTGATGCTGGGAATCGTCGGGATCTTCATTGCGAGCGTGACGTTCCTGATTTTCCGCCTTCCGAAAACCCGTGATTACGACGACGACGGCGCGGAGGTCTAACTTGCCGCCGGCGGCTTAGCGCCGCTCACGGAAACGTCCCGACGGCGCATTTCCGTAAGCCCTGCCCAACAATGGGCGGTATCTGATCCGTGAGAGGTCCGCGGCGCCGACGAGGCCGGCATCCGGACCCAGCGCTGCTGAGATGATCATGGCGGCGGGACGGAAGCCGCGTCCGGTCAGATTACGTTCGAAGATTCGCCGCGCCGGGTCAATGAGGAGCTGCCCGGCGGCGCCGAGTCCGCCACCGATGACAAAGGTCCCCGGGTCCAGGGCGGCACCGAGATTCGCGAGGCCAAGGCCAAGCCACTGACCGACGTCGTCAATCAACTCCCGGCACACCGGGTCGCCACGAAGCGCCAGGCGTGTGACCACTGCTCCGGTGATGGCGTCGATGTTGCCATTCACCTCCCGCAGCAGCGTTTGCGCCACCGGTGAATTGGCGGACGCCAGCTCGCGGGCTTCCCTGCCCAGGGCGTTGCCCGAGGCGTACTGCTCCCAGCAACCACGGTTTCCACACTCGCAGCGATGCCCGTTCGGCACGATGATTTGGTGGCCGAACTCCCCCGCCACGCCGTGGCGTCCGCGCTCAAGCACACCGCCCATGATCATTGCGCCGCCTATTCCGGTGCCCAGCGTGATGAGGACGAGCCGCGGTTCCCCACGCCCTGCACCGAAACGCCATTCGGCCCAGGCGGCGGCGTCGGCATCATTGAGCACGGTGACGCGCCGCCGCAGCGCCTTCTCCAGGTTGGCTCTCAATGGTTCGTTGCGCCAGGCAAGGTGCGGGCTGAACAGGACCGTCCCGTTGTCGAGGTCCATCCACCCGGCGGCGCCGATCCCGACTGACCGGATGCGGCGACCGCTTCCAAGCTCCCGCACCAGGTCAGCGATGACTCTTTCCACTGCACGCGGATCCTGGCCGGGAGTTTCCCTGCGGGCAGAGGCCACGATGGTGCCGTCCGGATCCACGACCCCGGCTGCAACCTTGGTCCCGCCGATGTCGATGCCGATGGCAAGACCCCGTGCACGCAACGGGCGCGCCGCGTAACGGGAGCCGGCGGCCAGCGGCGATCCAAGGGGTTGGCGGCTTCCGCCGCCGAAACGGTTTCCGCCTGCCGTGGGACGCTCTTCTCGTTCCGTCTGCATGGGTACCGGCCTCCCGCCGTCGTTCTGGGACTGCACCGCGTTGCTGACTGCGGTTCACCGTTACCGTTTTGTACATTACTGGAGAGTAAGAGCTCCCGGGAAAAGCTATAGGCTAGGGCCACTCACAGGATGTGATGAAGATCAAAGGAGATTCCCGTGCGCGAATTCAGCGTTCCGGTCAAGGTGAAGGTCCCTCGGGACAACAACACTACGCACCTCGTGGTGAAGCAGGCGGAGAAACAGAGCAATCCTGCCCTTTTTGCCACGAAGGACGCCTCAGGGCAATGGTCCGATATCCGCGCAACGGACTTCCTTTCCGATGTTCGCAGGATCGCCAAGGGCCTGATGGCGTCAGGTGTGGAAGCGGGCGACCGCGTCGCGATCATGGCGCGTACCCGGTATGAGTGGGCTCTGGTTGATTTTGCCGTCTGGTTCGCGGGGGCTGTCTCCGTGCCTGTGTATGAAACGTCGTCGCCGTCGCAGGTCGCTTGGATCCTTGGTGATTCCGGTGCAGTCGCTGCTTTCGTGGAGTCTGGCCGCCACGAGAACGTGGTGCGTCAGGCAGTTGCCTCGGAGAACCTGGAGGGGTTCCGCGATGTGTGGCAGTTTGACGGCGGCGGGCTCGATACCCTCAGGGAAGCCGGGGCGGCCATTGATGATGCAGCGCTTGAGGAGCGGCGCCTGATCGCGGGTCTCGACGATGTAGCGACCATCATCTACACGTCCGGGACAACCGGAAAGCCCAAGGGGTGCGAACTGACGCACGGCAACTTCGTTGAGTTGTCGGAGAACGCGGCGGCGGCACTGCCCGAAGTTGCACACGAGGGCGCGCAGACCATCATGTTTCTGCCCCTCGCGCACGTCTTCGCCCGGTTCATCTCGGTGCTCTGCGTTGCCGCCGGCGCCACCGTTGCGCACACACCGGACATCAAGAACCTGCTTCCGGACCTGCAAAGCTACAAGCCGACCTTCATTCTGGCTGTACCGCGCGTGTTCGAGAAGGTCTACAACAACTCCATGCTGAAGGCCGAGGACAACGGCAAGGGCAAGATTTTCCATGCCGGCGTCGATGTCGCGATCGCCTGGTCGAAAGCCGACCAGGCGGGCAAGGTGGGCCTCGGCCTGAAGGTCAAGCACGCCATCTTCGACAAGCTGCTCTATGGCAAAATCCGGACCGCTATGGGCGGCAGGGTCCAGCATGCTGTGTCAGGCGGCGCGCCGCTGGGCGACCGGCTCGGCCACTTCTTCCATGGCATCGGGCTGATGGTGCTCGAGGGGTACGGGCTGACTGAAACCACGGCGCCCATCTCAGTCAGCACGCCGCAGAAGATCAAGATCGGCACGGTGGGTGCGCCGCTGCCGGGCAACGCAGTCAGGATCGCGGACGACGGTGAAATCCTCACCAAGGGCGTCTGCGTCCTGAAAGGCTATTTCAAGCGTCCCGATCTCACGGAGGAAGCCTTCACCGACGGCTGGTTCCACACCGGCGACATTGGGCAACTCGACGAGGACGGTTTCCTGAGCATCACGGGGCGCAAGAAGGAAATTATTGTGACGGCCAGCGGCAAGAACGTCGTCCCGGCACAGCTGGAGGACACCATCCGCGCCAACGCGCTCGTGTCCCAGTGTGTTGTTGTGGGAGATCAGAGGCCGTTCATCTCCGCTTTGATAACCCTCGATGAGGAAGCTTTGCCCGGATGGCTTGAGCGTCACGACCTTCCTGCCGGAACCACGATGGCTGAAGCGGCGAATCATCCCGCGGTCCGCGCAGAAATCCAGGCGCTCGTGGATTCCGCCAATGAGTCGGTCAGCCAGGCGGAGGCGATCAAGGTATTCCGCATCGTTGAGCAGGACTTCACAGAGGCAAGCGGTCATCTCACGCCGTCGATGAAGATCAAGCGCGCGCAGGTGCTCAAGGACTACTCCACGGTGGTTGAGGAAATCTACGCGCAGCAGCGCATGCAGCAGGCGTAGGTTCTCAGGTGGAGGGCGCCTTCAGCGAAAGCAGGGCGTTCTCCACCACCTCGGTCAGCGCAGGGTGAATCCAGTACTGGCCGCGGGCCATGGTGAACGCGTCCAGGCCGAAGTGCATTGCCTGAATGATCGGCTGGATCAGGTTCGAGGCTTCATGTCCCATGATGTGTGCGCCGAGGATGATGCCGCTGTCTTCCTCCGCGAGCACCTTCACGATGCCCGTGGTGTCTTCCATCGCCCACCCGTAGGCGGTTGACCCGTACTGCTGGACGGCCACCGCAACGCGTGAACCAGTTCGCTCCGCGCGTTCCAGTGCCTGCTCTTCGGTAAGACCCACGGTCGCGATCTGTGGCCTGGTGAAGACGGCTGCGGGCACATAACGGTGATCGCTGGTATGCAGGGCCTCCGGATGAAGCAGGTTGTGGGATACCACCCGCGCCTCATGGTTAGCGACGTGCTTGAGCTGGAAGGGGCTTGAGATGTCCCCGAGTGCCCAGACTCCGGGTACGGGCTTGCCGTCCCTCAGCACTCGCTGGAACGGGTCAACCGCAATCCGGCCGTCTTCGGTTTCGTCGAAACCGACCGCCGCTGCACCCACCCGGTCGCTGTTCGGCGTGCGTCCGGTCGCGACAAGCACGACGTCGGCTTCCACAGACAGAGCGGTTCCGTCAGGTCCAGTGACGTTAGCGGTGACCGATCCGTCGGCGTTGGCGTCCACTCTGTTGACCTGGTGTCGGGTAAGAACCTTCCACTGCGCCAGTGCCTTCTCCGTGAAACGTTCGGAAATGGTGTCGTCGAGGGAGCGCAGCATGTGTCCCGACCGCACCGCGAGGGTGACATCAGTACCGAGGGCAGAGAAGATGTGCGCGAACTCGGCTGCAATGTACCCGCCACCGATAATCAGCATCCTTCGTGGCTGTTCCTCCAGCCGCATGACGGTGTCCGAGGTGTGGACCTGTGGCAGGTCCAGTCCTGGAATGTCCGGAATCACTGCCCGCGAGCCTGCCGCGACGACCACCTGATCAGCAGTGATCTCGGTGCCGGCGTTCGTTCTCAGAGAGTGGTCGCCGGTGAAACGTACGTCTTCCTCGTACAGGTCAACATGCTGCAGTTCATCGGCCCGGTAGACACGCCCTGCGTCGGAGATGCTGTCGATGCGGGTGAAAATCCGGTCCCGCAGGTCTGTCCAGCGTGTTCCGGCGTGCTGCAGGTCCACTCCGAGGCGGCCGGCCTCGTCAGCTGCACGGGCCAGCTCCGCCGGGTAGACGAACATCTTGGTCGGGATGCAGCCCACGTTCAGGCAGGTTCCGCCGAAAGTCCCGCCTTCGATGATCGCGATTCTTTTGTCATCCCACTCAGGCGTGATGATGGTGTTGCCGGAGCCGGACCCGATAATCGCGAGGTCGTAGTGGGTCACGGGTCAGTGCAGCTGATCTACAACAAGCGCGGCGAGCTCAACCACTGCATCCCTGGTGCGGGTCTGCAGTTTGGAAAGCTCCACGCGGGAGCCCTCGGCGAGATGGCGGTCATACGGGATGCGCACAACAGTGCCGACACGGGAACGGAAGTGTTCCTCGATCTCGTTGACGTTGACCTCCGTGCGGTTCCCGGAGGACATGTTGACCACCACGATTGCCTTGGCCACCAAATCATGCCGGCCGTGCGCTTCAAGCCAGGACAGCGTTTCGGACGCAAGGCGCGCCTCGTCGACGCTGCCGCCTGAAACGAGGACGACGGCGTCGGCTTTCTCGAGGGTCCCCTTCATAACCGAGTGCACCATACCGGTGCCGGAGTCAGTGAGGACGATCGAGTAGTACCGTCCGAGGATGTCCGTCACCGCGCGGTAATCAGCGTCATCGAACGCCTGGGCAACAGCGGGATCGGTGTCGGAGGCGAGCACGTGAAGGCGCGAGCCGTCCCGTGCAACATAACTGGACAGCTGTGCGAAGGAATCGACCATGAACCGGTTCTGCACCAGTTGGCGCGCGGTGAAGTCGGCTTTGCCCGGCGACCGGTCGGAGAGCGTGCCGCGGTCCGGGTTGGCGTCCATGGCAATGATCCGGTCCTCGCGGATGTCTGCCAGAGCCATTCCGAGCAGGGTAGTCACCGTTGTCTTCCCGACGCCGCCCTTGCGGGAAAGCACCGGGACGTACCGGGTCCGCTCTCCCAATCGGACGCTCACCCGGTGCTCAAGCGCACGGCGGATGCGCACGGCGTCCGAATCGCCGAGGTTCAGGTAGCCGAAGGTCGCCTTGTACAGCCAGTACCGCCATCCGCTGATGGGAGCACGCTGCTGTGACGCCAACAGTCTGTCTGCCGTGAGCGACGACGCCGGCTCCGGACCCTCTTCCCTGTTCCGCCGCGCGCTGCGGTCAGGGGATGCGGGGGTAACAGCCTGAGGGACAGCAGGTAGTTCGCTGCCACGTCCGCCTGACGGCTGCCAACCGGTCAACTCCTCATCCTCGGAGAGCCGGATGTCGCTGTCGGCCAGGGTGAGCTCGGAAGAATCGGTCGGATGTTGTCCCGGGCGCTGCCCATCCGTGGCGGGGGTGATCCCGATGTGCGGCAGCCGGTCCGGCAGCGGCGCCTGGACCACCGCAGGACCGCCCAGATCAGCGCCATCCGGTGAAGCGGCGTCGTCCTCAGAGCTCAGCGTGTACTCCCCGGCCGCTTCCGGTGCTGGGTGTTGCGCCTCATCCGAGCCCGCCTGCTCGTCTGACTGTGCCGTGCCGGCGCCGCCAGGGGCCGTCTCGCCAGCGGACTGGTCTCCAGTCATTACGGCCTCATCCGACTCCTGCGGCACGCCGACCCCGTCCTTGGACCGCTCTGCCGGCTTCTTCTCGTTCGCCATAATTCCTCACGCTCGCATAACACCCGCAGCGGGACACCGCAGGTGGATTCTGCATCACCTTAGCGCAGGCACCTTTCAGGAGGGATCGATGACCAGGAGGAGGTCGCCGCCTTGTACCTGTTCGATGGCGCCGATAGCGAGCCGTTTGACGGTTCCGCCGACGGTGGTGGTGATGCCTGCTTCCATCTTCATTGCTTCAATGGTTGCGACAGTGTCACCTGCCTGGACGGTGTCACCTTCAGCCACGCTGACTGTGACGGCGCCCGCGAACGGTGCGGCGACGTGACCGGGCTGGGCAGGGTCGGCTTTCTCGGCGGCCTTGACGTCACTGTGGACACTGCGGTCGCGTACGACGACGGGGCGCATCTGCCCGTTGAGGGTGCACATCACGGTCCGCATGCCCTTCTCGTCCGGTTCAGAGACTGCCTCGAGGGTGGCGATGAGGCGGACACCCTTCTCGAGTTCGATGACGTGCTCGCTGCCCTGCTGCAACCCAAAGAGGTAATCGCGGGTGTCCAGGACGGACACGTCTCCAAAGGTATCCCGAGTGGTCTGGAAGTCCTTCGTGGGCCCTGCGAACAACAACCGGTTCAACGTGGCGCGGCGGGTCGCCGAGTCGCCCGCCAGTGCCTGCTGGTCTTCGGCGGCCAGGTCCGCGTCGCGGACCTTGATGGTGCGTCCCTGCAGGGCCTTGGTGCGGAACGGTTCAGGCCAGCCTCCGGGCGGGTCGCCGAGTTCACCGCTGAGGAACCCGATCACGGAATCCGGGATGTCGTAGCTTTGCGGGTTCTCCTCGAACGCGGCAGGGTCCACGTTCGAGCCCACGAGCTGCAGGGCGAGGTCCCCGACGACCTTGGAGGACGGGGTGACCTTCACCAGCCGGCCGAGCATCCGGTCCGCCGCCGTGTACATGTCCTCGACGGCTTCGAACCGCTCACCCAGACCCAGGGCAATGGCCTGCTGGCGGAGGTTGGAGAGCTGACCGCCAGGAATCTCGTGCCGGTAGACACGGCCCGTCGGCCCGGGCAGCCCGGACTCGAACGGGGCGTACACCCGCCGCACTGCTTCCCAGTACGGCTCCAGGGAGCTCACAGCCTCCAGCGACATGCCGGTGTCACGTTCGGTGTGCGCGAGGGCTGCGACCAGAGCGGAGGCAGAGGGCTGGCTGGTGGTTCCGGCCAATGAAGCGCTGGCGACATCGACGGCGTCGACCCCGGCGTTGGAAGCCGCCAGCAGGGTGGCCAACTGACCACCCGCGGTGTCATGGGTGTGCAGGTGGACCGGCAGGTCGAACCGCTCACGCAGCGCGGTGACAAGCTTCGCCGCCGCCGCCGGGCGCAGCAGCCCCGCCATGTCCTTGATTGCAAGGATGTGCGCACCGGCGTCGACGATGCGCTGCGCAAGCTCGAGGTAGTAATCCAGGGTATAGAGCTTTTCCTCCGGATCGAGCATGTCCGAGGTGTAGCACAGGGCCACTTCGGCGACGGCGGTTCCGGTGTCCCGGACGGCGCGGATCGCCGGTTCCATCTGCGAAACATCGTTCAGGGCATCGAAGATCCGGAAGATATCGATACCCGTCGCTGCGGCTTCCTGCACGAACGCTTCGGTGACCGCTTCCGGGTACGGGGTATAGCCGACCGTGTTGCGGCCACGCAACAGCATCTGCAGACACACGTTGGGCATCTCGGCGCGCAGCACAGCGAGCCGCTCCCACGGGTCCTCGCCCAGGAAGCGCAGCGCGACATCATAGGTAGCCCCGCCCCACGCCTCGACAGAGAGCAGTTCCGGCATCTTCGCCGAGACCGCCGCACCTGCCGCGGCAAGGTCACGGGTACGGACCCGGGTCGCCAACAGCGATTGGTGAGCATCCCGGAACGTGGTGTCAGTGACCGCCAACGCCGTCTGCGCGCGCAACTCCGCAGCGAAACCCTCCGGACCCAATTCCTGCAGCCGCTGCCGGCTTCCCGGACGCTTCGCCGTGTCCTGCTCCGGCTCGGTGATTTCCGGTAGCTTCTCGGCTGGGTCAAGCTCAACCGTGAGTTCCCCGTTGGGCTTATTCACGGTGACATCAGCGAGCCAGTTCAGCAGTTTCGTGCCACGGTCAGCGGAGACCCGGGCCGTGAGCAGTTCGGGGCGCTCATCGATGAACGAGGTGGCGACGTTACCGGCGATGAAGTCCGGATCCTCCAGTACCGCCTGAAGGAATGAGATGTTCGTCGACACCCCACGCACCCTGAACTCCGCCAGCGCGCGGCGTGCCCTGCGGACCGCGGATTCATAGTCCCGGCCGCGGCAGGTGAGCTTCACCAACATCGAGTCGAAGTGCGGGCTGATCTCAGCGCCCGCATAGACCGTGCCACCGTCCAGGCGCACACCCGCGCCGCCGGCCGACCGGTACGCGGTGATCTTCCCGACATCCGGGCGGAACCCGTTCGCCGGGTCCTCCGTGGTGATCCGGGACTGCAGGGCAGCACCCCGAAGCCGCACTGAATCCTGCGACAGGCCAAGATCCGCCAGCGTCTCCCCCGCTGCTATGCGTAGCTGTGACTGGACGAGGTCGACGTCGGTGACTTCCTCCGTCACCGTGTGCTCCACCTGGATACGCGGGTTCATCTCAATGAAGACGTGCTGCCCGGCGCGCTCACCGACCGTGTCCACGAGGAACTCCACCGTTCCCGCGTTCACGTAATTCAAAGCCTTCGCGAACGCGACCGCGTCACGGTACAGCGCCTGACGGATGTTCTCATCAAGGTTCGGTGCCGGAGCGATCTCAATCACCTTCTGGTGACGGCGCTGCAGGGAACAATCCCGCTCAAACAGGTGCATCACGTTGCCCTCGGCGTCGGCGAGGATCTGAACCTCAATATGCCGCGGGCGCAGGACCGCCTGCTCAAGGAACATGGTCGGGTCACCGAACGCGGAGTCTGCCTCGCGCATCGCCGCCTCAAGGGCTTCACGCAGGTCCTCCCGTTTGTCCACCCGGCGCATACCGCGGCCGCCGCCACCGGCGACCGCCTTTGCGAAAATCGGGAAACCAATCTCATCCGCCGCCGATACCAGCTCCTCAAGATCGGCACTCGGCTGTGAAGACTTCAAAACCGGGATACCAGCCTGACGGGCTGCTTCCAGCGCACGGACCTTGTTGCCGGCCAGCTCCAGCACATCAGCCGGCGGGCCCACGAAGGTGATCCCGGCGTCGGCCGCTGCGCGTGCAAGGTTCGGGTTCTCCGAAAGGAAACCATAGCCAGGATAGATTGCGTCGCAGCCCGCCTCCTTGGCTACCCGAACGATCTCATCGACGTCCAGATACGCGCGGACCGGATGGCCTTCCTCACCGATCAGGTACGCCTCATCGGCCTTCTGCCGGTGGATCGAGTTGCGGTCCTCCTGCGGGAAAACCGCTACCGTCTTGGCGCCGGTTTCAAAACCCGCCCGGAACGCACGAATGGCGATTTCGCCTCGGTTGGCTACCAGAATCTTCGAGAACATTGCTCTCCTGTGCTCTTGCGGGTTCGATGGAACGACAACTTAGCGTCCCCAGCCTACATTTGGTCTTTCTGGTCACAGTAATCTGCGTTCACGAGCCGGTAACTTCTTGTCGCGCCCCACCGTAGAGCCGAGTTCGTCGGAACTATCGGTCCACCTATGATGAATAGGTGTGCGGGCACCATAGATCCTGCGATCCGGGCATCTCAACGTTAGGTATTGGTTCAACAAGTGCAAGTAGTGAGCATCAGCAGCCTCAAAGGTGGGGTCGGCAAGACCTCGGTCACCCTTGGACTCGCATCGGCGGCGATCTCCGCTGGAATCCCCACACTTGTTGTTGATCTCGATCCCCACGCGGACGCCACCACCGGACTGGGTGTTCAAGCCGGCGACCAGACTGACATCGGCCGCCTGCTGAAGAATGCACGTCGGGGAGATCTTGCAGCCAATGTGGCGCCAAGCGGTTGGGTGAGTAACGCCGTCAAGCGCGGCTCGAACGGCACGGCTCCCGTCCTCGATGTCGCGATCGGCTCTGCGTACTCTGGCATTTACGACCGCCCCGATTTGGGAAAGCGCGACTTACGCCGCCTGTCGATGCTGCTGGAACGGGTCGAGGATTACCGCCTTGTCCTGATTGACTGCCCACCTTCGCTGAACGGCCTCACGCGCATGGCCTGGACTGCGAGCAACAGGGTTCTGCTTGTTGCCGAGCCCGGACTGTTCTCCGTTGCCGGCACTGAACGGACCATGCGGGCCATTGAACTTTTCAAGAACGAGTTTGCACCGAACCTCACACCCGCAGGGATAGTGGCCAACCGGGTGCGCACCGGTTCCAATGAGCACACCTTCCGGTTGAACGAGATGAAGCAGATGTTCGGCGACCTCCTGCTCAGCCCAACCATCGCAGAACAGGCCAACTGGCAGCAGATCCAGGGCGCGGCGCACGCGGTGCACCACTGGCCGGGTGAATCGGCCAAGCAGGCCGCCGGGTACTTCGATGATTTGCTCCGTGCGCTGCTCGATTCCGGCCGTATGCGCAATCGCGTGGCGCGCCGCTAAAGCACGGCCTGCGATCTATTCAATCCTGACGCAGGACACAAAAATGCCCCGCTCGGGGCGGGGCACAATGCACACTTCCGGTCAGCTGATTTTGCGGGCTTCCCGTCGCTTGCTCAACTCGTCATCCGGGAAGTTCTGGTCGGCTGCGTGCTCGCTGGGTAGCGCTGCGAGACTGCCTTCAACTTCCCGCCATACACGCCCGACGGCGATGCCGAAGACTCCCTGCCCGCCCTGGACAAGATCAATCACTTCGTCTGCAGACGTGCACTCATATACGCTCGCGCCGTCACTCATCAATGTGATCTGCGCAAGATCCTCGACGCCGCGCTCCCGCAGGTGCTCAACGGCGCTGCGAATTTGCTGAAGTGAAACTCCGGTGTCCAACAGACGTTTAACAACCTTGAGCACCAGGATGTCCCGGAAACCGTAGAGCCGCTGGGATCCAGATCCCTTGGCGCCCCGGACCGCCGGTTCAACCAGGCCGGTGCGCGCCCAGTAATCGAGCTGGCGATAAGTGATGCCTGCGGCTTTGCAGGCTGTGGGGCCGCGGTAACCCGCGTCTTCATCCAACACAGGGAGGTCTTCGGTGAAGAGCAGGCCCTGTGCGCTGGCAGGTATCGCAGTACCCGTAGCGGCCGCGTTGGCACCCGTACCGGCGTCGCCTTTCGGACTCACGTGTTGCCTCCTCGTTCTGGTTCCCGGGGGGAAGTGGCGCAAGCCGAGGTCCACAGGGGTTTATTGAGTGTTGCCCTGAGTTTACAGCTAGTGCAATGGGAACTGTATGCTTCGACGTTAGATCTCCGGCTGCCCGAGGTCAAAGATGCCGTACATAACAATCCAACCGTGTCGTTTTTGCTTACTTCTCAAAGTCTTCGGGTTCGACGTCGGCCAGGAACTCGCGGAACTGTTTCAATTCACGCTCAGCGTTAGCCTGGCCTTCGGGGGAAGCCGCCTCGCCGTCGTCGTCGTCAGCTTCTGCGATCTCCACCCCGGTGTCCTCCATGACCTGTGGGGCACAGTAGATCGGGCATGGCACACGCAGTGCGATTGCTATGGCATCTGACGCACGGGAACTGACAGTGGTTCCGTCCTCAAACACCACCTCAGCGTGGAACACCGTATCCTCAACCCGAACGATCCGGACCTCAGTTACGGTGTGGTTCAGTGCTGCCACCATGCTGACCAGGAGATCATGAGTCATGGGCCGCGGCGGAACAATGCCCTGCTGGACGAAGGCGATTGCACTGGCCTCAGGCGCACCGATCCAGATGGGGATGTGGCGCGTGCCTGCGGATTCCTTGAGCAGCACGAGGGGCTGATTGGACGGCAGCTCGATGCGAACGCCCACAACATCCATCTCGATCATGTCTGCCTCCTAATTTTCCATCCGCGCAATCTGGCCCTGGACGAGGGCGCTGTGGAGGTTCAGACACAGCTCACTGATTTCGCGAGCGGTTTCTGCAGCCCGGGCCTTGGATGCAACGTCCCGGCGGGAGGCGACCGGGGCGACGACGCTCTCAACAAGACCGAGTTCACGGTCCGCTGCAGCACGGAAAGGACGAAGGTGCCGCGGCTCGATTCCGTGGGACTCCAACTGGACGCACGCACGAGTGATCTTCAGCGCGTGTTCATCGAAACGGCCCTCCACCTCGGCGATGAGACCGAACGCCATGAGGTCCCGAACCAGTTCCGGGCGTGCACCTGCCTCCGCGGCCAGGGTTTCCCGCGTGAGCCGGCGAGCGTGCGATCCGAGCTCGCGGCCTAGCTGCTCCGAGACCATCCGCGGCGCGAGAGTGAGACCGCCGGGCAGGTTCTCGGGGCGCTCTCCCCGGTCCACCGCGTCGAGGTAGTCCTTGATGACTTTAAGCGGCAGGTACTGATCGCGTTGGAGGGCCAGGACAAAACGCAACCGCTCGACGTCGACAGGCGTATATTTCCGATAGCCCGCACGGGTGCGCTGAGGAGTGATTAGGCCTTTTTCCTCCAGGAACCGAATCTTGGAGGCACTGATGTGCGGGAAGTCCCCGGCCAGCTCAGTGAGGACCTCCCCGATATTCAGTACGTTCCCGCTGACACGCTCCGGGGCTACACCCACGGGTCGCCGGGACGGCTGGGAGGAGGGCATGAAAGTCCCTAGACCTGACCCTGCGGCTGCGACACGCTCCCGGCAGCATAGAAAGTGAGGCGGAACTTGCCGATCTGCACTTCGTGACCGTTGCGCAGCACCACGCTGTCTACGCGATCATTGTTGACATAGGTGCCGTTGAGGCTGCGGGAGTCAACAACCCGGAAGCCCTCTGCTTCACGGCGAAATTCAGCATGCTTGCGAGAAACCGTGACGTCATCGAGGAAAATATCAGCGTTCGGGTGGCGTCCGGCCGTCGTGACATCTTCGTCCAAAAGGAAACGAGCACCGGCATTCGGTCCGGTGTGTGCTATCAGCAGTGCCGATCCGGCCGGGAGGGCGGCAACGGCCGCGAGTTCCTCGCGAGTGAGCCGCGGTTCCACCGACGTGGAGGTCTGCGGCGGCAGTCCTATTGTGGTGGTTTCAGGTGAAGGCACATGCGATCCCGAAGCGTCCTGTGCGGCTGCGTTGTTCTCGCCTACCATTGAAAATTTCCTTCCCCAAAACTCGTGGCCAACCGGTTACCCGGCTGGCCACCATCTGTTTGCCTGAGCCGGTAACCCTAGCCTACCTGCTGTGAGTATTCCGACGAACTGAGAAGCTCCTTGACCACCGAGCTATCCTCCACCTTGATTTCAAGCAGCCAACCGTCGCCGTATGGATCGGTGTTGATCAGGGCAGGCTCGCCGTCAAGCGCTTCGTTACGGTTGACGACCTCGCCGGTGAGCGGGGCGTAAATGTCGCTGACACTCTTGGTGGATTCAACTTCACCGATGACATCGGATGAACCTACTTTGGAGCCGGCCTCCGGCATCTGGACATAAACGACGTCGCCGAGCGCATCCTGGGCGAAGTCGGTGATGCCGACACGAACAACGCCATTGTTGTCGGGGGCTGTGACCCATTCGTGTTCAGCCGTGTAGTAAAGGTCTTCGGGAATGTTGCTCATTGTCGGCCTTTCGTGGGCACCGGACGGATGATTCCTGGCATGCGGTAAATAAGCGGCGGCCCCTTCTCTTCCGATCGGGGGCCTTAGGAACGAGTATAGGCACAGTGCCCATGCCGTGCGTCACCTCTTTCGGAACGTTCAATTCCAGCGTCACCGCGCTGCACATATGCCGTGTCCATGGAAATTCAGATCTCGATGAGACAGGATCGATCCATGACTGACCTGCCCTTCCCGATTCAGCCGATGCTCGCTAAAGCCGTGGACGCTGTCCCGGAGCCAGACAGCGTTCCCGGCGGACTCAGCTACGAACCGAAGTGGGACGGCTTCCGCGCGGTTATCCATGTGGAGGACGGGAAGTGTGAAATCGGCAGCCGCGGGTCCAAGACGCTCACCCGGTACTTTCCCGAGCTCGTAGAGGCACTCCTTGAGAACCTACCTGAGCGGTGCGTGGTCGACGGAGAGATTGTTGTCCGCCGCGGTGAACCTGGAGCTGAGCGCCTCGACTGGGAAGCTCTGTCGCAGCGGATCCACCCAGCCGACAGCAGGGTCCGCCTGCTCGCCAAGGAGACACCGGCGTCGTTCATTGCCTTTGATCTGCTCGGTCTTGACGAACACAATCTGTTGGATGTCCCTTTCTCAGATCGCCGAAAGGCGTTGGAGGGAATTGCTGAAATGTTTTCCGAACCGGTGCACCTCTCACAGGTGACCGACGACGTCGAGCTCGCTCGGCGTTGGCTGGTCGAGTTCGAGGGTGCCGGGCTGGACGGTGTGGTCGCCAAGCCGCTGGCGGCTGCCTACGAGCCGAATAAACGCCGCATGCTCAAGGTCAAGCACAAGCGCACTGCCGACGTCGTTGTACTTGGCTACCGCGTACACAAGAGCGGTCAGGGTGTTGGTTCGCTTCTTCTGGGTCTGTACGACGACGGCGGTGGGTTGCGTAATGTCGGCGGCGCCTCCGCATTCTCCGACAAGCGACGGTTGGAACTGATTGACGAGCTTGAGCCCGATGTCATCCGGGATGAGGACGGCGAGATTGTTCTCGGTGAGACGGACCGGAGCCGGTTCGCTTCCGCGAAGGATGTTTCGTATGTCCGCTTGCATCCGCGACGGGTCATGGAGGTGCGGTACGACCAGATGGAGGGCGACCGGTTCCGGCACACGGTGCAATTTGATCGGTGGCGCCCGGACAGGGAAGCGCGGTCCTGTACGTTCGAGCAGCTGGAAATTCCGGCGGCATACGACCTCAGCGAGGTGCTCGCCTAGGCGTTGTTACCCCTGCGTGTGGATAACTGCTGGCGTGTCAACCGACTCTGGTTAGGATGGTTGGCAGCTTACTTCATCACAGGTTCGGGGAATTCATGAATCAGTCTCGCCTGGCGTGTGCCCTTGCCGGCGCCGCCCTTTCAGTTCTTGTTCTCGCCGGGTGCTCAGGTGGTGATCCCGGCGCAGCTCAGACGCCGTCGGAATCTCCGTCGGCGTCAGCAGTACCTTCGGCGTCTGAGGCACCCTCAGCTACGCCCACGCCGACGCCGTCTCCCGCTTCCGCAGCAGGGCCCGCCGTAAACATTCCGGTTCCGGAAAAGCCGGCCCTTGCGGACGAGAATACGGTGGAGGGGCTGGAGGCGTTCACGGAGTGGTGGTTTGAGCTGCTGAACTACGCATACGCGACGAACGATCTCGAGCCGCTGAATGCGGTGACGGATGAAGGTTGCACTTCTTGCGACAACATCGAGGAGTCCATTGCGAGTGTGTACGTGGACGGCGGTTGGCTACGAGGAGGTGACGTCAATCTGGAGACCTTCAAATCCGAATTCGTGCCTAACACCTCAGGTTCCATCTCCTCGTTCGCCTTCGTAACACAGGACTCTGCCACTTACTACGACTCTTCAGGTGAGGTGATTCGGGAGGGAGACCCTTACAGCGAGCCAACGGCACGGCAAACGGTGGCAGTGTTCGCTGAGGGTTCCTGGCTGATGCTCGATCTTGGCACGCCGGGCGCATAGCGATGAGACGAATCGCAGCTACCGTTTCGAGCGTCCTTATACTCACCGCTTCGAGTCTTCTATTTTCACCGAATGCGTGGTCAACTCTGGACGCTGGTCCCGACGTCGGTTTCCTCCCTGATACTGGCGTCGGCATAGGAAACTTCTCGCAAGGGAATGAAGATGCATCTGGCAATGACACTGGCAGTGCAGAAGCGCCAAGAAGCGAAGCACCAGTAGCGCTGCCCGACCCCTATGTGACTTATACATACGAGCGTGTGTGTCTGCAGGGTGTAGAAAGTTTCCTTAGCCCTGCAGATTGCGTGATCATAGACGCTGCCTGTGATTCCGAACCCGACGGCGCCATGGTCGAGTGGATCGCTATCGACAGCTCCACGACTCCCCCGACGGAGACTCCAACCGGGAACACAACCTGCCTCTATCCAGGCTCGCCTGCGCCAGAGCCGCCGAACGGCGGAGAGGTTGCGGAACCCGCAGTTGTGATCACCCTGGAGGACTTCCAGAGTCAGCCGATTATCGCCGCTGCCGTCATCTCGGAGCCGAACAACTTCGGACTGCTGGGCGGACACAACAACTTCTGGGCGGACGTTGAAGAACAAGAGTTTGCCTTCGAGACCCTCGGTGACGAGGTGCGCATCCGTGCCTGGCCGGTGGCCTACGACTGGAACTATGGCGACGGCACTACCCGGACTACTCAAACCGCGGGCAACGCCGTCCCCGAGTCGGACTGGCTCTTGGTGGAAACGCCCACCAGTCATGTCTACGGCGAGACCGGGGACTACAACCTGGTCCTCACTACCCGCTTCAATGGGGACTATTCGGTCAATGGCGGACCCTGGATTCCCATCGCGGGCCAAGCTGCGGTCCAATCAGAGCCGCACCTCATCAGTATCTGGCGCTCCGATAACCGGCTTGTGGACGGTACCTGCTCAGAGAACCCGTCAGCGTGGGGATGCTAGCGGGACCTACTTGTCTTTCTTCGCCCGGCTCGGTTGAACCCTGGGCGGCTCCCCCGGCATCTTGGGGTAATCGGGCGGAAACGGCAGCTCCCCGAGACCGGAATCCAAGTCGCGTTGCCACCATTCGAGCAGCGTGTCGATAGTCCCTGGCTTCTCGTGGAAGTCGGCCCACGGGTCACCGACCGTACGCAGCCGATCCGGCACCGTCAGGATCGTGAAGTCTTTGGGGTGAATCCTCTCAAGCTCTTCCCACGTGATGGGACAGGAAACCGGAGCGTGTGAGAGCGCCCGCGGGCTATATGCACCTGCGATAGTGCGGTCCCGGTTCGCTTGATTGAAGTCGACGAAGATCCGCTCGCCCCGCTCCTCCTTCCACCAGGAGGTGGTCACCTGCTCAGGCATACGCCGCTCAAGTTCACGGGCAGCAGCAATCACCGCATGCCGTACATCAAGGAACTCCCGCACGGGCTCAATCGGCGCGTACACGTGGATACCCCTGTTACCCGACGTCTTCAAAAATGCGTTGAGCCCGGCCTCCTGCAGCACTTTCCGCAGCTCCATCGCAGCCGGCACGGCGTCGTCGAAATCGGTGCCGGGTTGAGGATCGAGGTCAATGCGTAACTGGTCAGGGTTGTCCGAGTTCTCGGCACGGGATGGCCACGGGTGAAATACGACGGTATTCATCTGGGCTGCCCACACCGCTGCCGCCGGCTCATCTATCACCAGCTGCGGGTGGGACCGCGCACTCGGATACTCGACCTTCACGGAGCGGATATAGTCCGGTGCACCCTTCGGCGGGTTCTTCGAGAAGAACTGGTCACCATCGATGTTGTCCCCAAAACGCTGCAGCGCGAGCGGACGGTCTCCATTGGCCGCAATGAAGGCGTCGCCTACATCGATGAGGTACGTCGCCAGATCAAGCTTCGTCAGTCCGAGTGCCGGCCACATGACACGGCTGGGACTCGAGATGCGTACTTCGCGGGTGCCGTGCGGCCCATCAACGGATAAGACTGTCGCCTCGGATGCCATGCGTCCAACATACTCTGCAGGACCACGAACGCACCCGACGCGGCACGCCGCAGATCGAGCATGCCGCAGATCGAGCATGTCGAAAGGGTCACGTAGGGAGGACCACACCAATCGGCTCGCGCTTCTCGGCCTGGAACTTGTCTTCGGTACGCCCAGCAGCCCAATATCCGGACAATGAGAGCTGGTCTTTGGACAATCCGCGATCCTTGAGGAAGACGTCCCGCAGCGCCTTCATGGATTCCCGCTCGCCGTGCGCGAAGACTTGTACGCGTCCAGTCGGCCACTGATATCCGGTGACCGCAGCGGCGAGTAGCGACTTCGTCCTGTCATCACGCGCGTCACGGTGAACCCAAACGATCTCTACACCGGACGGTTTCGAGAGCTCGAGGACGTCGTCGTTTCCGCCGCACTCAAGGAAAGCAACGCCCACAGCCTCCTCCGGCAGGTACTCAAGGGCCGCGGCAATGGCAGGCAGCGCTGACTCATCACCGGCAAATAAGTGCCAGTCGGCATTCGCGTCAGGAGCGTAGGCTCCACCCGGGCCCATCAATGCGATCCGGTCTCCTTGCTTTGCTTGGGCCGCCCAGGGACCGGCCAAGCCCTCATCACCGTGAACGACAAAATCGATGTCGATGGTCCGGTCAATCGAATTGACCTGCCGAACCGTGTAGGTACGGGTGACCGGAACGTCCTCGGGCGGCAGCTGTTCACGAAGCGCAGCGAGATCGTAGGGCGGCTCAAGTCCGAGTTCCGGCTTCGCGAACAAGAGCTTCACATAGCTGTCAGTGACGTCCTTGCGCTGAAACTGGTCGAATGCAGGTCCACCAAGTGTCACCCGCACCATGTGAGGGGTCAGCCAGGAAGCACTCACGACATCAAAAATAAGCTGCGGCCGCGCCGGCTTTGCCTTCTTCGGGACATTATTCACACATCCAACTTCTCACGCCCGGACACGTTCCACTGAATCTTCACGGGCTCGAAGCGTGCCGGGCCCAAGGGCATAGGGTCAGAGAGTGATCGCCCATCCCCAGGAAGGAACGCCGGGTGCCGTTTGTACTCTCCCGCTTGATTCGCCGACTTGGCCGCTCCCGCATCTGGGTGGCGCCGGGTCTCATTATCCTTACAGTGTTCCTGACCAGTTGGCCGCTCATGGCATGGGCAGAGCCATCCAGCAACACCATCACGTCACCAGAGAACTACTGGTGGTGGTTCATGGTTACGGCTTCCACTGTCGGTTACGGCGATTTCTTTCCCACTACAGTCGGCGGGCACCTTGTTGGCGTCTACGTCATCATCGGCGGCATCGTTACCCTGACCACGCTATTCACCCGCATCGCAACCGCGATCGAAAACGCGAAAGGACGGCGCATGAAGGGTCAGTCAGACCTCGATATGTCGGACCACCTGGTGATTGTCGGCTACACGCCCGGCCGCACCGAACGGCTGGTGCAGGAGATCCTGGCAGACAGCGCTGACCCAGTGGCGCTATGCACCTGGGAAGACGTCGCCGAAAACCCCACGTCGGACCACGCCAACCTCGGCTTTGTCCGCGGTGACCTCGCCGAAGAAGGCGTGCTGAAGCGTGCCGGGGTCCATCGCGCAACGCGGATCCTCATCGACGCTCGGGATGATAATGAAGCGCTGACCATCACTGTGGCTGCCACGCACGTAAACCCCGACGCGCACATCGTTGTCACGTTGCGGGATATGAGCCGCGCCCGCAACTTCTCCTACGTGGACGACGACGTCCGCTGCGTCCAGTGGCACTCACCGCGTCTCGCTATCGAAGAACTCCAAGACCCGGGTATTGCAATTGTCTACGCGGACCTGATGTCCCATGGGGGCAGGAATACCTACAGCACAACGCTGCCGAACACGCTGTCGACCATGAACTTCGGCCAGGTGCAGGAAGCATTGGGGCGAAAGTTCACTACGACGGTGCTTGCAGTTCAACACGAAGGAGCCGTCATCAATCCCGGATGGGACTCGCCGCTGCCTGCCGGCTCAGTTCTCTATTATGTAGGCGAACGCAGGCTCTCAGCGCAGGAAATCACCGGCGCCATGTCCAGGTAGCGGGGAGCGGAAACTCCGCCCCGAAGGACGCCCGGGGAAGGAAAAAGGTCCCGGAAACCGTAAGTTTCCGGGACCTCGCTGTCGGGATGACAGGATTTGAACCTGCGACCCCCTGACCCCCAGTCAGGTGCGCTACCAAGCTGCGCCACATCCCGATTGGCGCGGACATACGGTCCGAACCACCTCAAGAATCCTATCCTATCGCTGCCCTGACCAGCGAACCGGTGCAGGGCGACGATGCATCTACTTCTTGCGTCCGCGCTTCTCCCGAACGCGCATCGAAACCTCGATCGGCGTCCCCTCGAAACCGAACGTCTCACGCAGGCGGCGCGTGATGAACCGGCGGTATCCCGGGTCGAGGAATCCGGTGGTGAAGAGGACAAAACGCGGAGGACGCGATGAGGCCTGCGTCCCAAACAGGATGCGCGGCTGCTTTCCACCGCGCACCGGGTGCGGATGGGCTGCAACGAGCTCACCAAGGAACGCGTTCAGTTTGCCGGTGGGGATGCGCTTGTCCCAGGACTCGAGCGCCCGATCAAGTGCAGGTACAAGACGGTCCTTGTGCCAGCCGGTCATCGCGGAAAGATTGACGCGTGGCGCCCACTCCACGTGCGCCAGGTCCTGCTCGATCTCGCGCTCCAGGTAGCGGCGGCGTTCGTCGTCGAGCAGGTCCCACTTGTTGAACGCGAGCACCAGCGCACGGCCGGATTCAATGGTCAGATTGAGGATCCGCACATCCTGCTCACTGAGCACCTCATCAACCGCGAGGAGGACGACGGCGACCTCCGCCTTCTCCAGCGCGGACTGAGTGCGCAGCGACGCATAGAAATCGGCGCCCTGCGCCATATGCTGGCGTCGGCGGATGCCCGCAGTATCGACGAAGCGCCACACACGGCCACCGAGCTCGATCATCTCGTCCACGGGATCGCGCGTGGTGCCGGCCAACGGGTCAACGACAACCCGCTCGGTACCTGCCAACTTGTTCAGCAGTGAGGACTTGCCGACGTTCGGACGCCCGATCAGCGCAACCCGGCGCGGGCCGCCGGAACGCTCCAGTCCGCCGTGCTCGGAAAACTCCGGCATGAGCTCAACAGCCCTGTCCAGCATGTCCGCCGTACCGCGGCCGTGCAACGCGGACACCGGCATCGGCTCGCCGAAGCCAAGCGACCAGAGCGCTGCGGCATCGGCCTCATTCTGGATGTCGTCGACCTTATTGGCGACCAGGATGACCGGCCTCTTCTTGCGCCGCAGCATCCGCACGATCGCCTCGTCGGTGGCGGTAGCCCCGACCGTTGCATCCACAACAAGCAGCACGGCATCGGCGAGGTCGACGGCGGCCTCAGCCTGGTCGGCGACGCGAGCGTGAATACCGCGCGCATCATGTTCCCAACCGCCGGTGTCCACCAGCGTGAAGTCGTTGCCGTTCCAGGTGGCCGAGTACATCACGCGGTCACGCGTGACACCCGGAGTGTCCTCCACGACTGCCTCGCGGCGTCCGAGGATGCGGTTAACGAGCGTCGACTTGCCGACGTTGGGACGCCCGACGATCGCAAGGACCGGATCCAGCCGGACCGGGGCGTCGTCGTCGTAATCGCCCAACTCCTGCGCGAGGAGGGCTGCGTCCTCCTCGTCCAGCTCATAGTCCTCCAGACCGGCGCGCAGCGATTCAGCGCGGCGCTCAGCCTCTGCGTCATCCAGGGCGTGGATGTGTTCGGATACGGAGTCCTCGCCCGTGGGCTCGTACTCTTCCTCAAGTCCGGTCTGGTTCTCGCTCATATTTCGCGATCCTTCGTTTTATTGGTGGGCGACAGTGCGAACGACGTCGAGCACCGCCGCCACTGTCTGCTCAAAATCCAGGTCCGATGAGTCAACGGTAACTACACCGTTTGCGGCCTGCTGAAAATTCACCACTGAGGAGTCCTTTGCGTCACGCGCAAGGACCTGCTGCTTCAGTTGCTCGACTGTCTGGGTACCGCCGAGCTGATCCCCGCGTCGCCGAAGCCGCGCCTCCTCGCTGGCGGTCAGCAGGATGCGTACTTCCGCGTCAGGGGCGACGACGGTGGTGATGTCCCTGCCTTCTGCCACGATGCGGTGGTGGGAGTCGGCAATGATCTGGCGCTGCCGGCGGATCAGTTCGCTGCGCGCACCGAGGGTGGTCGCGACGGCGCTGACGGCCTGCGAAACCTGCGGTTCGCGGATGGCGTCCGTGACGTCGATTCCGCTGATCAATACTGACTCGGTATCCGGCCGGGTACTGATGGACAGATCGAGTTCACGGGAGGCTCGTTCCACCGCGCCGGCGTCGGAGAAATCGACGCCCTTCTCGAGGCAGTGAAGTGTCACCGCACGGTACATTGCGCCGGTGTCGAGGTAGGCCGCGTGAAGCCGTCGGGCAGTTTCCCGGCTGACGCTGGACTTGCCCGAACCGGACGGCCCGTCGATGGCCACGACAAGTGATTTGCCCAATCGGAAGTGGGCGAGAGATACAGTCACTGGACCACCTTCCAACCGCGGTTCGTCAGGAAATCGGTGAGCTCGTGCCGCTTGCCGGGCAGTACGGAGACCTCGGCCATGCCCACCTGCCGCTCAGGTGAATGTTCCAGGCGGAGGTCCTCAAGGTTGATTCCGGTTTCCCCGATGTCGGTGAGCAACCGCGCGATCTGCCCCGGAACGTCATCGACCAGCACGGTAAGCCGGGCGAAGGCTTCCGGCGGTGTGCCGTGCTTGCCTGGAATGCGTGCCTGGCCGATGTTTCCCTCGGCCATCAGCTGTGCCATGTCCAGGCGGGCGCCCTCCCCCACCGGATTTTCGAGCGTCCCGATCAGCCGGTTCAGATCCTCGCGCACCCCGTAGAGAATCTCCACGAGCCGGCCGGCATTCGCCGACAGGATCTGGACCCACAGCCGGGGGTCGCTCGCGGCGATACGCGTCACGTCCCGGAGCCCGTTCCCGGCGAGGGACAGCGCGTGTGCGGGCGTGTCCTGCAGCCGGCTCGCCAGGAGGGACGACAAGACCTGCGGCAGATGTGAAATGACCGCAACTGACTGGTCATGTTCCTCAGCGGTCATCCGCGATACGACTGCGCCCAGGTCGATAGCCAGGGCCTCGGCCGTGCGTACCGCTTCCGGAGCACTCCGATGGGATGCGCAGATCACCCACGGCATGGACGTGAAAAGCTCACCGCGGGCCGCTACCGGCCCGGATTTCTCGCGCCCCGCCATCGGGTGGGTGCCTACATAGCGTGAGAGGGCGTCGTCGTCGGCTGCTTCCAGAACCGACTTCAGCACCGCATCCTTGACACTTGCAATATCGACGACGACGGCAGCCGGATAGGCTGCCAGCGCATCAATCACGAGCGCACCGGTGACGTCCGGCGGCGCTGCAACAACCACGAGTTCCGGCGCGAATGCGGCATCAGCCGGCTCAAGCGGCCGGCCGGCTCCGATGTCCTGCGCCACGGCCTGGGTGGACGGGGAGATGTCCGACAGGACAACATCGATTCCCCGCGCGCGCAGACCGAGCCCGATACTGGTGCCGAGCAACCCGGTGCCGACGATAAGCACGGGCCCCGACAGGTGTGTGCCGCCGTTTGTTACGGTCATCGGCTACATCTCCACAGCGGTCAGGAGGTGCCCAACTTCCTGACGGCCGAGAACGCGGATGCTGCCCTGACGCTGGTCGCCGACGCGAATTGGACCGAACTGGGTGCGGACCAGACGCTCGACCGGGTGCCCGATGGCATCGAACAAGCGGCGCACCACGCGGTTGCGGCCCGAGTGGAGAACGACCTCCACGAGCACGTGTCCAGGAGTGGAATCGACAAGCCTGAAGGAATCGACCCGGGCGATGCCGTCCTCCAGCTCGATGCCTTCCTTCATCTGGGCGCCGATGCCGTGGGCCATGGGGCCACGGACCTGCACCAGGTAGGTCTTAGGCACCTCGAAGGACGGATGCGTCAGGCGGTTGGTGAGTTCGCCGTCGTTGGTCAGCAGCAGCAGGCCTTCGGTTGCGACGTCGAGGCGGCCGATGTGAAAGAGACGCTCGCCCTTGCGGTTCTTCAGGAAGTCGCTGATGCAGGGGCGGCCTTCGGGGTCTTCCATAGTGGAAACGACACCCTTGGGCTTGTTGAAGGCGTAGTACATCATGGTCTCGTTGAGCTGAAGACGGAGGCCATCGACGTGGATCGCTGCGGTCGATGCATCGACGCGCACGCCGAGGTCCGTCACTATGGTGCCGTCAACCTCGACGCGGCCGTCACGGATCATGTCCTCGCACACCCGGCGGGAGGCGACGCCGGCGGACGCCATGATCTTCTGCAGGCGGACGCCGTCGGGATTGTGCACATCGAGCCGGTCGACGGGCGGAGCCTTGGGGCGGCGGGGGCGGTGCACTGCGCCGAGATTGCGGCCGAACCGCTCCTTGCCAAAGGGCGCTGACCCGGCGGAAGCACCACGCTGACCGCTGCGCGCTGCTTTCGGAGCGCCCTTGCCTGCGCCGCCACTCTTGGGAGCACCGGCACCCTTGTAACCGCCTGCGCCCGCACTCTTCGGAGCACCGGCACCCTTGTAACCGCCTGCGCTCTTGCCAGCACCGGCTCCTTTGTAACCGCCTGCGCCCGCACTCTTGGGAGCACCGGTGCGTTTGGGGCCGTCGTACTCCCTGCCTGCGCGTGCGGGCTTCGCGTCACCGGCGTCCCTGGCGGGCCTGCCCGCGGAATCGGAGGCAGGATTACGGCCGTCGCGGTTCCTTCCGGATCCGGAGCGGGGCGCCTGTGTCATTGAAAGTCCTTAGCTGTTGTACGTCAGTACGTGGTGTGATCGAAGTCCTGCAGGTTTTCCAGTCCGGGCAGGTGCGGAGAAAGCTTGGGCAGATCGGCAACGGTGCCAATACCCAATCTTTCCAGAAAAAGCGGTGTTGTTCCGTAGAGCACCGCGCCGGTCTCCGGATCGGTAGCAACATCGGCGACAAGTCCACGTTGAACAAGGGTGCGGACCACGGAGTCCACATTCACCCCGCGGATTGCCGACACCCGCGAGCGTGAGACCGGTTGCCGGTAGGCGATGACGGCGAGGGTTTCCAGAGCTGCCTGCGAAAGCCGCGCACTCTGTCCGTCGAGAACAAACCGTCCGACGACGGCAGCGAACTCGCTGCGCGTATAGAACCGCCACCCGCCGGCGACATTTCGGAGCTCAATACCCCGACGCCGCGTTGGTCCGGGTTCCGGGCCCTGACCAGTATAGCCGTCATACTCGGCCATCAATTCCGCGAGCGCTTCCTGCACCTGCTGGACAGGAACTTCCAGCGCTGTGGCCAACTGCATCTCGGTCACCGGTTCCTCAACGACAAGGAGCACGGCCTCGACTGCGGCCGGCACTCCGCCGGATAAAGAGGCGACGTCAGTCACCGACCCCTCGCCCGGCTCACCGCGAGTGCCGTCAGGTGTTTCAGTTCGCTCGCTCACGGACTCCTCCTTCTGCGTTCTCATCCACAACCGGCGACACGTCCTGATCGTATTCCTCGCTGATGCGCTCCGCTGACCAGTCCCGCTCCCCCGCCGACCACCGGACAGTCAGCTCCCCCAGCGGCGCGGCCTGGTCCATGGTGATGACCATGTCCCGGAACATTTCCAGCAGGGCAAGAAAACGGGCGACGACGACAACAAGTGAGTCCGCGTCTGCCGTGAGCTGACGGAAGGACAGGACTCCCTGCTCCCGCAGGCGGTGCCCGATGATGTCGGCTTGCTCGCGGACGCTTACTGCCGGAGCGTGGAGGTGACCAATGCCCACTTCGGTAGGCGCCGGTTCGCGGGGCTCCAGCGCTTTCGCCGCGATCGCGGCGAAGTCCGAAGGCGACATTCGCCAGGTGAGCTCGGGCATCATTGCGGCGAGCTGCGGTTCAAGCGCTACCTCACGCGGGAAGCGTCCGGCCTCTTCGGCGAGGCGCGTGCCCAACTGCCGGGCGATTTCCTTGAATGCCTTGTATTGCAGCAGGCGCGCGAAGAGAAGGTCACGGGCCTCGAGCAGTGCGATGTCCTCCTCGTCCTCAACCTCCCCCGATGGCAACAACCGCGCCGCTTTGAGATCCAGGAGGGTCGCGGCGATGACAAGGAACTCGCTTGCTTCGTCCAGTGAAAAACTGTCCCCGACTGCGCTGAAAGCGCGGATGTAGCCGATAAACTCGTCGGTGACCTTCGCGAGGGCAATCTCGGTGATGTTCAGCTCATGCTTGGAGATGAGGCTCAACAAAAGGTCAAACGGTCCGTTGAAGTTGTCGAGCCGGACTTCGAACCGCCCGGCCTTCTCAGGCTCCGGCAGCGCGAGGGGGGCGCCGCCGTCGTCGTGAGCGTCCTGCGCCATCAGGCGGGGTGCCTGCTAAGGCGCGCCGCCGCGGGAGATGAGCTCCCGGGCGAGGTTGCGGTAGGCATCCGCGCCGGAGTGGTTACCGGCGTAGGTGGTGATCGGCTCTGCGGCGACGGTGGCATCAGCGAACTTGATGGTGCGCTTGATGACCGTTTCGAAGACCTTGTCTCCGAAGGCTTCCACGAGACGGGCGATGACCTCTCGGCTGTGGAGGGTCCGCGCGTCATACATGGTTGCGAGGACGCCATCGACCTGCAGTCGCGGATTGAGGCGGTCCTGAACCTTCTCGATGGTTTCGACCAGTAGCGCAACGGCGCGCAGCGCGAAGAACTCGCAGATGAGCGGAATGATGACACCATGCGCCGCGGTCAACGCGTTGACTGTCAGGAGACCGAGTGATGGCTGGCAGTCGATGAGGATGACATCGTAGTTGTCCTCGACCTTGCGCAATGCGCGGTCCAGGACCTGCTCGCGGGCGACCTCATTGACCAGCTGCACCTCGGCGGCGGAGAGGTCGATATTCGCGGGAAGAAGGTCGATGTTCTCCACGCCGGTGCGCTGGATGGCGTCCTCGATGTTGACCTTGCGGTCCATGAGGACGTTGTAGACGGTGACATCGAGCTCATGCGGGTTGGTGCCGAGGCCCGCGGAGAGCGCACCCTGCGGATCGAAGTCTACGAGGAGGACACGGCGGCCCGCTTCTGCGAGCGCGGCGCCCAGGTTGATGGTGGACGTGGTCTTGCCGACACCACCCTTCTGGTTCACCATGGCGATGACGCGGGCTGGGCCATGGGAGGCCAGCACCGGCGGTTCGGGAAATTCGGTGACCGGACGTCCGGTGGGGCCAATCTCTGAGTCGGTTGCGTCCTTCAGAGTTGTGGAACCCTGTTCGCTACTCACGTATCTATCCACGCTTCCGTCTAGTGCTTGTCCAGTAACAAGTTACTGTTCGCTTGCTTCCCCACGTTACAACCGCTCCCCTCCGGAGCCGTGGAAATGTAGTGTTCGCGGTGCGCGAGCCTTGAGTCTCAACTTGAAGTTCAAGCTTGAGATCCTGGCTGGCGGTGGAGGTCAATGAAACAGCAGGACACGCCCCCTATGAGCCTACAAAAGGGGCGTGTCCTGACAATTCAACGGGGGGATCAGCGCGTGGCGCCGACCCTTTCCGCTTCGCGGCCGGTGATGTGGGCTTCGGCGATGTCGGTCTTGGTTTCTGCGCCGTCCTCGGCGGTGTCCGCTTTGGCATCTTCGAAGTGACCGGCAGTCATGGTCGCTTCGTCGAAGGGCAAGCGGCCGGCCAGTACTTCGTCCACCTGACCGCGCTCGATCTCCTTGGTCCAGGTACCGATCAGAACGGTGGCAACGGCGTTGCCGGTGAAGTTGGTCAGTGCGCGTGCCTCGGACATGAAGCGGTCAATGCCCACAATGAGGCCGACGCCGTCCACAAGGTCGGGGCGGTGCGACTGCAGGCCGCCTGCCAGGGTGGCCAGGCCTGCGCCAGTGACACCTGCTGCACCCTTCGACGCGATGATCATGAAGATCAGCAGCGAGATCTGCTCACCGAGCGCCAGCGGGGTACCGAGGGCGGAGGCAACGAACAGCGATGCCATGGTCAGGTAGATGGCGGTGCCGTCAAGGTTGAAGGAGTAACCGGTAGGAACCGTGACACCGACTACCGGCTTGGAGACACCCAGGTGCTCCATCTTCGCGATCAGGCGGGGCAGCGCTGCTTCCGAGGACGAGGTCGAGAAGATGAGCAGGTACTCGCGGCCCAGGTACTTCATCAGCTTGAAGATGTTGATGCCGGTGACGATCTTGAGGAGACCGCCGAGGATGACGACGATGAAGATGATGCAGGTGACGTAGAACGCGGCCATCAAGGTGAACATGCTCACAATGGCCTGGACTCCGGTTTCACCGACGACGGCGGCAATGGCCCCGAAGGCGCCGATCGGTGCGAGCCACATGACCATGATGAGGATGCGGAAGACCAGCGCCTGGATGTGGCCGATGCCGCGCAGGATCGGCTTACCGGCCGTTCCCATCTTCTGCAGCGCAAAACCGACCAGCAGGGCGACGAAGAGTGTCTGGAGGATGCTGGTGCCGGTCAGCGAGGACAGCAGGGTGTCCGGAATGATGCCGAGCAGGAAGTCAACCGTTCCCTCAGCTTCCTTGCTCTCTGTCTCATAGGTGGCGCCGGAAATGTCCAGGCCTGCACCGGGCTTGACGATATTTCCGACCACGAGGCCGATTCCCAGGGCGAACGTGGACATCAGCATGAAGTATCCGAGGGCCAGACCGCCGACTTTGCCGACAGTTGCCGCTTTCGCAATGGACCCGATGCCCAGCACGATGGTGCAGAAGATGATCGGGGCGATCATCATCTTGATCAGACCGATGAAGGCCGTGCCGATGGGCTTGAGTGATTTGGCAACCTCAGGCGCAGCGAGGCCAAGAATTGCGCCGGCGATGACGGCGACGATGACGGCAATGTAGAGAAAGTGGGTCTTATCCACCCTCTTGCGGGGTTTGTCGACCGAAGCGGCAGACTGTGCAGGCATCTTCGCCATGCTATTTACTCCTTATGCTGGTAGGCGGCCCGATGGCCGGTTCCTAACCATCGTGAGCGTTAGAGTGATGCCGGTCACGATTGCGTTCATACTGTTCGCCGGACCGTGAACAATGCTGGGCAACTGCCAGAAGAACGGGCGCCGTCGCAGGCGGAAGGAGCGTGATCCGAGTGAGGAACTGGAGCCTGGCACGTCAGTTCTTCATTGGCCAACTCGTCTTCGTCCTCGCGCTGACCACGACCATCTCCTGGGTCCTCTACCTCGATGCGGAGGACAACACCTTCGATTCCGCATCGGCGCGCATGCTCGCAGTCGCCACGACGTTCGCCAACGATCCCTTCGTTCTTGAAGCTGTGCAGTCACCGAATCCCTCGGACCTCCTGCAGCCCTACGCGGCGGAAGTGATGGATGAGCTCGGCGTCGATTTCGTGACCATTATGGACACCGACCGCACCCGCTACACCCACCGAAACCCCAGTGAGATCGGCGGCCAGTACATCGGATCCGTTGAGCAGGCGCTTGGCGGAGTCCCTCACGTCGAGTTGTTCACGGGGACACTGGGACCGTCAGTCCGTGCGATTGTCCCCGTCACCACACCGGATAACGCCGTCACCGCCCTGGTCTCGGCCGGTGTCACCGTGGACACAGTATCCATTGCGCGAAATGCGCAGTTGCCGCTCGTCTGGCTCATTGCAGCCGGTGCGCTCACCGCCGGAACAATCGTTTCCCTAGTGCTGAGCCGCCACCTTCGCCGGGCAACGCTCGGCCTTGGCACCGAACAGCTCTCGCGCATGTTCGTGTTCTACGATTCAGTGCTGCACTCCGTGCGTGACGGCCTGGCGCTGACCAACCTTCGGGGGGATCTGGTGCTCTACAACGACCAGGCCGCAGCGCTGCTGAACTTGCCGCCGTCGGTTCCGGGCGAGCCAAAGCCGGCGTCCGACGTCGGCCTCTCGCCCTCTATTCGCGAGCTGCTGGCGAGCGGCCGCCGCGCGGTGGACGAAATCCATGTCACCGATGACCGTGTGCTGGTGGTCAACCAGGAACCGGCCGTCCCGGCGTCGGGAACAAAGCCCCTGGGCACAGTGACCACCATCCGCGACCACACCGAGCTGGAGGCCCTCTCGGACGAAGTTCAGACCATGCGTACCCTGACCGAAGCGCTTCGGGCGCAAACCCATGAGCACGCCAATCGTCTGCACACCATCGTGTCCCTCATCGAACTTGATCGCCGGACGGAGGCCCTCGAGTTTGCGACGAGGGACCTTCAGCAGTCGCAGCAGCTCACCGATGAGGTGGTGGCCGCCATCGACGAACCGTTCATCACCGCGCTCCTGGTGGGCAAGGCGGCGCAGGCGAACGAACGGGGGCTGCACCTGGACA
Organism: Arthrobacter sp. KKT183; assembly: GCF_055657625.1. Taxonomy (NCBI): domain Bacteria; kingdom Bacillati; phylum Actinomycetota; class Actinomycetes; order Micrococcales; family Micrococcaceae; genus Arthrobacter; species Arthrobacter sp. KKT183. The sequence goes on along the minus strand of NZ_CM145770.1, from coordinate 1,299,192 downwards.
TCGATGTTGCAGGCACCCTCGAAACCCACGGCATGGATCCGAGGGACCTCGTCACGATCATCGGCAACCTGCTGGACAACGCGTTCGATGCCGCCGCCTCCTCGGAGGAACGGTCCGTCTTGCTTTCGATCCACACAGCGGGCGACGACGCCGGCTTTGTTGACATCGAGGTCGGCGACAGTGGGCCCGGCTTGAGCGAGGCCCAGCTCGGCACGATCTTCACGCTGGGCTCCAGCTCCAAAGGCACGGCAGGAACTCGCGGTCTCGGGCTGGCACTGGTTCGGCAGGCCGTGCACCGGCTCGGCGGCACCATTGCCGTCACCAACGACGGCGGCGCACTCTTCACGGTCAGCCTCCCGGCCGGACCGCGCGCACCGGAAGGCGCAGACCCAGTCGGACCGCGGGCGCACGGGGAGGCTACCCGTGGCTGACCGGCCCGCCGCTCACCCCATCCGGGTACTCGTGGTGGAGGACGATCCCATCGCGGCGGAGGCCCACGCTCTATACGTGAAGCGTCTCGACGGGTTTGACCTCGCCGGTATTGCCGGCACCGGATCCGAGGCGCTTGCGATGCTGCGCCGGCAGACCGAGGCGGGAGGCGCCGTCGTCGATCTGGTGCTGCTCGATATGAATCTGCCCGACCTTCACGGACTGGACATCCTCCGCAGGATCCGAGGTTCGGGCAGCACCGTGGACGTTATCGCCATCACAGCGGTACGGGAGCTCGGTGTGGTGCGCTCCGCGATCTCATCCGGAATTGTGCAGTACCTGATCAAGCCGTTCACCTATTCGGCATTCAGCGAGAAGCTGGGCAACTATCGGCTGTTCCGCGAGAACCTGCACGCGCAAGCCTCCTCCACCACGCAATCGGAAGTCGACAACGCGTTCGCAGCGCTGCGTCCGCCGTCGCAGGGAACCCTGCCGAAGGGGCTGTCCGAGGAGACACTGCGCGCCGTCGTTTCCTTCCTGTCTGCTGCGCCGGCGCCGGTGTCAGCGGTGGAAGTTGCGTCCTCGCTGGAACTGTCCCGGGTGACCGCACGCCGCTACCTGGAACACCTTGCCGACGGCGGGTCTGCCCGTCGGATGCCCCGCTACGGAACGCGTGGTCGGCCTGAACTCGAGTACACCTGGAACCGGTAGCCGAAAGCGTCGAGAATGTCCGGGTAGAGCAGTTCATGTATACAAAAAGCGCACTAACGCGGCGATGTATTGTTTCGGGCGCCTGTTCTGTATACATTGGAGCGGTGAGACGGGCGATGGAGCGGGCAGATGCGAGCCAGTGACCGCGCCTATCAGGCTCTGCGCGCTGACATCATCGAATGGCGGCTGGGGCCGGGCACCGTACTGGGGGAAGTCGAGCAGTCAGCCCGGCTCGGTGTCTCCCGAACACCGCTGCGGGAGGCCCTCTCACGATTGACGGCCGAAGGATTGACGGCTCCGCAGCCGGGACGCGGGGTCATCGTCAGCGAGGTGTCCCTTGAGAAGATCACCGGGCTGTTTGATGTCCGTATCTCCCTGGACTGCACAGCTGCTGCCCTCGCTGCGACGCGCGGGGACCGGCACACATTCCAGGAACTGACCCGCCGGTTTGAATCGGCATCCTCGCTGATTCAGGAGGCCGACGGCGAACAGCACGAGTACTACGAGCTGGTCGCCGAGCTCGACGCCGCAATTGATGCAGCCGCCGCTAACCCCTATCTCCTTCAGGCCCAGCGGCACTTGCGCACTCACCTGAGCCGCGTGCGCCGGCTGGCCCGGGACGATGTTGCACGCCTGACGGCCTCGGCGTCCGAACATGCGCAGATAGCCCGGTCCATTGCCCAGGCCAACACCGACCTGGCCGTTGCATCGACCAAGGTCCATCTCCACAACAGCCTGGAGTACCTGCTGGCCGCCCGAACAGACAGCACCACCCGAACAGACAACACCGCGCGAACCGTCCGAGAGGAAACACCACATGGTTGAGCTACACCCCGTCCGAGTCCACCGCAGCGAGGAAAACCTGCCCCGAAGCGGCCAGCTGGCCTGGAAAATCGCCGAGGTGGCTGCCGATCCCGTGGGAGTCGACAGCGACGTGACCGACATGGTGATCAACCGCATCATCGACAACGCGTCCGTCGCCGTTGCGTCCCTCTCCCGCGCACCGATCGTGGCTGCCCGCGCCCAGGCTCTGAGCCACCCCGTCTCCGCCAACGGACGCGGCGCAACGGTTTTCGGGATTGACGGGAAATCTTCGCCCGAGTGGGCCGCCTGGGCCAACGGGGTCGCCGTACGCGAACTCGACTATCACGACACCTTCCTCGCCGCGGACTACTCCCACCCGGGAGACAACATCCCGCCGATCCTCGCCGTCGCCCAGCACACGGGGGCAAGCGGTGCCGACCTCCTGCGCGGCATCGCCACCGGCTACGAGATCCAGGTGAACCTGGTGAAGGCGATCTGCCTGCACAAGCACAAGATCGACCACGTTGCGCATCTCGGTCCGTCCGCGGCTGCGGGGATCGGAACCCTGCTCGGCCTCGACGTCGAGACAATCTTCCAGTCGGTCGGGCAGGCGCTGCATACGACGACGGCAACGCGCCAGTCACGCAAGGGCGAAATTTCGACGTGGAAGGCCCACGCGCCGGCCTTCGCCGGCAAGATGGCAGTGGAAGCCGTCGACCGGGCCATGCGCGGGCAGACCTCCCCCACACCGATTTACGAGGGCGAGGACGGCGTGATCGCGTGGATGCTCGACGGCCCCGACGCCCGCTATGAGGTTCCGCTGCCCACCCAGGGCGAATCGAAGCGAGCAATCCTGGACACGTACACGAAGGAGCACTCCGCCGAGTACCAGGCGCAGGCGTGGATTGACCTGGCCCGCAGGCTCCATAGCGCACATCCAGACGTCACCGACCCGCAGAAGGTTGAGGCCGTCCGGATCCACACCTCGCACCACACCCACTACGTGATCGGCTCGGGCGCGAATGACCCGCAAAAGTACGACCCAACGGCGTCCCGTGAGACGCTCGACCACTCGATCCCCTACATCTTCACCGTTGCACTGCAGGACGGACGCTGGCACCACGTCGACTCCTACACTCCCGAACGCGCTTCCCGCGCCGACACGGTCGAACTCTGGCGAAAAGTCACCACGGTGGAGGACGCTGAATGGACCCGGCGCTACCACTCACTGGACATCAGCGAGAAGGCGTTCGGCGGAAGGGTGGAAATCACTCTCACCGACGGAACCGTCATCACCGATGAGATTGCCGTCGCTGATGCCCACCCGCTGGGTGCCCGCCCCTTCGCCCGCGAGCAGTACATCGGCAAACTCCGCACCCTCGCAAACGGAATCGTGGACGACGCGGAGGTCGACCGCTTCCTCGACGCTGTCCAGCGGCTCCCGCTGCTCGCGTCCGGCGAGCTGGACCAGCTAAACCTGACTGCCGCCGTCGGCGTCCTTTCCGCACAAGCACCGAAGGGGCTGTTCTAAATGCTGTACTCCTCCATAACGCCCGAGAAAAAGCGCGAAGCGCTGCGCGCAAGCCTGACCTCAGGCCGCATCCAGCAGTTCCCCGGAGCCTTCAACCCCCTGTCCGCCCGCCTGATCGAGGACAAGGGGTTCGACGGCGTCTATATATCCGGAGCTGTTCTCGCCAATGACCTTGGCTTGCCCGACATCGGGCTCACGACCCTGACCGAAGTTACCACGCGCGCCGGCCAGATAGCGCGCATGACGGACCTCCCTTCGCTGGTGGACGCGGACACCGGTTTCGGCGAACCGATGAACGTCGCCAGGACGGTGCAGGAGCTGGAGAACGCGGGCCTGGCCGGCTGCCACATCGAGGATCAGTTCAATCCGAAGCGGTGCGGCCATCTGGATGGCAAGAACGTTGTGGACACCGACACTGCCGCGAAGCGAATCCGCGCCGCTGCCGATGGTCGCCGCGATCCCAACTTCCTTGTGATGGCCAGGACTGATATTCGCGGCACCGATACGTTGCAGGCAGCCCAGGAGCGGGCGAAGGCTCTTGTTGACGCCGGTGCGGACGCCATTTTTCCGGAGGCGATGCGGGATCTGACCGAGTTTGAGGCGATCCGCAATGCGGTCGATGTACCGATCCTCGCGAATATGACCGAGTTCGGAAAGAGCGAACTCTTCTCGATCGCGGACCTCGAATCCGTGGGTGTCAACATGGTCATCTATCCAGTGACGCTGCTGCGTAGTGCCATGGGCGCGGCGGAGCGTACGCTGGAAACGATCAAGGCCGACGGCACCCAGCAGGGCGCTGTTACTTCCATGCAGACCCGCGCCAGACTCTACGAGCTCGTCGACTACGAAGCGTACAACCAGTTCGATACCTCAGTGTTCAACTTCCAGGTCCCCGGCGGACGCTAAGCCGGGCCCAGCGCACCCACCACTTACAGACGAAGGAGTCAAGGCATGACCGAACCGCAGATCTACAAGGGCCTCGCCGGCGTCACCGCGGACACCACGGCAATTTCGAAGGTGAACCCCGAGTCCAATTCCCTGCTCTACCGGGGGTACCCGGTTCAGGAGCTTGCGGCCGCGGTGAACTTCGAGGACGTCGCCTGGCTGCTCTGGCACGGCGAGCTCCCGACCGAAGCGGAAGCCCGTGAATTCCACTCCGCGGAACGCTCAGCCCGTACGCTCGCGGACAACGTGAGGGCCGCCATTGACCTGCTGCCGCTCAGCTGCCACCCGATGGACGTCAGCCGTACCGCTGTATCGGTGATCGGGGCGAACCATCCGAAGGCAGAGGACTCATCTCCGGAGGCCGAACTGGAGAAAGCGGTGGAGCTGTTTGCTGCCTTCCCCGCAGTCGTTGCCTACGACCAGCGGCGCCGCCGCGGGCTGGAGCCGGTGGAACCCCGTGACGATCTGGATTACTCCGCGAACTTCCTGTGGATGACTTTCGGCGAGGAGGCGGCACCGGAGGTGGTCGAGGCCTTCAATATCTCGATGATCCTGTATGCAGAGCACTCCTTCAACGCCTCAACGTTCACCGCCCGCGTCATCACCTCCACATTGGCCGATCTTCACTCCGCGGTGACCGGGGCTATCGGAGCGCTCAAGGGTCCGCTGCACGGCGGTGCCAACGAGGCCGTCATGCATACCTTCGAGGAAATCGGCATCCGCGAAGAGGAGTCCGCAGAGGAAGCGACCGCCAGGGCCAAGGCATGGATGGACGAGGCCCTGGCCCAGAAGAAGAAGATCATGGGCTTCGGCCACCGCGTCTACAAGAACGGTGATTCCCGGGTGCCCACCATGAAAGCGGCCCTCGACGGCATGATCAAGCACTACGGGCGGCCGGAAATCCTCGGTCTGTATGAGGGCCTCGAAACAGCCATGCAGGAGGCCAAGGGAATCAAGCCGAACCTCGACTACCCCGGCGGTCCCGTCTACCACCTCATGGGTTTCGATACCGAGATGTTCACCCCGCTCTTCATTGCCGCCCGGATCACCGGGTGGACTGCCCACGTGATGGAGCAGCGCGCGGCGAACTCGCTGATTCGGCCGCTGGCCGCGTACAACGGCCCGGAGGAGCGTCACCTTTCCTGACAGCGGACCGGACCTGTCCGCCGGGGACTAGGCGAAGTCCGCTGTCCGCACCGTCTCATTGTCGCTATTGAGGGTGACGGTGACGTCCAGGCGCTGGCTGCGCAATACGTGACCGAGCCAGTGGCTGGCGTCCTCCCACATGCCGTCCCAGGGCACCTGCCCAACGGGGTACCAGCAGGGATCGATTTCATCTGTGAGGGCCGGCTCACCCCTGAAGCGGTCGGCCGAAAAGACCACTGCGTCCATGTCCAGTACGGGCTTGACCGGAAAGCGCCACCGCACCGGACCGAGCTCCAGGAGATCCGCCACGTCAACGACTATCCCGGATTCCTCCTGAACCTCCCGGGCCGCTGCTTCTCCCGCAGTTTCACCGGGTTCGATCCCGCCGCCAAGCGCAACGATCCGGCCCGTTCCGAATCCGGAGCGCTTCATTCCGAGCAGCACTTCGCGGCCGGCCTCCGTGTGCCGGAACAGAAAACAGAGCGCAACGCGTCGGGGGGTCATGCGAGCCAAGTTTAGTCGCGGCCGATCCCAGGGTTGATACCGCCGTCCGGTGTGGTCCGCCGCCGGTCATCCTCGCGAAGAAAGAATGCGCCCAGCGAACCCGCCAGCGTAGCGAAGACACCAATCGAATAAACGGCGAGCACAACCTGCATCACGCGGGCGAAGCCCGTCTCCGGTGTGATTCCACTGCCGGTGATCGTGGCCATCGCGCTTTCGAACAGCGCCTCACCGTAATTCGAGTGTGTTCCGGTCGCATAGAAAAGCTGGCTCGTCGCCAGGATGACGACGGCGGTCACGGCGACCATCCAGCCAATCCGGCTGGAAAGCAGCCTTCCAGCCGAGCGCGAACCCCGGATCCCTGCGGAAAGAATTCCTCCCACCCGTGCCACTCGTGTCAGCCGCAGCAGGCGCACCGCCTGCAGCGCACGGAAGAACCGGAGGAACGGCACCAGCAGGAAGACCACCTGCCACCAGTTCTTCTTCCAGAACGCCTTACTGAACCCGGCGATGTAGGCACGCAGAAAGAATTCGGCGACAAACACTGCCCAGAAGACCCAGCCCGCGATGCTCAGTGCCAACACCAGGGTCGGGTTGGTAGCAAGGAGCTGGCCCAGGACCACGAAGAGGAAGACCAACCCGAGCACACCCATCGGCCGATCCAGGCGGCGGGCGAGCATTTCGGCGGCGGTCAGGCTGTCTCCCGGAGTGGGCGGTTCGGAAGAGAATTGGTGCGAGTCGTTCACTCGCCCATCTTTCCACGACAGGATGCTGAACCAGTTAGACTGCTCCGACCGACGACCCCCGACCAGTCAGGAGAGCGTTGTGCCGTTGCTGCTGTCCGTCCTCGGTGCTTTGGTGATCCTGCTGGGGCTGATCGAGGTGTTTCACACGCTACTTCACCCCAGCGGCCGCGGGCGCCTCAGCAGATTGTGCGTGGCGGCCGTCTGGAGGATCATGCGGCGCCTGGGAGACAAGGGCGCCGGAATTGCGGGGCCGCTCGCGCTCGTCTGCGTGATCGTTTTCTGGACTGCCCTGCAGGCGCTCGGCTGGGCGCTGATGCTCTATCCTCACGTACCCCAGGGCTTCACGTACTCTCCTGGCCTCGATCCTTCCCGCTACGGTGACGCCGCTGAGGCCTTCTACATCTCCATGGTGACCCTGACGACCCTGGGATACGGAGACGTCATTGCTACCGACCCCGTGATTCGCCTCTTGGCTCCCCTGGAAGCGCTGACGGGCTTCGCTCTGCTGACGGCCGCGGTGTCCTGGTTCATGCAGGTCTACCCGGCGCTGGCCAGGCGACGCGCACTGGCGATCAGGCTCTCCCTGCTGCAGAATGCGGGTTACGCCGCCCGGCTGGAGCAGTTGAATGCTGCCGCAGTCACCAACACCGTGGAAACACTCGTTGCTGATCTGGTGCAGATCAGGGTGGACCTCACCCAGACCTCGGAGTCCTACTATTTCTGGGAGTCCAACAAGGATCTGTCCCTGCCTGCCTCACTCTCCTACGCTGTCGACATCGCTGATCAAGCAGGCCATTCTGCCCAGCCGACCCTCCAGACGGCCGGCGCCCTCCTGAGCGATGCTCTCGATTCGCTTGCCGCTTTCCTCAAGGAGGAGTTCAAGCACGAAGGCGAATCCACGCAGGACATCTTCCAGTCCTATGCCAGCGACCACCGGTACCCCTACCGGGAAAGTTCGTGAAGTAAACGCCCCGCTTCCCGGTCCGGACGGACCGGGGAGCAGGGCGTTAGCGGCCTGAAATGCGACTCAGTCGGTGACGGTAATCGAGTCAGCAATTTGGGCGAGCTGCGCGAACTCTTCCGACTGAGCATAGGCTGCCGCTTCAGCCATCGAGCTGAACTCAAGCGCACTGCCCGGTTCGTAGGGTGAGAACATGAAGGTGGTTGTCAACGCCAGCAGGCCCGTTCCCGGTCCACTGATCACGTTGTACAGCATGCAGGATTCTCCGGAAGCAGGCTGGTCTGCGCCAATCAGCGATGGGGCTGCCATGAGCGGGTCTCCCTCGAAAATCCGAAGCGTGAAGCGTGCGGGCACTTCTGAACCTCCCGGAACACTGACGGAAACGGGCACCGCTCCGAGTTCCTGCCACGGCACCGGGGCCTGGGAACACGCGCCGCCGAGGCCGCTCGCGCTCGAATGCTGCAGGTTGGCAACCTTTGTGTCCTCGGCATTCACCAGATCCACTCCCTGCGAGGCGGACACTACATCCCAATCACTCCGGGTGTCGAAGACGACCCCAAGTTCCGTCAGTTCGTGGGTCTCCGGCGAATCCGACGCTGAGGGCCCAACCCCCACCAGCTCCGGGCGCAGTTCCACGGGAATGCCGACGTCGATGAACTGCTGGTCCATCATTTCCACTGCGGTGCGGCCTTCCACGACGGGCAGGAACTCCCACTTCGTAAGCGCGCTGTAGCCGGCGGTTTCGACCAGCCATTGGCCGTCCACCCGTCGAGCGACGTAGTACCAGGCGTTGCCGCCGTCCTGCGGGTTGGCCTCAAAGCCCGCGTCCGTCAGTTCCATCGCCATCCAATTATCGGTGCAACCAACTACTGCATAGTGGCTCGGATCAGCCGCAAAGGGAGTCAGGCTCATGAAGTCACTCCCCTGTTCCATGACGCGGTCGACGTCCTGCACGCGGCAGCCCTCGTCCGCCGGAGGACCTGTCGGCACCCCGCTCGGCTCGACACTTGGTTCCGCAGTCGGTTCCGCGGTCGGTTCAGCTGACGGTGACGGATCGGCCGTTCGTTGCTGGGTCGGTTCAACCGATGGCGCGGGGTTCGTTGTTCCCGCCGGCAGGGGTGATTCAGCACCCAGGGAACCGCCGACGACGACGGCGCCCGCCACCACTGCTGCCGCGGCGGCACCTGCGAGAATCATTGCCGTCCTGCGGCGGCGCCGCAGGGGGACGACGACGGGACGGTCATCGCTGAAGGCGTCGTTCCCCTCATTCCCGGTTTCGCGGCCCACGATAGGCAAGCTGTCGATAGGTTCGGTGTTCATGGTAACTCCAGGTTCCTGCTGGCCGTTCCCGGCCGGAAGAGCGATTATTTCGGTGGGTGAATCGGAGGATTCCCGTTCGGCGCGCACGGGGTCGAGGCCCCGGATCAGGTTCTCTATGCGGTCCATTTCAGGCTCCTTCTTCTGCCATGAGAGCGGCAGGCATCATCTGTGCGAATGCGGCGCGGGCCCGGTGCAGGCGCACCTTGGCTGCGGAGGGACTACACCCCAGCACCTCACTGATCTCTGTGGTGGACAGGTCATCCCAATAGGCGAGGAGTAAAACTTCGCGTTCCTTCTCCCGGAGCCTCAGCAGTGAGTCGGCTACCGCCTGCTGCCCCGCCCCGTTTCCGGCCCGGGCGGCAAGAACAACCGAGTCCCGTACCCGTTGCATGAGATGCTCGGCCCGCTCACGGCGGCGGTATTCATTGCCGATGACGTTGCGGGCGACGGTGAGAAGCCACGCCGGCGTGACGTCTGAGGCTTGCGGGTTCCGCTGCCAGGCAATACGGAACACGTCGTTGGTGAGTTCCTCGGCTGCTTCCCTGCTGCTCACCCGCCGGTGTATGAAGGAAAACACTCGGTCGCGGTGTTCTCTGTGTAACGCCGCGAAAACGTCATCGTATCGCTGCAACACTGTCCCCCCTGGTGTATGTGTCCTGTCCATACACCTATAGTTTCCGACAGGCCTTCCGGGGTTACAGGCACTGTCAATTGTCTGTCAACCACGTACCAATTAAAGAGCGCGCGGGTGGGCTGCAGCATAGATTTCCCGCAGCGTGTCAGCGGTGACCAACGTGTACACCTGGGTTGTCGTGACGGACGCATGTCCCAGGAGCTCCTGGACAACCCGGACGTCGGCGCCTCCCTGCAGCAGGTGGGTGGCGAAGGAGTGGCGAAGGGTATGGGGTGACACTTCCCCGGCTACTTTGGCGCGCTCCGCAGCGGCTTTTAGGATGGTCCATGCACTTTGCCTGCTCAGCCGGCCGCCGCGGAGATTGAGGAACAGTGCAGGAGCACTGTTCCTCTCGGATGCGTTGGCGGCCAGCGCCGGGCGAGCCCGCACCAAATAGGACTCTATGGCCCGCGCCGCGTAAGAGCCGAGCGGCACCAGCCGCTCTTTGGACCCCTTGCCGAACAGACGGACGACGGCGGGACCATCCAGGGCTGCATCGACCGACACATCATCTACGTCCAGTCCTACGGCCTCGCTGATGCGTGCCCCGGTCGAATACAGAAATTCCAGCAGTGCGCGGTCACGCAGGCCGCCGGGAGTGGAAGTGTCGACGGCTTCGAGGATCCGGGTGACGTCGTCCACGGAGATCGCCTTCGGAAGCCGCTGCCCGGCGGTGGGCGGGTGCACATCCTCGGCGGGATCCGCCGTCGTCGTTCCTTCGAGTGCGAGAAAGCGGTGCAGGCCGCGTACAGCGACAACGGTACGGGCTGCGGAGCGGGGACTGAGCGGCGCCTGCCCGTCCTCGCCGGTGGCCAGTCCCTGCGCGAACGCGGACACCTGCTGGCGCGTCACGGTGTCCATCGACTCGATGCCCGCTGCTGTGAGGAAGCGGTGGTATCTCAGCAGGTCGCGGCGATAGGCCGCAAGGGTGTTCACGGAGAGGCCGCGCTCCACCAGCATGTGCTGGAGGTACTCGCTGATAAGCCGGCCGGGTCCAGTGGTCTGGAGCTCGTCCTGTACGGTCGCTTGCCTGCCCTCGGCCATTGGGTCAGTCCTGCAGGACAGGGCCCTGGGGCCACGTTCCGTGCTGGCTATGGTGCTCGGGCCAGGGAGCATCTGCGGGGCGGAGGGAGCGGTAGCCCGATGTCTTGGCCGCCGCCGCTGCCAGCACGGCTGCCGCGGCGGAGGGGCTGTGGATCCGCCCCTCGAGCACTGCCTGGACTGCATCCGGCAAAGGTACCCAGGCGAGCTCGATTTCGGCTTCCTCATGGGTGCGGGTGTGCCGCTTGTCCTGAGGAACTTCCTCAATGCCCTGTGCGAGGTAGATACGCAGGGCTTCACTCGAGGAGCCGGGAGACAGGAACAGGTCCGACAGGACGTGCCAGGTGCTCGCCGTGACGTCCGCTTCCTCAGCCAGTTCCCGAGCTGCGGCGACGGCGAAGTCCTCTCCGTCAACGTCAAGGAGACCAGCAGGAATCTCCCACAAATCCATCCGGACCGGGTGGCGGTACTGGCGAAGCAGCAGGACGCGCTCGGAATCATCCATGGCGAGAATCGCGACCGCGCCCGGGTGCTGGATGTACTCGCGCGTGATCGGCTCGCCGTCCTCATCCAGCCGGAAGGTCTCGCTGACCACGTCCCAAATCTTGCCGGAGAAAGCCGTGGTGGAGTTGAGCAACCGGCGTGGACTCTGCCGGTCAGCTATTGCGGCGGCCTGCGGCTCGACTCCCATGGCTAAGCCTTGACGCCCCGGCGTGAGAGGGCCGCCTTGACCAGCCCGGCAAACAGCGGATGCGGGCGGGTGGGACGGGAGCTCAGCTCGGGGTGGGCCTGGGTGGAGACATAGTACGGGTGTGCCGAAGCGGGCAGTTCCACGAACTCGACCAGTTTGCCGTCCGTGGTGGTACCGGAGACAACCAAACCGGCGGCCTCGAGCTTCTCGCGGTACTCGTTGTTCACTTCGTAGCGGTGGCGGTGGCGCTCGCTCACCTCGGTGCGGCCGTACGTCTTTGCGATCACTGACCCCTCCTTGAGCGATGCGTCCCACAGGCCGAGCCGCATGGTGCCGCCCATGTCACCCTCGCCGGCAACGATCTCGAGCTGCTCAGCCATGGTGGCGATGACCGGGAAATCAGTGTCAGGCTCAAACTCGGTAGATGAAGCGCCCTTCAGGCCCACAACGTTGCGGGCGTACTCGATCACCATGCACTGCAGACCGAGGCAGAGACCCAGCGTGGGCACCTTGTTCTCACGGGCGTAGCGCAGGGCACCGAGCTTGCCCTCAAGCCCGCGGATGCCGAAGCCACCTGGGACGCAGATGGCGTCAACGCCATCGAGCGCCTTTGCCGCACCGTCCGGGGTTGCGCAATCGTCCGAGGGCACCCAGCGGATCTGGACCTTGGCCTTGTTCGCGAAGCCGCCGGCACGCAGCGCCTCGGTCACGGAGAGATAGGCGTCCGGGAGGTCAATATACTTGCCGACCAGCGCAATCTCGACATGGTGCTTCGGGTGGTGAACGGCTTCGAGGAGCTTGTTCCACTTGGTCCAGTTGACGTCCTTGAACTTCAAGTCGAGCGCCTGGACGATGTAGGCGTCGAGTCCCTGCGCGTGGAGGGTCTTGGGGATGTCGTAGATGCTGGGGGCGTCAGCGGCGTTGATCACTGCATCGACATCCACATCACACATGCGGCCGATCTTCTCGCGCATGGCATCCGGCACCTCGCGGTCTGACCTGATGACGATGGCGTCCGGCTGGATACCGATTGATCGCAACATGGCCACCGAATGCTGCGTGGGCTTGGTCTTCAGCTCCTGTGAGGGTCCGATGTAGGGCACGAGCGACACATGGACGAAGAACACGTTGTTTCGGCCGATATCCTGGCGCACCTGACGCGCTGACTCAAGGAACGGCTGGGACTCGATGTCACCGACCGTGCCGCCGATCTCGGTGATGATGACATCCGGTCCTTTGCGGGACCCTGTGGGCTCCGCGGGCAGGCGCATGCGGCGCTTGATTTCATCGGTGATGTGCGGAATGACCTGCACAGTGTCACCCAGGTACTCGCCGCGCCGTTCCTTGGCGATGACCTCGGAGTACACCTGGCCGGTGGTGACGTTGGCTGAGCCGTCAAGGCTCTCATCGAGGAACCGCTCATAATGACCGATGTCGAGGTCCGTCTCCGCGCCGTCGTCGGTCACAAAGACCTCGCCGTGCTGGAACGGATTCATGGTGCCGGGATCAACGTTCAGATACGGATCCAGCTTCTGCATGGTGACGGACAGACCGCGCGCCCTCAACAGGTGCCCGAGGCTGGAAGCCGTCAGTCCCTTACCGAGAGAAGACGCCACACCACCGGTGACGAAGATGTGCTTGGTAGTCTTTGCGGACTTCTGGAACCGGGAGATTGTTTGCTGCACCACGGAGTTCGACCCTATCACCTGACGGCTGTCCGCGCTGCATCAAGCAGAAGCTCCTCCGCGTGTGCCTGGGCGCTGGCAGACTCCTCCTGACCCGCGAGCATACGCGCGAGTTCCCGCACCCGCTCCGACTCCGGGAGGACCTCGACGTCGCTGGCGGTGAAACCGCCGTCTGCCGCCCTGCTCTTCGTCACGCGGATATGGTGCGAGGCGAATGCCGCCACCTGCGGCAGGTGGGTGACGACGACAACCTGTACATGCTGGGCCAACATGGCAAGACGACGCCCGATTTCGACGGCGGCCTTGCCGCCGACTCCCGCGTCAACCTCGTCGAAAACGAAAGTCGGTACGGGATCCACGGCGGCGAGCACCACCTCGATCGCCAGCATGACCCGTGAGAGCTCACCGCCCGAGGCACCCTTGCCCAGTGGACGCGGGGCCGTCCCGGCATGCGGCTGCAGCGAGAAGGAAACCTCGTCGGCGCCCAGCGGTCCAGGGGTGCCGCCCGAAGTGACGTCGATGATGAGCAGCGCATCAGGCATGGCCAAGGCGGAAAGTTCGCTGCTGACCCGTCCGGACAGGTCTTCTGCGGCAGCCAGTCGCAGACGGCCAAGGACCTCCGCGTCAGCGACCAGCTTGCTTTCCAAAGCAGAGGCTTCCTGCTGCAGGCCCTCGATCCTGTCGGAGTCACCGCTGATCTCGTCGAGCCGGTCCCGGCTGGTGGCTGCCCAGTCGAGCACCTCGCTGATGGACGGAGCGTACTTGCGGATCAGAATGTTGAGCTCTGCCCGCCGCGCCTCGACCTCGGCCAGCCGCCCGGGCCCCTCCGAGTCAAGAGATGCCGCGTAGCCGGCCAGCTCGGTGGAGATGTCAGCCAGGATGTAACCGACTTCAGCGAGCCGCTCGGCCAGTGATCCCAGCTCAGCGTCATGCGCTCCGACCGCTTCCAGCTGGCGCTTCGCCGCATCTACCAGAGTTGTGGCGTCGCCCGATTCGGGGAACTCACCCGACACCAGCGCCTGATGCGCGGCCGCGGCCGCAATGCGAAGCTCCTCGACGTTGCCGAGCTTCATCGCTTCCGCTTTCAGCGCCTCGTCCTCATTCGGCTGCGGGTCAACGGCATCGATCTCCTCGAGTGCCGACTGAAGCGACTCGGCCTCCCGCAGCCTGTCCCGCTCCGCGCTACGCAGCGCCTCGAGGCTCGCGCTCACCTCCCGCCAGCGCCGGTACGTCCCCTGGTAGGCGGCAAGGGCGGCGGCGAGCTCTGGGCCCCCGAACTTGTCCAGCGCCTCGCGTTGTGCCGCAGCACTTCGCAGCCGGAGCTGGTCCGACTGGCCATGGACCACCACCAGCTTCTCCCCCACCTCGGCAAGGACGCCGGCGGGAGCTGATCTTCCACCGACGTAGGCGCGGCTACGGCCGTCGCTATTGACTGTGCGGGCAAGAATCAGGCCGGCACCGCCGTCGTCGTCTGTTTCCAGCTCCCCGCCCGCTTCCAGGGCTCGCTGCGCTGCAGCGCCCTGAAGGTCCACGCGAAGCACTGCCTCAGCGGACGCGTTCTTCGCGCCAAGGCGTACAGCGCCGGCGTCGGAACGCGCGCCCATCAGCAGGTTCAGCGCAGAGAGGACCATCGTCTTGCCCGCGCCGGTTTCACCGGTGACAACGCTGAAGCCGGCCCCCAGGGAGAGCGTCGCGTCCGCGATCACTCCGAGGTCGCGGATCCGGATCTCCTCGATCATCGGGCGGGCTCACCGTCATGAGTGGCCGGGCCGCGCCAGCCCTGAGTGGGCAGCTCGAACTTGCGGACGAGCCGCTCCGAGAAGGGCGTCTGATGCGTGCGCGCCAGCCGGACCGGGATATCTGACCGTGTGGCCTCAACCCGGGCGCCGGGCGGCAGATCGACGGTGCGCCGCCCATCACACCAGAGCACGCCGGATGCGTCGGTGCGGGTGAGGAGTTCCACGGCGAGCAGCGACGTCGGGGCGACCACGAGCGGCTTCGCGAAGAGCGCGTGCGCACTGATCGGAGCCACCAGGAGGGCCTCCACTTCCGGCCAGACAACCGGACCGCCGGAAGAGAAAGCGTAAGCGGTGGAACCGGTGGGGGTAGCCAGGACGACGCCGTCGCAGCCGAAGGAGCTGACCGGGCGGCCATCCACTTCCAGGACCACCTCGATCATGCGCTCACGGTTGGCCTTCTCGATCGCGGCCTCGTTGAGCGCCCAGGTCTGTGCGGTCAGCTGGTCGCCACGCCAGACCTGCACGTCGATGGCCATGCGTTCCTCGACGGTGTAATCCTTGTCCACGACCCAGCGGACGGCCTCGGCGAGATCCGCCCGCTCACTCTCGGCGAGGAAACCGACGTGGCCGAGGTTGACGCCCAGTAGCGGAACGTCTGTCCCGCGGACCAGTTCAGCTGCACGGAGGATGGTTCCATCTCCGCCGAGCACCATGCCAAGCTCGATGTCCTCGAGTCCCACGTCCGCCCCGAGCGTCTCGGTAGGCGCTGCCAGCGTGCCGTACTCCGCCTGGATGTCGCGCAGTTCCTCGGCGCGCATGACCGGAGTCAGCCCGGAAGCGTGCAGCCGTGTGCAGGCTTCCTGGGCAGCGGCCATTGCGTCATGCCGGCCGGTGTGGGCGAGTACCAGTATGCGTCTAGTCATCACGCTCCGTTGTATCAGGTGGGGACGGCTTCACGCATCGCCGCTGGAGCCGAACGCGGAGCTGCCGTCCACGATTCGGTGCGCAAGTTGACCTGCGTCCCTACCGATCCTAGGCAGCATCGAGCCCGAGGGCACCTTCATCCACAGAAAGAACTCCACATTTCCGTTCTGACCCGCCAGTGGGCTACGCGCGACCCCCTCGACGTCGAGACCCGCTTCCAGTGCGGAATGCACCACGCCGACGACGGCGCCGCGCCGCTGCTCCTCATCCGTCACCACTCCGGTGCGGCTGAGTGCGCTCCTGCCGACCTCAAACTGCGGTTTGACCATGAGCACCAGATCCCCGCCTTTCCGCGTCGCATTAGCAAGCGGTGCCATCACGAGGGTCAGCGAGATGAAGGAAAGGTCCGCAACCGTCAGGTCCACCCGCCCGCCGATCTGCTCCGAGTCGAGGAACCGGACATTGAGCCCTTCGTGCACGAAAACGCGCGGATCGTTACGCAACTGATCGACCAGCTGCCCGTGCCCAACATCCACCGCCACCACTCCGGCCGCCCCACGGCGAAGCAGGACGTCGGTGAAGCCGCCGGTGGACGCGCCCGCGTCGAGGCACCGCTTGCCCTGAACCCCGACGCCGGTGAAGACTTCCAGCGCACCTTCGAGCTTGTATGCGGCGCGGCTGGGGTAGTCGGGGGCGCCGCTGCCGGCCACGAGTATTTCGTCACCCTCCGAGACCGACGACGAGGCCTTGGTCAGGACAGAGCCGGAGCGGCGAACCCTGCCTTCTGCGATGAGTTGCGCCGCATGGGATCGTGAGCGGGCCAGCCCACGAGCCACCAGCTCCTGGTCAAGTCGGGCCACGCTCAGCTGTGCTCCGTGTTGAGCTCAGCGAGCAGCTCGTCGTGAAGCTGTTCGTAGGCCGTGTGCTGGTCCGCCTCGGCCAGCTCAGGCATCGCGGTGAGCGTGTGCAGAACGTCGTCCACAGCCGCGTCACCGGTGGACGACACTGCTGGATAATCCGCTAGCCCGCCGTCCGGCAGCGATCCTTGCTCAACAGGAGGCGGTTCAGTGGCTCCCACGATGGCTCCTCATCGTTGCGCATCCTCGTCCAGGAATTTCAGTCCGGGAAGATCGGCGGTGTCCTGCAGCGGGCACGCGGCCCACCAGGCAGCGCACGCTGCACGCCAGGCGTCGAGATCATCGCGGCCACCGGTCATAAGAACGACGCCGTTCTCAACCCTGGCTGACGACTCACCGCAGGAGAAGACGCCGTCCTGCTCGGTGACCTCCGGATAAGGACGGTGCAGCTGGTCAAGGTCCGCGAAAAGGTACGTTGGGCGCTGCCTGGTGACGGCTGCCAGCGCGTTCTCTGCCGTGTCCACTCCGGTGAGCACCAGCGCCGTGGCCATTCCGGCACGGTTTCCGCCGAGAATATCCGTGTCGAGGCGGTCGCCCACCACCAGCGCTTCCTCGACGCCGAGGTGAGCCGCCGCCGTTGTAAACAATTGGGCTTCAGGCTTGCCGGCGACGATCGGGCTTCTACCGGTGGCTGCGCTCACCGCCGCGACAAGCGTGCCATTGCCTGGAGCGATTCCACGTGCCTGCGGGATGGACATGTCTGTGTTCGTGGCGACCCACACCGCGCCGCCGGCAACCGCAAACGCAGCCTCGGCGAGATCCTTCCATCCAAGCGATGGCTCGAAGCCCTGAATGACGGCGTCGGGAACCGGATCCGCCGTGGTCACCGGAACGAGGCCCTGATCAGCTACATGCTGCGCAAGGACCGCGCTGCCGGTGACGAGAACTGTTGCCCCCTGCGCCACCTGCGTAGCCAGGAGTTCGGCGCCCGCCAACGCCGACCCGAAGACCTGCTCAGCGGTGGCTGGAGCGCCCAGCTCACGAAGATGTGCTGCCACCTCCGCTGAGGATCGGGATGCGTTATTGGTGATGTAAGCGAGGGCGACGCCAAGGTCCCGGAGCTTCTCCAGCGCCTCAGTGGCACCGGGAATCGCTGACGGGCCTGCATAGACGACGCCGTCAAGATCAGCGAGTACAGCACCGTAACGGCATGCCAGCGGCGTACCGGTCTCACTCACTGTCACGCTGCTCCTCACCTTCACCGGGCTCCTCACCGTTAGCGGGAGCCTCATCAGCCGTGGATTCGACATCCTGGTCCGGAGTTGAACCGACACTCTGGACAGCGCCCCTTGCAGCGGTGCGGTCCAGCTCCAAGTCTTCGTCCTCGCCAACTAGGTCGATGATATCGGGATCCGCAAAGGCACCGACTCCGAGAGCATTCTCCGCACGTTCGGCCTGGCGCTGCCAGGACGCAGCTTCCTCCTCGCGGCCCACTGCCGCAAGAGCGTCTGCGTAGGCACGGAACAGCCGGGGGCTGTAGCTGAAGGCGCGGTTCTTCGTCAGCTGCGGGATCTCGAGCGCGGCGACCGCGGCGTCGAGTTGGTCGAGGTCGGTGCGCGCCCCGGATACCACGATGGCCAACTCGACTTTCCCCGCTGCGTCGAGGGAGGACGCGTCCTCAGACCGGGCGAGGTCCAGGGCGCGATCAGGGCGGCCAAGTCCGCGCTCGCAATCCGCCATTAACGGAAGGTGGACGTTCGATCCGTTGATTCGCCGGTAGGTCCGGAACTCTCGCAGGGCCTCGCCATAGTGTCCCGCCGCGTATGCGGTGAGACCGACCGCTTCGCGGACAACCGCGAGACGGCCCCCGCGACGGCTCGCCGCGAGAGCATGCTGGAACGCAAGCTCCGGCTCGTCGTCGATCAGGCGTCCGGCCATGACGAGATGCTTCGCCACCCACAGGGCGCTTCGCTCCTCGAGGTTCCGGATTTCCGCGCGCGTGACCTTGTCCAGTTCGCTTCCCGTGACATCTTCATCGATCTCGGGGGAACGTTCCCGATCCGGTCGGTTGGCACTGCGAAGATCACGCGCGTTATGCGGGCGCTCGAACGGACCGTCGTTCGGTCCTGTTTCTCTGGGCGAACGCTCAGGACGCCGCCCGTACTCTGCTTCCCTGCGGTCGCCTCCCCGAGGTGCATCACCGTAAGAGCGCCCCGGACGACGGTCCTCGCCGAAGTTGCGGCTTTGTCCACGATCGCCGCCACGGGAGAATCCGTCGCGTCCGGAAGAGCCCCCGGGGCGCGACCTGGTCCCATCCGAAGCTCCGCCGCTTCCGCGCTCTCGGTACGAACGGCCTTCGGCGCCGGCTTCACGTGACCTGTTGTCCCCGCCGGTTGGCCGGTCCCAGCGCCGTGCAGGATCACCGGCATTCCGGGAGTCCTGATCACGGTTGGGGCGGCGCTCGCCGCGCTGCCCATCCCGGTCCTGCCGGTTCGGACGGTTGCCGGACTCGGCTGGCCTGCCCCGACCGCCGAAATCCCTGCGGGGACCGCGGTCGTTGCCACTCTCACGAGAGCCACCCTCACGACGCTGGCCACCACCCTCACGGGTTGGCCGGCCGGAGCCGCTTTCGGAGCGATCCTGATAGCGCGGCCGGTCACCGGATTCAGGCTTGCGGCGGTCTGCGCCGCTACCGGCCCCCCGGGGTGCGGAAAAACCCCGCCGAGGCCGTTCACTCGAGTCACTCCCGCGGCGTTCCGCACCGCGGCGCTCTTCGCCGCGCTTATCATCCTCGCGGTGATTCGCTCCGCGGTCGCGGAAGGGTTCCCGATCAGCCATGGCACAATTCCTCTCGTCATGAGCTGACCTGACCCTGTGTCGGACGCTCTCGCTGTTGATCTATGTGTGAAGTGTCGGAGGATTCTGAGCCTGCGATCTTCCCATTGTAGGCAAGAGCCGGCAGGCGTGTCCGAGTCGTTAAATGACTGAGGCTCCGACAGTATGTCGGAGCCTCAGTGCTAAGTGTTGTCCGGCGGTGTCCTACTCTCCCACACTCTCTCGGGTGCAGTACCATCGGCGCTGTGGGTCTTAGCTTCCGGGTTCGGAATGGGACCGGGCGTTTCCCCCACGCTATGACCGCCGTAACCCTTGTACCCGACCCCGTACCGGTGTGAGCGGTGGTGGGGTGGGAAGTATGTGGTTACAACTGTTCAGTGTAGTTGTACGTAATTGTCAATATTGTGTTGTGTGTTCCCTGGTAACCGGTGTTATTGGTTGGGAACCGCATAGTGGACGCGTAGCATTCGTGTTTTGTGTGGTGTCAAGTTATCGGCGTATTAGTACCGGTCAGCTTCACGAGTCGTTAGTCCTCGCTTCCACATCCGGCCTATCAACCCAGTGGTCTGGCTGGGGGCCTCTCACACCAAATGGTGTATGGAAATCTCATCTTGAAGCAGGCTTCCCGCTTAGATGCTTTCAGCGGTTATCCCATCCGAACGTAGCTAATCAGCGGTGCACTTGGCAGTACAACTGACACACCAGAGGTTCGTCCGTCCCGGTCCTCTCGTACTAAGGACAGCCCTTCTCAAATTTCCTACGCGCGCAGCGGATAGGGACCGAACTGTCTCACGACGTTCTAAACCCAGCTCGCGTACCGCTTTAATGGGCGAACAGCCCAACCCTTGGGACCTACTCCAGCCCCAGGATGCGACGAGCCGACATCGAGGTGCCAAACCATGCCGTCGATATGGACTCTTGGGCAAGATCAGCCTGTTATCCCCGAGGTACCTTTTATCCGTTGAGCGACGGCCATTCCACAATGTACCGCCGGATCACTAGTCCCGACTTTCGTCCCTGCTTGAGATGTCTCTCTCACAGTCAAGCTCCCTTGTGCACTTACACTCGACACCTGATTGCCAACCAGGCTGAGGGAACCTTTGGGCGCCTCCGTTACTTTTTAGGAGGCAACCGCCCCAGTTAAACTACCCATCAGGCACTGTCCCTGACCCGGATTACGGGCCGAAGTTAGATATCCAGAGTGACCAGAGTGGTATTTCAACGATGACTCCACCTGAACTAGCGTCCAAGCTTCACAGTCTCCCACCTATCCTACACAAGCCACACCGAACACCAATACCAAACTATAGTGAAGGTCTCGGGGTCTTTCCGTCCTGCTGCGCGTAACGAGCATCTTTACTCGTAGTGCAATTTCGCCGAGTTTATGGTTGAGACAGCGGGGAAGTCGTTACTCCATTCGTGCAGGTCGGAACTTACCCGACAAGGAATTTCGCTACCTTAGGATGGTTATAGTTACCACCGCCGTTTACTGGGGCTTGAATTCCCAGCTTCGCCCACAAGTGAGCTAACCGGTCCTCTTAACCTTCCAGCACCGGGCAGGAGTCAGTCCGTATACATCGTCTTGCGACTTCGCACGGACCTGTGTTTTTAGTAAACAGTCGCTTCCCCCTGGTCTCTGCGGCCCCGATCCGCCTCCCCACAGCAAGTGTGGTTCACGGTTGGGGCCCCCCTTCTCCCGAAGTTACGGGGGCATTTTGCCGAGTTCCTTAACCATAATTCTCTCGATCGCCTTAGTATTCTCTACCTGATCACCTGTGTCGGTTTGGGGTACGGGCAGTTGGAACCTCACGCCGATGCTTTTCTAGGCAGCATAGGATCATCGGATCCCCACCAAAAAGCGGGGCCCATCGGGTCTCAGAGACGGTATCAAAACCAGGACCACGGATTTGCCTATGGTCCCTCCTACATCCTTAGACCGGGACAACCATCGCCCGGCCCGACTACCTTCCTGCGTCACACCTGTTAATACGCTTACCTCCCAAGATCAGGTCCCACGCTCCCCATCAACACGGACCCCGAAGGGCACTGGAAAATGGTTTGGGCGGTTAGTATCCCTTGTTCAGTATGGGCGGTTCTTCACCGGTACGGGAATATCAACCCGTTGTCCATCGACTACGCCTGTCGGCCTCGCCTTAGGTCCCGACTTACCCAGGGCAGATTAGCTTGACCCTGGAACCCTTGATCATTCGGCGGACGGGTTTCTCACCCGTCTTTCGCTACTCATGCCTGCATTCTCACTCGTGTAGGCTCCACCGCTGGTTTACACCGCGACTTCACTGCCCACACGACGCTCCCCTACCACTCCAAACGCCTGAACTCAGGAGAACAAGTCTCCGGCTTGGCTAACATTTGAAATCCACAACTTCGGCGGTGTACTTGAGCCCCGCTACATTGTCGGCGCGGAATCACTTGACCAGTGAGCTATTACGCACTCTTTCAAGGATGGCTGCTTCTAAGCCAACCTCCTGGTTGTCTGAGCAACTCCACATCCTTTCCCACTTAGCACACGCTTAGGGGCCTTAGTTGGTGGTCTGGGCTGTTTCCCTCTCGACTATGAAGCTTATCCCCCACAGTCTCACTGCTGCGCTCTCACTTACCGGCATTCGGAGTTTGGCTGACGTCAGTAACCTTGTAGGGCCCATCGGCCATCCAGTAGCTCTACCTCCGGCAAGAAACACGCAACGCTGCACCTAAATGCATTT
Source organism: Arthrobacter sp. KKT183 (assembly GCF_055657625.1). Lineage (NCBI taxonomy): Bacteria > Bacillati > Actinomycetota > Actinomycetes > Micrococcales > Micrococcaceae > Arthrobacter > Arthrobacter sp. KKT183. The sequence continues at coordinate 1,276,930 of NZ_CM145770.1, read as the reverse complement.
CGGGGAGAACCAGCTATCACGAAGTTTGATTGGCCTTTCACCCCTACCCACAGCTCATCCCCTCCATTTTCAACTGAAGTGGGTTCGGTCCTCCACGACGTCTTACCGTCGCTTCAACCTGGCCATGGGTAGATCACTTCGCTTCGGGTCTAGATCACGCCACTCACTCGCCCTATTCAGACTCGCTTTCGCTACGGCTACCCCACACGGGTTAACCTCGCGACGTAACACTAACTCGCAGGCTCATTCTTCAAAAGGCACGCCATCACAGGACAAAATCCCGCTCTGACGGATTGTAGGCACACGGTTTCAGGTACTATTTCACTCCCCTCCCGGGGTACTTTTCACCTTTCCCTCACGGTACTGGTCCGCTATCGGTCATCAGGGAGTATTTAGGCTTACCAGGTGGTCCTGGCAGATTCGCACGGGATTTCTCGGGCCCCGTACTACTTGGGATACTCTCCAAGCGGCAGCACGCATTACAGCTACGGGACTCTCACCCACTCCGGTCGGGCCTTCAAACCCGTTCACCTATACGCCTGCACTCACTTCACCAGTCCGGCAGAACTGATACGGAAAGTCCCGCAACCCCAGAGATGCAACGCCCGCCGGCTATCACACACCACTGGTTTAGCCTCATCCGCGTTCGCTCGCCACTACTAACGGAATCACTATTGTTTTCTCTTCCTGTGGGTACTGAGATGTTTCACTTCCCCACGTTCCCCCCACGCACCCTATGTGTTCAGGTACGGGTCACCCAGTCACTCGCGCGCTGAGCGGGGTTTCCCCATTCGGACATCCTGGGATCAAAGTTCGGTTATCAACTCCCCCAGGCTTATCGCAGATTCCCACGTCCTTCTTCGGCTCCTGATGCCAAGGCATCCACCGTGTGCCCTTAAAAACTTGACGATCACACACAACCAACACAACCAACCCCAAAGAGCCGGCCATGCCAAACGATTGCGTGCATACACAAAATTTAAGATGCTCGCGTCCACTATGCAGTTCTCAAACAACAACCCCAGTCAACACACCACCCACACCCCACAACCCCAAACAAACAGGATCAAGACATGAGCGGTAATGCCCAGGAAAACCAGAAACACCAGCCAACCAAACCCCCACCCGAAACAAACCACACAACCGTGCGACTCATCCCCAGCAGAAACCCAGCCCCTGTTGCCTCAGGACCCAACAGTGTGCCACACACTACCGAACCAGCAACCAACCAGCCCTTTCCCAAACCACACACCCCACCCCGCCAGGACAAACCCGACAGAACAGAAAACATGCGACCCGTACTCAAACCAACCAGCACCAACCCGGCACCTATTCATTGATATTCCACCCATGAGCACCCACCGCAGAACAAACGCCTGCGCAATGGGCATACTCCTGACAACCCCCACACCCCACACAACGCAGGATGCAAACAGTTGTAGGCGCTCCTTAGAAAGGAGGTGATCCAGCCGCACCTTCCGGTACGGCTACCTTGTTACGACTTAGTCCCAATCGCCGGTCCCACCTTCGACGGCTCCCCCCCAAAAGGGTTAGGCCACCGGCTTCGGGTGTTACCAACTTTCGTGACTTGACGGGCGGTGTGTACAAGGCCCGGGAACGTATTCACCGCAGCGTTGCTGATCTGCGATTACTAGCGACTCCGACTTCATGAGGTCGAGTTGCAGACCTCAATCCGAACTGAGACCGGCTTTTTGGGATTAGCTCCACCTCACAGCATCGCAACCCTTTGTACCGGCCATTGTAGCATGCGTGAAGCCCAAGACATAAGGGGCATGATGATTTGACGTCGTCCCCACCTTCCTCCGAGTTGACCCCGGCAGTCTCCCATGAGTCCCCGGCATAACCCGCTGGCAACATGGAACGAGGGTTGCGCTCGTTGCGGGACTTAACCCAACATCTCACGACACGAGCTGACGACAACCATGCACCACCTGTAAACCGGCCACAAGTGGCCGACACATCTCTGCGCCGTTCCGGTTCATGTCAAGCCTTGGTAAGGTTCTTCGCGTTGCATCGAATTAATCCGCATGCTCCGCCGCTTGTGCGGGCCCCCGTCAATTCCTTTGAGTTTTAGCCTTGCGGCCGTACTCCCCAGGCGGGGCACTTAATGCGTTAGCTACGGCGCGGAAAACGTGGAATGTCCCCCACACCTAGTGCCCAACGTTTACGGCATGGACTACCAGGGTATCTAATCCTGTTCGCTCCCCATGCTTTCGCTCCTCAGCGTCAGTTAATGCCCAGAGACCTGCCTTCGCCATCGGTGTTCCTCCTGATATCTGCGCATTTCACCGCTACACCAGGAATTCCAGTCTCCCCTACATCACTCAAGTCTGCCCGTACCCACCGCAGATCCGGAGTTAAGCCCCGGACTTTCACGGCAGACGCGACAAACCGCCTACGAGCTCTTTACGCCCAATAATTCCGGATAACGCTTGCGCCCTACGTATTACCGCGGCTGCTGGCACGTAGTTAGCCGGCGCTTCTTCTGCAGGTACCGTCACTTTCGCTTCTTCCCTACTGAAAGAGGTTTACAACCCGAAGGCCTTCATCCCTCACGCGGCGTCGCTGCATCAGGCTTGCGCCCATTGTGCAATATTCCCCACTGCTGCCTCCCGTAGGAGTCTGGGCCGTGTCTCAGTCCCAGTGTGGCCGTCCACCCTCTCAGGCCGGCTACCCGTCGTCGCCTTGGTAGGCCATTACCCCACCAACAAGCTGATAGGCCGCGAGTCCATCCAAAACCACAAAAGCTTTCCACCAACCACCATGCGATAGTCAGTCATATCCAGTATTAGACCCAGTTTCCCAGGCTTATCCCAGAGTCAAGGGCAGGTTACTCACGTGTTACTCACCCGTTCGCCACTAATCCCCCCAGCAAGCTAGGGATCATCGTTCGACTTGCATGTGTTAAGCACGCCGCCAGCGTTCATCCTGAGCCAGGATCAAACTCTCCGTAAAAAACTACGAACACAACACAAACCCCCCGGAAAAAGAGAAGCCCATGCTGCACAAAATTCGAAACCAGCCAAAAAACCAGCCACCCCACCAGGGCGAGATGACCAGCAAATCAACCAATCAAAAACAATCGGTATCAACAAACATGGCACACTATTGAGTTCTCAAACAACAGAAGCAATTCACATACTTTGTAAAGTTTTCATTTACATTTCCGTGCTGCGGTGTTACTAAATCTATTTCATCCGAATTGTTTCTGTCAAATCGGCTTATTTGCCGGAATTCGACCGAACAATTCGAATCCGCCCACCACAAACTGTCTGGCTTTGGGCTTTCGCGCTCAGCGCACGCCCGAACCATTCGGTTTTAGGAGGGGGTTTGTCGCCACTCAGCGGCGGCGACTCAGAAAACATTACACGGCCTTCGGGCCCCTTGCAAATCGCCTTCTGATAAGCCGGAAACCGGCGGGAACTAGCTGACTTCGACGGTTGCGAGTGTCCGCTTTCCGCGACGGAGCAGCAGGAACCGACCGTGCAACAGCTGCTGCGGACCGACGGTGGCGTCAGGATCGGACACCTTTTCGTTGTTCACGTAGGCACCGCCTTCAGCGACGGTTCGGCGGGCTGCGGAATTGCTGGGAGACAGCCCGCTGCTCACGAGGAGATCGATGATGCCAAGCCCGCCGCCGTCGACCTTTGCGGTTGGCAGCTCAGCGGTTGCAGCGCGAAGAGTGACCTCGTCCAGCTCGGTCAGGTCGCCCTGCCCGAACAGTGCCGCAGAGGCAGCAATCACCTTGTTCGTTGCCTCGACGCTGTGAACCAGTGAAGTGACGTCGAAGGCGAGGGCGCGCTGCGCCTCACGCAGGTGCGGCCGGTCGGCCACGGATTCCGCCAGCTGATCGATGTCCGCACGGCTGCGGAAGGTGAAGACCTTCAACCGGTCGACGACATCTGCATCCGACGTGTTCAGCCAGAACTGGTACATCGCATACGGTGTGGTCATTTCCGAATCCAGCCAAACGGCATTGCCCTCGCTCTTGCCGAACTTGGTGCCATCCGAGTTGGTGATCAGGGGGGTTCCGATTGCGTGGACAGTCTTGCCCTCCACCTTGCGGATGAGTTCCGTACCACTGGTCAGGTTGCCCCACTGATCAGACCCGCCGGTCTGCAGGACGCACTGGTGGTCGCGGAAAAGATGCAGGTAATCCATGCCCTGCAGCACCTGGTAGCTGAACTCCGCGTAACTGATGCCTTCCTCGGAGTGCAGACGCTTGGCAACTGTTTCCTTCTTGACCATGGTGCCGACGCGGAAGTGCTTGCCGACCTCGCGCAGGAAATCAATTGCGCTCATGGGCGCAGTCCAGTCAAGGTTATTGACCATCCGGGCAGCGTTGTCGCCCTCGAAGCTCAGGAACCGCTGGACCTGCCCCTGTAGGTACCCGACCCACTCGGCAACGGTTTCCTTTGTGTTCATGGTGCGCTCAGCGGACGGCCGGGGGTCTCCCACCAGCCCCGTGGATCCACCGACCAGGCCAATCGGCCTGTGACCAGCAAGCTGAAGCCGGCGCATTGTCAGCAACTGGACGAGGTTTCCCAGATGCAGGCTCGGAGCCGTGGGGTCAAAACCGCAGTAGTACGTGATGGGTGCGCCGGCGAGAAGTTTTTCTAACTCCGCCTCATCAGTGGAAACGTGGATCAGCCCGCGCCACTTCAGCTCCTGCCAGAGGTTCTCGAAGGAGCTGTCGTTTTGCTGCTGGTTCACGGCCGCGTGCGCGGCTTCGGTAGGTTGTTGCACTGCTTCAAAATATCAGCCCTCAATGCCCTCCGGAATTTCGCCCGTCGAAATGAGGCGGAGACGCTGGGTCGGCCTGGTCATTGCGACGTACAGGTCCCCTACCCGGACGGCTTCCTGCTTCAGCATCTCGGCCGGTTCCAGGACCACTACGCCGTCGAACTCCAGGCCCTTTGCCTCGCGTGGTGTGGTGACCACGATGTCCTGGCCCAGCCCGCCTGCGCCCCTGCCGACTCGGTTGCCGTACGCCGCCGTGACGGCGGCCCGGACCTGCTCGACGATGCGCGCAGGCGCGATGACGGCAAGAAGACCATCGGAAATCGCATCCAGTTCCTCCGGCAAGGCAGACAGTAACGCCGGTTCGAGCTCCGAAACCTGGTCGATCACCGGATCCCACCGCCCTTCGCGGACCGCCTTCGGGGCAGACACGACGAGGCCTGCGGCATTAGCCATGCGTACTGCCGCCTCGGCAATCTGCGCCGGCGTCCGGTAGTTGACCGTCAGCTCCTCAAGCTGCCACCGCTCCCCCACGAACGGCTCGAGTGCCTGCTGCCACGAGTGGGAACCGGCGATGGAGCTGGTTTGCGCAATGTCACCGACAATCGTGAAGGACTTGAGAGGGCATTTGCGCATGAGCAGCCTCCACTGCATCGGCGAAAGCTCCTGCGCTTCATCCACCACGATGTGCCCATACGCCCATGTGCGGTCACCGGATGCACGCTCGGCAGCCGTCAACCGCGATTCCGCAACCGTATTGTGCTCCGCGAGTTGTTCGGCACTGAGCATGCCGTCAATGCCGGCGTCCTCAAGTGTGCCGCTGACGTTCTCCAGGGCGCGCTCGGCGTTGGCTAGGTCCCGGCGTCGTTCCTGTTCCTGTTCCGCGGCGTTGCGTCCTGCGGACGCATCAAGCTCACCCAGCAGTTCCGCAGCCTCATCGAGGAGAGGGACGTCCGCTTCCGTCCATGGCGCGTCTTCCGTTCGGTAGAGCAGCTCCAGCTCGGCATCGCTCAAGTGGGGTGCGGCGGCCTCGAGCTGGGCAGGCTTGGCGTAAAGGTCCCGCAGGAGTTTCTCCGGCGTCATGGGCATCCAGGCGAGATTGAGCGCGATCCGCACATCGCGCGAGGTCCGTACGTCCTCGGTGAGATAGGAGCGGTCCGCGGTGTTTCCGGCACCCGAGGATTCTTCGAGCTGCTCAGTCAGCTGCTCGGTGAGCTCGCGCAGCATGATCTTCACGAACGTAGTACGCGCCTCATTGTGCGGTTTCCCGGTGGCGCGGGCGCGGTCCCGCGCCCGGCGGACCTGCCGGGGAGTGAGGATCAGGGTGGTCCCCTCGACGTTGAGCTTTCGGTTCTCAGCCGGTATGCGCTGCCGGTTGGCCACAGCCTGCTTGATGACGCCGGCCATGTCCAGCCTGCCCTTGAGCTCTGCCGTCTCTCCTGACTGCTCCTGAACAGCCTGAATCCCCGGCATCAGGCTGCCGATGCTCGCCATCACCACCCCGGTTTCACCCAGCGAGGGCAGCACGCGCTCGATGTACTTCATGAAGGCATTGGTAGGACCGACCAGCAGCACTCCGGCAGATTTGAGCCGCTCCCGGTGTGTGTACAGCAGGTAGGCAGCCCGGTGCAGGGCGACGGCCGTCTTGCCTGTACCCGGACCGCCCTGTACGACGACGACGCCCGGCAGCGGCGCGCGGATGATGCGGTCCTGCTCGGACTGGATAGTTCCGACGATGTCCGACATCTGCCCGGTGCGCCGCGAATTCAGCGCGGCCAGCAGCGCTCCCTCCCCCTGCAGCGAGTCGGCGTCAGTAAGCATGGAAGCGTCGAGAACATCATCTTCCACAGCGACGACGTCCCGTTGGGAAAGGATCAGGTGACGACGGCGGCGGACGCCCATCCGCTCGAAAGCCGTGGCCTGGTAGAAGGTACCCGCTTCCGGTGCACGCCAGTCCACCATGAGCTGCTGCAGATCCTCGGAGGACAGACCGATGCGGCCGATGTAGCGCTCATCACCGCTGTCCAGATCGAGACGCCCGAACACCAACCGGTCATCGACCGCATTCAACTGGGCGAGGCGGTCCTCGTACATGGTGGCGAACGCATCGCGCTCGGACCGGTTCTGATGTGATCCGGCCGATGTTGTCCGGCGCACCTGATCGAGCTGGCGCTGCTTTTCGGCCCGCAGTTCATCAAGCCGTTGATACAGGCCGGCCACATAACCCCGCTCGTGGTCCAGCTCGTTCCGGGCTACTGACATTTCATGCATTGCGCGTTTCCCTCTCGCCAAGGCGGACCGTCAATTCTATCCCCCTTCGGTGCGAATTTCCTTTATGCCGCTGTGCACGCTGCCGGATGTTTCGCCCGGTGCGGTTCTCCGTGCGGGATCAGCCGCCCTCCGGGCGCCTCGGGGCTTGGCGGCCGGCCGGTACACGGAGACGCTCGGGTCCCCGGCCAGCCAGTAGCGCCAGGGGTAGGCCGGTGATCCGCCGGGTCCACTCACGCCGACGCGCGGGCCCGTCTGAAGACGCAGGGGGTCTGCAGGATGGTCCGGCAAAGTGAGCTGGAGCCGGTCAGAGAAAACATCCGTTCCGTCCAACTCCCGGTCGATCCCGAGGGCCTGCGCCAGGCGCGCCGGACCGCGCGCAAGGTCCCGGTCCAGGCGAGGGTTGCCCCGACGGCGCCGGGCCGCGTCCACTCCGCCGACGATCTCCCCTGCGCGCAGGAGCAGTCCGGTGGCATTGCCTGGCCACCCACAGACCACGTTGGCGCAATAGTGCATGCCATAGGTGAAGTACACGTACAGGTGCCCCGCTTCACCGAACATGGTCGCGTTACGGGCCGTCTGTCCGCGGAATGCATGGGAGCCCGGGTCTTCTGACCCCATATAGGCTTCCACCTCGGTGATACGCACCGTGACCGGCTCCGCGCCGTCGTCATGGGTCAGGTGCGCGCCCAGCAGGAGCGGTGCAACCTCGATGGCCGGGTGCGCAAGCCGGGTGCGCTGGAGAGCTGGATCCACGAAAAGACCGTATCAAGACGCAGGGACTCAGCCTGCACGGTCATGTCCGATTTCCGCTAGCAGCGCACTCGTCCGCCTGCGAGGATGGACTCATGGATTTCTGGCAGCAGTACCGGGCGATCGAATCGCGGGACACCCGGTTTGACGGGCAATTTGTCACCGCGGTGGCGACGACGAAGATCTACTGCCGCCCGTCCTGCCCTGCACGCACTCCGAAACCGGCCAACGTCAGCTTTTATCCGACCTCTGCGGCGGCGCACGAGGCCGGATACCGTGCCTGCAAGCGATGCCTGCCCGAAGCGGTACCCGGTACGCCAGCGTGGAACCTGCGCTCGGATATCGCTGCGCGGGCAATGAGGCTGATTTCCGACGGCGAGATTGACCGCGTCGGCGTTCCGGGGCTGGCGCTGCGGCTCGGCTACTCAACCCGCCAGCTTGGCCGGATCCTCCACCACGAGCTGGGTGCCGGCCCGCTCGCGCTCGCGCGCGCCACCCGGGCACAAACGGCGCGGACACTGCTCACCGCCACCGATCTGGCGCTTTCCGACGTAGCCTTCGCCTCCGGGTTCAACAGCATCCGCCAGTTCAATGAGACGGTCCAGGAGATCTACGACCTCTCCCCCTCGCAGCTGCGGCACCGCAGCCGTACTCTTTCCCATGCATCGACGGCGGCCGGCTCCCCGACGTCCCTCAGCCTGACACTGCCCGCGCGCACGCCCTACGACGACGGCATCTTCTCCTTCCTGCGCGCCCGCGCCGTCAACGGTGTTGAGCAGGGTGATCCGGCAAGCTATGCCCGCCTGCTGCGCCTGCCCGGCGGCGAGGGCTGGTTCAAGGCCGAACCAGGACCGCGCGGACTCGATGTCTCCGTGACGGTGGAGCAGTTGAAGGACCTGCCCGTCCTGCTGTCCCGCATCCGACGCCTGTTCGATCTGGACGCTGATCCCGCGGCCATCGACGATGTCCTCTCGGCAGACCCGGTCCTGGAAACCCGCGTGCAGCAATATCCGGGGATCCGCCTGCCGGGTGCGGTGGATCCGCAGGAGATCCTGATCCGCGCCATGGTCGGCCAGCAGATCACCGTAGCGGCCGCCACCGGTATCCTGGACACTCTCAGCGTGCTGGGCGAGCCCTCCAGGCTCGGCCGTCCCGGTCATTCCCGTCTGTTCCCCACCGCTGCTGCCCTGGCCGATGGGGCGGGCCCGCTGCTGAAGGGACCGGCGCGCCGCCGCTCGAGTCTGCTGGCCGTCTCAGCGGCCCTGGCCGACGGCAGCCTGAGGATCGGCGTGGCTGACACACCCGGTGAACTGGCGCAGAAGCTCCTGCCGCTGCCGGGAATCGGGCCGTGGACTGTCCGCTACGTCGCCATGCGGGTACTTGGTGCTACAGATATCCATCTGGACAACGACGCCGCGGTCCGCACAGGTTTCGCCCGGTTATCCGGACGCACCGCCGATCCGCGGGAAACAACCGCCTGGTGTGAACAGTTCAGTCCCTGGCGTTCCTACGCGACCATGCACCTCTGGCGCCTCGCCTCCGAGAAACCGCTCGCCGCTGATCAGCAATCACAAACCCAGGCAGCAACCGATACCCCTAGAAAGGCGCTGGCATCATGACCACCCAGACCACCACCGTTCCCACTCCCGACGGGCCGTTTACGGTCGTGGAACGGGACGGTGCAGTCCTGGCCTCCGGCTGGACCGCTGAGCTCTCCGAGTTGACGGGTCAGATTCACCCAACCCTCAGGGCGGAACCTGTTCAGTCTGTACGAAGTCTCGCGTCCATCACGGACGCCGTGTCAGCCTATTACGACGGCGACCTCGCCGCCATCGAGAGGGTACGGGTGCATCAGTTGTCAGGACCTTTCCGTAACCACGCCTGGGACGTGCTGCGCACTGTTGCCCCCGGAAGGCCGGTGACCTATTCGGAGTATGCCCGGCTGGCCGGCCGGCCCGCCGCCATCCGTGCCGCCGCCGGAGCCTGCGCCTTCAACGCTGCTGCGCTGTTTGTTCCGTGCCATCGGGTGATCCGGACGGACGGCAGTCTCGGCGGCTTCCGCTGGGGCGTTGCCGTCAAGACCAGCCTGCTGGCCCGCGAGAAAACAGCCTCTCAGTCCGCTGACCCGGTAAGCGTTGCACGGTAGAAATCTTCGAGCGCGTGCAACTTGCGCATGCTGGTATGCGGCTGGTCGCCGTCCACCGACACCGCGACAGCATCCAGATGGGCGTGCCACTGAGCCAGCAGGGCGGGAGCTTCGTCCTGGCCCTCCACAACGTGCCGGACGGCCACCCGGGTACTGCCGCCGTCCGCAGTGAAATCGACCTCAGCCTGCTCAACCCTCGGCTGTTGTTCGGGATCCGCAGTGAGCGCATCCTTTACGAGCGGCAGGGTGGAAGGGAGGCGACGGTCGAAATGGACCATGGTGACGCCGTCGTCCGTTTCCACCCATCCCATGGTGTTGGACACGTTGAACTCTTCGGCATAGGCGTCCCGCAGGGCCGCCCAACCTCCATCGGGCGCCGGTTCCCTGCCGGCGGCGACGTCCTCCAGCGCGGCGAGGATCTGTTGCCAGCCGGCGGCTCCCTCGGTCAGGAAGTCCGGTGTCTCGGAGCGTGCGCGCAGCTGCAGCAGGGCGCCGCCGCTGCACTCAAGCACGCGCCATTCAAGGATCGATTCGAGACCCAGTGCATCATCCCAGGTGATCTGGAGACTGGTGGGCGGATTGAGCTGCAATACCGTACCCGTGGTGACTCCGCCACCCATATCCAGCGAGTATTCCTTCCCCAGTTCCCAGTGGCCGGCCAGTTCTCCCAGCCATAGGCGCACCTTGCCCGGGTCCGTCAGCAGGTTCCAGATGTATGAGCGCGGGTAATCGAACTGGCGGTCGAAGGCGAGCACGTAGCCGCCGCTCAAACGCTCGATGCGGCCACGCGGCACCACGGGATGAGCCGCTGATCGATCAACATCCGGCGTCATGGCGTCTGCCTTTACCTCGTCCTGAACCTGCGGTAATTCTGCTCGCGTGCTTCCCAACTTAGCGCAGTGCCGTGCGCCTGATAAGAGTTGCGCGGCGCAGATCCGAATCTTTCAGACGCCGCGACATGCAGCGTAGTCCTCAGCCACGCGGCGCCATGGCTGACGGCCAGGGAAGGAGCTCGGGAAGGTCAACGCCGTCCGCCGCGGCGGTCGCGTTCAGCCCGCCCAGCGGCTTCCGACCTGCCAGCCAGGCGGCGATGTCCTGCAGGAGGCCGGTGACGACGACAGTGCGTGCGGGGGTTCCCGAACCGTTGAGGAGGGTGCGTGGTTGCTCCCCCAGCGGCTGAAGCTTGAGTGCCGTGCCTGCGGGGACCCGTGCTGTGAGGAATTCGAAAAGGTAGTGGCAGAAGGCGCTGCCCCAGTCGAGGGAGGTGCGTCGGAGGCCGAGATCGGAGGCGTGAATGACCAATTCCCGCCAGAGCGCGAGCGCGCCGTCGCGTACGGTGCCGTCCCGGTAGGAAATACGACTGTCCCACTCGCTGCCGGTCACGCCGGCAAACACCGCCACGGCGGTGCTGACGGCGTCGGTCAGGGTGTTAAGTTGCTCTTCTGCAGCGCGCTGTGCCCGCCGCTCGATGTCCCGGTTGCGGCCGTCGGGCCCGTCGTCGTAAAAATCGACGGTTTCACCGCGGGCGGCGAATTCGAGCTGACGCGTCATCGCCCGGCACACGCCCTCGACGTGGGCGATGACGAAGGCGCGATTCCAGCCCGGGAGGTCCGACGGTTCCGCGAGGGCGACGTCGCTGAGCCCGGCCGCTGTTGCCAGCAGTTCCCGGCCCGCGTCGGCAAGGAGTCCCGGAAGTCTCCGGGGATCGTGCTGGGGTGCTTCCGGCTGCGACGTGTTCACGGACATCCTCGGGATCGGGATCGGGTGGTTTGTCCCGAGGATACCCGCAACTTCCAGCGCTGTGCCTGTATCTGGAGCTAGGACAACGCCGGCGCCGATCGCGCCTGCGCCACCTGCTCGGCCAGTTCATCCAGCTGGCGGCGTACTGCAGCCGGGGCGGTTCCGCCCTGTGAGTCGCGGCTGTTCAGCGACCCTTCGACGGTCAGTACCTCCCGGACACCCGGCGTCAGCCGCGCGGAAATGCCGGCGTAGTCCGCGTCGGTCAGGTCCCACAGTTCGACGCCGCGGCTTTCAGCCAGCTTGACCGCTTCGCCGGAGAGCTCATGCGCCTCCCGGAACGGCACACCCTGGCGAACCAGCCACTCAGCCACGTCCGTGGCGAGAGCGAATCCGAGCGGCGCAAGCGAGGCCATCCGTTCGGTGTGGAACGTCAGCGTCGCGATCATGCCCGAGACGGCGGGCAACAGCACCTCGAGGGTGTCGACGGCGTCGAACACCGGCTCCTTGTCCTCCTGCAGATCCCTGTTGTACGCCAGCGGCAGCCCCTTGAGCGTGGCCAGCAACCCGGTCAGGTTACCGATGAGCCGGCCTGCCTTGCCGCGGGCAAGCTCGGCCACATCGGGGTTCTTCTTCTGCGGCATGATCGATGAGCCGGTGGAGAAGGAGTCATGCAGCGTGACGAAGGAGAATTCCTTGGTTGCCCAGATGATGACCTCTTCGCTGATGCGCGAGAGGTCAACTCCGATCATTGAGGCCACCCAGGCAAACTCCACATACACGTCCCGCGACGCAGTGCCGTCGATCGAATTATGCGTCGCCGACTCGAACCCCAGCTCGGCAGCGACCGCCTCCGGGTCAAGGCCGAGCGACGATCCCGCCAGCGCGCCTGAGCCGTACGGCGAGACCGCCGCCCGGCGGTCCCAATCCTGGAGCCGCTGCACATCGCGCAGCAGAGCCCAGGCGTGGGCGAGCAGGTGGTGGCTCAGGAGCACCGGCTGCGCGTGCTGAAGGTGGGTACGGCCCGGCATCGGCACCTCCAGGTGCTCCTGAGCCTGTTCCACCAGTGCGTCAATCGTGGCGAGGACGCCGCCGGCAATGATGCGGGCGTGTTCCCGCAGGTACATCCGGCCGAGCGTGGCCACCTGGTCGTTGCGGGAGCGGCCGGCACGGAGCTTGCCGCCGAGGGCCGGCCCCGCCCGCTCAATCAGGCCCCGCTCAAGCGAACCGTGCACGTCCTCGTCGGAGTCCGCCGGCACGTACGCGCCCGTGCGGACGTCGTCGTCGAGCGTGTCCAGGGCGGCCAGCATGCCGGCCAGCTCGCCGTCGTCGAGCAGGCCGGCACGGTGAAGGACGCGGGCGTGCGCACGTGAGCCGGCGATGTCATGACGGGCGAGCCGCCAGTCGAAATGCGTCGACTTGCTCAGCGCCGCGAGGGCGTCCGCGGGACCGCCGGAAAACCGGCCGCCCCATAGCGACCCTTCGTTCGTCCCGTGTGCGGCAGTACCGTGTGCCTCCGTCACCGTTCAGCTTCCTGCGCGCTGATCGCGGCCTGAGGCCACCTTGGAGGACAGCCCGAAGATTTCGATGAAGCCACGGGCCATCGACTGGTCAAAAGTGTCACCGGTGTCATAGGTGGCCAGGTTGAAGTCGTACAGCCCGACGTCGGAGCGGCGGCCGGTGACGGTTGCCCGCCCGCCGTGCAGCTCCATCCGCACGTCGCCGGACACGTAGCGCTGGGTATCGTCGATGAAGGTTTCCAGCGAGCGCTTCAGCGGGGAGAACCACTGGCCGTCATACACCAGCTCGGTCCAGCGCTGGTCAACGGTCTTCTTGAACCGGGCCTGCTCGCGTTCAACCGTGACGTTCTCCAGTTCGCGGTGGGCGGTGATCAGGGCCATGGCTCCGGGCGCCTCGTAAATCTCGCGGCTCTTGATACCCACCAGGCGGTCTTCGACAATGTCGATCCGGCCTACGCCCTGTGCGCCCGCGCGGCGGTTCAGTTCCTCGATGGCCTGCAGCGGCGTGACGGCGTGGCCGTCAATCGCCACCGGAATGCCCTCGCGGAAGGAGACGACCACCTCATCGGCCGCCGGTGAGAACTCGGGGGAATCGGTGTAGTCATAGACATCCTTCGTGGGGCCGTTCCAGATGTCCTCGAGGAAGCCTGTTTCGACGGCGCGTCCCCAGACGTTCTGGTCGATCGAGAATGGGTTCTTCTTGGTGGTCTCGATCGGCAGGCCTTTTTCCTCAGCGAAGGCGATGGCCTTGTCGCGGGTGAGTGCGAGGTCACGGACGGGTGCGATGCACTTCAGATCCGGGCCGAGGGTCTGGATGCCGACCTCGAACCGGACCTGGTCGTTACCCTTGCCGGTGCAGCCGTGCGCAACGGTGGAGGCGCCGAACTCACGCGCCGCGGCGACGAGGTGCTTGACGATCACCGGCCGGGAGATGGCGGAGACCAGCGGATAGGCGTCCATGTACAGGGCGTTCGCACGCAGCGTGGGCATGCAGTACTCGTTGGCGAACTCGTCACGTGCGTCCGCGACGTAGGCTTCCACGGCGCCGCAGCCCAGTGCGCGCTGGCGAATGGTCTCGAGCGATTCCCCGCCCTGTCCGACGTCGACGGCGACAGCCACCACTTCTGCTCCGGTTGCCTCGGCGATCCAGCCGATGGCCACCGACGTATCCAGTCCGCCTGAGTAGGCGAGGACAATGCGTTCAGTCACTTGGGTAGCTCCTCTTGTGTGTTGGGGTATTTCGGTGATGTGGAGAAAATCTGGTGTTCAGGACGCTTCGTGCGCGAACTGCAGGAATCGGGCAGCCACCTCGGCGCCGCCGGAAGGATCGCGGCTGACCAGCATAATCGTGTCGTCTCCGGCGATCGTACCGAGCACCGACGGCATGACCGAATGGTCGATGGCCAGCGCCAGGAAGTTCGCGGCTCCCGGCGGCGTACGCAGGACCACCACGTTCCCGGATGCCTCGGCCGTCACGAGGAGCTCCCCGCACAGCCGGGACAACCTGCTGTCCAGGATTTCCTGCGTGACGCCGCTCTGCGGTGCCCGCCCGCCGCCTTCACCGGGCACGGCGTACACCAGTGCGCCGTCCTTACCACGGACGCGCACGGCTCCCAGCTCGACGAGGTCACGGGACAGCGTGGCCTGCGCCACCTGTAGACCGGCATCCGCCAGCAGTTCGGCCAGTTCAGACTGGGACCGCACCGACTGTGCGGTGAGCAGGGCAGTGATCCGGGCCTGGCGGGCGATCTTCGTCGTTGGCTGACCTGTCGGCTGACCAGGAGGCTGGCCGGCCGATTGACCTGGTGACGCCGCAGTAGTCACGAGCGCTCCATGAGCCACACCATGAGCGCCTTCTGCGCATGCAGCCGGTTCTCCGCCTCGTCCCACACAACAGACTGCGGCCCGTCGATGACCGCGGCGGAAATCTCGTAGCCGCGATAAGCCGGCAGGCAGTGGAGGACGACGGCGTCGGCCGCCGCCTGCGCCAGCAGCGCCTCATCAAGGGCGTACGGACGGAACAGCTCGAATCTCGCAGTCTTCGCGGCGTCGTCCTCGATCTCCTGCCCCATGGACACCCAGGTGTCGGTGGCAAGGACATCGGCCCCGGTTGCCGCCTCGCCTGCATCCGTGGTGATCAGCACCGAGCCGCCGGTTTCCGCGGCGCGCTTGTTGGCGGCGTCGACAATGTGTTGTTCCGGCAGGTAGCCCTCGGGACCCGCGATGCGTACGTGCATACCGGCGGTGACCCCGGCAAGCAGGTAGGAGTTCGCCATGTTGTTCGCGGCATCACCGAAGTAAGCGAGCGTGAGGCCTGCCAGCGCGCCCTTGTGTTCCCGGACGGTCAGCAGGTCGGCGAGCAGCTGGCACGGGTGATAGTCATCGGAGAGCGCGTTGATGACGGGCACGGAGGATGCCTCGGCCATCTCCTCGAGCCCGGCCTGCGCATAGGTGCGCCAGACGATGGTGGAGACCATCCGTTCAAGGACCCTGGCCGTGTCAGCGATGGATTCCTTGTGACCGAGCTGCGACTCGCCCGCACCGATGATGAGCGGCACCCCGCCGAGGTCCGCGATCCCCGTGGCAAAGGACACGCGGGTCCGGGTGGAGGTCTTGTCGAAGATCACGGCGACGGTCTTGCGTCCCGAGCCATCACCGGCATAGGCGGGGTTCGAGTACGGTGCCTTCTTCAGTTCAAGCGCGAGGTCGAGGACCTCGTTTTGTTCAGCCTGGGTGAGGTCGGTGTCGAGTAGGAAGTGGCGGGTCATTCGGATGCCTCCGTGGTCTGGGCTGCGTTGTTTCCGGCTGCGTTGTTTCCGGCTGCACCGCAGTTTCGTGCCGTCTCGAGGATCGCCGGCAGTGCATTGAGGAAGCTCTGTGCCTGGGTGCGCGTCAGGATCAGCGGCGGCGCGAGCCGGAGTGTGTGCGGCGTGGGCGCGTTGATGATGAACCCCTGGGTGAGGGCCTCCGTGACGGCGTCCGGGGCGTAGTCGCCGTCGAGGTCGAAACCGATCAGCAGGCCCTCTCCGCGGACCTCGCTCACGCCGCTCACGCCGGCCAGCTTGCTGCGAAGGTAGCTGCCGACGTCGTTCGCGTTCTGCAGCACCGAACCCGCCTCAAGCGCGTGCAGGGTGGCCAGCGCAGCGGCCGTCGCGACTGGATTCCCGCCGAAGGTCGTTCCGTGCTGGCCCGGCGTGAGCAGCGAGGACACCTCACTACCGAATGTCACCAGCGCACCGATGGGGAAACCGCCGCCCAGTCCTTTGGCCAGGGTCATGGCATCAGGGGTGATACCGCTTGCCTGGTGCGCGAACCAGCGCCCGGTGCGGCCCACGCCGGTCTGTACCTCGTCCAGGATGAGCAACGCGCCGACTTCACTGGTCAGTTCACGTGCCTTGCGCAGGTAGTCGATGCTGAGCGGGCGCACGCCCGCCTCGCCCTGGATAGGTTCGAGGACGACGGCGGCAACAGACTCATCGAGCGCTGCCTCCAGCGCCGCGGTGTCATTGAACGGCAGATGCTCGACGCCGCCGGGCAGCGGTTCGAACGGCTCGCGGTACGCCTGCTTCGCGGTGAGGGCGAGAGCGCCCATGGTGCGGCCGTGGAAGCCGCCAGCAAGCGCGAGAATGCGCTTGCGTCCGCCGGCGCTGTTGCGGCGGGCGAGCTTGAAGGCTGCCTCGACGGCCTCGGTGCCGGAGTTCGCGAAAAACACCTTCGATCCTTCGCCGGCACCGGACAGGGACAGGAGCTTCTCGGCGAGCGCCACCTGCGTGGGGCTGGTGAAGAAGTTCGAGACATGCCCGAGGGTGGCCAGCTGGGAGGAAATCACCGACGTGACGAAGGGGTGGGCGTGGCCCAGCGCGTTGACGGCGATTCCGCCGAGGAGGTCGAGGTACTGCTTGCCGTCGGCATCCCAGACGTGGCAGCCAGCTCCGCGCACCAGAACGCGCTGCGGCGTGCCGAAAACACCCAGCACGGCGTTCGAATAGCGCTGCAGCCATTCTTTCCCCTGTGCAGGGTCAATGAGCGCCGCTGCCGATGCGGATTCGAGGGCGGTTTCCTTGGTCACAGTGCTTCGTCCTCGTCCGGCACTACCTGTGTGCCTATTCCAGCGGCCGTGAAAATCTCAAGCAGCATTGAGTGCGGCAGTCGTCCGTCGACGATGTGCGCCCGCTCCACTCCCCCGTCAACGGCCTTGAGGCAGGCGGTCATCTTGGGAATCATCCCCGATTCCAGTTCGGGCAGGAGGCCTCGCAGATCGGCAGCCGTCAGTGAAGAAATCAGGCTCGTGCGGTCCGGCCAGTTGGAGTAGAGACCTTCGACGTCGGTAAGGATGACGAGCTTCGACGCACCGAGCGCTTCGGCGAGCGCCGCAGCGGCGGTGTCGGCATTGACGTTGAGGACCTGTCCCGTTCCATTGCCTGTGGAGTCAGTCTCGGGTGCCACGGTGGAGATGACCGGGATGCGTCCTGCTTCGAGGATGTCGAGGATTGCGGCCGGGTTGACTCCGACCACTTCGCCGACCAGCCCGAGGTCAACTTCCTCGCCGTCCACTACGGTGCCGGTCCGGACGGCCCGGAGCAGGCCGCCGTCCTCACCGGAGAGACCAACGGCATAGGGCCCATGGGAGTTGATGAGGCCGACCAGTTCACGGCTCACCTGGCCGGTCAGCACCATGCGGACAACATCCATGGCTTCCGGGGTAGTGACGCGCAGGCCGCCCTTGAATTCCGAGGTGATGCCAAGCCGGTCCAGCATCCCGTTGATCTGCGGGCCGCCGCCATGCACCACGACGGGGCGCACCCCGGCGTGGTGGAGGAACACGATGTCCTCGGCGAAGGCACGGCGCAGCTCATCGTTGACCATGGCGTTGCCGCCGTACTTGATGACCATGGTGGTGCCGGCGAACCGCTGGATCCAGGGAAGCGCCTCGATCAGGGTTGCCGCCTTGTCCTGGGCGGCGTTGAGAGTGTTCATTTTGTCCTTCGACTCGGCGTCTGCAGCGGCAGCATCTTCACCTGAAAAGTTCAGCTCGAGTAGGCCGAGTTTTCATGCACGTAGTCGTGCGTGAGGTCATTGGTCCAGATTGTGGCCGATTCGGAGCCGGCGTTGAGGTTGATCTCGACGGTGACCAGGCGGGCGGTCAGGTCGACCAGTTCCCGTGGTTCACCGATTCCGCCGTCGCGGCAGATCTGCACCGCGTTGATCGCTACATCGAGGCGATCGGGCTCGAAAACGGCGTCGGTGGTGCCGACGGCCGCCAGGACCCTGCCCCAGTTCGGGTCGTTGCCGAAAATGGCAGCCTTGAAGAGGTTGGACCGGGCAACGGCACGACCAGCGGTTTCGGCGTCTTCCTCGGTGGCTGCGTTGATGGTCCGGATCGCGATGGTGTGGCTCGCTCCTTCCGCATCCTCAATGAGCTGATGAGCCAGTGAAGAGCAGACGCCGGTGAGAGCTTCGGTGAACTGGGCCGGATCCGGACGGACTCCGCTCGCGCCCGAGGCAAGCAGCACCACCGTGTCGTTGGTCGACATGCAACCGTCCGAGTCAGCGCGGTCAAAGGTGACTCGGGTTGCGGCACGCAGCGCGGTATCGAGGACTGCAGCGTCCAGGACGGCGTCAGTGGTGAGGACAACCAGCATGGTGGCGAGGCCCGGCGCAAGCATTCCAGCACCCTTTGCCATTCCGCCGATGGAGTAGCCCTCGCTCGGCTCATCCTGCGTGGCGGGGTAGGTTGCGGTCTTGGGCACCGAGTCAGTGGTCATGATTGCCTCGGCCGCAGCCCGGCCGCCGCCGTCGGACAGGTGTGCGGCTGCCTCGTTGACGCCCGGCAGCAGCTTGTCCATGGGCAGCTGTTCTCCGATGAGCCCGGTGGAACAGACGAAGACATCGCTGGCTGAGACGCCAAGCGCCTCCGCCGCGAACTCCGCGGTGCGGTGCGTGTTCTGAAAGCCCTGCGGCCCGGTGCAGGCGTTTGCACCACCGGAATTGAGCACGACGGCATCCACCCGCCCGTCCGAGACCACCTGACGCGACCAGTGAACGGGCGCAGCGGCGACCCGATTGGAGGTGAAAACCGCCGCTGCCTGGTGGTGCGGACCATCATTGATGACGACGGCGACATCCCGTGCCCCGGTCGACTTCAGTCCTGCCGCCACGCCTGCTGCGCGGAATCCCTGCGGTTCGGTAACGCTCACGGTGCAACTCCTGATCCGGTGAGGCCCGTGATCTCCGGCAGACCGAGGGCAATGTTCATAGACTGCACCGCACCACCGGCAGTCCCCTTGGTGAGGTTGTCGATGGCACAGCTGACGACGACCCGGCCGGCATGCTCGTCGAAAGCCAACTGGAGCTGCGCAAAGTTGGACCCGAGGACGGATTTGGTGGCGGGCCACTGACCAAGCGGCAACAGCGTGACGAAGGGTTCGTCGTCGTACGCGGTTTCCCACGCCTCACGCAGCTGCTCAGCGGTGGTACCGGGTGTGACCCGCGCAGTCGCCGTCGTCAGGATGCCGCGTGACATCGGAGCGAGGGTCGGTGTGAAGGAGACCGTGACCGGCGCACCGGCAGCCCAGCCCAGCCCCTGCTCCACCTCCGGGGTGTGCCGGTGGCTGCCGCCGACTCCGTATGGGCTCATCCCGCCCATCATCTCTGAGCCGAGCAGATGCGATTTCAGCGCCTTGCCGGCGCCGGAGGCACCGGAGGCAGACACAATGACGACGTCGTCCGGCTGGAGCAGCCCCGCAGCGAATCCCGGGGTGAGGGCCAAGAGTGCGCTGGTCGGGTAGCAACCGGGGACGGCGATGCGGCGGGCGTTCCGCAACGCGTCGCGGGCACCGGGCAGCTCCGGAAGTCCATAGGGCCAGGTGCCGGCATGCTCCGAGCCGTAGAAGCGGTGCCAGGCGTCGGCGTCTTCGAGCCGGTGGTCAGCTCCGGCGTCGATGACCAGGACTTCCGGCGGCAGCTGTGCGGCCACCTCGGCGCTGGCTCCGTGGGGCAGGGCGAGAAAGACGACATCATGCCCGGCGAGGTTGGCGGGATTGGTTTCCTCAATAATGCGGCCAGCGAGGGAGTGCAGGTGCGGCTGCACCTCGCCCAGCCTGCTGCCGGCACTGCTGTGGGCGGTGATCGCGCCTATCCTCACCTCGGGATGGGTCGAAAGCAGGCGCAGGACCTCGCCTCCGGCATAGCCGCTTGCTCCGGATACCGCGACGGAAATATTCATGCGATTCATCGTACAGCAAACCTATTCACTGGTGCACATATTTATCCAATGGGTACTGGAGGTCGGAATGAGTTCACCACGGGACCGGTTGCACCGCAGTAAGAGCACACCGATGAGAGGAAGCACTGACATGCCCATTGCCATTGTCGCTGAGCGCGCCGGAGGACCCGAGGTCCTCAAACCCGTGTCCATCGAACGGCCTGCACCGTCCGGTTCGCAACTGTTGGTCGGGGTCGCCGCGGTCGGGGTGAACTTCATTGAGACGTACCAGCGTGCCGGGATCTATGCGGTTGAGTATCCGTTCATTCCGGGCGGTGAGGCAGCCGGTGAAGTCATCGGGATAGGGCCGGAGGCCCACGGCTTCTCGGTTGGCGACCGGATAGCGTTCGCCGAGGGTTCCCGGTCCTACGCCGACTACACACTCGTTGATGCGGACAGGGCACTGCCGGTGCCCGACGGCGTGGACCTTGAGACCGCCGCCGCGCTTCCGCTGCAGGGAATGACGGCGCACTACCTGGTGAATTCCACGTACCCGGTACAGCACGGTGAAACTGTGCTGACCCACGCGGGGGCCGGCGGAACGGGGCTCCTGCTGACGCAGATGCTCAAAGCCAAGGGAGCCCGGGTCATCACAACCGTCTCGACCGACGAGAAGGAAGCACTGGCGCGGGAGGCGGGAGCCGACGTCGTACTTCGCTACGAGGGCTTCTCGGAGCGGGTGCGGGAGCTGACCGACGGCGCGGGTGTGGATGTGGTCTATGACGGAGTGGGCAAGGCGACCTTCGACGGGTCGCTGGAGTCACTGCGCGTGCGCGGGATGCTGGTCCTGTTCGGCGCTGCATCCGGGCCGGTTCCCGACTTCAATCTGCAGCGGCTGAACAGCTCCGGTTCGCTCTATGTGACGCGGCCGAGCCTCGCCTTCTATCTGCGGTCCGCCGAGGAGCGGCGCTGGCGGGCAGGAGAGGTCTTCGGCGCGGTTGCTGACGGATCGCTCACCGTGAGGATCGGTGCACGTTACCCGTTGGCTGACGCCGCGCAGGCGCACGAGGACCTCCAGTCGCGCAGGACGACGGGCAAACTTCTCCTCCTCCCCTGATCCCGCGCGCTAAGTCCCCCAACCCGCGTTCATTTGTCAGGACACACCCCTTTTGGCTGTCCATAGGGGGTGTGTCCTGCACATTCAACGCGCGGATGCAACACGGGTCAGCGGCGCTGCACGGCTCCGTGGCGCTCGGCCGCGAGGTGCACGGCCTGGTCGCGGGCGGCGCTCGCCTCATCTGCGGTCAGGGTGCGGTCGGTGGCGCGGAAGCGAAGACCGAAGGCAAGTGACTTCTTGCCGTCGCCAATCCCCTGTCCTGAGTACACGTCGAACAGGTGCACCTCCTCCAGCAGTTCACCGGCGCCTTCGCGCAGCGTGGCGAGAACCTCATCGGCCGGCAGACCCGCGTCCACCACAAGGGCTACGTCCTGCGTGGTCGCGGGGAAGGTCGAGAGATGCCGGGCCACGATGACGTCCGGCGCGGCGTCGAACAGCAGGTCTGCGTTGATTTCCAGTGCAACCGTGCGCGGCGGCAGGTCCTGCGCGGCGACCAGCTTCGGATGCAGTTCTCCCGCGTAGCCGAGCTCCTCACCGCTGCGCAGACTGATGCGTGCGGTGCGTCCGGGATGGAAGGCCCGGTGCTCACCCTGTTCGATCACGAGGTCGACGCCGACGACGTCAGCCATCAACCGGACGGTGTCGAGGGCGTCCGCCCAGTCCCAGGCACGCGGAGAGTGGCCGGCTGCAGCCGGTGAGTCCTTGCCGAAGAACACGGCGGCGATAGTCAGCGGCTGCAGCGGGAGGCCGTTGTACAGCGTCTCGAGCGTCGCGTCGTCGGGCAGGGCTCCGAGCGGCGGGATGGTTGCGGTGCCGAGGGTCTCCTGCGGCAGGAACACCAAACCGGCCTCGAAGAGCGCCAGATCGCGGAATCCGCGCGAGGAGTTCCGCTTGGCCACCTCGATCAGGCCGGGAAGGATGGAGCGCCGCAGGTAGCCGAATTCGGCACTCAACGGGTTGGCCAGCTTGACGGCGGGTCCCGTTCCCTCCGCTGCGCCGAACGTGTCGTTGGCCTCCATTGAAACAAAGGGATAGGACAGCACTTCGGTCAGCCCTGCGCCGGCGAGCGCAGCCAGAACGCGGCGCCGCTGCTGCTGGGTGCGCGTGAGGCCGCGCCCGGGAGGAGCGACCGGCAGCCGCGACGGGATCTGGTCGTAGCCCACCAATCGGGCGATTTCCTCGGCGAGGTCGTCTTTGATGGTCAGGTCCTGACGCCAGCTGGGGGCGGTAACCTGCCAGCCGCCGTCGTACTCCGCCACGTCAGCACCGAGGTCGGTGAGTGCACCGACCACCTGTTCCGGCGCGAAATCCATACCGATCCGTTGCGAGGCATAGCCGGCCGGCAGGTCGATCAGGATGGGTTTGGGCGCGGTTCCGACGTCGGTGATCGATGCATCGGCGGTACCGCCGGCAAGCCTCACGAGCAGGTCCACGACGCGCTGGGCCGCGACATCGGCAACGTGCCAATCCACCCCACGCTCGAAGCGCTTGGACGCCTCCGACGGCAGCTTGTGGCGGCGGCGTGCGCGGGCGATTGACACCTCGTCGAAGTGTGCGGACTCCACGAGGACGTCCGTGGTGGAGCTCGAGACCTCCGTGGCCGCTCCGCCCATGACGCCGGCGATGCCGATGGCGCCCGAAGCGTCAGTGATGAGGAGATCCTCAGGGTGCAGCTCACGCTTGCGGTCATCGAGGGTCACGATGGTTTCGCCGGCGTTGGCCCGGCGCACCACAACCTCACCGGTGAGCCTGGCGACGTCGTAGCAGTGCGTCGGCTGGCCGAGCTCGAGCATGACGTAGTTCGAAATGTCGACCGGCAGCGAGATGGATCGGATGCCCGCCAGGCGCAGCCGCGAGACCATCCACTGCGGCGTCGGCCGGGTGGCATCCACCCCGCGCACCACGCGGGCCACGAAACGGTCGCAGCCGGCATTCCCGTAAATGGGAGCCTGGTCTTCCAGCCGCACCGGGTACCCCGCGCCGTCCACCAGATCCACGACGACGGCGGCAGCCGGGTCGGTGAACGCCGACCCCGTGGCGTGGGCGTACTCACGCGCGATCCCCCGGATTGAGAAGCAGTAGCTGCGGTCGGGGGTCACATTGATTTCGGCCGCCTGGTCATAGAGTCCCAATAACTCCATGGCGTCCGATCCGACCTCCGGGTCCAGCCCGAGAGTGGACAACACGAGGATGCCGTCGTGGTCCTCACCGATTCCCAGTTCACGAACGGAAGCAATCATCCCGGCAGACACATGGCCGTAGGTCTTGCGTGCGGCAATGCGGAAATCGCCGGGAAGCACGGCGCCGGGAAGGGTGACCACCACCTTGTCACCTTCGACGAAGTTGTGTGCGCCGCACACGATTCCCTGCACGCCGGACGGGTCGATGCCGTCCGCGGTCAGGGTCTGCTCAGCGCCCTCGGGCACCACACGGACCTGGCACCAGTTGATGGTCTTACCGTTGGTCTGCGGCTCTTTCTCGACCGAGAGCACCTGTCCCACCACGATCGGTCCGGAAAGGGTATCGGTGGGACGATGGACGGCCTCTTCCTCCAGGCCGACCTTCACCAGTTCGGCCATGACGTCTTCGGCGGATGCCTCGCCAGGAACCTGTGCGTACTCACGCAGCCAGGACAGTGGTACTCGCACGGTTAGATCTCCATCCCGAAGTGCTCGCTGAAACGTACGTCGCCCTCAATCATGTCCCGCATGTCGCCTACCTCGTTGCGGAACATGAGGGTGCGCTCGATGCCCATGCCGAACGCGAATCCCGAGTACACGTCAGGATCGATGCCGGCGGCTCGGAGCACGTTCGGGTGTACCATGCCGCAACCGCCCCACTCAATCCACTGGGGGCCGCCCTTGGCACCCGGGTGCCAGATATCCAGCTCGGCCGAGGGTTCGGTGAAGGGGAAGTAGTTGGGACGCAGGCGGATGCCGGCATCATCGCCGAAC
Source organism: Arthrobacter sp. KKT183 (assembly GCF_055657625.1). NCBI lineage: Bacteria > Bacillati > Actinomycetota > Actinomycetes > Micrococcales > Micrococcaceae > Arthrobacter > Arthrobacter sp. KKT183. The sequence goes on along the minus strand of NZ_CM145770.1, from coordinate 1,252,470 downwards.
ATGAGCCGGGCGAAGTGTTCGAGCGTTCCGCGCAGGTCCGCCATGCTCAGGCCCTTGTCGACGGCCAGGCCCTCGAACTGGTGGAACACGGGAGTGTGGGTGGCGTCCAGCTCGTCCGTGCGGAACACCTTGCCGGGGCACAGGACATAGATGGGAACCTCGCGCTCGAGCATCGCTCGCACCTGCACCGGTGAAGTGTGGGTGCGCATCACCAGGTGCGCCTCGGGCGGCTCAACGAAGAAGGTGTCCTGCATTTCGCGCGCAGGGTGATCGGGTTTGAAATTCAACGCGTCGAAGTTGAACCATTCGGATTCAACCTCGGGCCCTTCGGCGATTTCCCAGCCCATGCCGACGAAGATGTCGCTGACCCGCTCCTGGAGGATGGACAGCGGATGCCGGGCCCCAGCACGACGACGGCGCGGAGCAGCGGTCACGTCGACTGCCTCCTCCACGAGGATGCGCGCGTCGCGCTCAGCTTCCAGCTCGGTTGCCCGGGCGGCGAGTGCCTGGTTGATGCGTCCGCGGGCGGGGCCGATGTTCTTTCCGGCGGCGGCCTTCTGGTCTTTCGCGAGCGAGCCGATCTGCCGGTTCGCGAGGCTCATCGGCGACTTCTCGCCCGTGTGGGCAAGCCGTACCGATTTGAGCTCGTCGAGGTTCCCTGCGGCGGCGATCTCGCTGAGCGCGCGGTCAACCGCGGCCGCGATGGCGTCGGCGTCCAGGGGATCCGGGGCGGCGGCGGTGTCCGGAGCGTCCGCGGGTGTGGTGGGTTCAGACATGAGTGTGCTTTTACCTTGGTGTCGTGAGCGCGATGGGTGCCGGCGGCACTGATGATCCAGTACTCCGGCGGCCTTGCCAGTCTAAAGGACCGTTGGCGGGTGCCCCGAATGGCCCCAACCACGGCCGGGCATGTCCTGCACCATATCTTTAGACTTGGGCCTATGCATCGCCGCGACCGCCTGCGCTCGGCACTCAACTGGATGAACGGATCTACGCTGCTCGGCCTGGCCGCCGCGAAGCTGGTGGGCTGCGAGCTCCGCCCCGCTTCCCGCGGCCTCATCTTCGCGCATCACTACTCCCCCCGGCTGCCGAAGGCGTCTGCGTTCACCGTGGGAAACGTTGTGCTGTTCCGTGCGGGACCGGAAGTGGTGGCCCGGAGACCGCGGCTCGTCGAACATGAAGCACGCCACTGTACGCAGTATGCGTTGTGCTTCGGCCTGCCGTTCCTGCCGGCCTACTTTCTTGCCGCGGGGGCGTCCTGGCTCCTCACTGGTGATCCGGCGTCGCGCAATGTCTTCGAACGCGGGGCCGGTCTCCAGGAGGGCGGCTACGTGGAGCGCCCGCTGCGCGCCGCGCTGACCCGGCGTGTCAGTGCTCCGCGCCGGCTGCGATCCTCAGATCCGCTCCGGAGTCGGCACTCGTCCGGGCAATAACAACCAGCGCGCGGGCCATCTCCCCGATCGGCATCCCGGACGCGCCGTGAGCCTGTGCCTGTTCGGTCGAGAACGGCACATGGATAAAGCCGCCGCGCGGCGCACCGTCACCGTGGGCCAGTAGATCCATGAGCCCGTAGAAGACGTGGTTGCAGACATACGTGCCGGCCGTCTGGGACACCGCCGCGGGCAGCCTGGCCTCCACCAGCGCCTGCAGGCTCCGCTTGAGCGGAAGAGTGCTGAAGTAAGCCGCTGGCCCGCCGGCGCGCACGGCATCGTCCACCGGCTGGTTGCCCGCATTATCCGGAATCCGGGCATCATCGACATTGATCGCGATCCGCTCGAGAGAGACTTCCGACCGGCCTCCCGCCTGCCCCACGCACAGCACCAGCTGCGGCTGGTGAGCACGAACGGCATCAGCAAGCACATCGATGCTTGCGCCGAAGACGCAGGGCAACCGAACCGCTACCACCGCCTCGCCCTCATCCGCCAGGATGGCTGCGGCCTGCTGAGCCGCCTCCCAGGAGGGATTGACGGTTTCGCCGCCGAAAGGCTCAAAGCCGGTGAGCAGGATCATTTCACCAGCCTATCCCTCCGGCCTTTCCGCAATTCAATAGGAACGTATGTTCTAATAAAAGAATGCGATGGGATGCGCAAAAAACGACGACGACGGTGGCCGCTGCCGGAGAACCGGAGCCGCTGGTGCCGCTCGCCGGGCTTGTGCGGTCCGTTAGAACCCCGGAGTTCGCGGGCATCACCTTCCACGAGGTGCTGGCCAAATCGGCCCTGAACCGAGTCCCGGAAAGTTCGGGAATGCCGTTCTCGTGGACCGTCAACCCCTACCGTGGGTGTTCGCATGCGTGCGTGTACTGCTTCGCCCGCAAGACCCACAGCTACCTCAACCTGGACACCGGTCTCGACTTCGACTCGCAAGTAGTGGTCAAGACCAACATCGGCGAGGTCCTCCGGCGCGAGGTAGCCAAACCCTCCTGGAACTGCGAACACGTGGCGATGGGCACCAACACCGATCCCTACCAGCGGGCCGAAGGACGGTACCGGTTGATGCCGGGCATCATCCGTGCGCTCGCAGACAGCGGTACACCGTTTTCCATTCTCACCAAGGGGACGCTGCTCAGCCGGGATCTTCCGCTACTCAAGGAAGCCGGCACCCAGGTCAGCCTCGGCATGGGAATTTCGCTTGCGGTGCTCGATCCCGAGCTTGCCCACACGGTGGAACCGGGAACTCCCACCCCGCGCGCACGCCTGGACCTCATCACCAGGTTGCGGGATGCGGGTCTGCCCTGCGGCGTCATGGCCATGCCCATCCTGCCGTGGCTCACCGACAGCGATGAAGCCCTGGACGCCTTGTTCGCAGCCCTCGCTGCGGCGGGCGCCACGGGTGTGTCCGCCGGAGCACTGCACCTGCGTCCGGGAGCCCGTGAGTGGTACATGGAATGGCTGGCCAAAAAACATCCCTCGCTGGTCGGACGCTACCGCCGGCTCTATGGCGGAGGCACTTACACCTCCGGTGAATACCGCACCTGGCTCTCGAAACGCGTGCAGGTGCACCGGCGTCGTCATGGATTGGCTGCCGGGGCACGCTTCTTTCGGGAGGAAGCGGGAGCAGGTGGGCACGCGCCGTCGTCGTCGGCATCGCCCGGGCATGGGGTGTCAGCAGCCGAGCCCACGCTCTTCTGAGCCGAACTTCCCGCGTCTGCGCCCGGCTACCCTCTTCTGCTCCTAAGTCAGATCTTCGACCGGAACCACGGTCTCGAGCAGAGCATCAACGATGGGACGGTCCGCAGGGATCCACGGAAGATCCCGGAGCTCGCCGGTATCCCTGAGACTGACCCAGCGGAGCTCGTCGTGGTCCTGCAATGCGGCCGGTATGCCGGCGGTGATGACCGCCAGCCACACCCGCATTCCTGCTGAGGCATTCAGCGGCCAGCCGTCGGGATCAGGGCCGACGAGTTCAGCCCCGACCTGCACGTCCACGCCCAACTCTTCGCGCACTTCACGCTGGACCGCCTCCAAGTCATCTTCATCCGGCTCAACCTTGCCGCCGGGGAACTCCCACTGCCCGGCGAACTGCTCCGGAGCGCTTCTGCGCGCTGCGAGCAGTTTGGACGGTACAGTGAGCGAATCAACAATGGCGGCGCCGACAACTTGTGTGCGCTGGGTATCGGTCATCCAGCCAGTCTAGGGGCGCAGAACGACGGCTTAGAAGATGGCGTTGATTCCGTTCCAGCCTGAGCCGAGGGGACTGCGCGAAAGGAAGCCGGACCTGCCGTTGCCCGGGTACAGCCAGAGTGCACCGCTCGAATCACGTGCGGCGATGTCAGCAATTCGGTCACCGTTGAGGTCACCCGTTCCAACGATCGCGGTCATCGAGTTCCAGCCATGCCCGGCGCGGACCCGTGGCAACCATCCGCCCGCACCGTTACCCGGGTAGAGCCAGAGGATGCCCGCGGCATCGCGTGCGAGGATGTCGCTGGTCCGGTCGCCGCTGAAATCGCCCGGCGTGATGATCGCGGTTATCGAGTTCCATCCACTTCCCACGAGGACGCGCGGCAGCCAACCACCGGAACCATTCCCCCGATACAGCCACAACGCACCCGTGGCCCGTTCGCGTGCCAGCAGGTCCACCCGCTGATCACCGTCGAAATCCCCAGGTGCAGTGATGCTGCTCATTCCATTCCAGCCATGGCCCACCTGTACACGCGGCAACCAACCGCCGGTGCCGTTCCCCCTGTAGAGCCACAGCACCCCGGTAGCTGCTTCGCGACCGATCACATCTGCGGGGCCGTCGCCGTTGAAGTCGCCGAGTGTCTCCAGCGCGTTGAAGATCCCCCAGCCATTGCCGATCTGGATTCCGGAGTTCAAACGCCCGGCACCGGTTCCGGCATACAGTCTCAGCTCGCCGGTCGCGCCGACGCGGGCCAGAATGTCGTTACGCCAGTCCCCGTTGAACTCGGCGGTGGAGCCGGTCAGCGTAGAGGCCGGGATGGGCAGCGCAGTGAAGTTATACGGTTCGCACGTGCGGTCATAGTCACGGACATCGTCATACCACTGGGAAATGTAGACACGGCCGGCGGAGAAGCTGGGTGGAAAGCACCTGTCGAGTGCTTCGGTCGGGTAGTCCAGCCTGCCTGCCGTGGCCCAGACAGGTACGCCCGTCAACCGCCATTGGCCAACGATTTCCTGCCAACCGGCGGCGTAGGAGTAGAAACCGTAGGCGAATCCAGCGTCACGCAATCCGCGCATGAGCCCTTCGACGACGTATCTGTTGTCCAATCGTTGGGCGGCGGTTGCAGCCGGCCATGGTTGGGCAGGGCGCGGTTCAACATCGATCCACACCACCGGCGGGCGGAATCCGATCCGAGTGAGGCTCTGAACGGCGAAGCGGGCCTCCGAATAGCCAACGTTGGAAAGCCGCCCGGCGTGCGTTGTGGACGACCACGGCCCCTGCCCGCCGTAGGTGGTGAGCTGGGCCGCAGTCGGGTAGGTGGCCATGGCGTAGCCGTGGGCCGGCTTGGCGTTGGTGCGCGCCCAGGTTACCTGGTCTGCAAGGCACGGGTTTTCGGTGAAGGCAAGCCCGCGGGTCAGGCCGATGATGACAAACTGGGATGCCGGCGGCGGAAGAGGCAGCCCGAAGCCGCCCTGCGCCGTCGAACACTGTGGCCAGGAAACGTCATGACCGAAAAGGGGCGCCGCGTGAGCCGCGGGAACGGTAGCTCCCAGCATGCCCACAATGAGGCTGAACGTCAGAAGGCAGGTGGTCAACAGCCGGTGGACAGCCGAAGGCGGCGCGGGCGACCCGTAGTCAGATGATCTCCGGAACGAATACTGAGACGTTCCGGGGGAAATTGCTGGTTCAGGGGATGATCCATCCATGGCTCCGCGCTCCTCGTGCCGGTCCAATTTTAGAGCCGACTGCCGTACTTTGCACCGCCCGGTTCGGGATCTTTTTGGCATCGATCCAATCTCGGACCCGTAAAGTGGAAGGTGCAAGAAGTCCCTGCTCAACGATGCGCGGCCACATAACCGGCGCCGCTTAGGCGCTTCCCGTCGTCGAAATGAGTCCCGTGCCTGCAATGCCCGCCGAACGACCAACGCACACCCTTGTCCTGGCGATTCTCGCCCTGGCGGTGGGTGGCTTCGGGATCGGCACTACCGAGTTCGCCATCATGGGGCTGCTGCCCAGCATGGTGGATGACCTCGGCGTGGATATCCCCGCGGGCGGGCACGTCATCTCGGCGTACGCGCTGGGAGTCGTCGTTGGTGCTCCCCTGCTCTCAACGCTCGGTGCCCGGCTCCCGCACAAGCGGGTAGCGCTGGCACTGATGGCGCTCTTCACCGTAGGGAACCTCTCCTCCTACATTGCCCACGACTACGGGTGGCTCCTGGTCTCCCGATTCATCTCCGGCTTGCCCCACGGGGCCTTCTTCGGAGTAGCCGCGGTCATCGCCGCATCACTGTCCTCGCCGACGCGGCGTGCCCACGCTGTTGCGATGGTCATGATGGGACTGAGCATTGCCAACGTTGTGGGAGTGCCTTTTGCGACCTGGCTCGGGCAGCAGTTCGGGTGGCGGACCATGTTCATCCTCGTAGGGTTCATCGGCATCCTCACGCTGCTCCTGATCGCCCGCTTTGTACCCCATCAGGACGTACGCGACGGCGCGAGCATCACCCGGGAGCTGGGGGCACTGAAACGGGGACAGGTATGGATGACCCTGCTGATCGGCACGGTCGGTTTCGGCGGATTCTTCGCTGTGTACACCTACATTGCACCGACCATGACGGAAGTGGCCGGTGTCTCCGAAGCTGTGCTGCCGATCGTCGTCGCGCTCTATGGTCTTGGCATGGTCGCAGGCAACGTCGTAGGCGGGCGACTCGCCGATATCTCCGTATTGGGGACCATCTACTGGGTGATGGGAAGCATCTCGGTGTGCCTTCTGCTTTTCGCCGTGGCGGTGCAGTGGGCACCGACGGCCCTGCTGTTCGTCTTCCTCGTCGGGGCGATCGGATCGGCTCTGATCCCCTCGCTGCAGGTGCGCCTGATGGATGTCTCCCCCGACGCTCCGTCGCTGGCGTCTTCCATGAACCACGCGGCGCTCAATACGGCGAATGCGTTGGGCGCGTTTCTCGGCGGCGCGGTGATCGCGCTCGGCTGGGGCTACACGGCACCGGCCCTGGTGGGTGCTGTGCTTGCGGCCTTCGGTCTGGGAGTGGCGTTGATCAGCGGTCGGATGGACCGCGCCGCCACGGCTCCGGAGAAGCCGGTTCTCGCCGCCTCCCGCTGAGCTTTTGGCCGCCTCCCGCGGACCCGACGGAAGAAAGCCGTCTAACCGCGCTGAGCCCGGGCGGACGCGTAGAGGCACACAGTTGCTGCGGTACCGACATTCAGGCTCTCAGCGCTGCCGTAAATGGGTACTGACACCCGGTGGCCGGCTGCCTCCAATACTTCCGGCGCCAATCCCTGCGCCTCGTTGCCGAAAAACCAGGCTGTGGGGGCCTCCAGGAACGGCTTCCGTGCGTCCTGCTCATTTACACTCAGGGACGACGGCGCCAGCCGCCTGGCCGCACTCGCGTCCTGAAGCTCGTCCAGGTTCCAGTCGCCGTAGCCGTCGGCCGCCAGCACCGTGACGGAATGACCGGCAAGCGCTGTCAGCAGGTCCCGGGTATCGACGCCGACCACCACGGGCAGATGGAAAAGGGAACCCACAGTCGACCGGACGGTCTTCGGGTTGTAGACGTCCACGCTTCCGCTGGTCAACACCACAGCGTCAGCGCCGGCGGAGTCGGCGGCACGGAGGATAGTCCCGGCATTTCCGGGATCACGAACCTCCACCAGGACGGCAATCAGCCGCGGACTGCGCTCAAGCACCGACGCCAGCGACGAGTCGATGAAACGGCAGACTGCGAGGGCACCCTGCGGCGTGACGGTTGAGCTCATAGCTGCAAGCACCTCGGCCGTCACCATCCGCGGCGGAACCACAGCACCGAACTCCGGGTAGCGCGCCAGGGTCTCAGCCGTCAGATACACGTCCTCCACGACGCCGGCTCCCCCGGCCAAACGGCGGGCCTCGTGGAGGCGCAACGCTTCGCGTACAGCCTGCGGACCTTCGGCGAGGAAGGATTCCTGCCGCTGACGCGCCGAACGCCCCGCAAGCTTCGCTACCTCCCGGACCCGATCTGATCGGGGATTGGTCAGTAGCTGTGCCTGGGGGCGTTCGGATGTATTCATGGATTATTTCAACCGGCTCACGGAACCGGCTGGGTGCGCTGCCTAGGCGTGGACCGGCGCAGAGGTGTCGGACGGCAGTGCGTCCTTGGCGATCTGCACAAGTGCCGCGAACGCGTTGGCGTCAGTTACGGCGAGGTCTGCGAGCATCCGGCGGTCAACCTCAATGCCGGCAGCCTTCAAGCCCTGGATGAGGCGGTTGTACGTGAGGCCATTGGCACGGGACGCAGCGTTGATGCGCTGGATCCAGAGCCGACGGAAGTCGCCCTTGCGCTTGCGGCGATCGCCGTAGCTGTAGACGAACGAGTGGAGCAGCTGCTCCTTTGCCTTGCGGTACAGGCGCGAACGCTGCCCCCGGTAGCCTTTGGCGCGCTCAAGAATAACCCGACGCTTCTTGTGGGCATTGACTGCCCGCTTCACACGTGCCACGTGCGTACTCCTTAGATAGATCGTCCGAACAGAGGTTCCGTGGGCGGCAGTACAGCCGCCTGCGAAGGTGTCCGGAAGTGATAGGGGGTGTGTTAGACGCCGAGCATCTTCTTGATGACCTTGGTGTCAGCCTTGGACACGATCTGGTCGCTGGCCAGACGGCGCGTCAACGTGGAGGGCTTGTGCTCCAGGTAGTGACGACGGTTGGCCTGCTGGCGCTTGAGCTTTCCGCTGCCGGTCAGCTTGAAGCGCTTTTTGGCGCCACTGTGGGTCTTCATCTTCGGCATGGAAACCGATCTCCTTTGGTCTCCGCCGGCACTTTGCCGGCGGCTCTTGCGATCTCCGCAGCGGACTGCGGTGCTTACGTATTGCCTTGCTGCCTGGTGGGCAGCCGACTCCTAGCTGGAGCCGGACGGCTTCGATCGGCTTGGCGTTCCCTTGGCCGGGGCAGCCTTGCCGGTTGGTTTTGGTGCAGCCGACGCAGGCCTGGGCTTCGGCGTTGCTGCAGGTTTGGGCGCGGCAGCGGGCTTCGGCGCTGCGGCAGCAGCGGCAGGCTTCGGCGCTGCAGCCGGAGCGGCAACCTGCTTCGGTGCGGCTTCCTTCGGCGCGGCCTGCTTGGGCGCAGCTTCCTTCGGTGCAGCTTCCTTCGGTGCAGCCTGCTTCGGCGCAGCTTTCTTCGGCGCTTCCTCTACCTGCGTGGCCTCAGCAGCCTTCGGCGCATCAGTAGCGGGCGCATCCACAGCAGACGCTGCGGTCCCAGGTACTGCCGTCACAGGTGCTGAACTCTCAGCTACAGGAGCATCAGCTACAGGAGTCTCAGACGCCGAAGCTGATCCTGCCGTACGCAGTTCCTCGGGCAGCAAGTCTCCGATGCTCTGCGTCATCGGTGCGGAGCCAGAGGTGTCAACCTTGTCCCTCGACGAATCATTGGCAGCCTTTGACTCGGCGCGCTGGGCAGCACGGCGTGCTTCAGCCTTGGCTTCGGCTTTGTTCTTCACCGGACCGATAACCATCACCATGTTGCGACCGTCAATGCGGGGGGTGGACTCAACCACGCCGACCTCGGACACATCCTCAGCAAACTTCTGCAGCAGGCGGATGCCCATCTCGGGACGCTGCTGCTCGCGACCGCGGAACTGGATCATGGCCTTGACCTTGTCTCCGGCACCGAGGAAGCGGATAGCGTGGCCCCGCTTGGTCTCGTAATCGTGGGTATCGATCTTCAGGCGGAACCGGATTTCCTTCAGCACGGTGTTCGTCTGGTTCTTGCGCGCTTCACGCGCCTTCACCGCGGCTTCGTACTTGTACTTACCGAAGTCCATGAGCTTGGCAACGGGAGGCTTTGCCTGAGGTGCCACCTCAACAAGATCAAGGTCGGACTCAGCGGCGAGGCGGAGGGCGTCTTCGATGCGGACGATTCCAACCTGTTCGCCGGCAGGGCCTACCAACCGCACCTCTGGGACGCGGATACGATCATTGATTCTTGGCTCGCTAATGTGCTGCTCCTGATATCCGTTGAATAACTGAACCGCCTGCAAAAGGAGAAGGCCTCCAACTGCATGCGCAATCGAAGGCCTCGGCATCAGTGCATCAACGGCGCTCCCTACCAAAGGGAGAGCCAGCGCACCGACCTGAACCCGGCTGCCTGTGGCTGCCTCTGGGGCAACGGCGGCAATCGCGGGTGGGAGAGGACTCCGCTTGCATACTGGTGATCTTTTTCATGCCGTTCCCGGCCACAAAAAATAACGACCCCCAGTTGGTCTGTGACAAGCTTACCAGCATGAGCACAGCAGACAATAATCCCGACGCCGCACGCCACACCTTCCAGACGCCGGAGGAAACGCGCGCCGCGTCCGGCAATGCGAACAATCCCGTTCGGGACATTGCGGAAGTCGCCGCCGTCGAGGTGATTACGACGTCGGCAGTGCACCTGATGAGCGCAGCTGCCGTCAAGTGCGGACTGGCTGAGGGCACTGACGCCGAAACGTACAAGGACCTCGACGAGGCCCGCAAGCTGATTACTGCACTCGCCGGCTTCATCACCGCCGCAGCTCCGGAGATCGGCAGCCAGCATGCCGGCCCGTTGCGCGATGGCTTGAGGTCCCTGCAGCTTGCGTTCAGGGAAGCATCACTCATCCCTGACGCTCCAGGCCAGGGACCGGGCGAGAAGTTCACCGGTCCGGTCAACTGACTGTCCTTCGCGAAACGGGATCTGAGAGATCAGGCGAAGCGCCGCCGTCGTAGTACCTGTTGTGCTCCCAGACACGCCAGGCTCAGGGCGGCGGCCGCTGCACCCACTGCGACGAACCCGCCCCACGGGCCCACGGAGTCGATCATCACGCCTGCCAGCGGCGCGCCCAGTGCCACTCCGGAGGTGAGGGCTGAGCCATACCAGCCCATGGCTTCCCCCCTGCGTTCCTCGGTGACCAGATGAGCAATCCGCTCCGAGGCCGCGGAGAGAACCGGAGCACATAGCAGCCCTGGCGCAATTGAGAGCAACGCAAGAACCACCGTGCTGTCCGCAAAGCCCATCGGGATGGTGAGAACCGCCATCAGCAGCAGGAGCACCAGCGGCGAGAGCGGTCGGTGCATGGCACCGTAGACGAGGCCGCCCACAACGGACGCCGAGCACCAGGCGAGGAAGACCCAGCCCAGCTCGAAGGCCCGCTGATCGGCTTCCAGTACCGCGATGATGCCGACATCCGTGCCGGCAAGGACAAGGCCGGCACCGGCGGCCACGATCATGACCACGGCCACCGGCAGCGTGAGCCAGGCGAAACTGTGCGCCATCCGCGCCCGCGCCCGTGCAGCACGGGCCGGCCGCGCTCCGGGAACGAGTTCTGCTGACGCTTCACTGACGTGGGCTGGAGCTGATGCCACCAACACTTCCACGGCCGCTGCATCATCCTGCGCTCCGGACAGCGTGGCACCGACGGCTCCCGGCTGGGTACTGCGTGTCGGCGGGTTGAACCACATGAGGAACATCCCCGCCACGGCGGTGGAGAAGCCCACAACAGTCAGTCCCAGCACCGTGGACACCTGCGTTGCGAGCACAGCCCCTAGCGCCGGTCCGCCCATGAAGATCACCTCGGTGGCCACCGCATCGAGGGTGAAAGCCGTCCGGCGGGAGGTGCCGCTCACGAGCACACCCAAAGACTGCCGGACAACGGAGAACACGGGAAGAGTAAAGACGCCGCCAACGAGCGCGGCCAGCAGCAGCCACTCGTATGACAGGTGGGGCGCCACCGACCAGATCACCGCCTCGGCAATCACCGATGGAATCAGCGCGGCCCGCAACCCTGCTGTATCGACACGCCGGCCGCGCCAGGGCGCACCGACGGCGATACCGATGGTCATCACTGCAGCTACGGCGCCCGCCTCGGCATAACCGCGTTCGAGGGTCTGCACCACGTGGAGGGTAAGCAGCACCCCTGCGGCAGAGTGGGGGAAACGTGCGATCATTCCCACGATCAGCAGTCGGCGGACCGGGACAATCCTGAGCAGCTCCCGGTAAACGGCAAAGTTCAACGTTCTTCATCTTTCACGCGGGCCCAACCGCCTGGAAGATCAACGCGTGAGCCGGATTTCGAGCGAGTCCACCCGCTCGACAAACTCCTGCAGGTTTTGGAGGCGGTCCTGGAACGCCGCCGCTGTGGAGCGGACGTCCTCCTGTGAGAGACCTTCCTCAAGTACGAGGGTCAGGCGCAACTCGGGACCGGCACCGCCGCCTCCAACCACTTTACCGCCAGCGGTGCGGCTTGAGATTCCTCCCCCGGGCGCGATTTCGACCCTGCGAATGCTCCCGCCCGGAACGACCGCCTTCCCCACGAGGCGGGCCAGGTCCGGATCAGAGTACGACGGCGACCATTGGCCCTGTTGCGCCAGCGCCCAGAGAGCGGGGCGGCGCACGACGAATGTCACTTCTGCGCCCGGATCGACCACCATGAGTTCAGCTTTCTCGGACACCGCGGCCAGGGCTGCCCGGGAGGCGAAGACCGCAACGGGCCTGGCCTCCGGATGCCAGCTTTGGAGGTGCGCTGTGGCTGTGAAGACCGGCAGGGCGCTCCGCCCGTCCGGCGCCTTGATGGTTACCAGCGCCATGTCGGCTTCCTTGTCACCTTCATGGTGCCGGTGCCCCGGGCCTGCAGTGACATCATCAACAGCTTCCGGGCCGCCAAGCTGCGCGATCACCGGTACGAAGACACGGATTTCCGTCAGCGCCCGCAGCACTGCGGCCTCATCAGCGGCGCCGTGCACCAGAGCCTGCAGGGCAGCGGCGTAAACCGCCGGCACCGCGCCGTCGTCCTTGTCGAAGGCGTGCAGCGGGTTCCCGCCGCCGGAAAGATCCCTTCCTTCCCAGGCGCGGCCTGCCGAGTCAGTGATGTTACCGCTCAGCGCCGCTTCGATGTGGGCAGGAAGCCTCCGCTCTGCCATGGCTAGCGCTCCGGGAGCCCCGCGACGTCGAGCGCCTGCGGCAGTGTGAAGGCGCCCGCATAGAGGGCCTTTCCTACAATGGCGCCTTCAAGCCCATCGGGGACCAACTGCCGGAGCGCGGCAAGGTCATCCAAACTGGAGATGCCGCCGGATGCCACCACCGGCCGCTCGGTTTTCTCGAGCACCTCCCGGAGGAGCTTGAGGTTGGGACCCCGAAGCGTTCCGTCTTTGGTCACGTCAGTCACGACATAGCGAGCACAGCCGGCATCATCCAGGCGGGCGAGTACCTCCCAGAGGTCACCGCCTTCCTCCGTCCAGCCGCGGGCAGCCAGGGTGGTGCCACGAACGTCGAGACCGACGGCCACGGCGTCGCCGTAGCGGGCAATTGCGCTGGCTGTCCACACGGGATTTTCCAGGGCCGCGGTGCCGAGGTTTACCCGCTCCGCTCCGAGCTCGAGCGCCTGGTCCAGGGACGCGTCATCCCGGATCCCGCCGGAGAGCTCCACTTTGATGCTCAGTTCCTTGACGACGCGGGCAAGCAAATCGCGATTTGATCCCCGGCCGAAGGCCGCGTCCAGGTCAACGAGATGGACCCATTCGGCGCCGTCGTTCTGCCATTGCAGTGCGGCATCGAGTGGATCGCCATAACTTGTTTCGCTGCCGGCCGCTCCCTGTACCAGCCGGACGGCCTGGCCGTCGGCCACGTCAACCGCAGGGAGCAGTTCGAGGATGGGCGATTCGGTGAAGGGACTCATTCGCTTCCTTTGTTCTTAAGATCGGTGCCGGCGCAGCCGGACAGTTAGGGGGTCAGGGTGAGCAGGTACGCGGCGAGCAGCGCCAGGACGGCGAGAACGCCGAAGCTGATGGTGAGCGCGCGGGGCATCTGCTGGCGATGGAATGAAACGACGCCGCCGATCAGCAGCCCCGCCAGTCCCATGAGAATCAGGCTCCACATGGATCAGCGAAGGCTGCCGGTCCAGTTACGCAGCAACTGCGCACCGGCGTCGCCGGATTTTTCGGGGTGGAACTGCGTGGCGGAGAGTGGGCCATTCTCCACCGCGGCAATGAACGGGCTGCCGTGCGTGGACCAGGTGACGAGCGGCGGCCGCATAGCCGGCTGGGTGACGTCGAAGTTCCATTCCTGCACACCGTAGGAGTGAACGAAGTAGAAGCGCTCTTCAGCAATGCCCTCGAAAAGCACCGACCCGGCGGGGGCCTCGACGGTGTTCCAGCCCATGTGCGGCACAACTTCCGCCTTGAGCCGTTCGACCGTACCTGGCCACTCCCCCATGCCCTGGGTCCGTACGCCGTGTTCCACGCCCTCCTCGAACAGGATCTGCAACCCGACGCAGATTCCGAGGACGGGGCGACCGCCGGCAACACGACGGCCGATCATGCGCAGCGCGTCAACCTCTTTCAAGCCCTGCATGACGGCGGCAAACGCTCCCACACCGGGCACGACGAGCCCGTCGGCGTTGAGGACATCATCAGCCGCTGAACTCAGCGTGACTTCAGCGCCGACGTGTTCCAGTGCCCGCACCGCCGAACGAATGTTCCCGGAACCATAGTCGAGAACCGTCACTTTCGGCGCACTCATAGCGCTCCCTTGGTGGAAGGGATTCCGCTCACCCGTGGGTCCGGTTCAACCGCGGCGCGCAGGGCGCGGGCGAAAGCCTTGAACTGGGCCTCGACGATGTGGTGCGGATCCCGGCCGCCAAGGACCGTCATATGCAGGCAAATCTGGGCGTGCAGGGTGATCGCCTCGAAGACATGGCGCGTCAGGGATCCCGTGAAATGTCCGCCGATGAGGTGGTACTCCTGGCCTGTGGGTTCACCCGAGTGAACCAGATAGGGGCGCCCGGAAATGTCGACGACGGCATTGGCTAGAGCTTCGTCCAGGGGCACAGTTGCCTCACCAAACCTCCGGATACCTGCCTTGTTGCCGAGAGCCTCGCGCAGAACCTCACCGAATGTGATTGCTACATCCTCCACAGTGTGGTGGACATCGATGTGGGTGTCGCCGGTGGCCCTCACGGTGAGATCGATCAATGAGTGCTTTGCCAGGGCCGTCAGCATGTGGTCGTAGAACGGCACGGACGTGCTGATCTCCGAGCGCCCGGTGCCGTCTAGATCGACCTCGACGAACACCGACGACTCACTCGTGGTCCGCTCACGTCGGGCAGCGCGATTGGCAGTAGCTTCCGCGGTCATGGATGGTCCTTACGGTTGTTTCGGCAGCGAGACGGGCGGCGGGCCCGCATGTGCGTCCCGGTCCAGTTTAGGAGACACGCGGCCGGATCAAAGATTCGAGGGCTTTCAGGAAGGTTGTGGTCTCTTCCTGCGTTCCGGCGGTCACCCGAAGGTGGCCCGGAATCCCGACGTCCCGGATAAGAACCCCGGCATCAAGCAGGTCCTGCCAGACGGCGCCCGGATCATCGAGCCCTCCGAACAGCACAAAATTGGAGTCCGAAGGTGCAACGGGCAGACCCATCCCCGTCAGCCCGGACACAATGCGGTCTCTTTGCCGCTTGATCTCATCCACGTTGGCGAGCAGCTTCGCCGAATGGGTCAGCGCCGCGACAGCCGTGGCCTGCGTAATCGCCGACAGGTGGTACGGGAGACGCACGAGCCGAAGCGCATCCGCAATTTCCGGCGCTGCGGCCAAGTACCCGAGACGGGCTCCGGCCAGCGCAAAGGCTTTACTCATGGTGCGCGAGACGATAAGCCGTTCCCTGCCGGGCAGGAGCTCCAGCGCACTCGGAGTGCCGGAGTGGGAAAACTCTGCATACGCCTCGTCCACAATGACGATTGCCTGCGCCGCTTCGCCTGCATCGTAGACCTCGGAAACCACCTCCAGGGGAAGCGCTGTGCCGGTCGGGTTGTTCGGGCTGCACAGGAAGACAATGTTTGCGCCCGTGGCGGCTACCTCGCCGGCGGTGGTACGAGCGTCCAGGTCGAAGGATTCATCCCTCGAACCTGTCAGGTATCCAGTACCGGTGGAGCCTGCGAGCAGCGGATACATCGAGTAGGTGGGAGGAAATCCCAACGCAGTCCGGCCCGGTCCGCCGAACGCGAGGAGGACGTGCTGCAAAACCTCATTGGATCCATTCGCCGCCCAGATGTTGTCCGCGGTGAGTCCGTGCCCTAGGTACGTGGCGAGATGTTCGCGAAGCACGGTGAACTCCCGGTCAGGGTAGCGATTCAGCCCCGCCACGGCGCCCTCGACTGCTTCAACAATTGCACTGCGAACATCCTCCGGAACGCCATGGGTGTTCTCATTGACGTTCAGCAGAATGGGCACATCGATCTGGGGCGCACCGTATGGTCGAAGGCCGCGCAGATTCTCGCGGATCGGCAGTCTGTTAAGGCGTTCTAGCGGATCGGTCACCATGAGAGTTTAAGGCCGCCCCATCCGCCACGAAGAATTCCGCTGAAGCCGGGCGAACTGTTACGAGCCAACCTGTGAAGAATCAGCGCGCCTACCGCTGTGCGGAAGCAGATCCGCTCCTTATGGATTTCCAACCGGAATATGAAGCGACTGCCCGGCCTGCACGGTCGACGAGCCTAGAACATTCAGTTCGACGATTTCCTCAACGACGGCTCGCGGATCACGTTCCGGCGCGTACTCGGCAGCAAGAGCCCAGAGTGTCTCCCCCGATGCAACACTGACCCGGACAGTGTCCGTGAGGTCACCGCCGGCTGTCGCTGCCTGCGCCTGGGAGGTGAAGAACGAAGCAACCACCAGCAGTACGGCAACAAGCAATGCGACCGGAATTGCCACCAGAACCACCCAGCCGCGACGGGTGAGATGAAGGCGCGGCGCCGCAGCCGGCCCGTTATTCTCACGGTCCTCTGGGTGAAGTACGGAAGCTGATCCTGCGATATGGAGCGTAGACATGGCGTCCACCTTTCTCGTTGTGTGGATCTCCCACAGCTTTGTTCGAAGCTGTGTTCTATTCCTCTGCACTTATTATTAGCACTTGTAAACTAATATTGTCGAGACTCACTCGAACAAATGTTTGAAAACACGTCCCGCCTCCCCTAGCGTTGCTGTCAAGGGTGACGGTCCGGCTGCTTCACAAACCAGCTCATCACCCGCCACTGACAAAAATGGTTGGCGAGCCGGCAGTCCGGGCCCGGCCGGAGGAAGGGATGCATCTCGTGGCAGATCTCAGTGCGGCAAAGGACATGGCAGAGGTGCCTTCGCCCGATGCGAAGCGCGGACGCGGAAGGCCGCGCGGCAGGGCCATGCCAAAGGGAATGACAGCACGTCAGACAAAAATTCTCGAGACAATTCAGCGCAGCGTAGCTGCGCACGGCTACCCGCCCTCAATGCGCGAGATCGGTGACACCGTAGGGCTTGCGAGTCTGTCCAGCGTCACGCACCAGCTTTCACAGCTGGAACGCATGGGTTACATCCGCCGCGATCCCAAGCGCCCGCGAGCGATGGAAATCCTGCTTCCTCTCACGCTCGGTGACAGCACACCGCGTGCGCTGCCCTCCTCCGCCGAAAGGGAGGAACCTGCGCGGGCATCGTCGGCCGTCGACGCGGCAATGGTCCCGCTGGTCGGACGGATTGCAGCCGGAGGTCCTATTCTGGCGGATCAGGTTGTTGAGGATGTCATGCCACTGCCCCGGCAGCTCGTCGGGCACGGCGATCTGTTCATGCTGCGTGTTTCAGGTGACTCCATGATTGATGCAGCGATCTGCGACGGAGACTGGGTAGTGGTCCGCCAGCAGAGCACAGCCGAGAACGGCGATGTGGTGGCAGCACTCCTCGATGATGAGGCCACAGTGAAGACCTTCCGGCAGCGTGACGGTCACACCTGGCTTCTGCCGCAGAACACCAATTACGAGCCGATACTCGGTGACCACGCCACCATCATGGGCAAAGTTGTCTCGGTGATGCGTGCGCTCTGACCGAGGCGCGCGGCATGGTGCTAGGCGCGCTGCGTCTCAGCGAGCCGGGAGAGGACCCCGAGCGCCGTTGCGCGGTCCGTCGTCGACCAAAACGGCGGTAGCGCAGCCCTGAGGAAGCCGCCGTAGCCCGCGGTTGCCAGCCGGGAGTCCAGTACTGCCACCATGCCTCGATCATCGTGGGAGCGGATGAGACGGCCGGCTCCCTGCGCAAGACGAACGGCGGCATGGGTAGCGGAAACATTCATGAATCCGTTGCCTCCGGCCTTTGCGACAGCTCGGGTCCGCGCAGTCATGAGTGGATCATCAGGTCGGGGAAACGGTATGCGGTCGATGGTGACAAGCCGGCAGGCAGTTCCAGGCACATCGACGCCCTGCCACAGCGACATAGTGCCGAACAGGCAGGTGTCGGGCTCCTCTGAAAACTGCTTCACCAGCGCGGACATGGAAGATTCACCCTGACAGAGAATCTCAACGTCGAGCCGGTCCCTCAACGCGTCGGCAGCGTCCTCCGCCGCACGCCGCGAGGAGAACAGTCCCAGCGCTCCTCCGCGGGAGGCTTTGATGAGCGCCTCCAGCTCATCAAGTTGTTCCCCGGAAGTCCCGCGGCCCGGTTTGGGCAGGTCCTTGGCGACGTACAGGACACCCTGTCGGGGGTAGTCGAATGGGCTGCCAACGTCCACGCCGGTCCATGACGGCGCTCCCTCGCCCGTCAAACCGAGGGACCCGGCAACCGGTCCGAACTCCGAGCCGATTGCGAGCGTAGCTGACGTGAGCACAACCGTGTGGTCCTCGAACAATCCCCGCCTGAGACGCCCGGCAACCGACAGCGGCGCAATGCTGATCGTGGCAGGCGAGGAGTCATCAGCCGCGGAGTAACCGGAGCCCGGTGTAAAGGTACTTGGCCGACTCGACCAGAGCACTTCGCCCGCGCCACCTGCTGCGACCATCCGTTCGGACAATTCGAGCAATACCAACAGCCGTGAGCGTGCCATCTGGCGGCCACCGTCTGCCGACTGGGAGGACCCGTCGGAACTCGATTCGGACAGCGCCAGGCGGCATGACTCCCGCAATTGCACGAGCGCGAGTTCCTGCAACTCGTCCAGTCCCCCAGCCATCAGACCCGTGGGCTGAGCGTCGAACGCGTTCTCGAAGGCATCCTGTGCGGCCGCCAATGTGTCCGTGTTGGAACCGAGATGGCGCCTCGCCGCTGAGGCCGCAGCGCCGATCAGTGCTCCTGACAGTTGCCCAGACACCGCAGACGTGACGCGGTCGTGTAGCTCGTGCGCCTCGTCAATGACCACTACGTCGTGCTCCGGAAGGACCGCCAGCCCCTCGAAAGCGTTGATCGCCAGCAGCGCATGGTTGGTGATGACAATGTCCGCTTTTCCTGCCCTCTCCCGTGCGCGCTCACTGAAGCATTCCTCAGCAACGGGACACTTCTGCGCACCAAGGCACTCCATGCTGGACACGGATACCTGGCGCCAGGCCCGGTCGCTGACACCGGGAAGGAGTTCGTCCCGATCCCCGGTCTCCGTTTCTTCCGCCCATTCCCGCAACCGCACGATTTCCCGTCCGAGCGGGGTGGAAGGTCCTGCCGCAGGATGCGGCGCCGCGGTGTCACCGTCGAGTGAGAAGAGGGCTCCCGAATCATCCTCGTCGGGGAAACCTCCTGCCGTCTTATGCCGGCAGACATAGTTCCCCCGGCCTTTCAGAAGCGCTACGTCGACCGGCCGAGGAAGCGAACCACGCAGGGTCTCGAGAAGTCTCGGCAGATCGCGGTTGACGATCTGGGACTGAAGGGCAAGGGTGGCCGTCGAGACGATCGAGGTTGTGTCACCCTTCACGGCATGCGCGATGAGCGGAAGCAGATAGGCCAGTGACTTCCCTGTTCCGGTTCCGGCCTGCACCAACAGGTGTGTGCCGTTGCCGATTGCTTCCTCGACCTGGCGTACCATTTCATGCTGCCCGCTACGCTGCTGCCCGCCCATCGCCGCTACGACGTCGTCAAGCAGTCGAAGGGGACTGATGCTTCCCTCAGCCATGCGTGACGAACGGCTCCAGTTCTGCCGCCAGACCCTCCCTGACCATCACATCTACCCGAGTGCCGTCCTCCACATGCTCCAGGCCGAGGATCTCTGCGTCCGGCTGATGCAGTCGGCTCACGATGTCTCCGCGCTGGTAGGGCACGAGCAGAGTCAGTTTCACGCTTGGACGCGGGATGGACTGGCTGATCAGTTCCAGCAGCTCCTCGATCCCCTGACCTGTGCGGGCGGAAACAATTGCATGGCGGGGTTCGCGCTGCCTGAGGCGTTCAAGCACAAACGGATCTGCCGCGTCGGCCTTGTTCAGGACGACGATCTCAGGCACTTTGCGTGCGTCGACTTCCGTCAGGACGTCGCGGACCGCTGTGATCTGCCCCTCCGGATCCGGATGGGATGCGTCCACAACGTGGAGGATCAGGTCCGCATCAGCAACTTCCTCGAGCGTCGAACGGAACGCCTCGACGAGCTGGGTGGGGAGCGACCGGACAAAACCGACGGTGTCAGCAAGAGTGAACTCGAGTCCGTCAGGCGTCTGTGCCCGGCGGATGGTGGGGTCCAGGGTCGCGAACAGCGCGTTCTCCACCAGCACGCCCGCATCGGTCAACCGATTGAGGAGAGACGACTTTCCGGCGTTCGTGTACCCGGCAATTGCCACTGATGGAACCTCATGACGACGACGGTTGGCGCGCTTGGTCTCGCGTGCGGGCTTCATGCCCGCGATTTCGCGCCGCAGCTTGGCCATCCGCGTGCGGATCTTCCGCCTGTCGAGTTCGATCTTGGTTTCACCCGGCCCGCGTGAACCCATACCGGCACCGGCGCCGCCAACCTGGCCGCCAGCCTGACGGGACATCGAATCGCCCCAGCCGCGCAGCCGCGGAAGGAGGTACTCAAGCTGCGCAAGCTCGACCTGCGCTTTGCCTTCACGGGACTTTGCATGCTGGGCAAAGATGTCCAGGATGAGCGCCGTGCGGTCGATGACCTTCACCTTGACGATGTCCTCAAGCCCCCGGCGCTGGGAGGGGGCCAGTTCGCTGTCAACGACAACGGTGTCCGCACCAGTGGCCATCACAATGTTCTTGAGCTCTTCCGCTTTGCCGGCCCCGAGGAACGTTCCGGGATCCGGCTTCAGGCGCCGCTGGATGATGCCGTCAAGCACTTCCGATCCCGCCGTCTCAGCCAGGGCAGCGAGTTCACGCAGTGAATTTTCAGCGTCATCAACCGTCCCTTCGCCCCAGATGCCGGCCAGCACCACCCGCTCAAGGCGAAGTTGGCGATACTCGACTTCGGTGACGTCTTCGAGTTCGGTGGAGAGCCCGGCCACACGCCTCAGTGCGCGCCGCTCCTCACGATCCTGCTGTTCACCGTCGTAACCCGTGTGCTCTTCGTCGAGATCAGACAGCGCCTGCGCGCGGCCACCGGGCCCGCTACCGAAACGCCGTTGGGAACCGCTCGAAGACGAGGCGGGGTCCTTGGCAAGTATCCGATCAATGACGGCCTGGATTTCATCCGGGCCCATTTCCGGCTCGGGCGTTGCGGACGCTCCGTTATGTGTGGTCATACTCTCCCTTGGTGATCGTCTTTCCATGGTAGTCCGTTGCCCCCGCGGCATGGGCAAAAATTCTCTCAGCGCGGAGGGACAACTCCTGCACAGCCAGCGGTCCCCGGCCGCACGGGTACGGCCCGGAGCACTAGGCTGGAGCATTATGGATTCGCAGCACTACTTCAGCGCCGCCCCCTCCGGACCCGACAAGCGCCGGCCGCTCCGGGTACCCATTGCGGGTCAGGAACGTGACCTCATCACCTCAGGTGGCATCTTCAGTCCCGACGGCATCGACAAAGGCACAGCGATCCTGTTGTCGGAGGTGCCTCCCGTCACCGGTTCCACTCTGCTTGATATTGGTTCCGGCTGGGGCCCGCTTGCCCTGACCATGGCCGTTCAGGCACCGCACGCCCGGGTCATCGCAATCGATGTGAACGAACGCTCGTTGGAGTTGACGAGGGAGAACGCCCGGAGGCTGGAGCTGGGCAATGTGGCGGCCATGCTGCCCGACGACGTCAACCCTGACATTGCCTTCGACACGATCTGGTCCAATCCACCGATTCGGATCGGCAAAGAGGCGCTTCACGAACTCCTCTTGCGCTGGCTCCCGCGCCTTGCTCCCGGCGGGAGCGCATGGTTGGTAGTCCAGAAGAACCTTGGTGCGGATTCGCTGCAGCGTTGGCTTGCAGCGCAGCTGCTGCCGCCCGACTATGAAGTCGACCGCCCTACCACGTCGAAGTCTTTCCGCATTCTGCGGGTTGAGCGGACCGCACCGGAAAACGCCCGGAAGGCCTAGCTGAACGTACCTCGCGCCACGAGCACCGCGGGACCGCTGAGATGCACATGCTCTACCCCCTGTGCGCTGACTGTGAAGCGGACGCCGACGATTCCGCCGGGCACTGTCACGCTCCAGACGTCGGGCGCGTCCGCTCCCGCCCAGTAGCGGGTGGCAATTGCAGCGGCGCAGGCTCCGGTTCCGCAGGAGAGGGTTTCTCCAACCCCCCGTTCGTGCACGCGCATGCTCAGCTGTCCAACGCCGTCGTGCATGAGTGGATCATGCGGGACGACGAATTCCACGTTGGTTCCGTGCGGCGGTGCCGGGTCCACCGAAGGCGCGTCGAACAGCCGCGTGGCGCGAAGCTCCGCGATTTCGGCAAGGGCGACGACCGTGTGTGGATTACCCATGCTGATTGACAGTCCAGGCCGGGCGACCTGCAGCCCGTCTGCTTCGACCAGCGAGTCGGTTGCACGCGCGGACGCGGCTTCCGGGTAGATGAACTCCCACGGCCCCATGTCCACGGAGTACCCATCGACTGACCGCTTCACCACTTTGACGCCGCCGCGGGTGCCGATGGCCATCGAGGCGCCATCCGCCAACTCAACCAGACCGGATTCGAGGAGGAAATGGACGAAGACGCGGACACCATTGCCGCACATCTCTGATACCGAGCCGTCGCTATTGCGGTAGTCCATGAACCATTGCGCTTCAGGAGTGTCCTCAAGCAGGGCCCGTCCTTCGGGAAGGAACGACGACGGCACGGCACGGATCAATCCGTCCGCGCCGATACCCCGGTGGCGGTCACAGGCGGCAGCCACATCGGCTGCGGTCACATCGACCGAGCCGTTCGGGTCTGCCACCAGAATGAAGTCATTACCGGTACCGTGCCCCTTGGAGAAGGAGAGTCCCGTCAGTCCCGGCCTTGCGGACAATGCTGGTTCAGTGTGTGAAGTCACGTTACCTAGGATAGGGGGCGTGCGCGGCGACGGTGCCCAGCGCCTTCGTGAGGAGCTCCGGATCACGCCAGTTGAACCACTGAATCCGCTCGTCGGCCCGGAACCACGTCAGCTGCCGGCGGGCGAACCTGCGGGTAGCCGCAACGGTGTCTTCGGCTGCCTCTGCTGCCGACCAGCCGCCGTCGAGTACCCGCAGAAACTGGCTGTATCCCAGCGCGCGGGAAGCCGTGCGGCCGCTTCGCAGCCCGAGGTCGTCCAGCCTGCGGACCTCCTCCAGCAACCCCCGCTCCACCATCGAGTACACCCGCTCAGCGAGTCTCTCCTTGAGGACGTCCCGATCGGCCTGCAATCCGATCTGGACGGCAGACTGGTGATAGACGCGGCGCGGCATGTACGAACTGAAGGGCCGGCCCGTGAGCTCGTGCACCTCAAGGGCGCGGATCACCCGCCGCTCGTCCCCCAGCCGTTCCGCCGATACCGCGTCGACTGCGGCAAGGCGCTCCCGCAGTGCAGGAAGGCCCACCTTGTCTCTTTCAGCCTCGAGACCGGCTCGAACGACGGCGTCGGTCGGTGGAAATTCAAGCTCGTCGAGCACCGCACGGACGTACAGGCCTGATCCGCCGACGAGAATGGGCACGTTTCCCCGCGCACGCACCTGCGCAATTGCCTCGCGGCTGTGCTCCTGATAACGGGCGACACTTGCTTCCTCACGCACATCGAGGATGTCCAACAGGTGATGGGGAACAGCTCTGCGTTCACCGACTGACAGCTTGGCGGTGCCGATGTCCATGCCGCGGTAAAACTGCATGGCATCGGCGTTGATGATCTCACCGCCGAGCGCCTCGGCCAGCGCGATGCCCAACTCGGACTTTCCGGATCCGGTCGGCCCGACGACGGCGATCACCGGCGTCGCGGGCGCAGCAACAGCGCGGCTCACCTCAGTTGCTGCGGAGAGGAAGCGAGGGCATGCCGAGCACTACTGACCTGCCTGCCGCAGCGCCGACGCCGGGGGCCGGCGCCCCGCACGATTCTGCCTGAGATCGGTCCCAAGCGTCGCCTGCGCGTGAGCGGCGGAGCTGATAGTCCGACGCCGACGGATCGGCGACGAGGTGGAACGCGGCAGCTCCGGTGACAGTCACCGTCACGAGATCGCCAGGCCGCGGAGCGTCTGCTCCTTCGGGCACGGAGAAGTGAACGAGCCGCTGGTCGCGCGCCCGCCCACTCAGTCGGTGGGTCTCATGGTCCTTGCGGCCCTGATGAGCAGTAACGAGCACCTCCACCTGCCGTCCAACCTGCGCCGCGTTCTCTTCGCGGCAGATGCGGTCCTGCAGCTCGGTGAGCCGCTCATACCGCTCCTGCACCACGGCCTTCGGGAGCTGATCCGGCAGGTCCGCGGCAGGCGTGCCTGGGCGCTTGGAGTATTGGAAGGTAAACGCCGTCGCGAAACGCGACTGCTCCACGACCCGAAGCGTCTCCTGGAAGTCCTCTTCGGTTTCTCCGGGGAATCCGACGATGATGTCGGTGGAAATCGACGCATGCGGCATCCGCGATCGGACCCGGTCAAGGATGCCGAGGAACTTTTCAGAACGATAGGACCGCCGCATTGCCTTCAGGATCCGGTCCGACCCAGACTGCAACGGCATATGCAGCTGCGGAGCAACATTCGGGGTCTCTGCCATTGCATCAATGACGTCATCGGTGAAGGCGGCCGGATGGGGGCTCGTAAACCGGACCCTTTCCAAACCGTCGATGCTTCCGCAGGAGCGCAGGAGTTTCGCGAACGCACCGCGGTCCCCGAACTCGACACCGTAGGAGTTGACGTTCTGGCCGAGCAGAGTCACTTCGATAGCGCCGTCCGCCACAAGGGCCTCGATCTCGGCGAGGATATCCCCGGGGCGCCTGTCCTTTTCCTTGCCGCGCAGCGAGGGCACGATGCAGAAGGTGCAGGTGTTGTTGCAGCCAACGGAGATCGACACCCAGCCGGAGTACACGGCATCACGTTTGGTCGGCAGGGTGGACGGGAAAACGTCCAGGGATTCGAGGATTTCAAGCTGCGCTTCCTCGTTGTGGCGTGCCCGCTCAAGGAGCGCGGGCAAGGCTCCGATGTTGTGTGTGCCGAAAACGGCGTCCACCCACGGCGCCTTGCGGAGGATCGTTTCGCGATCCTTTTGGGCTAGGCATCCACCGACCGCGATCTGCATTCCAGGCCGTGACTGCTTGACCGGCGCGAGCTGGCCGAGGTTTCCGTACAGCTTATTGTCCGCGTTCTCGCGAACAGCACAGGTATTGAAGACGACGACGTCGGCCTCGTCGCCGCCGGCGCTCACATACCCGGCGGACTCAAGCAGCCCGGAGATCCGTTCGGAATCATGGACGTTCATCTGGCAACCGAAGGTGCGCACCTCATAGGTGCGCTGCGTGGCAGAGAGGGGCTCGGCCGGCTGTGCTGACGGGGAGGGGTAGGCAACTGTGGAACTCACCTGTCAAGGGTACGGCCCACCGAGAGCAGCCCCAACCCGGCCAACTACCGCCGGGGAAGACGGGCGGTTGAGATTACTCCTGCTGGTCAAGGACATCCTTGACGATGGAGAACGCGAGCGACGGCGCATAGCCCTTGCGTCCGAGCATTGCCACAAGCCGGCGCACCTGCTTGTCACGGGATGCACGGTCACCAGGATCCGCAAGGGGCCTCGCCTTTCTCCGCACAAGGTCCTCGGCCGCTGACCGCTCGTCTTCGTCTGTCCGCTGGAGCAGTGCGTCCTCGGCCAGCTCTCCAGTGATGCCCTTCTCAGCGAGCTCGCGCTTGATGGCGGACCGCGCAAGCGACCTGGTCTGTGCCCGGCTTCGTACATACATGCGGGCAAACTCGGCATCATCAATCAGTTGAACTTCCTCGTAGCGATCCAGGATGCCCGTCGCCACCTCTTCTGAGACACCCCGCTCACGAATTTTAGTGTGAAGCTGGTGGCGGCTGCGCGGGGCCATGGAGAGCTGGCGCAGGACGATAGCGCGTGCCACCTCATGGGGATCGGCCTCGGGCGTGAGATCAGCAGGCGAGCCCGGCGTAGGAGCCCGCGGGCCGCTCTTCCGTGCTGAACGCCGGGCACTGCGCTGCGTTGCTGCACCCGGAGTTCCGAAGAATCCGTTCATGGACCGCTAGCGGCCCTCGCCGCCGACTGCCTTCAGCTTGGGACCATCCTGTTCCGGTGTCTCCTCCACCGCACCTCCGACGCCGAGCTTCTGCCGGATCTTCTGTTCGAGCTCATCCGCCAGGTCCGGGTTGTCGAGCAGGAACTTGCGGGCGTTCTCCTTGCCCTGGCCCAGCTGGTCTCCGTCATAGGTGAACCAGGCTCCGGACTTCTTCACGAGACCGTTCTCCACGCCAACATCGATCAACCCACCCTCGCGAGAGATTCCGAAGCCGTAGAGGATGTCGAACTCCGCCTGTTTGAACGGCGGAGCCATCTTGTTCTTGACGATCTTCGCCCGGGTCCGGTTACCAACCGGATTGGTACCTTCCTTGAGCGTTTCAATGCGCCGCACGTCGATCCGCACTGATGCGTAGAACTTCAGCGCCTTGCCGCCTGTGGTGGTTTCAGGGCTGCCGAAGAACACACCGATCTTCTCGCGGAGCTGGTTGATAAAAATGGCAGTTGTCTTGGTCTGGCTCAGACGGCCGGTGATCTTACGCAGCGCCTGGCTCATCAACCGGGCCTGCAAACCCACATGGCTGTCACCCATCTCTCCCTCGATCTCAGCGCGCGGAACGAGGGCGGCAACGGAGTCGATCACGACGATGTCAATGGAACCAGAGCCCACGAGCATGTCCATGATCTCCAGGGCCTGCTCACCGGTGTCCGGCTGGGAGACGAGAAGAGCGTCGGTGTCCACCCCAAGCTTCTTGGCGTACTCGGGATCCAGCGCGTGCTCCGCGTCAATGAAGGCGGCAATACCGCCGTTGCGTTGGGCGTTGGCCACAGCGTGCAAGGCAACGGTGGTTTTACCCGATGATTCCGGACCATAGATTTCCACCACCCGGCCCCGCGGCAGACCACCGATGCCAAGCGCTGCATCGAGTGCGATCGAACTGGTGGAAATGGTCTCGATAGGAGCGCGGACCTCGTCTCCAAGGCGCATGACTGAGCCCTTGCCGTATTGCTTATCAATCTGTGCCAGTGCGGCTTCGAGAGCCTTTTCACGATCGGCTGGTACGGCCATCATTCACCTCGGTATACTCATGGCCGCCAGGGCCTGTTTTTCTCTTCCCCTTGACCGTAGCGTCCCCCTCCGACAGTTTGCCCCGCGGGGCATCCGATGTGGACATCCCACTTGAAGCGACGGGATTGTGGAGGACGAGTGGCATGGGAATCTTCTGATTCCAGCATAGTCCGGATCCGAACACATATTCGATTGATTCGCCCGGCGTGTTTGAACCGGCTAGCGCGGTTTCACATCGCGTCCGAGCCGTCTGTACTCGGGCACGTCCTGCATCTCGCAGACCGCCAGCCAGACGGCCTTCGGGTCAGCTCCCGCCTGCAGGGCTCCAGCCGGCGTGCGGTCGCCGAGCCCGGACAGATGCAGTGTTTGGGCCAGCGTCCTTGAATAGGCCGGCCCGAATTCGTCGTCCATGAGCCGCCAGAAGTCGCTCGTGCGCATGCTGCATCCTCCTTCTCCAGATAAACCCTAGAATGAAACGCATGACTGTTGACCGCCAGGAACCCGATGCTTCCGTCGATGCTGCCGTGCAGGCGTTGGAACAACAACTCAGTATGCTGTGGCGGCGTGCGCGGTCGAACTCCTACAAGGTTGCGCGGCGGGTCCATCCGGATATGGAACCTGCTGCCTACGGGCTGCTGGTCATCCTACAGCGGGAGGGCTCCATGCGCCTGACCGATCTGGCCGCCAGCATTGGCGTCGGCAAGCCCTCCGTCAGCCGCCAGATCGCCATGCTCGAACACCTGGGCCTGGTTCAGAAAACCGCAGATCCGCTGGATGGCCGCGCCCAGTCGATCAGCCTCACGGCGGCTGGACTGACGCAGCTGTCCACAGCACAGGAAGCGCGCAAGGAGGCGTTCCATCAGCTGATGGAGGACTGGAGCCTTTCGGATCTCACGACACTCGGGGAGCTCATTTCCCAGCTGAACCAGACCTATACGAGAGACAACTGGTAGCCGCAGACCAGAAAGAGGCCCGCCGCATTCGGCGGACCTCCCTGTGGAACGTGGGTTGTGCCGGTATCAGTTCTTGGTGACTGCCAGTCCCCTGCTGAAACCACCGGTGAAATCCTCCGGCATGTCCCCGCCGAACTGCTGGGCAAACTCCTGCGGGACTGTGTCAGGGACAGCAACACCTTCGGCTTCGGCCAGCCGGTCGCTGACCTCCCGAAGCATCATCGACAGCGGTACATCGAGTGCAGAGCAGATAGAGGACAGCAGTTCCGAGGACGCTTCCTTTTGGCCCCGCTCCACCTCACTGAGGTAACCGAGGGAGACCCGGGCGCTATGCGACACTTCCCTGAGTGTGCGGCCCTGGCGCTGGCGGACGTCACGCAGGACGTCCCCGATCTCGTGGCGTAAAACGACCATTTTGCGCTCCTTCGGCTTACGTTGCGGATCTTCTGCCAACCCCACATCCCGCCAACGGATGACACCGTTCACGGATACGGGTTGCTTTACCATGTGTATCGCCTAACTCCCTTGTGCTGGCCGCTTTCGCTGCCGTCTGATTTAAGCCTAGCCCGTCTTGCTTCTCCGTGCTGGACACTATTGATAACTATTGCGGAACTCCGTTTGTTCCCGCGGACTCAAGCTCAAGCGCCTCCGTGAGCAGGATCACCGCAGCCGAACAGGATGCTTCCCGAATCTGGCTCCTGCTTCCCCGGAAGCGATATTCTCGAACCAGGTTGACAGATACCGCCACCACGCTGATGAACACAGTACCCACCGCTTTTCCATCGTGCGGTTCGGGGCCTGCTACTCCTGTGGTGGACACGCCGATGTCGGCGCCACAGCTGTCTCTGGCACCAAGAGCCATCTGCCGTGCTACCTCCGCGTCAACAGCGCCCGCACGTTCCAGAAGTTCTGGTTCAACACCGAGCAAGGCCGCCTTCACGTCCCGGTGATAGGACACGACGCCGCCCCGAAGCACAGTCGAAGCCCCAGGAACCGAAGCAAGCGCGGCCGCAACCATCCCGGCGGTCAGCGATTCTCCGGTAGCAATGGTGAGCCCGCGCTCCTGCGCGAGGAGTACAACCCGTTCAAGGGCGGCCCTGCCCAACCCGCCTGACACCCCAGCGGCAGCTGTCACAGTGCGGTGTTACGTGCTGAGCGCCGCAGTCGGAGCGCCTGCAGGACATAATCTGCGCCGGTCACCACGGTAATTGCCAAGGCAGCCATCATGACGACGACGGCGGGCCACCACGCCCAGTCGCCGAGAGCCGGCACCAGCAGGTAGAGGAAAATAGCCAGCGTCTGAACGACGGTCTTCAACTTCCCACCGCGGGAGGCAGGCATGACTCCATAACGGATGACCGCGAACCTGAGCAGGGTGATGCCGAGCTCGCGGGCAAGGATGACGATGGTCACCCACCACCAGAGCTCGCCCAGTACGGACAGAAGTATCAAAGCGGAACCGATGAGCAGCTTGTCCGCGATCGGGTCTGCAATCTTCCCGAAATTTGTGATGAGACCACGGCTGCGCGCCAGGTCACCATCGAGCTTGTCGGTATAGATTGCCACTGCGAACGTGGCTACCGCGAGCCAGCGGAAAAGCCCGCCCTCGCCGGAGTCGGCCAGCAGGAACCAGACGAAAAACGGTACCAGCAGGATTCTCACGACCGTCAGCACATTCGCGACGTTCAGGACTGGCACCGCTCCAGCGTCAGAATTACTCACTGCTCAAGGCTACCTGCCTGTCAGCTCCCAGGCGTCTTCACCGCCGTCGTCATCATCATCGTTGTAGTCCACGGCCTGCGGACGCGAGTCCAGGTCCTCCGCCACCAGGTCCGCGGCGCCCGGCTGGTAGCGCGACTGATCAACCTCCGGCGATGCGGCCGGCGCCGGCGGGTCATCGCCACGCATAGCAGCGAGAACAGGACCGAGGTCATCAGGCTTCACCAGGACGTCACGCGCCTTCGATCCCTCCGACGGCCCAACCACTCCCCTGGACTCCAGCAAATCCATCAGGCGGCCCGCCTTCGCAAATCCCACGCGCAGTTTGCGCTGAAGCATGGAGGTGGAACCGAACTGCGTCGTGACAACAAGCTCGGTCGCCTGCAGCAGGACCTCGAGATCGTCCCCGATGTCGTCGTCGATCTGCTTCTTGGGTGCTTCCACCGCCACATCATCGCGATAGACGGCTTTCAACTGTTCCTTGACGTGTTCCACCACTCGGTGGATCTCAGACTCGGTCACCCAGGCACCCTGGACGCGCATGGGCTTCGACGCACCCATGGGCAGGAAGAGCGCGTCGCCCTGGCCAATCAGTTTCTCAGCGCCCGGCTGGTCAAGGACCACCCGGGAGTCGGTCACCGACGAAGTGGCGAATGCCATGCGGGAGGGCACATTGGCCTTGATCAGACCTGTCACAACGTCCACAGACGGCCGCTGGGTAGCGAGCACCAGGTGAATACCCGCTGCCCGGGCCAGCTGGGTGATGCGGACGATTGAGTCCTCGACGTCCCGCGGCGCGACCATCATCAGATCCGCCAGCTCGTCGACCATCACCAGCAGGTACGGGTACGGCCGCACCACGCGCTTGGAGTCCGGTGGCGGAACCACCTTGCCGTTGCGGACCGCCTTGTTGAAATCATCGATGTGCTTGTAACCGTAATTGGCGAGGTCATCGTAGCGGGTGTCCATCTCACGGACCACCCATTGGAGCGCTTCCGCTGCCTTCTTGGCGTTGGTGATGATCGGTGTGATCAAGTGCGGTACGCCCTCGTACGCAGTAAGTTCCACCCGCTTGGGGTCGATCATGATCATGCGGACCTCATCCGGGGTGGCCCGCATGAGGATGGACGTGATCATCGAGTTCACAAAGGAGGACTTACCAGCACCGGTGGCACCCGCGACGAGCAGGTGCGGCATCTTGGCGAGATTCGCGACCACGAACCCGCCCTCGACGTCCTTGCCTACGCCCATGACCATCGGGTGATCCGTCTTGCGGGCATTGCCGGATCGAAGGACGTCTCCCAGCGACACAGTCTCGCGGTCTGTGTTCGGAATCTCGATGCCGATCGCGGACTTGCCCGGAATCGGCGAAAGGATGCGCACGTCCGAGCTGGCGACCGCGTAGGAGATGTTCTTGGACAGCGCGGTTACACGCTCCACCTTGGTTCCCGACGCCAGTTCGATCTCGTAGCGCGTCACCGTCGGTCCGCGTGAGAAGCCGGTGACCTTTGCGTCGACGTTGAACTGCTCCAGGGTGTGGGTGAGGGCGGCGACGACCGCGTCGTTGGCCTCCGACCGTTCCTTGGGCGGAGTCCCCGGCGGCAGGTAGTCCGAGGGCGGCAGCGTGTAGGTCACGTCTCCGGCGAGGGACAGTTGCTCAGTGCGCTGCGGGATCGGCGTAACGGGCGCCTGGGGCTGAACCGGATTGGACGGGACCGGAACGGGTTGGGCGGCCGGTGCGCTTGCAGGCGGAAGCACCGCCATGGCTTCGGTTGCAGGTTCTGTCTCCCCGAGCCCCTGGTTGCGCTTGATCTTTTCGGCGGCAAGCTCCTGCTGTGTGGGACGGCGCACGCCCGGTCGGACGGCCGGCGACGGGGACGTTGTGCCGCCGTCGTCGTTCCCCTCGTCGTCGTCGAGCACTGCGCGTTCGAAGGCTTCATCGCCGACATAGCCGTCCAGGTCATCATCCTGATCGGTGTTCTTCTTCTTTCTACCGAACAGGCCGGACTTCTTCCTGGGCTTGGCCGCCGCGCGCTCGCGGTCGGACAGGTAGCTCTGATCGTGAGCGTCGCCGTCCGCGCTGCCCTCGTGCAGGTCCTGTCCCATGAGGTGCTCATAGAGCTGGCGTAGCCGAGACGGAATATGGCGGAACGGAGTAGCCGTGATGATTAGGATGCTCACGAAGACGAGGAAGGCGAGTACAGCGGCAACCGGCCACACCGAGAGAATTGCAGCGACGGGTCCGGCAACGAGGTAACCAATGACACCGCCTGCCCGCCACAGCGCATCAAGTCCGGCGGCGAGCTCGGGCCGGCCGCCCACCAGATGGGCAATGCCCGCGCCCGCGAAAGTCAGGACGGTGAGCCCGATGCCGATACGGTTGTTGGCACGAGGATTTTCCGGATACCGGAACAACCGGACCGCGCCAATCAGTAGGACGAAGGGCAGCAGCAGCGCCATCCAGCCCACAGAACCTCCGGCCACAGCATGCACGACGCCTGCAACCGGCCCGGGCAGTGCCCACCACTCAACCGTGGCGACGGCTGCCGCGCACAGGAAAAGGAAGAAACCCGTGCCGTCCCTGCGGAGGTCCTTTTGCGGCTGCACATCGTGGCCGAATTTGCGGATAGCGCCGGCCACCAGGTGGGCCAGGCCCATCCAGAAGCCACGGACGGCGCGCAGCGGCAGCGGCAGCTTTTCCTCGGCTGCCGGCAACGGTTGGGTCTTGCTTGTGCCTCGCGCGGTTGAGCCGCGGCCGGCCGCGGAGGTGCTGCCGGTGCGCGACTGCTGGGATCCTCGCGGCTTCGGAGCTCGCGGCTGTGAACCTCGCGGCGCTGTGGGGGAAGTACGAGTCGCCATACCCGCTACGCTACCGGACGGCGCCCGCCGTTCCCGGGATTAGCGCGCCCGTCAGGCTTCAAGCACAACCGGAATGATCATCGGGCGACGCCGGTAGCGGCGGTTTACCCAGGTCCCTACGACGCGGCGAACGACCTGCTGTAGCTGATGCGCTGTGTGGTCCTTGTTGCTCATGACAGCTTCTGCCAGTGCGGTGCTGATCCTGGGTTTGATGTCATCGAAGACGGAGTCATCCTCGGCGAATCCGCGCGCGTGGATGTCCGGACCGGAAACGATTGTCCCGGTGCTGCGGTTGACTACCGTGATGATCGAGATGAAGCCTTCCTCACCGAGGATGCGCCGGTCCTTCAGATCGGCATCGGTGATCTCGCCGATGCTGGAGCCGTCCACATAAACGTAGCCGCACTCGACTGCACCAACGATCCGGGCGACGCCGTCCGACAAATCCACCACTGAGCCGTCGTCGGTCTGAAGCACGTTTTCCGCCGGGACGCCCGTCTGGATTGCGAGTTTTCCGTTGGCTATAAGGTGGCGGGTTTCGCCGTGGACAGGCATGACGTTCTTCGGCTTGAGGATGTTGTAGCAGTAGAGCAATTCACCGGCAGCGGCGTGACCGGATACGTGTACCCGGGCATTGCCCTTGTGGATGACGTCGGCGCCCAGTTTGAGAAGTCCGTTGATGACGCGGAAGACGGCGTTCTCATTTCCGGGGATGAGCGAGGAGGCAAGGATCACCGTATCTCCCTTTCCGACGGTGATCTGATGGTCCCCGTTGGCCATGCGTGAAAGCGCTGCCATCGGCTCACCCTGCGAGCCCGTGGACATCAGCACCACCCGGTCATCGGGAAGGCTATCCACGTTCTTGACGTCGACGAGGATTCCATCGGGTACGCGCAGGTATCCCAGCTTGGCGGCAATTGTCATGTTGCGCACCATGGAGCGCCCGGCAAAGCAGACGAACCGGCCGTGGGCCGCCGCCGCGTCGAGCACCTGCTGAACCCGGTGGATATGCGAGGAGAAGGACGCGACGATGACGCGCTTGCTCACCTGGCCGAAGAGCCGGTCCAATTCCGGACCAATCTCACGCTCGGCGGTGGTGAAGCCTGGAACATCGGCGTTGGTGGAGTCAACCATGAACAGGTCGACGCCCTCTTCTCCCAGCCGCGAGAATGCACGAAGGTCGGTGATACGACCGTCGAGCGGCAACTGATCCATCTTGAAATCGCCCGTGTGCAGGACAGTGCCAGCCGCAGTGCGGATAAAGACGGCAAGCGCGTCAGGGATGGAGTGGTTAACTGCAATGAACTCGCATTCGAAGGGCCCGAACTGCTCAATCTGGCCCTCGGCGACGGTGAGCGTGAACGGCTTGATCCGGTGTTCCTGGAGCTTCGCCTCGATCAATGCGAGCGTCAGCTGGGATCCAATCAGCGGGATGTCGTTCTTGAGACGCAGGAGGTACGGCACTGCACCGATGTGATCCTCGTGTCCGTGAGTAAGCACCAGGCCCACGATGTCATCCAGACGATCCTCGATGTAGGAGAAATCAGGCAGGATCAGGTCCACACCGGGCTGGGTCTCCTCCGGGAACAAGACTCCGCAGTCAACGATCAGCAGCTTCCCGCCGATCTCGAAGACCGCCATATTCCGGCCGATCTCACCGAGGCCGCCAAGCGGAACAATCCGAAGCGTTCCCTCGGCGAGCGGTGGAGGCGAAACGAGTGCGCTTCCTGCGGGTTCTGTCATGGATTGGCCTTTCAGATGCTATCGGGTAGTGCCCGCAGAGAAGTCCCAACCCGCTTCCGCGAGGTCGGTGAGTACCGGCTCCATTTCGACGGCGGTGGGCTCGACCAGCGGCAGCCTCACCACGGAGTTTGCCAGCACACCTTGCATCCGAAGGATGTGCTTGGCTGAGATTGCGCCGGGAATGTGCGTCATGACGGCACGTACAACGGGGTCAAGCTCGAAGTGGATCCTGCGCGCCATGGCGAGGTCACCGGCGGCCAGTGCGTCCACGAGGGACCGGAACTGAACCGTGGCGACGTGGGCGCTGACGCTGACGACGCCGACGGCCCCCGCTGCCATCCACGGCAGCGTCAGCCCGTCGTCGCCGGCGTAGACATCCAGGGCAGTGTTGGCAAGCACTCGCGTCACCGCTGCGTAGTCTGCTTTCGCATCTTTCAGTGCGAGAATCTTCGGGTTGTCCGCCAGTCGAATCATTGTTTCCGTGCTGATCGGGATCCCGGCCCGGCCCGGAATGTCATAGATCATGATGGGCAGGTCCGACGCAGCGGCAACGGCGTCGAAGTGCGCGAGGACGCCGGCCTGGGTTGGCTTGTTGTAGTAGGGGGTCACGACAAGCTGCGCATCCGCGCCGGCGCGCTGCGCGCGTTGCGCCATTTCGACGGAGTGCGAGGTGTGGTTGGTGCCGGTGCCGGCGATCACCTTTGCACGGCCGCCGACGGCTTCTGCGACCACGCGGAAAAGGTCTTCCTTTTCCTGGTCCTCCAGGGTGGATGTCTCACCGGTAGTACCCGATACGACAAGGCCGTCGCAGCCATCCTCGACAAGCCGGACAGCCAGGGCAGCCGTGGCATCGAAGTCCACAGCGCCGTCAGCGGTGAACGGTGTCACCATTGCCGTGACGAGGGAACCGAATGGGAGCGGGCGAATGTCGGAGGCAGCCATGGGTCAAACTTACCCGCTGCGGCAGGCGTGAGAACATTCCATCATGGCCATCACACAAACCCCGGGCCGGCTCAGCGGCATAGACGCGGCCAGGGGCATCGCCCTCTTCGGCATGATGTGCACCCACGTATTTCCGCTCTATGTGGAGGGGACCTCGGACGCGTCCTGGATAGGCGCCACCTTCTCCGGACGATCCTCGGCCCTGTTCGCGCTCGTCGCAGGAATAGGGTTGGCGTTGCTCAGCGGCGGTAGCAGGATGCACGACCGCGCCGGAATCTCCCGCGACCGGCGCGGAATCGCGGCTCGGGCCGTCGTGATCGCGATGGTCGGGCTGATGCTGGGCGGACTGGAAACCAACATCGCAGTGATCCTCTTCCATTACGGCATCCTGTTCCTGATGGCACTGCCGTTCATCGGGATGCCGTTGCGCAGGCTCTGCTGGTGGGCGGCCGGGTGGACCCTGATCTCTCCGGTGGCGGCTTTCCTCCTGCGCCCCTGGGTTGGAACCAATATCAATCCCTCCGACCTCGATGGCAACCCTGCGCTTGAGCATTTCGCCCAGCCCGCGACCCTGCTCGCGGACATCCTCGTGACCGGCTACTACCCGGCGCTCCAGTGGCTGAGCTACCTGCTCCTGGGCATCCTCATCGGCAGGCTGAACCTGAGGTCGTTCGGGGTGCAGGCCGGACTGCTTGTTGCGGGCGTCGGGCTCGCCGGATTGTCCAAGTTCGTCAGCGCCTTCCTGCTGGGACCGCTGGGTGGGCTGGCCGTCCTACTCGAAACTCCGCAGGGCCGGCGTTACGACATTGAGGCCATGCTCCCGGTGAGCCTTACCGGCATTGACCAGACCGGAACGTGGTGGTGGCTGGCGGTCAGCGCACCGCACTCCGGGACGCCGCTCGATCTGATGCATACCGCAGGAACGGCCGCCGCCGTCGTCGGGCTCTGCCTTATGGCGACCAGGCGGCTGCAGTGGCTGCTTCTGCCGCTCTCGGCTTCCGGCGCCATAACGCTGTCCCTGTACTCACTGCATATCTGGATCATGAGCATCGTCGACCAGCAGGAGATCCCGCTGGATCCGGCGCCGGTCTACTGGGCCCAGGCCGCTGTCTTCATTGCGATCGGGCTGCTGCTGCGGAAGCTGGGTGCCCGCGGTCCGCTGGAGTATGTGGCGGCCGGCGCAAGCGACGTTGCTCGGTCAGCAGGGGCTGTTTCGAGGCGTTAGTCACGCCGCCCTGCCGCGGAACAGTTTCGCAGCATGCCGCATGCTGCGGCGTGCACGGGTGCGGTCCCCTGCGGCGTCGTACGCGCATGAAAGCCGGAACCAGGAACGCCAGTCATCCGGGTTGGCCTCCGCGTCCGCCTGGTAGGCGGGGAACTGAGCGTCCGCTGCCTCACGTACGATCCGGCCGGCCGGTGTCCGGGGGAGGTCATCAACGGGCAGCCCTCCCTCCGTATGCAGCGCAGACGCCATCCGCTCGGTCTGGGCGCCGAAGGACAATTCACGAATCAACGCCCACGCCCCGATCAGCGGAAGCAGGAGGTACGCAACTCCCAAGGCTTTGGCCACCGGTTCGGGGTCCGTCAACAAAAGGACGCTCCGCTGGAGCGCCACAACCAGCCAGAACGCCAGCAGGACAGTGACGAAGACCACGCCTATTTTGACGCGATGTTGCTTCAGGAAGTCCAGTGCACCCATCACGCCTGCAGGTCCAGGTAGCCGTCCAGACCGACGGTCAGTCCGGGATGGGAACCCACTTCCCTGACGCCGAGCAGAACACCGGGCATGAAGGACTCACGGTGGAAGGAGTCGTGACGGATAGTCAGCTGCTCACCGACCCCACCGAACAGGACCTCCTGGTGCGCCACCAGCCCACGGAGCCGTACGGAGTGAACCCGGACGCCATCGACGTCGCAACCACGCGCGCCGTCCCTGGAGGTGCGGGTGGCGTCAGGGCTGGCGGCAAGACCGGCTTCGGCACGGGCTTCAGCGATGAGCACCGCTGTTCGCTCGGCTGTGCCGGACGGGGCGTCCACCTTGTCCGGGTGATGGAGTTCGATTACTTCGACCGACTCGAAATACTTGGCTGCCCGTGCAGCAAAGGCTGTGGCCAGCACGGATCCGAGGGCAAAATTGGGCGCGATCAACACGCCCACCTCCGGATTGAGCGCGAGCAGATCCTGCAGCCGGCCGAGCCGTTCAGAGTCCCAGCCGGTAGTGCCGACGACCGCGTGCATTCCATGTTCGACGGCGAAGGCAACGTTCTGTTCGGTGCTGTCCGGAACGGTGAGGTCAACAACTACCGCGGCGCCGGCCGCCACCAGTTCCTCAAGTGGGTCTTTCCTGCCAAGCGCCGCCACAAGATGCAGATCAGCAGCAGCCTCGATGGCGCTTACAGCCTCGGAACCCATGCGCCCGGACGCGCCGAGTACGGCAACGGCAAGAGGTTGTGTCATGGATTCAAGAGTAGTGTCAGCCATCCACTCCGACCCATTCCACGTCACCGTCTGCGAAGAACTGCTCCTTCCAGATCGGCGCTCGCGCCTTGACGGTATCAACCAGCTCGCTGCAGGCGGCGAAGGCTTCTCCACGGTGGCCGGAGGCAACGGCAGCGACGAGGGCCGGATCCCCAACCTCCAGCGGACCGATGCGGTGCGCCACCCAGATGCGTACGCCGTCGTACTTCTCGGCGATCTCCGCAGCGATGTCGGCAATCACACCGCCGGCGGAAGGATGGGCACTGTAGCCCAGACGGTCAACCTGCCTCCCGCCGTCGTGGTTGCGCACCACGCCGCCGAAGCCGACGACGGCACCGCAGTCAGCGGAATCAACGACGGCCAGGGCATGGTTCAGGTCGAGCGGCTGCCCGGAAACTCCTGCGTGGAGAACGGTGCTAGTGCTCATGGCTTCCCTCCAGTTGTGCGCAGATGTGATCGAGGATGGGTTCCAGCACGTCCAGGCCGTCCTGGACGGCTTTCGGTGAACCCGGAAGATTGATGACGAAGGTGCCCTCCGAGACGCCCGCGTGACCGCGGCTCAACGCCGCCATGGGTGTCTTCGCAGCGCCGGCCCGGCGCACTGCTTCCATGATCCCCGGTAGGGATCGGGTAAGGAAGGGCTCGGTGAGCTCGGGGGTCACGTCATCGGCGCTGAGTCCGGTACCTCCGCTGGTGATGAGCACCGAAGGTGTTCCTGCGAGGCAGGCGGCCAGCGCTTCCCGTACGGCATCACCGTCCGGAACCACTTCGGCCAGCTGCACGGCATACCCTTTCCCGACCAGCCATCGCTGAATCATGGGCCCGCACTCGTCCTGGTAGACGCCCGCCGCCGCGCGGGTCGACGCAATGATCAGCGCCGCGGTCCGTTGCTTGCTCATGCGACCCAGTCTCCGCTCTTGCCGCCTGATTTCGCCAACACCTGGATGTCCGTGATGACTGCGTGCTTATCTACGGCCTTGATCATGTCGTACAGCGTGAGGGCAGCAACTGTCGCTGCTGTCAGCGCCTCCATCTCCACGCCGGTCACTGAAGTGGTTTTCACCGTTGCCTGAATAACGACGGCGGCACCTTCCGGTGCGAAGTCGACCGTCACCTTGCTCAACGGCAGCGGATGGCACAGCGGTATGAGCGCCGATGTCTGCTTCGCCGCCATGATCCCCGCTACCCGGGCCACAGCCAGTGCGTCGCCCTTCGGAAGATCCCCATCGGCAATCAGCGCAAGAACCTGCGGCGTTGTCCGCAGGATGCTCTGCGCGGTGGCCTGGCGGGCGGTGACCGCCTTCTCCGATACATCGACCATGTGTGCCGAGCCGTCCTCACGGACGTGTGTCAATCCGGAATCAGGTGTGGTCATGTCAGCGCCTCTCTAGTGGGATTGCCGGGATGGAGGGGTTGCGCGCCCTGGCGCAGTTCGCCCAGCAGCCACACGGCGACCGGCGTCCCCGCCTCCACCGTCCCCGTGCCAGCCGGCAGGTGTACGAGGGCGTTGGATGCAGCGAGGGCGTGCAGCAGGTGGGAGCCCGGCCCGCCAAGCAAGGTGACGTCTCCGATCCCCTCCCCCTGACCCGACCGGTCCGTATACAGGCCGCGGCGGACCTGGTGCTTACCTTCGGGTGACTGAACGTCCTCGGTGAGCCGCGCCGGCAGGCAGACGCGGTTCCCCGGGAGCCCCGTCACCGTACCAAGTGCCGGGCGCAGGAACATTTCAAAGGAGACCAGTGCGCTTACCGGGTTGCCCGGGAATCCAAGGAACGGCACGCCGTTGATGGTGCCGATGGCCTGCGGCCCGCCCGGCTGCATCGCCACTGAAAGGAACTCCACGCTGCTGTCCGCCAGGGCCTGCTTCACAACCTCGTAGGCACCCTGGCTGATTCCTCCGGTACTGAGGATGAGGTTGACCTGCCCGCCGATGTTCTGGAGGGCGCCCCGCAGCTCCTCCGGATTGTCAGCCACCACACTGTGCCGCTGCACGTGCGCGCCCGCTTCCTCCAGCGCAGTCGTCAGCAGTGTGGTGTTGGCATCGAAGATCCGGCCGGGCGCCAGTTCGGTTCCGGGTTCCTGAACCTCGTCTCCGGTGCTAAGCAGCAGGACGCGGAACCGCGGGCGCACCGGCACCGTCGCCAGCCCGCAGGCCGCGAGGAGTCCCAGCTGGGAGGGTCCCAACAGGGTTCCGGCAACAAGCGCAACGCTCCCCGCTTCGAGATCGCTGCCGGCACGCCGGATGAACGAGCCCGCCTGGGCCACGGGCAACTCGACGGTGAGGCCCTCCTCCCCGCAGTACTGCCCCGTGGTGGGAAACTGCGAGGGCACTGCGTTCTCGATAGGCACGACGGCGGCTGCACCTTCCGGAATCATGGCTCCCGTCATGATCGGAGCAGCGTGACCCGGCTCAAGTGCAACAGGTTCCGCACCAGCCGGCACCGGCGGCGCGACCGCAAGGTAGAGGGGCGCGCTCCCGTCCAGATCATCGCCGTGAACCGCGTAACCGTCCATCTGGGAGTTGTCGAACGGAGGCAGGTTCACCGGGGAGAGGAGGTCCTCGGCGAGCACCCGGCCACGGGCCGTTGCGAGCGGCAGTATTTCGGGCGCCCCGTCGGCGAAGGCGCTGCTGTAGCGCAGCAGCCCGAGCACGGCCTGCTGGTGTTCCTCTACTGATCGTGTCATTACGCCCCGTTGTATCAACCCGCCCTGACATTTGTGCTGCGGCATCACTGCCGCAGCTAACAGCCTAGCCGCGCGGGAGTGCAGGATGCGCCCGGAATGTGGACCGCTGATGGAGGCACCAAGGCGAAGGGCGTAACCTCGGACTATGGGAATCCCACTCGGCACACCGCGCATCGGCGCTCCGGCACCTGCTGACGGGCTGCTCGACTCCTACGGCCGCCGGGCCACGGACATGCGGCTCTCACTGACGGACAAGTGCAACCTTCGCTGTACCTACTGCATGCCCGCTGAAGGGCTGCAATGGCTGCAAAAAGACCAGGTGCTCTCCCGCGAAGAGATTGTGCGCCTTGTAGGAATCGGCGTCAATCGCCTGGGAATACGCGAGTTGCGTCTGACGGGAGGCGAGCCGCTGGTAAGGGCTGACCTGCTCGACATCATCGCGGAAATCCGGGCAAGCCACCCGGACCTGCCCATATCGCTCACCACCAACGCACTGGGCCTGGACAAAAAGGCGCAGCGGCTCAAGGATGCAGGCCTGACCCGCATCAACGTTTCAATGGACTCGCTCCACCCCGACACCTTCGCGCAGTTGACGCGTCGACCCTTCCTGGACCGGGTACTCCGGGGCATCGAAGCGGCTGCAGCGGTTGGGCTTGGCCTCGTGAAGATCAACGCAGTGCTGATGCGCGGCATCAATGACCATGAGGCGCCGGATCTGCTGGAGTGGGCAGTGTCCCGCGGCTTCGAGCTGCGGTTTATCGAGCAAATGCCCCTCGATGCCGATCACGGGTGGACCCGCGAGGGAATGATCACTGCAGCAGAAGTCCGTGAGCGGCTCAGCGAACGGTTCGTCCTCACTCCCGACCCACGAAACCGTGACGGCGCCCCCGCTGAACGGTGGGAGGTCCGCCGGGCGGAGGAGCCCAGCATCGTCGTTGGTACCGTAGGCGTCATCGCCTCCGTCACGGAGCCGTTCTGCGCGGATTGCCGGCGTACCCGCGTCACTGCCGAGGGCAAGATCATGAGCTGCCTTTTCTCCCACGAGGAGACTGACCTGAGGGACCTGCTCCGGTCAGACGCCGACGACGCCGCCATTGCCCTGCGCTGGCAGGAGGCTATGTGGGCCAAGCCCAAGGCGCACGGCATGGACCATACGGGACTCGGGGCTGCGGATTTCGTGCAGCCGGACCGTTCCATGAGCGCGATCGGCGGCTGAGATGCTGGTGAGATACTTCGGCGCGGCACAGGCTGCCGCCGGCGTCCCTGAAGAGCGCCTTGAACTGGACGGCGCTTCCCTGGAGGAGGCGCTCGGAGAAATACGTTCGCTGCATCCCGCTGGCGAACCATCCATGGCCCGCGTACTCGATCGAAGCAGCTTCCTGCTCAACGAAGTGGCGCTACGCGACCGCAACGCGCCCATCCGGCGCAGCGATGTGCTCGACATCCTGCCGCCGTTCGCCGGAGGTTAGGGCGGCAGGATACTGAGCAGGTTACAGTCCCAGCTCGGCTTCGCTGTCGAACGGACCGACAACCGTGATGGTGCGCGGAGCGTCCGCCAGTTGCCGGGCAAGGTCCTGCACCTGCGCGGCAGTAACGGCCCTCACACGCTCAAGAGTCAGATCCAGCCCGAGGAACTCGCCGCTGACCAATTCCGCGCGGCCGAGCCTGGACATCCGGGAACCGCTGTCCTCGAGGGACAGGACCATTCCCCCGGACAACTGCCCCACGGCGCGCCGCAACTCCTCATCACTGACCGGCTCCGACGCCAGACGCTCCAGCTCTGCGCTGAGCAGGCTGATGACCTGGCCGGTCTTGGCCGGGCTGCAACCCGCGTACATCGCGAAGTAACCGGCGTCGGCATACGACGCTGAGAAGGAGTAGGTCGAGTACGCAAGTCCTCGCTTCTCGCGGATCTCCTGGAAGAGCCGGGAGGACATTCCTCCACCGAGCACCGCGTTGAGCACGCTCATCACGAACCGCCGGTCATCAGTGGCAATCAGTGCCGGGCACCCGACCAGGACGTTGGCCTGCTCGACGGCGCGGCGGATAACCTGCACTCCCCCGGATTCTTCGAGGACGGCCGGAACCGGCACGCGCCTCGGCACCGGCGCCGCATCGTCCGCAAGTTCCCACCCGGCCCGTTGCAGGGCTTGAACGACGAGCGCGCAGACAACCTCATGGTCGAGCCCGCCGGCAGCCGTGACCACGAGCTCCTCCGGGCGGTAATAGCGGTGATAGTGCTGCAGCACCGATTCCCGCGCGACCTCCTTGATGGCCTCAGGGGTGCCGCCGATGGGGCGACCGAGCGGATGGGAGCCCAGTACCGCTTCCACGAACTTCTCGTGCGCAACGTCGGATGGATCATCGCTGTCCATGGCGATTTCTTCCAGAATGACGTGCCGTTCCTGCTCGAGTTCCTCAGGGTCGATGACAGCCGAGGTCACCATGTCGGCGATGACGTCGATAGCCATGGGCAGGTCGGTGTCGAGGACCCTGGCGTAGTAGCAGGTGTTCTCCTTCGCAGTCGCTGCGTTGGATTCTCCGCCCACTTCATCGAAGGCCGCCGCGATGTCCAGCGCGGTCCGCCGCTTCGTTCCCTTGAAGAGCAGGTGCTCAAGGAAGTGTGTGGACCCGTGCTCGCCGTCCGCCTCATCCCGGGATCCGACTCCCACCCAAAAACCGATGCTTGCCGATCGCTGGCCCGGCATGGCCTCCGTGAGCACACGCACCCCTCCCGGAAGTACGGAGCGACGGACTACTGCTCCTCCGGAGGTTCCAGCAACGAGCATGGACTTGCTGTCCGGTCCGCTCGGTGTCAATGGCAACAGCACGGGTGTGCCCTGTCCTGTCTCAGTCATTCATTCTCTCCTCAACGCCAGCGGCTCCGCGGCGAACATAAGTTTCGCCGCGGAGCCGCCGGTTTGTACTTTGAGCGTGAGCCCAACAGTTGGTTGTTGGCGCCTAGTTGTTGTCGTCGCCCTCAGCGGAATCCTGTGCGTTTGAATTCGGAGCATTGTCCGAATCCGCTTCGCCGGCTTCCTCTGCAACTACAGGCGAGAGGGAGAGCTTGCCGCGGTCATCGATCTTGGTGATCTCGACCTGGACCTTCTGGCCCACGGAGACGACGTCATCGACGTTATCCACCCGCTTGCCGCCGGCGAGCTTACGCAGCTCCGAGATGTGGAGCAGGCCGTCCTTGCCCGGCGTGAGCGAGACAAACGCACCGAAGGTGGTGGTCTTGACAACCGTGCCCACGTAACGCTCGCCGATTTCGGGGACCTGCGGGTTGGCGATGGCGTTCACAGCTGCCCGCGCCGCCTCGGCGGAGGATCCGTCCGTGGCCCCGATCAGGACCGTGCCGTCATCTTCGATCGAGATGTCCGCGCCGGTATCTTCCTGGATCTGGTTGATCATCTTGCCCTTGGGACCGATGACCTCGCCGATCTTG
This sequence comes from Arthrobacter sp. KKT183, assembly GCF_055657625.1. NCBI lineage: Bacteria > Bacillati > Actinomycetota > Actinomycetes > Micrococcales > Micrococcaceae > Arthrobacter > Arthrobacter sp. KKT183. The sequence continues at coordinate 1,208,652 of NZ_CM145770.1, read as the reverse complement.
TCAACAGGGATCTTCACCGAAATGATGCGCGGCGCGAATTCCGACAGTTCATCCGGGGTGTCGATTGCTGCCTCAAGCACACCGAGGATGTGCAGGCGCGCTTCCCGGGCCTGCTTCAGCGCTGCGGCGAGCACCGATGCGGGAATCCCGTCAAGCTTGGTGTCCAACTGGATGGCAGTGACGAATTCCGAGGTACCTGCAACCTTGAAGTCCATATCTCCGAAGGCGTCTTCCGCACCCAGGATGTCGGTCAGCGCAGCGTAGCGGGTCTGTCCGTCAACCTCATCGGATACAAGACCCATGGCGATGCCGGCAACCGGAGCCTTCAGCGGCACACCGGCATTGAGCAGGGACAGCGTCGAAGCGCAGACCGAACCCATCGAGGTGGAGCCGTTGGAGCTGAGGGCCTCGGAAACCTGGCGGATGGCGTAAGGGAACTCCTCCCGGCTCGGAAGCACTGGAACGAGCGCACGCTCGGCAAGTGCACCGTGGCCGATCTCGCGGCGCTTCGGGGAACCGACGCGGCCGGTCTCACCGGTGGAGTACGGCGGGAAGTTGTAGTTGTGCATGTAGCGCTTGCGCGTAACCGGCGACAGCGAGTCGATCTGCTGTTCCATCTTGAGCATGTTCAGCGTAGTGACACCCATGATCTGGGTCTCGCCACGCTCGAAGATAGCCGATCCGTGCACGCGGGGAAGGACCTCGACCTCGGCGGTGAGCTTGCGGATGTCACTCAGGCCGCGGCCGTCGATGCGGACCTGGTCGCGGAGAATACGCTGGCGGACAACCTTCTTGGTGACCGAGTTGAAGGCACCCGCGATTTCCTTCTCGCGGCCTTCGAACTGACCGGAGAGGGATTCGATGGTTTCCGTGCGGTAGGCGTTGGCGGTCTCTTCGCGCTCCTGCTTGTCAGCAATCGTGAAGATCTCCGCCAGGCGTGAACCGGCAGCACCCTCAACGGCAGCGAAGACGTCGTCCTGGTAATCCTTGAACACGGGGAATTCAACGGTCGGCTTTGCCGCCCGGCCTGCGAGGTCAGCCTGAGCTTCGCACAATGCGCGGATGAAGGGCTTTGCAGCCTCGAGGCCGTCAGCGACAACCTCCTCGGTAGGTGCGGTAGCGCCGTCGTCCTTGATGAGCGACCAGGAGTTGTCGGTAGCTTCGGCCTCGACCATCATGATGGCAACGTCGTCACCGACGACACGTCCGGCTACGACCATGTCGAAGACGGAGTTCTGGAGCTCGGAGTGCTTCGGGAAGGCGATCCACTGGTCTTCGCCGGAGCCATCGGACACGAGCGCAACGCGTACGCCGCCGATCGGCCCGGAGAACGGCAGACCCGAAAGCTGCGTGGACATTGACGCAGCGTTGATCGCGACGACGTCATAGCGGACGTCCGGGTTGATGGCCAGCACCGTAACGACGATCTGGACCTCGTTGCGCAGACCCTTGACGAAAGCGGGACGCAGCGGACGGTCCATCAGGCGGCAGGCGAGGATGGCTTCGGTGGACGGGCGGCCTTCACGGCGGAAGAACGAGCCCGGGATGCGGCCGGCCGCGTACATACGCTCCTCGACGTCCACGGTCAGCGGGAAGAAATCAAAGCCCTCACGCGGAGATTTTCCGGCGGTAGTGGCGGAGAGGAGCGCGGTGTCCTCGTCGATGTAAACCATGGCAGCGCCTGCGGCCTGCTGGGCGACGCGCCCGGTTTCGAAGCGAACAGTGCGCTGGCCGAACCGCCCGTTGTCAATGACGGCTTCGGCGAACTGGATTTCGGGACCCTCCAAGAGAGTCACCTCCGTTTCTTTGGTGGCGGAGGCAGGCGGCGTTTTGCTGATCAACGCCGTTAGGACGGGTTGTGGCACCCGGTCTTCGATCGAGGTCCACGGGAAATCCATCACACGATGGTTTCCCGGAGACCACTACCGAGGACCGCGAATGCCTGCGTGTCCGCCTGGCTCCTGGTTATGAACTTCGTACTTCTTTGCATCCGCGCTGCGAATGCGGCCTTCAAGGGCACCGAGAGGAACCCATAAAGATTGAAGGCGGCCCCTTCCCGAAGGAAGGCGCCGCCTCACAGTCTAACGCTTCGCACCTTCCCCGAACTCGCTTCGCTCGCCCGGGGACCCCGCGTTTGCTTGCTTAGCGGCGCAGGCCGAGGCGCTCGATGAGCGTACGGTAGCGCGTGATGTCGGTGTCGCGCAGGTAATCCAGCAGACGACGACGGCGACCCACCAGCAGCAGCAGGCCACGACGGGTGTGGTGGTCATGCTTGTGCATCTTGAGGTGTTCGGTCAGGTCGAGAATGCGGCGGGAAAGCATTGCAATCTGCACCTCGGGCGAACCGGTGTCGCCCTCGGAAGTTGCGTACTGCTTGATGATTTCCTGCTTCAGAGCGGCGTCAAGTGCCACAAATAACTCCTATGAGTTGTACCGTGAACAAAGTAGATGCCGGTTCCCCTCGCAAGCGAGCGGAACTCCGGCGGTGGCCCAGCAACCACGGACTGCAGCAGGACCGCAGTCAACTTTACCCGTACGTGCGCTGTTCTGTCGAAAGCACAGTGCGGGTCTGGTTGACGTCCAGCCGCATCTGCTCGATCAACGCTTCCGGCCCGCGGTAGGCAACCATTCCGCGAAGTCTTCGGACAAATTCCACGATGACCGTCTGCCCGTACAGGTCGAAGACGTCAACTTCCTCCTGGGGTCTGTCGATGACGTGAGCCTCGACCTGTCTGCTGACTCCCTCGAACGTCGGGTTGGACCCAACGGAGATCGCGGCGGGCCAGCGGACCTGGCTGCTGTCAATGAGCCAGCCGGCGTAAATTCCGTCTGCGGGGATGAAACCGGTTGAGTCCGGCGACAGGTTTGCCGTCGGAAACCCAAGCGCCCGCCCGCGCGCCGCGCCGTGAACTACAACGCCGCGCATGCGGTGCGGCCGGCCCAGGATGCGGGCGGCAGTGGTGACATCGCCGTCGACCAAAGCCTCACGCACCCAGGTCGAGGAACAGCGTCGTTCCCCGGCTGCCGCCGTCGTGCTCTGCAGGCTGGAGCCGTAGTCATCGATGACAATCACGTCAAAACCCAGTTGCCCGCCGAGTGTCCGCATGGTGGAGAGGTCACCGGAATTGCCGCGTCCGAACCGCACGTCATGACCAATGACGACCGCTTTCGCCCGCAGTCCGTCTACCAGGACGGATTGGACGAACTCCTCCGGGGTGAGTGCGGCAAGCTCGAGGGTGTAGTGCATCATCAGCAGGCCGTCGATGCCGGTGTCGGCAAGGGTTTCCACCCTGTCCTGCAGGCCCATAATGAGTTCCGGAGCACTTTCCGGGCGGTGCACCTGCGCGGGATGCGGCTCAAAGGAGATGACGACGGCGGCTGCATCGCGTTCCCGGGCGGCGGCAACAAGCTGCCCCAGCACGCTCTGGTGGCCTCGGTGCACGCCGTCGAAGTTTCCGATGGTGATAACTGCGGGACCGAAACCTTCCGGCACGTCGGCCAGGTCTCTCCAGTAGAACACGCATCTCCCTTTAGCGGTTGGACGGGCAGCAGGAGCCCTTCGTCGTTCCTCTCATTATGGCCGATGGTTGCGGGCGGTCTCGACGTCGCGCCAGTGGAACTGTCACTGTTCCTCCACATCGCCGTCCGATCAGGCCACTTGCGCACATAGCCGGCTCAGTCCCGTTCAGTGTTGTTTGGAAGGACCAGTGTTGGTTCCTGTGCGCTGCTCTGCCGGCTTCGGCGCCGCCCTGAAACCTGCGATCTGGAGGACATCCGTGCAACTTTTCTCATCTCTTTTCCTGCGTTTGCGCTTGCTGCCGGCGGGTGGTCTCGTGCTACTCATCGCGGTGCTCCTCCTGGTTCCGCAGGTCCCGCCGTCGCAGGCCGCTCCGGCCGGATCAGACTGGTCCCGGGCTGCCGGCATACACGCGGCCGAGCATTTCGTAGGCCAATACAGGGATGCCGGCGGCCAGGTGGCCTACTGCACCGACTTCGAACGGCTGTCCCCGGAAAACTCCGGCGGCTACGGTGACGGCAAATCAGGTGGCTTTGTGCGCAGCGACGGCAGTGCGCTAAGTACGGCGGAGAATGCGGCGCTGTCCTACCTGCTGCACCGGTGGGGCGCTACGGCCGATGATGCCACGGCGGCCTCTGTTCAGTTGGCTGTCTGGGCGCTTACCTCACCCGGGATGTCCTGGGATTCCCCGGGCATGAACGACATCCTCAGGGCCGAACAACTGCCGGCTGATGTAGTGGAACGTGCCCGCTCCATGACCAGGACGGCGTTCAACGAAGCTGGTCCTTACGCAGTCCATATCGATCTTGACGCTACGGACGCAGGAACCGTCTCCGCGGTGATCGAGGTGCTAGGAGCCAATGGGCAACCGGCCGCCGGGCTGGGCGCAGCCGCGAAGCTGACTGGACCGTTCGTCCTTGCGGAAACCGCCGCATCGACCTGGACGACCGGAGAAGAGGCACACCGCCTCATGCTTCAGAGGACGGGATTGGGCAGTGGATCCATCACGGTGACCGTCCCACGGACGCCCGCGGCGGGAGTCCAGTGGCTGGCCCCTTCCAGCAGTAAAGTACAGCGGCTGCTGTTCGCCTCAGTGCTGGAACCGCGCGACGCGGCGGCAGCGGTGGCAGACCTCCCCGCCTTCCAGCCTGCCGTAGCAACGAGGACCTCGGCTGCCCGAACACACCCAGGCGCATCCATCCATGATGTGCTCACCGTAGGCAGCGCCCCTCCTGCCGAGGGCAGTTCGGCTGAGCCCGCTCCGTGGCTGTCGGTGCCCGGCAGCGACTCGCCGGTATCCGTGGAGGTGGTCTCCACACTGTGGGGACCACTCGACGCTGAACCCGTCCTGCAGGAAGCCGTACCGGAGGGTACGCCGCGCGTTGGCGAGGTCACCACGCGGGTGGCGGGGCCGGGCACGTACAGCACCGCTGACCTCGTCGTTCCCTCACCCGGGTGGTACGTCTGGACCGAGTCAATTTCCCCTGAGAGCGTGCTCCCGGCGGAGGCGGCCCCCTATGTCCTCGGTTGGCAGGGACAGTTCGGGATCGCGGCTGAGACAACCTTTGTGCCCTGGGCACCGAACATTCGCACGCAGCTGTCGGCGGGCGATGCCTTCCTGGGCGACCAGGTCACCGATGCTGTGGTTGGAGAGGGATTCGGCCCATCTGCACAGGGATCAGGCAGCACGATCACATTGACGATGTATGGCCCGCTCGCAGAATTGCCCTCGCCCACCACCGAGATTCCTGCGGATGCACCGCTGCACTCCCAGACCTTTGTGCCCGCGGTAAACGGGAGCCAGTCCAGTGAACCGTTCGCCGCCTTCACGAAGCCCGGCTGCTATACCGTCGTGGCAACCTACCCCGGCGACGAGCACACAGATCCATTCACCTCCGCGTTTGGGGAGCCGTCTGAAACGGTGTGCGTTCAAGCGCCGGCCCCTACACAATCCCCTGCCCCTGACACGAGGGAGACCCACGGGACTCCGGCCGCTGACGACGGCCCCGCTGCGCAGGCTGCTCCGCCGCACCGCCCCGAGCTGGCTCAGACGGGAGTTCGCGCTGAGGTCACCGCCGGAGCGGCGCTGGTACTGCTCGGAGCGGGCCTTGCCTGCCTGCGCCGGGGACGGGAATCCACGCGTAGGGTCAGTGGCAGCGTCCCATGCTAAGGGCGGGCTGCGTACTCCCTGCGCAGTTCGCTGGTCTTGGCGATGTAGCGGTGCCACACCAGCAGCGCTGCGGGGAATGCCAGCTCGACAACCATGAGAATGATCAACAGAAAGTGCGGAGTCCCGGAGAAGGCCCAGGAAAGGACCCGCCCGATTCCGCCGATGAATACCATGAGGCAAACCAGCCACAGCATGTTTGCCCACTGGAATTTGATCGCGATGGTCACGAAAGCGGCGCCCACGCCGATCATCATCGCGGCGAAGAACCGGAACTGGTTCTCGAGTGTCGGGTTCACCGGACCGTCGCCAGTTTCCGGTAGCCCGGCGGTGCCGGTAATCAGGTAGTAGCCCCCGAAGCCGGCAATAACGAGTCCGACGAGCACTACCACCGTCCGGAAGACGCTCCAGTCACTCCCGGTTTTGTCGGATTTCGTTGAGTCCTTCTTCGAGGTCTTCGCCGTGGTGCCACCTGTCGCGGGTTGTTTTGCAGCGGGCCGGCCCGAAGCGGAGGTCTGGTCCGAGCCGTGTGAGCCCGCTGGGCCCTTTCCCGTATCCGCGGAAGAACTGCGACGCTCCGGCTGCGGGCTGTCAGGGGTGTTGCTGTTCATGGTGTTCCCTCTGTGGTCGACGGTTCGGCCGGGCAAGGCCTGCACAATTCATCTTCTCACCCCGGACGACCCTGTGCCCGGCAGGCCTCAGGTAGCTACCGTGCGGCGGTGGCGATACAGCCACCAAAGGCCCAGCACAGGCAGGATCAAGGGAACAAATCCGTAACCCCTGCCGTATACCGACCACACGGTGTCCGCTGGAAAGAGGACAGGGTCGACGACGCTGAGTGTGCCGATGGTGAGCACCCCCACCAGCTCGATTCCCACGGCAGCGACGGACAGCCGGTACCAGCGCCGTCCCGAGCGGCTCAGGGATACGGTCGCAAAGACATAGACGAGGGCCGCAAACGCCGTCAACGTGTAGGCGAGCGGAGCCTCGGAGAATTTGGTAGCGATCTGGAAGGCCGCGCGCGCTGTGGCCGCCAGGGCGAAAACGCCGTACACGGCGATGAGCAGCCTACCGGGCCCGCGGCTCAACGTCCCCGCAGATCCGGCCGGCTTACTGTGCAGGTTCACGCCGGCACCGCCCCGTCCCATATCTGTTCCATCCGGTACAACATCACGAAGATGGTGAGGCCCACTGCGCCGAGGACCAGATTGCTCCAGCGTGAACGTTCAAGGATTGCCCACCAGAACGCGCCCACTGGAACCAGCAGCGCGGTGAGCAGGTAACCCCAGAACTCCCACAGCTCACCGGTGACAGTCTCCCCGCCTACCTGCCGAACAATCCCGGCCACCGCGTAGACGAGAAGGAACAGTTCCACAGCCGCCACAGTAAGGATGGTCACATCGTTGGGAGGTTGCCTGATCACGGCAGCACCAACGCAGATCAAGGTTGAGATCAGGCACACCACAGTACCGGCGATGAAAAATCCGTCGACGACCATCAGCTGCCGGCCTGTCCCGGCGCGAAGACCAGCGCCGGCTTCGCCTCACTCCCCCGATTCTCGAGGAGCGCGATCAGCGCACCATCAGGGGCAAAGGCAGCAACGGGCCGCTGGTCGCCGGCATCATTCCTGGGCGAACCGCCACAGTCACCACCGGCGCTCGCGCTGATACGCCGTCCGTGGGAAAGGTCCAGCGCCTCGGTGGAACTCAACTCGCGCACAGGAAACAGCGCACGGGCAGCTTCGTCAATGCCGAGAAGCCGGAAGTCCTGGGCGAGTTCCTCCAGCGTGGATGCCTGGGCCAACGTATAAGGGCCCACCTCCATGCGGCGAAGCACTGTCAGGTGGCCTCCCACGCCAAGGGCTGCGCCCAGGTCCCTCGCCAGGGCACGGATGTAGGTTCCGGAACTGCAGCTGACCGTCACATCGAGGTCCTGGACTGCTCCGTCGTTCTCGCGCCGGATATCGGCAATGTCGAAGCTGTGCACGATGACTGGACGCGACGGTAAGACAACCTCCTCGCCCGACCGTACCCGGCTATAGGCGCGTTCGCCGTTGACCTTGATGGCGCTCACGCTGCTGGGAACCTGGCTGATGGAACCGGTCAGCTCCTCGACTGCGGCGCGAATCGCTGAGGCCGGAACCGCCCCGGCGGAAGTTTCAGCTGTCACTTCTCCCTCGGCGTCATCAGTGACAGTCGACTGACCCAGACGGATGGTTGCGGTGTAGGTCTTTGAGGTGCCGACAACATAGGTCAGAAGGCGGGTAGCCCGGTTGATCCCAACCACGAGCACTCCGGTGGCCATCGGATCGAGGGTACCTGCGTGTCCCACTTTGCGGGTGCCGGCAAGCCGCCGCATCCTGCCCACAACGTCATGGCTGGTCCAGCCCTGCGGCTTGTCCACTATCACTAGTCCTGAGTGGACCTGCCCCGAATTCACGCCTCCCAGTATAGGTGTCAGTGGCGAGCCAACCCTCACCGCTACGATGCCCCTATGCCGTCCATTGCAAAGCACATCGAGCAACTCCCCTCAAATCAGATCAGGGAGATCACCCAGGCTGCCTGGGCTACGCCGAACGCAATTGTCCTCAGCATCGGCGAACCGGCGTTTCCGGTTCCACGCCACATCCTGGACGCGGGGATGGCGGCGTTGGATCGCGATGACACCAACTACACCCCGAACGAAGGTATCGCTCCTTTGCGGCGGAGCTTCGCGGAGTGGTTCGGCCGCCGAAACCGCATGGACGTGACACAACACCGGGTCTACGTGACTGCAGGCGCGCAGCAGGGACTGCACCTTGCCATGAGCATGCTGCTTGACGCCGGCGACGAGGTGTTGATTCCCAATCCGGGATACCCGACCTTTGCCATGACCGCGCAATTGGTTCATGCCCGTCCCGTCAGCTACCCGCTTCGTCCTGAGAACGGATTCCAACCTCACATCAGCGACCTCGAGGAGCTTGTAAGTTCGCGTACCCGCCTCCTCGTGCTGAACTCGCCGTCCAACCCGCTGGGAGCCGTCTTCAGCGAGGAACTCACGCGAGATCTGGTGCGCTTCGCGCAACGTCACGACCTCTGGATTCTGTCGGATGAATGCTATGAGGCCTTCACCTACGGCGTTCCCCACGCGAGCCCTGCACGATTTGATGCCACGCGGGTGCTGACTTCGCTCACCCTCTCAAAGACGTTCGGGCTGACAGGTCTGCGCATCGGTGCGCTTGTACTGCCGGAGGGGCTCGGTGCCGAATTCAACGCAGTGATGGAGTCGATTGTGTCCTGTGTCGGTGCGGCCCAGCAGTACGCGGCAATTGCTGCGCTCACGGGTCCCACCGACTACGTGGAAACAGCGGCGCACCACTACCGTTCAAACAGGGATGCAGCGGCGGCAGAGCTGTCTTCGCTCAACATCAAGTACCTCGAAGCGCAGGGGGCCTTTTACCTATGGGCTGATATGTCCCACGCCACCGGCGGAGATGTACGCAGCTGGGTCCGCACGTTCCTCGCGGAGCAGGGGGTCGCCGTCGCGCCCGGAACGGCCTTCGGCTCACAGGGCGAGGGTTGGATCCGGATTGCGCTGTGCACAGACAGGGAAAGCCTGCTCACCGGAGTGAGCAGGCTTCCCAAACGCTGAATCCCGCGGCGGGTGGAGACTAGAGGGAGTCTTCCTGCTCGTCGTCCTCGCTTGGCTTGCGGTAAGGATCGGCGTCGCCGGCGAAGGCGGCCTTCCTCGCGAGTTCGGCCACCTCGGCGTCCCGTTCCTTGGCGGTCCGGAGCAGTTCCTCCAGATGGCTTGCGTTGACCGGGATCTCGTCCGGCACGAACTCCAACGTGGGAGTCAGTCGTGCGGTGATGTTCCGACCCACCTCAGAACGGAGCACGCCCTTGGCCGAATCGAGTGCCTTATGCACTGCTGCCTGCTCTTCGGACTCACCGAACACTGTGTAGTAGATGGTGGCATGCTGCAGATCGTTGGTAACACGGGCGTCAGTAACGGTGACCGCTTCCAGCCGAGGGTCCTTCACCCGGCGGCGAAGGGCCTCCGCAACGATGACCTTGATGCGCTGTGCCAGCCGTGCAGCGCGTGCGGCGTCTGCCATGACTTCTCCTTACTTCCTCCCCCAGGGGAGCTGAAACGGCGATCGAGCGCTCATGCGTCGATCGCCGGTATGGGCTGGATGGGCCCGCTGCGAGCAGCGGACCCACCCGATACGGGCCTAGACCCGAGGCTTCTCACGCATCTCGTAGGTCTCGATGGTGTCGCCTTCCCTGATGTCATTGAACGATCCGAGCCCGATACCACACTCGAAGTCCGTGCGGACCTCGGTGGCGTCGTCCTTGAAGCGGCGAAGCGTGTCAACACTGAGGTTGTCGCCAACCACCACTCCGTCACGGATCAGACGTGCCTTCGTGTTCCTGCGGATAACACCGGAACGGACAATCGAGCCCGCGATGTTGCCGAACTTCGAAGACCGGAAGACCTCCCGGATTTCCGCGGTACCGAGCTGCGCTTCCTCATACTCCGGCTTGAGCATGCCCTTGAGTGCAAGCTCAATGTCATCGATGGCTCCATAGATGACCGAGTAGAAGCGCAGGTCCACGCCTTCGCGCTCAGCGAGGTCAGCCACACGTTCGGCCGGCTTGACGTTGAACCCGATGATGATCGCGTTGTCCACCGTTGCCAGGTTGACGTCGTTCTGCGTGATCGCACCGACACCGCGGTGGATGACGCGCAGTGCGACTCCCTCGCCGACGTCGATCTTGAGCAGCGAGTCCTCGAGCGCCTCCACGGCACCGGAGACATCGCCCTTGAGGATGAGGTTGAGAGTGTCAACCTTGCCCTCGGCCACGGCCTGGTCGAAGTCTTCCAGGCTGACGCGCTTGCGGCGCTTGGCCAGGGCCGCGTTGCGATCTGCTGCCTCGCGCTTCTCGGCGATCTGGCGGCCCGTGCGCTCGTCCGGGGTGACGAGGAACGTATCGCCGGCACGGGGAACCGTGGACAGACCCAGTACCTGGACCGGACGGGACGGGCCCGCCTCGGTGACGTTGTCGCCGTTCTCGTTGAACATTGCGCGGACACGGCCGTGCGCGATGCCCGCGACAATGGTGTCTCCGACAACCAGCGTTCCGGACTGGACCAGCACGGTAGCAACCGCACCGCGGCCCTTGTCGAGGTTTGCCTCGATCGCGATACCGCGGGCGTCCTTGTTCGGGTTTGCGCGCATGTCAAGTGCGGCATCGGCGGTCAGCAGAACCGCTTCGAGCAGTTCGTCGATTCCCTCGCCGCGCAGCGCCGAGACGTGCACGAACATGGTGTCGCCGCCATACTCTTCGGGGACCAGTCCGTACTCGGTGAGCTGGCCCTTGACCTTGTCCGGGTTGGCGCCCTCCTTGTCGATCTTGTTCACCGCCACGACAACCGGCACGCCGGCCGCCTGGGCGTGGTTCAACGCCTCGACGGTCTGCGGCATGACGCCGTCATCCGCTGCCACAACAAGCACAGCGATGTCGGTAACCTTCGCGCCACGGGCACGCATGGCGGTGAACGCCTCGTGACCCGGGGTGTCAATGAAGGTGATGGGACGGTTGTCGCCCTCGTGCTCATGGTCGATCTGGTACGCACCGATGTGCTGGGTGATGCCGCCGTGTTCGCCGGCCACGACGTTCGACTTGCGGATCGCATCCAGCAGACGGGTTTTACCGTGGTCGACGTGGCCCATAACGGTCACTACGGGGGGACGTGCTTCAAGCTGCTCGTCACCCTCGGCCGCAAGTTCAGCATCCAGGTTGATGTCGAAGTTGTCGAGCAGCTCGCGCTCCTCGTCTTCCGGCGACACAACCTGGATCTTGTAGCCGAGCTCGCCGCCCAGTACCTCGAAGGTCGCTTCGTCCAGGGACTGGGTTGCTGTGGCCATCTCACCGAGGTGGAACAGAACGGTAACCAGTGCTGCGGCGTTCGCATCAATCTTCTCGGCGAAGTCGGTGATCGACGATCCGCGACGCAGCCGGACAACAGTGTTGCCGTCGCCGCGGGGAACGCTGACGCCGCCCAACGATGGAGCTGACATCTGCTCAAGCTCTTGCCGCTTTGCCCGCTTCGACTTGCGCTGCTTGCCGCGGCCGGCTCCACCCTTGCCGAAAGCACCGGCAGTGCCGCCGCGACCGCGGCCGCCCTTGCCGAAACCGCCACCGGCGGGCGCTCCACCACCGGCACCGGGGGCTCCCCCGGGGCCGCGCCGAGGTCCAGCGCCTGCACCGGCAGCTCCACCACGACCGGGCGCAGCCGGACGCTCGGTACGGTTGGGCATCATGCCCGGAGTCGGTCGGGCTCCACCGGCACCACCGGGGCGCGGAGCGCCGGGGCGAGGCGCACCCGGACGCGGCGCTCCGGGTCGCGGACCACCTGCACCAGCGGCAGGACGTGGGCCGCCTGCACCCGCGGCAGGACGGGGGCTGCGCTCATCGTCGCGGCGCCCTCCCGGACGGGGCATGCCCTGGGATGGCGCGAACGGGTTGTTGCCCGGACGCGGACCACCGGCGCGGTCGCCTTCTCCGCGGCCGGACCGCGGCATACCCTGCGATGTCGCGAAGGGGTTGTTGCCGGGGCGCGGCCCACCGGAGCGGTCGTTGCCTGGGCGGGCTGCTCCCGGACGGGCAGAGGTTGGCCGTGCGGCTGCGGGCTTTGGCCCCGGCTTGCTGTCGGTGCCGGAGTCGCTGCTGGGAGCAGCATCCGTGCCCGCGCCTTGAGGGGTCTTCGTCTCTGCTGCGGGAGTCTCCGGCGCCTTGAATGCGGGCGCTGCCGGAGCCTGCTCCTGCGGAGCAGCGGGGGCCGGCGCTGCCGGCTTTTCCGGGGCAGGTGCCGGGGCTGCCGGAGCAGGACCTGGCGTTGCCGCCTTGGGGGTGGGCTGCGACCCACGTGCCGGTGCCGACGCCGGTGCCTTGGCTGCCGCCGGGGCGTCCGGGAAAGCGCCGCGAAGTTTCTTCACGACGGGCGCTTCAATGGTTGAGGATGCCGACCGGACGAATTCGCCCAGTTCCTGCAGCTTTGCTACTGCATCCTTCGAAGTAATTCCGAGCTCTTTGGCGAGCTCGTGTACGCGGACCTTGGCCACATTTCTCCTGTCTCGGTCCGCACCGAGTCAGGAGCGAACCGTCTAATTCCTACTGCAGACCCCAGCCGCCGGGGCAGCTGACGCGCTGATTGCAGAGCTCAACAGATTGTTCATCGTTGGGCACTCATCGCTGGGTACTCATCGGGTTTCCATCAGTTTTCTGACCCGCTTTCAGGGAGGACGGTGTACGTGCGGGGAACCTCCATCAGGAGGTGCCCCGGAGTGTGTGCAGCCACTGCTCAACACTCTGCGAATCAACGACACCACGAAAGGCGCGGTTGAACGCTTTGCGTTTGAGCGCAAGCTCCACACAGGACGGTCGGGGATGCAACCAGGCACCCCTGCCCGCTAGCTGACGGCGGTGATCCACCTCGGCGACAGTGACGCCGCTGCGGCTGACCGCTGACCATCGAACCAGATTGGCTTGGTCATCACGACTTCGGCAACCGATACAGGTTCGTACCGGTTGATGACGTAACGACATAAGCCCTATCCATTCTAGCGCCAAGCATCTCGATATGACGCATCGGCGGGTTTATTGAGGCGAGCCCCGGTGCTTCACGCGCCGGCGGCGTCCGAGGCGATGTCGATCCGCCATCCGGTCAGCTTCGCGGCGAGCCGCGCGTTCTGGCCTTCCTTGCCGATGGCGAGTGACAGCTGGTAGTCCGGCACAACCACCCGGGCGCTGCGGGTTTTTTCATCAGTGATGGTCACCGATGAAACCCGCGACGGCGAGAGTGAGCTGGCAATGAAGGTGGCTGGATCGTCGCTGTAGTCAACAATGTCGATCTTTTCGTCGTTGAGCTCGTTCATCACGGCGCGGACGCGTGATCCCATCTCTCCGATACAGGCGCCCTTGGCGTTCACTCCGGGAACATGTGCCTTCACAGCGATCTTGGTGCGGTGGCCGGCTTCCCTTGCCAACGCGACGATTTCCACGCTCTTGTCGGCGATCTCCGGTACCTCGAGCTCGAACAGCTTCCGGACGAGACCGGGGTGCGACCGCGAGAGCGTGATGGACGGACCCTTCATCCCGCGGTGGACGTCAATGACGAAAGCGCGCAAACGGGTACCGTGCAGGTATTTTTCACCGGGTACCTGCTCGGGCGGCGGAAGCAATGCCTCAACTGAGCCCAGGTTCACCTGGATCATGTGGGGGTTGTTGCCCTGCTGGATAAGGCCGGCCACGAGCTCGCCTTCCTTACCGCGGAATTCGCCGAGGATGTTGTCATCCTCCGCATCGCGCAGCCGCTGCAGGATGATCTGACGAGCTGTGCTCGCCGCGATCCGTCCGAAACCGGTCGGTGTGTCGTCGAACTCCCCCACGGCCACGCCGTCGTCGTCGACCTCGGTAGCCCAGATGGTGACGTGGCCCGTCCGCCGGTCCAGCTCCGCCCGGGCAATCTCCTGCGCACCTGTGGTCTTGTGGTAGGCAACAAGGAGTGCCTGCTCGATCGTGGGGATCAGCAGTTCAAGGGGGATCTCGCGTTCCCGTTCCAGTAGCCGCAGAGCGCTCATATCTATGTCCATTGGGGCCTCCTCAGCAACCAGCGGTGGTAATCAGTCATTGTTGCCGCCGGATTCCTCGGCATCAGCGTGGGCGAATTCAACCTGGACGGTCCCCTTGCGGATTTTGTCGTAGGGAATTGCCCGATCTTCCCCGAACTTCGGTTTGGTGCCCTTCTTGACCGTCATCAGCGGCTTTAGCGACACCGACGTCTCATCAGCATCAATCAAGCGGCCTTCCAGCACCTCGCCATCGACAAGTCTCACATCAACCAACCTGCCGATATTCCTTCGCCAGTGACGTGGCTGGGTCAACGGCCTGGAAACTCCGGGTGAGGAAACCTCCAGATTGTAGGGGCGTCCATCATCCCCCGGATCATTATCGAGAGCATTGGAGACGCTCTGGGACACCTCGGAGACAGTGTCAAGACTCACGCCGTCGACGCCGTCATCCGGCAGATCCACCACCACATGGAGGGTACGGTGGCTGCCGACGATGCGGACTTCAACGTCTTCGAGGAGAAGCTTGTGCCGTTCCACTGTGGGGCGCAGGAACTCCCGCAGCCGTTCGGCCTCAGCCGCCGCATCGAGGTGCGCAGGGGCCGGATTCCGGCGGGGTATGGAAGTGTCTTGCCTTGCAGCAGTGTTCTGCTTGCCGGATTTACCCGCCATTGCCGCCTCCCGCTCGATGATCTTGTAGCTACTACCCTAACGACTTTATGACAGGTCGGTGAATGGCACACGGAACGGTCGTCCGCATGGCATGATGATCGGTTGTGACGCACTCGAAGGCCCGTTCCGCCTCCACCGGCAGCGGCTTCAAGGCAGCAGTGTGGCGTGTTGTCCGCACGGTGATACTGCTGTTGATCCTCCTTCTCGTGGCTTCGATCGGGCTCGTCATCGGCAGAGGGTCCCCGGAGCCTGAGCCGAGTGCCTCCGAACTGGCCCTCAGCGAGGGAACGCAAGCGGCGCAGACCCTCGCGGAAGCCGCCGCCTTTCTCGAAGATGCCGCTCCTCCGGCCGGACCTGATTACGCGGCGCTGGCCGGGATGCTCCGGTTGCACGCGATCGCCCTGCGCCCTGGAGCCAGCTCCCCCGAGCCCACCCCTTCCGCTTTCCCGGCGGCACCACCATCCGCACCTGCATCGCCGTCCGCATCGCCGGATACTCCAACGCCGGCAGACCTTCTGAGCGGCCTCAGGAACTCCTACACCGGTGCCTTTGAAGCAGCAGCGGTGGTTGACGCCGGGCCGGCACGGGTGCTGGCATCGGCTGCGACAGCCCAGTGGCTCCGAAGCCGCACGCTTGCAGCGAGCCTGGGCGAGGAGCCGCCTGCGATTCCTGTTCCGGAGATACAGTACGACGACGACGCCCCCACCTGCCCCCCGGAGACAGCGCTCACGGCCGTCAGTGGTCTGGCCGGTGTCCGGACAGCCGTACTCGCCGAACAGCGCGCAGCCTACGCCTATGAAGTGGTTGCGGCCCGTTCCGGTGATTCCGCACAGCTTCTGCAACGGATGGCGCAGCACGAAGCCGCGGCGGCCGTGGGTTCGGCCGTTTTGACCCGGCACTGCGTCGCGGAGCCCCTACCGGCAGCGGCCTATGCGCTGAACAAAGTGTTCCTGGTTGATCCCGAGCCTGCCTTGCGGGATTTGGAGGAATCGCTGGTCGGTACCTACGCGGACCTGGTGGGCGTGAGCGGCCCCGGACCGGTGCGTGACTGGGCATTACGGCAGCTGGTCGGTACCGCGCAGTATTCCGTCGAATCTGCGGACAGCGTGCCCGCCGGCGGAGAACCCGAGGCATTTCCCGGTATCAACCCGGGCCAGTACCCGCAGCTGTCCGGGCCGGGCAGCTAGTCTTAGCGGGTGGACGCACGCAATATCGAGCTCCCACGCACCCTTATGCGCAAGGTGCTGAACCTGCCGGGTGGCAGGGCGTGGGTGGAAGCCTGGGCTGACATCGCAAACCGCTACCTCGAGACATGGGATTTGGTTCTTGAGCTGGAACCGGGAGCTGAGCCATGGAGCGGTCACTGCGCCGTCGTGCTTCCGGTTGTCCGCGCCGGCGGCCGGCCAGCCGTCCTCAAGATCACCGTCCCGCATGCGGAGGCAGTTCCGGAGCCGGACGCGCTAGCACTGTGGGAGGGACGCGGCGCCGTCGGACTCCTGGACAGTGCGCCGGAAGATTTCGTCCTGCTGCTTGAGCGGCTGGACGGGGACTCATCCCTGGCTGATTTGCCGCTGGCCGAGACCACCGACATCTGGGGATCGATCATGCGCCGGCTCTCGATTCCTCCGGCTGGTGCGGCCGGTTCCGATCCCCGCTGGTTCTCCCTTCCCTCTGTTGCCGACCAGGCAGAACAGTGGACAGATACGCTGCCGCTTGAATGGGAGGCCCTCGGGCGCCCCTTTGACCGTTGGCTGCTGGAGTACGCACTCGAGGTGTGCCAGCTGCACGGCGCAGTTGGCCGACGCCGGAATCACGATGTGCTGGTTCACTCCGACCTGCACTACCTGAACATCCTGCCGGTCCTTGGAGATCCCCGGCAGTTTCTGGCGATCGATCCGAAACCGCTCCTGGGCGATGCGGAGTTCGCGGTGGCGCCGATGCTCTGGAACCGGATCAGTGAGCTCTCTGCGGTTGACCCTGCCAGCCATCTGCGTGATCGCTGCACGGATCTGGCACTCGCTGCGGATCTGGATCCGATGCTGGCCCGCGACTGGTCGGTGGTCCGGGAGGTTGATAACGCGCTGGACTACCTGAGGGAAGGCAGATCGGACGACGCGGACCGCTCACTCTGGGTGGCGAGCAACCTGCTGCGCAAACCGCTGGAGAACCTGCCGCCGGCGGCCCGGCTGACGGCGCCCTGAACGGCGTCAGCGGATATTCTCCACCCAGACGTCGTAACCGAGCTTCACGATAAGCGCACCGACCACGGCCAGGAACACCACCCGGATGAAGGTGCTGCCGCGTGTGATGGCCATCCGGGATCCCAGGTAGCCGCCCACCATGTTGGCGCCGCCAAGGATCAGTCCGAGCCCCCACAGCAGAGATCCGTTGGGCAGGAAGAAAACCAGGGCGCCGAAATTGGTTGCCATGTTCACAATCTTCGCCTTGGCGCTGGCACCGAGGAAGCTGTACCCGAGCAGCGTGACCATCGCGATGATCAGGAATGAACCCGTGCCGGGCCCAATCAGGCCGTCGTAGAAACCGATGACCAGACCGATCGCCCCGGCCGTCCCGTAGTGCCGGTGGCCCGTATACCGGAGTTTGGTCAGGGTACCGACGGTAGGCCGGAACGCGGTGAAGATCGCGACGGCGACGAGGGCGACGATGATGATCGGCTTGAACACGGAAGCCGGAAGGAACGCCGCCAGCATCGCGCCGCCGAAACTGCCCACGAGCGCAACCAGCGCCATCGGTACCGCCGTCCGGAGATCCGGTCTCGCACGACGAAAGTAGGTGATGGCACTTGTTGTGGTCCCGAAGATGGAGCCCATCTTGTTCGTGGCCAGCGCCTGCACCGGCGTGATGCCGGGAACCATCAGCAGCGCGGGAAGCTGGAGCAGGCCGCCCCCGCCAACGACGGCGTCGACCCACCCCGCGGCAAAGCCGGCTACCACGACAAGCACGATCGTAGAGAGCTGGATCTCCTCCAGCCCGGACATCATCGACGCGCCTCAGGCGCTGATCAGCGCATGCAGATGATCGACGACGTCGGCAACAGCGACGTTCTCGCTTGTGCCCGAACGGCGGTCCTTGACCTCGATGTGGCCTTCGGCCAGCCCGCGTCCGACGACGACGATGGTCGGAATACCGATCAGCTCGGCATCGCCGAACTTCACCCCGGGCGAGACCTTCGGGCGGTCATCGAACATGACACTCAGTCCCCTGGCCTCAAGCTCCCCGGCAAGCTGCTCTGCCGCGGCAAATACCTCGTCACCCTTGCCTGTTGCTACTAGATGAACGTCAGCCGGTGCCACGTTCCGCGGCCAGATGATGCCCTTGTCGTCACGGTTGGATTCCACCAGTGCGGCCACCGCTCGTGTGACTCCGACGCCGTAGGAACCCATGGTGACCGTGGTCAGCTTGCCGTTCTGGTCCAGAACCTTGAGGTGCAGTGCCTCGGCATACTTTCGCCCGAGCTGGAAGATGTGGCCCATTTCGATGCCGCGCTGGGTACGGAGCGGACCGGAGCCGTCAGGAGCTTCATCACCAACACGCACTTCGACGGATTCGATCACCCCGTCCCAGGTGAAGTCCCGGCCGGCAACGAGCCCGAAGACGTGCTTCCCGCGGACGTTGGCGCCGGTCACCCAGGTGGTCCCGGACACGATGCGCGGGTCAACCAGGAACGTCAGGCCGGTGGAGCCCTTCGACCCAAGTACTGCCGCGTCAAGGCTCAGGCCGGGCCCTATGTAGCCCTTGACGAGGCCCGGGTGCTTCTTGAGGTCCTCATCAGTTGCAGCCTCCACAGTTACCTCTCCGCTGACGGACAGGTGGAGACCGATGTTGGCTTCGATCCGCTTGAGGTCCACGCTGCGGTCACCGGGAACACCAATCACCACCAGCTGGCGCCCACCGGTAGGCAGGACCACGGCCAGCACCACGTTCTTCAGCGTGTCTGCGGCCGACCAGGGACGATCCTGCCGAGGCAGCGCGGCGTTGGCGTGATCAACCAGCGTTTCGATCGTCGGAGTGTCCGGGGTATCCCGAACTTCCGCCGGCTGCGCGTCCGCGTAATCCAGCTCGGAGGGCGCCACTGTGGTGACGGCCTCGACGTTCGCCGCGTAACCGCCGTCGGACACTACAAAAGTGTCCTCGCCGATTGCGGAAGGGTGCAGGAACTCCTCACTCCGGGAGCCTCCCATGGCGCCGGCTGTCGCGGCGACCGGGATGACATCGAGTCCCAGCCGGGAGAAAATGCGCAGGTACGCTTCCCGGTGCAGCTCATAGCTGCGTTCCAGACCGGCGTCGTCGATGTCGAACGAGTAGGAGTCTTTCATGATGAATTCACGGCCGCGCAGGAGCCCTGCCCGCGGCCGGGCCTCATCACGGTATTTCGTCTGGATCTGGTAGAGGCTGAGCGGGAGGTCCTTGTAGGAGTTGTACAGGTCCTTCACCAGCAGGGTGAACATTTCCTCATGCGTAGGCGCCAAAAGGTAGTCCGCGTCCTTGCGGTCCTTCAGGCGGAAGATCCCTTCGCCGTACTCGGTCCAGCGGTTGGTTGCCTCGTAAGGCTCCTTCGGCAGGAGCGCAGGGAAGTGAACCTCCTGCGCACCAATCGCGTCCATCTCCTCGCGAATGATGGACTCCACCCTGGCGAGCACCTTCAGGCCCAGCGGAAGCCAACTGTAGATTCCGGGAGCGGCGCGGCGGATGTAGCCTGCGCGCAGGAGCAGGCGATGACTTGCCACCTCAGCTTCGGCGGGATCTTCGCGCAGCGTGCGCAGGAAAAGAGTGGAGAGTCGAAGGACCACGCTTGGAATCCGTTTCTTTGGCACTTTTCTGCCGCGGTTCTAGGATCAGGGCGGCAGCAACAACACCTACCAATCTAACCGGTCCGGCGGGTTGCCGGTGACAGGCAGTCTCAGCGCGCGCGGAGCTCAGCCGCCACGAGATCCGTGAGGCGTTCAGCGCGCGCCGCATCGGCTGCCGGATCGGGAGAGCCGCCCACCAAAACGTCAACGACGGTGCTGCCCACAACGGCACGCACCGTAATGGATTCCTGGATGGTTCCGGGAACCCGCGCGGTGGTGCGCAGGGCAAGGTCCTCATCCGCGGCAGTATCAACGTCAACCTCGGAGACGGTGGTTCTGATCTCCTGGTTGGACACCTCCATGGTGAACTCTGAGCAGGCGTCCAACTGGTCCCTGCCGGCGCGTAGCTGCGTGCGGGCTGCTTCCTCCGAGGCGAGGCCGGAGAGACTCACGGTGTCCGGCTGCAGCGAGGACTCCCCCGCGAAGGTCATCGCTGCGCGGCTGGCTTCAGCGGAAAGGCCCTCCGTACTGGATTCCGCGTACACGTTGCACTCCTCGGGAGTGACCACGATGTCCTCTGCCCCGCGGGCTCCCTCCTCCTCAAGGGCACGCAGCTCCACGTCAGCGATGATCTGCGCATTAAGGGACTCCGCCTCGCTGACTGCCGCCAGCACCGCCTCGAGCTGTTCGGCGCTCAGTCGGGACCCGCTGCCCGGTGCGGAAGAAGGGGTTGCCGTTGGACTGGATGTGGCCGGGGCCGGTGTCCCTGAAGCCGGAGCGGCTGTTTGCGCCGCGGTTTGGGATGGCTGTTCCGGCGTCTGTCCGCGCGGCGGATCCGCGGTGCAGGCCGTCAACGCGAGAACCAGCGTTAATCCGCCGGCAAGACGAACCACACGCCTCATGGTTGACCTTTCAGGACGGCGGGAAGGAGCGGCGGCGAAACGGTTCAGAAGAGCACCGTCGCAAACTCACCCGTCCGGGTAAACCCGACGGTCCGGTACAGCGCCAGGGCACGTGTGTTGAATGAATTGACGTAGAGACTGACAACGGGTGCAAGCTTGAGCGCCTCGTTCACCACCGCCGACATATAGCCTGCACCCAGCCCCTGCCCGCGGTAAGCGGGATTGATCCAGACACCCTGGACCTGGGCAGTAGTGGCCGAAACCGTTCCCAGTTCCGCCTTGAAGATCACCTGGCCGGCGTCGTCGAAATCCACCAGCGAGTGCCGCCTTCGAATCAGGTTGGCCACTCGCCGCCGGTAGTGCTCCTCGCCGCCGACATACGGGGAGTAGCCCACTTCCTCCTCAAACATGGCAGCGCATGCGGGCAGGATCTTTTCCAACTCAGACGGTTTGGTATGCCGGAGGGTGGAGGTGGGCGGCACCGGCGACGGCTCCCGGATCTCCAACAGCGGTTGCTCGGACCGGACGTCGAACGGCTCCGCGCTGAAGGAACTCAACGTGGACCAAATGCCCATCACGGAAGCCGCGGGACCAAAAATGGAGGAAAAGCGGCGGCCGCTCTCGCCGAGGAGGGTTCCCAGGGCGGCGGCATCGCTACCCGCCATCCCCACAGGAACAAGGTTGACCCCGGTCCAGCATGCGGAGACCATGCGTGAATCGTGGAACGCGCCGATCACTTCACCGCCCGACGACGAAGGTGCCGCCGTTCCTGCTGCCTCCAGATGCGCAGCCATGAAGACATTGGCCGTGCTGTCTGTGTTCACCAGCTGCCAGAGATCACAGGTGTCTTTCCCGCCCAGGGTACGGAATGCAACTCCGCCCGGGGTGTGCTTACCGGACGGAAACCACGGGGCTACCCGAGCCAGCAGTTTCGCCATCGGTTTCGCCCATCTCTTCTGCAATCCTCATTGCTTCTTCAATGAGTGTCTCAACAATCTGGTCCTCAGGAACAGTCTTAATGACCTCTCCCTTGACGAAAATCTGCCCCTTCCCGTTTCCGGAGGCAACGCCGAGGTCAGCTTCACGTGCTTCGCCGGGACCGTTCACCACGCAACCCATGACCGCGACCCGCAACGGGACCTCCATGCCCTCGAGCCCGGCGGTCACCTGCTCGGCGAGGGTATACACGTCCACCTGGGCGCGGCCGCAGGACGGACAGGAGACTATATCCAGCTTGCGCGGGCGCAGGTTCAGCGACTGCAGAATCTGGTTCCCGACTTTGATTTCTTCCACGGGAGGCGCTGAGAGCGAGACCCGGATGGTGTCCCCGATTCCCTTGGCGAGTAGTGCCCCGAACGCAGTGGCCGACTTGATGGTGCCCTGGAAGGCCGGGCCGGCTTCAGTCACACCCAGGTGCAAGGGCCAGTCGCCCCGCTCAGCGAGCAGCTCATAGGCGCGCACCATCACCACTGGGTCATTGTGCTTGACGGAAATCTTGAAGTCGTGGAAATCGTGTTCCTCGAACAGGGAGGCTTCCCAGACGGCCGATTCAACGAGCGCCTCAGGAGTTGCCTTGCCGTACTTCTGAAGCAGGCGCGGGTCGAGGGAGCCGGCATTGACGCCGATTCGGATGGACGTCCCTGCAGCCTTCGCGGCGGCGGCGATTTCCTTGACCTGGTCATCGAACTTCCGGATATTGCCGGGGTTGACCCGGACAGCAGCACAGCCCGCATCGATGGCTGCAAACACGTACTTCGGCTGGAAGTGGATGTCCGCGATAACCGGTATCTGCGACTTCCTGGCGATGATGGGCAGCGCTTCGGCGTCATCTGCGGAGGGGCAGGCCACCCGGACGATGTCGCAGCCTGAAGCCGTCAGCTCGGCGATCTGCTGCAGGGTGGCGTTGATGTCCGTGGTGGGCGTGGTGGTCATTGACTGCACGCTGATAGGCGAGTCCGAGCCCACCCCTACGGAACCCACCTTGATCTGGCGGGTCTTGCGCCGCGGTGCCAGTGTTGGCGGCGGAGCGGCAGGCATTCCGAGGTTGACCGAGGTCAAAATGTCCTCCAGGGCTAGATTCTTGGCTGGATGTGGATGGATACGTTTCTGATCGCTACCGATCAGTCAGCGATCCGCATGTTCGGCGAGAACGCCAATCACTGGATTCCACTGCGTTGTCTTGACCGCGGAGATGACGCCTGCAGCGGCAAAAGGATCCTGCTTCAGCAGCTCATTGAGCTGCGCTTCACCGTCCGCGACGAAAAGCAGCAGCGCTCCCGCATTGTCCACGAAAGGGCCGGATGCAAGGACGTTTCCCTGGCTGACCAGCTGGTTCAGCCACTCCCGGTGTGCGGGACGGTACTCATCCCGACTGGCTGCGGATTCAGCGCCATACACGTACTCGACTGCGAAAACACTCATGGCTCCACCCTACGTGATCAGAGCAGGTAGGCAGCTGTGAGTCCCGCGACAGCGCAGGCCCACAACAACGACGTCAGCGTCCCGATGATGAACCGTTCGGCGGCCGCGGGCGTTTCCTTCAGCTCCGCGTAACGCCCCAGTCCCTTGATGGCAACGACGTAGGCAATGGCAACCGGTTCGTTCAATAGAATTGCGAGCGCCACACCCGTGCGCTCCAGGATGCCGATCACCAGCCCGCCGCGGAGCACACCCGGTGTGTCCGGAGCGGTCTCCTCGAGCGCCGCTTCCGTTTCACCCGTTACCTCGACAGCGGGCGTCTCACTGTTGGTGACGGGGGCAGGGGGCCGCTTCTGGTCATCAACAGCACGCGCCAGGCGCAGGACGGCGAGCGTGATGGGAGAGCCCAGGCCGCCTGCAACGACGAGCGCCATAACGCCCCAAAAAAATTCCACTATTCCCTTACCCCATCTGCGGTATGCCCAGCATCTGCACTTGCCAGCTGCAACAATACTGCGGCGGCGGGACGGGCAGCCCACTCTTCGATCCAGGCTGATCGGAAGACCGCCTTACTGACCGCCTGCGGGCTGATATCCAGCGTCCTGGCCACCGCCGATTGGCTCCCTCTCTGTTGCGGTTCGAGCAGGTCCAGAATGCGCCACTCCGCATCTGTCCGGTGCATGACGAACCGTCCAATGAGCGAGAGCACCCCTTCCGCGTCAGCGGCGCCGTCTGCACCCTCCACGGCGAGCGGCGCACGGTCACCTGTTTTCTTTGCCCGCTCGACGGCGGCTCTTGCAGCCACGAAGGCGCTCCCCCTTCCCTCGCGCGGGGTCGGCGGCAGCGGAAGCTCCACTGTGCCGATGCCGATGCCGACATACCATCCGCCGGAACGCAGGCAGCGCAATGCAGCTTCAACAACGTCTTCCCCGGCCGCCAGGACTCCCTGGATCTCATCCCCCACTGACCGCTCGAACGGAACGGCTGCGGGGACCCCCTCCAGATAGTTGAGCAGGGCGGGAACGCGGTCGGGCTCGTTGGTGCTGTTCCGCTGATCGATCGTCAGAACGTACATACTGGAACCTTAGAAGGTTGATCTTAGAAATTCAACCTATTTAAGGTGAATTTATGAATTCAACCTAGCCGAAAAGATCCACCGGCTTCACGATGTCGGCGTAAATGAGAAGCGCACCCATTCCCATCAGCAGAATCGCGACGGCGTAGGTCACGGGCAGCAGCTTCGCCATATCAAATGGCCCCGGGTCCGGGCGTTTGAAGAGTTTAGCCACGCCGCGCCGCAGTCCCTCCCACAACGCGCCGGCTACATGGCCGCCGTCGAGCGGCAGGAGCGGAATCAGGTTGAACACGAACAGCGCCAGGTTCACGCCTCCCACCAGGCCGACCAACGTCGCTGCACGGGCTTCCAAGGGGATTTCCTCCATAGCGGAGACCTCCCCGGCGATCCGGCCGACACCCACCACGCTGATGGGGCCATTCGGATCACGCGGTGCGTCGGAGAACGCGGCTTCGGCCACCTGCGCGACACGTTGAGGCAGATTGAGCACGACGCCGGTCACGCGGACCAGGCTCTCGCCCACCGCCGGCATCACTTCCGAAGCCGGCTGCGGCACCAGTTCCTGCTGGGACCCGACCCCGATGAAACCGACTTCCTGCATGACCGGGGTGCCGTCGTCATTGAGCATTGCCCTGCCATCGACGTCGGGGACGGGGCGCTCGGTGAGCAGCGGCTCAATGGTTTCGTTGATCGTCTCGCCGTCCCGAACGTAGGTGATCGGCACTTCCTGGCCGGCTGCATCCCGGATCCAGGACGAGAGTTCGCTCCAACTCGTCACCTCGCGTCCGTCGAAAGCTACGATGCGGTCCCCCGGCTGGAGCCCGGCTTCGAAAGCGGGAGCGGCCGGATCCGCGGGGCCGCAGTCTGTCTGACCGGTTTCCTGCTGCTGATCGGCCGCAACCACACACTGATACACCTCCGAGACCCTGGTGGTTGCCTGCGCGGATCCGAAGCCCATGATGAGGACGGCGAACATGATGATGCCGATCAGCAGGTTCATCAGCGGCCCACCGAGCATGATCACAATCCGCTTCCAGATGGGCAGCTTGTAGAACACCCTGAACTCGTCACCGGGCTGGAGCTGTTCGGCTGCCGCCTGGCGGGCATCCGCTGCAAGCTGCTGGAACATACCGGTGCTGGACTGGCGGACTGTTGCGCCGCCGTCGGCCTTGTTCGCCGGAGGGAACATACCGACCATGGACACGTAGCCGCCCAGCGGGAGGGCCTTGATGCCGTACTCGGTTTCGCCCCTGCGACGGGAGAACACGGTGGGACCGAACCCGATCATGTACTGCGTGACCCGCACCCGGAAGAGTTTCGCGGGCACCAGGTGTCCCACCTCATGCAGCGCGATGGAGGCCGCGATACCGACGGCCACAAAGAGCACGCC
This sequence comes from Arthrobacter sp. KKT183, assembly GCF_055657625.1. Classification (NCBI taxonomy): domain Bacteria; kingdom Bacillati; phylum Actinomycetota; class Actinomycetes; order Micrococcales; family Micrococcaceae; genus Arthrobacter; species Arthrobacter sp. KKT183. Next base: position 1,183,086 of record NZ_CM145770.1, on the reverse strand, counting down.
GGCTATGAACAGCACAATGGTCACTCGTCAGTTCCTTCTCGCTGGTAAGTCTCAGTCCTGGAAACCACAACGAATCCGAGCCCGGCGCCGTGCCCAGGTTTCGGCGTCGAGCACCGACTGCAGGGTGAGGTGCGCTTCGCTGGTATGGTCTTCGACCACGGCGCGCACGGTGTCCACGATATCCGTAAAGCGGATCCGGCCGGCGTGGAATGCCGTTACTGCCTCCTCGTTTGCTGCGTTGTAGACCGCCATGAAGGTCCCCCCGCGCGCCGCTGCGTCCTTTGCGAGCGCAACGGCGGGGAATGCGTCCTCATCCAGCGGTTCAAACGTCCAGGAGGTGGCCGTGGTCCAGTCGCACGCCGATGCTGCGCCGCGTACGCGGTTTGGCCAGCCGATACCGAGGGCGATGGGCAGGCGCATGTCGGGCGGCGAGGCCTGGGCGATGGTGGAGCCGTCAATGAACTCCACCATCGAGTGCACCACGGATTGCGGGTGCACAACGACGTCGATCCGGTCGAGCGGCACGTCAAACAGCAGGTGCGCCTCAATCACCTCGAGGGCCTTGTTCACCATGGTGGCGGAGTTGGTAGTGACCATCAGCCCCATGTCCCAGGTGGGGTGGGCGAGTGCTTCCGCAGGGGTGACCGACGCCATTTCGGCGCGGGACCGACCGCGGAACGGGCCGCCGGAAGCTGTGAGCACCAGGCGCTGAACCTCCTCGGCGGTTCCGGAGCGGAGTGCCTGGGCAATGGCGGAGTGCTCAGAATCGACGGGAACGATCTGCCCCGGACGGGCCGCGTCACGGACCAGTTGACCGCCGGTGATGAGCGATTCCTTGTTGGCGAGCGCCAGGAGATGGCCCTGCTTCAGTGCGGCAAGGGTAGGTGCAAGGCCGATCGAACCGGTGATGGCATTGAGAACGACGTCGGCGTCCGGCCGGGCGGCAAGGCCGGCGGATGCGTCGGGACCAGTGAGCAGTTCCGGCCGGTACCCCGCTTTGCCTGCCTTCCGGGCGGCGTCAGAGATAGCGGCGTTGAGTTCCTCCTCAGAGCTGGCCGCCGCGGCCACCGCCGGAGACTCGGCGTTCACCGCTTGTTCAGCGAGCAGCGCCAGGTTGGATCCTCCGGCGGAGAGACCCGCGACCGTGAACAGGTGCGGAGACTGTGCGATGACATCCAGGGCCTGGGTACCGACTGAACCGGTGGATCCAAGAATGATGACGCGACGCGCGGACTGTGCAGGATCGGGTTGGGGCAGCGGGAACTCCATCTCCCCAGTATCCCGCACTGCCTTGAGCGAGGCGGAACAACCGTCCTCTTGTACCTTTGCACCTGCTCTGCCAAGGTATGGATATTTCTTGATCGTTGCCGATCGAAGCGGAGGACGGCGAGTGACTGGCATTCATGTGGTGGTCGGAGCCAGCGGCGGCACCGGCAGAGCGCTGGTACGCGAACTAGTCCGGCGCGCCCGTCAGGTACGGGCCATCAACCGCAGCGGCAGCATACCGGTGCCGGAGGGTGTGGAGGTTGCCGCCGGCGATGCAACCGACCCGGATCGGATGATTGAGCTGTGCCGGGGAGCGGCTGTTGTCTACAACGCCGTCAACGTCCCCTTTGTGCAGTGGAGAGAGGCCTTCCCCAAAGCCGTTGATGGTGTGTTGGCCGGCGCGCGAGCCGCAGGTGCGGTCATGGTCTTCGCGGATGACACGTGGATGTACGGCCGGGTTGAAGGTGCGATGAGGGAGGATCTGCCCTATCGTCCGGTCAGCGACAAGGGGGTGTTGCGCGCGTGGCTGGCTGAGCGCGTTCTGGCCAGCCATTCCCGCGGCGAGGTCCGGACGGTGATAGCGCGGGCACCCGAACTCTATGGACCCCAGGTTGAGTCCCTCCTGGCCCGCAACCTCTTCGGGGCCGCCGTCGGCCGTTCGCCGGCGGTGTGGGTGGGTGCGATGGATCAGCCGCTCGGCCCGCTGTTCATTGACGATTTTGCCCGTGGAATGATCGAGCTCGGTGAGCAGGAGGCGTCCTATGGTTCGGTGTGGCATATTCCTACTCCGCCGGCAATAACCGCCCGGAAGTTCCTGTCAATCCTCGAAGCCGAGTCAGGTAGCCGAGTGCGCGCGCTTCGTGTAGGCGCCGGAACCGCTCGGGCGCTCGGTCTGGTGTGGAAAGTGGCGCAGGAAGGCGCCGAAATGCTCTACCAGTTTCACCAGCCGCACGTAGTGGATGCGAGCGCCTATCAGGAACGCTTCGGTCCGGTGGAACCGACAGCCTATGAGGACGGGATACGGCGTACCCTCCAGTGGTACCGCCAGTCACCGCGACAGCGGCTCATGTCACTCGGAGCCTGAGGCGGCAACGCTCACACCATCGCGTTAGGGCTGGCCAGCCCTGCGGAGGGTCTGCTCGGCATGCCGCAGGATCGGCCCGTCCACCATAGTGCCGCGGAAGGTAAAGACGCCGCCCTCGTGCTGCGCCGCTGCCAGCACGTCGCGCGCGAACTGTTCCTCGTCGGCCGAAGGCTGGTAGGCCTCCCGAATGATGCTGACCTGGCTCGGGTGGATGCAGGCCTTCATACCGAACCCCGAAGCGACGGCGTCACGCGCCTCCGCGGCGAGCCCGTCCACGTCCGGGATATTGACGTAGACCGAATCAATCGCCTGCTTCCCTGCAGCGGCCGCCGCCAGGAGGACCGTGGAGCGGGCATGCATCGCGATGTCGCGGTAACTGCCGTCCTCCTTACGGCTGCCCGTACCACCCAGCGAGGCAACCAGATCCTCGGCTCCCCACATGAGGGCGACGACGTTGGGTTCCTCGGCAAGCTCGGTCGCCTTCAGCACTCCGCACGCCGTCTCGCAGAGCGCGACAACACTGAAACCGTTCAGCGACCACAGGTCCTCTACGCCCTCCGCCTTGGCCAGCATGACCGTGCGGTACTGGGTGTCCCGAAGCGCCTGCAGGTCCAGCGCGAACTCGTGGCTCTGGGCGGGATTCACCCGCACGATGGTCCTCGCAGGATCAAGCGGGTTCGCGATCAGGGCTTCGCGGGCTGCTGCCTTGCTCTCAGGGGCAACCGCGTCTTCGAGGTCGAGGATGACGGCGTCCGCGCGCTCTGCTGCCTTGGAGTACCGCTCGGGACGGTCAGCAGGGCAAAAGAGCAGGGCAGGGCCCATGCCGAAGTCAGTCATGAACGCGCTCCCCGACTCCATGCGCCACAGCCGTCCACATCAGGACGGTGCGGGTAGCGAGCGCCACGATCTCGCCGTCCTGATTGCGTCCGGTATGTTTCATGGTCACGAGCCCCTGGCCGGGGCGGGACTTCGACGGCCGCTTCTCGGTGATCTCCGTCTCGGTGTACAGGGTGTCGCCATGGAAGACCGGCTTGGGGAAGGAAATGTCCGTCAGTCCCAGCTGCGCCACGATGGTCCCCTGCGTGAGCTGCGTGACTGACTGCCCGACGACGGTCGCCAGCGTCAGCATCGAGTTCACCAACCGCTGCCCGAAGGGCTGTTCCCCGCTCCACGCAGCATCAAGATGCAGCGCCTGCGTATTCATGGTCATGGTGGTAAACAGGACGTTGTCCGCTTCAGTGAGCGTCCTGCCCGGACGGTGCGCATACACCACGCCCGTCTGCAGTTCGTCATAGTAGAGGCCGCGCTGCACCACTGTTCCGGGCGCTGGTTCCTTACCGCTCATCGAGGTCGACCTCCAACGGGGCACCGGTGGCCGCGATCACGTCATCAACGCTGACTCCTGGAGCGGTCTCACGAAGGATCAGCGTTCCTGAGTTGCGCCCGGAATCCACGTCAATGACGGCGAGGTCGGTGATGATGCGGTCCACGCACCCCTTGCCCGTCAGCGGCAGCGAGCACCGCTCGACAATCTTCGGGTTGGAGTTCCGGTCCACGTGCTCCATCATGACGATCAGCCGCTTGGCTCCGAACACCAGGTCCATGGCGCCGCCCATGCCCTTGACCATCTTGCCCGGGATCATCCAGTTGGCCAGATCCCCGTTGGCGGCAACTTCCATGGCACCGAGGACAGCGACGTCGACGTGCCCTCCCCGCACCATGCCGAAGGAGGAAGCGGAATCGAAGAAGGCCGCGCCGTCATTGACGGTCACAGTCTCCTTGCCCGCGTTGATCAGGTCCGGGTCCAGCTGGTCCTCCGTGGGATACGGTCCGACACCGAGGATTCCGTTCTCCGAGTGAAGTACCACTTCAACGCCTGCAGGAATGTAGTTGGGAATGAGCGTGGGCATGCCGATGCCCAGGTTCACGTACTGCCCGTTCTCCAGCTCCTGCGCCACCCGCGCAGCCAGTTCGTTACGTGTCAGGGCCATGGTTAGAGCTCCTTCGCCTGGCCGGAGAATTCTTCCGGGCTGGAGGTAGTCAGGGAAACCGTCCGCTTCTCGATGCGCTTTTCGGTGTCCGGCGCATGCACAACCCGCTGAACGAAGATGCCGGGAATATGGACGTGCTCCGGATCGAGCTCGCCCGGCTCCACCAGTTCCTCCACCTCCGCGATAGTGATGCGGCCGGCCTGCGCACAGAGCGGGTTGAAGTTCATGGCCGTCGCGTGGAACACCAGGTTCCCGTGGCGGTCGCCCTTCCACGCATGGACGAGGGCGAAGTCAGGTGTGACTGACTCCTCCAGCACGTAGTCCTGCCCGTCAAACTCCCGCACTTCCTTGGGGGAGGAAGCAATGGCGATGTTGCCGGCGTCGTCGTATTTCTGGGGCAGCCCGCCCTCGCTCACCTGCGTGCCTACCCCGGCAGTCGTGTAGAAGGCGGGAATGCCGGCGCCGCCGGCCCGCAGCTTCTCCGCCAGCGTTCCCTGCGGCGTCAGCTCAACCTCAAGTTCCCCCGCGAGGTACTGGCGGGCGAACTCCTTGTTCTCACCGACATACGAGCTGATGGTGCGCCGGATCCGGTGGTCGTCAAGGAGCCGTCCCAGGCCCCAGCCGTCCACACCGCAGTTGTTGCTGATGGTTTCGAGTTCCTTGGTTCCCTGCTGGTGCAACGCATCGATGAGGGCCACAGGAATACCGCAGAGCCCGAACCCGCCCACGGCCAGGGACGCGCCGTCAGGAATGTCCGCTACGGCCTCGGCTGCTGAGGCGACGACTTTGTCTATCACTGCTTCTCCCTTACTCGTTTCAATCAGGTGAGTGGCCGACTGCCCGGCTCAGAGTCCCAGTTCGCGGGCAATCAGCATCAGCTGCACCTCGGTGGTTCCCTCTCCAACCTCGAGGATCTTCGAGTCACGATAGTGGCGGGACACCGTGAACTCATTCATGAACCCGTAGCCGCCGAAAATCTGCGTGGCATCGCGGGCGTTGTCCATCGCTGCCTCGCCTGCGACCAGCTTAGCGATGGATGCCTGGGTCTTGAACGGCTTGCCCGCGAGCATCCGCGCAGCGGCGTCGTAGTACGCGAGCCGGGCAGTGTGAGCGCGTGCCTGCATCCGCGCGATCTTGAACTGGATCGACTGGTAGCTGCCGATATTGGCGCCGAAGGCCTGGCGTTCCTTGGCGTAGCGGATGGATTCCTCTACACAGCCCTGGGCGGCTCCGGTAGCGAGCGCAGCGATGGCGATACGGCCCTCGTCGAGGATTTGGAGGAAGTTCGCGTAACCGCGCCCCCGCGTCCCGAGCAGGTTGGCTTCCGGTACGCGCACGTCCTTCAAGGTCAGCGGGTGAGTGTCCGACGCGTTCCAGCCAACCTTGTTGTACGCTTTTTCCGCCGTGAAGCCCGGTGTGTCGGTGGGCACGAGGATGGTGGAAATCTCCTTCTTCACCGAGCCGTCCTCCCGCGTGGCAGTGTCAGTGACGGCGGTGACCGTGACCAGCCGCGTGATATCGGTTCCGGAGTTGGTGATGAACTCCTTGCTGCCGTTGATGACCCACTCACCGTCAACCAGCTTCGCGTTGGTCTTGGTGCCGGAAGCGTCAGAGCCGGCCTCTGATTCGGTCAGCCCGAACCCGGCGAGCGCCTCACCGCTGGTCAGCATCGGCAGCCACTGCTGCTTCTGTTCCTCGGTACCGAACCGGTACACGGGCATGGCGCCCAGTGAGACGCCCGCCTCGAGGGTGATCGCCACCGACTGGTCGACCCGCGCCAGTTGCTCAAGGGCCAGGCACAGCGCGAAGTAATCGCCGTCCATGCCGCCGTACTGCTCCGGGAACGGGAGCCCGAACAGGCCCATCTCGCCCATCTGGGCAATGACCTCGTAGGGGAAGCTGTGCTCTTCATCGTGCTTGGCGGATACCGGCGCCACGACCTGGTCAGCAAACTCCCGGACGGTATCAACCAGGTCCTGGTATTCCTCGCTCAGTTCAAAGTTCATGATTGGGGCTCTTCCTGTTCGGTGGGAACTGTTCCGGCGGCAGGATCTTCTGCCTCGCCGGACGGGACGGGGTGAATGCGGGCAACAACCTGGTTTGCTGACACGAGGTCACCCGGGCTGAGGGTGATAGCAACGGTGCCGGACACTGTCGCGGTGAGCTGGTGTTCCATCTTCATTGCTTCGACGCTCACAAGCACCTGCCCTTCGGCAACGGAATCACCATCGGCGACGTTCACCGTGATCACCGTGCCGGGCATCGGCGAGCGCACTTCCGGATCGGCGGCGCCGTCCGTTCGGGCAATGGAAGCCAGCTGTGTCTGGAGGACCTCCTCGCGGCTCAGCATCCGTACTGGCTGGGACCAACCGGCATCCGTCAGCCACAGTGTGGAGCCGTTCGAGGCGAACCGGGTATCCAGCGTGACACCGTCGACAACAGCGCGGCCCGTCCCGTTTCCCTCCCCATCGACGAGCCAGTCAACCTCATAGCGATTGTCATTGAGAGCAACCACACTGCGCGCGCCGTCGCGCGTCAGGAACACGGTCTGCGGCGAAGTGTTCCCGACCTGAAGCTGAACGGGTGTTGCCGCGTGCACCCCGCCAATGCGCCAGCCGTCCCTTGAGTGCCACGGGGAGGCCGCACCGCCACCTGTGGAATGCCCTGCCAGTACGACGGCGGCCGCAGCGATCTCCGCGTCGGAGGCCGTCCGGAAGGCGAGGTGGGGAAGCTTCCGCTCGATCATGGTGGTGTCGAGCCGGCCGGCGCGGACGTCGTCGTCATTGATGAGCAGGCGGAGGTACTCCACATTGGTGCGCAGGCCCGCTATCCGGGTGCGCGCAAGCGCAGAATTCAGCCGGTCGAGGGCCTCCGAGCGGGACGGCGCCCACGCAATGACCTTCGACAGCATCGGATCATAGGTGGGGGAGATTTCCAGCCCCGGCAGCAGCGCGCTATCAACCCGAATGCCCTCACCCTGCGGTTCGGCCAGGTCGACGACGGTCCCCGCCGAGGGCAGGAAGCCCGCCTCCGCGTCTTCCGCGTACACGCGCGCTTCCACTGCGTGGCCGGTGAGGACGACGTCGTCCTGTGCCAGCGTGAGCTTCTCGCCGGCGGCGATACGCACCTGCCACTCGACGAGGTCCACGCCTGTCACCATTTCGGTGACGGGGTGCTCGACCTGGAGCCGCGTATTCATCTCCATGAAGAAGAATTCATCCGGCGCGTCGTCGGACACCAGGAACTCAACGGTCCCGGCCCCCACGTAGTCCACGCTGCGGGCCGCGTTGCACGCGGCCTCGCCGATCCGCGCGCGGGTCGCCTCGTCAAGAAGCGCCGAGGGAGCTTCCTCGATGACCTTCTGGTGCCGCCGCTGCAGCGAGCACTCCCGCTCCCCCAGGTGAATCACGTTGCCATAGGAATCCGCGAGCACCTGCACCTCGATGTGCCGCGGTGTGCGGATGAGCCGCTCGAGGAACAGGGTGTCATCACCGAAGGCGGACGCTGCAACGCGGCGCGCCGTCTTGAGGCTCTCCGAGAGATCTTCAGCGCGTTCCACGGCGTGCATGCCTTTGCCGCCGCCGCCGGCCGAGGGCTTGATGAGCAGCGGGTAGCCCACCTGGCCGGCTGCTTCGATGAGGTCTTCGTCGGTCAGGCCCGACTCAGCGATGCCGGGGACCACGGGCACGTCGAAGCCGCTGACGTGGTTCTTGGACCGGATCTTGTCACCCATGACGTTGAGGGCGTGGACCCGCGGCCCGATGAACACCAGGCCGGCTTCCTCGAGCGCGCGGGCAAAGGCCTGGTTCTCGCTGAGGAACCCGTATCCGGGATGCACGGCGTCGGCGCCGGTCGCCTTGCAAGCCGCGATGATCGCTTCAATGTTGAGGTAGCTCAAGGCAGCGGCAGCCGGGCCGATCCGCACTGCCTGATCAGCCTCTAGCACGTGGCGTGCACCGGCGTCGGCGTCGCTGTACACGGCGACCGAGCGGATGCCCAGTGCGCGTAGCGTCCGGATCACCCGGCAGGCGATTTCACCGCGGTTGGCTACCAGGACTGTTTCAAAAAGGGGCATCTCACTCACATCCTGAAGAGGCCGAAGGAGGTCTCCGGCAGCGGCGCGTTGGCGCAGACATCGAGCGCGAGGCCAAGCACACGGCGGGTGTCCGCCGGGTCAATGATGCCGTCGTCCCAGAGCCGCGCGGTGGAGTAGTAGGGACTCCCCTGTGCTTCGTACTGCTCGCGGATAGGAGCTTTGAACGCCTCCTCATCCTCGGCGCTCCACTCTTGCCCGCGCGCTTCCAGCTGGTCGCGCTTGACCGTGCTCAGCACGGAAGACGCCTGGTTGCCGCCCATGACGGAAATGCGGCTGGCCGGCCACATCCAGAGGAAGCGCGGCGAGTAGGCGCGCCCGCACATCGAATAGTTACCCGCACCGAAGGAACCGCCGACGACGACGGTCAGCTTGGGCACGCGGCACGTCGCCACCGCTGTGACCATCTTTGCCCCGTGCTTGGCGATGCCGCCGGCTTCATAGTCGCGGCCGACCATGAAACCCGAGAGATTCTGCAGGAAGATCAGCGGAATGCCCCGCTGGTCGCACAGTTCGATGAAGTGGGCGCCTTTGAGAGCTGACTCGCCGAAGAGCACGCCGTTATTGGCAACGATGCCCACGTGGTGGCCATGCAGTGTGGCAAAACCGGTGACGAGAGTGGTGCCGTACTCCTTCTTGAACTCGTGGAACTTACTGCCGTCCACGATGCGCGCGATGATCTCCCGGGCGTCATAGGACGCATTCACGTCGACCGGCACGGCGCCGTAGAGGCTCTCCGGCTCCACGGCTGGTTCTTCGGGAACAGCAGGCGCCCACGCCTGCTCCGGCACGGGCAGGGTCGAGACAATATCCCGAACGATCTCCAGTGCGTGCTGGTCGTTCTCCGCGAGATGGTCGACAACGCCGGACGTCTTCGCGTGCACGTCCCCGCCGCCGAGCTCTTCGGCGGTGACGATCTCACCGATGGCGGCTTTCACCAGCGGCGGGCCGCCGAGGAAGATGGTTCCCTGGTTCCGGACGATCACCGTTTCATCACTCATCGCCGGAACATACGCTCCACCTGCGGTGCACGAGCCCATGACTGCGGCGATCTGCGGAATCTTCCGCGCGGACATGGTGGCCTGGTTGTAGAAGATGCGGCCGAAGTGCTCGCGGTCCGGGAATACCTCATCCTGTCGGGGCAGGAACGCTCCGCCTGAATCCACCAGGTACACGCAGGGCAGGTTGTTCTCCAGCGCGATCTCCTGGGCGCGAAGGTGCTTTTTGACCGTCATCGGATAGTAGGTGCCGCCCTTGACTGTGGCGTCATTGGAAATGACGAGGACGTGACGTCCGTGCACCAGACCGATACCCGCGATGACTCCCGCTCCGGGGCTCTCGTCGTTATACATCCCGTTGGCGGCCAGCGGGGCTATCTCCAGAAACGGACTGCCCGGATCGAGCAGGTGGTCGATCCGGTCCCGCGGCAGCAGCTTCCCGCGGCTGACGTGACGTTCGCGGGAACGCTCCGGGCCGCCGAGGGCAGAGTCAGCGAGCCGGTCCCGCAGCTCGGCAGCGAGTGCGCGCTGGCCGGCGTCGTTCTGCCGGAACGCTTCGGCGTTCGGGTCCAGTCGCGAGGCCAGGGTCTCCATTGACGTCCTTTCGGTCCGCGCGCGAGCCTTCAAACTTCACGCACGCAACCACTCAGTTAGCAGGGATTAACTCAAATTTAGGTTAGTAGCTATTAACCGAACTGTCCACCAGAATGGAGGAATCCCCTCCGAAGTATTCCGCCACCGAAGTTCCTCCACCGAAGAAAGACAGGCATGGACGCCCCAGCTCCCACCCGGATGACCGGCCGCAGCCTCGCCAAGGCCTCACGGCGAGCGGCACTGTTGGATGCGGCCGCGCAACTGTTCGCCGAGCGCGGCTACAACGGAGTCTCCATCGAGGACCTGGGAGCAGCAGCCGGTGTCAGCGGACCGGCGGTGTACCGGCACTTCAGCGGAAAACCAGCAGTGCTCGCCGCGCTGCTGGCCGGCGTCAGCCAGGATCTGCTCGAGGGCAGCCGTGCCGTTGTTGCTGAATCCCCCGGCCCCCAGCAGGCGCTCCGCGGGCTGATCGAGTTCCAGGTGGACTTTGCACTCCGCAATGCCAACGTCATCAGGGTTCAGGACAGGGATCTCAGCTCCCTGGCTGATGAGGACCAGGAGACCGTGCGTTCCCTGCAGCGCACCTACGTGGAGGTATGGGTGGATGCCCTCGCCGCTCTCGCGCAACAACCAGACAGAACCCATCTGCGCCGCAAGGCCCACGCCGCATTCGGGCTCATCAACTCCACCCCGCACTCCACTCACCGTCGCCGCAGCAGCAAGGACACCGCAGACCTGCGCCAGCTGCTTGAGGAAATGGCGTGGGCCGCCCTCACCGTGGAGGCATGAGTGCACACGGGGCGCCACTTCCCGCGTCCTAGTACGCTGATGAGTAGAGCACCTCACGTGCACCCGAACCTCGCAGAAACCACCCCTGTTCCGCCTACCGGAAAGTCTCCAGTGATCACGCTACGCGCCGTTGAACCCACCGATCTGGACGAGTTCTTCTCACACCAACTCGACCCCAGCGCCAACCACATGGCCGCCTTCAGTGCCAAGAACCCCTCGGACCGGGGGGTCTTCGACCTCCACTGGCAGAACATCCTCAATGACCCCACGGTCACAGTCCGCACCATCGAGGCTGACGGAGCGGTGGTGGGAAGTATTCTCGCCTACCGCGACGCCGACATCCCCGAGATCAGTTACTGGATCGACAAGGCGCGCTGGGGCCAGGGAATTACGACGGCGGCAGTCGGCCTCTTCCTCGAAGAGTTCACCGAGCGCCCGCTCCGGGCACGCGCAGTCGCAGACAACACCAATTCGATCCGGATCCTCGAACGCTACGGATTCACCCAGGTCGGTGAGACGCAGGGTTTCGCGAACGCTCGCGGCGCGGTGGTCAGGGAGCTCGTCCTCGAGCTTCGCTAACGCTCCCAAGAACGGAACTTTTGTGCAGCTCCGGTGACTTCGACGCTTGTCGAAGTCACCGGAGCTGCACAAAAGTTCAGGGTGGACGGGCGGCCCAACCCGAGGTGGACAGGTCCGTCAGACCATCGTCAGGACCATGCCCGGGTCGGACAGGATGGTCCCGATATCCGCGAGGAAGCGTGAGCCCTGTTCGCCGTCCACCAGCCGGTGGTCGAAGGACAGGCTGAGGGTCATGACCTGCCGCAGGGCAACCTCATTCTGGTACTCCCACGGCATTTTCCGCACCGACCCCATGGCCAGGATCGCCGCTTCTCCCGGATTGAGGATCGGCGTGCCCGCGTCAATGCCGAACACACCGACGTTGGTGATGGAGATGGTCCCGCCGGAGAGATCCGCGGGACTGGTCTTGCCGGCACGTGCCGTTTCCGTCAATCCTTTGAGCGCATCTGCCAGCTCGCGGAGCCCGAGCGTGTGCGCATCCCTGATATTCGGGACGACCAAGCCGCGCGGAGTAGCGGCTGCAATGCCCAGGTTCACGTAGTGATGCTGCACAATCTCCTGGGCGGCCTCATCCCACCGGGAGTTCAGCGTGGGATTGCGGTCCAGCGCGATGCACAGTGCTTTGGCCACCAGCACCAACGGAGTAATGCGGACATCTGCGAACGCCCTGCTCGTTTTCAACCGTGCCAGCAGGTCCATGGAAGCCGTGACATCCACGGTCAGGAACTCGGTGACGTGCGGCGCAGTGAAGGCACTGGCCACCATGGCAGCGGCGGTGTGCTTCCGCACGCCCTTGATCGGTGTGCGTGTCTCCCGCTTGCCACTCATGCGCGACGCCGGCGCCCCGCCTGTCTCTGCAGGTTGCACCCCACGGTCGGATCCCTGCTCTCCGGATCCCTCCTGACCGGATCCCCCCTGTGCCGCCAGCACGTCTTCGCGGGTGATGAGACCCTGTGGACCGCTGCCGTTCAGAGCGGTGAGGTCGATGCCGAGATCACGTGCAAGCTTGCGTACCGGCGGGGTTGACCGCGGACGCTCCAGCTGCGCCTCCGCCGGAACGGAGGGCTGCGGTGCCTCAGCCATCACAGGAGCGCCAACGGGTTCTGCAGCGCGGGCAGGCTCTGCCGCTCCGCTGCTGCGCCGAGCCCGCCGCGCGGGCCGGCCCGTCTTCTCAACAGCCGCTCCGTACCCCACGAGGTTGGGTTCCCGCTTGGCCGGCGGCGCGTCGTCGTCGTTTGTGTCCGCTGAGGCGTCCGGAGAATTGGTGGAGGGTCCGCCGGAACCCGGCACGTCGAAGGACACGATCGGCGAGCCGACCTCCACAACCGTTCCGGGCTGCTCGTGCAGCTTCGCCACAACGCCCGCGTACGGCGACGGCAGTTCCACGACCGCTTTCGCGGTTTCAACGTCCGCGATGACCTGGTTCAGCTCCACGGTGTCGCCCACCGCTACATGCCAGGCGACGATCTCCGATTCAGTCAGGCCTTCGCCGAGGTCGGGCAGTCGGAATTCCTTGATCACCGGTGACACTATCCTTCCAGTCCACTGCGGGAGCTAAGGGAGTTTGACCGGCCCAGGGCGCGGTCAACTCCATCGAGTATGCGGTCCAGATCCGGTAGATGATGGAACTCAAGCTTGGAGTAGGGGTACGGGATGTCGAATCCCGTCACGCGGACCGGTGCGTGCTCCAGGTGGTAGAAGCAACGCTCGGTGATGCTCGCCGCAATTTCGGCGCCGAGGCCGCCTGACTGAGCGGCTTCATGCGTAATGACCAGGCGTCCGGTTTTCCGCACCGACTTCTCCACGGTGGCGAAGTCAATCGGAGCCAGGGAGCGCAGGTCAATCACCTCGATCGAAATGCCGTCGTCGGAGGCTGCAATGGCGGCGTTCTGTGCCGTCGGCACCAGAGGCCCGTAGGTGACGAGCGTGACGTCGCTGCCCTCGGTAACCACTTTCGCGTCATTCATGCTGGTGGCGCCCAGGTCCACGCCCTCGTCCACCTCACCCTTCACGTGATAGCGGCGCTTCGGTTCGAAGTAGAGCACAGGGTCATCGCTCGCAATGGCCTGCTGGATCATCACAAAAGCATCCTGGGGGTTGGAGACGCTCACCACCCGCAGCCCGGACGTGTGGGTGAAGTACGCTTCCGGGGACTCCGAGTGGTGCTCCGGGGATCCGATACCGCCGCCGAACGGCACCCGGATGGTCAGCGGCACCTTGACTGCACCCTGGGTCCGGTAGTGCAGCTTGGCAACCTGGCACACGATCTGGTCGAACGCCGGGTAGATGAAGCCATCGAACTGGATTTCGACGACGGGACGGTAGCCACGGTAGGCCAGGCCGACTGCCGTGCCCATGATGCCGGACTCCGCGAGCGGCGTATCGAGGACGCGGTGGGACCCGAAGTCCTTCTGCAGGCCGTCGGTGATGCGGAAAACGCCGCCCAACTTTCCGATGTCCTCGCCCATCAGGACAACCTTCGGGTCATTTTCCATGGCCCTGCGAAGGCCTGCGTTGATGGCACGGCCGAATGTCATGGTGGACATCAGCGGCTCACCTCCCTGGAGGAGTTGGATGCAGCGGTATCTGCGTCGGCGGAATCAAAGTACTTCAGATACTGCTCATAGGAGTCCTGCTGGCGATCGAGCCATGAATTCGGCTCACTGTAGACGTGCTTGAAGACGTCAAGGACCTGCGGCTCCGGCATAGAGATGCAGCCCTCGCGAAGCCGGGCGGCGACGTCGTCGGCGGTGGCCTTGACGGAATCCGCCACCTCCGCGGACAGCAGGCCGCGTGCGTCCAGAAGCGCGGCCAGGCGTGCGATGGGATCCTTCGCGGCCCAGTCCTCAAGCTCGTTCGCGTCCCGGTAGCGGGTGGGGTCATCGGCCGTGGTGTGCGGGCCCATCCGGTAGGTCACCGCCTCGATGAAGGTGGGACCGCCGCCGGTCCGGGCGCGGTCGAGCGCCTCACGGGTAACGGCGAGGCACGCGAGCACATCGTTGCCGTCCACGCGGACGGAGGGGATGCCGAATCCGGGCGCGCGGTGGGCGATGGGCACGTGTGCCTGCAACCCGACCGGCTCGGAGATGGCCCACTGGTTGTTCTGGCAGAAGAAGATGACGGGCGCCTGGTAGCTGGCGGCAAAGACCATTGCCTCGTTGACATCGCCCTGGCTCGTGGCGCCGTCTCCGAAGTAGGTGACCGCAACGGAGTCCGCACCGTCCGCCAGGACACCCATGGCGTATCCGGTGGCGTGCAGGGTCTGCGCGCCGATGATGACCTGCGGCGGGGCCATGTTGATGGCGTAGGGATCCCAGCCGGCGGAGGCGTTGCCCCGCCAGACGCGCAGGAGATCCGTGAGGTCCACGCCGCGGCAGTAGGCAACGCCGTTCTCGCGGTAGCTGGAGAAAACAAAGTCATCTTCGCGCAGAGCGCGGCCGGAGCCAATCTGCGCCGCTTCCTGTCCCAGCAACGGCGGCCAGAGCGCAAGCTCACCCTGGCGCTGGAGAGCCGTGGCTTCGGCGTCGATCCGGCGGATGACGATCATGTCCTCGTACAGGGCCTGCAGAGCGGCGTCGTCGACGTCGGAGACCCAGCGGTCATACGCGGCGTTGCTTCGGCGTTCGCCATTGGGCGCAATGAGCTGGACCAGCTCATCCTGCGTGGCATCCGCATCGTTGTTCAGAGGCACGTTCACTCATCCTTCTTCTTACCGGCTTCGGCGTTTGTACACCGGTCAACCGCAGCCTCCGACGCCGATCCGTGGGTGTTCGGCGGGCCGAGGGCGCCGTTGCCCGAGGTTTAGTGTGACGATACTCACGCAAGCCACACAGCACAACCGAACATGGAATGACTGAGCATTGTGCTCGATTTGCTGCCTTCGCGCCGTGCTACCGTTGCGCACTATGCAGCCCCTTGATGCCACTGACACGCGGCTCCTTCTCGCACTGGCGCGGGACTCCCGGCGGACCGTCGTCGCCCTCGCCCAGAAGCTGGGGCTCTCGCGCAATACCGTCCAGGCACGGATGACCCGGCTGGAGAAGAATTCGACGTTCCTGTCCTTTGAACGGCGGATCAATCCGGCAGCGCTCGGCTACCCGCTCACCGCGTTCATCAATGTCCACGTGGACCAGCGGAAACTCGGCTCCATCACCGGCCAGCTCGCCGGTATCCCCGAGGTCCTCGAGGCGCACGGGCTGACCGGGCAGGCGGACATCCTGGTCCGCGTGGTGTCAGTGGACGCCGAAGACCTCTTCCGGATCAATGGAAAGATCCTGGCCTGCGACGGAGTGGAACGCTGCGATACCTCCCTCGCCATGCACGAGTTGATCCCTTACCGCATGGAGCCCCTGCTGGAGCGCGGTTCCGCGGAGTAACCTCTTCCATTCCTGATCCGAACAGCAGAACCATCCAAAGTGAGCACTGATCCGAATGGTGTGCAGAGCTCCACCAGGGAGCGCACATCACACGAAAGGCATCACCATGGGAACCTCCCCCAACCGGCTACTCGCAACCGTCTTCGGAGTCGTCTACCTGCTCGTCGGAATCCTCGGCTTCTTCGTTACCGCCGGAGTCGGCTTCTTCGCCACTGAGGGCAACACGCTCATCATCTTCGAGGTCAACCCGCTCCACAACATCATCCACCTGGCCATCGGCGCAGCACTGCTGCTTGCCGGCCTCAACTCGGTGAGCGCCGCCAAGGGCGTCAACACCACCGTGGGTGCGGTCTACCTCCTGGTGGGCATCCTCGGGCTCTTCCTGGTCGGCACCTCGCTGAACATCATTGCCCTCAACGGTGCCGACAACGTTCTGCACCTCGCGAGCGCCGTCCTCCTGCTGGGCGTAGGCCTGTCACAGGACAAGAACGTGCGCACCGCCAGCACCCACGCACACACCGCGTAGTCCGGACGTCGCTTTGATGAACAGTGCTGCGGTTGAGGAGCGGGCCCTGCCCGCTTTTCAACCGCGCGCCGACGCGGAGCAGGGCACCACGGGTGAACTGCTCCGCCTGCTGGCCGGATTCACTGCCCTCGGCTCAGGCCTGACGTTCTTTGCCCTCGCAGCCGACGCCCTGCTGGCTGCCGGCGGCATCCTGAATGTTGTGGTGGGAATGCTCACCGGGCTGTGGGCGGCCGCACTTACCCTGTGGGGAATTCTGGCGCTGCGCGGAACGCCCGGGCGGAACCGGGTTCCTGCCCTGCTGGCAGTGGTGGTGCCCGCCGTTCTTCCCGGTGCCGCCGCCGTCGTGCTGGGTGTTCTGGTGTGGGGTGCGCTGCTCGCGCCGGCCGAAAGCAGGAACTTCGACCTCACGCTTGCCTCCGCACTGGCGCTCGTCCTCCTGCAGCTCGGTTGCCGCGGCGCCCTGCACCGGCGGGCAGACCGTTCAGCTGCCGGCGCGAAGCTCTCCCCCGGCAGGCTTCTCACCGGGCTCTTCCTCTGTGCCGTCCTGGTTGCCGGAATTACGACGCCGGGACTCGCCGCATCAACGGCCGGTGACAATGCGGTGCCGCACGGCGAGCACGGCCTGGTTCCCGCGCCGGCGGAGCATCCCGGTCACTGAACAAGCGAGTTCATGAACAGGCAAGTTCGCGAAGATGACAGAAGGGGCCGGAATCGACATGATTCCGGCCCCTGCTGCGTCTAGTTGGGACTAGTGGTTGGTCGCCTTTTCCGCGCCTACCCCTGTCAGCGAGCGGACCTCCATCTCCGCCTGCTTCTGCGCATCCTCAGTCCGCTTGGCCAGCACGGTGCCGAGCCAGCCCAGGAAGAACGCCAGCGGGATCGAGACGATGCCCGGATTGCTGAGCGGGAACCAGGAGAAGTCAGCCGTCTGGATCATCGACTTCTCCCCGCCGGAGACCACCGGCGAGAACGCGATCAGGATGATTGCGGTGAGCAGGCCGCCGTACATGCTCCACAGCGCGCCCTGGGTGTTGAACTTCTTCCAGAACAGCGAGTAGATGATGGTTGGCAGGTTGGCGCTCGCCGCCACGGCGAAGGCCAACGCGACGAGGAACGCAACGTTCTGTCCCTGCGCACCTATTCCGCCGACAATCGACAGCACACCGATAACGACGACGGTGCGGCGCGCCACCTTCACCTCACCGTCCGGATCCACCTTGCCCCGGCGAACCACGTTCGCGTAGATGTCATGCGCGAAGGATGCGGCGGCGGTAATGGTAAGTCCCGCAACCACCGCGAGGATGGTGGCGAAGGCAACTGCGGAGATGATTCCCAGCAGGAACGGCCCGCCGAGTTCGAACGCCAGGAGCGGTGCGGCCGAGTTGACGCCGCCGGGTGCATTGTTGATCCGGTCAGCGCCGATGAGGGCTCCGGCGCCGTAGCCGAGAACCAGCGTGAACAGGTAGAACGCTCCGATGAGCCAGATCGCCCACACCACTGAGCGGCGGGCTTCCTTGGCTGTGGGAACGGTGTAGAAGCGCATGAGAACGTGCGGCAGGGCCGCGGTTCCCAGGACGAGCGCCAGGGCCAGGGACACGAAGTCCAGGCGGGTGGTGCCCGAGGCGCCGTACTGCAGCCCCGGGCCGGTGATGGCAGGGTTGCCGGAGGTCTCGATGGCGGCACCGAGCAGGGTCGAGAGGTTGAAGTCGTGCAGGGCGAGCACCCAGATGGTCATCACGAATGCGCCCGCGATGAGCAGGCAGGCCTTGATGATCTGGACCCAGGTGGTGCCTTTCATGCCGCCGATCAGCACGTACAGGATCATGAGCCCGCCAACCACGGTGATGACGAGGGACTGTCCCAGCCGATCGTCGATGCCGAGGAGCAGGGACACCAGGGCGCCGGCTCCGGCCATCTGCGCCAGGAGGTAGAAGAAGCAGACAGCGAGCGTGGTGATGGCCGCTGCTATCCGTACGGGACGCTGCTGCAGCCGGAAGGACAGGACGTCCGCCATCGTGAACTTTCCCGTGTTGCGGAGCAGTTCCGCGACGAGGAGCAGTGCCACCAGCCAGGCGACGAGGAAGCCGATCGAGTACAGGAATCCGTCATAGCCGTTGATCGCAATGGCGCCCACGATGCCGAGGAAGGACGCGGCGGACAGGTAGTCCCCGGCAATAGCCGTTCCGTTCTGCGGGCCGGTGAAGGATCGTCCGGCAGCGTAGTAGTCCGCCGCCGTCTTGTTGTTGCGGCTCGCGCGCAGCACGATCACCAGGGTGATTGCCACGAAAATGCCGAAAATGGTGATGTTCAGCCAGGGCTCGCCGACCTGCGTCGTCTCAACGGTCTGCAGCGGCAGGTACTGCCTCATTTGGTTCCTCCCTCTGGGGCATTGAATACCTCAGGTGCGGCGTCTTCGAGGTCGTTGCGCAGTTCCTCGGCGATGGGATCGAGTCTCCTGTTGGCGTAGCTGACGTACCACATGGTGATCCCGAAGGTGCTGACAAACTGCAGCAGCCCAAGGAGCAGTCCGATGTTGACGTTCCCCCATACGGGCGTGGACATGAATTCGTGTGCGTAGTCAGCGAGCAGCACGTACAGGAAGTACCACAGCAGGAATGCTGCTGCCATGGGAAAAACGAAGCTGCGGTGACGCTTCCTCAATTCCTGAAACTGCGGCCGCTGCTGGACTTCCGTGAAGTCCACGGACGCCGACGGCGGTGCGCCGGGTGCGGATGGGTCGTGGCCCATTGATACCTCCTCGTTAGGCTCCCACGCAGGATCAGTACCGCACTGGACGGCAGGGAACGAGGGAGTGTGACTCCCATCACTGTTGGTCACATCGCGTGAGGGCGCCAGCACCTTGGGCAGGCACATCGCCCAACGCGCGTCGGCCTGCGATAAACGGTGCGCGCCTGCGCCGAACGGCTCACGGCCACTGCGCCAGACGATTCAAGGCCACCGTGCCGAACGGTTCAGGGCATGGCGGGGTTCACGGCTACTCTTGACCCATGCTGAGCCCCGCCGTCGACGCCGCGCTGGTCGGCGCCGTCGTTCTCGTCACCCTCGCGGTGGTGGCGGTCCTCGGCTTCAGGTTCTCCCGTTCCTACCGTGACCTCGGTTCCGACGCGGACCGCGCCACCTACGCGACGCTGCACACCGTTGCGCTGGCCTCTGAGCACCTGAGGACCGGCCTGACGCCCGGCGGAGCGTCGAAGGCGGCACGGCACCTGCGGGGCCTGCTGCGCAGCCAGGCTCTCCTGGTGACGGACCTGAACGGCGTCCTGGCGTGGGATGGCACCTCCGCCGAACCCGCTGAGGTGATGACCGTTGTGCAGGAGGTCCTCTCCAGCGGGCGGACGCAGATCTTCAAGAGGCTCCGGCTGGGGCCGGTGACCGGAGGAGAGGAAGGACTTGCCGAGGCAGTTCTGGCACCTATCCGGGTAAACGGCCGGGTGGTGGGAACGGTGGGAGCCTTCGCACCGACAGTCAGCGCAGGGCTCGTCCGCGCGACGAATGAGGTCGGCGCCTGGGTGGCCACCCAGGTGGAGCTGGCCGAGCTGGACTCCTCGCGCACCCAACTGATGGAGGCCGAGGTCCGTGCGCTCCGGGCGCAGATCAGCCCGCACTTCATCTACAACTCCCTGAACGCCATCGCGTCCTTCATCAATACGGACCCGGAGCGGGCGCGGGAGCTCGTGGTCGAGTTCGCCGACTTCACCCGCTACTCCTTCCGCCGCCACGGCGACTTCACCACCGTGGCGGAGGAGCTGAGGTCCATCGACCGCTACCTGCTGCTGGAGCGGGCGCGTTTCGGTGACCGGCTCCGCGTCAGCCTCCAGATCGGTCCGGAGGTGCTCAGCACCGTGATCCCCTTCCTCAGCCTCCAGCCGCTGGTGGAGAACGCCGTCCGCCACGGCCTCGACTCAAAGGACGGAACAGGCAACATCACCATCACAGCGCACGACGCCGGCGCCTACGCGGTGGTCACCGTCGAGGACGACGGCGTGGGGATGGATCCCGATCGCCTGCGCGCCGTCCTTGCCGGGCACGTCGACGGAGTCCACGTGGGGCTGCGGAACGTCGATTCCAGGCTGCGTCAGGTGTACGGTGACGCCCATGGGCTGATCATCGATACCGCACCCGGCGCCGGCACCCTGATCACGCTGCGCGTTCCGAAATCCCAGCCCGCCCACCAGACCTGAGGGTTGCCCTGCGTCCCGTGGCGCGGACGCCTGATCGACCGCGTAACCTAAGGAGCATGGTCAACGTGGTCATCGTGGACGATGAACTCCCGGCGCTCGCCGAACTCGGCTTCCTGCTCTCCAAGGACGCCCGCATCGACGCAATCCATCAGGCGTCCAGCGGCGCCGAGGCTCTCCGGATCCTGCAAAGCCACCCGATAGATGCACTGTTCCTCGACATCCACATGCCGTCCCTCTCAGGGCTGGACATCGCCAGGGTCATCTCGCGCTTCAGCCGGCCTCCCGCCGTCGTCTTCGTCACGGCGGACGAGGACCGGGCGCTGGAGGCGTTCGAACTTCGCGCCGTCGATTATTTGCTCAAGCCGGTGCGCACGGAAAGGCTGACCGAGTCCGTCCGGCGGATCTGCGAGCTGATGGAGGACGGCGCAGCCACCCCGGACGTCATCACCGTGGATCAGGGCGGCATCAGCAGGATGATCCGGCGCGACGAGATCCGCTACGTGCAGGCGCAGGGCGACTACGCCCGGCTGCATACGGCCGAGGCGAGCTACCTCATCCGCATTCCACTCAACGACCTTGAACGGCAATGGGCCGATGCCGGTTTCCTGCGGACGCACCGCTCCTACCTCGTGGCCATGGATCAGGTGACCCAGGTCAAGCTCGGGTCGGGCAGGGCAAGTGTCCTCGTGGGCGAGGCGGAACTGCCCGTCAGCCGGCGGCACCTGTCCCAGATCCGCGGCAAGCTGGAAGCCACCCGCCTGAGGCCGGGACAGTAACGAACGTGACAGAGCCTGAGGACCGCCCGGCCCGGGTTCGGGTCACCGCGCCGCACTCCGCCGCCGGGCCCGCCGGAACCTTTCCCGTCTCGCGGGAGATGGCTGAACAGTCCGACGTCGGCGAGCTGTTTGTGCGTTCACTCATCCGATCCCAGCTGCGCCTCGCCGTGGTGGTCGCCTCCGGTTTCCTTGTGATCCTGGTGGGCATCCCCATCCTGTTCAGCATCTTCCCGGCCGTCACCACGTGGACCGTCGCAACCGTGCCCGTTCCCTGGCTCCTGCTCGGCCTGGGCATCTATCCGCTCGTGATTGGCTGCGCCGTCCTGTATGTGCGAAGCGCCGGGCGCATTGAGCAGCGCTTCCGGGACCTGGTGGACGACCGGTGACATTCCCTGAGCTGAACCCTGTGGTCGGTTACGTGTCACTGGTGATGGTCGCGGTCTCCACCGTCCTGATCGGCATCTATGGACTCCGGATCTCCCGGACCACCGGTGACTTCTACGTGGCCTCGCGTACGGTGCGACCCTGGTGGAACGCCTCGGCGATCGGGGGCGAATACCTCTCAGCAGCCAGCTTCCTCGGCGTGGCCGGCCTGATCCTGCTCTCCGGGGTGGATGCGCTGTGGTTCCCCATCGGTTACACGGCCGGTTACCTCATGCTCCTGCTGTTCGTGGCCGCTCCCCTGCGGCGCTCCGGCGCCTACACCATTCCTGATTTCGCTGAAGCCCGCCTCGAGTCCCGCAATGTCCGCCGGATCACCAGCCTCCTCGTCATCGCCGTCGGCTGGCTCTACATCGTGCCGCAGCTGCACGGCGCCGCCCTTACCGTGCGGATCACTACCGGGCTGCCGTCGTGGGTAGGTTCCGTCGCCGTCGTCGTGGTTGTCTGCCTCAGCGTCATTACCGGCGGCATGCGGTCCATCACCTTTGTCCAGGCCTTCCAGTACTGGCTGAAGCTGACTGCGCTTGCCGTCCCCATTGTCTTCATCCTGGTTCAGCTGACCGGCACCGGTGAATCGATCACGAACGACGGCGCGGTCTTCGCACCGGAACTCAACACCACCGCCGATGCCACCCAGTACCAGAACATCTCGCTGGTCATCGCCCTGCTCTTCGGTACCTTGGGACTGCCCCACGTGCTGGTGCGTTTCTATACGAACCCGGACGGCGCTTCCGCCCGCCGGACAACCCTGCTGGTGCTGGGGCTGCTCTCCGTGTTCTACCTCTTCCCGACGCTGTATGGACTGCTGGGACGGATCCACACTCCGGATCTGGCGGTCCGCGGCGCGGCCGATGCCACCGTGCTGCTGCTCCCGAGCCGCATTTTCGACGGCGTTGGCGGAGACATCCTGTCGGCATTCGTCACGGCCGGTGCATTCGCCGCATTCCTCTCGACCACCAGCGGTCTTGTGGTCTCGCTGGCCGGCGTGGTGAGTCAGGACTTCTTCCGTGCCAGCGTTTCCGGGTTCCGATGGGCGGCGATTGTCTCGGCGCTCATACCGCTGGGGTTTGCCCTGCTGACGGACACCCTTGCCCTGGCCGGCAGCGTGAGCATGGTTTTTGCCTTCACTGCCTCCACGATCTGCCCGCTGCTGGTGCTCGGCATCTGGTGGCGGGGGCTCACGGATGCAGGAGCCATCGCGGGCATGGTTTCCGGGGCGGTTCTGTGCGGCGGATCGATCCTGATAGCTGCGGGCCTGGGTATGGATCAGGCCCCGCAGTGGCTCCAGCTGCCCGCGCTCTGGACGGTCCCTGCCGCGTTTGCGGTCACCATCACGGTGTCGCGGCTGACCGCAAACCGCCGGCCGATGAACACAGCACGGGTGCTTGCGCGGCTGCATACGCCTGAGGCTGTGTGACGGTACTGGTACGTGCCCGGAAGCTAGTCGATGGCCGCCATGAGTTCAACCACGCGGTCTAGGAAGGCATCCACCTGGGTCTCCTCGTACCCGTCCTGGCCGATAGCTTCACGGAAAACGGCCCGGCGAACTACATCGACGCTGAGCGGCATGTCCCTCTCGAAGTACCCGAGCAGCTCGTTGCAGAGGGCATCTACGTCCTCGATGTCATAGCTGGTCGTGTTCTTCCGGGAAGGACGCCGGAACCGCTCCCCCGGCGGCCTGTGCAGCCTGCTCCTCAGGACGGCGGACGTGCGCCCGATCTGCATCAGCCACGCCTGTTCGCCGCTCGCCGCGATCAGGGTGTCCCGCTCCCGCTGGGCAAAGACGTCTTCCAGCCGGTCCAGTGCGGCATCGACCGCGCGTGGTTCATATCCGCCCCGGGCAGGATCAAAGGCGGTGGTGCGGACTTCGGCACTGGTCACAGGCTCACCGTCGGTGCCGTCCGAGTTGTAGAAGGTGCGTGCACGGGTCAGGAACCTGTCGACCTGCTTTGCCCTATAGCCGTATTCACGGCGGCCGACACGGGCGAACGGCGAACTGCCGTTGCGAGCTCCATCCATAGTTGTGCGTTTCACTTTCTTTGCAACGGCTTCGGTGCAACGGCGCAGTCACGACGCGCCGTCGTCAAGTTCTATAGGGTCCCGGGTACCAATGTAACGGACAGCAGGAACGCAACCGGCGAAGCAAAAACAATCGAGTCAAGCCGGTCCATCACGCCGCCGTGTCCAGGCAGAATGCTGCTCATGTCCTTGACTCCGAGTTCCCGCTTGATCATGGACTCGGCGAGGTCTCCGGCGGTAGCCGCGGCGACAACGGCGACCGCCAGGCAGATACCGACCCACCAGGGCCTGTCCAACAGGAAAACCACTGCAAGTACGCCGACAACCATTGCTCCGCCGATCGACCCGCCAAAGCCTTCCCAGGACTTCTTCGGGCTGATCCGGGGTGCCATGGCGTGCTTGCCGAAGAACGCCCCCACCAGGTAGCCGAAGGTGTCATTGGCAACCACGAGCAGCAGCAGGGTTGCCACCTTGATCGGTCCCGAAGGCTCCTGCAGCAGCAGCATTGCGAAACTCAGGAGGAACGGTACCCAGAGGAGGACGAAGGTTCCCGCCATGATGCTCCGCGCGGCGTCGGGCGCAGGGTCGAGGCTGCGCCACAGAGCGATCGCGGTCACGGACACCACTGTGGCGAATGCCAACGCCTCAGGGCCGCCGAGGTAGGCGGCGAAAGGCAGCGCCACGCCGGCAGCCAGCGCCGGAACGGTGGGAACCTTGATTTGGCGCACCTCAAGCGCCCTGCCGACTTCCCAGACGCCGACGACGCCGATCATCGTGGTCAGCGCCACGAACGCAAGGGGAAGGAACAGCATGCCGACCAGCAGCGAGATCAGCAGCGCAAGCCCGACCCCGATGGCCGCGGGAAGGTTCCGCCCTGCCCGTGAGGGCTCGCCGGACTTGGCACGGGGCGGACGGCGCTTGAACATGCTTTTGCTCTGGAGTGCCCCTTCGCGCAGTGCACGCCTGCCGGACAGCGCACCGGAAGCCGGCGGACCGGCCGGCGCCTGGTGCGCGGCATCAGCGTTTGCAGCATCAGCGGCAGGCGTGCGGCCAGCCTCTGGAGAAGGCTGGGAGTCGCTCATCAGACTTCGAGCAGCTCGGTTTCCTTGCGCTTGAGCATGTCGTCGATGGTGTCAGTGTGGGACTTCGTCCGTGCGTCGAGGTCTTTCTCGGCGCGGGCGCCGTCGTCCTCGCCGGCGTCACCGTCCTTGACCGCCTTGTCAATGCCGTCCTTGGCCTTGCGGCGGATGTTCCGGATCTGGATCTTGGCGTCTTCAGCCTTGCCGCGCACTACCTTGACGTATTCCTTGCGCCGCTCCTCGGTCAGTTCGGGAAGAACCACACGAATGACGTTGCCGTCGTTGGACGGGTTGGCGCCAAGATCTGAGTCACGGAGGGCCTTCTCGATCTCAGAGAGCGCGGAGCGGTCGAACGGCGTGATGAGCAGCGTGCGTGCTTCCGGGTTCTGGAAGGATGCCAGCTGCTGCAGCGGCGTCGGCGAGCCGTAGTAGTTCACGACGACCTTCGAAAACAGGGACGGGTTGGCACGGCCAGTGCGTATGGTTGCGAAATCTTCCTTCGCCGCCTCGACTGCCTTGTCCATGCGCGCGGTTGCCTCTGACATGGTCTCTTCGATCACGATTGCTCCTTTGGTTCGAAATCCGCTGCTTCTGAGCGTCCGATTCAGTTGATAATCCTAGTTCACAGCCGGGCTCCTGCCGGGACTTCACCGACCGCTGCGCGGCGCTCAGGCCGTGACGACCGTGCCTATCCGTTCACCCATGATCGCGCTGGTGACGTTGCCCTCGCCCTCCATGCCGAAGACCACCATGGAAAGATTGTTGTCCTTGCACATGGTCATGGCCGTCTGGTCCATGACCCGGATGTCCTGGCGCAGCGCGTCGTCATAGGACAGCGAATCGAGTTTCTGCGCGCTCGGGTCCTTGCGGGGGTCCGCGGTGTAGACGCCGTCGACACCGCTCTTGGCCATCAGAACGACGTCGGCACGGACTTCCAGCGCCCGCTGGGCGGCGACTGTGTCGGTGGAGAAGTAGGGCAGGCCTGCACCTGCACCGAAGATGACGACCCTGCTCTTTTCCAGGTGGCGGATTGCCCTGCGGGGGATGTAGGCCTCGGCGACCTGGCCCATGGTGATTGCGCTCTGCACACGGGTTTCAACGCCGGCCTGTTCCAGGAAATCCTGCAGCGCCAGGCAGTTCATGACCGTGCCGAGCATGCCCATGTAATCCGCACGCGAGCGGTCCATCCCGCTCTGCGAGAGCTCGGCACCGCGGAAGAAGTTGCCTCCGCCCACCACGATGGCAACCTCCACTTCGCCGATCGTCGCGGCAATCTGCTTGGCTATGCCGCGCACCATGTCAGGATCGACACCGAGCTTGCCCCCGCCGAAAACCTCTCCCGAGAGCTTCAACAGCACGCGCCGCCTCGGGGATTCGCTGTGACCGGCCTTGTCGTATGTGTCCATGATGCCTCCCGGGCAGTCGTACGTGCGTGTCAGAATCTGAGTTCCGTGTGGGTGTCAGCGCGTCAGCAGTGGAACTGATGTCCGGCTTGGTAAGTCTTACAGGTTTCCGGCAGGTCCACTCGCCGGACATGGCGGAGGGGCGGCCACCGTGGCGACCGCCCCTCCATCATCTCAAACAAAAACCGGCCCGGAAGGGTCAGTACCTGATCAGGCACCCACCCGGAAGCGAGCAAATTCCTTGGGCTCGACAGAAGCTTCCTTCAGTACCTGGGCAACCGACTTCTTGGCGTCCTTGGCGAACGCCTGGTCAACCAGCACGCCCTCCTTGAAGAACCCGGTCAGGCGGCCTTCGACGATCTTGGTGAGGGCGGCCTCGGGCTTGCCTTCGGCGCGTGCGGTCTCATCGGCAATACGGCGCTCGGTCTCGACCAGCTCTGCCGGTACGTCCTCACGGGTGAGGTACGTGGGCGAGTAGGCGGCAATGTGAACTGCCACATCATGGGCAGCCTCAGCCGCGGCATCTCCGCTACCTTCAACGGCGAACAGCACGCCCACCTGTGCGGGGAGGTCCTTTGACGTCTTGTGCAGGTAGGCATCGACAATGGCGCCCTCGACGCGTGCCACGCGACGGATGTCGACCTTCTCGCCGAGCAGCGCACCGGCCTCGATGACATGTTCGGAAACCGGCTTGCCGTCAAGGGTGTAAGCGAGCAGCGACTCAACGTCAGAGGCGCCGGACTCGATGGTCGCAGCGAGCACCTTGTTGGCGAACTCGATGAACGGCCCGGCCTTGGCCACGAAGTCGGTTTCGCAGTTGACCTCGACCATGACACCGACGTTACCGTCGACCTTGGCGGCCACGAGACCTTCAGCGGTTGAGCGGCCTTCGCGCTTGGTGGCGCCCTTCAGGCCCTTGATGCGGATGAGCTCCATGGCCTTATCGGCATCGCCGTTGGCCTCGTCGAGCGCCTTCTTCACGTCCATCATTCCGGCGCCGGTCCGCTCGCGGAGAGCCTTGATGTCAGCGGCAGTGTAGTTTGCCATTTGAACTCCTCAGATGTGGGTTTCTCGTCAAGTATTGAGTAAAAGTTCTCCGGATCTTTCTCCGGCACAAGCGAAAGGGTGCGGGCTTTGACGTCCCGCACCCTGTCGATGAAACTACTTGCTCTCGCTGTTTGCAGCTTCCTCAGCAGGAGCGTCAGTTGCGGGGGCTTCCTCAGCAGCGGCAGCCGGTGCTTCTTCAGCGGCGGGAGCTACTTCAGCGGCGGGAGCCTCAGTTGCCGGAGCTTCCTCAGCAGGCGCGTCTGCAGCGGGAGCATCAGCAGCGGGTGCACTCTCGGCAGGTGCGGCGCTACCCTCAAGCAGCTCACGCTCCCACTCGGCGAGCGGCTCTTCTGCTGCGGCAGCATCATTGCCGGAGGACCGGTTATTGCGGGCGATGAGACCCTCAGCAACGGCGTCAGCGACAACGCGGGTCAACAGGTTGACTGCGCGAATGGCGTCATCATTACCCGGGATCGGGAAATCAACTTCGTCAGGATCACAGTTGGTGTCGAGGATGGCGACAACCGGGATGTTGAGCTTCTTCGCCTCGTCGATTGCGAGGTGTTCCTTCTTCGTGTCGACAACCCAGACGATGGACGGAGCCTTCGTGAGGTTGCGGATGCCACCCAGGTTGGTCTCGAGCTTGGTCAGCTCGCGCTGCAGCAACAGCAGTTCCTTCTTGGTGTGCCCGGAACCGGCGACATCCTCGAAGTTGATCTCCTCAAGTTCCTTCATGCGCTGGATGCGCTTGGAAACCGTCTGGAAGTTGGTGAGCATGCCTCCCAGCCAACGCTGGTTGACGTACGGCTGGCCAACACGGGTTGCCTGCTCGGCAATTGCTTCCTGTGCCTGCTTCTTGGTGCCGACGAACAGGACGGTGCCGCCGTGGGCAACAGTGGCCTTGATGAACTCGTAGGCGCGGTCGATGTAGGACAGCGACTGCTGGAGGTCAATGATGTAGATTCCGTTGCGCTCCGTGAAAATGAAGCGCTTCATCTTCGGGTTCCAGCGACGGGTCTGGTGGCCGAAGTGGACGCCGCTGTCAAGCAGCTGGCGCATGGTAACGACTGGCATGCCGTTCCTTTCGTTGGGCAGCACAGGCACTGCTGTGTTCTGCCGGTTTGACGGTTGATGTCCCGCGGGTGAACGCGGGGGTCCTGGTTCCCGTCAGCTGTGCGCTCACTCCTCCAACCGGATTTCTCCGGACCGCTGGAGCAGTGTTCCCAGGCGTAAGCTCACTCATGAAAATCGATGGCGAGATGCCTGCGAATCGGGGACACGCGTAGTCAGTTCCCGACACCCAACGGACCGAAAGAGCCTTTTATGGCACGACGGGATACGGAGAACTGCTTCGTCAAGTGTACTACAGCCGCCACGTCCCCCGGACTGGCAAAGGCAGGCGACACTCCACCTCCACAACACTCCACCTGCACAACACTCGACCTGCACAGCGCGCCGCTTCCGCTGAAGCTGTCCACATAGAGCGCACGACGCCGATCCCGCGCAGCCAGGCTCGTTCACAGTGGGTGGGTGGCTACTTTCGCGAATATATTCCGCTTCCTGGCGGGCGCCGCCGTCTGCATCGGACTGCTGCCCTCCCCCGGGCCGTCGCCTGCTTCCTCGAATCCGGAAGCTCCCTGGAGTTGGCCGCTCGACGGAACCCCGCCCGTACTGCGGCACTTTGACCGGCCGCCGGAACCCTGGATGGCTGGGCACCGCGGTGTTGACCTCGGTGCGTCGGACGGCGTTATCCTCAGCCCGGCTGAGGGCGTGGTGGTGTTCGTCGGCACGGTGGTGGACCGGCCGGTACTGACTCTCGACCATGGCGGCGGACTGTTATCCAGCTTCGAACCTGTGACAGCCTCGGTAGCGGAAGGAGATACGGTCGTCGCAGGGCAGGAGGTGGGGCGTATCAGCACGGAACCCCACTGCCCATCCCTGTGCGTGCACTGGGGCGTGCGGGAACACGGGGAATACGTCAACCCACTACCCTTCGTCTCGGACCGGCGGCCGTCAGTCCTGCTGCCGCTGGCCGATCCCTGAGCCGGTGCAGCGACTTAGACGAAGGCAGCAATTCCCGTGATGGCCCGACCCGTCACAAGCGAGTTGATTTCGTAGGTTCCCTCGTAGGAATAGACGGCTTCGGCATCGGCGAAGATCTTGGCCATCTCGTAATCGGTGACTATGCCGTTGCCGCCGAGGATGCTGCGGCCCAGGGCAACTGTTTCCCGCATCCGGGCAGTGGTGAACGCTTTGGCGAGGGCGGACTGCTCATCCCGCGCGCCGCCATCGTCGGCCAACTGCGCCAGACGCACCATCATGCCCAGGGAGCTCACCGTGTTGCCGAGCATCTCGACCAGCTGCTGCTGGATGAGCTGGAAGGACGCGAGCGGGCGGCCAAACTGCTGGCGCTCCACGGCATACCGCCGGGCAACATCGAAGGCTGCCAATTGTTGCCCTACAGCCTGCCACGCCACCGAAAGCCGCGTGATGCGCAGGACCTTGTTGGTGTCCTTGAAGCTGTTGGCGCCGGTGAGCCGGTAGTCGTCGCTGATCTGAAGGCCGTCGAGCACAATGTCGGCATTTTCAACGGTGCGCAGAGCGGTTTTGTTCTCGATCTTGGTGGCCTTGTAGCCAGGTAGCGAGGTGTCAACCATGAACCCCTTGACCTGGTTGTCCGCAACATCACGGGCGAAGATGACAACCCAGTCGGAGAAGGTAGCGTTCCCGATCCAGCGCTTTGCACCGTTGAGGACCCACCCGTCTCCGCTGCGCTCCGCGGTTGTCCGCGTACCGCCCGCGACGTCGGAACCGCCGAGCGGTTCCGTCAGGCCGAAAGCGCCGATCTTTTTCATGGCGTAGATGTCCGGAAGCCATTCGGCTTGCTGCTCCGGGGAGGCGAGCGTCTCGATGGAGCCGGTGAACAGGCCGTCGTGAACACCCATGAACGTTGCAATAGAGGTGTCGGCACGGGTGAATTCGGCGTGCAGCAGGCCCGCGAACAGGTTTGAATAGCCCAGCCGTTTGACTGGAGACACAATGTCCAGCTCGGCGATCCGCGGGATCAGCTCAGTGGGAAAAGCGCCAACGTTCCACCAGGACGCTGCGTGCGGGCGGACTTCCTGGGCCAGCCATTCCCTCACCTCAAGGAGCCGGGTACGCTCCTTCGGGTCGAGCATCTGCTCGAAGAAGTAGAAGTCGCCGTCCGCGTACGGCAGGTTGTCAGCGTCGATTGCGGGTGCACCCATGAAACGTTCCTCACCATCAGTCGCACCGGCGCTCAACTGCACCGGCGCTGTCCGTACCCTCGCGGTGCGGATCACCTCGGCCTATGTTACCCGCGGGTAACTTCCAGTGCCACCCGTGCGCACGATGCAAAAAACCCCGGCCCATCCGGACCGGGGTTTCCTGCACGAGTAGGGCTGCTGGGGCTTGAACCCAGGACAAACGGATTATGAGTCCGCTGCTCTAACCAGCTGAGCTACAGCCCCGCAACGCCGACGACGCGCCGGCGCAGTCCATTGTAGCCACGATGGTGGCCGTGAATCAGACGGCTAGACCGTTTCGGTGTCGTGGAACCTGCCGAAGTAGAGGTCCTCGAACGTGGACAGTGTGGCATCGATGCTGTGCTTTTCAACCATGGAACGGCTCATCTTCCCCATCCGCTCGCGTTCAGCCTCCGGCATGGAGATGATTTCGGTAAGGCGGCGGCCCAGCTCGGCACTGTCATGGGGAGTGAACAAATAGCCGTTTGCCCCGTCTTCGACCAGGTGCGGCAATGCCATGGCGTTTGCCAGCAGAACCGGGGTGGAAGCGGACATCGCCTCGAGTGTGACCAGGGACTGCAGTTCCGCTGTCCCCGGTTGGCAGAACACGGTGGCACGCAGGTACGCCTGACGGAGTTCCTCATCAGAGATGAGGCCGTGAAATGTGACCCGGTCTTCAAGCCCCAGCCGCTTGACCTGCGCCTGCAGAGCCGGTTTCACTTCTCCCCCGCCGACAATCTCCAGGTGCAGGTTCAGCTCGCTGGGAGTCTTCGCGACCGCGTCGATGAGCACGTCGACGTGCTTTTCCTCAGCGAGGCGCCCCACGAACAGGGCGGTCGGGTGACCGGGATGCTCGAGCTGCTCGCCGGGCCTGGCCTCGTACGCTGCCGCGTCGATGCCGTTCGACAGCGGCAGCACCTTGCGCAGAAACGCGTGTTCGTGCATGGCCTTTGCGGCAAGAGGCGTAGGCGTGGTCACAACGTCTGCTTTCCCCATGACCTTGCCCATGTCGCGCCAGGAATTCTTCGCGACAATGTTCTTGAACCACTGAGGGAAGGGCAGGAAGGGGTTCAGGTTCTCCGGCATGAAGTGATTGGTGGCGACCACACGGATCCCGCGCTTCACGGCTTCATACAGCGCGTACTCACCCACCATGTAGTGGCACTGGATGTGCACCACATCGGGCTGCACCCGGTCGAAGAGCATGCTGATCTCGCGCTTGATTTCCCAGGGTAGGCAGATCCGCCAGTATTCGTGGGTGGGGACAGAGTGCGAACGGAGTCGGTGCACCGTCCAGTCTCCGCCCGGCTCGGTGAAGCTCCGGCCGTTGATCGTGTTCGGGGCAAGAACGTGAACGTCATGGCCGCGGGCCGTCATCCCCTTGGCCAGGCGGTAGCCGAACATGGAGGCGCCGTTGACATGCGGCGGGTAGGTGTCTGCAGCGATCAGGATGGTCAGCGGCGCATCTGCTGCCGTATCGGTCACGAAGTAGTCCTCGGGTTGGCAACGGTGGGAGAAGTTACGGGCGTTACCGCCGTCGTGCTTCTTTCTGGCGCTTGACCACATCCGGATGGTGGCGCGACAGTGCTATCACTCCAACAATAGCAACGATGGCGGCCGCTCCCATGGCAATTGCGATCACCGATTCAACGTTTGGCTGGAGTTCACCCAGCACCACTATGCCGACGGCAATTCCCACGATGGGATCAATGACCG
Organism: Arthrobacter sp. KKT183; assembly: GCF_055657625.1. NCBI lineage: Bacteria > Bacillati > Actinomycetota > Actinomycetes > Micrococcales > Micrococcaceae > Arthrobacter > Arthrobacter sp. KKT183. The sequence continues at coordinate 1,150,841 of NZ_CM145770.1, read as the reverse complement.
TGAGTCCGGCAATCACCAGATCCGGCGGGCCGGTGGCATAGGCGCTCTGGACGAACCATGAGCCGAGGCCGGCGGCTGCGATGATCGCAACGACGCTGTAGATGGGGACGTTGAGGAAGACCCGGCCGTTTGGGTCCAACAGGTGCGTAGCAATGATCTTGGTCAGCACGGCAACGAAGCCGAAGAGGACGCCGGCGCCGAGAATGTAGGCGAAAGCGCTGAGCCTGCGCTTGAAGACGACGGCAAGCGTGCCGAACAGTGCGACGGCGATGCACAGCAGCAACACGGCGGTCAGTTCCTGGTCCGGCAGGACAACATGGTCTTTGCGTGTCACATTGAGTGCCAGCAGCACGAACAGCGCACTGCCTGCGACGCACGCGGAGATTGCGACGACGGTGGGCCGGTTGATGCGCACGCCCTGGTCCCTGGAGTTCACGACGGTGGTGATGACCAGCGCGATGGCGCCGATCGGCTGCACAACGGTGAGGCTGGCCAGGCTGAGGGCGATGACGTTGCACACCATCCCGGCACCGAGCAGGATCAGGCCGAGGATCCAGCGCGGATTGCGCAGCAACCGGACGAACCCCGTGGAGTTGAGGGACAGCCCGCCGGTGTTGGAGCGCACCGCACTGCCCTGGCGCTGGGCACCGACAGCAAGGAAGCAGGCGCCGAGGAGCGCAAGGAGTACCGCTACCCAGGCCATGCGCCCGCTTTCGTCATGCGGTGCGCTCCAGCCGGTACACCCGGTGCGACGCCGTGAAATAACCGTAGAACGCAATGACGTGACCGATGCACCCGAGGATCAGCAGCACGTTGGCGGTGATCTCGAGCCACAGCTGGTCGAACCCTTCCACACGCTGCAGGAGCAGGAGGGGGGATCCCACCAGCAGCAGTGCGGTCCGGATCTTGCCGATGTTGGACACGGGCAGACGCAGCCGTCCGCCGAAGAGGATCAGGACGTTGATAATGAGGATTGCATCAGGGATCACGATGGCCCACACGAGCCAGGCGGGCGCAACGCCGTCCACCACGAAGGTCACGGCAACCACGATCAGCGCCGTTCGGTCTGCCACGGGATCAAGCCACTTGCCCACCGAGGACACCTGGCTGAACCTGCGGGCGATATAGCCGTCGATCCAGTCGGTTGATCCGAGCAGCACCAGGGTGATGACGGCCGCGGCATATTCGCGCTGGACAATGAACATCACAAACAGCGGGACCCCAAGGAACCGGACAACGGTGATGATGTTCGGTACGGTCCAGAACGTGTCCAGTTCGGCCGTCGCCTGACCAGGCTTTCCCCCGGCGCCAATAAGTCTGATCACAGTCCCTCCGCTCCCATTATGCAGGCAGGGCCCTGGATGCACCGAAGCGGCTGACGCAGTGTCCGCGCGATGTGCAGTGCCTACTTGGCGACGAGCCGTCTTACCATGACAGCGATTGCAGCGGCAGAAGCGGCGACAACGCTTAGTGGCTTCCAGCGGTCAGCGAGCGTCTGGTTGTGACGTGCAGGGGCAGATGACCCAGGAGTGTGGGTCACGCGGGTCGAGCCGCTACGGGTCCGCTGCGCTTCCCGGGCATGAACTGCCGAGGACTTGGCTTGGGCGGCGGCGGTGCGCGCGCGTGATTTCGTGTGGTCCACCTGGGACTTGAAGTCCAGTCCGCGCCCGAGATCATCCCTGGTTTCTGCAATGTGATCGCGGCGGCGGCCGGAGCGGCTGCGGAGCTCAGCGTACGACGGCGCAGGCGGCTTGGACTCCCCTGTTTCCTTGTGCTTGGGCTTCTTTTCTTCCTTCGGCTTCTTGACGTCAAGCGTGGCCGGGTTGAACTTGCGCCCTTCCTTGAGCACACCGATGTCATACTTGATGCCGCGAATGGCGTCTTCCGGCAGGAGCGGCAGCGCCTTCTTGAAGCGGGACAGGCCCATCAGTGCTGCAATGGCGGCAATGATGAGGAACAGGGCAGCGAAGCACAGAGCAGCCAGCCAGGGGGGCATGACCGTAGCCAGCCCCATGATCGCCGCGACAATGAGGGCTACGGCAAGGAATGCCACAAACACCAGCGCCACGACGAAGAACGCCGCAGCAATGCCGGCCGTGATGCCCTTCTGTTTGAGCTGTTCGCGGGCAAGCGAGACTTCGTCGCCCAACTGGCGCGGGGTCAGCCGCAGCAGCAATCTGATCAAGCCGATCACCGACGGCTTGCCGCCGGCCCGGTTCACCCGCGTGCTGGTCGAGCTGTCCATATGCCCTGCTCCCATCCGTTCATCCTGCATCTGTTCCCAAAATTACCACTGACGCATACTTCCCGCCCGCGCCCGGGCCGATCACCGGCTCAGCGGGCCGGCAATTCGTCCCGGTCCTCGAGTTCCCGGCCGGCATACTCCTGAAGCTGGGTCTTCACGAACCAGAAGGAAACAACGGCGAAGCCGGTGAACACCGCGTACATGATCCAGACGCCAAGGTTCTCACTGACCCAGGGAAATGCGAGCGTGACAATGAAGTTGAAAATCCAGTTCACCATCGTTGCTACGCCCAGTGCGATGGAGCGCACCTTGTTCGGGAACATTTCTCCGAGTGTCACCCACATGACCGGCCCCCACGTCGCCGCGAAGAAGATGACGAACAGGTTTGCGCCGACCAGGGCCACCGGCCCCCACACACCGGGAAGCGAAACATCCGCTCCGCTCCCCGTTGCCTGCGCGAAGGACACGGTTGCGGCGAGAAGGCCGACAAACATTCCTGCGGAACCTACCAGCAGCAGCTTGCGGCGGCCGATCCTGTCAACGAAGAAGATGGCCACGAAGGTCATCGCGACGTTGATGATCGACGTGATCACCGACGTCGTAAATGACTCGCTCTCACTGAACCCGACTGACTGCCACAGGGTGGTGGAGTAATAGAAGATGGCGTTGATACCGACAAGCTGCTGCAGGGCAGCAACGGTCATGCCCACCCAGAGAATGGGCTGCAGGCCGAGCATCGATCCACGGAGATCACGCAGCGTCGTCTTGTCCTCCATCCGGAGGGTGGAACGGATCTCGGTCAGTTTGGCGGTGGTGTCCCGAATACCGGTCACGCGGGACAGCACGTGTGCGGCTTCTGCGTCGCGGCCACCGCGAATCAGATAATGGGGCGATTCCGGAATGGTCAGCGCCAGCACTCCGTAGATGATTGCCGGTACGACGCCGACAAGCAGCATCCAGCGCCAGGCCGGCAGCCCCCACCACAGTTCTCCGGTGGCTCCGCCTGCCAGGTCGGCAAGCCAGGCGTCGGACAGCAGTGCAGCGAAGATGCCGACGGTGATTGCCAGCTGCTGAATGGATGCGAGTCCGCCACGCCACTTGGCCGGAGCGATCTCGGCGATATAGCCGGGCGCGATGACTGATGCGACTCCGATGGCGACGCCACCGATGAGGCGCCAGAGCATCAGGTCCCACTCGCTGAATGCGAAACCGGATCCGACCGAGTTGATCAGGAAAAGGATAGCTGCGCCCAACATGACGCGTTTGCGGCCGAGCCGGTCCGCGAGTTCACCGGCAAACCAGGCGCCCGCGGCACAGCCCAGGAGCGTGATCGCGACAGTGAACCCCAGGACGGCTTCCCCCAGGCTGAAGTCTTCCTGGATAGCGTCAACCGCACCATTGATGACGGCAGTGTCGAAGCCGAACAGGAGTCCACCGACAGCGGCCGCGACACTGACTCCGATGACTTTTCCCATGTGCGGCTGCGGTGCACCTGAGGGCGCACTTGTATCCCGATCTCCGGCGTTCACGTTGTTTCTCCTGACCTCTGCGCTACCCTGTGGACCTCTGAGCTGCATTTCACCCTACGACAATCCGAAGCCTACTGAGCACCCGGGCGTCGGCGCGGATAGCGGGCGGTCTTCCGCGAGGCTGACTGGGGGGCCTAAGATGGATGTTGATTCGTTCCGGCAACCACCTCACTGCCTCGACCGGCTCTCCACCACCTTTCGTCTGCAGCGCAGCAGTGCGACTCCCGCATCCGCCACGCCAGATAGGTATCTGTTGAGCACCACCACGCACCCCGGCGACGAGCTCACCAGGCGCCAGAAGCTGATCTACGTTGTCATTCTCGGCACGCTCACCGCGCTCGGTCCGTTCACCATCGACCTGTACCTGCCCGCATTCCCGGCACTGCAGGATGATCTCGGCGTCACCGAGGCTGCGGTGCAGCTCACCCTGACCGGAACGATTGTGGGCTTTGCTGCAGGCCAGCTGATCGTGGGTCCGCTGAGTGACAAGGTGGGCCGGCGCCTGCCGCTGATCATGGCCACCAGCCTGCACGTCATCGCCTCGCTCGGGGCCGCGCTGTCCACAGAGATCGGCATGCTCATGGTCTTTCGTGTGCTGCAGGGAATGGGCGCAGCCGGAGGCGGCGTGGTGGCCATGGCGATGATCCGCGACCTCTTCAGCGGCTACCCACTGGTTCGCATGCTTTCCTACATGGCGCTGGTGAACGGGATGGCCCCCATCTTCGCGCCCGTCATCGGGTCCCAGTTACTCGTGATCATGCCGTGGCCCGGAATCTTCTGGTTCCTCGCCGCGTACGGGTTCCTGGTGATCCTCGCCGTCTCGTTGTTCATCATTGAAACCCTGCCTGCGGACCGGCGGAAAGCGTCGTCGTCCACGGCTCTTCAGCGGTATCGCGCGGTGCTGACCGACCGTGTCTTCATCGGCATTCTGCTGGTGGGCGGCATGAACTTTTCGGGCCTGTTTTCCTATCTGTCGGCATCGCCGTTCCTGTTCCAGGACGTGTACGGGCTTGATCCCCAGCAGTACGGGCTGCTCTTCGCAGTGAACTCGCTCGGCATTGTGGCTGCTGTCCAGATCAGCGCCCGGGTGGTCCGGAGGGTGGGTCCGCAGTGGATCATCGCCTGCTCCACCGCGGCAATGCTCGCGATGGCGCTCCTGATGATCCTCTTCGACTACCTCGGCTTCGGATTCTGGGGTACCGCGGTTCCGCTCTGGTTCTACATCTCGGCTGCCGGCTTCACGTTCCCCTGCGTCCAGGTGCTCGCGCTGGCCAACCATGGCGCGCAGGCCGGGACCGCCGCGTCCCTTCTCGGCGCGACCACCTTCGGGTTGGCTGGGATCATCTCACCGATTGTGGGAGTTCTCGGGATAGCGTCAGCCACACCCATGGCGGCGGTCATGGCCTGCTGTATTGCCCTCGGGATTGTGTTCCTCTGGACGATTGTGCGGCCGAGGACCGTACCCGCGATCAGCTAGCCAGCTCCTCTCAAGCGACGGCCAGGGACAGCAGGCTCTACGCCTGGTGCCCTGCGCGCTCGGCTGTACGTGTGATGTTGCGCGCCATGGAGGCGAACACCACGCCGTGGAACGGCAGCACGCCGAGCCAGTAGAGCCGGCCGGCCAGGCCGCGGGGGAAGAAGATGGCGCGCTGGCGGTATTCGCTCGCTCCGCCGTCGGGCACTACCGAGAGTTCGAGCCAGGCTCGTCCAGGAAGTTTCATTTCCGCCCGCAGACGGAGCTTCTCGCCGCGCACCAGCTCTTCAACGCGCCAGAAGTCCAGGGCCTCTCCTGCCATCAGCTCCGACGAGTGCCGGCGTCCGCGGCGCAGGCCTACGCCGCCGGCGAGCTTGTCCAGCCAGCCACGGGCAGCCCAGGCGACCGGCCAGGAGTACCAGCCGTTTTCCCCGCCGATGCCTTCGATCACTTTCCAGACCGCGGGAGCGGGTGCGCTGGAGCGGAAGGTGCGCTCGTCCTTATAGACCGTGTGGCCGGCCCACTGGGGGTCCGAGGGAAGCGGATCCGCGACAGCGTCGCGCTGCGAAGCTCCCGCCCAACTCGTTTCCACCTCACCGGCGCTCATTTTGTTCAGGGCGAGGTCGACGGCGGCGCGATAATCGGTCAATCCGCCCTCTGGGTGCGGCACATACTCATGAATGTCTGCTTCGGCGGTGACCGCGTCGTGCTGGAGGGATTCAATCAGCGGCATCGCCATAGCCCGCGGAATGGGGGTCACGAGGTTCACCCAGTGCCCGGCCAGTCGCGGAGTAAGCACCGGCAGCGCCAGGACCGTTCGACCGGGCAGACCGGCGGCTTCTGCATAGCGCTTCATCATGTCCGCGTAGGTCAGTACGTCGCCGGAACCGATGTCGAAGGTCCGGTTGAGGCCCTCCGGGAGTTCCAGTGCAGCCAGGAGGTAGTGAATGACATCGCGCACGGAGATGGGTTCGATGCGGTTCAGTACCCACTTCGGCGCGGGCATCACCGGCAGTACATCGGCCAGGTGCCTGATCATCTCGAAGGACGCGGAGCCGGAACCGATGACGACGCCGGCCTGGAAAGCGATGGTGGGAACGCCCGATGCCAGCAGCACGTCGCCCACGGCCACGCGGGAGCGCATGTGCGTTGAGAGCTTTACGCCCTGCGGGTGGAGGCCGCCGAGGTAAACGATGCGCTTGACGGAAGCCTGCGAAGCAGCCTTGGCGACGGTCGATGCGATCTGCGCTTCCCGCTCCTCGAACCCCCGTCCGGAGCCCATGGAGTGCACGAGGTAATAGAGCGTGGAGACCCCCTCGCTTGCACGGTTCATAGTTTCGGCGTCCTGCAGATCGCCTTCGACCACCTCGACCTGCGCTGCCCACGGTACGTCCCGCAGCTTCTGGGGTGACCGCACAACCACGCGGACCCGCCGGCCGTCTTCCAGCAGCCGGGAGACGAGCCGACCTCCGATATATCCAGTGGCGCCCGTTACCAGAACAAGATCATCATTGCGCATAGGGGTCAGACTACGCGCCCAGCCTGAGTGGCAACCCGGCGGCTAACGAGAAAGGCTCCTGACCGGCGAAAACGCAGGTCAGGAGCCTATTTGCTCCCCCGACTGGACTTGAACCAGTAACCCTTCGATTAACAGTCGAATGCTCTGCCAATTGAGCTACGGGGGAAAGCAGCAGAAACAACTTTACATAGGAAAACCGGGTAAGTGAAATTGGCCGGCTGCTAGTCCGAGCGCAGGGCGCGGCGTTCCATTTCGAGCTCCATCAGCTCCCGGTTCAGTTGCTGAAAGAGGGATGGATCAGCCGCCGGATCGAGCCTCTGCAGTGAGCTCAGCTTCTCTGCCTTCAGCCGGGTGATGCGCAGCTCCGAGAGCCTGCTGAGGATGTCTCGGCAGTACGCGGCCATCCCCTCTCCATCCGTCGCGGGCAGCGGCGTCACGGCGAGTTCGCTCACATAACCACGCAGCATGTCGGGAACCTCCTGGCGCACCCGTTCCACCCAGTTCGATGCGGAGTCGGCTCTGTCTCTCCCTGCAGTTCCGGCAGCACGCACTGCATCATGCAGCGCGGCGTAGGCGGGCACGGAGAAGCGGGAATCAGAAAAACGGTCCCACTGGTCCTGATCAAGCAGTTGCGGATACTGGAGAACCACCTCGAGCGCTTCGCGCTCCATCCGTGCAACAGGATCACGCGGATCTGGACGCCGGAACTGCGGCACTTCTTCCACCAATTCAGGGCCGCTGCCCGGTGCCTGGGCGGGTTGGCGGCTCTGCGGGTTCTGTGCACCCTGCTTGCCATCCTGTGCCGGTTGGGTTGCCCGCTTTGCCGCGGCCGTGACCGCGCGCGCCACCTGGTCCTCGCCAACGAATTGCATGCCGAGCCACCGGGACAGTTCCCGGGTGTAGACCGACCTCAGGGACACATCGCGGATGTTGGCCACGATGGGAGCCGCGTGCCGTAGCGCTTTTGTCTGGCCCTCGCCGGTGGAGAGATCGAACTGGTCAAACGATGCTTTGATGGCGAACTCAAACAGCGGGCGCCGGGTGCTGATGAGGTCCTGAACGGCCTGGTCCCCCGCGGTCTGTCGCAGCTCGCAGGGGTCAGCGCCGTCAGCGCCGACCGCCACATAAGTCTGCGCGTTGAACCGCTGATCCTCCTCGAAGGCGCGCAGCGCCGCTTTCTGCCCGGCGGCGTCGCCATCGAAGGTGAAGATGACCTCTCCGCCGGTGCCGTCGTCGGACAGGAGCCGGCGCGCGATCTTGATGTGCTCGGCACCGAAGGCCGTGCCGCAGGTGGCTACGGCGGTGCCTACTCCGGCGAGGTGGCACGCCATGACGTCGGTGTAGCCCTCCACCACCACGAGCTGACGTGACTTTGCGATCTCCCGTTTGGCGAGATCGATTCCGTACAGGACCTGCGACTTCTTGTAGAGGGTGGTCTCAGGGGTATTCAGGTACTTGGGCCCCGGGTCATCCTCATACAGCTTGCGTGCGCCGAATCCCACGGTGTCCCCGGTGATGTCCCGAATGGGCCACATCAGCCTGCCCCGGAAGCGGTCGTAGAGCCGGCCCGAGTTGTTGGACGAAACACTGAACATGCCGGTCAGCTTCAGCTCGTCCAGGAGAAACCCGCGGCCGGTCAGGTGATTGAGCAGGCCGTCCCACCCCTGGGGCGCGTAGCCGACGCCGAAGTGTTCAGCGGCGGCCCGGTCGAAGCCGCGCTCCTGCAGGAAAGCGCGGCCGGTCGCCGCCTCTGGTGTCAACAGTTGGTCGCGGTAGAATTCCGCAGCAATCTTGTGTGCATCGAGGAGGCGCTGCCGCTTGCCGGAATCCTCGCGCCGGGGGCCGGTTCCGCCATCCTCATAGCGCAGTTCGAAAGAGATGCGTGCGGCCAGCTTTTCAACCGTCTCCGCGAAGGACGTGTGATCCATCTTCTGCACGAAGGAAATGACATCACCACCTTCACCGCATCCGAAGCAGTGATAGGAGCCCATGTGCGGACGGACATGGAACGACGGCGACCGCTCATCGTGGAAGGGGCAGAGACCTTTCCAGGACCCCACACCGGCGGACTTCAGGGTGACGTACCCGTCCACCACTTCCTTGATGTCGGTGCGCTGGCGAACCTCATCGATGTCTTCACGCTTGATGAGTCCGGCCATATTATCCAGTCTAGTGTTCGGTCTCCGGTTCCGCCGTCCGGTAGCCCGGCCCTGTGAATACCGCTATCCGGGCGTGTGCATAACCTCTACCAGAGCGCGGGAACGGGCCCGACAACCCTTTCGTGCAGGGCGAGGGCGGAGGCATCCGTCAGGGATGCCACCTGGTCGATCACCACGCGGAGGCGGGCGTCGTCGTCGTCCGCCTGGCGCCAATCGGAGGCGAACATGGGCTCAAGGAAGCTGTCCCCTGCGGCGGCCATCTGTTGCACCAGCGAGGACAGCACCTCACGTTGCCGCTCATAAATGGGCTGGCGGTGGACGCTGGTCATCACGTAGGTGGTTGCAAGGCCCTTCATCACCGCGATCTCGGTGACCGTGTCCTCGGGAACCACCATCTCGGCGGCGTACCGGGTGAGCGGGTCGGTGCCGTAAATGCCCCGTGTTGTCTGCAGTGCACTGAGGCAGAAACGACCGATCAGCTGGCTGGTCATGTTCTTCAGCGCGGCCATGGCTTTGCGGCTGCCGTCAGCCTCGCGAACCCAAACGTCCGTTGCTTCCAGCCGTGCGAGCGCAGCGTCGACGGCGGCCGGATCGGAGTGCGGCAGGTACCACTGCTGGGTGTACCCGACAACGCGGGCGCGGTGGTCGGGGTTGTCCATCCACTTGAGCTGGAAGTGACCGGCCACGATGGCGTCTTCGACGTCATGGACGGAGTAGGAGATGTCATCGGCCAGGTCCATGACCTGCGCTTCAAGGCAGGACCGGCCGGCCGGTGCCCCCTGCCGCAGCCAGGTGAAGACGGGGAGATCGTCCTCATAGGCGCCGAACTTCGAGGTGCGGTGTCCGTGGATCACCGGCGCGTTCACAGCAGTCCACGGGTACTTGCACGCGGCATCGAGGCTGGCTCGGGTGAGGTTGAGCCCGGCCGGTTCGCCGTCGGCACGGATGACTTTGGGCTCAAGCCGGGTCAGGAGCCGAAGTGTCTGTGCGTTGCCCTCGAACCCGCCGATGGAGTGCGCCAGGTCATTCAACGTGGCCTCGCCGTTGTGCCCGAACGGAGGATGTCCAAGATCGTGGGAGAGGCAGGCGGCGTCGACGATGTCCGGGTCGCAGCCGAGGGAGCGACCCAGCTCCCGCCCCACCTGCGCCACCTCGAGGCTGTGGGTCAATCGGGTCCGCACGAAGTCGTCAGTATCGGGGGCGACCACCTGCGTCTTCGCGCCAAGCCGTCTCAACGCCGAGGAGTGGAGGACGCGTGCGCGGTCACGCTCAAAGTGCGTACGATGCAGGCTCTTGGGCGCTTCATCGACCCAGCGCTGCATGTCCGCATCCGTGTAGCCGGGAGTAATCGGCGCTGCATTGCCGACGGGGGAATTCTGCATGTGCTCAGCCGCCCTATCCACCCGATATGTCGACTTCCGCCGCGGCGATGTCCGCCTGCTGTTCAGGATTGAGCTGGCGGGCCTCGAGCCACTTGTCCGGCAGCGACGTGCGCTTGGGTGATCCCGCACGCCCGCGCGGTCCTTCGGCGTCAGTGCCGGGATACGGAGACGTGCGGTCCAGTTGATCGAGCAGACCGCGCAGAACCTCGAGCGTGGGTACGGCGGCGAGCGCTGCACGCAATTCTCCACCCACCACGTAGCCCTTGAAGTACCAGGCCATGTGCTTGCGGATGTCGCGCAGCGCCATCATCTCGTTGCCGAAGGTGTCCACCAGCAGCTCCGCGTGGCGGTACACCGTGTCCGCCACCTGCCCGAGCCCGGGCTGGTGCCGCTCATCCCTGCCCTCGAAGGCGTTCATGAGGTCACCGAACAGCCACGGCCTACCCTGGCAGCCACGGCCTACCACGACGCCGTCAACACCAGTCTGCTGAACCATGCGGATTGCGTCTTCCGCACTCCAGATATCACCGTTTCCCAGTACCGGAACATCCGGCAGGGCCTCACGCAGCTCGGCGATGGCGTTCCAGTCGGCTTTGCCGGAGTAGAACTGGGAGGCAGTGCGTCCATGCAGCGCAACGGCGGCCACGCCGGCATCGCGCGCGATCTTGCCTGCCTCACGGAAAGTCAGGTGATCCTCGTCGATGCCTTTGCGCATCTTGATGGTCAACGGGATGTTCCCCCGCGAAGCTTCCCGGACGGCCGTCTGCACGATGCCGGTGAAGAGGTCGAGCTTCCACGGAAGCGCCGCTCCGCCGCCCTTCCGGGTGACCTTCGGGACCGGGCAGCCGAAGTTCAGGTCAATGTGGTCCGCGCGGTCTTCCTCGACGAGGATACGAACGGCGGCTCCGACGGTCTTGGGGTCCACGCCGTACAGCTGGACGGAGCGCACCAATTCATCCTCGTCATGGGAGATGATGCGCAGGGACTCCGGATTGCGTTCGACGAGGGCGCGGGACGTCACCATTTCGGAGACGTACAGGCCGCCGCCGTACTCGCGGCACAGCCGGCGGAACGCTGTATTGGTGATGCCGGCCATGGGAGCGAGAACCACAGGGGTATCGACGGTTATCCCGCCCAGGCGCAGCGGCGGCAGGTCGAGCCGCGTGGAGGTAGTAGTCGGTGCGATGCTCACCCAACCATTGTCGCAAGACAGGGCAAATCGAGGGGCGTCAGCCCTGCCTCTGCTCGCGCAGCTCCCTGCGGCTCGGCAGCGCGCCCGCCGCAACCTGCCCGCTGTGTGCGCCTTCAGCCGGCTGCCCAGGCGCCTCCTCGGCGGCGAGCGCTGCAGGGGTGGATGCGCCGTCGTGCTGTTTCCTGGAGACGACCGGACCGGCTCCACGGCCGACCGCCTTGACCACCAGGACGGCAACCAGCGTGGTAACCGGGATGGCAAGAACCAGGCCTATTGATCCGACCAGGGTACGAACCACCTCCTCAACGAGTTCACCGCTGGTCAGGGCGGTCATCAGGGAACTGTCCTGTAGCGACACGAGGATCAGCAGTGGAAGGGCGGCGCCCGCGTAGGCAAAGGCAATCGTGTAGACCGTTGAGGCGATGTGGTCGCGCCCAATGCGCATGGCCCCGGCGAACAGCCGCCGCGTGGACGTTCCTGGCGCCAGTTCGTAAAGCTCCCAGACCGCCGAGGACTGGGTGATGGTCACATCGTTGAGCACACCGAGCCCGGAAATGATCAGTCCGCAGAGGATGATTCCGGAGAGCGAGACCTCAGGCGCTGCATTGATCAGTGCACTTGCGCTGTCATTGCCCACACCGGTGAGGTTCGCGGTGTCCGTGGCCCAGGCTGCCAGCAGCGCGGTGATGGCGAGTCCGAAGATCGTGCCGAGCAGCGCCGTCGAGGTTCGCGCCGAGAAGCCGTGCGCAAAGTAGAGGACCCCGAACATGATGACAACCGAGCCCACCAGCCCCAGCAGCAAGGGAGGTTTGCCCTCGATCAGCCCGGGCAGCATGAACTGTGCCAGGACGAAGAGCGCGCCCACCAGTCCGATGATCGCCCGAAGTCCGCGCCACCGGGCAACAGAAACAACGACGACGGCGTACAGCACCGCGAGCGCTGCCACGGGGAGCGTGCGCACGAAGTCCACGAAAATGTAGGGCGTGCCTGCACCGTTGATGACACCGTCGAGATTGAGGTAGCGGATTGAATCGCCCGGTTCCACCTGACCGGAATGTGCAATTTCAGGGTTGAGTTCCACCGGAACGGCTGAGCCGCCGGAGTCAGGCTCTGTGTAGGCGACCAGGCACTGCTGCGCTTCGCCGCCGGCGTCGACGGTTGGTTGGGAGGACGGGCAGTCCTCCGAAACCACGCGCTGCACCGTACCCACATCCATTGAGGTGCCGGGCGCGGTGGCGAGCGGATCGGCAACGGTGATGCCGGACCGGTCGGCGCCCGGCCACAGCATCATCATCGCGACGAGTGTGATGACGCCGAGCGGAACAAGGATCGCCGCGAGGAGAAAATTCGCCCGCCGGCGCGTTCTTGACAGGGCAGCGATCTGCTCCGGGTTGGGTGGAGGAGCGGCCCCGTCAGAAGGATGGATATGGCTGTCGCCCACTCATCGTTCCTTGCTGTCGGTGTACTACTGGCAGGATGGAAACCGGTCTGCCTGGTGCGGAGTCCCCCGAGGATTCTACGCAGGATGGCGGTCGGGAGCAGGGACGCAGCGCATGGCCTGTGTGTATCCGGATCGGAAGTGAGTGGAGGGTGCATGGCGAAGGAACGGTTCAGTGAAGCCGACCAGGATGCGGCCGACGGGATGGCGCATGCGCCGGAAGTGACGGTCCGGCCGGCGGCTGGCGCCGTACGCGGGGTTGTGCTGGTGCTGCACGGTGGGCGCTCGAACAGCTTCGAGCCGGTGCGGTCACGACACCTGAGCCCGGCACGGATGATTCCGTTTGCCCGGCTGCTTTCTTCCTGGGGATCCCCGGCCGGCCTTGAGACCTGGAGCCTGCGGAACAGGGTGCGAGGATGGAACGGCGAGCACATGTCCGCGCTGCACGATGCGCGCTGGGCGCTGCAGCAGATCCGTGAGCGTCACCCCGGCAAGCCTGTCTACCTGCTGGGCCACTCGATGGGTGGCCTGACGGCCCTGTGCGCGGCGGATGATCCGCAGGTCCGCGCCGTCGTAGCCCTGGCACCATGGCTTGACAGCACAACGCCGCTGCAGCAGGTGTCCGGACGAAGAGTGCTCATCGTCCATGGGGACGCGGACCGCTGGACCTCGCCGCGGCAGTCACTGAGATACGCGCAGCGAATTCAGCACATTGCCGACGACGTCCGGTACGTCACGCTGACCGGTGCCGGACACTTCATGTTCACGAAACTTTCCGTATGGCACGAGCTCAGCGCCTCTTACCTGCTGAAGAGTTTCTCCGACGACACCGGCGCACCGGTGGACGCGAAGTACCTCCGGCGCGCTGCGGACGTGCTCGTTGAACCCTCACCGCTCGGCGTCACGCTGTGAACCCGTTGTCCCTATCCCCCCGTTCGAAGCGGGGCGTCTGAACGATGGCCTGGGTTCCGAAGCAGAGCGTCCGGTTCTACCGCATGCTGGTGCACAGCGGTCTGCTGCTGCGGTGGATCTTCCGGATGCGCGTCATGGTCAGCGGCGAATCACATCTGCCTTCCGCGCACGCAGGCACGGGGGTGTCACGAACGCCTGTGCCTGGAGAGGGAGCGGTGTTCGCTATCACCCACTTCGGTTACCTCGACTTTGCGTTTGCCGAGCTTGTGCTGTGGAAGCATACCCGCGCCCAACTGAAGTTTCTGATTACCAAGGCTGCGGCGTCGCACTGGTTTGCAGGACCGGCCATCTCCGCCTGCGGACACGTGATCGTCGACCGCAGCGCAGGCGCCGCGGCCTACGAGGGTGCGCTCGAAAAACTTCGCGCCGGCGAGTACATCGCCATCCTTCCCGAAGCCGGTGTAAGCCGTAGCTTCACGGTGCGCGAGCTCAAGACGGGCGCGGTACGCCTTGCGGCCGAAGCCGATGTGCCGCTCATTCCCGTGTCAGTCTGGGGAGCGCACCGGCTGATGACCCGCGGTCACGGGTTCTCACTCCGCCGGGCCTGGCGTGCACCAATCCGGGTTCACATCAGCGAACCGATCAGGCATACCCAGGACGCGGACATAGCCCTCGAGACGGAACAACTACGTGCGGAACTGCAGGACGGCATTGACCGCGGGATTGCTGATTTTCCGCTGGTGCCGCCACCTGGCGCGTGGTGGCAGCCTGCCCATCTCGGTGGAGGTGCGCTGACCGAGGCCGAGCGTGCTGCAGCGGATGCACGGGACGCCGCGGCCGGACGTTACCGCCGCGGATGATCTAGGCGACGCGGGTGACGCAAGCGACCACGACTTCGGTCAGTCGCTGACAACCCGCGTTTCCGCCACGACCCTGGCGGCACCAGTGGCAAGCAGCGGATCAAGCACCTCAACCAGCGCGGTCATGGAGTCATCAACCTCCAACTGCACGGGGTACTGATACACCAGCATCGCCAGCAGCGACGCGACGGCAGCGCTCTGCTCGCTGGGCCGCAGGCCTGTGTCGCACCCGATGAGCACGTCTGCCGGCGCGTCCGTTCGGCTCTGTGTGTAGCTCAGCGCGAATGCCGCAATCGCACCGCCGGCGCTCTTGGGCTTGTCACGCAGGACCACGGCACCACCGGCACCTGCCGTATCAGCGAGCAGGAACTGCTGCGCCTGGCCCAGCGTCATATCAGCCGGGTCCCACGAGTGCACCGCGTTGTACCACTCGGTCACCGCCCTGGTGAGCTCAACCGAACCGGTGGCAGCCTCCTCAAGCTGGGGGCCGTCGTCGTCGTCGAAGTTCGGTACCGCGAGCGCTCCGGGTGCAACCTCGATGATCCGCGAGCGCTGGATCTCCCGGAAGCCTGCCGCCGCTGCGAAGGCAGCGCCGTCAGATCCGGGGACCACCTTTGCCCGCAGCGTGGAAACGCCCGACGGCGACGAGCCGGCTTCGTGGCGGAGCATTCCCAGGAGCGTGGCGGCAATCCCTGTTCCCCGATGAGCCTGGCTGACCTCAACGTAGGCCCAGAGCCGCTGATCATGAAGCTTCGGCTCGAAGACGTAAGCGGCAGCGACCGGCACGGCCACACCGTCCATTGCATCTTCTGCCACGATGCAGCGCAGCCACGGGGAATCCGACGACGGCCGGAACAGTGCCCGGGACTGCTCCGCCTGCGGATTCGGCGGGCCTCCCCACACCTGCAGGAGTTCGAGGTCGTCGCCGTCACGCCAGGGGCGGTACTGGATTGCCACTTACGCGCCTACCAACCGCTGCGCCAGGTAGCCCTCGACCTTGTCGAGGGAAACGCGTTCCTGGGCCATGGTGTCGCGTTCACGGATAGTGACGGCCTGGTCTTCGAGCGTGTCGAAGTCCACGGTGATGCAGAACGGGGTACCGATTTCATCCTGGCGGCGGTAACGACGGCCGATGGCACCGGCGTCGTCGAAGTCGATGTTCCAGCTCTTCCGCAGCTGGGCTCCCAGATCCTTGGCCTTGGGCGAGAGGTCCTCGTTGCGGCTGAGCGGGAGAACGGCGGCCTTCACCGGAGCAAGACGCGGATCGAGCTTGAGGACGGTGCGCTTGTCCACGCCGCCCTTCGCGTTGGGCGCCTCATCTTCTGCGTAGGAGTCCACGAGGAACGCCATGAAGGAGCGGGTCAGCCCGGCGGCAGGCTCGATGACGTAGGGGGTGTACCGCTCGTTGGTGGCCTGGTTGAAGTAGCTCAGCTCCGTGCCGGAGTGCTTCGAGTGCGTGGAGAGATCGAAGTCGGTGCGGTTGGCGACGCCCTCAAGCTCACCCCACTCGGAGCCGGAGAATCCGAAGCGGTACTCGATGTCCGTGGTGCCCTTGGAGTAGTGGCTCAGCTTTTCCTGCGGGTGGACGAAGAGGCGCAGGTTGTCCGGGTTGATGCCGAGGCCGGTATACCAGTCGAACCGTTCCTTGATCCAGTACTCGTGCCACTCATCATCGGTGCCGGGCTCGACGAAGAACTCCATCTCCATCTGCTCGAACTCACGGGTGCGGAAGATGAAGTTTCCGGGTGTAATCTCGTTGCGGAAGCTCTTGCCGATCTGGCCGATGCCGAACGGTGGCTTCTTGCGGGACGTAGTGAGCACGTTGTTGAAGTTAACGAAGATGCCCTGCGCGGTTTCGGGCCGTAGATAGTGCATGCCCTCGTCACTGGCAACAGGGCCGAGGAAGGTTTTCAGCAGACCGGAGAACTCCTGGGGTTCCGTCCACTGGCCGCGGGTGCCGCAGTTGGCGCAGGCGATGTCCGCCAGGCCGTTCTCCGCGGGCCTGCCCTTCTTCTCCTCATACTCTTCCTCGAGGTGGTCAGCCCGGTAGCGCTTGTGGCAGGAGAGGCACTCCACCAGGGGGTCGGAGAATACTTCGACATGGCCGGATGCTTCCCATACCTGGCGGGGAAGGATAACCGAGGAGTCCAGACCGACGACGTCCTCGCGCCCACGGACCATTGACTGCCACCACTGGCGCTTGATGTTTTCCTTGAGCTCGGCGCCAAGGGGTCCGTAGTCCCAGGCGGAGCGGGAACCGCCGTAGATTTCACCGGCCTGGAAGACGAAGCCGCGCCGCTTGGCGAGGGAAATGATTGGGTCCAGGGCTGAAACCTGCTTGGCCACGATGAATGCCATCCTCTACATGTTTGGACAGGCCGCTGGGTGCGGTCGTCGTTGTGCCGTGCGGAACGGCCCAGCAGCCGGAATTCAACGCGAACTGCCGTGCCGGACCGGGCGGGCGAAGCTACTACCTTAGCCTACCGAAACACGCCTGCCTGCTCGCTGGCGCTAAGGTCGTTCCTGTTGGTCCGGCGCGGGAACCGCCCGGGATTCACCGTTCAAGGAGGAACAGCATGGCAGGGAATGTGGTCGTGGGAGTCGATGGCAGCGAAACCGCTTATAAGGCGGCATCACGGGCAGCGACGCTCGCGCAGGGGCTGGGAACCGAACTGGTCGTTCTGAGCGCGCACATCACCGGCAACACGGAGATCGTCAAGATCGGCAGCGAAACCTGGGTGCTGGATGATGCCGAGCGTGCGCTGGAGATGGCAGAGCAAGTGGCAACCAAACTGCGCGGTGAGCACCCAGGGGTGGAAATTCGCCCTGCTGCCGGCCGCGGGAAGCCCCAGGACGTCCTGATGGAAGAGGCCGAGCGCTCGGGCGCCCAATTGCTCGTGGTAGGCAATGTGGGCATCAAGGGGCTAGGGCGAGTGCTGGGGAGCGTCGCCTGGAGCGTTGTTCACAACGCTCCGTGCGACGTCCTCGTAGTGAAAACAGCTTCCTGACTACCGCCGGTTGAGGATGCTGCGGATCATTCCGCCGACTCCACCGGAACCGGGGCGGTTGGCGCCGCTACGTCCCGTTCGCATCCCGCCGGTCCGCGGTGTGCCTCGGGTTGTTCCGGCGCTGCCTCCGCCTGCGAATCGGCCGGCGGCGCTCCTGATGATGTTGCTTAGGCCCATGGGAAATCTCCTTTGCCTCACATAGTTCCCCGCTTCGGGAGTTCCGACCCTACGCGCCTTGGGGGCGGTTTTCTACCGGTGATGAGGCGGTCTCCCACCGGTGATCTACCGGCGGGTAGGGAGCCCTTGACGCGGCGGGACAACTGTCCATAGATTGAACGCACCCCTGTGCCGTGATCCGCGTCACAGGGGTTCGAGTGTCTGCAACCGTAGGCACGCCTTCGCGACAGAAGGAACAACGGTGATCCCAAACGCTCTACTTAAGCGCGCGCATTTTCGGCGAGCATCGCTTGCATTTGCCGGTGGACTCGCGCTCGTTGCCTCGGGAGGGCTGGCGGCAACTGCCGGGCCAACCCACGAGAACAGCAACAACAACACCTCTGAAAAGCTCCGCGCCGCCGTCTCGGTTGACCGGGTGGTCGGTCATCTTGAAGCCCTGGACGCGATCGCCGATGCCAATGACGGCACCCGGGCATCCGGAACCCCGGGATATGACGACTCCGTGGCCTACGTGGTCGGGAAGCTCCAGGCTGCTGGGTACTCCCCCGTTGTGCAGGAATTCATGTTCCCGTACTTCCAGCAGCTGAGCCCTTCGGTCCTCACCCAGATCAGCCCGGAGTCACAGGTTTACGCAGCGGAATCCTTCGCGACCATGACCTATTCGGGGGCAGGAGAAGCGGTGGGCGCTATCACCGCCGTCGACACCACCGGTACCGCCGGCGCCAACACCAGCGGGTGTGAAGCCACCGACTTCGATGGATTCGCAGCCGGATCAATTGCGCTGATACAGCGTGGCAGTTGTTCGTTCGCGCAGAAGGCCAGCAACGCAGAAGCAGCCGGGGCCACCGCCGTCGTCATTTTTAACACCGGATCGGAAGGCAGCACCGGTCCGATCAACGGCACCCTCGGGGCACCGGGAATCGATATTCCGGTCCTGGGAGCAAGCTTCGACGTGGGCGTCAGCCTGATCGGCGAGAACGTCACGGGCACAGTGACGGTGGACACCGTCTCCGAGAACCGCGCGACTTACAACGTGCTTGCGGAAACCGCAACCGGCGACGCCGACAATGTGGTGATGGTCGGCGCTCACCTCGACAGCGTGGTGGCCGGTGCCGGCATCAATGACAACGGCACGGGTAGCGCCGCAATCCTTGCGGTCGCGGAATCGATGCAGAAGGTCAAGACTGCAAACAAGGTCCGCTTTGCCTGGTGGGGTGCAGAAGAACAGGGACTCCTCGGCGCTGAGCACTATGTCGCAGACCTCGCGGAGACGGGAGAGCTGGACAGGGTTGGGCTGTACCTGAACTTCGACATGATCGGCTCCGCCAACTTTGGCCGCTTCGTGTACGACGGTGACAACTCGGCCTTCCCTGTCGGTCCCGGCGCTGCTGAGGGTCCTGCGGGATCCGGTCAGATCGAGCAGGATTTCCACGACTACTTCGCAGCTGAGGGACTGGCCTCAGGTGAAACAGCGTTCAGCGGACGTAGTGATTACGGACCATTCATTGCAGAGGGCATTCCCGCAGGCGGACTGTTCACCGGTGCAGAGGGCATCAAGACCGAGGAGCAGGCAGAACTGTTCGGTGGCGTTGCCGGCGAACCCTACGATGCCTGCTACCACGCAGAATGTGATGACCTGAGCAACGTCAGCGTTGAGTCACTGGACCAGATGAGCGATGCGATTGCTCATCTGACCCTCACCTACGCCATGAACACGACCGCGGTGAACGGCGTTGGAGACAACGTGAAGGGTAACTTCAAGCAAAAGGGCGGCTTCGAAGGTAACCCGCTGGGCGGCGGCACCGAAAGTGGCGGCGGGCTCCACCCGGAGCATGACCACGATTCCGAACTGGCCGACCGGTAGTATCCCGGGCTAGCCAAAGGCGGGTCGGGACCACTTCTTTCGGGTGGTAACGACCCGCCTTTTCGTTGCCCGCGATCTTTTCCTGGATCAGCGTCGCAGCAGGCGCCGGTTCCAGGGCAGCGTGGTCAGGATGATGGCCCCCAGCGCGAGGATCGGTCCCGCCACAGTGGCGAAGACGACGACGGTCCCCGGTGTGGGGAGCACAAGGTCCAGTGCCAGCGAACCCAGCAGCTGGCCTGCGATCATTCCGAGGCCGGTGAGCAGCACACCCAGGGATCGCACCAGGAGGGCGCCGATACCGATGAAGATGCATCCCATCGGCCCGCCCAGGTAATACCACCACTCTTCCGGCAGCGGTTCAGGAGGGCCGGTGAGCACCAGTTTCACTAGCCAGGCGGCGAGGAGCACGACCGATCCGGCAATGAAGTTCATCAGGGTGGCGGTAATGGGTGTGCCGTACTGCACGGCGGCGGTTCCGTTCATGGCTTGTTGGAAGCTCACCAGGATGCCGGCTGCGATGGGAAGCAGGAGCGGAAGGATGAGTGCCGCCGTCGTACCTGTTCCGCCGAGGCGGGGTGAGACTGCCCAGATAACTGCCGCGACCGTCAGCGTCACGCCGATTACCCGCATGATGGTGATTATGCGCCGCCCGCCGGGTCCGATCCCGAGCCTGTCCACGGCGAGTCCGCTCAGCGTCTGGCCCATGACCGCGGCGACCGTAAAGAGCGCGACTCCAAGGACCGAGATGGTGAGCGCCTGCGAGAAAACAAACAACGCACCGATGGTCCCTGCGGCCAGGTAGATGCGGGGAAACCGCCGCTGCCGCACGGCAGGGATCAGCTGGCCGAGGCCCGCCCGTCCGCGCGGAAGCAGCAACGAGATCAGGATCATCAGCACCAATCCGGTACCGAAACTGATGAGCGCGGCTGCAAGTCCGTCGTCGAGCGTTTGCCCCAGTGCTCCGTTGATCCTGCTTTGAAGCGGAATGGCTACGCCGGAGGATATTGCCAGCGGGAGGCCGATGACGGCGGGAAGGTGGGGGGCTCGAGACACCCGTTAAACCCTAGGGCACTGGCCTGTTCCGGCCGGTCACTTCCGGCGGGCAGAATGTAACCATGAGCATAAACGATGAGACCAGCGCCGCCACTGAAGTGCCTATCCGTGACTCGATGATCCGGCTGGGCCAGTTGGTCAAGCTGGCCAATCTTGCCGAGGATGGGGTGGAGGCCAAGGAACTCATTGAGAACGGTCTGGTGAAAGTCAACGGTGAAATTGAGGATCGCCGGGGACGCCAGATCCATCCCGGTGATTCCGTGACGGTGAACGGCGTCACCGTGACAGTGGTGCAGGGATAACGCGGGTATCGCGGGCTTCGGCTTCGCACACCGCAACGAGAAAGTCCGATGTTGGCGTCCAGGCCTGAAGATCCCACGTGGCCAGGCGCAAGGAGACGGAGAAGCCGGCGCCGGCGACGTCAGTGAAAAACTGGTCGAAGGTGTAGCCGCGCCCGGCGCCGAACCCGACGATCAGGCGTCCACCGCGCGCCAGGTGGCGATGCAGGCGTGCAAGAACCTGTGGCGCCGTGCCCGGAGCAAGGAAGGCGAGGACGTTTCCTGCGCAGACAATCACGTCAAAGGACTTAGCCACTCCGCGGGCCGGCAGATCCAGCTCTGTCAAGTCTCCCACCAGCCACACAGGCCCTGGGTGGGCTGCCCTCGCCGCTTCGACCAACTGGGCGTCCGCGTCAACTCCCACCACGGAATGGCCACGCAGCGCCAGTTCCCCGCCAACCCGGCCTTGCCCGCAGCCGGCGTCGAGAATACGCGCATTTCGGGGAGCCATTGCGTCGACGCACCGGGCTTCCCCGTGTAAGTCCGCACCCTCGGATATCAGCTGTTCAAAACGCTGGATGTAGGCGGCTGACCTGTTGGGGTCCGCGCGTTTTCCTGCGTCCCAGAGCGTTTCTTTCTTCACATTCGGGAGTCTAACCCGCCACCGTAACGGCGTTACCGTGACAGTGGTGTCCGGCTGACGCCGGGCACCACCATCTGCAGAAATTCCCGCACATGTCCCAGTTCCTGTGCGTTGATGCTGTGGTACATGCCCGCGTAGAGCACCTTGGTGAGCTTGGTGTGGCGGTTCAGCCAGCCGTGGGTGAACTCGATTCGATCGGCGGGAATGACCGGGTCTTCCTGATCCCGGCCCCAGAAGAACGGCACTGGCTTCGCAACAAGCGCGCTGTCGTTGAAGAACGTGCTGCCGTCGGTCGGCACAACAAACCCTGAAAGCCCGACGACGGCCGCGTAGTCTGCGGGCCGGGCACGCAGCATGGAGCTTGCCACTGCCATGCCCATCGAGAAGCCGAGCAGGGTGACGCTCGAGTGCGACTGCTTGATGGAGTCGACCCAGTCAATGACGTCCTGGACGGCGGCGGTGACCTTGTCGACCGAATAGGCGGCGTCCTGCATCAGCGGGAACCAGGTGAAACCTGCTCCCAGGGCGACCGGTGCACGTACGGATGCCACGGTGAACTCGTCGGGCAGGAAGTCGAGGATGCCCATGAGGTCTTCCTCGTTGGCCATGTGTCCGTGCAGCAGCACCAGGAGCGGCGAGCCGGAGCGCTCGTCTTCGGGCTTCGACCAGACGACAGTCGGTGCGGTCGAGGCCGGGCCGGTCCCGGGCCCGGTCTCGGGGGCGGAGGCGGAGGAGGAGGCGGAGGAGGGCGCAGCAGAACCGTCAGTCGAGGAAAAATTCGTCATAGCTCCATAGTGGCATGTTGAACTGTGCCGGCGGCGTGCTGCGGCAGGCTGCGTCTCAGCCCGCGCGAAACCGCAGCGCTGAGGCGCTCTCCTTGACATCGCCGTCGTCGGTGTTGCTATAGAACGCTGCTGCCAGCGCGGGCTCAAGCTGCGCAATCTCGGTGAGGAAGGCATCGTGGCCGATGGGAGATTCAATGGTGTGGACGGCAACGTTCCCGGGCAATGCGGACGCCAGTTCAACGGACTGGCGAGGCCAGTAGAGGCGATCCGAATCCACCGCCGCGACGAAGAACTCTGCCGAGGCAGCTGCGAGCGCAGTGCTGAGGCTCCCCCGGTCACGGGCAACGTCGTGGCTCATGAGCGCTTCAGTGAGGATGACGTAGCTGTTGGCGTCAAACCGCCGGACCAGCTTTTCCGCCTGATGGTCCAGGTAGCTCTCCACCTGGTAGCGGCCGCGCCCGCCCGGCGCCGACGACCCAAAAGGCTCTTCCATACCCTGCGCTGCCCGACCGAACCGGTGTACGAGTTCCGCCTCCGAACGGTAGGTGATGTGCGCGATGCGCCGGGCAAGGCCCAACCCATCCTCGGGACCGGCGCTTCCGTAGTAGTCACCGCCGGTGAACCGCGGGTCGAGGCGAATGGCCTGCACCTGGGCCTGCGCGAAGGCGATCTGCTCCGCGGTGCTCGCTGCTCCGCACGCGATGACGGCGCACCGTTGCACCCGCCCGGGATAGGTGACAGCCCACTCAAGAGCCCTCGCGCCTCCCATTGACCCACCCAGCACGGAGTGCCAGGAGGAGATGCCCAGCAGGTCTGCGAGCAGTGCCTCGGCACGCACGGAATCGCGGATGGTAACGAAGGGGAAACGCGAACCCCACGGCTTGCCCTCCGGATCAAGCGACGCCGGCCCCGTGGATCCGTAACAGCCGCCCAGCATATTGATGGACACCACGAAGTAGCGGTTCGTGTCGATGGTTCTGCCCGGACCCACCAACCCGTCCCACCAGCCATCCTCGGAGGACTCGCCCCGC
Source organism: Arthrobacter sp. KKT183 (assembly GCF_055657625.1). Lineage (NCBI taxonomy): Bacteria > Bacillati > Actinomycetota > Actinomycetes > Micrococcales > Micrococcaceae > Arthrobacter > Arthrobacter sp. KKT183. The sequence continues at coordinate 1,127,292 of NZ_CM145770.1, read as the reverse complement.
GCTACATGTGAGCTGCCGGTGAGTGCGTGCTCGATCAGCACCGCATTGGAGGCATCGGCATTGAGCGTGCCCCAGGTCTCGTAGGCGAGGACGACATCGGGCAAATGGCCGCCTGTTTCCAGCGCCAACGGGCCAATCCGGAACCGTTGCACGACGACGCCGTCAACCAGCCCCGCTTCCGGCTGCGGAACCGCTGTGGTGATGCCTGTCAAAACCCTGCCGCCTCACTGAATCGCGCTTGCTCCTGCACTGCATGCAGGGCCTGGTCTTCACCCGGGGCACCCCGCCGCGAGGGAGGGTTGCCGGACAGCAAGCCGGGGCTGATGGCGGGTGGAACCTGCCGTACTGTCACTCGTTACCTCGTATTAGGAAACCTGACCAGCGCGGGTGAGGGCAACTTGTGTGACTCGCCGTGAAATGAAGCCGGCTGGCGTAGTAGCCGTGAAAGGCGCGCGTGCGGCAGAGGATGCTTGAGTGGGGCCGTTCGGCGTCTATGGGAAAACGGTCGGCCCCACTCAAGGGGGACACCCAGTGGGCGTCCCTGGCAGGAAAGTCCGGCGGTCTCGGAACCGGGCTCCCTGTGTGAAGCAACTATCCGGCTCTGACCTTGGGTTTTGCTTGGAACATTGTCGCCCGCGGTGTGACTTAGGTAACCCTTAGTCGAGGCCTCCATCACAAAGTGCCAAAATGGGGCCATGCGCCTGGATCATGTGTCTTATGCCTGCGAACCTGACGGACTGACTGCTACTGCGGAACGGATTTCCGACGCCCTCGGAGTTGAATTCGTCAAGGGTGGAATCCACCCGCGGTTCGGTACCCGCAACATGATTTTTCCGTTGGTCAACGGCCAGTACCTCGAGGTAGTCGAGGTCCTTGACCACCCGGCCTCGGACAAGGCTCCATTTGGCCAGGCGGTGCGGGCACGGTCCGAGGCCGGCGGCGGCTGGATGGGCTGGTGCGTAGCCGTTGATGACCTCGCCCCGTTCGAGGACCGCCTTGGCCGCAGCGCCGTCCCCGGTAACCGCAAATTCCCGGACGGGCAGGAGCTGACCTGGCAGCAGATCGGCATCAAGGGCCTCATCGCTGACCCTCAGGTCCCCTACATGATCCGCTGGGATGAAGGCACGGAGTCCCTCCACCCATCCCAGGCGCGCACCGCGTCCGTGCGCCTCAGCGCGCTCACCATCGCCGGGTCGGCAGAGCGCGTCACAGAGTGGCTCGGAACGCCCGTCACCCACCCGCTGGACGACGTCGACGTCGAGTGGATCGCCCCCAACGGCACGCCCGGCATCATGTCGGTAGCGTTCGAAACCCCGAAAGGTGCGGTCCGGATCTAATTGGTTCTTTCGGACGCTGGTTCCCCAGGCCGCGTGGCCGGGGGTTAGCTTCCGATGCCGATAGCCGGGCCGAAGAGCGCGAAGCCGACAAAGCCTGCAATGTCCAGCAGCGCATGCGCTATCACCAGGGGCATCACCCGCTTGGTGCGCGTGTAGGCGTAGCCGAAGATCAGCCCCATGATCACGTTCCCGATGAACGGGCCGATCCCCTGGTACAGGTGATAGCTCCCTCGCAGGAGCGCCGAAGTCACAATAATCACCGGGACTGACCAGCCCAGTTCCCGGAGCCGCTCAAAGAGGTAGCCCACCACAATGACCTCTTCGAGCACCGCGTGACGGATCGCCGAGAGCACCAGCACAGGCAGCGTCCACCAGTAGGTGTCGAGCGCCGTCGGGATGATCGCAGTGGTAAGCCCCAGTGCCCGGCCCGCGGCGTACACCCCGAGCGTTCCCACCCCGATCACCGCGGCCAGCCCCACTCCCAGACCGAAGTCGACCTTCGGTTTGCTGAAGGTGAAGCCAATCCGGCGGAAGGCCGACTTCCCCGGCTGGGTGAGCAGGAACAGCACAAGCACCACGGGAACCAGCGCAAAGAAGATTCCCAGCAGCTGGTAGGTGAGATCGAAGTACTGCCGGTTGTCCAGAACCGGATTGAGCCTGGTGGTCTGCGCAGCCAGCGGCGCACGGGTCAGCTTGTCGATCAACTCCACCACCGCGTAAACCCCGGCCTGGCCGAGGGACAGACCAAGGACAATCAGGATTTCCGCTTTGATCCTCTTCCGGCGGGCGGTCGGGGATAACGACGACGGCTGGCTGGTTTTGGCGGTTGGCATGCCTTCATGGTGCCGTACGCTTCGGTGCTTGCCAAAGCGTACAAAAACGGTTCCCCGGGAGGTTTTTGTCGCCTATCTGCTGTTCTGAGCGTCGTGAAACAGCAACTAGGCGACAAAAACTCAACGGAGGCGCTGCCCGGCGCGCCACACCGCATGGGTCAGCTGCATCCCCGGACGGTAAGCCAGGTGGGTTGCGGACGGTGCGTCCAGCAGTTGCAGGTCCGCGCGGTGTCCGACAGCGAGCGACCCAACGGCCAGCCGGCCGCCGTCGTCGGTTGTTTGTTCGCGGTGGAGGGCAAGCGCACCGCCGTAGGTTGCCGCGCGGACGGCTTCGGCAACCGTCAGTCCCATCTGCAGCACGGCAGTAGCTACGCAGAACGCCATGGACGAGGTGTAGGACGTCCCCGGATTGCAGTTGGAGGCAAGCGCGATGGGTACTCCGGCATCCAGCAGCTGCCGGGCGGGCGCGAGGGGTTGGCGGGTGGACAGATCGCACGCGGGCAGGCAGGTTGCCACCGTCCCCCGGCTGTCCGGATCACCCTCCCAGCCGGACCAGGAACCTGCGAGGGCGTCGATGTCCGACAGCTCCAAATGGTTCACGTGGTCGACGCTGGCCGCTGCCTCCTCCACAGCGAGCCGCACGCCCTCCCCCGGGCCGAGCTGGTTCCCGTGCACCCGAAGTCCCAGACCCGCGTCCCGGCATGCGCGAAGCACTTCACGGCTCTGGTCCGGTGTGAACGCGCCCGTTTCGCAAAATACGTCAGCCCACTGCACGTAGGGCCGGACGGCGCTGAGCATGGGTCCGGTGACGGTCTGAACGTAGTCGTCCGCTTTCCACCCCTGCGGAACGAGGTGTGCTCCGAGGAAGGTCACCTCGTCCGCTGTTGCAGCGGCGATCCGTGCGCTGCGGGCTTCTTCCTCGACGTTGAGACCGTAGCCGGTCTTGGTTTCGAGGTAGGTGGTTCCGTTCGCTCCGGCTTCGGCCACCCGCTGGGCCACGAGCGAGCCGAGTTCCTCATCCGAGGCGCGCCGCGTGGCGTCCACCGTCACAGAGATCCCGCCCGCGGCATAGGACTGCCCGGCCATGCGTGCCTCGAATTCCGCGGTTCGGTCGCCGGCGAACACCAGGTGGGTATGGCTGTCCACCCAGCCGGGCAGGCAGGCGCGGCCACCGGCGTCGTACCGGGAATCAGCGGCAGGAGCGTTTGCGGCCGGACCGAGCCAGGCGATCCGCTCATCCTCGAGCACGATCGCCGCGTCCTTGAGAACCCGCTGCTCGGCGTCCTGCGTCATGAGCTCGCCGATGCCGGTGATGATCGTTGTAGCGCCCGTCATGAGAGTGCCTTCCCCGTTGTGGCCTTCGTTGTTGGTGCTGCCTCGTCCATCCGCGCAATCGCCGCGGCGAGCAGCGTGCCCGGACCCCCCAGCCGCACATGGCGCCCGTTCCGGGCCACCACTTCCCCACCGACGACGACGGCGGTGACATCCTGCGCTGTTGCCGTCAGCACGAGCTGGGCCGGGGAAGAGCCGGCCGTGCGCGCGGTCGCGGGATCAAGTGCGACCAGGTCGCAGACTTGTCCCGGTGCCAGACCGGCTGCGGGCCGACCCTGTGCCCGCGCCCCGCCGCTGGCGGCCGCACGCACCAGCTCGGCAGGTGAGAATCGCCCCCGCCGGCCGCTCGCCAGCCGTTCGCCGTGTTCCAGCGCCCGCATTTCAAGCCAGGGGTCGACGACGGCGTGCTGGTCCGTCCCCAGACTCACCACCGCGCCGGCATCCTGCAGAGCGCGAGCCGGACCGATGCCGTCGGCGAGATCCGCCTCCGTTGTGGGACACATGGCTACGGTGACCCGCGCCTGACCGAGGAGATTCATGTCCTGGGCGGTCAGGTGGGTCGCATGAACCACAGTCAACCGTTCCGAGAGTAGATCATGCCTGGCCAGCAACCCGGTCGGTGTGGTTCCGGTCGCCTCGAGACACTCACGGTTCTCGGCAGGCTGCTCGGAAAGGTGAATGTGCAGGGGTACGTCTGCGGGAAGGTGTTGTGCAATGTATGCAAGCGCAGGTTCATCCACGGCGCGCACGGAGTGCAGGGCAGCACCGACAGAGACCTGGGATGCGTCGAAGCTGCCCGTGATGGCGGTGTGCAGGGAGTGCCACCGGCTGAGCCAGGCGTCCGCGCTGCCATCGGTGAAGCGTGCCTGTTCGGGCAGCACCGGCGCGCCGAAGCCGGCGGAGAGGTAGCAGGTGTCCAGCAGTGTCAGCCTGATGCCGGCGGTGACCGCAGCGCGGGCAAGCGCCAGCTCCATGGCATGCGGGCCGTCGTCGTGCGTTGGTGCTGCCTGCGTTAGTGTTGCGTGCGTTGGCGCTGCGGTTTCTGGCGGCCCGATACGCTGCTTGCCGTACTCGGTGCCGTCCTGTCTGTGGTGCACGTAGTGGAATTCGGCGACGCTGGTCCAGCCGGCCGTGACCATTTCGGTGTAGACGGCGGTCGCAAGTTCCTCGTACAGCTCGGGCGTGAGGGTACCGGCCGCCTGGTACATCGCGTTCCGCCACGTCCAGAACGTGCCCGTGCCGGCATGGGTTCGCCCGCGAAGCACCCGGTGAAATGCATGCGAGTGTGCATTTGCCGCAGCCGGGAAGACCACGCCGTTCAGCCGCAGATCATCAGGTTCCGGTTCAGCACCGCGGCTAACGGTGCGGACAACGCCGTTGTCACCGAACTCGGCCCGCACGCCCGCCGCAATGTCCCCCGGTTCCAGCCAGGCCTGCTCGCACCAGAGTGATTTCACAGCAGCCGCTCCAGGGCGTCGGCGAGCGCAACGGCGCCATAGTCGGCGTCGTCGTTTTCAACATGTTCCTCCGGGGAATGGCTGATGCCGGTCGGATTCCGCACGTACAGCATGGCTGACGGTGCGTGGGCGGCGAGGATGCCTGCGTCGTGACCGGCACCGGTAGGCAGGCCGGGAGCGCCCGGAATGGCGAGCTGCAGCTGCCGTTGGAGTTCTCCATCGAAGGTCACGGTGCCGCTGACGGACTCCCGGGTCAGCGCGGCGGTGCACCCTTCGAACGCCGCAGCCTTCTGCGCCTGGCCGTGGATCGACTCCACCAGCGAGGCCGTGGTGGCGTCGTCGGGATGCCGGATGTCGATCCACAGCTCCACCCGGGAAGCGATTACGTTGGTACCGCCCGGGATCGGCTGCAGCCTGCCCACAGTGGCGCGGGCTTCGGGCGTGGCGGCGGCGGTCTTGCGGATGGCGAGGATGACCTGTGCTGCGGCCACCATGGGGTCCGCGCGGTCCTCCATCAAGGTGGTCCCGGCATGGTTGCCCTGTCCGCTGATGGTCAGTTTCCAGCGGCCGTGGCCGATGATCGAGGTGCCCACGGCGATGGCGGAGTCGAGGTCGATGAGTCCGCGGCCCTGCTCGACGTGGAGTTCCACGAAGTCACCGATCCGGCTAAGTGCCTCGTCGTCCCTGCCCAGATGTGCGGGATCCAGCCCGTTGGCGCGTGCGGCCTCGGCGAATGTGACGCCGTCCGGATCCTTGAGATTCCGGGCTGTATCCGGGTCAATTGCACCGGTCAGCAGCCGCGAACCAAGGCACGCCACACCGAAGCGCGAGCCTTCCTCCTCGGGAAATACTGTGACGGCGAGCGCCCGCTGCGGCTGGACTCCGCGTTCCTTCAGGACGTCCACTGCAGCAAGGGCAGCGGCGACGCCGAGCGGACCGTCAAATGCACCTCCACCGGGCACCGAGTCGAGGTGGCTGCCGGTGACGAGCGCGCCGTCCCGGGTGCCGCCGTCGTTCCGGTCAGCGCCATCGACATCCCACCAGGCCCAGAGGATGCCGTTGCGGTCAGTTTCGATATCCAGTCCGCGCCGACGGGCCTCCTGCTCGAACCAGGACCGCAGGTCCAGTTCAGCCGGAGAGAACACAGGGCGGGAGTAGCCGCCGCGGACCGTATCCCGCCCCACACCTTCGATTGATTCCAGCAGGTTGCTTACGCTGTCCATCGGTTTCCCTTCCGGTTCTTCAGAGTTTTCCCAGTGCCACAGGTACCCCTGTGCAGACTGATTGATCAGGCCTAGACTCACCAGCATCTCGCTAACCGATCAATCTGGAGGAGTTCATCGTGGCCGGACGTGTTGTACATTTCGAAATCCCTTTTGACAATGGCGATCGCGCCCGGGAGTTCTACCGCGAGGCGTTCGGCTGGGACGTTACCCAAATGCCCGAGTTCGACTACACCGCCGCCGGCACCGGACCTGCCGGAGAACAGGGTCCCACTGAGCCGGGCTACATCAACGGCGGCATGTTCAAGCGCGACGGCGGCCCGCTCTCCGGTCCGATCATCACGATTGACGTCGAGAACATCGAGGAGTCGATCGCGAAGGTCGAAGCGCTCGGAGGGTCCGCCGTCGGCGAGAAGATGACCGTCGGTGACATGGGGTTCGCCGCCTACTTCCGTGACCCCGAGGGCAATGTGATGGGCCTCTGGCAGAACCCCTGACCCTCCGGGCACGAACCCCGGGTCAGCCCTCCATGGGCACACGGACTCCACGCTCATGGGCCACCTCCCGGGCTCGCTCGTAGCCGGCGTCGACGTGGCGGATGACGCCGGTTCCCGGGTCATTGGTCAGGAGACGTTCGAGCTTCTCTGCTGCCAGCGCCGTTCCATCCGCTACGGACACCTGCCCGGCGTGGATCGAACGGCCGATACCGACTCCGCCGCCGTGATGGATGGAGACCCAGGTGGCACCGGAGGCAGTGTTGAGCAGGGCGTTGAGCAGCGGCCAGTCTGCAATGGCGTCGGAGCCGTCCGCCATGGCTTCGGTCTCGCGGTAGGGCGAGGCAACCGAACCCGAGTCGAGGTGGTCCCGTCCGATCACGATGGGTGCGGACACCTTGCCCTCGGCGACGAGCCGGTTGAAGAGCAGGCCGGCTTTCGCGCGGTCGCCGTAACCCAGCCAGCAGATCCGGGCAGGCAGTCCTTCGAACTCCACGAGCTCACCGGCGGCGTCGAGCCAGCGGTGCAGGTGTTCGTTCTCCGGAAACAGTTCCTTGAGCGCGGCGTCGGTGACGGCGATGTCGGCGGGGTCACCGGATAGGGCGACCCAGCGGAACGGGCCGAGGCCCTCGCAGAAGAGCGGCCGAACGTAGGCCGGTACAAAGCCGGGGAATTCGAACGCCCGCCCGTAGCCGCCCTTGCGTGCCTCATCGCGGATGGAGTTGCCGTAGTCGAAGACGGTGGCTCCGGCGTCCTGGAACCCAACCATTGCCTCGACATGACGGGCCATGGAGGTTTGGGCCTTCTTGGTGAACCCATCCGGGTCCCCTGAGGCTTCCCGCTCCCACTCGTCCATCCCGATGCCCTCGGGAAGGTAGCTCAGCGGGTCATGCGCGGAAGTCTGGTCGGTGACGATATCGATGGTGAACTCACCGTTCCGCTGGCGCTCCAGCAGCGCCGGCAGCACTTCGGCAGCATTCCCGACGACGCCGACAGACAACGCACGCTTCTGGCGTTTCGCTTCGAGGACCTGCTTCAGTCCGTCTTCAAGGTCAGCGGCAACGACGTCGAGGTAGCGCTTGGCGGCCCGCCGGCGCAGGCGGGTCTCGCTGACGTCAAGAATCAGCACCGCGCCGCCGTTCAGTGTGACGGCCAGCGGCTGGGCACCGCCCATCCCGCCGCAGCCGGCGGTGAGTGTGAGCGTTCCCGCAAGAGTCCCGCCGAATCTGGCCGTAGCCACGGCGGCGAAGGTTTCATAGGTTCCCTGCAGGATCCCCTGGGTACCGATGTAGATCCAGGACCCGGCGGTCATCTGCCCGTACATCATGAGACCCTCGGCCTCCAACCGCCGGAACTCGGGCCAGTTGGCCCAGTCTCCCACCAGGTTTGAGTTGGCCAGGAGGACCCGCGGTGCCCAGGGATTGGTGCGGAAGACGCCCACGGGTTTGCCCGACTGCACCAGCAGGGTTTCGTCGTCCTCCAGGTCCTTCAGCGTGGCCACGATGGCGTCGTATGCCTCCCAGCTGCGTGCCGCCCGGCCGGTGCCGCCGTAGACAACGAGGTCTTCGGGCCGCTCGGCCACCTCGGGGTCGAGGTTGTTCATCAGCATCCGCAGGGGTGCTTCTGTCTGCCAGCTTTTCGCCGTGAGTTCGGTGCCACGCGGTGCGCGGATGGTGCGCGACGGATCGTGCTGGGTGAAGGTCATGATTGTGCTCCTGACGTTGAGGACTCGTTCGTGGGAGAGGTTTCAGTTTCCTGCGGGGCAGTGTCTGTTCGGGCGGTGAGAATACCTGTGGCTTCGCCGGCGACCTGGCGCCCGATCCGGCGCGCGCCGTCGTCGGTGATCCGGTAGGAGGGCACAACGACACTCAGCGCTGCCACCACGTGTCCGCCGGACAGCACGGGTGCGGCGATCGCGGTGACGTCGGGTTCGATGCCGTTGCTGACCACCACGTAGCCGTCGTCGGGAGTCTTGCCGCTCAGGACAGCACCGGCGGCGGAACCGTCCAGCGGAATGCTCCTGCCCACCCAGCTGGTGTGGCGAACCGAGTGGGTTCCTTCCCGGACGGACAGGTAGATCCCGTGGCCATCGTGGGAGGGCACATTGAGGTAGGCGGACTCCCCCGTTGAGTCGACCAATCGTTCCAATGCGCCCTCCGCCAGCGACACCAGCGATTCGTGCGAGAGCGCCTGCGCGCCGAGCTGGACCACGCGCATGCCGGGCCGGTAGCCGTCGTCGTCCCTGCGGACAAAACCGGTGCCCTCGAGGGTGCGCAACAGCCGCAGCGCAGTCGATGCCGAAAGTCCGGCATCACGGGCAGCATCGGCCAGGGTCACCGAACCACGGTCACAGACCGTGCCGAGCAGGAGCAGGGCCCGCTCAACGGTGCGGGTGGAGGTATCCGCCACGAGTTCTTCCTTGCGTTCGGTGGAAATATGTATTTCACTTATTGAAACGCTCATTTCATCTGTTGGCAAGAGCGGTCGATTGCGGGACGAGAAAAGGGACAGGTCATGCCAGAAGAGAGCACCGTGACAATCGGTTTAGGAGCACTGGCGCCGGCGGAGGTTGTTGCCGTGGCCCGGTACGGTGCGCGGGTGGAGCTCGGCGACGACGCGCTGTCTGCCATGCAGGACAGCCGCTCGGTGATTGATGCGCTCATCGATGATCCGACACCCCACTACGGCGTGTCCACCGGCTTCGGCGCCCTGGCAACCAAACACATTCCCGTCCAGGAGCGCACGCACCTGCAGCGCAGCCTCATCCGCAGCCACGCGGCGTCGTCGGGCGCGGAAGTCGACCGCGAGGTGGTGCGCGGGATGATGCTCGGGCGGCTCTCCACCATGGCTACCGGCCGGACCGGCGTGCGGCCGGTCGTCGCGCAGACCTACGCGGACCTGCTGAACGCAGGCATCACTCCCGTGATCGGTGAATACGGGTCGCTGGGCTGCTCCGGCGACCTCGCTCCCCTGTCCCACGTGGCGCTGGCCCTGATGGGCGAGGGAGAGGTAAGGAACGACGACGGCGCGCTGCTGCCCGCCGCCGAGGCGCTCAGTGCCGCCGGAATCACCCCGGTCGAACTGCGCGAGAAGGAGGGCCTCGCCCTCATCAACGGCACCGACGGCATGCTGGGCATGCTCGTTCTCGCCTCTGCGGATCTGCACCGGCTGCTGCGGACCGCTGACCTTGCAACGGCAATGAGCGTGGAGGGCCTGCTGGGAACCGACAGTGTCTTCGCGGAGGATCTGCACCAGCTTCGGCCGCATCCCGGACAGATTGTCTCCGCGGCGAACATCCGCCGCGTGCTTTCCGGGTCGCGCCTCATCGGCGAACACGCCTCTGATGAGCGCAAGGCACACCGGTTCACGCGGGTCCAGGACGCCTACTCGCTGCGCTGCGCGCCGCAGGTTCACGGGGCCGCGCGGGCAACGCTGGCACACGTCGAGTCCGTCGCGGCGATCGAGCTTGGCTCCGCCATCGACAATCCGGTGGTGACCGTTGACGGCCGCGTTGAGTCGAACGGCAACTTCCACGGCGCGCCGATCGGCTATGCGTTGGACTTCCTCGCGATCGCCGTTGCGGACCTCGCGTCCATGAGCGAACGCCGGACCGACCGGTTCCTGGACAAGAGCCGAAGCCACGGGCTCAATCCGTTCCTCGCGCATGATCCGGGTGTTGACTCCGGGCACATGATCGCCCAGTACACCCAGGCCGGCATTGTGTCCGAGCTCAAGCGCCTGGCTGTTCCGGCCTCCGTCGATTCCATCCCGTCCTCCGCAATGCAGGAAGACCATGTGTCAATGGGCTGGTCCGCCGGTTTGAAGCTGCGGCGGGCGCTGGACGGGCTGACCCGGGTGGTGGCGATCGAGCTGCTGACCGCGGCCCGCGCGCTGGACATGCGCGACGGCGGAATCAGCACCTCCTGCAGTTCGCCCGCCATCTCTGCGGCGCGGGCCGCGCTCCGGGAGGTGGTGGAGGGTCCGGGGACGGACCGGTATCTCGCGCCTGAAATTGAGGCGGTGCGGAAGCTGGTGGAGGCCGGGGCGGTTCTTGCCGCCGTCGACCGCGTGTTGGGCGAGCCGCTCGCCTAGGTAGTCCCCATTACCCCCATCACCCCATCGCACGCGCAGTAATGGCGCTTTGAGTAACTCAAAGCGCCATTATGTGACTCCACACGCAGGAGGGTTGGGGGCGGATCCCCTACCAGCGATGGGCCACATCGATGACCAACCGGGATGAGGTACCCGGCCCGTCGAGTGAGAAGACCCGGAACGGAAGGCGGGCGCGAACGCCGAGGCCAAACGTGGTGCGGCTCTCGAAGCTGTCCACGTAGGCCACCTGCCGGAAGGTTGTGAAACCGGCAACATTGACCGCTTCGGACCTGACGGCCGGACGGTAGGTTGCGTTGCCCCGTCCGTCCTGGGCCGGTGCGTTGACGGTCACCTGGATGTCGGCCCCACCGCGCAGCGGCGTGGCCAGGCCGGAGGTCCCGACGACGGCGCTTACGTACCGGACGGTGTAGCCTGCACCCTTGCCCCGAACATCGATCACGAGCCGGTCAAAACAGGCATGGCGGCCGGCCCGTGCGTTCACCACCGGGGCACTGGTCTGGGCCGTGCTGGTCTTGGCCAGTGAGCCCCAGGTTATTCCGCAGTAGGGAGCAGCGGAGGCGGAAGACGGCACTACCAGCCCGAACCCGACAATAAGTAGCAGGCTCGCCAGCAGCGCACGGAGTGTGTGCATGATGCACCACCTTTCAAAGAAGTAGGTGGGATCATCGTAGGGCCGCGTTTCCGGGGAAGATCCGGTCTGTGAACCATCGGCGCCCAACCGTTACGGGCGGCGCATGTGCCGGATGTTCACCGGGCTTTTCGGCGGTAAATCGCAATCATTCGGACACCGCAATGACACCGTGTGTGTTGCGGGATCCTGTGTTGCTTCTGCTGGTTTACGCAGGGTTCTAGGCTGGCTGCGGCGTCATGCGTAGGACCAGACGCATGGCTGGTTCTGCGAGCCGTGCCGCAATTGGACCAAGGATGGCCATTAGCAGCACGTAGGCCGTTGCCAGTGCAGCAAGCTCGTCTGTGATGGCTCCGGACGCCACGGCAAGGCCGGCAATGACGATGGAGAACTCGCCGCGGGCGATCAGCGCTGCACCTGCGCGCGCACGGCCCAACTTGCCGACACCCTGCCGTTTCGCCGCCCACCAGCCGGTTGCCACTTTGGTTGCAGCCGTGATGGCGGCCAGGAGCAACGCGTAGCCGAGCACCGGAGGAATGGTTGCGGGGTCAGTATTGAGTCCGAACACCACAAAGAAGATGGCTGCGAACAGATCGCGCAGTGGTTCCAGGAGGCGGGTGGCATTGGTGGCAGTGGCCCCCGAGATCGCAATGCCGAGCAGGAAGGCGCCGACGGCGGCTGAAACCTGCATCGCCGCTGCAAAGCCCGCGACAAGCAGCGCACCGCCGATCAGCGTCAGCAGGAACACCTCGCGGTCCTTGGAGTCAACGATGGCGGAAACTGTGCGGCCGAAGCGGAGCGCGATCACCAGGACGATGGTGACCACCACCAGCGACACGCCGACTGCCTGAAGCCCGCCGGCAAAGCTGACCCCCGCGAGCACCGTAGTGAGGATGGGAAGGTAAATGGCCATTGCGAGGTCCTCGAAGACCAGCAGTGACAGGATGACCGGGGTCTCACGGTTCCCGAGGCGCCCCAGGTCCGTCAGCACTTTGGCGATGATGCCCGACGACGAAATGTACGTCACTCCGCCGAGGACGAGTGCTCCGACACCGCCCCAGCCGAGCATGAGGGCAACAATCGCGCCGGGCAGGAAATTCAGCAGGATATCGAGGACTCCCGCCATCCATGACTGTTTCAGGCCGGTCACCAGTTCGCCGGCGGTGTATTCCAGGCCAAGCAGCAGGAGCAGGAGGATGACCCCGATCTCACTGGCTATCTCGCTGAACTCCTCCAGCCCGTCCAGCTCGACAAAACCGCCCTGCCCGAAGAACAGCCCTCCGATCAGGTAGAGCGGGATGGGCGAGAGACCGATCCGCCCGGCGAGCCTTCCGAGGATACCGAGGCCAAGGAAAACCGCTCCCAGTTCAATGAGGACCAGCGCGCTGTGATTCTCCACGGGCGGCTCAGCCGCCGCTAAGAATCTCGGCCGCGGCGTCGAGCCCTTCGGAGGTTCCAACGGCCACCAGCAAGTCGCCGGCAGCCAACGTGAAATCCGGTGTGGGCGAGGCCTGGACCTGCCCTCGCCGGAGCACCGCAACCAGCGAGACGCTGGTGCGCGTGCGCATCTTCGTGTCACCGAGTTTGCGTCCGTCATACGGGGAGTCGACATCGATGAGGAATTGCCGGGTGTTGACCCCCGGCAGATCCCGGTGGTCTTCCGTCAACTGCGCCACAATCTCGTGGGCTCCGAGCAGGTTACCCAGCGCAGAGGCCTCCTCGGCAGTCAACGGGATCGATGCCAGACACGCATCGGGATCATCGGCACGGGACACGATCAACTCCGTCTCTCCGCTGCGCTGGGTGACTGTGCCGATCCGGCGGCCCGACGCCGTCACAATGTCCTTGCGCACGCCGATTCCCGGCAGCGGCGTCTCTTCAACCTTCATGGTTTTACTCTAGACCCGCCGGTGCACTCGGGATGCTCAGGATTCCTGATTCAGCGTCCGGCGGCGAGCGCTGAGGCGAGAGACTGGCCGGCGGCGGCTCCTGCTCCAGTGCCGGTGATGAGCCCGGCCGACAGTTCGGCAATGGCCGACGACGTCTGGAACCCGTAGCCGCCCTGGCCCGCCAACCAGAAGAATCCCTCGGCTTCCGGATCGAATCCGACAACCGGGAGACCGTCTGCCACCTGGGTCCGCAATCCTGTCCAGGCGCGCATCACGCTCCCGATTCCGAGTGTGGTCATGGAATCAAGGCGAGCGATCAGTGCCTCCAGGTCCTCGGGACGCGGCTGTGCGTCCTCCGGCACGCTCGGGACCGTCTCGGCGGGTGAGATGAGGAGGCCGTCGTCGTCCCTGCGGAAATAGAAACTGTCATCCGCCGCCGCTACCATCGGCGAATCGGGGGCGGGGATATTGTCTGCGCCGACAACCGCTGCCGTCCGTCGGTAGGGCCGCATGCCCTGTGTGGCCACACCGGAGAGGACAGCCAGTTCATCAGCCCACGCGCCTGCCGCATTGACGACGACGGCGGCGTGCACTGCCTGCGAACCGGCACCGACTTCCCAGGCCGTCCGGAGCCGCTGGACCGAGTGAACGCGCGCGCCGGTCATGATCCTGGTGCCGCCTGCCTCCGCTGCCGACCGGTGATGATCCAGCAGGACGTCCGTGTTGCAGCCGACCGCCGTGGTGTCGAGTCCGGCGGCGTTGTAACCCTGCTGCCGGGCGGCCGGCTCGATTTGCGGACAAAGCTGCACTGCTTCTTCCCATGGGAGGCGTTCCATGGCGCCGCTGGCTCTGGCAGCGACGTCGTTGTCCGAACCGATCAGCATGAAACTGCGGGGAGTGAGCACCGGCGAGGGTAGCTCATCTTCACGTTCCCGGATGAGCTGAAGCGTCCGTGCGGTGAGTTGCTGGATCGCCTCGGGCCCGTAACTGGGGATGAGCTGCCGGGCCGACCTCGAGGAGGTGTGGTACGCGAGGGAATGTTCCGCCTCGACGAGGATGATCCTCAACTGTGCCCGCTGGTCCGATGCCAGCGCGGCCGCGAGCGAGAGCCCCGCGATACCGCCGCCAACAATCACAACGTCCGCTGTCTCAGTCATTGCGCTCCTTCGTTCCGCTTCCCTGGCGCTTTCACACCAGCCACAGCTACTCCAGTGCGACGCACAGGACTGAGGCGTCATCGGCCGATTCGCCGATCTCATCCTGTGTGGTCCGCAGCATCAGCATAAGCTCCTGCGCGCCCATCGGAGTCTGTACAGCCTCAAGGAAATCCGCCGGGCCGCTGACCAGCCCGAGGTCCACCGCCCGCCACGCGCCGTCGGATGCCAGCGCCACGGTATGGGCAGGCCCGAGCGTGACCAGCCGGGCGTGTTGCGCCGCTGCCGGTTCACGGCGTGCAACCCAGACCCCTTCCGGCGTGTTTCGCTCCAGCCGTGCCCGGCGCAATTCGTCACGCGATGACGGTCCGTCCAGGGCCTGCCCCACGTGTCTGACCTCCCCGTCATTGAGGGCCGCCACCACGTGGCAGTCGGCGAGGCTGAGGACCGAGAGGGCGCCGTCGTCGTCGGTTGTGACCAGGGAGACCGCGGCGCTCGGGAAGCGCTGGGATTCCGGTCCCACCAACTGGTGGCCGAGCTCGTCCACTTTCGCCAGCGCGGCGGCCAGAACGGCGCGGGGGTCCTGTGGTCCGGCGCTTTCCGCCAGCGCCAGCCCCAGGACCTGCGCATACCAGGAAGGGTTCGACGCGCCGGGGAGATCGAGTTCGTCGAGCAGCGACGTTGCGCCGTCGATCATCCAGGCGGCGTTGGCGCGGTATCCGCATGCGTCTTCCATGACGTGGTTGTCACCCTCGGTCTGGACCCGCGAGACATGTGTGAATTTCATCGGCAAGGCCCTTCGTCGATCAATATGTCATCGGCGAGAACGTCCTCGAGGATGCGGATCCCAATCGTGTGGAAGGCGGGACTGTCATCGGATGTTGCTGCCATGGCTGCGGCGATACAGAGCGCCCAACCGCGTGCCCGCTGCCAGGTCGCGGAATCCACAGACCGTTCCCTGGTGACCGTCTCGATGAAGATACGCCTTCCAATGCGGTCGAAGACGAGCCAGGCCGCGGCGAGGTCCGTGGCGGGGTCCCCTGCCGTCAGGTCGCCGAAGTCAAGGACGCCGGCGAGCCTGCCCTGCGGATTCAGGACGAGGTTCGCTGCGTGCAGGTCGCCGTGCAGCCACAGCGGCGGTCCGGTCCACTCGGGTTGGTCCCGCAGGACCCGCCAGAGGTGCAGGAGTTCCTCGGGCTGGCCGGCTGCGGCGATTCGCTCCTCCACAACCGCGCTCCGTGTGGACAGTGGTACTCCGCGGACCGTATTTCGTGGGGCGTCAGCCGGTGCCGGGCGGTGGAAAGCGTTCACGAACCGTGCCAGATCGGCGGCCGCGTTGAACCTGTGCGCTGCTTCGATGTCAGCCGCCACGGTCCCCTTCAGCCAGCGCGTGATGGTCCAGTACCACGGAAAGTACGACGACGGCGTGCCCGTCCGCACCGGAAGAGGCATGACAGTCGCGAGGCCCCGGCTCACTTCCGGCAGCCAACGCTGCTCGTTGCGGATGAGCTCCGCCGCCGCCTGCCGCCGCGGAAGGCGGACAGCGAGCTCGTCACCGAGCTTGAAGATCACGTTGTCCCAGCCGTTGGCCACCTCTAAGAGCGGCAACTCGGCGAAATCAGGGTGCTGGTCAGCGAGCAGGCGCATGACCAGGGCGGCGGTGACGTCCACCTCTGCTGGCGGCATTCTGGTCACGTTGTCCTCACCGCTGAACCTGATCTTCTGCTGATGCCGGCTAGCCCTCAACCCCGAGGCGTTCGAGGATGAGTTGACGAACTCGCCCGGCGTCTGCCTGGCCGCGGGTGGCCTTCATGACCCCGCCCACAATTGCTCCGACTGCCTGCAGCTTCCCGCCACGGATCTTCTCCGCGACATCGGGCTGCGCGGCAAGGGCGCCGTCAATCGCTTCGAGGAGGGCGCCGTCGTCTGACACGACCTCAAGGCCGCGCTGCGAGACTACTTCGGTGGGCGTGCCTTCGCCGGCGAGGACGCCGTCGAGCACCTCCCGGGAGAGCTTGTCGTTGATCTTGCCGGCGTCGATGAGGCCCTGCAGTTCCACGATCAGCGCAGGGGTTACGCCCAACTCGGCGGGTTCAACATCAGCGACCTTGGCTCGGCGGGAGATCTCACCCATCCACCATTTGCGTGCGGTTGCAGGCTTGACGCCGGCAGCGATGGTCTCCTCAATGGCGTCCATGACACCGGCGTTCACCACATCGCGGAACTCAGCGTCCGAGTAACCCCAGTCGGCCTGGAGGCGCTTGCGACGTGCGGCGGGAGGTTCAGGGAGCTCGCTGCGGAGCTTCTCGATCCAGGCGTCGTCGGTAACCACGGGCACCAGGTCAGGTTCCGGGAAGTAGCGGTAGTCGTCGGCATCGGACTTGGGGCGCCCCGCCGTCGTCGACCGTGTGTCCTCGTGCCAGTGGCGGGTTTCCTGCGTGATGGTGCCTCCGGCGTCGAGCACTGCGGCGTGGCGCTGGATCTCGTACCGGACAGCGTGCTCAACGGCACGCAGTGAATTGACGTTCTTCGTCTCGGTGCGGGTGCCGAACTTCTCCTGGCCCTTGGGCTTGAGGGAGACGTTGGCATCGCAGCGGACGTTGCCGCGCTCCATTTTTGCGTCGGAAACGCCGAGGTTCTTCACGATCTCGCGGATAGCTGCCACGTAGGCCTTGGCCAGTTCCGGCGCGCGCTCGCCAACGCCGACGATCGGCTTGGTGACGATTTCCACGAGGGGTACGCCGGCGCGGTTGTAGTCGACCAGCGAGAATTCGGCGCCCTGGATGCGGCCGGTGGCGCCGCCCATGTGCGTCAGCTTGCCGGCGTCCTCCTCCATGTGGGCGCGCTCGATCTCGACCGTGAAGACGGTGCCGTCAGCGAGCTCGATGTCGATTGAGCCGTCATAGGCGATGGGTTCGTCATACTGCGAGGTCTGGAAGTTCTTCGGGGTATCCGGGTAGAAGTAGTTCTTCCGGGCGAAGTGGCACTTCTCGGCGATCTTGCAGCCCAGCGCGAGGCCGATCTTGATCGAGGACTCGACGGCTACCCGGTTGATGACCGGAAGAACGCCCGGCAGACCAAGGTCCACCGGGGTGACGTTGGTGTTCGGCGTGTCTCCGAAAGCGTTCGGCGCTGAAGAGAACATTTTGGTGCGGGTGTTCAGTTCGACGTGGACCTCGAAGCCGAGCACCGGGTCGAACTTCTCCATGGCCTCGTCGAAGGACAGAATTTCGGCGGTTGCAGTGCTCATTTACTTCACTCCAGCAATCTCGGGTGCCTGTGCCAGCAAAGGTCCGCCCCAGGTGTCTTCCAGCAGCGCTTCCAGTGCGGCGCCTGCCCGGTAGAGCCGTGCATCCTGGCGCGCGGGGGCGAGGAACTGGATGCCCACCGGCAGTCCGTCAGCCAGGCCGCCGGGGACCGAGATGCCCGGCACGCCGGCCATGTTGGCAGGGATGGTGGCGACGTCGTTCAGGTACATGGCGAGCGGATCGTCCAGCTTCTCCCCCAGCTTGAACGCCGTGGTGGGAGCCGTGGGCGAGATAAGAACGTCTGCCTGAGTGAAGGCGGCGTCGAAGTCCCGTTGGATCAGGGTGCGGACTTTCTGTGCGGAGCCGTAATAGGCGTCGTAGTACCCGGCGCTCAGTGCGTAGGTGCCAAGGATGATGCGGCGCTTCACTTCGTCGCCGAAGCCGGCTGCGCGGGTGGCGCCCATGACCCGCTCAATCGTGGGAGCGCCGTCGGGCACTACACGCAGACCGAAGCGGACGCCGTCGTACTTGGCAAGGTTGGATGAGGCTTCCGAAGGCATGATCAGGTAGTAGGCGCCCAGCGCGTACTTGAAATTGGGGCAGGAAACCTCGACGACGTCGGCACCCGCTTGGCGCAGCAGGTCCAGTGCTTCAGTGAAGCGTGCCTGGACGCCGTCCTGATAACCCTCTCCCTGCAATTCCTTGATGACGCCGATGCGCAGGCCCTTGACGTCCGCGTTGCGTGCAGCCTCGGCGAGAGCGCCGACAGGATCAGTCAGCGAGGTGGAGTCGTGTGGATCATGGCCGCCGATGACCTCGTGGAGGAGTGCGGCGTCCAGCACCGTGCGGGTGACGGGGCCGATCTGGTCGAGGGAGGACGCCATGGCGATGGCACCGTAGCGGGACACGCCACCGTAGGTCGGCTTGACGCCGACGGTTCCGGTCACGGCACCGGGCTGGCGGATGGAACCGCCGGTGTCGGTTCCGAGCGCCAACGGCGCTTCGAAGGCGGCGACGGCGGCCGCTGACCCGCCGCCGGAACCGCCGGGGATGCGGTCGAGGTCCCACGGGTTGCGGGTTGGACCGTAAGCGGAGTGCTCCGTGGAGGAGCCCATGGCGAATTCGTCCAGGTTGGTCTTGCCGAGGATCGGCATCTTGGCGTCGCGAAGGCGCCGGACGACAGTGGCGTCATAGGGGCTGTGCCAGCCCTCGAGGATTTTCGAGCCGGCTGTGGTTGGCTGGCCTTTGGTGACGATGAGGTCCTTGACGGCAATAGGGACGCCTGCGAGCGGATGCATCGTATCTCCAATTGACCGCTCCTTGTCCACCTCGGATGCCACACGGAGGGCTTCATCAGTGTTGACGTGGAGGAACGCGTTGATCGCCGGATCCACTTCACCGATGCGATCGAGGTGAGCCTGGACAGCTTCCACTGCCGACACCTCGCGGGAGGAAAGCTTCTCGGCAAGCTGGGCGGCGCTGAGCCTGGTGAGATCGGTCATTTCTACTCCTCGTCCAGGATTGCGGGGACCTTGAAGCGGCCGGCTGCGTTGTCCGGGGCGCCGCTGAGAGCTTCCTCGTTGGTGAGCGTTTCACCGATGACGTCATCGCGGTAGACATTGCTCAGCGGAATGGGGTGGCTGGTTGCGGGAACGTCATCACCGGCAACTTCGCTGACCGTCTTGATGGAGTCGACGATGACGGAGAGCTCGCCGGTCATCCGGTCCAGCTCCTCGCCGGTCATGTCGATGTGGGCAAGCCGTGCCAGATGCGCGACGTCCTCACGGGTGATCTCGGGCATGTTTCTCCAGGATCTCGAGATGGCTGGGTTTCGGGTTCTAGTCTACGGGCGGGAGGTGACAGTCCTGTCCGGTTGCAGCCCAAGCCTGAAGACCCATAGCTGGATGTCTTCGTCGCGCACCCACCAGTCACGGCCTGGCACGCGTTCGAACCCCAAGGATTCGTACAGTCGGTGTGCCCGCACCATGTCGGAGCCACTGGTCAGGCTGACGGCGTCGATGCCGTCCAGGGCGCGCGCGTAGTCAATGATCCACTCGACCATCCGGCGCCCAAACCCACCACGCTGGACGGCGGGATCCACAGCGAGCATGCGGAACTCCAGCTCCCCCGCGAGTGCGATGTCGGTGTAGCGCTGACCCTCGAACGTAATGGCAAAGGAACCGACGACTACGCCGTCCTCCTCCCCTACCCATACCTCGGCGTGTTCGGCCCTGTGCTCGATATCGGAGAGAATCTGCACGTAGGGGTGGTCTGGGTCGCTGAAGTAGCCGGCGTGAATGTAGGCGTCCCGGGTGATCCGGCGGACGTCGTCGTAATCTGCTGCAGTGACGCGACGGATAGTGAAGGGCATAACGCAAGCCTTGTCGTGGAGTGGGCGGATCTGAAGCGGGCGGAAGATCCGCCTATCTATTGTGACGCACCCGGTTCTTATTACCGGGCTTCCTGGATGAAAACCGAGGCGCCCTCGCCACTGAATTCATTACGGTCAACCGGACGGCCTGAGACGCTTCCGATGTTGGTGAGGCGAGCTAACGGTTTATCCCGTTACCCACAGCCCCTTTCTTTCGAAGATATCTTCTAATAGAATGAAGTATGAGCCTGACAGCCGCACTCGACACCCTCCCCGGCGAACGGCTGCGCGCTCTCCCAGCCTTCGGATTCGATGATCCGGCCGGTTGCTCCGAACCTTCGATCAGCGAGCTGAAGCAGCTCCTTGCCGCGTACACCTCGCGTTTGGTGGCCGAGTTCGCGGGAATGGGACAGGATAAACTCGCCGAGCATTTGACCGGGATCGAGGATCTGTCCCGGACGGTCGAGTACCTTCAGCTCGTTGCGGCAACGGCAGTGGATCGCAGCAGCGCCGCAGCGGGCGGCAAGCCCACCGACACCAACAACACCACGACCGACGACGGGACCCCCACCGGTGGTGGTGCCGGTTTCGCGTTCGGTTTGTCCGGCCATTCCGGTGGGCGTTCGGCCTACCGGTGCACCGCCGGATACCTGCAGGACCGGCTACGGATCAGCAGAAGCGAAGCCAACCGCCGGCTCCGCCTCGGCGCGAAACTCATCCCCCGCACCACACTCACCGGAGAACCCCTACCCGCCGCCTGTGCACACCTCGCAGCGGCGGTCTCCGCCGGAGTGGTGTCCGGCAAAGCAGCCACCATGATCAACAGCGCCCTGGACCGCGCACAGTTCACCACCGAACCAGCCGTGCTCAACACGATCGAAGCCCAACTCACCGGCAGCGCCACCCGCTTCGATCCCGATTTCCTCACCAAACTCATCGGCCGCGTCGAAGCACACCTGGACCCCGACGGACCGGAACCGAGCGAGAAGGAACTCACCGCCCGCCAAGGCGTATTCCTCCACGGCAAAAAACGCGGCGTCCACCTACTCGACATCGCCGCCACCGACGAACAATACGAATACCTCACCACCATCATGAACACCGCCACCAACCCCCGAACCACCAACCCCCGAGACAGCGGAAGCGACGCCGCGGCAATCGAGACCAGAACCCGCGCCCAGCTGCTCCTGGACGGACTCGTCGGAGCCTGCCAACTAGCCCTGGCCACCGACAAACTCCCGGCCACCGGCGGACAGCGGCCACAAGTCCTCGTCACCATCGACTACCAAACACTCCTCGGCGACCTCGAAATGAGTACCGGCACCTTCTCCCCCACCGCCGGGGCATCACTCGCCTACACCGGGCCCGTCAACGCACGCACGGCCCGCAAAATCGCCTGCGACGCCGACATCATCCCGGTCGTCCTCGGCGGACAAGGCGAAATCCTCGACCTCGGCCGCACACAACGGCTCTTCACAGCCAAACAACGCAAAGCCCTCATCGCCCGAGACCAAGGCTGCGCCTTCCCCACCTGCACCATGCCTGCCCACTGGACCGAAGCCCACCACATCCGACCCTGGTCACACGGCGGAACCACCAGCACCGACAACGGAATACTTCTGTGCAGCCACCACCACCATCTGATCCATCAAAACGAATGGACCATCCAGATCCGGGACCGCCTCCCCTGGTTCATCCCACCCCCACACCTCGACCCAGACCAACAACCCCGACGCAACCACTACTGGACACTCTGCTGAACAAATCGCACCCGGCTGGAAAGCAGACGGCCGAGCAATCACGCGGCTGAGCGATCACGCGCGAGTAGCAGAGGAGCAGTCCCCAGACCTGTCGTTTACAGCTATTGCGGCCGGCTGATGCTGCCTGCGACCATGATGACGTGCAGCCTGAACCAGTCTCTCCACCCGATCTCTCAGCAGCCAGCCTCATGTGGAACGCTTATGCCCAAGCACATCCCGAAGCAGTAGCTGCCTCGCCCGAATACACGGTTGATCACTTCGGTGATTCGAAGCGGTTAGCCGACGAGCTCCTGAGCCTGGTCATCGGCGGTCGGAAACGGGCTACCGCGGATCTCGTCGCTGAATTCCTGGCACGCGGTGACGAGCTACCGCGCATCGGTTCCCACTGGGTTGCGTGCGACAGCGAAGGAAACCCCCGCATCATCATCCGCAGCACTGGCCTTCGTGTCGGCCCTTTCACCAGCGCTGACGCGGCATTCGCCGCCGACGAAGGCGAAGACGACGGAACCCTGGCAAGCTGGCAGCACGAACACCGGCGCTACTTCACACGGGTCAGCGCCGCTAGCGGCCGGCGATGGTCAGAGGATGACGAGATTATCTTCGAGCGCTTTGCTGTCACCTGGCCACCGGAACACGCTGACTGATTCCGGTGAAACCCGCTGACTCCCGGCGGACTCCGGCACTCCAGCACTCCGGCGATCCAGCGATCCAGCGATCCGCGACACGGCGAAACGGTCCTAAAGAGTCAACTTGTAGACGTGCAACGCAAATGTATCGGACAACAGAAAGTTCCGGGCAGGAACTCGGACAAAGTCCATTGACTCGTACAACTTGTGCTGTCCATCCATGTTCGGTGCGATGGTCAGGACAACCGCCGACACGTCAGGATCCATGCGAGCCCGCTCGATCACGGCCGCCACCAGCGCGTGCCCGATCCCCTTGTGCTGTTCGCCGGGCTCAACTGCGAGCATCCGAAACTCGAGTTCACCGTCATGCGCGACATCGCTGAAATCACCGCCGGCCCTCGTAACAAAAACCGATCCCATAATTTTTCCGGCCGATTCCGCAACCAGTAATGATGACCCGGAGTACCCCTCCTCAATCGCCGCCAGGATGTGGTTGTATGCGTACTCATCGTCGATGTAGCCGGCATCCGAATAGGCGGCCACAGTGATACGTCGGATCTCTGCGAAATCGTTCCTGTCCGCCGACCTGATATTAATGTCCATGGACGCCTCCTCTTGCGTTGGACGAGCGATGATCTGAGTGTGGCAGACCAACGAACCGCGAGCGCCGGACGAATGCAACGATCAGATTAATTTAGCCGGCAGTCGCTCTCCGGTACCGCGTTCCGTCTGGGTTGCGCACGAGAAACCCGAAGTCGACAAGCGCACGCCGAAGAGTCGGGATGTCCCCCGTAACCGTCGCTATCAATAGGTTCACTGCCGGCTCATCCAGCTCCTGATCAAGCGGGAACAAGCGATCGGCAAGGTGCTCCAGCACCGCCAACCGGTCCTCCTGGCCCGCCGGCAATCCATCGAGTCTGCCCTCGTGAAAGAACCGGTCCACTCCCCGTGGCCGCGCACCCGCCGCAGAACCCAGTACGTCCTTGAACATCCCGTCGTTGACGGATCCATCGCTCAACAGCAGCCCCGATTCAACGAGCTTCGAAAACTCCCTGGACCGGGCGCTGACGTCCTCACCAAGAATGGCCCGCGCATACGCTTCCCGAAGAGGTTCTGAGGCCAGCGTCGAAAAGACCTTCTGCCAACTGACCGTCATGTCCTGAGCTCCAGACGTTCCGTAACATCAATAACCGACTGCGGACCAGCCACTGTGAAAGCCGAGAAGCGCTCGGCTTCATCCGGCCCGCCATCGAGGACGGACGTAATGCCGGGCCGACGGACGGCCACGCCTGCTTCCTCGGCAATCAGCGCACCGGCCGCCCAGTCATGCTCATTCAACCCTCGCTCGACATAGGCATCCAGCGTGCCGTCAGCCACCATGCACAAATCCAGAGCAGCCGACCCGATCCGCCGCAGATCACCGTGCCCCGCCAACAGCTCACCCAGTTCACCCAGCTGCTGGGAACGCTGCCCCGGGTTATAGGTGAAGCCACTCCCCACCAGCGTGCCCGGTCTGCCTTCAGCCGGACCGTGCAGCTGCCGCACGGTACCCCGTTCACGTACCCACGCACCCTGCCCGTGCGATGCCCAGTACACCCGGTCCAGCGCAGGCGCATGAACGACGCCCGCCAGCCACACGCCGTCGTTGTCCACCGCTGCTACAGACGTACCGTAGTAGACGATGTTCCGGATGAAATTGGTGGTTCCATCAAGTGGGTCTATGGACCAGCGGACGCCGGAAGATGATCCTTCAGGCACGGTGGTCCCGTACTCCTCGCCGGTGATCGCATCATGCGGGCGGGACCGCCAGATCACATCACGGACGGCCCGCTCGGCAGCCGTGTCGAAAGCCGTCACCCAGTCACTGTCCGAACTCTTGTTCTCCGCCTGAAGCTCACCCTCACCGCGCTTCCGCAACACTGCCGCACCCGCTTCAGCGGCCTGCAACGCGACGTGCAGCAGTTCTGCCGGGCTGGCACTGGTATTCATACGCTTCCCTCCTCAAGCAGCTTCCGGAAACCGTCTTCATCCAGGACCGGCAGTCCAAGCTGCTCAGCCTTGTCCAGCTTGGTTCCCGCGTTTTCCCCCGCCACCACGTAACTGGTGTTCTTCGACACCGAACCCGACGCCTTGCCTCCGCGCTGAATGATGGCTTCTTTCGCTTCGTCACGGCTGAAACCCTCTAGAGAACCGGTGACGACGACGGTGAGCCCCTCCAGCGTGCGTGGCATGGACTCATCCACCTCATCCGCCATGCGAACTCCGTCTTCTGCCCACCGGTCGACGATCTCGCAGTGCCAGTCCTCCGCGAACCACTCCTTCAGAGCTGCCGCGATAGTTGGACCGACGCCGTCGACATTGGCAAGTTCCTCTTCGCTGGCACCGCGGATCCGATCCATCGAACCGAATGCCGTGGCCAGTGCCCGCGACGCCGTTGGCCCGACATGGCGGATGGACAGCGCAACCAGCACACGCCACAGCGGCTGCGATTTGGCTTTTTCCAGCTCCGCGAACAGCTTCCGTGTGTTCGCGGTTGGTTCCGAAGGTTTCTTTGCTGTTCCACGCGTATAGAAATAGGGAACGAGTTCCTGGCCGCTGACCACCCCCTTGATCTTTTTGTCCCGAAGGATTCGCACATCGGCGAGCTTTTCGGGGGTCAGCCTGAACAGGTTCGCTTCGGTGGTCAGCGGCGGTTCGTGAGGTTCAGCGGGCTGGGTGAGGGCGATCGCCGCTTCCCAGCCCAGCGCCTCAATGTCGAAGGCACCGCGGCCTGCTACGTGAAAGACCCTCTCCCGGAGCTGGGATGGACAGGACTTTGCGTTGGGACAGCGGATGTCGACGTCGCCCTCTTTTGCAGGTGCCAACGGTGTCCCGCAGGAGGGACACTCGGTAGGCATCACAAACTCGTGGGGCGGCGGATCCTGCTTCGAGCGAAGCGCCACTACCGGACCGACAATTTCCGGAATGACATCGCCGGCCTTACGGAGCACCACGATGTCACCGATGAGCACTCCCTTGGCCTTGACGACCTCCTGGTTGTGCAGTGTGGCCATCTCCACGGTGGAGCCTGCGACCTTCACGGGAACCATCATGCCGTAGGGCGTCACGCGCCCGGTGCGGCCCACATTGACCCGGATATCCAGGAGCTTGGTGTTCACTTCCTCCGGCGGATACTTGTACGCGACAGCCCACCGCGGCACACGGGAGGTGTGTCCGAGGGCCCGCTGCAGGGCGAAGCTGTCTACTTTGACAACAATCCCGTCAATTTCATGCAGCAGATCATGACGGTGCTCGCCATAGTGCTGAATGAAGTCGAGGACCTCCTGATAGGAACCGAGCACCTTGAAGTACGGCGAGACGGGCAGCCCCCACTGCTCAAGCAAGCCGTAAGTTTCCGACTGGCTTTCGGCTTGCAGACCCTCGCGCGCACCGATCCCGTGCACATACATGTCCAGCGGCCGCTGGGCAGTGAGCGCCGGGTCCTTTTGCCGAAGTGAACCTGCCGCTGCATTGCGGGGATTGGCGAACGGTGCCTTGCCTGCTTCAACCATCGACTCGTTGAGCTGGGTGAATTCCTTCGAGGGAAAGAACACCTCGCCCCGGATCTCCACCTCCGCCGGATGCTCGGAGCCCTTGAGCCTGCGCGGGATTGTCTTGATCGTGAGGACATTGTGCGTGATGTCCTCTCCGGTTGCTCCGTCACCGCGGGTTGCTGCCCGGACTAGTTCCCCGTTGCGGTAGAGAAGGTTGACCGCGAGGCCGTCAATTTTCAGCTCGGTCAGCCACGACACGCCGCTTCCCGGACGCTGCGACTCGATACTGGCCTCGGCACGCCGGACCCATGCCTCGAGCTCATCCGTGGAGAATACGTCTTCCAGGCTGTACATCCGTTGCAGATGCTGCACGGGCGAGAAGGCGGCAGACACATCCCCGCCGACCTCCTGTGTAGGGGAATCATTGGAGATCAGCTCCGGGTGCTCTGCCTCGATCTGTTCCAACCGGCGGAACAGTTCATCGAACTCTGCGTCCGAGACCAGCGGCGCATTCTCGTTGTAGTACGCGAAACGGTGACGCCGAACCTCCTCAACCAGGCTGCCGTATTCCTCCTTCAGGGAGTCATCCGGCACCTCGCCGGCGGGCAGCTCGACGTTGGGACCTGCTTCGGAATGCGCATCGGCGTGTTGGTTCACTGTGGCCACGCTTCCTATCTTGCCCCAGACCTCCGACACTTGCCCGCGTTGAAGGATGGGGTCAACGCAAACGGCCCGCAGCCGAAGCCGCGGGCCGTTCAGCCGTCCGAAAGAACCTACGCGTTGGAGGTTGCTTCCTGATCCTGGCGGTTGCGCTGTACGGTTGCGCTGACTTCCTGCAGCTGGGCTGCAATCTGGGTCAGCTGCGCGCGGTGCGTTTCCCACTCGCCGCGGAAGCGCTCGGAATCCGGGCCAACCCAGGCTGTGTTGCCAAGCTGCTGCGTCAGCTGGTTGGCGGTCTGGTTCAGTTCTTCGGACTTCTGGGTAAGCAGCTGTGCCAGCTGTCCCATCTGCTCCGGGTTGTTACCGTGTGTAACGTTGCTCATTGTCCCCACCTTTCGTCTGTGGCGGTCCGGCATTTCCGGAACCGCCTGCCCAAGCCGGGATATCCCTCGCGGGCTCCCCTGCTGAGCGACCAACTACAACCTATCCAAGCCCGCTTGCCGGTGTCGATGGGGACCGCTCCCCAAGCAGCACTCCCCACGTACGGGCTGGATCGGCGTGTCAGTCCAGGCCGCCCATGGTTGTAGCGACCTGTAGCTTGTAGGCCTTTCCGCGGCCGATCACGTACCCGCGGCCCGGGATGAAGCGGTTTCCGGCCGTCCGTCCGAGCGACGTGTTCAGGAGCGTGTCGCCGTCGAGCTCGTTCGGGTTGAGCAGAAGCCCCCGCCTGCCCGACTTGAACGGACCGGACAGGTTCCAGGCGCTGGACCAGGTTGAGGTCTCAGCCTCCCCGACCACCCATTGCCCGGCTTTCACTGCAGCCTTCACCAGCGAGCCCAGCTCGAGTTCCGCCAGCGAATCGCTGAACTCCGTCAGTCCCTCGATAAAGAACGCCACCGATCCTTCGGCGCCGTCCGCCAAGGTTGCGAGCCGCGCTAGCTCCGGCTGTACCAGTGCCGCCGTTACATGGGCCTCGTCCCACAGCCCGAGCGACGCCACCGTCGATCGCCGCGCACCGAGATAGATCCGCCTGACATTCGGCGACGACTTCTGCAGCGCCGCTGCCAGCGTCACGAGCGCGACGGTCCGCCCGGACCCAGGCGGGCCGGACACCATGAAGGCCCCGGTTGCAGCAACGGCTGCAGGCTCGAGGTTGAAGTCGTCGACGCCGATCACTGCTGAACCCGCCTGCGCCTCCGGCAGCACGTCCAGATCGATCGACTCCGGCAGGCTGAGCACGCCGGGCGCCTGCGGAACGCCCTGGCGCAGCATGGCATCACGCATGCGTTCGACCTCGCGAGCCTGGA
This sequence comes from Arthrobacter sp. KKT183, assembly GCF_055657625.1. Lineage (NCBI taxonomy): Bacteria > Bacillati > Actinomycetota > Actinomycetes > Micrococcales > Micrococcaceae > Arthrobacter > Arthrobacter sp. KKT183. The sequence goes on along the minus strand of NZ_CM145770.1, from coordinate 1,099,327 downwards.
GTTCCAGGTTGGCGTTGCCGCCGAAGACGGCGAGCTGCACCTCCAGCCCGTCGAGCAGCCCGCGCCCGGGTGGAGACGAGCTCGAAAGTACGTCGCGCGGCACCCCGAGGGTCGAGTAGTCGTCCTTGGCTGCCATCCGCAGGATGATCCGGCGGCTGATCGATGACGCCAACGACGGCGGCAGTGAATTGGTGCGTTCACCGGTCACGACAATGTGCACACCCATGGGACGGCCATCGGTCGCGATCTGCTGGAACAGTTCGAAGTGGCGCTCCCGCCCCTTGAACTCGTAGGTCTCCCGGAAGGTGGTGATGCCGTCGACCAGGAGCAGGATTCTCGGTTCGTCCGGCCGGCCAGCCAGCCTCCGGTACTCGGAGATACTTCCGGCCCGCACCTCGGCGAACCGGTCAGCGCGCTCGGTGATGATTCCGCGCAGGTACCGGAGCAGCCTGCCGATCCGCTCGGAATCATCCCCGTCAAGGATCGCGCCCACGTGGGGCAACTGACCGAGCATCTGCAGCCCATTGGACGCGCAGTCAATGCCGTACACCTGCACCGGACCACCCCGCACCGTCACAGCACACCCGATGGCGAGTGTCCGCAGGGCGGTGGACTTGCCGGACCCACCGGATCCAAGGATCGCCAAATTCCCGTCGACATCCGGCTGGTAGAAGACCGTGGGCTGCTCCTGGTGCTCCGGATCATCAGTGACGCCAAGCAGCAGCGATTCATCGGTACGCGGGTTGGGCAGCTTCGAGAAGTCGTATGCCTCGGCCAGTTCGGCCAGCCAGGGCTTGCGCGGCGGTTTGATGCCAAGCTCCAGCGCCGCCTGGGAAACATTTCCCACGATCCGCGCGATGTCATTCGGCCCACCCGGCTCGGAGACAACCTCATCAGCTGCAGACTCCCACCTCGTGCCTGAGCCGAAATTCATCTCCACCACGTCGATGCGCGGACGCGCAGGCGCACGCGTGGTCCAGCCCCCCGCATAGCCCGTCTGGAAGCTCTGGATGCGGCCGGGCCCCGTCTTGGCAGCACCACGGCCCGGAATGGTGGGGCTGAAGTAGGCAGCCATCGGCGTCCCGAGGATGTCCTGTGAATCATCCGTGTCAGCCATCCGCAAAGCAATCCGGAGGTTGGTGTTGGCGCGCAGGTTGTCCTTGATGACACCGGACGGCCGTTGCGTTGCCAGGATCAGGTGCAGGCCGAGTGACCGACCGCGCGCCGCTATATCGACCACCCCGTCGACAAACTCCGGCACTTCGCGGGCGAGCGCCGCGAATTCGTCCACAACGATGACAAGGGAGGGCGGCGTCTCCGGATCCGCATCCCGCTCCATGGCCAACAGGTCCTTGGCCTTCTTGCGGTTGAACAGGTGTTCCCGGTAGTGCAGCTCGGCCCGCAGCGAGGTCAGCGCCCGCCGCACCAGGTGCGGTGACAGGTCGGTGACCAGACCTACCGTGTGCGGCAACTTCACGCAGTCGGCGAACGCCGCTCCACCCTTGTAGTCGACAAACAGGAACGTGAGCCGGTCAGGACTGTACGCAGCGGCCATGCCGAGCACCCAGGACTGCAGGAACTCGGACTTGCCGGCGCCGGTGGTTCCCCCGACCAGTGCGTGCGGGCCCTCGGTCTTGAGGTCCAGGTACATCGGCTCGACGCCCTTCGAACCCACCAGTGCACGAAGCGATCCCTGGTGCTTCCGGTTGGGCAGCGCACTGGACGCCACCGAGTTATTCTCCGTCCAGCGGTCGGCGACCGCCGTCGTCGCCTCCACCAGTTCATTCCCCGCCAACGTCACGTAGGAGACTGCACGCGGAAGATCCGAATCATCCTCCACAGGCTTGCCGACGTCGACGACGGGAGTCAGCATCCGCGCCAGCTGCCCTGCCAGCTCAAGATCCACGCTTTCGCAGCTGACCGGCGTCGACAGTTCACCCAACCGCACCTGGCCGCTGACATTCGCCGCGTCGCCGTCGACAAAGAGGAAGTCGCGGCAGGCCGCCGGCAGCGCCGCAACCGTCCCGGCAACCCAAACAACATGGACGCCGACGTCCGCTCCTGCCTCGGCAACTCTGGTCAGGCGGGCGCGGTCAACCGTGACATCGTCCTCCACGACCACGAGGACCGACGGCGTGACCGGCACAGGCTGTTCCACTTCCTTCGTGGGGTCCAACCGCCCGCGAAGCGCGACCCCCGAGCGTTCGGCAGCGCGGACCGAGACGAGGTCCTCCAGCCGGGACAACAGCAGTCCCGCCGCGGCCGGTCCGGCCGCCAGATGGTCACCGGTCAACGGGCTGTGGACTGAGCCGGTGTGCGGGAGCCACTGCAGCCAACCCCACCGTTCCTTCGACTGCACCGAGGTCAACGCAACAACGGTCAGCTCGGCCGGAGAATGCAGCCCGATCGCCTGGATGACCAGTCCGCGTGCTACGTCGTCAACGATCCCGCGTGCCCCAGCGACGCCCAGTGCGCCGGACAGACGGAGATTCGCCACGATGGGTACGTCGTCAATGTAGGCGTACTCCTCTGCGGCGTCGCGGATCTCCTCGGAGAACTCGGGCAGTGTGTCTGAGCCGGCAGGTTCAGACAGCTCGATCCGGGACGGTGCACGGCCGGTACCGAACCGCAGGCTCAGGAAGAAGTCGTGCTCCGGGCGGTGCGTCCACAGCAGTGGGCCCAGTTTGTAGACGGCGTCGACCGTGTCCGCCACCGAGGGCGCCTCGGCATGCCGGACGGCACGCTCTACTTTCCGTGTCCTTTCGATGTCGCTGCGGAAGAACGCCATCGAGTCGCGGAACTGCGCCACAGCCTCCCGGAAGGTCCGCTTGGCGTTGATCCGCTGGTCGAGGTAGCTGCCCACCAGGATCATCGGCATCATGAGAATGAAAATCAGGCTGAACGGGCTGCGTGTAATGGAAAACATGATGGCGCCCAGCAGGATCGGCGCAATGAGCAGCAGGTAGGGGAAGCGCATGGGATTCGGCCGCCTCGGGCCCGCCGGAATCTGCTTGGGCTTTTCGACGAAGGCCGGTACAACGCGCGGCGAGCGGTTGAACTCTATGAGCGGGTTGGTGGGATCGGCGGAGTAGGCGCGGGTCAGCGGCACCACTGCAAGGGTGGTGTCTCCCAGCGTGATCTCATCCGCGCTGGTCAGGGTTGTCCGCTCCACCCTCGTGCCGCCCATGAGGAGGCCGTTCGCGGAGTTCGTGTCAATGATTTCAATGCCGTCGGCCACGTTGATCCGCGCGTGCCGCTTGGACATCATCGGATCGGCGAAGCGGATATCGCAGTTGCGGTCCCGGCCCAGGTAGCTGGCGCCGGCCGGCAGCGAAAATTCCTTGCCGGCGTCGGGCCCTGACAGAACCCGTAGCGTGGCGACCGCCGGCCCCCGGTCCTGTCCCGGCACGTTGAACTGGTCGCTGACCCGGCTGATAGTCACGGCGGAGCCGGGCCGCAGACCCGATTCAAACAGGCTGACGTCGGGATTGAGCGTTCGGCCGCGCATGCCGCCGGCAACGTAGGACTCCTCGACTGTCAGGGACAACTGACCAGGAGGTTCAGCCCCCGCACGCGCCGGATCAGCCACATACAGCTCGCGGGCAACATCGCTTACGGTAGCGAGCCCGTCCACGGTGACAGCGAGATCCTTCGCGGGGTCAGGATCACGCCGCAGGGTGAGGCGCAGCAACATGTCAGGAACACTCCGGGTGGTTGAGGTGGACGTCAGGACGGAACGGCGCGGACAGCTCAGTCCTCATCCGCCTTGCCCTTCATGGTTTCGAGCAGATCGAGGTCCTCGGGCGTGACCAGGTGCGAGGTCACGGCATGTTCCACCAGCCGGGCGCGCCGGTTGGTGGCGAGCTTGCCGCCGCCGCCGCGCAGGCCCACGACTCCCACCCGGTCCAGTTTGTCGCACACGTTGTCCAGCTTGCGGTTGAACTTGGTCAGCGCCCAGCCCAACCGTTGCGCAGCCGCCGCAGAGGATGGAATGGAACTGAACCCGGTCCCTTCACGGCGCAGCATCGGTTCAGCGAGCGCTACGATCAGCGCACGCTGCGAATCGGTGAAGCGAACCGGGCCGATCGTCGTTGTCCCGGAGCCGTCGTCGACCTGGCGCTCCTGGCGGAAGGCGGGGGTCTTGAGGTGCACGTCGAACTCGTAGGTAGTGGGGCCGGCCGTGAAGACAACGCGGGTCTGCCCGAAGACCAGCGGAATCCTGGCACCGGGCGCAACCCACGCCTGCATTCCGCCGGTGGTGTCCGCAACGGTGGCCGAGAGCATGGTGCCCACGTTATTGAGCCACCAGATTCCGTTCTGATGGGCAATCTGGAGGAACTTGCGGTGTAGGTACGGATTGTCGTCCACCTCAAGATCGCCTTCGCGACCGATGTTGAACGGCTCTCCGTCCTTCGGCTCATGCCACTCACCGCAATAATCTATTGCCAGTTCCCCCACGGGTATTCCCTTCAACTCACTCAGGCCAGCAGGCGCGTTCGGGTTCGGAAGCAGTTCCGTTTGCCCGCACTATCTGTATATCAGCGCAGGTGCGTCCGTCCGGATTGGCCGCGACGGGCGCCTCGGTCTGCACTGTGCGGTCCCAGTCCCCCTCCTCGGTGACGGTCACGGTCCGGAAGCGGTACACGTCACCTTCCTGCGGATCGGGATTGGTCCAGGTGAAGACAACAGTGTTGCCGGACTCCCCTGCGGTGATACCCGTGGGCGCCGGCACAACGCCCTCAACACCGGCCAGCGCGTCCGGCGGCGGCTGGGTGGGCGGTGCCACGGTCGGTTGGTCTTCCGGTTGCCCGTTCACGATGGCGAATACCCCGATTCCGACGCCGGCCAGCAGCACCAGCCCCAGCAGGATGCCCACCAGTGGGCTGCGCTTGCGACGGACAGGTTCGGCGTCGGCTGGAGCGGCTTCCAGCCCCGTACCCACGGGCCTGCCGAGCGTCGTATCCAGACGGACGGAGTCGCCCTGCGGCTCACCCCCACGGAGGATGGTGCGGTCCCGCCACGCGTGGTCTTCGGTTGCGCTATTGTCTGCCGCGTCCTCCGCTGCTGGAGGTTGGTCGACCCTGGAGGACATGGACGACGACGGCGCGGAGTAGGTGGGCACGGAACCGTGCGAAGGGCGACTGGGCGCGGTGGGTGACGCCGTCGGGAAGGTGGGTGAAAAGGTGGAAGACTCCGGGTCGATGGAGACGACCTTGCGCACGCGGGTGGCTTCGGCGCCGTCGTCGTTCTGATACACGTGTTCGGTGTCATCCAGAACTTCAAACGGGGTGACCGAGATGCCCAGTTCCGTCTGGATCCGCTGCAACGAAAGCGCAAAGGAGTGTGCCGAGCTGTAGCGGGCGGCCGGGTTCTTGGCCATCGCTGTTGCCAGCGCAAGCTCCAGGGATTGCGGCACATCATCCCTGCCGATCGGGGCAAGCGGCATTGACCCGATGCGGTCCATCAACTGGCTCTGCGAATTGTCCAGGCCCGGGAACACGAAGGGCGAGCGGCCGGCAAGAAGCGTGTAGAGGGTGGCTCCGAGGGACCAGACGTCCATCCGGATCCCGTCCACGCTGCCGCCCTCGAATGCTTCCGGCGGGGACCAGGGGATGGACATGCCGAGGTCCTCATCGGCGCCGCCGTCCGTGGTGCCGGAGATGCCGAAGTCCGTGAGCGCAGGGCGGTTGTATTCGGTGACCAGGATATTTGCCGGTTTGATGTCGCGGTGCACGATGCCGGCGCGGTGGGCAGACTCGACGGCTGAAGCGACCTGAATGCCGATCGTCAGTGTTTCGGCCAGCGAGAGCCGCCCCTTGCGGTACCGCACGTCCAGGCTCGGGCGCGAGCAGTACTCCATCGCGAGGTAGGAGTGCCCGTCGTCGGTGATGTTCGCTTCGTAGATCGTGACGATATACGGGTGCGTGGAGAGCTGGGCCATGAGGTTGGCCTCGGACTCGAACGCCTTGCGGGCGCCTTCGGTCAGCAGACCGGACACCAGGACCTTGACGGCTACGCGACGGCGCGGACGGTCCTGCTCGTACAGGTACACGTCGGAGAAACCACCCGATCCGAGCAGGCTGACGTAGCGGTAGCCCGGGATGTGCGGCGGTGGTGCGGCGGCGCGCCGTGAAGTCATCGCAGGCCCTCGAAGCGCAGGAAGATGTCGTCACCGAGCTGGGCGACATCACCATCAAGGAGGAACGCGGTCTCCGATTCGCCCAGGCGGCGTGGCGGCTGGCCCGCGCGAATCAGCACCGTGCCGTTGGTGGCCTTGAGATCGCACAGCAGGACGTGCCAGCCGTCGAGCCGCACCTCGACGTGTGAGCGCGAAATATCCCCGCCGGCGCTGGTGACCTGCACCAGCTTCGGCATACCACGGCCCTGAACCCGTGAGACGGACGGCTGCCGGCCAATGATCAGCGACTGGTCCAGTTCCACCACCTCACCGGTTGAAATGCGCATGGTGCCAAGACTTGGCCGGCGGACCTCACGCGGTTCGCTGTCAAGGGGCTGGGAACAGACTTTGCAGTCCGATGCTTCCGGCGGATTGGCGTGACCCTGCCCGCACAGCCTCGCCAGCACCAAAGGTCCGGTACCGGGACGCGGCTCAGCTGCCGGTTGGGCAGGCTGCTGCGATGGTTGGACCTGCAGGTCGCTGCGCATGATCGTCTGGCCATCGTGATCTTCGGCGTCGGGGAGGTCGCGGGGCTGCTTCGGTGCGGGGGCGTCAGGCGTGATCGACGTGTCAGGCGTGATTGGGGTTGCGGACTTGTTTAAGGTTGCGGGCCCTGTTGCCGTTCCGCCGGTCCCGGCACTCTTGCGTGCCCACGGTACGGAGTCGATCAGCTGCCCGGGTGCAGTCAGCGGTATCGGCGACGCATCGGCCGGCGGCGTGGACGGCTCCGGCTGTGGCTTTGACAGCTCTGATAGCTCTGACAGCTCTGACTGCTCTGACTGCTCTGACAGCTCCGCCTGCTGTGGTCGTTCCGACGGCCGTGACGGTTGTTCCGGCACCTGAGCAACGTCCTCCTGAACGTCTACCTCGTTCGACGGGTTAGCTTCCTCAGGTGGACGCACCGCAGCGTCCTCCACGCGCCGCATGACAGTTTGGTCCCACAGGTGGTCGTAGCCGGTGGTCTGGAGCTCGGGATCCGGTTCGGCCTGCTGGTTCTGGTCCTCACCGATGCTGTCCGCACCGTCCGCCGCACGTTGGCCGTCTTCATCGACGCCGTCAGTGGAGCTCAGATAAAGGCTCGGGTTGATTGTGGCGAGTTCCTCAGCCTCAGCAGCACCCGTCACAGCGCGTTCGGGATCAGCGGGTTCGGGCTCGGCGCGCACGGGATCAGCCGGCCCGACCGGCCCAAAAGACTTAACGGAGACGACAGACGCCCGGACAATCCCTGACTCAAGCGGCAGGGTAGCAGTGTCCCCGCCTGCCCCGGAATAACCGCCTGGGCCAATAGAACCGGCTGCGTCGACAGAGCCGCCGCTCAGCGTGAAGCCGTTTCCGCCGCCGTCGACGATTCGCTCCACCCACGTGGTCACCTTTTGCCCGGACAACTCAACCTGCGCGCCGCCGTCGTCGGTGTCGACACTCAGGTGAACATCGCCTCGAAGCAGTACATGGAGCCGGTCCGTGTGGGACACCACACCGAACGGAGGCATGGATTCGAGCCCCTGCCCAAAACCACCCGCGACGATCGGCAGCACAGCCTGCAAATTGGGGTTCTCCCCCAGTTGGTTCCAGAGCCGGTCGGTCAGCTCAGGTGCGGTGGCAGCAGGGACCAGCACTACGACGCCGGAACGCACCACACTGAGCCACCCCTCCCCTGGAAGGTAACGGACTGCGCTCACGAACGCTCCACCTCGGCGTTGGAAGCATCAGCGTCCGGAGCACCCGGACCATTCGGACCATCCGCAGCAGCGGTATCCGCACCGATCATGCGTGGCGCTGTGGTGTGGAGCTCGGCATCGGGGTCGATCCCGTGGGCGTCGATCACCACCACGGTCACGTTGTCGCGGGCACCATTGCGGAGAGTCTCCTGCACCAGCGCGTCAGCAGCCTGCTGCGGATCGGCCGTGGAACTGAGGAGAGTGTAGATGCGATCGTCGGAGACCTCGGTGCTCAGTCCATCCGAGCAGATGAGGATCCTGTCGTCCTCTTCCACCGGCATGAGCCAGTAGTCGGCCTCGGAATCGTCACCCGTTCCCAGCGCACGGGTGATGACATGCCGTCTGGGGTGGCCAACGGCCTGCTCCTGCGTGATGTGGCCGCGGTCCACCAGCTCCTGCACCTCGGAATGATCAACGGAAATCTGCCCGAACCGGCCCTGACACAACCGGTAGGTGCGTGAATCGCCCACATTGAAGAAGAGCCAGTAGGGCATCCCGGACTCTTCCACCAGGACGACGCCGGACAGCGTAGTGCCCGCCCGGCCTCCCGTCTCTGAGCGGATGTGCTCATCAGCAGTGCGCAGCAATTCCTCGAGATCCGCCGCTGAAAAGTGCGGGGCATGCTCGCCGATGATGCTGCTCTCCGCCAGGGTCCGCACGCAGATTCCTGAAGCGACCTCCCCTGCCTCGTGCCCGCCCATGCCGTCCGCCACCGCGAAGATCGGCTCGGACGCAATCAGGGAGTCTTCGTTCAATTGGCGCTTGAGGCCGCGGTCGGTCGCGTACCCGACGGTGAGTTCGATGTTCCGGTCCTTCATCTGTTCGAAATTGCTCATGCCTGTTCCACCCTGAAGCTGCGGTCGCCGAAGTACACAGTGGAACCGGGTGGCGCCCACGAAGGCTGGCCTCCCGGCAGCGGAGTACGTTCACCGTCCGCACCGCCCACGGCACTGCCGTTGGTTGAATGACGATCGGTCACCCACAGCCTGCCCGCGTCGACGCGCAGGTGAAGGTGGGTTTTCGAGACTGAGCGCCCCTCGTCCTTCACGGGGATCAGCTGTGCCGGCTCGTTGTCCTTCCCTGCAGGGTTGCGGCCGATCAGCGCCACGGATTCCAGCACCAGGTCGCGGCCGTCGTCGAGCAGGATACGCACAGCTTTACGGCCGGCCGGCTCAGCGTACGTTTTCACCGGCGCGGACCCCCGGGACATGACCGTCTCTCCGGCTTCCTCATCGGGGTGCAGGGTGCCGAAGTCAGGAAGCGGGGCCGTCCTGCCCGTTGGAACCTTCTCTGGCTGGAAGAGCACCGGTTCTGCTGTGCGCGCCACCGGTTCAGGCCGGGCAACGACCGGCGACTGGATGGGCTGGACGGCAGGCGGAACCGGTTGCGGAGCGAACGACGACGGCCCGTTGATTCCTCCGGTCAGCAGCGGATTGCGGCCGCGCCGGACATCGAACACAAACGTTCGCGCGGCTTTGTCATACCAGCCCTGACGCTTCCCGTGGGGGTCGAACAGGTTGGAGATCATGACGATCACGAAGCCAAGCACCGGAATGATCCCCGAGAGCGCGATGATGAGGTTGCGCAGAAAGACAGCCAGCCAGCCGGGCGCGAAGCCCTCCTCGTTGGTGGTCCGCAGGCCGAACATCAGGTTGCCAGGGGTCTTGCCGGTTTTCGCTTCCCAGCCCCAGAGGAAGATCCAGTAGCCAAGCGCCAGCAGGCTGCCTGCACCCATCACAACGAAAAACATGGACAGATCGACGACGGCGGAACTCGCCGACACCTGCTCGTAGCCAATCAGTGGCATACCGGCCACGGCGGCCAGTCCGCTGATCAGCGCAGGCGGAATACCGTCAACCAGCTTTGCTCCGAGCCGCTTGCCTGCCGAACCGTTCTCAAGGTTGAGCTGAGCCATGGTGCCCCGCGTTCCTCCCTCACCGTTCATCCGGGCATCAGGATGCGCCAACGCACCGCCCGGTGGGTCCACTGTACGGACATGCGGGGCACGATTGGGAATGGAAGCGCCGCAGCGCACGCAATACGCCGTGCCGGCGGCCACCCGTGACGAACAACGCGGGCACTGGAGCCCGTCCACGCTCACGGGTCCTGCCTTCGCTCTGAACCACGGCGTGCTCCCCGGGCAGTGCTGCGCGGACGCACCTTTGACCGCGCCTCCCGGATGAGGGAACGCGGCGAGAAGCGGGCACGCTGCCGCCGGAACCAGCCAACCGAGCCGCGCATACCCTCCAACGATGACTCGACGGCGCTCCAGTACTCCTCGACCTCACGTTCGGTCGGTTCACCGTACGCAAAGATGTTGGCGTCTGCGCGCTGTGCGAGGAGCGTGGTTGATCCTGCGCTGGCGGGAAAAGCCGTTCCGAGTTCATGTGCACTCTCGCGGCGGGTTGCCCTGGCGTTGGTCTCCGCACCGAGGTCCGTAGCGAGGCTCAACACCTCGCTCCATCCTCCGCCGACCCGCTGGGAAGGCGCGCCGATGTTCGCGCGCCGCTTCCGCCGTCGTACTTTCAGCAGAAGAATGAGCAGCAGCGGAAGCAGCAGGACACCCAACGGGATCAGGGCGAGCGCTATGGCGCGGACCAGCGGACCCCAGTCATCCCAGAAGTCCTTGGTGCGGTCTTCGGCGTCCTGGGGCTCCGGTGCGGAATCCGGCGGCAGTTCGGCCGGTTCCTGCGGCGGCGGCGGAGGCTGGAGAACCTGCGGCTTAGGCGAGGACTTGGGCTGCTGTTGCGGCGGCACCGGTTCGTTGTCCTCCGGAGGGGTGGGGTCGAACGGAACCCAGCCGGCATTGTCGAAGGCGATCTCCACCCAGGCGTGCACGTCTTCACCGGTGAGGGCGAGGGGCGCTGAAGGGTCCTCGACCTCGTCCCAGTCGGGGTAGAAACCCATCACTACCCGGGCCGGAATGTTGAGCTTGCGAGCCATCAGGGCCATCGATACGGCGTACTGCTCGTCGTCGCCGACCATCTGCTCGGCGTCAAGGAGGGTGAGCATGCGGGCGGCGCCGTGGCCGGGCAGGGACGGCGCTTCACCGTCCTTGCCGTTGCTGAAGAAGCCCTGCAAGCTGAGCACCTGCTCGAGGCGACGCGCCCGCTCGATCGGGTCGGAAACTTCTCCCACGTATTCGCTCGCCTTGGACGCGATGATGGGCGGCTCGTTCTGGACGCGCGGGAGGCTAAGGTCCGCGAAGTCATACTGGGTGAGCACCTCGTCACCCGGAACCTCCGGGAAGACCACGTTGATGCTGTAGGTGTCGCCCGACTGCACCCCGATGGTGGACAGTGCGGTCAAGGCGTCATTGTTGTAGTACAGGGACCGGTTGAGGTCCTGTGAGCGTGGTCCGTCCAGATCCACGCCGAGCAGCTCGCCTCCCGTGGGCAGCCACACGCCGTTGTACGCCTCGACGGTGATGTCGAGGGTGGCGACGGTGCCTTCGTCCTCCGCGACGTCCGCGCTGCCGAGCTGCTGCGCATCCCCTACCCGGGCAAAGTTCCCGGCAGCCTGCGGATTCACGTTGTACACCACGCCGTCGTAGGCATCCATCGCGGCGAGCCGGATGCGCTGGCCCTCGGGCAGCCCGTCCACGGTCAGGAGCGTCTCATCAGCCTGGTCCTTGACGTACTTGCGGAAGCTGGTCAGTGGGCTGGGGTAGTCGAACAGATCAACCGGAGGCTCGACGACGTCGCGGAGCACATCGCGGTCCGTGTTCCCCGCCAGCACCGGACTCACCACGAGGGTAACAATGGTGCCGACGGCGAGGACAGCTCCGCCCAGTCCCAGCCGGCGTGCCGTGTTGGAGCGGAAAAGACCGCGAACTCCAACGACACCGACGCCGGGAGGGTCCGGCTGCGCAGCTGTATTTGCCGACAGCGCTCCGGTCTGGTCAGTTCGTGCAATGTCCCGGCGGTACGCCAGCCAGGCGGTTGCTGCGACGATCAGCAGGATGCCACGGAGTTCCGGCAGCGCTGCCCGGTTGGTGCCGAAGGCGATGCTGACGAGGAACAGTCCGAGGACCGGCAGGAGCACCCAGTACGGCGTGCGCACGCGCCAGGCCAGCAGCCCGGCGACCGCCGCGAGCAGGAGGGCTGAAAGGAAAGGCACCACAAGCATGCCGCGGCTGATTCCCACCGGATCCGCGACCGTCAGCAGATCCTTCCAGGAGAAGACGACGCCGGCGATAACGACCCGCAGCGATTCAAGCGTGGGCAGGAACCCGAGGAAGGATTCCACCGGCGCGGCCAGCGCGTGTCCCAGCACCAGGTAGGCGCCCAGCAGGACCCCTGCAGTCGGCCAGAAACCCCAGCGGTGGCGGGTACTCAGCCAGGCCGTGACGAGGCCGATCGCGATCCCACCGAATCCAGCCGCAAGATAGCGCAGGTCCCCCCCGAAAGTGGGGCCGAATCCGAGGATGCCGAGACCGAGAAGGAGGACCAGGGCGCCGAGATCGATGCCGGTCTGCACCCTTCCCGGCAGCGCCCTGCCTGCGCGTCCCGCACGGCGGCTCATGCTGCTGCCTTGCGGAGGATGAGGGCGAGGTCGGAGAGGTTACCGAGGGTGAGCACGGTGAGATCCCCGATCGTGGCCCTTCCCGGATCCTGGTCACTCACGCAACGGATGGCAATGCATCTGATGCCGGGGGGAACCGAGGCGGCTGCGGAGCGGAGCTGGGACGGGGTGACGTGTGGGCCCACCACGAAGAACACAACCGAGGCATTCGGTACCGAATCCGCCGTCGTCCTCGCAAGGTCCACTGCCGTGAGGCGCCGGTTCCGGCCCTCGATCCGCGTCATGTCATCGAGCAGGTTGCGCCCGGTTTCGGAGCGCACGGGTCCGTCCTGGGTGAGCACGCTCAGGTTCCGCTGCTCGCGGATGGCCTGCAGTCCGATGGAGCCGGCAACGGACACGCCGAGCTCGAACTCGGCGTCTGATGCGTATTCGGATGTGTTGGTTGAGAGGGCAACGGCGAGGTGGGAGCGGCGGGTCTCCTCGAACTGGCGGACCATGAGCTGGCCGGTCCGCGCCGTCGTCTTCCAGTGGATGTGGCGGCGGTCATCGCCGGGTACGTAGTCGCGCAGCGCGTGGAAGGAGACGTCAGCGCTGGAGAGGTCCTTGGTGGGCAGTCCCTCCAGGTCCTTGATGAAGCCGGCGGCCGAGCCGACCAGTGCCACCGTCCGCGGGTGCACGTACAGGTCGGTGGGTTCGGTCCAGAACACCTGGCGGCGCAGCAGGCTCAGCGGATCAGCGCGCACCGAGCGGACCGGCCCCACCACGATGACGGCGCGGCGCTGCGTGGGGATGGTGAACAGGTCTTCGTGCTGCTGGTTCGGCTTGAGTCTTGGCAGGTGGAAAATTGCCGTCGCCGCTCCTACCGGCAGCTCCAGCGAGGCCGGAAGCAGCGCCTTGGCTGAGGTGTTGGAGACGGCAACGCTTCCGACGGCGCGGTCCCCCACCGCCACGCGCGTACGCGTCAGGTCCAGCTCCACAGCGTAGGAGGAGCGGCCGAGAATGAATCCGACGGCCAGGAGAAAGAGAACCGTGCCCAGCAACGCTGCAACGAGCGCTTCCCGCCAGTCGAAGACAGAGCCGAGTATCCAGAGTGCGGTGACAGTTGCGGCAATGATCCACCCGAGCGGACTGACCACTCCCACTACGGGGCCACAGTATTTCCTCAGTCCGTCGAGGATCCGGCTGGCCACCGGCGCGCCTGCGTCCCGCGCCAGCTGCCAGGCTTCCCGGGTTAGTGACCGTGGGTGGAGACGGGACGACGACGCCGTGCGTTTCTGTCTTCCGGTCCGTTCCGGGGACGGCTGGGACGCCCGACGGCGCGCAGGATCAGCCGCGCGCCGTCGTGAGGCGCTTTTTTCCGCGGTTTCCGTGTTCGTTGCCATGAATCCTCAGGAGTGTCAGGCGGTGGCGCGTTGCTGGGGAGCTGACACGTCGGCAAGCACGCGGCGCAGGACGGCCTCGGGTGTTGCTCCGGCGAACTCCGCTTCCGGGTCCATGACGAAGCGGTGGGTCCACACGTACGGCGCCAGTTCCTTAACGTCGTCGGGCAGGACGTAATGCCTGCCCTGGCCGGCAGCCCAGACCTTCGCTGTGCGGACCATGGCCAGTGCTCCGCGCACGCTCACTCCGAGACGCGTCTCCGGTGCAGAGCGGGTCTCCTCCGTCAACCGGGAGATGTACTCGAGCACCGCGTTATCCACGTGGGTTTCCGTCGCCAGATCCGCCATGTCCTTGATGGCCTGGGTGGTGATGATCGGGGTCAGCGCCGCCGAACGGTCACGGGTTGCCGAGCCGCTGAGCAGTTGGACGGTGGAGGCATGGTCCGGGTAGCCGATCATGGTCTTGATCAGGAAGCGGTCAAGCTGCGCTTCGGGAAGACGGTAGGTTCCGGCCTGTTCGATCGGGTTCTGGGTTGCGATCACCATGAACGGGCGGTCGTTGGTGTAGCTCACGCCATCCACTGTGACGCGGGATTCTTCCATGACCTCCAGCAGCGCCGACTGGGTTTTCGGCGAGGCGCGGTTGATCTCGTCTGCGAGCACGATGTTCGCGAAGATGGGGCCCTTGTGGAACTCGAACTCCTGCGTCTTCTGGTCATAGATGGTGATGCCCGTGACATCAGAGGGCAGGAGGTCCGGGGTGAACTGGATGCGGGAGTGCGTTCCCTGCACCGTCGCAGCGAGTGACCGCGCCAGCATGGTTTTTCCGGTTCCCGGAGCATCCTCGAGCAGCACATGACCCTCGGCGAGCATCGCGGTCAGGACAAGCCGTACCACGTGGGACTTGCCGAGGACTGCCTGCCCCACGTTGCCAACCAGCTTGTCAAACGTCCCGGCGAACCACGCGGCCTGTTCAGCGGTCATTGTCATGATGATCTGTTCCTTTTTCTCTTGCGGAATCCGTGCTGCCCACGGGAAAGAATACGTGCAGGACGTCGGCTGTCAGCACTGCGGCAGTTTGCTCTGGGCCGGCCCGCCGACGGTCACGTGGCCGGCGTCGATGTAGCGGCCAACGTTGCGCGGCCCTCCAACAATCCGGTACCACTGACCGGTCCGGCCGTAGCCATCGGTGTGGCTGATCCAGCAACCGACAGTGAACTGGTGCTCGGCGTAGAACCACGGGGGATTATTTCCGCCCACGCCTTCACAGGTGAACTCCTCGGGATCGTAGGTGGCCCGGTTCGCGGGGTCGGTGCAGCTGCGCTGCATATGTCCCAGGAGCCGTGTGTCGAGCTGGCTCGGTTGTTCCTTGCCCGCGCGGGCTGTAGCGTTCGCGATTCCCCCTGCTTCGCCGCGGGAGTTCAGCGAGCGAACCCGAATCTCGTGTTGTTGTTCGAAGTTGCCGCTGACCCGCCTCGAACCGGAATTGGCAACATTCTGCCAACCACCGCCGTCGATGCTGATCTGAATCTGCTTGACGTCATGAGCTCCGGTGTTGGGCGGTGCCCAGTTGAAGGTCACGCTGTTTTCGTTCTGTGTACCGTTCTGTCCGCTCGCCGAAGGCTTCCCGGGGTTGCCGTAGGGGCTTACCTGGTTGGAGGTGGCGGGTGAACTCGAGTAGCTGGCGCCGTCGCTGTTGACGATGGCAGTGACCGTAGCGGTCACTGCGGATCCGTTGGCGAGCCCGCCGATCTCCTGGCCGGGCCTGACCGTCATCTGACGACCATCGCTGAACACCGCCTGGTAACTGACTTCGGACGCTCGTGCGCCGTTGCGCTGCTCCGCGTTGAGTTCGCTGAAGCTGATTTGGACGTGGCGGCCCTCGGCGCCGGTACGAGTCTCCTTCAGGCTCACGTTACTCGGCGCTGCAGGAGAACCAACCGCGCGACGAGGTGCTGATTGGGCACCGTATTCGGTCCAGCCTGCCTTGTTGTAGGCGCGGACAGCGTAGCTGTAGTCAGCTTCGGCGTTGGGCACCACGATCGTCTGCTCGGACGCCTGGACCTCGGGCAGGGTACGCACCAGGGCGCCACCGCGGAACTCCTGCACCTGATACTTCGTCACCGCGTCACCATTGGGCGACACGTCTGCCCAGTCGACCACCAGCTGACTCTCCGTGCCCACCGAATCGGCACGCGTCGTCGTCGGCGCAGCAGGGATTCCCGGCAACCCAGCCGGAATCTCAGCCGCGGAGTAATCGCTCCACTCCGACGGATCAGGCGCCGCGTTGCGTGCCTGCACCCGAACCTTGTACGCGGTGCCGTTCTCCAGACCCTCCCACGTCAGCGGACTGCCGGTGGCACTACGCTGCACCGCCCCGTTCGGCGGTGCAGGCGAAATCTGCAGGTCATAACCCTCGATCGGTGAGCCCTCATTGGCCGGCGGAGTCCAGTTGACCGTCAACGATCCGTCACCAAACACCAGCGCCGGCGGAGCGGGCTGGGCCGGCTGTGTGTCCGGACGCGCTACAGCCGATTCCGGCGACGGATCGGAGGTACCGATGTCGTTGGTGGCGGTGACCGTGAACACGTACTCGACGTTGTTGGTGAGCCCGGTCAGCGTGCACGTGGTCGCCGGGCACTCCTGCGTGAACCCGTTGTTGCTGGTGACTGTGTAACCGGTGATCGGCGAACCGTTGTCGGCCGGCGGATCCCAGGACAACACCACCGACTTGTTCCGGGTGCTTTCCACCACCGGCGTTGACGGCGCCCTCGGCTTACCCTTCACCGTCAACACAATTTGCCCCGTCGCCAGGCGCGACTGGTCAGCCGTCTTGTCCTCCACCGTGTACTGCACCGTCATCGTCCCAACAAAGGACTCATCCGGCGTCACCAGAACCGACTCGCCCTGCTGCGACACGCTGCCGTTCCCGTCAGCGACCACATCGACAATGCGCAACGGTTCCTCCGGGAACGGGTTCACGTCGTTGGCCAGCACATCCACCGGGACGGGCTCACCCTGCACTGCGTCAGGCACCTCATCGTCATTCGCCACCGGAAGCGGCCGGTTCGACGCCAACACCGCCACCGCAACTGAACTCGATGCGGTCTCCTCACCGTCAGATACCGAAATTCCCACGACGCCGGTGAGCCCAGCCTCAGAATTCTCACCGGGTGCCACGCTCAGAACCGAGCCGTCGAGGGACACTTCGAACCCGGCGGGTTGATCACCGGTCAGCGAGAACTCCAGGGTGTCTTCGCGGTTCGGATCGGAGGCAAGGCCGGCCAGATCCAAGGAGACCGCCGGCTCAGCAACTGCAACTTCCAGCGATCCAGAGTTCAGGGTGGGCGGGATGTTGGGGCTTTCCGCAGCGGGGATCACGTTGGTGAGTACGGTCAGGGTTGAGCTCAACCCTTCGGGGTCGTCGGGGCCGGTGCCGTCGGTGACCTCGAAGGTGATGGAGCCCTTGCCGGCGTAACCGACGTCCGCGGCGTAGCGGAGGTTGTTCGGATCGACCACCCAGTCGTTGGCGTTGCTGGTCCCGATTGCGGAGACCTTCTCGGTCACCGTCAGCCGCGGCGTCCTGCCTTCCCGGACCTCCACCAACTCCCGCAGGTCGAGAGCCAGTTCCTCTCCTGCCTGCACGTCGATCGGTGCGTCACTGATGAGCGTGGGGTACTGCTCGCTCAGTCCCGGCACCCAAATCACGGCGGTGGCAACACCGCCGTCGATGTCCTCCACCGTGTACGGGATGATCTGAGCCTGCTCGGTGAGCTCAACGCGGACTGCGTTCTCCGCTCCCACTGAGGCGGTGACGGCTGCCGGATCGACCCGAACAATCAGGTCCTCGGCCACACCGTCAGGGTCCTCGTCGTTTTTCAGGACCGGCACGTCCACAGCCGTCTGGCCGCGGGTCTCTTCCGGCTCCACCCGATCATCGCGGGCGATCGGCAACAACAGCGGTGCGTTCTGATCGACGGTGACACTGATATTGCCTGCGGCGGTGCCACCCCGGCTGTCCTGGATGCCGTAGCGGACGCTGAAATCACCTTCTGCCTGAGGCGCACTGAACAGCACGCGGCCCTCGGCCACCTCGGGAGCCATCTCCTCCGGCGTGCCCGCCAGAGCCTCCGGATCAAGCACGATCGGGTCACCGTCCGGGTCCGAGTCATTGCGCAGCGCATCGACGGCGATGGCTCGGCCGGGCCGCAGGATCACACCATCGTTCACGGCGATGGGTTTCTGATTGGCTTCCGCTGCAGGGGCTATGCCCACCTGAATGGTGCCGGTGTTCTCCAGCCCGAGCCGGTCGCGAACCGTATAGGTGAAGGTGTCAGTTCCCGCTCCGGTGGCCGAGGCGGTGAAGTCGATGTAATTGGGGCCGGGAACCGCCGCGCCCAGCTGCGGAGCAACGTCGATTCCTGCCAGGAAGGCGGAGTCTCCATCCGCGTCGATACCGTCCAGCGGAACCGGGATCCGCACCGTCGATCCGGCGATCACGCGGGCGTCGAGGTTCTTCGGCACGGGTGGCGTATTCGGTGCATCCAACGGTCGGATATTGATCCGGACCTCTGCGGAATCGGTCTGCCCGGTGCTGTCCAGCACTTCGTAGATGGCGTAGACAGTCTTCGCAGTGGGTCCAGCGACGAAGCGCAGCGAGTTCTCCGACGCGAAGATGCGCCCGTCCGCGAGATCAATTCCCTGGGCCAGGACAGGACTCAGCGTCAGCTCATCGCCGTTGGGATGGGTGTCATTGTCGAGCACCGGGATATTGACGACGTCCCCTGCACGCACTGTGACCTCGTCTGAGTTGGCCTGCGGCGGCAGCAGCGTCTCCGGGCCCTCCACGGGCAGCACGCTCACCTCACCGGTTGCCGACGCCGTGCCGTTCGACATCGTGTAGGTGATGGTGGTCTGCTCGCTGAGGTTCCGCACATCGTGGATGCGCAACACATTGTGGTTCAGGATTGCAACGTCCACCGGCGAATCTGCCGGCACTTCGACGGACTGCACAACGAGCACGCCGCCGCCCGGGTCGCTGTCGTTGCCGAGTACGTCAACCAGCACGTCGCCGTTGCGCGGCAGCAGCGCCACATCACGGACGGCGACCGGAGCTCCCTCCGCACCGTCAGCTTTCGCGTCAACCCGGATGAGACCGCTGGCGCTCTGGGGTCCGTTGGTCACCAGGTATTCGACGTAGAAAGTCCCCGCGGCGCTCGGCGTGAAGAAAATGGTGCCGGTGTCATAATCCGGCGTCACCGCTGCATCCCCGCCGGTGAGTTCGGCCTTAGCGAGGCTCAGTTGGCCGCCGGCCGGATCGAGGTCGTTCTGCAGTGGGCTGAGTTGGGATTCCTGCCCGACGACGGCGGTGAAGTGGTCAAAATTGACCACCGGGGCCAGCGTCCCCGACGCACGCACATCGAAACTGATGACGCCGGACACCTCTTCACGTCCGTCCGAGACGACAATATTGACTTCCTTGACGCCCTGTCCCTTGCCGACGTCGCGGAAGGTCAACAGTCCGTCCGAGCGCGTACGAACCTGATCCCCATCCGGCGTAGGCTCCGCACTCACCAGGAACAGATCATCCCCGTCGGGATCAGTCCAGCTGGAAAGAATGTTCTGGCTGACCGATTTCCCCTCCTCCACAAGGATCTTCGTGGGACGCAGAGGATTTGGCGGCTCATTCGTGTCAGCCTCGCGAACCTCGATGTCGACCTGGGCGGCAGCGGTGCCGCCGCGTCCGTCCTCAACCTCATAAGCGAACGTAGAAATACCCACCGGAGCATCTGCTGGAACCACGATCTGCAGGCCTGCACCGTTGTAGATCGGCTGCACACTGCCCGCGGCCGGCTGGTCCCCGCTCAATCGCGTGGTGAGCAGGTCCCCGTCGGGGTCCGTGTCATTCGTCAGCACGTTGAGGATGGTGGTCCTGCCTGCACGAGCACCGTAGGAGTCGTCCTCGGCTACCGGAGGACGGTTTTCACCCGTGCGGTCCGGGAGCGTGTTCACGGGATTCTCGCTCGCCGACTCCTGATCCTCCTCGTCCGACTCCTGCTTCGGCGGGATGATGTCGCCCCAGTTATCCACCAACTGCATGTTCTGAAGCACCAGCCAGACGTCGCCGGCGTTGATGTCGTTGAGGACCACGACGCTGCGATTCACCCGGAACACCAGTTCGGATTCCGCTCCCAGCTCGGGGATGTCCTGCCGCTGGTCACTGGCATCATCGGCGCAGTCGCGGACGTAGACGGCAGCCCCTGCCCAGGCTGCGTGGACACAGCCGTCCAGCTGCACGGGGGCGGCGGGTACACCGGTGGAGTCCAGCGGCGTCACGATTGGGTCGCCCCCGGCCAGCGGCTGCTTGATCAGCGACGTCGGTGTCGCCACCACCGCAAAACTTCCCGCCGGGCCGCTCTGCTGCAGACGCCCACCCACAGCATCCGGAAGCATGACCGGCTCTCCGTCAGGCAGGACGAGCTGACCGGACTCGCCGTCGAACACCACTGCCTGATCTCCCACGGCGGCGATCTGCGCGTCACCGAACGCCGCCAGCACCTCCGCTTTAACAACCACTGGCTCCTCGAAGGTCCCGTCCGCTGCAACCACGTAAGTGGAGACCGTTGCAGCGCCGGGGTCTGCGACGATAACGCGGTTGTTTGAGGACACCGCCGCGACCACTCCGGAGGAACCGGTGACCACCGGCTCGGTTTCCTGGTCACTGAAGGCAGCGAGGTTCTGCACCGTGGTAATCCAGACCGCACCACCGGCACGATCCGTCACTGCCGCCGTCGTACCGCCCATAGCGACGGCAGCTGAACCGGGGAGCTGCACTTCCGTCCCACGGACCACGTTCGCCACATCGACAGGGCTGACCTTCGACTGGTCGGTGTTGATATTGAAGACCGTAGCCTGGTCCTGAATGATGTCGAAGCTGTCACTGTTCGCCGCGTATCCGCCGTCCAGCAGCCGTGACTGATAATTGAGGTGACCCACCATGCCGGTGTTGCGGTTGGTCACCCACACGCCACCGTCGTTCAGGTCAACCTCAGCAGTAGCAAAACCGGGATAGAGGAGCGCACCGCTGATCACGCCCACGCTGACTGCGGAAGCAGTGGATACCGACAGTGCCCGCTTGTGCTTCATGCTGAAACGACGCAGGCGATCGAATACACGTTTCATCAAAGTTGCTGTCCCCCGAAAATGGGCGCCTCGACCGTCAGCGGCGCCGTAGCAAGTCTATAGGCTGGGCTGCCGTCCTCCCATAGGTACAGGTACCCATCGGAGGACAGTCGCAGTCAGTGGCTTGGAGCGTGAGAAAGATCAGCAGGATGGCATGCCTTGCGGCGGCGAGAACCCTTCGGTGGTTGTGTCTCCGCGCACAAACAAACCATTGTTCATGGCGTCAGTGTTTGGCCCTGACTGCTGGCGGTACCAGGCTTCACCGTTGGTGTAGAGGTACCTGAAGCAGTTCGACACGATGGTCTGCCGGTCGTAGAGCCAGTGGTTCCCGCTGCACTTGGCGTCTCCGGAGGCATTCGGTCTCCAGTTGGTTCCACCCAGGCCGTCCATGCACGTCCTTGAGCTAGCATCGAGGCCGGGGCCGCCCGCTGTGATGTCCCACGTCGTCGGTGCCGGCGCATTCCCTGCATTGCCGGATACGATTGTCGATTCCGAACACTGGCCGGTCGAGTCACAGGCCTTGAACTCGACGGTCTCCTGGTCTCCGTAATCACCGACCTTGTAGGACACGTTTCCGGACGTGCCTCGCGACACCCAACTGGTTGCGGGGTTCAGCTTGCGGTGCTGCACCTCCACCACGGGACGACCATTGTCACGCCGGGCAGACCAGTCGAAGTGGACTTCCATATCACCCTGGGCACTCTTGCCCGAGCTCGCACGCGGTGCAAGCGGCTTCCCGTACGGAACGACCGTAGTGGAGCGCGCGCTGTTAGCACTGCTGTAACTTGATCCGTCCGTTGTAGCAACGGCCCGAACCACAGCCCACACGTTGGATCCGTTCGGGAAACCCCCCACGTTCTGGCCATTACGCACACCGTTGACGACTTTGCCGTTGCTGAATTCGGCGACGTAGCTGACTTCGGAGGCCCGCGCGCCATTCCGCTGCGACGCCGCGATTTCCTGGAAGCTGATCGTGACGGTCTCTCCCGCTCCCCCGGTATTCGTTTCCACCAGGGAGGGGGCCTGCGGCGCCTCAGGGCTTCCTACGGCGCGGCGCGGTGCGGATTGCGCGCCGTATTCGGTCCAGCCTGCCTTGTTGTAGGCGCGGACAGCGTAGCTGTAGTCCGCCTCGGCGTTGGGCACCACGATGGTCTGCTCGGACGCCTGGACCTCGGGCAGGGTACGCACCAGCGCGCCACCGCGGAACTCCTGCACCTGATACTTCGTCACCGCGTCGCCATTGGGCGACACGTCTGCCCAGTCGACCACCAGCTGACTCTCCGTGCCCACCGAATCGGCACGCGTCGTCGTCGGCGCAGCAGGGATTCCCGGCAACCCAGCCGGAATCTCGGCCGCGGAGTAGTCGCTCCACTCCGACGGTTCCGGCGCGGCGTTGCGTGCCTGCACCCGGACTTTATAGGCGGTGCCGTTCTCCAGGCCTTCCCAGGTCAGCGGACTGCCGGTGGCACTACGCTGCACTGCTCCGTTCGGCGGCGCAGGCGAAATCTGCAGGTCATAGCCTTCAATCGGTGAGCCCTCATTGGCCGGCGGAGTCCAGTTGACCGTCAGCGATCCGTCACCAAACACCAGCGCCGGCGGAGCGGGCTGGGCCGGCTGCGTATCCGGACGCGCAACCGCCGATTCCGGCGACGGATCGGAGGTACCGATGTCGTTGGTGGCGGTGACCGTGAACACGTACTCCACGTTGTTGGTGAGCCCGGTCAGCGTGCACGTTGTCGCCGGGCATTCCTGGCTGAACCCGTTGTTGCTGGTGACTGTGTAACCGGTGATCGCTGAGCCGTTGTCAGCCGGCGGATCCCAGGAAAGGACCACCGACTTGCTCCGGGTGCTCTCAACCACAGGCGTGGAGGGTACGCCCGGCTTGCCCTTGACCGTGAGCAGTATCTGAGCAGTGGCAACCCGTGACAGTTCCCCGGTCTTGTCCTCGATTGTGTACTGCACTGTCATGTTGCCCACGAAGGATTCACCCGGTGTCACGAGGACGGAGTCGCCCTGCTGGGACACACTCCCGTTGCCGTCCGCGATGACGTCGACAATGCGCAGCGGCTCGTCCGGGAACGGGTTCACATCGTTGCTCAGCACGTCCACGGTCACCGGCTCGCCCTGAACGGCGTCAGGCACTTCGTCGTCGGTAGCAACAGGCAACGGCCGGCTGGATGCGAGCACCGTCAGCGCCACCGAACTGTTGGCTGTGTCTTCCCCATCCGTCACGGAGATACCTACGGTTCCGGTGGTGTCGACCTCGGCGCCGTCCTGGGCCGCAACGGTCAGCACCGAACCGGTGAAAGAGATGTCGAAGCCGGCAGGTTGCTCACCGGTGAGCGAGAACTCCAGGGTGTCCTCAGGATTCTGGTCGGCAGCAAGACCTGCCAGATCGAGCGTGACTGCCGGCTCGGCGATGGCAACTTCGAGGGACCCGGAATCCAGGGTCGGCGGGAAGTTGGGGCTTTCCTCAGCGGCGATCACGTTGGTGAGGACGGTGAGGGTGGAGCTCAAGCCCTCCGGGTCATCGGGTCCGGTGCCGTCGGTGACCTCGAAGGTGATGGAGCCCTTGCCGGCGTAATCCGCGTCCGCGGCGTAGCGGAGGTTGTTCGGATCGACCACCCAGTCGTTGGCGTTGCTGGTGCCGATCGCCGTGACCTTCTCAGTGACGGTCAGGCGCGGCGTGCGGCCCTCGCGGACCTCCACCAGCTCGCGCAGGTCGAGGGCGAGTTCCTCCCCCGCCTGCACATCGATGGGAGCGTTGCTGATGAGCGTCGGATACTGTTCACTCAGCCCGGGTACCCAGACGACGGCGGTCGCGACACCGCCGTCGATGTCCTCAACGGTGTAGGGAATGGACTGCGGCTCCGGTGTCAGCTCGACGCGGACAACGTTCTCCGCTCCCACTGCCGCCGTGGCGTCGGCGACGTCAACACTGACTTTCAGGTCTTCGGCGACACCGTCCGGATCCTCATCGTTTTTCAGGACCGGCACGTCCACGGCTGTCTGCCCGCGGGTCTCGGTCACCTCGACCCTGTCATCACGCGCGATCGGCAGGAGCAGCGGAGCGTTCTGGTCGACCGTCACGTTGATGTTGCCGTTGCCGGAGGCACCGCGATCATCAGCCACTGAATAGCGGACGCTGAAATCTCCCTCGGCCTGTGGTGCGCGGAACAGCACGCGGCCTTCCACGATCTCCGGAGCCATCTCCTCGGGGGTGGCAGTGACCGCTTCGGGATTAAGCGCGATAGGGTCACCGTCCGGGTCCGAATCATTCCGCAGCGCATCGACGGCGATGGCACGGCCGGGCCGGAGGATGACGCCGTCGTTGACGGCAATGGGTTTCTGGTTGGCTTCCGCGGCCGGGGCTATGCCCACCTGAATGGTGCCGGTGTTCTCCAGCCCGAGCCGGTCGCGGACCGTGTAGGTGAAGGTGTCAGTTCCCGCTCCAGTCGCAGACGCGGTGAAGTCGATGTAGTTCGGACCGGGTACGGCCGCGCCCATTGTCGGCGCCGCGTCTATGCCGGTGAGGAAGGCGGAATCGCCATCGGCGTCGATGCCATCGAGTGGAACCGGGATGCGCACGGTTGATCCTGCGATCACGCGGGCGTCGAGGTTCTTCGGTACGGGCGGCGTATTTCGTTCATCGAGCGGCCGGATGTTGATGCGGACCTCCGCCGAGTCCGTCTGCCCGGTGCTGTCCAGCACCTCGTAGATTGCGTAGACAGTCTTTGCCGTCGTGCCTGCGACGAAACGCAACGAGTTCTCGGAGGCGAAAATTCGGCCGTCCGCAAGGTCGATCCCCTGTGCGAGGACCGGATTCAGTGTCAGCTCGTCGCCGTTGGGATGTGTGTCGTTGTCGAGCACCGGGATGTTGACGACATCACCGGCGCGTACTGTGACCTCGTCGGAGTTAGCCTGCGGAGGCAGCGGCGTCTCCGGGCCCTCGACGGAGAGCACGCTTACTTCCCCGGTGGCGGACGCCTTGCCATTCGAGATTGTGTAGGTGATGGTGGTCTGCTCGCTGAGGTTCCGCACGTCGTGGATGCGCAGCACGTTGTGATCGAGTACCGCGACCTCCAGCGGTGAACCGGCCGGTACATCCACTGACTGCACCACCAGCACGCCACCCGAAGGGTCGCTGTCATTACCCAGAACGTCGACCAGCACATCGCCGTTGCGCGGCAGCAGAGCAACGTCGCGGACGGCGATCGGAGCTCCCTCAGCGCCGTCGGCTTTCGCATCAACCCGAATGAGGCCACTGGCGCTCTGCGGACCGTTGGTCACCAGGTACTCGACGTAGTAAGTGCCCGCCGCGTTGGGAGTGAAAGCGATGGTGCCGGTGTCATAATCCGGTGTTGCCACCGCATCCCCGCCGGTAAGTTCCGCTTTCGCCAGGCTGAGCTGACCACCTGCCGGATCGAGATCGTTCTGCAGTGGGCTCAGTTGGGATTCCTGCCCGACGACGGCAGTGAAGTGATCGAAATTGACCACCGGCGCCAACGTCCCTGCTGCCCGGACATCGAAACTGATGACGCCGGACACCTCTTCACGGCCGTCCGAGACGACGATGTTTACTTCCTTCACGCCCTGGCCCTTGCCGACATCACGGAAGGTCAGCAGCCCGTCCGAGCGGGTTCTCACCTGATCACCGTCCGGCGTCGGCTCCGCACTCACAAGGAACAGGTCATCGCCGTCCGGGTCCATCCAGCTGGAGAGGATGTTCTGGCTGACGGACTTGCCCTCCTCCACAAGAATTTTCGTGGAGCGCAATGCGTTGGGCGGCTCATTCGAATCAGCCCCGCGAATATCAAGGGTGACCTGTGCGGAATCGCTGCCTCCGCGTCCGTCGGACACTTCATAGGTGAAGGTGGAGTTGCCGGGGGTGGCGTTCGGCGGGACCACAATCTGCAGTCCTGCACCGTTGTAGATGGGCTGCACGCTGCCTGCGGCCGGCGGTTCCCCGGTCAGGGTACTCGTCAGGAGATCGCCGTCCGGGTCTGTGTCATTGGCGACGACGTTCAGAATAGTGGTGCGGCCGGCTCTTGCGCCGTAGGTATCGTCTTCGGCCACCGGAGGACGGTTTTCACCGGTGCGGTCAGGGAGCGTGTTGACCGGGTTCTCACTCGCGGATTCCTGGTCCTCATCATCCGACTCATCCTTCGGCGGGATGATGTCACCCCAGTTGTTCACCAACTGCATGTTCTGCAGCACCAGCCAGACATCACCGGCGTTGACATCGTTGAGGACCACCACACTGCGATTGACCCGGAACACCAGTTCCGATTCCGCACCGAGTTCGGGGATGTCCTGCCGTTGATCACTGGCATCGTCTGCGCAGTCGCGGATGTAGACGGCAGCTCCGGCCCAGGCTGCGTGGATACAACCGTTCAGCTGCACCGGCGCAGCGGGAACACCGGTGGAATCCAGGGGTGTAATGATCGGATCCCCGCCACTCAGCGGCTGCTTGATCAACGACGTCGGGGTGGCCACCACCGCGAAACTGCCCGCCGGGCCGCTCTGCTGCAGACGCCCACCCACAGCATCCGGAAGGGTCACCGCCTCTCCGCCGGGCAGGACGAGCTGACCGGACTCGCCGTCGAACACCACTGCCTGATCTCCCACGGCGGCGATCTGCGCATCACCGAAGGTTCCCAGTGCCTCCGCCTCAACAACCACCGGTTCCTCATAGGTGCCGTCGGGCGCAACCACGTAGGTGGAGACCGTTGCAGCGCCGGGGTCTGCGACAAAAACGCGATTGTTCGAAGAAACCGCCGCAACCACACCGGACGAACCGGTCACCACCGGCTCGGTTTCCTGGTCACTGAAAGCAGCGAGGTTCTGCACCGTAGTAATCCAGACCGCACCACCGGCGCGGTCCGTCACCGCCGCCGTCGTACCCCCCATGGCCACCGCTGCTGAACCGGGCAGCTGAACTTCAGTGCCGCGGACCACGTTGGCCACGTCGACGGGGCTGACCTTGGATTGATCAGAGTTGATATTGAAGACCGTGGCCTGGTCCTGAATGATGTCGAAGCTGTCACTGTTCGCTGCGTAGCCGCCGTCCAGGAGCCGCGACTGGTAATTAAGGTGACCCACCATTCCGGTGTTGTTATTCGTCACCCACACACCGCCGTCGTTCAGGTCAACTTCGGCAGTGGCAAAACCGGGATAAAGCAAGGCACCGCTGATCACACCCATGCTGACGGCAGAGGCAGTGGATACCGATAATGCTCGTTTGTGTTTGGTGCTGAATCGTCGAAGGCGGTTCAGTAGCTTCACAATGTTCCCCGGGTGAGACGCTGGACGGCCGCTTCCTCACTCAATAGGAGGCGGCCGGAATACTTGACCGATTAAAGTGTTGCATGACTTCGCAAACCGGCCGACCGGCACTCGTGGGTACTTGTGCCCATCGGTGAGGCGTTGTCAGTCGTGAATGAAACCGTCAGTCGAGAACCAGGCCGGTGCCGGTGCCGCGCGCGAG
This sequence comes from Arthrobacter sp. KKT183, assembly GCF_055657625.1. NCBI lineage: Bacteria > Bacillati > Actinomycetota > Actinomycetes > Micrococcales > Micrococcaceae > Arthrobacter > Arthrobacter sp. KKT183. The sequence goes on along the minus strand of NZ_CM145770.1, from coordinate 1,071,859 downwards.
CGTCACGGGGTGAACTTCCCCGAAACCGCGTACGGTCCGCGCTTTGTGGGGCATCAGCACAAAGCGTTCGTTCTCGCGCAGGGTTGCGGCGGTGGAGGCGTCGATCAACACCGTGCCGGGCTCCGCCAGCGAGGTCAGGCGGGCCGCCAGGTTCACCGTGGGCCCGTAGATGTCACCCAGTCTGGACAGGATCCGGCCCCACACCATGGAGACGCGCGCCGAGGGAAGTAGGTCGTCCTCGGTGAACGCCTTAGCGAGCGCCAGCGAAATTTCAGCGCCGGCCTCGGGCGTCTCGGCAATGTAGAGCACTTCATCGCCGATGGTCTTCACCAGGCGTCCGCCGCCGACAGAGATGATCTCCGCGCTTCGGTTTTCGAACCGCTGCACCAGTTGGGCGAGGGTGCGTTCATTCATCTGCCGGGACAGGCTCGTGTAGGAGACCAGGTCCGCGAACCCGACGGCGCGGGCCAGCGGCAGCGGTGCGTCGTCCTCGGCTCCTTCAGGCCCTCCCGCGCTAGAGGCGAGCCCCGACTCCGAGCGGACGGCCAGCCGTTGGACCGCTGCGTTCATCTGGCGGCGCCACGCGTAGACCAGCGTCTTCTCGAGCGGCTCGAGCAGGTGCGGAAGCTCGGCAACGAGGTTCCGGCGGGCAGCGGAGTCGGAGATTCCACGCTGAACCACCATCTCCTCGACAAGCGCCTCAATCTGCCACACCACCATGCGATCCGTCATCTGCCCGATGGCACGGGTGATGGAAATTGCCGCCGATTCCGTCAGCTGCTCCTTGCGCACCAGTTCGATGATGGTGGTCAGGGCTTCCATGTCCTTTTCGGTGAACGCGACGTCGTCGTCCCCGATGTTGGGAAATCCCATTGCGCGCCAGAGCTTCCGCGCGGACAGCAGGGACACTCCGGCGCCTGTTGCCACATCCCTGCGGCGCAGCGTTCGTTCAGCGCCGAGCAGTTCAACCTCGAGGCGCCGGATGGCGTCGCGGTCCAGCTTCTCCGGCGGCGGAGGCAGGTCTGCCCGGTTGAACGCCGGCATGGAAAGGGTCAAGGGGTTGTCGGGGTCATCGGCAAAGGAGCCGGTGCCACCGGCTTCAGTTCCATCCGTGCCGCTGTTGGCGCTCATCACCGCTCCTGTTCCATGCTTCGTCTTCTACCCCGTCCACCGGCTCCGCTTCCATATCTACACCATCGAACATGGCGGTCAGCGGTAGGTCGCTGATCGCAGCCACCATGTACTCCTTGAACGTATGCACCTGCGGAACCTCGCGGAAGGAGAGGATCCGGTCTCGGCCCAGATCAACAAACAACGTGCCTCCACCGGTAAGCCGCTCGACGAGGGCCTGCTCGATGATGATCTGGAAGATTCCCGTCAGCCGAACTTCCCGCTCACTGCGCCTGGTGATACCTGCCCGCCTGATCAGCCGCCGGCTGGTCAGGATATACCGGGTGCCGGCCCAGCGCAGCAGCGGCCGGAGGAAGACGCGGAACAGGAAAAGCAGCATAAGGAGCAGGAATACGGTGACAATCGCCGGGCCCCATTGCTCCCACCCGAGCGGCAGCTGTGACCGGCTGAACCAACCGAGCCCGTAGCCGGCACCGGCCAGAATCAGCAGGGCCAGGCAGAACGGAACCAGCAGGCGCCGCGGGTGTGGCCGGGTACGCACCACCACGTGCTCCCCCGGCTCGAGTCTTATCCGCATGATCGTGCATCCGGTGCGTGCCGCATTGGTCGAGCTCCTCCTTACAGCGTCAGCGGCCGCAGATGTACGACGTCGCCCGCCGAGACCGTATGCCTCTCACCATCCTCATCGCGCACCACCAGGGCACCGTGGGAATCGAGGTTCATGGCACGCCCGGTGATGACGCTGCCGTTGGGCAGATCAGCCTGGACATCCTGGCCCAGCGTCACCATGCGTTCGCTGACCCGTGTGAGCAGCGAGGCGCCGCCCTTCCAGGGGCGGGTTGCGTCGCCGTCGACCGCGGTGAAGTCACCGTAATGTGCTGACAGGCGGCGCAGATAGGCCTTCAGGAGGATGTTCCGGTCCGTGGTGGCGGCGTATTCAAGCAGCAGGCTGGTGGCGGTGGGGACCGGCAGTTCCTGATCGGTGAGGCTGACGTTCACACCCGCACCGACGACGACGGCGGGCGGCTCGGCGTTGGCGCCCGGCACGAGCTGGGCGAGGACACCGGCCAGCTTGCGGCCGTCAACGTGGACGTCATTGGGCCACTTGAGTTGGGGAGAGATTTCGGTGCGTTCCTCGATGCTCTCCGAGAGCGCGAGCGCCGCCAGCAGGGACATCCACGCGTAACTCTGCGTTGGCAGGGGCCGGCCCTCCGGATTATGGGGGCGCAGCAGAACGCTGACGAACAGCGAGGAGCGCTCCGGCGCCGTCCAGATCCTGTCCAGCCTGCCGCGGCCGGCCGTCTGCTCCTCGGCGGTGAGCACGCTGAGATCCGGCCAGTTCCCGGGATCCTCGACGCAGTGCTCCGCAAGGTCGGTGTTGGTTGAGCCCGTTGCCTCCACCAGGTCCAGCCTGCCGTAGGGACCCTGCGGGCGGCACAGCGCCTCGCGCAGGCCGTTCTCGTCCAGGCCCGGACGTTCAAGGTTGGAGTAGCGGGATGTCATTGTCCAAGCCTACTGGGCGCCGGAACCGCGCTGGAGACGGCCCGCAGTCAGACGATTCCGGTGGTTCCCAGGAGGGATCCCACGGCGTAGGTGACGGCCATGGCAAGCGCTCCGCCGAGGACGAGCCTCGCCATCGCCCGGCGCCGGGAGCTGCCCCCGACCTGCGCGCTGACTGCACCGGTGATGGCCAGTGCAACAAGAACCGCTACAAACGTGAACGGGATGCGGACACCTGCGGGGAGGATGAGAATTGTCAGGAGGGGCAGGACGGCCCCTGCCGCGAAGGATGCAGCAGACGCAAAGGCAGCATGCCACGGATTGACGACCTCGAGTTCGTCGATGTTCAGCTCCGCTGAGAGGTGCGCGGCGAGGGCATCGTGCTGGGTCAGCTCCTCGGCGACCTGGCGGGCAGTTTCGCTGCTGAGCCCACGCTGCTCATACAGACCGGCCAGCTCGGTCAGCTCTCCGTCCGGATCATCGCGCAGTTCCTGGCGCTCCTTCTCGATCAAGGCTTCCTGGCTGTCCCGTTGGCTGCTCACCGAAACATATTCGCCGAGCGCCATGGACACCGCTCCGCCGACGACGGCGGCCGTTCCAGCGATGAGGATCGGGGCGACAACATTAGTCACTCCTGCGACACCGACGACGGTGGCGGCAGTCGATACGATACCGTCGTTTGCTCCCAGGACTGCGGCGCGAAGCCAGTTCAAGCGAGCTGCAACCCCGTTGTCATGCGGTTCAGCCGCGTGTCCTCCTGGATCAGTCATGACAGAAGTACAGCACCGATGACCGGTTCCCACCAGGCAGATGCAGGGCCCGGCCGGCGCACGGCTGCCGGGCAGCCGTCAACCTAGAGGAAGATGTCCGGCACCAGTCGGTCCTCGGGAGCGCCGAGGCTGTAGCGGCTGAAGTCGGTGACGCCTTCGGAGCGCAGGACTTCCTCGTCGGTGAAGAAGTTCCCGGTGCACTCGCGCGCCGGCCGGACCAGCACGGCGTGGGCGGCGTCAGCGACGATGTCCGGTGTCCGGGCAGCCTTGATGAGTTCGCTCCCGCCGGGCATGTTGCGGATCGCCGCGGTGTCGATCAACGTGGCCGGCCAGAGCGAGTTGACGGCGATGCCTTCGTCCCGGAGTTCCTCGGCGAGCCCGAGCGTTGTCAGGCTCATGCCGTACTTGGCCATGGTGTAGGCAAGGTGCTTTCCCGCCCAGACCGGATCCAGGTTCAGCGGCGGGGAGAGCGTCAGGATGTGGGCATTCGTAGCCTTACACAGCGCCGGCAAGGCGAACTTGCTCAGCATGAACGTCCCGCGCACGTTGATGTCCGCCATCAGGTCATAGCGCTTCATGGACACGTCGGCCGTTTTCGAGAGGTCGATCGCCGACGCATTGTTGATAACGACGTCGATACCTCCGAATTCGGCGACCGTCGCCTCCACCGCCGAGGCGACGTCGTCGTCGTTTCTTACATCCCCCACGAGGGCCAGCGCTCCGCCGCCGGCTGCGCGGATCTCTTCCGCGGCGGTGTGCACGGTGCCTTCGAGACTGGGGTGGGGCTCGCCCGTTTTGGCGAGAATGGCGACGTTGGCGCCGTCACGCGCCGCACGGAGGGCGATGGCCAGGCCGATCCCCCTGCTGCCGCCGGACATGAGGATGGTGCGCCCTGAAAGGGTGCCGGACACAGGTGCGCCATTGCGGGTCATAGGTGACACCATAATCGGCACAGGGGGTGGGGAACCTAATTGTTACTCGTGGGTAACTTCGGGGCGGGCGCTAAGTCTTTCAAGAAGTTGTTGTAGGGGTTCTACAGCTATGCGGGTCGTTTTGCTTACTAGACTGGGCGAGAAGCCCGGTTCTTTGGAGGAAACCTACTTAAGGCCCCTCGAGACCGGCTACTCGCCCGCCACCAGGACACCAATCGGAAGAGACTCGATGCAACCCGAAACGCTTCCCCTCGAGCAGGGCACCGAAGACGCAGTCGACACCGGGCCAGACCTCCAGACAACCGCAGGCAAGCTAGCCGACTTCCGGCAACGCCAGGAACGGACGTTAGCGCCTTCCGGCCCGGAGGCGATCGAGAAGCAGCATGCCCGGGGCAAGGGCACGGCACGCGAGCGCATCGACCTGCTCGTGGACCCGGGTTCCTTCGTGGAGTTCGACGCCCTTGCCGTCCACCGGTCCACGGCATTCGGCATGGAGAAGAAAAAGCCCGTCGGCGACGGCGTGGTATCCGGCTACGCCACCGTGGACGGCCGGCAGATCGCGATCTACAGCCAGGACTTCACGGTCTACGGTGGATCGCTCAGCCAGGTCAACGGCGAGAAAATCGTCAAGGTTCAGGAATTCGCGCTCCGTAACGGCTGCCCGCTGGTGGGGATCAACGACGGCGGCGGCGCACGCATCCAGGAGGGCGTCGCGTCGCTCGCGATGTTCGCTGACATCTTCCGCAACAACGTGCATGCCTCCGGCGTGGTCCCGCAGATTTCGCTCATCATGGGCCCGTGTGCAGGCGGCGCGGCGTACTCCCCCGCGCTGACCGACTTCGTGGTCATGGTGGACAAGAGCTCGCATATGTTCATCACCGGCCCCGACGTCATCAAGACCGTCACCGGCGAGGACGTGGACATGGAAACCCTGGGAGGCGCGCGGCAGCACAACTCCACCACGGGAACCTCCGCCTACCTGGCCACCGATGAGCAGGACGCCATCGACTTTGTCCGGGAGCTGCTCGACTTCCTGCCGTCCAACAACCTCGCCGAAGCACCGCTGACCGAGTTCACCGAGGACCTCGAAATCAATGAGGCTGACACTCAGCTGGACACGCTCATCCCCGACTCCGCCAACCAGCCGTACGACATGCACACCGTTATCTCAACAATCGTGGATGACGGCCATTTCCTGGAGATGCAGTCTCTCTATGCGCCGAACGTGGTGATCGGCTACGCCCGCGTCGAGGGCCACACCATCGGAATCGTCGCCAACCAGCCGATGCAGTTCGCGGGCACCCTGGACATCGCTGCCTCAGAGAAGGCCGCACGGTTTGTCCGCCATTGCGACGCGTTCAACATTCCCATCCTCACCCTGGTGGACGTCCCGGGCTTCCTGCCGGGCAAGGACCAGGAGTTCAACGGCATCATCCGTCGCGGCGCCAAGCTCCTGTATGCCTACGCGGAGGCCACGGTTCCGAAGCTGACCGTCATCACTCGCAAGGCCTACGGCGGCGCGTACATCGTCATGGGTTCCAAGAAGCTTGGCGCGGACCTCAACCTCGCCTGGCCCACGGCGCAGATCGGCGTCATGGGCGCACAGGGCGCGGTGAACATCCTGTACCGCAGTCACCTGAAATCAGTAGCTGACGCCGGAGGCAACGTTGAAGCCGCCCGCAGCGAGGTGATCAATCAGTATGAAGAGGAACTGCTGAATCCCTACCAGGCCGCGCAGTTGGGTTATGTGGACGCGGTGATTGCGCCGTCGGACACCAGGATTCAGGTTGTCCGCGGTCTGCGCGCGCTGCGCGACAAGCGCGCTTCGCTGCCCGCCAAGAAGCATGGGAACATCCCGCTGTGAGCGCGGACCTCTCGCCTACAGAAGAAGCCGAGCCGCTGTTTCAGGTGGTGGCAGGGAACCCGACGGCGGAGGAGCTGGCGGCTCTCGCCGTCGTCGTGCTTGGACTGCAGGCGAACGACGACGGCGCGCGCCGGCATGCGCCGCACCGCACCTGGATCCGCCGCGATCAGTTGCGGCTCGGACCCCGGCCGGGCCCGGGATCGTGGCGGCGCAGCGCCCGGCGGTGACTTACACGGCCACAATAGGCAGGATCCTTCCACTTCCGTCGGCAACCACCCTAGGGTGGGGGTACGAGACCGAGCACGGCAATCGCGGAATTGTTCCGGCGGAAGGAAGCTGATGGATTCCAGGGAAGACGAGTGGCGAGGACAGCCCGGCACGCTTCACATGTCGGAGGATCTTTCGGAAACCAGGTGCTGGGCGCTGCTGAGTACGCACCAGACGGGCCGGATCGGTTTCCTCCGGAACGGCGCCGTGCAGATTTACCCGGTGAACTATCTGGTGCACGACGGCGCAATTTACTTCCGCACCCGGGATGACGGGGACATCGGCAGTCTGCTCCCCCTCAACGGTTGCGCTTTCCAGGTGGACGAGGTCCGTTCGGAGGCGATGGCCGGCTGGTCCGTGCTGGCCAATGGAACTGCGGACGCCGTGCGCGACGAGGCGCTGCTGACCGAACTCTGGGGGCGCTCAGCAGAGGAACCATGGGCGGGCGGATCGCGGACAACGTTCGTCGGAATTCAGCCCACACAGATCAGCGGCCGCAGTGTCCAGGCAGTCTGAGGCGGAGGAGCCCATGCAAAAATCGTCACTGACCGCGCTGATGCGGCATCAACTCGAGCTCGCCCGCAACGCTTCGAGCGGGCGCAGCGCCCGGACAGTATTCGGCGGGCATGAGCAGACCCTGCGCCAGACCATGATCGCCCTCGCTGCGGGCTCGCACCTGGCTGAACATGAGAATCCCGGTGAGGCGACGGTTCAGGTGCTGCAGGGCAGGGTAACGCTACGTGCAGGGGACGTGTCCTGGGAAGGGTCTCCCGGGGACCTGCTGATTGTCCCGCAGGCCCGCCACTCGCTCGAAGCGATCGAGGAGTCGGTTGTTCTCCTGACGGTTGCGAAACTTTCCTGAGTCGCCCGGCTAGCTCACACTCGGGTCCATCACTGTGCCCAGGAACAGCGGCATGCCGGTGTCCTCGTGGAGGATCTGGTAGAGGAAGGGCCGGTCGAACGTAATCTCGACGTCCGGCTCCGCGAATCCGCTCTCGGCCATGCTGATCTGCGTCACGGCAGCGGCGATGGTGCCCTTCTCGGCAACGGTGATGTTCGCCGATTGGGCCGCGCCCTCCACGTAGAGTCCGTCGGCGCTGATGCCGCTGAAGTCCGGCGTCCTACCCATGGCCTCTTCCAGTCCCATGGTGGTGAGCACCTCCTTGAGGTCCAGCTCACGGGTGTGGTCCCACGAAGGCAGCGTCAGCGCCACCAACCCTTCGCCGGCGCCGTCCATCTTCCCATTGGCCTCCGCGAGGGCAGCCTCGCCCAGGACCGGGTTTGAGCCTTCCTCCGGCAGGAGCAATCGCATCACGAACCCGTTGTTATAGGGCAGGTCAACGCCCTGCCAGCTGCCGCCGTCGACGTACTTCAGCGGGAGCACGGCGTGCATCAGAGGGGTCTGGATCACGCTGCCGCTCGTCCTGAAAGGTCCGGTCTGCGTGCTTTGAGGGTCGAAGGGGGCAGCCCAGGCCGCTGCGAAGTAGACGGTGTTGATGATGTTGAGGCGGGTGTCCGGCGTCGGTTCCAGTGGTACTTCTTCAATCCGCCCGCCGGTGTGCTGCTTCACCCACGCGTTCATTGCATCGAGTGCGTCACCGCTGGGGTAATCCACGGGGTACACACCGGCGCCGAAGTGCTGGGCGAGAGGTTCCAGGAAGTCATCCTCGAGCACGAGGGCCTCCGCCGGGAATAGCCCGTTCGCCAGGTGCAGCAGAGGTTCTTCCGGCGGTTCTTCATCATCGACCGTGGCGGGATCGCCATCATATGCGGCCCAGTTGGTGAGCAGCGCGTTCATCGCCTCGTCCCGGTTTTCCGCCGGGAAGGCGAGAACGGAGTCCAACTCTTCCGCCGTCGTCGTTCCTGCTCCGATCCTCAGCATGGCAAGGGCCGCGAGCGCGCTGACGGGGCTGGTGACCTGGTTGCCCTCGGGATCTGCGGCAAGCATTGCTGCGCCGAGCCGGTAGGAGGAGTCGCGGAGGGCTGCGACGGCGTCGGGATGATCTGTGAGCAGAACGGTTTCCCGCTCCACATCGGCGATCCGCTGTTCTGGCAGCGCCGGTGATCCGCAACCGGTCAGCACCAGCATTCCGGCGGCCAAAATGGAGGTGAGGAGGCGTTTCGGAATGGTGCCCATGGCTGTCTCCCTTGAGTGAACCGCCGGACTTCAAACGTAGGGCACCATTGGGGCCGGCCTCCAGCAGGGCCGGAACACAATCCGGTCACGATCCCGCTGAACTATGGACAGCTCTGTGGCCGTGGGCGATAACGTGCCGTTAGGCTCTACGGGTGATCAACGAGACTTCCACCGCACACCTGACCGCTGAGGCACCCACCCGCGCCCAGACGGCCATCGACGCCGTTGCCGAGGCCTATACGGAGATGCTGCTGCAACTCGATCCCGGGTTTGCCACCCAGCTTGGCTTGCCGGGACACGAGACCGAATACCGCGACTACTCGCCCGCCGGGCTGGAGGCCTTCGCAGAGGCCACGAGGGAAACCCTCGGCCGCCTCGATGACCTCGAACCTACCGACGAGGTCGACGCCGTCACCCTCGATGCGATGCATGAACGCCTCGGGTTGGAACTGGAGATCCACGAGACGGGCCTGAACCTCGCGGACCTGAACAACCTGGCCTGCCCGGCGCAGGAAATCCGCATGATCTTTGATCTCATGCCCACTGACACCGCTGAGCAGTGGCATCACATTGCCGGCAGGCTCTGCAATGTGCCGGACGCCATCGGCGGGTACATCACTTCCCTTCGCGAGGGCAAGAACCGCGGCATCCTGCCCGCAGCGCGCCAGATCCGCATCGTCATGGAACAGACCAACGCCTACGCTGCGGACGGCGGCTACTTCGATGAATACGTCAGCGGCGCAACCATGGAGAACGACGGCGGCCTTCCGGACTCCGTACTAACGGAACTCGCCGCCGGCTGCGAGGCCGCACGCAACGCCTACCGCCACCTCAGCACTTTCCTCGAGGAGGAACTGCTGCCCGAGGCTCCGGAGAAGGACGCGGTGGGCCGTGAGCGCTACTCGCTGATGTCACGCCAGTTCCTGGGTGCGGCGGTAGACCTCGAGGAGACCTACCAGTGGGGCGTCGAGGAACTGGACCGGCTGATTGCCGAGCAGGAGTCCGTCGCCAACGAGATCAAGGAAGGCGCATCCATCGAGGAAGCCATGCGCATCCTCGATGAATCGCCCGAGCGCCAGTTGCAGGGCACCGATGCGCTGCAGGCCTGGATGCAGGGACTGTCCGACCGCGCTGTCCGGGAGCTTGCCGGTGTGCACTTCGACATCCCGGACATCATGCGCACCATCGAATGCATGATCGCTCCCACCAAAGAAGGCGGAATCTACTACACGGGTCCCAGCGACGACTTCGCCCGCCCGGGCCGCATGTGGTGGTCGGTTCCGGAGGGTGAGGACACCTTCACCACGTGGAAGGAAACCACCACGGTCTACCACGAGGGCGTTCCGGGACACCACCTGCAGATCGCCACGGCAACCTTCCAACGCGGGCTCCTGAACTCCTGGCGCCGCAACGCCGTCTGGGTTTCCGGGCACGGCGAGGGCTGGGCGCTGTATGCGGAGCGGCTCATGGAAGACCTCGGCTACCTGAATGATCCGGGAGACCGCCTTGGGATGCTGGATGCCCAGCGGATGCGCGCGGCCCGCGTGGTCTTCGACATCGGCGTCCACCTCGAGCTAGAAATTCCGGAACGTTGGGGCTCCGGTACCTGGACCCCGGACAAGGGGTACGAGTTCCTGAAGAAGAACATCGCCATCAGTGAGGGCCAGTTGAATTTCGAGTTCAACCGCTACCTCGGCTGGCCGGGACAGGCGCCCTCCTACAAGATCGGTCAACGCCTCTGGGAGCAGATCCGCGACGAGGTGAAGCAGCGTGAAGGCGAGTCCTTCAACCTGCGGGACTTCCACACCCGGGCGCTCAACCTGGGATCGGTCGGTCTCGACACGCTCCGCCGGGCGCTGCTCAGCTAGTCCCCGCTGGTCCCCCAGCGTTGAGTTGGCAGGGCACACTCTGTATTAAGGTTCAGCAGGGTGTGTCCTGCCTACTCATTTAGTTCAGGATGAAACATTTCGCAATAAGCAGTTTGTTTGTTAGTGGAACGAACCTACTGTTTCTCGGGTGACTTCAGAAACTTCCGCTCCGGCGTCCCGCAGGCTGCCCCGCTGGGCTACCTCCTTCGGACCGCAAATCATCGCTGCCCTCATCGTTGGCCTGGCGCTCGGCCTCGTGGCCAAGTACTCCGGCCACACCGAAGAGACTCCCACCGCCCTCGGCACAACCCTCGCGACCATCGGCTCAAGCTACGTCGCGCTCCTGAAGGCCGCCGTCGTACCCCTGATTTTCACCGCAGTGGTGAGCTCGATCGCCAACCTCCGCGCTGTCCACAATGCTGCACGCCTGGCTGGACAGACGCTGCTCTGGTTCGCCATCACCGCGTTGATCTCTGTGGTGATCGGCATCGGGCTTGGAACAATTTTCCAGCCCGGTGCAAACACCAACGCGGCGCCTCCGAGCGAGTACACCGGCCGAACCGGCGACTGGTGGGCGTTTTTGACCGGACTCATTCCCGCAAACTTCCTTGGCCTGCAGGCCTCGTCCAGCGTGGACGACGCCGGCTCCGTCAGCACTGGTCTCAGCTTCAACGTGCTGCAGGTCCTGGTGGTCGCCGTCGCCATCGGCATTGCCGCACTGAAGGTGGGCAAGCCGGCCGAACCGTTCCTCGCTCTCAATGCCTCCGCTCTCGCCGTCATCCAGAAGGTGCTGTGGTGGATCATCCGGATTGCACCGATCGGCACCGTCGGCCTGATCGGCAAGGCCGTTGCTGTCTACGGCTGGGACACCATCGGTTCACTCGGCAAGTTCACGCTCGCCATCTACGTTGGTCTTGCGCTGGTGCTGTTCGCCGTCTATCCCGTACTGATCCGCGCCAACGGTCTATCCGTGAAGCAGTACTTCTCCGGCGCATGGCCCGCCATCCAGCTGGCTTTCGTCTCCCGCTCGTCCATCGGCACCCTTCCGCTGACCCAGCGGGTGACCGAGCGCAACCTCGGCGTACCGCGCAGCTACGCATCCTTCGCCGTGCCGCTCGGCGCTACCACCAAGATGGACGGCTGCGCCGCGATCTACCCCGCCATCGCAGCGATCTTCGTGGCCCAGTTCTTCGGCATCCAGCTGGACTTCGGGCAGTACGTACTGATTGCAATGGTTTCCGTACTGGGATCGGCTGCGACCGCGGGCACTACGGGCGCCGTCGTCATGCTTACCCTGACGCTGTCCACGCTGGGACTGCCGCTCGCCGGCGTCGGACTTCTGCTTGCCGTCGACCCGATTCTGGACATGGGCCGAACCGCGGTGAATGTTGCCGGCCAGGCGCTCGTCCCGACGATCGTCGCGAAGCGGGAAAACCTCCTCGACACGGAGCTCTACAACGCAAAGCGCACTGGGGATCCGTTCGTGGATGACACCCCGAGCTCTGACGCAGCGCCTGAGCTCGCGGGGGCCAAGGCCTAACCACCGTCGTTGAGTTGGTAGGACACACCCCTCATGAACCTTCGTAAGGGGTGTGTCCTGCCAACTCACGGGTGTTTGTAGGAGCTCCGGGAACACTAGGCTGGTTCGCATGACCCTCCGGCTGATCCTCGCTTCCGCATCCCCCGCACGCACGAAACTCCTCACCGAGGCGGGCATCGCGCATACGGTCACGGTGTCCGATGTCGACGAGGACGCCGTCACAGCCGCACATGGCTCGCCGAGTCCGTACGACACCGCCCAGCTGCTGGCACGCGCCAAGGCCGAGGCCGTTGCAGCGCTTCCCGAAGCGCGCGGCGCCCTGGTGATCGGCTGCGATTCGGTGTTCGAGTTCGAGGGCGAGGCGCACGGCAAACCGTATGAGGCGCAGGTTGCCAGGGAGCGCATCAAGCGCATGTCCGGCTCCTCCGGAACACTCCACACCGGCCACTGGCTCGTGGACACCCGGGAAATGAACGACGGCGGATCAGGCGCCGCGGTGGGCGCAGTCGCCTCCGCTGAGGTTCACTTCATGCCGTTGGATGACGCCGAGATCGAGGCTTACATCGCAACCGGTGAGCCGCTGAACTGTGCCGGCTCCTTCACAATCGACGGACGCGGCGGGGCCTTCATCCGCAAGGTCGACGGTGACCCACACGCCGTCGTCGGGCTCAGTATCTCCACGCTGCGCGAGCTGCTCCGCGCTGCAGAAGTGAGCATCACCGATGTTTGGCAGTAGCAGCGCTTTGTAGCTTCCCTACAAATAATCCCTGCCCAACACGGGGAATCGGCATGGTTTATGGGCAGTAGCAACAAAACCACGCTAGGCTCCCAACAGATCAAAGGAGCCCCTAACCCATGAGCGAGTCGATGTCCGCACCTGCCGCGCCCGTGACCAAAGTCCTGATTGCCAACCGCGGCGAGATCGCGGTGCGTGTGATCCGGGCGGCCCGTGATGAAGGTATCGCCTCGGTCGCCGTCTACGCCGAGCCGGACCGGGACGCGCTGCATGTGCGCCTGGCCGATGAGGCGTTTGCGCTGGGCGGCAACACCGCTGCCGAGTCCTATCTGGTCATGGACAAGATCCTCGACGCGGCCGCACGCAGCGGTGCGGATGCCATCCACCCTGGCTACGGTTTTCTGTCCGAGAACTCCCAGTTTGCGCAGAGAGTGATCGACGCCGGACTCACCTGGATTGGCCCCTCCCCCTCATCGATTGCGCAACTCGGTGACAAGGTGCAGGCCCGCCACATCGCTGAGAAGGTCGGTGCACCGCTGGTTCCCGGCACCAAGGATCCCGTCGATTCGACCCAGGAAGTCCTCGACTTCGCCGATGAGTTCGGCCTGCCGCTGGCGATCAAGGCTGCCTATGGCGGCGGTGGACGCGGCATCAAGGTGGTACGTGACCGCGATGAGATTCCCGAGGCCTACGAGTCGGCGGTACGTGAGGCAACTGCGGCGTTCGGCCGCGGCGAGTGCTTCGTGGAACGCTTCCTTGACGCGCCCCGCCACGTCGAAACTCAGTGCCTCGCGGACGCACACGGCAATGTCGCTGTCATCTCCACCCGCGACTGCTCGTTGCAGCGCCGCAACCAGAAATTGGTGGAGGAGGCCCCTGCGCCGTTCCTGTCCGAAGACCAGAACCGCCGGCTGTATGAGGCGTCGAAGGCCATCCTGAAGGAGGCCGGATATCAGGGTGCGGGTACGTGCGAATTTCTGGTAGGTCAGGACGGCACTATCTCGTTCCTCGAGGTCAACACGCGTCTGCAGGTTGAGCACCCGGTCTCTGAAGAGGTCACCGGTATTGACCTGGTGCGAGAGCAGTTCCGCCTTGCCCGCGGCGAGGAGCTCGGCTATTCCGACCCCGAGATCCGCGGCCACTCCTTCGAATTCCGCATCAACGGCGAGGACGCCGGCCGGAACTTCATGCCCGCGCCCGGGACCGTTCAGACCCTGAAGCTTCCCACCGGACCCGGCGTCCGTGTGGACTCCGGGATCGAGGCAGGCGAGACTATCGGCGGCAACTTCGATTCGATGCTCGCCAAGCTCATTGTCACCGGCGCTACCCGCAGGCAAGCCCTCGAGCGGTCCCGGCGTGCGCTGGCGGAAATGCAGATTGACGGCATGCCGACCGTCCTGCCGTTCCACGCCGCCGTGGTCAGCGACCCGGCTTTTGCGCCCGAGTCCGGAACCTTCTCGGTGCACACCCGCTGGATCGAGACTGAGTTTGCCAACACCATCGCGCCGTGGACTCCCGACGGCGGTGCTGCGGCGCCCGCTGATGACGACGACACCCGCCAGCGCGTGACCGTTGAGGTAGGCGGCAAGCGACTGGAAGTTGTGCTTCCCGCTTCCCTCGGAGTCGCCACCGGCAGAGCCGCAGGCAAAGGGGCAGGCAAGCCCGGGAAACCGAAGAAGGTTGCCCGCTCACGGGCAGGTGCGGCCTCCGGTGCCGGCGGCGATGACCTCACGTCGCCCATGCAGGGCACCATCGTGAAGGTGGCAGTCCAGGACGGCGACGTGGTGTCCGAGGGCGATCTCATTGTGGTGCTCGAAGCCATGAAAATGGAGCAGCCGCTGACGGCCCACAAGGCAGGAACGCTCTCCGGTCTGACGGCGGTGCCCGGAGACACTGTGTCCGCCGGCGCGGTCATCGCGGCGATCAACTAGATTTACCGCCTATATGCGATCGAGACCGTAAACCTGTCCCCTGGCGGACAGCACCTTCCGATCAAGCTTTTCCAGCGATAGACTGCTTATCTGGAAAAAATGGAAGAGGTGGTCTTTCCCGTGAGTACAGCACTTCCCGAACGGATATCCGCTGAAGCCGAACAGGCTATCGCCAATATGCATAAGAGCATGGCGGCCCTTGGCGCCGCCGTTTCGGCGGTGGAGGTCCCGGTGTCTCCGCAGATGGCCCGCGGTGTACAGGCCACCGAGAATGCCTGGCGCGAGATCGAAGCAGAGTTCGGAATGCTCACCGGGGCCGAAGTCGCCGAACTGCTGGGCTCTCGTTCCAGCAGCCCCACTGGATATGCCACTGACAAGCGGCGCGCCGGGAAGCTGATCGGTGTCCGCCGCCGCAACGCATTCCACTACCCGGCGTTTCAGTTTGATCGGACGGAAGGCACGGTGCTGCCCGTCATCCCCGAGCTGCTGATGGTTGCCAGGAAGTACGGCAAAACGCAAGAGGGTTTGGCGCAGTGGCTGTGCGCGCCAACTGGCCAACTCGACGGTGACCGGCCGGTCGATCATCTGCACCAGGCTTCCCTGGTCCTCGAAGCAGCTGAAAACCATTACGGGGTGGAGTGGTAACGGGGCCGAAAGGCGCCTTCAACCCGCAGAGTTTTGAGCTCGAGTCCTCGTCGGAGCTCTACCGGGTGTTCAGCAATCGATCAGGCAGTCTCGCGAACGTCTTCAACCCTGGCATGGGCCGACCAACTCGCTTCGCATTCTTCGGCGATCCTGTCGTCCCGGTGCTTTATGCAGCCCAAACTCAGCAAGCGGCAGTCTGCGAAACGCTGCTGCACGATGTTCCGGTCGACGGTGGGATGATCAACCACGACGACTACGGCGACCAGGTCATGGCCCGGCTCATCGTGGCCCGCGACCTGAATTTGGCCTCTTTCATGGGGACGGGGCTGCGTCGGCTCAAGGTGGAGGAAACGGATGTCACCGCAACACCGGCTTCCAGGTATGGAGAGACTGTGACTTGGGCCAAGGCAGCTCATGGGGCAGGTTACGACGGAATGGTGTGGATGAGTCACCGCTGCAACACCGACCGAGCCTTCGTCTTCTTCGGCGACCGTGTCAGCTACACCGACCTCCACATCGATCCAGATTTCGCCCGGGTTTTTGAACTTGGTCCTGACCGTGCCTGGCTCTCCGATTTCTGCGCCCCACTCCACGTGGACGTTCGCTGGTAGGGAACGGTTGCGCATATGCGGTGACACAGAATCTCCCCCGGATCCCGGCTAGTCGTCGCTGCTACGGCCGCGGCCGCGGCCCTTGCCGCCGTCGTCGTCATCGTCGTCGTCGTTAGCGGCGTCGTTCGCATCATCATCGTCTGCGTCGTTCGCGGGGTCGGCGCCAACGGGGACCGGGACGCTCCGGTTACCCGCACCGCCGTTTGATGAGCTGCCGACGTCGAAACCGCTTCCCGAGGATCCGCTGCCCGAAGAATCCTGAGCGTCGCCCTCCGGCTCGCCCGCCTCCGGGGTGTCGGTGTTCACATTGGGGACCGGCTCGGGCGTTTCCGGCGATACGGGGGCCTGCTGAGGTTCCGGTGCCGCTGAAGGAGCAGGCTCGAGGGTTTTGACAGGTTCGGGCACGGCAGGCGGCGGCACGACCGGCACGGCCGGGCCGGCGAGGGGTTGCGGCAGGTCCGACGCTGCGGGCGCCGCACCGGAGCTCACCAGCCGGTCGATGAGCTGCTCGATCCGCTGCAGGATCATCACCGCTCGGTCACCGGAAATCTCCCCGTTGATTTGCGCAGTCCGCACCCTCGAGGCGAGGCCATGGGCAGCGGCTACGGCATCTGAGGTGTCCCCGCGGGCTGTGAGGACGGCAATCCCCTGCACTTCGGACTGCAGTTCCTGGGCAACGTCGGCCGCAATCGGTGGCGCAGAACACCCACTGAACGTGAGGAACGCGGACACGATCAGCGCGCTGAGACCGGCACGCAGGTTCACGGCTGGACGCTTTCATACAGGCTATCGAGCATTGCGCCTGTGCTGCCGGGCACAGTGGGCAGCGGAGTCGGCCCCGGCCCGGCATTGACGTCGAAGACAGTGAACAGGACGGCAAGCGTCAACCCCACCAACACGACGACGGCGGCCAGCGCACGGGCGCGCAGCCTCACCTTCGCTGCCGCTCGTCGGCGCGGAGGCTCAGGGCGGGATGCCGTCTCCACATCGAAAGACTCGAGCGTGCGGTGACCGGACGGCCGCTGCGCCGGACTCGGGGGCAAGCTCCGCGACGTGGTGGCCGCGGATCGATCTGCGGCTGGCACGGCGGCGGCCGATTCGGCGGGAGCAGGTTCGACGGTTCCTGGCTCGACTGTGCCTGACTCGACGAAGGCCGGCGCATCAGCGCCGTCGGTCGCGACAGCGACTTCGCTCCCGGCAGCGAAAGGCTGCGCCGTCGTCGTCGTCGTTTCTTCAGTACCCGTTCCGGCAGCGAGTCCGGCAGGAAATCCTGCGCCCACGGAAGGGACGTCGATGGCATCGAGGAGCCGCACCACCTCGGTTGCGGTGGGACGCTCAAGCGGATTATCCAACGTCATCCTGGTGAGCAGGCGGTGCCAGCCCTCCCCAAAGCACTCAGGGATCGCCGGCGGGCGGCTCAACCGGGCAAGCGCGCTCTCCAGTCCGGTGCCGGGGAAGGCCGGCTCGCCGGTGAGGCATTCGATCAGCAGGAGGCCGAGTGCGTAGATGTCGGTCGGGGTACCTACCCGGTCTCCGCGTGCCTGCTCCGGACTGAAGTAGGTTGCGGTGCCGATGAGGCTTCCCGTGGCGGTGACCCGGCTGCTCTCGAAGAACCGTGCGATGCCGAAGTCCGTGAGCAGAAAGCTGAACTTCCCGGAGGATGTCTCGCTGTAGCGGGTGAGGACGTTCGAGGGCTTGATGTCGCGATGCACTATGCCCTGGCCGTGGATGTACTCAAGGGTGCGGGCGATGTCCCGGCCGGCCGTCGTCGTGCTGTGGATCGGCAGTGCGCCATCCCTCAGGACTGCGCCGAGGTCCGGGCCCTTGATGTACTCCATGACGAGGTAGGACGGTTCCAGCCTGGCGCACTCGGCGTCCATGTCCAGGACGCGAACCAGGCCGGGGTGGTGGAGGGCGGCCAGCATGCGCGCCTCGCCGGACCCGCGCGCGACACCCTCAGCAGAACCGCGGCGGAACATCTTCACCGCAACATCCCGGTGCAGGCGGGTATCCCGTGCGCGGTAGACATCGGCCATGCCGCCGGCGCCGATCACGCGGTCGAGGACGTACCGTCCGCTCGCGAGCGTTTCCTGATTCATGCCAATTCGCTCCCGCTAGAGAAGGTAAGCCTGTGGATCATTCTGGCCGAGGCGCCCTGCGGAAAACTTGGGAAGTGAGCCCATGCAAAAGGCTCCCGTCCAACCCTTGCAGGTGAACGGGAGCCTTGAAATTGCGGTTCGGGTTAGGCGATGTTGTTCTCGTAGTCGTTGTCCCGGGTTTCACGGGTGAGCCACAGAGCAATGAAGGTCAGCACGGCGGCAGCGCTCAGGTAGAGGCCCACCAGGAACGTGCTGCCGTCCGCCGCCTGCCACAGCGCAATAGCAACGAACGACGCCGGTGCCGCCCCGATCACGCTGGACAGGTTGTAGGCCACCGCGGACCCGGTATAGCGAACGTTCGCGGGGAACAGTTCGGGCAGGATCGCGGCCATGGGTCCGAAGGTAAGGCCCATGAGGATGAAGCCGATGATCAGCAGCGCCATGGCGCCCATGGTTCCGGCACCGAAGAGCGGAACCCAGGTCAGGCCGAAGATTGCAATACCGGTAGTGACGGCCAGCAGCATACGACGGCGGCCGAACTTCTCCGCCAGCGGTCCGGACACGAGGGTGAAGATTCCGAAGAACACGACGCCGATGATCAGCATCCAGAGGAAGTCACCGCGGGCAATTCCAAGACCCGGCACAAAGGCGTCCGGGTTGAAGGGCTTGCCTGCCGCTTCCGCCGCTGCGGAAGCCGTTTCCACCGAGGCCGGCGAGGTGCCGAAGGTCAGCGTGAAGGAGGTCATCAGGTAGAACAGAACGTAGGTGGCGAACATGATGAACGTGCCGAGGAGCAGCGGACGCCACTGCTTCGTGAATACCGAGGCCAGCGGCAGCTTGACGACCTTGCCCTTGTCCAGCACCTGCTGGAATGAGTGGCTTTCGATCAGCTTCAGCCGGACGTACAGCCCAACAATGACGAGCACCGCGCTGGCGATGAACGGAACACGCCAGCCCCATGCCATGAACGCTTCGGGTGAGAGGGTGGCGTTGAGGACAACGAACAGCAGGTTGGCGAGGATGAAGCCGATCGGTGCGCCAAGCTGGGGGAACGTGCCGTAGACGGCCCGCTTGCCCTTGGGGGCGTTCTCCGTGGCGAGCAGCGCTGCGCCGCTCCATTCGCCGCCGAGTGCGAGGCCCTGGAGGAAACGCAGCAGGACGAGCAGGGCCGGGGCCAGGAAAATCCAGCCTGGGTTGTCCTTGGCAACCGGCAGGACACCGATGAGGAAGGTAGCAATACCCATCGTCAAAAGCGACGCCACCAGGGTGCCCTTGCGCCCGATCCGGTCCCCGAAGTGCCCGAAGAGGATGGACCCAAGCGGACGAGCAACAAAGGCAACGCCGAAGACCGCGAAGGACTGGAGCAGCGCATTGGCGGGGGTGGAGTCGGGGAAGAAGAGCGCCGGGAACACCAGCACCGACGCCGTGGCGTAGATGTAGAAGTCGTAGAACTCGATGGTGGTGCCGATGAGGCTGGCGAAGATAACGCGACCACGAGAGTTCAGGGGCTTTGTTGCCGCCGGCTCCACGGTCGAAGATGACGATGACATGGTTGCTTGCTTTCTCGAAGACGGCCGTCGAGGAAACCGAAAGCCGGAGTATTTGGTGCCTATCAATCTCATCACCGGAACCGAAGCGTGAGATAACCCGTCCACATAGTGGACATCTCGCCCCATCGGGAACTTTTGCGCACCTTCGGTGGATTCCGACGGCGTCGAAGTCACCGGAGCTGCGCAAATCTTCCCGTTCGCGGATAGCCGGATGTCACATCCCGTTTACACGCAGCGCCCAGAGTCGAAACGCGCCTTTCCTAGTGTGGCGGTACTGCTCCTTGAATGAAAGGTTCACCATGAGCGTTGACCGCGCAGTTTCCCCGGATATTCCGACGACGACGCCCGGCGGAGCGCTTGCTCAGCGTCCGGGCCTTGCTCAGCGTCCGGGCCGCTGGATCGACAACTGGAATCCTGAGGACGCCGAGCAATGGGAGTCCGGTGGAAAGGCGATTGCCCGCCGCAACCTGCAGTGGTCCATTGTCTGTGAGTTCCTCGGCTTTGTGGTGTGGCAGCTCTGGTCCATTGTGGTAATTTACCTGCCGGCTGCCGGCTTCAACTTCACCACCTCGCAGATCTTCTGGCTGATCTCGATGCCCAGCCTCGTCGGCGCTACCCTGCGTATTCCCTATACCTTCATGGTGCCGCGCTTCGGCGGCAGGAACTGGACGATCGTCTCGGCGCTCCTGCTGCTGATTCCATCGGTTGGCCTGGCGGTCGCGGTGGGCAATCCGGACACACCGTTCGGAGTACTCCTCGGCATTGCGGCGCTTGCCGGCTTTGGCGGCGGCAACTTCGCAAGCTCGATGGCGAACATCACCTTCTTCTACCCGGTCCGCGAAAAGGGCTGGGCGCTGGGACTGAATGCCGCGGGCGGGAACCTGGGCGCCGCCGTCGCGCAGTTGGTGGTTCCGCTGGTGATTGCAGCGGGTGCCGCCGCGACGCTCAACCTGCCGCTGGCGGGCTGGATCTGGGTGCCGCTGATTCTCGTTGCCGCGTTCGGCGCGTGGAAGTACATGGACAACCTGTCCAGCGCGAAGTCCGACCTCGCCGGCTCCCTCGCCGCCCTGCGCGAACCGCACCTGTGGATTATGGCGTTCCTGTATATCGGCACGTTCGGCTCATTCATCGGGTTCTCCGGAGTCTTTCCCAAGCTGATCCTCGATTCGTTCCCGGAGTTCTCCACCTTTGCGCTGGGGCCTGCCGCGCTGTCGCTGGCGTTCCTCGGTCCGCTGGTCGGCTCGCTCGCGCGGCCCTACGGCGGCCGGCTGGCTGACCGATGGGGCGGCGCGCGGATCACAGTCTGCGCGTTCGCCGTCATGGCCCTGACGGCGCTGGCCGTGGTGTGGACCCTACCGCTTGGGAACTTCTGGCTCTTCCTCGGCCTCTTCCTGGTGCTCTTCACCGCCGCCGGCGCCGGCAACGGCTCCACCTACCGCATGATCCCGGTAATCTTCGCGCTCCGCGGACGGTCGGACGCGGCCATGAGTACCGGGCGCAAAGCGGCAGCCGCGCTGGGCCTCATCTCCGCGATCGGTGCCTACGGCGGCTTCGTGATTCCGCAGGTCCTGAACGCTTCCAAGGGCGCAACCGGCACGTACGATGCCGCGTTCTACGGCTTCGTCTCCGCCTACGTCCTGATGCTCGCGGTGACGTGGTTTTTCTACCTGCGCCGCAGCACCTCGAGGGTGGGTCACGTCTAGCATGTGCAGTTCGTCAGGCGCCACCGCCACCCATTGCCCCTACTGCGCGCTGCAGTGCGCCATGACGCTGACTGTGTCCGGGCCGGGGGCCGCGTCTAGTTCGGCTTCGGCTTCGGTCGAAGTAAGCGGCCGGGACTTCCCCACCAACCAGAGCGGCCTGTGCCGGAAAGGCTGGAGCTCCGCCGAGCTGCTGAAGCACCCGGACCGCCTCCGCGAACCCCTGCTGAAGAACGACGACGGCGAGCACCACCCCATCTCCTGGGACCGTGCGCTGGGGCTCATCCGTGACCGTGTCCTTGCGACCCGCGCCCGGTACGGCGCCGATGCGGTGGGCGTCTTCGGCGGGGGCGGACTCACCAACGAGAAGGCCTACCTGCTCGGGAAGTTTGCACGCCTGGCTCTGGGTACCTCGCGGATCGACTACAACGGACGGTTCTGCATGTCCTCGGCGGCTGCCGCCGGCAATCGGGCGTTCGGTCTGGACCGAGGCCTACCGTTCCCGCTGACGGATCTCGGGACAGCGAGGACCATTTTGATGCTCGGCTCCAACACCGCAGACACGATGCCGCCGTTTGTGCAGCATCTGCAGGCCGCGCGGGATGCAGGCGGGCTGATCGTCGTTGACCCGCGCCGGTCCGCCACCGCCGAGCTCACCTCGGAAGGCCGCGGCCGGCACCTGCAGCCCGCACCGAAAACGGACCTCGCCCTGCTGCTCGGGATCACGCACGTGGTGATCATGGAGGGGCTGATCGATGAGCCGTATGTGCACCGTCGAACCAACGGGTACGACGACGTCGTGCGCAGCGTAGCCCCCTGGTGGCCCGAACGCGTTTCCTCGGTCACGGGCGTCCCGGCCCGGCTCATCCGCGAGACGGCACATCGGCTGGCGGAGCCCGGCGGCACGTACATCCTGACCGGACGCGGAGTCGAGCAGCATGCCAACGGCACCGACACCGCAACGGCCGCGATCAACCTCGCCCTACTGCTCGGCCTGCCGGGAACACCCGGAAACGGGTACGGCACCCTGACCGGGCAGGGCAACGGGCAGGGCGGACGCGAACACGGGCAGAAGGCGGATCAGCTTCCCGGGTACCGGAAGATCACCGACCCGGCAGCCCGGAAACACGTCGCCGGAGTCTGGGGAGTGCCGGAGTCTCTCATTCCAGGACCGGGACTTCCCGCCGTCGAACTCTTGGCGTCTCTTGGCCAGCCGGGCGGGGTGCGCTGCCTGTTTGTGCACGGCGCGAACGTGGCGGTATCGGCTCCGAACGCGTCGAGCGTGCTGATGGGCCTCCGCAGCCTCGACTTCCTGGTGGTGTGCGACTTCTTCCTTTCCGAAACCGCAGCGGAGGCGGACCTGGTGTTGCCGGTGCTGCAGTGGGCGGAGGAGGAAGGCACCATGACCAACATCGAGGGACGCATCCTGCGGCGCCGTGCAGCGGTGAGCCCTCCCCCGGGGGCACGCAGTGAGCTGTGGATTATGGCGCGGCTGGCGGAGTTGCTGGAGGCGCCGTCGTCGTTTCCTGATGACCCGGAAACGGTGTTCACCGAGCTGCGGGCTGCGAGCGCCGGGGGCCTCGCGGACTACTCCGGCGTGGACTACGCGATGCTCGATGCGGAACTGCATGATGCTGAACTGCACCGCGGGGAACTGCACGGCAGGGAACTGCACGACGGCGGCGCCGGCGCCTACTGGCCCTACCCGGCCGGTTCCAGCGGAACACCGCGACTCTTCCTCGACAGGTTCGCCCACGCGGACGGGAGGGCCGTGCTGCATCCGGTTGCGCCGTCGTCGTCTGCTCCTTTTGCCTCTGCTCCAGATGGCGTGCTCACGCTGATGACAGGGCGGTTGCTGGAGCATTATCAGTCCGGCGCGCAGACCCGGCGGGTGAGTGACCTCCACTCCACAAGCAGCGAGCAGGCGCTGCAGATCCACCCGGTAACGGCTGCGGGCCTCGGCATCCTGGACGGTGCGGAGGTTGAGGTCAGCAATGAGCGGGGAATCGTGCGTGCTGTCGCCCGGCTTTCTCCTGCCGTGCGGCCCGACTCCGTCTTCCTCTCCTTCCATTTCCCTGGGACGGGCAACGCGAATGTGCTGACGTCGTCGGAGACGGATCCGGTGTCCGGGATGCCCGAATTCAAGACCACGCAGGTATTGGTGCGGGTGCACCGGCCTGCGCAGAGTGAGGTGGTGGGGGTATGAGTTCCTCCGAGCGCGTTGTGGTGGTGGGATTCGGGCCCGTGGCGGCGCGTTTCATCGACGTCCTGGAGCCTTCCGTGGTTTCGGAAGCCGTGCAGTTGACCGTGATCGGATCCGAGGGTGACGCCGCGTATAACCGTGTGCTGGTCGCTGACGTCGGAGTGGGGCGGACTTCCCCTTCGGCGATCGGGCTGAGTGATGCTGACCGTCTCGCCTCGCTGGGGGCGGAGGTGCTGCTCGGAACCGGCGTACGGCGGATCGACCGGGCGCGGCGCCAGGTTCTGCTCGATGACGGCACCGTCCGTTCCTATGACCGACTGGTCCTCGCAACCGGAGCACGCCCGGTGATTCCGTACCTGGCCGGCTTGAATCCGGATCCCCTGCACCCTGCGTTGCCTGACGGCGTCACGGCACTGCGGGACCTGGCTGACGCGCGTGTGCTCCGCGCCGTCGTCGAGCGCCGGGGTGATGTGGCAATTCTGGGTGGCGGAATCCTCGGACTTGAGGCGGCGCTCGCCGCAGCTGAGGAGGGTGCGCGGGTGACCGTGGTGCACCACGGCGACTATCCGCTGGCGCGGAACATTGACGACGGCGGCGGGCTGGTTCTGGCGTCCGCGCTCCGTTCGCAGGGCGTGCGGCTGGTGTCCGGGGCGAAGGCCGTGGGTCTTGAGCAGTCGGGCGGTGGTGCCTTCACTGGCCTGCGGCTCGATGATGGCAGGTTGGTGTCCGGCGACCTGCTGGTGCTGTCCTGCGGAGTGCGGCCCCGGGTTGAGTTGGCCGAGGGCGCGGGGCTTCCGGTCTCGTCGGGCATCCTCGTGGACCACTCGCTGCGGGCGCATCATGACGAGCACGTTTATGCCATCGGAGATTGTGCCGAGGTCCGCTGTGCTTCTCCTTCCTGCGGGAACTGCTCGGGTAACACTGCGCCGTCCGGGCTGATCGGTCCGGGGTGGAAGCAGGCGGAGTGGTTGGCGGAGTCGTTCGCTGCGGATCTGGCTGGCAACGGGCACCTCGCGACTGGCGGCGGGCTGCGCGCGGCTGGCGCTTCTTCAGGCCCCCGCCGCTATGTGGAGGCGGCTCTCCCACCGGTTTTGATGTTGAAGGCTCGTGGCCTGGATGCCGTGGTGGCGGGTGACGTTTCTGCCAACCCGTGGGCCGCGCACGAGGACGGCACCGCCGTCGCGCTCTGGGCCGATCCGCAGCAGGGCAGTTACGCGAAAATGGTCACGCGAAACGGAGTGCTGCAGGGTCTGGTGTGTGTCGGAATGCCGCGTGCGGGGGCGGAGCTGGTGCTGCTGTTCGAGAGCGGTGCGGTGTTGCCGTCGGACCGGTCGAGCCTGCTGCGGCTGGATGGAGCGGAAGCGTCATCGTCGGCGTCGGCTTCGGTGACGGATCCCGCGTCCGTTGTCTGCCGGTGCGCGGGGGTGAGCCGGGGCAGCATCGAGCAGGCCGCCGTCGTCGGCTGTTCGAGTGTGGCGGAGGTGTCGGCGTCAACGCGGGCGGGCACGGGCTGCGGCGGCTGTCACGCGGACATCCGCACGATCATCGAGCAGCACTTCCAACAGCCCGCGTCCGTCTGACGCCCTGGCCCGGCCCACTTTCCCCGGGTACAAAGCCTCAAACCGCGTGTCCCGCCCTGACACGCCGCCAAAACAACGACGACGACGCCGGGACCTGGGGAATCCGGCCCGCCTTTCACCGGATTACCCGGCCGGAAAGCACAGCGCGTACCTGCTCGAGAACGGCTTCCTGGTTGAACATGATGTCCTCGTAGCTGTAGCGCAGTACGAGGTAGCCGCCGGCGATCGTAGTGTTGTTGCGATGCAGGTCGCGGCGCAGCGCCCTGCGGTCGGAATGGTAGGCAGCGCCGTCGACTTCCACCACCAGAAAACCCTCGAGCAGGAAGTCAACGCGGCCGACTCCGTTGATGGGCACCTGGGTTTCGACATGGAATCCGGCGTTGCGAAACAGGATTCTGGCAACGACCTCAAGCGCCGAGTCGGCGCAGCCTGTCACCAGCTCGAGTGCGGAACGAGCCTTTCCATTTCGGTCTCCCTGAAGTCGTTCAAGCAGGAAGGGCTTCACGGTGTCGCTCCGCCTGAGGGAAGACTCCACCATGACAGCAGCTTCCACCGGTGGAAGGCAATGCAGAGCATGAATCAGTACGTCGACCACTCCGACGAGCGGCAGGTACTCATGCGGGGGAACGGAGCGCTCACGATGGTTTGCGAAACCCCGTCCATGGCCATGCAGACAACTAAGGTGGAGGCGACTATGCGGGTTCAGTAGCCAGAGACCGTAGTGCCGCGAGGCCGATACGCAGGTCAGCAGCCCGTTGTTGATGAGCGCGGCCTTGAAATCGTCAGAGGCTCCGGGCAAAGCCAAGACCCCCTTCCGCAGCCGCATCATCTCACCGCGCGCCACGGCGTTTGCGATCTGCCGCTTACTCAACCCGCGGTCCCGAAGTGTCTGGGTTCGCGCTACCGACCCGACGCTCCGCAACAGCTCAACTGCATCCACGATCCCATGCTCACGTGCGCCCACGTCAGCCTGCGGAGGAACAACGACGATGTGAACAAAATGCCCGCATATCGCGGCTTGTGCAGGGACGGTCGACTCCCCGCAGGCGGGCCGGATCCCCCACCTACTGAGCCCCAACCCGCGTGTCGCACGACGACACGCCGCCAAAACAACGACGACGACGGGAGAACTTGGGGGATCCGGCCCGCGGGCGCGAATCAGACGGATCAGTGGACGTGCAGGCGGCGCGCGGCCTCCGAGATGGACCCGGTCAGCGACGGGTACACGGTGAACGTGTTGGCCACATCATCCACGTGCAGCTTCTTGGTGACGGCGAGCGCCAGCGGGAAGATCAACTCGGACGCACGCGGAGCAACCACAACGCCGCCGATCACCGTCCCCGAACCCTTCCGCGCAATGATCTTCACAAACCCGTCCTTGACGTTCAGCATCTTGGCGCGGGCGTTGGTGCTGAGTGAGAGCTTGAAGATGTCGCCCTGGTACTGGCCGGACTCGACGTCGGCTTCCGAAACACCCACGGAGGCGATTTCCGGCGCCGTGAAGATGTTGGAGGCGACGGTCTTGAGCTTGAGCGGCGACACCGCATCCCCCATCAGGTGCGCCATGGCGATCCGCCCCTGCATCGCCGCCACGGAGGCAAGCGCCAGGACGCCGGTGCAGTCACCCGATGCGTACACATTCGGCGCGGTGGTACGCGAGACGCCGTCCACCTTGATGTGCCCCGACTCGGTCACGGCAACGCCCGCTTCCTCGAGCCCGATCCCTGCGGTATTGGGAATGGCACCGACGGCAACGAGGCAGTGGCTGCCATCAACCGTTCGTCCGTCGGACAGCGTGACCCGGACGCCGTCCCCTACCCGCTCCACGCCCTCGGCGCGGGACTTCGACAGCACGGTCATCCCGCTGGACCGGAAGACGCCCTCCAGCACCTCGGCGGCGTCGGCGTCCTCACCAGGAAGCACGCGGTCACGGCTGGAAATGAGCGTCACTTCAGCGCCGAGACCGTGGTAAGCGGAAGCGAACTCCGCGCCGGTCACGCCTGAGCCGATCACGATCAGGTGTTCCGGAACCTCGGTGAGGTTATAGACCTGCTTCCAGTTGAAGATCCGCTCACCATCGGGAACAGCGGTGGGAAGCTCGCGCGGATGGGCGCCGAGGGCCAGGAGGATCGCGTCGGCCTCCACGATGCTGGTGCCGGCGTCCGTTTCAACTTCGAGCCGGTGGTTGTCCAGCAGCTTCCCGGTGCCGATGATGATGGTGACGCCGGCCCGCTCCAGCGCCGCCGAAATGTCCTTGGACTGGTCCACGGCCAGGTCAAGCAGCCGCTGGTTCACTTGGGTGAAGTCGGCGTACGCCGAGGAGGCATCAGCGAATTTCACGCCAAGGCTGTGGGCATTCGCCACGCGCGCCATGGTGTCCGCCGTGGCAATGAGTGTCTTGGAAGGAACGACGTCGGTGAGCACCGCTGAGCCGCCAAGCCCGTTCTGCTCAACGATGGTGACCTTCGCACCCAGCGAGGCAGCGACCATGGCCGCCTCATAGCCGCCCGGACCACCCCCGAGGATTGCGATACGGAGGGCGCTGAAATCCAGTTGACTCGTCACACCTGCCATTCTGTCCTATCAGGCACCAGCCCTCAAACAGCCCGACGGCGCCACGCACCCGCCCGAATCACCGCGCCGAAGCCCCGGACGGGTGGAACAACACGCGCTCGACCGGTAGGTTGGACCGGTGATTGACCAATCCTCGACGGACCCGTTTGCCCTTGCCCGCGATGCCGCGGACTACATTGCCCGCCAGACGTCGGTAGCGTCCCATGACATTGCCCTGGTGCTGGGTTCGGGCTGGGGTGAGGCCGCCGAGCTGATCGGCGAAACCACGCACACCCTGCAGGCGACGGACATTCCCGGCTTCGCCGCCCCCGCGGTCGAAGGCCACGTCGGCACCGTCCGCTCCATCCTCACGCCGGCCGGCAAGCGCGCGCTCGTACTCGGCGCCCGTACCCACTACTACGAGGGCCGCGGTGTCCGCGCAGTGGTCCACGGTGTCCGCACCGCCGCCGCCGCAGGCGCCAAGACCGTCGTCCTCACCAACGGCTGCGGCGGCCTGCAGGAACAGTGGACCCCCGGCACACCGGTGCTCATCAGGGACCACCTCAACCTCACGGCCGCCTCCCCGCTCGAGGGCGCCACGTTCGTGGACCTCACCGACCTCTACTCCCCACGCCTGCGCAACCTGGCCCGGGAAGTTGACCCCACCCTGGACGAGGGCGTCTACGCACAGTTCACCGGCCCGCACTACGAGACCCCCGCCGAGGTCCAGTACGCCAAGCGGATCGGCGCGGACCTCGTCGGCATGTCCACGGCACTCGAGGCCATCGCCGCCCGCCACGCAGGCATGGAGGTCTTCGGCATGTCCCTGGTCACCAACCTGGCCGCCGGCATCAGCCCCATCCCGCTCAGCCACGCCGAGGTTCTCGAAGCCGGGCAGGCAGCAGGCCCGCGAATCTCCCGGCTTCTCGCCGACATCATCGGCAGGCTCTAGACATGCAGCCATCCTCCACCGACCTCTTCACCGTTGCCCGCGAATGGGCCGCCCAGGACCCGGATCCCGAGACCCGTTCCGAGCTGGAAGACCTCCTCGCCCGAGCCCGGAACGACGACGACGCCGGCCAGGCCGCTGCCCTGCAGCAGCTTGAGGACGCCTTTAGCGGACCGCTGCTCTTCGGCACGGCCGGCCTGCGTGCCGCGCTGGGCCCCGGTCCCAACCGGATGAACCGGGTCGTCGTGCGCAGTGCCGCGGCGGGAGTGGCCGCCCACGCGCTCAACCTGGCGAAAGGCGCCTACGCGCCGCGCGCCGTCGTCGGCTTTGATGCACGCCGCAACTCGCGCATCTTCGCGGAGGAAACCGCAGCGATCTTCACTGCGGCCGGCCTCGAAACCTTCCTCATGCCCTCTGAACTGCCGACGCCGGTGCTCGCCTACGCGGTCCGTGCACTTGAGTGCGAGGTCGGTGTGATGGTGACGGCGAGCCACAACCCGCCGCAGGACAACGGGTACAAGGTGTACCTCGGCGGCCGTGCGGTGGAGGAGACTGCGCGCGGCGTGCAGATTGTCGCCCCGCATGACGCGCAGATCGCCGAGCAGATTGCAGCCGCTCGCGATATTCAACTGGCGCCGGGCTGGAACGTCCTCCCCGAAAGCATTGAGACGGATTACGTTGCTTCCGTTCTTGCCCTCGCGGACCGGGAGGCGTACCCGTCCCGCGACCTGTCGATCGTGCTCACGCCTCTACATGGAGTGGGCGGGCGGACCGCGCAGAGCGTCCTCGCCTCCGCCGGGTTCGACACCGTGCACGTCGTCGAGGAACAGGCAGAACCGGACCCCACGTTCCCCACGGTCGACTTCCCCAACCCGGAGGAGCCCGGTGCGCTCGACCTGGCGCTGGCCGCTGCGGCTGACCAGGACGCCGATCTTGTGCTGGCCAATGATCCCGACGCCGACCGCGTTGCCGCCGCGGCCAAGGACCCTGCGACAGGTGAATGGCGGATGCTGCGCGGGGATGAAACGGGCGCGCTGCTCGGCCTCCACGTGGCGGCCCGGCTCGCGGGCGATGCGAAGCACGGCGCCGTCTTCGCCAACTCGGTCGTCTCCTCGCGACTGCTCGGCAGGATCGCGGACGCCTCCGGCATCAGCCACGCCCAAACGCTCACGGGCTTCAAGTGGATCTCCCGCGTTCCGGACATCACCTACGGCTACGAGGAAGCACTCGGCTACTGCGTGGCACCGGAACTGGTACGGGACAAGGACGGCCTGTCCGCAGCCCTGCTGCTGGCCGAGTTCGCCGCTGCCTGCAAAGCCGAGGGCAAGACCCTCTTCGACATCCTCGACGAACTGGCACTCGTCCACGGGCTGCACGCCAGCGACCAACTGTCAGTACGGGTAGGCAGCCTGGGGCTGCTGGGAGCCATGATGAACCGCCTTCGCGAGGCGCCGCCGTCGTCGTTTGCGGGTTCAGATGTGGTGGTCGAGGAGGACCTGGCTGAAGGCGTCCATCTGCCGCCCACCGACGGGCTGCTCTACGTCACCCGGGACGACACCCGCGTGATCATCCGCCCCAGCGGCACCGAGCCCAAGCTCAAGTGCTACCTGGAGGTCATTGAACCGGTGGATTCCGCAGCAGAGGTAGCGGACGCGAAAGCAACAGCGCGGACCCGGCTCGATGCCGTGATCCGCGATGTTGAGGAAGCGCTAGGGCTCTAGACGAGCACTTCCACCATTCCGCTGATCACCCGCGTCGGGAAGCTTCGCAGGGCCGTCCCGGATCCCGCTGCGGGAACGCCGGAATCCAGGAAGTAGACCTCCTTGTGCAGGGGCGAGGTGATGGTGAACCTCTGCCCGCGTGAGCCGACAATTCCGCGTGCCATGACCTGTGAGCCGCTGACCGGGTCGCGGTGCGAAACGGCGAACACCGTCGCTGAATCCACCCGGAACAGCGCCACCTGACGGCCGTGGATCAGCGCAGCTTCTCCCCAGCACAGCTCGAGGTCCTCAAGCCGGCAGATGGGATACCAGGTGCCGTCCTCGAAAGCAGCGAGCGTCGGTGTGTGATCGAGTTGCAGAGTCATGAGTCTCCCCGTTCGGATTGTTTGATCAGTTGCGATTACTGGTCAACTGAGCCTGCATCCGACGCTACGAACGCCGCGTTACGCGCTCCCGCCCGAAGTGTTGCGGCTGCGTAAAACGCACCTCACCAAGCCGCCTGTCACCGGTGAGTGTGAAGTTAATCTTCGTTTACATAAGCGAAATCGCGGGGCAATTGGGCGTCCGTACGCTCGGTACCTAAGTGCGGCAACCGGCTGAGTTCGGAAGCTGCAAAGCGGCGAAAGGTACCCCTCATGAACTTCCAACAGATCCTCGTCGTCGGCGGCGGCCCGGCTGCCCACCGCTTCGTCGAGGCCATGGTCTCCCGTGGGCTGGACGGGTTCTGCGTCACCGTCCTCACCGAGGAGACCTGGCTGCCGTATGACCGCGTTGCCCTCAGCCAGGCACTGCTCGACGACGTCGACCTCACCCTCGGCGAGCCAACCATGTGGGACCACCCGGCCGTCACCCTCGCAACCGGCTCCCGTGCGGTGTCGCTGGACCGGGAAGCCCGCACGGTCACCACCGAGGCCGGCGAGGTGTACCCCTATGACCAACTGGTTCTCGCCACCGGCTCCAACGCTGCCCGGCTACCGCTTCCCGGCATGGAATCCGCGCATGTCTACCGAACGGTCGACGACGTCCGTACCCTCCGCGCGGAAGTCGCCCGCCTGACGGAGGAGTATGGGCGGACCATCGACGCCGTCGTCATCGGTGGCGGCCTGCTGGGCCTTGAAGCGGCGGGCGGCATGCAGTCCCTCGGCGCCAACGCCGCCGTCATCAACGGAGCCCCCTGGCTCATGAATACCCAGCTGGACCAGGGCGCCGGGCAGGCCCTCGACCGGCTGATCACCGCGAAGGGGCTCACCGTACACGGCGGCGTGTTCCCCGCCGGCTTTGTGCTTGAGGACGGTCGGATGACCGGGGTCGACATGGCCGACGGCCGCCGGATCCCGGCTGACCTCGTGGTCGTCGCGGTCGGTGTCCGCGCCCGCGATGAGCTCCCCCGGGACGCCGGAATGACCATGGGCCAGCGCGGCGGCGTGGTGATCGACGACGCCTGCGCCACCGAGGATCCGAGCATCTGGGCCATCGGCGAGGTGGCCTGCTTCGAGGGCATGTGCCTCGGCCTCGTGGCGCCGGCGAACACCATGGCGGAGATCGTCGCTGACCGGCTGCACGGCGGCACCGCAACCTTCCCCGGCTTTGACACCGCCACCAAGCTCAAGCTCTCCGGCGTGGAGGTTGCCAGCTTCGGTGACGCCTTCGCGAAGACCGAGCACAGCCTCGAAATCGTGTATGCGGATCCCGCTCGCGGCCTCTATCAGAAGCTCGTGGTCACCGATGATGCCAAGACCCTCCTCGGCGGCATTTTCGTGGGCGACGCCTCCCCCTACACGGCACTCCGCCCGCTGCTGGGACGGGAGCTCAGCGCCGAGCCGGGCGCCTACCTCTCCGCTGCCGTCGCAGGTGAGGCCCCGGACACCGAGCTGCCCGACGACGCCATTCTCTGCTCCTGCAACAACGTCTCCGCCGGCTCCATCCGCGATGCCGTCAACGGCTGCGGCACCTGCGAGGGCTCCGAACCGGTCCGCGAGCTCAGCCCGCTGAAGGGCTGCACCAAGGCCGGCACCGGCTGCGGTTCCTGCGTGCCGATGCTCAAGAAGCTCCTCGAGGGCGAGCTGACCAAGAGCGGCATCGAGGTCTCCAAGGCACTCTGCGAACACTTCACCATGTCACGCCCGGAGCTCTTCGAAGCCGTCCGCGTCCTGGAGCTCGACAGCTTCGAGGGCATCATCGAACGCTTCGGTGTCCCCGAATCAGGGCTCCTCGGCTGCGACATCTGCAAGCCCGTCATCGGCTCCATCCTCGCCTCGCAGCGCGCCGAATACGTGCTCGACGGCGGCCGCGGCATCCTGCAGGACACCAACGACCGCGCGCTGGCCAACATGCAGAAGAACGGCACCTACTCGGTGGTGCCGCGCATCCCGGGCGGCGAAATCACGCCGCAGAAGCTCGGCGTCATTGCCAAGGTGGCCCAGGACTTCAACCTGTACACGAAGATCACCGGCGGCCAGCGCATCGACCTGTTCGGTGCCCGGCTCGAGGAACTCCCCGAGATCTGGAAGATCCTCGTCGAGGCCGGCTTTGAGTCCGGCCAGGCGTACGGCAAGAGCCTGCGGACCGTGAAGTCCTGTGTCGGCTCGACGTGGTGCCGGTTCGGCGTCCAGGACTCGGTGGCCATGGCCATCAACCTGGAGCTGCGCTACCGGGGCCTGCGCAGCCCGCACAAGCTGAAGTTCGGCGTCTCGGGCTGCGCCCGCGAGTGTGCCGAGGCCCGCGGCAAGGATGTCGGCATCATCGCCACCTCGGACGGCTGGAACCTGTACGTCGGCGGCAACGGCGGCGCCACGCCGGCCCACGCGCAGCTGCTCGCCAAGGACCTCGACGACGACACCCTCATCCGCTACATCGACCGCTACCTCATGTACTACATCCGCACCGCCGACCGGCTGCAACGCACCGCGGCGTGGCAGGCAGAGCTCGACGGCGGCCTCAAGCACGTCGAAGACGTCATCATCCACGATTCCCTCGGCATCGCCGACGACCTCGAAACCGCCATGGCCCGCCACATCGACAACTACGAGGACGAGTGGGCCGCCACCCTCAAGGACCCCGAGCGCCTGCGCCGCTTCCGCTCCTTTGTCAACGCCCCGCATGAGAAGGACGACTGGATCGCCAATGTTCCCGAACGGGGCCAGATCCGACCCGCCACCGACGAGGAACGTGCAGCCGCGCAGGCCGGTACCGGGCCGGTGCTGCTGGGCGCCGGGATCCCGGTCCGCGCCGCACTGCCGCAGAGACCGGGGTCGCTGGAAGCAATGGAGACGCTGGAGGCAGCAGAATGAGCACCGCTGCTGGAATCAACGTCAACGGCATCGAACTCACCCTCGACTGCGCAGGACTGACCGTCCTTATCGCAGGCACGACGACGGCGGCCCGCCACACGGTGCGCCGCTACACCGCCGGTGGAGCGACAGTCCGCCGCATCGCGACGCCGGCCCAGTTCCAGCCGCGGCTGCTGGACGCAGTGAGCCTTGCGGTAGTGATGGACGGCGCTACTGCGGACAGGACGATGCCGGGCTATTCCGGAGCCGGCGGCGCTCCCCTCGGTGAGCAGGATTGGGAACCGCTGCGTGCGGCCTGCCGCGAGCGCCGGATCCTCACCGCTTCCGAGGAACCCGCCACGACGGGCGGGAGGGTCACCCTGATCGGCGGCGGGCCAGGTGTGGAGGACCTCCTGACCGTGCGGGCGAAGCAGGCGCTGCGGGAGGCCGACGTCGTGCTCTATGACCGACTGGGACCGTACCGGACGCTGCCGCAGCTGGCCCCGGGTGCAGAGCTGATCGACGTCGGGAAGACCCCAGGCCACCACCCGGTCAGTCAGGCGGAGATCGAGAAGCTCATGGTCGCCAAGGCGCGCGAGGGCAAGCACGTGGTGCGGCTCAAGGGCGGCGATCCGTTTGTCTTCGGGCGGGGCGGCGAAGAGGTCAACACCTGCCTGGCGGAGGGCATCCCGGTGACCACCGTGCCGGGGATCAGCAGCTCCATTGCCGTTCCGGCGGCCGCGGGCATACCCGTCACCTATCGAGGGGTGGCTCATGCGTTCACCGTCATCTCAGGTCATCAACCGCTCACTGATACCGAGTTTGAGGCGCTGGCGAAGCTCGGCGGCACTATCGTGGTGCTGATGGGAATCGGGACGCTTCCGCAGCTGACGTCCGGCCTGCGCAAGGCCGGACTGGCTTCGAGCGTGCCCGTCGCCATCGTCGAAAAAGGCTACAGCCCCGAGCAGCGGACCACCGTCACCACCCTGGGTGACGCCGTCACAGCGGCGGGGCGGGCGCGCTGCGCGTCTCCCGCCGTCGTCGTGATCGGTGAGGTGGTGCGTCAGCACCGGGACTTTTCCGCCACGCTTGAGCACGTTCTGGCGCAGCCGCTGGGAGCATCGTGACGGTGACAGCGCCCTCATCGACGCCGTCGCCGGAAGCACCGGATCTACCGGTTGAGGGCTCCCTCGCCGGATTCCGAATCGGCGTGACGTCCGATCGGCGTTCGGCTGACCTCATTGACGCGCTGGAGCGGCGCGGCGCTACGGTGATGCACGCGCCGGCGCTCAAGATCGCTCCCGTGGCAGCTGACCTGCCGCTGGTCGAGGACACGCAGCAGATCATTGCAGCTCGGCCGGACTACGCCGTGATCACCACGGCGTACGGGTTGCGCCGCTGGTCGGAGGCTGCGGACGCCGCGGGAGTCGGGGAAGCGTTGTTGGCCGTGCTCGGTGAGTCAGAGATTTACGTCCGTGGGCCCAAAGCACGCGGTGCCGTGCGGGCGGCCGGGCTGACGGACGCCGGCATCAGCGCTGATGAGACCACGGCGTCGCTGGTGAACATGATGCTCGGACTGGAGCTGCGAGGAAAGACCGTCGCCGTCCAACTCCACGGCTACACCGATTATCGGCAGCTCGACCGGCTGCGGCGGGCAGGCGCCGACGTTCTGACCGCAACCCCGTACCGCTGGGTAAAGCCCGCCGGCGCGAATCAGTTGCCCCGGCTCATTGAGGCCGTCTGCAACGGCGGGCTGGATGTTGTGACGTTCACCAGCGCTCCGGCCGTCGACGCCGTGCTGAGCACAGCGTCCGAAATGGGCTGCCGGGACGCGTTCCTGGCGGCGCTTCGTGGGCCGGTGGCGGCCGCCGTCGTCGGGCCGGTGACTGCGCAGCCGCTGGTGGAGGCGGGAGTGTCGCCGCTGATTCCGGAACGGTTCCGCATGGGAGCGCTGATCCGCTTGGTCGGTGAGTACCTGGGCCAGCATCGCGTGCTGCAGTACCCGAGCCGCTACGGGCTGATCGAGCTGCGTGGGAAGAACCTGCGGATTGACGGGAATCCTGTCGAGTTGGCACCTGCGCCGATGAGCCTCTTCCGAGCGCTGGTCGAGGCCAATGGTGCGGTGCTGTCGCGGGAGCAGTTGGCCGGGGTGCTCGGAGACGGTGCCGGGGAACACGCGCTGGACATGACCATCAGCCGGCTCCGGAAGACGCTGCCCGAGGCGTCTCTGGTGGCGACGGTCATCAAGCGCGGGTACCGCCTGCAGCTCTGACTACACCCATGAGACCTCTGGCCACCGGGTGGCGAACCGGAACTTTTGCGCAGGTACGGCGGGATCCGGACGCCGCCAGCTCACCGGATCTGCGCGAAAGTTCCAGAACGCAGTCGGTGACTCGCCTCGCGGACGGCCTCCGTCATGCGGTTCAACCGCTCCGAATTCAGCGTCCACGTTTGCCAATGGAGCGGCACATCAACGTGCGCGTCCTTCTCCAGTAGCACCAGGGCCCCGAGATCGAGGTCCGATTCGAGTTGCAGCTCGGGAATCATGCCCCAGCCCAGGCCCGCCCGGAGTGCCGCGAGGAACGCTTCCGACGACGGGATGAGGTGTCGGGGCGGAGGCTGAGTGACGCCGTGGGACAGCAAAAAGCGCTGCTGCAGGTCATCCTTCGCATTGAACTGCAGGACCGGCATGCGGGTGAAGTCGATGCCGTCGTCGTTCATGAAGCGGCTCCGCAGCGCAGTCGTGGCCACGGGCAGGTACCGCATGTACCCAAGCAACTCAGCCCGGCACCCGTTCACCGGGGCGGGATCCGAGGTGATGGCGCCGATGACGTCGCCCTGCCGGAGGAGCCTGCTGCTGTGGTCCTGGTCTTCCACGCGCAGGTCCAGCGTGGTGTCCGTCCAGCCGGCAGCCTCGCCCAGGACGGGGACAAACCAGGTGGCCAGCGAATCGGCGTTGACTGCAACCCGGGTGACAGTTCGGGTTGCTTCACCGTGGCCAAGGGCAGAACGGGTCTCAGCCTCGATGATCTGCACCTGTCGAGCCATGCGGAGCAGCACCGAACCCGCATCAGTCGGAGTGCAGGGTATGCCCCTGCGCACCACAATCTGGCCTACCGAGGCTTCCAGTGCCTTGATGCGCTGGCTGACCGCGGAGGGGGTGATGCGAAGAGTGTCTGCGGCGGCCTCGAAGGACTCCTCGTCGATGATGGCCGCAAGAGCCCGCAACTGTTCGAACTGCATGAAGCAAACCTAATGCATGCGCAGAATCTATCGTTTGTCTACACTGCTTCCGCTGAATAGCGTTGATCCCATGTTGAGCATCTGGGGCACCGGCCTGCTGACGGGCCTTGCCCTGATCATCGCCATCGGCGCGCAGAACGCATTCGTACTGCGGCAGGGCATCCGGCGGGAACACGTGGGAGTGGTGGTGGCGCTGTGCATTGTCAGCGATGCGGCGCTCATCCTCGGAGGCACTGCGGGAATCGGCGCGCTGGTCTCGCAGTTCCCTGCCATCCTCGACATCCTGAGGTGGGGCGGCGCTGTGTACCTGACCTGGTTCGCCGTCCGCTCCTTCCGCTCGGCGCTGAAGCCGGCGGCCCTGACCGCGGAAGCGCCGCGGAGCCGCGGGTCGGTGGTTGCCACCACTCTCGCGCTGACCTATCTCAATCCGCATGTCTACCTGGACACCGTCGTCCTGCTTGGAAGCCTGGCCAACCAGCAGGGAGAGGGGACCCGGTGGGTGTTCGCGGCCGGCGCCGTCGTCGGCAGCATTATCTGGTTCTGCGCCCTCGGTTTCGGTGCCCGGGCGCTCTCGGGTGTGTTGAAGAGTCCGCGAACCTGGCGGGTGGTGGACGTGGTCATCGGCGTGGTGATGTTGGCGCTTGCGGTCAAGCTGATCGTGGGCTGAGGCCGGCGCTCTGCCACGTCCGCACCGGCCCGCGGAAACCTGCCGCGGGCGCTAGAGTTAAGGCAGACAGGCCACGCATCAGAACGAGGAGACTCATGGCACACCCGGTAGGCACAACCCGCGACAAGAACAACAAGCGCCCCGAGCACTCCGGCGAGGGCCACGGCCTGACCGCCGCTGTTGCTTTCGTGGTGATGTTCATCCTCTTCGCCGCGTCCATCTATGTGCTGTCATTCTTCGAGCGCACCAACGTGTGGCCGTTTGCGGTGTGCCTCACACTTTTCTTCCTTGCGTTCTGGATTCCACAGACCATCATGGGCCGTTCAGATTCCGGCTACCGGATGGCAAAGGGCAACCGTAAGGCCTAACGCCGCGTATTTTGTCAGGAGGGGTCCGCGGAGGCGGGCCCCTTTTTGCTTGCCCTGACCGCCTCAGCGCTATGTTACGCACTGTTACGCGGGGGAATAAGGACGGGCCGTCGACTGCTGGAATGGATAGCTCCCGTACCCGGGCAGTCCAAGCTTTCCGTTCAAGCGTCAAAGGATACCTCCATGATTTCTCGCCGTCTTCCGCTGCTCGGCGCCGCTACCGCCATCCTCTTTGCGGTTGCCGGTTGCGGTTCATCTGCTTCATCCGACACCGCCACGGGCGCGGCCACCGAGTCCGCAGGCGGCACCACGCTCGCTGAGATCCAGGAGTCCGGCGTGCTGACCGTCGGGACCGAGGGCACCTACAAGCCCTTCACCTACCACGAGGGCGGCGCCGGCGAGCTGACCGGCTACGACGTCGAGGTCATCACCGCCGTCGCCGAGAAGCTCGGCGTTGAAGCAGAGTTCGAAGAGACCCAGTGGGACGCCATCTTCGCCGGACTCGAGGCGGGCCGCTTCGACGTCATCGCAAATCAGGTCTCCATCACCCCGGAGCGCGAGGAAGCCTACGCCTTCTCCGAGCCCTACACCTACAGCAACGGCGTCATTGTGACCTCGGCTGACAACAGCGAAATCAGCTCGTTCAAGGATCTCGCAGGCAAGACCACGGCGCAGTCACTCACCAGCAACTGGTACGAGCTGGCGGAGGAAAGCGGCGCCCAGGTTGAGGCCGTTGAGGGTTGGGCGCAGTCAGTGACCCTGCTGGAGCAGGGCCGCGTTGACGCCACCATCAATGACGAGCTCACCTTCCTCGACTACCAGAAGTCCACCCCCAACGAGAACATCAAGGTGGTCGCGGAGACCGACGAGCAGTCCCGCAGCGCGCTGGCTTTCCGCCAGGGCAGCGACGAGCTTGTTGAGGCCGTGAATGAGGCCCTCGCCGAGCTCCGCGAAGAGGGCACGCTGGCCGAGATCTCGGAGAAGTACTTCGGTGAGGACGTCAGCGCCGAGTAATCAGCGCAGAGTAACCAGTACGACGACGGCGGGCACCGGTCGCGAGGCACGCAGCCTCCGCGGTGCCCGCCGTTTGTATGTGCGTTTTCATGCAGAAATCACGATCAGCCACTGGGATAGCGTAGGAGCTTATGGACATCGACTGGGATCTGGCCCTGACCTCGCTCTGGCCACTCATCGAGGGCGGCCTGAAGGGCACTATTCCCCTGTCGCTGGCTTCCATGGCACTGGGCCTTATGCTGGCGCTGCTGGTGGCGCTCATGCGGCTCAGCAACAACCGGATCGCGTCCGGGATCGGCCGGGCGTACGTCTCCGTGATCCGCGGTACTCCACTGCTGGTGCAGCTGTTCGTGATCTTTTACGGCCTGCCATCGATCGGCCTCACCATTCCGCCCTGGCCCAGCGCCATCATCGCGTTCTCCCTCAACGTGGGCGGTTACGCTGCCGAGATCATCCGGGCGTCCATCCTCTCCGTCCCCCGCGGCCAGTGGGAAGCCGGGCACACCATCGGCATGTCCCGCACTTTAACCCTGCGGCGCATCATCCTGCCGCAGGCTGCCCGGGTATCTGTGCCTCCGCTGTCCAATACGTTCATTTCGCTGGTGAAGGACAGCTCGCTGGCGTCGATAGTCCTGGTAACGGAGCTGTTCCGCCAGGCCCAGGAGATCGCCTCATTCAGCCAGCAGTTCATGCTGATTTACGTTGAGGCCGCGGCCGTGTACTGGGTCTTCTGTCTTGTCCTTTCGGCAGGGCAGTCCCGAATCGAGAAGAGGCTGGACCGCTATGTCGCGCACTGATCCTGAACCGGTGATGAAAGTCGAGGGACTCCGGAAATCCTTCGGAGACAACGAGGTGCTGCGCTCGATTGACCTGTCCGTTGCCCAGGGCGGCGTGGTGGCGTTGGTCGGGCCTTCCGGATCCGGCAAGACCACGGTTCTGCGTTCCCTTAACGGGCTGGAAATTCCCGACGCCGGACGCATCACTTTCGACGGCGGCCCGGTGGTCAACTTCGGGTCAGGCGCATCGAAGCGGGAGCTCGCAGCGCTGCGGGACCGCAGCGCCATGGTGTTCCAGCACTACAACCTCTTCCCGCACAAGACGGTGCTCGAAAACGTCATCGAAGGCCCGGTGCAGGTGCAGCGCCGGCCCAAGGCGGAGGCTGTTCAAGAGGCAGAGGAACTGTTGGGCCGCGTAGGCCTCGCGGAGAAAAAGGACCAGTACCCGCACGAGCTGTCCGGCGGTCAGCAGCAGCGCGTGGGCATTGTCCGCGCGCTCGCGCTGCGTCCCACGCTGCTGCTGTTCGACGAGCCAACCTCGGCCCTGGACCCCGAACTGGTGGGCGAGGTCCTCTCCGTCATCAAGGAGCTGGCTGACGAGGGCTGGACCATGGTGCTTGTCACGCATGAGCTTGCCTTTGCTCGCGAGGTGGCCACCGAAGTGGTTTTCATGGACGGCGGCGTGGTGGTTGAGCACGGCCCGCCTGAGACGGTGTTGCGCGATCCCCGGGAGGAACGGACCCGGCGGTTCGTGCATCGGCTGCTGCACCCGTTCTAAGGGACGTCCTTCGGCGTACTCATACTGTGTTGGTCCTCGTATCTCGAGACCGCAGAGTCATTTCGGAGTCCGTTGCGGGACCGGCTGGGACGGCGGGGATGCGGGTCCAGGTCCAGGCGGAGCGCAGGATGAAGGCCAGGATCAGCACCTCGATTCCGATGGACAAGGCGTAGAAGGAGGCCCATTCCCAGTCCGTCGAGGCCGCGTTGAACACCATCACGGGGATGTAGAGGGATGCCACGATGAGGTTCGTGGCGCGGTTCATCCGGGCTGACAGGGTCATGGAGAGCAGGATCATCAGGGCCGGGATCCCTATGACCACAACGAAAATGGTCAACAAGAACCCGCTGATGTCGAACTCATAGATTTCGCCACCCCGGATCTGGTCGATGGCGCCGGGCTTATAGAGGTGGAAGTAGTCGATGTAGATGACGAAGAACATCAAGCTGGTCCAGGCGGCCGCGAGCTTGGCCTGGACGGGGACTGGAGGGTTATCGGACAGTTTCGGGGTGTTCGTTCGGATGGTCATCGGTTTCTTTCGTGAGGGGTGGTCGGTCCGCCAAAGTGGCGGCAGGCCTGGGAGTGATACATACGGGCTGAGTCGGTCCGGTTCTCAGACGGTGATCACGACCTTCCCTTGGGTGTGGCCGGCCCCGACGTAGCGGAGGGCGTCGGCAGCTTCGTCGAGGGGGTAGGTACGGTCGATGACGGGCGTGACCTGCCCGGCCGCGAGCAGATCAGCCAGGGTGAGCAGGTCCTGGCGCTTCCCGAGCGATGTAAAAGGCCTCAAGTGCTGACGGGTGAAGCCGGACAGCACGCGCGCTTTGACAATCCGAGCGATGGGGCCGAGCCAGCGGCCGCCGCGTCCGCTGTTGGGGATAAGGGTGCCGGTAGGTGTCAGCGCTTCACGGACAGCGGCCAGGGGGTGGGCTTCCACGTTGTCGAAGATGACGTCGTAGCGCTTCCCCGTGCGGGTTGAATCGGTGCTCGTGAAGTCGGTGCTCGTGTAGTCAACGACGTGGTCGACGCCGAGCGACCGCACCAGTTCAACGTTGCGGGTGCTGCACACACCCGTCACCTCGGCGCCCAACGCCTTGGCGATCTGTACGGCGAAGGAGCCCACGCCGCCCGACGCGCCCGTGACCAGCACCGTATGGCCCGGCTGGAAGTGCGCGATGTCGCGCAATGCCTGCAACGCCGTCATGGCCGAGGTGGGCACCGCTGCCGCCTCCACAACCGACAGGTTGGCAGGCATGGGAACAAGGTTCTTCGCCGGGACGCAGGCGTACTCAGCGAGCGCTCCAGCCGCGCTCCAGCCGAACACCTTGTCGCCGGGGCGGAGAGTGGTGACCTCCTTCCCGACCGCTTCCACCACGCCGGCTAGGTCCATACCAGGGGTGCCGTGGCGTGGCCGGCGTAGCCCGAACGCCAGGCGCACCAGGTACGGTTTCCCGGTCATGACGACGTAGTCGCCGGGATGTATCGACGCTGCACCCACGTGGACGAACACATCGCCTCGACCGGGCAGCGGCACCCCGACCTCGGATACTTCGAGGACTGACGGCGGCCCGTAGCGGTGCTGGACGGCGGCCCGCATTGTCGCTGCTCCGCCCGGGTCTACCCCCGGCACCGGGCTTGCTCCACCCTTGGACTGCTGTTCGATTCCCACATAAGCCTCCTCACGTCCGAGCGGCGACTCTCGCGGCCCGTACACCGTACGACGTACGCTGTACGTATAGAGTGATCGTACTGTGTACTATTGTCAAGACCTTGAGAGAGCAAGGAGATCGATGTCTGCGAAAAAGCAAAGTGAGGTCACGTCAGGCGCGGGGCTGAGCAAGCAACGGGTGGTAGCCGAGGCGATGCGGCTTGCCGACCGCGAGGGGGTCGACGGGCTGAGCATGCGCCGGCTGGCTGGCGCGCTCGGTGCGGGCGCGATGTCGCTCTATCACTACGTGGCAAGCAAGGAGGAGTTGCTGGATGCCATGATCGACGTCGTATTCGGGGAGATCGAGCTCGCGCCCGTGGAGACCGACTGGCAGTCCGCGATGCGACAGCGGGCCGTATCCACCCGACAGGTTCTCGCACGGCACCCGTGGGCTATCGGCCTGCTGGAGTCACGGACATCGCCGGGGCCCGCGAACCTACGCCACCACGAAGCGGTCACCGCCTGTCTGCGGAGGGCCGGCTTCCCGGTCCTGATGGCGACCCATGCCAACTGGCTGCTCGACAGTTATGTCTACGGTTTCGCTTTGCAGGAAGCCAGCCTGCCGTTCGACACCGCTGAGGAATTCGCGGATATGGGCGAGGAGGTGTACCTGCCCCAGCTTCCTCCCGACGAGTTCCCCTACCTCAACGAGTCCGCCGCGGCGCTCGTCGCTGCCGGCTACGACCCGGCGGAGGAGTTCATATTCGGCCTCGACCTCATCCTAGCCGCCCTCGAACCCCTACGAGAATCCGCCTAGCTATTGGCGGTGATGCCCCCGCTGTGTACAGGGCGGACTTCGACGCCCCCGGTGGCAGTGCGCGCCGCCGGGTTCACGCGGGCAATTGCCATAGCGGCGTCGAGATCCGGAGCTTCGATGACGTAGAACCCGGCCACGAACTGGTCGGCTTGGACAAACGGTCCGGGGCTTGTGCCGTCCCGCCGGATGGACACCGCACTAGCTCGAGGGGTCAGGGCATAAGCGAGCGACATGGTGCCGGACGCTGAAAGGTCCTCCGCATGCCGGTCATTCTCTTCGAGTTCGGCCTCCGCTGCGTCGACAGCATGGAGGGACTCGTCTGCGTAGATGAGGATTGCGAATTGCGGCACTGTGGTGGTCCTTTCGTGTGAAGCGCTAGAGCAG
Organism: Arthrobacter sp. KKT183; assembly: GCF_055657625.1. Classification (NCBI taxonomy): domain Bacteria; kingdom Bacillati; phylum Actinomycetota; class Actinomycetes; order Micrococcales; family Micrococcaceae; genus Arthrobacter; species Arthrobacter sp. KKT183. Next base: position 1,028,608 of record NZ_CM145770.1, on the reverse strand, counting down.
ACCCTTCGTGTGCCACACGGTCTTGGTCTCCGTGAAGAACGTGATGCGATCCAGCGAGGGGGCACCGGCGTCGGGGCCTTGCTCCGGCGGAAGCACCCGCTTCAGGGTATCCGCGGCAGCGATCTGCAGGTCCACCCACTCCAGCTCGCCGGCACCGAGCAGGTCCAGCGCGTTGACGTCGGCGTGCGCGGCAAGCCACGGAGCAATCTCCGCCGGTGATCCGCTCAGGATATTGACGACGCCGGCCGGAACGTCACTGGTCGCGAAGACCTCGCCGAGGCTGAGCGCTGCAAGCGGTGCCCGCTCACTCGGAATAACGACGACGGTGTTTCCGCTCACGAGGACCGGCGCCACCGCGCGGACGAAGCCGAGCAACGAGCCCGGAACCCCCGCCCCCTGCGGCGCGATCACCGCCACGACGCCCGTGGGCTCAGGCACGGACAGGTTGAAGAACGGACCGGACACGGCGTTACCGTTGCCGGCAACCTGCACGTACTTGTCCGCCCAGCCGGCGTACCAAACCCACAGGTCAATCGCCTCGTCCACCTGTGCAGTAGCAGTCGAAAGGGAGACACCCTCGAACGCGGCGATCTCCTCGGCGAACTGCGCACGCCGTCCGTCCAGGATCTCCGCGATCCGGTACAGCACCTGCCCGCGGTTGTAGCCGGTGGTCCCGGACCAGCCGCTGACGGCTCCGCGGGCGGCCACAACGGCGTCGCGGGCGTCCTTCCGGGAAGCCTTCGCGGCGTTGACTGAACTCACCGAAAAGCTCCCCTTCGTGGTTGCAACCTCATACACGCGTCCGGATTCACTCCGGATGAACTTTCCGCCGACATACAGCTTGTAGGTCTTCGGAACAGCCAGGCGGCTCATCGGTTGGCTCCATTCAGTGCCGAGCGGTTGGGAACAGTCGGCGCCAGGTACGCGTGCAGGCCCTGCTTGCCGCCCTCGCGGCCGTAACCGGATTCCTTGTACCCGCCGAACGGCGAGGCAGGATCGAACTTGTTGAACGTGTTGGCCCAGACGACGCCGGCACGCAGCTTGTCTGCAACCGCCAGGATGCGGCTGCCCTTGTCCGTCCAGATTCCCGCGGACAGGCCGTACGGGGTGTTGTTGGCCTTCGCGATCGCCTCGGCGGGGGTGCGGAACGTCAGCACGGACAGCACGGGGCCGAAGATCTCGTCCCGCGCGATCCGGGAGCTGGTGGACACGTTGGTGAAGATGGTCGGCGGGAACCAGAACCCCTCCGAGGGCAGGTTGCAGGCCGGGCTCCAGCGTTCGGCGCCTTCCTGCTCACCGATGTCGGAGAGCTCGCGCATCCGGCCCAGCTGGGACGCGGAGTTGATGGCTCCGACGTCCGTGTTCTTGTCGAGCGGATCCCCCACGCGCAGGGTGGACAGACGCGCCTTCAGTCGCTCAACGACGTCGTCGTGGATGGATTCCTGCACCAGCAGCCGCGAACCTGCGCAGCAGACCTGGCCCTGGTTGAAGAAGATTCCGTTGACGATGCCCTCGATGGCTTGGTCAATAGGGGCGTCATCGAACACGATGTTGGCGCCCTTGCCGCCCAGTTCGAGCGTGAGCTTCTTGGACGTGCCCGCGGTGGAGCGCGCAATCTGCCGGCCCACCGCCGTCGAGCCCGTGAAGGCGACCTTGTTGATGTCCGCGTGGTTGACCAGTGCTGAGCCGGTGGACCCTGCGCCCGTGACAATGTTGACGACGCCTGCGGGAAGGTCAGCCTGCTGCAGGATCTCGGCGAAGAGCAGTGCCGTCAGCGGAGTGGTTTCGGCGGGCTTGAGCACCACGGTGTTGCCGGCGGCGAGCGCGGGGGCGATCTTCCACGCCAGCATCAGCAGCGGGAAGTTCCAGGGAATCACCTGTGCGGCGACGCCGAGCGAGCGCGGGTTCGGGCCCATTCCGGCGTACTCCAGCTTGTCCGCCCAACCCGCGTAGTAGAAGAACCAGGCGGCAACCAGCGGGATGTCGACGTCGCGGCTTTCCTTGATGGGCTTGCCGTTATCCAGGCTTTCGGCGACGGCCAGTTCGCGGGCGCGCTCCTGGACCAGCCGCGCGATGCGGAAGAGGTACTTCCCGCGGTCAGCACCTGACATGCGCGACCACGTCTTCTCATACGCACGGCGGGCGGCGACGACGGCGGTGTCCACGTCCTGCTCGTTGGCGCAGGACACTGTGGCAATGTGCTTCTCCGTGGCCGGGGAGATGGTGGTGAAGGACTCCCCGTTGCCGGCGACGAACTCGCCGTTGATGAACAGGCCGTATTCATCGCGGAGGTTCAGGATCGCTGCCGACTCGGGCGCGGGAGCGTAATCGAGGAAATTCATGGCAGGTCCTTTAGTCGATCGTGACGTAGGCCGGGCCGGAGTAGCGGCCGCTGGTGAGCTTCTGGCGCTGCAGGAGCACGTCGTTGAGGAGGCTGGAGGCGCCGAAGCGGAACAGGTCCGGCTGCAGCCACTCCTCCCCCACAGTTTCCGCGACCGTGACCAGGTACTTGATGGCGTCCTTGGAGGCGCGGATTCCGCCTGCGGGTTTTACGCCGATCTTCTCGCCGGTGAGGCGGTGCCAGTCGCGGACAACCTCAAGCATGGACAGCGTTACGGGTAGCGTGGCGGCCGGCGTGACCTTGCCGGTGGACGTCTTGATGAAGTCACCGCCGGCGAGGATGCCCAGCCAGGAGGCGCGGCGCACGTTGTCATAGGTGTTCAGCTCGCCGGTTTCGAGGATGACCTTCAGGTGCGCGTACGTACCGTCGGGGCGCTTGCACGCTTCCTTGACCGCCACGATCTCGTCGAACACCTGCCCGTACCGCCCGGAGAGGAACGCGCCGCGGTCAATGACCATGTCGATCTCATCGGCCCCCGCGGCAACCGCGTCGGACGTGTCGGAGAGCTTGACGGAGCGGGACGCACGGCCGCTGGGAAAGGCGGTGGCCACGGCGGCGACGTTGATGCGGCCGGAGGCGCCGTCGTCGTGCGCTGAACCCAGCGCTTCCACAGCGTGCGGCACCATGTCGCCGTACACGCAGACCGCGGCGACGCGCGGGGTGGACATGTCGTCGGGATCCGGCACCATAGCCTTGGCCACCAGCGAGCGGACCTTGCCCGGCGTGTCCGCACCTTCAAGAGTGGTGAGGTCGGTGAGCCGGATGATGGTGTCCAGCGCCCACGCCTTGGAGGTGGTCTTGATTGAGCGGGTGCCCAGGGCGGCGGCGCGGGCTTCGAGGCCCACGGCGTCGACGCCGGGAATGCCTTCGAGGTAGCGGCGCAGGCTGCGTTCGGTGAGATCGCCACCGATCACGTCCAGGGCCCTCGACGCCGGTGCAACGGTGGTTCCGGCGCGCGTGGTTTCCATGGTCACAGGTTCTCCATACTTCTACTCGCGGCCATGCGCGGAACGGTTCCCGGCGTACCCGTTTGGCCTTGTTGGGCCGGGGGTATCGATAGCGTCGGGACAGGTGATCGGACCCGCATGGACGCTATGACTTTACCACCGCCCAAACCCGGAAGATTTGTGCACCTCCGGTGACTTCCGAGGGGTCGGAAGTCACCGGAGGTGCGCAAAAGTTCGGGGGGGGGGTTAGGCCGCGAACACCGCATCGATCACGTTCTGCGCCCACTCGAGGATCGCCGCGTCCGCCAGGTCGCGGCCCCCAAATGCAGCAGTCTTCGGCTTCGGAATCAACGCCGCATTCATCGCCGGCTTCACCGACGCCCCCGGGTACATCCGCTTCAGACGCATTTCCTTCGACTCGGGCAGATTGGCCGGGGCGAACTTGATGAAGTTGCCCTGCAGCGCCACGTCCGTCAGACCTACCGACCGCGCCCGCACCCGGAACCGTGCCACGGCCACCAGGTTGACCACCGGCGCCGGCAGATCACCGTAGCGGTCCTTGAGCTCCTCAACCACCTCGTCAATCGCGGCGTCGGTCAGACACGAGGCAAGCTTCCGGTACGCCTCAAGCCGCAACCGCTCCCCCGGCACGTAATCGTGCGGCAGATGCGCGTTGACCGGCAGCTCGATCTTCATTTCGGCGGCCTTCTCCTCGGCCTCTCCGCGGAAGTTCGCCACGGCCTCACCGACCAACCGGATATACAGGTCGAAGCCCACCCCGGCAATGTGTCCGGACTGTTCCCCGCCCAGCATGTTTCCCGCGCCACGGATCTCGAGGTCCTTCAGCGCCAGTTGCATACCGGCACCGAGCTCGTTGTGGGACGCCACGGCCTTCAGCCGCTCCAGAGCCACCTCACCCAGCGGCTTCTCCGACGGGTACAGGAAGTACGCGTACGCCCGCTCACGCCCGCGCCCTACACGGCCTCGCAACTGGTGCAGCTGCGAGAGTCCGTAGTTGTCCGCCCGGTCCACAATCAGCGTGTTCGCGTTCGAAATGTCCAACCCGGTCTCGATGATCGTTGTACACACCAGCACATCGAACTTCTTCTCCCAGAAGTCCACGATGATCTGCTCCAGCCGGGACTCGCTCATCTGTCCATGCGCGACGGCGACTCTCGCCTCCGGAATCAGCTGCTGCAGGTGGGAGGCCGTCCGGTCAATCGAGGACACCCGGTTGTGCACGAAGAACACCTGCCCCTCGCGCATCAGTTCACGCCGGATCGCCGCGGAGGTCTGCTTGTCCGTGTACGGGCCAACATAGGTGAGCACCGGGTGCCGCTCCTCCGGCGGTGTTGCCAGCGTGGACGTCTCACGGATTCCGGTCAGCGACATCTCCAGCGTTCGCGGAATCGGCGTGGCGCTCATGGCCAGTACGTCCACGTTGGTGCGCATCTTCTTCAGCGCCTCCTTGTGCTCAACGCCGAACCGCTGCTCCTCGTCCACAATCACGAGCCCAAGGTCCTTGAAATGCACTTCGGTGGACAGCAGCCGGTGCGTGCCGATCACGACGTCGACCGAACCGTTCTTCAGCCCCTCCACCGTTTCCTTGGACTCCTTGGTGGTCTGGAACCGGGACAGCGCCCGGATCCGCACCGGGAACCCGGAGAACCGCTCCGAGAACGTCTCGAAGTGCTGCTGCACCAGGAGGGTGGTGGGCACCAGCACGGCAACCTGCTTCCCGTCCTGCACAGCCTTGAACGCAGCCCGGACGGCGATCTCCGTCTTGCCGTAACCCACATCGCCGGAGACCAGACGGTCCATCGGGACTTCCCGCTCCATGTCCGCCTTGACCTCATTGATAGTCGTCAGCTGGTCCGGCGTCTCGATGTACGGAAAAGCCTCCTCAAGCTCCCGCTGCCATGGCGTGTCCGGCGCGAAGGCATGCCCGCGCGAGGCCATCCGCGCCGAGTACAGCCGGATCAGCTCACCGGCAATCTCCTTGACGGCCTTGCGCGCCTGGTTCTTGGTTTTCGACCAGTCGGACCCGCCCATCTTCGACAGCGCCGGCGTATCTCCACCGACGTAGCGGGTGACCTGGTCCAGCTGATCCGTCGGCACAAACAGCCGGTCCCCCGGGGCTCCGCGCTTGGACGGCGCGTACTCCAGCACCAGGTATTCGCGGATGGTCTTGGTGGGACCGGCGCCCGTGGACCGCTGGATCAGCTCGATGAACCGCGCCACACCGTGCTGCTCGTGCACCACGAAGTCACCTTCACGCAACTGCAAAGGGTCGACGGCGTTGCGCCGCTTCGAGGGCATCTTCCGCATGTCGCGGGTCCCCGAAGCAGAAGTGCGACCCAGCAGGTCTGCCTCGGTCAGCAGCCCCAGTTTCAGCCCGTCAAGCACAAACCCGCGGCCCGCGGAGGACGTGGTGATCTCGATGATCCCCGGCTGCGGCGAGCGGTCGAGCGATTCAACGCGCGACGCCGGAATGTCAGCATCGTGGAACAGTTCAGCCAAGCGCTGGGCCGGCCCGGGGCCTTCGGTTGCGACCACCACCCGCCACTGGTCACGGACCCGGCCGCCGAGGAACTCCATCATCTCCGCGACGTCGCCCTGGTATCCGCGCGGCTCACGCGCCGCAACGGTGAAACTGTCGACCTCGGTCAGCAGCTCGTCAGACCCGAAGGACGTCACCGACCACCACGCAACGTCATTCGCCAGCGCGGAGGACCGCGTATCAACCAGCGACCGGAAGCTCGCCGCTTCCAGATCGGCACCCAACTGACCGCTCAGATCGACCGGCGCCGCACCGCCGTCGGACGCTGTTGCCCACGCAGCCTGGAGGAATTCCTCGTTGGTCGCCTCGAGGTCATGGGCACGCGCGCGCACCTTCTCCGGCTCGACGACGACGGCAATCGACCCGGCCGGCAACTCGCCGACAAACGGGACCATCGCGTCAACCAGCACCGGCGCCAGCGACTCCATGCCCTCGACGGCGATCCCGCCGGCAATCTTCTCCAGCATCCCCGCCGCAGCCGGCAGCTGATCCTTTAGATGCGCGGCACGGGACATGACCGACGGCGTGATGAGCAGCTCGCGGCACGGCGGCGCATACAGCTCCGCGGGTGCCCCGCGATCACCGTCGGTGGGCAGCGAACGCTGATCGGCCACGGCAAACCAGCGCATCTGGTCCACCTCGTCGCCGAAGAACTCCACGCGGATGGGGTGGTCCTCGGTGGGCGGAAAGACGTCGATGATCCCGCCGCGCACCGCGAATTCGCCGCGGTGCGTGACCATGTCCACGCGGGCGTACGCGGCGTCGGCGAGCGCACGGACCACCTCGTCGAACCCGCGCTCCTGACCCACCTTCAGCGTGACCGGCTCCAGCTCGCCCAGCCCGGCAACCAGCGGCTGCACGACGGCGCGGATCGGCGCCGTAATCACGCGGATCGGGTCAGCGCCCGGGTGGGCAAGCCGCCGCAGGACGGACAGCCGCCGGCCCACTGTGTCGGAGCGCGGCGAGAGCCGCTCGTGCGGCAGCGTCTCCCAGCTCGGAAATTCTTCAATGCCCGACGCCGGCAGGTAGCTTCGCAGCGCAGCTGCCAGATCTTCTGCCTCCCGCCCCGTGGCGGTGACGGCTACAACAACGGGCGCGCCGCCGTCGTCGTTTGAGGCCGACGCGAGCCCGTCCACCATCTCCGCCAGCAGCGCGGCACGCAGGCCGGTGGGTGCGCCGATCTCGAGATCGGTACTGCGGTCCGCAACCCGGCGGGATGCGTTGGTGCGCACCCGCGCGAAGGAGGCGTCCTCCTGCAGGGCAGCACGGAGTCCGTTGAGGGTGGGTCCGGAGGGGGCCATGGCGTTCCTTCAGGGGTAACTTGAAATGAAGCTGAGCACGAAAAAGACAACACGAAAGCCCGAAATTCCTAAGAATCCCGGGGAGTAGTTCAAGCCTACTCGTATTCGGCGGGTCGGCAGGGCGCCTGTGGACGAAGCTGCAAACACCCCAACGAAGGCTCGAAGCCAGCGCTCACATAGGATGTACCGGAAACCCAATAGACCTACCCCGGAGGATTAGTGGCACTCAGCGCCTCAACCACCCTGCCCTACAGCGTCCAGACGGTCACGGACGTGTTCACCGATGAAGCGTTCCTCAAGCACACCAGTGAGCACGTCGGAGGGGAGCTGAAGTCACTGACGGTCGACGGCGACACCTCCGCCGCTTTCACCCTCACCGCTGTGCGCACGCTGCCCACAACGCGACTGCCGGATTTCGCCCGCAAGTTTGTCGGCGAGACCATCACCGTGACGCAGACGGAGAACTGGGCCGCACCGCTGCCTGACGGCTCCCGCGAAGCGAAGGTCACCATGAAGGTCTCCGGCGCGCCCGTGACGGTCGACGCCGTCCAGCGCCTGATTGCCGAGGGCACCTCCACCCGTGTGGACCTCGAAGGCAACGTGACCTCGTCCATTCCGTTCATGGGCGCCAAAATTGCCGACGCCGCTGAACCGTTCATCGGCAAGGCCCTGAACGTTCAGGCTGCCCAGGCGAAGAGCTGGCTGGAGAACCGCTGATGCAACTGCCCCTCGCGCTGTCCATAGTCCTGGTGATCGCCGGGCTCTGGACGCTTATTGTCTGGCCGCCGTTCCTCCGCCGGGTGTTCAAGGACCCGCGGTCCAAGGATGAGAACGGCGCACCCACCCGGTTCCTCAAGGTTCACTTCATGCTGGTGACCACCTCGATGATCCTGGGCGCAGCAACCCTGGTGATTGGAATCCGCACGCTGGCAGCCTAAATACCAACGTAACGTGCGTCACGTCCGTACGGACTCCCCTGCTAGGGTCTTAAGCAGGTGCGCCGGGAAGTCTGGTCGGCAATAATTTCTTCCTGCCCTGAAGGAGCCGCTCATGTCGAGTTCTCAGCCCCGGAACGTCCTCGGACGGTCCAGTTACCCCGAACATCTCCGGATCGGCGAGATCCTCCGGAAAGAAACCGTCGGGGGCATCCTGCTGATCATTGCGGCCGCACTGGCTCTCGTCTGGGCCAACTCGCCCTTCGCGGACAGCTACTTCGCTCTCCGGGACTTTGAATTCGGCTACGAGCCGTGGCACCTGAAGCTCTCGGTAGGACAGTGGGCCGCTGACGGCCTGCTGGCCATCTTCTTCTTCCTCGTGGGCCTTGAGCTCAAACGCGAGTTCGTGGCTGGGGATCTCCGGAACCCTGCGCGCGCCATTGTTCCGGTGGCAGCAGCTGCCGGCGGCGTCATCGTTCCCGCTCTGATCTACGTCCTCGTCAACCTCGGATCGCCGGAAACCATTCGCGGCTGGGCCATCCCCACCGCTACGGACATCGCGTTTGCGGTGGCCGTTCTCGCGGTCATCAGTTCCCACCTGCCGAGCGCCCTGCGCATCTTCCTGCTGACATTGGCAGTGGTGGATGACCTGATTGCCATCGCCATCATCGCGTTCTTCTACACGGAAGAGGTGGAGTTCACCTTCCTGCTGCTGACGCTGATCCCGCTGGCGCTGTTCGCGTTCCTCGCGCAGAAGAACCCCAAGTTCTTCGGGAAGAACACGTCGGCGGCCTGGTTCATCCTCCTGCCGATCGGTTTTGTCACCTGGGCGCTGATGCACGCATCAGGTGTCCATGCCACAGTGGCCGGCGTGCTGCTCGGCTTCATGGTTCCGGTACTGCGCATCGGCAAGGGCGGCAAGTCCGTGTTGCCCCGGCCAAACAAGCCTGGTCTCGCGGAGACCTTTGAGCACCGCTTCCGCCCGCTCTCCGCAGGCATTGCCGTGCCGATTTTTGCGTTCTTCTCGGCCGGTGTGGCAATTGGCGGCGTCGACGGGTTCGTCAACGCGCTCGGAGATCCGGTCACCCTGGGAATCATCCTGGGCCTGGTCCTGGGCAAGCCCATCGGCATCCTCCTGACCACGTTGACAATCACCAAGACCACCAAGGCGACTCTTGACCCCGATTTGAGGTGGGTGGATCTCCTCGGCGTCGGCATCCTCGCGGGAGTCGGATTCACCGTCTCCCTGCTGGTCAATGACCTCAGCTTCGCTCAGGGGTCGGAGCCGAACGACAACGCCAAGGTCGCCATCCTGACCGCATCGTTGCTCGCCGCGCTGCTCGCTACCGCTCTACTGCGCTCCCGCAACAAGCGCTACCGCAGGATCGAAGAGGCGGAAAAGGTAGACGCGGACGACGACGGCATCCCCGATCTCTTCGAAGACAACCCTCCGCGCCGCTAACGCCGAAAACGCGCGCTAGCGTCGCTGCGCCCCTCCCGAGGAACACACAACGGTCAGGAGTTCGCGGCGAGGACCGCTTCCTCCAGGGCCACCCACGCGAGCATGGCGCACTTCACTCGCGCCGGGAAGCGGGAAACGCCGGCGAACGCAGCTGCGTCCCCCAGCACCTCTTCATCCGGCACGATGGTCCCGCGCGAGCGCATGAGCTCACGGAAACGATCGAGCTGCTCCATCATGTCGTCGCGGGTTTCTCCGCTGACCAGTTCGGTGAGGACCGAGGCCGACGCCATGGAGATTGCGCAGCCCGCTCCCTCCCACGCCACCCGCTCGATGCGGGAATCAGCAATCCACACCCGCAACGTCAGTTCGTCGCCGCAGATGGGATTGAGCTGGTGCGATGCGCCGGTCGCCAGAGAGCCGGTTGCCGGCGAGCCGGCAACCGGCTCTTCCTCAGGCACAGAACCAGCGCCCGACGCCGGATCCGTGCTTCCCTGCCCCACCCGCCGTTTCGCGTGGTCAAGGATGATCTGTTGGTAGAGGTTCTCGAGTTCGCTGCTCATGCCGAGGCTCCGGACGCCGCTGCTCCAAAGAACGAACGGACTTCGGCAACGGCGGTGAGGAACGCGTCCACCTCGTCGGTGGTGTTGTACAGGTAGGTGCTGGCCCGGGTGGACGCCGTCAGCCCCAGCTTCCGGTGCAGCGGCTGCGCGCAGTGATGGCCCACCCGCACGGCGATGCCGCGGGAATCGAGGTACTGCCCCACATCATGGGCGTGGACGCCGTCAACATCGAACGCCGCCAGCCCGATTCGGGGCTGACCCGAACGCGGGCCCAGCACCCGGATTCCGTCGATCGCCTCGAGGCCAACCACCAGCCGCTCCCCCAACAGGCGTTCCCATTCCTCGATCCGGTCCATGCCCGTCTCGGCCAGGTAGTTCACGGCCGAGCCCAGCGCAACCGCCTGCGAGATCCGCTGGGTGCCGGCCTCGAACCTGGCCGGCGGCGGAAGGTACTCGGCACGCTCCATGGTGACGGTGGTAATCATTGAGCCGCCCGTGAGGAACGGCGGCATCGCGTGCAGGTGCTTCGCCCTGCCGTACAAGGCGCCGATTCCCGTGGGCCCGAGCATCTTGTGCCCGGAGAACGCAACAAAGTCCACGTCCAGCGCCGCAACATCGAGCGGCAGGTGCGGCACCGACTGGCAGGCATCCAGAACGGTCAGGGCTCCCACGCCGCGGGCGAGGGACACCAGCTCAGCCACCGGGTTGATGATGCCCAGCACGTTGGACACATGCGTGAACGCGAGCAGCTTGGTGCTGCCGTCGATCACCGAGGCGGCTTCCTCAAGGCGGAGGGCGCCGTCGTCGTCGACTGGAATGTAGCGCAGGGAAGCACCGGTACGCGCGGCAAGTTCCTGCCACGGGATCAGGTTGGCGTGGTGTTCCATCTCGGTGACCACAATGGAGTCCCCCGGGCCAAGCGCATACGGGCGTGCGGCGTCCCCGCCGAGGCCCAGCGAAGCGTTCGACAGGCTGTACGCAATTAAGTTCAGGGCCTCCGTGGCGTTGGACGTGAAGACGATTTCATCGGGTGAGGCGCCAATGAAGGATGCAACGGTGGTGCGGGCGAACTCGTACGCGTCGGTCGCTTCCACCGCGAGTGAATGAGCGCCGCGGTGCACGGCGGCGTTGCGCTGTTCGTAGTACTCCTGCTCGGCCTCCATCACGCTGATGGGGTTTTGGGAGGTGGCTCCGGAATCGAGGTAGATCAGCGGCCGGCCGTTGAGTTCATTGGCCAGTAGCGGGAAGTCATTGCGGATGCGGCCCACTTCCTCATCCGAGAGCGGATGGGATGGAGCTGACAGAATGGGCATGGAACTCCCTCGACGGCGAATGTGCGCTATTCAGTCTACTGCCGGCGGGTTGGTGTGGACCCGTTCATTGCCGGCTCGACCTGAGGGCGGTGAAGGTCTGTCCGTTGTCGTTGGATACCTGCACGCTGTCATGGGTTGCAACCCAGATGCGCTGGGTCGAGCCGTCGATGACCTGCGTGGCAATGGCTGACGCCTCGCCCTCAACGCTCCCCTGCGCCACCCAGCTCACACCGCCGTCACTGCTCGTGTAGACGCGGCCGTCGGGTCCGATTCCGGCCGCCTTCTCCTCAGACAGTGCCGTGAACACCAGCAGAGGGGCATGACCAACAGTGGCCCACGTTGCGCCGCCGTCTGCGGAACGCTGGAGGCCCTTCTCCGTGGTGGCGAGGACAATGCTGCCCCGCGGCGATCCGGCGAGATGATGGGTGGGGAACTGGCCATCCGCAGCCTGCCATTCAGTGCCGTCTTCGGTGACCTTGAGTTCGCCGTCGAACCCCACGATTCCGCCGTGGGTCGCGGCGAGCGCATGGAAATCGGATTCCCCCTGCAGGGACAGCGGTTCCCAGGTGCGGCCACCATCGGTGGATCGGATCAATCCCACAGGGTCCGGCAGGCCGGAGCCTGGGCCGGGATGGCCGGACGCATAGAACTCGTCGGTGGCCGCAGCAGTGAAACCCATCAGGTCAATAGTGGGCCCGATCTTCACCGCCGGCGAAGCGGAGACATCAAACAATCCGTCGTGGGTAGCCAGGAGCACCCGGTTGGTGGCCGGGTCCACGCTCATCCCGTGGATGTGCGCCGCGGGATAGTCAGACGCACCGGCAGTCGCATTCTCTGAGGGGCCGGCCCCGGCACAGCCAGTGAGCACAAGCAGTACGACGGCGATAGCAGCCGAGCCCGATGCCCACCGCGAGCGCGGTGCATGTGAGTGGGAGCTGACGACGGCGTGTGGGAACCCAAGACGCATTCTGACTCTGATGTTGCCGCCCACCCTTTTTGGTCTTCGTTTCCGGTTCCCATCGTACGAACGTCCGCCGCCCTCCTCCAATTCAGCGCCGGCAGCACTTGCGATGCCTATCGATACCGCCGGCTCCCCTTGGCAGAACTTGTGATTTTCCTGCGGGATAGCTGGCTTTTATCGGCATCCTTCCCTGCGATTGACCTTCCATAATCGAAGAGCCGCTGATTCCAGCGGTAGAGCGCATGGGTCAACAGCTCATCGATAACGGCACACCCGGTGCAAGCCGGGGTCGCAAAGCCACGGGGCCCCAGGGGTCAGCCGGGCTACCGAACAGCGTGGAGCCTCAGCTATGTTTGACGTTTACCGTACGTCCGGAAGCAACCGGTCCCTCCAGTCCGTGCCGCTGCATCGGAAGCTCACCGCACTCGCTGTGCTGCTGGTTTCGAGCGTTCTCATGGCGTCTGCCATTCACCCGGCGCAGGCAACCGAAAGCACCTCCATGGCTACTGATCCAGGTCCCGCCGGTGATTTCTCCTGGAAAGGGTACAACTGGGAAAAGCGGTTCTGGGATGGAGCACCGCACTACACCAAGGATTATGACGCGGCGAACGTGAGTGACCCGGACGCCAACGGGCATGTCACGCTCACGCTCTCCAACCCGACAGGGAAAGCACCGGTCGCTGCTGAGTTCCAGTCCACCCGCCAGGGATTTGGCTACGGCACTTACAGCACAACCGTTGAGAAGAACATCGGACTGCTGCAGAAGGAAGTCGTGTGGGGGTGCCTGTTCACCTATGATCCGGCTGCAGCGCCGGGCTACAACGAAATTGATCTGTGCGAGGCATCGGCCTGGGGCGGCGGCGCTGCGTATGGCGAATCCTGGCCGGTCACGCAGGGGCACGGCTACTGGTTTGACGCGACAAAACCACCGGGCCAGGGAAACAACACGATTACCTTCGGCGCAACCAGCGACGCGGTACTCACGCATCGGATGGTCTGGGAGCCCCGGAAGATCACGTTCGAGACCTTCGCAGGAGAAGGCTATTCCGGGAAGCTGCTCAAACGCACCGTGCTCGAAGGATCAACGGTTCCGGTTCCCGCCAAGGAGGCAATCCACTTCAATCTGTGGGTGACCGGCGGCGGAGGAGGTAAACCGTCCGTCGTGAAACCCGAGAAGGTTGTGATCCGCGACTTCTCCTTCACACCGGCACCTCCGGTAGCACCTCCTGTTGCAGCGCCAGTAGAGCCAGTAGCACCAGCCCCAGTGGAGCCGACGCCAGTGGCACCGCCGGTAGCACCAGCGAACAGCACTACCGGCTTCAACGGTGACGGCACGGCGGACGTCGTAGCCCGGGACAGCTCGGGGGCACTGTGGCTGTATGCCGGTGATGGTACAGGCGGTTGGCTCGGGCGCACCCAGCTTGGCCACGGCTGGCAGGGTTTCAACAGCATTCTCACTCCGGGTGATTTCGACGGCGACGAAAATCCCGACGTGCTTGCCCGTGACGGGGCTGGAGCGTTGTGGCTCTATGCGGGGGACGATTCGGGTGGCGTGCGCTCCGGAGTCAAAATCGGCTGGGGCTGGAGTGAATTTACGAGCCTCCTCGCGCCGGGAGACTTCAACGGTGATGGAAACGTCGATGTCATGGCACGCGACAAGTACGGCGCCCTGTTCCTCTACCCGGGCAACGGAACCGGTGGATGGAAGTCGCCGGTGAAGATCGGATCAGGCTGGCAGGGCTTCAGTACCATCCTCGGCCCCGGTGACTTCAACGGTGACGGAAACGTCGATGTCATGGCACGGGACAAATACGGCGCCCTGTACCTGTACCCGGGCAACGGAACCGGTGGATGGCAGCCCCGTGCGAAAGTCGGATCAGGCTGGCAGGGCTTCACCGCCATCCTCGGCCCCGGTGACTTCAACGGTGACGGAAACGTCGATGTCATGGCACGGGACAAATACGGCGCGCTGCACCTGTACCCGGGCAACGGAACCGGTGGATGGCAGCCCCGTGCGAAAGTCGGCTCCGGATGGAACGTTATGACCAGCATCTCCTGAGGCCAAGTAAGTGAGCCCAAGTAAGTAAGCCCACGTAGGCTCCACGTAATAACCCGGGCGTGCGGGGAAAAGTAACGTAATTCTCGCGTGCCTTTTGCGTAGCAATTACTTGTGCCCTCCTCTCAAGAAACAAATAACCTTCTGAGCAATTACTAATTGCTCAGGGGGAATGAATGCCTACTGCTCTGGCTCGGGAGCATGCCGTCACTGTGCCACGCGCGAAGAAAACTCGGGTGATTGCGCTTATCCCGGCGCATAATGAGGAAGAACTCATTATCCAGGCGGTACAAGGTCTTCTGCAGCAGACCTACCGCCCAAACGAAATCATCGTCGTTGCAGATAATTGCACGGACCGCACCGTTGAACTTCTGCGGGACGCACAGCTACCCTCTGTCTCTGTCTTCGAGACCACCGGGAACTCAGCGAAGAAGGCCGGCGCCCTCAACCAGGCCCTGGCAGAACTGCTGCCGGAACTTTCCGATGATGACACGGTGCTGGTGCAGGACGCCGATTCCATCCTTGACGCCGGTTTCATCTCCAGTGCCCAGCGGCACATCAAAGCCGACCCCACTTTGGGCGCAGTCGGCGGCACGTTCCGCGCCGTCCGGGCCGAACCTGGGGCTCCACGCTCAGAACGCTTTCTCATCCACCTACAGGACAACGAATACGCACGGTACGCCCGGGACGTCCGCCGCCTGAAAGGCAAATGCCTGGTGGTGACTGGAACTGCAGCGATGTTCCGAACGAGCACTCTCCGGCGGATTTCCCAGTCACGCCTGAGGGGCGAGCTGCCCGCAGGAGACGGATCGGGTGGAATCTACGACACCACAGTCCTCACCGAGGACAACGAGCTGAGTTTTGCTGTCATGACGGTCGGCATGAAACTCCTGGCACCCCGCGATTGCCTGCTCGTCACCGACGCCATGAAAACGTGTCGCGAGCTCTGGCTGCAGCGGCTGCGGTGGAAGCGCGGAGCTGTTGAAAACTGTTTCCAGTACGGCTTTACCCGTGTCACCGCCGGCTATTGGGGGCGCCAGCTCTTGAGCCTGGCAGGCATTTTGGTGACGCTTGCCTACCTCGGGTCCCTGATCTGGAGTCTCATCGCCATTGGCAGCATCAGTATTCATCCGTTCTGGCTCGCCATTACCGGAATATTCGTTCTTGAGCGGTTTGTCACGCTCAAGGACAAGGGCTGGAGCCACCGCATTCTTGCGACCACGCTGTACGAACTCCCCTATGACTTTTTCCTCCAAATAGTTCATGCCCGCGCATATTTCGATGTGATGCGGCGATCCGAAAGAAAGTGGTAATTATGTACAACAATCCAAGCTCACCCATGGCAGCCGGACTGGGATCCGGGGCCTTGGCCTACACAGGCGCCGGAGACATCTTCTGGGTCGGCCTGGCCGGGTTTGCACTTCTAGCTACCGGCATGGCCATCGCCCGGATGGTACCCCGCTCCGAGGCGGTCGCCGAGGTTCCGGACAGCAGCGGCAACTAGCGACGACGGCAGGGCGGGCGTTGAAACGCCCGTCCTGCCGCCGCCGGCCTGCGCAACAAGACGCTCGTCGAACACTCAACTGAGCAGCCAAGATGACCTGAGGAGGTGCTGGGTGGCCGCACACGATCTTCCACCGCTTCTGGACCTGACTCAGTTGTGGGCTATGGAGTCAGATTTCCCCAGTCCTGAACCTGTCCATCGGTTCGTCGAGGACTTCATCCTCATCTGGAACGACCGCCTCATGCGGCTGCGGAGCGCCCTGGCAGACGGAGATCACCCTACCGCCGTCAACGTGCTGTTGGGGATCAAGGTTTCATCCGTAATGATCGGCGCCAAACAACTCAGATACGTCGCTGGAAACATTGAGGCAGAACTGCGCGGGGGTACCGCTGAGGTAACGGAAAGCTTGCTGGACGCCCTGGCTGAATGCGGCACCCAGACAATCCACCAGCTCAGCCGAGAATATCTCCACCGGACATCCCTGTACGGTTAGGACGCTTCCCCCTCAAGAGCCGCAATCAAGTCGGCCCTGTTGCTCACTCCGAGCTTGACGTAGATCTGGTACAGGTAGCCCTCCACGGTCCGGACAGAAACGTGCATCTGCTGGGCAATCTGCCGATTGATCAAACCTGACTTCACCAGCTGTGCCGCTTCCCGTTCGCGCGGAGTTAGCAAGTTCAACTGCTCGTCGGCGTCTGCATCATTCAACTGCAACCCGCTATTGACGATGACGCGCTGCACCTGTCGGGTGACGTTCCGGTCGCCCGATGCTACGGCCATGGACCGGGCGGACTCCCTGACCTTTGCCGCAAACAGATGATTACCCAGGTCCTCTGCCATGTGGACGGCCTCGAGCAACAGTTCCGGTTTCTTCATGGTGAGTCCTTCACCAAAGAAGGAACAAAAATCGGAGAACGGTCCCTGGGTGCGGCTGGCTGTTTCAAGGAGCGCACGGGCGGTCGATTTGGTTCCCAGCCGCAGCGCCGCGGCACGGGCAATCAACTCCAGCCCGAAGTTCCCTGCCGAGAACTCCTCGCCGGCCTGTTCCTCCAACATCGAAACCGCTTGATCGGATGATCCCAGTAAGGCCAGCGTCATCGCCCGGAAGTAGCGGAGCGTAAAGAGCGGCAGCCCTGCCGGTGTCACTCGCTCGCTGTCTTCCAGCGGCAACATCAGCGGCCGCACCTTGCCGAAATCACCCTGTAGCGCGTGACAGAAAGCCGTTGCCGCCGAGCATACGCACCGCAGCCCACCGGGATCCCAGACCTGCAACTGGGCAAGCGCGGGAACCAGCGCTGCGAGCGCTTCCCCGGGCCGTCCAAGCCGAGCGAGCGAAATCCCATCCATGAATTCACCCGCTGTGCCGTCTCCGGACGTCAGGTGAAGCTCGGGCGTGATGCCGGTCCAGCCGGCGTCGGCCTTCTGACCGGTGATGAGGCAGATCAGCTGGACACGAAACATCAATCGTGCACGGATCCGGTGGGCTAACCGGAGGTGCTGCAATCCGGCTGTGACTTCAGCGGCAAGGGCCAGGGCCTCCTGCTGCCTGTCCCTGATTGCATCGGCCAGGGCGAGCAGGCAGGTGAGCTGGATCCCGATTTCAGAAACGGGAGCGCCGGACTCCCCTTGCTTTCCGTCGAGCATTGGCCTGATCAGTTCGTAGCGACCCTCTGATGCGGCCCGTTCGGCTTGCGCCAGGAGAATTTCATCGTTCCCGGAGACATCGACGAAAGCGGGGGACGGTGCCCTTCCCGGAGCACAGCCGTGCCCGGCCAGGATGGAGCGCGCCACCTCGATCTGGACTCGCACTGAGCGATGCTCGGGTTTCCGGAGGCGCCTCTCATCCTCTGCTGAGAGGCAGTAGCGCGCCGCGACCACGAACATTTCCATTGCTTCGACAGCTGATCCCTCATCATCAGCAGCCAGATGAGCCCGCGCCGTTTCCAGGCGCAGCGCCGGGTGGGTACTTCCATGCTCGCCCAGGCACGCGGCAACCATAAGGGCTGACGTCGGATCATCATGGTCATTGGCATACGCCAGAGCACGCAGTCCAGACTCCTCGTCCAGCGACAAACCGCACTCCATCATCCACTCTGCGTAGCGCACCGGATGAATCGCCGGCACTGTGCTCTTGGCCTGAAGTTGCCTGACCCGCGTCAGTAGCTGAAGGCGCCTGAAGGAGCCCACACGTTCCCGGATGACAACAGCCACGAGATGATCGGTGACCACAAGCTGGGAAGTGTCGCGGGCAAGATGGATGGCTCCAATATCCTGCAGATGGTCCAGATCCTGTACGGACCCCAAAGCTGAGACCATCCCCATCGAAAGGTGCCCGGCCAGGGCGAGCGTTTCGAGTAGCTCGGCCTGCTGGGCGGTCAGCGGACCCAGGTGTGCCATCACCGCGTCGGCGGTGGGGTGCGAAACTTGCATGTGGGCTCGGCCAAGGACCCAGACATCCCCCTGGCGCAGGATCTTTCCGCAGCTGACAAAGTCATGGACCAGCAGCTTCATCAGCCGGGCGTTCCCGGCTGCGTATCCCCATAAGGCATGAACAGCACTTCTCGACAGGGGTCCTTTGAGCGTCTGGGCCAGCAACTCATGGGCCTCTGACTGCGACAGTTCGTTGAGATCAATGCGGAGCAGTGCGCCCTCCAACCACAAGGTCATGAGGCTTGACGGGCAGTCCGTGAGATCCCTGCAGGCAATGAGCAGCTTCACTGAGAGATTCAACGCGAGTTGGGCAATAACGTCGGCAGACACCGCATCCAAGCTGTCCGCATTGTCCACGGCGATGACTACCGTGCCCTGATTCGGCACGTTCCCGAGATGGTGCGCCAACGCCTCGACGAGCATCTGCGGCTCTTGCTCGGCGCTCAGGCCGAACTCCTTGAGCAGGAAGGCTAGTGCGTTCAGCGGCTTGCCGGAAGACAGCGCGGTCCCGCGCAGGTAGATGACCCGGCCAATCGATTCCGTCCCGTCAAGCACCTCGTGCAGGAGATTCGACTTCCCGACGCCCGGCTTTCCGACAATCACCGAGCCGAAGAGGTATGCAGAGGTCAGTGACCGCGATACCTCGGAGACGGCCTGCTGCCGGTCCGCTACAGGAGGCGCAGCGCTGGCCACCCATGGTGAAATCATGCCTACGCACCCCCATTCCAGACGGTTCACTGCACCGCCTTGTGGGCGGATTCGCGGACGAGCGAGCGATCAAGGATCTGCTGGCCTCATAGCAGCCTCAACCGAATAATAAGACATGTGAAGCGACGATGGGTTAATCTCCAGCTCCGACTAACAGATTCGGAACGGAGGATCAAACGGATCGGTTGACTGGAGCGCAATCCCGCACGCGCTGCCCCGCGTAAAAGGAGCCGACGACGGCTGGGGACGAGCCTTAGTCTGGGGAAGGCTTCGACGTCGCCGGCTCCACTCATCACTGTAGGAAAACTACCCACTTCAAACACGAGTAGTAGGTACCCGATTTTCCCTCCCGCGTAGCGCGTAGGGTACTCAGCCCATACTCGCTGGATCAGCTCCCGGCAGCTCATCACGGCTGGTGATCCCGAGCTTGGCGAAGATGCGGTAGAGATGGCCTTCAACGGTGCGCACGGATACGCCCTGGGCTTCGGCGATATCCCTGTTGGAATAGCCCTGGCCGGCCAGCCGTGCGATGTCCAGCTCGCGCTGGGTGAGCTTCGATGTGGAACGCACCGCCTCGAACTGCGGGCTCTGCAGCCCTTCGAGCTGCCCGATGATTGTATTGAGCTTCTGCTGGACCGTCCGCGACTTATGCTCTTCTCCGCGCAGTGAGAGGTACCGAACGGCCTTGCCCAGGCACTCGGCGGCCACCAGCAGATAGCCGGAGGTCTGGGCCAGCTCGGCTGCGTCGATCAGCGCGTTCGGGTCCTTCCGCATCGCCGCCTTCGCCATCGCCGTCATCACAGCGCCTTCGGGCCCCTCGAAGGACTCGGTGAGCTGGGCCAGCGGTTCAAAGCACCGCTCATCCCCCAGCCGTCCTGCCAGTTCATAGGCGACGGCGGCCAGCACGGTCATGCCGTCAGTCACCGCCTGCTTCGCCAGCACATGCAGTTCCTCGATGCTCCGGGCAGCGCCCTGGAACAGCGCGTTCGCCGCGACCACGTGCACCTTGCCAAGGAGCTGCGCCTGCCGGGTGCCGATACTTGCGCCGGCCTCGAACTCAGTGGCGTACACCTTGGCGCGGGTGGTGTCCCCCACCATGGTGCACGCGAACGCCGCCAGTCCCAGCGCCATCGGCATGAGCTGGTTGGAGTCGGACTCGCGGAGGCCCTCCACGCCGAGGATCAGCGCGGTCCGGGCACTTCCCATGAGGCCCTTGCGCAGCGCGATGAGCCCCTCGGAGAGCTCCGTGATGCCGGTGAAGGAGGAGGGACCGCTGGCCTTGCTCCGCACCAGTGTGTCCAGGAGCTCCTCGATCTCATCCCAAAGCCCGGCGTGGGCCATCGAGACAAAGTGGCGGGTGATGACAAATTCCGAGTGCCCCAGGAACTTATGCCCATGGGCCGCGATGATCTGCAGGGCTTCCTTCGTGGCCTCGGTGCCCTCGATCGACTTACCGATGGACCCGAGAGCCTCCCCGAGCAGGCTGAGGGCAGCGAGCCGAACCTCGTCGGTGCAGTACTGGTCCGCGAGGACCACCCGGAGAATCGCCGCAGACTCCTTGAACCTGCCTTCGTAGTTCAGGGCGAAGCTCTCCAGGATACGGTGACCGTTGGCGGATACGCCCAGCCCGATTGCCACCTGCGGATCATCCGGAGGCTCCATCACTGACGCGATCCGGTCAGTGATGCGTTTCCAGCGCGCTACATCCTCCCGGATTCGCTCGGCCGCGTTGGGACCGCGTACCCGAAGCGCCACTGACAGCATCGATGCCTCCTTGGCGAGGGCAAAACTCTCGCACTGATCGAGCACCTCATCGACAATCTCGCGGGCATACGGGAGGTTCCCCCGCGTGGTCTGTGCCCGTGCAATTTCCACCATCGCGTTGCCGCGGAGCTTCGGTGCGTGCACGGCCCGGGCAGCGCGCAGGGCGAACTCGGAATCGTGCAGGCGGTTGGCCACCACCGCCGCCCGCAGCAGCGTCTTGTCATCGGGCGGTAGCCCGCAGTCCAGGCCCCAAGCAACAAAGCGCAGGAAGCCGTCAGCCGTACTGGAATCATGGTCCAGGACCTGGAGCACTTTCCGCCGGATGGTCAGGCTTCGGCCGGCGGGCACGTCCTGGCGGATCACTTCACCGTAGAGCGGGTGGCTGAGGGTGACCAGCCGGTCTCTGCCCCCTTCGACGGCGATGAGCCCGTCCTCCTGCAGCGCGGTCACAGCCGGCCGGTCCGTGCAGTGGACCAGCGCGTCCAACGGCATGGGTTCGGCGAGCGCCAGCGTCTCCAGCACGGACAGCTCTTCCGGCGTCCGGCGCCGGAAGCGGACCTTGATCAGGTCCACGAGGCTCACGTCCAGCGGTGGCGCCGGACCCACGAGGCGCCACACCTTGTTGCGCACGCCCAGGTAGCCTGAGCGTTTTCCCTGGCGCAGCAGGGCCAGCAGGAACATGGGATTTCCGCCGGAGGTCTGGGCGAGGGTGGCGCTGACGCTGGACAGCACGTCGCCGCCCAGTTCACGCCGGCAGAGCTCATGTACCTCCGGGGCACCGAGCGGCCTGACCTCGTACCGGCGCAGCAGCCCGTCCTGGTGCAGGGAACCAAATTCCGACGACGGATTGGGCGCCGTGCGTGCCAGCGCCAGCACACGTGCCCGCCGGCCTGCGATGAGCTGGGAGAGCAGCACGCTGGTGTTGTCATCGAGTTCGTGGGAATCGTCCACGAGGAACAGCGGCATTTTCTTCTTCTGGCCGTTGCTGCTTGATTCCAGGTGCGCCATGATGCTGCGGTACACGGCTACGGAGGAGCCGACGTCGCTGATGGACAGTGAGTGGAGGTACGGTGAGAGCGCTCCGAAGGGCACTTTCCGCAGTGAGGGACTGGCAGAGATGGGAAGCACGGCTACGCTGCCGTCCAGTTCCTTCGCTACGGTCCGCGCCAGCGCTGTCTTCCCCACGCCGGCCTCGCCAACGAGAATGGCTCCCAGGTACTGGGATCCGGACAGCACAGAGGCGATTTCCTCGACAAGGTCTTCGCGGCCAATGAGATCCTGGCTGCCGTCAGTGGATTCCCCCATCAGCCGCCTATTCCAGGAGCAGAGCCAGCTGGCTACGCGATGACACTCCGAGTTTCGAGTAGAGCCGATAGACGTGGCCTTCAATGGTCCGTACGGAAACGCACATAACTTGAGCTATATCACGGTTGGTCCGGCCCTGCGCTACCAGTACTGCAATGCTACGTTCGCGGTCCGTGAGGGATTCGAGTGCACCCCGCCTGCCGGCGACCCCGGGGGCGCCGACGTCGCGAAGCACCTTTCCGGCGGCGGCCACAGTGACCTGGTCGCCGCTTTCCTGGGCCAGCTCGGCCGCCAGCCTCGCTGCATCGGCGGCCAGCCGGCAGTTCCCGAGCTCAGCAGCTTTCTGCGCGGCGAGCAGCAACTGGTGGGTGTCCTTCGAGGCGATCCCCTTCCCATACAAGGCGCACACTTCAGCGAACGGTCCCTGCGAGGCCAGTGCGGAAGACACTAGCCTGTCCGCTACTGAATCGAGCCCGAGCTGGACACTTTGGCACAGGAACAGGAGCTCGTGGCCGTGATTGCCCAGTGCGCGGTCTTCATCGGCGAGCTGCAGCATCCGTTCGGCTACCTCTGCCGGAGCCTGCGTGGCGGTGGTGGCCAGCGCTGCGAAGTACTCAGCAGCGCGTGACGTGTGCCAGGACAACCGTTCCGGCCGGTGTTCCGCCCGCTCCAGATGTTCGAGGGAGGCGCGGGCCTCACCCACCAGTGCGTACGCGTAGGCGGCGGTTGCCTCGGCCACGGGAAGCGTGTGCTGCCGGTCGTGGACCCGCATCTGGCTGAGCGCGGGAAGCAGCTTGTCGAGTGCTTCAGAGCCGCGGCCCGCATACGCGAGCAGGCAGCCTTCGGCGAACTCGGAGGCGGAACCGTCATAGGCGCTTTCCTTGCCGTGGTTCGACGGGGAGGCGGCCATGTCAATGCATTCGTTCCAGCGTCCGGATAGCACGAGGAGCTTGAAAACCCGCGCCATGGCGGCTTCCTGCAGCAGTGAGTCGGGGCTGGTGTCCATCAGCCGCGCCATGACCGTGGAGGCGAGGCGAATGGCGTCGTCCTGGCGTCCGGTCATGGCCAGCGCCTCGGCCAGCCAGCCCAGCAGGGTCGGGTTCTGCTGTTCAGCGGTGTGGTCGGTGAGCAGGTAGCCGAAGCTTTCCAGCAACTCCGCGTATCTGCCGCTGTAGCCGGCGAGTTCGGCTTCGAGTTCGTCCACATCCCGAATGAGGCCGTTCAGGTCCGCAGAGACCGCCTCGGCTGCAAGCCGTTGCCGGACCTCCCCGAGGAGGGGTTCGGCTTCGGCATACCGGCTAGGATTTTTCATGAGCAGGCGGCACTGCAGCAGCCTGATGTCCAGCCAATCCTCAAAGTGGGGTTCGGCGTGGGTCTCGAGGAACTGGTCAAGGACGGTCAGGCCGCCGGCGAAGTCGGCCTCGACGCCCATCGCCCTGGCTTCCTCGATCACCGCCTGGGATAGCGCGGAGTAATTGGGGATGGCGTGGATGAAGCGTAGCGCCAGTACTCCCTGGCGGTGCCGGTTGGCGAGGCGGGCGGCGTTGATCAGGTTTTCTGCCGGGATGTCAGCCCCGGATTCGATGCACCAGGAGGCGAAGGTCATGCGGGCAAGCGCGGGGATGTCCCACTCCTGCGCTTCAACTGCGAGCGCGCGCATCAATTCACGGCCGCGGCCCAGCGGAACCTGGGTGCGGACCACCTCGCTGACAAGGCCATTTGCAATCCTCACCAGCGGCACATCCGTCCGCTCAACGCGGATGGCCCGTGTGATCTGCAAGGCGTCAACGGCTGAGGAGGGGACAAAGCGGAGCAGGAGGTCCAATGGAATCGCTCCCACTACGGAGATCAGCTCGATCGCCTCGCGCTGCTCCGGGGGCAACCGGCGCAGGCGGACCATGATCCAGTCCGTCATTGACCGCCGCGTCTTCGGTGCGGACAGTGGCTTGGCCACCCACACGCCGTCGCGCTCCAGCATTTCGCCGGAATCCACCTGCTCGCGGGTGAGCGCCTGGAGGAATAGCGGGTTTCCGCCGGTGATGTGCCACATGCTGGCGGCAGCGGCCCGGGATACCGGTGCATCGAGGGCGGCCGAGAGCAGCCGCGTGGTGGAGGCGAGGTCCAGCGGCTCGAGGTCGATCCGCCGGAGCGCCCCGTCCTTCCAGAGGTCGCAGAATTCCTCGGGTGAGGCGTCGATCGACTGGCAGATGGCAATCAGCTTGACCGCGTCTACGCGCACCAGGTGGGCCAGTGCCATGGCGGAGGAGGAGTCGAGTTCCTCGAGATTGTCAGCGAGGATGAGGGTCTGCCGGCCGTCGTCCCGCCGTGCGTAGAGTTCCTGCAGTCCGCGCAGCAGCATCAGGGGGTTGTCCACAATCGCGTCGTCGAGATCGCTGAGGACAAAGCTGAGGGCTCCGTAGGGCATTTTTGATGCGAGTGCCGAGCCGCGGACGTACACGAGTTCGAACGAGTCATCGAGCTGGCGTGCCATGCGCTGCGCCAGCGCGGTCTTTCCCACCCCGGAGGGGCCGGTGATGATCACTCCGCGGCAACTGCTGTCCAGCAGGGCGTCCCGGACGTCCTCCAGTTCCGCGTCACGGCCTATAAGCGGCCACTCGCCGTGGACGTTCAACATCGCGGGCCCCCGGTGCTCCGGAACCTTTCGCCTGGTGGCCATACGGTATCGATCAACGGTGCCGACAGTTCATTGTCTGCACCGGACATTGCTAGATCATTCATAAGTCCGCCCCAACACGTCATGCGCTAGGCCAATAGACTACGCCGGATCAGGACAGAAGGCACCCATTATTTCCTTGATTTATCAACCATGTGTAGCAACCCGGTGGCGCGCACAAAAAAGGGGCCGACGTTGGGATGGGGGTGGCCCAGTCTCAGAGGCCGCCCAACGTCGGCCCCCGCTTTTGGGGCCATCAGGCCATGCAGTCCTGTTCGGAACTGCAGATCCAGTTTACCGCTATTTTCCCGCAGAATGAAACTTCTGCTGAGTGGTCAGCAAACCCTCCAGTACAACGCTTTCGACGGCGTCAGCCGCCTCTTCCAAAAGGATTGGAAGGTCCTTCTTTTCCGTGGAGCTGAAGTCGCGGAGCACGTAGTCCGCGGCTTCCTGCCGGCCCGGAGGACGGCCCACGCCGACGCGGATCCGCAGGTAGTCCTTGGTGCCGAGAGCCTTGCTCATATCCCGCAGGCCGTTGTGGCCGCCTTCTCCCCCGCCGATCTTGAGCTTGATCGTGTTGAAGGGGATGTCGATCTCATCATGGACGGCCACCACGTGGTCCGGCTCGATCCCGTAGAACTTCGCCAGCTGCGACACAGGCCCGCCGGTGAGGTTCATGTAGGTGAGCGGCTTGGCAAGGATCAGCTTCGGCCCGCCTATTCCCAACCTGCCTTCGAGCACGACGGCGCGTGCCTTGGAGGTGCCGAACTTGCCACCCAGCCGCGCACCCAGCACGTCGAGGACCATCTGGCCCACATTGTGCCGGTTGCCGGAATAGCCGGGCCCGGGATTCCCGAGCCCGGCTATCAGCCAGGTGTTGTCAGACACTGGTGGGTGCTTAGGACTCTTCGGTGGCCGGAACCACATCGCCGGTGGCTTCCTCAGCGGAGGCGTCGCCGCCGTCGGAGTCAACGCCGGTCTCGGTGGCGGTCTCGCCGAGGTCTTCAACAACCGGCGAGGAAACGTTGATGATCAGCGTCTCTGCTTCGGTGAGGAGAGTAACGCCCTTGGGGAGGCGGATATCCGAGGCATAGACGTGGTCGCCCACGCCGTGGCCGTCGAGGTTGACGGTCAGGGACTCGGGCAGGTGCGTTGCCTCGGCCTCGACGGTGACGGTGGTCTGCTCGAGGTTGGTGACAACGCCGGGCTTGGGCTCGCCCTCAACGTGGATGCTGACCTCAACCTGGACCTTCTCGCCGCGGCGGACGGTCAGCAGGTCAAGGTGCTCGACGATGCGCTTGAGGGTGTTGCGCTGCACGTCCTTGGCGAGGGCCAGGTGTGCTTCGCCGTCTACGTCGATGCTGAGCAGGGCGTTGGCGTGGCGGACCGCCAGGGTGGTTGCCTTGGCGGGCAGCAGCACATGGATGGGGTCGGCGCCGTGGCCGTAGATGACGGCGGGGATCTTGTTGGCGCGGCGTGCCTGGCGGGCAGCGCCCTTACCGAAATCGGTGCGCAGTTCTGCGACGAGCTTCTGCTCGGACATAATGTCTCCTGAGTGTTTATGGTCTTCTGGGCGTACCGTGCGATGAGTTGACGAAAGCCCAGGACCATCCGTGCGCAGCATGTGCGCGTACTTCAGGAAAGCCGCTAGCCACCGTCGATCACGGAGAGGATTCTGGAATTACCAGCCTCTCCCTCGCCTAGGCATCGCAGACCATCCTACCGTATGCAGACACATAGACAGTTCCGGGACCGGCGGCAGGTAGGCTCAGTACGCAGTCTCGTACGCTGCTGCCGGCGACTCTCCGCGCCCGGTAAGGACCTGTCAGGAATTGGGGCCATGACAACGGATACTCCGTTTCGCATTCTTGCCGTGTGCACCGGCAACATCTGCCGCTCCCCCATGGTGGAGCGCCTGCTGCAGAGCGCGTTCGCCCGGATTGCGCCCGGCGAGTTCGAGATCTCCAGTGCTGGCACGGGAGCGATGGTGGACTACCCCATTGACGCGCAAGTGGCCGGCTTTGTCCGCGTGTTCGACGGCGACTCCGAAAACTTCCGCGCCCGCCAGCTTGAGGAACGCATCCTGGAGGGCAAGGACCTCGTGCTGACCCTGACGCGTGACCACCGCGGCCGCGTGATCGAGATGGCGCCATCGCTGCTGCGCAAGACCTTCACACTGCGCGAGTTCGCCCGCCTCATCACCACCCTGGACGGCGACCCGTCCCTGGACGGCCCGCACCGCTGGCGCGCAATCATGCCGAAGGTGGTGCGTGCCCGCACCGTTCACCCATCTGATCCGAGCGATGATGACGTGGTGGACCCCTACCGCCGCGCTGACGAGGTGTACCAGCAGATGGTCCGTGAGCTGGTGCCGGCAGTGAAGACACTCGTGGACTGGGAATACAACCACCGGTGACGGCGGCATTCCCGATGTCATTACAACGACGGCGCTTCCTTGCCGCGCTGCTGACCGGTTACCTGCTGGTCCTGTCGCTGATTGCGTTTTGGCCGTCGCCGGTTGACGAGGGGGCGTCGGGCTTCATTTCTCGCGCGCTTCGTACGTTGCACCGAATAGGCGTGCCGGGCTGGTTCGACTACAGCCTGATCGAGTCCGGCGCCAATGTGCTGCTCTTCATCCCGTTCGGAATCCTGGTCGCTGCGTTTCTGCCGTTGCGGGGCGCGTGGTTCGCGCTGCCGGCAGGGATCCTCGCGTCGATGTGCATCGAGTTGGGCCAGGAGCTCTTCCGTCCGGAACGGGTAGCGACTCCACGGGACGTGCTTGCCAACGCACTCGGTGCGGCAATTGGCACGGTGATCGTGTACGGGTCGGCGCATCGCTGTGACGAGGACCCAGAACGGCGCTGAATCGTCTTCACGCAAGTGCTCCCGGTATCGTCAGTATTGACTAGTTCCCACGGCGGACAGCATGGTCCCTAAGCAAGACTGAAAGATGACCTCGCTGAGGGACAAGGAGGCTCACTGTCGCTTCGACGGTTTCGATTTACGCATAGACATATAGTAATAACGCACGCGGGGCGCCAGCAGATCGCGGCGGCTCAATTCCAAGGGGAGGCTACAAGAATGGAGCTCAGTGATTACTTCCGTGTCCTGCGTCGACATTGGCTACTTATCACAACGCTGACGATTCTAGGCGGTATCGTCGCCGCAGCAGCATCGCTGATAGTGAAGCCAACTTATACGGCTCAGACTCAACTCTTTGTCGCGATCCAAAGCTCCGGGTCCATATCAGACCTCCAGCAAGGGAACGCATTCAGTCAAGCGCGGGTGCAATCCTATGTACAGACGGTGAGTACCCCTGCAGTCCTCCAGCCCGTGATAGATAGTCTTGGGCTCGAAGTGTCTCCCAAGACGCTTGCCGAAGCCATCACAGCAAGCTCCGATTTGAACACCGTTATCATCACGATTTCCGCGACAGCCGGTTCACCCGCTCAATCGGCGGCGATCGCGCAAGCAACCGGAGACAGTCTTATCGACGCGGTCGAGCGATTGGAAAGTCCGTCAGAAGGTGGCACCTCTCCCGTCAAGCTTTCGATCGTTACTCCTGCGGTAGCGCCTGCTGATCCGTCCAGTCCAAATCTCCGGATGAACGTGCTGTTGGGGTTGTTGCTTGGGCTGGCCGCCGGACTGGGCACAGCCCTGCTATACACAAAGCTCGACACGAAGATCCGCAGTGAATCGGACCTGCGTCGTTATTCTGATGCTCCCCTCTTGGGCGGGATCGTTTTCGACGCTGATGCCACAAGGAAGCCCCTTCTCACCCAAGCTCCGCCGCAAAGCCCACGCGCCGAGTCATTCCGCCAAATTCGCACGAACTTACAGTTTGCCCATGTCAGCCACGAAACCAAAGCAATTCTAGTCACTTCATCATTACCTGGTGAAGGCAAA
The DNA here is from genome assembly GCF_055657625.1 of Arthrobacter sp. KKT183. Classification (NCBI taxonomy): domain Bacteria; kingdom Bacillati; phylum Actinomycetota; class Actinomycetes; order Micrococcales; family Micrococcaceae; genus Arthrobacter; species Arthrobacter sp. KKT183. Next base: position 999,821 of record NZ_CM145770.1, on the reverse strand, counting down.
AGTACTACGGCTACCAACCTGGCGATCGCCATGGCGCAGGCCGGTCAGTCCGTGGTGCTCGTGGATGCTGACCTCCGTAGGCCCCGCGTGCACGAGTATCTCGGCCTGGAAGGCAGCGCCGGTCTTACAACCGCGCTGATTGGAAGAGCTGAAGTGAACGATTTACTTCAGCCTTGGGGTGAAGACGACCTCTATGTTCTGACATCTGGTCAAATTCCGCCCAATCCGAGCGAGCTGTTGGGTTCATCCGCGATGAAGAAACTGATCACTCGTCTGGAGAGTACCTTCGATGCCGTCATCGTTGATGCTCCTCCCCTGCTGCCGGTTACAGACGCGGCCGTCCTTTCTCAACAGGTTGGGGGCGTCGTGTTAGTGATAGGTGCGGCGCGCGCCCGAACCGTTCATCTGGAGAAATCTCTCGCTTCATTAGAGATGGTAAAGGCAGATTTGCTCGGAGTAGTGATGAATCTTTTGCCCGCTAAAGGCCCCGATTCCTACTCTCCCGGCTACTATTCGTACGACTCAGACGCCGATGAAAGTAGGGAGGTCTCGAGCAGCGCATCACATATGCGCAATCGCCAAGGGGCGGGATGGAGGGTCAAGGTTAACGCTAGCGACATGCAAAGTAAGGGTAAACCCTGAATGCCGTTGGACGAGCATAAAGCCGCAGCTGAAGTTGCGACACAGCGCACGGAGCAAGATTGGCGTGTGCGCTATTCTCGATGGCTAGCCATTGTGGACGCGTTCGCCGTCACATGGGCAGCTTCGGGTGCCTACATCGGGCGTTTCGGGGTGACTGCGGGGCCGACTCCTCCGAGTGGCGATTCCAATCTCTTGTATATTTTCATATCCTTGGCGGTCGCGATCGCTTGGTGGTCCATGCTAGGGCTTTGGGGAACTAGAGACGCGAAAATCCTTGGCCATGGTGTAGAAGAACTCAAGCGTGTCGTTAGTGCCTCGCTGTGGCTCTTCGGGCTCATCGCGATCGTGTCTTACACGCTCAGTTTTGATACCGCTCGAGGCTATGTAGCCTTGGCGCTGCCGGCTGGCCTTCTATTCCTATCGTTGGCACGACTGACCGTTCGAAGAGTGCTACAGATCGAGCGCCGAATCGGGAAAAGTAGTGCCAGCGTGCTCATCGTCGGCAGTCCAAGCAGTGCTGACCATCTGGCGTCATCGCTAATAAGCCAGCCCTCGGCTGGCTACCTACCTATTGGGTTCTACTTTCCAGGGGGCGGCTCTCGGGAGGAGATCTACCGCGACTACGACTTGACCGTCCTCGGCACTGATCTAAATGTCGACGTTCTAATTCGAGTGATCAAGCAAATCCGACCGGATGCCATAGCGCTTTCGAGCAATGCGCATTTACCCCCAGAAGCTATCCGCAAACTCGGATGGGCTCTGAATGACATGAACATCCGGCTCATCATGGCGCCCGCACTTACAGACGTGGCGGGACCCCGGATCCATACGCAACCAGTCGCAGGCCTCCCCCTGATTCACGTTTCGACCCCGAATCTTGAAAAAGGCCAACGGGTACTGAAACGCGTTTCAGATGTCATCGGCGCCACCACCATAGTGCTGCTCTTATTCCCGATTCTTCTCGTCGTCGCATTTTGGGTCATAGTCGATTCCCGAGGCCCGGTGATCTTCAAACAGCACAGAATTGGTGCAGGTGGGGAGCCGTTCACCATGTTGAAGTTCAGGTCAATGGTGGCGGATGCCGAGGCGCGATTACAGGATGTATCGCTTCTGAACGAGGGGAATGCTGTGCTCTTCAAAGCGAAAAGCGATCCGCGAATAACCACGGCGGGACGCTTCATCCGTCGTTATAGTTTGGATGAACTCCCCCAACTGTTCAACGTGATTGGTGGTTCAATGAGCTTGGTCGGACCACGTCCACCTCTACCATCCGAGGTTGAACAATACGAGGGTCACGTACGAAGGCGCCTCATGGTCCGCCCGGGATTGACGGGCTTGTGGCAGGTGAGCGGACGATCCCTGCTTTCGTGGGAAGATACGGTGCGTCTAGACTTGTATTATGTCGAAAACTGGTCCTTGGCGGGCGATGTGGCCATTCTCTTGCGCACATTTCGCGCCGTCTTTCGGGGTGAGGGGGCTTACTAGTGCCGAAAAAATCTTCTGCGCGTGCCAATGATCCGCCATTGAAGATCAATTCATTGCCGACGAACTCAACTAGACAATGGCTCCAGGGCTCTATGGCAGCAAATTGATAGCGCCGCTCAGCTGACGCTTCCCCTGCCCGATCCACCGAAGATGGACCAGTGGGACGGCCAGCTGCCAGTTTATTACGACTACTTCACGGGTCACCACAGCGGCAGCGGATAAGATGATGGGTACCAAAGTCACCGAACAGCCCACCGCAGGGCAAGCTCGACCTGAGCTATATTAACGACTTGTATTCGGACCGGGTCATGGGCCAATTCGTCGACAGACAAACGCCTCCGCCGCCCAGAACACACCATCGAGCCGTACACTCAGTAGCCAGTCGGGTCCATCGTCCTCACAGACCCGTAGTAGCAGTTCCGCTCCCGCATGATATTTCGCATGGATCGTTCTTCGTCCGGTTCCAGAAAGACTGGCTGAACTAACACATTCGGCAAGCCTATAGCGACATTCACCACCCTGATCGAAAAACTTAATGCCGTCGGCGCCGAGAATTCTCTCGGCAGGAGAGTCGGCTCAAGAATATCGAACGCAACCATCCGTTGCAGTTCCTACACGTCAGATACAAGCATCAGACTACAGGTGCGGCAACATTAGGACCCCGACAACCAGGTATTAGCTTTCCACAGAAAACACCGCTCTAAACGATCCGCGCAGCAACGGCTCCTGGTCCCGGAGCATCACCCTTCAACACTCGACCATAACCGCGAATGAAGCGATGGCTGACCAGGTAAACCAATCCAAGAAGATAGGACGCAGAGGCAGCTATCGCTGCTCCTGTTGCACCTAGGCTTGGCCCTAGAAGAATCAATAGTGCAAAGTCGGTGCTAATCATGAGAAAACATGATATTAACACCCCGTATTTATGCTGCTGGATTAGCTCGACTGCGCTTAGAAACCTGTATATCGCGAGTAACACCACACCAGGAATTAGAATCTCCACTGCAAAGATAGCGCCGATAAACTCGAGCCCAAACAGAAGGGATACCAGAAGGTCAGCCGAAAAGAAGATCACGACACCTACTACTACTGCTGAAACCAGCACAAGCGCTAGGTCTTTGAACCTGATTTTCGAACTCGCTACGTACGATGGTGTTCTGACGACTATCACAGATAAAGAGCCAATAAGGGCAAGCTCGGCCAAAGCGACAGCAGCCGTATACAAACCGACTTGCGAAGCAGTACTCACCCCGCCTAGCACGAGCACATCTGCTCGATACGCAAGGAACAGGAGAACGATGCTTACGCTTGTGCTCGCGACATACGGCCAACTTATAGCCGATTCCCCCGCTGAATTTGTTTCGGCATAGGAGAAGGACCGCCAGTACTGCCAACTGAGGATCCCTATACCGATGCTACCCACGAAGAACCCTCCGACTGCGCCAATCAGACCGAATTCAATGGCACCCACGAGCATTGTTAGGCCCGGAATCAGGACTTGCAGTACCCGGACCCCTGCCAGCAGGGCAAACCTTTGGCTCGCCTGAAGGAACGCTGCCACATATTCAGTGGTGACTAGGGAAGCTGCTCCGAACCATACCAAGCAACCTAGCAAGCCCAGTTGGAGGAAGGCGATATTTTGTTCGATGGTCCAGTAAATTAGCACCGCACCGACCGCGGCACCTGCAGCAAAGATGTGGGAGTATCTGAAAAGCGACCGCACCCTCCGCGTAATTCCAGCAGATAAATTGATGTCTAGGATCACCAACTGTGGTCCGGCCAACATCGCGACAGTGCTCACAGCGGCAGGGAGAAGCGTAATTATCGAATAGCTCCCTTTCGCTTCCGGACCTAAGAGCCTTGCTGACACTATGCCGAATAGGGCGGTCAAAGCTATCACAGCTAGACGGCTTCCTACAGTTAGGAGATATCTCCCGAAGCGCATTTATGCCCGCTCAACTAGTGCACAAAGCGTGTCAATGGATCCTATTGCCTCCGTTGATTTCGCTAAAGCTAGGCGTTCCTCGTTCACTAAACTTCTTGCCTCAGCAATCGCGGCCCCCAACGCTCCAGCCGTATTTGCCAGACTTCTCGGAGTGCGCCCTGTGAAGTTGTACGATCGCAGCAATTCCATGTCCTCCGATTTAGCCACTCCGTGGCAGCCATTAGAGGTGGCTATAATCACAGGGCGTCCAACCGACATCGCCTCGAGAGCACCCCGCCCAGCTGTCACGACGACGCTCGAAGAGGAAATCCATGGGCGTGGATTGTCTGTAGCGCCCACCATGACCACGCGTGAAGAAAGACCCAAAGATGAGACCGTCGCTGCAACGTTTTCAGACTCTGGACCGCCGCCAACAACAATCAATCTACCCTTTGTCGATTGCATCGCGTCGAGCAACGCATATAGGGGCGGCGTCTTATTTGAAGTCAATGTATTCAAAAAGACGATCGGTCCATCCTTATCGTACGCAGCGATAACGTCACCGTAATCCCTGCCCCAGAAAAGATCTGCTCGATAGAGATTACCGAGGTACTCTACTCTTGCTAGAGGATGACTGCGTGTTACCAAACTGAATGCCTCTGCCGTAGCGGTGAAAACCGCGCTCAAGCCCTGCATCGTACTTTCATGGTTACGGAGAGGCCACTCCACTTCGCTCGTACCGTGGACCAGGGCCACACGTGTCGCCGCTGGCCAAAATGTACTCCACCTAGAGAAGAATGACGTTGGACCAGGTTGAGATGTGACTATGAGATCAGCGTCGGCGATGACCTTCCGCAGCAACCTGGCACTAGCACGCTCACCAACTCCGAGTAGCAAACGCTTATACCACGGCTGATTCGGGGAAGCAGAGCCCTCCTGCCAAAATACGCTCCTAGCTTCAGAGACGGATCTCGCGCGAGGCAGCCAAGAGCCCGACTTTCCCACTAAAATTGTTGAATACCCCCGCTCCTGTAGCATTCTTGCAAGGGTGAACGCGTAAGACTGAGAACCTCCCGGCCTAAACGCGTTCATGCCAATTACTACCAAGGGGCGAGGAGAGCGCAGAGACATATGGCAATCTTAGAACACGGGGTCTCAATCAGCATCGTCACCTACAACACCTGGGATCGAACTAAACGCTGTATCGAGGCGGCTCTCAAGAGTTGCGATGATTTCCCGATCGAGGTTCTGGTTCATGACAATGGATCAGACGCGGGTGCCCCAACCGCTCTACCTGCCGAAGTGAAAGTACACACCAGCCAGGAGAATGTCGGGTTCGGCGCTGGCAATAATGCCAACCTCGCCAGGGCGAAATATGATCACTTCTTACTCATCAACCCCGACGCGGATTTGACGCGCTCCGCGTTCGATTCTATAATTCGAACGTTGCAGCGACAGAATGTCGCCGCCGTGGCTCCGCTCCTCGTCTATCCGGATGGGCGCCCGCAGCATTCCGTTAGAAGGTTACCGTCAATATCGACTGAAATTGGACGTATCTTCGGGTTGGACCGGTTCCCTGAATCAATATTCTCGACACTCGTCACCGTCGACACTTCGCGAAGTGAGGCCGTGGTTGAACAACCGGCAGGCGCCTTGATGGGATGCCGCACGAGCCTGTTGAAGGAAATTGACGGTTTCGATGAAACCTTCCCGATGTATTTCGAAGATGTAGACCTTTGCAAACGTTTGGCAGATCATGGATCGATTCTGGTTCTCACTAATCAAGAAGTACTGCACGACGGGGAGGGCACTGCTAAAAAGTACCGTGCTGAAACTACATTCTGGACCGAAAACAGTCGTAAGCGATACTATAAGAAGCATCTCGCGGGTGCTAGCGGCATCTTAGTTCTCGCTGTCAGTGCATTGAGCTGCTTCACCCATATGACAGCCTGCGCTGCGAAGACACTAATGGGTAGCTTAGATACTCGAGCGAATTATCGCGCAAAGGCTCGCGGGTACTCTTTGGCATTACTTTCTTATGTCTGGGGCTCAGACGATTATTGGCGTGATCGAATGATGGCGAAGTGAAGAGAATATTGGTCTTGACTACTTACCCGGCATTAGATGCGAGCCGCCGCCTTCGAATCGACCCCCTTGTCGACGCTCTTGTCCAGGACGGTCAGAGCGTGCGCGTACACGAGCTGCTTAGTGCACGGGCATTCTCCCGTAAAAACGGGAGCAAAGTACAACGCGCATATTCCGCCCTTGTCCTGCTGGCACGGCTCGTACAGCGCTTCTTTGTTTTGGCAACGCCATATGATGTGTTGATTGTTCATCGAGAAGCTTCGCCCTTTTTCACGCCTTGGGTTGAACGATTCGCGGCCAGACGGCGGCGCACGCTGTCCGTGCTGGATGTCGACGATGCAGTCTATGTGCAGCCAACTCACACGAAGGATTGGCGTCGTTGGTTACGCGACCCCGCGCGCGCCCTCGAGTTCGCGCAGATCTTTGATCTCATTCTTTGCGGGAGCCCCACCTTGCAATCCGCGTTCAGCGGACACCGAGCTTACGTAGCGAAGGCTCCAACATGCCCGCCAGCTGCCGTTTGGGACATTACTGGAGATTATTCAGAGCCGGTGACTGTTTTGTGGACGGGGAGCCAAAGCACTCTAGCAAGTCTTCAAGAAGTTCTCCCAGAAGTTTTAGACGCATGTGAGGACGAGGGCGCCACTTTGTATGTTTTGGGCGGCGACAACATTCGAGAGTTGGCGTATCATCCTCGACTGGTCGCCGAGAAGTGGTCTGAAGCTCGAGAACTGGAGCTACTCTCGCGAGCCGCAATTGGTCTCATGCCTATCCCGGACACCGCTTGGGAACAAGGCAAATCGGGTTATAAGGCAATTCTATATATTTGCGCCGGCATGCGGGTCCTGCTATCGCCTGTCGGCATGAACAGCGATCTCGCGGACCGTTATACGAACGTTCGACGGTGTGCGCCTGGTATGTGGAGAAGCGAACTCATACGAATGATGAAGGAGGTAAAAAGCTCTAGTCGTGACGCAGGAATGCGCTCCAACGCAATGAGGGAATTCGATGTTCGCGCCAATGCGCGCGGTCTAGCCAACTCAATTCTTTCTCGGGCGTATGAGCTCGACCGACAGTAGACGGGCACCTGAGGCATACCTTCTCGCCAGTCGCTTCGGATCCTGCAGCAGCCGAAAGACCCATTCTGCGCCGATTTTTCTTGCCCATTGCGGAGCGCGTGCCTCCTCACCCGCGAGGAAACCGAACCAGCCACCGCAAGTCATCACAACGCATGCAGGCAGTTGCGCAAGGTGAGACTTGCACCATTCCATTTCCATAGGAGAGCCCATTCCTACGAATAGGATATCCGGAAGTGATGACCTGAGCTCAGTCAGTTCGTGGTCCCACGATGACCGGAACCCGTGAGATGTGTACACCACTTCACCGAGCTGTAACGCTTCAAGCCGAGAAGCCGCTCGTTCCGCAATGCCCGACTCGCCGCCTATAAGAGCAATTCGAGCCGGCGTTCCGTTCGACTGCCAGTGAGCGAGCACTTGTGGAGCGAGATCCGTTGTTGGCGACCGCTTCATAAGCCGTGCTCCATTTTTGCGACCCACTAGAACGACGGCTACCCCGTCTGCGTAGGTTAGGGCGGCTGTGTTCATCGTGCTTATATGGCTGGCGCTGCGGTTCGCCTCTACAAGCCCGCCCACGTGAAGCGCATATGCTATTAGTGGTCGGCTAGTTTGACGCCGGGAGGCAATCCAGTCAGCTATCTGGTCCTGAGAAGCATCGGCTACCGCTATGTCAGAAACGAGAACCGTTTTGCCATCCCAACTGTCAGGCGTCGAGTATGGGCGAGTCACTACCATGCCAGATTACTCTCGTAGTTCATCGGGTTTGCTCCTCGTATTATTCGTAACCGTCTGCTCAGCTGCGGGTGGCATCGCTCTTGTTCTTGAGATGACTGTGCTTGCCGGTCTGAGTGGATCGATCCTGCTGGCGGCGCTCCTAGCTTACAGCCCCTTGACAACCAGCTCAGCGGTCATGACGGCTACCCTTCTTATCGGCTCGCTCAATATCCCGCAGGTAGCCGGGGTTTCTCTGCTGAATGTGGCACTCGCTGTCTGCGTGTTCTTTTTATCGGTCAGTAGACCGGTCAGCGGGCCGAAGCTGAACTCCGGTTATCCGATATGGTTCAGCGCAGCGCTACTAATCTCACTAATCTCGTTCGACAACTTGGCCGGAGTTGCTGCCCTTTCCACACCCGTTCTGGTTGGTGTTCTAGCTTTGCAAATCACTCGACGGAACCCGGCTGCCCTGCTCGTCGGCATGGGCGTTGCCGGAATTGTCCATGGTGGAGTTGGTCTAGCGGAAAGCATGTTCCACTTCTCAGTCAACTACACCGATTGGAAAGACCCGTCAGCGGCCGACGTGGCAGGCATACGACGAGCTGCGTCCACTATCGGTGATCCGAATTACCTCGCCGCCACCATGATCGCTTGTTTGCCTGGCGTCGTTTTCCTCTCAGGAAGATTCAACCGAAGTGCAGCAGTTCTTGTTTCGATCGGGTACGTGATCACGTTCACGCTGACTTTCTCTAGGGGAGCCTTCTTGGCTGCTGCAATAGGGTTGATCGTTTACATATGGATTAAGAGGCGGGACCGCGGAATCCCCCGTTTCCTCTTGTTTGGAGCCACGGCAGCTGCCGGTGGACTGGCGCTGGTTCTCAGCCCGATCGGCAGTGCCATCATGAACCGGTTCGACACTGCCGAGGCCAGCACGCAATCTCGTTGGACTCTGCAGTCCGCCACCTTCGAAATATTTCAGCAGAACTGGATAAACGGTGTCGGTCTAGGCGCCCTCTCCGATCACCTCGCTCCAATCGGCTATGCTCTCGTGCCCTTGAACGCTAAAGGGGACCTTGCTTTCCTCCCTCAGACTGACCCTCTCAACACATATCTATTGGTGGCCGCCGAAAGCGGGGTTTTAGCTTTGGCGCTGTCCGTTGCGGTTCTGTACGTGGGCTATTCACGGGCCGCAAGAACGAGTGCCATTCTTGCCTCCGCTGTAACCTGCCTTGCAGTGTTAGGTTTCACGCTCGATCTCTTGCAGGCTCTTCCAGCGTGGGCTGTCTTGACATATGCGATTCACCATGTCGCGCAGAGCGTTAGATCCGACCACATGGCAGGACCGGCGGGGCTTACCGTTTCCGGCGTCTTTCGTCCTGAACCACCTGCGCTTCTGAATCGACGTTAGCCGGTTGCACTGTTGTAACGGGACAAGGCTTGCGTGCTTACGAGGGTACATTCTGCCCTAGCCTTATCCAGGAAGCGCTGTCGATCGACCAACTCAGCGCCTCTATCCGAGGCCGCTGGCCTGACAGGCGGATACGGCGTCAATCACCACACCCGATTCTGCATCAAATAAGTAGGGGGAGTCAGAAAGATCGTGATTTCTAAGTTAGTCCGTGGTGCAAAGAAGCGACCTTCACCATGGGTCTTCATCGGTGTAGTCGGAGCCATAACATTGCTGTCGGTAGCGCTCGGAGTGAGCTGGCTCGCCTTTAAGGCAAATCAAATCCGTGACAGTCTGTCTGCGGCGGCTTCCTCAGTTACGGAATTACGAGCGACATGGACCCCCGGGAATGAGGAAGCACTAGAATCGACGTTCGCCGAGCTCAAGAAGGAAATCTCAGCTGCCCATTCAGCCGCGAGCGATCCACTGTGGAGAACCGCACACCTGCTCCCGCAGGTGGGGGGAAACTTCTCAGCTGTTACCGCCGTAACTGTTTCCGCTAACGATGTAGTGACTGCAGCAGAGCCCCTCGTTGAAGCTGTGGGGAGCCTCGAATGGGAGAACCTTGCGCCTGAGAACGGACGAGTCGACTTGCAACCGATTCAGGACATCGCACCGAATTTGACCTCAGCAGCTTCCACCATTGAACTGTCACATGAACGCCTAGTGAATATCGATAGAGCGGATCTCTTGCCCCAAGTGTCTGACCCTCTAGCCAAACTTACGGTCGACTTGGGGGAGGTATCGGCTCAGTTGTCTGCAGCAGCTGGAACCGCGGGAATCCTCCCTGAGATGCTGGGAGTCGAAGAGGAACGCAATTATGTGGTGCTCATCCAGAACAGCGCAGAGATACGCGCGACCGGCGGCATCCCTGGGGCACTTGCAGTGATCAATGCAGAGCGCGGGAAGATTGAGCTAGCACAACAATCGAGTGCAACTAAGATGGGGCGGTTCGATCCTCCACTGATTGCCGATCGTGAACAGGCCGCCATCTATAGCGCCCGAATGGGGCGCTTCATGCAAAGCGTTAACCTAACTCCTGATTTCCCAACGGCGGCTCAGACGGCTGCCGAAATGTGGGAAACGAGTGACGGGGACGCCAGCGTAGACGGCGTAGTTGCGCTCGACCCGGTCGCTCTCGCTCATATCCTGGAGGCTACGGGCCCCGTTGAGCTTGACTTTGAAGATCCACAATTAGGAGATCTCCTCGCCGTTTCAGACCTTCCTTCTTCACTGTCAGCAGAGAACGTTGTGGAAACACTCCTCTCCAATGTTTATGCGGAGATAGAGCAACCAGAACTGCAAGACGTATATTTTGCGGCGGTCGCTTCAGAAGTGTTCAGTGCGTTGACTTCCGGCACCGCCGATAGCGCGGGCCTTATACAGTCTCTGGTTCGGAGTGCAGGCGAGGGACGTTTGTACATCTGGTCGACGCACGCGGATGAGCAAGCGGTCATCGAGTCGTCGAACCTATCAGGAAGCGTTACCGGCGCGGGATCGGGGGGAGCGGCTTTCGGTGCCTACTTCAATGACGGCACCGGCGCCAAGATGGATTACTATATGCGGCGCACCGTCCAACTGCAGAGAAGCTGCACGTCGGATGGCTATCTCCAGTACACGTTGACGGCAACTCTGACAAACAGGGCACCTGTAGACGCAGCTGAGTCGTTGCCCGCTTATGTGACGGGTGGAGGAGCATTCGGAGTCCCACCTGGCACTGTGCAAACGAACTTCGTCGGATATGGCCCGAGCCAATCGCGCCTCCAAACAGCCCGGATTGATGGCGTTTCAGTACCCCTTGGGTCTCACCAACACGGCGACCGTCCAGTCGGCGTCGTCACCACAAGCCTTGCTCCCGGGCAGACCGCGACCGTCGAATTAGACTTCACGAACGTTGTCCAAACCTCGCAGCCAGTACTGGACGTCACACCAACCATTCAGCCGATGAACGAGGTCATTCTGCCTCTCCAGGGAGACAGCACCTGTGGCTGAACAGAAAAGCGCAGGTGGACTTTCGGTTAAAAGTTCACTGTTTGTTACAGGTACCTGATTACTCCTAGGAGTAATAGGGTAGTGTCACTTGCGGAAACCCTGACGAAGATCTGCGGGTTGGGTGAGCAGAACGGGCACCGGACGTTGGTAGAGTCTTTCGTGAGGTAGTTGGGGCTGGGGGAAAACATCTTCAGGTCGATCACCGCTAGAAGTCTGTCATAAACACCTTTATTGGGGAGTCTTAATGAAAAAAGCTATCGCAGCTGTCGCAATCGCCAGCTCACTCACCTTCGTTGGAGCCGGCGCAGCGCAAGCTCTGACTTACACTCCGACCCCGTCTCAGGGCACAGTTAGCGACGGAACCGTTGCTCCCGGTGAAGCTGTGGTCTTCAGCAGCAATCAAGGTCTTTTCACTCCGGGCGAGATCATCGACGTTACTGTTGACTTCGTGGCGGGTGAGCCCGCGGCTTCCGGCGCTGCAGCTGGCGCCGGTCGCGTCGGCGCCGCTCTCGGAGGGCCGATTCTGCCCCTAGCAGTAGTCCTCACGGACACTGTGACCGCAGACGCAGAAGGTAATTTCTCCTTCTCAGTAACGCTGAAGGAAGAGGGGACCTACACTCTCACCGCCACTGGCCGTGAGTCAGGACAGACAGTCACCTCGACCGTCGCAGTAGATGCCCCTGAAGCAACTGTGGGCGGGGGAACTACCGGATCCACCGGCACCACTCCCAGTGGCGGCCTCGCCAACACCGGCATCGATTCCGCTATGCTCCTTTGGGGTGCGGCTGGCATCGGTGCTCTCGGTCTGGGTGCAGGAAGCATCTTCGTTGCACGTCGCCGCGCGAGTGCCACCGCATAAATGAGTCGAGCAACAAGACAGAATCGGTAGAAAGCGTCTGTCCGATTGTCACGGTCGTTGCAGCTCCCGTAGATTCTGGGAGCTGCAACGACCGTTCCGTTTCACCAAAGAAGTATCCAGGCGGACGTAGTGCACGCCGGAGCCGAAGGATCGGTTCCGTCATAACGGCCCGGTCTGGAACTGAGGGCGCGGCCGCCCAAATGGTCGGATAGCAGAAAGCTTGCTTCCGGTAGAGATCCGCAACACAGCATCGTCTGGGAGCCCGCTTCGGATGAGCGAATGCACGCCCACACAGAAGAAGTAGCTCGCCGTCATGTCCGACCGATCCACGCCGGCGGTAAAACTCGACTGAAACTTCATCGGGCGTGCACCAGCTTGTGTGTACCGCAAGGCTGAGATTGTGGAAAAGGGGACGGGACTACCCGGGCCGCTCAGCCCGCTAAGTGGGCCACTCCCATGCAAGGAAAATCACTTCCGGCACCGGAATTTCGGGCTGGACCGGGCTGGTTGCACTCCGTGAAGGGATCAACACGGTCCCGCTGACAAGCCGTCGGCATCCCAGTCTGGTAACAGTAGCTCCTATGCTTAGCAGGAGTCTTATCTGCTGTTGGGGCTTACACGTTGAAGGAAATAGGTGTTCATGGGTAGCGTTCTGACAATCCGTGGTGGTGTCCCTCTCGCAGGCAAGGTGACCGTGCGCGGTGCCAAGAATCTGGTACCGAAAGCGATGGTCGCTGCGCTTCTGGGGAACTCTCCGTCGGTTCTCAGGAACGTCCCTGAGATCAAGGACGTCGAGGTCGTCACCAGCCTTTTGAAGCTGCATGGCGTCGAGGTGAGCAAGGATCCGGTCACCGGAGACCTCACCATGGATCCCGCCAACGCCAAAATGGCAGCCTCGAAGGACATCGACGCGCACGCCGGTGATTCCCGCATTCCCATCCTCTTTTGTGGTCCGCTCATGCACAGCATCGGCGAGGCCTTCATCCCGGACCTCGGCGGATGCAAAATCGGCGACCGCCCCATTGACTACCATCTGCAGGTGTTACGGAATTTCGGCGCCGTCGTCGACAAGCGTCCCGGCGGAATCTCAATCTCCGCACCCAAGGGCCTCCACGGAGCAAAGCTCGAGCTGCCGTACCCGAGTGTGGGTGCCACCGAGCAGGTGCTGCTGACCGCCACCCGCGCAGAGGGCATCACCGAACTCAAAGGCGCGGCCGTTGAGCCGGAGATCATGGATCTCATCGCAGTGCTGCAGAAGATGGGCGCCATCATCACCGTGCAGACGGACCGGACAATCCGGATCGAGGGAGTGGCCGAGTTGGGCGGCTTCAACCACAAGGCCATCTCCGATCGCAACGAGACGGCGTCGTGGGCTTCTGCTGCTCTGGTAACGCGCGGCGACATCTATGTTGAAGGCGCCCGCCAGCTGGACCTCACCGCCTTCCTGAACACATACCGCAAAATCGGCGGTGCCTTCGATGTGAATGACGACGGCATCCGTTTCTACCACCCGGGCGGTAAGCTCTCGCCTCTGGTTCTGGAGACGGACGTCCACCCCGGTTTCATGACTGATTGGCAGCAACCGCTGGTGGTTGCGCTCACGCAGGCAGAGGGCGTGTCGATTGTGCACGAGACCGTGTATGAGAACCGCTTCGGCTTCACTGACGCCCTGGTGCGCATGGGCGCCAACATTCAGGTGCACCGCGAATGCCTCGGCAGCGTCCCCTGCCGATTTGGCCAGCGGAACTTCCTGCATTCAGCCGTCATCTCCGGGCCTGTGCAACTGCACGGAACCGATATCGACGTGCCGGATCTCCGCGGCGGATTCAGCCACCTCATCGCCGCATTGGCGGCGAACGGAACTTCCCGCGTCACCGGTATCGAGCTCATCAACCGCGGTTACGAGCGGTTCCAGGACAAGCTCGAGGGACTCGGCGCTGACTTTGACGTCGCCGAAACGGCAGACGCGGGAATCGGCCGCTAAGCGTGGCCGCACGCCAGGTGCCGGTGGAACGGACGACGACGGGAGTCATCTACTCGCTCGATGTGGCCAGAGAGGCGATCGATGGCGGCGGCGGAATTATCATCTACTCCGATGGGCAGCACCGGCGCTGAACGGCTCGCCCTTCAGACCGGGGCGCCCGTTGTGTCCATCGGGTCGCGCAGGTCTCTTCGCGGTACGCGTATCCGAACACCTCGAACACCTCGACCACCTCGCACATCCGAGCGTCTACGTAATCACTGACACGGTGAAAAGATTCTCGAACCTCACGGAGCGGCAGCGCTGCCGAGACGCTGCTAACTTGGTAACCCACGGATGTTACACAATCCCATGCTATTCGCCGGACGCTCGGGCCACGTCGTTCCTGCTCGTGGTAACCCCACGGTAGGGCAAAGAGGAAAGCGGGTTGCTCCCGCGCGTCACAGGATTCGTCTGATACTGGGACTTAGGTGTGCCCGTCGAAAAGGCTAGTTACCGATCCGTCATCGAACACTTCCCGAATCGCGCGAGCGATCAGCGGTGCGATCGACAACACCGTCAGCTGCGGGAAGCGCTTCTCCGGGCCGATCGGCAGTGTGTTGGTCACAACTACTTCCCGTGCACCTGACTCCGCCAAGCGCCGCGCCGCCGGGTCTGAGAAGACTGCGTGCGTCGCCGCGATGATGACGTCTTTCGCTCCGGCATTCTTCAGTACTGCGACGGCTCCGGAAATAGTTCCCCCGGTGTCGATCATGTCGTCGATGAGCACACAGGTGCGGCCTTCGACCTGGCCCACGACGGTTTTGGATATCGCCTGGTTCGGGACGGTGAGGTCACGGCTCTTGTGCACGAATGCCAATGGCGCTCCCCCAAGTCTCTCTGCCCACTGCTCTGCCACACGTACACGACCGGTGTCCGGAGACACAACGGTGATGTTGTCAGCGTCCACGCGACCTCTGATGTAGTCAGCGAGCAGCGGAATAGCCATGAGGTGATCAACCGGACCATCGAAGAAGCCCTGGATCTGGGCGGTGTGAAGGTCAACCGACATCAATCGATCAGCGCCCGCAGTCCTGTAAAGGTCCGCGACGAGGCGAGCCGAAATGGGTTCGCGCCCACGCCCCTTCTTGTCCTGGCGGGCATAGGGGTAAAAAGGGGAGACGACGGTGATGCGCTTGGCAGAAGCACGCTTCAAAGAGTCCACCATGATCAGCTGCTCCATGAGCCAGTTGTTCAACGGCGCGGGATGGGCCTGAATAACGAATACATCAGTGCCGCGAACGCTTTCTCCGGATCGGACGTAGATCTCCCCGTTCGCGAAATCGTAGGCCGAGATGGGCAGAAGTTCTGTGTCCAGAACCCGCGCGATCTCTTCGGCCAGTTCTGGATGGGCCCGCCCCGAGGCGAGGACCAGTTTCTTTTCCCCGCGTGCCGTGATCTCGCTCATGAAGGATCGCTTTCTTCCGTGGATGAATGTGAAGTGGAAGCTTTGGCAGCTGACGTAGCAGCTGCAGTACCGGCGCGGTTCTGCTCGACCCAACCGTCCAAATTACGCTGCGGGGCGGCGGCAATGGTCAGTGCGCCGGCGGGGACGTCCTTTCGAACTATCGCCCCCGCGCCCGTGTAAGCACCGTCTCCGATCGACACAGGCGCCACGAAGACGGTGTTGGAACCAGTCCTGACGTCGCTGCCTATGATGGTGCGGTGCTTGTTCACGCCGTCGTAGTTGGCAGTGATGTTGCCGCATCCGATATTAGTGTTTTCGCCGATCTCCGCATCGCCGGCGTAGCCGAGGTGGGAGAGTTTGGAACCGCGGCCAATCGTCACGTTCTTCGTCTCGTAGAAAGCGCCGATCTTGCCAGACTCCCCCAGCACGGTTCCTGGGCGCAGGTAGGTGAACGGACCCACTGAGGCGCCTGGGCCGATGCGCGCACCGCTGCCGTGCGTCCGGGTTACCGTCGCACCCTCTTCGATCACCACATCAGTGAGGGTGCAATATGGACCAACGATTGCATCGCGGGCAACCTGAGTTGCTCCGTGAAGGAGCGTTCCCGGGAGGATGGTGACGTCCTCGTCAAGCTGGACGTCTACGTCAATCCAAGTGCTGTTGGTGTCGACGATCGTTACGCCCGCCCGCATCCACCGCTCGAGTGTGCGCCGGTTGAGTTCTGCGCCGAGCGCGGCAAGCTGCACGCGGTCGTTCGCTCCCTCGACCTGCCAGCGGTCAGATGAAACGACTGCGGCTACGCGGCCGCCTGCCTTTCGTGCGACCGATGGGACGTCCGTCAGGTACATCTCGCCCTGAGCATTGTTCGAGTCAACGCTGGTAAGGCTTTCGCGAAGCACTGAGGCATCGAACGCGTAGATACCCGAATTGATTTCCTTGATGGCGCGCTGCTCTTCGGTGGCGTCCTTGTGTTCCACAATGCCGGTCACAGTGCCGTCCTCAGCCCGAACGATGCGTCCGTACCCGGCTGCGTCCTCGAGGACAGCCGTGAGGATAGTTACAGCGTTGGATTCCTGTTCATGAGTGCGCACCAGCTCCTGCAGCGTTGCTGTGTCGAGCAGTGGGACGTCACCGTAGGTCACGACGACGGTTCCCTGGACAACCGATTGCGCATCCAGTGCGTCGAGCGCGATCTGCACGGCGCGACCCGTGCCAGGAAGATCATCCTGATCCACGATGAGCGCTCCGGCATCAAGTTCCGCGATATGTGCGGCGACAAGGTCCCGTTCGTGGCGGACAACCACCGCGAGCTCCTGGGGTGCGAGACCACGAGCTGCGGCAAGCGCGTGGCCCACCATGGATGTCCCGCCTATACGGTGAAGAATTTTAGGTGTGCGGGACTTCATCCGGGTCCCGGCTCCGGCTGCCAGAACTATCACTGCCGCAGGCGTTGACTCCGCCTGATTGGACTGGTTCTCGTGGCTCACTAAGAGGCCGCTCCTTGCCTGTCTCTGACGCCTGCTGGCCTGCCGTTCCGCCCATAGGATTCGAACCTATACTCCACAGCTCCAAAGGCTGGGGTGCTGCCGTTACACCAGGGCGGACCGCGTGACATCAGCCGAAGCGGATCAGCTCACGCGACTACCTAGTTTGCCATGCCCGAGAGGCATCCTGCGACTTCACCACCCGCTAGCCATCTAACAGGTTCAGGAGGTACGCCCCGTACCCACTCTTAGCGAGCGGTGTCGCAGTCGCCCTAAGCTCGTCGTCAGTGATGAATCCTTGGCGCCATGCGATCTCCTCGGGCGCACCAATCTTGGTTCCCTGGCGTGCCTCAATAGTTCGGATGTAATTCGAAGCATCATTCAGGGAATCAAACGTGCCGGTGTCCAACCAGGCGGTACCTCTCGGGAGGATGGAAACCTGAAGATCTCCACTTTCCATATAGACCCTGTTGATGTCCGTGATCTCAAGCTCTCCCCTGGGCGAAGGCTTCAAACTACGAGCGATCTCTACGACTCGCGAATCGTAGAAGTACAGCCCCGGCACCGCGAAGTTGCTTCGGGGATTAGCCGGTTTCTCCTCCAAGGAGATCGCGCGATTCATAGAGTCAAACTCGACCACGCCGTAGTCCTGAGGATTGGAAACCTGGTAGGCGAAAACAGCACCGCCGTTGATATCCGTCAGACGACCAAGCTGAGTGCCCAAACCCGGTCCATAGAAGATGTTATCTCCCAGAACGAGGGCCGCGTTTTCACCAGCCAGGTGTTGCTCACCAATGAGGAATGCTTGTGCAAGGCCATCCGGCGAAGGCTGCGCTTTGTAAGACAGGTTCATACCGAACTGAGAGCCGTCCCTGAGCAGTCGCTGAAACTGGTCCTGATCAGACGGAGTAGTGATGATGAGGACGTCCTTAATGCCCGCGAGCATCAAAGTGGACAGGGGGTAGTAGATCATCGGCTTGTCGTATACCGGAACCAACTGCTTGCTTATTCCATGGGTGATCGGATGGAGTCGTGAGCCAGTGCCACCAGCAAGAATGATTCCCCTCATTACCCCTGTATATAGGGGAAGTATGAAGTGAAGCAATCTCGATAGCTTCTAGACGGTAATGTGCAGGGGTGAGGAATCTCCTAATAACCGGCGGTGCCGGCTTCATCGGGTCGAATTTTGTGCATTTTGTTCTTGCAACCACCGACTGCAGCGTGACGGTGCTGGATAAGCTGACCTATGCAGGCAACCGGGACTCCTTAGCAGGGTTGTCCGATGCGAGATGTCGCCTGGTGGTGGGCGATATAGCCGATCCTGATACGGTAGACCCGCTAGTTCGGGAAGCAGATGCTGTAGTCCATTACGCGGCTGAATCGCACAACGACAACTCCCTCCATGACCCAAGACCGTTCCTGGACACAAACATCGTGGGCACTTATACCTTGTTGGAGTCGGTCAGAAAGTACGAGAAGCGCTACCATCACGTCAGTACAGACGAGGTTTACGGCGACCTTGAGCTCGACGATCCCGCTAGATTCACCGAAGCTACGCCCTACAACCCGTCGAGTCCCTATTCATCAACCAAGGCAGCGTCTGACCTCCTCGTTCGGGCATGGGTGCGATCCTTCGGTGTGGCAGCCACCATCAGCAATTGCTCGAATAATTACGGCCCCTATCAGCACGTTGAAAAGTTCATCCCTCGTCAGATCACCAACGTCATCGATGGAATCCGGCCGAAGTTGTATGGGGCAGGAGAGAACGTGCGGGATTGGATTCATGCCAATGATCACTCGGACGCTGTATGGACGATCTTGCATAGGGGCCGGATTGGGGAGACCTATTTGATCGGTGCCGATGGTGAGAAGTCGAACAGGGAGGTCGTGGAACTCATTCTGTCGTCGATGGGCCAGCCATCCGATGCCTACGATCAGGTGGTAGACCGCGTTGGTCACGACCTTCGCTACGCGATTGATTCGTCAAAACTGCGCTTAGAACTCGACTGGACACCGAAGTATTCGAACTTTGAGCAGGGCATTGCAGATACGATTCAGTGGTACCAGGGCAACGAGGCTTGGTGGCGACCCCAGAAAGCTGCCACGGAACAGAAGTACGTCGAGTTGGGGCAGTAGTACACGATCATGCGAATGTCACAGCCACTTGCGGCATCTGAAACGACCATTCCGGGGCTAGTTTTATTTGACCTGCCAGTCCACGGGGACAACCGCGGTTGGTTTAAGGAAAACTGGCAACGAGAAAAGATGATCGCGGCTGGTCTACCCGACTTCGGACCCGTCCAGAACAACATTTCGTACAATGCACTGGCCGGGACCACTCGGGGGGTTCACGCTGAACCGTGGGACAAGTTCATTTCAGTTGCGACCGGGCGGATCTTTGGAGCGTGGGTGGACCTACGACAGGGGTCCACATTTGGGTCGGTCTTCACCGCCGAGCTGGACGCTTCTCGCGCCATATTCGTTCCACGAGGCGTCGGCAACGCCTTTCAAACTCTTGAGCACAACACTGCTTACACCTATCTCGTGAATGACCATTGGTCCGCGGAAGCTCAAGGCGAGTACGCGTTTCTCAATCTGGCGGACGACACCGTGCGTATTCCTTGGCCCATCCCTCTCGCTCATGCGGAGCTTTCAGCGAAGGATGAGGCGCACCCGCAGCTTGCGGATGTCACCCCCATTGAACCTAAAAAGATATTGGTGCTGGGGGCGGGCGGGCAGCTCGGTGCTGCGCTGAAAGACGCTTTAGTAGATTCGCCTAACGTGGAGTTAGCTACGCGCGCTCAAATCGACCTAAGTAGAGCGGATATTGCCATATCGCGTGACTGGGCAAGATACTCCACGATCATAAACGCTGCCGCCTACACCGCTGTCGACGCCGCCGAGACGGATGAAGGACGGTTGGAGGCTTGGTCAGCGAACGTTGCCGGCGTATCCACACTCGCTCGCATTGCAACGGAACATCGAATCACGCTGGTGCACGTGTCGAGCGATTATGTCTTCGACGGCGCACGAAAAATTCACACGGAAGATGAGCCTTTCAGTCCGCTCGGCGTGTACGGGCAAACTAAGGCTGCGGGGGACACTGTTGTTGCCAACGTCCCAAAGCACTATATCCTCCGAACGAGCTGGGTCGTAGGAGAAGGGGCGAATTTTGTCCGGACCATGGTCCAGTTGGCAGAGAGAGGAATACGCCCCTCAGTGGTCAACGATCAGACTGGGCGTCTGACCTTTGCCGAAGATCTCGCGGCGGCCATTCTTCACCTTCTCGCATCGGATGCAGCACCCGGAACATACAACGTCAGTAATTCGGGAGAACCGCAAACATGGGCTGACATCGCCGCAGAGGTTTTCCAGATATGTGGACGAAGCCGTAGCGATGTTAGCGGGGTGAGCACAGCCGACTATTTCGCTGATAGGGCGCATTCGGCCCCCAGACCGCTCAATAGCACCCTGGACCTATCCAAGACAATCTCCAGTGGTTTTGAACCACCGCCCATGTCGCAACGGCTAAGGGAGTACGTGGACGCTCTGCGTTCTTGAGCTAACGTTTCCCCGATACGCGCGGAGTCAGCAGTACGACGAACGAGCAAGTGCCCGCGCATGATGTACGAGCGTTTAGCGACTTCCGCGTGATGGGTTTGATAAGGAGCCGTAACTCCTCAAATCGGCCTCGAGTCGACTGCAATAAGTACCACCACTGCCGAGGCCACAGCAGACAAGCTGGACGCCGCATGAGGCCGCACCGCCACCCCATCGAGATGGCTGCAGTCCCCCGACACAATGGGCGGAGCCTGCAGCGGGCATTACGCGACCGCCGAAAGGGGTTCCCTGTTGGGTGGAACTGAATTGGCCCTCCGGTCGCCGCGAAACCTATCCCGCCTTCGCTCAGGCCTGGACCAGCGAACTGGTGTACATCCAGTGGGTTGAGCAATCCGAGGGACGGCGTGCCTGGGTAACGGCTAACCAGTGCAGCAGGCGCCAGCTCGCGCAGTCCCGCCGGTGATCACCGGCGCAGATGCCGAACCTCCGCGACATGTCAGTCGACTGTGCGAACTCGTCTTCGTCACGACCGTTCCGGCGCCCCCGATTGAAGCGCCGGTATGTTCGCCAGGCGCTCGTCCCGCAGACTCGCTCCGCTGACCACTCCCGACAATCCGCGCTGACCGGTCAGTGGAACTGCCACGAACGCAGCTAGCAACAGGAACCAAGCAAGTACTCCAGCGGCGTCCGTCCACGCCGCGCCGCCCGGCAAGTGCGAGCAGAACAGCAACAGCGCATACGTTCCACCCACTGACGCGGCACGCCATGTCCTGCGACCCCACGAAGGTTTTCCCTTCCACACCGGGGTCAGCCGCATCGCGTGTTGACCGATTGACGCTCCGGTACCACGCCAGGCGGGAAGGAAAAACACGACAAGTGCCGGCACCAGCGTGAGCAGGATCGCTTCGACGAGAGTGAGCTCATCCGGTAGCACCAGCCCTTGCGGCAGCAACAGCCGATACATGACCACCAGCGCGAAACCCACCAGGTGAAAGGCCGCCACATCCACCGCCATACCCACCCAGCGCCGCAGGTTGGTCACCGGTCGTGGCAACTGTTGGCTCGCGCGGAACGTCTGCGGACGGGGCATCCACCACAGCACCACCGGAGCCACCAAGGCACCGAGCAACGCTCCGGAAGTATTCAGGATCAGGTCATCGACATCACCCAGCCGGTAGGGACACTCGTAGAAGCCCCACAGCCCGGTAGCCTGCGTCGCCTCGATCCCCAGTGACGCAGCAAGCCCGGTCAGCGTGGCCACCAGGACGGATCGCCCAGCGAAGCCGCGCAGGATGACTCCCCACGGCACGAACAACAGCACGTTGAAGAACACCTGCAAAACGGTGCGGCTGGTGAGCAGGCCCAGTGTGCCGGATGCCGACGCCACCTCAGCGATGTCCGATACGAACGAGAACGGCTGCCATTGCGGGCTCAAACCCGGCGTCGGGCACCGGCTCCCGCGGCTGTCAGGCAGCGGCAGCTGCGTGTACGCCACTACGGCAGCTCCGTACACGCTTACCGCTGCCACGCCGAGCGCACGGCGCGCTGTAAAACGTCCGTACCGCCGGTACTGATACGCCAGCACCGGCACCAGGATCACGAGGAAGGCAGCCGTACCGAAGAGAACACCGACGATGGCCGGCCACGTCCACGCCCCCATGATTCCTCCGTTCGGTACTACTCCCGCGCGCTACTCCCCCAGCAGCTATTCCCCCAATACTTCGGCAGCCGCCAGCCACTGCTCCTCGAGAGACTCCTGCTCGGCCTGCAGTTCGCGCAGCTTGGCGTCGAGGCCGGACATCTTTTCGAAGTCGACCGTTGCCTTGCTGCCGGCGTCGCTCATCTGCTGGTTGATCTTCTCGATCTGCGAGCTGGTCTTCGTCATTTGCCGCTCGATGCGGGTCAGGTCCTTCTTCGCCTGGCGGGTCTCCTCCGGTGACGGGCCCGCGGACCCGGGTGCCGCCGCCGTCGTGCCGTTGCCGCTGTCCGAGCCCATAGGGGTGCCGGCTAGCTTGTCGCCGGATACTGCCGCTCCCCGGCGGAGTTGCAGGTACTGGTCCACACCGCCGGGCAGGTCGCGGATCTTCCCGTCACCCAGCAGCGCCAGCTGGGTATCGGTCACGCGTTCGAGCAGGTACCTGTCGTGAGAAACCACAATCAGCGTACCCGGCCAGCCGTCCAGCACATCCTCAACTGCGGCGAGGGTATCGGTATCCAGATCATTGGTGGGCTCATCGAGCATCAGCACGTTCGGCTCCCCCACCAGCAGACGCAACAGCTGCAGACGCCGCCGCTCACCACCGGACAGGTCACCGACGGGCGTCCACTGCCGCTCGTTCGTGAAACCGAGCTGCTCCACCAGCTGGCTCGCCGATACTTCCTTGCCGCCGACGGACAGCACCCGCTTCTCCCGCTCGATCAGCTCGGTGACGCGCAGGTGATTGGAATCGTCCAGCTCGCGTACGTCCTGCGAAAGGATCGCCGTCTGCACCGTCTTGCCGCGCTTCAACCTGCCGGACGTCGGAGTCATCTCTCCGTTCAGCAGCCGCAGCAGCGTGGTCTTGCCGGCACCGTTGACCCCGACGATCCCGAGCCGCTGCCCCGGCGCCAACCGCAGGGTGATCCCCTTGAACAGCTGCTTGTCGCCCAGCTCCAGCGAGACGTTCTCGAGGTCAAGGACGTCCTTGCCCAGCCGGGCGGTGGCCAGCTTGCTGAGGGCGAGCGAGTCCCGCGGCTCCGGAACGTCCGCGATGAGCGCGTTGGCCGCCTCGATGCGGAACTTCGGCTTGGCGGTCCGTGCCGGGGCACCGCGGCGCAGCCAGGCGAGTTCCTTCTTCACCAGCTGCTGGCGCTTGCCCTCAATCACGTTGGCCATGCGGTCCCGTTCGGCGCGGGCGAGGACGTAGGCGGCATATCCGCCGTCGAACCCGTCCACAATGCCGTTGTGGACTTCCCAGGTGCGGGTCGAGATTTCGTCGAGGAACCAGCGGTCGTGGGTGACCACCAGCAGCCCGCCCTCGCTGGGACGCCAGCGCTGCTTGAGGTGCTCCGCGAGCCAGGCCACGCCCTCCACGTCGAGGTGGTTGGTGGGCTCGTCGAGCATGATGACGTCGTCGTCCCCTATTAACAGCTTCGCCAGTGCCACGCGGCGCTTCTGCCCGCCGGAGAGGGAGTCCACGCGGGCGTGCCAGTCCACCTCGGCCACGAGACCGCCCATGACGTCGCGGATCTTCGGGTTGGACGCCCACTCGTGGTCGGCCTGGTCGCCCACGATGGCGGCGCCGACGTCGAGGTCGCCGTCGAGCACGTCGTTCTGGTTGAGGTAGCCCACGGTGACGTCGCGGCGTTTGGTCACGCGGCCGTCGTCGGGCGTGGTGCGCTGCGCGAGCAGGCGCATCAGGGTCGACTTGCCGTCACCGTTGCGGCCGACCATACCGATACGGTCGCCCTCCTCCAGTCCGAGGGTGACGCCGTCCAGGATGGTGCGGGTGGCAAAGGTGACGCTGATGTTCTCAGCACCGAGGAGATGAGCCAACGTAGATACTGCTTTCGTTATGGGGATCAGTGTCCAACTTAGAACACTCCGGGGCGCACGGAGAAACACCCGTGCAGTAAGTGGCTGAGATAGTGCCCTCCAGAAGCACCGTTCCCTCTGTGCATGCTGTACGGTGAGGGAGGAGTCATTGATACACGTCCCCTCGACGGATCTTGAGTACACAGGATCGGTTACCGCCCGCACCGCGTTCCCGCGATGCCTGGCTGTGGTTACACATCACCACCCGGAAGCCACACAGCCGCTTCCTTCCCTGGAGCAGCGCTCCAGACCTTATCCTCCACCCCACCGGCACCCGGCTGGAGCGCCTGACCCGTATTTCTCGCGGATCACCCCTCCTGCCAGCTGCCCGTTCCCGTGACAGCTCCCGGGTCACGTAAGGAGAACCAACCATGAGTTTCAACAGCAAAATCACCTCCACGCAGCCTTTTCCTGAAAGCCTGCGCACTCTGCCTGACCGTGCCCTGCACGTGCTGAACAGCAAGATTCACCGCGCCCAGGATGCGGAATATCTGCTCGGTACCCCGGAGATGGAGACCGAATTCCGGAAGGAAGAACTCCGCGAGGAAATTTCTCGGCGGGAGGAATCGACAACTGCCGGCCCCTACCCGGCGCTGCGGATCGCAAACTAGTACGGACTCCGGCGGATTCTTCGGAGAGCTTGTTTCCGGGAGCTGCTTGGTGAAAGCGGGCTATGCGATGTAGTCGCTGACAACCCTCGCACCGTGCGCCGGCCCATGCACCAGTTCGGTGGTGAGCCCGGCTGCGGCCAGGAGGGCGTCCAGGGTGGCGGCGTGGTCCTCGGACTCGGCAAGGAACGCGACCGTTGGCCCGGACCCGGAGACAATACCGGCGAGCGCACCCGCTTCCCTACCGGCCGCGAGTACGTCCTTCAGTTCCGGCGCCAATTCCAAAGCCGCAGCCTGCAGGTCATTGTGGAGCAGGTCGGCGAGGGTGTGCGCGTCGCCGGAACGCATGGCACTGAGGATCTGCGGGTCGATCTCGGGAATTTCCGGAGGCTGCTCGCCGCCGGCGAGGCGGAGGTCATCGAGCGTCCGGTACACCTCCGGCGTGGACAACCCGAACGCCGAAGGCACCAGCACCCAGTGCAGCGGCGTCTTCGAGATGGCGGGTGTGAGCTGCTCCCCCACCCCGACTCCGACGGCGGTGCCTCCGATGAGCGCGAATGGTACGTCCGCGCCGAGGTCGATGGCGATCTTGGCGAGCTCGTCCCGGGAGAAGCCGCTGTTCCAGAGAGCGTCGCAGGCGAGAAGGGCCGCTGCGGCGTCAGCTGAGCCGCCGCCCATACCGCCGGCAATGGGAACCCGTTTGGTGATGTTGAGGTGAACGCCGGTGGACTTCTCGCTCAGCTCAGCCAGCTGTGCGGCCGCGCGGGCGGCGAGGTTGCTGGCGTCGAGGGGAATTTCCTCCATCGGGAGGTTGAGGCTGCCCTGGCCGTCCACCGTAACGGTGATGGCGCCGTCGTCCGTAGCTGTAGCGGTGATCTCCTCATACAGGGAGACGGCGAGGTAGACGCTGGCGACGCTGTGGTAGCCGTCCTCGCGGGGAGGACCCACCCGGAGGGAGACGTTGATTTTGCCCGGCGCCTTCACCCGTACTGCGCGCGGACCCGCTGCGCGCATCCCTGCCGTTCTCCCAGCCACCATGCTGTCCAACTTAGATCACGTCAGGGCTGAGGAGAAACTGCCAGGTGCTGTGCCTGCGGGTTTAGCGGCGCTGGTTGTCAGCCGTTACTTCGACAGGGAGGGGCCGAAGACGCTGTGCGCTGGCCCGGCGATCAAGGATTACCTTGGCGGCCAAAGCGAGGAACAGGACGGGGGCGGTGAGAATAGCCATACCAATAAACAGGTCGATGAGTTCCAAACCGATTGCACCATGCTTTCGTTTTCTACGGACGCCTCATCCAGTAACAACGTATGCGTTAGGGGGCCGGTTCCCAAATCGGGCGCCGGTGAGTAGTCAGAGGACGCTGGCTGCCCGTGCTTGGATGTCACCTCTTCCGCTCGAAGGTCTGGATCACACTGCGGGCGTGGTCCCTGAGTGAGGTGCGGCGTAGTGCTTCAGGAAGCTTCAGCTTCTCCTCGATAGATTTGCTTTCCTTCAGCAGTTGCTGGCCGCTCGGCGTGATGGTGACAATCTGGTTGCGCTTGTCAGGCCTTCGGCGTGAACGGGGTCTGCACATCTTCAATCCCGCCGTTGAAGATGGTGCTGGACGTTGAGCTACGGCTGGAAGAGCCGGAAGTCAACCGGGTGGCCAAGGAAATAGCCCTGCGCGCGTTCGCACCCCAGTGCGTGGAGGGCGGCAAGCTGTTGGGTGTTCTCCACACCTTCGGCGACAACCCGGAGGCCCAGGCCGCGCGCCAGCCCCACAATGCCTGCCACGAAGGCATCGGAGCCGTCCGGTCCCAACGTGCTGATGAAGGACTTGTCGATCTTGATCTCGCTCACGGGGAGACGGTGAAGTTGAGTCATGGACGAGTACCCGGTGCCGAAGTCATCGATCGAGATACCGACTCCCAGTTCCTTCAGATTCCAGAGGCTGCTGACGTCCGCGTTTTCCGAAATTACCTGGGTTTCAGTGATTTCGAGGATGAGGGCTGTGGCTGGGAATCCTGACTGATCCAGGGTTTGTGTGACCGAATTGGCAAAGCAGGCGGTGTTGAGCTGCGCTGCGGAGATGTTGACGGCCACTTCGATGGGATGGCCGAGGCTGTGCCAGGCGGCTCCCGCCCGGCAGGCTTCGGCAAGGACAAATGTGCCGATTTCACCCATGAGGTTGCTCTCCTCGGCGAGCGGGATGAACTCGGTAGGCGAAATCAGGCCCAGCTCCGGGTGCCGCCATCGCAACAGGGCCTCGGCTGCGGCGACCTTGCGGGTTTCCACATTGACCTGCGGCTGGAAAAGTACCTGCAACTCACCCCTGGCGGCTGCCCCACGAAGATCTGTTTCGAGTTGGAGCCGGTACGGAGAGTGCATTCTGCCGAGGGCATGCCCGCGGGTCCGTGCCTTCGACCGGTACATGGCGAGGTCCGCCTGTTCAATCAGTTTCCGAGCGGCCAGGGTGACGTTATCCGGTGAGCCGGCTGTCAGCGTGTCGCTGAGCGCGGTGCCGATTGCGGCGTCAAGGAACAGCTTCCTTCCGTTCACCTCGAACGGTTCACCGAGGATGAGCCGGATCCTGGCCGCGATGCCCTCAACCTCGGCCTGCACTTCCGCTTCAGTATCGGCGTGAAGGTTCTCGAGGAGAACGATGAACTCGTCTCCGCTGTAGCGGGACACCAGATCATCCTCGCGTACTGCATTGGTGATCCGGGCCGCTACCTGTTGGAGGACGAGATCCCCCGCGCTATGCCCGAGGCTGTCATTGATGCGCTTGAAGCGGTTGAGGTCGCAGAACAGCAGCCCCACCCGCCCTTCCGTCCAGGCAGCCCTCACCAATGCGGCTTCGATGCTGCTCTCCAGCTTCACCCGGTTGGGCAGCCCGGTGAGCGGATCGTGGAGCGCCTGCCGCTGGGTCTCCTCCAGCAGCCGTGCATTGTCCAGCGCGACGCCGGCCAGACCGGCAAGCCCCGCCAACCGCTCCGTCATCACACCCTCGATGCTTGTTGGCGCCGGCCCGTCAGCCCAGTGAGCCAGGATGATTCCCACCAGTTTTCCGTCGGTGGTGATGGGTGTGCCGGCGAAGGCCTGAACTTCGAATTCCTCGACAGTGCGCTGTGCCCACGCCGATCC
The DNA here is from genome assembly GCF_055657625.1 of Arthrobacter sp. KKT183. Classification (NCBI taxonomy): domain Bacteria; kingdom Bacillati; phylum Actinomycetota; class Actinomycetes; order Micrococcales; family Micrococcaceae; genus Arthrobacter; species Arthrobacter sp. KKT183. The sequence continues at coordinate 971,818 of NZ_CM145770.1, read as the reverse complement.
GTTCCGGTCCGCCAGTTGCGGGAGATTGTTGGAGAGCATCTCGGCCAGTTCCGGGCTCTCTGCAGCCGTAGTCATGTAATTCGCCAGCTTGTCCGCCAGGGCGCCCGTCCACCCCATCATCGCGCCGATCCGCACCTCACCGGCGTCGTCATCCCACAGGGCCACAGCGGAGCGGTCCGCGCCGGAGAGGGCGGGAACGGCGTCGGCGACTGTCTGGGCAACCGCTTCGACGGTGGACCGCTGGTTCAGCGAGCGCGCCACCTCCAGGAGCAGTTGGGCGGTTTCGCCCTGTTCCCGGGTCTCGATAAACATCCGCGCAATATCGAGGCCGACGGCGGCGTGGTGGGCGTAGGCGCTCAGCGTGGCCTCGTCCTCAGGAAAGAATTCCTGGCCCGGATACGCAACGGCTGCCAGTACCCCGTAGGAGTTGTCTGCGGAGATGACCGGGGAGGTGACTATCGGCAGACCGGCAATGCTGGGATGTTTCAGGTTGAGCTCCGTACCGGAGCCCAACGCCCCGGTCAGCAGGGTGCCTGTGCCGCGGCAGCTGATATGGCGGCTGCCATCAGGAAGGGTTACTGCCAGGAGATGGCCGGGTGCATGCACTGCGACGTTCGCCCTGCTGGCGATTCGTTCGAGGACCTCTGCCAGCGACTCTCCACTGGTCAAGTCGTTGGCTGCTCCCTGCAGCGCGTTGAGCCGGCGTTCGGCTGATTCCAGCTCAACCGGTGCGCTCTTCTTCCGGCGGTCCGCTCGGCCCCTGCGGAAGCGTCGGAACGGTTTCTCCTTCCACGTCACCTCATAGCGGCATTCGTCTGCGCCATCCAACTGGCACAGATCGTGGGAGACCTGCCCCGGCGACAGACCAAACAAGGCGGGGGCCTGGGCCAACAGGCTGAAGGTGTAGTCGCAGTCGACCTGGTGGAGAGTGTGCGGAGGCAGCACCCACCACCTGAGCACCGCCTTTCCGTCCGTCACCTCATCAGCGCGGATGACGGAGCCCGTGTCCAGGCGGGTCGAGAGCCGGGATGCGCTGCCCAGCAGTACCGAGGTGGAGCCGTGCGCTCTGGCAAGGGTTCGTAGCGGCGCGAGGCCGCGGTCCTTCAGGGCGGCGGGGCCGAGCAGCAAACCGATGCGGGGGTTGGAGGTTTCAGCGGTGGCGGCGTCAAACAGCCGCACGGTAGTGGCATGGGGAATCCTCCCGGTCACGCCGCTCAGCTTTGCTTTTTGAGCCTGCAGGCCGGCCCGCCGCAAGACGCGCTCCGTGCCTGATGGCCCGAGTTGGTCCGCGACCACCTGTAGTAAGAGCCGTGTGGTCGCTGTAGAGGTTTCTCCTCCTGTAGCGGCGCCATCCAGTTCTTCCACAGCACTTCTTCCTGCCTATAACGGAACTCCCCCGGGCACAACGCAGTGCCCGCACAACCCTTGAACCGTACCAAGGAGCTTCATCCGTTTCGCTCGCGTTAGGGAAATCCTGCGGCAAAGCCGCCTGGAACGGTGTCATTCCTGCGCTGGATCGGGTGGTTGCGGAAGCGCGTGCGGGAGGCGGGCGCCGTCGTCGCTGCGGTTGGCCGTGCGGGAGGCGGGCGCCGTCGTCGTCCGTTACGGCGTCATCGGCTTTCGCATCTGCCCCTACGGTGCGACGACTTCGATGGTGGCCCAGCGCCGGGTCTCGTCAATCGTCTGTCCGGTGGGCAATCCGTCCGGAGTGGCCGTCAGCACGCCGTAGGTTCCGGGCGCGATGTCCGGTGACAAGGTGATGGTGAAGCTGTAGTTCCCGGAAGGGCCTGCGTAGGCGGACTGCTCGCCGATGATCGAGTAGTCCGTGCGTGAAGGCCCGAAAAAGACGGTGATCCGCTGGCCCGGCTGGTAGCCGCTGCCGGTGATGGTGAACGCTGTTCCAGCCTGGACGACGGTCTGCACAGAACCCCAGACGGGGCCAGGCGTCACCGTGTTGGGCGTTCCCGCGAAGGGGTTGGGCTCACCGTGGGGTGGCGGCACGAACGGCGTGCCCGGGTTTGGCTCGCCGTGCGGCGGCGGAACGAAGGGATCGCCCGGAGCAGTGGGGAGCGGCTCGAGGGGCGGTGCAGGTTCCGCGGGAGCTTCTGTGGCGGGCGGAGTGCTTGGCTCGTCGCTGGGCTCCGGAGACGGCTCGGTGCTCGGCTCAGGGGTCTCTGCGGGTTCCTCTGTGGCGGTCTCCTCCGGGGTGGGAGTTGCGGACGGCGATGGAGAGGCGGAAGCGGTGGTGGTGCGGGCTTCGGGTTCACCGGTTGCGTTTGTGCAGCCCACAAGAAGGAGCGTGGTGGTGACAGTGAGGGCGAGGACTGCTGGGAGCTTGGACAAGAGACCGTACTTTCGGAACGAAGTAAATAAGAGGTGGCATGGAATCGCCAGGCAAGAAACCCTGCAGTGCTGCATCCCCACTGACGGACTTTACTGCCCCGGATGCCTGCCCAACAGCACGGAATCATCACGTGAGCAAACCGTTATGCGGCGGCTGGTGTCGCGTTCATGCACCCGACGGGAAATCTCCGGTGGCGGCCAGCCGTTCAGCCACCGTGGTCAACCTGACGTTCGTGGTAGAGCTGACCTTCGACAGCACAATGAACGCTTGCTGCGCTGTGATCTTGTAGCGCTCCATCAGTATTCCCTTGGCCTGTCCGATCAGATCCCGTGACGCGAGGGCGTCATGCAGTTGGTCGATTTTCTGGGTATCGGAGAACGCCATGGCTGCATGGGCCGCGACGAGAAGACCAATATGTTCGGATTCCTCATCGAACACGTCGGGGCTGCGGCTCAGCAGATTGAGTGCACCCAGATTGTCGCCTTCTACGAACAGTTGAAATGACAGCATGCTTGCCGCTCCGAGGTCCGCGGCCCCCCGGCTGAATTCCGGCCAGCGCTTCTCCTTCCGAAGGTCCGTCACGAGCACGGTGGTGTGGTCGAAAGCGGACTCGATACACGGCCCCTGCTGCAGTGACTCCTGCAGGGCATCAATCAGGCGGGGCAAGTCGTCCGAAGCGGCATGCGACTCAATCTTCGACCGCCCAGTGACCACGCTGATCGACGCTTCTTCGGCTCCCGGGATCATCTCGATAGCAGCGCGGACCATGTGCGCAAGAACAGCTTCCTGGCCGTCCTTGGTGTGTAGCGAACGGGCAAGGTCTCGCATCTGTTCGGCCAAATCACCGTGCACCGAACCTGGTGCATCTTCGAACTCCCGGTCCCGGTTCTCCTGCGAAATACTCATCACCTCATTATTGTCTTTGTGAGCGCGGCACGGTCTTCTCCCGGCGCTCATTACGGGGCACACGTGGGTTGTGCTCTTCTCAGAGCGGTCAAGCAGCGCGCTGTCCCGGGGAGGGTCACGAGGTCAACCGTGGGGGAATGTTTCTCCGGACCCTCACGCCGTCGTCATTCCGTGGCTTCCTCGGCCCCACGGGCCTTCAGCTGCAGCCGGATCAGGCTCGGCGCGCCGGCTTCAAGGCTGTCCACGCTCAGCTGGATCTGGTGGCCTTCGTAGCTCGCGAGCGCAGAACAGACGCTGCTCAGGCCGATGGATTCGGGGCCTCTCTCGCAGGTTCCTTTGAGCTCGAACTCCCAGCCGGAAGCCTCCGTCAAGCGCAGTACGTCTTCGGCTTCCAGCACCCGGTCAGCCTGCCACGTGCGGCTGAGGGTGGGGCAGGACTTGTTGTTGAAACAGATGAACCGTTCCCGCTCGACGTGCTGGGACACCACGGTCCAGCCATGAGGGATTTTCAACTGATCGGCCACGGCTCCCAGCTGCACAGCTACCGAATCGTGGTGCGTCTTGACGAAGAAAAAGGCGCCGGCCCAGACGAGCATCATGATGAGACACAGCCGAATGGCCAGTTTCCGCATGATTTCCCCCGAGACCGATCGAAGTTTTGTCGAGCATATAGAGGGCGCGGGTGGTGCGGGAAGCGTCGTGACCTAAACGATAGGTTTGCGCTTGGACCCGTTCACCCGCCGTCGGGCGCCGGACGCGCAGGCTTCACGTTCAACACGAGCATGCTGTCCGCACCTTCATCACCAGGAACGCGCCCGCCCAGGCGAGGATGATGCCGATACACAGCCAACCCGCTACTTTTCTCACGCAATCCCCCAAGGACGTCCCGTATGGTCGCCAACCGACCGGCGAAGTCTACGCACCCGCGTCCGCCGCCGTCGTCGTTCTTGTGCCCAGCCATGGTCAGATGTACCGTCGATGGGCATGGTAAGCATACTGATGAATTGATCGTTCATCTGATGTTCCAATCCTAAGGAGACGCTATGAGCACGAGGATCGAGAAGCAGATTATGGTCAACGTTCCAGTGAGCGTGGCCTACAACCAGTGGACACAATTCGAAGAATTTCCCCACTTCATGAGCGGGGTGAAGAAGGTTGAGCAGCTGACCGACGACCGCCTGCAGTGGGTTGCCGAAATCGGTGGCGTGAAGCGCGAGTGGGAAGCGAAGATCGTTGCTCAGGAGCCTGACCGCCGCGTCGCCTGGGCAGCCACCGAGGGCGCCACCAACGCCGGAGCCGTCACGTTTGAGGACGTCGGCGGAGGCCAGACCACCATCCGCCTCGAGCTTGAGTACGAGCCCGAAGGCATGATCGAGAAGATCGGTGACAAGCTCAACGTCGTCGAGAAGGAAGCCGAGGGTGACCTCAAGCGCTTCAAGGAATTCATCGAGGACGAGGGCTATGCCACGGGCGCCTGGCGCGGGTCCGTCGCCGGTGACACCATGGGTTCCCCAACCGTCACCGACGCCGCCGCCTCACGCGGGGATAGCGGCAAGGCCGGTATCTCGGGCAAGGCAGCAGCCGCAGGTGTTGGCGTGGCCGCCGCAGCCGCCGCCGGTGTCGCGGCAGCAGCGGGAAGCAAGAAGAGCACCGATACGGAGGCGACCACTGTTGATGTACCGGTGGTTCCGGTTGAGGACACCACTCCCCCGGATGTCACCCCTGTTGTCGGCGGCGCTCCTGTGGACGTGGCACCCGAGACCGCATCCGAGCGGCCCCTCGGTGAGCCCTTCGACCAGACCAACGGACTTACCGACACAACCGGCGACTCCGACGGTCTCGCTGCCAGCGACACCCGCAGTGCAGTCGAGCGTGACGAGGATGATCGGACGGCCGACGGCTACATGCCTCCGGGCAGCCGCCCCGGCGCACCGTAACTCTCACACCCATCACGGCGGCTTCCTTCGGGAGGCCGCCGTGTGGCGTTTAAGGTGCCTGTATTCGAGGTGCTTTGCTTCTCAGAACAACCACGGCGGCTATCAGGGCGAGGGCGGCGACCAGTCCCAATAACATCGCGGGCCCGCCAATGTTTTCGATGGACCCCGCGTGCACGCAGATGCCAGCGACCGTCAATGCCGACAGACACAGCGACGCTGTCATCACATCGATCCACCGCTGTGAGCCATCGGTTAGACTCTGTCGCCTTCTCCTGGCCGTAAGTCGCCATGCTGCCAGCAAGGCAAGCTCGAAGAAAGCGAGCGCAACCACAACTGCAGTGAGATACGGAATCTCCAGGTACGCAACCTCGGGGTAGCGCTCAGCAGCGTCAGCGGCAATCTGCGGAACAACCACGAACTGAGCCAGCAAGGAGCCAACTGCCAGAGCGCCGATGAGGATTCGGGCGAGTGCAATGTGGTGTCTGGTCATGCTTCGATCATCGTCCCAGCCAGCTTCACTGTCCCTCATCAGGGTCCTTCCACCCGCCGCGGTGGGACATTGACGGCACCGCAGGCTCGGGTGCCCTCCAGATGACGATCAGGGCCGTGGCCAGTGGACCCACCACAAGCGAGACCAGGAACCACACGCCCCGCGAACGATTCTTCTGTTCCGCAAGACCCGCGTTGATCAGGGCCAGTGTGAACCAGAAGAAACTCGAGCTCACGTACTCATCCATCGCTCCACCCCCATGAGAGACCATCAGGCATAACGCCTCGAGCCTAGCGGAGGGTCTGGACCGGGACCCGCAGGACCGTCGCTAGACGAGCGGAGGCTTCTTCGCCTCAGCGATGCGGGCAAAAGCATGAATGTCGAGCACTTCACCGCGGGCGGAGGGGTCCACGCCGGCCCGGGCCAACGCCTCACCCGCAAGCACGCCGCTTCCGGCCCAACCGGCCAGGGCGGCACGGAGGGTTTTTCGTCGCTGTGCGAAAGCGGCGTCGATGACGGCGAACACCTCTTCGCGGGAGGCCGTTGTGCGGGGCTGTTCATGCCGTTCGAACGCAACCAGCCCGGAGGCGATCTTCGGCGCCGGCCAGAAGACGTTCATGCCGATCACTCCGGCTTTGCGCATCTTGCCGTACCACTGGGCCTTCACCGACGGCACGCCGTAGACCTTGGAGCCGGGCGGGGCGGCGAGTCGGTCCGCAACCTCGTCCTGAACCATCACCAGTCCATGGCGCAGCGACGGGAAATGTGCCAGCAGATGCAGCACCACGGGGACGGCCACGTTGTAGGGAAGGTTGGCCACCAGGGCGGTGGGTTCGGCGGGAAGTTCGGTGATGCGCATGGCGTCGCCCTCCACCACGTCGCAGAACGCGGCCCGTTCCGGGCGCCACCGCGCAATGGTCTGCGGCAGGCGTGCAGCCAGGACCGGATCGATTTCCACGGCCACCACGCGCTGCGCGGCGTCCAGCAGGCCAAGGGTCAGTGACCCGAGCCCGGGGCCAACCTCGAGCACCGTTTCCGCGGGATCAACGGCGGCAACCGAAACGATCCTGCGGATGGTGTTGCCGTCAATGACAAAGTTCTGGCCGAGCGTCTTGGTGGGACGGATCCCCAGTTCCTCGGCCAGTCGGCGGATTTCGCTCGCGCCCAGCAGGGCCTGTGCCGGGGATGAGCTCGCCTTGTCATTCACCTAGACATCGTAACGGGACCTGCGCCGGAGGCCGGCAGCCGAGGCCGGAACGCAGCAGCGCCCCTGCCGGAATCGGCAGGGGCGCTGGGAAAGCCGCGGAAGGAGTCGCTTACCGCAGGCCGAGCTTCGAAGAGCAGGAAGGCCAGTGGCCCCAGCCGCCGTTCTGCTTGAGCACCTCGGCAGTAGCGATCTGCTCGGCGCGCGATGCCTGGTGCGGCAGCGGTGCGTACTGGCCGCCGCCGGCACCAAGCCAGCTGGACTGGCTGAACTGCAGGCCGCCGTAGTAACCGTTGCCGGTGTTGATGGACCAGTTGCCACCGGACTCGCACTCGGCGAGGGCATCCCAGGCGGCGCCGCCGGATACCACTGCTGCCGGAGCGTGTGCGGGCGTTTCGATCTCCGCCGGAGCGGCGGCCTCGGCTGCAGCCTCAACTTCGGCCTCAGGCGCCTTATCCTCTTCCGGCTCGGGCGTCGGCTCCGGCTCTTCCTCCCGGGTGCCGACGGCGATAATTTCCTCGACGGGCTCGCGGGTGACCTTATCGCTCACGTTCTCCCTCTTACTCTCCTTGCCGTCAATGACGGTCACGGTGAAGACGCGGGTGCGCTCGCCTGCAACCCCGGCCTGGACCACTTCGCGTTCGCCGACGAGCAGCTCCTCGGTTTCCTTTTCGGTGGAGGTGAAGTCGATCGTCTCGGTCTCGGTGATCTTCTTGCCGGTCTCAACTCGGGTGACCTTGAGCCCCATGCCGGTGACCAGCGAGCTGTTCACCGGAACCGAGACGCGGTCTTCCTTGCCGAGCGTGACCTTCGCTTCTGCGAGAAGGTCAGCCACGGTGTTCATGGTGGTTTCGATGCGGGTGCTCTTGCCGTCAACAGCGAGGGTGACGTTCTTCGGCGTCGAAATGCTGAGGGTGGAGCTGAGGGTGACCAGCCTGGTTTCGGCCGGTGCGGAGATGTCCGAGTCGCTGGCCACGCCGAGATCATTGACGAGCTCGCCCACGGTCTCTCCCGTGGTGTGGACAATTGTTTCGGCTCCATTGAGCCGGACGTCCACGGCGGTGGCCTTGTTGACCTGGATGGCAGCGCCGTCGTCAACGGGGGTTGCAAGAGCCGGGTACACGTCGTCGTTCGCGGTGACTGTCACCTCTGCGGTCCGCAGGACCTCGGCCACGGTGCCGCCGAAGGTCTGGACGGTCTGTGCCTGTCCGTCAACCACCACCTGCACGCTCTTGCCGTTGCCCACGAAGGCCACCAGTCCAACCACCAGAGACAGCATGACCACGCCTTGTCCGGTCAGGACAGCCCAGCCCTTTGCATCCCGCCTGGCTACGCGCTTCGCCACTCTTTTTGCCACAACGTCCCACATTCCCCGCAGTATCCGGGCACGGGGAAAGAGCGCTCTGGAGCCGGCCCGTTTGAAGGGGCAGCGCAAAGTGCACAGGCAAATGAACGACGGCGGAGGGCCCCTCAAGCGCACCGCTGACGTTGAGCTGAGCCACCTGACCTGCCTCATTCAGGCACGGCTCAACACCAGCGGTAATACACAAGGAACCCGTCCGCAGCGGACGGCATCAGTCCGAAAGCCTTCCCCGACCCCGGCTAATAAGAGTTCACCGTAATCCAACCGTGATAATAGGGCAAGCCGGGGCCCAGAGCCCAGAGGTTGGGGGCTCAGGCAGCCCCGATGAGCTCAAGAGTGACATCAGGAAAGGCATCGGCGAAGTGGCCCAGTTTCCACCGGTCGCCGAAGATCGCGATGCATTCGCCGTCCGACCGCCGCAGTATCTCCCCACCCCGGAAGGAATCGGGAAGGGAACTCGGTGCAGCCGGGATGCGGCGGGCAAGGGTATAGGACAGCTGCTCCAGGGCAACCGGCGCGTTGAACTCGGTCCGCATGCGCTGTTCCGCCACCTCGAACTGGAGCTGCCCGACGGCGGCCAGCACCGGTGCCTGGTCACCCCGCAGCTCGGAGCGCAGCACCTGGATGACGCCCTCATGATCGAGCTGCTCAATGCCGCGCCGGAACTGTTTGTACCGTCCGGGGTCCTTGGCGCGCACGGTGACAAACAGTTCGGGCGAAAAGTGCGGGATCTCCGGGAAGGTCACCGGCTCATCCTGGTAGAGGCTGTCCCCTACCCGGAGGCTCGTCGCGTTCACCAGCCCGACGACGTCTCCTGGCCAGGCCTGCTCCACGGCTTCCCGCTCCCGCCCCAGAACGCGGTGCGCATACTTCGTGGCGAAGGGCCTGCCGGTCCGGGAATTGGTGATGACCATCCCCCGCTCGAATACGCCGGAGCAGATTCTGAGATAGGCGATGTGGTCACGGTGGGCGGTGTTTGCGCCGGCCTGGACCTTGAACACGAAGCCGGAAAACCCCGCTTCCAGGGGGCGATGGGCACCATCCGCCGTAACCCGGGGCGTTGGCGCTGACCCCACGTCCACCAGCAGGTCCACCAGCTGGCGTACGCCGAAGTTCCGAGCGGCCGCAGCGAACAGGACCGGAGTCTGCTGAGCTGCGGCAAACGCTTCAGTGTCGAAGTCTCCATTGGAGGACGCCACCAGGCCCAACTCTTCGCTCGCGACGTCCCACACCTGTGCGGAGTGTGGATCGAGGTCGGCGGGATCGATGGTCGTTTCCCGTGCCGGCTGTGCGCCTCCCTCGACTGCTTCCAGCGCGATCGAGCTGGCGGTGCGCACGTCGAGCAGTCCCTCAAATTCGCCAGCAATGCCTGCGGGCCAGGTCAACGGGACCGGAACCATGTCGGTGCGCTCGCCGATCTGGTCAATCAGCCCCAGCGCGTCCAGGCCGGGCCGGTCCCACTTGTTAACCACAGTCACAATGGGAAGCCCACGCTGCTTGCAGACCTCGAGCAGCTTCACGGTCTGCGGCTCGAAGCCCTTGGCGGCGTCGATCAGCATCACGGCGCAATCGACCGCGGCGAGGACGCGGTACGTATCCTCGGAGAAATCCGCGTGACCGGGAGTGTCCACCAGGTTCAGCACGGTATCGCGATACTCGAGCTGAAGTGCCGCCGAGCTGATGGAGATGCCGCGCTCGCGCTCCATGCCCATCCAGTCCGAGACCGTGCCATGACGGCTGGACTTGCCGTGGGTGACCCCAGCGTCCTGGATGGCGCTCGCGTACAGAGCCAGCGCCTCGGTGAGCGTGGATTTACCCGCATCCGGGTGGGAGATGACAGCGAAGGTGCGCCGCCTGCGCGCCTGCTCAGCGATGGTGGCAGGGCGTATCGCCTCCGAGATGGTGGATGTGCTTGTCATGGGTTCCTCTTTCTACCTCTGAGGACTCCAACAGACCCCGAAATAACTCGACTTAGTGCTTCTTCGGCCGTGCAATAGACGTGCCCGTGCGAAGAAGGTTCTCAACCATCATCTCGCGTTCAGCGGGCATCGACATCATCGATCGGTTTGGGATCTCACTCCCACTCACCGTACGCACGGCGGCTGTTGGCGTTGATGGTCCGGCACAGCTCCTCGAGGTCGGTACCCAGATGGTCGGCCATGAACCGCACCGTGTAGGCAACGGCGTAGCTCGCGTTCGGCTGGCCACGGAACGGATGCGGGGTGAGGAACGGTGCATCGGTTTCGGTCAGGATCAGCGAGGGATCCGCCACGTCCAGCGCGTCCCTCAAACCGCGGGAGTTCTTGAAGGTAACCGTGCCGGAAAAGGACATGAACCAGCCGTTGTCATTGCAGATCCGCGCCAGGTCGGCGTCACCGGAGAAGCAGTGGAAGACGACCCGCGCGGGAGGTTCCTCCGAGCGCAGGACCTTCACGACGTCGTCGTGCGCGTCCCGGTCATGGATCTGCAGGGCGAGGTCAAGCCGGCGGGCAATGTCCAGGTGCCGCCGGAAGGAGTACTCCTGCCGTTCGCGGCCGTCCTCACCGGTGCGGAAGTAGTCCAGTCCGGTCTCGCCGATCGCCCGGATGCGGGGGTGCTCCGCGAGGTGTTCGATCTCGGCGAGCGCATCCTCAAGCGTGCCCGCCTCTGCAAGGACGGGTGCTTCATTGGGGTGGATCGCCACGGCGCCCAGCAGGCGGGAATCACGGTTAACGGCGTCGACGGTGAAGCGGGAGGACTCCACATCCGTGCCCACCTGCACCGCGAAACCGACGCCGACGGCCTCCGCCGCGTCCATGGCGTCCGTCGCGCTGACGGCAACCTGCCCGTCACGGAAATCAAGGTGCGTGTGGTTGTCCATCACCGGGAACGGAAGCGGCTCCGGTGCCGGCGGATAGTCGAGTTTCCGGCTGCGGCCGCCGGCCTCGGGAGCACGTGACCTGCTGGAAGAATCTTCCGCTGAGGTCTCAACGGGCGTCTCAACAGGGCGGTACTGAACGGGGATCGAACTGGTGCACATGGTCCAACCCTAGACTTTCCTTGCAAAACCCAGCGGAGCTCCGGTGCTCCCTCCTGATCAAAGGAACTTTCCGCCACGAACCCCAGTTGTCCTAGTAGTCTTGAGCTAGTTAGCAACCGTTGCCCCGCGCGTGTTTCACTGACGTATCTCCACACCGAGGTGGTGCCTACGTTCCCGGCAGCGTCTGACGGAAGGTATCGATGGACGCCCACAACCAGTACGCCACTCCGAACGGCACGGCGCCCAGCGCTTCCACAGGAACAAGTGCGGAGGCCGCCCGCCCGCCGATGACGGGCGAGACGTTCCATGACACCAGCACGCGCATCCTGCAGTCCATCAACACCGTGATTGACGGCAAGCCCGACGCCGCCCGGTTGGCTTTGACGGTGCTGCTCGCCGAGGGACATCTGCTGTTGGAGGACGTGCCGGGCGTCGGCAAGACCATGCTGGCCAAGACTCTGGCACGGACCATCGACTGCAGCGTCAACCGCATCCAGTTCACTCCGGACCTGCTGCCCTCCGACGTGACCGGCGTATCCATCTACAACCAGGATTCCCACCGGTTCGAGTTCCGGCGTGGGCCGGTGTTCGCGAACATCGTGATCGGGGATGAGATCAACCGGGCGTCCGCCAAGACGCAGTCCTCCCTACTCGAATGCATGGAGGAACACCAGGTCACGGTGGATGGCTCCACCCACCGGCTGGCCGAGCCGTTCATGGTCATCGCCACGCAGAACCCGATCGAAATGGAGGGCACCTATCCCCTGCCCGAAGCCCAGCGCGATCGCTTCATGGCCCGCATCTCCATGGGCTACCCGGACATGAGCTCTGAGATGGACATGCTGGAGACCCACCAGTCCGTCTCGCCGTTGCGTTCCATCCAGCCGGTTGCCGGTGTTGAGGATGTTGCGGCGATGATCCGCCAGGTCCGGCAGGTGTACGTCTCCCCCGCGGTGAAGGAATACACGGTCGGGATTGGCCATGCCACCCGCCAGCACGCCCAGCTCCGCCTCGGCGCCAGTCCGCGCGGCCTGCTGCAGCTGCTGCGGGCGGCGAAGGCCGGTGCAGCACTGGAGGGCCGGGACTTCGTTCTGCCCGACGACGTCGCTGCCGTCGCCGAAGCCGTTCTGGCACACCGGCTCATCCTGGACCGTAAGGCACTCAGCTCCGGTGAGACGCCGTCGTCAATCATTGCCGGCATCCTCGCCCGCGTGCCGGTGGCACGTGACGCTGCGAGCGCCTCCTCCCGAAACGGCTAGGACCATGTCCCTGGTCGAGCGGCTGCCCCGGGTCCTGACGGCCCGCGGTTGGGGCCTGGCTGCGGCCGGTGTGCTGTCGCTCCTCTTTGCCCAGTTCCTCGGCCGGCGGGACCTGCTGTACTTAGGCATCCTCCTGGTTCTCCTGCCGCTGGCGTCCGTGCTGGTGCTTCACCTCGTCAAGCCGCGGTTCACCGTGCACCGGACCTTTGCACCGCAGAGCATGGAAACGGGATTCACCACCACGGTGACGCTGTCAGTTGCCTCCGACGGACCGTTGGGCGGTTCGGTGGTCATGCGCGAACAACTGCCGCAGCGCTTCGGCGACGCCCCCGAATTCCACTTCCCCGCCCGCCACCCCACTCCCAGCGGTGTGAGCCTGTATGAGTACCGGCTGCGCTCGGCAGCGCGTGGAGTGTACGACGTCGGCCCTGTCACCGCCGGCTTCACCGACCCCTTTGGTCTGGGCATCTCCCGCCACACCCTCGGTGGAACCGACCGGCTGGTGGTCACGCCGAGCCCGCTCGATCTGCCCCATTCTCCGCTGACCGGTGTCCGTGGGACGGACGGCAATGCCGTGACCCGCCGGAACGCCAACCCCAGCGACGACGACGTCATGACCCGCGAATACCGCCACGGCGATCCCATGCGCCGGGTGCACTGGGCGGCGACGGCCCGGCACAACGAGCTCATGGTGCGGCAGGAGGAATCGGTCACTACGCCCGAGGCCACCCTGATCCTCGATCAGCGGCAGGCCAGTTACGGGTCGGGTTTCCTGTCCGCGTTCGGTGGGGATCCGGACACCGATTCCAGCATGCTGTCCTCACCCACGTTCGAGTGGGCGGTGGTTGCTGCTGTCTCCATTTCAGCGCACCTGCTCGAGCGCAGCTACGCGCTGCGGTTTGTCGACGAGACGGGTGCGCCGGCTCTGCAGCGATCGGTGTCAGCGCCGTGGCCCGGAGATGAGGAGTTCTCCGGGCCGGCCGGGCTGCATGGAATCGCGCAGGGGTTGGCCGCGCTGGAGCTGTTGCCGGATCCTGCGAAGCGGTCCACGTCGTCGCAGAAGCGGCGGTCGGTTGCTGACCGGTCGGTTTCTGCGAGATCTGTTTCGGCCCGGTCTGTTTCTGCGCGGTCGGTTGCTGCGCGGTCAGTTGCTGCGCGGTCCGTCGCTGTGCCGTTTGGCGATCCGATGCTGGACAAGCTTGCGGGGCTGAAGAACCGGGGGCCGCTGATTGCCCTGCTCGGTGCAATTACCGAGGATGAGGCACGTGATCTGGGCCAGGCAGCCGAGTACGGCTCGCAGTCCCTCGCCATCCTGGTCAGCGAGCGCCCACGGGACCTCCACTCGGTCATGGACATCCTCCGCAGTGCCGGCTGGCACGTGGTGGCTGTGACGCCGAACGCGTCCGTCGCTACCGCCTGGGCGCATCTGGACACACCGCCCGCCACCGTGACCTCCTCCACAGCGAAAACTACTCTCCGCTCAGGAGCTTCCTCATGACCGCCACTCTCTTCCGGCCTCCAGCCGACGGACAGGCACAACGTGTTCTTCCCAACCGGCCGGCCGCTACCCGCCGGAGCCATTGGCACCTGCTGGTCACGGCGGCGTCGTTCGGGGCTGTGATGCTGACGTCCATGAGCCTGTCCGGGGTGATCTTCGGCTGGACCTGGTTCACGCCCGTCCTGGTGACGGTGGGAACGGTGCTGTTCTTCATGGCGCTGACCCGTGTTTCGCGTCTTCCCTCCTATGTCGCTCCCCTGGTGGGCATCCTTGCCCTGGCGGGTTCGTTGATCTGGCAGTTCTTCCCGTCACAGAGCACCTTTGGCTTTTTTCCGGGTGACGGGTTCGTTGGCCGGTTGACCATCCTGCTGGGGCACGCCGAGAACACCGTGGTGTCCCAGGTCGCGCCGGTGTTGCCAACAGCCGGGCTCTTCCTGGTGGTCTGTGCCGGCATGGGGCTCATTGCCGTCCTCGTGGACACCCTCGCCACATCGTTGCGTATGCCGGCCACCGCCGGACTGGCGCTGCTGGCAGTGCTGGTGGTTCCCGCCGTCGTACGTATCAACAGCGTTGGCGTGCCGGCGTTCATTGCTGCGGTGGCAGGGTTCCTGCTGCTCCTGGGCTGTGCGCACTGGCGTGAATCGCGGTGGGAATCGGCGTCGTCGGGCGAGTTGTCCGGCGCCCACCTGACCCGGGGAGTGACAATCGGGGCGCTGGCACTGGGCATCGCCGTCGTGCTTCCGCTGGCCATTCCCGGCTTCAACTCGGGGGCGTTTCCACAGGGCGCGCGGGTGAACCTGTGGGGTGCGGCGACGGGGCTGAATCCGATTGTCACGCTCGGCAATGACCTGCGCAATCCCAATGGGTTCGGGCGGATCGAGTACTCCACTACGTCGGATGACCCGCTGTATCTGAGGTCGGTCACGCTGGAGGATTTCAGCGGTCAGCGGTGGGAGCCTGATCAGCGTCTGGGCCAGCGGGTGGCCGGTGTGGACGAACTGTTCTCCGAGAACCAGCCTTTTGCGGCGACCACGCTCACGCGGGTCAGTACGGACAGCTTCACCAGCCCGTGGCTGTTGGCGCCGTATGCCCCGGTGTCCGTCGAGGGCCTCAATGGGCGGTGGGCCTATGATCCGGCGAACCTCAGCATCCTTGCAATTGACGGCGGCTCAACGGCGCAGCAGGAATACCTGATCCGCAGTGCCGAGCCGGTGCTGACTCGCGAGCGGCTCCAGGCCATCCCGCCGGCTGATCCCCAGTCTGTACCCGAGCAGTTCCTCGCGCTTCCCGATTCAGTGCCCGGCATCATCGGCGAGACCACGGCAGCGGTAGTGGATGGAATCAGCAACCCGTATGACCAGGCGATCGCCATCCAGCAGTTCCTGCGCGGACCGTCCTTTGTGTACTCGGTGGATGCGCCCGTGGACGGCGGGTATGACGGCAACAGCCTGGACGTAATGGCGCGTTTCCTCGAATCGAAATCCGGGTACTGCGTGCACTATGCCGGAACCATGGCAGTGATGGCCCGGCAGGCAGGGATCCCGAGCCGGGTGGCCGTGGGCTACTCGCCCGGAACGCCGACCGGTGACGTTTCGCGTGGACCCAACGACGAACGGTTCGTCGAGTTTTCGGTCAACTCCAAGGATGCGCATGCCTGGCCGGAGCTGTACTTCGAAGGTGTCGGCTGGGTGCGGTTTGAGCCCACTCCGTCACGCGGTTCGGTGCCCGAGTACGCGTTCTCAACCGTGGTGCCTACCGGTCCCGTACCGAACGAAGGCAATCTGAATCCGAATGCACTGCCGGGGACGCCGTCCACCGCGACGCCCTCCCCACCGGCTGTGGAGGAGGAGTCGCCGCAGGCGGTGCGGGAGAGTGCCGAGCGCAGTTCCGCGCTCGGGGTGATCCTCGGTGGAGTGCTCGTACTGCTGGCGTTGACGCCGATGGCCTTGCGGCGGATGCGGACCCGGCGCCGTCGTCGTTCTGTCACTGCCAATACTGAAGGAGTGGGGTCAGCAACAGTGGCGTGGGCGGAAACCGTGGAGCTGGCCGCCGACTACGGATTCCCTACCATGCCCACCGACACACCGCGGACGTTCGAGCAACGGTTGCGGGCCGGATTCGATGAAGCTCCGGCTGCGGCGCTGGCCCGGCTGCGGCGCGCCTATGAGGAAGAAGAGTATGCGGAATTCGCCGCCTCAGGTGCGCAGCCACGGACGGCGAACAGTTGGGATGACGTCCAGGCCGTCACCGACGCGCTTCATCAATCTGCGACTCCTGCGGCACGGCTGCGGGCCCGGTTCTGGCCCCGCTCGCTGTCGCAGCCGTTCGGGGCGCAGCGGAGCGAAGTGGTTATTGCTGCTGCTGCCGCTGCCGCTTCGCGCTGAGTCGCGGGCCGTCCTGCCCACCTTCTGAACGCACCGACGGCGTGTCGGGGGTGACACGCCGTCGTTCTGCGGCTTCACAGGCCAGAAGGTGGGGAATCCGGCCCGGGCGTGAACCGGAAACCGTAGCGGCTTAGCCCGCGGGGTTCAGCTCGCGGTCGGGTCCGCGATGCCCACGTACTGCGTGTAGAGGTATTCTTCGATGCCCTCGTAGCCGCCTTCACGTCCCAAGCCCGACTGCTTCACGCCGCCGAACGGAGCCGCTGCGTTGGAGATGACGCCCGCGTTGAGGCCGAGCATGCCGGTGTCCAACCGCTCGCCCATCCGAAGCCCACGGTTCAGGTCGCGGGTGAAAACGTACGCCACGAGTCCGTACTCGGTATTGTTGGCCAGCCGAACGGCGTCGTCTTCGGTGGAGAAGGTGACGATCGGCGCAACGGGACCGAAGATCTCCTCCTGCAGGATCCGGGAGCCGGACTGTACATCCGTGAGCACCGTCGCCGGGTAGAAGTAGCCGGGACCATCCATGGGTGAGCCGCCGGAGAGGACCTGCGCGCCGTCGTCGACCGCTTCCTGCACCAGGGAATGCACGTTGTCGCGGCTCTTGCCGTCGATCAGCGGGCCAAGCTTCGAACTGGCCTCGGTTCCGCGGCCCGGGGTGACGTCCTTCATGCGGGCGGCGAGCCTGTCGGCGAAGTCGGCGGCGACGGACTCGTGCACAATGAACCGGTTGGCTGCCGTGCAGGCCTCGCCCATGTTGCGCAGCTTGGCGGCCATGGCACCCTCGACTGCCTTGTCCAGGTCAGCATCCTCAAAGACCAGGAACGGTGCGTTTCCGCCGAGCTCCATCGAGGTGCGCAGGACGTTCTCGGAGGCGTCGGCCAGCAATCGACGGCCAACCGGCGTCGAACCGGTGAAGGAGAGCTTGCGCAGGCGGCTGTCCTTGATGAGGGGTCCGGTAACGCCGCCGGCGTCAGAGGTGTGGACGATGTTAAGCACACCGGCGGGCAGGCCGGCCTCTTCGAGGACCTTGGCAAACAACGACGACGTCAGCGGGGTCAGGTTGGCGGGCTTCAGCACCATGGTGCAGCCGGCGGCGACTGCGGGTGCGATCTTGCGCGTTGCCATGGCCAGCGGGAAATTCCACGGGGTGATCAACAGGCATGGGCCTACGGGCTTCTTGTTGACGAGGATGCGGGACTTGCCGTCCGGTGCTGTGGAGTAGCGGCCGGACATGCGGACGGCTTCCTCGGAGAACCAGCGGAGGAACTCGGCGCCGTAGGTTACTTCACCGCGGGCTTCGGCGAGGGGTTTGCCCATTTCCAGGGTCATGAGGAGTGCGAAGTCGTCGGCGCGTTCGGTGACGAGTTCGAAGGCGCGGCGCAGGATCTCGCCTCGCTCGCGCGGCGCCGTTCTGGCCCAGCTGTCCTGTGCCTCGACGGCGGCATCCAGTGCCGCCTTGCCGTCTTCGGGACTCGCGTCCGCAATGGTGAGGAGCGTCTTGCCGGTGGCCGGGTCCTCGACGTCGAACGTCTTGCCGTTCGAGGCGTCACGCCACTGGCCGCCGATCAGCAGGCCGGTGGGGACCGAGGACAGAAGTTCTTGTTCGCGCTGGGCGGTGATAGTCATCCGGAAGCCTTTACGATCGACGATGGTGTGTGCAGGAGCCGTTCTTGCATCTTGGCCTTCACGCTAGCCCTGCGTTTTGGGCCCTGTCCATACAAACCTGCACCACGTAGTCCCGGATCTGCTGTTGTACTGCACAGCAGCTCGCCTCCCGTTGAAGGTTACGTCCTCGCGGCCACCACCGCGGCATACAGCTCCCGCTTGCTGACCCGCCGGTCTTCGGCAACGGCGGCAACGGCATCCTTGAGCCGAAGCCCCTGGCTCATCAGCTCGTTGACGGCATGGACGTGGTCTTCCGGTTCGGTCGGCGCATCTTCCGGTGCACCGCCGACGACGACGGCGATCTCCCCCCGGATCTCGTTGCCTTCCACCCACTCGAGCAGGTGTTGCAGCGGTCCGCGGATCACTTCTTCATAGCGTTTGGTGAGTTCGCGTGTAACGCAGGCCTGCCGGTCCGGCCCGAATTCGGAGTGCAGTGCGCGGATCATCGCTTCGAGCCGGTGGGGCGCTTCAAAGAACACCATGGTGCGGCGTTCGGTGCGCAGGTCGGCCAGGCGGGCGGCGCGTTCGCCGGTCTTGCGGGGCAGGAACCCCTCGAAGCAGAAGCGGTCGGTGGGGAGGCCGGAGAGCGCGAGTGCCGTGAGGACGGCGGAGGGTCCGGGGGCAACGGTGACCGTGATGTTCCGTTCGGCGGCGGCTTCGACGAGGCGGAAACCGGGGTCGGAGACGGAGGGCATACCGGCGTCAGTCACGAGCAGGAGGGTTGCACCGGAGTCAACGAGGTCCAGCAGTTCGGGGGTGCGTGAGGCTTCGTTGTGCTCGTGGTAGCTCAGGGTCCTGCCGCGTGGGCTTACCTCGAGGGAACGGATGAGCCGCTGCAGGCGCCGGGTGTCTTCGGCGGCGATGACATCGGCGGATTCAAGGAGCGACACCAGCCGGAACGTAGCGTCGCCCATGTTTCCGATCGGTGTGGCAGCCAGGACAATGCTGCCGTTTCCAGGGATGAGCGTCCGGGAGCCCGCATCTGGGGAGGTGAGGTTTTCCGGAAGGAGCGGGGCGTCGTCGTCGGAATGTTCCGTCTTGTCCGTAGGTTCTGTCACTGGTTCAGCCTAGCTGTCCCGGAACTGTCAGGGCTGCTCGGTACGATGATTGGGTGAGCCAAACCACCACTGCCGCAGCCCTTCCCGAGGGGTCTGGGCGGCAGTGGGTCGTTTCGGCGCGTACGGCGTTTTCCGAGCCGGTGCTGCGGCGCCGTCTGCTGGGTGAGCAGCTTCCGTTCGGCGTGTGGGGCTGGCTGATTCCAGTGGTGGTGGCGCTGATCGGTGGTGTGCTGCGGTTTGTCCGGCTGGGTGAGCCCGGCACTCTGGTCTTCGACGAAACCTACTACGTCAAAGACGCCTACTCCTACCTGCAGTCCGGGTATGAGCGCGAGTGGCCGGAGGAGGCGGATGAGTCCTTCAACGCCGGCAATCCCGGGGTTATCCTGGAGACGGCGGATTATGTGGTGCATCCGCCGGTCGGCAAGTGGATGATCGCGTTCGGGATGTTGCTGTTCGGGCCGTCCAATCCATTTGGCTGGCGGTTTACGGCGGCGGTGGTCGGTACGCTGTCCATCCTCGTCCTGGCTCTGGTGGCGCAGCGGCTATTCGGGTCGGTGGTGTTGGGCGGTATTGCCGGGTTGCTGTTGGCGGTCGACGGGCATCATCTGGTCCATTCACGGACATCGCTGCTGGATGTTTTCCTCATGTTCTGGGTACTGGTTGCGTTTGCGCTGCTGGTGCTTGACCGGAACTGGGCGCGGCGCCGGTTGGCGGTGCTGATGGCCTCTCTGGCGCGTGAGCGTGGCCAACCCACGCGGAAGCAGTTGCTGTACGGGCCGTGGCTGGGATTGCGTCCGTGGCGGATTGCCGCTGGAGTCGCGTTGGGGTTGGCGCTGGGTACCAAGTGGTCGGCGCTGCCGTACATTGCGGTGTTCGGCCTGATGACCGTGCTGTGGGATATGGCCGCCAGGCGCACGGTGGGGGTTCGGCGTTGGGTGCGTGGCGCCGTCGTCCGTGATGGTCTGCAGGCGTTTGTCTCAATTGTGCCGGTGGCGCTGCTGACCTATCTGGCAACGTGGACCGGCTGGTTCCTCTCCTCTGATGCGTATGACCGGCAGTGGGCGGCGGACAATCCCGACCCGCTGTGGGACTGGGTCCCCGCTCCCCTGCGCTCGCTGGCCGAGTACCACCGCAGCGCGTACACGTTCCATGAGGGGCTCAGTTCTGAGCATCCGTATGAGGCAACGGCGTGGTCGTGGCTGGTGATGGGGCGGCCGACGTCCTTTCACTACCAGTCGGACGGGCTGACGTGTGGTGCGTCCGACTGTTCGCAGGCCGTCAGTGTGGTGGGCAACCCGCTGATCTGGTGGGGCGCTGCGCTGTCGCTGCTGGTGGTGCTCTTACTTTGGGTTGGCCGGCGGGATTGGCGGGCAGGTGCCATCCTCGCCGGTTTCGCTGCCGGGTATCTACCGTGGTTCCTGTTTCCGGACCGCACCATGTTTTTCTTCTATGCGATCGTGTTTGAGCCGTTCCTCGTCCTGGCACTGGTCTGTGTGCTGGGGCTGATTCTGGGCCGTGCCAGCGATCCGCCGTGGCGGCGCCGGAACGGTATTCTGCTCGTGGGGGGATTCGTTGTGCTCGCAGTGCTGGTATCCGCGTTCTTCCTGCCCATCTGGACGGCTGAAACCATCCCCTACAACCAGTGGCGTCTGCGGATGTGGATGCCGAGCTGGATCTGACGCGGCATAGATTGTCAGTCCAAGCGTCAGTTCTCCGTTCGCCAGTCACCACCGAGGGAAAGCGAGTTGCACGCTATGCGGGAATCCTCCACCGAACTCATGGCCGATCTGCCGGCCCAGTCCAACGTCACCGACCTCCTCCTCACCCAGCACAAACGCGCTCCGAAGGCCCCGCTGTATGCGGTGAAGACGGATGGCATCTGGAAGGACGTCAGTGCCGATTCCTTCCTGGAACAGGTGCGTGCGCTTGCAAAGGGACTTCTTGCACGAGGCGTTCAGCCGGGTGATTCGGTGGCGGTCATGTCGAAGACCCGCTACGAGTGGACCCTCGCTGACCTTGCCATCTGGTTCACCGGAGCCGTCACGGTGCCCATTTACGAGACATCCTCGGCGCACCAGGTGAGCTTCATTCTGAAGGACTCTGCTGCCGTCGTCGTGCTCGTTGAGAACGAGGAGAAAGCGGCGGTGGTGCGCCAGGCTGCGCCGGAAGCGCAGCTCGTGCTGATGAATTACGACGACGGCGCTGCCTCCTTTGCATCGTTGGCGTCTGACGGCGAGTCCGTCAGCGACGATGTGCTCGAGTCTGCGCGGAGCAGCCGGGTGCTCGAGGATGTGGCGTCGCTGGTGTACACGTCGGGTACTACCGGGCATCCCAAGGGGTGCGAGATCACGCACGGCAACTTTGCACTGTTTGCTGTGAACACCATCGAGTTCCTGCCGGAGCTGCTCAAGCAGGAGAATGCACGGACCCTGATGTTCCTGCCGTTGGCCCATGTGCTGGCGCGTGCGGTTCAGCTGGTCTGTCTTGGTGCCGGCGTGAAGCTTGGCCACACGTCCAATGCCGCCGAACTGCTTGACGATCTCGCTGCGTACAAGCCCACGTTCCTGCTGGTGGTGCCGCGCATCTTCGAGAAGATCTACAGCACCGCTTCGCAGAAGGCTGAGGCGGCCGGGAAGGGCAGGATTTTCCGGGCAGCGGATGCCACTGCGGTTGCATACTCGAAGGCTCTGGATGCTGCGGCGCGGGGTGGAAGCGGTCCGTCGCTGCTGTTGCGGGCCCGTCATGCCCTGTTTGACCGGGTGCTGTACCCAAAGCTGCGGGGAGTTTTCGGTGGTGAGGTGGTGCATACGGTGTCGGGCGCTTCGCCGCTCAGCGAGCATCTCACGCACTTCTTCCGTGGTGCCGGGATCAACGTGTTGGAGGGCTACGGTCTGACCGAGAGCACGGCTCCCTGTACAGCGAACACGGTGTCGTTGACGCGGGTCGGTTCTGTGGGCATTCCGATGCCCGGGACCACCATCCGTGTCGATGACGAGGGCGAGATACAAGTCAACGGCGTCGGGGTGTTCAAGGGGTATCACAACAATGATGTCGCCAATGAAGAGTCATTCACTGAGGACGGGTTCTTCCGTACCGGTGACCTTGGATCACTGGACGAGGACGGTTTCCTGCGGATCACCGGCCGAAAGAAGGACCTTCTGGTGACGGCCGGCGGGAAGAACGTTGCGCCGGCGCCGCTGGAGGAGAAACTCCGGGAACACCCGCTGGTGGCGCACGCACTGGTTGTGGGCGACAACCGGCCGTTTGTGGCTGCTCTGGTGACGCTCGATGGCGATGCTTTGGATAACTGGGTGAAGGCGAACGGGGCCGATGCTAGCGGGGCGTCGTCGGCAGGGTCGTCGGGTGGGGTTTTGTCGTCTGCTGCCTTGCGAGCGGAACTGCAGACGGCTGTCGATGCTGCAAACGAACTGGTGTCACGTGCCGAACAGATCCGGAAGTTCGACATTCTCGATACCGAATTCACCGTCGATTCCGGCTACCTCACGCCCACCCTGAAACTGAAGAAAGCGGCAGTGTTGACCGACTACCGAGAGGCTGTGGAGAAGCTCTACTCCTGATTCAGCCTTACCGGCTGATTGAGTCTTGCCGGCGCACTCGCGTTGTGCGGGCCCCGCCGCGTCCTGCCGTCGTCCTGCTGCCGTCGTCCTGCTGCCGTCGTCGGGTCTTGCCGTCGTCGTCGTGCTTTAGATGCCGTTGTTGGCCCGCCGTGCTGCGTAGGCGTCGGCGGACTTTTCCCGGCGGGCTTTGGTGGGCCAGGTGAGGACGAGGGTCAGTACAGCACCGATCAGTACGATGGCGCCAACGGTTGCCGCGGCGTCGATCCAGAACTGGGCTGGGAAAAGTCGGATGAGGGTGTCGTCGAGGCGGAAGGTCCAGGTGCCGTCGGCGAACAGGAGTGCGTGAACCTGTGTGAAGAAGGTTTCCCAGGCCAGAATCCCGGCAACGGCGAGGGCTATTGCGAGAACGAGCGTTGCGACGGCCCCTGCGAACAGGCCGCGACGGATGCCGCCGGGGTAACGGCGTGCCAGATAGATGCACGCAATGATCGTGAGGATGGCGAGGACGGTCGCGACGACAAAGCCGGTCGACAGGACGCCCTTCACGTCAGCCATGTGGCCGACTTCGCTGTCGAGGAATAGTTGGTCGCCGTCGGTGTTGACGAGGTCGCCGAGGTAGCGGGCGGGAGCCCAGTTGAGGATGTAGTCCATGGCGTACGAGCCATAGGTCATCCGATCTTCCGTGCTGAATCCGTAGCTGTCGGCAGGGAAACCCGGGCGGTGGTATTCGACCCAGAGGAACAGCGGGGTGGTGACAGCACGAACCGCTGCGGCAAGAAGGATGATCGGGAAGAACACTGCAACTGCCACCTGCAGGATGCGTGGCAGCAACGGTTTGGCGGCAGCGGCCTCATCACGCTGATTTGCCCGCCGGTTGACCTCCTCTTCGGGAGGGCGAATGGCGAGCGATGAAGTGTCAGGGGCGGCGTCGTCGTTGGTTGCGTCTCTGGTTGTGTCGTCGCGGGTTGCGTCTCTGGTTGTGTCGTCGCGGGTTGCGTCTCTGGTTGCGTCGTCGCGGGTTGCGTCCTCGGCAGTTGCTGCACCGGTGGACCCGCCTGAGGTTCTTCCCACCGGGATTGCGGCGATTTGTTGTGTCGCGGGCGATGACGGATCGGCTGTGGGGTGGTCCGGTGGCGAGTAGACCCCTCCCCCGTAGCCGGACCCGATGGTGATGGGATTTTCTTGTCCGGTCGATGTGATTTCGGGTTCAGCAACTCCATGAGAATCACCGCTTCCAGGCGACGTTGTTGAAACGTGGGTTCCAACCGGGGCCGGAGTAACGGAAGTGTCGGTCTCGTTCTTGTCTTCGGTCTCGGCTTCGACCTTGGCCTCGGCCTCGGCCTCGGTCCCGTTCTTGTTTTCGGTCCCGCTCTGGGAAGCCCGCGTGTAAGCCGAAACGTCGGGGAGGGTACTGGCCTTCCGCATGGGGAAGCCGCTCTCGCGAACGCGGGTTGAACCACCGCCGGGCTGGTCCGAGCGCAGTGCTGCGCGGCGCTCGCTCCCTGCAGTTCCGCTCTGATTCTCGTTCTCAGCTCTGTCAGCCACGACTATCTCCTTGCATGGAATTCCTACTTAAGACAGTACCCGCGTGGACTGACAGCGCTGATGTCGGCCACGCCGCAGGGCCTCCCTCGGCATTCCTGTCCGCATTCCATGGGCGTTCGCTGTGGGCATAATTGAGGGCTGCTCGGACGATCCGGTTTTGTCAGTGGGGGGTGATGGAGTGGGCTCATGAGGTTTTCCGAGGAGTTCACGCCAGGTGCTGGTAGTAATGCTGCCAGCACTGCCGGTGCCTCCCGTGTAGGCTCCGCTGGCGACGGCGCCTCCTGGTCAGGACTATCGGACCCCGATTCCAGCCGCACAGGCTCCTCCCAGAAGGAGCCTTCCTGGACTGAACCTCAGGATTGGACCGACGTTCCGTTCAGCGGGGCGTTCGAAGGCCAGATATGGGAAGGAACAGACGAACCCGCACCATCGGGTCCATGGGGTGTTGTTGAGCTGTCCCCTATGAGGGCGTTGGAATCGCTGACCGACGCAGTGGACACGCTGGAACGGTTGAACCAGCTGCAGTGCTGGGCCGATGCGCAAAAGGCCCGGCTAGTGGACCGCATCCGTGAGCTGTACGAACGCGAAGTGCAGCCGGCAAACGAGGACCAGGCCAGCGCTCAGGCGCAAGCCGATCAGGACGAGTTTGTGTTGTCGCTCGCAGCCGAAGAAGTCGGCGCACTGCTGCGAATGCCGTCCGGGTCTGCCAAGAATCTCGTGGCGCAGAGCCGCTTGCTGGTCAACCACCATGAGCGCACGCTGACCAGCATGGAAGCGGGCAGGATGTCATGGCGGCATGCGACCACGATCGTGGAGGAATGCGTCGGTGTGTCCGCTGATTCGGCGGTCCGGTTTGAGCAGGACCTTGTCGAGGTGGCTGAGCAGTCCACGGTCGCGAAGCTGACTCGGCGAGCCCGTGGACTGCGGGAGATCCTGCACCCCGAAGCTGCACCGATCCGCAAAGCCCGTTCCGCTGCCGAACGGCGGGTGATCGTCGAGCCGGGTACCGACGGGATGGCATGGCTGAGCGCCTACCTGCCGGCGGAACAGGCGTGTGGAATTTACAACCGGCTCGACGCCGGAGCCCGCGGACTCCAGGCACCGGACGAGTGGCGCACGCTCACCCAACTCCGTGCCGACGTCTTTACTGATCTGCTCACCCACACCTGTTCCGGAGACATCAGCACGGGCACCGGGTTCCGTGGCATCGGGGCAACCGTCCACATCACCGTGCCAGCCCTCACCCTTCTGGACCAAACGCCAGGGGGCGGTGGTGGACGAGGAGCAGATGGCGGATCGCTAGGCTTCATGGCTGACGCAGGAGCCGGGAATGCTGAGAAAGACGGCGTAGCGGATGGTGGCTGGAACCCGCTGGACGGCGGGAACGCAGACGAACATGGCACCTCGACCGGTTACGGTCTGCCAGACGGTGATAGCAACACCGGTTCCGGTACAAGGCGAAGCCAGCCCGGCTACGCCGTCCTGGAAGGCTACGGCCCGATCGATGCAGAGACGGCAGCACGTCTCGCAGGACACGCACCCTCATTCACCCGGATCCTGACGCACTCCGAAACCGGGGCGGCGCTGTCCATCGGCCGGGCCTCCTATCGGCCACCGAAACACCTCCAGGACTGGGTCCGAGCCCGGGACAAGACCTGCAGACATCCCGGCTGCAACCGGATAGCAAAGGCCACGGAGATCGATCACACCGTCCCTTGGCAAAAGGGCGGGCTCACGGACCACGACAACCTTTCCTGCCTGTGCGCCAAACACCACATGTTCAAGACACACGAGCATTGGGACTACACGCAGCCCGAACCGGGGACCATCATCGCCATCTCACCAGCGGGCAAAACCTACACCACCAGACCGCCACCCTTTTAGCACCCGCCGGGGGTGCGGGGAACCGGCACGGCGCGGCGCGGTCGGGGCGGCACGCACGGCGCGGTCGGGGCGGCACGCACGGCGCGGTCGGCGCGGCACGCACGGCACGGTCGGCGCGGCACCGCACCCAGCCTCGCTCACGTTCAGGCAGTCAGCACCGAAGCCCCACGGTCCTCATCCGCAAGATCGCCGGTGTACCCAGCCCTAACTGCACGCCTGCCAAGAACCAGCGTGTAGACCCAATAGAGCGCGAACACCAGAAAACCGATTCCGATCCGCAGCCACACCGGAAGCGGACTCGGCGTCACAAACCCTTCTACGAGCCCGGACACGAACAGCACCAGCACCAACCCCAGCGCAACCGTAATGAGTGACCGCCCCTCCTCGGCAAGCGCTTGCGACCGCGTTCGTGCTCCAGGCGAAACCCACGCCCAAAAGATCCGCAACCCTGCCGCCGTCGCAATGAAGATTGCCGTCAGCTCCATGAAACCGTGCGGCAGGATGTAGATGAAGAACACATCGAGTTTGTCGTAGGAGGCCATCATTCCCCCGGCCATCCCAACGCCCTGGGCATTCTGATAGAGGATGAATGGCCCCCAGATACCGGTAATCCCAAAAGCGACCGCCTGAACCGCAATCCATGCATTGTTGGTCCACACCAGGCCCGCAAAGGACGCAGCAGGGTTCTCCGAGTAGTAGTTGACGAAGTCCTCTTCGACATACCGCCGAATCTCCTCGTCACTGCCAAGAGCCGCAATGACTCCGGGCGTATTCACAACCCAGGCACCGAACAGCCAGGCAACACCCACAAAAACCACACCCACCACCACAGTGAGCCAGCGGATCCGGTAGAAAGCAGCCGGCAGCGAGATCACAAAGAACCTCGCAATATCTTCGAGTACGTTCGAGCGTGCACCGGTAAACTTGGTCCGGGCCCGTGACAAGCGCATCGACAGTTCGTTGGACAGCGCACTCTCAGGCGCAACGGAACGGATCATCGACAGGTGGGTGGAGGTGCGCTGATACAGGCTGAGCAACTCATCGGCTTCACGGCCACGCAACCGGCGCTGCCGCGTGAGCGAATCCAGCCGGTTCCAGTCACCGCGGTTAACTTCCTCGAATGCGTCCAGATCCACCCGATCAGCTTAGCCGCCGAAGCCCACACGCCAACGGCAGCTAAGCTGATTTCATCCAAGGGGAGGACATCCAATGAGCTCGGTCATCACAGGCGAAGCAGTCGTTCTTGAACTGCGCCCGGCATCCTTCGGCGCCCGTGCCGTAAGCCTGATGATCGACGTGCTCGCACAAATTCTGGTGATCATCGGGGTCATCGTCGCCGTCGGAAACACCGTTGGCGGTTCGTTCGACCCTGCACTGACCCAGGCACTCGTTCTGGTGCTCGTGGTTCTTGTCCTGGTGATCATTCCGGTGACAATCGAAACGGTGACCAGAGGAAAGTCACTCGGCCGCCTGGTGATGGGACTGCGCATCGTGCGCGACGACGGCGGTTCCATCCGCTTCCGGCATGCCTTCATCCGCGGAATGCTTGCCGTACTGGAAATCTACCTTCTGGTCGGCTCGCTCGCTTTCCTCGTTGCAGTGTTCAACGAACGCTCCAAACGGCTGGGCGATCTGCTTGCGGGCACCTATTCAATGCACGAGCGCGTCGTGGTCAAGTCCCGCACACGCGCCGTGTTGCCGCCGCAGTTACAGGAGTGGATTGCAACTGCCGACGTCGCCCAGTTACCTGACGCGCTAACCCGCCGGATTTCGCAGTTCATCGGTCAGGCAAACCGGCTCACCCCGCCTGCACGCGCTGCCCTCGCAATTGAACTGGCCACAGAAGCATCAGCTTTCGTGTTCCCGACACCACCTGCAGGAACACCACCGGAAGACTTCCTGAACGCAGTCGTATCCGAACGGCGCGACCGCGACTACGCCCGGCTCATGAAACAGCGCGAACGAACCTCACGCACCGCCGAACAGCTTCACAAGCTGCCGTTCAGTTCCTGAGCCGGAAAGCTCAAGGGCAAGGAACACGGCAGATCAAGCAGACAATCACGCCTGCTGCGAGGTCCACTCTGCCCAGGTCAGGTTCCAGTCGCCAAAGCCGTCCCAGACCTGCACGGGACCGGTGTCCGTATTGCGGATCTCAAGCATGTCGCCCGGGCCGAACATGTCATAGAAGTACTTGGCACCTTCTGGACTCATGCCCACACAACCGTGCGAAACGTTCAGCTCACCCAGAATCGGTAGAGCGGCCGGAAGCGCCTCATGAACAAACGCGCCACCGTTTGAGATGCGGCTTGCGTAGTTCACTTCGGTCGGCTCGTAGTAGGCAGGATCCCCCGGCTTCAAACCAATGGACTCCGCAGTGAACTTGGTCCGCTCGTACTGTTCCATCACGGTGTAGAACCCGAAGAAGGATGGCCATTCCTCAGTGCCGAGCGTCACGGGGAAGGTTTTCTCCAGCTTGCCGTCGATGAAGACCTGCATCTGCTTGGTGGCATTGTCCACCACAGCCAGGCGGTCATTGTGGGTGGAGAAAGACCACGTGTCGTTGAAGTTGCCGATCATCCCGTTGCCGAAATCAACACCGAACAACTGCACATCAACGGTGATGGTGCTGTTCGGATCCCAGTACTCCTGAGCCCGGTAGCGCACCTCTGAATCGTTCAGCCAATAGAACGCCCCCTCCTGGCCGGACGTGCTGGTGATCGTGATGGCCTTTTCGACCGCATCCTTGTTGATCACCGGCTCGCTGAACGTGATCTCGATCGTCTGGCCGGTCCCAACAGTGGACCCTGGAGCCGGATACATCCATGCATTGGCCTCATTCTCCGGCTGAACGGTGGTGAACGTCTGCTCCTGCCGGTGCTCTCCGCCGGCCGTATCGACAAGAACGAACTCGAACGCATACTCCGTGGCAAACGAGAGCGGCCCGTCGGCCTTCCAGGAGGAGCCATCCTCCGACACCGTTCCTGCAACCGGCTCGCCGCCGTCCACAGGTTCAAGCGACACATCCTGAATGGTCGCCTCCTCCACCCGGATCTCCGGAAGCGTGACCGGGTTCACCGCTACCGCACCGTCCGTCGGCGTCACACCGAACGTGAATTCCTCAGCAACCGCCGTTTGCTCAGCTTCCGGTTCCCCGGAAGAGGAAGCGGCGGAAGACGGAGCGGACGACGGCGCTGCCGCCTGCTCATTGCCGAAGTTAGCCCAACTCGGCGCAGTAATGGCACCCACAGCACCGCCACCGACAACCAGCAGCCCACCGACAATCAGCGCACCGATTTTCCAGCCGCGCCGCCGCGACTGGTTCCCGTCGGAGAGATTCGACATGCTCTATACCCTGCCTGCTAGTTGCTGTCCAGTTGCCATTTTACGCGCGAGTACCCGGCAGCTCCGGCTGGACACACTTCGGTCCGGTTACGATTCCCGGCCGTACGCCACTGTGCCTGGTTGCCGGCAACGTCCGTAACCTGTTGCTCGCCGTAGCGTCAGCAAGACGCCGCAACGTCAGTAAGACTGCGCTCAGTAGCGGTAGTGATCCGATTTGTACGGCCCGGCCACATCAACATCGAGGTACTCGGCCTGACCCTTGGACAGCTCAGTCAGCTCAACACCCAAGGCGTCAAGGTGCAGCCTGGCAACCTTCTCATCAAGAATTTTGGGCAGCACGTACACCTGCTTGTCGTACTCCGGCGATCCGTCTTCCCGCACCTGACCGTGCTTGCTGAAAAGCTCGATCTGCGCGATGGTCTGATTCGCAAACGAGTTGCTCATGACAAACGACGGGTGACCGGTAGCGTTGCCCAGGTTGAGCAGGCGCCCCTCCGACAGCATGATGATGCTGCGCTGCTTGTCAGTCCCCTGATCGAATACCCACTCGTGAACCTGAGGCTTGATTTCCACCTTGGCGACGCCCGGCACGCGAGCCAGGCCCGCAATGTCGATCTCATTGTCGAAGTGACCGATGTTTCCCACGATTGCCTGATGCCTCATGGCCTGCATGTGGTGCGCCATGATGACGTCCTTGTTGCCTGTGGTGGTGATGAAGATGTCACCCACCGAAAGCACCGATTCAAGCTTGGCCACCTGGTAGCCGTCCATCACTGCCTGCAGTGCACAGATCGGATCGATTTCGGTCACGATCACACGCGCACCCTGGCCGCGAAGTGCCTCAGCCGCACCCTTGCCGACATCGCCATAACCACAGACGACGGCGACCTTCCCACCAATGAGGACATCGGTGGCACGGTTCAGGCCGTCCGGCAGCGAGTGGCGAATACCGTACTTGTTGTCGAACTTCGACTTTGTCACGGAATCATTGACGTTGATCGCCGGAAACAGGAGCTTGCCCTGCTCGGCCAGCTGGTACAGGCGGTGAACACCGGTGGTAGTTTCCTCGGTGACACCCTGGATGGATGCGCCAATGCGCGTCCAGCGCTGGGGATCCTCGGCCAGGGAGGAACGCAGAACATCGAGGAAGACGACGTACTCGTGCGAGTAATCGACGTCATCTTCGGCCGGCGCAGCGGGTACCGCTCCGGCTGCCTCAAACTCCACACCCTTGTGCACGAGCATCGTGGCGTCGCCGCCGTCGTCGAGAATCATGTTGGGCTCGGCGTCAGGCCACTGCAGGATCTGCGTGGTTGCCCACCAGTACTCCTCCAGAGACTCGTTCTTCCAGGCGAAGACCGGCACACCGGCCGGCTCTTCAACCGTTCCACGCCCGACGACGATGGCCGCTGCCGCTTCATCCTGCGTTGAGAAGATGTTGCAGGACGCCCACCGGACTTCCGCACCGAGAGCCGTCAGCGTCTCGATCAAGACCGCCGTCTGGACTGTCATGTGCAGGGAACCGGCAATGCGGGCCCCCTTGAGCGGCTGGCTCTCGCCGAACTCACGCCGCAGTGCCATCAGCCCGGGCATCTCGTGCTCTGCAAGCCGGATCTGGTGACGACCGGCTTCTGCTAGGGAGAGGTCGGCTACCTTGAAGTCAAACGTCATAGTGATGGGGATTCCTCTGCTGGAGAAGCGGGCGTCGGAGTAGGTGCGGAAACGTTCTCCGCTGCCCTGAGTTCGGGACGAAGCAGCACGGGGATGGATTCGTCGATGGGGTATTCCACATAGTTGCCTGCTGCATCCGGAGCTGACGAGCGCAGCGCCTCCCCCTCCTGCACCAGTGCGGATCCGGTCACGGGGCACCGAAGGATAGCCAACAGATCAGAAGAGATATTGGGCAACGGGATGCAGCCTTTCGAAGATTCCGGATGGCGTGCGGGGCAGCAACAGCTGTGACACGTGGTGCGGTACTACAAGGGTATCGCGCAGTGCATCAGCACCGGGAATCCGTGTGGATAGTGCTCACAACTGACAGTGCCCCGTGCCCAGTGCTCAGTGCTCAGTGCTCAGCGGTCGCGTAAAACTCTCAGATGGCCGCGACGTGCACCTGGCTCGCCGGGCGGCGGCGTCAGCGGAGACTTCGATCCGGGAGCAGCCGGTTCAGGAACACTGCGGTCAACCGCAGCTTCACGAACAGCATTCACCAAAGCCAACAGGTCATCCGGGCTGGGTTCCGGCGGTCCGGATGGGAGTGCAAGCCGAAGTACTTCCCACCCACGCGGAACCGTGAGGTTCTCGGCATGGGGTGCGCACAAATCATAGGAGTGCGGCTCCGCGTAGGTGGCTAGCGGACCTAGCACAGCAGTGGAATCGGCATACACGTAGGTAAGCGTTGCCACAGCAGCACGCTGGCACGCTGAACGCGAACATTGCCGGATCGATCCCACGACTGATCAGCCTACCGTGTCCCGTGCCAGTGATGCAGCAGGAACGGGTTCGGACTAGAGTTTCAGCATGCGGGATAGCTCCTTTTCCATTCGTCCGGCAGTACCGGAAGGGCCTGTCGGCGAACAGTCCCGGTACGCCCGCCGGCGGCGTGATCGCCACGGCAGAGGCCTGCGCGGTGAGCTCATCCCGTCACACCTGCCCGGGTCCCGCACCCGCTCCGAACGGTTCGAGGACTGGGTCCTGGAATCCGCACAGCGTCTGGAACGGTTGTGGGGCGACAGGATCCAGGACGTCCAGATCCTCGTCCTCGAAATCCCTGACGGCCTGGAGCAGATGGCCCCTGAAACCGTCCGCGGGCTACTGGGCACCTCCACTCCCGCCGCTGACAGGCAGCCTGCCACCATTACGGTGTTCCGCCACCCCATCGAAATGACCGCGAAGGGCTACGTCCCCGCCAACGAACTGGTGCATGACGTGGTGGTCGAGCAGATGGCCGAACTGTTGGGCATGGCACCCGAAGCGGTAGACCCCGCCTACGGCCGCTCCCGGGCCTGAAAGGCGAGCTGCACAACCCAGCGGCGAAAGAATCCGGCTAGAACCCGATATTCACCGAAACGCTCTGCTGGCCTGCACTGCCCGCAGGAATGGGAGCTACGGAAATTCCGGGAGTATCGCCGTCGAGCGTTGTCACCTGCGCACCATAGGCAGGGTCACCGGAGACGCCGATCAGCACAGCAACCGTCTCCTTGCCGAGATCAGCAGCAGGCACCGTCAGGGTGGTGCCGCCTGCGACGTCGAACACTTGCTCTTCGCCCAGGGCGCCCTCCGCAGTGACCGGCAGAAGGCGAACCTCCGCCCGGCCGGTGGGCGCACTGAAGACATAGGCTGCGTCCGCTCCGGTAGGTAACGTCGACACGTGCTGGCTTCCGAGGCGCACAGCAGACGGGACCTGTGCCAGGTCGACCGGCTCTTCCGGTTCAGTACCGCGGACAACCCTGGCCGATGCGGTAATCAGTACGTCGGAACTGATGACAGCCGAATAGTTCCCCTCGGGCAGCGACTCGAGCGGGATCGAGGTGACCGAACCAGCCGCCGCCGTAACAACGCCACCGCCGGGCAACTCCACCTCACCGTTTGGTCCGAACACACGGACATCCAACACAGCATCCGTTCCACCCGGCACCGCAACCTGCAGCGACGGACCGGCACCGGCATAGCCCTCCTGCGCGATGATCGGGTCCATCACATCCGGCGCCTGAATCTGGATGCCCGGAACAACCTGCGATGAAGCGCTCGGCGCCGAGGCCTGGATCAGTTCCACCCCGCCGGGAGTTAGTCCGCGCAACATGCTCTGCTGGATAAATCCGCTGACCCGCCCGCCTTCACTGCGCACGCGAATGGCAACGTTCTCCTCATTGGCTGCAAGGCCGGCAACCACTATCGACTCCGACTCACCGGGAGCAATGAGGATCCCCCGGCTGCCCGGAGCGTCAACCACCCCCTCGGACCCATACAGGTCCAGGTTGACGGTTGCAGGCGACTGCGACGGATTGTGCAGGTTCAGCACCGCCGTTGCACCCACCGTGGTCACCGCTCCGACCAGCCAGAAATCGTTCGACGGAACCTGACAGTGCGCTACTGCCAGGCCCGAAAGATCACCATCCGTCGCGGTATAGGTAAACCCGGCACCGGCAGTAGCACGCTGCTCCCCCAGAGCCTGGGCACGCAACACGGCCGCACCCTCGACTGCCTGCCCGGAGACAACACCCGCTACTCGGTTGGTCAGGCCGTCCTCATTGCTGACCTGCGGGTCCTCCTGCTCGGACTCGGGCACCTGCTCGGCAAGAACCGCCAGCGGATCGCCACCGCCCAACGGAGTGATCGACGAGCCCGGAACAGTGCCGCCTAAATCGCTCAAAGTCATGGCGCTGACGCGGTTTCGGGCGGTCTCAGACACCGGACTGAACTCCGGATCGCCGCCGTCCACAGTGCCCTCGAGCAGCCGCAACGGTTCCGGACATACGGCCGAATACTCCCCCGCCGGCACCGCCGCCGTCGGCACCGGGAACGTTACTGCCGCGCCCTCAATGTTCTGCACAATGCTCGCCCCGGCCAGCACGCCTGTTGCAGAAACCAGTACGACGCCGGCAGCAACCCCCGCTGCACCGCGCACCCAGGTGCCGTTTCGTTTGGCAGGCACCGCCGTCTCGCTAACCTTCTTGGTTGCGCTCATTGTCAGCTGCCGGCCCTTCCGCTGCTCAGGGCAGATTCGCGTTCAGGCGGGTCAATCGGGTCGGACAAGTCAGCCGCGCCGGACGCGCCAGTCGCGCCGGACGAGTCAGCAGTCACAGGCACAGCCGCAGAAGTCACGGGCACATCAGGTTCCGCCGCCCGCCGCCCGCTCGACGACACCGGAACCGCTGCCGTACGGTTACGGCCCTGCGGCACGTGGACAAAGCGGGGGCGCGCAGGAATCGGAACGGCCAGCAGAACAGTCAAGCTGAACACAATTGCCTGCGCAATGCCGGCCCACGGTTCCCATGCCGTGACGTAGTGCACCTCAAGATCGCCTCCGGCAGCAGGCAGTGCAAACGCCTGATTCCACCCGGTAGACGCCGGTTCCAGCCGTTCACCGTTGAGGGTCGCTTCCCAGCCGGGCTCGGACCGCTCATTCAGGACCAGCATTCTGCCCTCAGGGCCTGCCGGAATTGTGCCCGAAGCGGTAGTGGCGCCGGAGTCGAGCACGCTCAGGGTGGAGCCCGCTTCATCGACAATGCGAAGTCTGCCCACCTGTGCCTCGGCTGCCGAATTACCGGAAGCGGACATCTCTACCCGCCACAACCAACCGGCCTCCGTGTTGCCCACCGACACAAGTCCGGGAACAGAATCGATCTGGCTAGCGAGGACTTCAGCCGCTGAACCCGACTGCTGCAGCACAACAAAACCCACCCCAAGCCGCTCCAGTTCCTCGCGCGGGTCCACACCGGTGCCGGCCACCAGGGTGGCCACGGTACGCCGCACGTCGGCTGCGGCGTCGTCATCCTCACGCAGTTTGGCGTTCAGCAGTGAACCGTGAAGCTGACGGGCAGAGTAGATCTGGGAGAGAGCATCGAGCGTGGTGCCGCCGCCCCGCATGAGCGCGGCACTGACATTACTGTCGCCGTCGACATTCATCACCAGCGTGGTGCTGTGCTGCCCGCTGGTACCGCGGTCAGCGGCGGTCGCCGGAAGTGTACGGGCTGCACTCGGCACCACTGCCTGCTCGGTTCCGAAACTGGTCGCTTCCACCGCAGGATCCGGGGTACGCAGCTGCGGAATCAGCCAGACGGTC
Organism: Arthrobacter sp. KKT183; assembly: GCF_055657625.1. Taxonomy (NCBI): domain Bacteria; kingdom Bacillati; phylum Actinomycetota; class Actinomycetes; order Micrococcales; family Micrococcaceae; genus Arthrobacter; species Arthrobacter sp. KKT183. The sequence continues at coordinate 936,557 of NZ_CM145770.1, read as the reverse complement.
AGGCTCGTTGCCGGGCCCAGCGCCAGCACCAGGGCAGCGGCGGTCAACCAGGCCCGGGCACCTCGAACCGGCCTGCCGGAACGCCCGGACCTACCGGCACGCAGACGCTGCTGCAGCCATTCGCCGCCCAGCAGCGCAGCTGCCAGAAGCGCCAGCGAGACAATCGAGACCCACGGTCCGGTGAACGGTGTGATCAGGGATGATGAGCCGACGCCGGTCACCACCAGAGAACTCGCTACGCTGCCGAGCAGTGCCAGCAACGCCAGCAGCCACAGCACGCGCGCAGCGGCCTTTGCCTTGCCGGGCAGGAAAAGCGCCGTTGCGGCAAGCAGCAGCACCGGCAGCCCAACGATCAGCGAAACAACAAGCGGCCACGGTCCCTCGAACAGGTCCGGAAACGCAGCAAGCCCGCCGAATGAGGGAAAAGCTACCGGATAGCCCAACAGTTGCTGCCACAGGGGCGCAGCGTTGAACGGCATCGGAAGGCCGGGGTCCCCAAAGACCGCCCAGGGACGGTCGAGTGTGGACGCCGCAAACGGAATGAACAGGGCCAGCGGCGGCAGCAGCGCCCACCAGAGTGTCTTGGCACGGCGTCGCGCAACCAGGGTGATCAGCACAACAGCCAGCACAAAAAACAGCAGCAGCGACGGAGCAGACGCAGTCACCACGGCAAGCATCAGGCCCGCCGCAGCAGCCGCCGTCCAGCTTGGAACACCGTTGATGCCCGGCTTGAGCATCAACTGTAGTGAACGCTGGCGCCTGGAGGAGTCAACGGCGTCGTTGGTCTGTGATCCGGGCCTACCGGGAGCCTGCCCCACTGCGCGGATGAGCGCCAGCGCAACCAGCGGCAACACGAGGTGCACCAGGAGTGCGCCGAGCCTTCCGCTACCGGTTGCAACCTGAAGGACCGGCAGCGATCCCCAGAAGAACGCAGCCCACAGCCGAAGCGAACGGCTGCGCACAAAAGCACCCGATCCAAACCAGGCACTCAATCCAGCCAACGGCGCAGCACACAGCATCAGCACGACGACGGCCACGTTGCCGTTGCCGAATCCCAGTACCGATAGCAGCCACAACACATAGCTGAATGGATCTCCGTGCCCGGCGAATCCTGCACCGAGATCAATCCACCAGCGCGATCCATTGGCCCAGATCTCGGCAAGATCTGTTGACAGCGGCAGGAGGGAACCGCCCGCCAGCGCTGAGGCACCGATGAAACGGTGCAGCGCGACCAGTGAAACACCGAGCAGCACTATCGCCGCGGCAATGGCACCCCAACCCGCCCAGATCCGGGAGGGACCTTCCAGTGCTGCGAAGTCGTCGTTCGCATCGCCCGAGGGTACGTCCACAGCAGTGCTCTGGGCGTAGGACTCGTCTTCGAGTCCGCGTGCTGAAAAGGCCTCCACCACTGACTTCCGGTGTGACCACACCTCCCTGCGATCGGTCCGCAACGCACGCACCACTGACCGCGGCAGCCGCCTGGTCCGGGCGGCTGATCGACGGGACCGGTACAAATCGAAGGGCTTCAGCACGGCAGCGATGCTGGCGCTGAGCTGGCCGACGCCGTACCCCGGGTCCTTTGCCAGCAAACCGAGAATCAGGCGGGCGAAGCCGCCCAACACGGCACCGACCGCCAGGAAGGGCACCTTCCACAGCGTTGCGTGCTTGAGGCGCAGATACACTTCGGCACGCCGCGCAGCACCGAGCGTTGCCGCGTGGTTGTCCCGTGAGCCGGCATGGCGCAAAACCGCACCCGGAGCCACCACTACACGGTGACCGGCCAGGCGGTTGCGCCAGCAGAAGTCGACGTCGTCTCCGGTACCGGGAAGGGCTGGGTCAAAACCACCCAGCTTGTCCCACACATCACGGCGGATCAGCATGCCTGCCGAGTTGACGGCAAACATGTCACTGCGGACGTCATACTGGCCCTGGTCCAGTTCGTCGACGTCGATCAGGGTGAGCCGCTCAGCCCACCGGCTTATGGACAGCCCAACATCCACCAGCTTGCGCCGATGCTCCCACTCAACCTGCTTGGCACCGGCAACGGTCACGGACGGCGCCAGCTCGACTGCTCGAAGGAGCTGCTCAAGCGCCGTCGGTTCGGGAGCGGAATCATCATGCAGAAGCCAGATCCAGTCGTGAACCCCGCTGGCGGGATCGGAACTGTCAGGTTCCGATCGGCGGCTGGAAGGAATCTCGGCAAGCCCTGTACGGACGGCAGCACCGAAGCCGCCGCGCCCGGAGGCGCCTACTACGGGCGAACCCACCGGAAGCTGCAGTTGCAGAAGAGACGCCGATTCATCAGATGAACCGGCGTCGACTCCTACGTGAAAGTCCGGGGGTCGGGTCTGCTGACCGAGTGCCTTGAGTGTGTCCGGAAGGTACTCGGCGCCGTTGTGGGCTACGACAACAGCTGTGACCCTTTGTTGCGGATGAATCAGACCGCTCGCTTTCGTAAACGGCGGCGCTCACGCTCGGACAGTCCGCCCCAGATACCAAACCGCTCATCATTTTCCAGCGCATACTCCAGGCACTGGGACTTGACGTTGCAGGAGCCGCAGACCTTCTTGGCATCCCGCGTGGAGCCGCCCTTTTCAGGGAAGAACGCCTCCGGGTCCGTTTGAGCGCACAGTGCGTCAGCCTGCCAGCCCAGCTCGCCTTCATCATCGAAGTCGGAGCCGATGCCCGGAAGGCCAATCCATACCGCCTGGTCAACCCGCTCCGGGACAGCCTGACGGCGTGGTGCCGCTGCGGGCTCGGCATCGAGGAAATTCTCGACGCCGGCACCCTCGGTCAATGCCTCATGGGCCGCCAGGAAGGCGGTTGCCTCATTTTCAAGCGACGAAGTCTGTTGCCTGTACCGCTCAGCAGCGTCCGGATCTGCCGGATCGACGTACCAGTCCTGCGGAACGCCGCGCGATCCGTAGCGCGCAGACGCCTGGGCCGCGATGGACGTGCGGTCCTGAATGTGCTCTGCTTGCCCCATACCAGCCTCCCGGTGTAGCAGCTTCGGACAGAAACTAGTGTGGGAGATGTGCCTCCAGCAAGCCGCTGAGAAACCCCGAAATCCCGTCTGCCGAAGCAAATCCGATGACCTAATTACACGCGTGTAAGTAGCATCGAGTCAAGCGGCGAAGGGAATCTTATAGAGTGAATTTCCCAAATGGCGGGCACGCCACGCGAAGTGCACCTCACAATTGTGCAACTGAACCCGCAGGTCAGCACGCTTACCCAATGAAAGGCAGGCACCCAGTGGCACCACTGAAGTCCGTTGCAGAATTATGTGAGTCCCTCCGGTCCGCGTCCGGAGCACCCCGGCTCATTTGGTACGGGCCCGGCTCCGAACGGGTGGAACTCTCCGGCAGGGTGCTCGAAAACTGGGTTGCGAAGACATCCAACATGCTGGTGGAGGAGCTCGACGCGGTGGCGGGCACCGTCGTCGCGGTTGGAATGCCGCCGCACTGGAAGAGCCTTGTGTGGGCGCTGGCAAGCTGGCAGGTCGGTGCGGTGACAGTGCTCCGCGACGAGACGGTGCGCAACGAAGGGACAGCGCCCGGCGACGGTGCTCCGGTAGATGTTCGGCTCACCATGGATGCCGCGCCGGAAGCGCCCGTTGGGCGGGGAGGGGGACGTGAGGATGAGTTGCTCGTGCTGGTGGCGCCGGGCGCACTGGACATGCGCTGGCCCGGAACGCTTCCCAGCGGTGCCGTGGACTACGCAGCGACCGTCCGCGCGTTCGGCGATGTGCATCTCGAGGATCCCGCTGACAGCAGCGCCGAACTGATCCGGGCCGGCGGAAAGAGTTTCACGTTCAACGACCTGCTGGACGGAGCGGACCAGCCCGCAGAAGGCATCTGGCTGGTCCCGGCCTCCCTGCCCCTGCTGACCGTCCTGCCGGCTGCCGTCCGTATCTGGGCGGCCGGTGGAACCGTGGTGCTGGTGCACCCGGAGGTCGAGGTGACCGACCGCCTGATGGAGGGTGAACGCGTTACTGCTCGGTTGGCTGTTTAGCTGACGGATGCACCACTGACTGGTTCGCCGGAGGGTATGCCACCGACTGGGGTGACTGGTGCGCCGGAGGGTGCACCATCGGCTGGGGCGACGGGTGGGCTGATGCGGCAGCGTCAGCCGGAACCGGACCGGTGGCCACCGGCACGGATGATCCGGCGCCGGCACCTGCACCGGCAGTTGCACGGGAGCGGGGGTGGATCAGTTCATGGTCATGAGCGAACGCAGGCTCCGCATCGAGTTCCTCGTTGAAGACCCAGAAGCGGTAGGCAACAAAACGAACGGCCGTTGCCAGCACGGTACCCACAATTCCGGCAACGAACAGCCCCGTGCGGTCGGAGATGTCGAGCGGGTACTTGGCGAGCCACACAAAGCCGGCCGCGATGCCCAGGCCGATCGCATTGATCAGCAGGAACATCATCAGTTCGCGCAGGACGTTGGCCTGGCGGCGGTGGCGGAAGGTCCAGTATCGGTTGGCAATCCAGGCGAACACCGTGGCAATAGCGGCGGACACCACCTGGGCCTTGACCTCGCTGTCCTCCATCGGACCGTGGATCAGGATCCAGAACAGTCCCTTGTCTATGACAAACGCCACACCGCCCACGGCACCGAACTTGGCCAGCTCACGCCAGAAGAGGGAGGCGAGGGCCCGGGTCCGGTCAACAACTGTGGTGATCATGACCCTCCGGTCTCTAGGACATTTCGCCGTAGCAGGACCGCGCCGAAGCGAAGTCATTCAGCTGAGGCGCCGCGGGCGCAGCACCGAAGCTGTCCGCGTACGACGTTCCGGAGAACCCTACGCCTGCCTGGCGGACAAACTGAAAATCAGCATCTGATGATCAGCACAACAACTGAGCGTCCATTTTACCGTTCAAGATTGGGACTTTCCTAGGAAGCGGGGGTTGCGAACAGGTCACATCCAAGGACCCCTCCGGCAATAGGTACCCTGAAGGGGTGACTTTTCCCGTAATCGGCGTCGTGGGCGGCGGCCAACTGGCGCGCATGATGGCTCCTCCCGCCGTCGAACTTGGCTTTGAACTTCGAGTGCTGGCGGAGGGACCCGACGTTTCAGCGGTGGCCGCCGTGGCACATTCAGCAGTGGGGAACTACACCGACCTGGAGGATCTGACCGCCTTCGCCGAGGGCGTGGACGTTCTCACCTTCGACCACGAACATGTGCCGGAACGGCACCTCCGCGCCCTGGTGGATTCCGGAATCAATGTCCAGCCGCACCCCGACGCGCTGCGCCATGCCCAGGACAAGCTGGTCATGCGGGCAGCAGTGGACCGGCTGGGGCTGCCCAATCCGCGCTGGAAGGCCGTCTCTTCAGTAGAGGAACTGCGGAAGTTCGGTGACGAAACGGGCTGGCCTGTGGTGTTGAAGACGCCGCGTGGCGGCTACGACGGCAAGGGCGTCCGGATCATCAATTCGTACGACGACGCCGCACAGGCAGCCGACTGGTTCACCGGTTCCGAACTGCTCGCCGAAGAAAAGGTGCCCTTCACTCGTGAGCTGTCAGCCCTGGTTGCCCGCTCACCCCGTGGCGAGGCCCGCGCATGGCCGGTGGTCCATTCAATCCAGGTCAACGGCGTCTGCGATGAAGTCATTGCTCCCGCACAGGACCTGCCGGCAGGGCTGGCCCGCGCCGCCGCGGAAGCTGCCCTCCGCATCGCCGACGAGCTCGGTGTCACCGGTGTCATGGCCGTGGAGATGTTCGAAGTTCCCGGCAGCAGCGCCGGATTCCTCATCAATGAGCTCGCCATGCGGCCCCACAACTCGGGTCATTGGACCATGGACGGAGCGGTGACCGGCCAGTTTGAACAGCATCTGCGCGCCGTTCTCGACCTCCCCCTCGGGGACACATCCCTTGCCTCGGGCGTTGTGGTGATGAAGAACATCCTCGGCGGAGACAACGCAGAGCTGTATAGTGCCTATCCGATGGCGTTGCAGGCAGAGCCCGCCGCCAAGATCCACACCTACGGCAAGAGCGTACGGCCGGGCCGGAAGATCGGCCATGTCAACGCCATTGCCCTACCCGGTGACACAATGGCACAGGTCAGGGAGCGCGCCGAGCGTGCCGCGGCAATCCTGCGGGACGGCCGCGATCCCCGGAAGGAAACATCGTGAACAACTCCCCCGCCGGCGCCCTCGTGGGCCTGGTTATGGGCTCCGACTCGGACTGGCCGGTCATGGAGGCTGCCGCTCTGGCGCTAGAGGAATTCGGCATCCCGTATGAGGCTGACGTCGTTTCCGCACACCGCATGCCCGAAGACATGGTCGCGTACGGGCGTGAGGCCGCAGGCCGCGGACTGCGGGTCATCATCGCCGGTGCCGGCGGCGCCGCCCACCTGCCCGGAATGCTGGCATCGCTCACCTCGCTGCCCGTCATCGGCGTTCCGGTGCCCCTCAAACACCTCGATGGAATGGATTCCCTTCTCTCCATCGTCCAGATGCCTGCAGGCATTCCGGTGGCTACCGTCTCCGTCGGCGGCGCGCGCAACGCAGGGCTCCTCGCCGTCCGTATCCTGGCCTCCGGTGAGGGGCAGCATGCTCAGGAGCTCTCCGGCAACCTCACGAGGTTCGCACAGGAACTGCGGCAGACCGCCCTCGACAAGGGCGCGAAACTGCGCAAACACGCTGGTATGCGCACTGCCGACAGCGAAGGCGGCGCATGAGCCGGGCGGTTCACACCGGCCGGCCTTCCGAACGGACCATGCTTACCGATCCTGTGCGCTACCCGGAATCGGCTCCGTCCGGCATCCGCACCAGGCGCGCGTTCCTGCTCCTGGCGCTCACGCTGCTGATCCCGGGCGCCGCCCAGGTGGTTGCCGGAGACCGCAGGCTCGGCCGACGGGCGCTCCGCGTCACTTTCACCGTGTGGCTCCTGGTGATTACCGCCGTCGTTCTTGCGCTGGTTAACCGCCAGCTGGTGGTGAGCCTGCTCGCCAACGAGGTGTTCTCGCTGCTTCTCATTGCGGTGCTCGTGGCGCTGGCAGTCGGCTGGGCACTGCTCTTCATCAACACCCTGCGGATCATCCGCCCGCCGCTGCTGGACCGAGGGATGCGCCCGGCCGTTGCGGCAACGCTCGCCGTGCTGATGATCGTGACCAGCGGCGGGCTGGGCTACGGCGCGTACCTGCTCAACGTCGGCCGGAACACGTTCGGCAACATCTTCCAGGCCGGCCCCGCCTTTGACCCGGTGGACGGGCGCTACAACTTCCTCCTCATGGGCGGCGATGCCGGTGAGGACAGGCTGGGACGCCGTCCGGACAGCATTTCCGTGGTCAGCGTCGATGCTGACACCGGAGCCACCGTCACCTTCAGCATTCCCCGCGATTTCCAGAACGCGCCGTTCTCCGAGGACTCTCCGCTCTGGGAAGTCTGGCCGGACGGCTACAACTGCGGTAACGAGTGCATCATCAACAGCCTCTACCCGGTGGTTGCCCAGAACTACGCCGACCTGTATCCGGAGTCTCAGGACCCCGGCGCCGAAGCCATGATGGACGCGGCAAGCGGAATTCTCGGCATCGAGGTCCAGGCCTACATCCTCGTCGATATGGCCGGGTTTGAGCAGCTCATCGACGCGATGGGCGGTATCACGATCAACGCGGGCGGCTGGGTTCCCATCACATCCGAAGAGATCCCGGGCACCAGCCCCAAGCGGTACTACCCGCCGTCGGCCTGGATCGAGCCAGGCATCCAGACCCTCAACGGTTATGAAGCATTGTGGTATGCCCGCTCCCGTGAGTACGCCACCGACTACGCACGAATCCAGCGCCAGCAGTGTGTCCAGGCGGCGATGATCGCCCAGCTTGATCCCGCAACCGTGGTGACCCGTTTCCAGGACATCGCCGCCGCCGGTACGCAAATCGTCGAGACCGACCTCCCTCGTGACCAGCTGGGCAGCTTCGTAGACCTGGCGATCAAGGCGAAGAATCACGACGTCGGGCGCCTCACCATCGGCGCGCCGGACTTCGGTGACGCGGGCGACCTGTTCTCGACCTACCCGGACATCCCGCTGGTTCATGAGCGGGTGCAGGAGACGCTGGAGGCTGCTTCCGGAGAGGCTTCCGCCGCAGCGCTGGGGGAACTCACGGTGGACCGGGCGGGGCTGGTTGAGGCTCTGCCGGTGCATGCGTCCACGACTCTGCCGGGGCAGCTGCCGGCTCAGAACGTCACCGGCGAGATCACCGTCGACTACCTTCATCAGCTCGCGGTGAATCAGGATTGGACCACGCTCGAATCTCTCTTGGCCGATAACGGGGAATGCACCCCCGCCTAAGGAACGGATATCCCGATGTACCAGCTGGACAACCCGTTGCGTCCCTACACCTGGGGATCCACCACGGCCATTGCGGAACTGCTCGGTCGCACACCATCCGGCGGCCCTGAGGCCGAGCTGTGGATCGGCGCCCACCCTGACTCGCCCTCCACAGTGCTGGGACATGGGGACACTGGTACCTCGCTGGACGCCCTGATCGATTCCGACCCTGACCGCACCCTCGGCGCTCCGACGCGTGAGGCGTTCGGTGACCGGCTGCCGTTCCTGATGAAGGTGCTCGCTGCGGCGGCGCCGCTCTCGCTGCAGGTCCACCCCAGTCCGGAGCAGGCGCAGGAGGGGTTCGACCGGGAGAACGCCGCATCGGTCCCGCAGGACGCTCCGCACCGGAACTACCGCGACGCGTTCTCCAAGCCCGAGCTGATCTTCGCGCTCACCGACTTCGATGCGCTGTGCGGATTCCGTGCGCCGACCGAAGCGGCACGGATCTTCACGGGTCTCGTGGACCTGCTCGAGAAGCAGCAGGGCTCGGCGCCTGCCATCCTGAGCGCCGTCGTCGCCGACCTCGGCATTCCGGATGAGGCGGCAGCTCTGCGCGAAGCCTTCACCCGGCTGCTGACCGGCGGTGCGGAGACACGGACGGCCGTTGAGCGGGTGGTCGAGGCGTTGGACAAGGGACTTCCCGACTCCGCGGACCCGTTTGTGGCTGCAGCGGCCGCAACCGTCCTGCAGCTCAACGGACACCACGAGAGCGATCCGGGCGTGTTGGTTGCACTCCTCCTCAACAGGGTTACCCTGCAGCCCGGACAGGCGCTCTACCTACCGGCGGGAAACGTGCACGCCTACCTGGAAGGCCTCGGTATTGAAGTGATGGCGTCCTCGGACAACGTCCTGCGCGGCGGATTGACCACCAAACACGTTGATACCGGCGAGCTGCTGAAGACCGTCGAGTTTGCGCCGCTCGCGCTGCCACTGCTTGACCCGGAATCCACCCCGCTGGGACAGGAGCTGTACTGCCCACCGTTTGACGAGTTCCAGCTACAGCGCCTTGAACTTCCCGTTTCCTTCGGGGATGACGCCGCATCAGCCGACATCCCGATCGCTCAGAACGGACCCACGGTGGTGCTGGTGGTGTCCGGAACGGTTGTGCTCGACTCCCCCAAGGGCGACCTCATCCTGCACCGCGGGCAGAGCGCCTTCATCCCTGCCAACGAGTCGCCGGTGATGGCACGCCTCGCGTCGGACAACACAGACACCACAGACGACGACGGCGACAGCACCGCCGTCGCCTTCGCCGTCACCGTGGGTGCCGCCGGAGATTCTAATCCTGGCGGGTTGGGGCCTGTCCGCGGCGGCCGCGAAGAGACTCAGCCTTAGCCCTGAGGGCCGGCAGGACTTTCGTCTTCAGTGCCGGCAGGGCCTTGATCCTCAGTGCGCCCACCGCGCCGCGTGATGCGGAGAGCCCCTTGCGCGCCAGCGGCATCGCCGTCGCGTAGACCGGGTAAAGCGGCGACAGCGGCTTGTCCCAGGTGCCCATGAGCAGGTTCTCGTGCTTGGCCCAGCCCATCTTGAACTTCGACACGCCGTCATTCAGGAGGCCATTGAAGTCGTAGCGTTCAACCCCGCGCGCCTTCATCTCCCGGATGGCAAGCCATTTGAGGGCGTAGTTCGCGCGCAGCCGCTCGCCCTCCTCCGTCATGCCGCCGTACAGCTCGAAGGCCGTGTGTTTGCTGGCCGACAGCCAGAGGAACGCAACCATGGTGGTGCCTTGGAAGGCTGCATATACGGGTGACGCCGACCCGAGGTTCTTGTGGATGTCGAGGTAGTAGCGGTCCTCGTGGATGCCGAAACCGGCACGCTCCGCCGTTTCCCTGTAGACCTTGAGGCAGTCGGCGATCTCCCCCGGCGTTACCTCACGGAATTCGAGGCCTTCCCGCGCGGACTTGCGGATGTACTGGCGGTGCTTCTTCGACATCTCGGCCAGCAGTTCATCCTCGCTGAGCAACAAGTCGAGGATGAGCGTACGCGGGATAAGGATGGTGTTCTCGGTGGCACGGAAGCCGGCAGCGCGAACTGCTCCCGCGAAATCCGAGTCCGCGTCCCAGTCCGGCTCAATGCTGAGCACGGTCCCGGCATAGGCGTCCCGCGCGTAATTGCCGAGCGCCTCGAGGACTTCCTGTGCGTCCCCTGCCCTGCACACCGGACCACGCGGAATGTAGACGAGCGCGCGGAACGGCAGGGGCAGCCGTCGGATCAGGATCTGGGCGCACGCAATGGTCTCGCCGTCCCTGTTCAGCAGAAGCCGATCGGTCCGCCAACCGTGGTCGGCCTTCGTCTGCCCCCACCCCCACAGCTGCTGCGGGTGACCATTCAGGCGGTTGACCGCTGCGTCCCATTCGGGCGCGTTCCAACACGGAGCAATGACGAGGTTCATGGTGCTAAGCCTACTGGCCGAGGGACCTGCGCCGAGCGCCAGCGGGCGCTGGGGGGCCGACTCGCGATAGCTTTCTCGTCTCGGGATAGCGCTTAGGCCATCGGATAGCGGTTAACCCCTCTCGTATGGCAAATCTGCTATCAGAAGACCAGCGGCGTCGCGTTCTGCGGCACGCCGGCCGCCCGGAGGCACCTCTCCAACGCAGCTGGGGAGACCGCAGCCTCCCAAAGCCAGCGCACTACGTGCCGACCTGTGCTGCGAATGCGGTCTTCCCGGATCTTCTCGTCGATGACCACCTGAGATGCGGTTCGGCCCTGGAGGTACTCGGGTTTGAGGTACTTGGTAAGGCCGTCGAACTCGCCGACGATACCGGAGGCCTTCCAGTAGAAGTCCACAGTTGCGGCATGGACATCGGAATCGTGAACCTCGTATTGCAGTTCAGGCGCCTCGAAACCGCGAGCCGCCATGTGAACCCTGCTCAGGGACTCACCGGGCAGCATGGCGAGTCCGTTGGCGAAATCGAGCACCCGCGTAGCTTTTCGCCGGGCACGAGCAGTGGGCAAGGATTCTATATAGGTTGCGATTTCGGGTTTGCCGACGGGGTTGGCACGGCGCTCGGCCGGAAGCCGCACCGCATTCAACGCCCTGTCCATCACTGCGACGGCCCAGGGAAGGTCATAACGCAAGGCCAGCTCGACCGCTGTCTGGATCTTTCCCGTCACAGTGAAACCGCCAATCTGAACGCAAGGACCGACCGCAGGCCTGACGATGCGGCGAACACCGTTGCCGGTCCGCCTGCCGGAGCCCTGCGGCACAAGGGTGTCCACCATGGTCGGCGTTTCAGGTAGCGGCAAGCCCCACAGGAACGCGGCCGATTCCTCGGCGAAGAGGGGCGCGTTGGTTGACGTCCGAAGCACCGCCTGAAGGGTCAACCGGTATTGCTGGTTGGCGTCCAGGGCCTTCCACTGGACGGCATCGACGTAGCAGCCCTGGCGGATGCGGACCAGGGTTCCGCGCCGCGCACCCCTGGCCAGCCGGCGCGGCCAGTCCTCGTCAAGGGAACGGTCTGCCGCACTCTGGATTGCTGGAAGGTTCACACCCCTTACCCTGCCGGGTGGGGCATGAGCTGCGCCACGGCAAAGGCGGCACATGTGGATAACCGGCAGCCAGCGGACAGGCCACGCGGCGATCATAGGCCAACGCCATCGTACTCCTCGATAGCGTTTGTGCCGTCGGATAGCAGACCGGCCAGGCGGTACAGGTTAACCGCTATCGCTTGGCCGAATCGCTATCGCGAGCGTGGCGCGACGACTGCGCGGCAACCCGGGAGGAAAAGCGCCACCCGGCACGCCGCAAGTGCTAGCTCAGGCGGGCGTAGCTCTCCCACTTGTGAGCCTGGTGCTCACCGTCAACCACACGGATGGTGCCCGACTTCGAGCGCATCACGATCGACTGGGTAAGCACCTTGCCGCCGGAGTAGCGGACGCCCCGCACCAGGTCGCCGTCGGTGATGCCGGTCGCTGCAAAGTAGCAGTTGTCGCTGGTGACCAGGTCATTGGTGGAGAGAACGCGCTCAAGGTCGTGGCCGGCGTCGAGCGCTTTCTGCTTCTCTTCATCGCTGGTGGGCCACAACCGGCCCTGGATCACACCGCCAAGGGACTTGATGGCACACGCAGCAACGATGCCCTCCGGCGTGCCGCCAATGCCCATGAGCGCGTCGATGTCAGTGCCTTCACGGGCAGCCGCGATGGCTCCAGCGACGTCGCCGTCCATCAGGAACCGGGTGCGGGCACCGGCGTCGCGGATCTCCTGGACCAGCGGACGGTGACGGTCGCGGTCGAGGATCATGACGTTGATCTGGTTGACCTTTTTGCCCTTGGCCTTGGCAATCAGGTGCAGGTTCTGTTTCACGGGCAGGCGAAGGTCAACCATGTCCGCAGCTTCGGGACCGGTGACCAGCTTCTCCATGTAGAAGACGGCCGAGGGATCAAACATGGTGCCGCGCTCAGCCACTGCCAGAACGGCGAGCGCATTGTTGATGCCCAGCGCCGTCAAGCGGGTGCCGTCGATCGGGTCCACCGCGACATCGCACTCCGGACCACTTCCGTCACCGACCCGCTCACCGTTGTAGAGCATCGGCGCTTCGTCCTTTTCGCCCTCACCAATAACCACAACGCCGTTGAAGTGGACGGTCGAGAGGAGCGAGCGCATGGCGTCAACGGCAGCGCCGTCAGCCTTGTTCTTGTCGCCGAAACCGACCCAGTGTCCGCCGGCAATGGCTGCGGCCTCGGTGACGCGCACCAGCTCAAGGGCGAGGTTGCGGTCCGGCTCGTCATCCCCCACGGCAAGAGCCGGGGAAAGGGTGGAATACTGCGCGTTCTTTGCGGTGTCGGACACGTTTACCTCATCGTTGAATTAGCGGTTCCTCTTCGGCAATCATAGTGCGGCTCTGCGCTGCGGCCATTTTCGTGACGGATGCAGCGTGAGGGACAATGGAGGAGTGAGCAATACCCAGGAAAACCAGCAGGAGGCACCGGCAACCCCGGTACTCACGGCCAAGCAGGCAAAGCGCGCCAACGCGTCATCCATCGGCATGTTCATCGCCACCGCCGTCACCCTTGCACTGGTGCTCTTCGTGGTCCTGCTCAACCCAACGCACACGGCCGAGACCTACACGCGGGACATCGACGTCGCTACCGTAGCCTCCCAGGCGGAAGACGCCGCCGGTTACGAGCCGGCCGCCGCTGTTCTCCCGGACGGTTGGACCTCCAACTACGCACGTTGGACGGGATCCGCATCCGACGGCGTCGCTTTCTGGGAAGTGGGCTACCTCACCCCCGACCGCGAGTTCATCCAGGTCACACAGACGAACAACTCCAACCCCACCTGGTTCTCCCAGCGCCTTGAGGACGCGCAGCCTTCGGGACAACGCGTGATCGACGGCGTCACCTGGGAGCTGCTGGACAGCACCTCCGGCGATGTGTTCCTCACTACCGAACAGGACGGCTTCACGCTCATCCTGAACGGGACCGCGGACCTGGCGCAGTTCGATGTTCTCGGCAGCGCAGTGCTTGAGGACCTGAGCTAGCCCTCAACGTGAAGTCACCAACCGGGTGCCGAAGTGCGATAGCAGTAGAGTGAGAGCCGTGACCAAGCAACTGACTCCCGCTGAAGCCTGGCAGAAACTGCGTGATGGGAATGCGCGGTTCATTTCCTCCTCGTCCTCCCACCCCAACCAGGACGCCTCCCGCCGCACGTCGCTGGTGAACACCCAGGATCCCTTTGCCGTCATCTTCGGCTGCTCGGATTCCCGCCTGGCTGCCGAGATCATTTTCGACGTCGGACTCGGTGACATTTTTGTGGTCCGGACGGCAGGACAGGTGATCGACGACGCCGTCCTCGGCTCGCTTGAATACGGTGTGGGCGTCCTCAATGTGCCGCTGATTGTTGTCCTTGGACATGACTCCTGCGGCGCTGTCACCGCAACGGCCAACGCCATTGACTCCGGCACCATGCCCGTAGGCTTCCTCCGCGACCTCGTTGAACGCATCACTCCCTCGGTGCTCACCTCACGGCGCAACGGAGATCACGAGATCAACGACGCCGTGGAAGAACATATCCGGCAAACCGCACAGCGCCTGGTTGACTCGTCGCGCGTCATCGCGAGCGCCGTCGAAAAGGGGTCTACCGCCGTCGTCGGTGTTACCTACCATCTGGATGAAGGCAAGGCCGACCTCGTGTCGGAACTGGGCGCCCTCTGATTTGTGGGGCTCAGCGCCACAGGCGAGAATTGGCGCATGACAATTGATTCCCAGGACAACGTCGATTACCGCATTGAACACGACACCATGGGCGAGGTTCGGGTTCCTGCCAACGCCCTCTACCGCGCGCAGACGCAGCGTGCCGTAGAGAACTTCCCGATCTCCGGCAAGACGCTGGAGCGGACGCACATCGAAGCCCTGGCACGGATCAAGAAGGCAGCAGCAACTGCCAATGCCGAGCTGGGTGTGCTCGATGACGAGCTCGCACGCGCCATCGAAGCCGCAGCGGACCAGGTTGCATCAGGAAAGTACGACGGCGACTTCCCCATCGATGTGTTCCAGACCGGATCCGGCACCTCGTCGAACATGAATACCAACGAGGTACTGGCCGAACTCGCAACCCGCGCGTTGAAGGACAGCGGAAGCGACAAGGTGGTGCACCCCAATGACCACGTGAACGCGTCACAGTCCTCCAACGACGTCTTCCCGACCTCCGTCCACGTCGCTGCAACCTCGGCGCTGATCAATGACCTGATCCCGGCGCTTGAGTACCTGGCGGAGTCGCTTGAGCGGAAGGCGGAGGAGTTCAAGGGCGTCGTGAAGTCGGGCCGCACCCACCTTATGGACGCCACGCCGGTCACGCTCGGACAGGAATTCGGAGGCTACGCCGCGCAGGTCCGCTACGGCGTCGAACGCATCAACGCTTCGCTCCCCCGGGTTGCCGAGGTGCCCCTGGGAGGCACCGCCGTCGGAACCGGCATCAATACCCCGGCCGGTTTCTCTGCCCGTGTGATCGAACTGCTCGCCCAGGACACCGGCTTGCCGCTCACCGAAGCGCGCAACCACTTCGAGGCGCAGGCCAACCGGGACGGGCTCGTGGAGGCGTCCGGTCAGCTGCGGAACATCGCGTACTCGTTCATGAAGATCAACAATGATTTGCGCTGGATGGGCTCGGGACCGAACACCGGGCTCGGCGAAATTGCCATCCCCGACCTGCAGCCGGGCTCCTCCATCATGCCGGGCAAGGTCAACCCGGTGATCTGCGAGGCAGCCATCATGGTCGCAGCCCAGGTCATCGGCAATGACACCACCATTGCGCTGTCCTCGACCAACGGTGCGTTTGAGCTCAACGTCGGCATTCCCGTGATGGCCGCCAACCTGCTCGAGTCCATCCGCCTGCTCGCCAACACCAGCCGGGTGATGGCGGACAAGATGATCGACGGGCTCACCGCCAATGAAGAACGTGCACGTTTCCTCGCGGAAGCATCGCCGTCGATCGTCACGCCGCTGAACAAGTACATCGGCTATGAGAACGCGGCGAAAATTGCCAAGAAGGCCGTGGCCGAGGGACTCACGGTCCGGGAGGCCGTCGTCGCGCTCGGGTATGTGGATCGCGGTGAACTGACGGAAGCACAGCTGGACGAAGCGCTCGACGTGCTGTCCATGACGCGCCCGCCGCAGTAAGCACGCGCGCCCCAAAGTACCCAGCATAAAAAAGCGAGGGTCCCTTATGGATGCAAATCCATAAGGGACCCTCGCTTTTCAGGTTCCCAAACACCCGTGAGGGGTTAGCGGGGCGGGCCCACCACCTTGAGGCGATCCCAACCCAGCAGCTCATCCCCTGAGGTGTGCACCACCAGACGGTTGTCTCCCGGCCGGGTGTTTTCCGGCGTCGTCACGGTGACTGCGCCGTCGTTGACCAGGTGCCAGCCAAGCGAAACCTCACCGAGGTAGACGTGCACCCATCCCTCCGCAGCCAGGTTTGAAAGCACAACCTCTGAAGCTCCACGGGGGAACTTTTGCTTCGCCAGGCCCAGGTCCAGCTGGTTTTCGTCGGTCAGCGAGTCCTTCACCGGAGCGTCCGGCGTGAAGGACGGCTTGACGAATTCACCGGGAGCCGGCTCCTCACCGGTGTACTCGATGCTCGGCGCCTTCGGCTGCTCCATACCCTCGCCCAGGAAGTACGAGGTGTGCGGAGGCTGGTTGTAGGCGGTGTTCTGCCAGGCAACCCCAAGGCGGTAGACCGGATCGGACTGCAGGGTGCGCAGCCGGTGGTCCGTGACGTTCACGGTGGTGGCGATGCGCAGGGCGGTCGAATCGTCGGTACGGGTGACGATCTCCTCGCGCCAGTCACCGAACAGGTCCGCCTGGAGAGCCGGCGTGCCCTTGGTGTCGTTGTTCGTCAACGTTCCCTCAGCACGGTAGAGCACGTCCTCGGAACTGGTTTCGACGTTCCACTTCGAGATGGTGGGCACGCCGGTCCGGGTTTCCTCGATCCAGTCGTGGTCGGTGATTTCCCGCAGGAGGTCTCCGTCCCACCAGGTGAGGAAGTTCGCTGCCGGAATCTGCTCGGCGATCAGTTCGCCGTCGCTTGCGCGCAGCTGACCCACCGGTGAGTTCCAGGCAGCGTCGCCGCCGACAGCCCAACCTTCAGCACCTGGGTGCCGCGGGTCGATGTCCGCCATGGCAGCTCGTCCGGTGTCCCGGGTTGCCGGGATGGACCAGATCACCTCACCGGTCGCGGCGTCTCGGAAGGTAGCACCATTGTTGCCGGACGCACCCATGTCCTCGTGTGCCGCGAAGACCTCAAGTCCCTCCCGCGCCGGATCGAAGTCCGAAACGTGGAGTGAATCGCCGTGGCCGAGGCCGGTGTTGTAGAGCGCCGTGCCGTCGTCGTCGATGGTCATGGACCCGAAGATGATCTCGTCCTTCTGGTCATTGTCGACGTCCGCCACCGAGAATTGGTGGTTGCCCTGACCCCTGTACTCGTCGCCCGACTCGTTCGAGTCGAAGGTCCAGCGTGGTGTCAGCGTGGCGCCATCGAAGTCATAGGCTGCTATCACCGTGCGCGTGTAGTAGCCGCGGCTGAAGACCAGGCTTGGCTTTTCGCCGTCCAGGTAGGCCACTCCGGCCAGGAAACGGTCAACGCGGTTACCGTAGCCGTCGCCCCACGCACCTACATCTCCACGTGCAGGGATGTAGTCCGCAGTGTCGATGGCCGCACCCGTTGCCCCGGAGAACACCGTCAGGAATTCGGGACCATCCAGCACATACCCGCCGGAGTTACGGTAGTCGGCACGGGCATCGCCAATGACTGCACCCGTGCCGTCGACCGTTCCGTCAGCAGTCTTCAGCGTGACTTCGGCTGTGCCGTCGCCGTCGAGGTCAAAGACCTGGAACTGCGTGTAGTGGGCGCCGGCACGGATGTTCTTGCCGAGGTCGATGCGCCAGAGGCGTGTGCCGTCCAGCTCATAGGCATCCACATAGACGTTGCCCGTGTAGCCGCCCTTCGAGTTGTCCTGGGAGTTGGTCGGATCCCACTTGAGCACGATCTCGTACTGGCCGTCACCGTCCAGGTCACCGATCGATGCGTCGTTGGCACGGTAGCTGTAGGGCTGGCCGTCCTTGGTGTAGGCATCGGCCGGCTTGTCCAGCGGAATGTCCAGGGTCTGGGAATCCCACACCGTGAAGTCCTCCGTGGCCCAGCGCTCGGTGCCGTTCACCACGGTGCTGATGCGGTAGGTCGCATCAGCAGCACCCTCGGCGTCGAGCAGGTTGGTGCTGGAGACGACCGGTTCGGTGGTGATCCGCTCACCGTCGCGGTAGACGTGGAATCCGATTTCCTCGGGATCCAGGCCGAGCATGCGCCACCCAACGTAGACCCCCTCTTCGGAAGCAACGGCTACCGGCGAACGGTCAAGGCGCTCTGCCTGCCGTACCAGCGTGGTCTTAGCCGGGGAGGTGACGGTCTCGGACTTTTCCGACACGCCGCCGGCATTGACGGCTGCCACTGCATAGACGTACTCAACAGTGGTCAGAACGTCGGTGTCCGTGTAGGTGGGCTTGTCAGCCCGACCGACAAGTTCAAGCTCACCAACAGAACCGTCTGCCAGCGGATCGGCACGGAACACCTGGTAGAAGAGAGCGCCTTCAGAGGGCTCCCAGTTGAGCGTGACGTCGTTCTTGTTCACGTCACCGAGCGCCAGTCCGGTGGGAACCGGCGCCTTTGCTACGTCCGGGTCCACCGTAGTGAGCTCGAGCGCGTTGGACGGAACCGACTCTGCTCCCGCAGCATCCAGCGCAACAACGGTGTAGGTGTACTCGAGGCCGATATCAGCGGTGGTGTCCACGAAGGACGTTCCATCGAGATCGCCGAGCGCTTCCGCTTCAGTAGCTCCAGCGGACTGGCGGTACACACGGTAGCCTGCGGCGTCGTCGTTCCCTGTCCAGCTGAGCGAGACGGCAACGTCGCTGCCATCGATCTGAACGTCGTCGGCCGCCAAGTCATTTGGCGCCAGCAGCAGCGGCGTGATTTCCAGACCGTTGAACCAGCCTCCGGCCTTGATGTTGATCTGGCCGTCCGTCACCAGTACGGGCTGCAGAATCCTGTCCGCAATGGTGCCGCGACCGGCGTTGGAGGAACCGTAGTCCTTGCCCTCCGACTGAATTGCCAACCGTCCGCTACCAAGCGGGTCACCGTAGTACGCCTTGAGCGCGTAGGAGCCGTTGGGAACATCGATGACGAGCTCGTGCTTGGCGGCATCCGGCAGCAGGAAGTCCCGCTGGAGCGCGGTGGGTACGGGATCGAACCCGGTACCGCGATCGCGACCGCTGAGACCCTCAGTAGACAGGAAGCCGTAGCCGATTTCCGGTGTGTAGAGGCTCGTATTGTCCAGCGCGGTATAGCCATCCATGACGGGATTGCCGGCGAGCTGCAGATCGAACTTGTACAGCGGTGCCTTGGTGGTGATGCGGACAGCGTCCGACGGCGGCGAGTCACCTCTCCCGTTCACTGCGGCAACACGGAGGTCGTAAGACACCCCTTCCTCAAGGCCCGTTACGTTGGCAAGCGGGACTGTGGAGGTGGTGACCAGAGCGTACGCATCATCTCCGGCGTCGGCCTTTTTCGCAAAGACCTTGTAGATGTCAGCGCCCTCGACCGCATCCCAGGTGAGCTGTGCACCGGCGTTCGAGATGCTGCCGGCAACCAGCCCCGCCGGGGCTGCAGGAACTTCGGCGGGCGGCTCCGCCGCTTCCACCTCGGCGGCGAGCGGGATGTCCAGCTTGGCGACGTCGGACGCAACCAGCCGGGCCATCTGGATGGCCCCGTACTCCTGGAAGTGCGTGTCATCAGTGGTCCCGTTCGGCCGGCCCGGGTAGACACCGGCCGGAACGTGCAGGAACACCGACTTCGCCGCTTCCGGACCGATCTCGGTCAAGTAGGCCCGGCTCGAGGCGGAGAGGTCAACCAGCGGGGTTCCGGTGTCCGCCGCGATACGCGTTGCTGCGTCCACGTACTCGGGGAAGGACACGTTGGCCTCGCCCGTCTCGGTGTTGTAGGAACGGCGGGAGACCGGCGTCACGATGACCGGCGTTGCACCGCGCTGGGTGGCTCCGTCCACGAAAGTACGCAGGTACTCGTAGTAGTCGCCCGGAGCGGCCCAGCGGTCATCCACGCCGTAGCTGTTGTCGTTATGGCCAAACTGGACGAAGAGGTAGTCGCCCGGCTTGATGTTGAGCAGCACCTCGTCGAGGCGGCCCTGGCTGATGAAGTTCTTGGAGCTGCGCCCGCCGATGGCCTTGTTCTCGACCGTCACCTCATCCGAGAGGAAGCGGTCGATCATCTGGCCCCAACCGGCCTGTGGCGCGTAACCGGAGGTGTAGGTCTGGACGGTGGAGTCGCCGGTGATCCAGGCGGTCGGCTGCGGGCCGGCCTCCAGTGGAGTCTGCTGGGTCAACACCAGCGAATTCAGGTTCGCTGCGGTCCCTGCGAACTCGAGGTTCAGCTGGCCATCCACCACTGCGATGTCGAAGGCCATTTCGAGGTACTCGCCGGCCGCCTTCGCGGTCGGCTGCACCTTGGCCATCTGCTCGGCCGTGATCGCGATATCCGTTGCGCCCTCGGCGTCACCGGCAATCAGGTTGGCCGTGTAGTTGCCGTTCGGCAGGTCAACCACAAGTTCGGTGTCGCCGACGGTGACGAAGTCGGAGCGCGTGGCGTCCTCCGTACCGCGGTCGGTGGCGGAAACCTGGGACACGTCTACGAAGCCTGCGCGGTTCTCTGCGGTGTAGGCCGTCTTTTCATCGATCCGGACGGCGCCCGGCGCGGTTTCTCCGTTACCCAGATCGAGCGACAGCACGCCATTCTCAGGAAGCGCGGGCGCGTCAGTGCTCAGACTGGAGGCAGCCGCGGCCGACGACGGCGAGAGACCGTCAGCGCCGCGCGCCTGCACCTTGTAGTAGCGGACCTTCGTCGTGTCGACGGGGTCGGTCAGGTAGACAGTCCGCTCACCGGTTTCCGCAACCTTCGTGTAGGGACCGTCCACTGCGTCAGCCCGGGAGACAACGTAGGCCGTGGCTCCGCTGACTTCATTCCAGCGCAGGGTCACGGCCTCGGAGGTTACATGGGACATTCGCACGGACTGCGGCGCGGCCAGGGTGGAGACCGGCTCTTCGGGTTCGGGTTCCGGCTCAGGCTCCGGTGTTGCTTCAACCTCCGTGATGACGACGCCGTTGACGTAGGCGCCGGCTCCTTCGCCGGTGAAATCCATGGTGAGCTGACCATCTTCAACGGTGGTCTGCCACGTTTGCTCAGCTACGGAGCGGCGCGCCTGGATGGTTCCGGCTGCCGTGCCCTCGAGCGCGACAGTTGTATTGGTGGTGCCGCCGTTGACGAGCTGATCGCCTGAGATGACCCGAACACTGTAGGAGCCGTTCGGGACATCGGCGACGAAGCCCCAGGCGGTTGCGAGCACAAAGTCATTCGCGACCGGGTCCGGGACAGCTGGGGTCCGAAGCCGTGAGATGGGGCTGACTCCGTTGACCGGCACGATCCCATAGCCGGCTTCCGCCGAGTACTGGTTGGTCTCGTCAATACCGGTCCAGCCGTCCGCCACCGGGCTTTCGCTGGTACCGAAGTCGAAGGAACGGGTCAGCGGCTCCTCGGCCGCCAGCGCCGGCGTCGTCGCCGTACAGAGGCCGACGATCGCGGCCCCTGCTATCAGGGCGCGCGCTGAATGCGGACGCGAATTTTCGAGGGTCATGGCATCACACCTTTTAGTTCGACAGTGAAATATCGGTGGTTCTCGGGCCACCCGAGAGGTGCCCGGCGCACTACAAAGGCACGGGCAATGAAACGATTCACGGAGACCAACGAAAATCAGCCTAGCCGTGAGAGCGGTCACATTCAAGCAGTCAGGCAAAATTCAGGAAAGCGTTTCCCCAATGTGACGCTTCGACAGTGGCGATACCTTTCCTGCCACCCGATAGCCCTCCCGCCACCCGATACCGTTCAACCGCTATCGGATGGCCGAAGCGCTATCGCAAGTTCAGTAGCGCGCTTCGTCTCTTCCGGCCCACGGGCGGCAGGCAACCCGCCGCGTCAGCGCACGAAGTCGGGAACACCCGTCGAGTAGCGTGCATTCTCGGCGTGCTTGCGGTGCAACGGGTTCAGCTCCGGAAGGTCATCGAGTGAGAACCACCGCACGTCCATGGACTCGTCGTCATTCACGCGCGCCTCACCGGAAAGGTACCGGCACCGGAACACCAGGCTCAGGAACCTGCAGACGTCGGAATTCGGGAAAATCACCGGCCCGACGACGTCGACACTCACCAGGTGCTCAACCTCGACTGACACGCCGGTCTCCTCCTGCACCTCACGGACAATGGCCGGGGCGGGCTCTTCGCCCGGCTCAATCATCCCGGTGATGAGGGTCCACTGGCCGGTGTCGGCTCGACGTCCGAGCAGGACGCGGCCGTCGTCGTCATACACCACCGCCGCTGCTCCGGGAAGCCACAGCGGATCATGGCCGATCTTGGAACGCAGGTCCTGGACGAACTCGGGGGTAGGCATATTCCTCAGCCTAGTGCGAGGACCAGTCCTGCCCCGACGATCATGAACGGCCCGAACGGGATGGCCGTCTTGGCGTTACCTCTCCGGCTGATGATGAGGAGAACACCCCACAGTCCGCCGAGGAGGAAGGCCGCGAAAGTGCCCCACAGCAGGAAGGACCAACCCACAAAGCCGAGATACAGGCCCAGCACCCCGGCAAGCTTCACATCACCGAAGCCCATACCGGCCGGGTAGATCAGGCGCAGGATGAAGTAGAACACCCACAGCACAGCCGCCCCGCCGGCAAGGGACACCAGCCGGCCCCAGTCCTGTGCCGCGAGCGCCGCAGCTATGAGCAGTACACCGGCCGCCGGATAGGAGGGAAAGATGATCCGGTTAGGCAGCCGGTGGGTTCGGATATCGATGACGCTGAGCCAGATCCCGATCACCGCGAGCAGCGCCAGCGCAAGGGCGCACAGCCAGAACGCAACGGGCGCGGTGTCCCAGTACTCCCCCATCAGCGCCAGCATCTGCCTACCGTAACCGAATCCGGCGCCGGGAACTGAAACGCCTGGCTTACACTGTGGATATGTCCGCCTCAAGCGGTTTGAACCCGGCGAGCCTCTTCCGATCCCTCTGCCGTTCCTCGCCGTGGCGCTGGGAAACGGTACGGTTCTCCGTGTCCTGGATCAGCACCGACGGGGAGTCGGATCCGCTGCGCGCCTGGGTGCGCCGGCCGCAGGCACTGAGGGTTGAGACAGCTGAGGGAGCCCTCCTCCACAGCAGCACCGGCAACGAGCATTCCCGAGACTCGTTCTACGTCAGTGCGAGCAAGAGTTCCTGGCTCGTCGCCCCGAACCTCGTCAGCCCGGTCTACAACGAAACCGGGTACGTCCACCGCCGCCCCAAAGCCGCCTACGGGGAACCGGCGTTCGGTGACCCGCGTTGGTCCGCCATGCTTGACCCCGTGGAACTCGCGGGGGATGCTCCGGTGCCGTATGAGACGCCGTTCGCGAACCGCGTTGAACTCGAGGACATCAGCGAAGACGTCCACGAGGGCCGCCGTGTTCTCGCCGCCACCGCCACCCCGAACATCTCCTACCAGCCATTCACGCCGGGCCGCCCGCTCATTGGAACAGGCCGAACCCGGGTGCTGGTGGACGTCGCCACAGCAATCTGCGTCTCAACAACAGCGCTCGACGGCGAACTCGCAGGCTGCGGCCACCGGCTGGCCATCAGTGGAGTGGATGAGTACATGGTTGATGATTTGTTCACCGACGCCCCACCCACGCTCACCGACGTACGCGACCACATTCCGTGGCAGGTCGGCTGACCCGCCACGGAACGCAAGCCCTAGATTTCGGCACCCTCCAGCAGGTCCGTCACCAGTGCGGCGATCGGCGAGCGCTCGGAACGCGTCAGCGTGATGTGACCGAACAACGGATGCCCCTTGAGCGTCTCGACGACGGCGGCAATGCCGTCATGCCGGCCCACCCGCAGATTGTCCCGCTGCGCTACGTCGTGAGTGAGGACAATCTTGGAGTTCTGCCCGATCCGGCTCATCACCGTGAGGAGCACGTTCTTCTCGAGCGACTGCGCCTCGTCCACGATCACAAAGGAATCATGGAGGGACCGGCCGCGGATATGGGTGAGCGGCAGGACCTCCAGCATGCCGCGGTCCATGACTTCCTCCACCACCTCCTGCGAGACCAGCGCCCCGAGGGTGTCGAAGACCGCCTGCGCCCAGGGGTTCATTTTCTCGCTCTCGCCGCCCGGCAGGTAGCCCAGCTCCTGGCCGCCCACGGCGTACAGCGGCCGGAACACCACCACCTTGCGGTGCTCCTGCCGCTCAAGGACAGCTTCGAGACCGGCACACAGCGCCAGTGCTGACTTTCCGGTGCCTGCACGCCCACCGAGGGACACGATGCCCACCTCGGGATCCATCAGCAGGTCAATGGCGAGCCGCTGTTCGGCGGACCGGCCATGCAGCCCGAAGACGTCGCGGTCCCCCCGGACCAGCCGCACCTGCTTGTCGGCGCCCACCCGGCCAAGGGCTGAACCCTTCCCGGAGTGGAGGATGACCCCGGTGTTTGCGGGCAGTTCCGCGGCGTCCGGCAGGAAGACGGGCTCATGCGCATAGAGGGTGTCGACGTCGTCGTCCAGGGTGTCCAGCTCCGCAACTCCCGTCCAGCCGGAATCCTTGACGAGCTCATTGCGGTACTCATCCGCCTGCAGCCCCATCGCGGAAGCCTTCACGCGCATCGGCAGGTCCTTGGACACCACCGTGACGTTGCGGCCCTCGTCCGAAAGGTTCTTGGCCACGGCAAGGATCCGGGAGTCATTGTCGCCGCTGCGGAAGCCGACCGGCAGCACCTCGGTGGACACGTGATTGAGTTCCACCCGGAGCGTTCCGCCCTCGGTTCCCAGCGGAATAGCTTGATTCAGCCCGTTGTGCTGCACCCTCAGCTCATCCAGGAGCCGCAGGGCCTTGCGTGCGAAGAAGCCCAGCTCGGGATCGTGGCGTTTGCCTTCGAGTTCGGTGATCACCACGATCGGCAGGATCACCTCATGTTCCGCGAAGCGTGTGATGGCCCGCGGATCCGACAGCAGTACCGAGGTATCCAGGACGTAGCTGCGGCTGCCGAGACTCTCGACAGCAGAAAGGCCCGCCGCTGCGAGGACTTGTTCGTCCTGCGCGGCCGGGCGGGCCTTGGTGTTGCTGGGCGTATCGGTTGCGGATCGCTGGGTTGTGCGAGATGTGGCCACTTCAACTCCACTTCCCCGGGCGAGGAACGCCCGAGAATAATCTAGGGCTTGGGTGAGGCGGGCCGGCCAGAAGGCCGCGCACGGCCTCCCCTTTTCAGAACCGGTGCTGGTGAGCACGGTGCCTGCATAGGTGGCCTCCCCGAACAGCCGGCGGGTGCCTGCTGTTGCAACAGACATTACGCCCGCGAACGACGACGGCGGCACCGGCAATGCGTGCGTGTCGCGTGAATTTTGGGTGACGAAATGCGGAAGGAATGCTACCCGCCGAATCGGCGCTGCCGGCGTCCGTAATCGCGCAGCGCGCGAAGGAAATCGACCCGCCGGAAGTCCGGCCAGAGCGCCTCGCAGAAGTAGAACTCGCTGTACGCGCTCTGCCACATGAGGAAGCCGGAAAGCCGCAGCTCGCCCGAGGTGCGGATCACGAGGTCCGGGTCCGGCTGGCCGCGCGTATACAGGTACTCGGAAATCTGTCCGACCGACAGGTTCCCGGCGACATCGGCCAGCGATGCGCCCTCGGAGTCCGCGTGCATCAGCAGTTCCTTGACGGCGTCGACAATCTCACGGCGCCCGCCGTAACCGACTGCGACATTGACGTGCAGCCCTTCAATGCACGCGGTGCGTTCGGCGAGCTCAGTGACCTTGACCGCGAGGTGTTCCGGAAGGAGATCGAGAGCGCCGACCGGCTGGACGCGAACTGCCCGCGTTTCACCCAGGCGGTCGAGGGTGTTCCCGATGATGTCCAGAAGCTGCTCGATTTCCTCCGCCGAGCGGCTCATGTTGTCCGTGGACAGCATGTAGAGCGTGACCATTTCGACGCCGAGCTCCCGGCACCAGCCGAGGAACTCGAGGATCTTGTCCGCGCCGGCCTGATGGCCGTGCTGCGTCGGTGCGCCGGCGAGCTTAGCCCAGCGGCGGTTGCCGTCCACCATGACGCCGATGTGGTGGGGGATGCGGTCGGCTGCCAGTGACCGCTGGAGTTTGCGCTCGTAGAAGTTGTAGGCAAACGAGGGAAACATCACGGCAGCGCCCACCCGTCCTTCCGATCAGCTAGTGAGATTCAGTTCCTACCGTACCGGCACGAGCCCCGCTGTGTGGGGTGCGGCGGTTGTTACCCGTTAGTAACTTATGAGCCGGTCAGATAGAATTCGGGTCATGAGCCGACGCGTTTCTCCTCCAGCCGGTGCACCCAATCCTCGCCGGCAACCGGACGAATCGGCACCCGTTGACGGCCCCGTGGAATACGCCGTCGAACGCGCTGCAGACGCGCTGAACATCAAGCCGAAGTGGCGGGGATGGATCCACCTCGGAGCCACTCCCCTGGCTATCGCCGCCGGGATCGTGCTTGTTGTCCTGGCACCCACTCCGGCAGGAAAAGTCACCTCCGCGATCTACGCGTTCACCGGTGTCCTGCTCTTCGGCGTGAGCGCCGTCTACCACCGCGGCAACTGGCAGCCCCGCACCAAGGCGGTGCTCAAACGTCTGGACCACACCAACATCATGCTGGTCATCGCTGGCAGCTATACGCCGCTTTCCTGGGCGCTGCTGCCGCAGGACAAAGCCACCTTCCTGCTCTGGCTGATCTGGTGCGGAGCCATTGCGGGCGTGCTGTTCCGCGTGCTGTGGGTCAATGCGCCGCGCTGGCTCTACGTGCCCATCTACATCGCCCTCGGCCTTGCGGCACTGCTGTTCCTGCCGGACTTCCTCGCCGCGAGCGTGCCGGCCACCGTGCTCATCCTGGTCGGCGGAGTGTTCTACATTGCCGGTGCGGTGATCTATGGGCTCAAGCGGCCCAACCCCAGTCCGCACTGGTTCGGCTTCCACGAACTGTTCCACGCGTTCACCGTCGCAGCGTTCGCCGCCCACTTCATCGCCATCCTGATCGCGGTGCTCAACCCGCTTCGCTGAGCGGGCCGCTCAGCGAAGCGTCGAAGCGGAGCAGGCCAGCCAAGGTTTAGGGCGCGTCCGGCCCATACTTGCCGCCGGGAGTACCGCGTTCAGCAGGACCTGTGGGCGGTGTCCGGGACGGCTCGTCCGCGGCCTCCGCCCGGCGCGCTTCCCCGCGATGCTCGAGCGGCCGACTCTGCCGAATCTCTTCCGCCTGCCGGGCTTCCTCTTCCTCAAGGAGTGCCATCTCCCGGTAGCGCACACGGCGGATCCTGCGGGTCATGTCACGGATCAGGAAGATCACTGCGATCACCAGGAAGAGAGTTGCCAGGAACCCGAGCAATCCGGGGGTTACATCGGCCGGATCAAGACCGGGGCGCAGTGAGGGTTCATCACCGGGCGCCGGGGTCACGGTTGCGGCCAGATTCAGCAGGGAGAACACTCCAGAGCACCACTTTCACGAGGAGACATGGCATCGATGCCACAGGCAGACGGCCACAAAATTATTCTATGCCCGCGAAGAAGTCCGTTTCAGGCAATTCCTGCGGCACACGGGAGGAGATCAGCGAGTAGTCCTCCCACGGCCAGACCTTGCGCTGCAGCTCAGAGGAGACCGCAAAGAAGAAGCCCGCCGGGTCCACCTGCGTGCGGTGAGCGAGCAGTGCGCGTTCCCGGTGTTCGAAGAAATCGCCGCAGTCGATCTGCGTCGTGGTGGGATGCGTTGGCCGCGCGGGCTGGTGGCCTTCGGCGTCCGCCTCCAGCCAGGCCGCGATCCGTTCTGCGTAGGGCGACTGCAGGCCGGCCTCCTCCAGCGCGAAGTGCAGGGCACGGAACCGCTCCGGATTGAACGCGCGGTCATAGTAGAGCTTCAGCGGATTCCACGGCTCGCCAAGACCGGCATAGCGGGACGGGTCCCCCGCGGCCTCGTACGCCTCAACCGCTACCCGGTGCGCCATGATGTGGTCCGGGTGCGGGTACCCGCCGTTCTCGTCATAACTCAGGATCACGTGCGGCCGATACTCCCGGACCAGCTTCACCAGCGGCGCGGCTGCCCGCTCGAGAGGCTGCAGCGCGAAGCAACCGGGCGGCAGCGGCGGAAGCGGGTCCCCCTCCGGCAGTCCCGAGTCAACGAATCCTAGCCAGCGGTGTTCCACTCCGAGCGCCGCTGCTGCCTCAGCCATCTCCAGGCGCCGCAGGCCCGCGAGGTCGCGGGCCGCATGCGGCACGTCGGCCATCTGCGCATTCAGGATGTCGCCGCGCTCGCCGCCGGTGCAGGTGGCCACCATCACGGACACTCCGGCTGCGACGTAGCTGGCCATGGTGGCCGCGCCCTTGCTCGACTCGTCATCGGGGTGCGCATGCACCGCGAGAAGGCGGTAGCCGCCGTCGTTCTCTGGATTTCCTGAAGGAGTAGCTGGAATTTGCTCCGGGCTGGGCACTGAATGCTCCTGAATCTTTCCTGGTGTGACTAGGCAAGCGGCCCCGGTCAGGGCGCCGGCTGGAAAATGACGGAAATTCACCTACGCACCGGTTGGTAAACTTGGAACCGATGAGCACCGACCACGCGCCAGTACCAAGAGTAGCCAATCGCTACGGCGCCCCCAAGCCGCAGCGGCCCGCCACCGGGCTTGCTCGCCGGCACAAGCGCTGGCTGATCTGGTTCGCCCTGGCTTCAGCGGTGGTTGCCACGGGTGTTTTCAGTATCTTCGCCGGTACGCCGGAGGTTTCATCAAAGGACGTAGGCTTCAGCATTGAAGGCCCCGCCGTGGCCCGCGTGGACTATGAGGTCACCAAGGATCCGGGCGCCACGGCGCAGTGCGCTGTGCAGGTACTGAACCAGTCCTACGCCATCGTGGGCTGGACCGTGGTGACCATCCCGCCCACCAACTCCCAATCCGTTGACGGTGGCACCTCGTCCCACAGCACCACGGTCCGCACCGAGTCTCAGGGGGTCAGCGGCGGCGTCAACGCCTGCTGGCTCCTTGAGGAATCCTGATTGTCACTGATCCAGAATCCGCCCGGTTATTGGGTATTTGAAGCTTGCTGTCTATAATGGACTGATACGTTCCGCCCCGCCCCGCGGTTGGTTCCTACTGAAGTACTTCAGGAGAAGAGGCCATCACGCAGGCGGGGTCTTTGCTTGTAGATGCGCGCATCACGGCAAAGGCCGCAGCCGAATCCCGCTTGAGGGCTTCGACGTACCTAAGGAGATATCGTGTCCACCAACAGCGCATCCGTCGCCTGGCTCACCAAGGAGTCCTACGACCGCCTTAAGGCTGAGCTGGACCACCTGTCCGGCCCAGGCCGCACCGAGATCGTTTCCCGCATTGAGCAGGCCCGCTCTGAGGGTGACCTCAAGGAGAACGGCGGCTACCACGCAGCCAAGGAAGAGCAGGGCAAGGCCGAGGCCCGCATCCGGCAGCTGACCGAACTGCTGAACAACGCACACGTGGGCGAGTCCCCGGCAGATGACGGCATTGTTGAGCCGGGCATGCTGGTCGAGGCGAACATCGCCGGAGACAAGGAGACCTTCCTCCTGGGCAGCCGGGAAGTAGCCGGGGACACGGATCTCAACGTCTACAGCGAGAGGTCCCCGCTGGGCGCAGCGATCCAGGGTCACAAGGCCGGAGACACCGTGAAGTACACCGCGCCCAACGGCAAGGAAATCACCGTCGAGGTCCTGTCGGCTAAGCCCTACGCGGGCTAGCTGTACTTCTCAACTAGCGCTGAGGCGGTCGGTCCCTGACGGGGCCGGCCGCCGCTTCAGTATCAGCGCAGCCAGGACTCCGCCGAGAGCCCCGAAGAGGTGGGCCTGCCAGGAGAGGTTCGAGCCGAACTGCGGCAGCACGCCCCAGAGCAGCGAGCCGTACATCAGGAAGAGCAGCCCAGCGAGCAGGATCTGCTTCCAGTCCCGGTTGTAGAAGCCGCGGACCAGCAGGTAGGCAAACAGGCCGAAGACCAGCCCGGACGCACCGATGGTCACTCCGCCGCCGAAGATCCACACGCCCAGCCCGGAGGCCAGCCAGCTTGCCCCGACTGCCACGGCGAAACGCCGGGCGCCCTCCAGGAACGCCAGAAACCCCAGGACCAGCAGCGGCAGCGTATTGCTGAACAGGTGTCCGGCATCCGCGTGCAGCAGCGGCGCGAACAGCACGCCGTCCAGCCCCTCCACTTCCCGCGGCACAATGCCCAGCAGCCGGATCAGGAAGAAACCGGTGGCCGTGTTGACCAGATGCACAATCCACAGCAGGGCAGCGAAGCCGACGACAGTCGTTAACGCACCCCGCGCCCGCTTCGCCAGCATGTCAGCCCTGGATGACGACGGGTTGGAAGCCCTCTGCGCGCAGGTTGTTCAGCACCTGCTCGCAGTGTTCCTCGCCCTTCGTCTCCATGTTGATGGTGATCGCCACGTCCCCCATGCTGATCGAGCCACCCACCCGCGTGTGATCCACACCGGTCACGTTGGCGTCAGACTCCGCAATGATGCGGGAAATGGTGGCCAGCGAACCGGGCCGGTCATCGAGCAGCATCCGCACCACCAGATACCTGCCTGCAGCAGCGAGGCCGCGCTGGATGACCTTGAGCATCAGCATGGGGTCAATGTTGCCGCCGGAAAGCACGACGACGGTGTTCCCCGGGTTGGCCCCGTTTTCCGTCAGTTTTCCATCCAACAGTGCCGCGACGCCCACCGCGCCGGCCGGCTCCACCACCATCTTGGAGCGCTCCAGCAGGAAGATCAGCGCGCGGGCAAGGGAATCCTCGCTCACCGTGACAACGTCGTCGACGAGTTCGCGGATGATCGAGAACGGAAGCTGCCCCGGCCGGCCCACGGCAATGCCATCCGCAATCGTGGAAACCTTCTGCAGCGGCACGAGGGCGTCCGCTGCGAGCGACGGCGGATAGGCGGCTGCGTTCTCCGCCTGCACGCCGATCACGCGGATCTCCCGGCCCAGCTCCCTGGCACGGGCCTTGACGGCAACTGAGACACCTGCCAGCAGCCCGCCGCCGCCAACCCCCATGAGGATGGTGTCAACGTCCGGAACCTGCTCGAGGATTTCGAGGCCGATTGTCCCCTGCCCGGCCACCACGTCCACGTTGTCGAACGGGTGGACAAAGACAGCACCGTGCTCATCCGCGTACCGTTTTGCCTCGGTCAGTGCTTCATCCACGTTGTGCCCGTGGAGCACCACCTCCGCACCATGCCCGCGGGTTGCCGCGAGCTTCGGCAGCGCCACACCGAGAGGCATGTAAATGCGTGCCTTGATGCCAAGCCGGGCGGCTGCCACAGCCACGCCCTGGGCATGGTTGCCGGCCGAGGCTGCGACCACGCCGCGTGCCCGCTCCTCCGCGGAAAGCCTGGCCATCCGCGTGTAGGCGCCGCGCACCTTGAAGGAACCTGCGCGCTGCAGGTTCTCGCATTTGAGCGAAACCCTGGCACCGGTCAGCCTGCCAAGTGCGCGGGAGTCTTCGATCGGCGTGTACGCAATGACGCCGTCGAGCATTTTCTGAGCTTCGAGGACGTCCTCGAGGGTCACTGCCAGCTGGGCGAGATCCGTGGTCACGTTGACGCTTCTTTCGTGGAGGGTTCCGGCCCAAGTGGTTCACCGGATGAGTAGGGTGCAGGGACAGAGCCCGGGCCGGGGTGTCCCGCGGGCGCACCGAGGGCAGGATCCGTCTCCCAGGTGCGGCCCGCTATATAACGAACAACCGTGTTGAGGATCGCCAACAGCGGTACGGAAAACAAGGCGCCGGCAACGCCGGCAACGAGGGAACCGCCCGCAACCGCCAGCACCACTGCGAGGGGGTGCAGCGAGACGGCGCGGCCCATGACGAACGGCTGCAGGATATGCCCTTCCACCTGCTGCACCAGCAGCACGATGGCGAGCATCACCAGTGCGTTGACCCATCCATTGGCCACCAGGGCCAGCAGGACAGCCACCATGCCGGTGAAGAGCGCGCCGAGAATGGGTATGAACGAACCCAGGAAGACCAAAACCGTCAACGGAAGAACGAGCGGCACGCCAATGATGGCGGCTCCCAGACCGATTCCGACAGCGTCAATGAAAGCAACGAGAATCTGCACCCGGACGTAGTTGGCCATCGAGGTCCAGCCCTGGCGGCCGGCACCCGCGATCGCCGCCCGGGCGCGCCGCGGTGCGAGGCCGGCGATGAAGCGCCAGATGGTGTCGCCGTCGTGCAGGAAGAAGATCAGCGCAAACACCGTGAGCAGCAGTCCGGCCAGGAAGTAGCCGGCACCGGATCCGAAGGAAAGCGCTCCGCTGACAATCACCCCGCTGTTGTTGTCCACAGCATTGGCGACTTCCTCGATGAAGCCGTCAATCTGTGACGAGGTGAGGTCCAGTGGACCGTCGGAGAGCCACTCCTGCACCTGCTCGATCCCCGCCAGCGCCTCGTCCCAGAGTGAAGCGAACCCCACGGCGAGCTGCTGCCCGACCAGGGAAAGGGTGGCGGCCACGGCGAGCAGGAATCCGAGAACGATGACGGAAACGGCGATTCCCCCCGGCACTTTGCGTGCGCGCAGGAAGGTCACCGCCGGCAGCAGGAGACTCGAAAGGAGGCCCGCAATCATCAGGGGAATGACCAGCAGTGAAATCTGGCTCATCAGCCACAGCACCGCAGCAGACACCACAAGAATCAGGCCGACGCGCCACGCCCAGGCCGCCCCGATCCTCAACGCATAGGGGACATCCTCGCCGGCAGACCGGCCCGAGGGCGCAACAAGGCCGTTCGAGAAGGACTGCTGCGTTTTCCGCCGCGAAGGACGCGTCATGCCTCAATCTTTTCACAACCGTCTGACAGAACCATTTTCGGCCAACTGTTTGAATTTGTTCGAAACCGTTGTATTTTGTTAAGTGTCTTTTCTTCCGCCAACCTACGGAGTCCGCTGATGCTCGCTGCCGACCGGCATGCTGCCATTCTTGCGAAGCTCGGCGTGCGGCGGACGGTCCGCGTCGGCGAGCTGGCCGAGGCCTTGGGGGTCTCGGAAATGACCATCCGGCGGGACATCGACGTGCTCGATTCCGCCGGCGCACTGCGCAAGGTCCACGGCGGCGCAGCATCCCGGACCGCACTCAGTGCAATCGAACCCGGATTCGGTGTCAACGCAGACCAGCGCATCGAGGCCAAGGAGTCCATTGCCGCAACGGCGGCAGCCCTCATCCAACCGGGCATGACCGTGGCGCTCACCGGCGGAACCACCACCTACCGCCTGGTCGAGCACCTCTCCGGGCCCCTGACCATCCTTACCAATTCCGTGCCCGCCGCCGAGAAGCTGCACCGGGCTGCAACACCTGGCGTGACCGTCCTGCTGACCGGCGGTGAGCGCTCACCTTCCGAAGCGCTGGTAGGGCCCATTGCCGCAGCCACCGTCCGGTCCTTCAACGTGGACCTGTGCTTCATGGGTGCCCACGGCGTGGACGCCCAGGCCGGGATCACCACCCCCAATCTTGCCGAGGCGGACACAAACCGTGCATTTGCCGAGCAGTGCGGTCGGCTGGTCGTTCTGGCTGACTCCACCAAGTTCGGCACGGTGAGCCTTGCCCGCATCACTGGGATCGAGCGGGTGCACTGCATTGTGACCGACTCCGAGCCGGATGACCCGCGCTACGCCCGGACAACGAGCATCCTCACTCCCCCAACCGGCCCATCCCCCAAACCCCAGGACACCCCATGACCCAGGTAACCCCCACCCGCTTATCCGACGGACGCGAGCTGATCTATTTCGACGCCAGCGAGGAGGCGGCGGCACTGCACCGCGACCCTGCCGCCGTCGCCGATTCCCGTGGTCTCCCGCCCCGCGGCGGTACGGGAGACGTACGCTACGACCCCCTGACCGGCGAATGGACGGCCGTGGCCGCACACCGGCAAACGCGCACCCACCTGCCCCCCGCGGACCAGTGTCCGCTGTGCCCCTCCACAGCCGGCAACCTGTCCGAAGTTCCCGCCTCCGACTACGAGGTTGTCGTTTTTGAGAACCGCTTCTCCTCCTTTGGACCCGCGCTCGGTGCGCTGCCGGACCTCCAGCCCGCCAGCACAGGCTGGGGCACGACGACGACGGCCTTCGGACGGTGCGAAGTGGTCGCGTTCGATTCCTCCCACGAGGGCTCCTTCGGGTCCTTGCCGCCGGAGCGGGCTCGCACCGTCGTCGAAGCGTGGGCACACCGGACCGAAGCGTTGTCCGCAATGGAAGGCATCCGGCAGGTTTTCCCGTTCGAGAACCGCGGCGCGGACATCGGGGTGACCCTGCTGCATCCGCATGGGCAGATCTACGCCTATCCGTTCGTTCCGCCTCGCGCGGCGCTGATGGGGCAGGCTGCCCGGCGCTATTTTGACGCCGTCGACGGGCGCGGCACCCTGATGGGCTCCGTGCTGAAGTCCGAGCGTGAATCCGGCGAGCGCATGGTGCTTGAAGGCACACACTTCAGTGCCTACGTGCCGTTCGCTGCACGCTGGCCGCTGGAAGTGCACCTGGTGCCGCACCGTCACGTTCCCGATATTGCCGCACTGACCGGCGAGGAAAAGGACGAGCTGACCACGCTGTACCTCGACCTGCTGGCCCGCGTGGACGGCATCTACAGCACCCCCACCCCCTACATTGCCGCGTGGCATCAGGCGCCCCTGGTTCCTGACCTGCGCGAGGCCGGCTACCTTCACCTGCAGCTGACTTCTCCCCGCAGGGCTGAGGATAAGCTGAAGTTCCTCGCCGGCTCGGAAGCAGCAATGGGTGCTTTCATCAACGACACCACTCCGGAGCAGGTTGCCGCCACCCTGCGCGCCGCAACACCAGCAGGGAAGGTAACAGCATGACCCTCAGCCAGCAGTTCGAGGACCGCTTCGGGCATGCGCCCGCAGGCATCTGGGCCGCCCCCGGCCGCGTGAACGTCATCGGCGAACACACCGACTACAACGACGGGTTTGTGCTGCCGTTTGCGATCGACCGAGCCACGCAGGTGGCAGCTTCCGTCCGGGAAGACTCCACCGTCCGGGTCAGTTCGACCTTCTCCGGCTCCGGCGAGGTCATCATCAGCCATCTGGATGAACTGGCTGCCGGCGACGTCGAAGGCTGGGCTGCCTACCCGGTGGGCGTTCTGTGGGCCCTGCGGCAGGCGGGCCATTCGGTCATGGGCATGGACCTGCTGATTGACTCGCAAGTTCCGGTTGGAGCCGGCCTGTCTTCCTCCGCCGCCATCGAGTGCGCAGTGGCGGTCGCCGCCAATGAGCTGTACGGGCTCGGTCTCAGCGGCTCGGACCTCGCGCTCATCGGGCAACGCGCCGAAAACGAGATGGTCGGCGCGCCCACCGGCCTGATGGACCAGTCCGCGTCGCTGCTGGGCAAGCTCGGACACGCGGTGTTCCTGGACTGCCGTACGCAGCACGCCGAGCTAGTTCCCCTGCCGTTGCAGGAGAACGGTTTGGCCCTCCTAGTCATCGACACCCGGGTAAGTCATTCCCATGCAACCGGCGGCTACGCATCACGCCGTCGTGCCTGTGAAGTCGGTGCCGATGTCATGGGCGTTCCGGCGCTGCGCGACCTCAGCGAAGAGGACCTCGAGGAGGCATCCGGCCTGCTGGACGAGGAGACGTTCCGGCGGGTACGGCACGTCGTCACGGAGAACGCCCGGGTGCAGGCTGCCGTCGAGCTTCTCCGTAACGAAG
Organism: Arthrobacter sp. KKT183; assembly: GCF_055657625.1. Taxonomy (NCBI): domain Bacteria; kingdom Bacillati; phylum Actinomycetota; class Actinomycetes; order Micrococcales; family Micrococcaceae; genus Arthrobacter; species Arthrobacter sp. KKT183. Next base: position 900,918 of record NZ_CM145770.1, on the reverse strand, counting down.
GACCACGGGCGATTGCGCCGTTGCTGGATGCGAGCCACGTCTCCATGCGGGACGATTTTGAGATCTCCTGTGCTGAGCTGGACCTCGCCGTTGAATCGTCCCGCGAGGCCGGTGCACTGGGTTCCCGCATGACGGGCGGGGGCTTCGGCGGCTCGGCCATTGCGCTGGTTCAACTGGCGGATCTGGACCGCGTCGGCGCAGCAGTGATGGCGGCCTTTGCCGCAGCGGGTTTCACCGAACCGGCCATCTTCGCGGTGTCCCCGGCGGACGGAGCCGGCCGGGTTTCCTGAGGTTTCTCCGCCACCGCCACCCAACCACCCCAGGAAGATTTGCGCAGGTCCGGTGGGTTCAGCGGCGCTGAACCCACCGGACCTGCGCAAAATTTCCCCTTAACGAGGAAGGCCCCCGGCGGTTGCCGGGGGCCTTCCTCGTTAGACCCAAGTCAGAGCGCTGTGTCGTTTACTCGCTGCCGCGCAGGATCGCAATGATGCGCAGGAACTCGACGTACAGCCACACCAGGGTGACCGTCAGGCCGAAGGCCGCCGTCCAGGAGTACTTGCGGGCGGCGCCGTTGCGGACGCCCTCGCTGATCATGGTGAAGTCGATGACCAGGGAGAACGCGGCGAGGCCGATAGCCAGCACACCGATGATGACGCCCAGCGGGATACCGGCGATCTCGATGCCGGTGCGCAGACCCCACGGGTCGTTGCTGACGCCGAAGACCATCAGACCTAGGTTGACCAGGCTGAACAGTGCGTAGCCGATCATGGCGATCATGAAGATCTTCATGGCCTTGGGGGTTGCACGGACCTTGCCGCTCTTGAAGAGCACGAGGGTCACGGCGAACACCGACAGGGTGCCCAGCAGAGCCTGCATGGCAATGTTCGGGAACTGCGCCTCGAGGAACATGGTGAGCCCGCCGAGGAACAGGCCCTCAAGGAAGCCGTAGCCGAGAATCAGCGCGGGAACGGGCTCGCGCTTGAACGCATTGACGAGGCCCAGGACGAAGCCGCCGATCAGGCCGACGATCATCAGCAGGGGCGCCAGTGACGGGAACAGGAACGCAGGAACCGCCGCGCCGATCAGCACCATGCCGATGGTGGCGATGGTCTTGACGATTACGTCGTCGAACGTCATGCGGCCGGTCTCCGCCGGACCTGCCGAAGGCTGGTTGTAGAGGTGCTCCAGCTGCTGCTGGTTCATGACCGTTTGACCGGCCAAAGCTGTTGAACCGTACGCTGCCGGATTGTCGCCGCGGGCAGCGGTACGGAAGTTCTTACCGTTGAATACCGGGTTACCGCCGAGTGCCATTGTGATGTAGTCCTCCATCTGGGGGCTGAGATTGTTCAACCCTACCAATATCAACGGATTCCACGCCGTTTTGTTCCTGAACCGCCCAGCCGGCTCTACCCGCGGCTGGAGAGCGCCAACGGTAGACTGTCGGCGTGCCAAACCTCCCTGCAGCGAAAGCTCCCCTGCCCGACGCACTGCCGCTGAAGATGCTGCACGACCGCCTCCTGGTCACCCTGGACAAGGACAGCAGCGAGCGGCGCTCGTCGTCGGGCATTGTCATTCCCGCCACCGCGGTGATGGGTAAGCGGCTCGCGTGGGCAGATGTGGCCGCGGCCGGACCCAGCGTCCGGCAGGTTTCGCGCGGTGACCGCGTGCTGTTCGACCCTGAAGAGAAATCCGAGGTCGACGTCGGCGGCACCGACTACATCCTCCTGCGAGAACGGGACGTCCATGCGGTGGCGCAACCAGAGACCGACGACGCCGGCACCGGCCTCTACCTCTAGCCACACCCTGGCGCCGGCCCAGTTTCCTCGCTCGAAGGCGTTCGCGCTACCCGCCGGTAGTCTCCGCCGAACAGTTGTTATGCAATTGCTATCTGGCAGGCCCCGTATGGCAAAAAGTGGTAACACAGCGCAGGTAACATAATCTCCACACTGAGTGACTTCGATCACAGGCTGTAAGGCCGTCGTACCTCGACGGACAAGCCACCATCGTGGAGGTTCATAACTTGATAACCAAGCCGACGCCGGCATGGCGCAGGAGGCTACTGATCCTGATTGCCGGCCTCATGGCCGCATGCTTCATGAGCGCACCCGCTGCAGGAGCATCAGCCTCCGTTGCTGCACCTGTCATGAACATGCAGACCCCCGCCTCCGTCCAGGCCGGGGAATTCCAAAACAGGATCAGCGGCGTGCTGCGCAACGCCGAGGGTCCGCTTGCAGACGTCCGCATCACGGTCACCGGTGAGGGTTTCGAAGGCGAAACCACCTCCGATGAAAACGGCCGCTGGGTTGTTGAGGTCGAGGAGCAGGGTGCCTACGAGGTGGAACTCGATGAGTCCACCCTCCCCGAGGGAGCCGCTCTGGCCGAAGGCCAGGAGAACCCCCGCACCGTTACCTTCGCCGGAACCACAAACATCACCACGCTCTTCCTGTTCGGTGAGGGCATTGTGCTGGAAACCACGAGTTTCTGGAACGTCTTCGCCGACCGCGCTGTGGCCGGCCTCAGCTTCGGCCTTCTCCTGGCACTGAGCGCGGTCGGGCTCTCACTGATCTTCGGCACCACCGGACTCACCAACTTCGCCCACGGAGAGATGGTCACGGCGGGGGCGGTACTGACCTTCGCCTTCGCGGCCATCGGGCTGCCGGCGTTCCTCGCAATCGTCCTAGCCGTCATCGCAGGAGGTGCGCTGGGCTATGTCCAGGACGCGGGCCTCTGGAAGCCGCTGAGGAAACGGGGCTCCGGGCTCATCCCGATGATGATCGTCAGCATCGGTCTCGCCCTGGCCCTGCGCTACATCATCCAGTTCTTCTTCGGCGGTGCAACGCAGCAACTTCCAGGCGCACAGGGCCGCATCCTCGACTTCGGGCCGGTATCCATCTCGCAGAACAACCTGACGTCGCTGATCACCAGCCTCGTTGTCATCCTGCTCATCGCGTTCCTGCTCCTGCGTACGCGGATCGGCAAGGCAACCCGGGCGGTCGCTGACAACCCGGCGCTGGCAGCTGCATCAGGAATCGACGTCGACCGCGTTATCCGGCTGGTCTGGGTGGTCGGCGGAGCACTCGCGGCCCTCGGCGGCATCCTCTGGGCCTACTACCGCCCCGGTGTCTCCTTCAATATGGGCCAGCAGATTTTGCTGCTGATCTTCGCGGGCGTGGTCCTCGGCGGGCTGGGTACAGTCTTCGGCGCCCTTGTCGGCTCGCTTATCGTTGGCCTCTTCGTCGAAGTGTCCACCATCTGGCTGGAGGCTGACCTCAAGTACGTCGGCGCTCTGCTCATCATGATCATTGTTCTTCTCTTCAAGCCAGAGGGCATCCTCGGCCGTCGAGAGCGCGTAGGTTAGGGGCCACCTGAAATGGACTTCGGAAATATTCTTGCCCTCGCCTTCGGCGAGATCATCAGCCCGACGACGGCGGCCTACGCGCTGGCGGCGCTCGGTCTCGCAGTGCACTTTGGCTATACCGGGCTGCTCAACTTCGGACAGGCAGGTTTCATGGCGGTCGGCGCGTACGGCTTCGCTATCCCGACCCTCAGTTTCGGTGCGCCGCTTCCGGTCGCAGTACTGATAGCGCTGCTGGCTTCAGTGGTCTTCGCGATCCTGCTCGGCATTCCCACCCTGCGCCTGCGCGCAGATTACCTTGCCATCGTGACCATCGCTGCAGCGGAAATCATCCGCTATGTGGTGACGACCAACAGCCTCACGAACGTCACCGGCTCAGCCAACGGCCTCGCCGGAGGTTTCGAGAACGGGTTCTTCGCGCTGAACCCGTTCCCCGAGGGTGCCTACAACATCGGTCCGGTCGGCATGAACGCGGACGGGCTTTTCATCAGGGTGGTGGGCTGGACGATCGTTGCCCTGGCCTGCCTGTCCGTGTGGCTGCTCATGCGCAGTCCGTGGGGACGGGTGCTGAAGGGTATCCGCGAAGACGAGAACGCTGTGCGTTCCCTCGGCAAGAACGTCTACGCGTACAAGATGCAGGCGCTGATCATCGGTGGTCTGATGGGCACGGTTGCGGGGATGATCTTCACCATCCCCCGCGGGGCCGTGCAGCCGGCGAACTACGCGACGGAGCTCACGTTCTTCCTCTACACCGTGCTGCTGCTCGGCGGCATGGCCACCGTGCTTGGTCCGGTCATCGGCGCAATGATCTTCTGGGTGGTTCTCTCCCTCACCCAGAGCCTGCTCTTCGGCGCCATCGAAACCGGCGCCATCACATTCCTCACCAACGTCCAGGCCGGTCAGCTCCGGTACATCCTGGTGGGTGTTGCGCTCATGCTGCTCATGATCTTCAGGCCGCAGGGCGTACTCGGCAACAAAAAGGAGTTGGCGTTCGCATGAGTGAACCCACGGCGGAACCGACACCGCAACCCCCAGCAAAGCCAGGCGGACGGCGCGCAGCACATGCCGTTTCCGGCTCAGCCCAATCGCCAGCCGGGTCCATGCCCGGGCCCGCGGCGGATGGCATTGACTACATGACTGATTCACGGCCCATCACCGACGACACCCCCGGCCCGGGCTGCCGCAAGCGCGATCCGATTGTCACGGCGAAGAACGTCACCCGGAGCTTCGGAGGCGTCAACGCCGTCGATGTTGAGTACCTCGAGATCCCGCGGAACAAGATCACCGCGCTCATCGGCCCCAATGGCGCAGGCAAGACGACCCTGTTCAATCTGCTCACCGGGTTTGATTCGCCGCAGAGCGGGGAATGGACGTTCGACGGCCAGCCCCTGGCCGGCGTCGCGCCCTACAAAGTGGCGCGTCTCGGCATGGTCCGCACGTTTCAGCTGACCAAAATCATGGGCAAGCTCACCGTCATGGAAAACATGCGCCTCGGCGCTACAGACCAGCCGGGTGAGAGCCTCGCGCGAGCCCTCTTCAAGGGCCTGTGGGGCGGCCGCGAGAAGGAGATCACCGGCCAGGCCGAGGTCCTGCTGAAGAAATTCAAGCTGGATGCCAAGACTGACGACTACGCCGCATCCCTCTCCGGCGGGCAGCGCAAGCTGCTGGAGATGGCACGGGCCCTGATGGTCAAGCCGCGCCTGGTGATGCTTGACGAGCCGATGGCAGGCGTGAACCCGGCACTCACCCAGTCCCTGCTTGACCACATCAAGAACCTGAAGGCAGAGGGCATGAGTGTCCTGTTCGTCGAACATGACATGCACATGGTCCGGCACGTTGCGGACTGGGTGGTGGTCATGGCGGAAGGCCGCGTGGTCGCGGAGGGAACTCCCGACGTCGTCATGAAGGATCCGGCGGTCATCGACGCCTATCTCGGTGCTCACCACGACGTCGACCTCGGCGACTCCCACGGCGTGGAAAAGCTCGAGGCCGAGCTTTCCCACGACGAGGAGTCTGTGGTGGGAACAGAGAATGCGGGGCTCCTGGACCACGCCAGAATCACCGAGCTTGAGGGCACCGCCCGAGACACTGGAACAGAGGAGAAGCGGCCATGAGCGAAGCAGCGGGAACCGCAGGATCACAGCGCGCCCACGGCGCGGAGTCAGTGCCCGGCAAGTCCGTCGTGAAGGTCACCGATCTAGTGGCCGGCTACCTGCCCGGCGTCAACATCCTGAACGGTTGCTCAATCGAAGCGCGGTCGGGTGAACTTATCGGGATTATCGGTCCCAACGGCGCAGGGAAGTCGACTCTCCTGAAGGCAATGTTCGGCCTTGTGAAAGTGCACTCCGGCACCGTAGTGGTGCGTGACCAGGACATCACCGGCCTGAAAGCCAACAAGCTGGTCAGCAAGGGTGTGGGATTTGTCCCGCAGAACAATAACGTCTTCGCCACCCTGACCATCGAAGAGAACCTTCAGATGGGCATGTACCAGCGGCCCAAGGACTTCAAGGAACGCTTCGACTTTGTCACCGGCCTCTTCCCGGAGCTCGGCAAGCGGCGCGCCCAGCGCGCCGGGTCTCTCTCGGGTGGTGAACGGCAGATGGTGGCCATGGGCAGGGCACTCATGATGGAACCGGCCGTGCTACTCCTTGACGAGCCGTCCGCCGGTCTCTCCCCCGTCAAACAGGATGAGACGTTCCTCCGTGTCCATGAAATCAACCGGGCCGGCGTCTCGGTCATCATGGTGGAGCAGAACGCCAGGCGGTGCCTGCAGATCTGCGACCGCGCCTACGTCCTCGACCAGGGCAAGGACGCCTACACCGGCACCGGACGCGAGCTCATGAAGGACCCCAAGGTTATCCAGCTTTATCTCGGGACGCTCGCCGACACCGCGTAGCTCACGCCAGTAGAGGCCCTCTCCGTCCAGGAGGGGGCCTCAGCTGCGTTAAGGGCCCGCCCACACGCAGAAGAACCCCTCTCAGGCTGGGAGGGGTTCTTCTGTACTGTGCGAGTGAATCAGGTGGTGCGGTTAGAGCTGTCCTGCCTCGGAACGGTAAGGCTGCGGAACATTGTCCGCGTCGAACTCGTAGATACCGATGAAGGCTTCGGTCGGATCACCGTTCTCGTCGAACGTGATCGGGCCGGAGATGCCCTGGTAATCGATATCCTCGCCGTTGCGCTGGAGGGTGATGCAGCCTGCGTAGTCGAAGCACTCAGTGCCCTCCTTGGACACTGCCTCGAGTTCAGCTGCGATTGCTGCTCCGTCAATGCTTCCCGCTGCATCTGCGGCGAGGGCAATGAGGTTCACGGCATCGTAGCTTTCACCTGCGTAGTTCCAGACGTTCAGGTTCGGGTCGATACCGGCCAGCGCCTCCTTGAACTGGTCGCCTGCGAAGGAACCGGGCTGGGTGCCCTGTGCGCCTTCGAGAGTGCCGGGATCGAGATCCTCGCTGTAGTCGGCGGTGTTGCCGTCCACGAAGAACATCGATCCTGGGTCAACACCCTGACCGGTCATCAGCGGGATGATGCTGTTGGCCTGGTCGAAGCTGATAACCACGTAGGCGTCAGGCTCGGCTGCCACGAGGGCGTCCACCTGGCTGCTGAACTGCGAGTCACCCTCATTGAACATTTCCTCGGCGACGACCTGACCGCCGGCGCTCTCAACTGTTTCCTTGATACTGGCCTGGAGACCGGTGCCGTACGCATCGTTGAGTACGATCATGCCCACGGTCTGTGCACCACAGGCCATGATGTAGTTGCCGAGCACGCGGCCCTGCAGGACGTCGGAGGGAGCGGTCCGCCAGTAGAGCCCGTTGTCATCCCAGTCGGTGAAGTCCGGAGAGGTGTTCGCGGGCGACATCTGAACTACGCCTGCGCCGGTGATCTGGTTGATCACCGTCTGCGATACGCCGGACGACGCCGCGCCGACAATCGCACTGACATCCTGGGACAGGAGGTCGGTCACGGACTGCGTTGCAATGTCGGTGGTCGTGTCACCGGAATCGCGGTGGATGATCTCGATGTCCTGGCCGAGCACGCCGCCGGACTCGTTGATCTCCTGTGCCGCGAGGTTAACGCCTGCAATTTCGGGAGGACCGAGGAATGCGAGCGCGCCCGTTGTGGGCAGGAGGGATCCGAGCACCAAGGGAGATTCGGAAGTGGTTTCCGCCTCAGGTACTGCACTCGGATCGCCCTTTTCGCCGGGCTCGGGGGCTGCGCCGCCCTGACTCTCGGGACAGGTGAGTCCCGACGCTGCCGCTGCCGAGGCTGTCTCGTCCGAAGGTGAGGCGCCGTCACCTTCGGGGGTGGGATTTCCACCGCAGGCAGATGCGAAAAGTGCGACTCCCAGACTCAGGGCCGCAATCTTCGCTGCGCGCGGAGCATTCTCCCCGATGCTGAACCGCGCGGAGTTACGTGTTGCTGTCATGAAATTTATCTCCTCGATCGAAAGACTCGATCAGCCTTTGATGCGATCTCCAGGTGTTCCTGGTATGTGAAAAAGCTAGTGCAAAAACGTGTCCAAGATAAGCAAATCTGGTTACATCCTTGTAACGCTCGTCACAGGGGTCTTGACTAGCCTTCCAGCGGCATCGATCGAACGTGTGCGCGGCTCGCGTATTCTTGATGGGATGCTCTGGTGGACTCCCTGCCGGGACGTCCGTCGGAAGTTACGCCCCAGTAGCCCAATGGCAGAGGCAGGAGACTTAAAATCTTCACAGTGTGGGTTCGAGTCCCACCTGGGGCACCATCGGCGATGCCGCGCAGTCAGCTCTCTTCAGTCCCGAAGTACAGGTGTTTGTGCAGCCGGCAGCCAGGGTTGAACGGTGCACTGCACGAGAAACATCCGTCAGCCTCCAGGTAGTCCCGGATGGACATGGTGCACCGGCACACACCGCACAAGATTGCATCCGTGCCGTACTCCCCCGGTGGCCAGACCTCGGCGGCGTGGTCTGCCGTCTCCGCATGGCACAGATGGCAGGGGTAAAACTCGCCGCAGCACCTGAACCGGATGGCAACGATGTCCAGGTCCGTCCGGTAATGCACGCAGCGCGTTTGATCATCAACCGCACGCCCCAGCACCTTCCTCACGATCGTGAACTATAGCTGCTTAAACGACGACGGCGGCACCCGTAAAGGGTGCCGCCGTCGCCTTGAGGAGGTACTAGGCCTTGAGGAGGTACTAGGCCTTGAGGAGGTACTAGGCCTTGGCCTTGGTCTTCTCTGTATCCTCGGAGCGGTTCTTGTCCAGCGAGGGCGTCTCCTGCTTCTTCGGCGGAGGAGTGGCAGCCTCACGGAACTGGCGGCGGGGAGTCTGCAGATCCATCAGCTGGGTGGTGTCACGCCCGAAGACGAAACCGAGCACCCAGTTGCCCACTACGCGGGCCTTGCGCTCGAACATGGGCATTGCCATGCCGTGGTAGCCGCGGTGTGCAAGCCACGCGGGCAGTCCGCGCATGCCGAAGCCCATGATGTTGGCTACGCCCTTGTACTGGCCGAACCCGGCAACCGCACCGAGGTTCTTGTGCCTGTATTCACGGACGCGGCCCACGCCGTAGCGCTCAGCGTAGATGTTGTCGGCGAGAAGCTTGGCCTGCCGCACAGCGTGCTGCGCGTTCGGGACGCAGAAACCGCCCACGCCGCCGCCGGAGAGATCGGGCACTGCGGAAACGTCACCGGCCGCCCAGGCGCCGTCCAGCGGGCCGTCGTCGCCGGTGATGCGCAGTTCAGCGCTGGCGCGGACGCGGCCGCGCTCGTCAATCGGGAAATCGGTGTTGCGGACCACGGGGTTGGCCTGCACGCCGGCAGTCCATACGAGGGTGTCTGTCTCGAATTCATCCGCCGGGGATTTGTCCGGCATATTGATGAGCTTCAGCTTGCCGTCCTTGGCGCTGGCCAGCGAGGTGTTCAGCTTGACCTGCACGCCGCGGGCCTGCAGGTGCTGCACAACCCATTTGGCCTGCTCTTCCGTGACCTCGGGCATGATGCGGCCCATGGCCTCCACCAGCACAAAGCGGATGTCAGAACGCTGAAGGCGCTTGTTCTTCTTGACGGCAGCGCGCGCGAGGTCTTCCATCTCTGCAAGCGCCTCGATGCCGGCGAACCCACCGCCGACGACGACGAAAGTCAGCGCGCGGTCACGCTCCGCACCCGGCTCCATCAGGGATCCGGTCTCGATGCGCTCGAGGAGCTGGTTGCGCAGGGCGACGGCCTCCTCGATGGTCTTGAGGCCGATCCCCTCCTCCGCCAGGCCCTCGATCGGGAACGTGCGGGTGATGGCGCCGGCCGCGATGACGATGTCACGGTAGTTCAGCTCGAAAGGCTCACTGCCGTCCGCGGGTTCAACGGTTGCCGTGCGCGAGGAGTGGTTGACGCCCGTGACCTTGCCCGAGATGAGCTCGGTGTCAGTCAGGTGCATGCGGTGGGAGACGACGGCGTGACGCGCCTCAATGTTGCCACCGGCCACCTCGGGGAGGAACGGCTGGTAGGTCATGTAGGGCAAAGGATCAACGAGCGTGACAATGCCACCGTGATCCTTCACCTTCTTCTGCAGCTTGTGGGCTACGTACAGACCGACGTAGCCGCCGCCGACAACAAGGATCCGGGGACGATCAGAAAAGTTGGAGGTTTGAGCCATGAAACCAGCGTACCGGACTTTGTGAAAATCTTCACTAACTGTTGTCGCCGTCCGTTTCCGCGCCACCCTGCCGGTACACCCGGATGACCTGATACGTTCCGCCGAGCAGGATACAGAGGATCAGCCCGCCGAATCCGAACACGATGAAAACGGGCAGCGATGTGGCAGCTGACGCACGCTCAGCGGCAGCCGGCACGGTCGGTTCAGGGATGTCGGGCAGCGGCTCTTCGGCCGGTGCCGGTTCCGGCGGAGGAGGCGGCGGCACCTCGCCGCGCCGGTACGTCTCGATGTACTGCGCCATGCTCACCACACCGCCCGCACCCAGCAACAGTTCTTCAGGAAGTGTGAGGTCGGCATTCACGGCCGCGGCGGCGTCGAGAATCCCGTGACCGTAGATGGTGTCCTTGCCGGGTATGCCGGCATCGCGTGCGGTCATGATGATCCGGTTGATGACCTGCGGAGCTGTCAGGTCCGGGTACTTGGCACGGATCAGTGCCGCGACGCCGGAGACCAGCGGCGCAGCACCGGAGGTTCCGGACCACTTGCTTGCGTACAGCCCACCCGGCAGCGCCCCGACGAGGTTCTCGGCCGGCGCCGCAATGCCGATGCTGATGCCCTCGGATGATGACTCCCGACTCGCCGCACCCTCCGCATCCAGCCCGCCCACAGCGAGAACACCGGGCATGGTGGCCGGCGCACCTACCTGCACGGACCCGCCGGCGCGGTTGCCGGCGGCGGCGACAATGACGACGTCGTTCTGTTCGGCATAGAGGAATGCCTCGTCCCAGCTCTCCGGCCAGGTGGGAGACGTGCTGCCCAGCGACATGTTGATCACGGACGCCCCGTTGTCCACCGCCCACCGCACAGCGTTCGGGATCTGTTCGTCAATGCTGACCCCCGCGGGATTGGCGCCCGTGGACTCGCCGCCGATCCAGAGCGAGACGGCAAGCAGCTCTGACTCCGGTGCAACCCCGACGACGCCGTCCGGCCCCCGCCCGGCAGCCTTGACTGCAGATTCCCCGGCCTTGGCAGACGCCTCAGCAGATGCCTCAGCTTCAGCAGACGACGGCGGTGCGGAGCCCGAAGGCTTAGCCGACGGCGATGCAGTGCCGGACGGTGTGGCAGACGGGCTTGGTTGAGGCTCTTCGGGCTCGTGCCCACGCCCGGCAATCAAACTGGCCACCAGTGTGCCGTGCTCAGGCACCTCGCCGATACCGCGCTGCCCGTTGGGCGCTCCTGCTCCGGAAACATCGGTTCCGCCGGTGACAACGCCTTCCAGGTCCGGGTGGCTTCCATCCACCCCGCTGTCTATCACCGCGACCGTCACTCCGGCACCCTTGGTGTCCTCCCACGCCTCGGTGATTCCGTAATCTTCCAGCCAGTATTCACGCTCGCGGATCTCCCCGCCATGGGCCGCAGCGCCTCCCACCGGGATGATGACGCCGGCGGAAAGACCCACTGCAAGCACGACGGCGGCAATCGACCGGGGAACAAGGGCGCCGGACGGCACGGGACGCACTGTCATCCATGTTCCCTTCGGGAGACGGCGCTGAGGGCGATTCCGTCCAGAATGTCATGCTCACTCGCCACTGCGCTCTGCACGCGGCCTTCCGTGGCGTCGGCAACCCGCCGGACGATTGTCCGCCAGATCAGGGCGCCGGCTCCGATCACGTCCACGCGGCCGGGGTGCATGTAAGGCAGGGCCGCGCGTTCGGAACGCGACAGGTGGAGCAGCGAGGTGGTGGCGGTATCGATCTCGTCAACCGTCAGGGACGTGCCATGGATCCGCTCCGACTGGTACTCCGGAAGTTTTAACGCGTGCGCTGTCACGGTGGTGATGCTCCCTGCAACGCCGATGACGCCGTGGACGGAGGCAAGGTTGACGTCGGTGTTCGCCTCATCGATCATCCTGCCGATCTCTTCCTCGTCAGCGGCGATCTCCTGCTCCGTCGGCGGGTCCGAGCGCAGGAACCGCTCAGTGAAACGGACGCAGCCCATATCCGTGCTGCGCGCCGCAAGAACCTGGTTTCCGGTGCCGACGACGAACTCTGTACTTCCGCCGCCGAGATCGACCACGAGGACAGGGGCGTCGTTCTCCCCTGCCAGCACGCTCGCGGCCCCGGAGAACGACAGCTCCGCTTCCTCGCCGCCGCTGACGACCTCCGGTTCGATGCCGAGCCGGTCCCGTACGCCGGAGACGAAGACGTCGCGGTTGCCCGCATCACGGGTAGCCGACGTCGCCACGAACCGGACGCTCCCGGCGTCGTGCTGCTTGATCAGTGCAGCGTACTCATCCACGGCCTCGAACGTCCGCTCCAGCGCTGCTTCGGAAAGCATGCCGGTGGCGTCAACTCCCTCGCCGAGGCGCACCACCCGCATCAGGCGGACGACGTCCGTCAGCCCGGTACCGCCGTCGACATCCGCGATCAGCAGGCGAATCGAGTTGGTTCCGCAATCAATGGCTGCAGTACGCATGTCAGCCCTTCCCTTCACTCGTTCGACGTTCGGCACGTTTGGCATCCAGCTCTGCAGGGCTGAGGCCCTGGGTCTTCACATGCCGGCTGAGATCGCGGTTCGGCGCGTGTCCGCTGGTGTCCCACGCGCCCACGCAGCGGCACTGATCCGCAGTCCACCATTCCGCGATGGCAGCCAGCGCCTCATCTCCCAACGGATTCACGCCCGGACCGGCCGCAAGGGAATGACCGACCAACACATGAAGGCACTTGACGCGTGAGGGCATGCCGCCGGCGGACACGCCGTTGATCTCCGGCACAGGACCGATGCCGGTGCGCTCCCCGATCTCGGACCGCGTGCGGAGGTACGCCTCGTGGGCCTGCCGGTAGCGGGCCGCGAGAGCGGTGTCCTGTTCGAGCCGCTCCGTCATTTCGGTCATGGTCCCGCCGGCTTCCAGGCGGGACACCGCCGCGGTGATGACCGGATGCGTGAGGTAGTAGGTCGTGGGGAAGGGGATGCCGTTACTGAGTCGCGGGGCGGTGGTCGCCACCAGCGGATTGCCGCAGACGCACCGGGCACCGATCTCGACGACGTCCCGCACCGGGCGGCCCAACTGCCGGCTGAGGGTCTCGAGATCAGCCGGTGTGGGGGCAAGCGGATTCGATTCCGTCACTGCTGTCCTTCCTGAACCTTGTCTACCTCCGGCGTTTTTGTCGCCTGGTTGCGGTTTCGGAGTGCCTTTGACAACAGATAGGCGACAAAAACTTCCGCATACCAAGGTTAGTCGGTGGCAGCCCGCTCCACAGATTCCCAGAGGGCATCCGCCCACGGCAGATCCTCCGGCGCCGCGGCGGACTGCTGTTCCGCCGACGTCTCCACGCCTGTTCCGCCCTTGACCAGGTAGCGGGTTTCTCCGGGCATCACCAGGAAGAGGCGGTCGCGGGCCTGCTGCTTGATGTACGCGGGATCCTCCCACCGGGCGATCTGCGTTTCGAGGACGCCCTGCTCCTGCTGCAGCGCCGCGATGCGATCCTGCAGGGCTTCGGTTTCCGACTGCTGCTGCAGGTAGGTGCGCACCGAGGGCGCCAGCAGCACGATGATGGTCACCAGCACGACGGCGAGCGCCAGCAGACGCCCGGAGAAGGCTTTGGCGGGGATCGGTTCCGCGTCCTCCGCGGGCACAATCACGCGATCCGAGGGCTTGCGGAAAGGTGCGCTCGCGGTCCGGATGGCCCCAGCCAGCTGCGAGCGTTCCGCGGCCCTGGCTTCGGACGGAGAGGATTTCTTGCGCGGCTCCGGCGATGCCGGAGTACGCGCTGCCCTCTGCGGTGCCGGCGGCGTCTCCGTCTTGCGGCCCGCACCCGACGGCGCTGAACGCGCTGAAGCGCCCTGGTTGCCAGGGCGCTTCAATTGCGGCGTCTGCTGCCTCTGCCCGTCAGTGCGCGCTCGCGTTGTACGCGGAACGCTGGGGCGTCGGGTGGACATCGGACTCCTCGCTCACGCTGTGTTCTGCCGTCAGGTCAGGGGAAATGCCCCGACAAAGACGGTTACCTGCTTAACGAGGGTAACGCCCCATGAAGGACCAATCAGGCAGTGAAACGCGGGAAGGCCGAACGTCCCGCGTAGCGCGCGGCGTCGTCCAGTTCTTCCTCGATACGCAGCAGCTGGTTGTACTTGGCTACGCGCTCCGAACGGGCCGGTGCGCCCGTCTTGATCTGCCCGGCGTTGGTTGCCACGCAGATGTCAGCGATGGTGGTGTCTTCGGTCTCACCCGAGCGGTGGGAGGTGATCGTGGTGTACCCGGAACGCTGGGCCAGGGAAATGGCGTCCAGTGTTTCGGTGAGCGTGCCGATCTGGTTCACCTTTACGAGCAGCGAGTTGGCTGTGTCAGCCTTGATGCCGCGCTCTAGCCGGACCGGGTTGGTCACGAAGAGATCGTCGCCGACGAGCTGGACCTTGTCACCGATGGACTCGGTGAGTGCCTTCCAGCCGTCCCAGTCTTCCTCGTCCAGCGGATCCTCGATCGAGACCAGCGGATAGTCGCGTACCAGCTCCTCGTAGTAGGCGCGCATCGCCGCGGAATCAAGCGTCTTGCCCTCGAAGGTGTAGCTGCCGTCCTTGAAGAACTCGGACGCGGCAACGTCCAGCGCGAACGCGATGTCCGTGCCCGGGGTGTAGCCGGCGCGCTCGACCGCGGTGGTGATGAGGTCGAGGGCATCGCGGTTGGAGGGAAGGTTAGGAGCGAAGCCGCCCTCGTCGCCTAGGCCGGTTGCCAGGCCCTTCTCGTTCAGGACCTTCTTGAGCTCGTGGTAGACCTCGACGCCCCAGCGGAGCCCCTCGGAGTAGGACTCGGCTCCCAGGGGAACGATCATGAACTCCTGGATGTCGACGTCGGAATCGGCATGCGATCCACCGTTGAGGATGTTCATCAGCGGAACCGGCAGCACATGTGCGTTGGGTCCGCCCAGGTAACGGTAGAGCGGCAGCGCGGAGGATTCTGCGGCTGCACGGGCAATCGCCAGGGAGACGCCGAGCATGGCGTTGGCGCCCAGGTTCGACTTGTTCTCGGTACCGTCCAGGTCAATCATGGCCTGGTCGATGGCGCGCTGGTCTCCTGCATCGAAGCCGAGCAGTGCCGGCTGGATCTGCTCGATGACGGCTTCAACGGCCTGGAGTACACCCTTGCCGAGGTAGCGGTCCTTGTCTCCATCGCGGCGTTCGTTTGCCTCGAAGGCTCCGGTGGAGGCACCGGAGGGAACGGCTGCGCGGCCGAAAGTGTCGTCGTCGAGCAGTACCTCGACCTCAACCGTGGGGTTGCCGCGGGAGTCGAGGATTTCACGTGCATGGATGGCGTCAATGATTGCCATGGAAATGCTCCTGTTCGTGTCAATGGAGTTTCTTCGGACGGACAGCGCAACGTGCTCAACTCTAAAAAGCTGATGCGTCTGCGCGGGGATTCGTACTCAGCCTAATTGAAAGCGGCCGTCGATGGCCGACCGTGACGGGCTCTTTTCACTTGGGGACCGCGGGCACGGCCGAGCCAGACCGCGCGAGATGTTCATCCTGGTACCTGCGCACAGCAACGCGCAGCGCCCGCTCCGGATCCAGCCCCGCGTCAACTGCACGCCCGACGACGGCGAGCAGCACCCGGCCGAGCTCGTCCTCCGACGCCGGGTCCGCTTCAACCGACGGCTCGACGACGCCGCCTTCCTCTCGCCCGGAGGTTCCGTTGCGGCGTGCGCGCTTGAGCGTCTTCGCCGCCGCTGCGAGCGCCGGAAGCCCCGCCGGGATGCTCGCAAACGGCGTGGAGTCGGGCTGTTCCTGCGCCTTGATGCTGTGCCACGACGCTTCGATCTCCGCAATCGAGGAGGTCGGTACGTCCCGGAGACCGCCGTCGGGAGTGAAAACGTGCGCGTTCCGCCGAATCATCTTTGCTGTGAGTCCGTCGATGACCTCCGCCAGGGCGAACGATCCGCTTTCCTCCTGCAGGCGTGCGTGAAGCACCACCTGCAGGAGGACGTCCCCGAGTTCGGAGCGCAGTTCAGCAACGCTGGCCGGCCCCTCAAGCACCTCCAAAAGCTCGTAGCACTCCTCAAGCAGGTACTCGGCGAGCGATTCGTGGGTCAGCGTACCCATCCAGGGGCAGCGCTCCCGGAGCTGCCCGATGACGTCGACCAACCGCTCGAGGGCCGCTCCCGCCCGCTGGGCGCTTTGGGTCATGCGCCGTTGGCGCCGTCATACCCCTGCGCGATGAGCTCCGCGAGAGCGGTGCGGCTGTCGAGGGGGATGAACGCGGCTTCCACGGCGTTGAGGGTCAACTCAAGCAGGTCATCGAGGTCATAGTCGAAGGTTTCAACGAGGAGCTCGAACTCCTCGGTGAGCGTGACACCGCTCATCAGGCGGTTGTCCGTGTTGACGGTGACGTTGAAACCGAGCTGGTACAGGAGGTCGATCGGATGGCTCGTGATGTCCTTGCCGAAGGCCTCGATCGCTCCCGTCTGCAGGTTCGATGACGGGCAGACCTCCAAGGGAATCCCGCGGTCGCGGACCCACGCGGCCACCTGGCCCAGGCTGGCCATGCCGACCGGGGCGTCCGAACCGCCGTCGTCATCGAATTCCACCGTAATGTCCTCAGCGATGCGCACGCCATGGCCCAGCCGCTGCGCGCGTCCGCTGACCAGCGCATCGACGATGCTGTCCACTCCGGCAGCCTCACCGGCGTGCACCGTTGCGGGGAACTGGTGCTGGGCGAGGTAGGTGAAGGCGTCCGCGAAGCGGGCGGCGGGGAAGCCGTCCTCGGCGCCGGCAATGTCGAAGCCCACGGCGCCGCGCTCGCGGTGGCGGACCGCCAGTTCGGCGATCTCCTGACCGCGGTCCGCGTGCCGCATGGCGGTGATCAGCTGTCCCACCTGGATGGTGCGGCCGCGTGCGGCAACTGCCTCCACGCCGGCGTCGAGACCTTCCTGGACCGCCTCGACAACCTCATCGAGGGACAATCCCCCGGTGAGGTGCTGCTCCGGTGCCCAGCGCACTTCTCCGTAGACCACGCCGTCGTCTGCCAGGTCTTCCACGAACTCCTGCGCCACGCGGGAGAGACCGTCGCGGGTCTGCATGACCGCGATGGTGTGGTCAAACGTCTCCAGGTAGCGCACCAGGGAACCGGAGTCTGCGGAGTCACGGAACCACTGGCCCAGTGCAACCGGATCGGTCGAAGGAAGCTGGTGGCCTACCGCTTCGGCGAGTTCGATGATGGTCGCAGGCCGGAGTCCGCCATCCAGGTGATCGTGCAGCGAAACTTTCGGCAGGGCACGGATGTCGAAGGTGAGGTCAGGAGCAAGGGAAGTCATTGGTTCAGTCACAGGCCAAGACTACGCGAGGCCAGTGACTTCGCTGCGGGTTCCTCCAGGCTGTCCGGTTCAGGGGTGCGTGGGTGCAGCGGCTCCGGGCGCGGCCTCGTGGGGGTCGAGCCGCGCACAGCGCTGATGATGCGGTCGACAATGAAGCCGAGGACCACGGCGATCGCTATCGCAACAGTGACGCCCAGGAGGTGGTTGTCTTCGAACCACGCGCCGGCAAGGGCGCCGATCCCCACCGAGTAGCTCCCCCAGGCCAGGGCGGAGATACCCGTCAGCGCAACGAAGCGCCGTCGTGAGTAGCCGGTTGCGCCGGCCGTGAGGTTGACCGCCACGCGTCCGAAGGGAATGAAGCGTGCAACCAGGATCAATGAGGCCGCCCGCTTCTCAAGTTCGTAGCCGGCCCATTCGAACGCTTTCTGCGAGCGTGGACGGCGCATCCACCGGAAGCGCTGGGTACCAACGCCCCTGCCCATCAGGTAGGCGATATTGTCACCGGCAAACGCCCCGAGGGCAGAGACGAGGATCAGGAGCCAGGCGTTGGGCACGCCCTCGGTGATAATCAACGATGCGAGACCCACCACCACTGACTCGCTGGGGAACGGCGGGAAGAACCCGTCAACCGTGCAGCAGATGAACACCAGCAGGTAGACCCAGGGCTGCTCGGCGGTGCTGAGGATGAAATCACTCAGTCCATTCGTGACAGCATTAATCGCGTCCACTACCTGCGCTCCTTGGATTGTGCGGATCGGCTCCGGTTGCCGCCGCCCCAGGTGGGTCAGTGACCTTCTATAAGAACCATGCCAGCCGTGGATCAGGAGGGTCCATGGGGTATGCCCCTGTAGAACCCCTGATCCAGCCTTTTTCCAAGGTTATGGTTTAACCCGCTCCCGCCGCGTCGCCCAATGGGGTGATGTTCCCGGTACGCGACTCGTCCCCAGGTAGTAGGTGAGTACCCTGACAGGGGCCCCTGAGAGGGCCCCTGATGTCAGGCGGTTCGGCTCAGGCGATGCGGTCGATGATGAGCTGCTGCGCCGGGCGCGCACCGTCGGGTGCAATCACGACGGCGGTTTCCAGCGCCTCACGCGCGCGATCGAACTTCTCGGGGGTGTCAGTCAGGAGGGTCATCAGCGGCTCTCCCGCGCGGACCATAGCGCCGGGCTTGGCATGCAGCCGGATACCCGCTCCGGCCTGGACCGCATCTTCCTTGCGTGCGCGTCCGGCTCCCAGGCGCCAGGCAGCAACACCGACGGCCAGGGCATCGAGCCCGACGAGGACTCCGTCGGCCGGTGCATAGATGGTCTCGGACTCCCGGGCGACGGGGAGCGCAGCGCGAGGGTCCCCGCCCTGCGCCTCGATCATGCGGTTCCAGACGTCCATCGCACGGCCGTCCCTGAGCGCCTGAGCGGGATCAGCATCGCGTACGCCGGCAGCAGTCAACATCTCCTCCGCCAGTCGGACCGTCAGCTCAACGACGTCCTGCGGCCCGCCGCCGGCAAGTACCTCAACAGATTCCTCAACCTCGATGGCGTTGCCCGCCGTCAGCCCGAGCGGGGTAGACATGTTGGTCAGGAGGGCAACGGTCTTCACCCCGGCGTCCGTACCGAGGGCCACCATGGTTTCGGCAAGCTCGCGGGCCTGGGCCTCGTCCTTCATGAACGCGCCGCTGCCCACCTTCACATCGAGGACCAGCGAACCCGTTCCCTCAGCGATCTTCTTGCTCATGATCGACGACGCGATCAGCGGAATGGCCTCCACTGTCCCGGTGACATCACGCAGCGCGTACAGCTTCTTGTCGGCAGGAGCCAGCCCTGCGCCCGCCGCGCAGATGACGGCGCCGACGTCGGCCAGCTGGGCCATCATCTCGTCGTTTGACAGCTGAGCGCGCCAGCCCGGAATGGACTCGAGCTTGTCAAGTGTGCCTCCGGTGTGGCCGAGGCCGCGCCCGGAAAGCTGCGGCACGGCGACGCCGAAGACGGCGACCAGCGGCGCGAGCGGGAGGGTGATCTTGTCTCCGACACCGCCTGTGGAGTGCTTGTCACTGGTCGGCTTGCCAAGGGCGGAGAAATCCATCCGCTCGCCGCTGGCGATCATCGCGGCCGTCCAGCGTGAGATTTCCGTGCGGTCCATGCCGTTGAGCAGGATCGCCATATTGAGCGCGGCCATCTGCTCGTCCGCGATCGCACCCCGGGTGTAGGCGTCAATGGTCCAGTCGATCTGGGCCGGGCTGAGAGTGCCCCTGTCACGCTTGGTGCGGATGATGTCAACGGCGTCGAACTGTTCGCTCATTCGGTGCTTCCTGTCTCTGTAGTGCCGGCGGCTGACCTGCCCGCGTCTGCGAGGTGCTGCGGGCCGAACGCGTCGGGCAGTACCTCGTCCATGGTCCGGATTCCGCTCACGGTCATCAGATGCATGCCCGGCGCCCGGAATTCATAGAGCAACTGACGGCAGCGGCCGCACGGCATCAGTGCGTTGCCGTCCCCGTCCACACAGCTGAAAGCGACGAGCCTGCCACCGCCGGTCATCTGGAGCTGGCTGACCAGCGAGCACTCCGCGCAGAGGGTGAGCCCATAGGACGCGTTCTCCACGTTGCAGCCGGAAACAATCCGCCCGTCGTCCGTCAGGGCGGCAGCCCCCACCGGGAAGTTGGAGTACGGGACATATGCCTTCCGCATTGCAGCGGTTGCCGCTTCGGCGAGAGCCTCCCATGGGAGGTCAGCGGCAGAGCCGGCCGTCGTCGTCGTGCTTTCATCCATGGTTCCCATGGCTCTACTCCTTGACGTAGGGGATGCCGCCGGCTGCCGGCGGGCGGGACCGCCCCACCAGGCCTGCGACCGCCAGGATGGTCACGATATACGGCAGCATGGCCAGGAACTGGCTCGGGACGTCCGTCCCGATGATGGACAGGACAAAGCGCAGGTTGGTCGCGAAGCCGAACAGCAGGGCCGCGAAGAACGCGCCGATCGGGTTCCAGCGTCCGAAGATGAGCGCGGCGAGGGCAATATAGCCCTGACCCGCGGTCATGTCCCGGGTGAACGTGCTCACCGAAACCAGCGTGAAGAACGCACCTCCGAACCCGGCAACAGCACCGCCCAGAAGGACATTCCAGAACCGCGTGGCGTTGACCTTGATGCCCATGGTGTCTGCAGCCTGCGGGTGCTCGCCCACGGCCCGTACGCGCAGCCCCCACTTGGTGCGGTACAGCCCGAGCCAGATGATAATGACGGCGGCGTACATGAAGTAGCCGACGATGGTCTGCTGGAACAGGATCGGCCCGATGACCGGAATGTCCGCAAGCAGCGGGATGCGGATGTCCGGCAGGCTCGGCGGGGAGTTGAACGTTGCCGAGTCACGGCTCAGGAGCGTGGAAGCGAGGAAGCCGGTCAGTCCGGAAACCAGCACGTTCAGAACCACGCCGACAATGATCTGGTTCACCAGGTACTTGATGCTGAAGATCGCGAGGATCAGCGAGACCAGGACGCCGGCGAAGGCGGCGGCGATCAGTCCCACGTAGACGCTGCCGGACACCGATGCGGCAACGGCTGCGGCAAACGCTCCGGAGAGCAGCTGGCCCTCGATCGCGATGTTGACGACACCGACGCGCTCGCACAGTACCCCGGACAGCGATCCGAAGATCAGCGGGATGGCCAGCGTCACTGATCCTGCCACCAGGCCCGCTAGGGAGATGGTTGGGCGATCAGCAATCCCCACCACCCAGGTAAGGAATCCGACCACGAAGAGGAACGCGTAGGCGATGCCGGCCCAGCGGTTGATGCTCGCGCCGCGGCGCACCTGCAGGTATGAGTAGACCGTGATTGCGATGAGGGCGATGGCCACAACCCAACCGACCACGTTCGCCGGCAGCGCGATGTCCGCGAGACGGAAGCGGTCGGAATCATCCGAGACCCGGAAGACAGCGGTGGTCGCCGGCCCGCCGAGTGCGAAGACGAACAACGCCAAAAGGGCTCCGACACCGAATCCGATCGGCGCCTTCCAGCTCCTGGTCGATGATCCCGTGACCCGTGAATCAGTCACCGATGCTGCGATGCTCATGCTGCACCTCCGGATGTGGTCGCCTTCTGGTTCTTGCGGGACGGCTTTTCCTTCCGGTCAATCCGGAAGATCGCCTTGACCAGCGGCGGCGCGGCGATGAAAAGGACAATGAGTGACTGCACCACGAGGACAATGTCGATCGGCGTGCCGGTGAGGGTCTGCATCTGCACGCCTCCCGCACGGAACGCACCGAACAGCACGCCCGCGAAGAACACACCCCACGGATGGGATCTGCCCAGCAGCGCAACGGTAATCGCATCGAACCCGAAGCTCGCCGCAATACCGCTGGTCAGCACCTGCTCGGTTCCTGCCACCTGCGCAACTCCGGCCAGGCCAGCGAGACCGCCGGCAAGCATCATGACGACGACGTAGCCTTTGGTCACGCTGATGCCCGCGGTGCGCGCAGCGAACGGGTTGGCGCCCACGGCGCGGAGTTCGAAGCCGACGGTGGACCGGTTCAGCAGCCACCAGACGCCGTAAGTTGCAGCGATCGCCACCAGGAAACCGAGGTGCAGGCGGAACTGCGGACCGAGGATCTGGGGGAACAGCGCCGTTTCGTCCAACCGCGGGCTGATCGGGTTGGCCGATCCCGGATTCTGGAAGGACGGGGTGGTCAGCAGATATCCGACCAGGTAGATGGCGATGTAGTTCAGCATGATGGTCACAATGACCTCGTGCGCACCGGTGCGCGCCTTGAGGATGCCGGGAATGAACCCCCAGAGGGCGCCGCCCACGAACCCAGCGAGGACAACGAAGACCAGATGCAGGCCGAAGGGCAGGTGCCAGGAGAATCCGATCCAGCCGGCAAACATGGCGCCGAGGATGATCTGCCCCTGTGCACCGATGTTGAACAGCCCGGCACGGAAGGCGACCGCCACGCCAAGGCCCGCGAGGATGAGCGGCGTTGCCACGGTGAAGGTCTCCGTGAGCGGGCGGAACATCAGGGCAAGGGAATCGGCGCGCGGGTTGAACACCGCACCCTGGAACAGCGCCACGTACGCGCTGCTTGCCGCTTCCCAGGCTGCCACGAGGGTGTCAGTAGGCCGGGTGAAGAAGTACGACGCAGCTGCGGCGACGTCCTCGTCCGTCAGCGCGATGAGAATCCCGCCGAGGACGATCGACAGCACGACGGCGAGAATCGCCACGAGCGAGGAGCCGGTGACAATGCTCTTCAGAATTCCGCGGCCGCGGTCCTCGGAGTCCTCGGGTGCCGGCGTTGTATCACCGGTGCCCGGTGCCGGCGGCGGCGCAGCAGTGTCCTCGGCGCCGGCTTCGGTACCCCTGTTCGCGGCGCTCATCGGTTTTCCTCCCCGGTTCCCCGGTGCTGGCCCTGTCCCAGGGCCTCTTCGGCCGTCATCCCGGCCATCATGAGTCCGAGCACGTCGCGCGACGTGTCGCCGGGCACCACGCCCATAAGTTCTCCTCCGTGCAGGACCGCAATGCGGTCCGCAAGTTCACTGATTTCATCGAGTTCGGTGGATACGATCATCACCGGTGTGCCGCTGTCGCGCTCTGTCACGATGCGTTTGTGCAGGAATTCGATCGAGCCGACGTCCACGCCGCGCGTGGGCTGGGAGGCAATGAAGAGGTTCAGCGGCCGTGACAGTTCCCGGGCCAGGACCACCTTCTGCTGGTTGCCGCCGGAGAGCGTGCTGACGGGCGCTTCGGCGCTCTGGGTCCGCACGTCGAACTCCGCGACTTTATCCCGGGCATTCTTGAGGACCACTGACGGTTTCATGGCCAGTCCCTTGGCGAAGGGCGGCTCGTTGTACCAGTTCAGGATCATGTTCTCGGCGATCGAGAAACTGCCCACCAGGCCGTCCACCTTGCGGTCTTCAGGAACAAAACCCACGCCTTCGCGGATGATGTCCTTGACCTTCATTCCGAGCAGTTCCTTGCCGTTGAGCTGAATGGATCCCGAGGCATGCGGGTGCAGCCCGAGGATCGCTTCCGTGAGCTCCGTCTGGCCATTTCCCTGCACGCCGGCGACTGCCAGGATCTCGCCCTGTGAAATCTCGAAGCTGACGTTGTCCAGCAGATTCTGCCCACCGGGCCCGGGAACGGTGAGGTTGCGCACGGTGAAAGTGGTTTCACCGGGCTTGGCGGGCGCTTTGTTGAGGTTGAGACTGACCTGCCTGCCCACCATCATCGTGGCCAGTTCTCCGGTGCTGGCGGTGGGTTCAACCGTTCCGACGACGGCGCCCCTGCGGATCACCGTAATGACATCGGAGACTGCCTTCACTTCACGCAGCTTGTGCGAGATGAACACGATGGCCGTGCCGCCCGCCTTCAGCTCCTCGATGATCTGGATCAGTTCGTCGGTTTCCTGGGGAGTGAGCACGGCAGTGGGCTCATCCAGGATCAGCACCTCCGCCTTGCGGACCAATGCCTTGATGATCTCCACCCGCTGCTGCACGCCCACGGGGAGGTCTTCGACGAGGGCATCGGGATCAACGTCGAATCCGTAGCGGTCGGAGATCGCGCGGATGCGTGCGCGGGTCTTGTCGAGGTCGAGGATGCCGCCGGCCTTGGTGTGCTCATCGCCCAGCGCCACGTTCTCGGCGACCGTGAAGACCGGGATAAGCATGAAGTGCTGATGCACCATGCCGATACCGGCGGCCATGGCATCACCCGGCCCGCGGAAGGTGACCGGCTTTCCGTCCACCAGGATGCGCCCGTCACTGGGTTCATACAGTCCGTAGAGGACGTTCATGAGGGTCGACTTGCCGGCACCGTTCTCGCCGAGGAGGCAATGCACCTGGCCGGGGTTCACCACCAGATCGATATTGTCATTGGCAACAAGGGAGCCAAACCGTTTGGTGATTCCCTGCAGTTCGAGCTTCACAACCCCAACCAACCTGTCCTTTGTGGGAGCTGGTCAGCGACGGTGAGGGTAACACCTCGGCCCGTCCGCCGGCGCCAGCATGCAGAATCAATTCAACCGTAACGCGAACGCGCCGCCCGCTCCTTGCAGGACCACAAGAACCATCCTGGGAGCGGGCGGCGCGTTTTCGAGCGGTGTTACTGAGGGCTTGCCTCAGACTCGACCGTGATCTCGCCGGAGATGATGCCTGCCTTGATTTCCTCAAGCTCGGCCTGCATCTCGTCGGAGACTGCTTCCTCCTGATCGTGGAACGGGGCAAGTGCGACGCCGCCGTTCTCCAGGGTTCCGACGTAGGGTTCGGGGCTAAAGTTGCCGTCGACGTCAGCAGTTATGACCTGCTCGACCGACTCACCCATGGCCTTCATGACAGAGCTAAGAATGACCTCGTTACCGCTGTCGACGCTTTCGAATCCGTCCGAATCCACCCAGATCACCTTGTTGCTGCCGCCGTCTGCGTTTGCCTCCACAACCGCCTCTATGGTCCCCAGACCCACCGGTCCGGCCACCGGCATGATGATGTCGGCGCCCTCGTTGATGAAGTTCTCGGTGTTGGTCTTGCCTGCCGCCTGGTTGGAGAAGTCACCGATGAAGGTACCGGTTTGTGCTTCCTTGTCCCAGCCGAGGAGTTGGACGTCGGCGTCCTTCTGCTCGTTGTAGTAAGCAACACCTTCAGCGAAACCGTCCATGAAGATGGTCACCGTGGGGATCTGGATACCGCCGTAGGTGGCAACCTTGCCGGTCTCGGAGGTACCGGCGGCTAGGTAGCCCGCCATGAACGCTGCCTGCGCCGTGTCGTAGATGATCGGCTTGACGTTCGGAAGGTCGATCTGGTTGTCGTCAACGATCGCAAAGTTGGTGTCCGGGTTCGCCTCCGCCGCTTCACCGATGGTTGCCGAGAGCTTGAAACCGACGCCCACGATCATGTCGCAGCCAGCTGTGACCATCGAGTTCACGTTGGGTGTGTAGTCCGTGTCAGCCTGCGATTCGGCCTGACGAATTTCGATGCCAAGCGACTCCTGTGCCGCGAGAAGGCCCTCGTAGCTCGATTCGTTGAAGGAACGGTCGTCGAAACCGCCTTCGTCGGAAACGATGCAGCCTGTGTAGTCGATTGCCTCGGCAGCGGGATCGGATCCGCCACCTTCGGTCTCGGCCGGCGGCGCGCCGCAGCCGGCCAGGAGAAGGGCCGCAGCCCCCAGTGCTGCAACGGACATGCCGGTGCGGCGCTGAATCAAGCTCCGTGAATTCTTCAATGTTCCTCCGATAAGAAGTAAGCCCACGAACAAGAGATCAATGAGTGTCCGTCTGCACTGCCCTGAAGCGGGGATACAAGCTCTGTTTTCATTGATGTTCGTGGCGCCGGTCCCGCCTCAAATTCGGGACTCGATGATGAAGCTTACTCTAACGCGGAGTGACCGGGCACACTACCAAAGCGCCGCCCGGTTTCTACATTGTTCAAGTTTTGTTACCAACGGGTAGGTAGACCTATCCGGCGGCTGGAGCTTGCGCCGGCACCCTGCCCCACACCTCCGCAATGGAAGTGAGGGAATCAATGCGGGAGTCGACGTCGTAGGTTGTTCCGGTGATCATGAGTTCCTGGACTCCCGTGAGTTCCACCAGCTCCTCCAGGCGCGCGGTCACCTGCTGGACAGTCCCGACCGCCTTGATTGCGGGCAGGTGATCGAGCATCATTTGCTCCTGGTCCGTGAAGGTGCGTTCGGCGGCCTCCTGGGGCGGTACGATCGGCGCCGGCCGGCCGGAACGCAGCGACAGCGCCATCACCCTCGCCGGTCCCGCAAGGTATTCGGCTTCTTCCGCGGTGGCGGCCGTCAGCGCCGACGTGGCCAGCATTGCGTACGGCTCCGCGAGGGCGGGCGAGGGTTGGAAGTTGGAGCGGTAGAGGCGCATGACCGCGGCCGGGTCCTCATTGCCAAAGTGGTGGGCGTAGCTGTAGCGCAGGCCGAGCATCCCCGCCAGCTGCGCGGAGTAGCCGCTCGAGCCGAGCAGCCACACATCGGGGAAGGACGACGCCGCCGGCGTGGCCGCCAGCCGCATTCCACGGTCAGGCGTCCGGTTGTCACCCAGGAGCGCGAGGACTTCGAGGACGTGCTGGGGGAACTCTTCGACGCCGAGCCCGTCGGTCTGGCGGCGCAGGGCCATGGCTGTCATCTGGTCCGTACCCGGTGCCCGGCCGATGCCGAGGTCGATCCTGCCGGGGTGCAGTGCCTCCAGCAGCGCGAACTGCTCTGCGACCACGAAGGGCGCATGGTTCGGCAGCATGACGCCGCCTGACCCCAGCCGGATCTGCGACGTCTTTGCAGCGAGGTGGGCAATCAGCACCGAAGGGCTGGTGGAGGCAACGGAGGGCATGTTGTGGTGCTCGGCCACCCAGAAACGGGTCAGTCCCAGACCGTCTGCGGCCTGGGCAAGCCTCGTGCTGTCGGCAAGGGCATCGGAACTGGAACGACCGGATCCGACGGTAGCGAGGTCGAGGACGGACAGGGGCACGCGGGGACTGTTGGAGCTGCTCACGCTACGTGGCAACCGCAGCGGGCCCGTGTGAATTCCCGGGCCCGATTCCCGGGCTTGGCCGACTAGCGCCGAAGACTAGTGCCGGAGACCGAGGACTGCCCGCATGGCGGCAGCCGCCATGACGCGCACGCCGCAGCCGATCGCCTGCTCATCAGGCCGGTAATCCCCGCGGTGCAGATCATAGGTTTCGCCGCCCGGGGTGCGGGTACCAAGGCGCATCATGGCCCCTGGCACCTTCTGGGTCATCCAGGCGAAATCCTCCCCGCCCATTGACTGCGGGGTGAGGACCACTGAATCGGGGCCGAGTTCCGCGCGGGCGGCTGCCTCGATCAGCCCGGTCTCCGCCTCCGTGTTCACCACGGGCGGGACTCCCCTGGTGTGTTCGATCTTCACATCCACCCCGAACGGAGCAGCGAGTTGCCGCACGGTTTCATCCATGAGGTCGCCCGCCGCTTCCCAGGCCTCGCCGTCGAGGCACCGCATGGTGCCGGACATGAAGCCGTGCGCCGGGATGGCGTTGGGAGCGGAGCCGGCGTGCATCTGGCCCCACACCACTGAGACGGCGCTGCGCACATCGATACGCCGGGACAGGACGGCCGGGACATTGGCCGCGATATGCGCGAGGGCGAAGACGAGGTCCTCGGTGAGATGCGGCCGGGACGTGTGCCCGCCGCGTCCGCTGAGCTCCACGCGGACGGTATCCGACGCCGAGGTGATGGCGCCGATGCGGGTTCCCACCAGTCCGACGTCAATACGCGGATCGCAGTGCAGCGCAAGAATCCGGGGAACTTCGGAGAGGACTCCCTGGGCGATCACGTCCAGGGCTCCACCCGGCATGGTCTCTTCAGCGGGTTGAAAGATCACCCGCACCCGGCCGCCCAGCGGAGTTTCCGCGTCGATCTTCGCCAGCACCAACGCAACCCCCAGCATGACGGTGGTGTGGATGTCATGGCCGCACGAGTGGGCGATGCCCGTCGAGCCAGAGGCGTAGGGCAGCCCGGTCTCCTCAAGAATGGGCAGGGCGTCGATGTCTGCCCGCAGGCCGATCCGGATGTCACCTTCACCGATGTCCACGTACAGACCAGTTTCCTCGAGGCGTTGCGGCCTCAGTCCGGCCGCCTCCAGCCGCTCAACGAGCCGGTCAGTGGTGCGGTACTCCTTGTGGGACAGTTCCGGATGGTTGTGGAGATCGCGCCGAAACCCCGTCAGCTCATCCAGCATCGGAGCGGTCCACACACCGATGTGTGGGACTACGGGAGCTTCAGTGGAAGTTTTCTGCACTTCACCAGCGTAACGAACCTGCGGACAGCCGCTTCAACCCCGCGTCATTGAGCGACTCGCAGCTCCGTTGACCGCGACCATCCGAAGCGTGCAGTCAGAGGACGTCGACGTCACCGCTGGCGCGCAGCGACTCCACCGCCTTCTTCACTTCCTGCGCGTGTTCCTTGGTTGTCACCAGAAGTGCGTCGGGAGTGTCCACAATAACGACGTCGTCAATTCCGATCAGCGCGATCACACGCTTGGTATCCGACACCACAATTCCCGACGCGTTCTCAGAGAAGACACGTGCACCCTCTCCCATGACGGTGAGTTCGCTGTTCTCCATGGCCGGGTTGAGGCGGCCGATCGCGGCGAAGTCACCGACGTCATCCCAGCTGAAATTGCCGGGAATCATGGCTACATCTCCGGCCGCTGCAGCGGGTTCGGCAACGGCGTAATCGATCGCGATCTTCGGCAGGGTGGGCCAGACGCGGGCTGCAACTTCGTTGCGGGACCGGGTGTCCCACGCGGCGGCGATTTCCATGAGGCCGGCGTAGAGCACGGGCTCATTCGCTTCTAAGTGCTTGAGCATGAGCGCCACCGGAGCCACGAACATGCCCGCGTTCCAGCTGTACTTACCGCTGTCGATGTACTCCCGGGCAACTGCCACCGAGGGCTTCTCCACGAACTCGATCACCGAATGGGCACTCGGCGCCGCGTCGATCTTCAGCGGCTCTCCGGCCCGGATATAGCCGAACCCCGTGGATGGATGGGTAGGCAGGATCCCGATGGTCACGATGTAGCCCTCAGCAGCGGTATGGACGGCTTCGCGGACCGCTGCCTGGAAATCTTCGGCGGGCGCGATCACTGCGTCCGCTGCGAAGGAGCCCATAATGATTTCCGGATCCCGGTGATAGAGAATCGCCGCGGCCAGGCCGATCGCGGCGGCCGAATCCTTTGGCTCACTCTCCAGGACGAGGTCCGGGTCCTTCAGCTCCGGCAGCTGCGCGCGCACAGCCCTCCGGTGGGCCTTGCCCGTGACGACCATGATCCGCTTGCCGCTGAGCGGCTGCAGCCTCTCGTAGGTTGCACGGATCAGGGTGCTGCCGGAGCCGGTCAGGTCATGCAGGAATTTGGGTGCGGCCGCACGGGACAGCGGCCACAGCCGCGTGCCGGTTCCGCCTGCCGGGATTACACCGTGGAAGCGGTCCAGGGGGCTGTGCTCATGAGTACTCATCGCTCCCACATTAACCCAGCGGGAACACAGCGCTTCAACCGCCCCGCATATCACTTGTAACAACCCTCTGTTAACAAGGTCACAACGTAGGGCTGCCTAAATTGAACACCCCATCGGCCGGGCCTAGATTAGGCTTGTGGAAAGAGTGCTCTCGCGGGGCGACATTCCAGCGTTGAAGACGCGCTAACGCCCCTGCGACACAGGGAGGTTTTTCAGTGTCGAAGACACCAGCAGGCACCCTCTACCGCGGCCGCGAAGGCCAGTGGTCCTGGGTTGCGCATCGTATTACCGGCGTCGTGATCTTTTTCTTTCTACTCGTGCATGTGCTGGACACCTCTTTGGTGCGGGTTTCGCCCGAGGCCTATGACGCCGTTATCGAGTCGTACAAGAATCCCATCATGGGTCTCGGAGAACTGGGACTGGTAGGCGCCATTGTCTTCCACGCGTTCAATGGCCTCCGCGTTGTCCTGGTGGACTTCTGGAAGAAGGGCCCCCGGTACCAGCGCCAGATGCTGTGGGCCGTCGTCGGGCTCTGGGCAGTCACCATGATCGCCTTCTCCATCCGCCATCTCGCCGTTGTTTTCGGAGGTCACTAAGCCATGGCTGCTCCCGTCGTTGAATCTCCCCGTTCCGGACGCATTTCACCGCAGTACCGGCGCAGCGGCAGTTCCAAGGGAAACTTCGAGATGTTCGCATGGTTGTTCATGCGGCTCTCGGGTGTGGTCCTTGTGGTGCTGATCTTCGTCCACCTGTGGACCAGCCTCATCGCCGGAGACGGCATTGAGGGCGTTGACTTCGGCTTCGTCGCCGGCAAGTGGGCGGATCCGCTGTGGCAGGTCTGGGACCTCGTCATGCTCTGGCTCGCCATGCTCCACGGCACCAACGGTGTCCGCGTCATCATCAATGACTACGCGGAAAAGGACTCCACCCGGTTCTGGCTGAAGAACGTGCTGTACGTCTCCACGGTCGTCATCGTTGTGCTCGGCACCCTCGTGATCTTCACCTTCGATCCGTGCCCTGTGGTCAACGGAGTCCCGCACGTCGCCGACTACTGCCCGGCGCCGTAATTTTTCGGCCGCTGGTCGCCAAGGCACCAGGGCGGTCCGCTTCACCACCAGTTTCAACAGAAAGAGCACAGTATGCAGGTCCATAAGTACGACGTCGTTATTGTGGGCGCAGGTGGCGCCGGCATGCGCGCCGCGATTGAATCCGGCCAGCGCGCAAGGACGGCTGTACTGACCAAGCTCTACCCCACCCGTTCACACACGGGTGCGGCGCAGGGTGGCATGTGCGCCGCCCTCGCCAACGTCGAGGAAGACAACTGGGAATGGCACACCTTCGACACCGTGAAGGGCGGCGATTATCTGGTTGACCAGGACGCCGCTGAGGTCATGGCGAAGGAAGCAATCGACGCCGTGCTGGACCTCGAGAAGATGGGCCTGCCGTTCAACCGCACGCCCGAGGGCCGCATTGACCAGCGCCGCTTCGGAGGTCACACCCGGGACCACGGAAAGGCCCCTGTCCGGCGCTCCTGTTACGCCGCTGACCGCACGGGTCACATGATCCTGCAGACGCTGTACCAAAACTGCGTGAAGCACAACGTCGAGTTCTTCAATGAGTACTACGTACTCGACATGCTGACGGTGGACGAGGAGTTCACCGTAGACGGCGTAACACGCATCCGGAAGCGGGTTGCCGGCGTCGTCTCCTATGACCTCGCCACCGGTGAGCTGCACGTCTTCCAGGCCAAGTCGGTTGTCTTCGCGACCGGCGGTGTCGGCAAGGTCTACAAGACCACCTCCAACGCGCACACGCTGACCGGCGACGGCATGGGCATTGCCTTCCGCCGCGGTATCCCACTGGAGGACATGGAGTTCTTCCAGTTCCACCCCACCGGCCTGGCCGGGCTCGGGATCCTGCTCTCCGAGGCGGCCCGCGGCGAGGGCGCAATCCTTCGCAACTCCGAGGGTGAGCGTTTCATGGAGCGGTATGCTCCCACCATCAAGGACCTCGCACCCCGTGACATCGTGGCGCGTTCCATGGCCAACGAGGTGCGCGAGGGTCGCGGCGCCGGGCCCAACAAGGACTACGTCCTCCTGGACCTGACGCACCTCGAACCAGCGCACATCGACGCAAAGCTGCCGGACATCACGGAGTTTGCCCGTACCTACCTGGGCGTGGAACCGTACACCGAGCCGGTGCCCGTGTTCCCGACCGCGCACTATGCAATGGGCGGTATCCCCACCAACATCAAGGCTGAGGTTCTGCAGGACAATGACACCGTTGTCCCCGGCCTCTACGCCGCGGGTGAGGTTGCCTGCGTTTCCGTTCACGGCTCCAACCGCCTCGGGACCAACTCGCTGCTGGATATCAACGTCTTCGGCAAGCGTGCGGGAATCGCCGCGGCTGAGTACGCCGTCACAGCCGAGTTCGTTGAGATCCCGGACAACCCGCTGGTCGAGACCGAGCGTCTGCTGGACACCATGCGCAGCTCAGAGGGCGGCGAGCGCGTTGCCCAGATCCGCCAGGAACTGCAGGACATCATGGACGCCAACGTCCAGGTGTTCCGTACCGAACAGACCCTCAAGGAAGCCCTCGAGGTCATTGACAAACTTGAGGAGCGCTACACCCGCGTCACTGTCCAGGACAAGGGCAAGCGTTTCAACCTTGACCTGCTGGAAGCCGTTGAGCTCGGGTTCCTGCTGGATATGGCCAAGGTCATGACGGCAGCTGCCCTGCATCGCCAGGAATCCCGCGGCGGCCACTTCCGCGAGGACTACCCCGAGCGTGATGACAAGAACTTCATGACCCATTCCATGGCCTACAAGGATCCTTCCGCCACTGAAACCAGCGGGGTGCGCCTTGAGACCAAACCGGTAGTCTTCACCCGTTACCAGCCCATGGAGCGTAAGTACTGATGAGCACCGAAACAGTCGAAAAAGAACCGGCCTCGAAGGTTGACCTGGCACCCGGAGTAGGTGGCGGAGGTGAGATTCCAACCTTCGACATCACCCTCAAGGTGCGGCGTTACAACCCCGAGGTCTCTGATGACGCGCACTGGGACGAGTGGAAGCTCACCATGTACGGCACGGACCGCGTCCTGGATGCTTTGCACAAGGTGAAGTGGGAGCATGACGGCACCGTTTCGTTCCGCCGTTCCTGCGCGCACGGCGTCTGCGGTTCCGATGCCATGCGCATCAACGGCCGCAACAGGCTGGCGTGCAAAACCCTGCTGAAGGATTTGGACACCTCCAAGCCCATCCTGGTCGAACCGATCAAGGGCCTGCCGGTGGAGAAGGACCTCATTGTCGACATGGAACCGTTCTTCCAGTCGTACCGCGAGATCATGCCCTTCCTCATCAACCGCGGCCACGAGCCAACCCGGGAGCGCCTGCAGTCGTCGGAGGAGCGCGAGCGGTTCGATGACACCACCAAGTGCATCCTCTGCGCAGCGTGCACTTCATCCTGCCCGGTCTTCTGGACAGACGGCCAGTACTTCGGGCCGGCGGCCATCGTCAACGCACACCGCTTCATCTTTGACTCACGCGACGACGCCGGCGACATGCGCCTGGAGATCCTCAATGACAAGGAAGGTGTGTGGCGCTGCCGCACCACCTTCAACTGCACAGAGGCGTGCCCGCGCGGCATTCAGGTCACGCAGGCGATCGCCGAGGTCAAGCAGGCCATCCTGTCCCGCAAGGTCTAAAAGCGCTTCTACTGCGGACGAAACGGCGCGGCTACCGAAAGGTGGCCGCGCCGTCGTCGTTCCCGGAAGTTTTGCGCAGCTCAGGCGACTTCGACGCCGGCCAAGTCGCTTTAGGTGCCCGAAAGTTCCGAGGTTTTAGCCGCCGCCGCCCTGCTGCGCTGGCGCAGGGACCGTGCGCGGCCGCCGCGTGCGCGGGAGCGGGCGGACTGGGCATCTGCCGCACCGATGGCGCCCCAAGCCGTTGCCAGCAGGTAGACCTGGCTCAGCAGGAAGAACCAGACAAACAGCCCGATGATGACGGCGAAGGGAGCGAGCAGCGGGTTGCGGTCCACTCCGGCCAGCAGGAGGGTGCTGAAGGTCCGCAGGACGGTGCTGCCCACTCCCGCGATGAGGGCAGACTGAAACAGGACGGCCCGGGGCATCTGGATGGCGGAGGCCGAGTGGAACAGGATGACTGCGACGAGGGTATCCAGCAGGAGCGTGACCGTCGTGCCTGCGATTTGCGTCAACGGTTTGGCAGCACTATCCAGGCCCAGCCATTGAAGGACCAGATCCAGGACGGTATTGGCAATCAGCCCGACAGCGGTGGTGACGATGAGCGCCACCGCAAGCACAAGCAGAATCCCAAGGTCCTTGAGCTTGACCAGGATGGGATTCGCCTGGACCGCGGGCAGGTCGAAGATACCGCGCATCCCCTCGCGTACGCCCCCGATCCAGCGCAGCGACGTGAAGAGCATGACAACCGTTGAGATGAGCAGGGCGAGGCTGAGCCCGGACTCCAGGTCGAAGAGCTCTTCGGTTGTGGCGAACCCGGTGCTGCTGGTGCCCTCCCCGTCAGTGTCGATGAGCCCGGGTGTGGTTCGGTCCACTGCACGGACGATCATCTGTTGCAATTCGGTGTTCCCGGCGACTACCAGCCCTGCGATTGAGAAACCAACAACCAGTAATGCGGCAATGGCGAAAAACATGTTGTAGGCGATCCCTGCGGCCATGAGCGGACCGTGGCGACTGGTGTAGAGCTGGAAAGCCCGCATGGGACGGAAAGCGTTCAGCTTGGCCAGCAGATATTGGAAGGTGGCCAGAAGAACGGGTGCTCCCCCGCCCTTTTCCCGCCGGGCCCGGCCGAGATCGCGGCGGGCTTGCAGAACCTTCAGCTTGAGCTTCATCCGCTCCGTTGGGAACGGGTTATCAGGCGCCCGGTTTTTCGCCGGCGGTAGCGTTCTGGCCAAAAGCGAGCTCTTCCCGTAGTTTCCACACGCCCGTGACGTCGTGCTCGTACAGTCCCATGGTACGTACCGTAAAGGATGCCTCGAAGTCGTCGAGCTGCACCTCGGCCGAATCCATGTTGGCTTCGCTTACGTCATGGGCTACGGTGACGTGTGGGTGGAAGGGGTACTCGAGGTCGCGGGCGAGGGGCCCGGCCTGTAGCCGCCGGTGCAGGTCAACGCAGGAATCAAAACCCTCGGTGACATTGATGAAGACCACAGGGGTGAGCGGACGGAACGTGCCGGTGCTTTTCAGGGTGACCGTGAAGGAACTTTGCGCGGAGGCCACCTCACGCACGTGGGCGATGGTCGACGGCCAGTCCGCGGCCGGGGTGGTGGTGATCAGCGTGATGTGCGGTGGGACGAGAGCAGCCATCGGATCGCCGAAGGAGGCCCGCCAGCGTTCGAGCTCGCCTGCAATGGGCTCCGGAAGGGCGATGACCACTCCCACGAGCTTGCCCTCCACAGCACGCCGGCCCACTACGTAGGTCGGTTGGTGCTGCTCGGTGTCGCTGAGGGGGTGGCTCATGATCCTAGAAGGCACCCGCCGGTCCGCGTCCGCGCGCAGGGAGGAAACCTACTTTGGAGAACACATCTGCCAGCGTAACCGACGCAATTTCCCGCGCCTTTTCCTCGCCTACCGCGAGCAGCCGGTCAAGCTCGCCCGGATCGCCGAGCAGCTCCAGCGCGCGTGCCCGCACAGGCTCAAGGCGATCAACCACCACGTCCGCAAGCTCCACCTTCAGGTGACCGTACATCCGGCCCTCAAAATGCCCGACGACGTCCTCCAGGCTCTTCCCCGTCATCAGTGAATAGATGGAGAGCAGGTTGGAGACGCCCGGCTTCTCCTCGCGATCGAAGCGAATTTCCGTGCCGTCATCCGTCACTGCCGATTTAATGCGCTTGGCGGTGACTTTCGGTTCATCCATGATGTTGATCAGTCCCGCCGCGGAGCTTGCGGACTTGGACATCTTGGCGGTCGGATTCTGCAGGTCATAAATTTTGGCCGACTCCTTCTGGATGAACGGCTTGGGAACCACGAACGTCTCTCCGAATCGCGTATTGAAGCGCTGCGCGAGGTCCCGGCTCAACTCAATATGCTGGCGCTGGTCCTCACCGACGGGAACGCCTTCCGGCTGGTACAGCAGGATGTCCGCGGCCTGCAGGATGGGGTAGGTGAACAGGCCTACCGACGTGGAATCGGTGCCCTGCTTGAGCGACTTGTCCTTGAACTGGGTCATGCGGGAGGCCTCGCCGAACCCGGTAATGCAGTTCAGCACCCAGGCCAGCTGCGCGTGTTCAGGCACGTGTGACTGCACGAAGAGCGTGCACTTGTCCACATCCACACCGCCGGCAATGTACTGCGCGGCGGTCAACCTGGTGCGTTCAGCGAGCTCCGCCGGATCCTGCGGCACGGTAATGGCGTGGAGGTCGGGAATGAAGTAGATCGCGTCATAGGAGTCCTGCATCCGAACCCACTGCACGAGGGCTCCGAGGTAGTTGCCCAGGTGGAGGGAACTGCCCGAGGGCTGCATACCGGACAGAACCCGCTGACGTGTCGCTGTGGAGGAGGTCATATCAGTCCTGTGGTTGTAAGAGCTTGTAGTCGACGACGAGCGGCGCGTGATCCGAAAAGCGCGCTTCCCAGGAGTGGGCTCGATCGACGACGGCGGTGGTGGCGGCTGTTGCCAGTTCAGGGGTGGCGAGGTGGTAGTCGATGCGCCAGCCGGCGTCGTTGTCGAAAGCCTTGCCGCGCCAGGACCACCAGGTGTAGGGGCCGTCAACGTCCCCGGCAAGGTCACGGTGGACATCAACCCAGCCCACCGCATCGCTGAAGAAATGATCGAAGTAGGCGCGTTCCTCCGGCAGGAAGCCTGCCTTCTTCAGGTTGCCCTTCCAGTTCCGGATATCCCGGGTGGTGTGTCCGACGTTGAGGTCTCCCACCACCAGGGCGTGGTCGCGGGTGCCGCGCAGCTCGGTGAGCCGCGCCGACATCAGGTCGAGGAACCGGTACTTGTCCTGCTGCTGCGGCGAGTCCGCCTCCCCTGAGTGCACGTAGGCGCTGACCACGCTGAGGGTGGTTCCGTCCAGGTCGAAATCAGCTTCCACCCAGCGACCAGCGGAGGCGAAGTACTCGTCACCGATGTGCTCGCGGGTCTCCGTGGGCTCCAGACGGGAAGCGACGGCGACGCCGGCACGGCCCTTGGCCGCGGCCTCAGAGTGCAGAATGTGCCAGGAGTCCCCAAGGAGCTCCCGCACCACCTTGTCCGGTGCACGAACCTCCTGGAGGCACAGGATGTCGATGTCCCTGTCCTCAAGCCACTCCTGCATTCCCCGCCGGTATGCTGCGCGGATTCCGTTTACGTTCACGGTGGCAATACGAAGGGCTTCTGGGTGCTTGCTGCTTATCAGGGTTTGTGCCGAACTCACCCGATCAACCTTACCGGAGCGCTAGTCGACGACAGTGCCCTCAACCGGACCGTCGTCGTCGTTTTTCATCATGCTGCGGGCATTGTGGGAAGTGATCTCGATGGTTTCCAGCGCACGGTCCACCATGCCCTGGTCCGTGCCGAGATGATCGCGGATCACGCGGGCCTGGACCTGGACGATCTTGAAGCTGTGATCGAGCTTCTGATCCCGCATTGCGGCGCTTGTACCGGCCGGGCCTCCGCCCGCCATGCCCCCGCCGGCGGCCCTGTTGAACTCGTCGATCCGGGCGCTCGCCTTGCGTGCGGCAGAGCGCACCGTAAACACCACGAAGCTGAAAATCAGCAGCCACCCAAGGGAGATGATGACCACCAGCCAGCCAACGACGTCGTTCTCATTGGCTGCGAAGACCACAGCCACCAAAAACACCACCAACATGATGGCCATTCCTACGCCGCCCATACGCAGGCTCAGTCCCTTGCCCGCGGTTTTTCCAGAGGTTCCCAGTGGTTGCATGCCTCTATTGTCGCAAACCGGCAGCGCGGGCAAGGTTGCTTCCACCACCGGCGAAAAGACGGTTCGAGCATCCGAAGAAGGCGCGGGGGAAATTTAATTCAGATCACACCCATCCGTGATGCAACCCACGCCGAACTAAGGTCATGCGCATCCTTTCCGGTGCGCGTCCCATTCGCACCATGGAGGAATCATGAACAAGAAAGCTCTTTTCGCAGTCCCGACCCTCGCTATGGGTCTGCTCGCAATGGGCGGCGCACCCGCCATGGCTGACAACCATGTGGAGTCATACTCCTCGACCCTCGGCCAACTGAACGGCACCACCGGAACCGGCACCATCACGGTCGATGTCGAAGGAACCCAGGCAACTGTCAACCTTCAGGTGTCCGGCTTGGCTGAGACCTTCATGGACGGACCTTACCCGCACGTCCAGCACATCCACGGTGGAGCGGAGGGCACTTGCCCGACGCCCGCTGCTGACACGGACGGCGACGGCCTCGTCAGCGTGACCGAGGGCGCTCCGTTCTACGGCGGAATCGTCACCACGCTGTCCACCAGCGGCGATACCAGCCCTGCTGCCGGTCTTGACCTGGCACTCGGCGGACAGGGCGGTTCCTACACCATTTCCCGCACGTTCGAACTGAACCAGGAAACCCAGGACGCGCTTGACGCCGGCACCGCCGTCGTTGTTGTCCACGGTCTCGATCCCGCCACCGCAGGCGTCAGCGAAGAGGTCTTCAGCGCACCGAGCGACCTGAACCCGGACCTCCCGATCGGCGCAACCTCGCCTGCTCTGTGTGGCACTCTGGTTGCTTCACAGATGGGGGCAATGCCTGAGGGTGGCGCTGACACCGGCGTTGCTCAGGAGACCGGCTCCAACCTGGGCATGATCGCCCTCGGTGGCGGCCTGGTTCTGGCAGCAGCAGCCGGCGGCACCTACGCTGTCCGTCGCTCAACCACCAAGTAAAGGACTGATCTGATCTCATGATCAGCTCCAACTCCGGCCGCCGCAGAAGCTTTGCAGTTTCTGCGGCGGCCGCCCTTTTGATACTCACCGGTTGCGGCACAGGCACCGGCAGCGAGGGTGCTCAGGCCCCAACGACGACGACGGCGCCGGCTACCTCCGTGCCGGCAACAACGGCCCCTTCCGCGAGCCCCGAAACGTCCCCCTCCGCGGAGCCTTCCCAGACGCCCGCCCTTCCGCCGGTGCTGGAAGCTTCCGAACCGGTCTCCTTCTCGATACCCACCATCGAAGCGGGTTCCGAACTGCTCTCGCTTGGACTACGGGAAAACGGGTCCCTGGAAGTGCCGCCGGACGGACCCGGAGCACCAGCCAGTTGGTACAACCAGTCCCCCACGCCCGGCGAGCGCGGACCGGCTGTCTTGCTGGGCCATGTCAACGCCACCGGCGGCGGCCCCGGCGTCTTTGCGGACCTCAGGGCGCTGAAGGCCGGCGACCTCATCGAGGTCAAGCGCAAGGATGGGTCCACCGCCACTTTCGCAGTGACCAAGGGCGAGCAGTACCCGAAGGACAACTTCCCGACCCAGAAGGTGTATGGGAACACCGAGGGCGCCGAGCTCCGGCTCATCACCTGCGACGGCTATGATCCGGAAACCGGGCTCTTCGACGACAACTACGTTGTGTACGCCGAACTGGTCACCTGAGGGTCCGTTAGCAAGCCGTGCCTACCAGCACACGAGGCAGAACGGATGGCCTGCCGGGTCCAGATAGACCCGGTAGGTGCCCGTCCCCGACTCCAGGCTGGTAGCCCCTAGCGCGAGCACCTTCTGCTCCGCGACGTCGAGGTCTTCCACCCGGATATCGAGATGCACCTGCTGCGGGATCTCCTGGCCCGGCCACCTCGGCGGCATGTATCCCTCAACCTGCTGGAAGGCCAGTGCCGGACGGTCCGGGGCATCACCGATGGTGATCCACCCGTTGTCATCATGCTGGACGCGGATCATGCCCAACAGGTCCTCGTAGAAGGACGCCAGCTGGTCCGTGTTTGAGCAGTCGAAGACGGTTGCGTGCCATTTCCCAATCATGGTCCCAGTATCTGCCGTCTCCACCGCGAATGGTAGGCAATCGCGGACACCTTCCGTCCTTACGCGTTCCTACTTCAGAAACAGCTTCCGGAGGCGAGTGGTGGTCAGGATCATCCCCACGAGGATCATCACCACGTAATAGGTGATATGGACCGCCGTTGCAGGGGTGAAGATGCCAATACTGAGTTGACGCAGCAGTTCAACGCCGTGCCAGAGCGGCAGAGCCTGGATGAACCACTGGATGCCCTGCGGGTAAACACTCAATGGATAGAACGTCGCCGAGAACAGGAACATCGGCAGCATCACGAAATTGATCCAATCCATCTGCTGGAAGGTCTTCATGTAGCTGGTGATGCCCATGCCGAACGAGGCGAAGCCAAAAGCGATCAGCACGGACGCCGGAACCATGAGCAGGGCCCACGGCGTGGTGATCAGCCCCATCAGGCCCATCACCGCGGTGAAGCCCGTGGCGTACAGGGCGCCCCGCAGGAGGGCGAGGAAGATTTCACCGATCGCCACATCCAGCGGCCCCAGCGAGGTGTACAGCATGCCCTGGTAAAGCTTCGCGAAATTCATCTTGAAGAACACGTTCCAGGTGGAGTCGTACACCGCGCCGTTCATTGCGGAGACCGCAAGGAGCGCCGGCGCTATGTAGGCGGCGTAGCTGATTTCCTCTCCGCCGGGCCCGACGACGGTGCCCACCAGTGCGCCCAGGCCCACCCCCATGGAGATGAGGTAGAGCACCGGCTCAAAGAACCCGGACACCATGATCAGCCAGTTGCTGCTCTTGGTGGCCATGAGTCCGCGCGCGATCACTGCTTTGGCATTGCGTGCGTACAGCGCACTGAACGGGCGGTCCTTGACCTGGACCCGGTAGTCCTCTTCAGTGAGAATGTTGCTCACTTGCCCAGCCTCCGTTCATACATGCGGCGGGCCAGGACCCAGCCGAGCAGTGCCAGCGCCACCAGATAGAGGATGTGGATTGCCGAGAGCCAGAGCGGCTCGTCATACCCGTAGGTCAGCACCCGTCCCAGTTCCGTACCGTGCCACAGCGGGGAGATCCACCCGATCCAGCGTAGGAAGATGGGCAGCGTTTCGAGCGGGAAGAAGGTGCCGGAAAACAGGAACAACGGAGTCACGATGAAGCGCATGACCAGCGCGAACTGGCCCTTGTCCTCGGTGACGCTGGCCGAGTACGCCATGAGCGGGAGCCCGAACGAAAGCCCGCAGACAACGGCGACGATGATTGCCACCGACCCCCAGGCAGATGGCGATGCACCGAAGGCGGCAACGATCGCGAAGTAGATCGCGGACATCAGGAAGAGCCTCAGTGAGATCGCGATGATGTATCCGTTGACGATCTGGTGCACGGCCAGCGGCGAGGCATGCGGACCGTAGTAGACGCGCCGCCACTTGAAGCCGTCCATGACGGGATAGGTGAACTCCGTGGCGGCCGTCATGATCGTGGCGGAGGACAGGAGCGCCGGCGCAATGAACGCAAGATAGCTAACGCCGCCGAAAGCGCTCTCGGCGCTGTTGCTGTCCACGAGCGTGGCGAGGCCGACTCCCATTGCGAAGAGATACATCACGGGATTGCCCACGCTGTAGGCGAGCAGCGTCCAGCGGTAGCCGTTCATCACCTTAAGGGCGTGTTCGGCGTAATACCAGGAGCCGAACTTCCGGGCGCGTTCCGCCGCGACCATCGGGGAATGGGCAGCGCGGACGGCCTGCTCATTCTTCGTATTTCCCGTTTCCCGGTGGCCGCCCGGTGCGGGCTGATCCGGGGTGCCGGTGTGCTGGCTAGTCAACGAGGCTCCTACCGGTCAGTCGCAGGAAAACATCCTCAAGGGAGGACCGGCGCACAAGGGAGGTAATGGGATGAAGACCGCGGGCGGTGACCTGCTCAAGGGCAGACTCGCCGTCGTGCGTGTAGATCAGCACGCGGTCCGGCAGGGACTCGAGCCGTTCACCGATGCCGGCCAGATCCGCTGCCACCGTTGTGTTCCTTTCCGAGCCGAAGCGGAGCTCGAGCACCTCACGGGTGGAGTGCTCGCGGATGAGTGTGGCGGGAGATCCCTCAGCCATGATCTGCCCCTTGTCCACCACGACGAGGCGGTCGCAGAGCTGCTCCGCCTCATCCATGTAGTGGGTCGTGAGGATCAGGGTAACCCCGGACTCCTTCAGACGGAACAGCCGGTCCCAGAGAATATGCCGCGCCTGTGGATCGAGGCCGGTGGTGGGCTCGTCCAGCAGGAGGATCTTCGGCTCGTTGATGAGAGACCGGGCGATGGTCAGGCGCCGCTTCATGCCGCCTGACAGCGAGTCCACCTTCGCCTTTGCCTTGTCGGTGAGCTGGGCGAACTCAAGCAGCTCATCCGCCTTGGGTTTGAGGTAGCTCATCGGCAGGCCGAAGTAGCGGCCGTAGACCAGCAGGTTGTCCCGGACGCGCAGTTCCTCGTCCAGATTGTCCTGCTGCGGCACGACGCCGAGGTGCGCCCGAACCTCCGGACCATGCTGCTCAGGGTCCAGACCCATGATGGTCAGCTTCCCGGAGGTGCGCTGCGAGACGCCGCCGATCATCCTCATGGTGGTCGACTTGCCGGCGCCGTTGGGACCGAGCAGGCCGAAGGACTCCCCCGCTGGTACGTCGAATGAGATGCCGTCGACGGCAGCGAAATTCCCGTAGTGCTTGGTCAGCCGGTCAGCGGAGATGACGTAGTTCGGAATAGTTTGGTTGGGCACCAGAACAGCCTAGAGCCTACCCTGGGAGTTGCAACTAGCTGGTGACGCCCGCCTGACGTTCCGCAGCCTCGACGACGTTGGCCAGGAGCATCGCGCGCGTCATGGGGCCCACTCCCCCGGGGTTGGGCGAAAGCCAGCCGGCGACGCCGGCTGCGTCCTTCGCGACGTCGCCGCGCAGGATGGCCTTGCCGGTCTCAGGATCAGTCACCCTCGTGACCCCCACGTCCAGGACGATAGCGCCGGGCTTCAGATGTTCAGCCGTGATCATCCCGGGCAGGCCCGCGGCCGCCACGACGACGTCGGCCTCGCTGAGGTGCCGCGGCAGGTCCACTGTGCCGGTATGCGCCAGCGTGACGGTCGCGTTGATCGCACGCCGGGTCAGCAGCAGGCCAAGCGGCCTACCTACAGTCACCCCACGTCCCACGACGAGCACGTTCTTGCCCTTGAGCTCGATGTCATGGCGCAGAAGCAGCTCGACGATGCCATGCGGGGTGCACGGCAGGGGCGAGTCCATAGGTCCGTTGACATTGAGGACGAGCTTCCCGAGATTGGTCGGGTGCAGTCCGTCGGCGTCCTTGCCCGGCGTCATCCGCTCCAGGATGGCATGTGCGTCGATGTGCGCAGGCAGAGGCAACTGGACGATGTAACCGGTGGTGGCGTCGTCATCGTTCAGTTCGTCAATGACCTTTTCGAGGTCCTCCTGGCTGATGTCCCCCGGCAGGTCGCGGCGGATCGAGTTGATGCCCACCTGCTCACAGTCGCGGTGCTTTCCGGCGACGTAGGAATGGCTCCCAGGGTCATCTCCGACCAACACCGTACCCAGGCCGGGCGTGATGCCCTGGCCCTTCAGAGTGGTGACCCGCTCTGTGAGTTCGCTGCGGATTGCGGCCGCTGTTGCCTTGCCGTCAAGAATTTGTGCGCTCATCTACGCCGCTCCTTTGTTGAGCTGTTCCCTGTCCAATTCCTCGAGCAGGTACGCCTTGCCACGCTCACAGCACCCTGTGAAACAGCACTCCGCTGTGGGGATCTCGTACTCATCCGAGCGGGCTGCCGCCGAGTCCAACGCACCTGGGGGCAGGTCTTCTACCATTCCTCGTGCCCGGGGTAGAGCGGGAAATCGGCAGCGAGGCGGGATACGCGTGCACGCAGCCCCTCGACGTCAGCACCGGGCTTCAAAACTGCAGCGATGATTTCGCCCACCTCGGCGAACTCGGTGGAGCCGAATCCGCGGGTGGCGAGAGCGGGGGTGCCGATGCGGAGGCCGGAGGTGACCATGGGCGGGCGCGGATCATTGGGGACCGCGTTGCGGTTCACCGTGATGCCCACCGAGTGCAGGAGGTCCTCCGCCTGCTGACCGTCCAGCTCGGAGTGGCGGAGGTCCACCAGGACCAGATGCACGTCGGTTCCGCCGGTGAGGACCGACACTCCGTGCTCGGTGACGTCAGCGCCCATGAGCCGCTCTGCGATGATGCGGGCGCCCTCGAGGACGCGCTTCTGGCGCTCCTTGAATTCTTCCGTGCCGGCAATCTTGAAGGCCGTGGCTTTGGCCGCGATGACGTGCATGAGCGGGCCACCCTGCTGGCCCGGGAAAACGTTGGAGTTCAACTTCTTGGCCCACTCCTGCTTGGCCAGGATCACGCCTGAGCGCGGGCCGGAGAGGGTCTTGTGCACGGTGGAGGTGACCACGTCCGAGTGGGGAACGGGGCTCGGGTGCAGGCCGGCTGCCACGAGGCCTGCGAAGTGGGCCATGTCGGTCCAGAGCAGGGCGCCGACCTCGTCAGCGATGGACCGGAATGCTGCGAAATCGAGGTGACGGGGGTACGCGGACCAACCGGCGATGATGACCTGGGGTTTCTCAGCCAGGGCCTGCTCGCGGACGCGCTCCATGTCGAGGCGGTGCGTGTCATTCTCGACACCATATGCTGCGACTTCATAAAGCTTGCCGGAGAAGTTCAGCTTCATGCCGTGGGTCAGGTGGCCGCCGTGCGCCAGGGACAGGCCCATGATCTTCTCGCCGGGCTTGATCATCGCAGCGAGCGCGGCGGCGTTGGCCTGGGCTCCTGAGTGCGGCTGGACGTTGGCGTACTCCGCACCGAAGAGCGTCTTGACGCGCTCGATGGCCAGGCTTTCTGCGACGTCAACATGCTCGCAGCCGCCGTAGTAACGGCGGCCCGGGTAGCCCTCCGCGTACTTGTTGGTCAGGACCGAGCCCTGAGCTTCGAGGACCGATCGCGGCGCGAAGTTCTCGGAGGCGATCATCTCGAGGGTGTCGCGCTGGCGTGCGAGCTCATTGTTGAGGACCGCGGCGATTTCCGGGTCCACCTCGGACAGCGGCGCATTGGTCACGGACTGGGTCACAGAGGGAGAGGATGAAGTCACGGAAGGCTCCTGGTGAGATGAGGGTTCTACAGGTCAGGCTACCTGTTGACCGGGGTGCGCCCGAAAGTTCCAGCCAAACTGGCTCGAAGTGTTTCGGACGGTGACTCGCAGCGCTGCT
This sequence comes from Arthrobacter sp. KKT183, assembly GCF_055657625.1. Taxonomy (NCBI): domain Bacteria; kingdom Bacillati; phylum Actinomycetota; class Actinomycetes; order Micrococcales; family Micrococcaceae; genus Arthrobacter; species Arthrobacter sp. KKT183. The sequence continues at coordinate 856,463 of NZ_CM145770.1, read as the reverse complement.
GCGCCCCTGCCGTGCCCGGTAACCTTGGAGCGTGACTGAAGCTGTACAGGCCGGTGTTCCCGGCAGCGCGCCGTCGTCGTTCATTCTGACGCTCTCCTGTGATGACCGGCCGGGAATTGTCCATGCCGTTTCCGGGGCGTTGGTGGCTGCTGACTGCAATATCACCGAGTCCCAGCAGTACGGCAGCCCGGACTCGGGGACGTTCTTCATGCGGGTGGCGATCACCACGCGATCGGAACGGGGCGCCGTCGAAGCGCACCTGGCGCCGGTAGCCCAGGCGTTCGGGATGACGTGGGGGCTGCACGCCGAAGGCACACCGGCGCGCACGCTCATCATGGCCTCCAAATCCGCCCACTGCCTCAACGACCTGCTCTTCCAGCAGCGCGCGGGGATCCTGCCGATCGAGGTGCCCGTGATTGTTTCGAACCACACGGACCTGGCTGACCTTGCCGCATTCTATGGCGTGCCTTTTCACCATGTTCCCGTCACTGCTGACGGTAAGGCTTCGGCGGAGGAACGACTTTTGGAGCTCGTGGCCGAGCATCGGATTGAACTCGTGGTTCTTGCACGGTACATGCAGGTGCTCAGCGACTCCCTGTGCTCGCAGCTGGTGGGGCGTGCAATCAATATCCACCACTCGTTTCTGCCGTCGTTCAAGGGTGCGCGTCCCTACCACCAGGCGCACGCCCGCGGCGTGAAGCTGATCGGTGCAACTGCCCACTACGTGACCCCGGCTCTGGACGAGGGCCCCATCATCGAGCAGGAAGTCATCCGCGTGGATCACGCGCGGACGGCACCACAGCTGGCCGCGATGGGTGCGGACGTCGAAAGCCGGACGCTGGCACAGGCCGTGCAGTGGCATGCCGAGCACCGTGTGCTGCTCGATGGCACGCGGACCGTAGTCTTCAACTAGGTTCGTTCAGGAGTAAACATGAGTGATGAGACGCCACTGCGCTACCGCGTACTGACCGGCCCCGACGACCGCGCGTTCTGCGCGCGGGTGAGCGAGGCTCTGGAGAGTGGCTACCGGCTGCATGGCTCCCCCGCCGTGACGTTCAACGGCGAGCGCGTGATCGTTGCGCAGGCAGTAGTGCTGGAGGACTGAGGTTGGCTTTGTCTTCGCCGCGGGCGGGTCGCGGAGGCCGGTCGCGAGGGCGGGTGGCGGAGGCGGGTGGCGGAGGCCGGTCGCGAGGGCGGGTGGCGGAGGCGGGGAGCGGAGGCCGGGAGCAACCTGGACAAAGGTGAGTGGGATGTGTGCCGGTTTCCCGCCGGCCGGGACTCGAAAGGAGCAGTTCAGACGAAAGTGAGCAGCATTTCCCTCACCTCGGTCCGAATACTCCTGCTCTATGTCCAGGTTGCCCGATTCACTGTCCTGGGTGCTCGGCCCGGCGTCTGGATTGCTCCTCGCGGCTTCACCCAGCGCCTCACGGACGCCGGTTGATGCGTGGCAATCCCGCCTTGGTGAGCTCTCGTAGCAGGAGCTGAGGATTTGTGGCTTCCTTCCATTCCCACCGCACCACGTTTTTGCCTGTGGCTCGTATGCGGTTCTCCCGGTTCTTCTCATCGATCACCACTTGGGCAACGGTTTTCCCCTGCATGTACTCGGGTTTCTGATACTTACCCCGACCGTCGAACTCTCCGACCAGCGCGTGATCCTTCCACCAGAAGTCAACGACAGCGGCCAGTCCCAGCTCATCCATCACTCTGTACTGCAGTTCGGGCGCCGGAAATCCGAGCTCAGCGATATACACCCGACTCAGAGACTCGCCCGGATACATCGCCGAGCCATCGGCGAAGTCGAGGACCCGGCGGACTTTTCGACGTTTGGCTCCGGATGGAAGCAGGGCGATAAGGTCTTCAACGTCCGCCTTGGTCACTGGACGCTTCCGACTTTCTGCTGGGAGGGGCTTCGTGTTGAGCAGCCTGTCCATGACAGCAACTGCCCATGGAAAGTCATAGATCATACAAAGATCGACGGCCGTCTGGATCTTGCCGGTCACACGTAGCCCGCAACCCATCGCTTCGGCGGAGACCTCGCCTGCAGGAGACGTCATCCGGCGCACTCCATTGCTACTCTTGCGCCCGCTACCCACCGGCACGATCACCTGGATGTCCGGCGGCAGGTCCGAGCGGGGGAACCCCCAGAGCACTCCCGCTGTCTCCGCCCCGAACAGTGGAGGACGACGTGCAGTGCTGGTCATCGCCTTGAGCATTCCGCGATAACGCTGCTCGTCCTCGAGTTGTCCCCAGCTTTGGGCGTCCACATAACACCCGTGCCTGATTCTCAGCAGCTCGCCGCTCTTGGCACGTCGGGAGAGCTCCCGCGGCCAGGCCTCCTCGTACGGTTTGTCGGCGCTGGTGCGGATTCGCAGTGGAAAGTCAGCCATGGTTTCCAGCAAAGCCCATAGTCCGCCCGCACGCGGATGGAGAACCGGCTATGTGGATAACGCCCGCAATTCCCGACCCCGCCAGAGACGGAGGCGAGCGACGAAGTGGGACGCGGACGGCGGGTGACGAAGTGTTGAGGCGGAGGCGGGAGCGAAGTGGGACAGACGCGTACGGGGGGGTTGCTAGCGGGGCTGGAGCAACATGGTCCAGCGTGAGCGAAATTTCCCTCACCCCGGTCCGGGTTGCTCACCCGCCAGTCCAGGTTGCCCACCCGCCAGTCCCGATTACCCCCGGGCCCGGTCCGGATTGCTCCACGCGAAGGAGCTCGGCCTGAGATCTCACGGGGATAGGCTGGGCGGATGGGACACATCATTGAATTCGGCGGTAACACTCCCTCGATCCCGGAGACCGTGTTCGTAGCACCGACGGCTTCCGTCATCGGCAAGGCAACCTTCGGGGATAACGCCAGCGCGTTCTACGGCGTCAGTGTGCGCGCAGACACTGAGACCATCACCATCGGCGCGGGTACAAACCTGCAGGACAACGTGGTCGTGCATGCCGATCCGGGCTTCCCCGCCACCGTGGGAGACCGCGTGAGTGTGGGGCACAGCGCCGTCGTGCATGGGTGCACGATCGGGAACGACTGCCTGATCGGCATGAGCGCCACCATCATGAACGGCGCAACCATCGGAGAGGGATCCCTGGTTGCCGCCGGCGCCGTGGTGCTCGAAGGCATGCAGGTTCCGCCGCGTTCGCTGGTGGCCGGTGTCCCGGCGAAGGTCCGCCGGGAGCTGACCGACAACGAACTGCAGGACGTCCGGGACAACGCTTCCCGCTATCAGGAGTTGGCTGCTCTCCATCGAGTTGCGTTTACTTCTTGACGGCAACAACCTTCGTGTAGGAATCTGTAGGCATGTCCGTTGAGTCTGCCGCGCCGTCGAGGCCTGCCCCCAAGCCGAGCCTTCATAAGCCAGGTTCCCAGTCGGCTCTCCGGCAGCTCAATGAGCAAAGAATCGTCCAGGCGCTTGCGACCGGCGGTCCTCAGACCCAGGCTGAACTGGCCCGCCAGACCGGGCTTTCCACGGCGACGGTCTCCAACATTGTTCGCGGTATGTCGGACTCAGGCACAGTAACAACGAGCCCCACCACCAGCTCCGGGCGCAGGGCCCTGTCCGTTGCGCTCAATGACAACGGGTTAGTTGCTGTCGGCATCGACATCGGCCGAAGGCACGTGAGGGTAGTCCTTGCCGGCCCGGACTACCGTGTTCTTTGCGAGGAAGCCATCCCGCTGACAGCCGGCCACACCGCGGAGGAAGGGCTCGACGCCGCCGCGGAACTCCTTGAACGGCTGCTGACGGAATCGGGTACTCCCCGAAGCGCGCTACTCGGCGCCGGCATCGGAATCCCCGGCCCCATTGACCGTCGCACAGGAACCGTTGTGCAGGGCGCCATCCTGCCTGAATGGGTGGGAATCAACATCCTCGAGACGTTCAGTGAACGCCTCAGAATCCCTGTGTTCATTGACAATGACGCCAACCTCGGAGCGCTGGCGCAGGTCACCTGGGGGCCGCACAGTTCGGTGGAGAACCTGATCTTCGTGAAGATCGGCTCAGGCATCGGCGCCGGCCTGATCCTCAACGGTGCGCTGTACTACGGCAACGTCGGGATCACGGGAGAACTAGGCCACACCACCATCGACGAGCACGGCCTCATCTGTCGGTGCGGCAACCGCGGCTGCCTCGAAACCGTCGCCTCGACGGCAACCATGATCAGCCTGCTAGAGCGCACCAGCCACCGGCCGCTCACGGCGCCCGACATTGTGCAGCTCGCCCTCGGCGGAGACACCGCAACACTTCGCGTCCTCGACGATGCCGGCCTCGCGATCGGCCGCGCCATTGCCCATGTCGCCAACCTGATCAACCCCGAACTGATAGTTCTCGGCGGGTCCCTGACCGGCCTCGGCGATATCCTTCTTGACCCCGTCCGGCGCGGATTGCTTCGGCATGCAGTGCCGGTTGTCGGAGAATCGACAACTGTCAGCATGGGCTCCCTCGGGGATCGCGCCGAAGCACTCGGGGGCGTCGCCGTCGTCTTGTCCCAGCCCAGCCTTAGCTCAAGCTAAGTTCTGGTTTTCCAACAGTTCGACATTAATTGCGTTCAAGACTTGACGCCAACACCTTACTCAGAGTTTACTTTTTTGGCGGGCCATTTCGGTCCAAGGACAGCGCAGTCAGTTGCGGGAAGGCCTCTATGGACAACCACACCATCCTCGAGATGCAGTCGATCACCAAGGAATTTCCCGGTGTGAAAGCACTCGATCATGTTTCCCTTTCCGTTACGGCCGGCGAGATTCACGCGATCTGCGGTGAAAACGGTGCTGGGAAATCCACCCTGATGAAGGTGCTCTCCGGGCTCTATCCTTACGGCGACTACCAGGGTCAGATTGTCTTCCAGGGCAAGGAGATGCAGTTCAAGGACATTCGTTCCAGCGAAGCCGCCGGAATCGTGATCATCCACCAGGAACTCGCCCTGATCCCCGAGCTGTCCATCGCCGAGAATATTTTCCTCGGCAATGAGCCCACACGCTTCGGAGTGATCGACTGGGACAAGGTCAACCTCTCCGCCGTCGAGCTCCTGGCCCGCGTCGGGCTGAGCGAAGACCCGACTACCAAGATCAAGGACATCGGTGTCGGCAAGCAGCAGCTGGTCGAAATTGCCAAGGCCCTCAGCAAGTCCGTTAAGCTGCTCATCCTCGATGAGCCCACAGCCGCACTCAACGAAGCTGACTCCCAGCATCTGCTGGATCTGATGTCCGGACTGCGCTCCAAGGGCATCTCCTGCATCATGATCTCCCACAAGCTCAACGAGATCGAGCAGATTGCGGACTCCATCACGATCATCCGTGACGGCAAGGCAATCGAAACCCTGCATATCAAGAACGACGGCGTGGACGAGGACCGCATCATTCGCGGCATGGTCGGACGCTCTCTCGAGTCCCGTTTCCCTGACCACACCCCGAAGATCGGCGAAACGTTCTTCGAGGTGCGCAACTGGACGGTCGGCCACCCCAACGTTGCCGACCGCCTGGTCTGCAAGAACTCAAGCTTCAAGGTGCGGCGCGGGGAGATCGTCGGCTTCGCCGGCCTGATGGGCGCCGGGCGCACGGAACTCGCCCGTTCCGTGTTCGGCCGCTCCTACGGCAACTTCAAGTCCGGCCGGATCTTCAAGGACGGCAAGGAAGTCACCTTCAAGTCCGTGCCGCAGGCAATCGACGCGGGCCTCGCCTACGTTACCGAGGACCGCAAATCGCTCGGGCTGAACCTCCTGGATGACATCAAGACCACCACCGTCTCCGCAAACCTCAAAAAGATCACCCACAACTTCGTGGTGGACAACGACGAGGAATACCGCGTGGCGGAGGAATACCGGAAGTCGCTGCGGACCAAGACACCGAGCGTCAACGAGGGCGTGGCCAAATTATCCGGCGGCAACCAGCAGAAGGTGGTGCTGTCGAAATGGATGTTCACCGATCCCGATCTGCTCATTCTTGACGAGCCGACCCGCGGCATCGACGTAGGCGCCAAATACGAGATCTACGGCATCATCCAGAAGCTCGCAGACCAGGGCAAGGGCGTGATCGTCATTTCCTCAGAGCTCCCGGAACTCCTCGGTCTCTCAGACCGCATCTACACCATCTTCGAAGGCTCCATCACCGGCGAGGTGACCCGTGAGCAAGCCAGCCAGGAATCCCTGATGAAACTCATGACCGCCAGCAGAAAATCTGCCTGACCGAATCCCTAGGACGCACCATGAATTCCCTCAAGCGAATGTTCGGCGGCAACACCCGGCAGTTCGGGATGATTTTCGCCCTGATCGCCCTGATTCTGTTTTTCCAATGGCAGACCGGTGGCAACACACTCACACCGACCAACGTCATCAACCTGTTCAACGGCAACGCGTACATCCTGATCCTGGCAATCGGCATGGTGCTGGTCATCATCGCGGGCCACATCGACCTCTCGGTCGGGTCCGTGGCAGCCTTCGCCGGCGTCGTCGTCGCCATCTCCATCCGCGACTGGGGCATTCCCTGGTACCTCGGGATCGTGCTCGGGCTTGTCCTCGGTGCACTGATCGGAGCGTGGCAGGGATTCTGGGTTGCCTACGTGGGCATACCGGCGTTCATCGTGACTCTGGCGGGCATGCTCCTGTTCCGTGGAGCGAACCAGTACGTGGGCGAATCAAACACCATTCCCGTACCTGAGGCGTTCCAGTTCATCGGGGCCGGCTACCTCCCCGAGGTGGGACCCGTCACGGGATATAACAACCTCACGGTGCTCCTGGGTCTGCTCGCTGTGGGCTTCTTCGTGTACCAGGAGTTCAGCAACCGCCGCCGCACCGCGCAGATCGGCTCAGAGGTGCAGCCGCTGTGGATCTCCGTGGCGAAACTCGTCCTCCTCGCCGCCGCCATCCTGTACGTCACGTCCCTGTTTGCCACCGGCCGCCCGGGAACGTCCTTCCCTATTCCCGGGCTCATCCTCGCTGTCCTGGTCATCATCTTTGCGTTCATCTCGAACAAGACCGTGGTCGGTCGCCATGTGTATGCCGTCGGTGGCAACCGCCACGCGGCCGAGCTCTCCGGCGTGCAGAGCAAGCGCGTGAACTTCCTGGTGATGATGAACATGTCCATCCTTGCGGCACTCGCCGGAATGATCTTCGTGGGCCGGTCCACAGCATCGGGCCCCTTCGACGGCGTGGGCTGGGAACTCGATGCGATCGCGGCAGTGTTCATTGGCGGTGCAGCAGTGACCGGTGGCGTGGGAACGGTGATCGGCTCCGTGATCGGCGGCCTCGTCATGGCCGTCCTGAACAACGGCCTGCAGCTGATGGGCATCGGCGCCGACATGACACAGATCATCAAGGGTCTCGTGCTGCTGATCGCAGTCGCGTTTGATGTGTACAACAAGAGCCAGGGGAAGCCCTCCATCATCGGATTGCTCACCCGAAACTTCGGCGGCGGGCGAAACAAGCCCGATGCGCCGTCAGCGCCCGAGGAAAACCCCGCAGCCCGGGAGGCAGTGGGCACAAAGCAGGTCCTCTAGAACCGATCCGCCGGTTCTGGCCAAAACCTTTCACTGACAACCAAAGCAAGATGCTAAAGAAAGAGAAATCGAATGCGTAACTTCGCAAAATCACTTGCAGCACTCACTGCAATTTCAGCATTGGCGCTGGCATCCTGTGGCCGCGAGGATCCCGGTACGGCAACCGGGACCGCCGGCGGCACCGAGACCGCCTGCGAAGGGTTCGAGGAAGGCGCCGCCATCGGTGTAGCGCTGCCCCAGAAGACCTCGGAGAACTGGGTCCTGGCGGAGCAGCTGTTCAACGATGGCCTGACCGAAGCCGGGTACGAGCCGTCCGTCCAGTTTGCCAATGGCGGCGTGGCGGAGCAGCAAGCCCAGATCAGCTCAATGATCACCAACGGCGTGGAGGTCCTCGTGGTCGGTGCGATCGACGGCGCACAACTGGGCAACCAGCTGCAGCAAGCCAAGGACGCCGGGATCACGGTCCTCGCCTATGACCGTCTGCTCACCAACACCGAAAACGTGGACTACTACGTGGCCTATGACAACTTCAAGGTCGGTGAGCTGCAGGGCCAGGCCCTCCTGGACGGGTTGGCTGAGCGCAAGGGTGAAGGTCCTTACAACATCGAACTGTTCGCGGGCTCTCCCGATGACGCGAACGCCCAGGTCTTCTTCGACGGCGCCATGAGCGTCCTTCAGCCGAAGATCGACGACGGCACGCTCAATGTCGTCTCAGGCCAGACCTCCTTTGACCAGGCAGTGACCCAGGGCTGGAAGGCCGAGAACGCGCAGCGTCGCATGGATACCCTCCTCAGCGGTAACTACGCCTCCGAGGAATTGCATGGCGTGCTCTCACCGAATGACACGCTGGCACGCGCCGTCCTCACCTCGGTTGCGGCTGCAGGAAAGGATACGCCGGTTGTCACCGGCCAGGACTCCGAGGTGGAATCGGTCAAGTCGATCATGGCAGGTGAGCAGTACTCCACCATCAACAAGGACACCAGCAATCTGGTGGAGCAGACCATCACGATGGTTGAAGCCATCGGCGCCTGTGAAGAGGTCGAGGTCAACGACACCGAGTCCTACGACAACGGCGTGAAGGTTGTCCCGGCCTACCTGCTGGAACCGCAGATCGTCACCCAGGAAAACGCGGCAGAAGCGTACGCCGATGACCCCACGCTCGCTGAGCTGGTCAAGTAGCCAACTCCAGGAAGATCCCCGGCCGCATTTCGCGACCGGGGATCTTTTTTCGTCGCATGCTAAAAGTGAGGCTCTCCCAGGTCGGCGCTTCGGAGCTCGCAATGCCCATGCGATGCCGGGTGAACGGAGTGGCGCTGGTCCTTGAAGCGGGTTGCGGACGTACCCCTGCCGTAACGGGTGGACGTGCCCTCCTGCATTCGGAAGTATGAAGGAATGACGACGAACCTCCGCCTCCCTGTGCCCCCGTGCGTTGCGCCGGACGCGCCCTCGCCTTTCGCCGCTACCGGCGCGCCGCTGCGCTGGGGCGTGGTTGCCACGGGCGGGATCGCACGGAAAGTGACCGAGGATATCGCCCGCCTCGAGGACGCGGTGCTGCAGGCGGTGAGTTCGCGTAGGGAAGATCGGGCGCGCACCTTCGCCGATACGCACGGCTTCGCAACCGTGCATTACGACGACGGCGGCTCCCGGGGTTTCGAGCGGCTGGCTGAGGATCCGGACGTGGACGTCGTCTATGTAGCGACTCCGCATGGCCAGCACTACGAAGTATGCAAGGCACTGCTTGCCGCCGGCAAACACGTTCTGTGCGAGAAAGCCTTCACCGTCAACGCGCGTGAGGCGGAGGAGCTCATCAATCTGGCCCGGGAGAAGCGGGTGTTCCTCATGGAGGCGGTGTGGACGCGCTTCCTCCCCAGCGTGAACCGGGCGTGGGACATCATCCACTCGGGCGAACTCGGCGATATCCGCTGGGTACAGGCGGACCTCGGTTTCCCAGCTGCCTATAACCCCGAAGCCCGCCTGTGGGACCCGCTCGCCGGTGGCGGAGCACTGCTGGACCTCACAGTTTACCCGTCCACGTGGGCGCTGGGATCGCTGGGCTTCCCCACTTCGGTTGCGGCCGAAGGCACACTGAATGACGACGGCGTGGACGCGCAGAACGCGCTGACCCTCACCTATGCAAGCGGCGCGCAGGCCCAGCTGTCGTCGTCGTTGTTGGCCTCCGGGCCCAGCCAGGCCACTGTCGCCGGTAGCAAAGGGTGGCTACGCACGTCCGCTCCGCTTCACAACCCGCGAGAACTGTACGTCCATCCGCACGGAGGCGAAGCACGGGTGGAGAAGTTCGAACAGGCAGGGAACGGGTACGCCTATGAGCTACGCGAAACCACGCGGTGCATTCAAGAGGGTCTCCTCGAAAGTCCCACCATGCCGCTTCAGCACACGCTCGACACCATGCGGATGTTCGATGGCGTCCGGGCCCAGCTGCGCCTTAGATATGCCAACGACGACCGGTAGCGGGCCCAAAAACCACCGTGAGTTGAATTAGCTCGCGAGGTTCGTTTCCGGCGCTGGCCGCTGCGTCTCTCCGGCTGCACCGCGGCGTCGCCAGTACGCTGCCAGAAGTGCGCCGGAGACGTTGTGCCAGACCGAGAATATTGCTGCGGGGAGGGCTGACTCCGGGGTCATATGTGTCCGGGCGAGGCCTGCTGCGAGGCCCGAGTTCTGCATTCCAACCTCGATCGCCGTGGTGCGCCGGGACGGAATCGGCAGCTTGAAAACTCGTGCAGCTCCATAGCCGAGCGCATACCCGAGGCCGTTGTGCAGGACTACTGCCAGCAGCACAAGCAAGCCCGCCGAGAAAATTGCTTCGGCGCTCAGCCCGACTACAGCCATGACCACCAGGGTGATCGCGGCAACCGAGATCCAGGGCAGTACGGGAAGCGCCGCTGCCACAAGACGAGGCAGGAGCAGGCGTGCGGCCAGACCAAGTGCCACGGGAATCAGCACAATCTGGACGATGGACCATGCCATGGCGCCGGCGTCTACCGGTAGGTATTGTCCTGCCAGCCAGAGGGTGAGCAGAGGAGTCAGGAGCGGAGCAAGCAGTGTCGACACAGTGGTCATGGCGACTGACAGTGCTACATCACCCTTGGCCAGGTAAGACACCACGTTGGATGCTGTGCCGCCGGGGCAACATCCAACGAGGATCACACCGGCTGCAAGGGCGGCCGGCAGTCCGAGCACGGAAACCACCAGCAGCCCCAGCAGCGGCATCACTACGAATTGCGCAACGACGCCGATCACCACCGGAATCGGGCGCCTGGCAATCATTGCGAAATCCGGCGGTGTCAGGGTCAGGCCCATCCCGAACATGATGACTCCGAGAAGAGGATTGATCGCCGGTGCGAGGCCGGTGAACGCCGTCGGTATCATCAACGCGACGGCGCCGCCGCCCAGGACAAGCAGCGGGAAAATGGTAACTGCAATGCGCGCGTTGCGTTCCTCAGCGGACGCAGCTGAGTGTTGCGATTTCATGCTTCAAGAAGTAACACGGGCGTTTCACCGCCGTCGCATCCGGCCCGGAATTGTTACGAGTAGCACCTAACGCAGGCGCGGCGAATGGCCGGAGCCACGTGGGCTCCGGCCATCGCCGTGGTTCAACCTAGATGCGTGCGGTACGGGGCCGACGCGACACCAGGGCAACACCGCATCCCAGCAGCAGGCCTCCTACCAGAAGCAGCACCGACGAATCGGTTCCTGTCTGCGCGAGGCTGCCACGGGTCGCATTGCCCGAGGTGGCGTTCGTGTCAGCGGCAGCGCTTGTACCGGCACTGGCCATGACGCCGGCGCTCGCCAAAACCACCGTGGACTCGGCGGTCATACCGTTGTCCGAAGCAGTGTTGCCACCTTGAGCCCCGTTGCCGGGAGTACCACTCTGATCACCTGGAACAGCAGGGCCACCGTTAGCAGGAGAGTCCCCTTCACCGGGGGTTACTCCATCACCGGGCGTCGTGGGGAAGCCAGGTTCAGCGGGCGAGCCCGGATTCTCAGGGTTGACCGGGGTCTCAGGATCAGTCGGATCCTCGGGATTAACCGGGGTCTCAGGATCAGTCGGATCCTCAGGGCTCACGGGAACAGAAGGACCATCCGCGGCAGATCCACAACCGGACGAGTTGCTGTCGCCAATCACCGAGACTGCATTGCAGCCAACGTTGACAGGAACGATCACACCGAGGTCAACTCCGATGTCACCAAGAAGCCCGCCATCATCAGTGCCCTCGGAACCACCGCTGCTGGTGTCACCGGACGTCGAACCCTCAGCACCAGAATCAGCACCGCTCGTCGAAGAATCACCAATCACCGACACCGCGTTACCACCAACATTCACCGGCACAACCGCATCAACATCACCGACAACATCACCAAGAAGCCCGCCATCGTCAGTGCCTTCAGCGGCACCTGTCGAGGTATCCCCCGAGGATTCACCACCAGCAGCAGAATCGGAGCCACTGGTCGAAGAATCACCAATCACCGACACCGCGTTACCACCAACATTCACCGGAGCGACGGCGGCAACGCCTGCAGCGATATCGCCGACCAGGCCTTCACCCGACGAGGTTGCCACCTCTCCGTCGCTGGATGTGCCAATAGCTGCGGCGTCCGAGCCGGTCGAGGACGTATCCCCCACTACTGCGATAGGATTCCCGCTCACATTCACCGGTGCTACAGCGGCAACGCCGGCAGTGATATCACCGATATGCCCTTCCCCCACCGAAGCCTGGGCCTCGCCACCGCCGATGGTACCGCCGGCCGCTGCAGTAGAGCCAACGGTTGAGGAATCACCTATCAGTGAGATCGAGTTACCACTCAAATTCACTGGTATGGCTGCCTCGATAGCTGCGGTCACGCCACCGAGGAGGTTGCCTTCCGATCCGGTGGTGCCAGCAGGATCACTGCTATCGACGGCCACTCCATCCGATGACGACGTCGACCCCTCAGAGGAAGCGTCCCCAATCACCGAGACGGAATTGCCGCTGACATTTACGGGCGCTACGACGTCGCCAACTACCGCTATGCCGGTCTCATCGGCTGATGCCGCCCCGGCGCCAAGGACGAGGATGCCCCCGGCGAGGAGGAATACTTTGATTCCTCGTTGTATGCAGGTATGCATGATGTGTTTCTCCTGAATTGATGAGTATGGATAGCACGCAAGAGCGCGCCACAGTGACCGTCTGCCGCCCGTATGAGGGCAACCGACGGCTCATCAATCAGGAGTTGAACCGGGGTCGAAAGTTGGCCCAGAAGACAGCGCAGCAAGATAGCCGAACTGTGAAGCGCCAAGAGAAGAAATGCTGAAATCGAAAGAAAAATGGCTGTCAGCGGCGTATGGACTGCTCGCGCCTGCTGACCCTGCAGCAGCAGCGCCGGAAGCGGCATTACCCGCCGCGATGCCAACCGAACCGTCCGATTGCTGAAGATCAGCCACCGCAAGATCTGGAAGCCCCTGCAGTGCATACACCGCACCGTGTGGTGAGTCCGCTGGGTGGAAGTCAGTTGCCAGTGCGTCCACTGTCACAGATCCCGAAACAACAGTTGTTTCTGGGGCTTCTTGAGCAGCCGGCAGCGCTTCGCCAGGCAAACGGATGGGCGCCATAAGCGTTGCTACTTCCTCCTCCGCAGAGACCTGGGGGTCAGCAACCGACGGCTCAGTGGGAGCTTCGGGCAAGACAGGTGGGTCAACGCTCACAGGCTCAGGAAGGGGTGCCACAATCTCGTCAGGCGCAGTAGGACGAACAACCTCGATCACAGGATCGGTAACCGGTTCAAGAACCTCGACCACCGGATCGACCACAGGATGGACAACCTCGACCACGGGATCGAGTGTCTCTGCCACAGGGACAAGCACCTCTACGACCGGCGTCACGACTTCCTGGACCGGCGGCAGCACAGGTGCGGCTGCTGCATCAACGGCTTCCAGGACAGGCTGGGTAACGGCTGTGGTTGTTCCCGGCGGGACGATCACGTTCACCACAGGCAGTTCGGAAACAGCAGCGTCCACCAGGCTGGTGACCGGAGCAACCGTCTCGACCGCGCTGATGTTCGCGATAGCGGGTGGCACATTTTGAATGACGTCCGAGACCGCGGGCAGTGCAGAATTCTCGTTGGACGGGATCGGCGCAACTGCCTCAACAGGAACTGCCTCAACTACACCGCCGAGGGGTCCTGAAATATTCTGGACCACCGATTCCACGGGAGTCGTTACCGACTCAACCACGGAAGTGACGGACCCCAGCAGATTGCGCTCCCCGGCATCGACCGCCTGTGCTGCGCCCGCAGACAACGCCAGCAGACCGAAAGCGCCTCCGACACTGAGGAGGGAAATGCGCACAGAGGAGATGAGCGAACGGCGGTTTCGCCTGCTCATGCCATCACCCCCACGGTCAATGCTGAGCCTCAAGGAAAACATGCTTCTTACCCGGTGTAAACAGCTCATCGACTATTCGTCTTCAGCTTCTGCAAGCAAAAAGCCCCGCACCTGCGAGCGAATCGCGGGTGCGGGGCGTTCTGCATGCGGTCCTAGCCGAGGGTCGAGAGGACTTCAGTAAACTTCTGCGACGGCCGCATCGCGGCCACCACCTTGGTGATGTCCGGGTGGTAGTAGCCGCCGATATCCACCGGTGTTCCCTGGACTGCGAGCAGTTCCGACAGGATGGTGTCTTCGCTGGACGTCAGCTGTTCCGCCACTGCGGAGAATGCCGCTGCGAGCTCGGCGTCCTCGCTCTGGCTTGCGAGCTCTTTGGCCCAGAACTGGGCAAGGTAGAAGTGGCTTCCACGGTTGTCGAGTTCGCCGACCTTGCGGCTCGGTGATTTGTTCTCCAGGAGGAAGGTAGCCGTTGCACGGTCGAGCGTGTCCGCTAGGATCTGGGCACGCGCATTTCCTGCCGTGGTGGCAAGGTGCTCGAAGCTGACCGCAAGCGCAAGGAACTCGCCGAGGCTGTCCCAGCGCAGGTGATTCTCGCGGACGAGTTGCTGGACGTGCTTGGGAGCAGAACCACCCGCACCCGTCTCGAAGAGGCCGCCGCCGTTGATCAGGGGAACGATGGAGAGCATCTTGGCGCTGGTGCCCAGTTCAAGAATGGGGAACAGGTCGGTGAGGTAGTCCCGCAGTACGTTTCCTGTGACGGAAATGGTGTCTTCGCCCTTGCGGATTCGTTCGAGGGTGAATGCGGTTGCCTTCACCGGAGAGAGGATCTCCAGATGGAGACCGTCGGTGTCGTGCTCCTCGAGGTACTCGTTCACCTTGGCGATCAGGTTGGCGTCATGCGCGCGCTCCTCATCAAGCCAGAACACGGCCGGCGTTGCTGATGCACGGGCTCGCGTGACCGCGAGCTTGACCCAGTCGCGGATGGCGACGTCCTTGGTCTGGCACGCACGCCAGATGTCACCCGGCTCGACATCGTGCTCGATCAGGACGTCACCGGAATTATCCACAATCTGGACCTTGCCCGGCGTTTCAATCTCGAAAGTCTTGTTGTGGCTGCCGTATTCCTCGGCGGCCTGGGCCATCAGGCCGACGTTCGGCACGGTGCCCATGGTGGTGGGATCGAAGGCACCGTTGGCGCGGCAGTCGTCAAGCACTACCTGATAGATGCCCGCGTACGAGCTGTCCGGCAGCACTGCGAGAGTGTCTGCTTCTTCTCCATCCGGGCCCCACATGTGACCGGAGGTTCGGATCATCGCGGGCATGGAAGCGTCGACGATGACGTCGCTCGGAACGTGCAGGTTGGTGATCCCCTTGTCCGAATCCACCATTGCCAGCTTCGGTCCGTTCTCGATGCCCTTGCGGACGGCAGCTTCCACCTCTTCGCGGGTGCCGGACGGCAGCTTCTCGAGGCCGCTCAGGATGGAGCCGAGCCCGTTGTTGGGGCTGAGCCCTGCTGCCTGGAGCTGGTCGCCGTAGGCGGCAAAGACCTCAGGCAGGAACGCGCGGACAATGTGGCCGAAGATGATCGGGTCTGACACCTTCATCATGGTGGCCTTGAGGTGTGCGGAGAACAGCACACCGTCATTCTTTGCGCGCTCAACCTGGGCTGCAAGGAACTCGTCCAGGGCCGCCGCACGCATGACGGTTCCGTCGATAACCTCGCCGGCGAGGACCGGGAACGCCTTCTTCAGAACGTTCACCGTGCCGTCCTGTGTAACGTGCTGAATGGTCAGCGAGTCATCGGAGGACATGACAACGGACTTCTCATTCGAACGGAAGTCACCCTCGCTCATGGTCGCGACGTTGGTCTTCGAATCGGCTGACCACGCGCCCATGGTGTGCGGGTTCTTGCGGGCGTAGTTCTTCACCGACTGGGGCGCGCGGCGGTCCGAGTTGCCCTCGCGAAGCACCGGGTTGACGGCCGAGCCCTTGATCTTGTCATACCTCGCGCGGACGTCGGATTCCTCATCACTGGATGGGCTGTCCGGGTAGTCCGGCAGTGCGTAACCCTGGCCCTGAAGCTCCGCGATAGCTGCCTTCAGCTGCGGCACCGACGCGCTGATGTTCGGCAGCTTGATGATGTTTGCTTCGGGCTTGGTGGCCAGTTCTCCCAGCTCGGCGAGCGCGTCACCGATGCGCTGTTCCTCGGTCAGGTAGTCGCCGAACGTCGCAATGATGCGCCCGGCCAGCGAGATGTCGCGGGTCTCCACCTCTACCCCGGCGGTCGACGCGAAAGCCTCGATGATCGGGAGGAACGAATACGTGGCCAGCATCGGCGCTTCGTCGGTGTGGGTATAGATAATTTTAGCCATGGTGAGGCGTCTCCTGAGGGCTCTTTTTGTACTGAGTCTGTTGGTGCTTCAACTGTGTCTAACGTACCGGTTCAGTGGAAGAAGTGGCGTGCTCCGGTGAAGTACATGGTGATGCCCGCCGCATTCGCCGCATCGATGACTTCCTGGTCGCGTACCGACCCGCCAGGCTGAACGACAGCGCGAATACCGGCATCGATCAGGATCTGCAGACCATCGGCAAACGGGAAGAACGCGTCCGACGCCGCCACCGCACCGTGCGCGCGTTCGTTACCCTCACCTGCGAGCGAGTTTGCTCGCTCCACCGCGAGCTTGCAGGAATCCAGCCGGTTTACCTGTCCCATTCCGACGCCGACGGCGGCACCATCGCGGGCGAGCAGGATTGCGTTGGACTTCGCGGCACGGCAGGCGGTCCAGGCGAAAGCGAGGTCCGCCAACGTTGCGGTGTCCGCTGCCTCGCCCGCCGCGAGTGTCCAGTTCCCGGGGTCATCTCCGTCGGCGTTCACGGTGTCCGTGACCTGGATCAGGACGCCGCCGGAAACCTGACGGATCTCGGTCGGGTAGCGATCGTAGCCCTCGGGCAGGGCGAGCAGGCGGATGTTCTTCTTCTGGGAAAGTATCTCAACCGCTTCGGCGTCGAAACCGGGGGCGATGACAACCTCGGTGAAAATGTCCTTCACCATCCTTGCCATGCCGGCCGTCACAGTACGGTTAGCTGCGATGACGCCGCCGAACGCGGATACGGGATCGCAGGCGTGCGCCTTGGCGTGGGCATCCGCGATGGGATCCGCTGCCGTTGATGAGCCAACTGCAACACCACAAGGGTTGGCGTGTTTGATGATGGCCACGGCCGGCTCACGGAAGTCGTAGGCGGCACGCAACGCGGCATCGGCGTCGACGAAGTTGTTGTAGCTCATTGCCTTGCCGTGCAACTGGTCCGCCTGCGCAATTCCCACAGGAGCGGCCTTGTCCACGTAGAGCGCTGCCTGCTGATGCGGGTTCTCGCCGTAGCGCAGTACCTCCGAGCGCTCCAGCGCCAGGCCGGCGTAGGCAGGCCAGTCAATCAGGCCGTCGTCGTCCTCGTCCTGGAACTGCGTTGCCGTCCAGGAGGCGACCGCGTTGTCATAGGCGGCAGTGTGAGCGAAGGCGCGTGCGGCCAGCCGACGGCGGGTCTTCAGGTCAAAGCCGCCCTCGCCGGCGGCGCGGACAACACTGCCGTAGAACGTCGGATCCACCACGATGCTGACGGCGGCATGATTCTTGGCTGCCGAGCGCACCATAGCGGGGCCGCCGATATCGATCTGCTCGACGACGTCGTCCGCTGAGGCGCCGGACTTCACCGTCTCAACGAACGGATAAAGGTTGACCACCACCAGATCGAACGCTTCGATCTCCATCTCGGCGAGGGTGTCCATATGGGCCGGGACACGGCGGTCAGCCAGAATCCCGCCATGCACGCGCGGGTGAAGCGTCTTCACCCGGCCGTCGAGCATTTCCGGTGAACCTGTGACTTCCTCGACCTGCTGCACCGGGATGCCTGCCGCCGCGATGGTCTTGGCAGTAGACCCGGTGGACACAATGCGGACGCCAGCGTTGTGCAGCCCCTGAGCAAGTTCCTCCAGACCGGTCTTGTCATAGACGGAAATCAGCGCTCGGCGGATGGGAACACGATCAAGGTTGGTCAAGGTCACGCAGGTCTCCAAGGGGAATGAGTGCGGTGGGATGATCTCCAGTCTAAAAGGGCGGGAGTCCGGGCAGGAAATAACGCGCAAATAACGATCAGCGGCGTGAAACCTTAATGTTCGAAACCGTGCTTTCCCAACCGGACCTGCTCGCAGGCCTGCCATGACGCCTGTGTGGCCACCTTCCCCCGTTGCACAGGGTCCGCGGACGGCTGATAACAGACAGGTCTCATCGGTTGGAGTGAAGTACTAAGCACGCTTACGTAGATAGGGAACCGGCGCTTCGGCGCCACAATCCACCGATAGAGGAGGAATACCCAATGACTACGCACAAGCAGATGAGCCGAACCCGCAAGCTTGCCATGGCAGGCATCCTGCCGATCGCCGCACTGAGCCTGGCAGGCTGCAACAGCACCTCGGGCACCGAAGAGGGCGCTGACGTCGAAGACGTGGTCGAGGAGGACGACGCGGTAGACGCGGAATCCGGACCATACGACGGCGTTTATGACACAGATTTCTACGAAGCCTACGACAGCTACGTCGGTGAGGAAGTAACGCTCTCGGCAGACGTCAACGAGATTGTCTCCGAGAAGTCCTTCACCATTGCCGGCACCGATGACACGACGGTTGAGGCACTCCTCGTCCTTGCCGATGGCCAGATGGAGGAAGTAACGCCCGGCCTGACCGTCTCGGTCACCGGCACAGTGATGGAGTCCTTCGACCTGCCGACCGTTGAGGAAGAGACAGGCCTGGACCTCGACGACGAAGCGTTCGTTGACTTCGACGGCGAGAACTACGTCGTTGCGGAGAGCGTCGACACCTCCGTGGACGCCGACAGCTAACCACACCTCCCGGCCGGTCAACCACATGCGTTGGCCGGCCGGCCCCACAGAGAAGAATCCCGATCCATAAAAGGAGGAGTCATGGGCACGATGAGTAAGCAGAATTGGATGAAGAAGGCAGCGACACTGTCAATCCTTCCTATCACCGCACTTGGCGTGGCAGGCTGCAACAGCACATCCGGGCCTGAGACAGGCACGGATGTCGAGGACATCGTCGAAGAAGATGAACTGATCGATGAGGAAGACGTCGCTGAGGAAGCGGATCCCGCCCTTGAACCCTACGACGGCGCTTACAACCAGGACTTCTATGACGATGCTGAGAGTTACGTAGGTCAGGAAGTGACCGTCTCAGCGGATGTGACGGCGACCCTCACGGATGATTCCTTCGTGATTGCGGGCGGTCCGGACACCACCGTCGATCCGCTGCTGGTGATCGAGGAGCAGGAAATCCCTCCCCTCGACCTGGGTCAGGCCGTCAAGCTCACCGGAACTGTCGAGCAGGCCTTCGACGTCGCTGCCGTCGAGGAGGAGTTCGGAATTGATCTGGAGGATGAACTGTTCGCCGACTACGTCGGCGATCCCTACCTCGCCGTCACGAGCGCCGAAATCCTCGAAGAGCAATAATGCCGGCACGGCTTCTTCCGTGCACCACGATGCTTTCCCGGTACAGGGTACTGAGTGAAGGAGAACACCATGATCACCCAGAACGATATTTCCCGCATCCTCGATTCCAAGGGCAACGTCCTCGACTTCGACGGCAACAAGGTCGGCTCTGTCGGAGAAATTTACGTCGATGACCGTACCGGCAACCCGAGCTGGGTCACGGTCAACACGGGGCTCTTCGGATCGAAGGAGTCTTTTGCACCGCTTGACGGCGCAACGCTCGAGGGCGACGACGTACGAGTGGGCTACACGAAGGCCACTATTAAGGACGCCCCGCAGGTAGCTCCCGACGCGCACTTGAGCGAGCTGGAGGAAGCCGAGCTATACCGCTATTACGGCATAACGGACGGGGACTACGTTTCGGAGCCCAACTCCGTTGGTCGCGACACCTCGGGGCCGGTGACGGATGACTCAATGACTCGTTCTGAGGAGCAACTCCACGTAGGCACTGAGCGGCAGGAGACCGAACGGGCTCGTCTACGCAAGTTTGTCGTTACGGAGAATGTCACTAAAACAGTCCCGGTTCAGCGTGAAGAGGTGCGCGTCGAGCGAGAGCCGATCACCGAAGCCAACCGCGGTGATGCCCTCAGCGGCCAGGGCGTCAGTGAGGACGAGCATGAGGTGGTCCTCCACGAGGAGCGACCCGTCGTAGATAAGGAAGCTGTGCCGGTGGAGCGCGTCCGTCTGAACAAGGACACGGTCACCGAAGAGCAGACCGTGAATGAGGAAGTCCGCAAGGAACAAATCGACACCGACGACGTCGACCGTAACCGCCGCTAACCGGCGGTCGGTGACACTGACGCAAATCAATCCACAACCCGTGCATCGGGCCGTCCTGCCAGTGTCGGTTCTTGCACGCGAAGGAGGAGTCATGAACAACGCACCGATGAATTCCTGGTGGAGGAAGATTGCAGTGGCGGCGCTGTTGCCACTTGCCGCGGTGGGAGTCGTCGGCTGCGATGATCCGGCCGTTGAGGAAGAGGTAGTCGACGAGGAAGTTGTTGAAGAGGACGATTAGAACCTCTTACGCGAATCCTCGCTGAAAGAACATCATGAAGCGGAAGCGGCTGGCGGGGAAGGTACTCCCGCCAGCCGATTTCGCATTTTGTACCCGGATCCAGTACGGAGCTTCGATTGGAAACATTCGTGGGTGAATTCACGGTTGGGTTGATAGCAGATCCAGGTCTGCCTGAAAAGATCATGCACCAGCTCAAGAGCAAACTCGCCAACGAACTGCGGCAGGGGACGGATGACTCAGAAGTCTGGAAGGTACATACGAAGCGCGAGAAGCTGCCGCTTAATTCCGAGGGAGAAATTCCATTCTTCTCCCTGACGAAAAGGCTGAAGAACGAGAACGGCTGGGACTACCTCTTCTATCTGACTGACTTGCCCAGGGCCGCAGACGGAGAACCGATGCTTGTGGAGATAGACCACGAGATGAGCGGCGCACTGATCTCCCTTCCGGTGCTGGGCGCCGTTGGCGTTCAAGCTAAAGCGCGCAGACTCATCCTGGCGCTGGTCCATGCCCTGAGAGCAGAGCCATTGGCGACCGCTTTCCACCAACTCGATGGGGTGGGCCTGGGCAGGATTTCCTACCACCCCGGAGAGGAGCGGGACAAGCCGAGCTATCTCACGACGTCGGGCAGGTCCGGCCGCTTTCGATTACTGGTGGGGATGGTCCGCAACAATCGGCCAGGGCGGCTACTGCCGGCCCTGTCGAGTTGCATCGCAGCGGCGGCAGCTTCGGGAGCCTTCGGCATCTTCTATGCATCCATCTGGAACATGGCCGACGCACTTTCCCCGCTCCGGTTGTTCATGATCAGCGTCTTGAGCATCGGCGCGCTGAGTGCCTGGCTGATCATGCACAACGGACTGTGGAGCAAGACGAGGCGGCACAGCAAATGGGACATCAACGAGGCCAGACGTGACAACGCATCCACCATCATCACAGTGTTCCTGAGCGTGACGATGATGTACCTGGTGCTGTACACCATCCTCCTGGGCGGTTCCATCGCAGTCATCTCCGCGGGCTACCTGCAGCCCCAATTAGGACACTCCGTGAGCTTCCTCGACTACGCCACCTTGTCCTGGTTGGCGGCATCACTCGGCACGATCGCCGGAGCATTGGGGTCGAATTTCGATAAGGACGAGGCAATCCGCGAAGCGACGTACAGCCGGCGGCAGCACGAACGCAGAAAGCTCGCCGAGTCATACGAGGACTGAAACAGCACTGATCCGTGCAACCGGTGTTGACCCCAGCGTAACGCCGAAATAACGATCCCTGTTGCCCTTCCTTAATGTTCTTCGCAGGCATCCGACAGCAATCTTCCGCAGACGCTTGCGATGAAGCGGAACGGGCACCGTGGCTCCCGCCGGAAGAGTCCCGGAAGTCGTGATAACAGAACGGTCACGCTCGTTGAGGGCAAACTACTAAGCATGCTTACGTCGTAGATGAACGGGCGCACCAAGACTTCACAAGAGTCAAGGCGCCATCGTCCATCAACGAAGGAGGAAACCCAAATGACAACGCACAAGCAGATGAGCCGCACCCGCAAGCTTGCCATGGCAGGCATCCTGCCAATCGCTGCCTTGAGCCTGGCAGGGTGTAACAGCACTTCAGGCACAGAAGAGGGCGCTGACGTCGAAGATGTGGTTGAAGAGGAAGCTGTCGCCGAGGAGGAGGAAGCCGTTGACGCCGGCGCAGCCGTGGAACCCTACGAGGGTGCCTACGACACCGGGTTCTATGAGGACTATGAGAGCTACGTCGGTGAGGAAGTAACCCTTTCGGCGGACGTCAACGAGATTGTCTCGGAGAAGTCGTTCACCATCGCCGGCACGGATGACACCACGGTGGAGGCACTCCTGGTGATTGCCGAAGGCGAGATGGAAGAAGTCACACCCGGCCTGACCGTCTCAGTCACCGGCACCGTGATGGAGTCCTTCGACCTGCCGACCGTTGAGGAAGAGACAGGGCTGGACCTCGACGACGAAGCATTCGTTGACTTCGACGGCGAGAACTACGTCGTCGCCGAAACTGTCGACACTTCAGTGGACGCAGACAGCTAGCAACACCTCCCGGCCGGCCGCACTTCTGCTGACCGGCCGGGAACGAATTGTCAGGTGGTCCGGCCTCGGGGTTGGGCCACCTGACTTTTCTCCACCTCGACTCTCGGAAGGAGGAAGACAGGTTATGAGAAAACCGATGAAACGGACCTGCCTCAAGAAGGTGATCGCGCTGTCGATAGCGACTGCTGCCGGTACAGGTCTCTGCGGGTGCGCGCTCGAGCCGGAGCCATACGACGGAGACTACGACCCTAACTTCTACGATGCGATCAACACGTATGTGGGTGAGGAAGTGAGCCTCTCCGCGGAGGTTCTCGATGTGCTTTCTCCCACCTCATTCACCATCATCAGCGGGGACGATCCCACTGCAAATCCTCTGCTCGTCCTGAACGAGGAGGACGAAGAAAACGTCCTACCCGGTATGCCCATCCAGGTCACCGGGGCGGTCAAGGAAGCATTCGACCCGAGCACCGCCGAAAAAGACCTCAGTGTTGACCTCGATGATGCGCTGTATGAGGACTGGATAGGGGATTTCTATCTCGAAGTCACTGCCATCGACGCACCGGCCGAATAGGGCCGGAAAACAACCGATCCGAACGGTCGATGAGCCGGACCCGACCTACAGGTTCCACCAATGGAGGAAATGATGGGCTCGATAACAAGAAAGACATGGGCAAAGAAAGCAGCGACGATTGCCGTACTGCCGGCTGCAGTGCTCGGAGTGGCCGGCTGTGGAGAGCAGAGCGTCTATGAAGCCGGGGTGGATCTTGAGGATCCGGACGCTGGTTTCATTGCCGGCGACGAGGAGTCCGACAACTCCCTCGATTCCGGACCCTACGACGAAGTGTATGACCAGAGTTTCTGGGACGAGCTGACGATCTACTTCGGCGAAGAAGTGACATTATCCGCACAAGTCAAGCAACCACTCGACCCACGGGCGTTCACCATCGCGGGTATGGATGACACGACGGTGAACCCGCTACTGGTTGTTCACGACGGGGAGGTTCCACAGTTGGAGCCCGGGCAATCGCTGATCATCAACGGTACTGTTCACGAGTATCTGGACGTTGAGGCGGTCGAGGAGGAGTTCGGCGTCGACCTGGACGACACAGTCTACGAGCAGTGGGAGGATGACCCTTACCTGTTGGCCACATCGGTCAAGGTCGACGCCGCGTCTGCGCCCTGAGTATGGATTTACTCTCGTGGTGGGGCTCCCCCGCCGGCCAGACCGTGACGTGGCTCGTCGTCGTGGATTTTCTGATCCGCGTCGCAGCCTTAGGTACTGTCCCCCACAATCGGCGCCCCTCCTCTGCCCTTGCCTGGCTCGCCCTGATCTTCTTTTTCCCAATCGCCGGTCTGCTGATCTTCCTGCTTTTTGGCAGACTCCGGCTGCGTGGCAGCCGTGCAGCCTTCGAGCACCGCCTGGCCGATGAGTTACGGGGGAACGATGATCCTGCCCGGAAGGAGGCGGAACTCGATGTGCGGCTCGCACGGATCCCACCGGCGGTCTCTGCTGCGGTCACGCTCAACCGGAATAACGGAGCGACCCCGCTGACGGCAGGAAACGAGCTGACCCTGCACACCGACTACGACGAAAACCTTGAGGCAATGACGCGGTGTGTAAAGCAGGCGGTGTCCTTTGTGCATGCGCAGTTCTACATCGTCGCCGCCGATTCCACGACCGACCGCTTCTTTGTTGCCCTCGAAGAAGCACATGCCCGAGGCGTACAGGTGCGCGTTCTGCTCGACCACCTGGGCAGCAAAGGTTTCCCAGGTTACCGAGCTGCGGTGTCCAGACTGGATGCTGCAGGCATCAGCTGGCAGAAAATGCTACCCGTTGCACCGCCGCGCTTCCAATACCAGCGCCCGGACCTAAGGAATCACCGGAAGATCGTGGTCGTGGACAACCGGGTGGGTTTCACCGGTTCACAGAACATCATCGATGCGAGCTACAACAAGAAGCGAAACCGGCGAAAGAACTTCGAGTGGATCGACCTGATGGTCGAGGTCGAAGGCCCGGCGGTTGCCCAGTTGAATACCGTTTTCGTCGCGGACTGGTCAGCGGAAACGCATGAGATAGAAACGCGTGAAGATATCCAACTTCAGGCGGCAGCCCCATCGACAGGACCCGTCAGGAACGCGCTGGGCTCCCAACCCTTGCCCAGTTACTGCCAACTGGTTCCCAGCGGTCCGGGACTGGGTAACTCGAATAATCTACGTCTGTTCAATCACCTCATCTACGGGGCAGAGCAGCGCGTGGTCATCTGCAGCCCTTACCTGGTTCCGGACGAGTCGCTGCTGATTGCGTTGACATCGGCTGCTCAGCGCGGAATTGACGTGGATGTGCATCTGGGTGCTACCTCTGATCATGTACTGACCCATCACGCACAGCGTTCCTACTACGAAGAACTCCTGCGGGCGGGGGTCAAAATTCACCTCTATCGACAGCCGTTTGTGCTTCATTCCAAGTTCGTCATCATTGACAGTTACACCTCCGTCATCGCCTCCTCGAACATGGACGTACGTTCCTTCGAGCTCAATCAGGAAATCAGCCTTCTGGTGCTGGACCGGCGCATTGTGGGCGAACTGAAAGAACTGGCCGCGCACTACGCCGCTGAAAGCAGCAGACTGGACCTATCCTCGTGGAGCAAAAGACCCTTGCACCAGAGATTTTTCGACAACGCGTGCCGGCTCACGGCGAACCTACAGTAAGCGCACAAGAAAGGCTGATCCAGTGCATACCCACAAGCACAGCAACGACGCCCACCACCGTTGGCGGCGAATCGGCGACGTCGTCAGGATCGCTTCGATCATCAGCATTGTGCTCGCCGTGCTCTGGTATGGGATTCCCGAGATCCTCGCTTTTGCGGTAGTCAGCGCCGGATTGATCGGTCTGCGGCTCGCCCGCCTGGCCGGCCCTTTCGATGCGGCATTCGGCGCTACCATTCTCCTGGCTACGTGGAGCGGCGTAGCCGGTCTCTACGAGGCGATCACCTGGTGGGACATCCTGGTGCACTTCATTACGGCCGGCTCATCGGCAGCGGTGCTCTACCTCCTGCTGGCAAGCACCGAAGTCACTCCCGGTAGCCCCGTCGGCAAAGCCCTTCCGTCACGTTCGATTGTGGTCCTGACCTTCGCTTTCGGCATCACCGTGGCAGTGCTCTGGGAATTCGCGGAGTGGGCAGGCAACGCCTTCATCTCCAAGGGAATCCACGTCGGCTATATCGACACTCTGATCGATATAGCCGTGGGCGGAGCCGGCGCGATCATCGCCGGGATATTCCTGTCCATGTGGAAGGACCAAACCTCAACCATCCAGAGCTCGGCACGACAATGAGTGCCCACCAGCCCACTGGGAGAAGGAGCGTCTGGAGCACCGGTCTGGGTCACGCCGCGGTGAAACTGCATGTGCTCATCTTCGGGGTCTTTGCAGCCGTCATAGCCGTCATGGCGCTGAGCGCTGTGAAGCTGGTTCTCATACCCGTCCTGATTGCCCTCCTGCTGACCGCCGCAATCAGCCCGCTGGTCCATCTCCTCCAGCGTCGCGGGCTTCCGAAATCCGCGGCCACCTTCATATCCCTCTTTGTCTGCCTGGCTGCCCTTCTCGGTACCGGTGCGGCGGTGGCCTATTCCATCTACACCCAGTGGGACGAACTTCGTGCCAATTCTGAAGCGGGGCTCAGCAGGCTTGCAGAGAATATCGCGCGAAGCCCGCTGCCCTTCTCGGAACAGGAATTGCATCAAGCACGTGAAAATGCAGTTCGATCCATCACCGAGGGCATGTCGCTGAGCGATGCATTCGCCGCACTCAACACCGTCGCAACGTTCCTGACCGCGCTGCTTCTCATGATTGTGGTTCTGTTCTTCTTCCTCAAGGATGGCCAGGCCATGTGGTCCTTCCTGATCCGCCCCCTCGAAGGTGTACGCCTGGAAAGGACGCGACGCGCGGGAAAGAACGCCGTGGAAACCATGGGAGCCTATGTCCGAGGCATTTCCATCATCGCTCTCATCGACGCAGCAGGAATTGGGCTGGCCATGGTTCTGCTCGGAGTTCCCCTTGCCCTGCCCCTGACAGCCATCGTCTTCCTAGGAGGATTCATCCCGGTCATCGGCGCAACCGTGACCGGACTTCTCGCCGTTCTTGTGGCTTTCGTCACTAACGGTGCCGGTACCGCGCTCGCCCTCGCAGTCGCCGTCGTCCTTGTTCAGCAGTTGGAGGGTAACCTTCTGCAGCCAATCATCATGGGCAAGAGCGTCAAGCTTCATCCGTTGGTGGTCCTGCTCGCGCTAGCGGTGGGAGCGATCCTTGCCGGCGTCATCGGAGCGATCCTCGCCGTACCCGTTGCCGCCGTCATCTGGACCGTCGTCAAGTCATGGAACACCGAAAGGGATTCCGTATGGCAGCAGAGTTGAGTGATGGGCTGGGCCGGTTCCTCCTGCACAGCACCGTGGGGATGCTCGCGCTGGTCGGCATCGGCTTGGCCTACGAGGCGCTTGTGCCTCAGTCGCAGCTCAGCGAACCGCCCAGCAACGGTTTCCTGAGCGTGCTCGGCGGCGCCGTCGGCTATGTTGCCGAGATCGCAGCCCAGGCCGGATGGCTGATCCTGCCGTCAGTAGTAGTGTGCTTGCTCATCCGCCGTCTCTACGAGTTGGGGTTTTATCTGGGCGTTGTGACGGCAGGTGCGGCGATTCTGGTCGGCGCAGGAATTCTTCTGACGAACGCGCTCGCCGTGTCCAAGGGCGAAAGTACCTTGTTCTCGGTTGGTTCCGTTCACCTGGTTGTAACGTGCGGGGCGCTGCTACTGGTGTTCCTGCCGGTAATCCCAGGCCGGGGCAGATCCTGGACGATCATCGGAATCGTGGTGGCGGCGGCCGCCGTGGAAGCTATCCGAGCCATCACAGGCGCGGTGTCCCTGTGGGCGGTTCTCGGTGGCTGGCTGATCGGCCTGACCTGGCTGTGCGTGAGCGCATGGGCCTTCCGACGCTGGCGCAGGCGGGACGGGCCCTTGCCGGTTCTTCATTCCGGTTTGCCGGTTGAGGACCGGCGCGCGTTAGTGCCGGTTCCAGTTCGGGAACCGCTCCTGCCTGGCGGGGGTCGCAGCGTCCTCATACTTTGCGGTACATGGCTGCTGCTCGCGTGCGCGGTCATCGGGTTGGGACTGCTCATTACAGGGGTGCTTTCTCCTGTCCGCTCCTTCGACCAGGCGGTGGTGGAGTGGTTCGCCGAGAATCGCACCGACACGTGGAATGCTCTTGCCACCATGGCCGGATCGTTCGGAACGACCGGGGGAATCATTGGAGCGCTGATTGTTACCGGAGCAATTTTCTCCGCAGCCACCCGGCGAGGCGCTCCAACGATCTTCCTGATCACTGCCGTGGTGGGAGAAACCGCCCTGTATCTGATCACCGGGGTGATCGTGGGACGAACCAGACCTGACGTTGACCACCTCTCCGAAGGAGTTCCGCCCACCTCCTCATTCCCGTCCGGGCACGTTGCCGCGGCAGTTGTGTTTTACGGCGGATTGGCTCTGTTGCTGCGGGCCTGGACCCGGTCCCGCCTGCGCGACCTCGGGCTGATCCTCGCGCCGCTCATCGTGCTCGGAGTGTTGCTGTCGCGGCTGTACTGGGGCGTGCACTACCCCTCCGACACGATCGTTAGCCTGCTCTTCGCCACCGTCTGGGTTTGGGCTTGCTGGCGCTGCTTCGAACCGGCGCGCGGTGCATCGCGTGAAGAGTCCCAACCTGCACCCGGCACACGGCGGAATCATTCACAGCCAACCAGTCTCCAAAACCAGAAATGAAAGGTGACCCACAAAGCGCCATGCCCACAACTTTCCTCAGTTATGCCCGCCGTTTTCTGGCTACCGCAGTGCTTGCCACCGGAGCAGCCGTGCTCGCCCGCGGTTCATACGCGCGACATCTCCGGCAGGGCACCGTTGCAGGGCCCGGCAGTACCATCACGGTCGACGACGGAATTCAACTCCATACCGACGTTGAAGACTATGCCGACGCCCGGCTTACCGTCGTCTTCGTGCATGGCTTCGCTGCCAGTTCCCAGGAATTCCATGAGCAGCGTGCTGCCCTCCGGGGTGCAGGGCGTCTGGTGCTTTTTGATCACCGCGGGCACGGCTCCAGTGGGTGGGGTCGTTACCGAAGGGCCACCATCGATCAGCTCGGCCATGACCTCGGGCAGGTCATCGATGCGCAGCCGGCCACCATCCCGATAGTCCTCGTTTCGCACTCCATGGGCGGCATGGCCACTCTTGCGCTGGCGAAACAACGTCCGGAACTCTTTACCGAGAGAATCGCCGCCGTAGCGCTTCTGTCGACTGCAGCAGGGCGCCTCCCGGCGACCAACATGCCCCGCCAGACGGCGCAGGCGATGGTCAGGACACACCTGGCTACCGTCGCTGCCTGGGCGCTTTGGCTGACCGCACCACTCATCGACGTGATCGCGCCGTTCCGGAGACAGTGGGGGCAGCGCTGGCTGCTCCACAAACTTTTCGGCGAGCAGGGCCCGCCGGAGAAAGCGGCCGGCATGGTGGAGGACATGTGGATCGGCACTCCCATGTCGATGGCTTCCGCGTTCTACCCCGCCTTTGTCAGCTACAACGTTCCCGCAGCACTGGATGTTCTGGATGACATTCCGGTTCTCGTCCTGGCCGGAACGAATGATCGCGTCATTCCGTCTGAACGCAGCGAAAACCTCGCACAGCAGATCGACTCTGCCGAGCTGGTCCTGGTGGAAGGAGCCGGCCACATGGTGAACCTCACCCATCCCGGGAAAGTGAATGAGGCTCTGCGTGAACTGGTGGATCGAGCCCAGCCCTGACGGCAGCGGTATGGTGTTCCAGACAGTCGCAGTGAGCGAGGAGCGCCGGGCGGCGCCGTCAGGACGGAACCGTGAGCACTTCAACCGAGCTTCCCACCGGCGACCAGGTGGTTCAGGACCTGCCATGGCGGTGGCGCGTACAGGGCAAGATTTTCCTCATCGGCGGTCTCGGGTTCATGTTCGACGCCTGGGACGTCACCCTCAACGGCTACCTCATCCCGCTGTTGTCCGACGAATGGGGGCTGACGCCCGGCCAGGCAGCCTGGGTTGGCACGTCCAACCTGATTGGAATGGCGGTCGGGGCGTTTGCCTGGGGGTCGATCGCCGACATCATCGGGCGGAAGAAGGCGTTCACCGCGACCCTGCTGATCTTCTCGCTCTTCACGGTCTTCGGAGCGTTGTCCGGTGACCTGGTCTGGTTCTGCATCTTCCGGTTCCTCGCCGGTTTCGGCCTGGGCGGCTGTATCCCCGTGGATTACGCGCTGGTCGGCGAGTTCACTCCGCGGAAGCACCGCGGCCGGGTGCTCACCGCCATGGACGGGTGGTGGCCTATTGGCGCTGCGCTGTGCGGTGTGGTGTCCGCGATCCTGATTGCCGCATTTGGAGATTGGCGCTACCTGATGCTGGTCATGGTGCTGCCGGCGCTTCTGGTCTTCTGGGTGCGCCGCTCAGTTCCGGAATCGCCGCTCTTCCTCGTGCAGCGGGGGCGCACCGGCGAGGCCAAAGCCGTCATCGACCAGCTGGTCAAGAGCACCGGTGGGGCTGTGCGCGAGTGGCGCCTACCACCGGCTGGAGACGATCCGCGCCTCACGCTCGGCGGCCTGACCGGCCAGTTCACTGCGCTCTGGCGCTTCAATTGGCGCATCACCCTTGCCGCCTGGGGTCTCTTCCTGTCGATCCTTTTGGTCTACTACGGTGCCCTCACCTGGATGCCGCAGATCCTCATCGCCTCCGGGTACCGCCAGTCAGTGGCCTTCCTGACCACGGCGGGCATGACCGGTATCGGGTTCCTCGGTGTGGTTGCGGCCGCACTCCTGGTTGAGCGGGTGGGCAGGAAATGGATCCTCGCGGTATCAGGCCCGCTATCCGCCGTCGTGCTGGTGATTTTCGCGCTCAACCTTGAGCTGCCGGCTGCGGCGACCGCGTGGCTCCTCGCCTTCGGTTTCACCATCCAGGTGGCGATTCCCGTCCTCTACACCTATGTGTCCGAGCTGTACCCAACTGAGCTGCGGGGGTCCGGGTTCGGCTGGGCGTCAACGGTCTCGCGGGTCGGCGCAGGGTTGGTTCCGCTGATCTTCGGATCCCTGCTGTGGCCGTATCTGGGGCTGCCGCTGACCTTTGCGGTGACGGGGCTGCTGGTCCTGCTCGCTGTGCTGTGGATGGCCTTCAATGCTCCGGAAACCAGAGGCACCCGCATTTGATTTGACACCTAAATGTGATCTGAGACACGCTATGAGGGTTCTTTCCACTCTCTGGAGGTCTCATGATTGCCCGCAACGCCACTGTTGTCGTGCTTGCATCCCTGCTCGCAGCGACCGGCACCGCCCTACCTGCGCAGGCCAAACCGGCCGGCCCCAACAGCCCAAGTCCCACAACCACTGCCGAAGCGCAGCACTCGCTGCGCGCGCCGGTGACGGATGAGAACTTCTACTTCGTGATGGCTGACCGCTTCGCGAACGGAACTACAGCGAACGACGACGGCGGCCTCGGTTCTGATCCGATGGTGTCCGGTTTCGATCCCACCAGGAAAGGCTTCTATAACGGTGGCGACCTCAAAGGACTGCTAAACAAGCTCGACTACATCGAGGGCCTGGGCACCACGTCCATCTGGCTGACCCCGAGCTTCAAGAACAAGGCTGTGCAGCCGGCAGATAACTCGGCCGGTTACCACGGCTATTGGATCACCGACTTCACGCAGATCGACCCGCACCTCGGATCGAATGATGATCTGAAAGCGCTCATCGACGAGGCGCATTCCCGTGGCATGAAGGTCTACTTCGACATCATCACCAACCACACCGCGGATGTCATCGGGTACAAGGACGCTACCCGGATGCCTTACGTTTCCAAGGATGAGGTGCCGTACCGGACCGCTGACGGCGTGCCGTTCGATGACCGCGATGTGGCGGGCAGCGAGGACTTCCCCGAGCTCGATGCGGAGACCTCCTTCCCATACGCACCGGTGCTCGAGGAGGGCGAGGAAAACCTCAAGGTTCCGGCCTGGCTGAACGATCCGACGCTCTACCACAACCGCGGCGACACGACCTTCGCCGGGGAGGACTCCTACTACGGCGACTTCTTCGGCCTGGATGACCTCTTCACCGAGCACCCCAGGGTGGTTGACGGCATGAAGGAGATCTACCAGACCTGGATTGCCGACTTCGGTGTGGACGGATTCCGCATCGACACCATGAAGCACGTCGATGACGGGTTCTGGCAGGAATTCGGCCCGGACGTCCTGAAGTTCGCCCATGACCAGGGCAAGGACGAGTTCTTCATGTTCGGCGAGGTCTTCGACACCACGAAGGACTTCACCTCGCAGTACACCACCCGCAACTCCATGCAGGCCGTTTTGGACTTCCCGTTCCAGGAGGCAGCCCGCAGCTTCGCTTCCCGGGGTGCGGACGCACAGCAGCTTGAGCAGTTCTTCATCGGCGACGACTGGTACACCGACGCCGATTCCAACGCATACAGCCTGCCCACCTTCCTGGGCAATCACGACATGGGCCGCATCGGTGGGTTCGTGGCCGCTGACAACCCTGACGCCGGCGAGGGCGAGCTGCTTGCCCGCGACGAACTGGCACACGAACTGATGTACTTCTCGCGCGGTAACCCTGTCATCTACTACGGCGACGAGCAGGGCTTCACCGGCCCGGGCGGCGATCAGGATGCCCGCCAGACCCTCTTCGCGAGCCAAGTGGCCGACTACCTCGATGATGATCTCCTCGGTACCGATGCGACCCACGCCGAGGACAACTTCAACCCGGAACACCCGCTGTACAAGACCATCGGCTCGCTCGCAGAGGTGACCGAAGAACACCCGGCTCTGCGCAACGGAGCCCACCAGCACCGTTACGCATCCG
This sequence comes from Arthrobacter sp. KKT183, assembly GCF_055657625.1. NCBI lineage: Bacteria > Bacillati > Actinomycetota > Actinomycetes > Micrococcales > Micrococcaceae > Arthrobacter > Arthrobacter sp. KKT183. The sequence goes on along the minus strand of NZ_CM145770.1, from coordinate 824,063 downwards.
AGGGAGCCGGGATCTACGCCTTCTCGCGAATCGACACGGAGCGTCAGCGCGAGTACGTCGTGGCACTGAACAACAGCGAAGAAGCCCAGACCGCCGAGATCCCGACCTACATGCCGTCTCGGACCTTCAAATCTGTGTACGGTGACGGCGAGGACCGCGTGAAGTCTGCACGCAACGGAAGCCTCACGGTTACGGTTCCCCCGCTCTCCGCGGTTGTCTATGAAGCAGCCGGACGCATCCCCGCCTCAAAGTCAGCTCCCGCGGTCAGTCTCGCTCAGCCGGCACCGGCGGAAGCTGACAACGGACGCATGCTCGTTGAGGCCGACGTCGACGGTTCCTCCTTCTATCAGGTGTCCTTTGAAGCACGCACGGCCGGCGGCGACTGGACTCCGATCGGAACGGATGACAACGCGCCGTACCGCGTCTTCCACGATGTTGCCGCGCTCGATCCCGGAACGCCGCTCGAATACCGTGCGGTGGTCCTGGACAACAAGGGCCACACTGCCGGCAGCGGTGTGGTGAGCGCCGAGGCGCCTGCGCCGATCGTGTCGCTTCAGGCTCCTGAGGAGAACACCTGGGTACGGGACGCCGTCGAGCTCAGCGCCGTTGCGGATCCCGAGAAAGCAACCCATGTGGTGTCCTTCGAACGCAGCGTGAACGGCGGCGAGTGGGAGGAGATCGGCACCGATAACTCCTCACCGGCGTACACCCTCACGGACGACGTCTCGGCCCTCAACCTGCCCGATGACACGCAGCTGCAGTATCGGGCGGCGCTGGGAGAATCAGTGAGCAACGTACGGACGGTCACCATCGGAGACCCGGTGGTAGTCCAGCCGGCGAACGTGTCAGTGCCGGGAAGCCTCAACTCCGAGATGGGATGCCCGGGCGACTGGGATCCGGCGTGTGACCAGGCGCAAATGACGCTTGACGACGACGGCCTCTGGCGGCTTACGGTGGACCTCCCTGCCGGTGACTACCTGTTCAAGGCCGCCATCAATAGGAGCTGGGATGAGAACTATGGTGCCGGCGGCGGGCTTGGCGGAGGCAATATTCCGCTGGCGCACGACGGCGGTTCGGTGACCTTCACGTACGACCACCGGACACACATCATCACCGCGGAGTAAACCCCGGGCGGCTCGCCCCACGCCATCGAGTGGGCGCCTATGACGGCCTTTGTCCGCAAACGCCGTTATTCGCGCCCACTCGATGACGTTAAAGCGAGGTCTCGGAGGGTGTCGATGAGGAGTGCGCGCTCCTGGATCTTGATGCGTTCGTGGAGGGTTTCCTCGGTGTCACCCTCCAGAACCGGCACCGCGGCCTGGGCGAGGATGGGGCCGGTGTCAATCCCGGCGTCGGCAATCATCACCGTGCAGCCGGTGACCTTGACCCCGTACGCGAGTGCATCGCGGACCCCGTGCGCACCCGGGAAACTGGGCAGCAGGGCAGGGTGCGTGTTGAGGTACCGGTTGGGGAACGTATCGAGGAAGCGCTGGTCAACAATACGCATGAATCCGGATGAAATGACATAGTCCGGCTTGTAGGAGGCAGCCTGGGCCGTCAGTTCCGCGTTCCAGTCCGAGCGGTTGCCGTACTGCTTGAAGTCCGCCACAAAGGTGGGGATGCCGGCAGCCGCGGCGCGCTCAACCCCGTATGTGCCGGGCCGGTCTGCGCCGACGGCCGCAATTTCCACCGGCAGTTCACCGGCCTCCACCGCGTCGATCACCGCCTGCAGATTGGAGCCTGTACCGGACACGAGGACAACGATGCGCATGGGTTCAAGCGTAGTAGGTGGCGGCCCGCGCTGATGTGCCGCGGTGTGTCCTAGGGTTGAAGCATGAACAAACCCGCGCCCTCCGACCCGGCAGCCAGGCCCGCAAAGCCGTCGGGCCAGCCTTCGCCGCCGCCGGACAAGGACATTGCATCAACCCGCGGCCTCCTGCGCGTCTTCATGCTGCTCCTGCTCGGGACCCTCCTTGGCACCAGCTTCCCACTCCCTTGGAAGGTGCTGGGCCTTGTTTTCGGGCTGGCTGCGGTGACCGTCGGCATCCTCGCGCTGGTTGGCCTGGTCCGCCAGAAAGCCCCGACGCTGCTACGGATTTCGACGACGATAGGTCTGGTCGCGTCGCTCTTCCTCACCCTCGGTGCCGGCGCCGCCATTCTGCTGTGGCCAGTCACCGCGCAGTATGAGGAATGTATGGCAACCGCACTCACATCGAAGGCCCAACGGGAGTGTGACGAGGATCTACGCAACCTCGGCGGACTGCTGGGATCCCGCTGAAGCTACCGCGAGTCCCGCTCCAGCAGCGGGCTGACTGCGTAGCCGATGACGACGCCGACTCCCACCTCCGCTGCGACGAAGAGCGCCGTCCATAAGGGATCGGGGCCGATCTCGACGAACCGGCCAACTCCGACCGATGCACGGGAGAGAAACGCGACAACCGCCGTGCCGGCTCCGGCCAACACGCCGATGAACAACCCGAGCGTGACGGTGGATGCCGTGGCGGTGAACCAGCGGGCCTCCACTTTCAGCTGCAGCCACTCGTCGAAGTGGTTTTCTCCCTCGCGAAAGAACCACCAGCCGGCCAGAATACCCGCAACAACCGGCAGGGCGAGGGCAGCCATCCCGTACTCGAGCTGTCCCGAAGGTACCGCGCCGAGGACGGGCAGCGCCGGCAGCGGCCCAGCCGTGGTTGCCAGCGGACTAATGGAGCTTCCGGTGCCCAGTGCGAACCCGGCGCCCGAGGACCAGGCAAGGGTCCAGACTGCGAGGTTGGGAATGAAGCCGAGCTGGCCGATGGTGACGACGGCGCCGCCCAGTATGCCGGCGTCGAGCCTCTCGTAGATGGTGGCGATGGCCGCCCAGTGAATCGCTAGCGTCACGGCGAGCAGCAGCGCCGACAGTCCGAGCGCGGAAAGGACCGCAAGGAACGCAGCACGCACCGCGGACCACACGTAGGACCCGGCCCAGCGGGAATGTTGGCTGGTGGTGGCAATCCACTCCGCGAGGTCCACACCGATCAGGCGCCCCCACGAGCCGGCCTCGCGGTACGCGCCGATGATCAGGCCCGCACCGGCTGCGATGAGCGGCACACACGCACCGGCCGCAAGCGGTGCCGAGGTAACGCCGTCGTCAGCCAGGTAGGCGGCGCCGAGACCGAAGAGTGCATACACCGCGAGGGCACCGAGCAGCGCCTGCCACAGCTGGTCGGTGTAGGAGGCGCGCGCCAACCGCCGCCCTGCGCGCCAGGCGAGGAGGAACGGGACGAGCGTCAGCGCAAGGGGAACTGCCCACAGCAGGCCGGTGCCGCCGTCGGGCCGTGCAAGTTCAAGGGGCGCACCATGCAGTACCAGCCAGGCCTGCGCGCCGAGGTGGAGTGTTCCGAGCGCATCGCGCCCGGCAAAACCGCCCGTCAACCACACTGCGCCGAGGGGAACCAGGACGATCAAAGCGGAGATCACCGCAGCCTGTCCCAGTTCAAAGGCGCCCTGCAGCCAGAGGGGCATCGGCAGCGCACGGGGCTTGGTGGGGAGTTTCATCCCTTCCATGGTGCCACCGGCGCGTGCATCAGCCCCTGAACGACTCGGCGGTGTAGGTCACGGTGACGCCGGTCGTTGGCTCTGCTGGAGCGTCAGGCGAGCAGGTCGGCAAGGCCCTTGATGAGCGCTGTTGCAGCACCGAGGAAGGCGATAACGATGACGGCGAAGCGCGCCTGGCGGTCGTGGATATATCGCGAGAGCCGCTCCCCCGTGAAGATCCCGAGGATGATCGAGACCGGGATCAGCGCCCACATCCAGGTGTCCAGCGGCGGCACCTGCCCTGGGTCGATGAGGAGCTTGACGATCACGGTGACGGATCCGATAACGGCGAAGAACGGCTGCAGCGTGGCGGCGAACGGTCGCTGCGGCCACCGGGAGAGCAACGCGTAGGCGCTCACCGCCGGCCCGCCGACGCCTGCCATGGAATTAGTCAGTCCCGCCGAAAACCCGGCGACCGCCTTGGACCGGTTTCCCGTGACCATCACCGACGAACGCTGCAGCACCAGCGACGCCGTCAGCCCTGCCAGCACGACGGCGGCAACGGTCACCGCCAGCGGCGCACTGGGCAGGTTCACTGCAGCAAAGGAGCCGCCGACCGAACCGAAAACGGCAGGGAACGTCAGCCACCGGAACATGCTCCAGTCGATGTCCTTCCACACCCGGGGCACGATGAGCGTTGAGGACACCACGCCGCAGATATTGATCAGGAGCACCCCCTCGTGCGGGCCGAGGATCAGCACGAGGAACGGTGAAACGAGCAGCGCGAATCCCAGCCCGGCAATGCGTTGGGCAACTGCGCCTAGCACGATGAGTCCGAGGACGAGGATGAACAGCGCTATTGTCACGCTGAATACAGTACGCGCAGGCAACAGTTAAGCTGGAGTTAGGCTGGCAGTATGACTCTCGCAGCGACGGCACTGAACACAGCGGACTGGCGTCGGGAGGTCTTCGCGCTGTATGCCGAAGTCCGTGATGCGGCAGCCGCCGGCTCCCCCGCGCTGGCACACGCTCACTGGCGCACCGGACGCGACCGGCTGTTTGCCGGGCACCCTGCGTCACCGCTCTCGCATGCGGCCCGGCAGGCCTTCGCCGGCCTGAACATCGCACCATATGACCCTGCCTTCCGTTTCGAAGCTGACATTGACGACGACGGCGCCGGCCAGCTGATGGAGGTTCCCACCGGTACCGACGGGGTGGTCCCTTTCGAACGGCTGGGGACGGTTTCCCTTGACGGCGGAGCCTCCGGCGGCGTTGGCCGGCTCGCACTGTGGCGGCTGAAGTCCTACGGCGGCGGGCTCTTCCTCCCGCTGAGGGACGGCTCGTCCGGTGTGGATGGCGGGAGTTACGGCGGCGGACGGTACGTGTTGGACACCATCAAGGGCGCACACCACGGCGAGCGCGGCGGGCGGCTGATCGTCGACCTGAATTTCGCCTACAACCCCTCCTGCGCCTATGACGAGGAGTGGGCGTGTCCGCTCCCCGGCCCGGACAACCGGCTGGATGTCGCATTGCCGGTCGGCGAGCTGTACACCGCCTATTGAGTTGTACACCGCCTCTCAGTTGTACACCGCCTCCTGAGGCAGAGTTCATTCACGCGCAACCTCCCGCTCGCCGGGTGCACAGAACCCGCTGCCAGTATCGGGAGCGTGAGAGTCGCAGTGGTTGCCGAATCGTTCCTTCCACACATGAACGGGGTGACCCACTCCCTGCTGAAGGTGCTGGCCCACCTTCGTAGCCGGGGTGATGACGTGCTGGTGATCGCGCCGTCGTCGTCATGGTTGGACAGGCACTCCCGGGCCGTTTCCGAGGCGCCGGCTTCAGTGGAGGGCTATCCGGTGATCACACTGCCGTCGGTGCCGCTGACCGGGTACACCAACGTGCGGCTGGCGGCCGGTACGGTCTCCAGGGTGCGGCGGATTCTCGCAGCCTTCGCGCCGGACGTGGTCCATGTGGCTTCGCCGTTTGTGCTGGGGTGGCGTGCGGTTCAGGCCGCGGAGCAGCTCGGGCTTCCCACCGTCTCCGTCTATCAGACCGAGATCCCCGCCTATGCGGCCCGGTACGGCGTTCCCTGGGCCGAGAACCTGTTGTGGCAGCGGGTCGAGAACATTCATCAGGCGTCGACGCTTACGCTCGCGCCGTCGTCGTTCGCGTTGAAGCAGCTCGACTCTCGCGGTATTCCCCGGTTGCGGCTGTGGCGCCGCGGAGTCGATACCGCCCGCTTCAACCCCGTGAAGCGCGACGGCGGCTGGCGGCATTCCGTGGCACCGGCCGGCACAAAGATCATTGGCTACGTTGGACGCCTCGCCGCCGAGAAACAGGTTGAGGACCTCGCGGGGCTTGACGCTATCCCGGGGACCAAACTGGTCATTGTCGGCTCCGGACCGGCGAAGGAATCCCTCCAACACAAGCTGCCCGGCGCACATTTCGCGGGTTTCCAATCCGGCGAGGACCTGGCAAGGATGATGGCGTCGTTCGACCTCTTTGTGCATCCGGGTGAATCGGAGACGTTCTGCCAGACCATCCAGGAGGCTATGGCATCAGGAGTTCCGGTGATTGCAGTAGGCCGCGGCGGTCCGCTGGACCTGGTTGATTCCTCCCGGACCGGCTGGCTCTACCCGCCGGGTGAGCTGGACCAGCTCCACGCGGGTGTGATGGACCTGCTCGGAGACGACACGAAGCGCCGGGCTTTCGGCCGTGCAGCGTATTCCGCGGTGCAGGGCCGCACCTGGCCCGTGTTGTGTGAGCAGCTCACGTTCTACTACATGGAGGCGATCGAGGTACACCGGTCGGCGCCGGTCAATACCCTTTCTTAGAAACGCACGTATGTTCAGTTGTCTTGTTCGGAACCCGTCCGGTTCATTACGTTACGAACACTGCTGCTAATTCAGACAAGCGGCTCAACGATCACAAGGGAGTAATCGTGCAAAGGTCTACTGGGGCGTCCATCGTGCTTTCGCTATCTCTGGCCGCAACAACTTTCGGGGCAGTGAGTATGCCTGCCGGCGCGGCCGAAGGCCGAGAGGATCGAGTGGCAAGTCACGCACTTGAGCGGCGAACTCCAATCCCGGATGTGGCGCTTTTGCCGACATCCGAGGAGTCCTATCCTTTCGGCGGTGCGGAGCATCAGCTGGTGCCCGAGGATCTGTCGAAGCAGGGCTATGTGGAAGAGGAATTCCTCGCCAGCGGTAAAGCCAACGTTTACAGCTGGCCGGCTCCGGGACCGGCTGTCGTTCAAACAACCGATGCGCCCTATACAACGCGTGTCCTGGTCAGGAAACCGGCTGACGATTCGCACTTCAGCGGCAACGTCGTTGTGGAGATGCTCAATCCTTCCAATCTCTTCGATCTCAATATCGGCTGGGCGATGACGAGCAGGCAGATTGTCGAGAATGGGGATGCCTGGGTTGGCATCACAGCCAAACCGATCTCCGTTGAAGCCCTCAAGAATTTTGATGCTGAACGGTACGGTTCATTGTCGTTCGCCAATCCGCTTCCGCTGAGCGATCCCCGCAACTGTCAACAGGTAGCCGCCGACAGCTCGAGAACGACCGAAAACGGTTTGGTGTGGGACATCTACAGCCAGGTCGGTGCATGGTTGCGCAGTGATGCCCCTACCAATCCCCTCGCCTATGGCGGGGAGGCCACGCTCGTCGAGAAAGCGTACGGTTTCGGCTATTCACAAACCGGCGGGTATTTGGCCAATTACATCAACGGCGTCCAGCCGCATGTGGTTGCGCAGGATGGTGCACCCATCTACGACGGCTACATCGTGGGCGTGGCCGGCGGTGCCTTTGCCGGCGCCTACCCGATGAACCAGTGTGAGAGTGCGCCGCCGGCAACTGATGAGCGCAGGCAATTTACCGATGTGGGTGTTCCGATTATGCGCATCATGTCGCAGTCGGATTACCTGTTCGGGATTGGTTCACGCAGGCCGGACAGCGATCTTCCCGGCGACAAATACCGCCACTACGAGATGGCCGGCGCTGGCCATGCCACCCCGGACGAGTTGTACTTCTCCGCGGCTCCCGAAGACATCATCGCGGCCGGCCGCACTGTTCCGCCGATGAATTGCAACGAAGGTCCACGCAGCCGTTTCCCGAGCTCCATCTTCTTCAACGCTGCGTTGAAGAACCTTGATCTGTGGGTACGGGAAGATATCGCGCCTCCCAGCGCGGATCCCATTCTCGTCGAGAACGGATCTCCTGTTCTGGACCAGTTCGGCAATGTTCAGGGCGGCCTGCGATCCCCGTTCCTGGACGTCCCAACCAGTACGTGGTTTGGCACAGCGACCGGTGCATCGTTTTGTTTCATAGCCGGCTACGAGCGCCCCTTCGATGAGGACACGATCAACAGCCTCTACCCGACTCACGGATCTTATGTGAAAGCGGTGAAGGAGAATGTGCGGGAGCTGGAATCACAAGGATTCCTGACCAAGGACGATGCGCGGTCCCTCCACCAGCAAGCCGCGCAGGCAGATATTCCATAGGCAGGGAATCATCGGGTAGGCAGCAGGTGACCGCGTTCAGCGATTGCACGCTCGCTGCCTACCCGGTTCCTTGATAGTCAGCACACTGAGCAAATATGGCACACTGGCCGCATGCAGACGTTCCTGCCCTACCCGGACTTCGCAGCCAGCGCCGCCGTGCTCGACCAGGCTCGGCTCGGCAAGCAGCGGGTTGAGACACTGCAGATCCTGCGCGCGCTGGTTCTGCCCGACTACGGTTGGCGCAGCCACCCGGTCACGAGGATGTGGATGGGCTACGTGCCCGCCCTCACCGTGTATGGCCTGGCGATGGTCGGCGAATGGGTTTCGCGCGGCCACGCGGACAGCACTGCGCCGCTGATCAGCGAGTTCGCCCCTGATTCCGCCGCAGCCTTCGAAGCGGGCACTGGCCCGGAACCTGCCATGCCGCCGTGGCTGGGCAGGCCGGATATCCACGTCAGCCACCAGTCCAACCTGATCCAGAAGGCACCCGAGTTCTACCGCGAGCGCTTTCCCGGCGCACCGGAGGAACTGCCGTACTCGTGGCCGGAACCGGAGTTGGAACTTATACCGGTCGAGCCGCTTGGTGAGCGCCTCTGGATCTGGCACGGTCCGATCGACACAGAGGACGGCGATGCGCTCCTGCTTCCCGGCCACCCGCCAGCTGGGCGGGCGGTACCCAAATGGTCCCGGCAGTACGCCGCGTTTACCGAGCTGGCGCGCGAGGGGGATGCTGCCGCCGTCGTAATGGAGGGTGGTGCCCGGTTGCAGCGGGGCACTCTGGGCCCGTTGTCCATTGACCGGGAGGACAGCAAAGACAACGACGACGGCGCGCCGGGCACCGCGCGGCGCCCCATCTCCCTGTCGGGCTGGCTTCGACGCAGCGACTTCGAGTATCCGGCGCTGCTGCAGGACCCGCGGCGGTTCTATGCGGTGGAAGCGTCAGCCGCATCAGCCGGTCCCGAATAACGCCGTCTTCGGGAGCGCTGTTATTTCCGCCCGGTCAATGGTGAATCGATCTGCCTACAGCCCGTACAACTCGAACCCCACCGCAGGGGTGCCGCTGTCCCCGGAGTTCCGGCTGGTGGCCCAGCGAACCTGTTCGGTTGCCTGCTCCTCAACGGGCCTGCTGTCCAGCGCCTGCAGATACCTTGAGTGTGCGGCGAGGGAGAGAATGGCCTTCTCGATGCTCTCTTCGCTGACCTGCATGGCGTGCGTGGGGTTCATGCTCAGGATCGCGGTCCATTTCACCTCGTGGCGGGGGCCTTCAAGGTCGGGGAAGATCCACTCGTTGGCGGCGTCGGCTACCGCGTTGAGCACTGACCGGCCGAGCGCCCGGTGATCCTCGGAGTTCCAGCTGCCCGGTCCCCAGGTGTCCCCGTGATTGAGGGTGACGATGCCGTCCGGCCGGTGTCTGCGGATTGCTGCAGCCAGGTCGCGTCGGAGGTCGAGGGATTCCGTCAGGCGGCCGTCCGGGTAATCCAGAAATTCCAGCACGTCTACGCCGACCCGGCAGCATGCCGTGCGCTGTTCACCCTCACGCAGCGGGCCGCTTTCCTGCGGCGGGAGACCGGCGATCCCGGCCTCGCCCCGCGTTGCCAGCACATAGCTGACCTCTTTGCCCTGCGTGATCCATTCGGCCACTGCGGCGGAGGTGCCGTACTCGGGGTCATCCGGGTGAGCCATCAGCACCAGCGCGCGCTTCCAGTCGGTCGGGAACGGTTCCAGGGTCACAGTGCTCCTTTGCATGGGGTCCTTCCACTGCAGTGCATCCCTTCAGGGATTGCCACGGGCAAGCCGGGCTGCTTGTAGGCAGGCTTATCATTGGAGCAGCAGCCGTGCAACCAATCTGCGTATGCACCGGCAACACCGCACTTTGTTGAAACCGTTGGAGGATCCCATTACAGATACCGCCGCCCAGCATGATGTGTACTTTGGCGCCCCCGAAGTCGAGAATGACACCGAGCTGCTTGAGTCTGCCTCCAGCGCCGCCGTTGCCAGGCTGAATGACCGCGATGACATCACCACGGTCAAGCGACGGTTTGCGCTCATCAATACGGAAACAACACCGCACCAGGCAATGGTGGAGGACCTGCTGTTCATCCGCGAGGCGCTGGAACGCGCCGGCATTGAGTATCTGCTGGTGCGCGGTAATGATGAGCGGCCCGTCGTTGCAGTCGACCTCAAGCACCGCGAACGCCTAAGGGCGGCGCTCGTCGAGGCTTGCCGAAACGAGCCCTTCTACTCACGCACGGTGGACACAAAGCGCCGCACCACCCTGCTGGTGGCGGACGGCGCCCTGTCCCCGAGTGAGAAAGCCCGGATCTTCCGGCTGTTCCGTCCCCGCATTGAACCGATCGGCGGGCTCACGTTCGGCCCTTCGGCAGGTGTGCAGATAGAGCTGTGGTCCCTGGACGGAGACCGCATTGAGCTGCCCATGGAGAACTCACTGACTCGGCGCACCCTGCCGTCGAATGAAGTGGTGCGCGGCTCGGTCACCCGTCACGGCCTGGTCTGGCCGACCATCGACAACATGTTCGCAGACCACGCAACGGACATCGACTTCGAAATCGACCTCGTCTTCACCTGGGTGGACGGCAGTTCGCCGGAGTACCTCGCGGCCCGTGCTGCCCGTATGCAGAACGTTGTAGTAGGTGAGGGTGATGATCATGAGGCCCGCTACCGCCAGATCGACGAGCTGAAGTACGCGCTGCGCTCCGTCTACATGTTCGCTCCGTGGATTCGCCGCATCTTCATTGCCACGGATTCCGAGCGTCCCGGGTGGCTCGCTGACCACCCATCGGTCACGCTGGTTCCCTCCGTGGAGCACTTCAAGGATCCGTCCGTGCTGCCGACCTATAATTCGCAGGCCGTCGAGTGCCAGCTGCACCATATTCCGGATCTGTCCGAGCATTTTCTCTACTCGAATGACGACATGTTTTTTGGCCGCCCGGTGGGGCCGGACATGTTCTTCTCCCCCGGCGGAGTCACGAAGTTCATTCAGGCGGACACGCGCATCGGGCTGGGTGAGAATGATGCTGAACGCAGCGGGTTCGAGAACGCGGCACGCGTGAACCGCCGGCTTCTTCACGAGCGCTTCGGCCGCATCACCACCCGGCACCTGGAGCACACCGCGGCGCCCCTGCGCAAGAGCGTCATGGAGGAGATGGAGAACGAGTTTGCAGAGGAGTTCGCTGCCACGGCGGCGTCGAAGTTCCGCGCGAAAGACAACATCTCGGTCACCAATTCGCTGTACCACTACTACGCATTGCTGACCGGCCGGGCCGTGACGCAGGAATCCGCGAGGGTGAAGTACATCGACACCACCATGCGTTCCGGGTTGCGGAAGCTTCACAAGCTGCTGGACAAGCGCAACATGGACCTGTTCTGCCTCAATGACGGCAGCTTCCCGGAAATCCCGGCGGAAGAACGCGCCCGCGCTGTGACCGACTTCCTCGAGAAGTACTTCCCGGTGAAGGCGCCCTGGGAGAAGTAGGCCTGGGGAAGTAGGCCTGTGCGCCTTCAGACGCCGGTCAGCGTCCTGGCAGGTGCTGCCTCGGCAATCTGGACTCCGGCTGCCTCCAGGCGCCTGCGGGTCTCCTCGCGCGGAACGGTCTCGCCAACCGCTGTATGGGTGCCGATAGGCACCACTGAGTGCACCACCGTGTCCTCATACACGTGAACCAGATTGTAAGCCTGGGCTCCGTCGCGACCGCGGGTGCCGCCGTCGTCGTAGGTGAGGTCCTGGGTGTAACAGGTGGCGGACGCCACCGAGACCGGGATGCCCGCGAACAGCGCGTTGGTTGAGTAGTGCAGGTGCCCGGCCAGGATTGCGCGGACATCCGTACCGCGAATGACGTCGGCAAGCCGGTTTTGGTCGCGGAGTTCCACGAGGACCGAAAGGTCCTGGATGCACGGAACCGGTGGGTGATGCAGGGCCAGGATGGTGCCGTAGGGAGCCGGCGTGAGGAGTTCATTGGCCAGCCAGACGAGCTGTTCGTGGCTGATCTCGCCGTAGTGATGGCCCGGAACGGTGGAGTCCAGTGTGATGATGCGCAAGCCGTTGATCAGGTAGCTGCGGTCAAGCGGGGTTATGTCCGCGGGCTCGTTGAGCAGTTCGCTGCGGAGGGTGGCGCGGTCATCGTGGTTGCCCATCGCCCAGATGACCTCGGCGCCAAGCTTGTGGGCCGCCGGTTCGACGATGTTGCGGAGCTTCACATAGGCCTCGGCCTCGCCCTTGTCCGCCAAGTCTCCGGTGAAGACAATTGCCTCCGGCCGGGATCCGGACGCCTCCAGATCGGCGAAGATCTGGCGTAGCCGCGCTTCGCTGTCCACCGACCCGTAAAGGGGTTCCGGACCACCCACCAGATGGGTGTCGCTCATGTGCAGGATGAAATGTTGCGGCCGTGGGTGCTCGGCCGTCCGGAAGTTCATGATCGCCTTCTCGATAGAGCTCGACTAGCTTTCACTTCATTTAACCTTCATCAAAGCAGAGGCATTCCTACCTTGGGATGAACGTCACACGGCGAGTCCGTTAATACTTTCCCGTCCTGTGGTGAGAGGAATTCGGATCCGGTGCCTCGACGGATTGCTGCTTCCTCTCGTGATCCTCGCACTACCTTCCCAGCGCCGTCACGTAGCATTCCGCAGGTGGAATTATTGGCGCAGTGGTGGGATCGGATCGTTGCAGGCTTCAGCAGGAGCCAGCCACCCGAACTGACCTTGACCGAACTGCTGATCATTCTGCTGGCCGCCGCAGCCCTCTCCATTCCCAAGGCAACGTGGCGCTACTTCGGGCTGTTCAGCACCGTGGTGCATGAACTGGGACATGCGTTCGCCGCCCTGATGACCGGGAGCCGCGTGACCGGAATCCGGCTCAATTTCGACCATTCCGGACTGACCACGTCGCTCGGCCGTCCTGGCTGGCGCACAGCGTGGGCAACTTTTTGGGGATACCCGGTTCCCGCCGTCGTCGGCGCAGTTCTGGTGTGGGCTGGATGCGCCGGCTGGGCGCCGGCCGCGCTTTCGGTAGGCGCCCTGGTGCTGCTGCTGTCACTGCTGTTCATCCGCAATGCCGGCGGCGTACTCATCCTGCTCGGAGCAGTGGCGGTGTCCACCGTGCTGGTGGTGGCCGTTCCCGCCGAATTCAGCGGCCACGCGGTCGTTGCCCTCGGAGTGGCGCTGCTGGTCGGCTCGGTCCGTGACCTCGGCAAAGTGGTCTCAGTCCATGCACGACGACGGCGGGACCGCGGACAGTCCGACGCCTACCTTCTATACCGCTCAACCGGAATCCTCAGCGCTGTGTGGCTCGCGCTGTTCGCCGTAGTCATCGCGGGATCATTCGCTTGGGCGTGGTTGGTCGTCAGCGCAACCGGGCGCCTGGCGATTTCGCTCTAACCCTCCCCGAGCGGCCCCTCCGGCTCGGTGATGAAGCCCTGCTCCACCATGAAATCAAAGGCAACGTCAGCGGGTTCTTCACCCTCAACGTCCACGCGCAGATTCATTGTCCGCAGTGCTTCGTCGGTGAGCGTGGGAGCAACCTGCGCGAACACCTCGGCGAGTTCCGGATGCTCCTCGAGCGTTTCCGTGTAGTAAACAGGAGCGGCGTTGTAGGCCGGGAAGAACCCGCGGTCGTCTTCGAGGATGGTCAGGTCGAGGGCATCGATCCGGCCGTCCGTGGAAAACACCTCACCGAAATTGCACGCCCCGTTATCGGTTGCGGCATAGATGGCTCCGGTGTCGTAGATGTCGATGTTGTCCTCCGGCACGCCGGTCGGAGTGCCGCGGGCCATGCCGTAGTGCGCAAGCATCGGGGTGAGCCCGTCAGGACGCGAGTTGAACTCAGCTTCAACGCAGAAGGTGCGCTCCTCAGGAGGGAGTTCAGCGATCTCCGAGATCGTGCTGATGCCGCCGAGTTCCTCGACTGCTTCGGAACGGATAGCCATCGCGTAGGTGTTGTTCAGAGGCGCCGGCTCGCCCCAGGTGAGTCCGTTCTCCAGATCCGCCTCGTACACAGCCTGCCACTGCTCCTGCTGGTCAGGAATTCCCCGGTCCTTGCCGAGGTAGGTCAGCCAGGCGGTGCCGGTGTACTCCCACGTGACGTCAGCCTGCCCTGACAACATCAGTTCCCGGACCGGCTGGCTGCCCGGCACGTTGGTCAGATCCGTCACGTCGAAGCCGGCGGCCTGCGCGGCGAGAACGCCGATTTTGCCGAGAATAAGCTGCTCCGTGAAGTTTTTTGATGTCACGGTGAGCGGTGCCCCGTCAACCACTTCGGTAATGCTGCCCGGTCCGGCCGCCGGTACATAGGACGTGGCCGGTTGCAGGCCGCACCCGGTTGCCAGCAGCCCGGCAGAAAGTACGACGGCGGTCGCCGCACTTTTGCGTGCAGCGGCCGGGAGAGAGAATGATTTCAACATCTAGAGTCCCTTCGGACGGGCGACATGTTCCACAACACGCCCGATCCAGTCGACAAGAAGTGCAAGCAGCGCCACCAGGATCGATCCTGCGATCAGCACATTGGTAAGGCTCAGGTTCACGCCGGTGACGATGAGGATGCCCATGCCTCCTCCATTGATGAAGGCGGCCAACGCTGCGCTACCGACCAGCAGTACAAGCGCCGTTCGGATTCCTGCGAGCATCACCGGCACCGCCAACGGGAGCTCCACTTTGAACAGCACAGCTACCGCGCTCATCCCCATCCCTTTGCCTGCTTCCACCAGCCGGGCGTCCACCTGCGTGATGCCCACCATGGTGTTCCGCAGAACGGGAAGGATCGCGTAGAGCACCAGCGCTATCACGGCTGCAGTAAAGCCGAAGCCGACAGCGATTGCCAAGAGCACAACGAGGCCGATGGCCGGCGCTGCCTGGCCAATGTTCGCGACGGCGAGCACCGGCCCCGTGAATTTCTTCAGCGGCGCACGTGTGAGCAGGATGCCGAGCGGGATGGCGATCAGCAGTGTGATGACTGCAGACACGGCGGTCAGCGCCAAGTGGTCGATCGCGTATCCGAAGAGTGCATCCGGCGCCAGCGTAATCAACTCGGTTTCCGAGAGGTTTGCGGTCAGCAGCCAGATGACCACCGCCGCGAACACTGCGGCGATACCTGCGAGCTGCAGGATCAACGGCCGCCATGATGGGCGCTTCACCTCGGAGTGGACGTTGGCGGCGTCCTCGGACAGAGGCTCCTGCGGCGCTTCCGGCTGAACTGTTGAGCTACTCAACGGGACGCTCCCCCGGGTTGGATGACGGGACGTTGGATGACGACGCAGTGGAGGTCGATGTGTGGGATGACGACACACGGACCGTGTCCAGCGTCCCCGTGTTGATCCCCACCGGACGTCCGTCTGAATGCGCCGTCATGGCGTGCTTATGCGCCCGGGTGATCGCGTCCATCACCGTTTCGACATCGATGACCCCAAGGAACGTATCCCGCCTCCCGGTCACCAGTGCAGCTCCGGCGCTGGACACGAGCATGGTGTCCAGCGCGTCATTGAGCGTGGCACGGTCACCGACCACGGGAAGCTTGGCGTCGACGTCGTCACTCACGGTTTCCAGCCGCGAAAGCTGGCGGCGCGTGAGCCACTGGATGGGCCGGCGTCGTCCGTCAACAACCACGGCGTGGTTGTGGCCGGCTTCATCCAGCCGGGACAGGACGTCGCTGCCGAGATCACCGATAGTGGCGACGACGGCGTCCGCCAGTTCCACTTCGTTGACACGGGTCAGCGTGAGCTGCTTCAAACCGGCTCCTGAACCGATAAAGTTTTCAACGAAATCGTTGGCCGGGTCGGCGAGAATCCGCTCAGGGGTGTCGTACTGGACGAGCTGCGCTCCCTCGGTGAAAATGGCGATCCAGTCGCCGAGCTTCACTGCCTCATCGAAGTCGTGCGTGACGCAGACAATGGTCTTCTGCAGTTCTTCCTGAATGTTCAGGAGCTCATCCTGGAGACGCTGACGGGTGATGGGGTCCACAGCCCCGAACGGCTCGTCCATGAGGAGGACCGGCGGATCGGCGGCGAGCGCGCGTGCCACACCAATGCGTTGCTGCTGCCCACCGGAAAGCTCTTTGGGGAAGCGGTCGCGGTAGGTTGCCGGATCGAGGGATACAAGCTCCAGGAGTTCGTCGACGCGGGCAGCGATCTTCTCCTTGCTCCATCCAAGCATCTTCGGCACAATCCCGATGTTGGTGGCGACCGTCATATGGGGGAAGAGCCCGCCAGCCTGGATGACATAGCCGATCCGCCGTCGAAGTGCGTCGCCGTCGATGTCCGTGACGTCGTCGTCGTCCAGGACAATCCGGCCCTCGGTAGGTTCGATGAGCCGGTTGACCATCTTCAGGGTGGTGGTCTTGCCGCAGCCGGATGGGCCCACCAGCATGACGATCTTGCCGGCCGGGATCTCCATGGTGAGTCCGTCTACGGCCGGCTTGGCCTGCCCGGGGTAACGCTTGGTCACCTTGTCGAGCAGAATGCTTGCACCGGTAACTGCATTTCCGTTTGCGGCGGTATTTTTGGGCTTTTCGATGGTGTCAGACACGGATACCTCGCGGGGTTGTGATGCGGCCGAGGCCGACGAGTAGAAGGTCAAGGATGAGGGCCAGAATGATGACGGCTACAACGCCGGTGATGACCGACTCGAGCGAATTTGCGCCGCCCAAACGGGACAGGCCGGAGAAAATGAAACCGCCGAGACCGGGCCCGAGGGCATAGGCGGTGATGGCGGCGATGCCCATCACCATTTGGGCGGAAACGCGGATCCCGGCAAGGATCACCGGCCAGGCCATAGGCAGCTCCACCTGAACCAGCGTTCGGAACCTGCTCATCCCAATCCCACGGGCGGATTCGATGACGGCCTTGTCGATTCCCGTCAGTCCTACGACGGCGTTGCGCAGTATGGGCAGGGCGGCAAAGAAGGTGACCACGATGACGGCCGGCGTGACACCGAAACCGAACGGCGCGATCAACAGGCCGATCAGCGCGAAGGACGGAATGGTAAGCCCGACGGCGGAAACGCTGTTGGCCAGCGATGTGAGCGCACCGCTGCGGTACACCAGCGCCGCGATGACCACCGACAGTATGGTTGCGAGGATGAGGCACTGAACCACAAGACTCATGTGTTGCCATCCCGAGAACAGGATTTGGTTGAACCTGTCTCCTAGAAATTCCAACACATCAAGACCTTCTTCACCGTAGTTACGTAGCTTTCGTCCGCTGTTCGCAAGGGAACCGTCGACCACCGTAAGCACGTGAAGGTCAAGATAACGTCACGCTGGTATTACGGGGACATCACTATTGGGACAGAAAGCACTGGCGGCAGGTGCTGCCCCGACGTAGGCTCGAAGGCAGTCAACACAGTTCTTCGAAGGAGTTCCGATGAATCTCAGCCACATCCCTCTGCGTCTCAGCACGGGCGCGTTCATCCTTAATTCCGGCATCACCAAGAGGGAACTCGACAGGGATACTGCGGCCTATCTGCAGGGCATGGCAGCGAACGCTTTTCCGCAGGTCAAACAGCTGGATCCGGAGAAGTTCGGCAAGGTGATTTCCGCCGTCGAAATCGGTCTTGGCGCCGCTCTCCTGGTGCCCTTCGTTCCCAGCCGTTTGGTGGGGTTGGGCCTGGCCGCGTTCTCCGGCGGTCTGCTCGCGATGTACTTTCGCACACCCGGGATGACCCAGGACGACGCCGTTCGTCCCAGCCAGGAGGGAACGCCCGTCGCGAAGGACGTGTGGATGTTCGGAATCGCGCTCTCCCTGATCATCGACGGCGGGCGGAAACGCTAGTGCCGGCGCCGCCGTTGGGCGCCGCTGACGCATCGCCATAGTCTTGCAGCTATGGAATCTCCAATTGAAAGCTACCTTGCGCGGATTCACCGGGAGATTGCGGATCTGAAGGACGGCAAGCCGTACAGCACCATTCCGGCGATGGCGAACGTCAATCCGGACAACTTTGGGATCTGCCTCACCACCGTGGACGGGTACATCTACGAGGTCGGCGATACGCGCGAAGAGTTCAGCATCCAGTCGATCTCAAAGCCTTTCACCTATGGTTTGGCGTTGGCGGATCTCGGGCTGGACGCGGTGGACGAGAAGGTTGACGTTGAGCCCTCCGGTGATTCGTTCAACGAGATATCTCTTGCCGAAGGTACCGGTCGCCCGGCAAACGCCATGATCAATGCCGGCGCGCTGACTGCCACCTCGCTGGTCAAGGGAGCTGGCGGCAATACCCGGATCAAGCGGATCGTCAACACGTATTCGGCATTTGCGGGGCGGCAGCTTTCCATTGATGAGGAAATTTTCGCATCGGAGCTCGAACATGGTCACCGGAACCGTGCCCTCGCGTACCTGTTGAGGTCCTTCAACATCATCGAGGACGATCCGACGCCGGTAATCGAGGACTACTTCCGTCAGTGTTCGGTGCTGGTGAACTGCCTGGACCTTTCCCTCATGGCGGCGACCCTGGCCAACAGCGGGCGGAATCCCATGACGGGGAATCAGGTCATGGACATTGTGCCGGTGGAGCGCGTGCTGTCCGTCATGACCACCTGCGGAATGTATGACGACGCCGGTTCGTGGATCAGTACCGTCGGGATGCCGGCCAAGAGCGGTGTGGGCGGTGGAACGATCTCTGTACTGCCGGGGCAGGTTGGGCTGGCGGTCTATTCACCGCCGCTCGATGAGCACGGCAGCAGCGTGCGCGGCATAGCGACAAGCCAGCGGCTCTCGCAGGACATGGAGTTGCACTTTGTCCGGGCAGCGCGTGTGGGCAAGTCTGCTATCCGCTCGACCTACGACATCACTGCCGCGCCATCGGGCATCCGACGCGACGATGAGGCAATGGACCTCATTCGCGATCATGGGCATCGTGCGCGCCTTGTCGAGCTGAATGGTGACCTGCTGTTTGCCGGTACCGAGTCGATGGTCCGCGAACTGAGCAACCTCCCGGAGGAGGTGGAGCTCGTCATTCTGGACCTGCGTCGCGTCGATGAAGTTGCAGATGTTTCCCTCCGGCTCCTGGCTGAGGTCCGGGAGAACCTGGTCGATGAGGGCCGGGAGCTCGTGTTGATAGATGCGGAGGGAACGCTTGCCCATGCTTTCCGCGATGTCGACCGTGAGGTTCCGACTTTTGACACGCGGACGGCGGCGGTTGAATGGTGCGAGAACCGGCTGATTGCAACATACGGGAGCGATCTCGATCTGCCGAGCAAGGTTGACATTTTCCAGTGTCCGGCTCTTGGTCCGCTCAGCGCTGAAGACGTGCAGAAGCTCGCAGACCGGATGGAAGATCGAAGTTACGACGACGGCGATGTCATCCGTCGTATCGGTCAGTCGTTCGGTGGAGTGTTTTTCATTTTGTCTGGAGCGGTCACGACATCGGTGGTCGGTCCCACCGGCGATCGGGTGAAACTGACCACCCTTAGTGCCGGGATGACCTTTGGGGAACTTGCGCTCGGCAGTGACGATCGGCAGGAAACCACGGTCAAGGCGTCCGGAAACGTTGTCATCAAGCTCCTCACGGCGGACGCCATATCTCGCTTGGAGTCGGAGGATGAGCGGCTCGCTCTTGAGCTGTGGAAAGCCCTGACCCGGGACGCATATACCCGGGTGGATCTCTATCTCAGGGAAACTGCTGTCAGGATCCGCGACTGACCGGGCGCTGCGCACCCGCAGCACCGCCGGTTACCTGTTACACCCCAGATGAACGCAGGTCGTGTTCGTGATTCGCACCCAGTCCTGCAGGCGTAACCTCAGGGCCGCGGATCAGTCGCCAACATCCCCATCACCACGGCGTCAATCCACTCGCCGTTCCACCGCAGCGCATCCCGCAGCCGCCCCTCGACCCGGAATCCACACTTCTCGTAAGCCCGTTGTGCCCGTGGATTGAACGCGTACACCTCCAGGCTGATGCGGTGCACCCCGATAACATCGAACGCATGCCCGACGACGGCTCGCGTCGCCTCGGTGCCATAACCGTGACCGAATCTTGAATCAGCATTGAGTGCAATCCGGAACCCGAGCGATGAATTGTCCGCGTCGTAATCATTCAGCACCACTTCACCGATGTGGGACCCATCCGACGTAAGGATGATCGCCCAATCCGCCCGCCCGTCAGTCTCCGCAAGCCCCGCAAGCCACGACTCGATCTGCGGCCGCCTGAACTGCCCGTGGGTTCCGGTCAGACGCATCGACTCGGGGTTCTGCAGCCCAATCCAGGTTCCTTCCACATGCTCCGGGCCCAGCGGTTCAAGGCGCAACCTTGCGGTGGTCAGGACCGGCGGCGGGGTGAAATGAACCATCAGTCGAGTTTAATGTGCGGCCGAGCCTAATGTGCCAGCGGAGCGGCAGGTGCCTCCTCGCCGTCGTGCATTGACGACGACGGCGGCGGACCGGCCGGCGCTGCCGGCTTACGGACGAACAGCGCTGCGACCACGGCAAACAGGAAGATGACCGCTCCACACAGGAAGGCCATCCGGATGCCGCCTGCCAGAGCGGGCACCTCCGCGGTGCCGGCGGCCATGAGCGCGCCTGTCTGCAGCGTCATGACGGACACGAAAAGCGCGATGCCCGTAGCCCCTGCTAGTTGCTGAACGGTGCCGACAACCGCACTCGCGTGGGAGTACAGCTGCGGCCGCACTGAGCCCAGAGCCGAGGTGAACAGAGGAGTGAACATACCGGCAAGCCCGATGCTCAAAGTCACGTGGCAGGCCAGCACCCACGGGATCGGGGTCGAAGCATCAATCAGGGTCAGCGCCCAGAATGCCGATGCGACAAGCAGCGCACCCGGAACCACCAGAACGCGAGGCCCGTGTTTGTCGAAGACACGCCCGACAACCGGTCCGAGAAGACCCATGGCGAGCCCGCCCGGCAGCAGCATCAAGCCGGCAGCCGCTGGTTCGAGACCGAGTACATCCTGCAGGTAGATGGGCAGCAGGATGACTGTTCCGAACAGCGCCATCATGCTGATGGCCAGCACGAGGATCGACACTGTGAAGGTACGCGATTGGAAGGTCCGCAGGTCAAGTAGCGCACGGTCGCGACGCTGCAGCACCAGTTGGCGTGCGATGAAGCAGGCCAGCCCGACGAATCCGACGGCGAGCGGCACCCAACCCGGAATACCCGATCCGGCTGCAGCCTCGCCGAATTGGTTCAGTCCATAGACGATCCCGCCGAACGCGAAGGCGGAGAGGATGACGGAGAGGACGTCGATCGGCGTGCGTCGCGGCGTGGTCACGTTCTGGATGCGGATGCCGCCAAGGACCAGCGAACCGAGGGCGATGGGAAGCACCAGCCAGAACATCCAGCGCCAGTCCAGCACACTGAGAATGATCCCGGAAATGGTGGGGCCGATGGCGGGCGCCACTGAGATGACGATCGAGATGTTCCCCATCGTCTTGCCGCGCGACGACGGCGGCACGAGAGTCATGACGGTGGTCATCAGCAGCGGCATCATGATCGCGGTTCCGCTGGCCTGGATCACCCGGCCGACGAGCAGCATCTCGAAACCGGGCGCTATCGCAGAGACCAGGGTGCCCAGGCTGAAGAGGGTCATGGCCGCGAGGAAGACCGGCCGAGTGTTGAAACGCTGGATGAGGAAGCCCGTGATGGGGATGACAACCGCCATGGTGAGCATGAACGCCGTCGTCAGCCATTGTCCGGCCGAGGCGGTGATGCCCAGGTCATCCATGAGGCGCGGCAGCGCCACTCCCATGATGGTCTCGTTAAGGATGACCACGAAGGCCGAGACGAGGAGCAGGGAGATGACCAGCCGGTCGCGAGGAGAGACCTCGCTGACCTCGTCGATCTGGTTCGTGCCGCCGTCGGCCTGAGTGCGTTTGTTGGTCGTTTGCGACACGGAAGGGTCCCCCTGAAGATACTGAACGGCGCGCAGGAGTGTGCGCAGCCAGAAGTAACAAGCACGGCCGGCCGCAGCTTATTCCCCGAGTACCGTCTCCGGCGTACTGTTATTTCTGAGCGCACCGCTGACGGAGAGAAGGTCCTTCTGATGTCCATCCCACCGCCTCATGAGCCGCATCCCGATCCGTCCCAGCCACGGCCGCCGGGGGAACCGGCGCCGGAGCCGCAGCCCGCTCCTACCCCGTACCCCTTTCCTGATCCGGCACCCGACACCCCTGGCGTGCCGCCGGAGCCCGGGCCCGGCCCCTCACCGGACAGGCCTATTCCGGAACCGGGGCCGTCAATACCCCCGCTGCCTTGACCCGCGATTGATCAGCTACCTGATTGTTGCTACGATTCCATCAGCTTGAGCAATGGGCACAGTGACAACTCCTGTGGAGATCCCGTGGAAGACAAGCTTCGCATCCTGGACCTGCCGGCCGAGGAACTCCCATCGGCTCGATTTGATGCATCCTTGCTCAGCACCAGCGAGCTGAAACTCAGATGCAACGAGTACTTTGCCCTGCTTGACCAGCTCAACCCTCCCGAGTGCCTGCTGGCCGACTATGAAGCGGCGTGCGACGAGCTGAGGCAGCGCCTTGCTGCCGCATCCCCCTCGCTGGAGACGGTCTGATCCGCGCACAGCACCGGATGGAAACAAGGTCCGGCGCGTTGAGCTGGCAGGACACGCCGTAAATGGTGAGCCTGAAGGGGTGTGTCCTGCACACTCAACGGTAGAAACACAGCCAACCGTTCGGAGATCGTTCCGCAGTGACTGACCTCGCCGACATCGCGTCCGAGCTCTACTCGCAACCCCTGGACGAGTTCACCGCGGCCCGCAATACCCGCGCGAAGGCCCTCGATGACAAGTCGCTCGCCAAGGAAGTCCGCGCGCTGCGCAAGCCGTCGGCGTCTGCCTGGCTGCTGAACATGATGGCTATTCACCGCGGCGACCAGTTGCGGCAGGCGCTGACACTGGGTGCGGCGATGCGCGAGGCACAGGAACAGCTGGACCGCAGTGAGTTGAAGAAACTCGGAACGCAACGCCAGCAACTTATTGCAGCGCTGGTCAAGGACGGCGTCGCCCTGTCTGAAGAACTTGGTCACCCGGCAAGTTCAGCTGCGGCCCTCGAAGTGGAGCAGACCCTGCGGGCAGCAATGGCCGACGCCGGTGCTGCCGCTGCCGTTGCTACCGGCCGCCTGATCCGGCCGCTGGAGGCGACGGGCTGGGAAGCGGTGGATCTCGCCGGAGCAGTGGGCGGGCCCTTCGACGCAGGCGGCGCGGTGAACAGCGGCGACGCGAGCGCTGATGCAGCTGATGCAGCTGATTCCGCTGATTCCGCAGATGCGACGAAGGCCGATGCGGCGAAGAAGGCGGAAGACGACCGCGCTTCCGACGCACGCGCTGACCTTGAGGACGCAGAAGATCACTTTGAGGAAGCCGGGTCTGCGTTGAAGCGTGCACGCGAGCGAGTCGATCAACTCGACCGCGACCGTGACGCGCTAGTGGCTCAGGTAAGGGACCTGAGAAAGCGGATTCGCGCCCTGGAACAGGACATCGACGTCATTGATGATGCTGCCGATGATGCGGTCCGCGAGCGCACGGAGGCTGATCGTGCAGCAAAGGAGTCAGCCCGCGAGGTGGAGCGCGCCCGCAAAGCGCTCGAGAAGCTCACCCGGTAAAAGCTCATGCGGCAAAAGCTCACCCGGTAACGTCGGAATAACGATCGCCGCCGCCCACAAGGTGACGCTCTTCACCTCGTAGGCTCCGCCGTCGCTCGCGTTTCCCGAACCCGCGCCGTTCGGGTAGAAGTTCTGTCTGAGCACTAGCGGGTCACGCCTCAGACCGTACGGTCACGAACCGGTCAAGACCGGTTGAATACGTTAGCAAGCGTGCTTAGTGTCATAGATGGCGCTGGCAGCTACGGCTGCCAGGCGCCGCCACCCTCACCAGAAAAAGGAGAACGATATGAACACGCGCAAGCACATGTCATGGACCCGAACTCTGGCTCTTGCAGGAATCCTCCCGCTGGCCGCACTCGGCCTGACGGGTTGCAACGGCACATCCGGTTCGGAAGAAGGTGCCGACGTCGAGGATGTGGTGGAGGAAGACAACGAAACTGCTCCCTACAACGGCGCCCTCGATTCCGAATTCTACGATGCCTACCAGAGCTACATCGGCGAGGAAGTAACTGTCTCCGCCGACGTCAACGAGATCGTGTCCGACACGTCCTTCACGATTGCAGGGACGGATGACACCACCGTCGAGGCGCTGCTGGTGGTTCTGGAGGAAGGCACGGTCGAAGTTGAGCCGGGCGCGGCAGTGTCGGTGACCGGAACCGTCATGGAATCCTTCGACCTGCCCACCGTCGAGGATGACACCGGATTGGACCTCGAAGAGGACGCCTATGCCGACTACGACGGGGAAAATTACATCGTGGCCAGCGAAGTGGATGTCGAGGATAGCTGACGCTCGGCAGGAGTACCGTAACGGGATCGTGAGGTCAGTCAGCACACTGAAAAGTCAAGAATGGGAGACATGGCAGAGATGAGAGCAGACAAGCGCAGGTATCTGAAAGCAACCGAGCACGACGACGCCCCATCCCGGCGGCGCAGTGCCTGGCTGATCATCGCCGCGGCTGTCATTTCGGTGGTCTCGCTCGCACTGGGCGCGCTGCAGTTGCAGTCTGTGCAGCGCGCCATCGGTATCCCGCTTCCGGAAATGATGGTCGGTGGGTACGACGCCGACTACGTCGAGGCAGTCCGTGACCTCCTGGACGCTGCGGTCATCGAGCGCTACCAGAGCGTGCATTACCTCTGGTTCCTGCTGTTTCCCGTGGCGTTCGCCGCGCTGATCATCCTGCTGGTCCGCCGGTTCAGCCGCTCACCGCTCCGCTGGCTCTTCTACGCCGTCGCCGTGCTCTATGCCGCCGTGCATATCGCCGAGAACCTTGTGCTCGAAGCTGCTCTCGCCTCCGTAGAAATCACATCCTCCGAAGTGGCCTTCGCGAGTTTCCTGACGACGGCGAAGTTCATACTCTTCGCCGCCGCCATCCTTGCCTTTGCCCTGTCCTTCACCCTGAACCGGACGACCAGCCGGCGGCAAACCCGCCGCTAGGTCAGCCGTTCTCGACGGGCCGCTCGCCGAGGGTGATCTCCACCTCCGAGGTTTCGCCTTCGCGCATCAGCTCCGCTGTCACCGTCTCCCCCGGATTCAAAGAGCGCAGTGCGGCCAGGAGCTGTTCCGAGCTGGCGAGCGGCTCACCGTTGAGGGACACCAGAATGTCTCCCGCTTGAATCCCGGCCTCGCCGGCCGGTCCGCCTTCTTCCACCGCGAGCACCGCAACGCCCTGCTCAACGCTGACGCCGAGCTGCTGGGCAATCTGCGGCGTGATGGTGCGAGGAGCCAGGCCGAGGAACGCGTGTTCAGCCGAACCGTCCTCGAGGAGTTCCTCCACCACTTCGACGGCGGTGCCGGCCGGGATCGCAAACCCCAGCGAGACCGCGCCCGCCTGCGGCGGAATATAGGCCTCGCTGATTCCCACCACCTGGCCCTGACCGTTGACCAGTGCTCCGCCGGAATTGCCCGGGCTGATGGCCGCGTCTGTCTGCACCAGGTCGACGAGCGACGCGCTGTTAGTCGCAGAACCCGGAATTTCCCGATGCAACCCGGAAATGATTCCTGCGGTTGCCGTGTTCTCAAAGCCCAACGGGCTGCCGATGACAACCGCCAGCTCTCCCACCTCCGGCAGCTCCGTCTGGAACTCGGCGGGCGGAAGACCAGTGCGGTCAGCCTGCACAAGTGCGAGGTCGGTGACGGCATCGGTGGCAACCACAGTGCCGGTGACGCGCTGTCCGTCGGCAAAGGCAACCTGCACTTCCTCCGCACCGCGCACCACGTGTTCGTTGGTGAGGATCAGCCCGTCCTCGGTGTAGATCACACCACTGCCCAGCCCTCCGTTGTCCAGGAAAATGGTCACCACGGATGGCTGGACGTCATCGATGATTTCCGGAATGTCCGCCACCGTGGCGGCCGGCGAGTCAGCGGCGTCGCCGCTTCCCCCCGCCGTTTCACCCGATGTTGCACCCGCCGTTTCACCCGTCCCGGATTCCGTCTCCGGTTCATCCGCGGCCGTGCACCCCGCCAGGGCAAGGGAAGCAACAATAGCGACGGCGGCGAGGCGCTTCATTCCCGGCGGCTGATTCTGTGGATCGTTCACGGCAGACTCCTTGCAGTTGGCGATTGTCTACCCTCATTCCTACCAACTATGGAAACTGACCAAAAGGCGCTAACCCTAGCGGCGGCCGGATGACCGCGCCGGAATGGAATGCAGGCGCACCTCGCCGAGGACGCCGTCGTGCGCTTGTGCAGTAAGGAAAGTGCAGTTGGGTTGCCTGCGCCGGTCCGTCGGCGAGCCGGGATTGAGCAGCCGCATACCGTTCGGTGTGGTGGTGTCCCAGGGGATATGACTGTGGCCGAAGACCAGCACGTCAACATCGCTGAACATGGCATCCATGCGCTTCTCCCGGTTAGTTGCCGCTCCGGTTTCGTGGATCACTGCGAACCGGATGCCCTCGATGTCCGCCCGGGCAATTTCGGGTAGCCGCGCGCGAAGATCAGCACCGTCATTGTTCCCGTAAACACCGATGAGGCGCTGCGTGCGGTGCTCCAGTTCGTCGAGTAGCTCCACGTTCACCCAGTCACCGGCATGGACGACGACGTCGGCAGCCTCCGCCTCCTCCCACACCTCTGGTGGGAGCCGGCGGGCGCGCTTGGGCACATGGGTATCGGCGATGATGAGCAACCGGGTAGCCATATGCCCAGTCTGGCACGTGCGTCCGACGGTCCAGCCCGTGTGGGAAGCTCAGGGGATGACTGTATTGATTGCCGGATGCGGCGACCTGGGTACGCAGGCGGGACTCTATTTTGCGGAAGCAGGGCAACGGGTTGTCGGGTGGCGGCGGTCCGCAGACAAGCTGCCGGCCCGGATTGAGGGTTCCTCGGTTGACCTCACAGGCAAGCTGCCGGCCATCCCGGCGGACACCGACGTCGTGGTCATCGCACTGACTGCGGACGGGCGGACCGAAGCTGCCTACCGCGCTACCTACTATGAGGGCACCGCAAACCTGCTCGGGGCACTCGCCCGCGACGGGGTTGAGCCGCGGCGGATCATTTTCGTTTCCTCGACCGCCGTATACGGCAATGACGACGGCGGCTGGATCGGGGAGAGCACGCCGCCTGCGCCGTCCACCGCCACTGGCACGGTCCTGCGTGAAACGGAGGAACTGCTCACCGAACGTGCGCCCCAATCGGTACTGTTGCGGCTTTCGGGTATCTACGGACCGGGACGCACCCGGTTGATCGATCAGGTGCGGAACGGCACGGCGCACGCGGGCGGCGCTCCGCACTGGACCAACAGGATCCACCGCGACGACGCCGCGGCGGCCATCGTACACCTCGCAGGACTCGAGGCGCCGGCCACGGCGTATCTTGGCACCGACCAGGAACCGGCGCTGCTGGCTGAGGTCCGACAGTTCATCGCGGAGGAGCTGGGATTACCCGTGCCGCCTATTGAAGCCCCCACTGAAGAGCGCGAGGTCACCGGCAAGCGCTGCAGCAACGTGCTGCTCACGTCAACCGGTTTCACCTTTACGTATCCGACCTACCGGGAGGGGTACCGGGCAGTTCTGCAGGGCGTAGGCGTTCGACACCCCTGACGCGAGTGGCCTGGTCCCCAAAGACAATAATAAGTACCCTTTCTATTTTGCCTGAGTGTGCCTACTCTTGGAAACGTGCACACCGGTGGGGCAGCCGTTCCACCGATCTGGAAGCTCCATGAAGCCAAACAGAGAAGGTCCCGATGGAAGAAACATTGAGAAGCGGTCTCGCGACCGTGGTCGAGTTCGTGCCGAAGCTGTTGCTGTTCCTCGTCATCCTGATCGTCGGGCTGCTGATCGCCAAAGCGATTTCCAAGGCGCTGGACAAACTGCTCGAACGTGTGGGATTTGACCGCGTCGTGGAACGCGGCGGCGTCAAGAAGGCGCTCGCGAAGTCATCACTGGATGCCAGCGACATCATCGCCAAGATTGTCTACTACGCGCTGGTGCTGTTTGTACTTCAGTTTGCTTTTGGAGTCTTCGGGCCGAATCCGGTCAGCGATCTGCTTGAAGGCATCATTGCCTTCCTGCCGAAGATCATCGTCGCAATCATCATCGTCATCGTCGCAGCCGCCATTGCCGCGGCGGTCAAGAACCTCATCCAGGGCACCCTGGGAGGGCTTTCCTACGGGAAGGTCCTGGCGAATATCGCAAGCGTCTTCATTCTCGGCATCGGCATCATCGCGGCTCTCAACCAGGTTGAGATCGCCACCACGGTGACCACACCGATCCTGATTGCCGTTCTGGCTGCAATTGTCGGAGTCATTGTGGTCGGCGTCGGCGGCGGGCTCATCAAACCCATGTCGCAGCGCTGGGAGCACTACCTCAACCGGGCTGAGGAGGAAGCACCGCGGGTGAAGGCTGAGGCCCAGTCATCGCCGCCGGCCTCCCAGCAGCTCAAGGGCCAGGCACAGAAAGCCAAGGCACAAAGCCAGACCGCGGACACCTCCGGTAGCCACCAGGTGAACCAGACGGATGACCCGAACGCTCCTCGATTCCGTTAGGTTCCGGCTCCTCCGAAGCACTTCCCGTTCCAGAAACCCAGAGAGATAAGGAAAAATCATGAACATCGACAAGCAGCAGATCATTGACCTTCTGAAGAATCAGGGCAACCAGGACAAGGCGCAGCAGGCTGACCAGGAACTGCCCGATCAGGTGGACACCGAGCGTGATTCCGGCCTTCTGGAAAAGCTCGGCATCAACCCACAGGACCTGCTCGGGAAGCTCGGCGGCGGCGGTGGAATCGGCGGCCTGCTCGGCTAGTCACCTGGCAAGGAAGCAGTCCACGAGGGGGAGGGTTCGCAGTGCGTACCCTCCCCTCCTCTTGTACTGGCTACCACATGAGAGTGTCATGAGAACCGGAAGAAGATCCTTGAGCTCCTCCCAACTCTGCGCTTTCATGGAAGGACGACGACGGCGGACAATGAGGAGGTGCCTGACATGCAGCTCCCACCTCCGCCCGGCAGAACGCCCGCGGCCGCGCCTTCCGCACGGCCGGTGCCACGGAGGCGCATCGGTGACCCGACGGGCGAAGTGCTGGATGGCCGCTACACCGTCGGTGCCCTGCTTGGCAGCGGTGGGATGGCCGAGGTCCACAGAGGCCACGATCGGGTACTGGACCGGGACGTCGCTATCAAGCTCTTCCATGGTCAGCCGGACGCGCAGCTCTCCGACCGTGAGCGTGTAGAGGCGCAGTTGCTGGCCGGGCTGGATCACCCGGGCCTGGTCAAGGTGCATGATGTCGGAAACTCCCCTATAGCCGGTTGGGTCGTCATGGACCTGATCGATGGCCCGGACCTGCACCGGCTCCTGCGCGACGGCCCGCTGGGACCGGAACAAACGTGGGCTATCGGCCACGACGTTGCCCGGGCACTCGCGTATGTGCACGCGAAAGGAATTACCCACCGGGACGTCAAACCTTCCAATGTGCTGACCCGCGACGCCGAACCGTCATCCGGGCGTTTCGGGTATGTTCTGACGGACTTCGGCATAGCCCGCAGGGTGGACAGCGACCGGCTCACCGCGACCGGCGAGACAATCGGCACTGCAGCGTATTTCAGTCCCGAACAGGCCCGCGGTGAAGCGGTTGACAGTTCGACCGACATCTACGCGCTGGGCCTTGTGCTGCTCGAATGCCTCACCGGGGAACCTGCCTTCGAAGGCCGAGGGCTGGAGACGGCGCTTGCCCGCTTGCACCGCGCCCCCGAAATCCCGGCAACGATCAACCCCGCCTGGCGTGAGCTTATTTCACGCATGACGGCGGAAACCGGAAGCGCGCGGCCAACGGCGGCCGAGGTCGCGAATGCCCTGGCCGCTCAGCGGAACGCTTTACTTGCTGACGCGCGCGCCGCCGCTGCGGATACCGCGGTCGAAGATGGCGGGCCTGCAACCAGAGTCCTTCCCGGCGCAGCCCACGGTTCGCCTCCGGTGCAGGATCCGCACTCCACGCGCAGGGCCTTTGTCCTTGGACTGAACGAACACTCAACTCAGCGCCCGGAACCCAACGAAAGACCCCGCGCTTCGGGTAACCGGAGGCCCGCCCCACGGAACCGGCGCTGGTGGGTGGCCGGCGCCGTCGTCGTCGTTCTGGTTCTGGTGGTGCTGGGAGCGGCGCTGGCGGGGCTGTTCAATCAGGCGCCCGCCGTGGAACCTTTGCCGTCAGTTCCCGGTGTTCCCGGCGAGAGACTGTCTGAACTCTACGAAAGTGTGCAGCCATGAGGTCGAAGCGATACATGATTGTCCTCGCGTTGGCCTTGCCGGTGCTTGGAGGATGCGGAGGCGCTGAAGCTCTTGACCCGGGTGCAGCGCAGTCGCTTCAGCAGCAGGTGAGGGAAATTGCCGTTGTTACGCAGGAGGGCAACCTTGAACTTGCGGTGGACCGTGCGGAGGCCCTCAAAGCCGCGGTTCAGCAAGCAGAGGATTCCGGCGCCGTGACACCGGGACGGGCGGAGCGGATCCAACAGAACATCGAGGCCTTCATCAACTCGGTGCAACCAGCCGAGGTCCCTGCGCCAACCGCACCGGCCGTACCTTCCACTGAACCGGCCCCCGTTCCCCCGCCCCCAACTTTTACAGCGCCGGCCAAGGGCCTGTTGGAAGACAGCAGGGATCCCGGAGAGACCCAGACGGACCGCGACAGGGAGCGGGCGGAGGAGGTCGCCGAGGAACTCCAGGAACAAGCCGAGAAGCAGGAGAAGGAAAGACAGAAGCAGGAAGAAGAGAACAGCGGGGAAGACTAGCATGCGCACCATCTCAGGAAACTGCTACCAACTGCAGCGTTCGAAAGGAGCCAACGGCTACCTTGTGCGCACGCCAAGCCACACCGCCCTCGTTGATCCCGGAATGGCCAGCGGGTATGACGCCCTGCTTGGCGAGTTGCGCGATGCTGCTCCCATTGTTGGGAAGGTGACCGACATTCTGCTCACCCATTACGATGCCGACCACGCCCAGACCGCCCGGCGCCTACAGCATGACCTGGACGCAACGGTATGGCTCGGCGCAGCGGATGCCGCCATTCTGCGCCGGGAAATTGCGCCTCCCACCCGCGTGCGCCGGACGCTTTTCCGCCTGGCTCGGGTTGAACTCCCTGCGACGGTGACCGAGCTCGACGGCGACCGCGAACTTTTCGAGGGCCTCACCACCTTCCCCATTCCCGGTCACACTCCCGGTCAGATGGCCTTTCAGCTCGACGACGTACTGTTCACGGGTGACGCAGTCCGGGTTGAGCGCAACGGGACCATCAAACGCTTTTATAGCGCCCTGAACAGTGATAATCCGCTCGCTGCACGCACTACCGCGGACTTGCAGCGCAGAATCAATGCCGGTGGTGTCAGCTGGGTGTGCCCCGGACATAACCCGCCGGCACGTGTGAACGTTTCCTAGTTGGCAGAAGGCCAGTATCGGTCCGGTACATCGAGGACTAAGCTCATCTCACACTGAAAAATCTCAGTGAACTGCAGGGCCGGTAACCGGTCAGCTGAGAAGGGCGGGACCCATGGCAGAGCGAAGCACGTCCGAGCGTTCAGAGGACGCCTCACTGCTGAAGGTTCTGGGTAACTGGGATGCCCTCGCGCTGGGGTTCGGAGCGATGATCGGATTCGGTTGGGTGGTGCTCACCGGCGGCTGGATCGGATCCGCGGGGACCCTCGGTGCGGTCCTGGCCATGGTGGCAGGCGGCGTCATCATGGGCGTCGTGGGGCTCACCTACGCGGAACTGACTGCCGCCATGCCCAAAGCGGGCGGAGAACACAATTTCCTCCTCCGCGGCATGGGTCCCCGCTGGTCATTCATCGGATCCTGGGCAATCACCGGCGGGTACGTCACCATTGTGGCGTTCGAGGCTGTGGCGCTTCCCCGCACCGCTCTCTACCTTTTTCCCGGCCTGAACCAGGTGCCGCTCTGGGAGATCGCGGGAAGCCAGGTGCACCTGACCTGGGCGCTTGTGGGCGCGATTGCCGCCGTCGTCATCACGTTCATCAACATCCGCGGTGTGAAACTTGCCGGTGTAGCCCAAACCTTTGTGGTGCTCTTTCTCCTGATCATCGGTGCGGTCCTTGTGCTCGGGTCCTTCACCGGCGGATCCACAGAAAATATGCAGCCGCTCTTCACCGGCGGATCGGCGGGGTTCTTCGCTGTCCTGGTGGTGGTGCCGTTCCTGTTCGTCGGGTTCGACGTGATTCCGCAATCCGCAGAGGAAGTGAAGATCCCCGCCCGCCAGATCGGCCGGCTGGTTGTCATCGCCGTGATACTCGCAACCATCTGGTATGTCATGACTATCCTGACGACGTCGTCAGCCATGCCTGCTGGAGAAATCGCGCAGGCGGACATCGCCACTGCGGATGCGATGGGCGCCCTCTTCGGGAGCGATTTGATGGCCAAGGTGCTGATCGCCGGTGGAATCGCCGGAATTCTGACCTCCTGGAACTCGCTGCTGTTGGGGGCATCCCGGTTGATGTATTCCATGGCACGCTCGGGAATGCTGCCGGGCTGGTTCGGGAAGCTGCACCCGACCTACCGGACACCGGCGAACGCACTGCTGTTCATCGGTGCCCTGTCCTTCCTCGCGCCCTTCTTCGGAGAGGCGATGCTGGTCTGGCTGGTCGACTCGGGTGCACCCAGCATCGTGATCGCCTACACCCTGGTCGCCGTGGTTTTCCTGATTCTTCGCCGGAAGGAGCCGGCAATGGAACGGCCGCTTCGGGTCGGTGGTGTTGGTAACGGCGGCCAGGCGATTGGCATCGCAGCGGTAGTGCTGTGCCTGGCCCTACTCAGCCTGTACCTGCCGGGGATGCCTGCGGCTCTGACTCCCCCACCGTGGATTCTGTTCGGGCTGTGGTGGGTGCTTGGCCTGTTCTTCCTTCTTCGTATCCCGCGTGGCATCAAACCGGGTGAGGACGCGGAGCACCGGCTGCTGGCGGCGCTGAACAAGCGCTAGCAGCGAGGGCGTCCGTCAAGCCACCGGCAGCCCGCCCCGCTTCGCCCGGCAGGCTCCTGCGGCCACTAGGCTTGAGCCCATGCGCACCTTCCGCCGCCTTCAATTGTTTGCCCTTACCCGTTCGCTGGTTGCGCGGGCGGCCATGGCGTTCGCCGCCGTGCAGGCGCTGGTCATCGCCGCCATCGTGATTATTGATGCAGTGGAAAAGAAGCTGCGCAGCAAGCGTCCGGGCTTTCCGCACCCCGGAACATTTGAATCAGAAGTGGCGGGATCGAAAACCGCCGTCATTACCTACGGGCATGACCTGTACGAGGACATGCTGGCCTCTATCCGGAACGCCCGGCACACCATCATGCTGGAGACCTACATCTGGAAGGGCGACGCCATTGGACGCCAGTTCAAGGACGCGCTGAATGAGGCGGCGGCCCGTGGTGTGAAGGTGTACGTAATCTATGACGGGTTCGCCAACCTCGTTGTTCCGTTCACGTTCTACCGGTTCCACCCGAATGTGCAGGTCTTCCGGTTCCCGGTACTGCGCCCGTCGATCGTCTTCACGAATATCCGGGGTACAGGCTTCGATCACCGCAAAATCATGGTGGTGGATGATTCCATCGGGTACGTCGGAGGCTACAACATCGGGTCGCTGTACGCCTCGAAGTGGCGTGATACCCACCTGAGGATCGAAGGAAGGTCCGTCTGGGAGTTGCGCCAGGCGTTTGTCGCTTTCTGGAATTCCGCTCCGACACAGCGCCATCGCGCGTTGGAGGAAACCAGTGCGGAGTTCTGGGAACCGCGGCTGCGCGCCGTCAACAACATTCCGGCCAACCTCGTTTTCCCGATCCGCGGGGTCTATCTGGACGCCATCAATCGCGCCCACAGCCACATCTACATGACCACGGCCTACTTCATCCCTGACCGGCAGATCCTTGAGGCGCTCCTGCGCGCCAGTAAACGCGGGGTGGATGTCCGGGTCATTCTGCCGGAGGACTCCAACCATGTGGTCTCCGACTGGCTGTCCCGCGGGTTCTACTCGGCACTGCTGCGCGACGGTGTGAAGATCCTCCTGTACCAGAACGCGATGATTCACGCGAAGACCGCAACTGTGGACGGCGAATGGTCCACGGTCGGAACCGCCAACATCGACCGGTTGAGCTTGACCGGTAATTACGAAATCAATATCGAACTGTTCGATGAAAAGCTCGCCTCCACCATGGAGCGAATCTTCGAGATTGACAGCAGCAATTGCCGGGAACTCTCACTCGAGGAATGGGAAGGCCGCCATATCGTGGCACGCGTCAGCGAAGCGATCCTCGCTCCTCTGCGGCCATTCCTCTAGCATGCATCACGGAGCAAAGGTGGGCCCGGGAGATAGAGCCGAGTTTTTATCGACGCAGAAGCGGTCAAGGTACCCGACTTTGGACTGATGCACGTGATCGGCCATCAGCTGCTGTGCATCCGCGGAGTTGCCGGAGTCGATCGCCGCAAGAATGCTCCTGTGCTCGCTCCAGGACTCCTTGCCGCGGTGGTCGACGTCCGTTGCGTAGAGCCATTCGATCTTGCCTGCGATCTGGCGCAGCAGCGCCGTCAGCGAGGCGCTGCCGCTCAATTCCGCCACACCCAGGTGGAACCGGATGTTGAGTTCGGGCAGAAGTTCGAGCCGGTTCTGCGCGACGGCGGCATCCCCCTCATCGAGCACTGCTGCCAGTGCTTTCCGGGCCTGCCACCACTCAACGCTGGGCGCACCTGAATCGAACTGCGCAGCAGCCCGGTGCGCTGCGCGCCGAGCCGTCGCTGACTCTAGCGCTTCGCGGACAAAAAACAGGTCCTCGGCGTCGTCAGCCGGGATCTTCGACACTGTGGAGCCGGCATAGGGCTTGGACTCGACGAAACCCTCGGCCTCCAACGTGCGGAGCGCTTCCCGTACCGGAACCCGCGAGATCCCATACTTGCTGGCGAGCGCTGCCTCAGTCACGCGGGTGCCCGGCGGCAACGCGCCGAAGATGATATCCCTCCGGATTTCGTCCTGAATTCGCTGCTTCGGTGCGGCGTCTTCGCTATCGGCCGGCTGCATAGCCCTGCGCTCCGCGCGGGTTGGCCGCAGCCATCAAAACTCCGGTCGCCGGGTCGCAGACAACAGCGGACAGCCGGCCGAGCGCCCACTCTCCAGCACGGGTGACGACGTGACCGCGTTGTTCCAGGTCGGCGATGACCTCCTCACCCAGCCGGTCTTCGACCACGGCGCCGCCAGGCTCCCAGGTGCGTGGGAAGAATGAGCCGGGTATCGACGTCGTATGCAGGGACGGCGCGTCGATGGCCTGCTGCGGTGAGTAGGCGCCGACAATCGTGCGCAGGATATAGACCAGCTGCCACTGGTCCTGCTGGTCGCCGCCGGGCGAGCCGAGTGCAACAACGGGCTTGCCGTCTTTGAGGATCAAGGTTGGTGTCAGCGTGGTGCGCGGCCGCTTTCCCGGCTCCAACGAGGACGGTGCGCCCTCCTCGAGCCAGGTCATCTGCAGTCGGGATCCCAGGCAGAATCCTAGTTCGGGGATGGTAGGAGATGATTGCAGCCAGCCGCCCGACGGCGTCGCGGAAATCATGTTCCCCCACTGGTCAACCACGTCGATGTGGCAGGTGTCGCCGCGTGTCTCGCCGTCGCGGGAGACTGTGGGCTCCCCTACCCCCGCGAAGCCGTCCTTACCCGTGAGCGCCGGCGGGGTGTATTCCGTCCGCAGCGGCGGTGTGAACGGCGTATGCCCGGGGACAGTCCCGGGGCGGAACTCGGTGGAAGCCTGATCGGTGATAAGCGCCCTGCGCTCGGCTGCATATTCTTCTGATAGCAGGTATTCCATCGGCACGTCGGAATCACCGTAGTATGCCTCGCGGTCTGCGATGGCCAGCTTCTGCGTTTCCAGGATGGTGTGCGCGCCGAGGGCTGTGGACGGGTCCAGGTGATCGTCCCCGAATCCGTTCAGGATGGCGAGGGTCTGCAGCAGGGCCGGACCCTGGCCCCAGGGCCCGGTCTTGGCAATGGTGTAGCCGCGGAAGTCGAGAGTGGTGGGCTCCTCGTAGCCGGCCTGGAAGTTCGCGAAGTCCTCAAGGCTCATCACTCCCGCGTGATCCTGACCCGACGAGTGGCGGTGCGGTGTACTGATGAAGTCGACTGCAGCCCGGGCGACGAAACCTTCGCTCCACTCGCGCCGGGCGGCGTCGATGCGTTCCTCGCGGGAGCCTGCACCGCTCCCTGCAGCAATGAGTCGGTCAAGGACTGAGGCGTAAGCCTCGTTTTTCACGATGTCCCCTTCTGCCGGGATCTTCCCTTCCGGCATCCAGAGCGCTGCGGAAGTGGGCCAGTGTTCGGTGAAAAGCTCCTTGACGGCGTTGATCGTTGCACCGACCCTGCCCAGCACCGGGTGCCCGTGACGGGCGTAGCGGCAGGCGAAAGCCAGGACGTCGGCAAGTTCCCAGCTGCCATGGTCCCGGAGCAGCAGGAACCAGGCGTCGACGGCGGCCGGGACGGCGGCTGCGAGCGCTCCGGCGCCTGGAACCAGCTCGAGTCCTTCGGAGAGGTAGTGCTCCCGGGTTGCACCGGCGGGAGCGGGTCCCTGTCCCATCAGGACCACGGGCTTTGAGGGGTCTTCCGCGGTGGCGAAGACCCCGGTCATGTCGCCGCCGGGACCGTTGAGGTGCGGTTCAACGACATGGAGCACGAAGGCTCCGGCGACAGCAGCATCGAAAGCATTGCCGCCGCGTTCCAGGACGGCCTGCGCAGATGCCGTTGCCAGCCAATGCGTTGAGGCGCTCATGCCGAAGTTGCCTTGGAGCGTGGGGCGGGTAGTGAAGGAATCCGGGGCGACAAAAGCGGGCATCGTTGTCCGTTCGGGGAGGCGTTCTTGGGTAGTTTCGTATACAAACTACCGTGTTGACCGACGTTCGTATACCTTTTTGGGGAACCGCGGTTGCTGGCGGGAACAGCCTGCCGGTGCTGAGGCCGCGTCCCGCGGCGAAGAACCGGCTACGGTGTCCTAGGCCTCAAAGTGGGTGGTTGCGCTCGCGTTGTTCACCGACTCGACAACAGCCGCAGCAACCGCATGAAGCTTCACGTTTCGTGCGTTGGAGGCGGCTTTCAAAATATTCACCGCTTCATCCTGGCTGCAGCGGTTCTGGCCCATAATGATGCCCACTGCAAGGTCTATGGTGGTGCGGTTCTCCATTGCGACACTCATGTGCTGACTGTGCTCCATTAAAGTGGCCACCCGGACAGCTATCTGCAGTGAACGGGAAGCCCTGCGCGCGAACTGCTCTGCGGCGTCGATGCTTTCGGCATTGAACGCGAGCGGTTCACGGCAATACAGATCCAGGCCTGCATTGGCGTCGCCCTCAAGGAGGATCGGCACTCCGAGCGCTGAGCGGATGCCATGCCCCGCAACAGCTCCCGTGTACTCGCCAAAACGTTCCTCTTCCTTGAAGTCCTGAACAACGACCGTGGTGTGCTCACGCGCCGCGCGCAAACAGGGGCCGTCATCGAAGGCGTATTGGACCTCGTCCATGTTGCGGGCTTCCGCGCTGCTGCTGGCCACCGTCGCCGCGCGCTTCGGGCGCAGGAGGGTTACGGCCGAGTACATCGTCTTACCGGTGATCTCCCCGAGTTCACGAGCGGCGATCTTCACCATCCCATCAAGAAATTCGTCGATCTGCGCGCTCTCCAGCACGAGGTCCTGCAGCTCGCCGCGGATCGAATTTTCCTCAACTTCACCCGTCACGTTCAAACCCGCCTCTACTCAATGGTGATGCACCTGCACGATAGCAGGACGGCTCGGGGGGGGGTTGTGGGGCTGAATGGACACCCGTAGCCTGAATTCAATAAACAGTCTACTTACTATCGGAGGCCGGTTGTGAAGATCAGCGATGTCACCTGGAACGAACAGGCCCGGGAGAAAATTCTTGTCGATGCGGACAAAGCACTACAGGAAGCGGTGAAGGAGGCGGCGGCTGCGCACTCCGGCGGTGACCGGGATCAGGTGTACAAGTTCCTGTTCGAGAAGCTGCAGCCCCAGTTCGTTGACTTCGAGCCGGGGCCGGACCTCAGCGAATACGCGGACGCAATTGCCAACGGCGAGTTCAACGAGGAGTAGCTCATGGCTGCTGAGGTGCAGGTAGAGAATAATTCCGACGCCGGGAAATATGAGGTCACTCTCGACGGCAAACCGGCCGGTTTCGCGGCGTACCGCCTCCAGGACCAGCAGGTCATTTTCACCCACACCGAGGTGGATTCGGCCTTCGAGGGTCACGGACTCGGAAGCGCCCTCGCACGGTTTGCCCTGGACGATGTCCGGGAACGCGGGTTACACGCCGTGCCCCGCTGCCCGTTCACCGCTGCGTACATTGAGCGGCATCCCGAGTATCAGGACCTGGTGGCCAGCTGAGAAGCTAACGACGACGGCGCCACCACGGTGAACGCTTCGCTGCCTTCTGTTGGGCTGCTTCCCGATCAACCCCTCCCTTTTGCGCGGCCGTTTCGTTCTGCTCAACCTGCGTATGGCGTGCTGCTCGACGTTCACGCCAGCGTTCAATTTCCTGCTCAACGTCCCGCATCCTG
Organism: Arthrobacter sp. KKT183; assembly: GCF_055657625.1. Lineage (NCBI taxonomy): Bacteria > Bacillati > Actinomycetota > Actinomycetes > Micrococcales > Micrococcaceae > Arthrobacter > Arthrobacter sp. KKT183. The sequence continues at coordinate 785,466 of NZ_CM145770.1, read as the reverse complement.
GTCACCACGGGCGGTCCACCCAGGAGCTGTCTGCGGGCATCAACGACCTGCCGGTTGAAGTCCTCGAGTAGCTCGCGGACCTTGCTCTCCATGTACTGCTGATCCAGCTTTCCGTCGAGTTCAGCGTCCTCTGTGCGCAGGCGAAACGGCGCGGGTGCAAGGCCGGAAAGCTGCTCCCTCTCGATCAATCCTTTGACCCACCAGTCTGGGTCAAGGGTTGTGCCGAGGCCGGGAATCGGCTTGCCGGCGCACTTCAGATTGTCGAAATCACCGCGCGCGGTTGCCTGCCGGATCTCGAAATCCGCCTTGGCAGCGAAGTCCGTGATCGGCGCTTGCTCTTCTTCGTCGTCGTCGACCTGCTCGATGGCCTCCGCGCCGCTGCTTCCGGAGCGGCGCGCGGCCCGATATTCCGAAACGCGCTGCATGCGTCTGGTGTGTTCATTTCTGTCGTTCATCGTCACCCGCTTCCGCTGATTCCCTCCAAGTATTCCGGCAGTGCGGAATGCGGGGCAAGCCGCCGGAGCCGCGGCTCCTGCCCTAGGTACGGACTGGGCTGGCGCGGCGCAGGGAACTTCATCCGGCTTCGGCCCCTCAGTCTCGGAGCTTCCTGAGACGGTAGGTCAGTTTGGCGCGTCTGTTGCGGTCGTGGCCCAGGGCTTGCGTCTTTTCGATGTGCGCCTGGCCGTAGCGGACAAGCAGCAGATCATCGGCGGCGCGGACGTGGCCGGGAGCGAACTTGTACTGCACTTTGCGGGAGATGGCATCCCAATCGGCGGAGGCGACCAGTTCGGAGGCTTGCTGTACCGTTGTGACGCCGTGAATTTCAAGCAGTTCGCGTAACCACTCGTACTGTTCGACGCGGCTTCGCGGATTGCTTGGCAGCGCCTGTTCGAGAATGCTTTCGAGGGCCTCACCCGTGAGGGCCACCGGAAGGAACCTGACCGCTTCGCCGGGGTTGGCCTTTTCGGCCGCGACCACACTGCTGATCGTGCTGAACTGGTTATCCGCCAGTTCGATCAGACCGGATGCCAGAGTGAACGCCCGGTTGACCTCAGGAGGCACCGGGCCTGCGCTTTTGTAGCGGATGTCATGCTCAAACTCCGCCCAGGCGTGCTGCAGAATGGTCCGAAACTGCACTTCGAAGCGTTCGCCGATGTGGTTGCGGCACCCGTTCGGTGCGGTTAGCTCACTGATCCTCAGGACGAGGTGCTGACCCGAGTAGCCGAACTCCCCCTTTTCCCGCTGTTCGGCGGTCTTGTCGACGTGGGCAATAACGTCGAAGGAGTTGCGCAGGGCCGTCATTGCCCGCTCTACGTCGAGCTGAAGGAAGGTGATGACCCGGATGCCGATGATGTCATCGATGCCGCGCAGTCCGTCCGCGTACTTCAGGTTTCCATCCGGATTACAGCGCCTCAGTTTCTGCTCCAGGGACTGGTGATCCTTCACCCGGTATTCGATCGCGTGATAGTTGAGGCCGTCGTCGTCGAGGCGGGCGGCGATGGCATCCTGGATAGCGTTGGCGGCTGCGCGCTTCTCGTGCTGGGACGCAGCATATTCCTCGAGCCACTGTTCGATGAGCCGGTCATGGGTGAGATCCGGGTCCATACGCCTCCCTACGCTGCGCCGGGTGAACCCAAGCTACTCCCTTTACCGGCTCACCATCAGGTCAGGACGGGCGACCATGTTGCTTTCGCTGAATTTCGATCAGGAATTCCCGGCCGGTATCGGTCACCTTTTTGTCTCCGGATAGGACGTCTTCGGACTTCGCCAGAACGTTCAGGCACTCCAGTGTCCGAATGACGTCACGCACCAGAGCCCGCCCTTCCCTTTCGGTGATGGGACCGTGGTCGTAAGCGAAGCCGCGGGCTGTCAGGATTTCGGCCATTATTCTTCCGCGCAGGTCATAGGACGGGAGGGAGCCCTTCACCAGCCACCGCACGACGACGGCGTGCACCAGCTCCATCGCCGCCGCCGGCGGGTGCGCAAGACGGTCGGAGAGGTACTCCCACAGCGCGGCATCGTTGGTCACGAGCCGTCTGCCGTTGGGTGTGAGTACAAGTTTTCCCTTGTACTTGCGCACCAACTTCCACTCCTGCACCTGGTGGCGAAGATCCAGGATAGGGAGTGTCTGCGCCTCACGATTGAACTTGCCGTACCAGCGGTCGGTCCATCCCAGCTCCTGCATGGCTTCCTGCACAACGGACGGTTTCAGATACCCGTCCTTGGTGAGTTCAATGCCTTCGGCGCCAACCCGCTGCAGAAGCCACTGGACAGGATGGACGACGGCGGCAATCACCTCGGGTGACAACGCCGGGCGCCAGAAGAACCTTGCGAGCTCCGTGAGCTGCTGATTAATCGCCTTCACGTCGACGTGTGCCGCATCAAACGCGGTTGCGGCCTCCCCCGACACCGACTCCAACCAATCGACGGCATCGGCGGAGTCCTGCTGCTGACCCTTCAGCGCCTCGATCAGCTTGTAGTAGCCGTGGATGCCGCCGCAATCCTCTACCGGACCTCTCCTATTGGCCGCAATGCACTCGAGGTGGGCAGGCAGCACCGGATCGTTGCCGACGACGGTGACGAGATGGTCCCAGGCATCGCCGAAGTCGTACTCGTATGCCAGCACTGCGCCCGTCCAGCCGGCAACCGCCACGAGCTCTGTGTGGGATGCGTCTTCTGCCTCGAGCTCAGCAGCCGACTCAGCTGCAGTGAAGTCTCGTTGGCCCCGGAAGGTGTCACTCACAGAGAACTGGTAAAGGTGACGATCCTGCCAGCCGAAAGCTGTCTGAATGACTTGGTGCAGGTCGCTCAGGAGGATGTCCGCCGGGACGGACAGGGTTCGTTCGATTGGTGGCGACGATTCGTCGATCACAACGTGCAGTTGCAGGCCGGGCACACGATCGGTCATAGCCGTGATCATCTCATCCTCGCCGGGCGTCTTCCTGCTTTGGGCGGCGCGTGGCATTCCTCCTCACGAACGACGACGGCGGCAATCACCAATCCGTTCCGCGCCGAGCTGCGACAGTCGGACGAGCCAAACGGCGCAGTGCCGCTTATTCGCAGCCGACGCCGTCGCCGTTTCGGTCGAGGTGAGCAGCGTACCCCGGCTGCCACGCGTAGACGGGGGCAGCGCCGGCGGCTCGGGCTGCATCACAGTTCTTGTAGTACACGTTCGCCGGCGCAGGTGCGGGGGCCGGCGCAGGGGCGGGTGCCGGCGCCGGGGCTGGCGCGGGCGCGGGTGCTGGGACCGCCTGCTCGACAGCCGGTTCCGGCTCAGGGGTAGGTGTGGGCGAAAGCTCGTTGGTAGGCGCCATGGTGTCTGCGCAATCCGACAGAACCCGCGCCATTGCGTCATGCTCGGCCTGCGTGACCCACAGGTTGTAGGTTGCCTTCACGGAGATCTGCCGGGCGACGTATTCGCAGCGGTATCCGCGGTTCGGCGGAAGCCAGGTTGCGGCGTCACCCGCACCCTTCTGTGCGTTGGTCGGGCCGTCCGTGGACTGCAGGTTCAGCGGGTCGTTGGCGAAGGCCACCCGTTGTTCGTAAGTGAGTTGCTGGGCGCCCTTCTGCCACGCGTCGGCGAGCGCAACCATGTGATCGATCTGCACGTCAATGCTGGTCTCCTGCCCGCGGAGGAAGGGGATCGTCGTTGCCGTGTAGGGGTCATCCAGGGTGCCGGAACGGACTTTGCAGGGAACTGAGTTCGCGTGCACGATGTCCCGAAGGTCGCGGTTCAGCATGTCATTGCGGGCGTCGCAGCCGTTGCGGTCGACATCGAGCCAGGCCTGACCAAACTCATCCCGGTCATAACCCGTCTTCGGTGCGCGCCCCTTGATCGGCAGCGTCTCAAGCAGCGCGAGCGCCTTAACGCCATATTGGGGCTGATCGCTGGGAGCATTCGGGTCTCCTTGAGCGTCGACAACGGTGTCCCCGTCTATCGGCGCAACATCGGGACTCGGGGTAGGTGATGGCTTCGGCGTGGAAGATACGGTTGGCGTCGCTGTTGGCGTCGCTGTCGCAGTCTGTGACGGTTCAACAGTGGCGGTCTCGGTTTGCTCGGCCAAGGCCGCGGGAACCGTATCCTCCGCGGAGGGCGTGATGGACCCGCCGACCAGGAGCGCAACAACGCTTGCCGCCGCGACGATGAATCCTGCCTTGCGGCCAGCGAGCCGTGCCCAGGAGCCGCGCCCCGTGAGCACCGTGTAGAGCCCGGTGAGGAGCGCGAGGAGACCCGCCATGACAAGAGCTCCCCCAATTCCGCCCGAGATCAGACCGATAGCCAGAAGGAACAGACCAAACCCCGCAACAATGAGCGTCGATGCCCTTGCCTTGCTCCTGGTCCGAGTCTGCATACGGGCAGGATTTTGAGCAGGAGGTAGCGCAGGAAGATTCAAGAGAGCCCCAAAAGTACGAGTAATGGTTGAACAGTGAGTGACGGTTCAACCATCGTATCGGCGACCGAATATCACACCGGGCTGAATTAGCGCAGTCCTCGGGAAAAAAATGTGGATAACCTTGACGACTCATAAGCTGGCTGTCTAATCTCGTGTGATCCGCGTCTCATCACTCGCGGTATCAACATGAGGGGAAACAATGAAGAAATCAACAGCAGGTCTTGCAGTTGCAGCAACGGCCGGGTTTGTCGCCCTGTCAGCGACGCCGGCGTCGGCGGTGACTCTCCCGTTCCAGAATTGCTCCGAGGCGGCGTCCATCGGGGTCTACAACATACCGATCAACACGCCCGGCTACGCGCCCCGGTTGGACGCGGACAGTGACGGATTCGGCTGTGACGCTGCCGGTACGCCACCCTATGACGCGAGTATCGTTGTGGGCCTGATGGGTCAGCAGGGCACTACCCAGCAGGTTACGCAGATGCCCACAGGCGGCGCAGCTACCGGTGTCGAAGTGACGGGTACCGACAACACGGCGGTTTTCGCACTCGGGGGCGGACTTGTCCTCGCCTTGGCAGCGGGCGGAACGTACGTGGTCCGTCGTTGCGCGGAGTAAGGAGCAAGTCGTCGAAAGCATCGAGTGATCGGATACTTTCCTCCACATGACTAGCCGTTTCCGGGACCGTTGCAGGAGCCTTCTGGCTGCTGCAACGGTCCCACTGCTGCTCCTCACTGGTTGTGCTGCACCGAGCCCGTCCAACGCTGGTGGCACGCAGCCCACTTTCACCGTGGCGGCACCCTCGTTACTTCCGGCGGAAGATCCGACGACGGTACGCGCGACTCCGGCAAAAATCCCGGCAGCCCCCGCGGGTCCGGCACCGGCCAGTCCCGCCGCACCCGGTGCGCCCGCGGAAAAAGCGTCAGCCGCCGCTTCCGGTGCGCCCGTTGATGCAACTCCACAGGTATTCGGCCGTTCGTTGCCGGTTTCACTCTCGATGCCCACGCACGGAGTCAAGTCGGGCCTGCTGCACCTGGGGCTTCAACCGAACGGGTCTCTCGAGGTGCCTCCGGGCCATCCTGGGGCGCCCGCATCGTGGTACCGGAACTCTCCCACACCGGGCGAAACCGGGCCGTCAATCTTTCTCGGGCACGTGAACGCCAGCGATGGCGGGCCCGGAGTCTTCGCCTGGATCAAGCAGCTGAATCCGGGCGACACCATTGAGATTGCACGCGAGGACGGCACCGTGGCGACATTCGCCGTCGAACGCGGTGAGCAGTATTCGAAGGACGCTTTCCCAACGCAGGCTGTCTACGGAAATACCGAAGGTCCTGAGCTCCGCCTCATCACGTGTGACGGCTACGATCCCGCTACCGGCACGTTCAATGACAACTACGTCGTGTACGCGAAACTCATTCCCCAGGGTTCCTCCTGAAGGTCCATGGAAGACCGCTAAGGGAATACTCGCCTCACAGATCGGTTGTACTCGCCATGGAAAATAACCTGACAACCATCGGCTTCATCGGTAGCGGCAACATCGGCTCACAACTTGCCCGTCTTGCCATCCAAAACGGATACGGCGTTGTGATGAGCAACTCGCGGGGGCCGGAGACGCTGATCGACCTCATCGACGAGCTGGGCGACCGCGCCCGGGCGGCAACGCCGGAGGAGGCAGCGGAAGCGGGGGACGTCGTCGTCGTGAGCGTTCCTCTCAAGGCGATCGATGCGGTGCCGGCTGCCCAGCTCAAGGGCAAGACGGTAATCGACACCAACAACTACTACCCGGAGCGGGACGGGAACATTCAAGAACTCGACGACGAATCGACCACCACCAGCGAACTCCTCCAGCAGCGCCTACCGGACGCGCATATCGTCAAGGCGTTCAACAATATCTACGCCGCTCACCTCACCAGCAAGACAACCGCACCGGGCACGCCAGGCCGCCGGGCGCTCCCCATCGCCGGGAATGACGACGACGCGAAGCAGACGGTTGCGTCGCTGATCGACCAGTTCGGGTTCGATGTAGTCGACGCCGGTCCCCTCGCTGAAGGATGGCGGTTCCAGCGGGATACACCGGTGTACGGGCCGGAATTCGACGCCGACCAGGTACGCGAAGGACTTCCCCAGGCGAAGCGCTACGCGGAGATGGACTGACGCCGGGGCGTTCTTCCGTCACCAGTCGTGAATCGTGCCGTCCTTCAACCGGTTGAACGGCAGGTACGCGGGTTCGTAGGGGTGGGCGGCCGCGGCCTCAAGGTTCAGTTCGACGCCGAGGCCCGGCTGGTCACCCGGGTGTAGGTAGCCGTCCACGAAGCTGAAGGACTGCTCAAACACCTGGTTGGTCAGGTCTCCGTGCCGCATGTACTCCTGGATGCCGAAGTTGTGAATTGCGAGATCCAGGTGCAAGGCGGCCGCCATACCGACAGGTGAGATATCGGTAGGCCCATGGATCCCGGACTTAATCTGATACTGCGCGGCGTAGTCGAGGATCTTCTTCATGGCGCTGATACCGCCGGTATGGGTGACAGCCGAGCGCACGTAGTCGATCAGCTGTTCGCGGATCAGCGTCTGGTAATCCCACACAGTATTGAACACTTCGCCGATGGCCAGCGGCGTGGTGGTGTGCTGGCGCACCAGACGCAGTGCGTCCTGGTTCTCGGCAGGGGTGCAGTCCTCGAGCCAGAACAGGTCATACGGTTCCAGTGACTTTCCGAGGCGGGCCGCCTGGATCGGCGTCATCCGGTGGTGCCCGTCGTGGAGCAGCGGCAATTCGGAGCCGAACTCGTTGCGGACGGCCTCGAAAACGGTGGGGATGTGGCGCAGGTAGGCCCTCGAATCCCAGTCCTCCTCCGCGGGCAGCGCCGCCCTCTGCGCGGGCTCGTAGTCGTAGCGGACGCCGCCGGCTGTGGGCTGGGCGGCCACACCGTAGACCGCGTTGATGCCCGGCACCGCGGTCTGGATGCGGATGGATTTGTAGCCCAGTTCCAGGTGTTCGCGGACGGAGTCCAGAATCTCGGGGATGTCGCGGCCGCTTGCGTGGCCATAGGTCCGTACGGATGTGCGGCTTGCACCCCCCAGCAACTGGTAGAGCGGCATACCGGCCGCTTTTGCCTTGATATCCCAGAGCGCGACGTCGACGGCGGCAATAGCGGCCATGGTCACCGGTCCCCGCCGCCAGTAGGCACCGCGGTAGAGGAACTGCCAGGTGTCCTCAATCCGGTGCGCATCCCGTCCGATCAGCAGCGGGACCACGTGGTGCTCGAGGTACGCCGAAACGGCCAGTTCGCGACCATTGAGCGTAGCGTCGCCGAGGCCGGTGATTCCCTCCTCGGTGGTGATCTTCAGCGTGACGAAATTGCGGTCGGGGCTGGAGACGATCACTTCTGCGCTACGGATCTTCACGGATAATTCCTTCTGCTGTGGAGCGGATGGTGGAGTAACTAACGGATGGTGGTTCCGGCGGAACTGATCAGGGAAAGTTCGTTCCGTGCCGGGAGGTTTTCCCAGTCGCCGGTTGCAGCAACGGCGAAGGCACCGAGGGTGACACCGCGGTGCAGTCGCTCTTCCAGGGTTTCCCAGTCGAGCACTGCGGAGAGGTAGCCGGCCGTGAACGCATCGCCCGCACCGACGGTGTCGACTACCGGAACCTTGATCGCATCGCAGTGGCAGGCTCCGTCCGCTGTGTAGGCCGTGGCTCCCTCAGCTCCGCGCTTGATGATGACGTCCCGAACGCCGCGAGCGTGCAACCCGTCCACCAGCTCGGCCTCAGGCGCATGGGCGGAGGAGCTACCCAGGAGATCGATCTCGTCTTCGGAAGCGATGACGATGTCCGCGAGCCCGGCCAGCACGCTTAGAGCCTCCGCTGCATCCTCCCGGTCCCACAGCTTGGCACGATAATTCACGTCAAAACTGACGGTGATTCCCCGTTCCCGTGCGGTTTCCGCAGCCTGCACGGCTGCCTTTGACGCACTCGCGGAGAGCGCCGGGGTGATGCCCGTGAAATGGAGGATCGACGGCTCTGCGTCCAGGGCCGGTGCGAGGTCTTCAAAACTGAGCGCAGAGCCGGCCGAACCTGCGCGGTAATAGGCAGCCCGGGACACATCGGCAATCCGCTTTTCGAGCAGCATCAGTCCGGTGGGCCGGTGCGCATCATGAACGACGGCGTCGGTCAGCACTCCCTCTGCGCACAGGGTGCGCAGGGCGAACTTTCCGACCTCGTCCTTGCCGAGCCTGCCGACCCAGCGCACGCTGTGGCCCAGGCGCGCCAGACCGATGGCGACGTTCGATTCCGCTCCGCCGAGAGACATGGACATCGCTCCCCCGTGCCGCAGCAGGCCTGCGGCGCGGATCGACCCCATGGTCTCGCCGAATGTGAGGACCTGGGCCTTCGGAAGCGGTTCCCCGCTCATCCGGCTGCTCCGGCTCCGAGCCGCAGCAATTCCTGTGCGCGCCGCCGAAGGGCGTCCAGATCCCCGCCGCCGGCGGCGTCGCCGATCAACGGCGATCCGACTCCCACGGCGACGGCGCCGCGAGCGAGGTATTCCGCCGCCGCTTCTGCACTCACGCCGCCCACTGGAATGAACGGGATATTGGGGAAGGGATCGCGAAGCGCCGAGAGATACGCCGGACCGCCGAGGGAGGCGGGGAACAGCTTGATGGCAGTGGCGCCCCGGTCCATTGCGGAGAACGCTTCCGTTGGAGTCATAGCGCCGGCGAGGACCGGCAACCCGAGGAGCACGCCGGAGTCCACGGCTGCGGTGACAGCAGGCGTGACGAGGAACTGCCCGCCGGCGTCCGCGACGCGGGCCGCGTCCTCCCCCGTCAGCACGGTTCCGGCACCCACCGCCGCACGATCGCCCACTTCGCGACGGACCGCCGCGATGACCTCGATCGCCTCCGGAGTGTTGAGCGAAACCTCCAGGTACGTGATGCCTTCCTCCACGAGTGCGACGGCGGTGCGCACCGAAGCGGTACGCTCGCTCCCCCGAATAATCGCCAGGAGGCGCGCCCGCTTCAGTCCGTCCAGAAGGCTCGTCATGGTCTTCTCCTTATCTCAGTGGAATCCAGCGGCGCAGTCGCGCTCACCACTCGGCGTACGCGCCGTCGTCGTGCCTCCACACCGGCGAGCGCCAGCTGTGGCCGGTCTTGTCCGCTATCCGGACCGCCGACTCATCAATCTCGATACCGAGCCCAGGGGCAGTCAGCCGCTCAACGTACCCGTCAACGAACTTCAGCGGCGTCTTGTCCAGCACGTAATCCAGCACTTCGGCGCCCTGGTTGTAGTGAATGCCGATGCTCTGTTCCTGGATTAGGAAGTTCGGCGTCGCGAAGCCGACCTGCAGGCAGGCCGCGAGCGCGAGCGGCCCAAGCGGACAGTGCGGAGCGAGCTGCACATCGTAGACTTCCGCGAGCGAGGCGATTTTCCGCACCTCTGTGATCCCACCGGCGTGGGAAAGGTCCGGTTGCGCAACAGCGATGCCTGCCTGCAGCACCGGGAGGAACTCCTGCCGATTGTACAGCCGTTCTCCGGTGGCCACCGGGATGGTGGTCGAGCGGGTGAGCCCGCCAATCAGGTGTGAGTTCTCCGGCACCGTGGGTTCCTCAAGGAAGAACGGGTGCAACGGTTCCAGCAGCGGTGCAATCCGGCGGGTGTCCGCAAGGGTGAACCGGCCATGGAAATCGACGGCCACGTCGCGGTGCGGACCAAGCACCTCACGCGCGGCAGCAACGCGCTCCACCACCTCGTTGATCGCGGCCACGCTGCCAAGCGCTTTCATCCGCCCGCTCGCGTTCATCTTCACCGCGGTGAGGCCGACGGAAAGCTGGGCTTCGACGGCGTCAGCGATTTCCGCGGGCTCATCCCCACCGATCCACCCATACATCCGGATCCGGTCACGGACATGCCCGCCGAGTAGCTGGTGCACCGGAACGCCGAGCGACTTCCCGTGGATATCCCACAACGCCTGGTCGAGACCGGCAACCGCGCTGGCGAGGATCGCGCCTCCCCGGTAGAACGAGCCCTTGGTCATGACCTGCCAGAGGTCCTCGATGCGCAGTGGATCCTGCCCGATCAGCAGCTCGGACAGCTGCTCGACGGCGGTGCGCACCGTCTCGGAGCGGCCCTCCACCACCGGCTCGCCCCACCCCACGATGCCGTCATCGGTTTCCACCCGGACAAAGAGCCAGCGCGGCGGGACGAGAAAGGTTTCGATTCTGCTAATGCGCATGGACGGTGCTTTCGGTAAGGCGGGCGCAGACGCGGTCAACAATTGCGTCCGGTGAAAGGGCGAGGTCGACGGTCAACCCGCGCTCGCCGTCGGACAGGGGTTCGAGGGTGTTGTACTGCGAGTCCAGCAGCGACGGCGGCATGTACTCGTGCTCGCGGGCGGTAAGCCGCGCCGCGACCAGTTCCCGTGCTCCGTAGGGATGCAGGACGAACAGGTGCGGCGCGTGCCCGCGCAGCAGGTCGCGGTAGGACCGCTTCAGTGCTGAACAGGCGACGACGACGCCGGCTTCCGTGCCGCGTGCCAGCTCCTCGCCGACATCGTGGAGCCAGGGCAGCCGGTTCTCGTCAGTCAGTGGAGTTCCCGCAGCCATAAGTTGCTTGTTCTGCTCCGGGTGGAGGTCATCGCCGTCGACAAAGCGCGCGCCGAGCCGCGCTGCGAGGAGGGCCCCGAGCGTACTTTTACCAGAGCCCTGCACCCCCATGACCACAATCGGCGGGGTTGGTTGCTGCGCCATGGCCTAGCCCTTGGTGGCACCGGCGGTGAGGCCGGAGACGATGTACTTCTGGGTGAACAGGGCAATGACCATGATGGGGATGGTGACCACCACGGAGGCCGCCATGAGGCCTCCCCAGTCGATGCTTGCGTAGGCCACGAAGTTGAAGATCGCCACCGGCAGGGTCTTGGTGTCAGCTCCGGAGAGCACCAGGGCGAACATGAAGTTGTTCCAGGAGAAGATGAACGCCAGGATGCTCGCGGTGGCGATTCCCGCCATCGAGAGCGGAAGGGTGACCCGCAGGAACGCACCGATATGGGTCAGTCCGTCCACACGTGCGGCTTCTTCCAGTTCCAGCGGCATGGAGTCGTAGTAGGACATCAGGATGTAGACGATCAGCGGCAGCGCGACGAACATGTGGGAGAGGATGAGGACGCTGTACCCGCCCACCATCGACATGTTGGAGAAGACGTAGTACCAGGGCACCAGCAGGCTGACGCCCGGAATGATGCGGGCCATGAGCACCACCAGGGCCGAGCGGCGCATCGCAAACCGGCTCATCGAGTAGGCCGCAGGGACACCGATGATCAAGGACAGCGCGGTGGAGGCGAAGGCCACCCAGAAGCTGTTGAAGACGAAGGACAGGTAGTTGTTCCTGCCCAGCACCGTCTCGTAGTTCGCTGTGGTGGGTTCGAAGATGAGCGTCTTGCTGGCGTCGTAGATGTCGACGTTGGTCTTCAGCGAGGCGAGCAGCATCCATGCCAGCGGGGCGAGGAAGGACACCACGATGACGATCAGCGCGACGACGCGGAAGATCTTATATGCGCGGCTCTTGAATGGCTTCTTCCGGCGTGGCTGCTGCTGCGGGCGGGCAGCCGTTTCAGCGCCGGGGCGGAGCATCTTGGGGGTTACGACGCTGCTCATTTCTGGACGTCCTTCCGGCGGCGGGTCAGAACCCACATGCAACCAATGATGATGAGGAAGAAGATGATGAGGACGGTGGAAGACAACCCGTAGTCGTTGTAGTCGAAGCTGAGCCCGTAGGCGTAGACGTTGAGCGTCTCGACCTCGTGGAAGGACCCGCCGCCGCGTCCCTTGGTGGCGTACAGCAGGTCGAACGTCTTCAGGGCGTCGATACTGCGCAGGAGGATGGCCACAATGATGGTGGGCATCATGAGCGGAACCGTGATGAATTTGAAGCGCTGCCAGGCGTTGGCACCGTCAATGCGAGCGGCCTCGTCAGGTTCCTCCGAAAGCGAGGTCAGCCCGGCCAGCAGGATGATGACCACCATGGGGGTCCACTGCCAGATGTCGATGAAAATGACGGTGGCCAGCGCGGTGTCCTGTCCCGAGAGCCAGGGTTGGGCTGGAATGCCGAACCAGGCGAGGGCCTGGTTGGCGAAGCCGATGTTCGGGTCGAAGATCAGCCGCCACATCATGCCGACTGCAACAGGGGTCGCCACCAGCGGCAGAAGAATCGCGACGCGCACCCACTTTTCGCCCTTGAACGGACGCCAGAGCAGGAGCGCGATGCACATGCCGAGGACCATCTGAACGAGCAGGGCTGCACCGGTGAAGATGAAGGTCCGGGCTACCGCGGGCCAGAAGCGCTCGGTGTCAGTGAGGACTTCGGCGTAGTTGGCGAAACCGATGAATTCCGATTCGGCGCGCACCGAACCCGATGCGTCGGTAAGGCTGAGGTAGAGGGTCCACGCGAGCGGGAAGATGATGAGGATGGCAACAAAGGCCATGGCCGGTGCTGCGAAAAGCCACTTCCGGTGGTCGTTGGCCCAGTCGGAGTAGGCCTTCCACGCGGATTTTTGCGGCAGGGAGGCGACGGTCATTGTCCACGTCCTTGGGGATGAAAGGAAAAGTCTTCAAAGCGGCGGCCGGGCCGCGCTGTCAGGTGGTGCCGCCGTCGTGCCCGGGGTTTGGACCCGGGCACGACGGCGGGTGATTCAGGAAATCAGTTACTCGCGTTCGTCATCGAGGAACTGCTGGAACGCTTCGTCTGCCGAGTCGGCAGCCGCGTCCACCTCGCCACCGGTGATTCCGACGACGATCGGGTCGCCGACGATCTCGCGGGCTTCACCGACATTGATGACCAGCGGGCGGTCGTGGCCTACGCCGTTCTCGGCGCTGACCTCGATGGCTGCTGCCAGATCCTCAGGGTAGGTCGCGGTACCTTCAGGGTTTGACCAGACCGACTTGCGGGGGCCCGGAACGCCTTCCTTCTGAATCTGCAGGACCATGTCCTTGCTGGTGGCCCACTCGACGAACTTCCAGGCGTTGTCCTGGTTCTTCGATGCTTCATTGATGCCGAGGCCCCACGAAGGAACGTTGTAGGGCTTCGAGCCGGCGGGGCCGGCGGGCATCGGCGCGAAGCCGACCTTGTCCGCAACCTGCGAGTTGGCCGGGTCAGTGGCGTTCTGGTAGAGGCTGTCAGCCTCGGTGTAGAACGCGGCACCACCCTGGGTGAAGATGGCCATTGCCTCGGGCCAGCTCATGTCGGTGCTGACATTCTCCGGTCCGTATTCGTTGATCATGCGGCCGTAGTAGGCGTAGGCCTCTTTGGCTTCGGGGCTGGCGACGGCGGAGTTACCCTCATCATCGATGAAGTCGCCGCCGAAGCCGTACAGGAAGCTGGAGAACTGGGTGACGGCCGGGGACTTGCCGGTACGGGCAACGAAGCCTGCGACGTCGGGGTTCTCTTCGTTGATTTTCTTGGCAGCGGCCTCAAGCTCCTCGAGGGTCTGCGGAACTTCCAGGCCGGCCTGCTCCAGGAGGTCGGTGCGGTAGTAGAGCACCTCACGCTCGGTGATGGTGGGGACACCGACAACCTTGTCTTCGAACGTGGTGGAATCCACCGGGCCCTGCTGGAAGTCGGACCACTCCCACTCAGGGTTGGACTGCACGCGGTCGGTCAGGTCCGCGAGGTAGCCGTTCTGGGCGAACAGCTTGCCCTCCTGGAGGGGTCGGTACATCATGACGTCGATTTCGTCAGTACCGGCATTGAGCTGAACGTTGTACTGGGCTGAGAGCTGATCCTCACCCAACTGGGTGACCTCGACCGTCAGTCCGGTCTCTTCCTCGAACTCGGGGATGGCCTCGATGATTTGCTCGGTCCAGACGTGGTTGGCGAGAGTGACCCGCAGGGTGTCCGAACCCGCCTCCGCGTCTCCGCCGCTGCCGCCGCAGGCGGCCAGTGATCCGCCGGCGAACATTGCGATTGCTGCCGTAATACCGGCTTTTCGCAGGATTGTGCGCTGCACTGTGTCTCCACTTCTCTTCATTGAGGGACGTCCGCTGTACGCGGGCTGGAGTAGATGCTGAAACATCTGCTGTATAGCTCGAGTGTAGTGAGAAAGATCATACTTATGCAACCTATCTGAGTGATTGGGATGCTGTTGGTACGCTTCCTCCATGCCACCCGCCGAAACCGAGTCTCCCGATGTCGCAGTATTCTCAGGCCTGCACGCCTCGGTGATCGATCAGATGGGACTGGCGATCGGCGCAGGCGAGTGGCAGAGCGGCAGCATCATGCGGATCGAAGAGCTGGAGGAACGCTACGGCGTCTCCCGCTCGGTGATCCGGGAGGTGCTGCGAGTGCTGGCCTCAATGGGCATGGTGCAATCCCGCCGCCGGGTCGGCGTGCAGGTCCTCCCGGCCACCGAATGGAATCTCTACGATCCCCAGGTGATCCGCTGGCGCCTAGCCTCACCCGGCCGGGTGGCGCAGTTGCGGTCGCTGACCGAGCTGCGTACCGCCGTCGAGCCCCAGGCCGCGCGCCTCGCAGCGATGCGCGCGCCGCTGGCGGATGCCAGCGAGCTGATGGGCCTCGCCGGGAAGCTGTGGGCGGCGGGCCAGGATGGCGACACGGAACTGTTCCTGAAACTAGATATCCAGTTCCACCACCTGGTGCTCTCAAGTTCAGGTAATGAGATGTTCGGCAAGCTCAACTCGCTGGTTGCGGAAGTGCTGACCGGGCGGACGCACTACGGAATGATGCCGGACCATCCGCATGAGGAAGCACTGCAGATGCACGTCGATGTGGCCAGCGCCATTCAGCGCGGCAATGCCGTTGACGCGCACGCAGCCATGCTCGCCATCATGGAGCGCGCCATGACCGAGATGAGCACCCTGTGGGATGAGGCCGCGCACACGTAGAGGCTGTTTGTTGCTCCTGCTTCACCGGATGTTATTTGCCGCTCAGGCGGAGAGCGGGCGGGCGGTTCGCATCGTCGTTGCTCCGGCAACGATGAGCAGCACCAGCAACCCCGCTGACCACGCAAGTCCGGAGTAGCCGACCATCGACAGCACCAGACCGGACGCCGCTCCCCCGAACGCACCGGCGAGATTCATGCTGAGATCGGTGCGGCCCTGGATGCGTGCGCGGGCCGCTCCGGTGACGAGGTCCGCGACCAGTGCCGAGCCGGAGACTGTGGAGGCGCTCCAGCCTAGGCCGAGCAGAATCAGGCCGATGGTCACGAGCACAGGGTCATCTTCGCCGAAGGCCACGGTGACCAGCGCAACCGCGAACAGTGCCTGGCCGATCAGGATGGTACCCACGCGGCCAACCCGGTCGCTCAGCCAGCCGAACACCGGTGAAAGTGCGTACATGCCGGCGATATGGAGACTGATGGTGAGCCCGACAATGGTGAGCGTCACGCCGTGGTTCACCAGGTGGACCGGCGTCATTGACATCACGGAGACCATGACTGCGTGGCTGGCCGCAATCGATCCGATGGCGAAGATCAGGGCTCCCCTGCCGCGCACCATGCCGGGCGCGTCGTCTTTCGGGTCCGACGGCGTTGCCCGGCTGATGAGGTAAGGATCCGGCCGCAGGGCGATCAGATAGACGATCGCTGCTGCAAGCTGCGCACCAACGGCGATGAGGAATGGTCCCGTCAGCTCGGGCATGCCAAGCGTTTCGGCGACCACCTCGCCTGGTCCGATGAGGTTGGGGCCCAGCACTGCTCCGACGGTGGTGAACCAGACCACCAGCGACAGGTCCCGCCCGCGGTGCTCGGGACTTGCCACGTCGGTCGCAGCGAAGCGGGACTGCAGGTTGACTGCGGTGCCGACCCCGAGCAGCGCGAAGGCCAGGAGCAGCAGCGGAAACGATCCGAGGGCGGCCGCACCGATAACGGTGAGTGATCCCGAGGCAGCGATGAACGCTCCGGTGGTCAGGGCTGCACGCCGGCCGAGCCGCTGCGCCAGCCGTGCCAGCGGGATGGCGCTGGCTGCCGCGCCGAGGGTGCTCAAGGTCGCAGCCGTGCCGGAGAGCGCCTCTGAGCCGGACAGTTCGGCGGCCATGACGGCGCCGATCGAGAGAACGGAGCCCATGCCGATTCCGCCGAGGATTTGCGCCGCAATAAGGACCCGGACGGTGTGGCGCTGGATGGCAGGGAGATCAGGCGCCGTCGTCGTACTGTTGCCGGCCGGAGTCCTGCTGGAGGTGGGCATGGACTCAGGGTATTCGCGTGTCGGCCGTGAGCATAGTGGAAGGCTGGGATCTGCCCAACCGGGGGTGCTGCTGTATATGGTAAGCAGTATGACTATCTCAGGATCGGATGGGCCGGACAGCAATCACCAGCGGCCCGGATCGGCAACAGACAAGACAGTGGAGGCGCTCGGGAAGCTCTCGGAAGCGCTTGAAGTAGTGGAACATGCGCGGGGGCTTCTGTATGGATTCCATCGGTTGACGGGGACGGCGGATCTCGCTTTGGGCGAGGCAGTTGACCTGCTGCGGAAGGCGGGACATGAGAGCTTCGCCGAGGAAGTGAACCGGGATGTCCTGGGGAGGAATGTCATTGAGGGGCGGTGGACGTTCCAGATCGTGGAGGACTATGACGACAACTATTACGCAGAGTTCAAGGCGATCGAAAAGCGTGCGCGCGATGAGCTTGTGGAGGGGAAACGGCACCTGTTTGAGGCGGAAATGAAGGAAGACCGCCGGACGCATGGCCGCGCTCACCATGAGGCGCTGCCCCCGGAAGCCAACCAGTAGAACCAACACTGAAGGAGCACTTATGTCTGACGAAACTTTGGGAAGCCCGACGCCGGAGCCGCAGGGCGGTTTTGCACGTGACCCTGAAGAGTGGGTGACCGGAGATGAACCGATGACTGACGCTCAGCGCAGCTACCTGGACACGCTGGCGCGGGAAGCCGGGGAGGAAATCCCCGCGGACATCACCAAGGCGCAGGCATCCGAGCACATCGACCGGCTGCAGAAATCCAGCGGACGCGTCGGTGGCGGATCTGACGAGGCGCAGACCGGCGGGTAGTGCCGCCTCGGGCTTGAACGACGCAAAGGAGGGCGGTTTCGCCCTCCTTTGTCATTCTCTCGACGTTGGCTGCTTTCCCGAGTAGACCATGTATTCAGCGGTGCGATGATGGCGGTATGAGCAACGTCTTCCTGAGCGGTCAACTCGTCTGCAGGGACCGACATGAGGCGGCGATCGTTGCGCAGTTCCTTCCTCTGCACATCGAACTCACGCGCGCTGAGCAAGGCTGTCTTTCCTTCGAAGTGAACGTTACTGAGAACCCGTTGGTGTGGCAGGTTGACGAACAATTCGAAGACGCCGCCTCATTCCGCGCTCACCAGCAAAGAGTCAGCGGGAGCGCCTGGGGCAGGGCAACCGGTGATATTGCTCGACGGTACGAGATTGTGGGTTTGTAACCGAGCACAACTCGGCTCCGATCACTGAACTTCGGCTCCTGTGAAGTCGACCCGCAGGAGGATTGCAGGTAGATGTGATCGAATCCAACAGTTCTGGCCTTTGGCTCAAGCCAATCTGCAGGCAACCCCCGCGCCGGCCGGTTCTTCTTCCGTGAGCGCGAGCAGGTCTTGGTCCGTACACTGACGCACAACGAGTGGAAGATCCATTCCTCTAGCTTGCCGGATTTTGATCAATGGATGAGGCGATGGCTCGTGCTCACCTCGCCGGGCCACCGGGCGTGCGGGCGGGCCCTGGTTCGCGTGTTTTCCACCAGATGATGCCGGTGATGAGAACGAATGCCGCGCTTGGAATGAGGAGGGTTATCGAGCCTGTGGCATCTGCCCGGCTGTTAAGTTGACCGGCCACATCGACGTGAAGCGTTGTGGCGAGAACGAGTCCGGTGATGTTGTAGAGGCCGTGAAGGACGACAGCTGTCTCAAGTCCTCCGGTGCGCCAGGTGATCACCGCCATCGATCCGAACAGGACCAGGTACGAGGTAAGGATGTAGGGGTCAAGTGAGCCGTGAAAAAGGGAGAACAAGACGGTCGGGATGATGATGCCGATGACGGTTCCGAGGCGTGCGCTGCGGGACCACCCACCCACGACGCGGAACATAAAGCCACGGAAGCCGTATTCTTCGCCTGCCGCTGCAAGTGGTGTGAGGAGCGTACCGATCACGAAGTAAGCGATGAGATCGATCATCGTCCAAGCGACCGGCGGACTGGGCATCATGAGGGATGCCAACGACACAGTGATGACCACCAGGGGGCCGAAGACGAGCAACGCCCGACTGAAGATGCCGAATCGGAAGCGCCCGGTCACGGAGTGCAGCGAGCGGAACGGAATTCCGTAGAGCAGGCGCTGTAGCAGCATGCTATAGGGGATGAGCGCGGCAAGGGAGAGGGCGCCGGCGGCGTGCTGAAGGGGCGAGGAGCCCGTCCGCCCAAGGAGTTCCGTGTCGATGAGGCGTGCCCCCGTCAAGGACAGTTGCGCGAAGCAGACGAGCCCGACGAGTAGCAGGATGATGGCAAAGATGCCGCGGAGAATTCGGCGTTTTTCTCCCGCATAGACGCGGTGATATTCGACGGTGGGCGGAACGCGAGGAATCGTCGCGGGAGCATCCTGCTCGCCAAGCCAATTCAGGGTGGTGTGCTGCACAGTAGGTTCCTTTCGGGGGGGTTTCAGCTGGCAAGTTCGTCGATCCAGCTCGATCGCATCCGCAGCGCTCGCTCCGCACTCCCGATGACAGCGGCAAGTCCGATGAACAGGTTGGCTTGGATGGGGAGTTGTATCGGTGAAGTGAAGGTTCCGATGGAGTCGGCGACGAGAGGGATCTGGGAAAGCGATCCGATGATTTGCGGCACTTCGACGCCCAAGCCGACGATGACGAGCGCGGTGGAGACGGCCCCGATGACGCGACTCGTACCGGGGTATCGGTGATGGAACCGGGCGCGACGTCCTTCTGCGGAAGCGGGGTCAGGAGTGAGTTGCTGCTCGGTTCCGTCTGCGCGCACATAGTGGCAGCGTTTGAGTCCGAAACCGTTGATTGCGACCTCGATATGACCGTCCGGCACCCCAAACCGGGTCGGCAGCTTCGCGTATGACCGCAGCGAGCCGTCAACGTAGAGTCGCGCGCGGATCTCGCCGTCGGTCATATCTCCGGCATGGCGAACATCAACGGAGTAGGTCAACCTCGTGCCATCGGACAAGTCCAACGTGATCGAACGCAGGGATCTGCCGAACATCTGCCACCAGCGGTAACGGCGCAGCGGTTCACCGGATCCTGTTCGAACCCGACGGTGTCTGATATCCATTTCTCCACTCCTCACTCAGGACTAGTACAGCGTAATAGTCCGCCAAGAGATAAGCTAGCACACTGTAATAGAAAACTGTCTCGCTAAGGAGCAGACATGAACGATCAGGCGAAAGAACCAGGCACGCGCGACAAGATCTTGATCGCCGCGGCGACGATGCTCGGCGAGGATCCAACCGCTCGGCTGAGTGTGCGTGCGGTAGCGGCTCGCGCACAGGTGAGCACCGGGTCGCTACGGCACTTTTTTCCGACGCAGCGCGAGCTCATCGATACCGTCGTCGCGGGCATGAACGCCCTCGATATTCCGGACGACCCGATAAACGATCAAGCGCTGACACCGGCTGAGCGCCTTCTCGCGTGCTTACGATTGATGCTCGCGCAAGTGGGCGTCGGCGAGCGCGCCCGACAGCAGTGGGGTGCTCTCTACGACGCATACGTGGTATCACCCCCGTCCGATGACGAAGCGGCCACGTACCGCGCTCTTGAGCGGATGGGTCGCTACCGCATCGAACGGTGGCTAGCCGTTCTGGTCGAGGATGGAGCCATCCCTGCAGGTGGGATTGAGCAGAGGGCAAGGTTCCTTGCTACCGTTCTCACCGGGCTCATGACGGAGCGCGCTCTGCCCGCCGAAGCGATGCGGATTGAGACGGAAACGGAAACTCTCCGCCTAGCCATTCACGCCGCGACGACCGCATGGACCACGGCCTGAACAATCTCCCCTAGAGGGCCGCCGTGCAGGTCGGTTCAGGGTCGAGGCGCCTAGTCCTCAGTGCTTGAGGGTTAGAAACCGGCGCTCTCCGCACCCACGCATCCCGGCAAGCCGGAACCGCCAGCGCCTAAACCCGAGCTCGAAAGGAAGGCAGATTCGCCGGAACCTGCCTCTTCTTCGTGGATCAGTCCACCGGTGGGATGCGCCGCTCGCGGATCAACTGTGCATACCAGCGCGAACTGTCTTTCGGCGTCCGCTCCAAAGTGTCGTAATCGACGTGCACAATCCCGAAGCGTTTGGAGTAGCCGTAGCCCCACTCGAAGTTGTCCATCAGCGACCACACCTGGTAGCCGCGCAGATCCACGCCGCGGGCCACTGCACGGTGAGCGGCAGTGAAGTGGCGGCGTAGGTAATCGATGCGGTCGACGTCGTGGATTCGCCTCGCTCCGTCCGCGTCAACTTCCACCGTGTCGGGGAAAGCCGCACCGTTTTCGGTGATCATCAGCGGCAGCTCAGGGAACTGCTCATGGAGTGAGACGAGCAGGTCCTCGAGTCCGGAGGGGTCGATGTTCCACCCCATGTCCGTGTACGGTCCGGGCTGCTGCAGGAACTCCACGTTTTCCGCACCGGGCCAGGCCGTTCCGGTGGCGGCACCGTGGCCATCGGAGGATTCCTTCTGGCCCTCCCCGTCCCACATCCGCACCCGGTTGGTGGAGTAGTAGTTGACCCCGAGGACGTCCAGCGGCTGCTGGATCAGCTCCAGGTCGCCATCCTGAACGAAGGACCAGTCAGTGATCTCCGCTGTGTCGTCCAGAACGTCCTGGGGGTAGGAGCCGTTCAGCACGGGGTCAAGGAAGAGCCGGTTCGCCAGGCCGTCCACGCGGCGTACTGCCTCGGGGCCGGTCTCGCCGTCCGGGCGGAACACATGGAGGTTGAGGGTAATCGCGAAGTCGGGATTGTTGGTCACCACCTCACGCAGAGCCGAGACGGCGAGACCGTGGGCCAGGTTGAGATGGTGCACGGCGGCGAGTGCAGCGGCGGATTCCGTCCGTCCCGGTGCATGCGCGCCGGAGCCGTAACCGAGATAGGCGCTGCACCACGGTTCGTTCAGGGTGGTCCACAAGGCGACCCTGTTCCCGAACCGCTCACCTACGATGCGGGCGTAGTCTCCGAAGGCGAGGGCCGTTGCGCGGCTGGTCCAACCGCCGTCGTCCTCGAGTGCCTGCGGCAGGTCCCAGTGGTAGAGGGTGACGATGGGCTTGATACCGCGGGCCAGCAGCCCGTCGACCAGGCGTTCATAGAAGGCCAGACCCGCCTCGTTGGCCGGTCCCCGGCCGGTGGGCTGAATCCGCGGCCAGGCGATCGAGAAGCGGTAGGACTCGAGGCCGAGGTCCTGCATGAGATCGAGGTCCTCGTCCAACCGGTTGTAGTGGTCGCAGGCGACGTCACCGGTGTCACCGTTGAAGACCTTGCCCTCGGTGTGGCTGAAGGTGTCCCAGATGGAGGGCCCGCGGCCGTCGGCGTCGTGTGCGCCCTCGATCTGGTACGAGGCTGTGGCTGAACCGAAGACGAACCCCGCCGGGAATTCGAGATCGGTGTCGCGGTAGTCGGGATCTCCCATGGTGCGGGTGTCTCTTTCCTCGAGGTGTTGGGTCATGGCGTCAGCGATGCCTTTCCTTTGATTGGAATGCTAGTCGTGTTTGGTGAATCGAGGTCGGTGAGGACAGTTCGCTGGCCGAAAGCGAGCGTGACAAGTTCCATGCGGTCCCCCAGCTGGACCAGATACTCCCCTGCGGCCACGGCACGCCGGGGCGTCAAGGCGGCTTCGCGGATCACGCCGTCCTCCCAGTCCAGGTCGACGGCGATTCCCGGCCTGGCGATGAGGCCCCGGACGCTGCCGGTGCGCAACTCAGCCGGCAGGGCAGGCAGGAGTTCGATGATTCCCGCATGACTCTGCACGAGCACCTCGGCCAGCGCCCCCACGAAGCCGAGGTTCCCGTCGAGCTGGAACGGCGGATGGGCGGCGAACAGATTGGCGTAGAGCCCGCCGGCGTGCGGGCGGTTTGCTTCGGCTGCCGGGCGGAACACCAGGCGGAGGAGGGCTCCCACCTTTTCTGCCTGTTTCAGTCGCGCCCGGAGGCATGCCTTCCAGATGAGCGACCACCCCGTGGAATCATCACCACGGCGATCGAGGGAGAGGGTGAGCGAGTACGTCAGTTCCGGCGTGGGACCGTTTCCGGGATAGGCAAAGAACAGGTGCGACAGGTGCCGGTGCGTAGGCTCAGCCTCCTCCTCCTGCGCGCCCCACTCGAGGATCCGGCCGTCCGTGCCCACGGTGGGTGGTGCGATGCGCGGTAGTGCCGCCTGTACTTCCGCCACAATCGGGTGGTGCGGCTGGCCAACCGCGTCAGCCAGGGCCAGCACCGTCTCGAAGAGTTCAATGATGAGCGTTCGGTCCATCGCGCTGGAGGTTGCTACCGCCGCCCTGCCTTGGGCGCTGAGGTAGCAGTTTTCAGGTGATGTGGACGGTCGGGTATTCAGGTGGGCGCCGCCGTCGTCAACCAACCAGTCACAGGCGAATTCGGCGGCACCGACCGCAAGGAGCCAAAGCCGCTCCAGCTGCTCCGGGTTTGCGGACCCGAAACGGCGCATCTCATCGAGGTGGCGGATCAGCCATGCGCCAGCCAGAGGCCACTGGGACCAGCTCGCCTGGCCGGCGGTCGGGGAACTGAACGCCCACGCATCTGAGTTGTGGTGCGCTACCCAGCCGCGGGCACCGTAGAGGGTCGCGGCGGTGTTCCACCCTCGTTCGGCCAACGCTTCCGCAAGGTCCAGGAGCGGCTCGTGGCACTCGGACAGCCCGGCGACTTCCGCTCCCCAGTAATTCATTTGGGCGTTGATATTCAGCGTGTAGTTGGACGACCACGGCGGGCGCAGGTCCTCATTCCAGATCCCCTGCAGGGTGGCCGGGAGGGTGCCCGGCCGGGACGATGCGATGAGCAGGTACCGCCCGTAGTCGAAGAGCAGGGCAACCAGTTGCGGGTCGGCGGTCAGCACGCCCGCTGCGTGCGCGTTCGCGTCCCGCAGCCGTACGTCGGTGGGGACGTGCTCGCGATCCGGCAGTGCGTCCGGGCCGGGAGTGAGCGTGACGGACACCCGATCGAACAGCTTCCGGTGCGCACGTATGTGGTCGGCGAGCAGTGCGTCCCAGCCCTTCTCGATCGCTGTATACGCACAGCGGTGTGCCGCTTCTGCGCACGTCGCAGCCGAGCCTTCCGGCTCCCGGCCGATGGCCGTGAAGGTGGTCCCGGTGGCAACCACGAGGAGCAACTCGGTGACCGCCGTGAATACTGTTGCTCCGTCGTCGTTCTGGGCAGTTGAGCCATCGTGGCGAGCCGCCAGGCACAGCGTCCCCTCCAGCGGACCGACGCCGTCTATTTCCCATTGCAGTGCCGGCTCGTCGGGTTCGTGGCCGGGCGCCACATCGGCGGGCAGCTTCAGTTCCAGTACGACGCCGTTGCTCCGGTTGGTACGGCCGGTTTCCCGAAGCGGGGTGGAGACGGCGATGGTGACGCTCACAGGGCTGCCGGAGCTCAACCGGTGCACGAGTACTCCATCAACGGCGCTGATGAAGGTGTCCTGTGTGACGCTGCCGCCGGGTCCATCCGCGAGAGTGCGGTGGGTAGCGTCGGCCAGGGACAGTCTGCGCTCCTGCAGCCGTAAGCCGTCGTGCAGCTGGAGGGTGATGTCAGCGAACGGCAGGTATGACTGGGAGTAGCCGGACTGCAGCTGCTCGAGAATCCGCTCGGCGTCAACCGGCCGCCCGTCCAGGATGGCGCTCCGGGCGTCGGCGAGCGCGGTGGCGGCGGATTCGGCGGAGGTGCGACCATGCCGGTGTTCGCTGGCCGTGCTGCCTGACCAGGCGGTGCTGTCATTGATCTGCAGGCGGGTGGTCGAATCGCCCGCAAGCACCATCGCTCCGAGCCTGCCGTTCCCCAGAGGCAGGCCCTCCAGCCAGGTGGTCGCAGGGCTGGTGTAGAAGAGGGAGGTCACCGTGGTCAGCCGACTTCCCGGACAATCAGTGCGGCTGCCGGGGCGAGGGTGGTGGTCTCGTTCAACGGCGTATCGCTGAGGAGGTCATGACCGTGCACGTCAACCTCGACCGTCTCCGCTGAGTGGTTGAGGAGGAACAGGTAGCTGAAGTCGCCGGCGTAACGGCGGACCGCCTCAAGACCGTAACCGGCGGCCGGATGATCGGGGTGGACGCCGGCGTCGTTCAGGATGCGGTGCAGGTGGTCGCGCAGCGCGTCGTCGCCCAGCCGGGTAGCGATGTAGTGGGCGGTGCCGGAGCCCCACGCATGCTGTGTGACTGCGGGACGTCCAGCGAGCGGGTACTCCGTGAAGTCTGCGATGCTGGCGGCACCGGCGAGCTCCACCGCTTCGGCCCA
The DNA here is from genome assembly GCF_055657625.1 of Arthrobacter sp. KKT183. Taxonomy (NCBI): domain Bacteria; kingdom Bacillati; phylum Actinomycetota; class Actinomycetes; order Micrococcales; family Micrococcaceae; genus Arthrobacter; species Arthrobacter sp. KKT183. The sequence continues at coordinate 760,665 of NZ_CM145770.1, read as the reverse complement.
ACAGTCTGCGGAGGATCCGTCACTGAGTTTCAGTGCGGTGGCGGCGAGCTGCGGGAAGTGTTCCTCAACGCGAATGCCGAGGAGCTCCGCAAACGCTCCTGAGAAGCCGCCTGACCGAACATTGAGGTTCTCATCCGTGCTACCGGAGAAGTACCAGATAGCGGTGTGTCCGCCGTCCGCGACGTACCGCCGGAGTGCTTCGGCTTCAGCGTCCGAAGCGGCAAGTTTGCTGGGCACCAGGACGAGGTTGTAGCCGCTGAGGTCCTGATCGAGCCGGACAAAGTCAACGTTGATTCCCAGCAGCCACAGCGCACGGTGGACCGCCTTCACAGCAGGGAGGAAAGCGACGTCGGTGGACGGCAGAGCGCTGGTGTCGGTCGACCACCACGCGGCGGAGTCCCAGACGATGGCCACCCTGTTCCGGTTGACGCGGCTCCCCTCGGCCGGGGCCGGTGCAAGTTCGGGCAGGGCGGACAGCGTGGTGCCGAGTTCGACGATCTCGCGGAAGGTCCGGGAGTTTTCACCGACGTGCGGAACCATCGGCGAGTGGAAGAACTCGGCTCCGGCCCGCGGCGACCGCCACTGGAAGAACAGGGAACCGGTGGAGCCGCGTGCAAGGTATTGGAGGGTGCTGAAAAGCAGCGTGCCCGGGTCCCGTGCGAGGATGCGGCCCTGGTCGTAGTTGTAGACCATGGTGGTGGCCTGTTCCATGAGCACCCACGGGCGGCCGCAGTTGAAGGAGCGGGCGAGGTCGCTGCCGAAGGCAACCTGGATGTTCCCTTCGATGCCCGGAGTGTCCGGATAGTGGTCTACGGAGACGTCGTCTATCTCGGCTGCGAAGTCCCACTGGTCGTAGTGGTTCCAGCTCGGAAGCATGAAGTTGGTGGTGACGGGAACGTCGGCGCGGACGCCTCGGACTATGTCCACCTGGTCCCGCAGGCAATCCCTCAGCAGGTCGGCTGAGAAGCGTTTGAAATCGAGCAGGTGGGACGGATTGGGCAGGTATTGGGTAGCCTGGGGAGCGAAGATCTCGTCCCATTCGCCGTAGCCCTGGGACCAGAACGCGGTGTTCCAGGTGGCGTTCAGTTGCGTCAGGGTTCCGTACTTCGCGCGGAGCCATCCACGAAACGCCGTGTCCGTCTCAGGCCCGTAGGAGACCGTGCCGTACTCGTTGTGGAGGTGCCACATCCTCAGCGCCGGGTGGGAAGAGTAGCGCTCGGCGAGGGCTGTGGTGACGCGTTTGGCTGCGGCACGGTAGGCAGGAGCCGCCGGGTTGTAGGTGTCCCGGCTTCCATGGATCAGCCGCACACCGTCCGCAGTGACCGGCAGGGCTTCCGGGTGTGCCAGGGAGAACCAGGGCGGCGGCGAGGCGGTCGGTGTGGCAAGGACAACGCCGATGCCGTTTTCCGCCATCAGATCCATGACCTTGTCCAGCCAGCCGAACTCGTAGTGACCTTCCCGCGGTTCGATGGAAGACCACGAGAAGACGCCGACCGTCACTCGGTTAACGCGTGCCTTCCGCATCAGGCGAACGTCTTCCTGCCACACCGATTCAGGCCACTGTTCCGGGTTGTAGTCGCCGCCGAAGACGAGCTCATCGGTTTTCGGGAAGGGCTGATCAGTGGGCATGGAGGCGGTCCTTGAGCGATGTGGATGCGATATTGTCGAAGCGCTTCGACAACTGTATGGTCCAGTGACGTGACGCGCAACACCCTTGCGTCTGCGTTGCCCCTGGCGCGTCACTTTGCGAAGATGCAACGGTAGGAAATTGAGACATTCGACGACGGATCCAAGGGAATGGACATGCTGCTAACCGCTCCGGTCAGCGCGGCCATTGGAAGCGAGGCGGCCGCTGTGGCCAGCTGTGAGGAACGCGACTAGCCCTTCCCTGCCGAACCTGTGCAGGTGGAGGGCCACTGTGTCATGCCCTCGAACACCCATCTGTAAGGCGATCCATCATGCAGAAAATCGGCGACCGCGACATCCGGTCATCGTTCATCAATGCCACCCGCTCCGAAACCGCCAAACTCAATCTCCCAGCGAACTTCGACTCGCTCGAGTGGGACAAGCTCGACTTCCTCGGTTGGCGTGACGGGAAGATGCCGCTCCGCGGTTATCTCATCGTGCCGAATGAAACCGGGATCACCGGCGTCCTCCTGCGAGCGCCGGAGGGCGGACCTAAGAAAAACCGTTCGGTACTGTGCGAGATCTGCCGCGATGTGTTCTCCAAGGAGGACGTCCTGCTCTGGGTGGCCAAACGTGCCGGCCAGTCAGGCAGGAATGGCAACACGGTCGGCACGCTGATCTGCGCCGACTTCATCTGTTCTGCCAACGTACGCAAGGCGCCGCCGGTCAATGAGATCAACCCGGATCCCGCCGTCGTCGTGAAGCGGCAGGTAGCGGAGCTGAACGTGAGAATCCGGAAGTTTCTGGCGCGAGTGGCCGAATAGTCGGCGGTGCGTGGAGAAGCGAACGACGCCGCCCGCCGGGTCTGGGTGGATATCCTCGCCAGATTCCTCGAACGGCTCTAGCCCGCCTGCTGCAGTACCTTGGCCAGGAGGGCTGGATCCACTGATCCGCCGGAGACGACGGCGGCCGTTGTGCCGCCGTCGTTCTGGGTGTTTCCGGACGGCACGAGGTCATGCATCCAGGCGGCAGTGGCCACGGCGCCGGACGGTTCAACCACGAGCCTGCCGGCGAGGGTGAGGTGGCGCATAGCGGCGAGGATTTGTTCTTCGGTGACGGTGATGACGTCGTCGACGTAGCGCTTGACGTGCTCCCACGGGTGGACACCGAGCGCGGGTGTGCGGAGGCCGTCGGCAACGGTGCGGTACGTGAGTTCCTGCTCCCAGGTGATGCGGCGTCCTTCGCGGAAGCTCTGGGCGGCGTCGGCGGCCAGTTCAGGCTCCACTCCGATCACGCGGGTTCCGGGATTGAGAGCCTTGACCGCCGTCGCAATACCGGAAATGAGTCCGCCGCCGGAAATGGGGACCAGGACGGTGTCGACGTTGGGCAGCTGCTGCATGATCTCGAGGCCCACCGTTCCCTGTCCGGCGATGATCCGGGGATCATCGTAGGGCGGCACGTGGACGTACCCGTGTTGGGCGACGAGCTCGTGGGCGCGGACGTCACGCAGGGCGGAAGGCACTATTTCCACCTCGGCGCCGAGCGCGCGGACGGCCTCGATCTTGGGGAGCGGCGCGGCGTCCGGCATGACGATCACCGCGCGCAGGTTGAGCCGGTGCGCCAGCCAGGCGACGGCGCGGGCGTGGTTGCCGGAGGATTGGGCGACGATGCCGTGTTCGCGGGCATGATCCAGCACCTGAGCAATGGTGTTGTAGGCGCCGCGCAGCTTGAAGGCACTGGTGGGCTGGAGGGACTCGGCCTTGCAGTGGAGTACCTCATCCGGGCGCTGCGGGTGCGGCAGCTGGATGATCGGTGTACGGAGAACCAGGTCACTGATGCGTTCAGCAGCGGCTTCGATGTCGCTGAGGGTGACGAGCGTGGTCTCTGCCGCTTCGCTTGTTGCGGCTTCGCTGATACTCATGGATCGATCCTAGCGACCTACAGCAGTACCGTCAGCGCGATGAGGATCCAGGCCGGTAGCACTACGCCGGAGAGGACGGTCTGGGCGGCGGTGATCTGGGCCATGAGCGCGGCGTCTCCGCCCAGGCGCCGGGCAAAGACGTAGGAACTCGTTGCCGTCGGGAGTGACTGAAAAACCACACAGACGACGGCGGCCGGCCCGGAGAATTCCAGCAGGACACACAGTCCCAGGGTGGCTGCCGGAACCGGAACGAAGCGAAGCAGGAGGGCGGCAGCCACGGGCCGCAGGGATTCGCGGGAAAAAGCACGCCCCCGCAGCCCTGCTCCAACACAGAAGAGGCCGATGGGAAGTGCCGCTCCCCCGAGCAGTCCCAGCACCGCGGCAATGAGCTGTACGACGACGGCCGGCCCCGGTGCGCTCAGGAAGTCCCCCATACCCGGTGCGGAACCGATGAGGTTTGCGGCGAGTCCTACGGCGCACGCGAGAATCAGCGGGTTGCCGAATACCGCCAGGATCAATGCGGAGCCGCGGAGCCTGTGGTGTCCGTAGTGTGCGAGCGCGATGGTTGATGCGAGGTTCCCGAACGGAATGAGGACCGCGTTGGCGAGCGCTGCGATAGCGATGCCGTTGGATCCAAAGAGGGCTGCCGCCGTCGTCACTCCTATATAGGTGTTGAAGCGGACGGTTCCCTGGAACACCGAGGTGAAGGCCGGGCCGTCCCTTCCGGTGGCAGGCCGGCGGGCAGCATAGGCGAGCAGTGCAGAGAAGGTCGCAGATGCTGTCAGGACAAGCACCATGGGACCGGGTTCAATGGATGCGAAGTCGGCTCCGGCAAGGCCGGTCACCAGCAGTGCCGGCAGCAACACGAAGTAGACGAGCTTTTCCAGTCCGGACCAGAACTCCGGGCCGGTGATGAAGGAGTGTCGGAAGATCGAGCCCAGGCCGATGAGAATGACGGCCCCGATGAGCGCGATGACCACGTCTATGTCGATGACGCCACGTCCCATCGCGGTCTTTGCCTCATGCCGTTAGTGGCGTTGGTGCTCACCTGAGGAGCGTAGCAATCGGCGGTAGCGCCATGCACCGGTGGACCACAGCGCCCATAAGACCAGCAGCGGCTGGAAGAAGAGGCGGATGAGCCGTGCGCGGTCGGTGTCCAGACCGAAGGCGTCTACACCCTCAACGTACTGGGCGATATTGCCGGGGAAGATGGCAATGAAGAACGCAGCGACGATCCAACCGACGAGAACCCTGTACCGCGGAAGGAGAATCAGTGCAGCGCCGAGGAGAATCTCGACGATGCCTGACCCCACCACAACGACGTCGGTGGGCAGGGGAAACCAGGACGGCACCTGCGCGGCGAATTCGGAGCGGGCGACCGTCAGGTGGGCGGTGCCTGCTGCCAGGAGGATTGCTCCGAGCAGTATGCGCGCAATGGTTCTGGGGAGTGATGTGCGCGCTGGGGTTGGGGTTGCGGCCATTCGGTCCAGCCTAACGGGACCGGCACCGTGTTCGTGTCGATACGCGTTCTCCTCGATTAGGATGAGCGCAGCGCATTTGCGCGGCTGGTTGGGGGCGGTGGGGTGCCTTCACCATCCCTGATCCCACGAAGGCCAGACGTTGCTGTACTTTCCTTCCACCAATTCGGCCGCGCATCGTCCTGCCGACCGTGATGTCACCCGACTGCATTCCCTGCTTGACGATGACGTCTGGGCGTTCGCCAACTGCCGGGTCGATGCGCCGGGGTACCCGGTCGCCGAGGTCGACTGGTTCTTCTACAACACCCGCACCGGCTGCCTGATTCTGAGCGAGTGGAAGAGGTATCCGAAGTCGGTGGCGGTAGCGGCGGACGTTGGGGAGCCGTGGGTACTCGCAGACGGCTCCGCTGTGCCCAATGCAATCGAGCAGGTCACCAAACAACAACGGGCGCTGCGCAGGGTGATTGAACGATCGATCCTTCCTAAGCACTTCACCGGGCATGCACAGGCCAAGATCGCTCAATGCGTTTACTCGCCGCAGATAGGCGAAGCCACCGACATAGAGCGGCTGCAATTCGGTCGCGTTCACGGAGCGCTTTCTGCACTCGCATCGGCAGTGCAGACTCTGCCGAGCCCCTCGCCCCTACTACTGAACGACGACGGCGCGCGGCTGGAGCTGGCGCGCGCGCTATGCGCGCTCTTCCGCTGCAGTATGTCAGCTGAAGTGGAGGCAAAGCTGCGGCCAACCCCGGCGAAGCCACCCGCCTCTCGCGCCGCCGTCATCATCCGGATCAGTGAGATCCATCGTGAGATGGCGAAGCTTCACCGCGAGTTGGCACACCTGATGCTTGCTGCGGAGGGAGCCGCCGAGGCAAAACCCGCGTTGGGATCACCGACCATGCTCTCGGCGGGGAGCCTTTCAAAGGTTCAGCCGGCAGTTGCTGCCCCTAAGAAGCCGGTCGTGAAGGTCACCGACCATGAGCGTATGCGCACGCATCTTGCTCCGCGGCTGGCGCATGTGAATGGCAGCAGGGAGAAAGCCACAAAGGCACTCGCCCAAGCGTGGTTAGCGGCGCTCGCCGACCCCCAACTGCACGGCCCTGCGGGAATCAATGTCTCGTTGTTCGGCAGTCTCGCGTCTCCGCTAGTCAAAAACCAGCACGGGTCCCTTCAGAAACTCGTGGGCATGCAGCCGCGCAAGTGGTGCATGCTGCAGGCGGAACAGGCCGGGCTGAAGCCCAGGGACGTTGCGGGAAAACCATCCAACATCAGAGTCCGTTAGCGCCGGCACGTCTCAGCACAGCACTAGTTGGGCAGAGATAGGCGGTCAGCCAAGAATTGCGTTGGCGATGAACAGGAGCGGGATCGAGCCGGCCCACACCGCCGTCGTAATTCCTGACCATCCCTTGAGCGCCGCGGTCCCTTCCAGCCCTGAGAAGCGGGTGACCACCCAGAAGTAGGAATCATTGAAGTAGCTGAACACCATGGATCCAGCGGTGCAGGCAAGCGCCGCGATCAGGGGGTCAACGCCAATCGAGGTGACCAGCGGAGCCGTGACCGAAGCCGCGGTAATCATGGCGACAGTGCCGGAGCCCTGCGCGATGCGCACCAGGGTCGCGATCAGGAACGGAACCAGGAAGGCTGGAAGGGCTGTCGCTGCGATGGCTTCAGCGAGGGCATCGCCGACGCCTGAACTACGCAGAACCTGACCGAGGGCACCGCCTGCACCGGTGATGAGGAGAATGAGCCCGGCTGACGCAGCAGCATCAGCGAACCAGCCCTGCACCTTGGAACGCGGAGTCCAACGGGGCAGCAGCACATACACGGCGAGGATGACGCCAATCACGAGGGCAACCACGGGGTTACCGATGAAGGCCAGTGGGACGGCCCACGCGGAGGGCTCGTACTCGCCGGTACCGACAACTCCCTGGTTGCTCTGGTCGATTGCACCGCTCACCGTGTTGAGAATGATGAGGATCAGCGGGACCACCAGCGGCAGGGAAGCAACAAAGGCTCCAACCTTGTGCGGCTTGGCTCCTGCGGGGGGCGTGCCCAGTTCGGAACTGTCGAAGTCGATGGTGGAGCCGTACTCGGAATCCTCCGTCGGCCCGGTTGCACCGATGGCCCGGGCAGCGGTGTCGCCTGACGAACGATCGTCATGGTCTGCGAGCGCGGTGGTTGTCCGGCCATGCTGGTGCGTGGCGGCGCGGCCGTACACGGTCTCACGGATGGTCTCCGACATGCCGGGCTCGATCTTCGGCCCGATCCATTTCGCGTAGAACACGACCACCGGCAACAGGATGATGGTGAACGCAAGCCCGGCAAGGATGAGAGCTCCAAGATCTGTGCCGAGAATACCGGCAACAGCGAGGGGACCCGGCGTCGGCGGAACCATATGGTGCGTCAGCGTCATGCCGCAGCCCAATGCCAGAGCCAGCGTGATGTAACCGGCGCGTTTCACTCTGGCGATGGAGCGTGCCAGCGGATTCATGATGACGTAGCCGGAGTCACAGAACACGGGAATGGAGACGAGCGCTCCGACGCTTCCCATTGCCCAGGGTTCGCGCCCTTTGCCGAACAGTTTCAGGAAGGCGAGAGCCAGCGAGTTGGCGGCACCTGACACCTCGAGAATCTTGCCGATTCCCACGCCCAGACCAATCACGATCCCGATGGATGCGAGGGTGTTGCCGAATCCGGTGGTGATGGCCGAAACGATCTCGAGCGGTGCCTGACCGGCTACCAGACCGGTGACCAGAGCGGCAATAAGCAGTGCCACAAACGCGTCGAGGCGCGTTCTCAGCACAAGGATGATGATGGTCGCTATTCCAAGAACCAGCGCCAAAAGAAGTTGTATGTCCACGTGATTGGTACTTCCTTCCGTCTGAGGGCGAACTGGCGGCCGCGACGGAGGTGAGCCGGTTGACCGTGCGGGAGGCACTGAAGAAGCTTCAGGCCCAGAATGTGGTTCAGGTTCGGCGCGGACTCGGCACGTACGTGAACCCGAGCGCCCAATGGACGGACCTGCAGGCGATCCTGCGTTCCGCGACCGCGGCGTCCGCTCCGCCCGACGTCTCACTCCGGCTCCTGGAAATCCGCCGCATGGTGGAGATCGGGGCTGCTGAACTCGCTGCACTGCATGCCACCGACGAGGACCTTGCCCGCATGGAAGACGCAAACGCGGCGCTGCAGGCTGCGCATCAGGCAGGAGACCTCGACGCTGTGACCACCGCTGACCTTGCCTTCCACGAAGCAGTTTTCCGGGCGTCCGCGAACCCGTTCATTCCGGTCATTCTGGGCCCCCTCGGCAAGCTGCTGTACAGCATGCGGCGGGAGACGTCGTCGTTCCTTGAAGTTCAGAAGCACGCGCTTGAGCACCATGCGCTGGTGCTTGACGCTATCCGGACTGGCGATGCCGAGGTGGCCGGAAAAGCGATGCAGGCCCACATCAACCAGACCTATGACGACTACGAGCACTTCATCCATCACAACGATCAGCATCAGGAGCAAAGGTGACCGAACCAGCAGAATTCCCCTCAAGCCGTACAGCGGTACTCACAGGCGCGGCTTCCGCGCGCGGAATCGGTCGCGCAACAGCCAATCGGTTGGCCGGCGAGGGCTGGAACATCGGGATTCTCGATATCGACGGGGCCGCCGCCGAAGAGGCAGCGGCGGACATCGCGCAACGGCATGGCGTTCAGGCAATCGGTGTGGCGACCGACGTGTCCGATGAGGCTTCCGTTGATGCAGCGATCAGCCGGATTGAAGCCGAGCTGCCGCCCATTGTGGCACTGGCGAACCTCGCGGGGATCAGCTCCCCCACCGAGTTCATGCAGGAAACCAAGGAAGCCTGGGAGCGGGTTTTCGCGGTCAACATGACCGGCACCTTCCTGGTGACGCAGCGGGTGCTGCACGGGATGATCGAGCGGAAGCTCGGGCGCGTAGTGAGCATTTCGTCGATCTCCGCCCAGCGTGGTGGAGGTACCTATTCCAAGGTGGCCTACAGTGCGTCGAAGGCAGGCATCATCGGATTCACCCGCGCTCTTGCACGGGAGATGGGCGAGCACGGCATCACGGTCAATAGCATTGCGCCGGGTCCGGTTGACACCGACATCATGGGCGGAACCCTGACGGAGGAACGCAAGCGGGATATGTCGAAGGACATCCTGGTGGGTCGCGTGGGCACCGTCGATGAGATGGCCGCCCTCATCTCGTTCCTGGTGGGTCCTGATGCCGGGTTCATCACGGCCGCTACCTACGACATCAATGGTGGCCTGCAGGTTTCGTGACGAACTTGCCCAAAAACCGCCGTAGCCACCGCTCGGACTGGTTAGCTGACATGCACGCCGATAGCGCTTTAGCCATCGGATAGCCGTTTACCGCCATCCGATGGCTGGAACGCTATCCGAAAGCGGGAATGCTATCAGCGCTGGCCGTTCCGAAGCGCCCCAAAACTACTTGCCCAGCGAAGCGAACATCCGCCCCTCGGGGTCGAGCTTCTTCAACAACTGCGTGGTGATGTCGGACAGCTCCGACACCTGCTCACGCGTGAGCTGATCAAAAACCATCCCGCGCACATGCTCAACGTGACCCGGAGCAGCGCCTACCAACTTGGCCCACCCCGTTTCGGTGAGCGTCACGTTCTTGGCACGCCGGTCTTCGCTGCACTCGCTCCGCTCCACCAGCGCCTTTTTTTCCAGCCCCGTCAGCACCCGGGAAAGCCTCGGAAGTGTGGCGTTGGTCTGCGACGCCAACGCTGTGATGCGCAAGGTACGCCCGGGCACCTCAGACAGAGACGCAAGAACGAAGTATTCGAAGTGCGTCAGATCCTCATCACGCGTCAACTGCCCATCGAGTGCCGCCGGCAGCAGCTCGAGCACCGCCGCCATGCGCTTCCATACTTCCTGTTCATCCTTGCTGAGCCATCGCGTCATGCCTCCATTCTACGTAATGCTTGCATCTACAACTAATCGCTGCTAACTTATTAGTTGTACCCGCAAGCAATTCTTTCACAAGGAGCTCCACATGACTTCGTTCACCATCTTCGGCAAGGGCAACATGGGCAGCGCCATCGCAAGCGTTGTCGCAGCAGGCGGCTCGTCCGTCGAGCACATCGACTCCTCCAGCACCGGCGCCACCGTCAACGGCGACGTCGTCGTTCTCGCAGTCCCCTACCCCGCACTCAAGGACATCGTGGCGCAGTACGGCGATCAGCTGGCCGGTAAGGTCGTCGTCGACATCACCAACCCGCTGAACTTCGAAACCTTCGATTCCCTCGTGGTTGCCGCTGACAGCTCCGCCGCCGCTGAGCTCGCGTCGGCACTGCCGTCGTCGAAGATCGTCAAGGCTTTCAACACCAACTTTGCGGCCACTCTCGGTTCGAAGACTGTCGGCTCCAACCAGACAACCGTGCTCATTGCCGGCGACGACACCGATGCCAAGAACACCCTCGCCGATGCCGTCAAAGCTGGCGGGGTGGACGCCGTCGACGCCGGCTCCCTCGCCCGCGCCCGCGAGCTCGAAGCTATCGGCTTCCTGCAGCTGACCCTCGCCGCCGGCGAGAAGATCCAGTGGACCAGCGGATTCGCTCTCGTCCGCTAATCAGCCACAATCACCAGCACGACGCCGGTGCTCAGCCACTGCGCACCGGCGTCGCTCGTTCTACCCAGCCCCAAACCCCGAAACGGACTTTCATGAACAACGCCACCCTGACCACCACTGCCCGTACCGTGCTTCGCGTCGTCGTCGGCTTCCTTTTCGCCGCACACGGCTGGCAGAAGTTCAACGAGTGGACCATTGCCGGCACCACCGCCGCGTTCGGTGACATGGGCATCCCCATGGCCGAGATCGCCGCCCCCGTGATTGCCACGCTCGAGCTGGTCGGTGGAATCGCCCTGATCCTCGGCCTACTCACCCGCCCCGTCGCGGTGCTGCTGACCCTCGACATGCTGGGCGCGCTGATCCTGGTGCACGTCTCCGCCGGCGTCTTCGTAGCGAACAACGGCTACGAGCTAGTGCTGCTGCTCGGTGCCGCCGCGCTGACCCTCGCACTGGTTGGTCCGGGCCGCGCCTCGGCTGACTACGCGCTGTTCGGCCGCCGCGACTCACGCGTGAGTGTGCTCGCGTAAGCACTTAAACCTGAAAAGGGGAGGAAGCCTGCACTGGCTTCCTCCCCTTTTGCGTGCCCGGAGTGCTCCCCGCAGCAGCGGGTGGCACTAAGGACCCAAACGAACGTCCGCACCCGTCAGGTTGGCCCGGAAACCGTCCTCCTGAACGGTGACGTCCTGCAGCACAAGCCCCTCGGGTAGACCTTCAATCTCGTGCTCGATGGTCACGAGGCTGCGCACCACGGTGCCGATTGCGTTCGAGAGGAAGTCCGGGCCGCCAATGTCGATCGAGCGGGGTTCGACCACGAGACTGCCACCCTCGACCTCGACAGTGCCGGTGGCCACGACGCGAAGTTCGCGACCCAGCACCTCCACTGTGCGAACGACGGCGGCCTGGCCCCCCTCCGCTGCACGGACCACGGTTCCCTCCCCCAATTCGTCGGCGACAACCTCGAACGGCACCGTGGCGTCCACGGAGAGCCGGGCCGCGACCAAACCGTTCGGCCCCGTGACCACATCCTGACCGACAGCCTGTACGTCGCGAAGCGTCGAGCCGGCGGTCACCACTGTTCCGGCGTCCAGCTCAAGATCGGCGAGCCACGTCTCGTCTTCGCCAAGATCGCCGGGAGCTGCAGGCAGCGGAAGGTCGCCGGGCATATCCGCGGTCGACGACGGCGTTGGCTCCGCGCCGGACCCACCCGCTGGGCTGCTCACCACCCACCAGAGGATGGCAATCGTGATGCCCAGGACAAGAATCATCCCAACGGCACCGATCAGCCAGTCCTTTGCACGCGTCCACTCCATATGAACAGTGTGGTGGTTCCGAGCGCGGGATGGGTGAACCCCGTCGGTCAGGCGGTCTGACTCAGTCGATCGGTTGGAAGGGGTAGTTCGATCACTGCCAGGAGATCGACCGACTTGGCGATCGGTCCATCCATCGCTTGAGCAACCGAAATGGTGTCCCGCCGAACCTCCTGAATCAGCACCTTGACGCGCCGCCCATCAAGGTCCAGCCACCAGTCGTCGGTGAACATTCGAAGACCGAGTTCGTCCAGGAGGTTCTCCGCCTCCTCGAGCTCCGTCGCTTCGCCGGCCGGACGGTGCAAAAGGTCGAACGGAGCGAACAGGCCATCGTCGGTGAGATGGATGTAGCCAACATGCTCGCCGTCGGACGACCGCCGGTGGTCGAAAGTGTTCTCAGTAGGTAGCGCGCTGGTCATATGGCCACTATAGGTTCGCTCGTAGCCAGAGCCGACACCAAAGTGAGCGGATATTGTTGAACAATCCGCAAATCTCGTGCATGCTGGGTGGACCACAAACGAGACGAGGATCACTATGGCTTTCATCGACCTCAACAGCGACGTCGGCGAGTCCTTCGGCAACTGGACCATGGGCGACGACGCCGCCATCTTCCGCTCCGTCTCCAGCGCCAACGTTGCGTGCGGCTTCCACGCCGGTGACCCGTCCACCATCGCCCAGACCTGCCGCGACGCAGTTGCCGCCGGCGTCACCATCGGCGCCCACGTCGGTTACCGGGACCTGGCCGGCTTCGGACGGCGCTTTCTCGACTGCTCCCCCACAGAACTGGCCGACGACGTCCTGTACCAGATCGGCGCCCTCGACGCGATTACCCGCGCAGCCGGCGGCATCATCCGCTACGTCAAGCCACACGGCGCCCTCTACAACACGATCGTCACCCACGAGGTCCAGGCCAAGGCAGTAGTCGACGCCGTCAAGGCCTTCGGCGGCGACCTCCCGATGCTGCTCCTGCCGGGCTCGGTCGCGCTCAAGACCGCTGAAGCCGCCGGACTCCGCGGAGTCTCCGAAGCCTTCGCCGACCGCGCCTACAACCCGGACGGCACCCTGGTCTCCCGCCGGGAACCCGACGCCGTCCTCCACGATGAAGACACCGTCGCCGCCAACATGGTCCGGCTCGCCACCGAAGGCACCATCATCGCCCGCGACGGCTCCGCTATCCGCACCAGCGCCGAAAGCATCTGCCTCCACGGCGACACCGACGGCGCAGTAGCGATGTCCGCCGCCGTCCGCCGCGAACTGGAGGCTGCCGGCGTCGGTATCCGGAGCTTCGTGTGAGCGCTGGCGCCCCTCACAGCAGCATGCTGACGGAAATTCACTGGGCCGGGCCGCGCGCCCTGCTCATCGAACTCGAATCGCTCGACGCCGTCCTGGCCCTTCATGCGCAACTGGTCGACCATCCACTGCGCGGCCAGGTCGATGTCCTCGCCGCAGCCCGCACGGTTCTCGCGGTCTTCGACTCGAGCGGTAACGCCCGTGCTGCCCGCACTGCCGTCTCCGCGCTCGATGTCGCCCAGACGAAGGACGCGCTGACCTCCGCCGATCCGGTCCGGATCGAGGTGGTGTACGACGGCGATGACCTCCCCGAGGTAGGCCGCCTCACCGGCCTCGGCGCTGATGGCGTCATCGAAGCCCACACCGGACAAATCTGGACGGCTGCCTTCGGCGGATTCGCCCCGGGATTCGCTTATCTCGTCGGTGAAAACGAATCCCTCAACGTCCCGCGCCGCACCAGCCCCCGGACCGCCGTCCCCGCCGGATCAGTAGCGCTGGCCGGCAACTTCTCCGCCGTCTACCCGCGGCGCTCCCCCGGCGGCTGGCAATTGATCGGCCGCACCTCCACCCGTATGTGGAACCTCGACCGAGAACAGCCCGCACTGCTGCGCCCCGGCACTCCGGTGCAGTATGTCGCGGTACGGGAGGCGATCGAACTTGCGGACACGCAGGACACGAACGACGACGACGCCACCCTCCCTGCCGCTGCCGGCCCCGCCCTTGAGGTACTTAGCCCCGGCCCGCAGTCGCTGATCCAAGACCTCGGCCGGCCAGGACTCGGTGACCTCGGCGTGTCAGCATCCGGCGCTGCCGATACCGCGAGCGCCCGCCAGGCCAACCGACTGGTCGGCAATCAGCCGGGGGACGCCGTCGTCGAAAGTGTCCTCGGCGGACTGGCCGTCCGCGCTCACGGGGAACTGACGCTGGCACTTTCGGGTGCATCGGTGCCCGCGCAGATTGACGGCCCGCGGGGCGAGCGCAACGTCCCGATGTGCTCGCCCTTCGCCCTGCACGACGGCGAACAACTCTCCCTCGACGTCCCAGAGTCGGGGCTGCGAACCTACCTCGGCGTCCGCGGTGGAATCGACGTTGCCCCGGTGCTCGGCAGTCGCTCGACTGACCTGATGTCGGGCATCGGCCCGGCGGTCCTCGTAAAGGGGGCGGTGTTGCCTGTGGGAGATGTCGGGAATGGGCGCACTGTCGGCGCACCCGAAACTTCCCCTCTCCCGCCGGACATTCTCGAGCACCGGAAAACGGTCACCCTGCACATCACCACCGGCCCCCGGCAGGACTGGTTCACCCCTGAGTCGCAAGCGACGCTGACCGAACAGCCCTGGACGGTGACCGCTGAGTCCAATCGAATCGGCGTCCGCCTCGGGGCGACTAACGGCCGGCCCCTGGAACGCGCACGCACCGAGGAGCTCCCCAGCGAAGGTGTGGTGGCAGGCTCACTGCAGGTGCCGCCGTCGGGCCTTCCCGTTCTTTTTCTTGCCGACCATCCGGTCACCGGCGGCTATCCGGTGATCGGCGTCGTCGTGCCGGAGGATTTGCCTATTGCCGCCCAACTGTCGCCGGGCACCACCGTGCGTTTCATCGAAATGGAGCCCCAGCCATGAAGAAGGTCCTGATCGCCAACCGCGGCGAGATTGCTGTCCGGATTGCCCGTGCGTGTGCCGATGCGGAGCTCACATCCGTGGCGGTGTACGCCGATCCCGACGCCGACGCCCTGCACGTCCGCCTCAGTGACGAGGCTTATGCGCTCGGCGGTTCGGCCAGCGCGGACACCTACCTGAACATCCCCAAGCTGTTGGACGTTGCAGCCCGCGCCGGCGCCGACGCCGTTCACCCCGGCTACGGCTTCCTCTCCGAGAACGCCGACTTTGCGCAGGCAGTGCTCGACGCCGGACTGACGTGGATCGGCCCCTCACCGGAGGCTATCCGCAGTTTGGGAAACAAGGTCACCGCCCGCGAAATCGCCGTGAAGGCAGGCGCACCGCTGGTCCCCGGCTCGGACGGCCCGGTTGCCAGTGCCGACGAGGTCCGTGCTTTCGCCGAGGAGCACGGTGTGCCCGTGGCGATCAAGGCGGCCTTCGGCGGAGGCGGCCGTGGGCTCAAAATCGCCCACCGGCTCGAGGACATCGACGATGCCTTCGACTCCGCCGTCCGCGAGGCCACCGTCGCGTTCGGCCGCGGCGAGTGCTTCGTCGAGCGGTTCCTGGAGAAACCCCGCCACGTCGAGGCGCAGGTGCTGGCGGATACGCACGGGAACGTCGTGGTTGTCGGCACCCGCGATTGTTCGCTGCAGCGGCGCAACCAGAAGCTTGTGGAGGAAGCACCCGCGCCGTTCCTCACCGATGACGAGCGCAGCCGCATTCACGAATCCGCCCGCGCCATCTGCCGCGAAGCCGGGTACACCGGTGCAGGAACAGTCGAGTACCTGGTGGCGCCCGACGGCGTGATCTCCTTCCTTGAGGTCAATACCCGCCTACAGGTGGAGCATCCGGTGACCGAGGAGACATCCGGGATTGACCTCGTGCGTGAGCAGTTCCGCATCGCCGCCGGCCTGCCCGTGTCCATCACCGAGGACCCTGTACCGCACGGCCACGCCATCGAATTCCGGCTCAACGCCGAAGACGCCGGCCGCGGGTTCCTGCCCTCCCCCGGGCCGGTCGACGTCTTCGAGGCCCCCACCGGCGCCGGGATCCGCGTAGACACCGGCGTCCGTTCCGGTTCCAGCGTTCCGGCCGAATACGACTCCCTCATGGCCAAGCTGATCGTCCTCGGCGCGGACCGCGCGCAGGCCCTGCGCCGTGCGCGGACCGCCCTGGACGAGCTCCGGATCGAAGGGCTCCCCACGGTGGTCCCGTTCCACCGTGCGGTTGTCCGCGATCCGGACTTCACCCAGACCGACCGCCTCGGCGTCTACACCACGTGGATCGAGTCCGAGTTCACCGGGCGCCTCGCTGCCTCGCTCGACAGCGGGCTCACTGGCCCCGTTGCCCGCCGGGAGACGCTCACGGTGGAGCTCGACGGTAAGGCCGTTCAACTAGGCCTGCCGGCACAGGTGTTCGCTGCGCTGATGAGCGGCGAAAGCACCGCCGTCGTTCATCCTTCCGCTGTGGAGGAAAAGACAGCGGACGACGGCGCCATCACCGCCCCGATGGGCGGCAACCTCGTGAAATGGCTGGCCGACGACGGCGCCCAGGTGAGCGCGGACCAGCCCGTCGTGGTGGTGGAGGCAATGAAGATGGAGACCGTGGTCTCTGCATCGTCCGCCGGCACTTTCCGGCGTGGCGGGCAGGAGCCGGGTGCCGCCGTCGTACGTGGTGAGGTGTTGGGTACGGTTGAGTAGCCATGAATACTGCAACGGATACGACAACCGCAGCTGAGCACGCCCATACGACGGCGTGGATTGCCTCAACACTGCGCGCACGGATTGCGGCGGGGCAATTGACGCCGGGGTCGAAGTTGTCGGAGCAGGCGCTGTCGGAGTCGCTGGGGGTTTCGCGGAATACGTTGCGGCAGGCGTTCGCCACACTCGCCGGTGAGTCGATCGTGACGCGCATCCCGAACCGGGGCGTTTTCGTGGCAGCGCCCGGTGTGGAGGAAGTACGCGAAATCTACCGGGTCCGGCGGACTATTGAACCTTCGGCCGTGCTCTGGGGCCGGCCCACTCCTGCACAGCTCGATGCGATGGACGCCATCATCCGGAAGGCCAAAGCTGCACGTGATGCCGGCTCCGTTCGCGACATGGCCAACGCGAACCAGGCGTTCCACGAGGCTGTCGTCAGCCTGACCGGCAGCGAATTGCTGCGGGAACTGATGGACAAGGTCCTGGCGGAGATGCGGCTGGTGTTCCATGCCATGTCCGCGGCGCCCGATTTTCACACGCACTACGTGGACCGCAATGCGGCGCTCGTGGAGCAGCTACGCGCGGGCGAGAACGAGCGTGCAGCCGCTGACCTGCGGGCCTACCTCGACGCCGCCGAGTCCGAGCTGCTGGGGCACCTCGAGGGCGAGGCCCCTAACCGGTGATCACCATAACGGGGCACTGCGGATCCAGCAGAAGCTTGTGAGTGACGGACCCCAACTGGATTCCGGACCTCGCCCCACGGCCGTGCCGCCCGATGACAAGGAGGGAGGCGCCTGAGGCGCGGTACTTCAGCGCTTCGTCTGGAGCGCGCTCCAGATCGGTCAACCGGGAGATCCGCACCTCCGGGTAACTGGCGCGCAGGGCATCGAGCATGTCCGCGAGTTCCTGGGAAGCAGCATCACCGGTTGGACCGTCGTCGGCGGTTTCCGTGCCTTTCGATGAAGTGACGACCGTCAGCGCGTGACCAGAACGGTCTGCTTCAACGACGGCCACGCGAAGCGCTGCATGGGACTCGGGCGAGCCATCGACGCCCACAACTACTCCCCCGCTGCCGCCGTCAAGAGCCTGCGCATCACGGGGAAGGACCACAACGGGACAGGCACTTCCCAGCGCAACCTGATGGCCGACCGATCCCAGGTACTCCCCGGTCCGTCGGTCTACCCGGTCAGCCCCTACGACCACCAGTGCCGCGTTCTCCGCGATACCCAGCAATGCGTCGACGATTTCACCGCAGTGAACGGTTGAGGCGAACCGAACATCCGGGTACTCCAGCTCCGCGCGTGCTTCCTCGTCATCCATCAACTGCCGCGCCGCGTCCACCAGGCTGCGGTAGGGTGTCCCTCCCGCAGCCACCGGCAGGACGAGTGACGGGTCAGGAATCGCATGCACCAGGGTGACGGATTGACCGGTGCGCCGGGCGCGCTCGGCTGACCACCGTAGAATAGCCGGCCCCCTTTCCCCGTCCCGGAATGCGACGACGATGCGGCGCGACGGAGAGTGAGCGGATCCCACAGCACCACTCACCGTCCGGGTTCCTGCTGTTTGGGCACGATGACAGCGCGGCCGCGGATAGTGCCGGCCCGCAGCCGTTCATATGCGACGGGCGCATCGGAAAGGCTGAAAGTCTCAATCTCCACGGAGATCTTTCCTGCCCGCGCCAGCTGCACCACTTCCATCAGTTCGGACCGCGATCCCCAGTAGGGAGCCCGTGCAGCGGCATCCCACGGCGTGGAAAAGAATCCGACATCCACCGTTCCGACGCCGACGCCGACAATTGCAATTTCACCGCCGACACTCACCACTTGTGATGCAAAGGCCGTTGTCGCCGGTGCTCCCACAAAGTCGAAGACCGCCGTTGCGCCCCGGCCGCCGGTCAGAGCCCGGATCTGCCTCTCCGCATCCTCACCCGGCACAAACGCGTGGTCAGCGCCGACTTCGAGGGCGAGATCCAGCTTCGGCTCTGACTGGTCAAGGGCAATGATGGTGCTCGCCGTCAGCGTGCGCAGAATTTGGATGGCTACATGGCCCAGTCCGCCGACACCGATGACCACTGCGGTCGACCCGGGGACCAGGGTCGGCAGGGACTGCTTGATGGCGTGGTACGGGGTCAATCCTGCGTCGGTCAGGGACACACTGGCAACAGGGTCCAGATCTCCCAGCGGCACAAGATGACGAGGATCGTCAATAAGCAGATACTCCGCCATCGCCCCCGGCGCACCCAGACCGGGAGGCCTGATTTCGAGCTCTGCCGCTACCTCACAGTAATTCTCCTTGCCCTGCGCGCAGGTGTAGCAGCGTCCGCACCCCCACGGCCCGTAGACCAGCATCGGCTCGCCGACGGTAAGGCCTTTCACCCCGTCGCCCCAGGATTCAACGACACCGGCTCCCTCGTGACCCAGCGTAAGAGGCAGCCCATAGATGTACTGATCCTCGGGCAGGTCCATGATGAACTGGTCCGAATGGCACACGCCCGCGGCTGTGACGCGCAGAAGCACCTGCCCAGACCCGGGCACCGGCGTCTCGACCTCGACAACCTCCGGAGGGGTGCCGACAGCACGGTACTGGAGCGCCCTCACGAGTACTCCTCCACAAGCCGGGGTGGGTCGGGGTCTCCCATGACATACCTCCTGGGTCAGCGCGTCGATTGCAGCGGTTGACCCCAGTGTGCCCTCTTCGGGCGCCCCGCGGTAGAGCCCTGTGCCCGTTCCATAAAATAGGGTGACCAGATGGATCGCTGCACAGCGACGAATGAACCAAGACCGGGCGGTGACCTGTGATGAAGACAATAAAGGCCAGAAAGTGGAGCGACCTGACGCCCGCGCAGCAACGAGCGGTTCTGACCGCTGCGTCGGTGCAGTTGTCGCTCGCGGCTACCGCGTGGGTTGACCTAGCCAGGCGGCCCGAGAGCCAGGTCAACGGACGTAAGAGCCTGTGGGCGGTAGGGATTGGCCTCAACGTCCTGGGACCAATCCTGTACTTCAGCCGGGGAATCCGCCGCTGAAGCGCGCCACCCCCTGGAACTTTTGCGCAGGTCCAGTGGCTTCGATGGGGTCGGAAGCCACTAGACCTGCGCAAAAGTTCCCTGAACTCGGGGCTTACGGCACCAGGTAGTCGCTGTCCCTCGCGTCGGTGATCAGCATATGCCCGGGTGCGTGGCCGATGGCCAGCGGCGGACGGGACTGCATCACTGCCGCCTGCGGGGTCACGCCGCACGCCCAGAACACCGGCAGATGTCCGTCGGGGATCTGGACAGCCTCACCGAAGTCGGGGGCGCCAAGGTCAGCAATGCCAAGCTCCTCCGGATTGCCCACGTGCACCGGTGCGCCATGGACGGCCGGGTAGCGGGACGTGATCCGGACGGCGTCGGCCACTTGTGCCGCCGGGACAGGGCGCATCGATACCACCAACGGACCGGACATGGCGCCGGCGGGAGCGCACTGCCGGTTTGTCCGATACATCGGCACGTTGACGCCCTGGTCGATGTGCGCAATCCGGACGCCGCCGTCCTGCAGCGCAGCTTCGAAAGTGAAGGAACAGCCGATCAGGAACGTAACGAGGTCCTCGCGCCAGTAACGCCCGATGTCGGTTGGCTCGTCGACCTTTTCGCCGTTCCGGTACACCGTGTACTTCGGGACGTCGGTTCGGATGTCTCCGCCTGCCAGCAGCGGTCCCGCGGTCTGCCCCGGCTCGAGCACGCCCAGAATGGGGCAGGACTTCGGGTTGCGCTGGGCAAAGAGGAGCAGGTCGAAGGCCTGCTCACGCGGGATGGCCAGCACGTTGGCCTGCGCGTAACCGCGGGACCAGCCCGACGTCGGCACCACCAGTCCGTTGCGGAAGGCCTCCCGCGCTTCGGCCGGCGTGGCGGCAGCGCGGTCTTCCGGGCTCCAGCTGATCATGCGGACCACAGCTGCGCGAGCCCCATGATCGAGGTCCAGCCGAGGAAGAGCGTGAGCAGCCAGGTCACCACACCGACGATCAGCAGCCACTTCGGATAGTTGTAGCCGTTCATGAGGTCGCGACGGCGCCAGGCTACCCACAGGAGCACACCGAACCCGACCGGCAGGATCAGACCGTTGAACGCTCCGGCGAAGATCAGCAGCTGCTGCGGTGCCTGTCCGAGGAAGAGATAGACCGTGGCGCAGACCACGATGAAGGCGACGGTGATGAGGTTTCGCTTGCGCTCAGGGGTCTTCGAGGAGGTGATGAAGGAGACCGAGGTGAACGATGCACCGATCACGGAGGTGATGGCAGCGGCCCAGAGGACGATGCCGAACACCCGCATTCCGATCTCGCCGGCGGCTGCGCCGAAGGCTTCGGCTGCCATGTTGTTGCTGCTCAGGACGGTGCCGCCGGCAACCACACCAAGGATCGCAAGGAACAGCAGTACCCGCATGACGCCGGTGACAATAATGCCGATCACCGAGCTTCGCGTGATCTGCTGAACGTGTTCAATTCCGGTGGCCCCGGAGTCGAGCATGCGGTGGGCGCCGGCGTAGGTGATGTAGCCGCCAACGGTGCCGCCGACCAGCGTGGTGATGATGAGGAAGTCGATCTCCTCGGGCAGGAACGTATTTTTCAGCGCGTCACCCAGCGGCGGAGCCGCAACGATGGCTACGTAGATCATCAGCAGGATCATGATGGCGCCGAGAAGAACCACAATGCGGTCCAGCGCCAGGCCCGCCCGCTTGCTGACGAAGATCAGAATGGCGATGACGGCGGAAATGGCGCCGCCGATCTTCGGGTCAACGCCGAGCATCGCGTTGGCGCCAAGGCCCGTTCCCGCGATGTTGCCGATGTTGAAGACCACACCACCGAGGAAGACCAGGCCCGCAAGGAACCAGCCGACGCCGGGAACCACCCGGTTGCCGAGCTCCTGCGCCCGCAGCCCGGAAACTCCGATGACCCGCCAGACGTTCATTTGCACTGCAATGTCGATGAGGATGGACGCCAGGATGGCGAAGGCGAACGCCGCGCCGAGCTGTGCGGTGAAGACCGTTGTCTGGGTGATGAAGCCGGGGCCGATGGCGCTGGTCGCCATCAGGAACATCGCGCCCAGCAGTGCTGAGCGCCGAGCTGAGGAGCTCAGATTGAGTTTGGTGCTGCCTTCTGCCATGGGGTCCGTCCGTACGTCAGGGTGACTAGCGTCACAATTATCGTCCCGAGGAACGATACAGGTTGTTGAACAATATTGGCAAGAGATTGTTCAACAACTTCTCATCATTGCTTCCGGTCCAGCCCGGCCGGCTCGCAACTCACCCGTCGAACTGGAGCAAAGAGTCGGCGGTCCGCCCGCTCATCCCCACGAGCATGGTCCGGTTGCGGGCACCGGTCTTGCGGAGAATAGAGCCGACGTGCTTCTCCACTGTCTTCACCGAGATCTGAAGTTCACGCGCGATCTGCTTGTCCGCCATTCCACGGATCACCATCGCGCAGACCTCCCGTTCGCGGGTGGTCAGATTGTCCGTCTCCTTCTCCCCGGACGAGTCCAGCAGACGATCAAACACGTCCCCTTCCAGCAACGCCTGCCCCTGCCCAGCCGCCACAATGGTCCGGGCAATCGATTCGCCGCCGGCACGGCGGTTGATGAATCCGCGCACGCCCACCTGCTTCGCCGAGCGCACCTGATCGACGGTCGGGTTATCGGTCAGCACCACGACGACGGCGTCAGGACCCAGTTCCCTCATCCTGCCGACCAGCGCGGTGTTCGCGTGCACCATGTCCAGGTCCATCAGCACGACATCGGGATGGAGCAGTTCATACGCTTCCAGCAGCTGGTCCGCCGAGTGGACCTCGGCTCCGACCTGGATGGCAGGCTCAGCGATGCCGAGCAGCCTCACCAGCCCGGCGCTCACTACGGGGGCGTC
This sequence comes from Arthrobacter sp. KKT183, assembly GCF_055657625.1. NCBI lineage: Bacteria > Bacillati > Actinomycetota > Actinomycetes > Micrococcales > Micrococcaceae > Arthrobacter > Arthrobacter sp. KKT183. The sequence goes on along the minus strand of NZ_CM145770.1, from coordinate 738,208 downwards.
GTGGGCAATGAGGATCCGCCACCGCGGCTCCTGCACTGCCCGACGGCCAGGAGCGGCATGCGGCAGGACCGCCTTGACCGTTGTTCCCCATCCCGGAACGCTGTCGATCTGCAGGGTTCCGCCGAGATGGATGGCCCGCGATGTCATGCCGTGCAGGCCAAGGCAACTGGTGGGCAGCGCCGAGTGGTCACCGTGCGCAGCGGCCGGGTCAAATCCCCGCCCGTTGTCTTCAATCACCACGGCCAGGGAACCGCCGTCGTATATCAGCCCGACGCGCACACTCGCAGCACGCGAGTGGAGGACGACATTATTCAGGGCTTCCTGCACGATCTTGAACGCCTGATGCTCAACCTCTGGGGCAAGCGGCAGCTGGTCCCCGATGATGGTCAACCGGGTGGCTGCACCGGACATCGCTTCCGCCCACACCAGTTCCCCGCGGATGGCCTCCTCCAACGATTTACCAGCCAACGACGCCGGTCCCAGCCCCAGTGCCGTCCGGCGCGTTTCAGCCAGCGCATCGTGGGCGACGGTTTTCGCCGTGCTGATATGGGCGGAGGCTTTCCGGATGTCAGTGCCCGAGCCTTCGCTCACCCCGGCCAGGGCCTTGTCCGCATCATCAAGGCTGAGCAACAGTGCTGCGAGTGATCGGCCGAGGGTTTCATGCACGTCCCGCACCGCGCGTTCACGTTCTGCTGCTACAGCGGCCTCGCGTTCCCGGGTGGCCGCCTGGGCATGGAGATCGTAGTTCCCTAAGGCAATGGCGGCGTGACCCGCGAACAGTTCCGCCAGGCGGGCCTCATCCCGTGTGAAGGTGCGGCTGCTGTCGGGACTGAAAAGGATGAACGCGCCGACGATCTGCTCATCCCACTGCAGCGGGACACCGATCACCGCACAGTTCCACCGTGGATCATTGGCAGCGATGTGGCCGCGCTCAATTTCAGAATACGCTCCCAGCACCACAGTTGAGCGGCTGCCGACCACCCTGCCGGTAAGCCCCTCCGAAAGCGAGAAGGTCTGCCCTTCCTGACAGCCGACGCCGATGTCCACCTTCTTGGTGTACGTACCTTTGGCCTCGTCGACGAGCGCGATGGAGCCGGACTCGCAGTGGAGAAGGGAGGTGGCATGGACGAGGATCCGCTGGAGGAGCGTCTGGATCTCGAACCGTCCGGCGAGGTCCCTGGCGATCCCGATCATGGGATCAAGTTCCTCGGGAAAACCGGTCATTCGGTGCGATCCGCCGTACAGCGTAACGGGGTTCTGCGCGACTAGGTCCATGACGTCCTCTCTGACGCTCGGTTCTCACGTAACGGGTGGCACCCTGCGGGTATTCCCTCATGGCAACGTTCGGGTTAATCCTCATTTTGCCGGAACGGCGCAAGTGGTTGGGTTGAAGGGTGGAGCGGACTCGTTCTGCACCTCATCAAACGCCATCGAGGAGACACACACGATGATGTGGAACGCTCAATGAGCCGCATCGGCATCCTGACCAGTGGCGGAGACTGCCCCGGACTCAACGCGGTGATCCGCGCCTGCGTGCTGCGTGGCAGCCGGGATCACGGACAGGAGTTCGTGGGCATCCTGGACGGGTGGCGGGGATTGGTGGATGCCGATTTCATCGATCTCGACTGGATGAGCGTGCGTGGGCTGGCCAAGCTGGGCGGCACCATCCTCGGAACCTCACGGACGAGCCCGTTCGGCGAGCGCGGTGAGGACGGCGGAGCTGCGCATATCAAGGCGAACCTGCGCTCGGCGGGCGTCGACGCGCTCATTGTGATCGGCGGCGAGGGCACGCTGGCCGCCGCCCAGATCCTTAGCCGGCACGGGGTCCGGATTGTCGGGGTGCCGAAGACCATCGACAATGACCTGTCCGCTACCGACTACTCGTTCGGCTTTCACACGGCGGTCGAGATTGCCACCGAGGCCATCGACCGGCTGAAGACGACGGGGGAATCGCACCACCGCTGCATGATCGCCGAAGTCATGGGCCGGCATGCCGGGTGGATTGCGTTGCATGCGGGTATCGCCACCAGCGCCCACGCAATCCTGATCCCTGAACAGGAAGCCACGCTCGACCAGATCTGTGCCTGGGTGCGTACGCCGTTCGAGCGCGGCCGCACTCCCCTGGTGGTGGTCGCCGAGGGATTCGTCTCCGCGGAGATGACCCAGCCGCATTCGGAGCGTGGGCTGGATGCTTTCAACCGGCCGCGGTTGGGCGGCATCGGCGAACGGCTTGCTCCGATTATCGAGGAACGGACCGGTATCGAAACGCGGTCCACCACCCTCGGGCACATCCAGCGCGGCGGGGCTCCGAGCGGAGCTGACCGGGTCCTTGCCACCCGCCTTGGCCGGGCCGCTGTGGACGCCGCCCAGAACGGGGACTGGGGCACCATGGTCGCCAGCCGGGGAACAGAGATTGTGCGGGTGAGCCTGGAAGAGTCAGTCGGGCGCCTCAAGACGGTTCCGCAGGAGCGCTACGACGAAGCGTCATTCCTTTTCGGCTGATCAGCAGCACGGAGGGGAAGCAGCGGGGCGGGAACCGGCACCAAAACAGAAACACAGCAGAGCCCGTCCGGTGGGGGTTGGACGGGCCCTGCTGTGGCTTTCAGCTGGTCAGAACACGCGGATGGGGATCTCCGCGGGGTCGTTCAGGAGCCCTTCGATTTCGTCGTCGAGCTTGACCAGGGTGATGGAGGCACCGGCCATGTCCAGGGAGGTGCAGTATTCACCGACGTAGCTGCGGCCCACCGTGATGCCCTGCTCAGCGAGCCGTTTGTGGGCCTGGCCGTAGAGCAGGTAGAGCTCGCTGATGGGCGTGCCGCCGAGGCCGTTGACCATGAGGGCAACGCGGTCGCCGTCTCCGAACGGAAGATCCTTGACCACGGGGGTGAGTAGTTCATCGACGATCTCGTTGGCAGGCATCATCTTGGCCCGACGGCGTCCCGGCTCGCCGTGGATGCCCACGCCCATCTCGATCTCATCCTCGCCGAGCTCAAAGAGCGGACTGCCCTTGGCGGGAGGTGTGCAGGCAGTGAGCGCCACACCCATGGTCCGGGTGACGGAGTTGACCTTTTCACCGATGCGGATGACCTCGTCGAGATCCGCTCCGCGCTCGGCAGCAGCGGCGACGGCCTTGATGACGAAGAAGTTGCCGGCCACGCCGCGACGGCCGATCGTATAGGTGGAGTCCTCCACCGATACGTCGTCGTTGATGAACAGGGTCTTGACGTTGATGCCTTCGGCGGAGGACATTTCCTGGGCCATTTCGAAGACCATCTTGTCACCGGTGTAGTTGTTGACGAGCAGCAGGACGCCCTTGGGTGAGGCGAGCATCTTGGTGGTCTCATACACGTAATCGAACGGGGGTGCGGCGAAGACGTCGCCCGGGCACGCGGCGTCGAGCATTCCCTTTCCGACGATCATCACGTGCGCCGGTTCGTGGCCGGAGCCGGAGCCCTGGACAATCGAGACCTTGTTCTCGTCCGGGCCGTCGGCGCGCATGATGAGGTTGTACTCGGGCACATACTTCAGGGTGTCCGGGTTGGCCAGTGCAAGGCCTTCGAGCATCTCTGGAACAAACTGCTGCGGATCATTGACGAACTTCTTCATGGGGGCTCCACATCGTTGTGCTGGTTGGGGAAAAGGGGTGTGACGAAAGAAATCAGCGGTTCGACCACTCGGAGACAATGCGCTCGATGATGATGGCAACCGCCACTGCACCGGCATCCGGTGAACCGATGCTGCGCTCGCCGCTGTAGCTGGCACGGCCGCGCCTGGCCTCGAGCTTGCTCGTGGCGTCGGCGCATTCGCGGGCGGTCTTCGCAAAGGCAGCGCGCGCCTCCGCGGCCCCTGCACCGGACTGGATCTGCCGCTCGAGTTCATCGGTGGCCGGCACCAGTGCGTCGAGCAGCGTCTTGTCGCCCAGGTCGGCATTACCACGTGCCTTGATCCCATCGGTCGCTGCCCGGAGCATTGCCACGGCTGCAGTGCCGTCAATGGTGTCGAGGCTCTTGGCTGTCATTGATGCGCGCAGGAACGCCGTGCCCCAGAGCGGCCCGGAGGTTCCGCCGATCCGGCTGGAGATGGCGACAGCCACCTGTTGCAGGAAGGTGGCGACGTCGTCGCGCTTGAGGTTGTCCCAGTCAGCAAGGACCTTCTCGAAGCCGCGCGCCAGCGAGTAGCCGAGGTCGCCGTCGCCGACGACAGCGTCAAGGTCACCGAACTCCTTTTCCTGGTCCACTGCCGTCTGGGCAAGAGTACGGACAACGTATTCGACGTCCGCGAGATCTGTGGCGGTCATGATTTCTCCGTAGGGGTCGAAGCGGTGGTGGAGGGTGCTGACGGTGCCGGGCGGTCGAGGATGTCCTGCAGGACGGCCAGCGAGACGGCATCCGGTACGTCAAGGCCGAGCGGGTTCTGCAACACCGCGGTGGGTTCGCCGTTATCCGGATCGCCGAGGGAGGAGACAACCAGCGAAGCGCCGCTGAAATCCTCCTCTTTTGTATAGCCGCTGACCGTGACGACGGTCCGCAGCCCTGCCGCCAGCGCGGCCAGCATTCCGTTGCGGCTGTCCTCGATGACGACGGCGTCATCCGGTTGCAGGCCCAGGTCACCGAGCGCTACCAGATAAATGTCCGGCGCCGGCTTCTTGTGCGGCACGATGTCACCTGCAAACACGGAGAAGTGGGCGGCGAGTTCCGGACCGACCGCATGGCCGAGTACGGCGCGCACGGCAGGCTCGGCAGAGGTGGATGCCACCGCAAGGGTCCAGCCGGCGTCGTGCGCTTCAGCGACGATGCGCCCAATTCCGGGCCGTCCCGGCATCGCGCCGCTTTCAACCAGTCCCTTGTAGATGTCGGTCTTGCGCTTGTGCCAGTCGCGGATCGCCTGGTCAACAGCGGCGTCGTTAGTCAGTCCGAGCGAAGCGGCCAGCTCCTCGGTCAGGATGCTCCGCATCCGCTCCTTGCCGCCGCCGATCTTCACCTTTTGCGCGTACTCCTCCGAGGTCCACTGCACCGGAACGTTGAAGTCGGTGAAGGTCTGGTTGAAGGCAGGCAGGTGACCGTGCTGCTCAGTGTCGGCCAGGACGCCGTCGCAATCAAAGATGAGCGCCGGCATCCTAATGTCCGGCCTTTCCTGCGCTGCCGAACTGGTCCGCGAGCTGTGTCACCATGGCCACGACGTCACCGCGTGTGTGCTTGAACAGTGACGGCGGATCCCACTTGTTGTTCTGCTCAGCCTGCTTCAGGAAGGACAACGAGGACTGCATGTACGTTTCCTTGAGCGCCGTCGAGATGTTCACCTTGGCGCAGCCGCGGGCAATGAGGTCGGCGAACTGTTCCGGGCTCAGTCCGCTTCCGCCGTGGAGCGCAATGGGAATGTTCCGGGCCTCGACGATCTGGGTGACCCGCTCGACGTCGAGCACCGGAGCTGCCTTGTAGGAGCCGTGTGCGTTGCCGATCGAGGGAGCAAACACGTCAATGCCGGTGGCGTCGATGAACGCGAGCGCGGTCTCCAGGCTCTGCTGCTGCGACACTTCATCGGAGCCGTGATCGTCCTCGACGCCGGTGATGGACTCGATCTCCCCCTCGACCTGCGCGCCGTAGCTGCGGGCTTCGGCGACCACGTCGATGGTCTGGCGCTGGTTCTCCTCGACCGGCAGCTCGGAGGCGTCGAAGAGCACCGAGTTCCAGCCGGCTTTCAGGCACTCCGTCACGACCTCCCGGTCCGGGCAGTGGTCCAGGTGAAGGGTCACCGGTACCTCGATGCCGCGGGTCAATGACTGCCACATGTCGAACAGCTCCCGCGACCCGATACTGCGCACGGTTTTGACCGAGGTCTGCAGGATGACCGGCGAGCGGGCTTCAACCGCGCCTGCCAGTACAGCCTCCATGGTCAGGTCATTGAAAATGTTGATCGCAGGAACGCCGTAGCGGGACTCAAACGCCGGATCAACGATGTCTTTCAGGGGAACAACGCCCACAACACATACCTCCTGAGTAGGGTTCAAACTCCACAGTAGGGGTGCGTACCGCACACCGGAATGGGGGGTTACCCACCCCTCGCCTTGCGGGTAATCACCACCTCGTCAGGACCGCCCAGGGCGTGCTTAGGTTGCTCAATCACCCCCCCTACCGACAGGAAACACCATGGCAACTGGAAGCGTGCTTGAGACAGTCACCGCCGAGGAAGCGCGCCGCGTCATTGATGCCGCGGCCGCCAAGGCAACGGAAATCGGGCAGCCGATGGACATTGCCGTCGTCGACGCCGGCGGCAACCTGAAAGCCCATGTCCGCATGGACGGCGCCAACATCGGCAGCATCACCATTGCCATCAACAAGGCCTACACGGCAATCGCCTTCCAGTGCGAGACCGGTGACCTGCAGGGGCTCACCCGGCCGGACGGCCCGATCTACGGATTGAATGACGCCCACGGCGGCCGGCTGGTGGTGTTCCCCGGCGGCATTCCCCTGGTACGCAACGGTGACATTGTGGGCGCCGTCGGTGTCTCAACCGGAACCATCGAGCAGGACCAGGAGGTTGCGGAGGCCGGGGTCGCTGCGTTCTGAGCGTTCACAGCCCGCCCACCCGTGGGTCTCGACGGCCCGGGCGCGTCCCCAGGCTCCTACACTGAATCAATGACTGCAACCCTCGTGGCCAAGGCGCTTTCCGGCGGCCACGCCCACCGCACCCTCTTCTCCAACCTGGACCTGACCGTCACCGAGGGGGACGTCGTGGGAGTTGTCGGTGCCAACGGCGCCGGCAAGTCGACGCTGCTCCGGCTGCTCGCCGGCGTGGATGAGCCGCTCGCAGGCTCCGTGATGTGCGCGCCAAAGGATGCTTTCGTCGGCTGGCTCCCGCAGGAACACGAGCGCACCGCCGGCGAGACTGTGGAGCAGTACATTGCCCGCCGGACCGGCGCCACCGAAGCTACTGCCGCGATGGAAGCCGCCGCCGAAGAACTCGGTACCGCCGTCAAGGGCGCTGATGATCGCTACTCGGCGGCGCTGGAACACTGGCTCGCCTCGGGAGCAGCGGATCTGGAGGACCGGCTCCCAGCAGTTCTGGCCGACGTCGCGCCGGGTGTTGGACAGCACGCGCTGGTCACCGGGCTCTCCGGCGGCCAGCTCGCCCGGGTTGCCCTCGCCGCGCTGCTGCTGAGCCGGTTCGACGTCGTCCTTCTTGATGAGCCCACCAATGACCTGGACCTCGACGGACTGGCCCGGCTGGAAGCGTTCATGCGCAACCTGCGCGGCGGGGCGGTGCTCGTTTCCCATGACCGTGAGTTCCTTGCCCGCTGCGTCACCACCGTGGTGGAGCTTGACCTCGCGCAGAATCAGGTAGCGGTGTACGACGGCGGCTACGACGCCTACCTCGAAGAACGCGCCGTCGCCAAACGGCATGCCCGCGAGGCGTACGAGGAGTTTGCCGACAAGAAGCAGGACCTCATCTCGCGCGCGCGCACCCAGCGTGAATGGAGCTCGCAGGGAGTACGGAACGCCATGAAGAAGAGCCCGGATAATGACAAGATCCGCCGCCGCGCGAGCATGGAGTCCTCGGAGAAGCAGGCGCAGAAGGTCCGCCAGATGGAGTCGCGGATTGCCCGGCTGGATGAGGTGCAGGAGCCGCGCAAGGAGTGGCAGCTGCAGTTCAGCATCGGCTCTGCGCCGCGGTCCAGCTCTGTGGTCGCGACGCTGAACGGCGCCGTGGCGAGGCAGGGCGCCTTCACGCTGGGTCCCGTATCGGTCCAGATCAACGCCGGTGAACGGATCGGCATCACCGGTCCCAACGGTGCCGGAAAGTCCACACTGTTGCGCCTGCTGCTGGGTCATCAATCCCCCGACGACGGCGCCGCATCGCTGGGCGCCAATGTCGCCGTCGGCGAAATCGACCAGGCACGCGGCCAGCTGGCCGAGGACCAGACTCTCGCGGCCGCCTTCGAGGCCGTGGTTCCGGACCTGGCACAGGCGGAAGTGCGTACTCTGCTGGCCAAGTTCGGGCTCAAGGCGGACCAAACCGGGGCGTTCGTGGGCAACCTCTCCCCCGGCGAGCGCACCCGTGCCGGGCTTGCACTGCTGCAGGCCCGCGGGGTGAACCTGCTGGTGCTCGACGAACCCACTAACCATCTCGACCTACCGGCCATCGAGCAGCTCGAGGAAGCACTCGAGGACTACACGGGTGCGCTGCTGCTGGTCACCCATGACCGCCGGATGCTTGAGAACGTCCGGCTGGATGCCCGGTGGGAGGTCAGCGGCGGTCAGGTTCGGGTGCTCTGAGCCCTAGGTCCCCAACCAGGAACTTTTGCGCACCTTCCGCGGGTTCAACTGGCCGTGAAGTCACCGGTCCTGCGCAAATCTTCGGGGGTTGCACCCTCCCTAGCGCCGAGCTTCCGCGTCACTGCCTTCACCACAACGTACGGAACCCAGCACAGCGGCAGGTAGATCAGGGCGGCCAGGAAGAAGCTCCCGCTTACCTCTTCTTCGATCCCTGGGCGGCTCGGGATGAGCACGGCTATGGCGCTGATAAGCACGCCGCCGGAATAGATAAACATGTAGGGCCAGCGCAGGTAGCTGCGGAGCCTCTGGAAGAACGCGAAGCCGAAGGCAAAAACACAGAGGAAGCTGACCAGTGGGTTGAACGGCTCCAGGTACCCCCATTGTGCGGTGAGCTGCTGAAAGAAAACAGCAATCATCAGCCAGACGAAAATCAGTGCCATCGAGATCCAGGTCCGCGCCGAATGCCGGGCTCGCTTGTCCTTCAACTCGGGGTCCCTGGCCTCTTCCTCGTGGCGGATCGCTGTGTCGAGCGCCCTCCACTGGGTGCCAAGTTCATGTTCGTCTGCGAGCCAGCCCTGAGAGAAGGTGTACGGAATGAGATCAGCCGCAGCGTTGAGATGCTTGAGCCGGTCTGAGTCAGTGAGGACCTGCGTGTCATGCCGGAAGAGGGTCCGCGGAGTATAGAGCAGCGGAATGCCTGCACCGGCGAAGTAGCCCAGCCAACGGTCAACGCCCTGATCCTTGTGGGACGAGAAGGGCAAGCTCAGCAGCTCCTGGCGGCCGTCGTCGTCGTACCGGATGTACAGGACCGGCGCGGTCTCAATGACGGGAATCGCTCGGCGGGGTGTCGTTGTCCGGCGGACAATCGCGAAAGACGCCACCACGGAGGTGACGGCATCGAGCGGGATGGTCCGCTCACGCGGCGCCTCATCGGCACGGATTTGCACGCCTTTCATGAACGGCGTGCGCCACTCCACGGCTTCAATCCGGTCCTCATGCAGGGTGAATTCAGACAGATGGGCGTAGTGCCAGCGGAGTGTCTGGCCATGCTTGAAGACCTTCACCGCCATCCACGCCCCCGCCGGCACCAGCGGCAGGAGAAGCAGGAGCCACGGGTTCCGATAGATGGCCAGCAACACCAACGGCCCGACGGCGAAAGCCAACCCGAGCAGCACACCGACGGTCAGGAAGATGACGGCAGCAATGCGCCAGAAAAGATCCGGCGGAGTCAGTGCGTTGGTGTGGATCAGGCCTGGCCGTGTCATGAGTGTCGTCCCCCGTAAACATTCAGAAGGGCAATTCGCCCTCCAGCATCCTAGTTGCCTTCGGAAACGAGTGCGGCCTGTGCCCGATCCCACTGAACTTTTGCGCACGTACGGCGACTTCTACGGGCCGTTGAGTCACCGGATCTGCGCAAAAGTTCCGAGGTGTTGGAGGCTCTGGTTCGTCGGCGCAATTCGGAGTAGACAGGAGTACATGGCGAAAGCAAAGGGAGTAGCGCCTCGGCTGGCGGAAGCCCTGGGGATCATCCTCGGCACCGAAGAGATCCCGTTGAGGTTGCGCGCGTGGGATGGTTCCGAGGCCGGGCCAGCGGGTGCTCCGGTCATCGAATTCCGCTCCCGCCGCGGGTTGCGCCGAATGCTGTGGTGTCCCAACCAGCTGGGCCTGAGCCGTGCCTACGTCGCCGGGGATGTCGACGGCCCCGGCGACCTCTTCGAGAGCTTTTCGGCGCTGAGTTCGGTGGGGAAGTTCGCCGAGCTGAAAGCCTTCCGCCCGCCGACGCTCCGCGAGCGCTGGAAGCTGATCCGCACCGCCGTCCGGGTCGGCGCGCTGGGACTTCCGCCCGCGCCGCCGCCGGAGGAGATGAACGTCAGCAGAAAAGGCGGGCTGCATTCGAAGAAGCGGGACGCGGCTGCTGTTTCACACCATTACGACGTCGGCAACGGCTTCTATGCGCTCGTCCTCGGTCCGTCGATGGTGTACTCCTGTGCGGTCTGGGCGGACGAAACCACCGGCCTGGACGCGGCCCAGGAAGCAAAACTTGATCTCGTGTGCCGCAAGCTCGGACTGCGGCAGGGCATGCGGGTGTTGGATGTGGGCTGTGGGTGGGGCAGCTTCGCGCTGCACGCGGCGCAAAACTACGGAGTCGACGTCGTCGGCATCACACTCTCGAAAGAGCAGGCAGCGCTGGCACGGGAGCGGGCTACCGCCGTCGGGCTTTCTGACCGGATTGAGATCCGCGTTCAGGACTACCGCGACATCAACGACGGCCCGTTCGACGCGATCAGTTCCATCGGCATGGCGGAGCATGTGGGGCGGGAGCAGATCGGGCACTATGCATCGAAGCTGTACGGCCTGCTGCGGCCCGGCGGCCGGCTACTCAACCATGCAATCTCGTGGAATGCCGGTGAGATGCCGCCGGATCCTGACTCGTTCATCCCCCGCTACGTCTTCCCGGACGGCGAGATGCTGAGCCTCACCGTGATGCTGGGTGCGCTGGAATCGGCGGGGCTGGAAGTGCTCGACGTCGAAGCGCTGCGCCTGCACTACGGACTCACCCTGCGTGCCTGGGTGCGCAACCTCGAGGAGAACTGGGACGAGGCGGTCCGGCTCACCAGCGAGGGCAGGGCGCGGGTGTGGAGGCTGTATATGGCCTCGAGCGCGCTCGGGTTTGAGCGCGGGCTGAACGGCGTGAACCAGATTCTGGTGCAGCGGCCCGGCGGCGAGGATCCGCCGCTGCGGCGCGATTACTAACGCTTCGTTACTAGAGTGGCTGCATGACTTTTACTGCGACAGTTTTCCGCAATGGCCATGTGTTCGACGGCGAACGCTTCCTTCCCGAGCCCGCTGACGTTATTGTCCGGGGCACCACCATTGAGGCGGTGGGCCCGCGCGCTTCGAAAGCGGAACAGTATGACGGCGCGACGGTGGTCGACTGCACCGGGCGCACGGTGCTGCCCGGGATGATCGACCTGCACATCCACGCGACCACCTCCAACCCCGGTTCCATCCAGGCAGTGGCCGAGCCGTTTTCGCTGCAGTTCTACGAATCGGTGCGGAACCTGGAGGCCACGCTGCGGGCGGGCATCACCACGGCGCGCGATGCCGGCGGCGCTGACCTCGGCGCCAAGCTGGCCATCGAGCAGGGCCTCGTGAAAGGGCCGAGGCTCCGACTGGCAATCAGCATCATGTCCCAGACCGGTGGTCACGGCGATTTCTGGCTGCCGGCAGGTGTGGACTCCCCTGCACTGGGGCCCCACCCCGGGCGGCCGAGCGGAATTGCCGACGGCGTCGAGGAGGTCCGGAAGGTCACCCGCCAACTGCTGCGGGCCGGGGCGGACCAGATCAAGATCTGCTCGACCGGCGGAGTGCTCTCCCCCACCACCGATCCGCGGCATTCGCAGTTCACTCCGGCGGAGATCGCCGTCATTGTTGAAGAAGCAGACCTGCAGGGCAAGTACGTCATGGCGCATGCGCAGGGCACCGCCGGTATCATCAACGCACTGCGGGCCGGCGTGCGGTCCATCGAGCACGGAATCTACCTCAACGATGAGGCGATCCAGCTGTTCCTGGACACCAACGCCTACCTGGTGCCGACCCTCGCTGCGCCCCGGGCGGTCATCCGCAAGGGAGAATCCGGGACCAGCGGCCTTCCACCGCAGGTCATCGACAAGGCCAAGCGGGTAGCCGAGGATCACCGTGCCTCCGTTGCCCGTGCTGTTGAGGCCGGTGTCCGGATCGCCATGGGCACGGACTCCGGTGTGGGGGTCCACGGGGAAAACCTTGAGGAGCTCGCCCTGATGGCAGACGCCGGCATGAGCCTCGAGCAGGTGCTGGCTGCAACTACGTCGGTTGCGGGTGAACTGATCACTCCGGAGCGCTCAGTGGGCCGGCTCGCTCCGGACTACCTGGCCGACGTCGTCGTTCTGAATGGTCGGTTGGAATCGGAAGGGCAGCTTCCGCGACTGCGCGAGATGATTGGGCAGGTCTACAAGGACGGCGAGCTGCAGTTTCCAGTCTGAGGAGGGCCCACAGCTTGACCTCGTCCCGGTAGAATTTTCGTGGCCAACACACAGCGACGATTTCCTCCTTTTCCGTCGCCCACTGATCATGTCGGTCAAGGAAGGTAAGTGATGGTTAAGGCGGCCGTGGACAGCACACCCGGACTCTTGTTCGGCGGACGGTACCGCTTGCTCGAACGGATAGGGGTCGGGGCCAAAGCCGCTGTCCACCGGGCACGGGATGAATTCCTCGCCCGGGACGTGGCGATCAAACTCATCCCCACCGATGTGCTGGACGAGCATCAGCAGCGGAGCAATGACGCTGAAGTCAAACTACTCGCACGGCTGAACCATCACAGCCTGATAGCCCTGCTCGACGCCGGAACCGACTTCAGCGATCCGGCGTCACCTTTTGTCTATCTGGTCATGGAACTGGTGCGGGGCCCTGACCTGCGGCACCGGATTGCGGAGGGAACCCTGCAGCTGCGCCAAACCGCGCAAATTGGGTGCGATCTCGCTGATGGTCTGGATTACATCCATAGCCAGTCGGTGGTTCACCGGGACGTCAAGCCGGCCAACGTCATGCTCTTTGATTACGGCACCAGGAACGCTCGGGTTCGCGCCAAGCTGACCGACTTCGGCATCGCAGCCCTGACCGGCACAAAGGGCGACGACGCGAGCTCACTGACAGGGACCGTCGCCTATATGAGTCCAGAGCAGGTCAAGGGCGAGAGTGTCGATGCCGCGAGCGATATCTATTCGCTCGGCCTCGTCCTCCTGCAGTGCATCACCGGCAAAATGGAGTTCCCGGGCCCGGTGGTGGAGAGCGCCGTGGTGAGACTATTCCGCGCGCCGGAAATTCCTGCGGACCTGGATCCTCAATGGGTGGCGCTGCTGACAGCGATGACATCGAGGGATCCTGCGGCGAGGCCCACCGCCCGCGAGGTCTCGATGGCGTTGTACGAACAGGCGGTCGCGGGCCGTTCCCGGCGTAAGCAGGCGGGTTCACTTGTGCCGGACAATGAAGAGGATCGGCTGGCTGCAGTTCGCCGTTACAACATTCTTGACACTCCGCCGGACGGCGCGTTTGACCGCATCACGTCCCTCGCCTCGCGGATCTTTTCGGTGCCAACGGCGATTGTCAGCGTTGTGGACCACGATCGCATCTGGTTCAAGTCCCACTACGGAACCGATGTGGAACAGCTCGACCGGGACCCGGGACTGTGCGCGTCGGCCATCCTGCAGGACGGCCCCTGGATTGTCGAAAATGCGCCAGCGGACCCCCGGGCGCTCAGCAACCCGCTAGTGGCCGGCGAGTTCGGTCTGAAGTTCTACGCAGGGGTTCCGCTGCGCACCCGGGACGGCTTCAACCTCGGAACGCTGTGCATCCTGGATACAGAGTCCCGTCAGTTCACTTCCGACGAGGTCGGCATGCTCGAGGACCTGGCCGGCATCGTCATGAATGACCTGGAGCTCCGGCTCGAGAGTCGTAGCGCACGGGCCTAGGCCTTCTGGAACGTGGTCGTCGCCAGTAACGCTGTCCTGGTCCGGAAAGCCCTTGAGGTGGGAGGTACCATTCCGGTACCGTGGACGGATGGCACTCAACATACGGCTCCCCAAGGATCTTGATCGCCAGCTCGACATAATCGCCTCGGAATCTCACATCTCGAAAAGCGCGCTCATTCTGCAAGGCGCCCAGCTTGTGATTGAGCGGCATGCACGCCGCAACGTCATCGACGCGTCTCTCGCATTCGTGAAGGCGCATGATGCGGAGTTGCTGGAACGACTCGCTGACGCGTGACGGCATATCTTGACATCGATGACGCTCTTTACATCATCGCGCAGTACGGCTTCCATGTCCGCGACGTTGGGATTCTTCAGTCGGCTCTTGCCCGGCCCGCGACAATCGCGGCGGGACAAGAAGCCTACCCTGCGTTAGCCAAAAAGGCGGCCGTTCTACTTGAATCAACTGCACGTAATCACGCCCTCATCGACGGCAACAAGAGAACTGCGTGGACGTTGATGGTGGTTTTTCTGGGACTCAACGGCTACCGGCATAACTTCCCGACAGATGTGGCCTTCGATCTGGTGGTCGGGGTAGCAAGCGGAAGCATCACCAATGAACAGTCCACCAACCTCATCTCCGCTCACCTCATCGCAACGCCACGGACCTGACACGCGAACTGCGTTTCGTCGGCGCCGGGTTGTACCTTTGACGACGTGAGCACCCTCAGCACTGCATACGCAACCGATCGCCTGGCCAAGGAAAGTCCCGCCTGGTCCCTGCTGCGCGGACGCAACGCGGGCGCCGCCGTCGCGCTTTTGAGAACGCATCTCAGTGGAGAGGAAAGACGGCGTCCTGCGCCGGAGCTTTTCGAGTTGATCGACGCCGATTTGCAGGAGCTGCGTGACCACGGCTTCGAGCTCCCGCAGACCGCACAGGCGTATTGCTCGGAGTGGCGCAACGAGGGCGTCCTGATTCGCAGATGCAGCCGAGCTCGAACAGCGCTTCTACGGCGTCCGCCGAAGCATTACGCACGCTGAAATCGACGGCGTCGCGCTGAAGGTCAGCGGCGCGCTCATCGAGGAGGAGAACGCTGCCCGCGGTTCGGTGCAGGCGGCGGAACAGGTGATCACTGCAATCGAGTTCGCGTTCATCTCCTCGTGGCGGGCCGTTGCCGGCGACCTCACCGCAGAGATCACCGACCGTGGCGGCTTCCTCGACATTTTGGGCAAGCTTCGTGCGGACCGGCTGCCGGACTTCGAGCAGAAGTTCTTCGATTTGCTGGAGAGTCAGGCACAGCGAAACGTTGGGCAACTGGCCAATGAAATCCGCCGCACGCCCGGACAGATCCGGGAGCGCATTGACCCGGTGAACCGTTCCCTGCGCCGCTCCCCATTTGACCCGGGCCGGTATCTCAAGATCATGGTCAAGGACAACAATTCCGAGGCGAAGACCAGATTCATGCAGGACCTCCAGACCATCTCCGCGGGGTCCTGGGCCGAGGAAAGCCGCGAGGCCGCGGAGCAGAAGTTCGACGTGATGAACCGCCTCATGACGCGGCTGTCATCCAGCGAAGCCGGGGACCGCACCTGGCAACGGCAAGTACTGGACACCCGGCAGCACGTCCGCTTCACCGGGGTTGAGCTGGATGAGGCCGGCACCACGGTCAACATCCACGATTCCAGCGCTGGGCTCTCGGGCGGCCAGCGGCAGAAGCTGGTGATCTTCTGCCTGGCCGCTGCATTGCGGTACCAGCTGGCTGAGAATGAGGACGACATTCCCGGCTACGGCAATGTCATCCTGGATGAGGCTTTCGATAAGGCAGACAGCACGTTCACCCGGATGGCCATGGACGTGTTCCTCGAGTTCGGCTTCCATATGGTCCTGGCCACACCGCTGAAGCTGCTGCAGACCCTCGAGGACTATGTGGGCGGTATCGCACTCGTAGTTTGTCGGGAGTTCCGTGATTCGCGGATCGGTGTGGTTTCTGTCGGCGATGGTGAGCTGCAGGCCGCCGCTGATGAGTCTGCTCCGGGGACAGACGGTTGATGCCTCGAAAACGAGGTATCGCCTGATGCCGGGTACCGGGAAGCCCTGGGTCGACGTGGAACAGGCACGCACTACCGCAGCCGGCAAGTATGAGCGGAATTTCGGTGAGTGGGCGGTAGTCGGTGGTGCCGGCGTCGTCGTCTAGTTTCCGCTGCACCCACCCACTGAGCAGGCTGCCCTTGCAAACCAGGGTGAGGCGATTGCCTGGGTGAAATCCTGGCGCGACGCCGGGCTGGAAGACGCTGTGGTGTGGGCGCCGCGCCGCTGGGCGAGCCTCGGAACGCAGCAGGTTCCGGACCGGCTGCGCCTCACCGGTGCCGTCGAGGTGGCACGGTTCGCGCGGAAGGGGCAGCACTGGTCACGCCTGAGCGCGCGAGTCCAGACACTGCTGTCGACGTTCGACGGCGGCACGCTGGCTGAAGCTGTGAGGCGGAGCGCACGCCGGATTGCGGAGCTTGATGACGCCGACTTCGACCGGTTGCTTTTGGTGCTTCGATGGCTGGAAGCGAATCCGCAGTCGGGACTGTATATCCGGCAGCTTCCTGTGCGCGGCGTGGACACCAAATGGGTCTCGACCCACCGCGGCCTGGTGGAGAAGCTGCTCGCTGCGTTGACGGGGCTGGAGTCCCTCGGGCTGGGCGCTCCGCCGGTGCTGGTGCGGATGCGGTTCCTGGATCCGCAGCTGAGTCCCGGCGGTCTGGTGGATGTGTCGGTACCGGTGCCAGAGCTTGCTGCCTTGGACATTCAGCCGCGAACTGTTTTCGTGTTCGAGAACCTTGAGTCAGTGATCGCGATGCCGCCGGTACCAGGCGCGGTGGTACTTCACGGTGCTGGATACGCGGTGAATCGGTTGGAGCGTATTCCGTGGGTTCGGGATGGCCGGGTTGTGTATTGGGGCGATCTGGATTCCCACGGCTTTGGAATTCTGAACCGAATCCGATCCGCTTGCTCCAACGTGTCCACTGTCTTGATGGACAGTGAAACGCTGGAGGCTTACCGCGATCTCTGGGTGAAGGAGCCGGTTCCATCGACCGGGACGTTCAACCATCTCCTGCCTGCCGAGCAGCAGATGGTCGAGCATCTCGGGCGGCAGGGCAACGTTCGCCTTGAGCAGGAGCGCATCGAGTGGCGGTATGCATTGGAGCAATTGCTCACTCGGTGACGTGTTGCTACGCTTGCTACGGAGGCAATCATGGCCACAATTCCCCACCGAGAACTGCGGAACTCCAGCAGCAAGATTCTCGAGCGCGTCCGCGCTGGTGAGACCATCACCGTGACAAACAACGGCGAAGCCGCAGCAACCCTTATCCCGCCGTCGTTGTCACCCCTGGAGCAACTACTGCTTTCTGGCAACGTCCGGCCAGCGGGTTCCGGAGCAGTTGACTTCCGCTTGTTATCTCGCGTGCGCCAACGTCAAAGTTCTTCCGATGTGCTCAATGATGTCCGCGGCGACCGATGATCCTGTATGTCGATACATCCGCCGCACTGAAGCTCCTCATCGAAGAACCCGAATCAGAGCCACTGGCTGAAGAATTGACCACGAGAGTGGGACGTGGAGATCGTCTGGTCTCATCAATGCTTCTCTACACGGAGCTTCACTGCGCTGCACGGCGGGGAGCGAAGCTGGCGCCGGAGCTAGTGAATTCGGTAACTGACTCGATCAACCTGGTCGACATAGCGCGTGCCGACCTCATGTATGCGGCCGCCCTCGCCGGTGGATTGAGGAGCGCAGACGCCATTCATCTTGCCACTGCCGTCCGGCTCGAGGCGGATTCGATGGTCGCCTACGACGCCGAACTTCTCGCCGCCGCGGCGGGCGCGGGACTCTCTACGCTCGCTCCTGACTGACCGCGGGAAGACATCGTCCTGAAATTCGAGCAGAGCCGCTCGCTCCGTAGCACTCCGTAGCATCGAGAGCTACAATAAGCTCATGAAGACCATCGCACAGCGAGAACTCCGCAACGACAACGCGAAAGTGATCGATGCAGTGCAGGCGGGGGAAACGTTCATCATCACGCGCAATGGTGAGCCGGTTGCTGAGTTGCGGCCCGCCCGGGTCAGTCGAAGTACGTTCGTCTCCCGTGAGGAACTGACGGCATTGGCGGTGTCCGGTGTGCGCATCGATCGGCATCAGTTTCGAGCCGATCTTGACCAGCAGATTGATCAGGGCCTGTGACCGCGACTCGCGGGTTGCTCGATACGTCGGTTGTCATCGATTGGCATGATCCTGCAGTGGCCCGCGCACTACCTGATGAGGTAGCAATTTCCGCGATCACAACGGCTGAGCTCACTGCTGGTCCCCATCTTGCTGCGACACCGGGCGAAGCGGCTAATCGACAGGCACGGCTGCAGGAGGTTGAAGCGAGGTTCGAACCGATCCCCTTCGACGGCACCGCCGCCCGCAGTTACGGACTGGTTGTTGCCGCAGTCGTCAGTGAAGGACGAAAGCCGCGAAGCCGATTCGCTGATCTCGTTATAGCAGCCACTGCCCATGCGCACGGTCTGGACCTCTACACCCGAAATGGTGCTGATTTCGCTGGGCTTGACCATCTGGTCCGGGTCATTTCAATCTGAGTCGTGTGTTGGCACACCGGTAATCGCACCGGAGTGATTGAGGATACCGCCGCAATACTCCGCACCGGCGGCCTCCAGGGACCAACAGCTGTTACTTGGCCTCCTTGGCCTGGGCGGTATGTGTCAGGGTCATGAGCAGGAGGCCACCGAGCAGGTTCCCGGCTGTGGCCAGGAGGACATTCCTCCCCACCTCCAGATAGGTCACGTCTGCGCCGAGCCACAATCCGGCGAGCAGGTGGAGCCCGGAGACAACCACGTGATCGAAAGCGCCGAGCGCGAGGAACACCCCGACCAGATACGCGAGCACAATGCGGCTGCCTGCGGAATCAACAGCGTGTAACAGGTAGGAAAGCAGCGTCAGCAGGGTACCGGCGGCAATGGCACGCATGAAGGTGGCCAGCCCGCCTTTCCCTGCGATTTCCTCCGCCACGGTCACCAGGACATCGTGTGCACCGGAGGGCAGCGCTCCCGGCACGACGAAGACGGCCGCCATCACCGCTCCGCCGAGCAGGTTGAGGAGCAGGATGAGCCCCCACAGCCGGAGCAGCCGCAACCAGGTTGATTTCTCGCGCCGGTCAATCGCCGTAGCCACCGGATCGAAGAAATTCTCAGAGAACAATTCGGAGCGACCGATGACGAGGAAAACCACTCCCATGCCGAAAGCCAACGCGCCGGCGAGTTTGGCCGGGCCCTCACCGAAGGCCGGCTCGATGAGGTGTTCCGCTATGGCAAGCGCGACGATCCCGAAAACGATCGTGACACCGGCAATGAAGCCGGTCGATACCTGCTCGAGCGGCGGCATGAAGAGCCGTCGCTCACCCTCGTTTTTGGCCCGGTTGTAGATTTCCTTCGGTGCAAGATCGCTCACAGGCCATTCCTCTTCCCCGCGGTTCGAAGGCGGCAACTCATTTTTGCGTTCCTTTCCTGTTGCCAGGTCGGATGTATTCCACGCTACCCACTTGCCAGAACGCAGGCCAAGGGCAGCTCCGCGCGTTCGTCATCGGAAAACGGACCCGGTCACGACGCAGCAGGGCACGGGACCAAGAGGCCCGTGCCCTGCTGTTTCCTGCGGGAACTGCTAGTTGAAGACAGGCTCGCCCTCGCGGGTGAGCTGCCAGTTCTCCGCGAAGAAGTTCGTCGGGTCGATCGCGCCCTGGGCAATCAGGTAGTCGATGAGTAGCTGCCGGATCTCGGTCTGTTGGTTCACGAGCACCGGCGCCGTGGCGATATGCGGGAAGTTGCCTCCGCCGGACTGCCGGTAGTTGTTCGTAGCCACAGCGAAGCGCTGCGCGGGATCGATCGGTGCGCCGTCATAGCTGAGGTTCACGATGCGCTCCCCCACGGGCTTGCTGATGTCGATGCTGTAGGAGACGCCGGACATCATGTCGTAGTTGTAGTCCGGAGTGCCGTCCGCGTTGGTCAGCGTTGCAGGATCAACCGGAGCGCCTGGTGCGGTCTGGTTGAAGTACTTCGCCGAGTACTCGAGGTAGTCCTTGATCTGCGCACCGGTCATCTCGACACCGAAGAGCGTGTTCGGGAAGACGTACAGTCCGGCCATATCCCGGATCGTCACGGGACCCTCAGGAATGACAGCCGCCCGGTTGAACGGTGCAACGATGGACAGGACCGGAAGGTCCGCGTTGGCGGTACCCTCAAGTGCCCGGTCCACGGCGTCCGCCTGCACCTTGTTCACGAAGTCCATGACGGCGGTGTCCCTGTAGCGGGACTCTGCAGCGGACATGGTCTCCGTGGCGGTACCGATCGCAGTGTTCACATAGTCGACGACCTGCCGGTGCTGGTCGGCGACCAGCGCTGAAATCTCCGGATCAGCCTCAACAGTGTTGGCGTTCAACAGCTCCGAGTTCGCGGAAACAACGTCCCACTGCCCGCGAACCTTGACCAGCTCGAAGTCCATGACGGAGAGGCGCTGCCCCCACTGCTTGGGCTCGGTGAGGAGCACCTGCTCGCCGGTCTCCTTGTTGGTGATGAAGCGCTCGGCGATCTCGCGGTGTTCGTGGCCGGCGAGGATCGCGTCGATCCCCGGCACTTCCTCGGCGATCAGCGTCGAAGCGTTTTCAACCGGCAGGCTGTCGCCGTAGGACGAGGTGCCCGACGGCCCGGAGTGGGAACTGACAACAACGACGTCGGCGCCCGCTGCCTTCATCTCGGGAACGTACTTTTCTGCCTGCTCAACCATGTCGAGGAAGCGCAGTTCCCCCTCGACGTTGTTCTTGTCCCAGATGGCGCTGCCCGGCGTGGTGAGGCCAAGAATGCCAACGCGAATGGGCTTCTGTCCCTTCAGCTTGACCGTCTCGATGACGTACGGAGTAAAGGCGTCCTCACCGGTCTCCCAGTCCTTCACGTTGGCGCCGAGGAGCGGGAAGTCGAGCTGCTCCTCATAAGCGCGCAGCAGCGGCATCCCGTAGTTGAACTCGTGGTTGCCGAGCGTGGTGGCGTCATAACCCAAAGCGTTCATGGCGGCAGCCATAGGGTGCAGCTCACCGGTCTCATCGATGGGCTCAACGTTGGCGTAGTAGTCCGTCAGTGCGGTGCCCTGGATGGTGTCGCCGTTGTCGATGAGGAGGGTGGACTCCTCACCGCGGTCCGCACGGACCTGCTTGACCAGGCTGGAAATCTTGGCGAGGCCGACATCGTTGGAGGCGGCGTCGTCGTACTCCGCGTTGGTGAAGTAGTCCCAGTTCTCAATGTAACCGTGGAGATCGCTGGTACCCATCACCGTGATGGTGGCCGTCTTGCCGTTGGAACCCTTGATGGTGGTATCGCCGGGTGCGGCGGTTGCTGCCGGTGCGAGCGTCAATGCTGCGGCACAGCTGAGCGCGACGGCCGTGATGGCACGGCGAGGCCCTCTGTTGAAAGTGTGGAACACGTGAAACCAACTCCCTGTCGTAATGCGGTGACAGCAGGCTACCCGTGACCGGTGACACTTTGGGAACATCGTGCCCTGATTCGGGTGAACAGGGCGTTGACATGGCCGGTGAAACGAGGACGATCAGAGGTACACCGGCTCAGCTACGGAGGACATTATGGCAGTCAAGGACCTGGCAACCAACGACGCCGGCGCACAGGTACCGTTCCAGGTTGAGTTGGTGCCCGATTCCGAAGACCCGGCCCTGCGCATTCCGGGCGCGGTTGCTGCTGCCGCTATTGCCCCCAATGCCGTGCTTGCGTTCATGACAGCCGACGACGACGCCTCCCCCTACAGCGACCCAGCCGCCTTGCGCACGGGAGACTCCGGCCAGACCTATACGGGTGTCGCGCAACCCGGCCCGGAGATCGACTTCGCCGGGTCCTTTGACGCGGGTTTCGCGGACGGCGGCGGCGAGTAAAGCCGCGGTTGAATCACACCGGACGGAGATGGCCGCCCCGCCCCTCGCTCGCACCGAGGGTTGCCAGCGACGCGACGTAGCCCAAGGCATGCACGGCGTCGGAACCGGCTCCGTCGGTCAGGGGCCGGAGCCTGGCGGCGTTGACATGCCCGGACAGTGCTCCCTGCAACTGAGCGAGGATCTCCAACCGGTTCAGGCCCTTTGACTGCAACCGCACGGCGGCTTCCCAGACCTGCGGCGGGTCGTTGTGCCACAACTGCGATATCACCAGCTCGCGCAGCGCGGCGTCCCATACGGGCGAGCCATCCGGTTCACCGCTCCGGGGATACTCCTTCTTCCCCACACCATGGAATTCCTTCAACTCACCGAGCACCAGCAGCCGCAGCTCGTCCGCCCTATTGGCGTTCAGCCGCGGATAATCTTCCGCACCGATCCGCGTGCCGAAGTAGGGCATGGCAAACTGCCGGCGCCCAATGGCATCCTGCACTTCCTCCATCGTGTCCATATCCAAGCCTTCGAGGAACGCCATGCCCGGTGACGTAAGCTCCTCACCGTCCTCAACCGTATCGGCCACCGAATCAAGGGTGGTCGCTGCTGCGTGCTGCACCAGGTCAATGGCCAGCGCCGGAAGCTGCTGACGTTTTCCACACCAAGCAATCCACTCCTCGAGGAACAGTGGAAGCGCCTCTCGCTCCTCGTCATCGAGCATCACCTTGCGCGGCAGGAACCAGCCGGCGAAGTTGCTGATTTTCGGAGGGCTGACGCGGAGGAGGCGGCCGTCGTCGTAATTGCGTCCGTACATCATTGCAAGCTCGGCGAGCCGGGCGAACTGCTCTTCCACGTCCCGGAGCGCGTGGTTGGCCGGGTCCTTCTGCAGATCCGCCAGGAACTCAGCGACCAGCCGTTCGTTCTCCGCTTCGTCCCTTTCGAACTGGGACAGTTCCTCGGCTTCAGTGGGGATACGGCGATCGGCCAGCCCGACGACGTCGCTACCCGGCAGCGCACGCAGCCGGCTGAGTGCCAGCGAACGGCTCGCTGCATACTCCGGCGCCAGGTCAGGATCGCTGGTGATGTCGGTGGCGTCGATCGCCGCGATGGCCATGGTCCGCACCTCGGTCAGCGATGCAGTCTCGATCTGCATCAGGCCTTCCATATGCACGGCGAACCGTTCCCGATCCTTGACGAGCTTGCGCGCGCTTTCGTCGAACGTCAGGCTGGTGGCGTAACCGCCCATGTGGTTGGTGTCGATCGTCATGGCCATGCCGTGCTTGCGGCGTGCGGTGCGGAACTCAATCACCAGTTCGATGGAGTCACCGAAAACATCCGTCAGCATCCACGCTTCCGTGGCCTCAAGCTTTCGCAGGGGTGCAAGCCACGCCGGCGGCGCGACGCCTGCATCCATCAGACGCTGCGCGGCCGCTGCGGCTTCCGCGTCAGCTGGTGGATCAGCGACTTGCGCAAGCGCCCACAGCATTCCAGCAGCTGCGGCATCCCGCTGGCGTTCGACGTACCGCACCCAGTCGCCGAACATCTCGGCATCAATTCCAGGACCCAGATTGGTGGTCTCATGCATGACGGAGTACAGCTCCGACGCAATCAGCTCACTGTGCAGGGAAGACGTATGGTCCGCCTCTGCTGCAAATAACGGAGCGACGGTGCGGTAGACGTCCGCGATGGGGTTGCTGGGCGGGCCGGTCCTGCGGTTCTTGTTCCTGGCCGCGGACTTGGGCTTGCGTGTACGGCTTTTCGGGCTCATCTTTCGATGATGCCATCTTTGCTCACGGCCGCTGATTCGATGGCGCTCTGCATCTCGTCCAAGGAATGCGGCTCTTGATCGGGTCGATGAAACACGCCTTCAAGCGACTTGAGCGACGCGCCGACCGGTTCCATCACGCATCGACCGTCCGGCATGAACCGGAAATCGATCCTGGAACCCTTGCCCGATGGCGAGCCGCTGACGCACCTCAAGCGGTATTGTCACCCGCCCGCTGCTGGAGACTCGTGCGGTTGTCATGACTCGAACTTACTGCCGATCCCATCGTCAGGGAACCGGCAGTAAGACCGAGCAATCAACCGGAACTCAGGCGTCGACGATGATGACCGTCACCACGGGCTTCCGCCGCAGCGACCGGTCGGACCAGCGGACCAGACCTTCGGCTATGGCACGCTCCGCGTCGGGGCCGGTCTTTTCGCCCTTAAGCTGAGCGAGCGTCTTCTCGACAATGTCGGTTGCCTTGTCCAGCTCGCCGTCCTTCGGAGCCCAGCCGACCGGGAAGAACTCGGGGTCCTCCTCCAGCTTTCCGGTGTCCGGGTTGACGATGGCCAGCACGGTCAGTGCACCGTCTTCGGCGAGGCGGATGCGGTCCTGCAGCGACTCCTCGGTGGCGGCGCCGGCCACCATGTTCTCGACGTACACGTAGTCGGCGGTGACCTTGCCGGTCACGCGGGCTACGCCGTCCTTGAGGTCAATGGTGGTGCCGTCCTCCACCACGAGGGCCTTCTTCGGATCCACGCCGGTCCGGATGGCCAGCTCAGCGTTGGCTTTCAGGTGGCGGTGCTCACCGTGCACCGGCATGACGTTGCGCGGGCGTACGAGGTTGTAGCAGTAGACCAGTTCACCGGCGCTGGCGTGGCCGGAGACGTGGACCTTCGCGTTGCCCTTGTGCACCACGTTGGCGCCGAGCTTGGTGAGGTCATTGATGAGCCGGTAGATCGAGGTCTCATTGCCCGGGATGAGCGAGCTTGCCAGCAGTACGGTGTCGCCCTGGGTCAGGTCGATCATGTGGTCCTGGCTGGCCATGCGCGCCAGGGCGGCCATGGGCTCACCCTGCGAACCGGTGCAGATGATGACGGCCTTTTTAGGGTCCATCTTGTCGAGTTCCTTGAAGTCCACCAGCGTGCCGCGCGGCACCGTCAGGTACCCGAGCTCCCGTGCGGTCTTCATGTTGCGGACCATGGAGCGGCCCACGAAGGCGACCTTCCGCCCGTACAGGTGTGCGGCGTCGATAACCTGCTGGATGCGGTGGATGTGGCTCGCGAAGCTGGAGACGATGATGCGGCGCGGAGCGGTGCGCATCACCTCGTCGATGGCCGGCGCCAGGTCCTGTTCGGAGATCTGGAAGCCGGGGACGTCGGCGTTGGTGGAGTCGGGCAGGAACAGGTCCACGCCTTCCTCGCCGAGGCGTGCAAAGCCGGCGAGGTCGGTGATGCGTCCGTCCAGCGGGAACTGGTCCATCTTGAAGTCGCCCGTGGCGAGGACCAGGCCGGCGGGAGTGCGGATGGCAACGGCCAGTCCGTCCGGAATGGAGTGGTTGACGGCGAGGAACTCGAGATCGAAGGGCCCGAACTTCTTGCAATCCCCCTCCTTGACCTGCACGGTCTTGGCGGTGATGCGGTGTTCCTGCAGCTTGGTCTTGATGAAGGCCAGGGTCAGCTTCGCCGAGATGATGGGGATGTCCGCGCGTTCGCGCAGCAGGTACGGAACGGCGCCGATGTGGTCTTCGTGTCCGTGCGTGAGAACCAGGCCGACGATGTCATCGAGGCGGTCCCGCAGGTAGGAGAAGTCGGGCAGGATGAGGTCCACGCCCGGGTGGTGTTCCTCGGGGAAGAGGACGCCGCAGTCGACGATCAGCAGTTTCCCGCCGAACTCGAACACGGTCATGTTGCGGCCGATCTCCTCCAGACCGCCCAGCGCGACGATGCGCATGGCGCCCCGGTCAAGCTTGGGTGGTGTCTGGCCTGCTCGTGGTGAGGAGTGGCGTGAAGTCCTGGTCATGGGATCCGATCTCTGTGACGGGCGGCAACCCGGAGCTCAAATACCGGCGGTAAGGTGCTTCGTGGCGGCAACGCCCTGCTGGGCCGTGAACCCGCACTGCATCAGCGACGGGGACGGCATTACTTTGTACCGACTTTATCAGCAGGACCGGGAAACTTCGGGCCCGGACGCCCCCGGCGTCGGCACGCCGCCGTAGTAGAAGCCGCAGTAGAAGCAGTGAAATGTTTCCCATCCCTGCGCCCCTGTAGATTACGACCATGCGCAGTTGGCCGTGGACGCTCCTGTTTCACGCCCTTTTTCTGCAGCTCGCAACCTACATAGTGCGCCCTGCCGCCGCCTACCGCGCGCTGGAACTGGGGCTGGAGCCGGCGTTCCTGGGACTCATCGCGGCGAGCTTCGCCGTTGTGCCGTTGCTGGTAGCAGCACTGGTGGGCAGGGCAACCGACCGCGGCAGGGAAGCTCCGGTCCTGGTGAGCGGCGCACTGATGATGGTGGCCGCTGCGCTGGGCCTCTTCCTCTGGTCTTCGACCCTCGCACTTCTGCTCTTCTGGAATGTGGTCCTTGGTCTCGGCCACCTTCTGAGCGTCGTCGGTCAGCAGAGCAGGGTGGCGCGGGGCGACCCAGCCAAACTCGATTCCGCCTTCGGCCTCTATACTTTCGCTGGATCAGCCGGACAAGTAGCGGGCCCGATGTTCATCGTTGCGTTCGGCGGCGGCCGGCTTGTTCCGGACACACAAGCTCTCTTCGGCGCATGTGCAGCTTCCAGCATCCTGATGCTCATCCTCACCGCCGGCCTGGTGCGCAGCAGACCGGCGTTCCGCCCTGCCGATTCCTCAGCCCCTGCCAACTTCAGGCAAGCCATTTCGAGCGCGGGACCGGACGCACGCCGCCAATTGCTGGGAGCCATGTTGGTGAGCATGATGGTCCTTGGGGCGGTGGACCTCATCGCCGTGTACCTACCCGCGCTGGGTGTGGAGCGCGGGATTCCAGCCGCCGCGGTTGGGCTCCTGCTCGCGCTCCGAGCCGTCGCCACGATGGCATCCCGGCTCTTCCTCGGCGCCATGGTCAGGAGCATCGGGCGTGCCGAGCTGATCGCCGCGTCAACAGCGTTGTCCGCGCTGACCGTGGGAGTGCTTGCCTTGCCGCTGCCCGTGCCGGCGATGGGTGCTGTGCTGGTGCTGGCCGGCGTCGCCCTCGGCATTGGACAGCCCCTCACGATGACGGTGATTTCGCTGGCGTCGCCTCCCGGTACGCGCGGTACCTGGCTAGCACTGCGGCTCAGCGCCAACCGGTTCGGTCAGTCGGCCATCCCTGCTGCGGTAGGACTGGTAGCCGCCGCTACCGGCGTCGGCGGTGTCTTTGGAGCGGCGGCCGGCGGGCTTGCGCTGGTTGCAGGAATGTCTTGGTGGCAATTACGACGGCGGGATGGTTGAGACGCGCTATCCCATACCGTTCGTGCAGGCCCTGGAATCGTTTCCGAATCGATGCCTGCCACCGTGTACAGGCATTTGCTTGGCTGATAGAACGGAAGGACCCGTGGAGTCAGGCTTAACGCAAAGAACAGGGATGATTTCAATGACGATTTCAAAATTCAGTTGGTCCAGGCACGCCAAGTCCGTCCGGTGGGGCGTCCCGCTGGCCGTCTCATTACTGGTATTGACCGGTTGTGGCGGTGACTCCGGAGGCGGGGGCGACTCGGCAGGCGGCGACGCCGCGGAGGAATACCCCACCGCGGCCATTGAGATCATGGCTCCCGCTGATCCCGGCGGCGGTTATGACCAGACGGCCCGTTCCATCGGCCGTGCTCTCGACGAGGGCGGGGTCATCGACACCGGCGCTGAGGTCTACAACGTGCCGGGCGCCTCAGGAACAGCGGGGCTCACCCAGTTTGTCGGCGAGAATGCCGGTGATCCGAACCAGCTCATGGTGATCGGAAAGATTCTTGTGGGGGCCATCGAGCAGACCGACTCACAGGTCAGCCTGGAGGACGTCACCCCCATCGCACGGCTGACCGCGGAGTACGACGCGATCGTGGTACCCGCCGATTCCGAGTACGAAACCCTCGAACAGCTCATGGACGCCTTCGAGGCGGATCCCGGCGCTGTCGCCTGGGGCGGCGGTTCAGTGGGCGGCGTGGACCAGATCCTCGTTGCGCAGCTCGCCGACGCCGTGGGGATCGACCCGGCGGAGATCAACTACATTCCGTACTCCGGTGGCGGCGAACTGACGCCGGCCATCCTGTCCGGAGACGTGACTGCGGCGGCGTCCGGGCTCGCGGAATTCCAGGACCAGATCGACGCCGGCGAAATGCGCCTCCTCGCAGTTTCCAGCGAGGAACCCATCGAAGGCATCGACGCTCCCACCATCATCGATGCCGGTTATGACGTGTCCATTGCCAACTGGCGCGGAGTCGTCGCTCCCCCGGAGATTTCCGATGAGCAGCGCGAGCAGGTTATCGCGATGATCGAGGAGATGCATGATACGCCCGAGTGGCAGGAAGCCCTGGAGACCAACAACTGGGAAGACTTCCTGCTGACCGGCGAGGAATTCAGTGAGTACATCGGATCCGAGAAAGAGAACATCACCAAGACACTGACGGACCTCGGAATCCTCGGCTGATGTCCGCTCCCGACTCCGGGTCTTCCCCGTCAGCCGGGCCGCACGGTGGATCGCATGCGGTCGCCAGGCCAGGGGCGGGGAAGCTCGGAATCCGGATCACCGCCGTCGTCATTCTTTTGGGTGCCGCGGTGGTGCTCTTCGACGCCATCCGGGTCTCCATCGATGGAGGCTTCGGCCCGCAGCAGCCCGGCTTTTTCCCCATAATCGTCGGAATCGGGTTGGTGTGTTTCGGGCTGGCCTTCCTGGTCCGTGCCACGCTGAAGCCTGACCGCGCTCTGGAGGAACAGGCTGCCGCGGAGCATACGGATACGCACTGGCGCACGCTGTGGATTGTGATTGTGGCGCTGGTGGCCTACGCAGCCCTGCTGAACACGTTGGGTTACCTGATTGCCACGACCATCTTCTTCGTAGGGATCGCCTGGGTAGCGGGAAGCCGCAAGGTGGTCCGCGACGTCATTATTGCGGTCTTGTTCTCAGCGGCCATCTACTTCGGCTTCACTGAACTGCTGGGCGTGCGGTTGCCCGGCGGACTACTGGAATCGGTGCTCTGAGCCATGGACGTTTTTGCTGACCTTCTGGGCGGTTTCGCCAACGCCCTCGAACCAACGTATTTGTTGTATGCGGCGATCGGCGTCACGGTCGGCACGCTGGTGGGAGTGCTTCCCGGCATCGGCCCGGCGCTGGCACTGGCTCTTCTGCTGCCGTTGACCTACGGCTTCGATCCCACCGGTGCCCTGATCATCTTCGCCGGAATCTACTACGGTTCCCTCTACGGCGGAGCAATTACGTCGATTCTGCTGAATACGCCGGGTGAGGCCGGGTCCGTGGCAACAGCTATCGACGGGTATCCGATGGCGAAGGCCGGCCGGGCCGGGCCTGCTCTTGCCACCGCCGTCATGGGGTCATTTGCCGCGGGCATCATTTCCACGCTGGGCCTTACTTTCCTGGCGCCGCTGGTAGCCAACCTGGCCAAGAGTTTCCAGGCCACCGACTACTTCGCGCTGATGGTGCTGGCGTTCGTGAGCGTCACCGCGCTCGTGGGCACCTCGATTATCCGCGGCATGGTGAGCCTCTTCGCCGGCCTGTTCGTGGGCCTGGTGGGGCTCGACTTCCTGACCGGGCAGCAGCGCTTCACCTTCGGTTCGACGGCGCTGCTGGGTGGGATTGACATCATCATTGTGGTGATCGGCCTGTTTGCCATCGGTGAGGCGCTGTACGGCCTGGCCCGGCTGCAGTACGCCAGGGAAGAACCGGTGGAGTTCTCCGGCCGGATCTGGCTGAACAAGGGCGAGCGCAAACGTGTCTGGAAACCGTGGATCCGCGGTGGCTTCCTCGGCTTCATCTTCGGCTCCATGCCCACGGGTGGTTCCGAAGTTCCCACATTCCTCAGCTACAACCTCGAGAAACGGCTCTCCAAACACAAGGAGGAGTTCGGCAAGGGCGCCATCGAAGGCGTGGCCGGGCCGGAAGCGGCCAACAACGCCTCCTTCTCCGGAGTGTTGGTGCCGCTGCTCACCCTCGGTATCCCGACGTCGGCCACTGCCGCGATCATTCTGAGCGCCTTCCAGATCTACAACATCCAGCCCGGTCCGCAACTGTTCGAGAATTCGCCGGACCTGGTCTGGACACTCATCGCGAGCCTGTTCATCGGCAATATCATGCTGCTGGTGATCAACCTTCCGCTGGTGAAGGTCTGGATCAAGATTCTCTCCATCCCCAAGGATCTGCTCTACACCGGCATTCTGGTGTTCGGCATCCTGGGCGTCTACAGCCTTTCCGGCAGCCTGACGGACCTGATGATCGTGTGCGCGATCGGCGTTGCCGGGTTCTTCATGCGGGTGTATGACTTCCCGGTTGCGCCCGCCGTCCTCGGTGCCATCCTTGGCCCGATGATGGAAACCCAGCTGCGCCGTGCCCTGTCGATCAGCCAGAACGATTTCTCGGTCTTCTTCACCCGCCCGCTGACGGTGGGGCTGCTGATTGCCGCCCTCGCGGTGCTGGTGCTTCCGACGGTGCTGCCGAAGATCCTGGGCAGGAGGAAGCGGGCCGAAGCGGCTGAGTCGACGGAGTGAGCTGCAGTCACTTCAGCCGCGCGAGCACCTCGGCCGCAAACTGGGCCGTAGTCGCGCTCCCCTTCAGGTCCGGCGTCGCAATCCCCTCGGCGAGCGCAGATTCGAAGGCCTTGGTCAGCGAGCGCGCAGCGTCGGCCTCCCCGAGGTGGTCCAGCATCATCGCCGCCGCCCAGAGCGCACCGACCGGGTTGGCGATCCCCTGCCCCGCGATGTCCGGAGCTGATCCATGCACCGGCTCGAACATCGAGGGGTATCGCCGCTCCGGGTTGAGGTTGGCGCTCGGAGCGATGCCGATGGACCCGGCGATACCGGCCACGAGGTCCGAGAGGATGTCCCCGAACAGGTTCGACGCGACGATGGTCCGGATGCTCGTCGGCTTCATGACCAGCCGCGCCGCCAGCGCATCAATGAGCACCTTTTCGACGACGGCGGGAAACTCCTTCACGGTCTCCGCCACCACTTCGTCCCAGAACGGCATGGTGTGGATGATGCCGTTGGACTTGGTCGCTGACACGAGTTGACCGCCGCGTTCGGTCGCCAGGTTAGCGGCGTAGCGCGCTGCCCGGGCGATGCCTTTCTTGGTGAAGACGCTCTCCTGGACGGCGAACTCACCGTCCGTCCCGGAGCCGAACCTGCCGCCGATCTGCGAGTACTCCCCCTCGACGTTCTCGCGCACCACCACGATGTCCAGGTCCCCGATGCCGGGCATGGCGCCGGTGACACCGGGGAGCAGCCGCATGGGGCGGAGGTTGATGTACTGGTCGAACTCGCGGCGGATGGGGATGAGCAGTCCCCAGAGGGTGACGTTGTCGGGCACGTCCGGCGTTCCTACCGCGCCGAGGTAGATGCCGTCACCGTCGCTCAGTTGCTCAATGCCGTCGACCGGCATCATGCGGCCGGTGCTGCGGTAGAGGTCGCTGTTCCAGTCGCAGATGCGCCACTGAACCGAGAAGTCGTAGCGCTCGGCAACGGCGTCGACGCACTGCATCGCCACCTCGGTGACATCGACGCCGATGCCGTCGCCGGGGATCGAATCGATGACGTAGCTGCGGCTCATGGGTCTCCTCCTGCGTGGGTCTGGGATGAGCATACGTCGCCACGGAACTGGTCCAGACGATGCCAAATGGACTAACACGACTGTTTTGTGAGACTCTTCACAGGTTTTGGTGTGGTGCGCGCCACTGGGTCTACCGCCCCCGCGCAGCACCAACCGCATACCCACGCTCTTCCTTGGAGGGAACCCACACACATGAGCGGTGTCTTGTCAGCCATCAATGGCGTTATCTGGAGCGACTGGCTTGTCTATCTATGCCTCGCTACCGGCGTTTATTTTTCAATCCGTTCGCGCTTCCTGCAGGTGCGGCACGTCAAGGGAATGGTCCACCAGATTGTCCGGGGCGAGAAGTCCGACTCCGGCGTCTCCTCGTTCCAGGCCCTGGCCATGTCCCTGTCCGGCCGTGTCGGCACCGGCAATGTCGCCGGCGTCGCCACCGCCATCGCCTTCGGCGGACCGGGTGCCCTGTTCTGGATGTGGGTAGTCGCCTTCCTGGGCGCGTCCACGTCGTTCGTCGAGTGCACCCTGGGCCAGATCTACAAGACGCGCGACCCGCTGACCGGCGAGTACCGCGGCGGCCCGGCCTACTACTTTTCCCGCGCTTTCGCCCACACCAAGGGTGCCGGGTTCTTCAAGGTCTACGGCTACATCTTCGCCGCCGTGACTGTGCTGGCCGCGGGCGTCCTTATGCCGGGCGTGCAGGCCAACTCGATGGCCACCGCGATTGGCGGCGCCTGGACGATCCCGCCGCTGGTTGTCGCTGTCGGCTCGGTCATCCTCCTGGCACTGGTCATTGTCGGCGGCGTGAAGCGCATCGCCAGCGTCGCCGCGTTTGTGGTGCCGTTCATGGCCGTCGCCTACATCCTGCTTGCCCTGATCGTCGTTTTCGTGAACGCAGCCCAGCTGCCCGAGATCCTGGCTCTGGTGTTCCGCAGTGCGTTCGGTATGGATTCGGCTCTCGGCGCCGTCGTCGGCCTGGCCGTGATGTGGGGCGTCAAGCGCGGCGTCTACTCGAACGAGGCCGGCCAGGGAACCGGTCCGCACGCTGCGGCTGCCGCTGAGGTGTCGCACCCGGCGAAGCAGGGCCTCGTCCAGGCGTTCGCGGTGTACATCGACACGCTGTTCGTGTGCTCGGCCACCGGCTTCCTGATCCTCTCGACCGGCGCGTACCGCGTCTTCTCCGGAGGTACCGAGGACGGCGAGGTGCTCGTCGAGGGTGGCCTGCTGTCAGCGACGGCGATCGTCGGGCCGCAGTTTGTGCAGACCGGATTCGACTCCGTCTTCCCCGGGTTCGGCGCCGCGTTCATCGCGATCACGCTGATCTTCTTCTGCCTGACCACGGTCATCGCCTACTACTACATGGCGGAGACCAACCTGCGCTTCCTCGTGGGCAACTCATCGCACAGGGTGATTCCGGTCCTCGGGGCCAGCGTCGGTCGGGTGACCACCGTTGCCCTGCAGGTGGCGATCCTCATCGCCGTCGCCTACGGCTGCGTGAACACTGCGGCTGATGCGTGGGCGATGGGCGACATCGGCGTCGGCCTCATGGCCTGGCTGAACATCATCGGCATCCTGGTCCTGCAGAAGCCGGCATTCCAGGCACTCAAGGACTTCGAGCGGCAGCAGAAGCTCGGGCTCGATCCGGTCTTCGACCCGAAGTCGCTGGGTATTGTCGGGGCCACGTTCTGGGAGTCCTACCAGCCCGCCGGCCGGGACAAGGACAACCGGGAGAAGGAATCGGCCCGGAGCTAGCCCTCCCCTGGTCAACTGAATACCGCGCGGGCGCCTCTTCCTGGAAGAGGCGCCCTCTGCTTTTCGGTATCCAGCGCCGCAGTTCAGGCTTTCGCTAGCGCTATCGGCTGGTAGTACCCGCTCACGTCGGGTATCAGCCATTCGACTGTGGCGAACCCTGCCCCAATCAGAAGGCTTTCGAGCTCCGTACGCCGCAGAGCCCGATAGCGGGTGGTCAGTGAGCGGGCGCGCCACGACCCAACCTCGTCCTCGGTCAAGATGAACAGTTCGATGTCCACGTACGCCGCATCGGGAGACCACCGCCACGCTTGACCTGACCCCTGCCGCGACCCGGCTCCCCCGTGAACGGCGATGGGCACACCGTCGGGCCGGGTTCGTCTCAACGCGTCGTAGTCGCGCAGGGAAACGAGGAACAGCCCGTTCGGTCGCAGGCACGCAAGCACACTCCGCAAAGCAGCTTCAAGATCCACGTCGGTGAGCAGGTGCGGTAGCGCGTTGTCGCAGGAGATGACCGCGTCGAAGCTTCCTTGAACGTGATGCCGGAGCTCGCGGACGTCGCACATCCCGAATTCGACGTCGATTCCCCGCACGGCTGCCTCCGCCCTCGCACGGTCGACTGCCGCTGAGCTCACGTCGGTGGCTGTCATTGTGTATCCATGCAATGCCAACGGCAAGGCTTGGGTGCCGATGCCGCACGTGCAGTCCAACAGGCGCCCCCTGCCGTTCCCCCGCTGCCCGAGAAGGTCAGCTAGAACCCGCCGGTGCTCCAGAGCCGCGGACCACCAATCATCGAAGAGGAGATGATACTCAGCTGCGAGGGCGTCATAGAACTCCTCCGGGGTAGCCATGGTTATGCGGCCTCTATTTCTCAGCTCTCTTTCACGCGCTGCGGGCTTACAAAGCCCATTCCGTGGCGCGTCCCCATGCCACGAAGAGCGCGAGCAGCAAAGCCATGATGTTGATCGTGAACCCCTTTTCACCCCGCGAGATGTGAAATGCAATCGACAGCGCCATGACCAGCGCCAGCCCGATTGCTGCTGCCGGAATCAGGAACGTGGCGATCCGGAAGATTCCGGGGAGGATCAGTCCGAGAGCACCCAAGATTTCAGCCACGCCAGCGGTGCGCGCGTAGCCTGGCTTTTCCCTCGCCCAGGGGAGTCCATGTGCCTCGAGGTTCTCGATCGGCAGGAAGGTCTTCGATATTCCGGCGGCGAGAAAGAAGGCCGCGAGGGCACCGGATACTATCCACAGCGCAATGTTCATGACTTCTCCTCGTGAAGCCCCGACAGGGTAAGCATGCGCCCGTTTGGTCGTTTTGGCTACGAATGTCCGGTGCCCTCGGCGGGCAATCTAGCGGCGGGCGCCGTCGTCGTTTTTCACCCGACGCACAAACAGCGACAGCACCACCGCGACGACGGCCAACACGGAGGACAAATGAACGACGCCGGCGCTCCCTCCTTACATGCTCGACGGGGTCTCGACACCCAGCGTGAAGCCACCGTGCCGCGCTGGAGCTGTTCGAGAAGCAGGGCATCCAGGCGACGACGGTTCAGCATCGCCGACCGTGCCGGTGTCTCGTCGAGGACGTTCTTTCGGTACTTCACCCGGAAAGAGCATGCGGCGTTGCCCGGACAGCATCGGATGTTGGCGGGTGTGCGGGCGTTCGAAACGTCGGCTGCCAACCCTGCGGAGCTGTTGCGGGACATCGAAGCCATGGCCGAGTCGGTGATGGCGCTGGAGACGAGTGGCGATTACGGCGACCATGCGCGCGTCATGCGTCTTCTGGCAAAAGAACCGGAGCTCCTCGCGTTGGCGGCGGCGCAGGACCAGGTGCTGGCCGGCGAGCTGCGTGCGCGGATCACGTCGCAGCTTGGCGGCAGGGCAGGTTCACTGAACCTGCTGCTGACCGAGGTGGCGGTTGCGGTGTGGCGGGCATCGTGGGCGCGGTGGGGTGAACTCGCGGCGGACGGTCGGGGGTATGACCCGGTTGAGGTGTACCGGGAGACCCGGGCGGAGTTGCGCGGGGCAGTCGAGTAGAGGATTGTAAATCCGCTGGGGGAGTCCCGCTATCTCATCGTGGTGGATACCGGCTCGAGAAAGAACAGTTCCTGAACTTCGTTGTAATTCGCGACTCGAGCAACAAAGCGGAAATTGTCCTGTGCGCCGATTCCGTCTGGGATATCTGTACCTTCAAGGTTCAGATCGAAGACGCTCACGTCCTCGAATTTGAAGTTTGGCCCCGTGCCGGAGGTTTCGCTGTAATCGCCCGAACGAATCAACATGTCGTACCGCGTGTCATTACTGCCGTGATTGACCATGTAGGCGATATTTCCGTCGAACTCGATAAGCTTTCCCTCGAACTTGGCTGCGAAGTCCCCAACCGCGGGACCACCCGGTTCGGGCTCAGCCAATAGCGCGGCAAATTCCGGACTAGTTTCCACGGTCAGCACCTTGTCAGTTTCCGGCTCTGCAGATGCAGTCTGAATGAGCTCGCTCTGATCGGCTGCGTCGGTTGCCTCTTCGGATGGCTCTAAGGGCTCTTCACTTGGAGGGGCGGCACTTTCGGTTGGCGTGGACGTTGCTGCCGCTGGCGCCGAGACTTCCTCTGCGGTGTCATCTCCTCCGATAGCAACGGCCACCAAGGCGGCGATGGCTAGGAGCACTGCGCCTGCTGCTCCCAACAAGAACGGGAGCTGCTTCCGCTTCTCACGGCGGAACGTCAACGTCGTTCGCATGAGGGATTCCTGGTCTTGAGAAACGAGTTCCCAGCCCTCATCTTTCCACTTGGCTATGGTCCGGGATTCCATGCCTCGCACTGTGCGTATTGACTTCAACTCGTAACTTGCCTCGTCGCCCGCCATGGCTCTCCCCCCACCCGAAGGTTTCACTCTTGGTAAATGTGTCATGCACCGGCGTCATCCCGAGTGCACCGCGTGTCGACCACGGCTCGTTGAATATATCTGGCTTTCGCCCGGCTGAATTCTTCCGACAAGTTCATTACGCAAGCAGCAGTTGAACTGATCCCCGCTCGCAGGGAAGCCCTCGACGTGCTCCTCGTGATCGAGCGCTTGGACGAACTTTCTAACCCTGCATTAGTTCGTCGATTGGGCTTCCTTCTCCAGCAGGTCCACAAGCGCATCAACACCGCGCGACTCCTTGATGGCGTTGCCAATCCGTCGTGCATGCTGCCGGTAGGACGGGTCGGCGAGGACCTTGCGCACAGCCTTCGCAACGTCGTCGGGCTTGGCACGGTTGGTGCGCAGATTGATCCCGGATCCCGACCACGCAACCCGTGCCGTCACCTCGGCTTTCTCCTCCGACTGGCCGGCGACCACGAGCGGGACCCCGTGACGCAGGGCGAACTGCACGCCTCCGTACCCACCATTCGTGACGATGACGCTGGTCTTGGGTAGGAGCTCGTCGTACGGAAGGTAGGAGGAGACTCTGACGTTGGCGGGCAGCGGTCCGGTGAGTGTGTCCTCCGGCCGACCGCCGGTGCTGACGACGACGAGGACGTCATCGTTCGCGAGTCCGTCGATCGTGGGACGGATGAGGTCGTTGTAATCGCGGTTGGCCACTGTGCCCTGGGTGACGTGAACGACCGGTCGTCCTGAATCGAGGTCGCCCCACCACTCGGGCAGCACCACGTCGGCGGCATCCCTGCCTCCGCCCTGTGAGACGGGGCCGACGAAGTGGACGTGATCGGGAAGGTCGGAGCGTGGGTACTCGAACTCGGGCACGCCGAACTGAACGAGGAAGTCCGCATGCCGCGGCCAGTCCATGAAGAAGCCCGGGAAGGGCCTGCCTGTGACTCCACAGGCGACATCGTTCGCGTACTTCTGCACCGGACCGAAGATCACCTTCTCGGCCACGCCTTTGAGCGCGGCGTTCCGGACGCGGCCGATTGGTCCACGCATCGGAGGTATGCCCAAGCCGAAGGGCGCGGTGTCTCGACTGGCAAGGCTGAGCGGCACGATTCCGCAGTTGATGACCGTCGGACGCTGAGCCCGTGGCGTGTTGAGCAGTAGCGCTGCGCCCATGAAGAGCGCCTCGGAAAGCACCGCGTCGGTGGGCGTCTCGGCAATGGCGGCCTGCACGGCGTCGTACTGGTGTTTACCGGGGCGCATGAAGATCTTGGTGAGGTCGTATCGGATCCCGGCCGGGCCTTTGAGGCCGACCTTACCGGGAAACTCTTCGTCCTGTTTGGTTTCGTCGAAGTCGGCCTCGGGTGGCAGCGGCAGGAAGGTGGCACCGGTGGCGGCAACGCGGTCGGCGAAGCGTTGGCCGGTGAGGAAGCGGACCGAGTGGCCGCGGTTCACGAGGCCGGCGGCAACCGCGAGCATCGGGACAACATGCCCGGTGACGGGGCAGGAACAAACGAGTACCGATGCCATGACGGACTCCTGATCAGCTGAGTGCATGCCTCCCAGTAATCACCCGCCGCCTTGGGAATTTCTGGTTTAGACGGCTCCCCCGAAGTACACCTCCACTCCAGCAGGTCCTCGACTGGCAAACCCACGAACAAGTCGAGAGAACGTGCGCTCAGACCCGGAAGCCCCCGCGCATAGAGAAACGCGAAAGAAGCCCCGCACTCCACCTGCCGGGACAATGGACGGTGCCCCATTGGCTACGAAAGGCAGTTCCACCCGCGCCGGAGGCTCCACGCAATTAGAGGACATGCCGGACTGGGAGTAGAGACGGATCGCCAAGTGATGCGTAATCCAGCCAAAGTTGCCCTCAGTGGCGCGGGTTAGCACGTCCGCAGGACGTTTCGAATGCGCTCACCGAGCTCGAGCTTGAGTTGCTTCAAGCCAATCTCAGTCGTCTCGTATTTCAAGGTCCGAAGATGCTTCAGATCGAACGGAATCTCGTCAGTGGGCTGCGTGAGTGGAATGCACTGCCGACCCAGGGTGTGCGCGATCCCCGTTTCGTAGAACACGTTTGCATTGTGGCTCGTGTAATCGGTGATGACGATTCTGGCGCGCCAAAGCAGTCTCACGATGTCATCCATGATCGAGTCCTCGTCCCAGATGGAATCAGCTCGTTTGCAGTTCAACCCGGCGTCATAGACGGTGCGCTGGATTGTTTCCCAGACCGGTTCGAGATCCGATCGGAATGGCATCATCACGACGACTAGCTTCTCGTCTATTGGACCGCCAGGAAAGCTGAGGTACTTGCGGCTGGGCCGGACCACTTCACTAGACTGGCCGAGTTCGAGCAGAGTGCGGTAGAGGTCAATATCCTTGACTATGAGTCGGGTTCTGTGGAAGCCCCATGGTCCCTCGACGTCGAAAGCATTCCGGTTGGCGAGCAGCTCATCGACGGGGATAGGGTCGATGTTCGAGTTGGGCGTGAACTGCAGCATGTAGTTGGTGCCGCTCGACGTGATGCGGCCCAGTGTTCCCACTCTGGCTACGTCGGATGAGCCCTCTGGCCCCACTTCGGGCATGGCCAGCGTCGGTAGCTTCAGCAACTCGGAGAAGTCGCCGTCAGCCACATTCAGGCGATCTTTGACGTGTGGCACAGTGCCCTCCAGCAGGCGGTCCTTAGAGAGCGCGCCGCCGTCGGGCAGACCGATGAGCAAATTGAACAAAGAGGCACCTTTCTCGCGACCATCTTCGAGTGTGCGAGCCGTCCCGCACCAAAGTCCTTGACGAACTCAGGAACTAAGCTCCTCGAAGAACCAGCTGTTTTGATTCGGGATTATGCTCGCCAGATCTTCGTCCACATCAATCGAGTACTGAGCAGCGAGTAGGCCGAGCTGCTCACCCACGGCTGACCGCAACCAGCCGAGGACTCGCTCAAGTGAGTCGGGATTGACTGCTCCAGGCACATCGAGCCCCGCATCAGTCATGTTTGTCATGAACATGGCAAAGTGACGCCGCAACGTCTTCAGTTCAGCTTTGAGAGGCGGGCTAATGCCAGGCGTCTTCAGTTGAGTACTAATGAGTGTCCGCATGTAGCTCGCAGATGCGGCGCAGTGATCGGCGCGCTCGCGCGGAATAGCTTCCCAAAGCATGCGACGGTCTTCCAGGTCATCGATCACAGCTATGACTATGTCACGGTCGCTGGGTACGATATCCCACTGCACTCCACCGGAGAAGCCGGCTGCCCCGCCGGAAACACCTGTCAACCTGAATCGAGCCATGCTTACACCATAGCCGCATGACTGGTGGGGGCCTCGGTCAGACATGACCGACACCCGGCTTTAGTGTAGTTGCGGCCTCGCGCGCCTTGTCGAGGGATAGAAAGCACAGCCCGGTCGCGTGGGTAGCTCCCAGCTTACGACATACGGCTAAGCCACCCACATTGGCTCGACTTCGGACTTCTGAGCCGCGACTCCTTGACCAGCGAAGAGAAGAGAGGTCCGCAAACAATAGAAGGGGACTGTTGCACGGTCAAGTGGGTATTACCCACCCTTTTTGCAGATCCCTGCTGCGAAATAGCGATGCGGCTACTAGCCGGAAGTCACCAGTAAATCGCCACAACCTCTGCTTCAAGGAAGTTCACAGGCGCGTCCCCTTCGTTAGTCCCCGGCCCCCCGGTGGCAGCCAACTCGTTGAGGAACGTGAGTCGAGCGACCGCGTGGTGCGTCTCACGAAGCGTCCGCACTAGATGCCGGTCAATCCGAGCCGCTTCGGTTGGCACAACCCGAGCCGTCCCGGTCGGCGCGGTTAGCGATGGGGAGGCCTCGACTGCCGAGACTACCTCTTCGAACGCGCTTCGCATGATCCCGACGTCCTGTAGTTCCTCCGGCGTGACTACGGATCGTGCAGCGGTCGTGGCAGCCTCCAACAACAACTCTCCCGAGATGTTCCGGGATGCCAGCTGGGCGAGGTCGCGTCCGAACGGTACAAGCCCCTTGTCACGGAGCACCTCGGAAACCGCCGGGCGTTCAACCGCGCCAGCAACACTTTGGGCGTTCTGGAGCAGGTAGGGGAGCTCGCGGATCTGGTCGCCGACATCAGGGAGGAAGCGGTCAAAGACATCGGCGAGCTTCACCGGTGACCATGATGTCTGGATCGCGGACCTGGAGATCCGGGCATAGACCGAGTAGTGCGAGCCGGCGAAGAGCACCCGGCGGACGTCCTTCCAGTAGAGGGGAAGCTCCGTCACACCCGCGAGGTGCACTTCCCTCGCGTCGTTATCGAGCACGCTACCGCCCATGATCATCGACTCGTCGACAAGCCATGAAACGTCGTCGACCACGACAAGGCGGTGGCTGGTCACTCGGGCTTGGAGGGGCACCAAGTCAACGAGAAGACGAGAGAGCAATTCAAGCACCCCCTGCACCTCTCCCAAGGCACTCTCCTCAATGCCAAACATCTCGGCGCGCCCTTCAACGAGGTCGATCATTGATGACACGGCCGTCGTGAACTGGTAGCTCCACTCCGGGTTTAGCTCAACCTGGACCTCGACGACATCCCCCCGGAGGAGGTCTTGTGCGCGCACTGCGCGGTGTTGCTTCTCGAGCTTAGGGAGGTGGTGTGCCAATGCCTCTGCGGTGGAAACTGCCGCCGGCTTTGGACGGTCTGGCTGGTCTTCAACCGAGACCCGCAGGTCCGTGTCGCCGATCCGTAGGCTGCGAAAGGTGCCTTGGGCCACGGCACGGCGCACCACCTCATGTGAAGTCGTTCGAGAGAACGTTGATCGCGTTGACATGCCTACCCCGGGTGCTGCGGGCGTAGACGGGAGCGTGAGCGAGGTGCCTGCGTCGGACGAGTTGGTGGTGCTGAGGGTTTCCTTGAACGACTC
Source organism: Arthrobacter sp. KKT183 (assembly GCF_055657625.1). Taxonomy (NCBI): domain Bacteria; kingdom Bacillati; phylum Actinomycetota; class Actinomycetes; order Micrococcales; family Micrococcaceae; genus Arthrobacter; species Arthrobacter sp. KKT183. The sequence continues at coordinate 697,433 of NZ_CM145770.1, read as the reverse complement.
GGGAATCGAGCCGTGCCGAGCGGCCATCAGGCTGGTGACGCTGGTCTCGTCGAGGTAGACGAACTCGCGCCGCTTATGCTTCCACTCGTGGGCCTGCCGTCGTCGTCGCCATGTGCGCCCAACTGCGATGAAGGGCGCTCTAACGATGGCGGAAACGCTCATTTGCGTCCCTCCTGGCGTCGGGACACACCGCGGTTGCGAGCGGCCCGGACTAGCCCGGCAGCAACGTCTTCCGCGCAGAGCTCATCTCGTTCGTCAACTACCGCCAAGACACCGGCCTCGGTCCAGATCATTGCCAGCTCTGCCGCGCTCCAACCGTCGGTAGTTTCGACCAAGAGTTGCCAGTCGGCATACTCGGCACCGTGCACCCCGCGAGCAGATGCCTCCAGGATCTTCAGCCGATCTTCGGGGCTCGGGCTACCATCGAATTCGAGTTTGAATGTGAGCCGCCCGGGTCGGAGTAATGCGGTGTCGAGCGCGCCGGGGAGGTTGGTTGAGGCAATCACCAGCACGCCCTGACTGGCCTCGAACCCGTCAAGGGCGGTCAGGAACTGCCCGACGAAGCGGCTCGCATACTCCGGGACATCGTCTCCCCGACTAGCCACGATGCTGTCAAGTTCGTCAAAGAAGATGATGGCCGGCGCGTGCTCCTCGGCGTGCCGGAACAACGAACGCAACCGCTGCTCGCTCTCACCCACCCACTTGTTGATGATTTCTGGCCCATCGACCAAGTAGAAGCGCGTGCCAATTTCTTTGCTCAGGGCGCGGGCGAGGTGCGTCTTGCCGGTGCCAGACGGGCCGCTGAAGAGTATGCCTTTGACGGGGTTGACGCCGATCCGCTGAAGCCGCTGCGCAGGGTCGAGGGCGACGTGCGCCAGCTCAAGCGCTCGCTTAACCAGCGCGCGCGAGCCACCGAAGTCGGCTAACGAGACATCACCCGGGTCAATGACAAAGCTCGCGGGATCGAGATCGTCCTCCCCGCGACCGAACCGGTCGATGGGCTTGCTGCTCAGCACGGGTCCCGGGCGTCCGCCCGCATCGACGGCAATCGTCTGACCCTTGACGAATGGCTTCGTCTCCCGCTGTGCGAACGTCTGGTGCCTGCCGTTGAGTTCAAGAACAGCCGTCGATCCGTCTTCACTGATCAAGCTCACGATTGCAACGTCTCCGCCACGAATCAGCCAGTCTTCTTCGGACAGCAGTTTGACCGGATCGTCATCGTCGACCTCGTCTGGCACGTAGAGAATCTGGCCTGCCTCCACGTTGTCAACCAGAGAGCGGCGGAACCAGCCCGATGCGCCATCGCGGCGGTCGAACCAGACCTGGCCTGCCTCCTCATCAACCCGCCGCACTCGCAGAATCGAGCCATAGCTGAGGTCTCCCCCGTTACCCGTGATGCTCACACCCTGAAGTCTATCTGCGGGCTTCGACAACTCCGCCAGCCTCCCTGTCTCCCTATCGGCCGCTGCCTCGGTCACTGGCATTTCTGAACGCCTCGCGGTACACCGGCCAGCCTTCGCAATGTGCCTGTCAGATCTCCGAGCGGGTGCGTGGGCCGTGGCGATGGAGTAACGCGAATTGGCCGTCCGAGCCGCGAGTCGCGACGCTGGGGTGGTCAACGACATTGCCGGTTGGGATCCGTGAGCCAAGTCAGGACGGGCATTCCACCCAGACTTCCCGTCAACTCGCCGGCTCGGTCCGTCTTCTCAAACTGGCGCTATCTTCGGGCCGGCCGGTCCTGACCGAGTCCTCTGCGACGCAACAATCCGCTACCGCGCAACGGCCGATGCCGTTGCAAACACGTCCGCCGGCATGGCGCGATGCAACTTCCAGGTTATGGCGATGGGCTTCTCACCCGAGTGCTGGACGTAATCGACCTGCCCGAGGCACGTGTAGGGCACCGTCAGTCCGCTCTCGTCTTCCGCAGTATCGCGGGTGAAGAGTAACACCCGAGACCCTCGTGATGTGTGGTCTAGATACCGCTTCCCCGTGGGACTGGTCGTCGTGGTCGAGTTCTGCGACTCCCAATGGAAGAGGTCCGGCCCGATCGCATAGTCCTTGTACGAGGTCGTCGCCGAATGGTTTTGCTTGTCCTTACTGAGGGTTACGAAGAAGGCATCGGTCGACGTCGCTGGACACCAGGCAACGCCTTCGCGGTGCTGCACGTTCTTGCCGAGCTCAAGGGAGCCGTATTCCAGTGCTGCTAGAACTTCCTCGCGCCGGTACGTTGCGTGGGATAGGAGAGGAACATGTTGCAGCCCGGCGCCGAGGCTTCTTGCGGCGTGTTTTGAATCAGCGACACCCAGCGCCACGAGTTGCTTGATTTCGTCGCATACGAAGGGGAACCGACGCAGGTGGTCCAGGCCGCCGTCGTACGTTCGGAAACCGCCACCGTCGCTCCATACGGTGTAAAACAGCATTCGAGCGAACGTCTGCTCCCTTGGTCCCAGATTTTCATAACGCGGAGCGCTCTCGCTGACGAGCATCCCGTACGCGTCGGCACGTTCGGGGTCGTCCACATGAAGCAGCCGTACCATGCGCAGCAGGAGTTGTTTCTCCTGTTCAAGCTCTGCCAGCCCACCCGTTACGGCGGCCTCTCCTGGAGAAAGCCCCTCGATCAGACTGGCCTGCCGCAGGTACCCGGTCCAAGAGTCCTTCGTCGTGCGGTAGATAACCTTCAGGTCATTGCCGGATCGCTCCAGGTACTCGGCTAGAACCGTTTCGCCGTAGGAGGCAATGTCACGCACAAGTTGCGCACGGTTGAACCGCAACTGAGCCCGGATGTTCTCCAGCACGACTCGCTGCGCCACACGGTCGAGAACGATCTGGGAACCAGACGGCAGGAACGGGAACTCGTCGTCGACCGCTTTCTCCAGCTGCTTTCGACCGAATCCCGTGAGCGCTCGATACCGCAGGTCGAAGCGGAACTCGCGGCGCTGCTGCCCGATGAAGTCCAGCACGGTCAGGACCGATTTCTCCTCAGCGCGCCGCAGCCCGCGGCCAAGCTGCTGAAGAAAAATTGTTGCACTCTGGGTCGGGCGAAGCATGAGAATCGTATCTACTTCGGGAAGGTCGAGACCTTCGTTGAAGAGGTCAACGGTGAAGATGCAGTTGATTTGGCGGTCGCGTAGCTGTGTGAGCGCAAGCGCGCGTTCGTCGTCGTCCGTTCCACCATGCAGGGCTCTCGACGCGATGCCGGCGCGGTTGAAAACCTCGGCCATGTAGTGGGCGTGCTGAACGGAGACACAGAAGCCGAGGGCACGCATCTGGTTGGTTCCGGTGATTTTGTCCCGGAGTTCGCGAATGACTTTGGCTGCGCGGGCGTCGTTACCTGTGTAGAGGCGGTCGAGCTGGGCGAGATCGTAGTTTCCTCGCTTCCACTCCACCTGGCTGAGGTCGACGTCGTCGGACACGCCGAAGTAGTGGAAGGGCACAAGGAGGTCGGCGTCGAGGGCATCCCAGAGTCGAAGTTCACTCGCCGTACGACCGTCGAAGAACTGGTTGGCGACGTTGACGCCGTCGCTTCGCTCAGGTGTCGCCGTGAGACCGAGTAGCTGCTGCGGTGTGAGGTGGTCGATCAGACTTCGATAGGTAGGCGCCATGGCGTGGTGGAACTCGTCGATGACGACGATGTCGAACATGTTGGGTTCGAGCTGCTGGATGCCTCTGGCATTGAGTGACTGGACCGATGCGAAGACCTGCTTCCACTGTGTCGGCTTGTTGTCGCCGACGTAGAGCTCGCCGAAAGCGCCGTCTTGCATGACGTTGCGGTAGGTGCGCATGGATTGGCGCAGGATTTCCTGGCGGTGCGCGACGAAGAGGAGCGTAAGGTTTCGGCCTGCGGCTTCTCTGAGGCGTTTATAGTCGAGGGCGGCGATGACGGTCTTGCCAGTTCCTGTGGCCGCGACGAGGAGGTTACGGGTGTGGCCCTTTAGCCGCTCCGCCTCGAGCGCTTCGAGCATCTCCTCCTGATGTAGGTAGGGCTGGACCTCCAGTCCAGTGACGCCGTCGGGAGCTATGATGCTTTTGCCACCGTTACGCTCGAGTGCTGCGTCGAGTTTGTCGCCATCTCGCTCGGGATCATAGCTTTGAAAGGCTCGCTGCTCCCAGTAACTGTCGAAGGTGACCTCGAACTTCTTCAGCAGTGTGGGCGTGGCGATATTGGAGAGCCTGACGTTCCACTCGAGCCCGTCAAGGAGGGCAGCTTTGCTGAGGTTGGAGCTTCCGACGTAGGCGGTGTCGAAGCCCGTGTCCCTTCTGAATAGCCACGCTTTGGCGTGAAGGCGGGTGGCCTGGGTTTCATAGCTGATCTTGACCTCGGCGCCGTAGCGGGTAACGAGTTCGTCGATGGCACGGCGCTCAGTTGCGCCCATGTAGGTGGTGGTGATGACTCGGAGCCTTACCCCGCGTTCGTGAAGCCTTTCAAGGGCGGGGTGCAACAGGCGGAGTCCGGTCCAACGGACGAAGGCGCAGAGGAGATCGACTGTGTTGGCCGAGTCCATCTCCGTTCTGATTTCTGCTGCAAGGTTGGGTCCATCCTTGCTGTTGGTAAGGAGTGCCGACTCGCTGAGGCGTGTGGTGGGTCGTTTGACGCTACGGCGTCGTAGGTTTTCAGGCCGGTGAAGTCCGTGTAGTTCCTGGGGGCCGGGTGCGATGGTGGACGCATGACCGAGATGTCCCAGAATTCTGTTGGCGATGTGGACGCGCGCCTCAGGGGCAGCCTCCGCCAAGGCATGTCGCACGGCGTTGGCTACGTGACGCGAGAGGATGTCAGGGGAGTTGCTCTCATCGACCTGCTCGAACGAAGCGTTCAGTTCCGGTGTTGCCGCCAATCGTGCGGCGATCACGTCAGTTTTCAGGAGCTCATACAGCCCCTCGGGCAGCTGCGGCGCTGCCCCTCCCCCATCGGTTTGGCTCACCTGACCAGGGTAGAGCCTGGTTATCGATATTCCACACCATTGATGGTGTAGACAGAAATGTCAGATGTGTGCACTATCCTGATGCAAAATCTGGAGACAGGGGGCAGATGCCACATCTAGGCATAAGCAAGGGTTCAAAGCAAGACGCGGTTCTCTGGGAGGAACCAAACGGACCGCTGCTGAACGTGCACCGAGAAGCCGACTGGCAAATGATTCGAGCGACTAAACCCGCGTTGAAATGCCCCACTCGTGGATGCTCTATCGTCCTCGTATCCGTTGATCGGAGAGGTCTTAGACATTTTCGGAACGCCCCTGGTTCTGTGGATTGCGAGCACTACACGGCCCGTAAACATGACCATACGACGAGGGGTGGTGGCCCGATGAGCGATGAACACCGCTGGTACCAACATCAGATCGTTAGAGAGATAGAGAAATTTGGGCACCTTCGCGCGACAATTGAGGACTATCGCTCGAACGCAGATGTCCTAATCCGCAACCTAATGACCAACAGGTCACTGGTTCTTGAAATACAGCGTTGGGACACCGACATCGTGAAAAGGACGGAGTTTCGTAAATCCTTAGGACACGAGGTTATGTGGCTCATCACAGACTCTGCAAAATTGTCATCTGACGTTCAGCGACAGGTATTCACAACGCGTGGCGCATTCGTCCACGTACGTTCGTCGTATCCCCCATTCGGAATCCTCTCGCCATGGGAAGAGGGGCATCCTTCCGTCCCCTACAGGATCGAAGTCAATGGCACAACTGCTGAGCTTGACTCACGAACCGGTTTCCTTCGGGCTAAGGCAACGCCTTTGATCAAGGTCATTATGGAGATAGTCGACGGCAAACGGGAGTGGGCTTTCCCTGGCGAAGACATCTACAAGAACGCAAAAGGTGCTGGGCGTAAAAGTGGAGCATGGGTGCGCCGTATAGATTTGGTCAATGCTGAAATACTCAAATCCGGATTGAACATCCCGCTCCTGAACGAGAATAGCCGCCTGGGTAAGTTCGCTCCCCCGATCGAAGGGCCACAGCCTATCGATTGATTCTGGCAGCGAAAGTCTCGAAGTCTTACGAGCCTCGAGGGGGCTGATCCTAGTAGCAGGCTCTCGATGTTGCCTGACGCTGTACTCGCGAAACGCGCCATACTTGGAATAAGCGGATTGCGGGAATTTTCTGCCGCAATCCGGTCATTGCGTGCAGCGGTCGATAGAGAGGACGGGTCAGCGTGGACACCAACGTGAAAAACCTCCAAGAGGTATTTCAAACCGGCCAACGACTTCTAGTGCCGCTCTTTCAGAGGCCCTACGTTTGGAACGAGGAAAGGCAGTGGGCACCACTATGGGAAGACGTACAGCGTCTCGCCGATTCGATAGCGGCGGGTGAGGATCATGAGCCCCACTTCCTTGGCGCTATCGTTCTCCAGAAAGTAGCAGGCGCGACGGCGGTGCAGAGTCGCACGGTGATCGACGGCCAGCAACGGCTGACCACACTTCAGTTACTGTTTCACGCGGCTTTCCTGGAGCTCAAGGCACAAGACGTGCCGGAAGCGGAGTACCTTCGCGCACACTTCCGGAACAGTGAGTCGTTTCTACCACCTTCTGACCGATTCAAGCTCACCCCAACGACTCGGAACCAGGCGGAGTACGACTATGTAATCAGGCAAGGTGACGATTCTCCGCAGTACGAATCTGGGGCGAATGTACGCGGTTCTTTGGTCGAAGCGCACACGTACTTCAGGACGAAGATCGAGTCTTGGTTGGCAGGAGGCGACATGGCTGAAAAGTCTCAGCAGCTAACTCGTGCGTTGATGCACAAGCTAAATCTGGTCTCGATCGAGCTAGAGCATAATGAGGACTCACAACAGATTTTCGAGACTCTCAACGCCCGAGGAACTCCGCTCTCTGGAGCAGACCTGGTCAAGAACTTCGTGTTCCAGAGGCTCGCCGCTGACGGCGCAGACACAGACGAGATGTACAAAAAGTTCTGGTCCCAGTTCGAGACTGAGTTCTGGGAGAAATCTGTGAGCGTTGGTCGGGTTCCGGCACCGAGGATCTCTTTGTTTCTCAGTCATTGGCTTATTGCACGTACAGGGAAAGAGGTTCCGGTTCAAGAGGTATTTCGGAAATTCAAGCTTTTCACCGACGGACAATCAACCCAAACCAAAATGACTCAGATGCTGAGTGAGATTGACGCTTCCGCCCTCCGATATCGCTCCTGGAACGAAGCCTCGTGGGTTAAGGCCGGAGACCTAAGCAGGCTTGAGCTGCTTGTCTACAGAACTTCAGTGCTTGGGACTCAGAGTGCCGGACCACTCCTCGTCTGGGCAACCGATCCCGCGAAGTCGTCCGTACCTTCAGCGCAACTTGAGAAATTTTGTCGGTCCCTAGAGAGCTGGCTTATTAGACGGGCACTCATGCGATCGGGCAACGCAGGGATTGGACAGTTCATCGCGGATTTGATTGCACAGCTCGATCAGTCTTCAAGGGAGGTTGCAGGAGACCGACTATCGCAACTCCTTGTCGAAGCAAGTTCACCGAATCTAGCCTGGCCATCCAACGACGACATCATTGCTGAGCTAAGCCAGGCATCGGTGTACACCAGATTCCGTCGGTCTTTCACACGGATGATCTTGGAAGCGCTCGAGGATTTTCACCGAGGCTACGGCACTAACAAGGCCTCATTCGCCGAAGGGCGAGTGCAGAGGGATACTCACTCAATAGAACACCTCTTACCGCAAGGTTGGCGCGCGAAATGGCCAGTTGGCCGGGACCTCGGCGCGCAGATCGAGCGTGACAAGCATGTGCACAGGCTTGGGAATCTGACGCTGGTCGCGGGAGGACTCAACAGTAAGATATCGAACGGCCCGTGGCTGGGAACCAAAGGAAAACTGTCCGCGCTAAATCAGCACAGCGTTCTACTCCTCAACCAAGGGATTATTGAGCTCGGTTCTCATGGGTGGAACGAAGATCTAATAAACCAACGCACGCAGATGTTGTTGCAGGCTCTGCTCGAAGTTTGGCCGGTTCCCCCTGAAGCTCTGGGGGTTACGCAGGCAGAAGTTCGGGAAGGTAGCAATCATGACGTTTCTGTGAAAGACCTCCTCCGCGCTGGCCTTCTGCAGATCGACCAGGATCTCTATCCTCGAAGCGCCGAGCAAGAAGTACGAGCAAGAGTGTTGAGTAACGGGTTCATTGCCGTATTCGATGAACCATTTGATACACCATCGGGAGCGGGCAGGCGAGTGACTAAACGAAGCACGAACGGCTGGACCTTCTGGGTAGTTGACCAAGAGCAAGGAGTGGACCTCTCGACTCTGAGAAGTCAATTGGTACGGTCTCGACTTTCGTCTCCCAACGACCAGCCATGAGACCTTCGCGGAAGTCAGGCGATCCTGCCCGCTTTCGGTGTCACTCCATCTGAGGCGTTGCTGTGGTGGCGAGCTACCGCGCCGGCGCGGTAGCCTCGAACCCCCGCGCCCCGCACGGCCCCTCGCCGAGCCCCACGACTCCAACGCCGTCCGCAAATCCGCACGCCGCTCCTCTGCGACGGCAACCCGGTACGCTTCCTCGACAACGTCGTCGATAAGCACCCGCTGCCCCGTTGACGCTGACTGCACCGCCGCCTCAACCATGGCCAGGCTCAAGACGTTCGAGTGCACCTCCCCCGACGGCACTGGTTGGGTCCCTGGGTAGGAGTCCGGTGACTGTGTGAGTTTCGCATCCGATAATGGGTGCAGGAGGAAATTCACAGATTATGGCACGTAGGCATACCCCTGATCAGGTCGTCGCGAAGGTCCGGCAGGGGCAGAAAATGCTCAATGACGGCAAGCCGATGATCGAGGTCATCAAGGAGCTGCAGGTCACCGAGGCAACCTGGTACCGGTGGCTGCAGCAGTACGGCTCCGAGCAGAACGCAGCCCAAACCAAAGCGGTCAAGGACTTGGAGAAGGAAAACGCCCGGCTGAAGCGGTTGCTGGCGGAGAAAGAACTGGCCATCGACATACTGAATGAGGTGGCTAAGGGAAAATTCTGAGCCCCGAACCTCGCCGGCGTGCAGTGCGCATGGCGGTGGAGAAATTCGGGGCGTCCGAGAGATTCGCGTGCAAGGTGCTGGGGCAGAATCGTTCCGCTTTGCGTAAGGCACGGCCAGCGGTCAGCTTCGAGGAAGCCCGGCTACGCGCGGCGTTGCGGGCCATCGCCGGGAAGCATCCGGCGTGGGGGTGGCGGAAGGCCCGCTGGCATCTGCTCGCCCAGCCGGAGTGGGCTGGCGTGGCGCTCAACGCTAAGCGGGTGCGCCGGCTCTGGCGGGCCGAAGGACTGACGTGCAAGCCGAAGGCGCGTAAGCGTCGCCGCACCGGGCCCGGCGCCGGGGAGCAGAAGCGGCTGAAGGCCGAGTACCCGATGCATGTGATCAGCTTCGACTTCCAGTCCGATGTGACCTCCTGTGGGCGGCATGTCCGGTTCTTCAACGTCATTGACGAGTACACCCGCACCGCCCTGGCGATCGTTCCGCGCCGGTCCTTCACCGCCACCGATGTAGTCGCGGTGCTGGAGGACATCATCGCCGAAACCGGCGTCACCCCAACCTATGTGCGCTCCGACAACGGACCGGAATTCACCGCCGCAGCCCTAGTCAACTGGTGCGCCACCGCCGGGGTAGATACTGCGTTCATCGACCCGGGATCCCCGTGGCAGAACGGGTTCGCCGAGTCATTCAACGCCCAATTCAGAAGGGAACAACTCACTGGGGAAATCATCGACACCATGGCCGAAGCGAAGTACTTGGCCGAGGAATGGAAGAACATCTACAATCATGAACGGCCCCACGGATCCCTCGACGGCATGACGCCGAAACAGTACTGGGACACCTGGACGCAGAAAAATCAACTAGCTATCGCATAGCCACTGGACTGCTAACCGGGACCCAATCAATGTCGACGTCGCACTCTACTGGCTTGGTGGTTCTACGCCCAAAATCTCGATCGACGCCGAGGGCGGCACGTCTACGCACTAGCCCGCTATCACCGCCCCTTCACGCCTGCGGCTAACATCCCGTACAAGAGGTGCCGGGCAACCCCCGTCCAAGGATTGGATGACCAACGTAAGCGCATCGGTGCCGAGTTGCGCGTCCAGCGCGGCCCGAACGCCGGGCCGCCTTTTCTGAAGCCACAGCCACTCACTGGCGCGAGCTCGACATGGTTCGATCAGCAAGCCTGTGAACCGACGAGAGCAGGTCCCCCGGGCGCCCCTCCTAACCTTTGAGTGGCTCGACCGAATGGTGAAGTCAAGCCAAAGTAACCATCACCGAATCGCCCAGTACGCTCTCGCGTTGGAGCTGAAGGATCGCTCGACGAATATCTCGCCTCCATCAATCGCAGCCACGGGCACGTCCATGCAGACTTCGTAACTCGCGACGCCGGAATTCTCCAACGTTGGGACGTCCATCACCGAGCTTGAAGTCACCGCATCACAGTCGGACGCATCGTATTGCCTTGCGTCGGAGCCCACGAATGTCGTCGAAAGATCAAGCCAGGGGTTCCCCTCTTTCGTACCGAGGTACTGGACAGTGAGCTCTATAGCGACGTACTGTCCATCCGGCGCTTCGTTGAACTGGTTGGCATCCAGAATCCGTTGGTTGGCATCCAGCGCCACAGCATCGACTGTGACGTTGTAATCTCCGACCTCTTGCAATTGGCCGAGCGCCGCGAGGTCGTCCCCATCTGATGTGACAGGCTGTTCAGTCGTCGATCCGGAAGGCCCAGTCGTGGTTTGCGCTTCAGGTTCCACTCTCGTCGTCGAGTTGTCGAACAATGAGCCGTAGAACGCCTGCGTGACAAATACCCCGAGAATTGCCAGCATGCTCAGGATGCCCGCTGTTATGGCCATTGCCTTGCCGGCGCGCTTCCTCCGGAAGGAGGAGATCATCGCTGCAATAGAGAATCCAAGCGCAAGGAGACCTAGAAACACGACAACGTTGTTCACGATCGGAACCCAACATAAAAGCAGAGAAACGATCGCCAGCGCAAGCGCAGTGATAGGTAACCACGTCAGCTCCCCGGGGGAGACGCTCCTTGCTGGGGCATGGCATATCGCTCGTCCACACCGTCGTCGACCCAGAAGACATGTCCCGGCGGAGCTGGACCCCATGCGGGATCGGGTTGCCAACCCTGAGGCGGCGTCCACCCGGGCGGCGGAGTAGGCCAATTTGGCGGATTGACGAATCGTTTTCCCATGGTCTCTCTGCTTTCTTGATCGACGCAGTCACCCCGATCGCTTCGCCGGACTCATGCTTAGCGATATGAAGACGCGCATCTGCGAGGGGCGATGTGCCGGCGGCAACAACGATGCCCTGCCGGATCACCAGCAGGGCATCAACGGTGTCAGCAGCGAGTCCTAAGAGCTGCTGCAGGTAACTACAGCGAACTCTCCGGTGGAGGTCTGCTCCGCGATAACCTCACCGTCGACAGTGATCCGGCATGTGATTTCCGAAGCGCCTTGCTCAGCCTGCGCAGTGACGGTGAAGACGTTGAGATCGAACGCTCCCGCTTCTTCGATCTCAAACTCTGTGGACCACGGTACCTCGGCTCCGTTCGCCTGCTCCGTACCAAAGCTGTCACCTTCGAGCGTGCTGTAGGTAACGGACGCGGTCGCGCCGTCACTTTCCACCTCGTAAAGTACGGTGCTGCCCGCCGCTACTTCGCCCGACTCGGCAGTCGACGATGCCTGTCCGTTCAGTTCGTTATCTACTGCCTGGACGAAACTGGCAGTGAGTGCAGTCACGATGCCGGCGATGACAAGTGACAGTACGCCCAGAATTATGCCCGCGATTGACGTTCCGCGAGGGCGGAACTTACGGGTGATACCGATGATCCCGAGGATAATCGCTGCGGGACCGAGGATGAATGCGACCATGCCGAGAACTGGGATGACAGCGGCGATGACCGCGACGATACCGACGACCAGTGCGCCGATGCCCCAGCCATTACCTTGCTTGGCGGGCGCTTGCTGGGTATTTGGATACTGCTGAGCCATTTCAGATCCCCTTAGTATGAAGCGGTGCGAACGAAGGGGAAATACTCACGTGATCCCCCTGCTTTGAAAGTGTAGGCGTCGACGGTGACACTCTCACGCCTTGATGCCGAAGCGTTACCGCGTACAAACCTCCCGGCGCTGCTTCTTCAGCGTCAGGTTCAGACGGTACGCAATCTAGGGGACACCTGCTTAGCGACTTCGTAATCCTTGCTAGCCTTTCCGGAAACCCCCAATAATCCACGACTCATAGTCAGAACACTGCACGGGGATCGGATCGCTGAGATCCAAAGCTTCCTGATGTTCTATAGGCTGACACTCACTGCGGTGTGATCCGGCTGCAGTGGGTACGCCGTGCATCACACGTTCCTTGTTCCGGAGGAAAGCAAAAATGAAACCGATATTTCCCGTCATCCTTCTCACATCCCTCGCGATCGCGGCGTGTGGGCAGGGTGCTTCCGACAATTCGACCCCCGTTGAGTCAGCAACCGCGGCTCCCACTGCGTCGCCAACCGCAACTCCACCGCCTACCTCGAGCAGCCCCGAACCGTTGGTGGTTTCTGAAGCGGCGACCTGTACACAGCTGATCGGACCAGAAGAAGACGGTCCGCTGATCGACGGGGTGAATATTGTCGCCGGTATGAGCTCGGGGGAAGCGCCGGACTTCGCCCTCGCTGAGGAAACTGCCGCCGAACTCACTTCGATCATGCGCCATGCCGACGACGAGCTGAAGCCGTACCTCGAAGTCTTCATTCAGCCGCTCGACGATATCGGCGCCGCGTCGCGCGGTGAACTTCCCGCCGGCTATGACCTGGACATTGAAGAATGGAAGGCCGCGGGAACCGAATTGCTAACGCGCTGCGAGTAGATGGGTTCGCTGCCACCTCCTGCGAGCGGTTGATTTCTGGCACTGTGTGAGGCCACAACGGTTTAGGATAATCTTCAGCGACAGCCCGTTCGGGCGTTGGGGAGTCCTATCGGGCCAGGTCCGATGTTCGAGAAGGTCAAATCAGTGAAACACCATCCTATTTTTGCGGCCGTGTTGTCCATTCTTTTACTCGCCGGATGTGGGTCACCGTCCGGCCCAACACAAAGTGAACCGTCGGGCGTAGAGATGCCCAGTTTGGATGAGCTCGCTCTGGATGAAGCGCTGGCTGTGCTGGAGGAATCCGGAGCCGCAGATCCCACAATCGAGAATCGCTCCGCTAAGCGCATGGGTAGGGCCGGATCCGTCTACAACGGCAACTGGGTCGTCGAGGACACAAGCCCTGAGGCCGGCGAATTCATCGCCGTTGGAGATGTACCCGTTCTAAGCATTGTGCATCCTGATGACGAGGGCAGTCAGGCCAAGATCCTGAAAGCTGCAGCGCAGGCAGAAGAAGAGGAGCAGCGAAAGCAGAACGCTGCTCGGGAAAAGCGCGAGGAAGATGCTGCAGCGAAAGCAGAAGCCGAAGCCGCTGCCCGCAAGAAGGCTGAAGCCGAGGCAGTCGCCAAAGCGAAAGCTGAGGAGGAAGCACGCGCGGCTGAAGCGCTGAAGCCTGTCATATATGAAGGGTATGGCGATGATGTTCTAGCCATCGATAAGAAAAAGGAAGGCTTCCAGCCTGCGCGAATTCACCACACGGGCTTCAGCAACTTCGCGGTCCAGACCCTCGACACCAATCTCGAAATGACCGACCTATTGGTCAACACGATAGGTAACTATTCTGGGGTCGTCGCTTTCGATGACTCCTTCGGTGGTGACGGTGGAGAAACTTCCCACCTTCAGATAACTGCCGACGGAGGCTGGAAGATTGAACTGATTCCTCTCGAGTCCCTCCCCAGCTACGACGGTTCGACGCCGATCCAGGGAGTTGGCGACGCAATTTTCCGTTACGCAGGGGACTCAGCGGCCGCCAGTATCAGCTACCCCGGACCAAGCAACATCGCGCTCATTCAGCACTCGCTCAATCCCGAACTCCGAGTGAATGACATCGGCCCCTACGACGGCACTGTCATCATGCAGACAGGGCTCTTTGAGTTGATCGCTGAAGGGGCTTGGAGCATAACCATTCGGTAGACGGCCAACTTGCTCGAACAAGGAAGGCAACGCTGACTCTTGCGTTGCCTTCCTTCCTCCTTCGGCTTATTACGCCTTCGCCCCAATAGATACTCGCTTCCCCGCACGGCCCCTCGCCGAGCCCCACGACTCCAACGCCGTCCGCAAATCCGCACGCCGCTCCTCTGCGACGGCAACCCGGTACGCTTCCTCGACAACGTCGTCGATAAGCACCCGCTGCCCCGTTGACGCTGACTGCACCGCCGCCTCAACCATGGCCAGGCTCAAGACGTTCGAGTGCACCTCCCCCGACGGCACCTCACCGGACCGCAACGCCGATACAAATTCGGCCAGCGCCCCGGCGATCTCCTCCTCATGAGACAGCAGGCGGAACCGAAGCAGCACCTGAGAGCAGCTCCGCAACAGGAGTCCCCGCACCATCCCACACCGCCGTACGACCGGCACCGTTCACCCGCCACGACCCGTTCCACGAGGTCTCCAACCCGTCCGCACACCAGCTCCCCGTGTACACGTACCGGGTGCCGCCGCTCATCTGGAACACCGCGGTGGCGGCAGCAGCGCCGTCGTACCAGCTCCACGACGGATTGAACTCCTCGCAGTACACCGAGACCGGATCCTGATCCAGCAGGAAACGCACCGCATCGAACTGGTGGATCGCCATGTCCACCAGCAGCACATGCGCCATCTCCTCCCGGAACCCACCAAAATGAGGCGCTTTGAAGAACTCCGTGGTCACCACCCCGATGTCCCCGAGCTCAGCAGTCAGTGCCTTCAGCTGGGTCAGGCCTTGGAAATACCGGCGCGGCTGGCTGATCATCAACAGCTGCCCGCTCACCTCCGCCGCAGCCACCAGCGACAACCCCTCGGCGACGGTCGGCGCCACCGGCTTCTCGCACAGAACCGGCAACCCGGCGAACATCGCCTCCACATTCACCGGATGATGCGCAGCCGGCACCGTCACATTCACGACGGTGAGCAACAGTCGCGGCCGCCACCTCCGACACGGACGTGCCCAGCGTGACAGACAGCCCGAACTCCTCGACTGCGGCGCGGCACCCAGGTTGAGGTCCACGAGACCGACCAGCTCGACGTCGTCGTTTGCTTGCAAAGTCCGGATCCGCGCCTTGCCCATCCCACCTGCACCCACCTGCACCACACGCAGCGGCCCGGCGGTCTCGACTGTTCTGAAGGTAATCAACTGCTCATCGCTCCCTGGTAGCCGTGGCCGGTGTAGAAGCCCTCGGTCTCGTAACGCAGCAGCACCGGATCGGTGCGCTCGGGCCGCAGGGTCTTGGCCCACTCGACGCCGTTAGCGATCACGCGGCGCACGTCCTTGTGGTGGTAGACCGGGTAGTCCTGGTCGCCCGGGCTGAAGCGCCGAACAGCAAGCCCACACGATCTCAGTAGAATTACTTCTTCGACTGGGAAAACTGTGCACCAAAGGAAGTCTCACCATGCGCTCACTGCGCTCCCCCTTGCTCATTGCGACCACCCTTGCGCTCGTCACCGGCTGTGCCGGCGGAGAGCCTGCCGAACCGGGGACCTCTGCTTCCCCTGAACCAACGACGACGTCGGCCGCCTCCAGCTCTCCAGCAACCGCCGGCGCGGCGGGGCTCGCCACGGTTCCCTTCGACGACGCACCGCGCGAACTGACCGAACTCGAAGAATCGTTGCTGGTCGAACCCGGCCCCAACGCCGAGGCGGGCACGGTGGAAGACATCCTCGCCGCTGCGCGGGAAAGCGATCCGCAGACCGCCGACGAATGGAGCAACGCGATCCTCGCGCTCATCCACGGCAACTACGCCGAGAACGTCAAGACAGTCGTCCGGTTTGACCCCGGTACCGGCGAGCGCGGCGACGAACCCACCGCAAACGGAACTGCCCCGGCTGAAGAACAGAGCGTCGGGAACAACCACTTCGCCCTGGTGCTCGATGCCAGCAATTCAATGGCTGAAAGCTCCGGAAACGGCAGCCGCATGGAAGCTGCCAAGGCCTCACTGCTCGCATTTACCGAGGAACTCCCCGAGGGCAGCACCGTGAGCCTGCGCGTGTACGGCCACGCTGGCGATGCCTCGGAAGCCGGCAAGGCCGAATCCTGCGCAACCACCGAGGTGCTCTACTCCGGCTCATCGGACGACGCCGGACTGGAAGAAACCCTCGCCTCCGTCCAACCGACCGGTTACACCCCGCTTGCACAGGGCATCAGCGATGCCGCTTCCGACTTCCCTGGCAACGCCACGGACGGCATCGTTTACGTGGTGACCGACGGGGTCGAAACCTGCGGCGGAGACCCCGTCGAGGCGGCCAAGCAGTTGAGCAACTCCGGTATCGAGCCCGTGGTGAACGTCATTGGCTTCCAGGCCGGAGACACAGACCAGGCAGCCCTCGCTGCCATCGCCGCAGCCGGCGGCGGCAAGTACACCCAGGCCAACTCACCGGCAGACCTTGACGCCTACTGGAAGGAGCAGAACAGGGCGATGCTCCGCGCCTGGAACGAGTGGCGCAGCACCGAATTGGCGGCAATCGGCGAGACCAGCAGTGACATCAAGCGGACCGTCAATGAAGTGAGCACCGAACTGAAACGCACTGCCAATGATGAGGCAGAGCTCGGCAAGCGAACGGCCAACCTCCTTATCGGTGAGATCGACGACGATGTCCGCAGCGAGATCTGGGATTTCTTTGACCAGCGGCGCAGCACCATCTGGAACTGGGCCGAGGAAACGCGCGCGGAAAACTGGGAAGCGGCAGAAAGCGAGCGGGCGCAAAACTGGGAGGCCGTGTACAACCGGGCGCAGAGCAAGTGGACCGAGTACTACGAGCGGCTGCAGGGCAACTGACCAGGGAAGGCTGGCGCACCGCGGAGGCGCGCCGCCGTCGTCGTTCGGTAACAAAGTCCCCAAGAACAGAAAGGGCGGCACCGCCTCCGGTGCCGCCCTTCCCTACCGCTAACCCCTACTCAGCCTTCTGTGGCACACTTTCCGCGTTCGACGCCGCAGCGGTCTTCCGCTCCTCCGCCTTGCGCGCCTTCTCCGCATCGGCCCGGGCCTTCTCCTCGGCCTTCAGACCGTCCAGCCATTCCTGGCGGTTCGAGCCGGGAACCCAGCCGGTATCCACGAACTTGCGCTGGAAAGCGATGGCCGCGATCACCAGCGCCATCGCAATCACGATGGTCAACACGACACCGAGCGTGGTGCCGCCCAGCAGGCTCACACCGATCAGAGTGCCGAACCAACCGAAGTCCGCATCACCGAAGGTGCTGTTGGCGAAGCCGAGCTCGCCGAGCACCAGCAGGAGGATCGCCGGCAGGATGGTGATGATCACGCCGTTCACAAACCCGCCGATCACAGCACCCTTACGTCCACCCGTCGCGTTGCCGTACACACCGGCACCGCCACCGGTGAAGAAGTGCGGAACCATACCGGGCAGGATCAGCGCCAGCCCGAACATCGGGTTGAGCCAGATGGCAAGAATGCCCAGGCTGATCAGGCCGCCGGCAAAGGAGCTGAGGAAGCCGATCAGCACGGCATTGGCACCGAACGGGAACACGATCGGGATATCCAGTGCCGGCTTGGCGCCGGGAACAACCTTCTCGGCAATGCCCTGGAACGCAGGAACCAGCTCGCCCAGCACCGTCCGCACACCGTAGAGAATGACCGCCACACCAACACCGAACTGCAGCGCCAGTCCAAAGCCCGCCATGATGAAGGCACCGGCATCCGCTGCACCGAAGATCGCCAGGGCGTCCTCCAGCGGAAGGGCGATCAGGCCCCAGATCGCGAACACCATGTAGATGAGGACCATGGAGAGCGAGGTGGCAACCATCGAGTCGCGGAGGAACTTGAGCCCCTGCGGGAAGTTGATGTCCTCGGTGGACTTGCTTCGCCGGCCCACAGCCTGGCCGGAGGCGCCGGCGGCGATGTAGCCGAGGGTGCCGAAGTGGCCGATAGCGATGGTGTCATTGCCCGTGATCTTCTTTGTCCACGGGTGGGCGAACGCCGGCATGACCACCATGATCACGCCGAGCAGCAGCGCACCGATGAGAACAACCAGCCAGCTCAGACCGTCACCGAATCCAACCGACAGCACCACGGTGAGCATGGTTGCCATGAACACCATGTGGTGACCGGTCAGGAACACGTATTTCAGCGGCGTGAAGCGCGCCAGGATCAGCATCACGATGAACCCGAGGGTCAGCACGTACGCGCTCTGCGCACCGAACTCTTCCTGGGCAAGTGCGGTGATGACCTCGTTGGTGGGGATCACCCCCTGGGCGCCGGTGACGGCCAGGATCAGTGCTCCCAGCGGATCCAATGAACCGACGACGACGCCGGCTCCCGCACCGAGGATGAGGAAGCCCAGCGCTGCCTTCAGCGCGCCTCCGATCACCTGCCCGGAATTGCGGCGCATGGCCATCAGACCGATGGCGGTGATGATGCCGATCAGGTAGGCCGGCACATTCAAAATCTGTTGACCTATGAAATTCAGTACTACAACGAGCCACTCCATCGTGGGAGCTCCTTCTCTACTGTTCTGGACGGAAAGGTTCTACTGGACGGCCGGCGTGAGCTTCTCGGTGATCTCGTCGAGATCGAAGAAGTTGTCAATGATGATGACTTCCGCCGGAACGTCACCGATCTCGGGTGCGAGCTCGTCGGAGGTGAGGACGATGTCCGCGGTCTGGGCTGCGCCTCGGGCCACACCGATATCTGCGGCTTCGACATCCGCATCGATGCCCAGTGAGGCGAGAACTTTCTCTGCATTCATCTTCAGGAGCACTGAGGTTCCAATGCCCATTCCACATACGGCGACGATTTTCATGAGATGCCTTTCAGTCCAGGTTGATGAGGGTCGGTCTACTTGGTGGCCAGGCCACTGAGGAGGTCGCGGACCTGTTCCGGGGTCTCCGCTGCTTCAAGCCGCGCCCGGACCTCCTTGTTGGAGAGCACACCGGCAACTGCTTTGAGTACTTCGATATGCGCGGTGTGGTCCAGCGCAGCCAACCCGATGACCAGGGTCACCGGATCATTCGATGCATGGCCAAACTCGACGGGGGTTTCCAGGCTTACCCAGCTCAATCCACCCTTGAGGACCGACTCCGCTGGACGGGAGTGTGCCAGCGCAATTCCAGGGGCAATCACGATGTACGGTCCGTGTTCCTCCACAGCCGTGATCATTTCCTCGGTGTAGGCCTCGGTGGTGACGCCACCGGCCACCAGCCCGTCACCAGCGAGGCGGATTGCTGCCCTCCAGTCGGAGGCCGTCGCCTTCGTGGTGATCGACGACAACTCTTCGGCGAGATTCAGGCTCACAGCAAATCCTTTGCGTTGGTGGGGCAGGGGGTGGCGCACGTCACACGCTACCGTCGCAAAGGGGCTTATGTCTACAAGTAACCCAAAGTGGGTTTCAATTCGTTATCGTCAACCGGCTTAGCTATTTGGTGGTACCGGTGCGCGTCATCCGACTGATTCGGCCGGGTTCGAAGAGCGCATCCTGAGCCAGCAGTGACGCGCCGGTGACGCCCGCCGCGTGCCCCAACCGGCTTGGCTCAACCACCAGGCCGCGCGTGGCGAAGTCCCTGGCGCCGTCGAAAATTGCCTGCCGGATCGGCTGCAGGAACGGATCTCCGGACTGGGCCAGATTGCCCCCGACTATCACCGCTTCCGGATTCAACAGGCCGACGACGTCGGCAAGCGTCTGCCCGATGATCGCCGCCGTTTCCTCAATCAAGGAAAGCGTTGTCTGGTCACCCTGGCGGGCCAGCTCCACGATGTCCGCGCTGGTGCGGACCGTGTAGCCGCGCTCCAGCAATCTGGCCCTCAGCACGGCACCGCTGGCGACCTCCTCCAACCGCTGCAGGCGGTCCCCGCCGAGCGTCGGGCAGCTCACATCACCGGCGCCGCCGCGCGCTCCCCGGTAGACCCGACCATCCGTGACGAAGGCCAGTCCGAGGCCGATCCCGGCTTTTACCACCACGAGGTTCGGCTCCTCAGTGGGCGCCCGACGGGCCTCCGCGAGCGCCATGACATTCACGTCCCGGTCGACAGCGAACACGGCGTGGTCATAACGGGTCTTGAAATATTCACGCACCAGCACGCCGTCCCACTCGGGATAGACCTGTGGACTGGCCAGCCGCCCGGTTGCCACATCAACCGGACCCGGCACGCCGACACCGATCCCGACGACGTCCCTACGCTCCTTGCCCATGCTGCGGAGCATGTAGTCGAAGACCTGCCCTGCCCATTCGAAGATCTCGGTGGGGCCTTCATTGAGACCGATATCCGCCTCGTCTTCGGCCAGCAGCGTCGAGGTGAGATCGGTGATGGCCAGGCGGGTGTGCGAGCCGCCGATATCGACGGCGAGGAGCAGGCCTGCGTCGGCATTGACGGCGAAGGTTTCCGGCGGCCTTCCGCCCCGGGAGTCCAGTTGGCCAACGCTGACGATGATGGAAGCGTCGAGCAGCTCGTCGAGCCGGCGGGCAAGGGTGATCCGCGACCAACCGAGCACCTCGATGAGGTCGTTCCGGGTAGTGGCACGCCCCGATCGAATCAAACTCAATGCCACACCTGAGCCGGTTGCCATCCCCTTGACCATTGCGTCCCCTTCTCCCGGCCGACTGCGGCCGCACATCATCCAACCATTGACTTAAGTACAGGTGTATACCAAAGTGGCGTCCGTGACTAGAGAAGATTCTTCCACCGTTGGGCTTCCTTCCATTGCGGACGCCCGCGCGGTCGCCGCTGCGCAGGCGATTCCAGCCGTCCTCGTGCAGCAGAAAGGACACGGACACGCTGGGACGGCAATGGCCTTGGCACCGTTGTCCCACGTCCTGTTCTCGCGGATACTCCGGCATTCACCGCAGCATCCGCACTGGCCGGCTCGGGACCGGTTCGTGTTGTCCGCTGGCCACGCAAGCCTCCTGCTCTACCTCCAGCTGTACTTCACCGGCTACGGGCTCACCCTCGAAGACCTGGCGGCAAGCCGCTCACTGAAGTCGAAGACTCCAGGCCACCCGGAGGTGCACCACACCGTCGGCGTGGAAATGAGCACCGGCCCACTGGGGCAGGGAGTTGCCTCCGCCGTCGGCATGGCCATGGCAGCCAGGCATGAAGCGGCACTTTTCACCGCGGGTTCGAATCACCTGGACCACACCGTTTGGGCGCTGGCCGGGGACGGATGCCTGCAGGAAGGCGTGTCATCGGAGGCATCCAGCCTCGCCGGCAGCCTGGGTCTCGACAATCTGGTGCTCATCTGGGATGACAACGGCATCACTATCGACGCCGACACGTCCGGCACCTTCTCCGAGGACGTCCGCGCCCGCTACCGCGCCTATGGCTGGCGGGTCCTCGAGATCGACGGCGCCACCGATCTGGCGGCCATCGAATCCGTCCTCCGTGCCGCCGCGGAACGGACCGGCCAGCCGACGCTCGTGGCCGTGAAGACCGTCATCGGCGCGCCCTCCGCCAAGTTCGGCGGGACTCCTGCGGCGCACTCAGGCGGGTTCGGCAAGGAGGAAGTCGGCGCGGTCCTGGAATCGCTCGGCTACTCCCCCACCGCTGAGCTCAGCGAGCTGGTGAATGACGAAATCCTGGCCCACACCCGTGCTGCCTCTGAGCGCGGCGCCGCACTGCACGCTGATTGGCAGCGCGAGCACAGCGCGTGGGAAGCCGAACAGCCCGAAGCCGCCGCGCGCTGGAAGGCCTTCCGGGACGGCGCCACCGATCCGTCGCCGCTGGATGCAATCGCCGCGGGTTCTCCTGGAGATCCGGTGGCTACCCGCAAGACCAACGGCGCGGTGATCAAGGCGCTGCAGGAATCGCTTCGGCTTTGGGGCGGTTCGGCCGACCTGAGCGGCTCGACCAATGTCGCCGTCGACGGCAAACCGTACTCTGCAGGTAACCCGGGCGGCGAGTTCATCCGCTTCGGCATCCGCGAACACGCGATGGCCGCGATACTGAGCGGCATCGCCCTGCACGGACCGTGGCGTCCCTTCGGATCCACCTACCTGGTCTTCAGCGACTACATGCGCCCGAGCATCCGGCTGGCAGCACTGATGGGCCTCGGCGTCATCTACGTCTTCACCCATGATTCGGTGGCGGTCGGCGAAGACGGCCCCACGCATCAGCCGGTGGAGCAGATCGCCTCCCTGCGCACTGTGCCGGGGCTCGACGTCGTCCGGCCGGCTGATGCAGTTGAGGTCACCGCAGTCTGGCAGCGCATCCTCGCATCCCCGCAGCGGCCGGTGGCGCTGTTGCTGAGCAGGCAGGATGTACCGGTCCTGGAGTCCGACGCCGCCACTGCAGACGGCGCCAGAGCCGGCGGCTTTGTCCGGTGGCAGAGCGGCGACGGAAACGACCTCGCGTTGATCGCCACCGGCAGCGAAGTGTCGTTGGCGGTCGAGGCTGCCCGCCAACTCGAAGCCGAAGGAATCGCCGCGCGGGTCGTGTCCATGCCCTGCGTTGAATGGTTCAGCGAAGCGGAGCGTGAGTATCGGGACTCGGTGCTTCCGCCGTCGTTGACTGCCCGGGTGGCAATCGAAGCCGGACGGGGTGATGCCTGGTACCGCTGGGCCGGATCCTCAGGCGAGGTGGTCTCCATCGAGGAGTTCGGCGAGTCAGGATCCGGCGCAGAAGTTATGCGCCTGCGCGGAATCCATCTGGATGCTGTTCTTGACGCAGCCCGGCGGGTGCTTTCCTGAGTCACTTGAGGCAAGCCAGGCAGGAGCGGCGAACTCCTAGCGCATCGCCTTGACCGGCCGGGCCTGCCAGCGGGCCCAATCCGCGCTGGTCGCCGCAGCTGCTTCCTGCAGCAGCGGCAGGTACTCGTTGATGAGTGTCTCCACACTGGTTTCCTGGGCATGCACCGTTGCGTTCATGGAGGCGCGCACCACGCCCTCACCATCCCGCACCCCCACCGAGATGGACCGAACCCCCGGAGCCAGCTCCTCATCCGCCAACGCATAACCGCGCTTCCGGGCCTCCGCCAGGATCTCGAGCACCCGTTCGTCGCTCATCGGCGGAGCCGCTGGAAGTCCCGAACGGGACGGCTCAGCCAGAACCTTCAGGGCCTGATCCGGTTCCAATGAAGCCAACAGCACCTTCCCCTGCGACGTCCGCATCGCCGGAAACCGGGTGCCGATGTCCACCCGCAACGCGATCAGCTTCGGCACCGCCACCCGGGCAACGTACACAATGTCCGACCCATCCAGTTGCGCCATCGAGGACGACTCCCCCGTCCGCTCCACCAGCCACTCCAGGTGCGGCCGCGCCATGTCCCAGAGCCCGAGGGACCCGACATAGGCCATGCCCAGCTCGAGCACCTTCGGCGTGAGGGAGAAGCTCCCGTCCCGGACGTGGACGTAGCCCAACTCCTGCAGCGTCAAGAGGATGCGTCGGGCGGTGGGCCGGGCAAGTTCTGACGCTTTGGCCACCTCGCTCAGGCTCATGACCGGATGCTCCGGCGAGAAATGACGCAGCACATCCAGCCCCCGCGCCAGCGCCTCAATGAAATCCGCTCCCTGCCCGCGCTCAGGCATGACACGTCCCTAGCGCTGGTGATGAGTGATGTCGTGACCCTTGACACATCGGCGATCCGCTTCCATCGTTGAGGAACTTCGCATCCGTCGGACAAGTGTCCGTCTAGCGGACACTCTACCCGAGAACCTCCTCCACCGGAAAGGTCTTCCGTGTCAGACCCAGAGATTTCCTCGACCGCCCGACCACTCGAGGGCGTGGTGATCGCCGACTTCTCCCGCGTGCTCGCCGGCCCCTACGCGACCATGCTGATGGCGGACCTCGGCGCGGAAGTCATCAAGGTCGAAGGCCCCGGCGGAGACGACACCCGCAGCTGGGTCCCCCCGGTCCGTGCCGACGGCGTCTCCACCTACTACACCGCCATCAACCGCAACAAGAAGTCCATCGTTCTCGATTTCAAGAACGACGACGACCGCGCCACCGCGCAGGCACTCGCCCGCCGTGCCGACGTCGTCATTGAAAACTTCAAGCCCGGCGGGCTGAAGCGGTTCGGGCTGGACTACACCTCGGTGCGCGAGGAGAACCCCGCAGTGATCTACTGCTCCATCAGCGGGTTCGGCTCAGCCGAAGGGGCCTCGCTCCCCGGCTATGACCTGATTGTCCAGGCCATGTCCGGCCTCATGAGCCTCACCGGTGACGCCAACGGCAGCCCGTACCGCGCCGGCATCAGCGTGTTCGATGTCATGGCCGGCCTCCACGCAACCATCGGCATCCTTGCCGCCCTGCGCCACCGCGATGCCACCGGCGTCGGCCAGCATGTGGAGACCAGCCTGATGG
The DNA here is from genome assembly GCF_055657625.1 of Arthrobacter sp. KKT183. NCBI lineage: Bacteria > Bacillati > Actinomycetota > Actinomycetes > Micrococcales > Micrococcaceae > Arthrobacter > Arthrobacter sp. KKT183. Next base: position 673,114 of record NZ_CM145770.1, on the reverse strand, counting down.
CCTCGGCGATGAGCGGGCTCGTTAACCAGACCACCGCGTACGTGGCCGGCGGCGTGGTCCCCCACCGCATGGGCAACGCCCACCCGAGCCTGTTCCCCTACGAACCGCTCCCCACCGCCGACGACGACCTCATCGTCACCGCCGGCAACAACGCCCAGTTCCGCAAACTGTGCGAGGTTCTCGAGATCCCCGACGTTGCCGATGACCCACGGTTCGCCGAGAACGGCGACCGCACGGCCAACCGGGAGGAACTGCGCCCACTGCTCGTCGACCGGCTGAAGACCAACACCGCCAAGCACTGGTTCACCAAACTCAACGCGGTCGGCGTACCGAACGGTCCCATCAACACCATCGGTCAGGGCGTCGAATACGCCAAGGAACTCGGGCTGGAACCGGTGGCCACCGCCGGCACCGGCGACCGCGCCGTCCCCGTGGTGCGCCACCCGATCACCTTCTCCGCCACTCCCGCCCGCTACGACCTGGCCCCGCCTGAACTTGGCGAACACAGCGATCAGATCCGCGCCTGGCTCGGCGCCCAGACCGGTGCAGCCCGGACAGCACATCCCACCACCGCAGGGGCCTCAGCCTCACAGGAGGAAACCCGATGACCGTCACCCCCGAAAAGACCGGAACGACGCCGCAGTTCCCCACGTCGCTGGGCACCTCCACTCCCACCCAGATCAACCTCCTCGGCCAGGACCTGGCACAGGACCTTATGGGCAAGATCAGCTTCGGCGAACTCGCCTACTGGCTGGTTGCCATGCGCCGCCCCACCCCCGGCCAACTGCGTGTCTTCGAATCCGTCCTCGTTGCCCTGGCCGACCACGGTTTCACCCCCACGGCCATCGCCGCCCGCCTCACCTACCTCAGCGCCCCGGACTCCATCCAGGGCGCGATGGCCGCGGGCCTCCTCGGCGGCGGATCACGATTCCTCGGCGTCACCGAGGACTGCGGACAGTTCCTCGCCGCCACCCTCGCTGCCCATGACGGCGACCTGCCCGACGACGACGCTGGCTGGGACGCGATGGCCCTGGACGCCATCCGCACCCAGCGCTCGGCGGGCAAGTTTGTTCCTGGGCTCGGGCACCCGAACCACAAGGACGGCGACCCCCGCACCCCCGTACTCATCGGCATCGCCGATGAGGAAGGACTGCGTGGCCCACACCTGCGCCTGTTCGAGGCCATTGGCCGGATGAGCGAGACCGCCCTCGGCCGCCGTCTTCCCCTGAACGGTGCCGGAGTCTGTGGAGCAGCACTCGCCGATGCGGGCCTGCCCACCGATCTGCTGCGCGGCTTCGCCCTGCTGGCCCGCGCCGCCGGGCTGCTGGGCCAGATTGCCGAGGAAAAGCGCAACCCCATCGCCAATGACGTCTATATGACCGTGGACCGCAACGCGGTCTATGTGGACCCCGACCAGAGCGCCTGAGCAGGAGAGAGGACATCCCATGGCTGATCTGACGGCCGTACTGGCCAGCACCCACCACCCGTTCTACCTCAAGGCCACCACCGACACTTCCGAGAACCGGCTCCCCCAGGCCGACGAGTGGCAGCGCAAGGTCGAGGCCTACCGGGAGACCCTGGCCGCCGCCGAGCCGGACGTCCTGGTGATGGTCGGAGCCGACCACTTCCACCAGTTCTTCCTCGACAACTACCCCACCTTCCTGATCGGCAAGCAGGAGAAGTACGACGCGACCTTCTACAACGAGGAACGCGAATTCGGCCTCCCCACCTACCTGCTCGACGGCGACCTGGAGCTCTCCAATTACCTGCACCAGGGCCTGCTGGACGCCGGATTCGACTTCTCCTTCAGCCATGAACTGAAGATCGACCACTCGATCGTCTGCCCGATCATCACCGTCCGCCCGCAGGCCGACCTGCCCATCGTCCCCATCTACACGAACATCTTCGCTCCGCCCATGCCCTCGCCGAAGCGGTTCTGGGATTTGGGCAGGGCCATCCGCACAATCATCGACGCGTGGCCCTCGGACAAGAAGGTCGCCGCCATCGGCACGGGCCACCTGTCCCTGGAGCTCGGCGGACCACGCATGTTCGGGAACCACGGCCCGGACCCCGTGTTCGATGCCCAGGCCATCGAATGGCTTTCCACCGGCAACATCGACGCCATCCTCGCCAGCGTCACCCATGACTCGATGGCCGCCGCCGGCAACGCCACCCACGGGTTCATGGACCTGATCCTCATGATGGGCATCGTGGGCCCCCAGAACGCGGACTACGTTGACCAGCTCGACCTCTTCCACACCCGCGAGATGTACATGACGTGGTACCCGAACAAAACCGGGAAGCTGGCCGCCGCCGCCGAGCGCGCAGCCCGGTCCTCCCACGCCAGCCTCGGCCCCGTCTACGCCACCGCGGAAGCCGGCGCAGAAACCAGCAAGGAATCAAAGGAAGGTGTCCCGGCGTGAGCAAGTACTACGTCAACAAGTTCCTCTACACCGTGGACCGCGACCCGGCGTGGGTGGCCCGCTACAAGGCCGACCCCGCCGCCACCATCACCGACTGGGAAGCGGAGATCGGCCAGTGGCTCAACTCTGCGGAGAAGACAACCTGGCTGTCCTTCACCGACGACGAACGCCGCGCCCTGGAAACCTACGACTACGAGTGGCTCTTCGAGTACGGCGCCCATTTCTTCCTCTACCTCACCCTGTTCATCGGACTGTTCGACGAGGACTGGGCGAAGGAACGGGGACCGCTGTCCTACCAGCTCGCCTGGGCCAAACGCCTCCAGGGCTGGACCGGCAAACCGTACCCCTCCATCGCCCTCTAACAACCACCAACATAATCCCGACGACGACGGCGGCCACCATGCATGAAGGAATCCTCCTCCTCCGGCTCCTCCTGGGCCTGGTTCTGCTGGTTCATGCCGCCCAGAAGTCGCTCGGCTGGTTCCAGGGGCTCGGCCTCACGACCATGGCTGGTGCCTTCGAGCAACTGGGCCTGCGCCCCGGAAAGCCCATGGTCCTTCTGGCCAGCATCACTGAAGCCCTGGCCGCCGTCTCGCTGCTGCTCGGTCTCTTCACCCCGCTGGGAGCGGCGGCAGCAGCCGGAACCATGGCGGTTGCCGGTGCCACCTCCCAACTCAGCGCCGGTTCCTTCTGGAACGCCAAAAAGGGAGGCGAATACCCCTACGTCCTCGCAGTCCTGGGCATCGTCCTTGCCTTCACCGGCGCCGGCGCCTGGTCACTGGATGCATTGCTGACCACCGCCTATCCCCAGGCGGCACCGTTCCTGGGAGGCACCGCCGTCGGGCTCGCCGTCGTCGTACTGGCCGGCCTTTCCGCGGCAGTGTTCCTCAAAGTTGTCCTGAACCGCCGTCCGGCAGGGCAACCAACATGACGACGGCGGCACCAACCCCAGTCTCTCCCCACCTTTCCTTACACCTACCCCTACTCAAAGGAGTCAACGATGACCACTGAAACGCGAGCACCCCAGCCGGGCCGTCCGATCGTCTTCCGCAACGGAACCGTGCTGACCATGGACGGCGCCAAGCGGGTCCTGCAGGATGCCGACGTGCTCATTGTCGGTGAGAACATCGAGGCTATCGGCCAGTCCCTGGAGGTGCCGGAGGGTACGGAGGAGATCGATGCGTCCGGCGGGATCGTGATGCCGGGCATGATCGACACCCATCGGCACATGTGGCAGACCGCGATGCGCGGCTACGGCGCCGACTGGACGCTCACCCAGTACTTCGTCTGGTACTACCTGGAGCACGGCACGGCATTCCGGCCCGAGGACATCGCCGCCGGCAACCTGCTCTCGGCGTGGGATGCGCTGGACGCCGGGGTCACGACGAGTGTCGACTGGTCCCACGGGCTGAGCACGCTTGACCATGCCGAGGCCGCGCTCGAAGCCCTCGAGGGAACCGGCGGCCGCTTCGTCTTTGCGCCGGGCAACATCTTCGCGGGGCCGGCCGAGTGGACCTCGAACCCGGATTTCAAGAGCTTTGTGGAGCGTAGCAACCCGCGCTCGGACATGCTGAAGTTCCAGCTGGCGTTCGATGTCACCGGCGATCCATCCTTCCCGGAAAAGGGCGCGTTTGAGGTGGCCCGCGAACTGGATCTGCCCGTCACCACCCACGCGGGCGTGTGGGGAGCAACCAACGACGACGGCGTCCGGCTGATGCACGAACACGGCTTCATGACGCCCGGCACGGTCTACGTCCATGCCGCGACGCTGAGCCGCGATTCCTACCAGCGCATCGCCGCCACCGGCGGGTCTGTGTCCCTGTCCACCGAGAGCGAGCAGAGCTGCGGTCAGGGGTATCCGCCGTCGTGGGTTCTGCGCCAGCATGACATTCCGATGTCCCTGTCCATCGACACCAGTGTGTGGTTCAGCAGCGACCTGTTCGTCGCGATGCGCACTACCCTCGGCGCAGACCGATCCTACGAGCACATGCGGGCGCACGAAGCCGGCGACACCATCACCCACTCGGCGCTGCGCGCTGAGCACGTGGTGGACTGGGCTACGCGCGGAGGCGCTGCGGCGCTCTCCCTGGACCACGCGGTCGGGAGCCTTGAGGTGGGGAAGAAGGCCGACGTCGTCCTTGTCAAGAACGATCACTCTCCTACGTCCTTCCCTCTGCTCAACCCCTACGGGCATGTGGCGCTGCAGGCCGGGCGTGGTGACGTACACACCGTGCTGGTCAACGGACGGGTGGTCAAGCACAACCACCGCCTGATCGGTGCGGACCTGCCCGGAATCCGAGCGAAGGTGGAGTCGACCGTGGAGCACCTGCGCTCGACCCTCGGTGAAGAGGCCTGGCAGAAGGGCATGAACCCGGACGTCCCGGAGACCAAGATCCTGGACAACCCGTACATGTACACCGACTACCGGGACGCGTCCACGCATGCGAAGGCGGCAGACCTACCCGCCTGACTGCTTCCTTCGCCGTGGGAGAAGCTCACTGAAAGTCATCGAGGTGTTCACGGGAGCACGCTCCTTGCGTACAATAAACTGTACGCAAGGAGGTGACAATGAAAACCATGACCTATTCTGAATCCCGCGCGAACTACGCTGCCACTCTTGACGCAGTGCTCGATGACCGTGAAGAAGTGGTGATCACCCGTGCCGGCAAGGACCCCGTCGTCATTGTTTCGCTGGACGACTACCAGTCGCTGAAGGAAACCGCGTATCTTCTCCGCAGCCCGGAGAACGCCCGGCGACTTCTTGGTGCCATCGACAACCTTGAAAGCAGCAAGGGTGTGACCCACGAGCTCGCCGAATGACGCTGGTCTGGGACGAGTCAGCGTGGGAGGACTACCTCTGGTGGCACACTGAAGACCGCAAGATCCTCAAACGAATCAATATACTCATTCGGGACGTGCAGCGGAACGGGAATGAAGGAATTGGAAAGCCCGAGCCCCTGAAGCACGGGTTTCAGGGGTATTGGTCTCGACGGATCAACGACGAGCACAGGCTCGTGTACAAGGTGGTGGAGCAGGAAGTCCGTATCGCCCAGTGCCGGTACCACTACAGCAGGTGAACACCTCCGGTGCGCTCAAAGACTGGGGCTCACCCTAGGTCCGCGGCGGAAGCAACGCCGCACTCATGGTGTCCGCGACAAAGGTTGCGAACTGGGCCGGCGTCCATCCGCGCTGAAGCACCAGCAGTTCATAAAGCTCCGGGGAGCTGACCGTCCACAGCACATCGATGGCGTCCGAGAGGGTGGTCCCTTCCTTCAGGAAACCGCGTTCGGCCAGGAATTCAGCGTTATGCCTCATCCGTTCCAGGCGGTGCGCGTTACTAGCCTCCAACAGTCCGGCCATCGACGAGTCTGTCGCGGCTGCGGAGCGGATGAGCAGGAGGATCGGGGTGACTGTCGACGCCACTTCAGCCGTGAGGGTGCCCCACTGGTGCATCAGCTCCCGGGGATCATCGATGCGTTCTCGGATGTCATCCGAGCGTCGATAGGCGGGAGTTTCACCCGTGCCGGTCAAACCGCGCTCGTAGATGGCGCGGACCAACCCTGACTTGTTCTCGAACGACTTGTAGACAGTTTCCGCGGAGATGCCCGCCGCTGCGGCAATGCTGGCCACGGTTGTCGCCGCGTAGCCGTCCTGCAGAAACCGCTGTTCCGCGACATTAAGAACCATGGCGCGCGTCTGTTCTGCGAGTGCCTTTCGGCGGCTTGAATTATAGGGGCGACGGCCATTGACCGGAGGCATTGCCAGCTCCATACTTGGTATTGGGTACAAAGCACTGTAATGAAAGGTTAGCCGATGAACGGCAACCAGGAACACCCTCATGCAGATGACCCGCAGCGGAGCCCGCTACGGGTAATCGACAGGCTCGTCAGCGCCGTCAACGACCACGACCTCGATGCCCTCACCGCCTGTTTCGCGGACGACTACGTCAACATCACACCGGCCCACCCGGCACGCAGCTTCACCGGAGTGGACCAGGTTCGGCAGAACTGGCGCACCATCTTCGAATCTCTTCCCGATATCCAGACAAGCGTTGTCAGCGCGGCCATCGACGGTCAGGTGGTCTGGACCGAATGGGAGCATCGCGGCACCGGCCGCGACGGCTCTGCCAAGCTGCTGCGCGGCGTCGTTATCTTCACCGTCGGGACAGAGGCGATCACCGGCGCCCGATTCTTTCTGGAACCGGTCGACGACGACGCCCGGGGCGTCACCGCCGCTCTCACTCACCAACTGGACCGCTAACCCAAAGGAAGCATCATGATTCTCGTAGCCGGAGCCACCGGCAAGCTCGGCGGGCTCATTACACAGCAACTCATTCAGCAGGGCGAACCTGTCCGTGTCCTTGTCCGGCCGGATGCTGTGGGCAATTTCGGGCCGACCACGGAGGTTGCCCTCGGTGACCTCAAGGATCCCGACTCCCTGAGGGAAGCATGTAAAGGCGTCGACACCGTCATCACCACAGCGAATTCGACGGCGCGGGGCGGTGCCGACACCGTCGAGTCAGTGGATCTGACCGGAAACCGCAACCTGGTGGATGCCGCCGCTGCCGAGCGGGTCCGGCGGTTCATCTTCATCTCGTCGCTTGGCGCGGACCCCGCCAGCACCATGCCGCTGCTTCAGGCGAAGGGAAAGACGGAAAAGCACCTTGCCGAATCCGGCATGGTCTGGACGTCGATCCAGCCGAACGTGTACATCGACCTCCTGCTGATGGGCGTCGTCGGGGGTCCGGCGCTGTCGGGTGGCCCTGTCACGCTGGTTGGCTCCGGCGAACGCAGGCATTCGTTCATCACCGTGTCCGACGTCGCCGCCTACGCACTCGCGGCGCTCCACTCTCAGGCAGCCGAGAACCAGATCCTTCGGGTGGGCGGTCCGGAACCGCTCTCCTGGCGGGACGCCGTCGCGACGTTCGAGCAGTTCCTGGGCCGTCCGGTGGAGGTCCGCACAGTTCCTCTGGGTGAACCGGTACCCGGGATGCCGGAATTCATCGTGCAGCTCCTCACCGCACTGGAGACCTATGATTCCCCGATGGACATGACGGGCATGGCGGGGACCTACGGCGTGAAAGGGACCTCGCTCAGGGAATTCCTCGGCGCCACGGTCCAGCACGTGGGCTGAAATTGTTTCTGCCGTTTGGTGAGAATTTGCATGCCCCGCCGCGAGCCTTACTCCTCGACCAGCCGCCTGCGGTTCTTCAGTTCCTTCACCCAACTCCTGATCTCGGCGTCCGAGAAAGGAACCGCTCCCCCACGAAGGTCGTCAATCAGAGTCCCGGTCGCATTCAAAGCAATGTCGAGAACCCGATCGGCTACCCGCTGCGGCAGGCCCACATCCTCCATCCACCTCAAAAGATGCTTGCGCGAGATACCTGTCCGCTTCCCCGCTATGGGCAAAGCAAGTGATCTGTCTCCGTAAACCACGGTCGACGGAATGTCATAGACCGGCGCTATTGCGGTCCCGCCGTGTCACCTCCCACTGCGAGCAGAAGGGACAGTTCATCGTCCATCGACGTTTTTACGGCCCTGCGCAGCAATGAGAGGCGGCGCCCTTCAGGCAGCAAACCAGCAAAAAAAGGGGGCACAGCGCCACCGGTCAGGATCACGGCTTCGGATGACAGCGGTAGCGATGCCGCCACTGCTGGACCGCCCGTCACAAGGTATTCCGGCAGATAGCTGAACCGTGTCCCGCTTTCATACCGTTCCAGTTGGGCGGCGAGGACACCCCGTTTGTAGACGTCAGCCTGCCGCTGACCCTTGACATCCTCGAATGATTTCATCGGATGCCACCGCCCTGCGACTCGGGCCCTCCAGCGCCCTGCGTCTCGCGGCGCCAGCCCGTGACAGCGAGATCTAGTCCCAGTGTGCGAAGGACCACCAGCAGCGACTCCAACCTGACCGTCGGCTTCCCGTGTTCAACGGATCGGACGAATCGTTCCGAAACGCCGGCAAGGTCAGCGAGATCAGCTTGGGTGAGCTGCTCGGCGACGCGCCGGGCACGCACGGATTCCGCAAGAGTCTGCTCGAAAGCCACTTTTATCCACTCCTCGTCCGGCACGATCGTACCGATTCTTTCAGTATGTGGGCCCCTGACGAGCTTTTCAACGGCAATCGAGCATCAAACGGTACGAACGTTCCGATTCGTGTCTATTTGTCCTGAGCAGCCAGGTTTTGAGGTCAAAACCGATAAAACGGCACGATCATGCCGGTCGCCCTACTGGTTTAGACGCTGCGTGCCACTCTAGAAAAGCAGTACCGCCAGCGTCTCACTCAAACAGGCCCCGCACATCGCCGGCGGTGAGAGCGGAAGAGAACATGGCGTCGTCGTCCATTACTGCAGTGAAGAGCTTCGCCTTCTTCTCCTTCAACGCCATCACCTTTTCCTCGATGGTGTCCTTTGCCACCAGCCGGTACACCATCACGTTGCGCTGCTGCCCGATCCGGTGCGCCCTGTCCACCGCCTGGTTTTCGCTGGCCGGGTTCCACCACGGGTCCAGCAGGAAGACGTAATCCGCTTCGGCGAGGTTCAGACCGAACCCGCCCGCCTTCAGGCTGATCAGAAAGACGGGCGCTTCTCCGGACTTGAACTTCTCGATCACCTGCGCACGTCGGCGGGTTTTTCCGTCCAGATAGGCATAGTCCATTCCGGCTGCCTCCAGCCGTTCAACTGCTTTGGCCAGGAACCCGGTGAACTGGCTGAACACCAGCGCCCGGTGGCCCTCCGCAACAAGGTCCTCAAGCTGCTCGAACAGCGCGTCCAGCTTGCTCGATGGAACCGTTGCATACTTCTCATCCACCAGCGACGCGTCCAGGCTCAACCGCCGCAGCATCGTCAGCGACCGGAAAATCTCGAACCGGTTCTTGTTCATGTCAGCGAGCAGGCCAAGCACCTTCTGGCGCTCACGCTGCAGGTGCCGCTGGTAGATGGTGCGGTGCCGGGGAGAAAGCTCAAGTTCGAGCACCTGCTCCTGCTTGGGCGGAAGGTCCCTCGCCACCAGCTCCTTGGTGCGGCGGGTGATCAGCGGACGAATCCTGCGCCGCAGCTGAGCCAGCCTCTCGGCGTCGGACTCCCTCTCGATGGGCCGCTGATAGTACTCCGCAAACTTTCTGGAGCTGGGAAACAGGCCCGGGGCGGTGATCGCAAAGAGCGACCACAGCTCCATCAGGTTGTTTTCCATCGGTGTGCCGGTAATCGCCAGCTTGAACGGCGCCGGGAAGTCCCGCGCATTCTCGCTGGCCCGGGTCACCGGATTCTTCACGAACTGCGCCTCGTCCAGGATCAACCCTGCCCACTCCTGTGCGGCGTAGGCCTCGTAATCCAGCCGGAACAGCGTATAGGACACAATTACGACGTCGTTGCTGGTCGCCAGCACGGCAGGATCGGCACCGCTGCGGCGGAGCGTATCCATTACTGCTTCGGTGCGCAGGTTCGGCGCGAACCGGTGAGCCTCGGCCGCCCAGTTGGGCACCACGGACGTGGGAGCGACGACAAGGAATGGCCGCGTTTCCTGCCCCGCTTCCCGCGTGTGCGTCTCCCGCGTATGCGCGATCAGCGCCAACGCCTGAAGCGTCTTTCCGAGCCCCATGTCATCGGCCAGGATGCCGCCGAGTCCGTGCTCCCAGAGAAAGGCCAACCAGCTGAAGCCCTCCTGCTGATAGGGCCGCAGCGTTGCCTGAATTCCGGCCGGCACGTCCCTGGCAGGCACCTCGGACAGCTCAAGCAGCGCGGACACCGAGTTCCGCCAGGACTCGGCCTGTTCGGCAGTGGCTGCGAGGTCCGCCAGCTCCTCCCACAGGCCTGCCTGGAAGCGGCTGATCCGCAGCTCAGCAGTGTCCTTGTCCTGCAGCGCCCGGGCTTCTTCGATCAACCGGCGGAGCTGGGAGAATTCCGGCTGGTCCAGCGAGAAGTAGCCGCCACCAGGCAGCAGCAGGTGGTCCTCGTCGAGGGCGAGCGCTCGGAACAACTCGCCGAACGGAACCTCCGTGCCGCCCAGCGAGACGCTGACGCCGAGGCCAAACCAGTCGCGGTCGTCCGTCTCGCTGGTACTCACGGAAACCGTTGGCTGCTCTGTCAGCTCCGTGTAGTCGGGGACGTCCTCGCTCTGCACAACGCGCACCTGTTCGAGAGCTTCGAGTTGCGGCACCAGTTCGGCGACGAACCGTGCGGCGGCCACGCCGTGCAGTTCCCTCGGTTCCGGCCGGCCCGGAAAGCCGTCCGCCGGCCGCGGAAAGGCGTCATACCAGGCTGCGCGGAAACCGTCGAGCACGCCGGCAACGGCGGCCAGGGTGCCGGCTTCCGCCGGCTGGTCCCGGTGGCCCGTGCCGTCGTCGGGAAGCGGGTGCGCCGTCGTCGTTCCTCCCTGGGTGTACTCCCAGGACCAGCTCAACCGCACTGCCTCAGTCTGCGCGGGGGAATCGGAGGCACGACGGCGCGAGCCGGTTGCGGTGGGCGCGTAGCTGATTTCCAGCAGCAGGGAAGGCGGCGGGATCTCCGGCAACTCAACCGAGCCGTCCCTCGAGATGAGGTTCACCTGCTGGTGCAGCTGCGGATAGTAGTCCTGGAGGAAAGCCTCCCGGCCGGTTTCGGGAATCTGCAGCGGAATTTGCGCAGTCACCAGGGAACGGAGGGTCCCCGGAATCGGAGTGGACGTGGGCGCAAGTCCGATATTCCGGTCGGACAGCGGTGCCTGTGCGTCCTCCGAGTCCCACCAGAAGATGCCGTGGACCGGCGAACCGACCAGACCGATCGACGTCGGATCCAGGGCATCGCCATCAACCTCCACGTGGGGCGCGAGGATCAGTCCACCGCCGTTGGCCTGCACATTGAGGCTTACGTCCGCGGTGGTGTGGAGCGTGACCTTCCCGCTTCCAGCGGTGATGAACTGCACTCCCGCCTCGCGGCCGCGCACCAACAGGTCCCACAGCAGCGGGCTCCGGAAATCGTCCACCCGGATTGTCTCACCGGGGCCCTGACCCGAACCTGCACTCCGCGTGCGAACTGCTGCGAAGGTGGACATCCAGTCCCAGTGCGCGTCCTCGAAGCCTGCCCTGTTATACCCGGCGAAGAAACTCTGCCAGCGCAGTTGGCCGGTGATCCAGGTGCCGCCGGCGCTGCGCTGCACGGGTCGGATGTAGAGATGCACGCCCGGGTCCTGCCGCTTGAACCGGCTGGGCGAGGAACGCGGTGCGTCTTCACGCAATTCGAAGGAGAGCGCCAGGGGAACCGCAGGCACGGGTGAACGGGCGGAGTAGCCGCTGGCTGAGTACGTATTAACCGGCGCAGCAGGCTTCGGGTTCAGGAGCGAGTCGAGGCTACGCTGCCAGTCGGGAGATGCAGGCGCTGTGGGTGCCTCTTGCGCAGGCGGTTTTGCTGGTGTTTTTGGAGCGTCGAATGGCATCACCTCAAGGATACCGGTGCGCTTTGCTGACCGGCAGCGCACCGAGCGTGCCGGTCTCGCCGTACCCCGCGGGTGAGGAGACCACGACCTAAGCTGGTGCCATGGAATTCCTGCGCAACCTGCTCCTCGTTCTGCACTTTGTCGGTCTTGCTGCCATCCTGGGTGGCGTCATCGCGCAGATTCGGAGCATGCGTACCGGCGGGGCCGTGGTGACACCGGGCATCATGCACGGCAGTTGGCTTCAGCTGGTCTCCGGGCTGGGACTGGTCGGCGTTCTCGAAGCCGGAGATCTGGCGGAAGTCGACAACATCAAAATTGGAGTGAAGCTCCTGGTGATGGTCGCCGTCGTCGTACTGGCTTTCATCAACCGCAAGAAGGACGCAGTGCCGTCCGCCATTCTGGGAGTAATTGGCGGCCTGACGCTGCTCAACATCATCATTGCGGTGTTCTGGCGGTAGAGCTTTCATCTCCGGACGCGAGGCATCCACAGGCCCTGGTACGACGAACAGCCTTGCGACGGAAGGAACACGATCCACATGTTGAACACCGAACGAACCGGCTCCGGCACACCGCTTGTCCTCGTCCACGGACTCGGATCCAGCATCCGTAACTGGGATCCGGTCCTTCCCATGCTGCAGGAAAAGCGTGAGGTCATCGCCGTCGATCTGCCCGGATTCGGCAAGAGCGAGCCCCTCACAGGTGAGGTGACCATTGACACCCTGACCGCCGCCGTCGAACGGTTCCTTCGCGAGGAGGGCCTTGAGGATGCTGACATTGTCGGCAGTTCGATGGGTGCGCGCATGGTGGTCGAGATGGCTCGCCGCGGGCACACGGGCAACGTCGTGGCGCTGGATCCCGGTGGATTCTGGAATGACACCCAGGTGCGCATCTTCAACAGCACCATCACGGCGTCCATCGCGCTGGTGCGCCGGATCCAGTCCATCCTGCCGTCACTGGTCAAGCAGGCTGCGGGCCGTACCGCACTGCTCGCGCAGTTCTCGGCGGCTCCGTGGAAACTCGATCCGGACCTGGTGCTCACGGAGCTTCGCGGATTCAGTACCTCCCCCAGTCTCGATGAGGCGCGCAGGTCACTAGCACACGGGCCGCGGCAGCTGGGTGCGCCGCAGGGCACACTCAAGGGCAACCTCGCGTTCGGCTGGGGCCGGCAGGACAAGGTGACTCCGCTCAGCGAAGCGGCAGTCGCCATGTCGCTCTACCCGGACGCCACCTTGCACGTCTTCGAGAACTGCGGGCACTTCCCCCACTGGGACCAGCCGGAGGAAGCCGCGCGCTTTATTCTGGATTCAACGGGTTGGTAAGCCTTCGACCAGGAGCACAGGTGACCGGGCCGGTCCGCTGCCGAAGGCTGAGCAAGCGGACCCTGCCCGGTGAGAACGTCCGTCAGGTCATGACGGCCGCCCCCAGCACAATCATCACCCGCGGGGCTTGCTGATTCCTTGGGAAGGGAGGCAGTGAGGCGGCGGGGCCACATCGGGGGAAACGGGCCCCGCCTCGCGGGAGATCTCCGTCCAGATCACATCCCGCTGCCGTTTATTCTCGTCTCCCTTTGCCCTCACGGGATAGCTTTGGGGATTATTACCGCCGACGACGAGCACATGACGCTCGCGACTGGTCCGTCACTGGCAGCTGATGTCCGGATTGAAGGTCGCAAAGGTACCGTCGAAGGGCATTCGGCTCTAACTGAGGGCTCGTTCCAGTCCGTCCAGGATCACGTCGAGGCCGTACTCGAATTCCTCCGCGAAGTCATAGCCCGGCTGCAGAACGTGGTCCGTCACGAACGCCGCCAGGTTTGGGTACTCATTGGCAGGAAACGGCTCAAACATGTCCTGCGCCATCGCTTCGATTTCGGCTGGGGTATCGATGGGCATACTCATCTTCGTGAGTGCGAAGCCGTAAATGTATCCGTCGAGGAGCGAGTAGGCGTGTGCCACCATCGCCATATCGAACCCTGCCCCACGGAGGTTGCCGATGACCGCGTCATGATGACGCAGGTTGGCAGCTCCAGGCCGCCTTCGTGACTCCATCAGTCCGATCGCCCACCGGTGGCGCGCAAGTGCGTCCCGGAGCGAGAGCGCCCGTTCCCGCATTGCTGTTTTCCACTCCCCCTGCACAGGAGGAACCGGAATCTCACCGAAGACGATGTCGATCATCGCATCGATAAGGTCATCCCGGTGCGAGATATGGCGATAGAGGGCCATGGGAGCGACGTTCAGTGTCTTGGCGACATGGCGCATTGTCAGTCCCTCCAGTCCCGCAGCGTCCGCATGCGCAATGGCAGCCTGAACGACGCGCTCCCTGGTGAGGGGTCGACGGCGTGTCCCGGCGTTAGTGCTCGCTTCTGACATCTCGTCCCCTTTTCGCTCGGCCATCGAAAATTCCCACTTACTTCTCGTGTACTTAGTACACTACTGCGTGTACGCTGTACACATTCCGTGAAACTGTTCACGGATTCACCAAAGGAACGGTTATGAGTAATTCACACGGGGTTCTCCCCGAGGCACCGGCACCGGCATCGTCGAGGCTTACGCCGGCGTCACCCAAGCGCCTTGCGAGGATTGCAGGAGTGTTCTACCTCCTGGTAGGAATCACGGGCGGCTTCGCTGCGGGGTTTATGGACCCCTTCCTCTATGTCGCCGGTGACGCGGCGGCAACCGCCGGCAACATGACGGAGAACCCCACACTCGTGCGGATCGGCGTCGTTTCCCACCTCGTGGACGCCGTCTTCTTTCTCCTGACGGCGGTGACGCTTTACCTGTTGCTCAAGCACGCAGGCAAACATGCGGGCCGTCTCATGGTGCTGGCTGTGATCGTCGCCGCCGGCATCATTGCGGTCAGTGCAGTCTTCACCTATGTGGCGCTCCAGGTAACAACAAACGGCTCCTATACGGATGCCTTCGGGCTGCTGGGGTCCAACGCACTGGTGCTTCTGCTGCTGGACATTCAGCACTACGGCATCCTTGCCGCACAGGTCTTTTTCGGGTTGTGGTTGGCACCCTTGGGCTACCTGGTGATCAAATCGAAGCTATTCCCGAAGGCACTTGGCTTCATCCTCATCCTGGCCACAGCCAGCTATCTGGTCGATGTTGCCCTCGCGTTCCTGTTTCCCGCACTCGCAACGCAGATTCATAGCTACCTAGGCATTGTGCCGGCCATCGCAGAAATCTGGATGGTGTTGTACCTACTCATCATCGGTGTCCGCACTCCGCGCGTGGCGGGCCGGCTGCCGGCACAAGTGACGCCAGCGCCGGCCTGGTGAGAGGCGGCAATAACTTCAGCGACGTCGTCGTACGTTCCGTGAACATCCGTGGTTCAGCAAGGGCAGATCCTGCCCTTGCTGGTCTAGGAGCCTTCGAGGTCTTCGAGCGACTTGCTCCTGGTGTCAGGGGACAGCAGTGTTGCCACTGCGGAAAGCACGCAGATACCGAACGTAGTCAGCCCGATAACCATCGGCACGTTCGATGAACCCGGCGGAGCAATGGCCGTGAAGACGCTCGGGAAGAATGACGCGATCATCAGCCCGACGTTCTGCGACACCGCAAAACCGGTGACGCGGATCCGCATGGGGAACTGCTCCTGGAAGAACGTGGCGAAGGTGGCGTTCCACATCTGAAAGAAGAGCCCCTGCACGATCACGACGCACACAAAGACCAGCAGCAAACTCCTCTGATCGATGGCCCACAAGTACCCTCCTGCCAGCAGGCCTCCGCCAAGCCCGCCAACCACCATGAGAGTTCGCCGGCCGATCTTGTCCGACAGCGCGCCGAATGTCGGGATGGTCAACACAGCGACCACGTTGGCTACGAGGGTCACCCAGAGGAAATCATCGCTTGAGTAGCCAATGCCGTACCCATCCTGCGTTGCATAAGCGACGCCGAAAATTAGCGTTGCCATACCGATGACATTGGTGAAGGTCATGATGATGCAGCGAACCACTACCCAGGGGTAGGTGCGCAGCAGTTCGACCAGCGGGAACCGGCGCTTTGTCTCTCCGCTTGCAGACTGGGCCTGGTATGCCGGAGGCTCCTCCACCCGACGGCGGATGTAGTAACCGGCGAGGATCACCAGGGCGCTGAGCAGGAACGGGATGCGCCAGCCCCAGGCCTCGAACTCGGCATCCGGAAGGATGGCAGCGAGTGAGAGCAGGACACCGGTAGCCAGGATTGACCCGACCTGCGTGCCCTGGAGGCTGAAGCTTGCGAAGAATCCACGCCGGGCATCGGGTGAGTGCTCGACGATCATGGCACTGGCTCCGCCGAGCTCACCTGCAACCGCGAACCCCTGGATCAGGCGGAGGACCACCAGCAGGGCGGGCGCGAGGAGACCTACCTGCCCGAACGTGGGCAACAGACCGACGGCGAAGGTCGCGAAGCCCATCAGCAGCATCGCAGCGACCAGCACCTGCTTGCGGCCGTGCCGGTCACCGTACGCACCGAGGACCACAGCGCCGACCGGACGGGCTACATATCCCACGGCGTAGGTGGCAAGGGAGGCGATGATTCCCACCGTCGGATTCTCGGACGGGAAGAAGATAGCGGGGAAGACCAAGGTTGCGGCGAGCCCGTACAACGCAAAGTCGTAGTACTCGAGCGCGCTCCCGATCCAACCGCTCATCGCGGCCTTCTTGGGATTCCTCTGACCGACGCTCCTGACCCACTGGCGGGAAACCGGCCGCCCCGTCGTCTTTGTCCGGCATGACTCCACAGATCCGGAGTCTCCCCTGCACCCCGACCATCCGGGACACGCGTTCAAGGACTTCATCACCGGCACACCGGACCTGCTGGTACACAAAAGCGTCAACTCCAGCTTCCACGGCACCCCTGATCTCCACGCCTGGCTGCAGGAGAACGCCATCTCCGAACTGGTTATCTGCGGAATCACCACGAATCACTGCTGCGAAACCACAGCCCGCGTCGGAGGCAATCTGGGCTACATGGTTTTATTCGCGCTTGACGCCACGCATACCTTCAACCGCGTCGGTCCGGATGGCGATGATGTTTCAGCGGACGCGATCTACCACATGACTGCCGTGAATCTGCACGGCGAGTTTGCCGCCGTCGTGAATACAGCTGACCTGCTTGCACCGGCGCAGACGGCCGCAGTTGGGAGTCAGTGACTACGCGTTAGTCGGGTAACGGTGACCGCTGCCCTCAAAATCAGACGCTGGTACCGGTGGAGAATCCACTCGTGAAAGCGGCAGCGAAGAACAGCACCCAGCCGATGATGAGCAGAATGCTCAGCGCGCCGAGAATAATCGCGACCCACCCCAGCAGACGCCCGCCGGCTGCCGGTTCACCCATCCGCTCAGCCTTGTTCGCCGAGCTGATCGCGAGCGGCCCGAAGACAAACCAGAACAGGAACATCCCGAGTACGCCATAGGCAAGAGACAGTTGGGCAGCGCGCTTTCCCTCGTAGTCCGACCCCGCATAGCTCATGCCCGGAGACCGGCGGGTGCTGGCGGCCGCGAAGGGCTGTTCGCTGGGATACGGGGCACGATTCTGGGTGGAGTAACTCGACATGGGTATTCCTTCTGAGACAAGGTGGATAGTCCGGGATCCTGTTGGTGAGTTACCGCCAATACACCCGTATTGGAGCACATCCTATTGCACGGCGACTTACCCGACGACGATGTAGGTGGAAAAATGGCACAACCGCACGACGACGGCGTACGCGGCGTCCTGTTCGACGTTGACGGCACGCTGGTGGACACGAACTACCTGCACACCCTCGCGTGGTGGCAAGCCTTCCGCCGCTTCGGTCACGACGTTCCGATGGCCAGCATCCATCGCACCATCGGGATGGGTGGCTCCACCCTCATTGAGCACCTGATCGGCGAGGGCCGGGACACCGGCCAGGACGAGGAGCTCAAGGACACCCACGGGGCGCTGTTCTCAGCTCAGTGGCCTGCCATCCGCTCGTTTGACGGCACCCGGGACCTACTGAATCATTGCGCGGAAGTGGGCCTCGCCGTCGTGCTGGCCACGTCCGCGAACAACGAGGAGCTGGCCGTCCTGAAGAAGGTGATCGATGCGGATGACGCGATCACCGGCGCCACCACCGCAACCGACACCGGCATCAGCAAGCCCTCCCCGGACATCCTCGAAGCAGCACTCGGCGTCGGAGAACTCAAGGCCGAAGAAGCAGTGTTCATTGGCGACGCCGTCTGGGACGTCCTCGCCGCCAACAAGCTCGGCATGCGCACCATCGCCGTCACTACCGGCGGAACCAGCGAAGCTGAACTGCGCGACGCCGGTGCGGCCTATGTGTTTGAGAACGTCCGGGAGCTGCTGAACGCCGTCCTCGCCGGAGAGGTTCCTGAACTGGCGAAAGCAACCGGCGGATGAAGCCCGATTATCCCTACGCCCTCACCTTTGCCCGCTACCGGGAGCTGATGGAGAAGGACTTCGCGCGGCTTCTGGAGCTCACACGCTCCGCCGACGCCGCGGCCCGGATTCCTGCCTGTCCGGACTGGGATGTCGAACAGCTGGTCCGGCACACCGCGCTCGTGTACCTGCAGAAAGCCGAGACCATCCGCACCGGCGCCAAGCCGCAGGGCCGCTGGGTTCCGGAGGACATTCTGCAGCTGGGTCCGGCCGAGATATTGGAGACCTGCTACCAGCGGATCACTGGCGAATTCGATGCCCATGACCCCTCGGGCCCTGCGGAATCGTGGGTGGCTGAGGATCAGACCGTGGGTTTCTGGATTCGCCGACTGACGCACGAGACCTCGATCCACCGCTACGACCTCGAAGCAGCCCTGGGCGATCCGCAGCCGGTCGAGACAGAGCTCGCAGTCGACGGGATCGACGAGGTGCTGACAGTCATGTTCGAGCGCGGGCGGTCGGCGGGCACGGATTCCGGTCCTGCTGAAGTCACCGGACATTTGATCCTGGAAAGCGGCGGTGCATCCTGGTCGGTTCACCTGCTGCCTCACGACGTCGAGATTTCCGCCGATGCGGCAGGCTCCTCCCCCGATGCCAGTATCAGCGGGGAACCCAACGACATTCTGTTGTGGCTCTGGGGCCGCGAACCGCTGCCCATTCAAGCTGGCGACGCCGGTTTGGCAGCAGAATTACGACGGCGCCTGGCCGCAACCACCTGAAGTGCCGGATTCAGCGAGGACTGCTGCTCCGCAAAGGCGCCGTTGTTGTGCAGGATCGTGGGGACGTCCCTACGATCCTGCGCAGATGCGGCACTCCTGACGCGGTTCCGGAGCCTGGAAGTGTTTAGACTGAACCTGCTGCTGCCGTCAATCGCCAAAGGAGTCCGGTCCTGATACGCACCATCAGCTACAACCTTCGTGAGCACAAGGCGCGCGGTGAGCTCGAAGCCCTCGCCGAGGATTACGAGGTGGATCTGCTGTGCCTGCAGGAATGCGATGCATCGGACCTGCCTGACGTCGTTGGTGGGCTGCAGATGGCAACCGCCACCAAGGAAAACCGGCTGGGACTCGCCATGTATTATCGGCGCGACCGCTTCGACATGGTCCGTGCCGACTCCTTCTCGCTCAAGAAGTCCCTGCATGACCGTGTGCTCACGCCTGCACACGAGCGGCTGATCGGCGTCAAGCTCCTCGACCTGCAGACGGACAACACGCTCGTGGCCGGGTCCTTCCATGCGGCTCCCCTGACGGCCTCTAATTCGCTGCGCAGACATCAGATCAATGCCGCGCATGCCGAACTCCTGAGCATGGGGGACGGTTTTGCCACCTTGATGGTCGGCGACTTCAACTACCCGTTTTTCACGCAGAAACTCACCGAGCGCATGAACGAATCCGGCTACGATCTGTCGCTGAGCGACCGGCGAACCTACACCCGCGGCATGGTCTTCCGGGGACACTTCGACTTTGCGACGTCGCGCGGACTGGAAATCGACAAGGTGGAGACCCTGCCGCGTGGGGCGTCCGACCACCTGCCGATCCTCGTGCTCGCGGACTACCGGGCCAACGTCGAGGAGCCGTCCACGGAGGACGAGATCCAGCCCGCCTAGAATTGTCAGGAGCGGCTGTTACGTTCAGAATTCCACTGGACAGCTGCTCAGGCAGCACAATCCGCGACGGCGGGCACGGGGAGCGGGGCAATCATGAGGGTTGAGTTCGGCTGGTTTCTCGACCGCGCGCCGTGGTCTTTTCAATCCGGTGGCCTGAACACCGTACGAGTGGGCCGCCTCGGCTTTGTGGCACTGCTGCAGACCAGGCTTGGCATCACACGGCCAGAAGTCGCGCACCTTGGGCGCGTGAACCAGTACACCGCGCGTTTGCGGGCACTGGACAGTTCGTCAGCGTGGTTCTCGACCTCCTTTGCCGTGGACCCATGGTCAACCGCTCAGGATCTCCTCTATGCGCGGGATGACCTGGTGGCCAACGGTTGGGACGGCCGTCTTCCCGCAGGCCATCCCTCCAATTTGTTGCAGACTCTGGCGGCGGCCGAGGCGGTCGAACTTCCGCTTGCTCCGGCACTTGCTGACGACGTCGCCGGGCTGACGGCTGCCCTGGAAACTCCACTTCCGCTCGGCATCTCAGCCGTTGCGCTGCAGCACCCGCGGTCCTCCTTTCCCTCAATTTGGCAGGCGATTCTCGGGAAGCTCGAAGTGCGCGGCGTCAGCATCGTGGAGCCGGAACCCACCGCAGCGCCGCCACCACGCATCACGGTTCTGCACGCGGAAACTGAGTGGGAAGCCGCAGAGCACGCTGCCCGGTGGTTGGGTGCCGGCGGTAGCGGTAGCGGTAGCGGTAGCGGTAGCGGTAGCGCGGGCGCTGCGGGCACTGCGGCGAGTACCGCCGTCGTCGTATCGCACCAGACCAACATTCTGGACCATTACCTTTCCGCCCGTGGACTGCCGCGCATCGGCATCGGAGCCAGATCCCGTTGGCGAGCACAGGACCAGATCATCCCGCTCTTCATGGAGATTATTTGGGGTCCGGCGAATGTGCAGTTGCTCAGCGAGTTCCTCGCACTCCCGGTCTCGCCCGTACGGCGTGATGCCGGCCGCGAACTCCTCAAAGCCCTGAAAGAGGAGCCGGGAACCGGTGGCGAAGCGTGGAACGTGGCGCTGCAGGCGATCGCAGAGCTACCCGACTGTGACAGGGAACAGGCCTCCGAGCTCGACGAGCTATTCTCCCGGAATCTCCTGATCGAGCACCACGGTGTCAGCGGCACGCAGATTGCGGCAAAGACCGAATGGCTTGCAAAACGGCTCAATCGGCTCGCTCGTCATCGCACCGAGTTGGCCTCCACCTACGCGCAGCTGCAGACGCTGATTGCCCTGATTTCCGGCCTGCCGTTGGTGTCCCGAACGGACCTTCGGCGGATGATCTCCTCGGTAGTGGCGGAAACCACCAATCCGCTTGCAGCCAGCGAAGCGTCCGACTGGCTGCGGCTTGAGCACCTCACCGAGCTGATGGATCCAGTGGATGACGTCCTGTGGTGGGGATTCCAGAACGCTACGGCGCCACGAACGCGTCGCTGGGACCGTTCCGATATTGAGGCACTCTCTTCGGTGGGCGTGCACCTGCCCTCACCCGAGAGCCTGGCGATGCTGCAGATCACCCAGACAGTCCAGGCCTCGACGCGCTGCCGGAACCTTCTAATCGTCCAGACTGCCCAGCAGGAAGGCGAGCCCACTGAGAACAATCCCCTGCTTGAGGCTTTGGTCGCCGCACAGCCCGCAACCGGTTCGGGGCCATCGCTACGCGAGCAGATCAGGGAATGCACTGTTACACCGGTGCAACTGGTCCAGAACAACCGTTGGGCCTTGGCAGGACGGTCGGCGCGGATGGCCCCCGTCGATCCCGTCCGCGTAGCGCCGCCGCCTCCTGAGTTCGAGCTGGAGCCGCGCGCTGATTTCGCCCCTGACGCGCTGTCCTTCAGCCAGCTCGGCAATCTGCTGGGATGTTCCCTGGCCTGGGTGCTCGACAAGAAAATGCGGCTACGGCCCGCGGATGCCGACAGCGCGCCGAGCGGCAACACCATGATCGGGATCTTCGCGCACAAGCTGGTCGAGGAACTGCATCACGATCTCTCAGCCCAACTCCGCGCCGTCCCCACGCCCGAGGAAATCGACCGCAAGATCGACAAACTCCTGCCGCACCTCGCATCGGAGCTTCTCCTACCAGGGCAAAGCGCAAGGCTGAAGAATCTGCGCGCAGTGCTGTCCTCCAACGTGATGAAGTTCTTCACCTGGGTGAGCGCTGCCGGGATCACCATCCAGGACGTCGAGAAGCCGTTCGAGAAGTTCCTTGAACTCACCGTGGACGGAAAGCAGATGTCGGTTCCGGTGAGAGGCTCCATCGACGTCGCGGGGATAGACGGCGAGGGCAGGCCTGCCGTCATTGACCTGAAATGGAGCAACCGGGACAAGTACCGTCTGGAAGAGGTACGCGAGGGAAAGGCCCTCCAGTTGGCGCTGTACCAGTGGGCGCTCGGTGGGGAAACCGAAGGAGATGTCAGCGAAACTGCGCCGACCGACGGGAATCGATCGGATGGCGTGGGCAGACCCGCCGCTTACTACTTGCTCAAGCAAGGCAGCTTTGCGACCACCCACCCGGGGCTGGGCGGATCGGCAACAGCAGCCGAAGGACCGGACGCCCTGTGGGATTCCGCAGTGAAAGCGGTAACCTTCTCTGTCTCGGAAGTAGTTCATGGCCGTATCTCAGCAACGCCGCTGGTGGACACAGCCCGCGAGGCTGACGGCGGGGAAACCGGTGAGGCCCGGGCAACGGCGGACGGGCGTTTTTATGGCAAACCACCCTGCCGGTTCTGCCACTTCAGCAGGCTCTGCGGATTGGCGGGCGACTTCTCATGAACACCCTCAGCAACGTACTGATGATTTCGGCGAGCGCCGGCACCGGGAAAACGCATGCGCTGACCAACGTCATTGCTGACCGCATCGCCGGCGGCACACCTGCCGCTGCCATCATGGCGACCACCTTCACCAAGAAAGCGGCCGGTGAACTCAAGGAGCGCATAGCGCTGCGCCTGTTGGACGATCAGGGCTCGAGCGCTGACGGGTCCGGCGAACAGAACTCCAGTGAACAGAGTTTGAGCTCTCACAACTCGAGCGCGCCGGATCCCCTGAAGCTGAAGGAAGCAGCACAGCAACTGTCCACAAGCCTCATCGGCACCGTAAACAGCGTCTGCAGCAGGCTCCTCACCGAATACGCCATCGACGCCGGTCTTTCTCCTGCACTTGAAGCCATCGCCGAGGGAGAGCAGGACGGTATTTTCCGGCTCGCCACGGATGAAGTGCTTGCCGACTACTCGGACCAGATCCTGCCGATCGCACGCAGAATGAGCATGGTGGAGGACGACGCGTGGATGGTGCTCGTCCGCGGTATCTGCGATGCGGCCCGCAACAACCTCCTGCAACCACAGGACCTCGCTGCCTGTGCCGAACGTTCCTGGCAGGGCTACCAGAGCGTCCTGGAGGAGCGCGGGACGTATGACGGCAGGCAAGCCTGGCTGGACGGCCTCCGCCTGGCGCTGCCGGAACTTCAGGCCGTGGTGCGTGACGGCGTCGACCCCGCAGGCAAACCCGTCAATGTGGCAGCCAAGAACTTCGCGGAGAACTGGCCCAAGGTTGTCCACCGGATCACCTCGATGGGGGACGTCGAGGACGTCTCCTGGGAGCAATGGCGCGGCGCTGTTCCGGCCTCGTCCTCAAAGCTCATCAAGACCATCTTCGAGCAGCCGATCACTGCATTTTCCGAAGAGCTGCTGAGCAATCCGGCGTTCCACGATGATATTGAGCAGTTCATCCGGCTCATCTACGCATGTGCGGGCAAATGCCTCGAAGCGTTCGAGCGTTTCAAGCACACCCATGGCCTGATGGACTTCGTTGACCAGGAAACCCTGGCCCTCAAACTCGTCCGTGAGAATGAGGCGTTCAGGCAGTCCTTCTCGCAGCGGGTGCAGTTCCTGGTGGTGGATGAATTCCAGGACACCAGTCCCCTTCAACTTGAACTCTTCCTGCAGCTCAGCAGGCTCGTGGATCGCGCCGTCTGGGTGGGTGACCCCAAGCAGGCCATCTACGAGTTCCGCGGAACCGATCCTGAGCTGATGGATGCGGTGGTCTCCAAGGTGACCCAGCGTGAGATGTTGAGCAGCTCCTGGAGGTCTGAACAGGTTCCCCTCGACCTGTCCAACGCAACGTTCATCCCTCTGTTGGCAGCCGTTGGGATGAGCCGCGAGTCCGTGGAGCTCCGTCTGCCGGACGCCCGTGCCGACTGCACCGGCGGGTTCCTGGAAGCGTGGAGCCGGACAGCGGGGAAAGACGAAGAGCGGCTTGCGGCAACCGCCGTCGGTGTCGTTGACCTGTTGCGCCGGCGTCCGGAGCTGGAACCGAAAGAGATCGCCGTGCTGACGCGCACCAATAAGGAAGCGCAGGCAGTGGCAGCAGCGCTGTCCGCACTCGGCATCCGGGCAACGCTCAACAGCCAGCCGCTGCTGAGTTCCCGTGAGGTGCAGTTGGCGCGGGCCGCTCTGGCCTTCGTTGCCGACGCACGTGACACCATCGCACTCAGTGAGGTTGTTGCCCTGCATCCGGGGCACCGGGCACATGAAAAGTGGCAGCAGGCGTTGCTGGCCTCGCCCGAGCCTGCTGAAACCCTCGCGCAATGGGCTGCCGATCCGCTCTGTACAGCGCTCACGGAGCTGAATGAGCGGGCCATCGCGTCTACGCCCACTGAGGTGTTCGAAGAGGTGGTCAGCCTCATCGGCCTCCCGGCGTTGCTGAAGACCTGGTCTGCCCCCGAGACGCGCCTGCGGAACCTCGATGCTGTGCGTGCCGAGTTCAACAACTACTACGAGGCCGCCAAGGCGCTGAAGGCCCCGGCAACCCTGCGCGGTGCACTGCAGTTCCTGTCCGAATCGGAGGCTGTTGCCTCTGACAACTCAGGTGACGACGTCGTTAATGTGATGACGTATCACAAGGCCAAGGGGCTCGAGTGGCCGGTGGTCATTATGGAGAGCCTGGACCGCGAAGTGGGCGCCCGTGCGTTCGGTGTGGCGGTGCAGTCCGACGGCGAGTTCGACCTCGATGAACCTCTTGCCGGACGCTGGATCCGGTTCTGGCCCTCTCCCTTCCCGTACAAGGGCTCACCGCTGGATGCCGCAGCGAAATCGAGCGCCGTCCTCATGGCCAATGAGGACCGCGAACGCCGCAACGCAGCGCGCCTCATGTATGTGGGCATGACCCGGTCCATCAACACCACCGTCCTCACCGCAAAGGGCAGCTCGCCGCTTGGGTTGAATGACCTCGGCATCACCGGCCTGATCAAGTGGTCGGGCGAGAAGCATGACGGCGTGATCACGGTAAACGGGAAGGAACTGCCGGCGTATGTGCAGACCTACGTTGCAGAGGACGCACCGGAGAGCGTCACCTCCGCCTCATCTATCCAGTATGACGACGCCGCTGCCGCTCCCCTAGCCGGGTCCTATCTGCCCGCGCGAATCAAGGCGAGCGCCCAGACAACCACGAACGGGACCGACGCCGACGCACTTATTCATGAGCATGCGAACCTCGGTGACCCGCTGGCCACCAGGGGAGACGAACGATGGGCCTCCGTGGGTTCGGCCGTCCACGCGTACCTCGGCACGGAGTACACAGCGCTCGATCGTGCCGCGCAGCTCGGGGTCGCCAAGCAGATTCTTGACCGCTGGCAGGTGGGCGACCTCATCGACGTCGAACTGCTCCTCACCTCGGGCGACCGGTTCGCGGAATATCTGACGTCGATGTATCCGGGAGCGTCGATCCTCCGAGAGGTGCCGATCTCTTGGCGCACTGGGCAGAACCAGTACATGGAAGGCTGGATCGACCTGCTCATTGAACTGCCCGAGGGTTTTGTCCTGATCGACCACAAGAGCTACCCCGGTGAGGATCCGGCGAAACATATCCGCAAGGAAAACCTCGGGCAGATGGAAACGTACCGTCAGGCACTCCTCGATGTGACCGGAAAGCCGGTCATCGAGACACTGATCCACCTGCCGGCCCTCGGCAAGGTGTACAGAATTGACTGAGCACACCGTCCACTGCATCCCAGAGAAGCCCACCTTCGATGACGGCCAGTCGGCCGAGCGGGCCGTCTGGCAGGTGCTGAAGGCAGCGTTGCCGGATGGCGTGGTGTTGGCGCATTCGGTTCAGGTACGGCACGGAAGCTCCGAACACGAGATCGATCTGCTCGTCCTGTGGCCCGGAGTCGGCATGGCAGCCATCGAGGTCAAGGATGGCCTGGTCAGTGTGGACAAGGGGCAGTGGTACCAGTCGGACCGCTCCGGGAAACATCCGATCCAGAGCCCGCTGGTGCAATCCCAGGGCTCCAAGCATGCGTTCCAGGAGTGGATCGGCGGGCAGCTGGGCAACGTGCTGACCAGCCGCTTCGCCTACATGGCCTGCCTTCCCTACACCTCCGTACCCCGCGACTGGACGCTCAGCGGAGCTCCGCGGACGCTGATTCTGGATCGAGAGGACCTGACCGGAGCAGCCGAGAAAATCCGGTCCGCTATCGAAACGGAAGCCAGCGGCGCAACGCCGCTGGCGGCGTCGTACCTGGCACGGATTGTGCGGAAGCTGGAAGGAACATTCGACTCCCTGCCCAGTGACAGCGCGAACACCGCCGAAAGCGAAGACCTGCAGGACCAGTTGACCGAGCGGCAGGACACCCTGCTGACCGCTACCCGGGATATCCCACGCATCCGCTTCACAGGGGGCGCCGGCAGCGGCAAGACGTGGCTTGCCCTCGCCAAGACGCAGGAGCTCTGTAAGTCAGGCAAACGAGTTGGGGTCTTCTGCTACAACAAGGGCCTGGGAATGCACCTGCAAAACAAGGTGAGCTCCTGGCGGCAGAGACAACCGGCGTTCACCGGAGAGTTTCACGAATATGTGCGGTCCCTCGGGGTGCCGGACGGAGAAGGGCAGTCCTACTTTGACGAGGAGATGCCTCAACTTCTCAAGGACAGGGCCGCTCACCTTCTGATGGACCAGAAGTTTGACGCCGTAGTTGTGGATGAAGCTCAGGACTTTGCGCCGCTGTGGTGGGAAGCACTGTTCCAGTGCCTGAAGGATCCGCACTCCAGCGAGATCTACGCCTTCATGGACGACCGGCAGGATGTCTACCACCGCAGCGGCGGAACCGCTGACTTCACCAACGGACCGCTGGCCGGCCTGGTGCCGATTCATGTGGACGACAATCTCCGCAACACCCGCCGCATCGCCCTGACCTTCAAACCCCTGGCCGGTAAGCACTTCACCCCGCGCGGGAACACCGGGATGCCGGTGCGGCGCGTGGACTGTACTACGGAAAAGGCCCTGGACCGCGCCTCGGATTGCGTGGATGCGCTGATCGACGAGGGCTGGCCGGCGCACCAGATAGCGCTGCTGACCACCAACCATCGGCACCCCATTCACCTACAGCACCACGAAGGCGGCACAACCCTCGAGTACTGGAACGAGTTCCACGCGAAGGAAGCCGAGTTCTATGGCCATGTACTCGGCTTCAAGGGACTTGAGCGATCAGTGGTCATTCTTTGCGTAGACGGATTCAAGAACCTGGAGCGGGCAGCCGAGCAGCTCTATGTCGGCATGTCGAGGGCGCGTAGTTTGCTGATCATCGTGGGCAATTCAGACCTCATTGCCCAGGGCGGCGGCAGGGAGCTCGCTCAGGCTCTTCGGACATGCGAGGTGTGGAACCCGGTGGTGGGCGGGTGAACTCAGACACAGCACTGCCCCCGCACCACACGGGCACAGGGGCAGCACAAGCAAAAGAACGACGGCGGGGTCACACCACCTCAAGTGCCTCCGCGATCGGGGTTTCGCCGGTGTTGAACTGGATAAACTTCCCAACAGTTCCCGGGTTGTTCAGCACCGATGCAGCCACCTGCGCCACGTCCTCACGGGCCACTGAATCCTGCTGCGGCTCGGCCGACACTTCGATGGTTCCCTTGCCGGGATCCGTGGTCAGCGCGCCCGGGCCGAGGATGGTCCACTCGAGGTCAGTCCCGCGCAGGTACTCGTCTGCCGCAGCCTTCGCCTCCGCGTAATGGAAGAATCCATTGTCCTCGGGTACGCCGTGATCCTTCCGTGCGCCGATGTAGGAAACCATTACGTACCGGTTGACGCCGGCCTCTTTCGCGGCATCCATGGAACGAATCGCGGCGTCCCGGTCGATGGCGTAGGTTGCCTCAGGGCTACTGCCGCCCGAACCCGCGGACCACACCACCGCATCATGCCCACGCACGACGTCGGCCAGCTCGCCCACCGTCAACTGAGTCACATCCGCGATCACCGGCTTCGCTCCTGTGTCCTCGATGTCGGCTGACTGATCGGGATTGCGAATGATCGAGCTGACTTCATGACCGGCTCCGGACAGGATCCGCGACAGGTGCAACGCCACTTTCCCGTGGCCTCCAATGATGGCAATGCGTGACATATCCGCTCCTTTTCGTTGGGTGTCTTGTCCTTGGCAACACCACGAAACCGCTGGGCATTCCAACGGGATGTCCGCCACCAAAGAATGGGGCGTTGCCGCCGCGCAGCTTTTCAGCAGGATTGGCCCAAAACAGGAGATGAGCCACAATCCGTAGGGAAAACTGACTCTGGGAAGGCCTGCCCTAGGAGAAAGAGACACACACATGGGGGTACTGGACCGCGAATGGTCCCGGAAGGATGACGTGCCGCCGTTGTCGGGCGGGATGCGGCCGTCGTCGTCAGTGCCGCCGTTGTCGGGCGGGATGCGGCAATCCAGCTCGGGGCGCGTTCCGCAATGGGCGCTCGAGGAAGCGCTGAACGAACAGCTTCGCGCGTACGCAGCTGAGAACGGCGGGAGGCGGGTTCGGGGAGAGCGCCGCCGTCGTCGTCGTGAGCGGTCTTCAGTCCGGAAGCTGCGGGTCCGCACCGGGGTGCTCATCGCGTTTGTTCTTGCCCTCTATCTGACTCCCACCGTCTTCGAGCGCGACATCTTCCCGGATGTACTTCCACATCTGCCCTGGTCCAACGTGCCGCCGCGCGGTGTGGAAGCAGCA
Organism: Arthrobacter sp. KKT183; assembly: GCF_055657625.1. Lineage (NCBI taxonomy): Bacteria > Bacillati > Actinomycetota > Actinomycetes > Micrococcales > Micrococcaceae > Arthrobacter > Arthrobacter sp. KKT183. Next base: position 644,249 of record NZ_CM145770.1, on the reverse strand, counting down.
GCAGCGCCGCTGGGGACGCCGCCGCCGTCGACAGGTTCTGCTCAGTACAAGCTGTTTGAGTACCCCGGCCTCCGGCAGGAATTTGTCGCCTATGACCCGTGCCGGCCCGTGCACTATGTGATCCGTCCCGATTTTGCGCCGGCTGGAACCGAGGGGATCGTTCAGGAAGCCGTTGCCGAGGTGGCTGCCGCGACCGGGCTAACCTTCGTCTTCGACGGGCCAACAACCGAAGCTCCAAGCCCTGAGAGCCGCGACTCCTACCAACCTGAGCTGTACGGCAAGCGCTGGGCACCGGTCCTGATCACGTGGACCAGCCCGGCCGAAGTGCCGGATCTCGCCGGTCCCACAGCCGGACTCGGCGGCAGTGAGGTAGCGCAGCGTCCGGACAAGCCCATAGTTCTCGTGGCGGGTCAGGTGATGCTCGATGCGCCGGCCATGACCGAGATCCTCGGGTATCCGGGCGGGCGCGACCACGTGAGGGCCATCGTCATCCACGAGTTGGGGCACGTGCTCGGTCTCGACCACGTGGATGATCCGAACCAGCTCATGTATGAGGAGACCCGGGAGCTGACCACCCTCGCAGACGGGGATCTTGCCGGTCTGGCGAAGCTCGGCGCAGGGCCGTGTGTGCCGGAGCTCTAAGACCCTTGACGCCAGCTCACCGCGGCTCCACAGTGGGCCAATGACCGTTCCGTTCCAGTCGGGCCCCGCCGAACTCCAACATCCCCGATTCGCGCGTGCCTATGCCCGGGCTGTGGAGGGAATGAACCGCAGGGGCGCCGATGAACACCGCCGCGCGCTCCTGGCGGACTTGACCGGTGTTGTGGTCGAGATCGGTGCCGGTGAGGGATCGAATTTCGCACACTATCCGCGCACGGTCACCGAGGTTCTGGCGGTCGAACCGGACGATCACCTCAGGTCCATCGCCATCCGCCGGGCGTCCGGTGCGCCGGTTCCCGTTCGAGTGGTCACCGGCACGGCCGAAAGCATTCCGGCTGAGGATGGCAGTGCGGACGCTGTTGTCGCGAGCCTCGTACTGTGCAGCGTGCCGGACCAGGCTGTTGCACTGGCTGAAGCGCGCAGGGTGCTGCGCCCGGGCGGGATTCTGGCCTTCTACGAGCACGTCCGCTCGGACCGGAAAGTCCTCGCTGCCCTCGAGGACGTGATGACACCCCTGTGGCAACGAGCTGCCGGCGGCTGCCACCCCAACCGGGACACGCTGCAAGCAATCAGCGCCGCCGGCTTCGACATCAGGGACAACGAGCGCTTCGGGTTCTCGGTTCAGCCGTTGGCCCCGCGCGTTGCGCACATCCTCGGTCACGCGGTTGCCCCTTGAGCAGGAGTTCCGGGACCCTGCGAGCGCCGGTCCGGGCCGAATCTACAACGGCGGTTCAAGCCCCACCAGCGCAACCGCCAACCCGTACGCAGCGCCCATGACCACCAGTTCACCGGCCGCCAGCCTTCCGAAATCGGCACAGCTGAATGTGGTTCCCGCAAGCAGACGACGGCGGTGCAACGCCCCGAACCCGATCAGCCCTCCCAGCGCAACCACCTTCAACAACAGCACCAGGCCATACAGGGAACCAGGCAGCACCGTCAGGTCCGGTACCCGCACGAGTGCGCTGACCACACCGCTGATAGTGACCACCGCTGCGCAGATCAGCGCGACGCGGCTGAACCGCTTCACCGCGGCGTGCAGCACCTCAACCCGGTACAGCGCCAGCCATCCGAGACCCGCAAGCCCACCGACCCACACCGATGCTGCCGCTATGTGCCCGGTCATGCTGAACATCGCGAGACCGTGCCCCGACTCGGAAGCGGCGTGTCCGCCGAGGGCCAGCGTAGTGGTGCCCGCAACGGCCAGGAACAGTGCCATTCTCAATGCAGTGGAGGTCCGAGCAAACCCCGCCATGACAGCGCTGGCCAGCAGGAATCCGATCTGCGCAATCAACGCACGCCCCGACGCGAGCTGATCCAGAAAGACCCCGAAGTCCGCGAACCCTGCCCCCTGCAACGGGCCCTCACCCAGCACGTCGAAGTAGGTCCAGAGCAGGAACAACCCACACACGACGACGGCGGCCAGCGCCGCCACACTCCCCCGCCTCCCGAGCCGCACGGCTAAGGGGGCGAGAACTTCCGAACCGGCGTCGTCGCCTTGGGGGTTGCCTGCGGGTAACAGGACGCCAACGCACAACAGTGCAATCGCCGTCAGGCTCGTGAGGTGCACCAGCACGCGCACCAGCGGCAAAGTCCAGCCGACAAAGTTGGCGGTGCCGTCGTCGTCGGACAGTCCGAAAAGTGCCAGCGGAATCAATGCCGCCGCCAACACGGCCACCGAAATGGCACTGAGGAAATGTCGGGAGGGCACACCGACAGCGTGCGCTGTTCGAGGGAACACCTGCATCCCAGCCTTCCGGACGGTCAGTACGCCTCAGCATCGGCACAGCTCAGAGACGGTCCTCCGATCCTAGGCCAGCGTGCGGCCGTGGACCCGCAGTGGGCCCGGCCGTGGACCCGCGAATGACCCCGCCGCTGATCGATCACAGCGACGGGGTCCTCCTGATTTACTCAGGTCATCCGGTGACGGCGGTCAGCTCGTTCGGAGTCTGCTTCAGTTCACCGGTTCCGGTGATTTCCCCGGATTCCACATCAACTGCATGGATGGAGTTGGTTGACGGGTCGGTGATGTAGGCAGTGTGGTCTTCGACAAAGATGGTTGGTCGCGGTTGCTGCCATTCGAGCGGTTCCTCCCACTCCCCAATCACCGGGAAACTGTTGGTCACCTCGGCGGTCTCAGGGTCAATCACGTGCAGCGAGCCGTCCGTGCCCAGGACCAGCGCTTCACCATGCGGACCGCGGGCCAGTGACCGGAAGCTGTAACTCGTGCCGAGCTCAACCAGCGTGAGGGAGCGAGCGGAGCGGGTAGTCACACTCGAGGGCGGCCTCGTCATCTCCGATACAGGATCGATGTTCCGGCCGGCGATCAGCGCTACCCTGACTTCGTGACCGTTGTTATTGACCATGCCACCGCGAACGACGCCGGCCCCCTCGCCACCCTGGCTGCCGTCACCTTCCCGCTCGCTTGTCCACCGACGTCGCACCCCGACGACATTGCACACTTCATCGCATCAGAGCTTTCCGAGGAACGGTTCACCCAGCACATAGCGGACCCTGACAAGATCTTGCTATGCCTGCGGGAGGACGGCCACCTTCTTGCCTGGAGCACGTTGGTCAAAGGACTTCCCAAGGACGAGCAGGTGCGGTCTTCTCTCTCGCTTTTCCCGACCATCGAGCTGAGCAAGTTCTATGTGCACCCGTCGCATCACGGACAGGGCTCCTCGTCGCACCTCATGGAAGCGTCACTGGAGATCGCGGCGAAGGGAACCGGCGCGAAGGGAATCTGGCTCGGCACCAATGACCGCAATGCCCGTGCAGTCCGATTTTATGAGAAGCACGGATTCACCCGCGTGGGGGCAAAGACGTTTCAGCTTGGACGGAACGTGGAAACGGACTTCGTGCTGGAGCGCGCGTTGGGCTGAGTGGGGTTTGGCGGGATTGTGCCAGTCGAGCGGCGTGCGGCTTGAGCAGGGGGCCTACCCCCACGCCGGGGTGTGGATAAGTCGGTTTGACTTGTCCTGCACATTGGTGGTTTTCGGTCGCGGTTAGTACACGTGTTCGATAAAATTTTGGGTATGGCCGTCGCACTGCTCGAACCCCGCCCGGAGGACACGTCTCTCCTGGATGGAATGCGTTCGGACCTACAGGTCTTTGCGCAGCAGCTGGAATCGACATACCTGACGCTTAGCCCGCAGGAGGCCGCGGTGACCCTGGTGGAGGTCGAGCAGCTCTCCAACCTGGTCGATCACTTGCAGACTGTGGTTGCCCGTGCCGCTGAGGACCACCAACTCGCTACCGTTGACGCCCTAGATCCGTACAAGAACACTGCGGACTATTTGCGGGCGAAAATCGGTATCAGCCGCTCCGAAGCCAACCGCCGGTTACGCCTCGGACACGACGTCCTGCCCGAAGTTCCCGGGCCAGGCGCCGCGCTCGTGCCCACCCTGGGCGTGCTGGCTGAAGCCACCAGTGCCGGAGCGGTCAGCAGCCGTGCCGCCACCATCATCGCCAACGCCGTACACCGGGTCTCCACCGTCGCGACCGGCCGTGAGCTGGATGCCATGGAAGAGCACCTGGTCCGCCAGGCCGTTGAGTCCGACGAAGACGTCCTGCGGGTCCTCGCCCAACGCTGGGAAGACATCATCGACCAGGACGGCACCGAGCCCACCGAGAAGACCCTCCGCGCACGCCAGGGTGTGTTCCTGCGCGGTAGGCGCCACGGCCTGCACTTCATGGAAATCGGCGCCACCGACGAACAATACGAACACCTCATCACCGTCATGAACACCGCCACCAACCCCAGAACTCAGGGCACCGTTTCAGCGCCCGACGAGCCGACCCGTGAACAGAACCTGCTCGACGGACTCGTCTCAGCATGCCGGATCGCACTGGCAGGTGATGGTCTTCCAGCGACCGGAGGACACCGACCCCAGGTAATGGTCACCATCAACTACCGCGACCTCCTCAAAGACCTGACAGACAGCGGACACGACGGGCACGGCGGACATGACGGGCACTCGGTCTTCGCCCAACAGATAAGTGCCCGCAGCATCCGCAAGCTCGCCTGCGATGCCGACATCCTCCCGCTCGTCCTCGGCGGGAAGGGGCAGGTCTTGGACATCGGCCGTGCCCAACGTCTCTTCCCACCGCATCTGCGACGGGCGCTCGTGGCAAGGGACAAGGGGTGCGCGTTCCCCGACTGCACCACGCCCGCAACCTGGTGCGAAGCCCACCACATCATTCCCTGGGCTGCAGGCGGGACCACCACCATCAGCGACGGCGTGCTGCTCTGCACCCGACACCACCACCAGATCCACGAAGGAAACTGGACAGTCGAATCAGTCAACGGAATCCCCTGGTTCAGACCACCCAAATACCACGACCCGCAACGAACACCCAGACGCAACCGCTACTGGCAAGTAGAACAAGCCATCCACAACCAACTTGCAGACACGGTCAGTCACGTGTCCACGAGCATCGGTACGGCACCACCCTGATCAGCGGAAATGCCGCCGTAGCCGGCGTCTGAGCGAGCGCAGCACCGCCAAGTCAACTGTGCCCCGAGCGCGTGGCAGAGGTGACAGAACCGCGAGCGCACGTGGCAGGCGTCGATTCCAGATCAGGCGGCCCTCGGATCCTGCTCCCCCATCAGGCAGTTTTCAAGTCCGAGTCCGGATCAGTGAGCACAGCCCGGTCCACAGCCCTGCCGCTCCGGATGAGATCCTGAATTTCCTCCTGCACGTCCCACACATTGACGTTCATGCCGGCTACCACCCGGTCCTCGCGGAGCCAGAAGGCAACAAATTCGCGATCTTCGAGGCTGCCCCGGACCACCACGTCCGCATCTTTTGTCAGGGCACCGTAGCCGGAATACTCCATGCCCAGATCGAACTGGTCTGTGTAGAAGTACGGAATGTCGTCCAGCACAGCGTCTCGGCCGAGCATCGACTGTGCGGCCACTTTCCCGCCGCTAATAGCGTTTGCCCAATGCTCACTGCGGGCATACTGGCCCGTGACAGGATGCAGCGCGCTGGCCACATCCCCAGCTGCAAAGATGCCCTCGGCACTGGTCCGCAGCCCCGAATCGACCTGAATACCGTTCCCGATGGTAAGCCCGGCTTCCTCTGCAAGCGCCGTCTGCGGCACCACGCCAATGGCGATCACAACAAGATCCGCGGACAAGGTTTCACCCGCATCGGTCACTACTGCAGTGACACGGCCTGCATCGTCACCCCTGATCTCTTTCGCCGAAGCCGGCAGCCTGAACTGAACACCAGCTTCACTATGGCGATCCATGAAGACGGTGCCAAGCCTGGGTCCGATCGCCGCACTCATCGGGACCTCTTCCAACCCGAGCAAGGTGACCTCATTGCCGAGTTCCCGTGCAGTTGCGGCAACCTCCATACCGATCCAGCCGGAACCGATAAGCACGAGGTGACGGCCACCTCCTGCCAACTCTAAGTGAAGACGCTGGCTATCCGTTTTCGTACGGAAGTAGTGCACCCCCTCGAGGTCGGTACCTGGCACATTAAGTTGCCGGGGAGCAGCGCCCGTGGCGAGCAGGAGCCGACCATAGGAAAGCGAACGGCCGCTCGACAAAGCAACAGTACGGGCGGTGGGATCCACACTGACCGCCTCATCCGAGGTGAGGAGTTCGACGTCGTTCTCTGCGTACCACTTCTCGGGATAGGGCAGGAGTGACTCCTCGCTCTCCTTGCCGGCAAGGAATCCCTTCGACAGCGGCGGACGCAGATAGGGCGCCTGACCTTCCGCCCCAACGAGGACCACAGGACCAGTGAAGCCTTCTTCGCGCAAAGTTGCGGCCGCCGTCGCGCCCGTCAGGCCTGCCCCAATGATCACCATTGCGTCATCAGATGCCGGGAAACTGGTGTTGTCCATGGATACTCTCTCTTCTGGTGGGGTGGCCTGCGAATGCGCGGTGCCACGAAGCGTTGATTCGGGCAGAAGCGTTAGTTTGGAAATTGGTCGCGTAGCGGGCCCCCGACTGCGAGGTCGCCGTAGAACGTCGCCGTCCGGGTAGTGGTACCGGCACTCTGCACACCGCGCAACGACATGCACAGGTGCTCTGCCTCCAGCACCACACCGACTCCACGCGGATTGAGCAGGTCCAACAGCCAGTCCGCCACCTGCTTGGTGAGCCGCTCCTGCACCTGAAGGTCACGTGAAAACATCTCCAGTGCCCGCGCCAGTTTGGACAGACCGAGAAGTCGTTCCCCCGGCAGATAGCCGATATGCGCGATTCCCCTGAATGGCAACAGATGATGCTGGCACAGTGAATTGAATGGGATGTTCTTTACGAGCACCAGGTCGTTGTACCCCTCGTCATTCGGGAAGGTAGTCCACGAGGTGGTCCGGGGTGTCAGCATTTCCTCGAAAGCGCCCGCCACGCGGCGCGGGGTATCGCTGAGGTGCGGATCATTCACGTCCCGCCCGAGCGCACGCAGCAAGTCGGCCACCGCCAACCTCACTGCTGGCAGATCGATAGCCCCGACAGAGCTGTCCTGCTCAATGTCGTCTTCCAACAGCCGGAGCGCAACCTCTGAATGCGATGACATGGCGTCCCTCTTTCTAAATATTGTATTGTTGACTTTAGAAGCGCACACTGAAGAAGTCAATGGTGAACAAACTCCAGATAGGCTCGGCATATGTCTGACTTCGAGGGCAATCCAGGCCCGGCAGCCCGCTCAGGTCGCGGCGCATCAGATGCCACGCTGCGCCTACACGCCAACCTTGATGAGCGGCTGGAGTCGGTAGCAACCCTTGGTGACCCTGTCCGACGCGAGGTGTACCAAACCCTCCAGCGCAACGCCGAAGCAATGACCCGAAACCAGCTGGCAGAACTCACCGGGCTTTCGTCCAGTACCTTGCTGTTCCACTTGGAGAAGTTGGTGAATGCAGGACTCCTCAACGTGGAGTTCCGGAAACTCGGTGAACGTAGCGGACCGGGGTCAGGCAGACCGGCAAAGCTATATCAGCTTGCTCATGCAGAGGTGACGGCATCGGTTCCGGACCGCCGCTACGACCTCGCCGCCGAGCTGATGGCGGCCGCAATCGAAGCTTCCATTCGCGAGAACGTTGCCATCCAGCCTGCGCTGTCAAAAACCGCGTACGACGCCGGTCGTCGCCTTGGCCTGAAAGCCGGCAGCATCGACGGAGTGCTTGATTCGTCCGGCTACGAACCGCATCCGGACGGAGATGGTGGCTTCCTGTTGCACAACTGCCCCTTCCATCGACTGTCGCGCAGCCATTCGGAGGTGGTGTGCGGAATGAACGGCGCGCTTCTCTCCGGCGCACTCGAAGGCAGTGGCGACGTCACACACGCGGTAACGCCTGACCCCGAGGGACCTCACTGCTGCGCACGCATCACCCGGCGCACCGACGCCAGGTAAGCTGCGCTTACGTCGTCTTCGCCCGAAGATGCAGCCGCTCCCCCTGACGGCCAAACAGGCTGAGGAACTCCACCGCATGCCTGTCAGCCTTCCCAAACCAGTGCGGCACCCGGGTGTCGAACTCAACCGCTTCACCGGCGGGCAACACCAGGTCGAGCTCACCGAGGACCATCCGCAGGTTCCCGTTCAGTACGTACAGCCACTCGTAACCCTCATGTACCTTGAGGTCCGGCTCCTCCAGCGCCATTTCGGCATGCAACACGTGCTTGTAGGCCTGAATGCCGCCTGGCCTGCGGGTAAGCGGAACCACCGTTCCGCGACCCATGTCGATCGGGCGCAGGTGAACTCGCGGATCCCCTGTGGTCGGTGCGCCCACAAGCTCATCCAACGGCACCTGATGCGCCTGGGCCAGAGGAAGCAGCAACTCAAGGTTGGGTTTACGCTGGCCCGACTCCAACCGCGACAAGGTACTCACCGAAATTCCGGTCGATTCCGACAACGACTGCAGTGTCACGTCCCGCTTCACTCTCAGCGCCCTCAGTCGCGGACCTACTGCCGCAAGTGCTTCACCAATTTCATCCGTCATAGACCCTAGTTTGCCAGATCAGCAATGTTACTTGCTGATTCTCGATCTGCGATCCACGATTGAAACATGACATCTGAACTGAACTCATACGACGTCGTCGTTATCGGCGGCGGGGCTGCCGGCCTCAGCGCGGCACTGATGCTCGGGCGTACCCGCCGGAGTGTCGCGGTGGTCGATGCCGGCCACCCACGCAACTCCCCGGCCAGCGGTGTACACGGTTTCCTCACCCGCGAGGGCATGAACCCGCTGGACCTTGTGGCCGGCGGCCGGGCCGACGTACAGCTCTACGGTGGCGTCATTGTTCCCGGCACCGCCGTCGACGTCGCTTCCACCGATGATCCCCGTGATCGCTTCCGCACCACGCTCGACGACGGGACGGTCCTCCACTCCCGCCGCCTGCTTCTGACCACAGGCCTCACGGACGTACTGCCGGAAATCCCAGGACTCCGCGAACGGTGGGGCCAGGAAGTGCTGCACTGCCCGTTCTGCCACGGCTGGGAGGTGCGCGACCAGCACATCGGCATCCTCGGCACCAGCGCCATGTCAGTACATCAGGCACTGCTGTTCCGCCAGTGGAGCAACAACATCACTCTTCTTCTCAACGACACCGTTGAACCTACCGAAGAAGAATGGGAGCACCTGGCCGCCCGCGGCGTCTCTGTGGTCGACGGCTCGGTTGCCCGTGTCCTGAACCAGAACGACGGCGGCACCCTCAGCGGCGTCGAACTCACCGGCGGCCGTGTGGTCCGGTTGGAAGCCCTCGTGGTTGCGCCGCGATTCGTCGCCAACACAGAAATCTTTGCGAGTCTCGGCCTAGTTCCGGTCCAGCATCCGATGGGAGTCGGTGAGCACCTGGCCGTGGATGAAACGGGCGCATCCGGAGTGGACGGGGTGTGGGCAGCAGGAAACGTGGCCAACCTGATGCTGCAGGTACTGCCGTCCGCTGCGTCGGGATCAATGGCAGCGATGGCGATCAACAATGACCTGATGGCCGAAGAACTGCAGCAGGATCTTGCAGCCCACCGCGAATCTTCCCTAGGTGCTTCCTCTTCCGCGGCAACCCTGCGGGATAGCAGGATAGGAGCGGAGGTTTCCTGATGCAGTCACAGCACTCACACCACACGCCCAACGATCAGCACGACCACGGTCACCAGCACAATCATCACGACCATGGTTCCCGCGAGTTCGACGAAGCCTTCTGGGACGCACGTTATGGCGAAAAGAAGCGGATCTGGAGTGGTCGTCCGAATCCGCAACTGGTCACTGAGGCAAACGGGTTACCGCCGGGCACAGCGCTCGACGTCGGCTGCGGAGAAGGTGCCGACGCCCTCTGGCTGGCCGAACAGGGTTGGCGAGTCACCGGCGTCGACATCTCAGCGGTTGCCCTTGCCCGCGCAGCCGAACACGAGCAGGAGCATCAGCAGGAGCAGCACAAGAACAACAACGAGAACCGTGACCTCGCTACCCCGCCCGTGCGCTGGGAACATCACGATCTCACGGTCTGGGAACCTCCGGCCGGAGCATTCGATCTCGTCACGGCGCAGTACATGCACCTACCCACCGCGCAACGTGAACCGCTGTTCCGTAGCCTGGCACGCGCCGTCGCGCCGGGCGGAACATTGTTCATCGTCGGGCACCATCCTTCAGACATGCAGAGCGGCGCATCACGACCCGATCTCCCGGATCTGTACTTCACGGCGGAGGACATAGTGGACCTGCTCGACGACGGTTGGGAACACCAGAGAGTCGAGTCCCGTCCGCGGGAAGCCAGCGGTCCTGACGGCGCCACACTCGCAGTAGCGGATGCGGTCTACCGGGGGCGCCGGCGCGGCTGAGGTCCGATCCGGCCGCGCTGGTCCTCGGAGAAGCCTGCAGGATGGGTCGCGGCTCAGGCCCGGCCCTTCAGAATGGCGTACCAGTAGAGCCGGATGAACCCATACCGCTCCACGAGCCAGGTAAGGCGCTTCTCCTTTGCCAGGCCCTTCCAGCCGGGAACGGATGGTTTGGGAGCGAGAGTGTCATCAAATTCGGCAAGCACCACGGTGGAGCGGCTCACCGTGAAAGGGCAGGCGCCATACCCGTTGTACTTCTGGCCAGGCTGATTGCCCTTGAGTACAGACTGCAGGTTCTTCGCGAGCACCTTGGTCTGCTGACGGAGCGCTGCACCGGACTTCGAGTTCGGTGTCCCTGCGGCGTCGCCGAGTGACCACACCGTTGGATGGGTGATGTGTCGGAGCGTGTGCTTGTCCACGGCGACGAAACCGTCGTCGTCGGCCAGTCCGGTGCTGCGGATCCAATCCGGAGCGGATTGCGGCGGTGCGGCGTGCAGGACGTCGTACCGGATCTGTTCCTCCGTACCGTGCTCGGTGTCCCGAAGGGTGGCGACGCGATTGTCGGCGTCAACGGAGGTGAGCTCCGTGGTGCAGCGCAGCTCAATCCCGTACTCGGTGATCTTGCGGTTCAGCTCCTCGTCCACCACGTCGACGCCGTACACGCTACTGGTGGGCACCGCGAGGATGACGCGGATATTGTCCAGCACGCCCTGCGAGCGCCAGTAGTCGCACGCCAGGTACATCGGCTTCTGGGTAGCACCGCCGCAGGTGATGGGGCCGTCCGGCATGCTGAAGATGGCGGTCCCGGAGCGTAGGCCGCTCAGCAGCCGCCACGCTTTCACCGCCAAATCGAGGCTGTAATTCGTTGCGCCGTAGGGAGAATCGTAGGCGTCCTGCAGTCCGGGAATCCCGTTCCAGTTCTTCTGGATACCGGGACACACCACCAGGTGCTCATACGTGAAGGTCTGCCCGGACGCGAGCGTCACGGTCTTCGCCGACGGGTCGATGGCGGTCGCGGAGTCCCGGTGCCAGGTGACACCCTTTGGCATCACGGATTCCTGCGGTCGAACGGCCATTTCCGCTTTCGCTGTACCGCCGGCAATGTGGGAGAAGAACGGCTGGTAGAGATGCTGTTCGGTGGGGTCGACGACGGCAATACCCTTCACCCTGTAACGCTTCAGGCGGGCGGCGAGGGAAATACCCGCGTTCCCAGCTCCGATCACGAGTACCTGGTGGTGCCCCTTTTCCATCCGCTGGACGTCCTTGCTGCTGTGCATCGAGCACCTCCTGGGTCGAACTGTTGCCGAACAGAGACCGAATGCCTCGACCCTACCGGCTTTCTCACCACGCGATAACGACTCTATGCGGAGTGGGTGACCCGCCTCACACTCGAAGTCACACCACTTCGCTGTCGAGGGAGGACCATGAAAGCCGTCCGCGTGCACAGGTACCGGGAAGATCCGCACCTAGATGATGTTGACGAGCCCACCGTCATCGGCCCCTGGGATGTGATTGTCGAGGTGGGTGCGGCGGGGCTCTGCCGGACCGACCTCCATGTCATTGAAGGCCAGTGGGATCACATCCAGCATCCCTCACTCCCCTACATCCTCGGGCACGAAAACGCGGGCTGGGTGCGTGAAGTGGGAAGCGCCGTCAGCAACGTCAGCGCCGGAGACACCGTGATCATGCACCCGCTGGTGACCTGCGGACTCTGCATGGCCTGCCGCGAGGGCCAGGATTCCCACTGCGACAACGCCACCTTCCCCGGTCTCAACGTCGACGGCGGCATGGCCGAATACATGCGGACCAACGCCCGCTCAGTGGTGAAGCTCGATTCCTCCCTCCAGCCGGCCGACATCGCTGCCCTCGCCGACGCCGGCCTCACCGCGTACCACGCGGTCCGCAAGGCGGTTCCGCAACTGCCGCCCGGATCGCACGCGGTGGTCATCGGCAGCGGCGGCCTCGGCCACATCGGAGTCCAGTCCCTGAAGGCGCTGACGGCGGCAACCGTCACCGTAGTCGACCGCTCAGCCGAGGCACTTGAACTGGCACACTCACTCGGTGCAGACCATACCGTCAACGCTTCTTCCGACGGCAACGGCGACGCCGGCCGGTTGCTCGATATCACGGACGGCGGCGCACACGTGGTGTTCGACTTCGTGGGAGAGCACGGCACGGAGTCCCTCGGCGTCACGGCGCTGCGCAACCGCGGCAGCTACTACAGTATCGGCTACGGCGGCGCGGTGAATATCGACACGATCGAGATCATTTCGCGGGAAATCAACGTCGTCGGAAACCTGGTGGGGACCTACACCGATCTGGTCGAGCTGATGACGCTCACTGCCCAGGGCAAGGTAACGCTCCACACCCAGAAGTATGACCTCGAGGATGCGGTCCAGGCCATGCACGATCTTGACAGCGGCGCCCTGGTGGGCCGCGGCATCCTCGTCCCCCGTCTCAACAAGTAACTGCCACCAAGTACCGCATCTGAACCCGAAGGGTGATTCCCATGGCGTATCCCGCAAAGTATTCGGCGCTCAATGAGCTGCAGCTATCGGAGGAGGCACGGCGAACGCTCACGCGCATCATCCGCGTGGCCTTTCCGCATCCTGCGGTTCCTGACGGGCCGTACGAACGCATGACCGAGAAGATCGTGTCGGAGGCGCAGGCGTCCACGTGGTTCCGGGTGGCGCTGACTCAAGGCCTGCTCACTCTCGACTCACTCACCGAGGAGCATTTCCTGGACCTTCCTGACGACCGCGCGCTCGCCGTGCTCAAGCGCATCAGCGACCTCGACTTCTTCGGCTTCATCCGGCGCACCACCGTCCTGAATTTCTACGACGATCCGCAGGTCTGGGACGTCCTCGGTTACGAGGGCGAGTCCTTCTCCAAGGGCGGCTACATCAACCGCGGATTCAACGACCTCGACTGGCTGCCTGAGCCTCGCATCGAGGAGAGCGACGAGGACCTGACCGAGGTCGGCCCGTTGCCCTACAACATTGCCCAGCAGGCACCCGACCGCGCGGAACCGGCGGGCCAGACCGGGGGCGTGCCCTCCGATGAGCAGTTCTCGGACCTCTTCAAGGGCTCCGACACCGTCAACGAAGGGAACACAGCATCATGACCACGGCCGAATCTGCCCGTTTCGACCAGGACGACGCCGACGTCGTCGTCATCATCGGTTCCGGCGCCGGCGGCGGCACCCTCGCCCACGAACTCACCGAAAAGGGCGTGAAGGTGGTCCTCCTGGAGGCGGGTGGCCATCTGACCAACGAGGATTACCACAACAACGAGTGGGAGGCCTTCAACCAGATGGCCTGGCTGGACCCGCGCACCACGTCCGGTTCATGGCGGATTGCGCGCGACTTCCCGAACCTGCCCGCGTGGCTCGTCAAGGCGGTCGGCGGAACGACGACGCACTGGTCCGGCGCCACCCCGCGGTTCAAGGCCCACGAGTTCAAGACCCGCACCGCCTACGGGCGGGTCGACGGCGCCAACCTGCTGGACTGGCCAATCACCCTCGATGACCTCGCACCGTATTACGACAGGGCAGAACAGAAGATCGGCAGTACACATCGTCATGGGCGTCCGGCGCTGCCCGCTAACAACAACTACAAGGTGCTCGCCGCCGGCGCCGAGCGCATCGGCTACCGCCACTATGCCACCGGACCGTACGGCACCAACGCTGAGCCGTTCGACGGCCGGCCGGCGTCGATCCAGGACGGCTTCAACTTCCAGGGCGACAAGAACAAGTCCAAGTGGTCCACCCTGGTGTCCGAGATCCCCAAGGCGCTGATCACCGGAAAACTCGACCTTCGGCCCAACAGCCACGCCGTTCAGATCACGCACACCGCGGAGGGGCTGGTGGACAGCGTGCTCTATGTCGACGCCGAGGGGAACCTGCAGCGGCAGCGCGCCCGGATCGTCGCGGTGGCTGGCAACGCGATCGAGACGCCGCGCCTGCTCATGCTTTCGGGTTCGCCGATGTTCCCGGACGGTCTCGCGAACTCTTCGGGACAGCTGGGCCGCAACTACATGCGCCACACCACCGGATCCGTCTATGCGAAGTTCGACAAGCCGGTACACATGTACCGGGGAGAGACCATGGCCGGGCTGGTCGCGGATGAGTCCCGGCACGACGTCGACCGGGGCTTCGCCGGCGGCTACTACCTGGAGACCATCGCCCTCGGTCCGGCGTTCCTCGCCAGCTTTGTGGATCCGGGAGCCTGGGGTCCCGGATTCGCGTCGCTCCTCGATGACTACGAGAACACAGCCGGGCTCTGGATCGTGGGTGAGGACATGCCACAAGAGACCAATCGGGTGACGCTGAACACCGCGGTCACCGACAGGCTGGGGCTGCCGGTGCCGAACGTGCACTTCGACGACCACGAGAACGACACCGCGATGCGCAACCACGGGTACCAGCAGGCATCACTGCTGTACGAGGCGGTGGGCGCCCTGTCTTCGCACCACACGCCGCCCTACCCTGCGACTCACAACATGGGCACCGCACGGATGAGCGCCCGGCCGGAAGACGGTGTGGTCAACGGGTTCGGCCAGACCCACGATGTGAAGAACCTGTTCGTCTCGGACGGCTCCCAGTTCACCACCGGAGCTGCTGCCAATCCGACGCTGACGATTGTGGCGCTGGCGATCCGCCAGGCTGACTACATGGCACAGCAGATGGCCTCGGCCGCCCTCTGAGGTTCGGTCCCCTGAACCCTGGCGGTACGCTCCCCCGACCCCGCACCTGGGGAGCGTGCCGCCAGTTCCGGCTGTCAGGGTTGGGAGCCCCTCATTGGAGATGCGGCAACACTGATGTTGCACGCAACGCCCGACTGACCCGATCCGCTGTGTCCCGCAGCAGAACCGCGAGCTTCGCCGAGCGGGCGTCGAACTCACCGGCGTCCATCGATACGGCGACGGAGCCCACAATCTGGCCCGCCGCATTGCGCACGGGCGCCGCGATGCATGACGCCCCCTCGATGAATTCCTCACGTTCGACGGCGATGCCGCCTTCACGGACGCGCTCAAGTTCGGAATCGAGGTCGTCAAGGGTGCCGATCGTCTGGGACGTCATCGCAGGCAGGCCCTGCCGGCGCAAAAGCGTGGCGCGCTCTGCCGGTTCCATGCCGGCCAGGAGAATCTTCCCGAAGGCCGTCGCGTGGGCAGCATCATTGAAGCCAAAACCCATTGGTGTAATGCGTGGCCGCCTGGGCGAGTCGACAACATGCGCGACGACGATGTGGTCTCCCCGGTGGACGGCGTAGTACGCGGCAGCGTCACCGCGCGCGTGAAGTTCGAGGATGAGCCGCGCGACCGCCGTTGGCGTACCGATCTGCCGCCGGAGAGAGGTGTCCAGGGCGTGCAGTTTATACCCGAGCGCGTATCGGCTTTCCTTCTTGAGATGAACGAGGTGCTCGGATCCGACCAGCAGCTTGAGGAGACGATAGACGGTCGGCAACGGCATATCCAGCTTCGCTGCGATCTCCTTGGCGGTCAGCCCGCGCCGATCCGAGGCAACAACGTCAAGCAGAGCAAACGCCTTCTGGACCGAAGCCATGCCTCCGAGTGCGTCATTGCGTCCCATAGGCCTATCTTGGCCGGTGTCACCGGCTTATGCCACCTGGAACACGGATACATGACGCGTCGAAGCGTGAGCCCCGAGCTTCGCCGGTGCTCACGCTTGCGCGTCGTGCACGCTACTGGTTGACGCTGAGCTCGCCCATCCGGTTCCAGCCGTTTGCCGAAATCTTCTCGCTGATGATTTGCGGCGTTTCGACCAGCGCCTGCGGCATATCCTTCATCGCCTGCTGGAAGTGGTCGCTGTTGACGTGGTCGCCCGCGGCGTCGTCCTGAAAGGCTTCCACCAGCACAAACTCGTTCGGATTGTCCACGCTGCGCGACCAGTCGAACCACAGGTTGCCTGGCTCGGCGCGGGTGGCTTCCGTGAAGTCGCGGGTGAGGTCAAGCCAGCGGTCGCTCCAGTCCGGCCTGACGTTGAATTTGACGACGATGAAAATCATGCTGCTGCCTCTCGCTCGGGTGCGCTGCTCTCATGTGGGTCCTAGTCTGCTGCCGCGTGCGGCAGCGCGAAAGTCCGCTTTTCACAGGGTGAGAATGTGTTGCATGCTCCTCCGCTGACCGGACCTAGTCTGGGCACGTGTGCAGCACGCTTCTACCGCTGCCGTCGTCGTCCATTGCCCAGGGAGGTAACCATGCTGACCGATTTCCTCGCCGCGGTCGCCGATCCGTCCCGGATCAGCGACCGGGCTATCGACCGGCACGCCAAGGCGCACGACGCATCGCACTTCCTGCTGATTCCAGAGGCGGTGGCAACGCCGTCGGACGCCGTCGAGGTCGGCAGGCTGCTCCGCGCCAGCGCCGCCGCGGGGATGCCGCTGACTCTACGTTCCGGCGGGACGAGCCTCAGCGGACAAGCGGTAAGCGACGGCCTGCTGGTCGACGTGCGGCGTAATTTCCGGAACATCGAAGTGCTCGACGACGGCGCACGGGTACGCGTGCAGCCCGGCGTCACGGTGCGGATGCTCAACAGCCACCTGCTGCGTTACGGACGCAAATTCGGGCCGGACCCGGCGAGCGAATCCGCGTGCACCATCGGCGGCGTCATTGCCAACAATTCCTCCGGGATGCACTGCGGCATAGTGGACAACGCCTACCGGACGCTGGAGTCCCTGACGGTTGTCCTGAGCAGTGGGACGGTGATCGACACAGCCGCGCCGGATGCTGACAAGCGCCTTTACGCGGCGGAGCCTGAGCTTCACGAGGGGCTCCGCCGGCTGGCCGCGCGCGTCCGGTCCGACGCCGCATCAGCCTCGACAGTGCGGCGGCAGTTCGCCATGAAGAACACCATGGGCTACGGGCTGAACTCGCTACTCGATTTCCAGCGTCCTGTGGACATCCTGGCGCACCTGATGGTCGGCAGTGAAGGAACGCTCGGTTTCGTGGCGGATGCGGTGTTCCGCACCGTACCTATCAGGGCGCATACGGCGACGGCACTGCTGGTCTTCCCTGATCTGGCGACCGCCAATTCCGCGCTGCCGGCGCTCGTGGAATCAGGCGCTGCGACAGCGGAATTAATGGATGCGCTGTCCCTTCGGGTCGGCCAGTCAATTCCTGACACTCCCCCGGCGGTACGCGGCCTGTCCGTCGAGGATCACGCGGCACTGCTCGTGGAATACTCGGCTGATTCTCCTGAACGTCTCACCGATGCGGTTGCCAAGGGCGCGGATGGCCTGAAGCCCTTCAGACTGACGATGCCGGCCACCTTCAGCACCGACCCTGTTGCACGGGCGGAACTGTGGCATCTGCGCAAGGGGCTGTACGCGTCTGTCGCCGGTGCCCGCCCTCCCGGCACGACCGCACTGCTCGAGGACATCGTGGTTCCGGTGCCTTCCCTTGCCCGTACGTGCGGCACGCTGTCCGAGCTGTTTGACCGCTACGGGTACCGCAACAGCGTGATTTTTGGGCACGCCAAGGACGGCAACATCCATTTCATGCTGACCGACGGGTTTGCTTCCGCCCCTGAACTGGACCGTTACCACGCCTTCACCGAGGACATGGTTGACCTGGTGCTGGCCGAAGGCGGGTCCCTCAAGGCAGAACACGGCACCGGCCGCGTCATGGCCCCATACGTCCGTCGCCAGTACGGCGACGCACTGTACGGGGTCATGCAGGACATTAAGGCGCTGTTCGACCCTTCCGGAATGCTCAATCCCGGCGTCATCATCAATGACGACCCGCAGGCACATCTGCGCCATATCAAGACGGCGCCCGCCGTGGCCGAGGAGGTAGACCGGTGCGTCTCGTGCGGCTACTGCGAACCGGTATGCCCCAGCAAGGACATCACCCTCACGCCGCGGCAGCGCATCGTGACCCTGCGGGCCATCGAGCAAGCCCGCATCGACGGGGATACGGCGCTGGTCGAAGCGCTGGAGAAGGACTACGACTACGAGTCGGTCCAGACGTGCGCGGTCGACGGAATGTGCCAGACCGCATGTCCGGTGGACATCAATACGGGCACCCTGGTCAAACGGCTTCGCCGCGAAAGCGCGAACCCGGTAGCGGCCAAAATCTGGGAGACGGCGGCAGGACACTGGGGGCCGGCAAGCCGCGGTGCGGCGGCTGCGCTCACGGTGGCAGACAGGATTCCGACGCCGGTGATCCGCGCTCCGAACGTGGCCGCCCGTGCCGTACTTGGCACGGATAACGTGCCCCTCTACTCACCGGACCTGCCCGCCGGTGGGCACTCCCGGCGTCGTCCGCGTCCGGCAACTGCGCCGGACGCGGTGTATTTCCCGGCGTGTGTGGGAACAATGTTCGGACCGGCAGAGCCCGGCGATGACGGCGTGCAGGCCAGCTTCGAACAGCTCTGCCGGTTTGCCGGGATCACTCTCCTGGTTCCGGCCGCCATCGACGGGATGTGCTGTGGAACCCCGTGGTCGTCGAAGGGCATGGTTGCCGGTGCCCACGCCATGCGCCGGCACGTCCTTGAGGAATTGCGTGAAGCCACCAACGACGGCGAGCTGCCCGTGATCGTCGACGCCGCCTCCTGCACGGAGGGGCTTCTGGCCACGCTGGAGGCTGAGGCGACGGCGGGAGGGCAACGGCCCCTACGAATCATCGACGCTGTGAAATTTACCGTCGATCGCATCCTGCCGCTGCTCGGCCCCTACCCAAAACTGGATTCACTGGCGCTTCATCCGACGTGCTCGTCTACACGGCTCGGTTTGAACGAGTCCCTGCAGCAGGTGGCTTCCGCGGTGGCGGAATCGGTTCGGGTACCGGCGACGTGGGGTTGCTGTGCCTTCGCCGGGGACCGCGGAATGCTCCACCCCGAGCTCACTGCCTCGGCGACGAGCGCACAGGCCGCAGAGGTCCGCGCGTTTGGGGCACGTGCACATGCCTCCTGCAACCGCACCTGCGAACTCGGCATGACGAGGGCTACCGAACGGAGCTACCACCACATTCTCGAGTTGCTGGCCGGGCAGGCGGGGAGAGGGGTAGACGGGAGGATAAGACGGTGAGTTGCGTCAGCGGCGCACCTCTTGATCAATTGCGGATGCGCGGGAGTACGGTCTTCTCTCAGACGGTGCAGGCACTGCTTTCATTGCATGGCCTGCAATGCATGCAACGTTTCGGAAGGACTATGTCGCCCGAATCGCCCCTGCGAGATCAAGGAGACTAACCACCTCCAGGTCCGGTGCGTCAAAGTACTCGGGATACGAGGTACCGGTCCGGTTGATCCAGGCGGTCCGGAGCCCTGCCCGATGAGCGCCATGAATATCCCAGGGATGCACGGCGACCAGCAGCATCTCCTGCGTCTGCCTGCCGAGTTCCATGGCTGCGTACTGGTAAGCGCTGTTCCCGGGCTTCCAGACGGGTGCGTCCGCGACGCTGAGGAGCCGCGCGAAGTGCCCGCGGATGCCGGCTCGCTCAAAAAGACCGTCCGCCACTGAAGTAGCACCGTTGCTCAAGGTGACCAGCTCCGCCTGGTGAGACAGGGCTTCAACGCCGGGCACGACGTCGTCGTGCACTGGCAGAGACGTCAGCGTAGTCATGATGTTTTCCACTGCGGCAGCGTGGTCTCCTCCGCCACGGGTGTCGGCGCACAGCCGCTCCAGGCTGTCTTTGGCGAGCTCGGCGAACCCGGGGTTGTCATTGGTGACGGTGAGCGCGAATCCGTCCCGAAGTATCCCGGCGAACCACACCCGGGCGGCCAGCGGCGGAAGCCCCTCTGCTTCGAATGCCTTCGCGAGGGGACTCAGGTCGGACAGGGTTTCGTTAACGTCGAAGACGATGGTCCGGGGCATTTCAGTCATGGTGGCAACGTTCGCAGACTTGCGCGAGCGGCGATACCCCGCCACCCGGCACGGGACCGGCCCACCCAGCTGAGCAACTGGATGGGCCGGAACCGCGTGTGCCCACCGGGTACATCAACCCGGTGGGCACACGCAGCAGAAAACTAGTTCGCGAAAACGTCCTGCAGGCGCGGGCCGATCCACAGGGCAACCGAGTCACCGCCGTTGTTCAGCACGGAAGCTCCGCCGCCGTTGTAGTAGGCCTCAGCTGAGTTGGTACCCGGACCCGCGTAGACACGCAGCTCGGCACCCGGAGCCAGGACGTAACCTTGACCGACGGTGAGGATGTTGTTCGCGGCATCGCGGATGATCGCGCCACTTACATCAACGCTCGCTGCCGACGTGTTGCGGAGCAGGACATACTCACCGTTCTCGGGCTGGACATCATCACCGGGCACGTTGTTGGCAGCATCCGCGATTTCAACGCCGGCTCCCGGGAACACAGGCTGACCCTGAAGGAAGCGCTGGTTCTGGATCGGGAAGTCAGTAGTCACCGCATCGACGCCAAGGTCGAGCGAATACTGCACAGCCTCAGGCGAGTTCACGGTGTACACACCGAGGATCAGACCGGCACCCTTGACGTCGGCAACGTTCTGTGGCGTCAGCGTGCGGTAGTTGGTGCCCACCGAATCGGCAAACGTTGCCCAGGAGTCGACGACAGCACGCGCAGGGACCACGCTGGTGAGCTGCTGCAACTCGATCTCCGGCGCAATCGCTGCGAAGCGGCGGTTTGAAGCCTCATCGAAACCGAGAACCTGGATCTTGTCCGCGGCTACCAGCTGAGTCCACTTGGGATCGTTGCGCAGTTCGTCGGCGACAACCTGCTCAACGCCGGGCGAATTCACGGGAGCCTTGATCTCGATGTACACGCCGGTCTTCACCGTTGCGACCTTGGCGGCGTCATCGAGATGCGGGATGCGCTCTCCCGCGTAGGTGTCGCTGAAGTAGGAGCCGGCGTCCAGCTGCTGAAGTTCCGCCCAGGTAAAGGAGGTGACGGGGTCGTTCTCGCGGCCAGGGAACACCTCTTCCACGTTGGTGGTGCGCGCCGGTGTGTTGTCGTGGAAGAGGAATGGCACGCCGTCTGCGCTGAGCTGCACATCGATTTCGAAGAAGTCTGCACTAGAAGCTCGTCCGTCCTTGAACGCCGCAACGGTGTTCTCCGGCGCAGTACCGGCTGCTCCGCGGTGCCCGATGAGAATGGGAGCGTCGCTTGCCTTCTGTGCGGGCAGAGCGTGTTCCTTCTGGGCGGGCGCTGCATGTGCGACGGCGGCGGGCGCGGTCGCGAGCATCAGACCGGCGGCTGTGGTCGCAATAATCCTGGTCAGGCGATAAGCCATAAGGTTCAGTTCCTTTCGGATGAGTGTGTGGGTGGTCCCCCTCATCCGATGCAACAGGCCGCCGAAGTCCACCCGGTCAACGCGGAATGAACGGCGGGTGAAAGCAAACATTCCACCCGCGTTGAGTTGGCAGTGGGTCAGCAGCGAGCGTAACGGCGCACGAAGTTGTTGAGGATCTTCGGCGGCCATGTGACAGACGCAGCCTCCGCACGCTCGATCACGGTCTCTGCCTGATCGGGCGGAAAGTAGCCCGCATGACGGTAAATGCGGATGCGTTCGACGAGCGCCTCCACGTCGAGTTCGGGATGAAATTGCGTGGCGTAGAGGTTCTGCTGGACCCGGAACATCTGAACCGGGCAGGAGGACGACGACGCCAGCAACACCGCCCCCGCCGGCAGGGTAGTGCACGCCTCCTTATGCCCAACGAACGCATCGAAGCGAAGCGGAAGCCCGGCCAACAGCGGGTCCGCTGCGCCGTCGTCGTTCACTGTGATTTCGGTGGGACCAATGGGCTCAGCAAAGGTGCGGTCAATGACGGCGCCCTGGTGCCGCCCGAGCGTTCCCACGCCGTAGCAGGCACCAAGGAACGGAAAATCGTTTTCGACCACGCGATCGAGCAGCTCACCAAGCTCCCGTTCCACCCGGTGCTGCGTCGGAGACTTGGTGTCCTCCGCATCAGACGAGTTGAAGGGACTTCCACCCAGGAAGATTCCCGAATAGTCCTCGAGGCGGAGGGCAGGCAGCGGCTCCTGCTCCACCCGGATGCGGTGAAGGTTCGACGGCGCCAGTCCAGTGAAACGGAGAAAGCTCCGGTATTCGCCTTCGGCAGCAGCATCCTCGGCACGGGTGGCCAACAGCAGGAACGGTAGCACCCGTCGATCCTACTGCCGGGCGAAATTTTCCACCCGATCACTCGCAAAATGCTAAGCATGCTGATAAACATTAAGGGAGCCGTTTTCCAAACATCCCCATCGGATTACGGCACACCCAAGTCTAAGGAGAGCATCATGGCAGGAAACACGCTTGTACGGTCCCTACACGATCTCAGTGCTGCGGCTTGGTTCGGCGGATCGCTCATGGGCGCCGTCGGCCTGAACGGCGCAGCGGCCGAAGCCAAGGACCCGACAGAACGCACCCGTCTTTCCACCGTTGGCTGGGCGCGCTGGACCCCGGTGCAGATCGCAGCGTTCGGCGCACACGCAGTTGGCGGCATCGGCCTCATCGCAGCGAACAAGGGACGGCTTGCCGGTCAATCCGGCGCTGTTGCCAATACCGTGGTGAAGTCAGCAATCACGGTGGTCGGCATGGCAGCATCCCTCTACTCGGGCATGCTCGGCAAGAAGGTGGGCGAACTGAGCCAGCACGGAGCTGCCGGCGCAACTGAGCCCAAGCCCGGAGCACCGGAGGAGCTGAAGAAAGCCCAGTCGCAGCTGAAAACACTCCAGTGGATCCTGCCCGCCCTCAGCGGCGCAGTGATTGTGCTTGGCGCCAACCAGGGTGAGCAGCAGCGTCCCAAGAACCTACTTGACGGCATCTTCAACCGCTGAGTACCCAGAAGCCCGGCCCGTCGTTTCCCCCAAACGGCGGGCCTCTTCGGTTAACCCCGAGGAAATTTTGTGCAGCTACGGCGGGTTCCGGCGCTGGAAAGCCACCGGAGCTGCGCAAAAGTTCCCATCGTCAGCAACGCCGCCTACCAGATGAGCCACCAGACCCTCGATGAGATCACTGAAGAGGAGTGGGAATACACCTTCAAGGTGAACGTGTCAGCGATGTTCCACCTCGTCAAGGCCGCCCTGCCGCACATGGCTCCGGGTTCTTCGATCATCGGCAGCTCATCGGTGAACTCGGACATGCCGAGCCCCGCGCTGGCGCCCTACGCCGCAACCAAAGCAGCCATCGCCAATTTCTCAGCGAGCCTCGCGCAAATGCTCGGCGAAAAGGGAATCCGCGTCAACAGTGTCGCGCCCGGCCCCATCTGGACGCCGCTCATTCCCTCGACCATGCCCGAAGAAAAGGTCAAGCAGTTCGGCGACGACACTCCTCTGGGACGCGCCGGCCAGCCCGCCGAACTCGCTCCTGCCTATGTTCTCCTCGCGTCCGACGACGGTAGCTACATGTCAGGCGCCCGGATCGCCGTCACCGGCGGCCGGCCCATCCTGTAGCGCGGCCCTTACGGTGGATCACCACTTCAAGTGAGCAGGACACACCCTCAATGACTCTCCGAAAGGGGTGTGTACTGACAACTCAACGCGAGGAGGATGGACGCCGTGGGCTTAACCGCCTGCGGCGTCCCGCGCGAGACGGAAGGATGGACGCATGGAATTCAACCGGCTGCTGCAAATCAAGCGCATCTATGCGCAGCCTGCCGCCCTGGAGTTGCCCCGCGGCAAGGAGATTGTGGAGCGGTGGCCGGAAGCCGACGTCGTGCTGGTGGACAACCACTGGAACATCCCGGAAGTCCACGGTGATGAAACAAACGTCCCGCGCTGGTCACGGATCAAGACCGAGGCGCTGGTCCTCGGCGTCAAGAAGGCACTCACCGTCAAGCCGAACGGCAGGTCAGCAGACTTCATCGCCCCCTCATCCGCCAACGGTTGCGCCATGGCGTGCGCCTACTGCTACGTTCCCCGCCACAAGGGGTACAGCAACCCGGTGACCGTGTTCGCCAACATCGACCAGATCGCCGGCGCGCTTGAACGGCACGCCACGCGTCAGGGGATGAAGCTCGAACCTAACCAGTGTGATCCCGAGCTGTGGGTCTATGACATCGGGGAAAACAGCGACTGCTCCGTAGACGCCCTGATCAGCGACAACGTCAAGGACCTGGTCGAGCTCTTCCGTGACCTGCCCACCGCCAAGCTCTCGTTCGCCACCAAGTACGTCAATCCGGCAATGCTGAGTTGGGACCACGGCGGCCGCACCCGGATCCGCTTTTCCCTCATGCCCGCGGACCTCGCCAAGTCGATCGACGTTCGCACCTCACCCGTGGCAAAGCGGATGGCCGCGATCAACGATTTCGTTGACGCCGGGTACGAAGTCCACGTGAACTTCTCCCCCGTGATCATCACGGATACCTGGCTCCGCGACTGGCGGGACCTCCTCCGCCAACTCGATGCGACGCTCACCCCTGCAGCAAAGGCTCAGCTCGCAGCCGAAGTCATCTTCCTCACCCACAACGAGCGCCTGCACGAGGTCAACCTCGGGTGGCACCCGCAGGCCGAGAACGTGCTGTGGCGGCCAGACCTGCAGGAGTCGAAGGTCTCTTCCAACGGCTTTACCAACGTCCGTTACCGATCCGGCGCCAAGGGGCGCTACGTGCGGCAGCTGACCGAGCTCATCGAGGAGATAGCACCGTACTGCCGGGTTCGCTACGCGTTCTGATGATTTCTGGAGGGAAGCATTCCTGGAGGAGAGCATTCCTGGGGGTGAGCATTCCTGAACGGACAGAGGCACCACCCGTGGGCCAGCGCCGCTCCGACTTCAGGCTTCGCTCTCAGGAAGTTCCATACAGGGCGCCCAGAGCAGAGAGGTGATGTCTTCATGCGTCATTCCCGCAGCCACGGCAATTGCGTCTACCGGACATCCTTCGGACGCGGCCCGCTCGATCGCCTCGGCAAGACCGGCTCGAGCACGATCCAGCTTCCACTCGAGCGACTCGACCGCCGCGGCGGCGGCAATGACCCGTTCTGTACCTGAGGCGCTGTCGTCGAACGCCACGTCGATTTCGGACATCCACAGCTGGTCGCCCAAATCCAAGGCGTTACCAGCAGAACCCGAGACAAACTCCCCGGGGGACTCGTGAGCGATGGTGATCATCGGCGGCTCTCTATCAATAGGTGGAATAGTAACTAGCCTGGCTAGTTATATATGACCTTAGCTTGACTGTCCATCACCAGAAACAGACCAAAAGCTGAGTCGCTCTTGAGGCGGTCTCGAAACCTTTCCCGACCTTGAGATTCGCTAGGTGGCCTAGCATATAGCTGAGCGATAAAATGATTGACATGGAGACCGCAATGAACCCCGACGGCGCAGGCTATTGGTACGCCGACCAGGACACCCCTGGCAGCGTTGACGTGCTCAACGCGCTCCGCGCGTACCGTGCCGCAGAAGCCGAGATGCGCCGTCGAACCCGTGATTCCATGAAGATGAATGAAACAGACCTTCTGGCTATCAGGTATGCCATGCGAGCCCACAAGGCCGGGCATTGCATCAGTCCCAAGGACCTCTCACGCATGCTGAAGATTTCGACGGCGTCCACCACCGGACTCGTTGACCGTCTCGTTGCGAGCGGACACCTGATCCGACGGCCACATCCTACCGACCGGCGTTCCGTCGAGATCATCCCGACCGGCAGTGCTGACACAGAAGTACGTGAAACCCTTGGCGGGATGCACAAGCGGATGCTTGAAGTTGCTGAATCACTGACCACCGAGGAGGCACTGCATGTCACGCGGTTTCTTGAACGCATGACCTGGGCTATGGAACAAGAGGACCCGCCCCATCACCCCTGACACCAACAGAAGCACAACCAACCACAAGGATTCGTTGCACGGCGACCGGAAGAGACAACACATCATGGATATCGCGCAGTGGCCAACAAACCGACTTCTCAACACGGCTGCCCGGCTCAGCGCCAATCAGGAAAATGAGCGACTCCGTCAACTGGGAACCACCCACGCGGGACTCCTGACACTGCGCGTTCTCGGCAGAACCAGCGCCATCACGCAGGTGGAACTGGCGCGGGAACTTCGCGTTCAGGCACAGACCACCGGCAAACTTCTCGAAAGGCTTGAAACACGGGGCCTGATCCAACGCACCAGAAGCGACGACGATCGCCGTGTCTTCATCGTCAGCCTCAGCGCAGAGGGCAAGGCCGTGCTACAGCGGGCCCAGGCAATGGAGGACGAGGAAGCTCAGTCGTCGATGGGCTCAGACGCCGTCCTGCGGGCGGAACTGATTGCCCACATCCGGGATCTGGGGGGTTTCCCCCGCCTCGTAGGGCAGGGCCAGAACGAACACGCGGACTCCCGTGACCTGCCGCAGGACAAGTTCGCCGAGGAGCTCGCCGGACACGATCTGACCGCAGGCTAGGCGGCTGCCCCGCAGGCCAGGCGCAGGCTGAACGACTGCTCCGCAGGCCGAGCGCACGCTCACGAGGGTACGCGGCAGCTACGAGGCCAGGCGTCAGCTCGCGAGGAGTGTTTCGCAGCTCTCGGTCGTAGAGTGCAGGGTCCGCGCCTCGAACAATCGGGCGTCCAGCTCCTCAAGATCGCGCACCGCGGCAGAAATCAACCGCTGAACATGGTCAGGATCCCGGGAGGTCTCGCCCGCCCGCTGAACGTCCAGCAGCGTCCTCGCGAGCTGGACCCGCACCCGTTCCAGATCCCGGATCCGGCGGGCCGATTCCCTCAGTTCCTCGGCAATGCCGGGCCGATCATGGTCTCGCGCTGAGGATAGGGAACTCGTTGAAGATTGAAGCACCAGAGAATAATAAGCAGGCTTTCTTTTCTCACGCAAGTTGTCGCTCGGATATCAGCGACCCGTGCGGCATTGCTACTGTTCTCGAATGGAACGCAGCAGGTCAGTCTGGCGCAGTGCAACGAACCTGACCCCGCGCGTGGTTCGCGACTACATCCGAACCCAGCTGTGGCCGGTCCCGCTCACCGCGGTCATCGTCTCAGTGGTGCTCGCACAGTATGTCACCTGGCTTGACCACCAGCTCGACGACGACATGCCGCCCGCACTGTCAGCGCTTCTCTTCGGCGGCGGCGCGGCGGCCGCGCGATCGCTCATGGAAGCGATAGCGGCATCAACCATCACCGTGACATCCCTGACCTTCTCGCTGACGGTCGTCACACTGCAACTTGCCAGCAGCCAGTATTCGCCGCGCCTGCTGCGCACCTTCACCAGCGACAGGTTTGTCCACAACACTCTCGCGCTTTTCCTGGCGACCTTCGCTTATTCCCTGACTGTGCTGCGGACAATCCGGGATAACGACGAGGAATCCACCGGCTTCGTTCCGGAGATTGCCGTCACGCTGTCCTTCCTGCTGTCGCTGACCACCGTCATTGGACTGGTTCTGTTCCTTGGTCACCTCTCGCGCCAACTGCGGGTGGAACGAATGCTGGCGGACGTCCACAATGATTTATCGGCGACGATGGGCAGCGTCACGGGCGGATCTGCGAGACCACACATTGAGCTGGAGGCCCCTGCTGGAGCGCTGGATCTACCCGCCGGGTCATCGGGCTTCCTCGTGCAGGTCAATGAGGAGTCGCTGCTCAAGGTGGCCAGTCAGTTCGACGTGGTCATCGTCCTCCAGCGTCCGCCGGGAGACTTCCTTGTCGAGGGTGTGCCCTACGGATACGCAATACAACGGGACAGCGGCGACTGGACCGAAGACCAAGCGCAACAGCTCAGGCAGGCGGTCGAGAACTGCGCCACCATCGGATTTGAACGCAACTCGGTTCAGGACATCGGCTTTCCGGTGCAGCAGATCCTCGACGTCGCGGTCCGGGCCATCTCCCCCAGCGTCAATGACCCTACGACGTGCGTGCACGCTTTGGGGCACCTCTCGGCAGGCCTGTCCTCGCTGGCCAGGGAAGACTCGGGACACCGGATGATGACTGACGGCGAGGGCAACGTGAGGGTCACCATCCGCAGGCGAACTTTGTCCATGCTGCTTGAACTGGTCGTGTCGCAGATCTGCACCTACGGCATGGACGACCCACGCGTAGCGCGCCGCCTGATTGACCTGATCGATGAGACAGAACTCAACGCCTCAGGCCGGCATGGTGAGATTTTCGGCCAACAGCGACAGCGGATCGCTCGTGCCCTGTCCGGCAGCGGGCTCGACCCGGTGGATCAGCAGGAACTCCTCCAAAGATGCGCTACCGGCGCATGAAGAGGTAAGACTCGGTCAGCCCCGATGGATGCCCGGCCGGTCACCCCAAAAAAGACTCAGCCCACAGGTACGGGCGGACCGGCGATCAACAGTGCCGCAAAGACCACGCTGACACCGATGATTCCCACCAGTGCGGCCGTAAGCGGGTTGCGCAGCACCCACGCCTGAAGGTTCTCAACTGCACCGGACGGCTGGTCCTTTCCGGCCGCAAGGCGCCATCCGCCGTCGAGCTTTCCCCGGCGCTCAAGCTGCCAGTCAAAAAGAACCGTGGCAAACGGGATGACGCCGGCCAAAAGGCCCAGCGCCCCGATGCCCGTGCTCCACCGCTGGTTGACCCAGACAAAGGTTGTGCTCACCAGGTACGTGAGGAAGATGAAACCGTGCAGTGCCCCGCCCACCGAAACCAGGATCTCAGTGGTTTCAGTAACGTACTTCAGATACATGCCCGCCAGAAGCAGTGCCCACGTGATCGCCTCCGCGACGGCAACGCTACGGAAGAGGGTACGAGGGCTCATGGATGTCTCCTGGTCAAACGGGTGCGGTCATTCAAATCTAGCGCAGCGGCGTCGGGATGCAGATTTCAGGCGACTGGTCAGCGGCAGGCAGCGCAACCGCCGGCTGCCTACCGGAGCGCCTGCGCACATTGACCGCCAGGATGGAACCCAGAACCAGCAACCCGCCAACTCCCTGCAGAAGGGACAGTTGCTCGCCCAAAACCAGCCACCCCAAAAGCGCTGCGACCACCGGGCTGAGCAGTCCGAGGAAGGAAGGAGCAGTAACCGGCAGCCGCTGAATACCGCGGAACCACAGCACGTAGGCCACAGCTGTTCCAAGGATCGAGAGGTACAGGTACCCGCCCAGGTTGGTCATCGTAAGCGCGGGCGGCTGCCCCTCGACGATGAGCATCAGCGGGACCAGCAGGAGCCCGCCGGCCACTAATTGCCACGCGGTCATGGTGAGCGGCTTCTCTGCCTTGCCCCACTTCTTGGCAAGCACGACGCCGGCAGCCATGGACACCGCCCCGCCCAGTGCGGCGAGCACACCCACCGTATCGAGGCGCGCTTGCGATGACAGAACCAGAAGCGCGACGCCGGCAGCACCGGTAATCCCCGCCAGCACCACTTTGAGCGACAGCCGATCCTTGAGGACCCACGTTGCCAGTCCCGCCACAATGAGCGGCTGAACAGCGCCTACGGTCGCCGCCACTCCCCCGGGCAGCCGGTACGCCGCCACGAAGAGCAACGCAAAGAAGACCCCGATGTTGAGGCCGCCAAGCACCAGCGCCTTCCACCACCATGAGCCGTGTGGCAACCGCCGCACCACCAGGAGAAGCAGGAGACCGGCAGGGAGTGCGCGAAGCACCGCGGCAGTCAGCGGAAGCCCCGGCGGCAGCAAGGCCTCGGTCACCAAATAGGTGCTGCCCCAAACCATCGGCGCAAGGGCGGTTATCAACAGGGTCCAACTCATTTTGCTAAGCACTTAGCAATAGTAGCTAAGTGCTTAGCAAACCGTCTAGAGTGGATCCATGACTGATCACGTGGACGGGATTGTGCAGCAGTGGCATCGCGAGCGGCCCGAGCTCGATGTCTCCCCCATGCACGTACTGGGCCGGCTCTCCCGGGTGGCGCAACAGGCGGAACGCCGGCTTGAGGGAAACTTCTCGCGGCACGGGCTGGATGCCGGGTCTTTTGACGTGCTCGCCACCCTGCGGAGGAACGGACCCCCCTACACACTTAGCCCGAAAGACCTCGCTGCGAGCGCCATGATCACCTCAAGCGCCGTCGCACAGCGCCTGAACCGGCTGGAAGACCGCGGACTGATTACCCGCGCCAAAAGCAGCGTTGACGGGCGCGGAACCGAAGTAACGCTGACGCAACAGGGGAAGGACCTGGTCGATGCAACCCTCCCTACCCACTTGGCCGCTGAGGAGGAACTGCTCGCGGGCCTCTCCGCCAGCGAGCGCCACGCACTTGCAGACCTGCTGAGGAAGTTCGGTGCCGGGCTGGTCGACTAGTCCTGCACATCCCAGTACACGGCACTGTCAGAAACTCGGGCGCCTGCGGACGGTTCATGCAGCGTCAACCGGCCATCAGGCATGAGGTGATGCACTTCGAAGCCATGCAGCATCACCAGCACGTCCGCAACAATGCGCCGATGGCAACGCCACCAGACACTCTCGCTGCACATGATCGCGGTGGAGGCCTGTGCAGCGACCGCCCGCAGCTCCGCCAGCGCAGCCGCGAATTCGTCCGTGCGGGTGTAGGCGGCATAGGCGCGGAACTGCGCCACCCGCCACCACGTGTCAGTTTCCGGCTCCCCCGCAGCATTGCGCCGGCGCCCGCCCAGATCCTCGAACCACCGGTAATCGATTCCTTCGGATGGCAACCACTCCTCGAGCGCTTCCTTCCGCGTGTCGAGGTTCCGGCGGCTGCCGGGAAAGCGACGCACATCCGCCAAAGTCTGCACCTGGGCACCTTGAAGCAGTGCGCCGAACTGATCCCGGTCCGCTGTTCCGTGCCCCACCGTAAGTAGCCGCATGACACCAGTCTGTCAGGGCCACATGAGAGCATAAATTCATGCCCGAAACCCCGTATCCCATGATTGATGTCGCTGACATCATCCGCATGGTAGGCGGCGCCGCGTTCCAGCGTGGGCAGGGGTATGCCAAGGATTCCCTGGTGCAGGGGCTGACTTTCGAACCGGACTCCAAAACGGTTCACGCGCGCGTCATGGGAAGCTCGCCTGCGCCATACCGCACGCAACTGTATCTGGCGCAGAAGGGTGATGGCCGCTTCCACCTTCGGGACAGCGTCTGCTCCTGCCCGGTGGGGCTGGACTGCAAGCATGTTGCCGCCGTCGCGCTCCGTTCCAACATGGAGAATCTTCGCGCCAATCAGGAGCTGACGGCGCCGTCGTCGCCCGCCCGCCCCGCCGGGTGGCAGGAATCCCTGTCCGGCCTCCTTTCAAGCCACCAGCACGGCGACGGCGCCCTCGCCACCGTCCAGCCCACCGTTCTGGGCCTGCAGTTTGAACTGCGCCCCACCACGGTGTCCAAGTGGGAGAAGCGCCATGCCTACCGCGGTTTCAAGCTCGGCGTCCGCCCAGTGATCCGGAACGCCAAGGGCAACTGGGTGAAGAACAATCTCGCGTGGGGAAACATCAGCTACCAGACGTACGGGCTGAAGCTGGATCCCGATCAGCACCGCTGGTTCGCCCAGTTTCCGGCGCTGCACCGCGGGACCGGCGTCACCTACTTCGGGAACAATGACTCCTGGCTGTACCTGGATGACTTCAGCAACCCGCTCCTGTGGCAGCTGCTGCAGGAGGCTCAACGGTTGGGGATCGCCTTCGTCGGTTCGAAGAAGAGCGTCACGGTCCACCTGGCTTCCGAGGCGGTCCTGCTCCTCGATGCCACCACCACGGACAACGCCATCCAGCTCTGCCCGGCCATCAATATCGACGGCGAGAACCACCCGCCGGACTCGGCACACGTCATTGCCGATCACGGCGTCTACACGGCCTCCGAGAACGGCACCATCACCCTGGCGCCCACCACGCGCAAGCTCACCGATCACAACCGGGAACTCCTCGAGCGCACCAAGCCGGTGCGCATCCCGGAGAGCGAGAAGCAGGAGTTCCTGTCAGGCTTTTACCCGCGGCTCATCCAGTCCATCGATGTGGTGAGCAGCGACGGCTCGGTCATCTTCCCGGAAATCCTTCCCCCCGTGCTGGTTCTCACTGCTGCCTTCGGTGAGGATGAGCTGCAGCTCTCCTGGGACTGGGCCTACCAGAGCGGTGATACTGAGACCCGCAAACCCCTCAAAAGCGAGGACGACGACGGCGGGTACCGAGACGCCGCAACCGAAACCGCCACGCTCGCAGCGGCTCGGGACGCCCTCGGCGGTCGCATGGTGAAGGACCGCGTATTCACCGGCATGGAGGTGGTGGACTTCACGGAGACCGCCCTGCCGCGGCTGGAGCGGCTGGACGCAGTGCGCGTGGACATTCTCGGCAGCAAACCGACGTTTGAGGAGCTCACCGACACACCGCAGCTTCTCATCACCACCGTGGATACCGAGGACCGCGACTGGTTTGACCTGGGCGTTTTGGTCACCGTGCAGGGCCGGAAGATCCCGTTCGACCACATCTTCACCGCCCTCGCCAAGGGCAGCAACCGGATCAAGCTGGTAGACAACAGCTACCTGTCCCTGAACCAGCCCATCTTCGACCAGCTTCGCGAACTCATCGATGAGGCACGGATGCTCAACGAGTGGGAGACCGGGCTGCGGATCAGCCGCTATCAGGCGGGTCTGTGGGCTGAATTCGAGGACCTTGCTGAGGAAACGGAACAGGCACAGTCATGGCGTGCAGCCGTCAATGGCCTACTCGAGTTGACCGAGGTTGAGCAGACACCACTACCGGAGGGGCTTCACGCAACCTTGCGCCCCTATCAGGTGGACGGCTTCAACTGGCTCGCGTTCCTGTGGTCGCACGGCCTGGGCGGTGTGTTGGCAGATGACATGGGTCTCGGCAAGACCCTCCAGACGCTGGCGTTGCTGGTCCACGCGAAGGATCAGGGCGAGAAACGGCCCTTCCTCGTGGTGGCGCCCACCTCTGTGGTGCCGAACTGGATTGCTGAGGCGCAGCGCTTCGCGCCCGGTCTTGCTGTGCGGGGTATCGGTGACACGCAGGCCAAGAGCGGAACGCCGGTGTCCGAGCAGGTGGAGGGGGCCGACGTCGTTATCACGTCCTATGCACTCTTCCGGCTGGACAATGACGCGTACGGGAAGCAGGAGTGGGCAGGTCTCATCCTGGACGAGGCGCAGTTCGTGAAGAATCATGCGGCGAAGGTGCACCGGTGCGCCAAGGAACTTCGCGCACCCTTCAAGCTGGCCATCACCGGCACTCCCATGGAGAACAACCTGATGGAGCTGTGGGCGATGTTCAATATCACCGCTCCGGGGTTGTTCCCGTCCTCGCGTGCTTTCACGGAGGAGTACCGGACCCCCATCGAGAAGCAGGGCAGTACGGAGCGGCTGCAGCGGCTGCGGCGCCGGATCCGGCCGCTGATGATGCGGCGAACCAAGGAAGCCGTCGCGTCAGACCTCCCGCCCAAACAGGAGCAGGTGCTCGCGGTGGAACTGCACCCGCGGCACCGCAAGATCTACCAGACGCACCTCCAGCGGGAACGGCAGAAGCTGCTCGGCCTGATCGAGGACCTGGACCGGAACCGGATGATCGTGTTCCGCTCGCTCACCCTCCTTCGGATGCTCAGCCTCGATGCGTCGCTGGTTGAGCCGGAGTATGAGGGCGTGCCGTCAGCAAAGCTGGACGTCCTGTTCGAGCAGTTGGAGGACGTTCTCGCAGAGGGACACCGTGCCCTAGTATTCAGCCAGTTCACGTCCTACCTCAAGCTGGCGGCAGCGCGCCTGGAAGCCCAGGGCGTCGAGTTCGCCTATCTGGACGGCTCCACCCGGAAGCGCGGAGACGTCATCGACTCCTTCAAGAACGGCACCGCACCGGTGTTCCTGATCAGCCTCAAGGCAGGCGGCTTCGGGCTGAACCTGACCGAAGCTGACTACTGCTTCCTGCTGGATCCATGGTGGAACCCGGCCAGCGAAGCGCAGGCGGTGGACCGGACGCACCGCATCGGCCAGACGAAGAACGTCATGGTCTACCGGATGGTCTCAACGGACACCATCGAGGAGAAGGTCATGAAGCTGAAGGAGCAGAAGGCCAAGCTGTTCAGCTCAGTCATGGATGATGACGCCGTCTTCAGTTCAGCGCTGACGGCGGATGACATCAGGGAACTGTTGGCCGGGTAAGCGCTGGAGGTCAGGAGTGCAGGGTAGCAGCGAGATACGAGGCGGTCCGGCTGTCCTGTGATGCCGACACCGCAGCGGGAGTGCCGACGGCAGTGATCTTTCCGCCGCCGTCGCCACCGGCGGGTCCAAGATCGATGACCCAGTCAGCGGAGGCGACAACATCCATGGTGTGCTCGACCAAAATCACTGTGTTGCCGGCGTCGACCAGCCCGTGCAGTTGCGTCATCAGCAGACGGACATCTGCGGGATGCAATCCGGTGGTGGGCTCATCCAGCAGGTACAGCGTGTGACCGCGCTGGGCACGCTGCATTTCCGTGGCCAGCTTGATGCGCTGGGCCTCTCCGCCGGACAGCTCGGTGGCGGGTTGACCCAGCCTAAGGTAGCCCAATCCCACTTCCAGCAAGGTTCGAAGGCTCCGGGCCGCTGAGGGTACGTCGGCCAGGAATTCAGCGGCAGCGGTAACCGTCATTCCCAGCACCTCGGCGACGTTCCGGCCGCGGTAGGTGACCTCAAGAGTTTCGGGATTGAACCGGGAACCATCGCACTCTGGGCACGGCCCGTAACTGCCGGGCAGGAACAACAGCTCCACGGCCACGAACCCTTCGCCCTGGCAGACCTCGCACCGGCCGCCTGCCACATTGAAGGAGAAGCGTCCGGCGCCGTAGCCACGGGATCGGGCCTCGTCGGTGGCGGCGAATTCCTTCCGCACGGCGTCAAAGAGCCCGGTGTAGGTTGCGAGGTTGGAGCGCGGAGTCCGGCCGATCGGCTTCTGATCAACCGTCACGAGCCGGTCGAGGTGGTTCCGTCCGGACGGCGAGTCGACTGTCAGCGACCCCGTGCGGGCGGCAGCAGGGCCATTTTCGCCCGTGTCCGACGATTCCGTTGTCCCACGGTGCGGATCTGCACCGTGCGGATCTGCACCGTGCGGAATTTCACCGTGTGGAATTTCACCGTGTGGACGCAGCCGTTCCTTGACGAGCTCGGCGAGGACCTGACTGACCAGGGTCGATTTGCCGGAGCCGGAAACACCGGTGACCGCAGTAAGTACTCCGAGTGGGAAGTCCACGTCGAGGTTGCGCAGGTTGTGCCGGGTGATGTTCCTCAGCCCGAGCCAACCTGTTGCCTCCCTGCTTGCACCTTGGCCAGCGGTTGCGCCGTCGTGATCGTGACCGGCTGAAGCGACGTCGCCCGTCCCGTCAGGGTGCCCACGGAAGAGGAACGGCCTGGTTACAGACGCTGCAACGTCTCGAAGCCCGTCGACCGGTCCGCTGTAGAGCACCTCACCGCCGCCCTCGCCGGCGTTCGGTCCGACATCCACAACCCAGTCAGCACGGCGCACCACGTCCATGTTGTGCTCCACGACGAAGACTGAGTTGCCGGAAACCCTGAGCTGGTCCAGCACGGCCAGCAGGGGTTCGGCGTCCGCTGGGTGCAGCCCGGCCGACGGCTCGTCGAGCACGTAGATCACACCGAACAGTCCGGACCGGAGTTGGGTGGCGATCCGGAGTCTCTGCATCTCCCCCGGTGAAAGCGTCGGAGTGGATCGACCGAGCGCAAGATAACCCAGGCCCAAATCCAGAAGGACGGTGATCCGTTGTAGCAGATCCTGGGTGAGTGCGACGGCCACCTCGTTGGTTTCGCCTGAGGACCGCCTGCGCGAGGCCGTTCCCGCCGAGGTCAGCTCGGTGGTGGGACGGATGATGTCGGCCAGTTCACTCAACGGAACCGCGTTGAGCTCGGCGATGGTCTTCCCGGCGAACGTCACGGCGAGGGCATCGGGCCTGAGGCCGCTGCCTCCGCAACGCGGGCACGGCCCGGTGTGCATGAACTGCAGCACTCGGTTGCGCATGGTGGCGCTCTGCGAATCGGCCAGAGTGTGCAGGACGTAGCTGCGGGCGCTCCAGAACTTTCCCTTGTACGGCTTTGCTACGCGGTCCCGCTCCGGGGTCACTTCGACCACGGGCTGCTCTTCCGTGAAAAGGATCCAGTCGCGGTCCTTTTTCGGCAGCTTCTGCCAGGAAGTTTCGACGTCGTAGCCGAGGTGGGTGAGGATGTCACGCAGGTTCTTGCCCTGCCAGGCGCCCGGCCAGGCAGCGATGGCTCCGTCACGGATGCTGAGCGAGGGATCCGGCACCAGCGAATCCTCGCTGACGGTGTGCGCTATGCCGAGGCCATGACATTCCGGGCAGGCTCCTGCAGCGGTGTTCGGAGAAAACGCATCCGAATCAAGTTGCTCCGCGCCGGCAGGGTAACTGCCTGCCCGTGAGAAAAGCATGCGTACAGAGTTGGACAGGGTCGTTACTGTGCCAACGGAGGACCGGCTGCTCTGGGCGCCCCGGCGCTGTTGAAGTGCAACCGCGGGAGGCAGCCCGGTGATCTGTTCCACTTTGGGGTTGTGGCCCTGCTGAATGAGCCGGCGGGCATACGGCGCCACGGACTCGAAATAACGTCTCTGGGCTTCGGCGTATATAGTACCGAAGGCCAGGGAAGACTTGCCTGAGCCGGACACCCCGGTGAAAGCAACGATCGCATCGCGGGGAACGTCCACGTTCACGGCGCGCAGATTGTTTTCGCGGGCGCCGCGCACCCGGACAAAGCCATCCGTGGGACGGGTAGGGTCCGGCGTCAGTAGCATCTGGTCGGGAAGTTTGGAGGCGTGCTGTTCACTTTGCATTGATTCGACACTATCGCTAGATCGTGGGAACAAAGGCACGCACATATGTGTTGCAAGATTGCTGTAGTAACAACCGCTAACGCCAGAGAGAAGAACATCCAAAGTGGCAACCGATTACGACGAAGTCCGTTCCGACGTCAAGGAATCTCAGGACCGGTCGCTGGAGGCACTGCAAGCCGCCAACGCCCCCGATGCGAAGAGAGTCGTAACTGAGCTGGACGAGTCCGATTCCCTTGATGAAGGACATACGCCCGGCGGGGAAATCGTCTCCGAAGAGCTGATCGTTCAGGTGGTCCCTCAGGGTGAGGACGAGTTCACGTGCTACTCCTGTTTCCTGGTCCGGCACCGGTCTCAGAAAGCACGGGAAAGCAACGGGCACACCTACTGCGTCGAGTGTGAAGGCTAGGAGCGAACCTTCAGGCCGAAAGGCGCGGCTTCGCTACGGCATGGGTGGATTGCTCCCTGGCAGCGTGACCGTGGGCAGACTGCTCCCTGCGGGTGTGGTCCATCACGGGACCGGTACCGGCGATTTCACGGATGACGTCGATGCCCTCGATGGCAGCCTGTTTGGTGGGGAAGTACGCGGAGACAGCAACCAGGGTGCCGTCACCGGCCATGAGTTTGAGCCGGTACCCATGATCATGGGCGTCAACCAGCTTGAAATATCCAGACACGCTCTTACCTCCTCGTAAGTACGCCTCAACGTTCCCATGATAGTAAGTTCGCTGACGATCCCGTTAGTCATCGCTGGTCACAATTCGGCGTCGAGCACTCAAGAGTTCAAGTTCCGGCCGCGCAGCGACAAACCGCTCAACCTCATCCAGCACCTCGACAACGTGCCTACGATCCCCCGAAACCAGACCCACGCCAACGGTTGCGCGGCGGTGGAGATCCTGCGTACCGACTTCGGCAGCTGACAGCTCGAAACGTCGCCGCACCTCCGCCACCAGCGGCCGAACCAGCGAACGCTTCGCCTTCAGTGAGTGCACGTCCCCCAGCAGGAGGTCGAACTCGATGAACCCCACCCACATATTCGTTCACCTGCCGCGCGCGGCGAGCCTTGCCACCAACGACGACGGCGCATTCCTCGCAACGAACGCAAGCACCTTATAGCGAAGGCTGGGAATCGACACCGCCTTGCCGGCGGAAAGATCCTTCAGGGCAGCGCCCACGACGCCCTGAGCATCCAACCACATCCAGCGTGGAACGGAGCCCTTGTCCATGCCCATA
The DNA here is from genome assembly GCF_055657625.1 of Arthrobacter sp. KKT183. Classification (NCBI taxonomy): domain Bacteria; kingdom Bacillati; phylum Actinomycetota; class Actinomycetes; order Micrococcales; family Micrococcaceae; genus Arthrobacter; species Arthrobacter sp. KKT183. Next base: position 605,956 of record NZ_CM145770.1, on the reverse strand, counting down.
CGCTGGTGGAATTCAGTGTGGACGAAGCCGGGACACAACGCCATTACGGTTACTCCCCGGGACTTGTAGGCGAAGTTGGCCCAGGTGCTGAAGTTGATCATTGCTGCCTTCAGCGCGCCGTAGGTCCCGCGCGGAGTGAACCCGGCAACGCTGGCCACGTTCACTATCTGCCCGGAACCGCGTGCGAGCATGCCCTGCAGCGCGGCATGGCTGAGCGCAAGGGGAACGGTGAGATGAATCGCCGCGTGGTTCAGTTCGTCCTCAAGCGGATTCGCCTCGAAGGATTTGGGCAGGCCATAGCCCGCGTTGTTGACCAGGGTTGACACCGGCTCCGTGCTGTCCCGCAGCCTGTCGAGGACACGGCGGACGCCGTCGTCGTCGTGCAGGTCCGCAGCCAGCACCTCCACCGCCACGCTGAAGCGGGAGCGAAGTGCAGCCGCTTTTTTCTCCAGCCTGGCCGAGTCCCGGGCGACCAGGACAAGGCCCTTTCCCTGCCGGGCAAGTTGCTCCGCGAACTCCGCCCCAAGGCCTGCAGTTGCGCCGGTAATCATTGCCCAGTTGGCCATGTTTTCCCTTATCAGGTGGGTATTTCAGCAGTAAAATGAGAGTGCTGGTTGGGCGCGGTTTGCGCTCCTCCAACGGCGGTGCAGGCGATGCGCCTCTCCTGACGTTTTCGCGGCACCGCGAAGAGTCATATTTACACATGAGGAGGGGAGATGACTACCGCATCACACCATGCGCATGATTTCCATGTGACGCGCGATCACGTTCGCAGCGCCTCGATGGGGATGGGAGTAGTTTTCCTGCTGGTGGGGATTCTCGGATTCATCCCGGGCATCACCACACAATACGGTTCCATGGCCTTTGCATCCGGTTCCGAGGCAATGCTCCTGGGCGCGTTCCAGGTGTCGGTGCTCCTCAACCTGCTGTATCTAGCCATGGGAGCCGCCGGAGTCTGGATGAGCCGCGGAGTTCTTTCAGCTCGAAACTTCCTGCTCGGAAGCGGCGCGGTCCTGCTGGTCATGTGGCTCTACGGACTGATTGTCGGCACCTCTGCCGCCAACATTCTGTCGACCAACGCATCCACCAACTGGCTCAACCTGATCCTCGGCGTCGTCGCCGTTGGACTGGGCGCTGCCTATGCCATGCGGCACCGTGGGAGCCGTGCCCTCTAGCGATCTTTGTCCCCGAAGCACGTCCCGCCCGGAAACCCGGCGGGACATGCTTTTGTACGTCTGGAATGTTTATCAAATCGGTATACGCCGAAGCCTTTCAGACCTAGACTGACGGCGAGGCCACCTTCTGACGGACGCGGTCAGTTGCGGCCTCTGAAAGGGATGTTCGAAGACGAACTCCCATCACATCGGAAGGATCACCATGTCAGGAAACAGGGCTGTGGCCTACAAGGGCCCCGGCAAGGTCGAGATCATCGATACCGACTACCCCACGTTTGAACTCAAGGACGGTCCCGGGGTCAACCCTGCGAACGTCGGCAGAAAGGTCAATCACGGCGTCATCCTGAAGACTGTCGCCACAAATATCTGCGGCTCGGACCAGCACATGGTCCGTGGACGGACCACCGCACCCGCGGACCTCGTGCTGGGGCACGAAATTACCGGCGAGGTGGTGGAGGTCGGAAGCGATGTCGAGTTCATCAAGAAAGGTGACATCTGCTCGGTTCCGTTCAACATTTCCTGCGGACGGTGCCGGAACTGCAAGGAACGCAAGACCGGTATCTGCCTCAACGTCAACCCTGACCGGCCGGGCAGCGCCTACGGTTACGTGGATATGGGCGGCTGGGTCGGCGGCCAGGCAGAGTACGTCCTGGTGCCCTACGCGGACTGGAACCTGCTGAAGTTTCCGGATCGGGACCAGGCGCTGGAGAAGATCCTGGACCTGACGATGCTCTCGGATATTTTCCCCACCGGTTACCACGGTGCCTACACGGCCGGCGTCACCACCGGTTCCACGGTCTACATCGCGGGCGCAGGCCCGGTGGGTCTGGCGGCTGCACTCTCCGCGCAGCTGCTGGGTGCCGCCGTCGTCATCGTGGCCGACCTCAATGAGGAGCGGCTTGCACAGGCCCGCACTTTCGGGTGCGAAACGGTCGACGTCTCCAAGGGCGACCCCAAGGACCAGATCGAGCAGCTTCTCGGAGTGCCGGAGGTGGATTGTGGCGTTGACGCCGTCGGGTTTGAGGCCCGCGGTCACGGCAAGGACTCCTCGCACGAGGCTCCAGCCACCGTGCTGAATTCGCTCATGTCGGTAACCGCCGCTGGTGGCGCGCTCGGCATCCCGGGACTCTACGTCACGGGTGATCCGGGCGGAATTGACGAGGCTGCAAAGGTCGGTTCCCTGTCGCTTTCGCTCGGTACCGGCTGGGCGAAGTCTTTGTCCTTCACCACGGGCCAGTGTCCGGTGATGAAGTACAATCGCGGCCTCATGATGGCGATCCTGCACGATAAGGCGCACATCGCCAAGGCCGTAAATGCCAAGCCGATTCCGCTGGACCAGGCACCTCAGGGTTACGAGGAGTTCGACAAGGGCGCGGCCACGAAGTACGTGCTGAACCCGAACGGCTACATCGCCGCCTAACCCCCGTTGATTCGGCAGGACACGCCCCTTATGAGCACTCAGAAGGGGTGTGTCCTGCCAACTCACGGGTCTATCTGAAGAGGCCCGGGCCCACGTAGGGCGCCAGCTGCTGCTTCTGCTCAGCAGTGATGCGCAGCAGCGACTCCGATTCGCCGTGTACGAAAGCCAGTGTGGTCTGCGCCAACACGCACACCCGGCGAGTCACCGGATCATGGATGCGGTACGCGATGTCGAGGCTCGCAGCTTTCAGGTCTGCAATCCACACCTCGATTTTCAACGGGACGTTCCGGTAGTCCAGGGTGGCCGTGTACTTGATGCGGTGTTCCACCACCAGCGCCTGGACCCCTGCGGCCACGGAGCTGAAGAGGGGCACCGGCGGATCCTGGCCCGCGGCACCGGTTCCTCCCGGCGGACCGAACGCCTGGATACGCGCTTCCTCGAGAAGCCGCACCACCTGGACGTTATTGATGTGCCCGTAGGCGTCCATATCTGACCATCTCATAGGGATTTCACAGGTGACTGTCCGCTGCGCGTCCATTCCTATGTTTTACAGTGGTCTGCGGGGTTTTCACTACTGCGCGGCAAGGAACCTCTGCACGTCTTCCGTCAATAACCGCCACGTCTCGATTTGGCAACGATTGGAAAACAGTCTACGGTAGACAGGAACCCGCTTCGGGTAACCACAAAGCAGACGGCGCTCTACGCGTCTGCCACATAATGCCCTGGTGCTGTCCCTCCACCGTACGTTGCTCGTCCGGCAGACACCACAGACAAGACCAATGATCAGTCAAGGGTGAGCAACGTCGCAAAGACGTCCGGGGACGGAACGAGTGCAGGTGGCCTTTTGGAGCATCGTACCCATATGAAGAATCAGAAACTTACTCTTAACGCGCGCCGTGGATTTGCAGCGGCAGCTCTCGTCGGTGTTGGAATCACCGCTTCCGCAGGCGCAGCCAACGCTGCTCCTGCCAGCACTTGGGACGCCCTCGCACAGTGCGAGAGTGGCGGCAACTGGGGCATCAACACCGGCAACGGTTTCTCCGGCGGCCTGCAGTTCACCCCGTCCACCTGGGCCGGCTTCGGCGGCCAGGGTCTCCCCCAGGACGCCAGCCGCGCAGAGCAGATCGCTGTTGCTGAGCGGGTACTCGACGGACAGGGCTGGGGCGCATGGCCCGCATGCTCGGCCAAGCTCGGCCTGACCGCCGGCGCCAACCCGACTCCGATCCCCGCTGCTCCGGCACCCGCCCCTGTGCAGGTGCAGTCGCAGCAGGTTCAGGTTCAGGCACCTGTTGTCCAGGCACCAGTTGCTCAGGCTCCTGTTGTTCAGGCACCAGTTGTTCAGGCACCAGTTGTTCAGGCGCCTGCGGCTCCTGCCGTTCAGCTGTCCGGTGACACCTACACCATCCAGTCCGGCGACACCCTCAGCACCATTGCTGCCAAGCTGGGCGTCGAAGGTGGATGGCAGGCCCTTTACCAGGCCAACGCCGACACCCTCATCCACGCCGACCTCATCTTCACCGGCGACGTTCTGCAGCTGCCTGCCTAAGGTTTCAGCTACACACGAAAGAGCCCTGCAACGTGTCCGTTGCGGGGCTCTTTCGTGTCCGGAGCTGGAAAGCCGCGGTTGTCGCTGCCCGCGCTAGTCCCGCGGCGCCAACCCTGCAGCCCGAAGCGCCTCCGCCATTGCGCTGTTCGCCGGAGCCGGTGCGCCCTTGCCGCCCTGCTTCTGCGCTCCCGAGTTGGAGTTTCCTCCCGGCTTTGAAGCGCCAGGCTTGGAACTGCCGCCCTGCCCACCGCTCGGATGACGACGGCGGTCCCCTCCTCCGCCGCCCCGCGCCTCACGGTCAGACCCGCCGCCCCGCGGCACGGCGTCATCATTGAGCCGCAAGCTGAGGGAGATCCGTTTGCGGTCCGGGTCAGCCTCCAGCACCCTGACCTTCACTACCTGACCGGACTTCACAACTTCATGGGGATCGCTGATGAAACGGTCAGCCATCGCTGAAACGTGCACCAGCCCATCCTGGTGCACCCCGACGTCCACGAACGCGCCAAAAGCCGCAACATTCGTGACCACCCCGTCGATGATCATTCCCGGGCGCAGATCTGAAATCTTCTCGACATCAGCAAAGGAGGCCGTGACAAACGCGGGCCGCGGATCCCGCCCCGGTTTCTCGAGCTCAGTGAAGATATCCTGCAGCGTGGGCAGCCCGATCGAATCGTCAACATACTCTGCGAGGTTCAGTGACCGGAGTGAGCCACTGGCATCGTTCACCATTCGCCGCGCCACAGAATAAGCCTCCGGGTGCACGCTGGAGGCGTCCAGAGGCTCAGGTCCGCCGGCAATGCGAAGGAAGCCCGCACACTGCTCGAACGCCTTGGCGCCAAGCCTGGGAACCTTCAGCAGGTCGCTTCGGCGTGCAAAGGGGCCGTTCGCATCACGGTGCGCAACGATATTCCCGCTCAACAGGGACCCCACGCCGGCCACCCGGGTCAGAAGCGACGGCGATGCGGTATTCACGTCCACCCCCACGGCGTTCACGCAGTCTTCAATCACGGCATCAAGCGAGCGCTCCAGCTTGGCAGGACTCACGTCATGCTGGTACTGGCCCACGCCGATCGACTTAGGGTCAATCTTCACCAACTCGGCCAGCGGATCCTGCAGCCGCCGGGCAATCGACACGGCTCCACGCAGCGACACATCGAGCTCGGGCAGTTCCGCCGATGCCAGCGCCGACGCTGAATACACCGACGCGCCTGCCTCGGACACAACCAGTTTCTGCAGGGTACGCCCGGACATAAGCGAGATGAGCTCGGACGCAAGCTTGTCCGTCTCCCGTGACGCCGTGCCGTTGCCGATGGCGATGAGCTCGGCGTTGTGGGTGGTTACGAGCCGCGAGAGCACAGTCAACGCGTCATCCCACTTCTTCGCGGGTGCGTGCGGATGAATTGTCGCTGTTTCGAGAACCTTGCCGGTCCCGTCCACCACGGCGACCTTCACACCGGTCCGAAGCCCGGGATCCAGCCCGATGGTGGTACGTCCACCCGCGGGCGCCGCAAGCAGCACATCACGCAGGTTCGCAGCGAACACCCGCACCGCTTCCGTCTCCGCCTCCACAAAGAGCCGCACCCGGAGGTCGATCGAGAGCTTCGCGAGCAACCGGCGCCACGCCTGCTGGACCGTCGCCATCAGCCACGCATCCGCCGGCCGGCCCTGATCCGCAACGCCCAGGAAAGCGGCCACGGAGTTCTCGAAACGGCGCTTGGCACGCAACGCAGCTTCAGCGTCGGTGGAGTCAGCCTCGGTGAGCGTCAGCTGCAGCACGCCTTCCTTCTCGCCGCGCAGCAGTGCCAGGACCCGGTGCGACGGCATGGCGGACGGCGCCTGCACAAAGTCAAAGTAGTCGGAGAACTTCTGGCCCTCGGCTTCCTTGCCGGAAACCACCTGCGAGCGCAGCCGGCCCTGCTTCCACAGCCGTTCACGCAGGTCAGCAAGCAGGTCGGCGTCCTGCCCGGCACGCTCCACGAGCAGCGCCCGGGCACCGGCCAGCGCGTCATCCGCCGTGGGAACGCTCCCGTTCAGGAAGCGGCCTGCTTCAGCAACGGGATCGAGCGATGGGTTGGCGAGAAGTGAGTCCGCGAGCGGCTCCAGCCCGGCTTCCCGTGCAATCTGAGCTTTGGTGCGCCGCTTGGTCTTGAAAGGCAGATAGATATCCTCCAACCGCGCCTTGGTGGTAGCACCGACGACGGCGGCACGAAGCTCAACGGTCAGCTTGCCCTGCGCTTCGATCGCCTCAAGCACGGCCGCGCGCCGCTCCTCAAGTTCGCGCAGATAGCGCAGCCGCTCCTCCAGCTCACGCAACTGGGCATCGTCGAGGGTTCCGGTGACTTCCTTGCGGTAGCGAGCAATGAAGGGAACGGTTGATCCGCCGTCCAACAGGTCCACCGCGGCCTTGATCTGCCATTGCTGGACGCCGAGTTCCTCAGCGAGTTGCTTGAAGATGGACGGAGGAGTGGTAACTGGTGCGCTCACGCCTGCCATTGTGGCATTGACGCGGTCAGCAATCTAAAAGGCTGCCCCGCTGTGGAGGGAAGGTTAGGCGCAGCTCTCGCGGTTCAGCTCGATCGCAAGCGGGTGGGTACCCGTGAATTCCTGTCCACCGGCAGAGTACGCAACGGAAACGCCCTGGGACGTGCCTCCGTCAACACCGTCAGCGATCGAGACCGCCACCACCAGATTCACGTACTCATGGGTGGTGATGTTGTAGCCCTCCGCTGGCACCGGCTCAACCGGACCGGCCGGCTCAGCCGTCTCGGAAGGAGCTGCAGGCGCCGGTTCCGCGCTGTGCGTGCCGTGAGCGCCGCCGTCGTCCTCGCCGTGTGCCTTGTGGTGACCCTCCCGGTTGGCCGTGGACACCTCAGCGCTCACGAGGGTGAGCCCTTCGGGGTTCTGCAGGGTGACGTCGTCGAGAGTGAAGGTTTCAAGCGCCTCGTTGTGCACCAGGACCGTGAATTCCTGGTAACCGATGTCAGGCTGAGTGGCGCAGAGCGTGGCGCCGTTCTCGGCGAGGTTCAGGGGGTCATCACCGAAGTCCGCCGCCGTCTGCTGGACCGCGCTGACGTTCTCCTGCGAGCGCGGAGAGTTCACGTCGAGCGGGTTCTCCTCGACAGCCATGCATCCGCTGGTGAAGAGCGCAGCGAGCAGGGCGCCGCCAACCAGTGCTGCCGATCGAACCGCCATGTCCACCATCCCTCAAAGAAGTCTCTACCTATGTTCGGCAACACAGTGATGTTGGATGGGTCCTACTCGTACAGAACGTACTCCGGCTGCGGTGTAAGCGCCAGGACCTCGGCCGGCGTCATCAGCGGACCCAGCACCACGTCCTCCTCGAAGAACAACTTGAACCCTGGGTGGACAGTCGGAGGCAAGTCTTTCATCAGCAGGTTGTAGGTTTCGATTTTCATCGTCGCGGACCCGATTCCGTCCACGCTCCGGATAACTTCCACCCCTGCGTATTCCTGTATCGCCGCCACATTACTGACGACGCCGGGAGCCACCTGATGGAACACGAGCGGCTTCTGCGGAAGGTTATTCTCGGTCACCAGACCATCGAGGTACGCAGCAATCTCGTTGATTTCCTCACCCGTGGTGTGCCCGTAGGAACGCCCGGGAAGCTGCTCCGCCGTAATGTCCCACTCGGGATCAAGCGCCACACCGACATCCGGCTCCACCAGCCACTTCTCAAGCGCACGGACTTCCTCAGCCATGCTCGCCCGGCCGGGCTGGACATTCAGGATCAGCATCCCGTCATGCCTGCGGGCGGCCTCGAGATACCCGCTGATGATCTCATCGGACGCGCGGGTCCGGTAGGCGCCGTCGGCACCCGGATCAGCCTGCACGACGACGGCAATCAGCTCCAGCACCGGCATCACCTTGCGCTCGCCGGCCAGCTCCTTCCCGAGTGCCTCGATCTCATCCACCCGCTCATCGATTGCACCGATGCCGAGCCTGCCCAGTGCGGCTGAGTAGGGATGCCCGCTGAACCCGACAAGGCGGTAGTCCGGAAACAATTCCACCCCGCCGCGGGGAAGCTCGAAACGCTCCGGGGTGGGTTCGGCAGAGGGCGTGGGTTCGGCGGAGGGCGTGGGTGTTGCGGACGGAGTGGGCGAGGGTGTTGCGGACGGAGTGGGCGAGGGCCCCTGAGCCGGCGTCCCTGAAGCGGTTGGCGTTGCTGCGGAAGACGAGGCAGATGTTTCAGGAGACTCTGAAGCGGTGTTCGGAGGTGCCGCACTGCACCCGGCCAGTAGCACCGCCGATACCGCCCACACCGAGCCATGGCGGAGCATACGGCCAGCTTGCTCATGGCCGCGTGTGCGTCGTCGTTGTACGTTCCGGTGCAGTGCCATAGCAACACGCTACGCCACGGGCAGCGGGCGTCTCAGAGGCACAGCGCAGCGGCGGCAGACTTCCCGGCCGCCTGCTTCGTATTGTGTTCAGTTACTCGGTCGCCTAACAATGAACTATGACAGTCCTGATGAGGTCCCTCGAAACCGCCGTACCGACCACCGTCATGGTGCAGTCCCAGGTACGGGATGTCTTTGCAGCACAGCCGGGGCTGAACAGGTTGGGGCAGCGGCTGGTGACTGCTGCGTTCGATTCCTCCGGCATCGATACGCGTTACACGGCTGTGGAGGAACTCACGCTCGAACGCCACAACGAGACCCCGGTGTTCTTCGACTCGGACACCATGACCATCCTCAGCCCGGGCACCAAGGCCCGGAACGAGGTCTACGCCGAAGCCGGCACCAAGCTGTTCGTCGAAGCTGCACAGAAAGCGCTGGATGCAGCAGAGGGAGTTGAAGCTGAGGACATCACCCACGTGGTGACAGTTTCCTGCACCGGGTTCTTCAACCCCGGCCCGGACTACAAAATCGTCCGCGCACTGGGGCTGAACCCGTCAGCACAGCGCTACCACCTCGGCTTCATGGGGTGCTACGCGGCGTTCCCGGCGCTGCGCGCGGCGAAATCTTTCTGCGACGCCGATCCCAACGCGGTGGTCCTCGTGGTCAGCGCCGAGCTGTGCTCGTTGCACGTGCGGTCCTCCAACAACCCGGACACGATTGTGGGGACGTCCCTCTTTGCCGACGGCGCAGCGGCCGCGGTCATTACCGCTCGGACTGACCTGGCGCCGCCGTCGGGGCCAGCCCTGTCCCTCGACTTCTTCGAAACCACCCTGACCCCGGTCGGCGAGGAATCGATGGCCTGGAACATCGGCGACGAGGGTTTCGAGATGGTCCTCGGAACCTACGTGCCGCACATCATCGACGAGCACATCGTCGGCGCCCTCGCTCCCTTACTGGAACGCGATGAGTCCCTGATCGGTCTCGAGTACCGGGACATCGAGCACTGGGCCATCCACCCGGGCGGCCGCAGCATTCTGGACAAGGTGCAGGCCAAGCTTAAGCTCAGCGATGACCAGCTGGTCCCCGCCCGGGAAACGCTGCGGGACTACGGGAACATGAGTAGCGCCACCGTGATGTTTGTCCTCAAGCACATCCTCGATCAGCCCGGCTCGGACTCCGATGAGCGCATCTGCTCCATGGCGTTCGGTCCGGGGCTCACAGTGGAGACCGCCCTCCTGACCAAGACATCCGCCTGAATGGCCTTCCTCGCCTCCCGGAACCTCACGGCAATCGAGGAGATGGACAAGCCGGACTGCGATCCCGCCAAGCTCGACCGCACCTATGCCCAGTTCCCGCTCGTCAACCGCTCGGTCGCCGGCTGGCACCGCACCTGGGCACACTACATCCGGCCGGTCCTGTCGACGGCGCGTACCAATACGCTGCTCGACGTCGGCTCAGGCGGCGGCGACGTACCCCGTGCGCTTGCCCGCTGGGCTGCCCGCGACGGCTTCAGGCTGGAGATCACCGCGATTGACCCCGACGAACGCGCGAATGCGTTCGCCAGCAGCCGACCAAGGACGCCGGGGCTCAGGTACCGCCGTGCGTTCAGTTCGGAACTGGTCGCCGAAGGTGCCCAGTTCGACGTCGTCACTTCCAACCATGTGCTCCACCACCTCTCGCCGGACGAGCTGAGCGGACTGCTCAGCGACTCGGAGAAGCTGGGCACGCGGCTCGCCCTGCACAGCGACCTGTCGCGGACCCGCGTGGGGTTTGCACTGTTCTCCGTGGCCACTCTGCCGTTGCCCGGTTCCTACATCCGCGAGGACGGGCTGACGTCGATCCGGCGAAGCTATCTGGCGGACGAACTGCGCGCCGTCGTCCCTCCAGGTTGGCGCGTGGAGCGGCAGGTGCCATTCCGGAATCTGCTGGTGCGCCGTGCCTGATGTCCTGATAGTCGGCGGTGGGCCGGTAGGGCTGTACGCCGCGATCCTGCTGGCGCAGTCAGGTGTAGAGGTTCAGGTCCTGGAGCGCCGCACCGAGCGCAGTTCGCACTCCCGGGCGATCGGCATCCACCCACCGGCGCTTGCCGCACTGGAACAGGCTGGAGTAGCGGAGAACCTGGTTGCCGCGGGCGTTCAGATTCCCGGCGGTGTTGCGCGGAGCCGCGGTCGGACGGTCGCTGAACTGTCCTTCTCGTCCCTTCCCGGCAGACACCGTTACGTGCTTGCAATCCCCCAGGAGCAGACGGAGCGCATCCTTTCGGAGCGGCTCGCTGAGCTGGCACCTGATGCGCTGCGCAGGCGCGAAACCGTCGAGGCCGTTCACGAGGTCGGGAGTGAGGTTCTGACCATTACTGACAACGGCACCCACCGGTCCGCGTTGCTCATCGGGGCCGACGGGGCCAGAAGCACCGTACGCGATGCGGCGGGCATCGGCGCGAGCATCCGGCCGTATCCCGACGCCTACGTCATGGGCGATTTCCCTGACACCACCGGTGACGGAAGCACCGCTGCCCTGTACCTGGAGCCGGCCGGAATTGTTGAGTCCTTCCCGTTGCCCGGCTCGGTCCGGCGCTGGGTGGTGCGGATGCCGTCGCTTGTGAAAGACCCCACGGCCGAGGCAGTCGCGGAGCTGGTGGCGAGCCGCACCGGTGTGGGCGTCGATACCCGGAACAACACGATGTTGAGCTCTTTTGCGGTACGGCGGCGCATAGCGGAACGGTTTGTGCAGGGGCGTATTGCGTTGATCGGCGATGCCGCGCATGAGGTGTCCCCCATTGGCGGGCAGGGCATGAACCTGGGGTGGCTCGATGCCGTGCAGCTCGTGCCGCTGGTCATCGCTTCGCTGGCGGGCACCGACGTCGGGCTTGGACTTCGGCGCTTCAACGAGGAGCGGCGCCGGGCAGCCCTGGCAGCCTCGCGTCAGGCGCACATCAACATGATCCTTGGGCGTCCACTGCCGCCGGGCATGCTGGAACTGCGTAATCGGGTGATGGGCAGGATGGCCGGAGTACCCAGTGTGCACGATGCCGTAGCACGCACTTTCACAATGCACTGAGGCTCACGCTCCAAGAAGCGGGCCGGCGAATCAGGCCTTTCCGAGCTGGGCTTCCGGACGCAGTAAGGCGGGCACGACGCCGGACACTGCAGTTTCTGCCAGCGCCTCACCCAGAGCCGGTGCCTGTTTGAAGAGATTATGGCCGGCGATGGCGCTGATTTTCCCGGTGGACCAGATCCCTACGCCGTCCTCGCCCCAGGGCAGACGGGTCACCCAGCAGTGCACGTAGCCGGACGGCTCGGGGTCCAGGCCCGGCAGAGCGTGGCGGACGTAGGCCGCCGCCCGGGCGGCAAGGGATTCGAGTGCCGGAGGATCCGCGAGGCTTCCGTCCTGCCGCACCCCGGTTGTTTCGCTGAGGCCTACCGAGTAGGAACGGTTATCGGCTGAAGGGGCCGCGTAGACTCCGGTTTCTCCGAAAGTTCCGCTGCCGTCCTGGAAGGTGGGTAGCGGAGTATCCACGTCCTGGCGCACGGGGAACGTCACGCGGGCATGGGCAGCGAGTTCAACGGGTATCTCGAGCCCCGCATTCCGTGCCAGTGGAGCCGTGCCGCGGCCCGCGGAGAGGACAGCATGGTCAAAACGGTCCACCCCGGTTCCGGTACGGATCTCGACATCGCCCTCACTGGTGTGCTGGACCGTCAGCACATGGTCGGCCACCAATGCTTCTGTAAGGCTTTCGGTCAGCGCACGGAAGGCGGCGAGCGTGCGGATAGCGCCGCCGTCCACATCGAGCATGGCCTTACCCTCGAAGTCGGCGAGGATCGGCAAAGCGGATGCGAGTTGGCCCTGGGCCAGGAGCGCCACGCGGATATGTGGAAGGTCGCTGAGGATGCGCAGCTTGTCCTCGATGCTGTCGCCGATCGCCACCGCTCCGGCGTCGGACACCAGTTCCACACCGAACTCGGCCTCCCACTGCCGCCAGAGAGTGCGGCTGTGACTGACGAATCCGGCCAGTCGGACGTCGTCGTGGGCGTGCCGGAAGATTCGCCCGTCACCGGCGGACTGTCCGCCGCCGGGGGTTCCGGACTCGTAGATAGTGACGTCCGCGCCCGTTTTCCGAAGTGCGTGCGCCGTAGCCAGCCCGACGATTCCTGCTCCCACCACTGCTATCCGAGTCATGGGTCCAGCAAAACACGCTTACGCGTGCCGGCGCAGCCCCGCGGGTGAGAATCCCGGCTCCGACTATCCCACTGAACCGGCGCGTTCAGTGGGAAGAAGACGCTCGTTCCCACCGAACCCGCATGTTCAGCGGGAAGGGCGGCGGGAGGATCAGCAGCGCGGGTTAGGAACTAGCGGCCCTGCACCTGAGCCAGAAGCTGCTCGAACGGAAGGGAGGCCTGCGCGCTGTTGGGGCGGCGCGCCGTCGTCGTTCCCGCAATCATGCCCGCGAGTTCGCCGGCCGCGCGGGTGACGCGCTGGTCCAGTGCCGGTGCGCCGTCGGATCCGGTTCCCCAGTCCTCGGGACCGGCGTAGACCCCGGTCGAGACAACGCGGGCCCGGAGATACGTGAAGAGCGGGCGCATGGCGTGGTCAAGCATGAGGGAGTGCCGGACGCTGCCGCCGGTTGCGGCGATGAGCACGGGCATCGAGTCCAGTGCGGTGTTGTCGAGGACATCGAAGAACGATTTCAGCAGGCCGCTGTAGGAGCCGGAGAAGACCGGGCTGACAACAATGAGCGCATCAGCATCCGCCACGGACTTCAGGGCGTCTGCGAGCGCAGGCGGAGCGAAGCCGGTGACCATGTTGTTCGCGATGTCCACGGCCAGTTCGCGCAGTTCGATGGTGGTGATGTCGGTGTGGATGTCGACGCGCTCGAGCTGGCGACGGGCTGCCTCTCCGAGCTGATCCGCCAGCATCCGGCTTGACGATGGCGTTCCCATGCCGCCTGACACCACTACTACTCGGCGTGTTTCCATGTGCCGGTTCTCCTTCGCTGCGCTTCATGCATTTGCATCTAGTTGAACCAGCGAACAGCCGGAAACATTCCCGCTACTGTTTGTCGAGCGCGCTTTCCTTGTGGGCGGCCTGCTTGCCCGACTTCTCGCTCTCGACGATGTAGTACGGCTCGTCCTTGGAGGCGTTGAACTTCTGGCCGTCGAACGTGAACTCCTTGTCCTTTTTCTCCACGACCGTGCCGTGCGTCTTGCCCTGCGACGTGTTCCAGCTGACCTTGGTTCCCTTGCTGTATGACATTGCTTCAGCGTCTCACCTCGGCGCAGCCGGTGCCACCTATTCCCAGCGCGCTGTAGGCCAGCCGTCCTCCCAGTTCAACGGGACCAGGCCGAGCCGGAATGCGCCGTCGAGTGCTTCATCGTAGTAGTGAAAGGCGAGCAGGTCGCCGGAAACGGACTGGCCACCGGGGCCCACACGCGGTCCGTCACTTGCCAACAGGGGCGTGCCGCCGTCGTCGAGCATGGACACACCGTCGCGGTCCACGTAGGGCCCATCGATCTCCGTGGACCGCCCGACCGCCATGTTGTAGGTGCTCTCGAGGCCTTGGCAGCAGAAGTCCTTCGAGACAAACAGGTAGTAGTAGCCGTCGCGCTCAATCAGGTACGGCGCCTCAATGGCATTCGGCGGAGTTCCCCGGTCGGCGATAGTGACCGGCTCGGCGTCCGAGTCCGCAAGGAGCCCCGACGGCCACTCGAGTTCCACAAGCTGCAGGCCACCCCAAAACGAGCCAAAACTCATCCACGGCGTACCGTCAGCATCCTCCACAATGCCGGGGTCAATGGCGTTGAAATTTTCCCCCGCCGACGCAATGACCTTGCCCTGGTCGACCCACTCATAGGCCGGGTCCTCGGGATCAAGAGTGCTGTTCGTCGCCAACCCGATCAGCGAGTCATTGCTCCCGAACGTGGACGCGGAGTAGTAGAGGTACCAGGTGCCGTTGTGCTCGTAGAGCTCCGGTGCCCACAGATTGTCGACGCCGGGAACCGCCTCGGTGAGCCACTCCGGCTTCTCCTGCCACACCTCGCCGGCATATTCCCAGTGCACGCCGTCGTCCGAGCGGCGGACCTGGATATTGCCGTCGGCCACCTGCCCGTCGCCGGTGGAGTAGACGAACCAGTCATCCCTATCGTGTGAGGGACCGGCTACCAGAGCGGGATCGTGCGTGAAATAGTCCCCGCTCAGCTCCCACTCCCCCGACGAGGACGCCGGCGCGGCACAGCCCGCCACCCCAATAGCGAGTGCAAGGGTGACGGACCAGGCCGCTGCGCGTCGTTTCACTAGCCGAGGGCGATCGCTGACCAGGAAACCGGAGGCAGCGAGACGGTGAGGACACCGTCGTCGAGCACTGCGCCGGGCAGCTGCTTCAGGCCCACCCGGAACTGGTCCTCACGCGTGTTCTTGGCGTAAACGTCCTCATCATGCAGGGTGAGAGCTTCAGTGACGACTTCGGCGCCGAGATCCTTCACGTCGACCGACACGTCAATGGTCTCGGTCTGACTGCGGTTGACGAGGAACAGCGCCGACTTCCCGCCGTCGACAGTGGCCACAGCATCGACCAGCGGCGCGTCGCCGTAGACCTTCGTGGAGTACGTGCCGGCGTCGATCTGCGGACGCAACACCTCGCCCTTCGCCAGCCGTGAGGTGACGGAGAACGGGAAGAAGGTGGTCTGGCGCCAAGTGTCGCCGCCCGGCTCGGTCATGATCGGTGCAATGACGTTGACCAGCTGGGCGAGCGACGCCGACGCCACCCGATCATGGTTCTTCAGCAGCGTGATCAGCAGGTTGCCGAAAACCACTGCGTCAGCGACGGAGTACGTGTCTTCGAGCTGGCGCGGGGCTACGCGCCATTCGTCGTTGACCTCATCGGATGCCTGGTGCTCCTCGAGATACCAGATGTTCCACTCGTCGAAGGAGAGCTTGATGGTCTTCTTGCTCTTGAGCTTGTGCTTGACGTGGTCCGCCGTGGCCACCACAGTCTCAATGAAGTACTGCATGTCCAGCGAGGAGGCGAGGTAGGAACCGAGGTCCCCGTTGCGCTCCTGGTAGTACGCGTGGCAGGAAATGTAGTCCACGTAGTCATAGCTCTGCTCGAGGACCACGCGCTCCCACTCACCGAAGGTCGGCATTGAGGAACCGGAGGAACCGCACACCACCAGCTCGAGGTCCTTGTCCGCCGTCTTCATGGCGGAGGCGGTGCGGGCGGCGATCTTCCCGTAGTCCTCGGCGGACAAGTGCCCAATCTGCCAGGGCCCGTCCATCTCATTGCCCAGGCACCACATGCGGATGTCGTAGGGTTCCTTGGCGCCGTTGGCGATGCGCTGGTCACTCAGCGCTGTGCCCGAGGGATGGTTGGCGTATTCGAGGAGGTCGAGCGCCGCTTCAATGCCGCGGGTACCAAGGTTGACCGCCATCATCAGCTCAGAGCCGGTCAGCTTGCACCAGCGCGCAAACTCCTCGAGGCCCACCTGGTTGGTCTCGATGGAATGCCAGGCGAGGTCGCGGCGGACGGGGCGCTGGTCGCGGGGGCCCACGCCGTCTTCCCAGCGGTAGCCGGAGACAAAGTTGCCGCCGGGATAGCGGATGGTCGTGGAGCCGAGTTCGCGGACAAGCTCGACGACGTCCATGCGGAAGCCGTCCTCGTTGGCGGTCGGGTGACCGGGTTCGTAGATGCCGTCATACACACAGCGGCCGAGGTGCTCAACGAAGGAGCCGAAGATTCTTGGGCTGACGGGCGCGATTACGGCGGAACGGTCAATGCGGATGGTGGTCGGCGCTTCCATGGGAAGCTCGCCGCTTGCCGCGGAGGTCGTGGCCGCCGTCGAATCGGGCGTGGTGGTGGTGGTCACGGATAAGTTTCCTGCCTGTCAGAACGCACGGGTGCTCGTGTTTTTATGCGGATTACAACGTTGAAAATGATCTCACGCAGCATGTGGGTCGTCAACCGCCCGGCGGCGTGGAATTCCACCAACGCGATATTCTGCCGGTGGGACACCGCGATGTGTCCCACCGGCTCCAACTCGACAAAGGACTCTCCACATGGCGGCGACCCTGCATGATGTGGCCCACGTGGCCGGGGTGTCGTTCAAGACGGTGTCCAACGTCATCAACGACCACCCGAACGTTCGCCCCGCAACACGGGAGCGCGTTCAGAAGGCCATCGCCGAGTTGGGCTACCGGCCCAACCTCACGGCGCGCAGTCTTCGATCCGGCCATACCGGTGCCATCACCCTTGCGGTTCCCCAGCTGCGCCTCCCCTACTTCGCTGAATTGGCCGACGCCGTAATCCGCGCCGCCGAAGCCCGCGGTCTGGTGGTGCTCATCGAGCAGACGAGCGGCGAACGCGACCGTGAACTCGAAGTCCTCAAAAGCCCCAGGCTGCGCATGTCGGACGGGTTGATCTTCAGCCCTCTCGGTCTCGGTG
Organism: Arthrobacter sp. KKT183; assembly: GCF_055657625.1. NCBI lineage: Bacteria > Bacillati > Actinomycetota > Actinomycetes > Micrococcales > Micrococcaceae > Arthrobacter > Arthrobacter sp. KKT183. The sequence continues at coordinate 589,029 of NZ_CM145770.1, read as the reverse complement.
AAGAGGACGCCGCGCTGGTCACCGCCGAAGTGCCAATGGTGTTGCTCGGCGAACGGATCTTCTCCGGCGGCTGCGACCACGTCACCATGCAGAACGTCGAGGGCGCCCGCGCCGCCACTGAACACCTGCTGGACACCGGGAGGCAGCGCATCGCCGTCGTCGGTGCGCATGAGGGCGAGGTCATCGGCTCGGCAGGGCTTCGCCTCAAGGGCTACCGTGAGGCGCTTGAATCGCGCGGAATAGAGTACGACGACGGCCTGGTCGCCTATGTCGGCACGTGGCACCGCGCGAATGGTGCCGAAGCGATGCATGAGCTGCTTGACCGCGGCGTCGAGTTCGATGCGGTGTTCGGCTTCAACGACACCCTGGCACAGGGCGCCATGCGGGTGCTGCAGGAGGCCGGCCGGCGCATCCCCTCCGACGTGGCCGTGATCGGCTTCGACGACCTCGACGAAACCCGCTACTCCATCCCCACCCTGAGCAGCGTCAACCCCGGACGAGAAGAAATTGCCAAGACCGCGATCAAAGTACTCATGGAGCGCATCAAGAACCCGGCGGGCCCGGCGCCTCGCGAGATCCTGACGCAGTTCGAGGTCATTGCACGCGAATCCACGGCCGCCTGACCTCGGGCCCTGTATTGAGACTCTGTGTTCAGGCCAGGGACCGGATGATCTCCGCTGCCGGCCCCGGCCGTACCGAAGCAAACCCGGTCCCCGCCCACAGATGCGCCACATCGGCATTCCCCTGCGCCACCGCGGCCTTGCGGAGCGGCGCCGTCACGTAGTGCAACTGCGGATACCCGGCAGGCGCATCCTGATGCTCACGAATGAACCGGTTCGTCAGGCCGCGCGCATACCGTCCGGTGTAGGCGCGGGTAAGTGACGTCCCCGCGAATCGACCCTCGCTCAGCGCTGCCCGGTGCAGCGGATTGGTGCCCGCTTCATCCGAGAGCAGCAGCGTGGTACCCACCTGCACCGCATCGGCGCCCGCTGCACGCAAACGCACGACGTCGGCTGGCCCGGACACTCCCCCGCCCGCAGCCAGCGGCACCGCAGTTCTGGACCGAATAGCGGCAAGCACGTTCTCGAGCGGATCCGAAGCCGGTGCCTTCCGCTGATCGAACGTCCCGCGGTGGCCGCCGGCGTTCGGCCCCTGAACGGCGAGCGCCCGAGCCCCTGCCGTGACCGCATACTCCGCCTCAACGGGGGTTGTCACGGTGACGATCGGAAGAATCCCCGCGTCGGCCATCCTTCCCAGAACCGCGGCGTCCGGGCAGCCGAAGGTGAAGGACACCGCAGCGGGGCGGAAATCCAGAACGAGAGAGAGCTTTGCGTCCCAGCCGTCGTCGTCGTACCGGGGTTCACCTAACTCAGCTCCAAGCGCGGCAGCCTCCGGGCGCAGGGACTCACGGTAGGCACCGAGGAGCGCCACATCCGGCTGGAAGGCATCCGGCACAAACAGGTTCACCCCGACGGGACCACTGCTCAGCGCGGAAACGCTGCGCAGCTGCGTCTCGAGATCCTCCGGCGCACGGTACCCGGCTGCGAGGAAACCCAGACCGCCGGCATTGCTCACCGCAGCGGCAAGCTCCGGCGTGGTAGGCCCGCCGGCCATCGGCGCTCCGATGATGGGCCTGTCCAGTTCGCGCAGATCAAACACGGCGGGGCCTCCCAGAGTCAGCGGACTTCGCCTCCCAATTTACAGGTGTGTGGGAGCGAAGAGCCTCAGCAGCGTCTCAACAACGACGACGTTGGGACCCTCCGCAGCGAAGCTTGTCTCCAGTGCCTCCCGCACGTCTTCCGGCGCCACGCGGACAGCGGGGACGCCAAAGGATTCGGCCAGCTTTACGAAGTCCGGCCGGGTGAGCTCGGTGGCTGTTGCCTTGCCGAACGCGCCCTCCATGTATTCGCGGAGGATGCCGTAGCCGCCGTCGTCGACAATGAGCCAGGTGACCGGCAGATTGTGCTGGCGGGCCGTGGCAAGCTCAGCGATCGAGTACATGGCCGAGCCGTCGCCAGACACGGCAAGCACGCGGTCAGACAGCCCCTTCGATGCGAGCCCCACCGAGCCGCCAATAGCGCTGGGGAAGCCGTAGCCGAGGCCTCCGGCCCCCTGCGCCGAGTGAAATTCTCCATCCCGGGAATCCCAGCAGCTCCAGGCCCAGTAAGCCGCGATGGTCATGTCCCAGAACGTCTGCATGTCATCGGGCGCGGCCGCCCGGATGTCGGCCATGAAGGTCCGCTCCTTGCCCAGGTCCTGCTCATCGAGGCGGGCCTGCACCTTGGCAAGTGTCTCGGCAACGAGCCTGCGCGGATCATAGTCGCCGGTGCGGCGCCCGGCCGGTTCGAGTGCGTCATCCAGCGCGGTGAGTGCCTGGCCGGCGTCGGCCCGGATGCCGAGGGCAGGACGGTTGGATTCGAGGACCCGGGGTTCGGCATCAATCTGGATGATGCGGCCTCGCGGCTCGAGGCTGAAGTAGTTGGACGTCACCTCACCGAGCGAGGAACCGATCACCAGGAGCACATCGGCGTCTTCGAGCACTTCGGTGACGTAGCGGTCCTCAACCCAGGATTGCAGCGACAACTCGTGGTTCCAGGGGAAGGCGCCGTTGCCGCCGGGCGAGCACAGCACCGGCGCATCCAGCTTCTCCGCGAGCGAGAGCAACTCCTTCTCGGCCTTGCCGCGCCGGGCGCCGCCGCCGGCCACAATCGCTGGGCGCTTAGCGTCCGAGAGCCACTTGACGGCTTCACGGACCAGCTCGATGCGCGGCGGATTATCGAACGGCTCTGCCAGCGCATCCTCCACCTGGGGCACGACGACAGCGTCCAGCAGCACATTCTGCGGAACCTCTACCCACACCGGCCCTTGGGGCGAGGAGACGGCTTCGGTCCACGCGTCCTGAATCGCGGACGGGATGCCGGACGCGTGCTGGATCAGCCGCTGGCTCTTGGTGACGTTGGCGGCCGAGGCCTTCTGGTCATCGAGTTGGTGCAGCATGCCCTTCCGGCGGGCGCCCAGGCCCTCAAGCGGGATCTGGCTTGCAATGACGACCATCGGCACTCCAGTGGCGTATGCCTCCTGCAGCCCGGCCAAAGAGGTCAATGCGCCGGGTCCGGTCGAGAGGAAGAGCACTCCCACTTCACCGGTGGCACGGGAGAACCCGTCGGCGGCAAATGCGGAGTTGTTTTCCACCCGGGAAGAGACGAACTGCAGATTGGAACGGGACAACGCATCGAACAGGCCCAGCGCGTGCTGGCCCGGGATGCCGAAGACGGTGGAGGCGCCCAGCGCGCTCAGCGTCTCGACAACCAGGTCACCGCCGTTGCGCTGGCCCGTGACCGGCTGTGGGGGAACTGTTGCATCACTGTCAACGGACTGCATCAGCCGTCCTTTCGCGTGGAGATTTCGTCGGCCATCAGACTCACCAGATCGTAGGCGACATGCGACGCCGCCACACCGGTGATCTCTGCGTGATCGTACGCGGGAGCAACTTCGACGACGTCGGCGCCCACCAGATTCATCCCGCGCAGGCCGCGCAGGATCTCGAGCAGCTCACGGCTGGTGATCCCGCCGGCTTCGGGGGTGCCGGTGCCCGGCGCGTGTGCCGGATCCAGCACGTCGATGTCGATCGACACGTAGAGGGGCCGGTTCCCGATCCGGTCTCGGAGCTTGGCGACGGTTTCGTCAACACCCTGGCGGAACACATCGGAGGAGGTCACAATGCCGAAGCCGAAGCGCCGGTCATCCTCCAGGTCCTTCACTCCGTACAGCGGCCCGCGGGTGCCGACGTGGGAGATGGCCTCAGTGTCCAGGATCCCTTCCTCCACAGCGCGGCGGAAGGGTGTTCCGTGCGTGTACTCGGCACCGAAGTAGGTGTCCCAGGTGTCCAGGTGGGCATCGAAGTGCAGCAGCGCAACCGGCTCACCGGCGCGTTCGGAGGCCGCGCGCAGCAACGGCAGTGCGATGGTGTGGTCACCACCGAGCGTGACCAGGCGGGCGCCGTCGTGCGTGAGGTCCAGCGCGTTCTGCTGGATGGTCTCAATGGCCTCGTTGATGTTGAAGGGATTCACGGCCATGTCACCGGCGTCAGCGACCTGCACTCGCTCGAAGGGCGAGATATCCATCGCCGGGTTGTAGGGGCGCAGCAGCCGCGAGGCCTCGCGGACATGGTTGGCGCCGAACCGCGCGCCCGGCCGGTAGGAGACACCGGAGTCGAACGGCACACCGACAACGGTGATGTCGGTCTTCTCCACCTGGTCGATCCGCGGCAGCCGCGCGAACGTGGCCGCTCCGGCGTACCGCGGAATGCGAGCCGAATCGATCGGCCCAAGGTTGCCGCCTGCCGTGACGCGCAGCTCTTCCATGTACATCTCCTTAGTCCCCGTGACGTCCGCTCGTACTCCGGACGCAGTTGCCCTATAGGCATCAACTGTTTCTCGTAAGGCTAATTGTGGTACGCGTCTCAGTCAAGGTCGCGGGTCGGTTCATGCCGGTCGGAATGAAGGAGAGCGGAAACAGTCAGGAACGCGGAATCAGCGGCTTGTCGGCGCGTGCCTTGATCTGCTGCACAGCCCAGGAATTGCCGTCCGGGTCATCAAATCCAAAGAAAGTGCCGCCGTCGCGCTCGTCAAAGACGGTGACGTCGCCGACCTCGGCACCGCGACCAATCAGCTCCTCGCGCGCTGCTTTGACGTCGGAGACGACCAGTTGAAGGCCCTTCAGGCTGCCGGGCTGCATAGCGCTCATGCCCGGCCCGTTGCCGAACACGATGGAACAACCGGAACCGGGCGGGGTGAACTGGGTGAAATGCACGCCGCCGGAGTCGGTCTCGAAATCCTGCACGAATCCAAGTTTGTCGCGGTAAAACCCGATCGAGCGCGCGATGTCGCTCACCGGCACCACAATGACTTCCAGTGTCCAGTCCATTGATAGCTCCTGACCTTGAGAGGGACGGCTCACGCTATCGGACCGCCTCCGGCACGTATAGCCCATCGCTTCTCGAATGGGAAGATTTGCGCCGTAAACAAAGCTTGCTTATGGCTTACTCTGTTGAGAAGCGACTCTGCCGACAGCAAGGAGGTGCAGCATGGCCACAGCGGTTGACTCCCCCCGGAAGCGACGGCTTCGGCGTCCCCGCTGGATCAAGGAACCCTTCAACAGGGAGGCGAGGGCAGGGTATCTGTTCATCCTTCCCTGGGTGGTTGGGTTCCTCGTGTTCACGCTCGGAGCCATGGTGTACAGCCTCGTCATCTCCTTCACGAATTACGACCTCTCCACCGACACCGCCACGCCTGTGGGCTTCAGCAACTACGAACTGCTGTTCAAAGATCCCAAGGTGATGACGTCCCTGGGCAACACGCTGTATTACGCCGTACTGTCAGTGCCGCTCGAGATCTGCTTCGCCCTACTCCTGGCCTATCTGCTGCACCGCATTCCCGAACGGGGGGCCGGCGTCTTCCGCATCATCTACTACCTGCCGAAGATGACGCCGTCCGTCGCTGCCGCGTCCATCTTCCTCCTGCTCCTCAACGGGAACTCCGGGGCGATCAACGGCTTCCTGGGCATTTTCGGGATCGACGGGCCGCAGTGGTTGATTGACCCGGACTGGATGAAGCCGTCCATCATCATCATTGGTTTATGGAGTGTCAGCGGCACCATGCTGATCCTCCTTGCGGCGCTGAAGAATGTCCCGCAGGACCTGTACGAGGCAGCGTCCCTCGACGGCGCAGGGGCCATCCGGCAGTTCTTCTCCGTCACCCTGCCGATGATCTCCAACGCCCTGTTTTTCTGCACCATCGTGCTGACCATCGCCGCGCTCCAGGTCTTCGACCAGGCGTTCCTGCTCTTCTACAGGGATACGACAAGCGCAGCACCCGACGCCGCACTCTTTGTCGGTGTCTACCTGTTCCAGCAGGCTTTCCAGCAGTTCAACATGGGTTTCGCTGCGGCCATCGCCTGGCTGCTGTTCGTCATCATCCTCCTGATCACGGTCTTCCAGGTCCGCTTCGGAAACAAGTTCGTCTACTACGAGGGGGGCCGGTAACCATGGCGTCAGTTCTCAAGTCGCAACCGCAGGCTGCCGCTGAGTCGGATCCGCGGGACAAGTCCGCCGCAACCCCCACGCAGCGCTTCCCCTGGTACAAGCCGCGCAGCATCATTGGCCGGGTCGTCCTCTGGGCGCTTCTCCTGGGATTTTCCGTGCTGTTCCTGTACCCGTTCGCGTGGCTGCTGGCGGCAACGTTCAAGCCACGCCAGGACGTCTTCGACAACCGGCTCATCCCGGAAACCTGGGTCTTCACCAACTACGTTGAGGTGTGGGACCAGCTGCCGCTCCTCGCCTGGATCTCCAACAGCCTGATCATCGCCCTGCTGGCAGCCGGGCTGGTGACCTTCTCGAGCTCTCTGGTGGCCTTCGGCTTTGCCTACTTCCGTTTCCCGTTCCGCAACCTGCTGTTCGGCCTCGTGCTTGGAACCATGATGCTGCCCGGAGCAGTGACCATGATCCCGGTCTACCTGATCTGGAAGGAACTCGGCTTCCTCGGCACAACGGTGCCGCTGTGGGGAGCCAATCTCTTCGGCTCAGCGTTTTACATCTTTCTGCAGCGCCAGTTCTTCCTTGGCCTGCCCCGGGATATCTTCGAAGCCGCCCGCATCGACGGGTGCAGCTACTTCGGATTGTTCCGGCGGATCGCCATGCCGCTGTCCATCCCGTCCTTCATCATCGTGTTCATCTTTGAGTTCCAGGCGAGCTGGAACAACCTGCAGGCGCCGCTGATCTACCTGAACTTCGGCAGCCCGGACCAGTACACGGTGCCGCTCGGCATTTCCTACGCGATGTCGCTGTTCAGCCCGACCTCCGGCGGTGAGGCCGACTACCAGTACGTGATGACAGCGGCCCTGCTGGTAACGCTGCCCATGCTGATCCTGTTCGCTTTCGGTCAGCGGTACTTCATCGAGGGCTTGGCGGGACAGGGCCGCAAGGGCTGACCCACCACCGGGGCGCAAAGAGAGGGGAGCCAGCCTTGCGGCCGGCTCCCCTCTTTACGTCTTAACAACGACGGCGGCGCCTACTGTGCGCCGGCGGTCGCCTGTTCGTATACCAGCATTGCGGCGGCCTGCGCATCGCCCAGTGCTTCCTCAATGGTCTTGTCACCGGACATCGCGGGAGCCATGGCGTTCTGCAGTTCGGTCTGAATCTCAAGGCCAGCCGGCGATGAACCGAGCGGAACACCGTTCTCGAGCGCCTGGTAATAGGAGTCGATCAGCTGGTCGAAACCCTCGTTACCGGTCGGCTCCAGGTACTCTTCCTTGATCAGCTGGTCTGCGGTCTGCGAACCGGTGAAGATTCCGGTGAAGATCCCGCCCTCCTCCATACCCGAAACGCGCGCCTCGGCTGCTGCCATCCAGGCTTCATCGGAGGTGTTGGTGACGGCCCACTTACAGGCTGCCGCCTTGTTCTTGGCACCCGTCGGGATCACGTAGGACTGCCCGCCGGCAACGGCGATGGCCTCACCGTCCTGGTTCCGCAGCGGAACACCGGAAATCTCGAGCTTGTCCGCATAATCAGCGAGGACGTTGGGGTACCACTGGGCGTACAGTCCTGCGCCAACCTGGTCAGCAACGAACTGGTTGTTCTCGCCGAAGAAGTCCCAGGTCTGGCCGAAGCTGTAGGCGGTCTCATAACCACCCTGGGCGTCGTAGATCTCCTTCAGCCAGGTGAGCGCTTCGATATTCGCGGGGTCGTCGAGGGTGGGTTTACCTGTCTCGTCCATGATCTGCCCACCGAACGCGGCGAACCAGATCGGAGCCTGTGACGGCATTTGAGGATCGAAGCCAAGACGGGTGGGGTTTTCACCATCGGACTCGTACATTTTCTCTGCAGCGGCGAGAACGGCATCAGGATTCGAGGTGTCGAGGTCCTCGGCCGTGACACCGGCCTCGTCCATGACGCGGGTGTTGGTGATGATTGACCAGGGCTGCCAGAACTGGGGAATGCCATACACCTTCCCGTCATAGGTAACGTCCTGCAGCACCGCAGGGTAGTAGTGCTCCTCAGCGTTGACATCGTGGGTAGTGAAGCATTCATCAACCGGCTCGATCAGCCCCTTGGCCGCATAGGTTGCCACGTACTGGCGGTCCATCACCACAAGGTCCGGCAGTGTTCCGCTCGCGGCCTGCGCAGCAAACCGTTGGGGATCGAAGTTGCTCTCGTTGATCTCGACGGTCACGCCGTCCTCTTCCAGGGCGGCGGTAGCAAGGTCCGCACGGGACGTTGCCACCTCATCCCCCAGAGTGAAGCCGCCCGTCGTCATGGTGCCGGAGAGTTCTGCCCCGTAATCTGCGGCCTCGCCGCCGTCGGCAGTCCCGCCGCCTCCGCCGCCACATGCCGTGGCGGTCAACGCAACAGCCGCAACCACCGCAAACCCTGCTGTCCGAGAAGTTTTCATCGCTCCAGTCCCTTCACAAGCTAGCGCGCCGGCACCGGCGCGGCGTCGTCGAGGCATCGAGGCGAACAACCGGTACGAGCCGGCCCGCCGCGATGAGTGACCACAACAGTCGCCGATCCTGTATAGACCGGCTTTGTTCGATCAGTATTCCATAAGCTCGCTTGGTATCCCGGTAACGATTGGGACAGGAAAAATCAGCTTCTTGACGCCGCTGGGACCAGGGTCCACAGCACCACCGCTTCCTCGTCAGAGGGGTTCACCCAGGTGTGCGGTTCCCGCCCCGGGAAGGTAATGGTGTCACCCGCTTCCATGGCGTACCGGTCGTTGGAGAAAATCAGTTCGAACCGACCGGCCACAATATGCAGGGTCTCCACTTCGCAGTCCACCGAGTACAAATCCGACTCGCCTTTGCCATTGGGTGCAACAACAGCCCGAATCATCTGAAGGCGTTGCTCCGAACGCGCTGTCATGAGCCGCTCGTTGATGCCTTCACCACCGAGACTGATCTTCGGTGCTTCACTCAGCCGGGTGAGATGCGTTTCCGGGACGGTGAAGAGGTCCCCGATGGAGATGGACAAAACCTGGCACAGCGTCACGAGAGAAGCGACCGACGGCGACGTCAGGTCCCGCTCCACCCTGCTGAGGAAGCCTTTGGTCAGCCCGGTGGAGTCTGCCACCTGTTCGATCGTCATGCGCTGGGCCTGCCGCGCTGACCTGATCCGCGAACCAATGGCGACCGGCGCGTTGCTCGGTTCTACTGGGAGAGCCTTCACTGTGGTTCCTTCCGGGGCTGCTGGTTTACGAGCATACAGACGCTGTCGGCTCCCCAGTACAAAAACTGCCCGCAGGTGCAGGGCTGCCGTTTCGAACCGGCGGCCCTGTACCCGCGGGCAGTTTCTGTGTTTACGGTTCCTGCGCAGGCACCGCCCCGGCGCCGTCCGGATCGGATTTCGCAGGCACAGCAGCCGGCTCCGGCTCATCCTCCTCGTTCCATGCCTTGATCGCCGCCCACGTAACTGCGGCCACCGGTACGGCAAGAATCGCACCGACGATGCCGGCCAGGATGGTCCCCGCGGTCAACGCCAGCAGGATCACGAGTGCGTGGATGTTCAGCGAGCGCCCCATGACAACCGGCTGCAGGAAGTTGCCTTCCAGCTGGTTCACAACGACGACGGCGAGAATCACCATCAGCGCAACGAACGGCCCGTTGGCCACCAGTGCAACCAGCGCGGCGAGGACTCCCGCAACGGTTGCGCCGACGAGTGGAACGAATGAGCCGATGAACACGATCACGGCCAGCGGGATGGCCAGCGGCACACCCAGAATCAGCAGGGCGATGCCGATGAACACCGAGTCCACGGTGGCGATAATGGCCGTTCCCCGAACGTAGCCGCCCAGCACGTCCAGGCTCCTGTGCCCAACGCGCTGCGCGCGGTGCAACCGTTCCCCGCGGAAAGGCCGCAGCATGAAGGCCCAGATCTTGTCCCCGTCCTTCAGGAAGAAGAACAGGATCACCAGCATGAGCAGCGCTCCCGTGAGAAAGCTGCCGGCTGCGCTGAGCCCGGTCAGCGCAGTACTACCCACGGTCGAGCTCGTGGCGAAGTCGATCAGCGATTGCCGGGCGCTTTCGATTTGCTCCTGGTCAATCGGGATGGGACCGGTCTGGATGAAGTCGTAGACCTGCTGGAAACCCTCGTTGGCCTGCTGGATCAGCTCGTCGAGCTGGCTGCGTACCGCGAACACAATCCCGGTGATCACACCGCCGAGCACCACCAGCAGCAGCAGGAAGGAGGTGGCAGTTGCCAGCGCGCTCGGCCAGCCGCGGCGTCGCAGCATGTTGACCAGAGGGCTGATGGCTGCGGCGAGGATCAGCGCGAGCAGCAGCGGAATGACCACGAGCCGCACCTGGATCAGACCGTAGATCGATACCACCAGCAACGTCAGGAGCAGGAGCAGCTGCGCACTGCGGAGGCTCACCCTTCCGAGGCCGTCCCTCCACGGGCTCGGCTGGTTGCGTGCTGCATTGGTGTCGCGTCTGTACTCCACGGCGCTTCTTCCTGGTATGAGAGGGCATGCTGAAAGCAGGCGGGTTCGCTACTACCCTACGTGCAGCCTGTTACAGCGGCAGGAACAGCACGGTGTAGATTCCGAGCGCGCCCATCGCGAGCACTGCCAGCGAGGTAGACATCACCGCCACAACATCCGCGTCCACCCGGCCCCGCGAAATCCCTGCGACGCTCCGCGCATACCTGCGGCGCTGGCTCACATAAATGCCGAGCGCCGCCGCCAGTGCCGCAGCCACAAGCGTTCCGGCGAACCAGCCGTAGGTTGGCACCCACCGCAGGAACAGGAGACTGGAGCCGACCAGCGCCGTCATTGTCCTACCCCAGGCCAGTGATGTCCGCTCCGGCTGAAGGCCGGAGTCCCGGACCAGTGAAATCACTTCAACTGCTCCGCATCAGCACGAAAACAACGACGACGGCGGCAACTACCGACCCTCCCAAGGCCAGCAGCGGCGCCAGGAAAGGAAGCGGCAAAGGCGTGCCGTGCCGCATCGCACGCTCAACATTGAGCCAGCGAAAACACGCCAGCGAAGAGATGATCATCGCAAGCAGGAGCAGCAGGACGGCCAGGGCGGTCCGCAGCTGCGGCTCGAAGATCGCGGTGGTGAACGCCTCCACGGCGATCCCGCCGGCCATCAGCGCCAGTGAGGTGCGGATCCACGCAAGGAACGTACGTTCGTTCGCAAGCGTAAACCTCGGGTCCGGCTCGGCACCTCCGCGCAGGAGGCGGCGGGCGAGACCGCGCCGAGCGCCGTCGTCGTCGTTCATTGCGGTATCCACCGCCTCATCCTAACCAGTGCCGGCTTCAGGACCCGTTGCGGGTACCATGGATGTTTGCGAAGGGGAGTAGTTCCGGAGTGCAATGCGCTCCGCGGCCTGTCGACATACTGGTGATCAGCGATGATGCCCGGCAGTCCACCGCATCAGCGGCGAACGAGACCTTCGGCCATGCATTCGTTAATGGCCGGAGCTCCTCAACAGCCCTGGCCGGAGAAAATCAGGAGCCGGCTGTGAGCCCCGAGGTAACCCGAACACCCGCCGAGATCAAACGTTGGCGGCAGTATCTCGCCGACGAACGGGCAGAGGCTGCAACCTACCGCTACCTTGCCCGCAAGCGCGGCGGCGAGGAGAAGGAAATCCTCCTCGCTCTCGCCCAGGCTGAGGGACGACACGAACAGCACTGGCTCACCCTGCTGGGGAACGACGCCGGCAAACCGTTGCGTCCGTCGCTGCGGAACCGGATTCTCGGCTTCCTTGCCCGGCGCTTCGGCTCCGTGTTTGTGCTGGCCTTGGCCCAGCGTGCCGAGGGCCGCTCCCCCTACGCTGCGGACCCTTCCGCGACCAGCGCAATGGCTGCGGACGAGCAGATCCACGAGGAGGTTGTGCGGGGCCTCGCAACGCGTGGACGCAATCGGCTTTCCGGCAACTTCCGTGCCGCGGTCTTCGGTGCGAATGACGGCCTGGTGAGCAACCTGGCTCTTGTCATGGGTATCGGCGCAACAGGAGTCTCGAGCGCGTTCGTGCTGTTCAGCGGTCTCGCGGGCCTGCTCGCCGGCGCGCTGTCCATGGGCGCCGGCGAATACGTGTCGGTGCGGTCGCAGCGGGAGCTTCTGACAGCGTCACGTCCCACGCAGGTCACCCTGACGGCAGCCAAAGAGCTCGATATCGACGCCAACGAACTCGTGCTGGTCTACCGCGCACGCGGCATGTCCCCTGAGGCAGCAGAACATCGTGCAGCCGAACGCCTGGGGCAGTTCAGCTGTGACTGCGATCCGAGTTTCTCGCTCCAGCCCGAGCGTCAGGAACGGCAGGACGACCACGAGAGCGTGGGGACAGCGATGGGAGCGGCGGCCGCGAGTTTCTGCTTCTTTGCCTCCGGGGCAGTGATCCCCGTTCTTCCGTACATTTTCGGGCTCACCGGAATCACGGCTGTGATTGTTGCCTGCGCCCTGGTGGGGCTGGCGCTATTGGCGACAGGCGCCGTCGTCGGTTTGCTTTCCGGCGCCTCTCCGCTCAGGCGGGCACTGCGTCAGCTCGCCATCGGGCTGGGAGCGGCCGCAGCGACCTACGTTCTGGGGTTGGTGTTCGGCGTCTCTGTTGCCTGAGCGGAAGTTGCCTGAGCGGAATCGGCGTTGTGTTTCTTCGGCCGATAGCCCGAGACTGCTGCGCGTACGTCGCCCTCCTCGTGCCCGCCTTTGCCCTTGCCGAACGGCAATGCCTTCAGCAGCGGGTGCACGATGGCCATGACGGCGAGGCCCCAGGCAAGTCCGACGATTGCCGACAACAACGTGTTCACGAGCCAGGCCAGCAGTCCACCCACCACTGCAATACCCGCAAACGGTTCTTCCAGGGAGTGGATGAGGTCGTACGGCGGGTGCCATCCAAGGTCATAGACGCCCTGCACCATGATGTGGCCACCTACCCAGAGCATGGCGATAGTGCCGATGAAGGTAATCGCGGCCAGCACCGCGGGCATTCCCTTGACGAGCAGCTCACCGAACCGCTTGGAGCCTGCAGAGTCTTTGGTTGTCAGGTGCAGCCCGATGTCGTCCATCTTGACGATCAGACCAACGGCTCCGTAAACGAGCACGGTGATCGCGATAGCCACGACAACCAGGATGAGCGCACGGGACCAGATGGACTCGGCGGCCACCTCGTTCATCGAGATGACCATGATTTCGCAGGACAGGATGAAGTCGGTGGTGATCGCACCCTTGATGACCTTGGCTTCTGCCTCGGGGCCTCGCTCCACCGCTGGCGACTTCTTCGCATCGTGTTGGCCGCGGAGCTTGTGCCAAACCTTCTCGGCGCCCTCAAAGCAGAGGTAGGTGCCGCCCAGCATCAGGATGTAGGGGATGATGCCCGGGACGAAGGCACTGACGAGGAGCAACGCCGGCAAAATGATCAACAGCTTGTTGCGTAGCGAGCCCCAAAAAATGCGCTTGATCATTGGCAGTTCGCGGGACGGATCAGCCCCGGAAACGTACTGCGGGGTGACTGCAGCATCGTCAATCACAACGCCGGCCGCCTTTACGCCGGCTCTTGCGGCTCCGGCTGCAACGTCATCCACCGAGGCGGCCGCTATGCGGGCAATGGCTGCGACGTCATCCAGCAGGGCTACCAGACCGCCGCTCACAGAGTGCCCCTGTGATTCTCGAACGCGGACGGCTGACCGTGGAGGCCTCGGTCGAGGCGCTGTGAAGACATGCTCCGAGTATATTCTGATGCCCCGGTCACCGCCCCGGGGACGGACCCGTGCTGATTGTTTGTCATGGTGACTTGTTTGTCATGGTGACGCAGCACCGGAACGGGCGGGTGTCCGATGCCGTTTTCCTTCGTGGCTCGCGCATGAAATCCTTATGAACAATGGATATACGACTGGGCACCCGTGAACCGGACCACGATCGAGGGTGTTCAGCGGACATCCGAGCTGCGAAACGCGAGGGGTTGCCGTGCTCGGCTCAATTCTTTCAGTAACCCGGCGGGCTGGCGCTTTTCTTGGCCGCACGTGCATCTACGCGCTGATCTGGGCGGGCCTCGCACTGCTCATCGCTGCTGCCATCATTCGTTCCCACTGGGGCGAAATCTCCGTTGGTCAGATGCTGCTGAACCTCGTCTCCGTGGAAACCGACGGCGGTGGCGGCCCCATCATCTGGATCGCCGTCCTGGGTATCGGTGTAGTTCCGCTGCTCATCACCGCCGGGATCGCACTGTGGCGCTACGCCCGGCATCGTAGGCGGCGGAACAAAACGGCGGTCATTCCGCCGCGATCGCAGTGGATCATGAACACTGTCTCCGGCGTTCTGGTGGCCGGACTGGTTGTCGCGGGCACCACGTCCTTCGCCAGCACGGTCAGCCTGTGGGATTACATCAAGGCGGCGAATTCGTCGTATGACATCGGCAACTACTATGTGGAGCCGACGGTCACCGGCGATGCGCTCAAGCGAAACCTGGTGTTGATCTATCTTGAGTCCGGTGAAGGCACCATCGCGGATGACCAACTCTTCGAGAAGGACGCATTCGCTTCGCTCAAAGAGGTCACCAAGGCTTCAGACGGCTGGCAAAGCGTCGAGAGTTTGCGCGAGTACAAGGGTGGTGGCTGGACAATGGCCGGCCTCGTTTCGACGCAGTGCGGCATCCCGTTGAAGGGCACAAGTTCCGCCATGGGAAGCGGCGCGCTGAACAGTCTCGGCGGTGAAGTCGACACCTATCTGGGTGGGGCTACCTGCCTGGGCGATCTTCTGGACGAGCAGGGATACAAGAACGTCTTCCTGGGCGGCGCCAATGCTTCATTCGCCGCGAAGGACGTCTTCCTGAGCAGTCACGGTTACTCCGAGATCAAAGATCTTTCCGACTGGCGCGCAGCCGGCGAACCAGAGAACAACTTCCGCAGCGACTGGGGCCTGAGCGATGAACGCCTGATGGCCTACGCCAAGGATGAGATCGACGTGCTGCACGCCGAGGCGGAGAACACCGGGCAGCCGTTCAACCTCACAATGCTGACGCTGGACACACACGCCCCGCTGCACATCTATGACTATTGCGACGTGGACACGGAGAACGCGACCACCTCGGTGTTCGCCTGCTCCATGACCCAGGTGGCCGGATTCGTCGACCACATGAAGGAGAAGGGCTACCTTGACGACACCGCCGTGGTGATCATGGGCGACCACCTCAAGCAGTTGACTACCGGCGACCCCTTTGAGGACCAGTTAGGCGGGAACGACAACCGCACCATCTTCAACCGGATCTGGATCCCGGGAGCGGACAGCAGCACCATCGTGCGCTCCGAAATGGACCAACTGAGTCTGTACCCAACAATTGTGGAGGTGGCCGGCCTTACGCTCCAGGATCAGGAGGCAGGCCTCGGCGTGTCAGCTTTCGCTCCATCGGTGCCCGCTGACTCAGCGCAGGCGATGAATCCTGATGCCTATGCTGAGCTGCTCGACGCGGCCTCTGCGCAATTCTACGCAGAGGCCTGGGCCGGCGAGCCAGCCATCGAGTAGCGCCGAACCGAAGAGTCACACCTGTTGTTCAGCGAACGTTCCTGCTCAAGCGAGACCGATCCAATAGCGACGCTTGCGGCCGGCGCCCGCGCCCACGTTGTCCAGAACGCCACCACACCGCTCGATCGTTGCAATCGACCCTGGGTTGTCGTCGCCGCAAGTAACTAGCGCATGCTCAATCCCGAGGCCGCTGACCACCTCCAGCCCTTGGCGCAGCATCTCGGTGGCGTAGCCACGGCGGCGGTGTGCCGGCCGCACGCAGTAGCCGATATGGCCGCCCACTTCCAGCAGCGCCGGCGTCAATTCGTGCCGAACGTGGACCCGCCCCACAATCTGATGACCGACAGTCGCAAAGAGCATTGTCGCGGGAACGCGACCTGCGGAGAGGCCTACGCCGGAACGGTCCCGCTCAACCTTGTCAAGGTACTGCTTCCACGTCCCGTCGAGATCGCTGAGTGCGAAATCGAAGCCGTCATCCGCAAGCTCTGACTGGGCGGCGAGCACCTGTGCCTCGTCCGTCGGGAGCGGAGCCCGCAGCACTAATTGCCCAGGAGCATCCAGCCGCGATGGGCCGGGAGACTGTGGCGTCGGCACTTTCAAAACATTCCTAAGGACTCGATCAGGCCTACCTATAAAGGGCGTTTATGGTGCGGGCGTTCCCGTCCATCGTGATCGGTCCGCCATAAGGCAGGATCCATTGTGGCCGCGTATGCCCGAAGGGCACGCCGGCGCAGACTACCGCGCGCGGGTTGTATGAAGCCACCTGCTCGATGACGGCGTCGTACTGAGCCGCCCGTAACCCCGCGCGTTCCCGCCGCTCAGGGCGGGCTCCGAAGTCGCTGGTGGGAGGCCGTGCAAGCAGAACCCCTTCAACTGCTTCGAGGATGCCGCGTTCCCCCAGTCCCCGAACCCATCGTTTCACCCAGTCAGCGGGAGGGATCAGCTCGCTGGTCTCCAGCAACAGTATTGACCCGCGAAGATCCGCGGCTTGCGGTAGGCGATCTGCCAAAGCGAGCTGGTCGATGACCTCCAGGCAACCACCCCAAGTCCTCCCCGACACCATGCGTTCGGGTCCAGCCCATGTCCACGCTTCGGTGGGCTCCCGCTCTCCGAACTCGACAAGGGCAGCAGGGTCTTGCCAATCGAGTCCGAAGTCCTCAGATTCACCGGGCTCGACGATCTCCAGCTCTTCGCCCGTCATCAGGGCAGCCGTCAGAGAGGCAAGGTGGATGCCGTCAATATGAGGTCCCGGCCCGAGGTGTACCTGAGTCGACCCGCCGTAGAAACCCGACACGCCCTGCTGCCACAACCAATTGAGTAGGTTCGTATTGTCGCTGTACCCAAGGAAGATCTTCGGATCGGCACGAACAACGGCTGGATCCAGCAGTGGGATGACGGTGATCTGGTCGTCACCACCGATCGTCGACAGAATGGCACGAATGCTGGTATCAGCGAATGCCGCATTGATGTCTGCGGCACGAGCTTCAGCTGTCGCCCCGAGCAGGCGAGTCGTGGGGAACTCCACGGGAATGAGCCCAGTCGCAGCGGCCAGGCGGCTCATTGCCTGCTCATGAATGGCCGGCGCGAAGCCTGGTGCCGCAAACGAGGGCGACAAGACCGCAACACGGTCACCCTCGATGAGCTTCGGCGCCGACACAATTTCCCCCGTGGCAAGCATCCCGCAATTCAAACACAGCAGCGATCGGTCTGGCGTATGCCTGACCTAAACCCCATCAACACCGAGCACGACGTCGGCCGCATCCGTTTCGCGGTGCGGGACGGTAGTGGGCGACTCCAGATGCACTGCTCCTGACGGCAGGATTCCGGCGCCGCCGTACCGTTCCATCACGCGCCACTGAGCGGCAACATCCTCGCCTGCATGGTCAGCCGGCAGCTGATCCCAGAATGCAAACCCTCCGCACTCCACCAGTGCTTCCCGGTTGAAGAGGACGCATCCTCCGACCCAGGCCACCTTGTACAGCCGCCAGTCCTCCCGCGCGAGGCTAAGCTCCGCCGCAGCGTGGGTGAGGTTGGCGGCGTTGTGCAGCGCCCACCGGCCGAAGGACGGGTCATCCCGCCGAACCCGCTCAGGGCGAACAGCGCGTTCCCACAGCTCAAGCGGTTCAAGCTCATGCTCCCGATAGTCGTCGAGGAAGGACAGCCCCTGCACCGCAGCGCCCACGAACCCGCAGCCGGCTTCATTCAGGGCGGCGTGCATGCGGGCAATCATTCCGGGTTCGAGCCAGACGTCGTTATCCAGAAACAGCACCTGGGCCGCACGCGAACGCTCCAGCAGGATATGCCGCTGCTGCGCCACTCCGCGTCGAGGCAGATTCCGCTCGAGAGTGACCGGCCGTCCCTGCGCGCGAAGAACCCGCACCATTGCGGCCACCGCGGGTTCCTCCCACACCGGTTCCCCGTCGGTCTGGTCACTCAAAATGACCGAGAAAACGGGGCCGTCCTGTGCCGCCAGGCCCGAGAGCGTGACAGCCAACTCTGCCGCGCGGCCGTAGGAGGGGATCAGCACGTCCAGCGCGGGCTCTTGGGAAGGAGCCGGCCGCCCCCACTCCCCTGACCAGCGGCGGCTCATGGTGCAGCAGTGGGAGTGGTGCGGATCTTCTCGACCATCGCCGTCGTCGAACGCTCGGGAACGTAATCGAGAATCCGGACCACTCCCCCGCAGCGCTCCACGACAGGCGCCTCTTCCAGCATCTGGGACGAATAGTCCCCGCCCTTCGCGTAGATATCCGGCCGTAGCGCCTCAATGAGCGGCACCGGGGTGTCGGTGTCAAAGGCCGTTACATAGTCGACACAGCTGAGCGCCGCAATGACCCCCGCCCGGTCGGCGAGCGAATTGATAGGCCGGTCCGGTCCCTTCAGGCGACGCACGGAGTCATCACCGTTGAGGGCCACAACCAGCACGTCGCCCAACTGCTTGGCCTGCGTCAGGTAGCGGGTATGGCCGCGGTGGAGAACGTCGAAGCATCCATTCGTCAGTACAATCCGCCGGCCTTGCTCCCGCTCTGACTCCACCCGCTGCAGCAGTTCATCCAGCGGCAGGGTTGTCGAGGACAGACCACCCAGGTACTGCGCAAGATCAGCAGTGGAACACACCGATGTTCCAGCCCGGCCCACCACAACGTCCGCCGCAGCCTGCGCCAGATCGAGCGCAGCGCTCATCGGCATTCCCGCGGCACGCCCGGCCGTCAGGCAGGCAACGAACGTATCTCCGGCCCCGGACGCCTGTTTCTCCGAGGCGGGCCTAGCCCACGTCCGATGCGCCTGACCCTCCGCAGAGAGCAGCACCGTTCCGTCCCGATCCAGCGTCACGACGACGGCGCCCGCACCCGTCGCTGCGAAGAGCTCCTCACGGCGTTCGGTCACCAGCGCAACCCGTTCTTCCTCAGCGGTGGGCGGGAAAGCGGTGCCCAACAGCCGCGCCGCCTCCTGGGCGTTCGGCGTAACGATGGCCGGCGACAAGTCTGACCAGGGCCGCGGGTCATGCGCATCCACCACGGCGAGCGCCCCGCCAATGTGCTCCCGCAGCGCTTGCCGCACGGCCGCGCCCAGCGCTCCGGTGCCATAATCACAGACGACGACGGCGGCACTCCCGTGCAGTGCGGCAGGAACCGCCGCTGCCAGCGCGGCCACGGTATCCTCGGGCGGCTCGCCGTCCTGATCGTCAAGGCGCAGCATCACCTGGTCGCCGCCGATGATGCGGTTCTTGGTGGTTGTGCGAACGCCGGGCGCGGCGATCAGTCCGGAGGTGTCCACCCCGGCGTCATCCAGCAGCGCGCGCAGGCGGGCTCCGGCGTCGTCGGTTCCGACCAGGCCAACCAGACGCACGCTGGCGCCGAGAGCAGCAAGGTTCATGGCTGTGTTCGCTGCGCCGCCTGGAGCGTGATCCCTGCGCTGCACGTCGACGACGGGTGCGGGAGCCTCCCGACAAAACCGTTCAATGGTCCCGGTCCACCAGCCGTCCAGGATAACATCGCCAACCACGGTCACGACCGGTGCCACACGGGCAAGCTCGATGGGCACCCGCTCGGTGAGGCCACGGGTCTCCGGCAGCGTAGTCATGATCCGGCGGACTTTCCCGGCGCTTCGATGTGCACTACCTTCACCCTGCAGAACTCGTCGAGCAATTCCGGCCCATAGCCGAAGCCCTGACCGCTCTCACCGCGCGGCTGTGCAGAACCGCCCGGAGCGCCACCGAAGACTGCGTTGACCTTGACCGTTCCGGCTGGTAACGCAGCAACTGCCTTCTGCGCGTGGGTGATGCTCGCGGTCAGGACATTCGCTGCCAGACCGTACTTCCCCGCAGCGGCGAGTTTGAGCCCCTCGTCGAAGCTGCCCACGCGCACCACAGGAGCCACCGGGCCAAAGGTCTCCTCCGTCATGATGTCCATCCGGTCACTGCAGTTCAGCAGGACAGTCGCCGGGTAGTAGGCGCCGGGACCGTCCGGGATCACCCCGCCCTCCGCCGGATTGGCTCCTTCAGCCACTGCTGCCTGGACCTGAGCGTGAACAGCATGGCGCAGGCGGCGGTCAACGAGCGGCGCGAACGTACCGGACTCGTTGCGCCGTCGTGCTTCGGTGATCAGCGCGGCACGGAACTCGTCTGCAATCGCGTCCACAACATAGATGCGCTCGACGGCCGTGCAAATCTGTCCGGTATTGCTGAAGGCGCCGATAGCGGCTTGCTCCGCTGCCCAGGCCGGATCCACGTCGTCGTCAATCAGCAGCGGGTCATTGCCGCCGTTTTCACGGAGCACGTGGGCGCCGGTGAGCACTGCAGCACGAGCAATCCGGGCGCCCGTAGCGCTGGAGCCAACGTGAGCGAAGACGTCAACGCCGTCCTCCGAGGTGAGCATTGATCCGACCTCGGGACCTCCGGTAAGGGTGGTCAGCACACCAGCAGGAAAACAGGGCGACAGGAGCTCGCCGAGCAGCTGGCCCACGTGCGGACAACGTTCGCTGGGCTTGTGCAGGACAGTGTTGCCGGTGACCAGGGCTGCACCGAGCAGTCCCGCAGCAACAGCAACCGGGTCATTCCAGGGAGTAAGCAGCACCGCCACGCCACGCGGCTCCGTGACCGTGTAGTCAGAGGCGAGTGCGGACCCGCGGAGGCTGTGGCCGCGATGCAGCGGCCCCAGCTCGGCATACTGCTCAAGGGTGGAAGCTCCGGCCTCAATGCCGGCAAGGGCCTCCTCGCGCGGCCGTCCGGTCTCGCTGCTGTTCAGCTCTGCCAACGTGCCCGCACCCGCGCGCAGTGCGCCGGCTGCGGCTCGAACCATGGCTGCCCGCTCCGCGGGTGCCGTCGCGGCCCACTCCGGATGCACGGTCCTGGCGAGCTGGACGGCGAGCGCAACCTGCTCTCGCCCGACACTTTCGAGTGTTCCTACGGTGCTGCCGTCCCGCGGGTTCCGGATGGTCAGGGCGGACTCCTCGCCGACGCTGCCGCGGGTCATGGTCTGGGGCTCGCTCGTCATTGCGCTCCTTCGTCTCGCAGCTGTTGCTTCGTGCCAGAGAAGTACCCATTCGGCGGCGGTTTACACAGCCTCGACAACGCTTCTGCGTCAGAGTGGGCGGTCAGGAGCTGCTTCCGCCACCATTCAATCCCGCGCTACCGGTCACCGGTTCGGTCCGGAGGCTGCCGGGATCGGCAACCGCCCGTACCTGGACCCGGCCGTCTACCGCGCGCACCTCGAAAGCCCGCTGCGGCCTGGTTGCAGGGCCCCGGTCGATTTGCCCGTCCGCCAACCGGAAGCGGCTGCCGTGCCACGGGCATTCCACACAACCATCCACGATCGTTCCCTCATGGAGTGGTCCTCCGCGATGCGTGCAGCGGTCGGAGATCGCCCGCACCTCGCCGTCATGGCGGACAAGCAGCACGGCAACTCCACCGGCGTCTACACATACCGGCTTGTCGCTGACATCCTCGAGGGCGGCAACGTCGGTCCAGTCCGACGGCGCAACCTCGAACGCAGTGGTGTCGGTGCCCACGCCACGCGCGTAGGCCAGGTGCCCGCCGAGCCAGCCGGATGCTGACACGAGACCCATGCCGAGCGCCGCCGTCAGGACGCCCGCACCACGTGCCTGAGTGGCGCGCGCAGCGGCGCTGGCGGTGAAGACCCCGAGAGCGGCGACGTTGAGGGCTGCGTGGACAAAGCCCACCCTGCGCTCGGCTCCCTGTGTATCAGCCCAGTCGCTCAGCCCGGTCAGGGCCGTCGGCAACGCCGTGAGGTTTCCGAGGATAATCAGCCTGCGCGCCGCCGTCGCACTCCCTCCGTCAGGTCCACCGGCCACGTCAAGGAAGAAGGCTGACGCCCACGATCCCAAGGGGAGCAGGATCAGAATGGGGTGGGCCGGATGCCCGGTCCCGGTACCGCTGAGGAGATTTTTGACGGGTCCGGGCTTCAGCCACTTGCCCACCAGGTTTGCAAGCGCGTTGGCCGGACGGTCAAAGGCTTCAGCCCGTTCCACCCGCCCGATGATCTTATCCAGCGAAGCGTTGATGGTGGCCATGTCCATGGCGACCACTCCTTCCAGACGGTGAACCAGCAGATAGTCCGACGCTAGCCCAGCCCCCCTGGAAGGGGAAGCAATAAGTACGCTTATTTTATGGAAGTGAGCTCCGGGCCTGAGCTACGTCATCCTCAATCAGCGCTGCGTTCACCGCCACTGCAAGCCGGTAGGAGTCGCCGGCGGCAACGATGACCTGGGCCGCCGGATCAGCAGCATTCCCGGTTGCCCAGATTCCCTCAACGCCGGTGCGGCCCAGTTCGTCGGTGGTGACACAGCCGTTCTCGGAAGTCCGGCAATCCGGAACCTTCACAATGGAAGTGTCAACGATTGCGCCCGGTTCATAGAACAGGGCGTCGCACGCGTGGAGTTCCCCGCTCTCAAGCCGGACGCCGGTGAGGGATTCGGGTCCGCCGATCAGCGCCCGCACGCGACCCTGGACTATCTTCACGCCGCAGGACGCCAGATCAGCCGCCGTTTCACCGTCAGGGCCTGCCATCTCATGGGTAAAGAGCGTGACATCACCGGAAAACTGCCGGACCAGCAGCGCCTGCTGAACTGAGGACCCGCCCGTTCCCAGGACGGCGAGCTTCCTGTCCCGATGCTCCCAGCCATGGCAGTACGGGCACTGGAACAGACTCCGGCCCCACTGGGAATCGGCGCCCTCAATATCCGGCAGCACATCGCGCAGACCGAAGGCGAGGATGACCTGCCGGGCGGACAGCATCCGGCCGTCATCCAGGCACACCCTGCGATCGGCGTAGACCTCCTCCGCCGTGGCGTCGATGAGCTCGACACCGTAGCTTCGGACCTCCTCGCGCGCCAGCTCAAGGAACCTGGCGGGCGGAACCCCATCGCGCGTGAGATAGCCGTGAATATGCTCTGCCCGCAGGTTGCGGGGTTTCCCGGAGTCGACGACGGCGACCCGCCGCCGCGCACGCCCCAAAAGGAGGGCGGCACTCAGGCCAGCCGCGCCGCCTCCGATAATGACGACGTCGTACTTGTTGTCTGTGTTCACGCGACGCGCCGTCCCGTGGCCGGCCCCGCTCCGGGCGCCTTAGGTGGAGACGTCATTCTCGATGTCTTCGGCGAGATCATCGACTTTCTCGGGGCGCAGGTGCACTCCGGCCTCGTCCAGCCTTTCCTCGAGCACATGGGTCACGTCATCCTCCACATGACCGAGCCGGATTTCGGAGCGGACGTCCTCTGCCACCGCTTCGACGGTCTCTTCCTGTGTCTCGACAGGATCAGAGCTGAGCGGTTTAGAGCTGAGCGGTTCGGGGCTGGCATCAGCGGTCATGGAATCAACTCCTTGAATCAGCGCGGCTGGGCCGGGTTGGTGGGCACTCCCTGCGACGGCGGATTCACCGGCGGGCCTGATGTTTCCGGGCTCACGGGCGAACCACTGCTGCTGCTGGTCTTCTCCGGAGTGTCAGGATTTTCCGGTCCGCTTGGTACCGCGCCATTGCGCAGTGCGTCCAGCCTGTGCTCAAGGACCTGCACAATGGGAAGCCTGTCTCCGTGTGCCCGTTCATACTCCAGGAGCTGGGAGACAGCCTCCTCATCGAGTCCATTGATGCGCGTGGGCAGGGTTCCCAGCGGGAGATGGTCATAGTCCGGCAGGGGAAGGTCTTCATGCCGAGGAGAGTTGCTCTGCGTCATGGGTTATCACTCCGAAGGTTCAGTGGCTACGTCCGAGGGCTCTTCACTACCGCGCGAGTCGTCCTCAAGGTCATCGTCAATACCGTTGTTGTCGTCGAACTCGGTTTCCTCAACTTCTTCCGGCGAGTCTCCTCCGCCCGGATCGTCACATCCGGTCAGCAGCACGGCGCTGATACCCGCCGCAGCTGCGATCGCCCATAGCTTCTGCTTTGCCATGACCAGTCTCCTTCCGCTCGAGGATTCGGGGGTGGACCACCCTCCATCAATCAACAGTATGCTTACTACTTTCCTCTTGTCGATGCTTGTCAGCCTTCCCCTTGATAAGCAGGCTGATAATCTACGATGAATAAACGCCAGACACCGCGTAGCAAGGGAGTTTGAGATGGCAGGCAAGTTCGAGCTCTACTTCGATGATGCGAAGCGTTACCGGTTCCGACTGACCGGAGACGACGGCGCAACCCTGATGACGAGCGAGCCGTACAGCGACAAGCCCACAGCTGTGTCCGGGATCAACGGGATCCGCGACTGCGCATCCACGGCGCTGATCGCTGACCTGACCGACGGTGACGAAACCGAGTAGCCGTCCTACCCAATCCCGGAGGTGACAATGACCAACAGCCTGGCGGCGAACCGGCAATCCGCAGCAATGGGCTCGGGCGTCGGCCCGCTTCTGGACCCGTTTCCCAACGTCGAGCGCATCGCCGTCCTTCGGGGCGGGGGCCTGGGTGACCTGATGTTTGCCTATCCCGCTCTCAGCGCCCTTTCCGCGGCGTATCCGGAAGCGTCGATCACCCTGCTCGGAGTTCCGCTGCACGCAGAGCTCCTTCGGAACAGGCCCGGTCCGGTCGCTGAGGTGGAAGTCCTTCCGTACGCTTCCGGAGTCCGCCCCGGGCTTGAGGACGGGAAGGCGACCGCCGACTTCTTCGCAACGGTGCGCGCCCGCAGCTTCGATCTTGCCGTGCAGATTCACGGGGGCGGCCGCAACTCCAACCCGTTCCTCCTCAAACTGGGCGCACGGCATACCGTCGGTACCCGCACACCGGACGCCGTCGAACTGGAGCGCAGCGCGCCCTATGTCTACTACCAGAACGAGTTCCTGCGGTCCCTTGAAGTGGTGGGCCTGGCGGGAGCCGCACCGGTGTGCCTTGAACCGCAACTGACGGTCACTGAGGAAGAAACGGCTGCCGGGCAACGGATTACGGGCGCCGGAACGCGCCCGCTCCTGGTGATCCATCCGGGTGCCACCGATCCACGGAGGCGGTGGCCGGCGTCGTCGTTTGCCAGGGTTGCGGCGTGGGCTGCACGCGACGGCAGTGACGTGGTGATTGTGGGCGACGACGGCGACGCCCCCTTGGCAGCGGAGATTGTCCGGTTGGCAGGGGGTCACCACAGAGATGGTCACCATGCAGGAGTTCAACCCGGAACTGAAGTCCCGGGTATCCGGTCCCTGGCCGGACAACTGTCCCTCAGCGAGCTCACCGGCGTGCTGTCAGTAGCCACCGTTGTTATCGGTAATGACAGCGGACCACGGCACCTGGCCCAGGCGGTCGGGACGCCTACAGTCGGGATCTTCTGGGTGGGCAACGCCATCAACGCCGGCGCCATGGGGCGCGTGCTGCACCGCGTGCACCTCGCCTGGGCCACCAACTGCCCGGTGTGCGGCGTGGACGTTACGCAGGTGGGCTGGACCGCTGAACGGTGCGAGCATGATGACTCGTTTGTCCAGCAGATCCAGCCCGACGCCATTTACGACGACGTCCGGGACCTTACGGCCACGACCCCTCTTCTTCGTGGCAGATAAGCATCTGCCGGACCTCGCAGCCCCGCGGCTGTGACAGTGCGAACAGGATCGCGTCCGCCACGCGCGCCGGGTTGTTGAGCCGTGAGTTGTCCTGCGGCTTGTACTTCTCGTCCCGGTCATCGAAGAACTTGGTCTCCATGCCGCCCGGAATCATGGTGGTGACTCCCACCTCGCCTGCCATTTCCGCCGCCAGTGCATGGCTGAAACCGACCACTGCGAACTTCGAGGCGCAGTAGGCGGTCGCATCAGCGACAGCCCGGATGCCCAGGGTCGAGGCGATGGTGACCACGCGTCCGTGGCTCGTCTTCAGGTAGGGCAACGCGGCGCGGACGGTGGACACGGTCCCGGTGAGATTGACCGCCAGCACCTTCTCCCATTCTCCCGCCGCCACGTCCTCAAGCCGGCCGCAGCGATCTATGCCCGCGGCCGTGACGACGGCGTCCAATCCGCCGAGCGTATCGGCCGCCTGCTGCACGGCGCCGGTCACCGCCTCACGGTCCGCGACGTCGACCTCCAGCGCTTTCACGCCCGAGACAGTGCTGATGTCCCGGTCCAGCACGACGGGCGTGCCGCCGGCGTCGAGCACGCGGGTTACGATCGCCGCTCCCAGCCCGGATGCTCCACCGGTGACCAGGACGCGGCCCGGATTGAAGGTGCTGTTGCTTTCAGGAACAGACATGTGGTCCTCTCTGTGTTCTTTTACTTGGCTATCCGACCTCGGCGAGCGCCGCGGCCAGGGATGTGGTGGATCGTGCGGGTATATAGGGAACAGTGACGGTTTGCCCGCCCCACGAGCGCAGGAGTGCAGATTCGGGCAGCTCCGTAGCTGAGTAGTCGCCGCCCTTGACCCAGATGTCAGGGCGCAGGGCAGCGAGCGCCTCCTCCGGGGTGTCCTCGCCGAAGACGAAGACGGCGTCGACGCACTCGAGGGCGCTCAGCAGTTCCGCGCGGTCGTCCTCGCCCATGATGGGGCGTTGGCTGCCCTTGAGCCGGCGGACGGACTCATCCGAATTCAGGCAGACGATCAGGCAGTCCCCCAGGCGCCGCGCTGCGGACAGCGTGCGGGCATGTCCGGCATGCAGCAGGTCGAAGCATCCGCCCGTCGCCACCACCGTGCCGCCGGCTTCCCGGGTTTCGCGGGCAACGCGGAGTGCGTCGACAGCCGGGCCGTGGAGCTGCGTGGGCTCCGGCTCCTGACCGAGAGCGGAGACGCCGCCGCGGCTGAGGAACTCCGCGGCCCGCTGGACTGCGGCCTGCACTGCGTCCTCGAGACCCGCTCCCGCGCCGAGGGCCAACGCCAGGGTTGAGCAGAACCGGTCGCCGGCTCCGCACGGGTCCGCAGCTCCGATGGCAGGTGCAGGAACCAGATGCGGCAGCTCTGCGCCTTCACCCTGCCTGTGGAGGAGCGCCCCGCGCTCACCCAGCGTCACAATGACCGCTTTGCTGTGCCAGCGCCGCTCCAGGAGCGCTGCGGCGTCAGCTGCTTCCCGCACCGTGTCGGCCCTGCTGCCCTGTCCCGCTCCCGCCGCTTTGAGCGCTTCGCTGAGGTTCGGCGTCACGGCGGCGGCTCCGCGAACCGGGGCGGGTCCCGCTGGATGCGGATCCCATACCACCGGGATCCGGGGTGCGACCCGCTCCAGCAGCTCCCGCAGTTCAGGATTGGCGGCCAGCCCGCGCCCGTAGTCGGACACCAGTACGACGTCGGCACTTTCCACTGCGCGCAGCATCCCACCGGTCACCGGCGGTACCTGTGCTTCCGCGCACCCTTCATCGAACCGTACGATGGCGTGGCCGCCTGCCCGGATCCTCGTTTTCACCGGCGTGGGGGCGCCGGAGGGTCCGGTGACGAGGGGAATGTCGGTGAGCTCCGCGCGCAGGTGTGCCGCGGCGTCGTCGTCGGACAGGACCGTGACGAGTTCAACTGTTGTTCCCTGCCGGCCCTCCTGCACATCCTGGTGGAGCATGCGGGCCACCAGGCCTGCACCGCCGGCGCGGCGGCGGGCGGCGGCGACGTCAACCACGGGCACCGGAGCATCCGGGCTCAGGCGGCTGGCATCTCCCGACAGGTCGACGTCGAGGAGCACATCGCCCACGACAACGATCTTCATGATCCCTCCCCTGCCCGGCAGCGCCTTACCTCCGAGTCAAACGCCCTGCAGATGGCGTGGAGCGCGATGAGGTGGCCCTCCTGTGCGTTCGCGGATCGCGCCTCCACCGCTACGTAGTCATCGCACACAGCAGTAAGCGGGTTGGGGGCGGGACCGGTGAGCGCCCAGCTCGTGACGCCGATCTTTCGGGCCGCTTCGGCGGCACGCAGCAGATTCGGGCTGTTTCCGCTGGTGCTCAGGAGCATCAGGACGTCGCCCTCCCGGCCGTGGCCCTGCACCTGACGCGCGAACATGTTCTCGTAACCGTAATCATTGGCGATCGCGGTGACCGAGGAGGAATCTGCGTGCAGGGAGATCGCCGAGAACGGTTCGCGGTCACCGTCGAACCTGCCTACCAGCTCTGCGGTGAGGTGCTGCGCTTCCGCCGCCGATCCGCCGTTCCCCGCCGCCAGCAGGCGCTGACCGGCCATGAGCCGCTCGGCGAGGTCCACCCCCCAGTCGGCGAGGTGGGCAGCCGAAGCCATCAGCGACTCCACCGCGGGAAGCACCTGCTGCAGATGTCCCACCACGGCGTCGAAAGCTCCGGATCCGGGAGCCGGCGCCGGAACGTGATGCGGCGGAACGGCGACCAGCGGCTGCCGGCGTCCGGGACGGACTGTGGCCAGGTATTCGGCGCTCATCGTGCGCTCCTTCCTGTGCTTTGTAGACGTGAACTGTGTGCAAGTGCTGCCGCGCTGCCCTGCTGCGCTCCCCGGCGGCCGGACTGGGAATGCCCGTTCGCCTGGTTGAGGGTGAGCTGGTAGGCCTTTTCGGTGTCCGCGGCAATGCGGTCCCAGGAATAGCGGGCGTTGACCCGGGCGAGCCCTGCCCGCCCAAGCTCCCGTGCTGCCTCCGGGTTCTCGATCACCTGGCGGATGGCCTCGGCGAGCGCACCCACGTCCCGCGGCGGCACATGCAGCCCGGTCTGGCCGTCCACCACGGTGTCGATCAGCCCTCCGA
Organism: Arthrobacter sp. KKT183; assembly: GCF_055657625.1. Taxonomy (NCBI): domain Bacteria; kingdom Bacillati; phylum Actinomycetota; class Actinomycetes; order Micrococcales; family Micrococcaceae; genus Arthrobacter; species Arthrobacter sp. KKT183. The sequence continues at coordinate 560,418 of NZ_CM145770.1, read as the reverse complement.
CGGCTGCAGCGATCACCGGGACGCCGCAGGCCATCGCTTCGAGCGGGACAATGCCGAAGGGCTCATACCAGGGCGCGCAAATCACCGCGTCGGCACTGCGTAGTAGCTCCGGCATCCGCTCGCGGGGCACCTGGCCCTCGAGGACCACCTGGTCCGCAACGCCGAGCTGGGTTGCGAGGGCCAGCAGCCGCTGGGCTTCCGGATCTTCTTCGAGGCGCTTGGCGTCGCCTCCGCCGCCGGCAATGACCAGTTCGACGTCGTGAATCCCGCTGTCCGCCAGCGTCCTGAAGGCGCGGATCGCCAGGTCGACGCCCTTGCGCGGAACCAGCCGCCCGACACTCATGATGCGATGTGTTCTCCGGCGGGCGGCGGCGGGGCCGTCGTCACCGAACAGCGTCAGATCCACTCCGCACGGCGCCACCGATACGCGGGTGCCGTCGACGCCCATCGCTTTCAGTTCGAAGACCTCGTCCGAGCAGGTGGCGATGACCCTGTCCGCCTGCCGTCCGACCGACGGTTCCAGCCAGGCGCGTTCCATCGGGCTGGTGTCTTCCTTGCCCTGATGCCGCCGCTTAACCGTCCCGAGTGCGTGGAACGTCTGCACCACGGGGACGGCATAACCCAGGTCCTCGCGCCGTGCCGCGTCCAGAGCGGCGAGACCGGACATCCAGAAGTGCCCGTGCACAAGGTCCGGTGGACGCGTTCCCCAATCGGCTGCAATGCCGTCGGCGAGCGCTCCCATATAGGGCAGCAGCTCATCCTTGGAGATGGCAGTGGGCGGGCCGGCGTCGACATGGACCACCTCGAGTCCGGGGCCGGCCTGCACCCTCTCGGGCAGGTCTTCGCTGTCCCTCCGCGTATACACAGTAATGGTGTGGCCCCGCCGTGCCAGCGCCAGGGACAGCGCGGCAACATGCACGTTCTGCCCGCCGGCATCCACTCCGCCGAGTGCTGCGAGCGGGCTCGCGTGCTCAGACACCATGGAAATCCTCATCGTGGTCTCCTCTCAGAAGCTGCCGGAATGCGCGTGCGTTCCGTTGTCCGGCCCAGAATCTCGTCCCATGCCTGCAGGAACGCCGGCAGCCCGTAACGAACAAGTGCTACCTCCCGCGCAACCTGTCCGCGGGCGCGCGCTTCGGCAGGGTCCTCCAGAAGCAGCCGGACCGCCGCACACAGCTCGTCGACGTCGGTGGAGATTGCGCCTGCCTCCGGTGGAACGGCGCGGGCCGCCTCGGTGGTGGCCAGTGCAATGACAGGCATGCCGAGGTGCATTGCTTCAAGCAAGGCCAGGCCGAGCGACGTCCACCGCAGCGGATGCAGGTAGAGGCGGCGCCGTGCGAGCTCTGCGTGCAGCGATGCCGTCGGCAGGTCCCCACAGACCGTGAGTTCACCGGCTCCGAGGCCGAGTGCGTTCGGCAGTTCGGCGGTCCCCATACCGAAGACGTCGAGGGGCGCTGCGCGGCTGAACTGCGGAAGGAGGTCGGTGCCGGTCACCCGGCCGCGCCGCACCGGCTCGTTCACGACGACGGCGGCGTGCGCCAGTTCTCCGGTGTAGAGCGGTCCCGGGTCCACGATGCCGTGTTCCACCACCATCGTCGGTGCCATGCCGTTGTCCCAGAAGAGCCGGTTGAAATGGGTGACGTGGACAATCGGGATCTCATTCTGCCCGGCCAGCGGGTGCAGCGTCGTCGGGATGTCACCCTTCGGCGTGTTGTGTTCGAGGAAAACCGCTGGAATGTCCACGCCCGGCCGGCATCCGAGCAGGCGTTCGACCGCCTGGAGCTCCTCGAGCCGCTGCAGGATCACAATGTCCGGCTCTGCTTCCCGCAGGTTCTCCGGTGCCACTTCGCGGACTGAGCCGGGCCAGTCCCGGCCGGCGCGCCCGAGTCCCCACGCACCTCCCTGGGGTGTGGTGGGCAGCAGGTACTCGTGGGAGCCGCGCACAAAGGCATCGGTCCAGCCGCCGTGAACGTGCCAGAGCAGTATTTTCATGCGTTCCTCGTTTCTCTTCTGCTGGCCAGCGACGGCACGCCGGCGAGCAGCCGCATCAGCGCGGCGAAGGCATCCTCAGGACTGACATTGGCGAGGCAGGGGTGGCCGGCGACCGGGCAGTCACGGGCGCGGGTCAGCTTGCAGGGTGCGTTCTGATTCCCCAGCAGCTCTACCGGCACCCGGTACGGAGCCCACCGGACGGCCGGCACAACCGGCGAGAACAGGCTCACCACAGGGGTGCCAACGGCTGCAGCCAGATGAGCCGGACCGGTATTTCCGACGACGACAGCCCCGGCTCCCGCCAGCACGCCCGCCATGGTCAACAGGTCAGTCTGCCCGCCAAGGTCGATGCCGTCGGGGCCGGCTACCGTGGCCGTCAGTTCGCGCTCGCTGTTTCCTCCGGTGACCACCACGCGATAGCCGGCGCCGATCAGCAACTCGGCGAGCGCCGCATGGTGCAGCGGCGGCCAGGTGCGGGCAGGAACAGCTGCGCCGGGGTGCAGCACGATATACGGCTGCTCTCCCACCAGGTGGGTCACATCGGGGACGTCACGCACATGAAGTCTGCCGTCGTCGTCGTCGGGCAGGTGGTGGCCGGCCGCAGCGGCAATCTGCAGCGCACGCTCAGCCTCCGGCTGGTCCTCGGGAAAATCCTCACCGGGCTTCAGCCGGACGTCCAGAAGGCTGCCCGCATAGTCGATGGACGCACCGGTAATGCGCTGCACGCCAGCCAGGCGCAGCAGCATCGCCAGCGGCAACGGTGACTGATGGAATGAGGTCAGGATGACGGCCTCCGTGATGCCCGCCGCCGTCACAGCCTCCTGCAGGAGGTTCAGGTGCTTGTCCGTGACCTCGGGCGCCGGCGCTGTGATCCAGGGACAGTCCCAGACGATGACGTCGGAAACTCCCGGGAGCAGCCGTGCGCCCGCTGCACCCTGCGGACCGCAGACCATAACGACGCCGGAAGGCTGGCTCGCTGCGATGGCCCGGACCGCCGGCCCTGCCAGGAGAACATCGCCCACGCTGTCCAGCCGGGCAACGAGGGTGCGGCCGCTCATGCGCTGCCCCGCAGGAGAGTGACCGCTTCGGCGAGGGTGCCCGCAACGAGCGGTGCGGCGTCGATTTCTTCCTGCCGGGTGACCGGCGTGGGAACCAGCACGCCGGTGGCTCCCGCGGCGGCGGCCGCCTCGACGTCCGACCCGATGTCTCCGATGAAGGCAACTTCCGAAGGGTGCAGTCCCAGCCTTTCGCAGGCGCGCAGGATCATGCCGGGTGCCGGCTTGCGGCAGGTGCAGCCGTCGTCGGGTCCGTGAGGGCACAGTTCCCAGAGATCGAACGGGCCAAGAACGGTTTCGACGCGCTCGTTGACTGCGTCCACCTGAGCCGCTGTCAGCAGACCGCGGGCAATGCCGGACTGGTTGGTGAGCACACCCAGCGGCACTCCGGCGGCGCGAAGGCCGTCCAGCGCTTCCTGCGCTCCGGGCATCGCGACAACCTGCTCGGGGTCACCGTTGTACGGCACATCAACCACGATGGTGCCGTCCCTGTCGAGGAGAACGGCTTTGGGCTCGCTTCTCATACAGGCACTGTTCCCTGCGAAGCTCGAACCTAAACACTTCTCACCGGAGAAGTTCTTCCCGCGGGTCGGGACTCCTCTACCGAGACGGACCAACCGCGCTTTCTGGCAGGATGAAGATCATGCTGCCTGACACCGCCGTGGAAGCACTTGAGCCGGATGGACGCCCCGAGGTGCTGGCGCTTCGTGCACTGAAACTGGGAGACCTGCTGGTCGCGGTGCCCGCTCTGCGCGGGCTGCGGCGAGCCTTCCCGGATCACCGCATCCTGTACGCCGCGCAGTCCTGGCTCGAACCGATCGTCGGGCTCACCGATGCAGTGGACGCGCTGCTGCCCACCCACGGGCTCGATGAGCCGCTGGCGTTGCGCCCGGGCAGGGTGGAGGTCGCGGTGAACCTCCACGGGAACGGTCCCGAAAGCCGCGGGAGGCTCGAGGCGCTGGAAGCAACACGCCGGATCGGGCATCAAGCACCCGGCTGGTCCGGCCCCGAATGGGAGGACGGTGTCCATGAGAGGTATCGGTGGGCGCACCTGGTGAGTGCGCACGGCATCGAGGCAGACCCGCTGGACTATCTCCTCCGGCCGCCAGCTGTCGAAAGCCCGGCACCGGGCGCGGTTGTCATTCACGTCGGCGCGGCCTATGGGAGCCGGCTCTGGCCGGTCAAGCGGTTTGCCGACGTCGCCCGTTCCCTGTCGGATGCAGGGCACCTGGTGCTGTTGACCGGCAGCGCGGCTGAGCGTCCCCGGGCGGAGGCAGTGGCGCAGACGGCCGGGCTTCCGGACGAGCAGGTAGTGGCCGGCCGGTTGGGGTTGCTCGAGTTCGCCGCGTTGATTGCTTCAGCTGAGCTGGTCATCTCGGCGGACACGGGCGCAGCGCACCTCGCCTCGGCGTACGCGCGGCCGTCGGTGGTGCTGTTCGGTCCTGCCCCGGTAGCGGAATGGGGCCCACCGCCGGGTCCGCACCTTGTGCTCACGGACGAGTCGGTGCGCCGCGGCGAAACGTTCGCCACTGACCCGGATCCTGCGATTCTGGCGGTCACCCCGGAAGACGTTCTGCGTGCCGCAGCGGAGCTGGGTATCCGGAGCTAGACCGGCTCAGGCAATGCTGGCAGCCCGGTCCGGTGCCGTCATCTTCAGAACGGGAGAGGGGTCCGCGCGGTGAGGACCGGCGTCGTCGAGAAGGCGTTTTTGCAGCTTCACGAGAGTCCGGGTAAGAAGACGTGAGACCTGCATCTGGGTCATCCCCAGCCGGCGGCCTATTCGGTCCTGAGTTTCCTCATGGAAATACCGCCGGTACAGCAGCTCCTTCTCCCGCGCAGAGAGTTCGTGAACCGCAGCACGCAGGGCGAGCACGTCGTCGGTATGGGCGAAAGGGTCATCCTCGGCAGGCAGGATCTCCGCCCAACCCGGTCCCTCCGCGGATGTGTCAAGGGACTCGGGCCGCTGGCTTCCACCACAGCTCAGGGCTTCGGCCACTGTTGCCGGATCCTTCTCGAGGTGTTTGGACAGTTCGGCGAGGGAGGGCTCCCTGCCCAGGCGCTGGGCAAGCTCCGAGTCAGCCTTGGCGGCTGCCGACTTCAGGTCCTGGAGTTCCCGCGGCGGGCGGACCATCCAGCAGCAATCCCGCAGGTAGCGCTTGACTTCTCCCCGGATGGTCGGCACCGCATAGGCTGCGAAGTCGATGCCCAGCTCCGGATCGAAGCGCCTGGCCGCCTTCATCAGGCCCAGATAGGCAACCTGTCGGACGTCGGCGGCGTCGTTGGCAAACGGAGAAAATCCGCGCGCGATTGCTTCAGCAAGATGGAGGTGCTCAAGTGCAATCTCCTCCTGCATTGCACTCTGCAGCCTGCTATTCCCTCGGCGGTTCGCCGGAAAGTTGCGGGAGCTGACACTCCGGGGGCGGGCGGCTGTGCGCATGCTTTCACCTCTTGTCGAAGAGCTGGGGCAGTTCTTCTACAGAAGAACATAAGCATGCTGACTACCGCAATGTATTTATCAGATCGTTATCTCAAAAATCTTCTCATCGTTTCTCCGCTGCGGTATTGACTACTTCTCCTTGAGCCCCTATGCGCGGGGACCTGCGGTGACGTACCGCTCGAGGTTCTCAAGCGTGCGTTCGATCGATTCCGGGTGGGCCCTCGTGAATCCCAGCAACCTGAGCACGGGCTTGCCGGGAACAGCGCGGGCGTCCCATTCCTCCGCAACCAACGTGCCGCCGTCGTGCTCCTGAAGGGTGTAGCGCCAGATATGGCGGGCGAAGTGCCGCCAGGCAATCCGCTTGCCCTCCTCGAATTCGACAACCGTGTTGAGAATTTTGTAAGGCGCACCGATCTTCATGTCCATTCCGAAGCGGGCGCCGGCGGAGAGCCGTTCCGGCCCATTGGGCTGAACACCTGTGACGGTGCCGGAGCCGTCAATCACGCTGTGCAACGCGGGCGTAGCGAGCACGTCGAAGATAGCGGAAGCAGGGGCAGGGACGAAGCGCTCGCGGCGGATCAGGTAAGGGGTAGCCATGTGTTCATTCTGCCCGACGCCGCCCTCGTGAAACGCCCGGACGCGGCGGGCTAACGCGAGAGCTGCTCTACCGGCTCAGGCGGGAGGCCGGCGTCTCGCTCCACCTTTGTGTCCCGCTCGATGACCGTTGACAGCGCCTTCTCGTGGACAAACGCGAGGAGTACTGCGGCGATCACACCGAGCGGTGCCATGTAGAGGAACAGCGGGGTCAGTGCGTCGTTGTAGGACTGGATGATCGGGGACTGCAGGGCGGCGGGCAGTGCGCTGACCAGCTCGGGAGTGAGCGAGTTCGCTCCTCCTTCCAGCGCAGCGCCACCCGCGGGGAGCCGCTCCCGCAGCAACTCCCCCACCCGCGCGGTGAAGAGGCTGCCCACCACCGCCGAACCCAGGGTTGCACCGATCTGGCGAAAGTAGTTGTTAGAGGCCGTCGCCGTGCCCACCACGCGGTTCGGGAACGTGTTCTGGACGATCAGCACCAGAATCTGCATGCTCAGGCCCAGCCCGGCACCCATGATGGCGATGTACACGCAGATCATCCAGACCGGCGTGGTCGGACTGATGGTTGAGAGCAGCAGCAGCGCCACAGCAACACCGAGCGATCCGACAATCGGCATCCACTTGTAGCGGCCGGTCTTGCTGACGAGAATTCCAGAGCCTGTGGAGGTCAGGATGAGCGCACCCATCATCGGGATCATGAGCAGGCCTGCGTTGGTGGCACTGGCACCGGTCACCATCTGCAGATAGGTGGGCAGGTAGCCGATGGCGCCGAACATCGTGACACCGATCAACAGGCCGCCTGAGGTGGTGAGGACAAAGTTCCGCTCCCGGAACAGGCTCATTGGCAGGATCGGCTCCTTTGCCCGCCGCTCCACAGCGACGAACATCAGTCCCGTCACGACAGCGAGGGCAAACAGTCCAAGGATCGGCGCGGACAACCACGGATACTCGGTGCCGCCCCAGGTGCCCACAAGCACCAGCGACGTCGTTGCAATAGCGAGCAGCACCATCCCCGCGATATCCACGTGGGGATGCACCCGCTCGCGCGCGGGCAGGTGCAGGAAGAACAGCACTACAACGATGGCCAAAACACCCAGCGGCATGTTGATCCAGAACATCCACCGCCAGCCCGGACCTTCGGTGAACCAGCCGCCCAGCAGCGGGCCGGCCACTGATGCGAAGGCAAACACGCCTCCCATGGCACCCATATACTTGCCGCGCTCCCGGGCAGGAACGACGTCGGCAATGATGGCCTGGGAGAGGATCATCAGCCCACCGCCGCCGAGACCCTGAACCGCGCGTCCGGCGATGAGCCATTCCATGTTCGGCGCAAGCCCGCCAACGATCGATCCCGCCATGAAGATTGCAATGGCAAAGAGCAGCAGGCTTTTACGGCCGATGAGGTCACCGAGCTTGCCGTAGATGGGCATCACGATGGTCGCAGCCAGGATGTATGCGGTGATGACCCAGAGCATCTGGTCCACTCCGTTGAGCTCACCGACAATCGTGGGCAGCGCAGTGCTGAGGATCATCTGGTTCAGGGCGGCGAGCAGCATGGAGAGCATCAGGCCGACAAAGAGCAGGAGCAGCCCTGATTCCCTGCGTGGGACGGTAGTGGTCATCGAATTTCCTCAAGAACTTCCCGAAGCAGCGCGGTGGCGCCGTCAAGAGCGGAAAACTGGTTGTCAATAGTGGGTGAATCGGCGGTTTGCTGGAACGCGTAGCGCATGGGGGCTCCAGCCACGAGGACAATCATGCGCGCCACGTCTTCAGCGGAATTTCGGCTCAGCGCCGCCTGCCAGCGGCCGGAATCAGTCAGGGAGGCGGCAACGACGTCACGTACCAACTGCTCCACGCGCACGAAGTAGGCGTACCGGCGCTGGCGCAGGAACGGGTAGGCAGTGAGCACGTCGATGCGGCGGCTGGCCTCACGTTCGCCGCCCTCGGTAGAGTGCACCACGGCCATCAGCAGCCGCGAAACCTGCTCCAGCAGGTCCTGTCCGGGAGCCAAGCCTGCAATCAGCTCTTCGTCGACGCTCGGTTCCTGCAGCCCCAGGATCGCGTCTTCCTTGGTGCTGAAGTAGTTGAAGAATGTCCGTGGCGAAACCTTGGCGCTGGCGGCGATCTGCTCGACGGTGACCGCCTCCGGCCCACGTTCGAGCGTGAGGCGCGCTGCGGCGTCGTGCAGTGCGGTCCAGGTCTCGGTGCGCTTGCGTTCACGCAGCGAAATTAGTTGACTCACCGAACTATTGTGGCACAGGACAGAATTCTGCACAACTGCAACGTTGCAGTACTGCAAACCCAAGAACCCCGCAGGAGGGAGCAGGCAACCGTGGAATTCAACACTCCAAGCGTTGTCTATCTGCGCACCTGGCGGGGCTCTATAGCGACGACGACGGCGGCGCTAGCGGAGCAGGACCGTCCGGTTGTCGCGCAGGATCACGCGGCCTTCACAGTGCCACTTCACGGCATTGGACAGCGCCCTGCACTCGGTGTCCCGCCCGGCGGCCACTAATTCCTCCGGGCCGTAGGTGTGATCGACCTCCATCACCTGCTGCGAAATGATCGGACCCTCGTCCAGCTCACTGTCCACGTAGTGTGCCGTAGCTCCGACGGTTTTGACTCCGCGCTCGTACGCCTGATGGTAGGGTTTGGCCCCCTTGAAACTGGGAAGGAACGAGTGGTGGATGTTGATGGTGCGTCCGGTCAGCCGGGTGGCCAGTTCGTCGCTGAGTATCTGCATATAGCGAGCGAGGACCACCAGTTCAGCGTCGAGCTCGTCGACGAGTTCAAGCAGCCTCGCTTCTGCGGCCGGCTTGGTCTCGCGCGTCACCGGGATATGAAAGAACGGGATTTTGTGCCACTCCACCAGCGCCTCGTGGTCCCGGTGGTTGGACACCACCGCAACGATCTCGATGGGCAGTTCCCCGCTTGCCGCCCGGAAAAGCAGGTCGATGAGGCAGTGGCCGAACTTGGAGACCATAATCAGGACCCGCCGCTTTGCACCGTGCCGATGAAGCTCCCACCGCATTCCGAAACGTTCGGCCAACGGCGCAAAATCAGCCCGGAACCGCTCCTCCGCCTCTTCTGCGGCGGGCGTTTCTCCCTCGATGCCGACGCCGGCGTCAGCTTCAACGCGGCGCGCGACATGGAGGCGCATAAAAAAGTGCCCACGGCACCGGTCCCCAAACTGCTGGTTGTCCACGATGTCGTAGCCGTGTTCCAACAGGAACCCAGTCACGGCATGCACAATTCCCGGTGCTTCTGCACAGTCGAGGGTCAGCACGTGCTCGATAGTCGTTCGCGCCTCATCAGCGGGTGCCTGGAGGGGGCTCGTCAGCTTCATCATTTCAGCACTCCGTCACATTCACGGCGAGACCGCCGCGGGAGGTTTCCTTGTACTTGGATTTCATGTCGGCTCCGGTATCCCGCATGGTTTTGATGGCCTGATCGAGCGACACAATGTGCCCGGCGTCCCCGCTTAGCGCCAGGCGCGCAGAGTTGATGGCCTTGATGCTGGCGATGGCGTTCCGCTCGATGCAGGGCACCTGCACCAGCCCGCCCACAGGGTCGCAGGTGAGCCCGAGGTTGTGCTCGATCCCCATTTCAGCAGCCTTCTCAACCTGCTCCGGGGAGCCGCCCAGTACCTCACAGAGAGCGCCGGCGGCCATTGAACAAGCGGAGCCCACCTCACCCTGGCAACCGACCTCCGCGCCAGAGATCGAGGCATTTTCCTTGAACAGTATCCCGATCGCCGCCGCCGTGAGCAGGAAGCGGATGACGCCGTCGTCGTCGGCCCCTGGCACAAATTTCATGTAATAGTGCAATACCGCAGGGACAATTCCCGCGGCTCCATTGGTGGGCGCGGTGACGATGCGCCCACCCGCCGCATTTTCCTCGTTGACGGCGAGCGCAAAGAGGTTCACCCAACCCATGGCACGCAGTGGATCATTCTCGTCCGCAGCCTCGGTCAGCTCCCGCAGCAGCTGCGGCGCACGACGCCGGACCTTCAGTCCCCCGGGAAGGGTTCCGTCAGTGCTACAGCCGTTTGTCACGCACTCCTGCATGACGGACCAGATGTGCAGGAGCCGGTTCCTCAGTTCCTCCTCGCTGCGCCAGACCAGCTCATTGGCTGCCATCACACCGCTGATGCTCTTGCCCGTCCGCGCGCATTGCTTCAGGAGTTCCACTCCCGTTGTGAAGGGGTACGGCAACACCGTGTCATCGGAACTGATCCGGTCAGCACCGGCGGCGGCTTCGTCCACGACGAAGCCGCCACCCACGGAGTAATACGTCCGCTCAACCAGCGTGCCGCCGTCGTTTGCAAGCGCCCGGAAGGTCATGCCGTTCGGGTGGTGTGGCAGAGATTTTCGGCGATGCAGCACCAGGTCCTCGGAGCCCGCGAACTCGATCGGACGGCTTCCGGCCAAAGAGAGCTTTCCTTCAGCAAGTACCGTGTCGACCTTGTGCCCGGCGGTGCCGGTATCCACCGTTTCCGGGTCCTCTCCCAACAAGCCGAGCACCACCGCGCGGTCCGATCCGTGGCCCCGCCCGGTGGCTCCAAGAGAGCCGAACAGTTGGACGCTGACCCGGTGGGTGGCCTCCAGCCTGCCTTCTGCACAGAGCGAATCCGTAAACCGCTTGGCGGCCCGCATCGGTCCAACCGTGTGGGATGAGGAAGGACCGATACCGATCGAGAAGAGATCGAGCACGCTCAGCGCCATCAGGGAACCTCAGGCGAGGCGAACTCCGCCATGGCGTCCAGAAGCCAGCGTGCAACGTATTCGGCGAAAGATGCGCGGGGCATGATGCGGTACGTAGTCTCGTCCAGTTGCCACAGCAGCACCGGAACCGGGCCCAGCAGTGTTGACACCGCTGTGCCGGGCTTGAACACCCGAGGGTGCAGGTCGAGAGGACAGCCCTTCTCCAACACTTTGCGGGCCGACGGACCGCTGAGTTCCAGGGTGGTGCGGTTGGCGGAGAGGTCAACGACGGCGCCCGGTGCATCTCCCAGCGCCGTTGCGAGTTCCTTTCCAACGTCGGAGCCATCGGGTGCCACCAGCAGGAACTCATCCGGTCCCTGCCAGAAGATGGCTGTTCCATCCGGACTGCCGCTGACCTGGCCGCAGCGCGCCGGCAGCGGGGCGCCGACAGCTGTGGCCAGCGCCTCCCCTGCTTCGGAGGCGGGGTCTGCGCGCAGTCCCACCATGGTGAGGAACCGGACCTCGTGAAGTTCAGCGCCCTGGTTGGTTCCCGCCCGCAGCCTCTCTTCGAGGTGAGCGAGCGGACTCCGGCGCAGCTGCTCCGTGCCTTCCCGTGTGTCCAGCGGAGATGTGATGATTACCTGCTCAGCCATCGCGACGGCTCCCTTCGGCGTCGTACAGTACGGTTTCTCCAACGGTGACCTCGACCAGCTGCCCGTTCACCGGGGCAATGAGTGTTTCGCCGATGCGGTTCCGGCCATTCTTGATCAGCGCCAGCCCGAAGGACCTGCCCAGTGCGGCGCTGTGGTAGCTCGAGGTAACGTGCCCTTCCATCGGGACCGGGCCGTAGGCCGGATTGATGGAGCGGCCCTTCTCCACCAACTGCGTACCTTCGGGCAGGCGAATGGTTCCATCCACCGGCAGGACGCTCACCATGTGCTTACGGTCCAGACGGCTGCTGTCCAGCCGTGCGTAGGAGCGCTTGCCGATGAAGTCTTTGGCCTTGGAGACGATCCACTCCATGCCGGCGTCCTGCGGAGTGACGGTGCCGTCAGTATCCTGGCCGACAATCGGGTAGCCCTTCTCCGCACGCAGTACGTGCATGGTCTCGGTGCCGTACGGTGTGATGCCGAACTCCGCACCTGCCTCGGCAACCGACTCCCACACGTGCAACCCATACCAGGACGCCACGTTGATTTCGTAAGCAAGCTCGCCTGAGAAGGAGATCCGGCAGATCCGCGCAGAAACTCCCGATTCGAGCAGAACTTCCCGGAATGTCATAAATGGGAACGCGTCGTTGGAAACATCAAGGTCCGGTGCCAGGCGGGCAATCACCTCCCTCGATTTAGGCCCGACGACGGCGACCGTGGAATATTGCTCGGTCACCGAAGTGAACACCACATCGAGTTCCGGCCATTCAGTTTGCGACCACTCCTCCAGCCAGTCCAGTACTTTCGCGGCGCCACCGGTCGTAGTGGTGAGGAAGTAGCGGTCCTCGTCCAGGCGGAGGTTGACGCCGTCGTCGAAGATCATGCCGTCCGGGGTGCACATCACGCCGTAGCGGGCAGAACCGGGAGCCAATTTCTTGAAGGCGTTGGTGTAGATACGGTTGAGGAATTCTCCCGCGTCCTTTCCCCGGACTTCGATTTTCCCGAGGGTGGTTGCATCCATGAAGCCGACGCTGTCGCGTACAGCCGCGCATTCGCGCAGCACCGCCGTGTCCATGTCCTCACCCGGCTGTGGGTAGTACCAGGGACGCTTCCACTGGCCCACGTCCTCGAACTTGGCGCCGTGGGCAAGGTGCCAGGAGTGGATCGAGGTGATGCGAGCGGGATCGAACAGCTCACCGCGCTCGCGTCCGGCGAGCGCCGCAAATGCAACGGGGGCGTAGGGTGCGCGGAAGGTGGTGGTGCCGATCTCGCCAAGGCTCGTGCCGCCGTCGTTCCCGTTCAATGCAGCGGCGATGACGCCGATCGCATTGACGCCGGAGGTCTTGCCCTGGTCGTTGGCCGTGCTGATGGAGGTGTACCGCTTGATGTGCTCCACGCTGCGCAGTCCGGCACCGGTTGCCCGAAGCACGTCGGCCACCGACTGGTCGCGCTGGAGGTCGACGAAGTGCTCGTCCCAGCCCTCGCCGTCGGGAGCGGGAGCAAGCCACAGCGGGCGGGTGATTCCGTGCGCACGCGGCGCTTCGGCGAGCAGGGAGCCGGCCGCCACGCCGTTGTCGCTCACGAAACCGGCGTTGAAGGCCGCAATAGCGCCGGCGGACAGACCCTCGGCAACACAGTCGTACAACTGGTAGGTGCCGCGGGCAGCTCCGATGACCTGTTGCGCTTCCACCTCGGCGGCGGGTACGAAAGCGACCAGATCCTCGTCCCAGCGCAGCTTTCCCTGCCGCTGGCTATGGAGATGGACCACGGGGCTGAAGCCGCCGGAGATGGCGAGGAGGTCGCAGTCGATGCTCTCTGTTTCGCCGGTCAGCGCGCCGTCGTCGATCGCACTGACGGTCACCGAGGTGATGCGGCCCTCAGCTGCGGAAATACCGCTGTCCCGGGCCTCGGTGTCGATGACGGCACTGCCCGCAATGACGCGAATGCCTGCTGCCGCAGCCTCTTCTGCGGCAGCACCCGGGTCCTGCCGGGTGTCCACAATTGCAGTCACGGTGACACCTTCGGCTGCGAGGTCCCGGGCAACGACATAGACGCTGTCATTGGTGGTTGCCAGTACTATGTTGCGGCCGGCGAGCACGGCATACCTGTTGAGGTACGTGCGCACCGCGGACGCAAGCATGATGCCTGGTCGGTCGTTATTCCGAAACACCAGCGGTCGTTCGTGAGCGCCGGTTGCCAGCACAACCTGGGCCGCCCGAACATGCCAGACGCGCTGGCGTGAGACACCTGCCGGCGCCGGACCAGCCAGATGGTCCGTGCGGTTCTGGACGGCGATAAGGTAATTGCCGTCATAGCTGCCAAAAACACTGGTCCTGTTGAGCACCGTGGTTTCGGGGGCGGCGTCCAAGTCGGCGACGACGGTCTGGACCCACTCACGGGCAGGTACGCCATCAATGGTTTCGACGATCTGGTCCGGACCGTCGCCGCGCGAGCCGGACAGGACTGAGCCGCCCGGCTCCGGCTGGTCGTCCAGAAGGATGACGCGGGCGCCGGTCGCTGCCGCGGCGCGTGCCGCCGCCAGACCAGCCGGCCCCCCACCGACGACTGCAACGTCGGTGTGGACGTATTTCTTGTCGTAGACGGCGTCGTCGGGGGTGGGATCGAGTTTGCCCCTCCCGGACAAGTAACTCGCGCGGAGCCCGTCGACAAGTTCCACCGTGGTGGCGGGAAGCATCGATTCGGCAGTGCCGCCGTCGTCTGCGGCTTCAACCCGAAGCAGGGCGTTGGGTTCCTCAACCCCGGCGCTGACGATTCCGCGCGGGCGCCCAAGGTAGAGCGAGGGCGCAGCCGCGATCCGGCCATTGGCGAGAAGCGCGGATGCCACGGTATCGCCGGGGTGTCCGGTGAGCTCCTCACCATCGACGGTGAAGCGCAGCAGGCGGGAGCGGTCAATATGTCCGCCGGAGGGCAGACGGTGGAACTGTGTCATCGGGGTCCTCCCGTTGGTCCGAAGGCGGGCGCACCGGACGGTGTGAGGGTGCTGGTGTCGGGGCGCGGCTGTCCCATCCGGTAGACGGAGAGCACCTCATAGGTGACGGTGTCCCGCAGCACGTTGAACCAGCGGCGGCACCCAGTGCTGTGCACCCAACGCTCCGCCGAGATTCCCTTCGGGTTCTCCCTGTAAAAGAGGTAACGCGCCCACTCCTCGTCGCTGAGGTCGGACGGAATCTCGGGGTAGGCAACATGGGCCTGGCCACCATAGTGGTATTCGTTCTCGTCCCTGGCTCCGCACCAGGGGCAGTTGATCAGTAGCATGACTGTCCTTTGTTTTCGTGGAGTCGGTTCAGTGCGCTACGGCCGCGGCGCCGTGCTCATCGATAAGAGCGCCGGAGACGAAGCGGTCCAGCGCAAACGGTGCGTTCAGTTCGTGCGGTTCGCCGGTGGCGATGGTGTGTGCGAAAGCCCAGCCGGCGCCCGGCGTCCCCTTGAAACCGCCGGTTCCCCAGCCACAGTTGACGTACATATTGTCGACTGGCGTCTTGCCCACGATGGGCGAGGCATCGAGTGTGACATCCACGATCCCTCCCCACGTGCGCAGTACATGCGCACGGGCGAAGATCGGAAAGAGTTCGACGGCGGCCGCCATCTGTTCCTCGATCACGTGGAAGGATCCGCGCTGGCCATAGCCGCTGTAGGAGTCAACCCCTGCGCCCATTACCAGTTCACCCTTGTGCGCCTGTGAAACGTAGACGTGGACGTGGTTGGACATGACGACTGTAGGGTGAACCGGTTCATGAAGCTCCGAAACCAGCGCCTGTAGCGGGTGGGACTGGATCGGCAGATCGAAACCTGCGAGTTTCGCCAAAACACTGCTGTGGCCTGCAGCGGCGAGCCCTACAGCTCCGGTGTTGATCCGGCCGCGGTTCGTCTCCACGCCGACCACCCGGTTGCCGTCCTTAATGAAGCCGGTAACCTCGCAGTTCTGGATGATGTCCACCCCCAATTCGTCGCACTTGCGGGCGAAGGCCCACGCCACGTGGTCGTGTTTCGCGATGCCTGCGCGCGGTTGATAGGTGGCCCCCAGGACTGGATACCGGATGTTGTCGGAGATGTTCAGGATGGGGCAGAGTTCCTTGACCTGCTGCGGATCCAACCATTCGGCGTCCACACCGTTGAGCTGGTTGGCGTTGACGCGGCGCATGCTCTCACGGACGTCGCCCAGCGTATGGGCGAGATTCATCACGCCGCGCTGGCTGAACAGGAAGTCGTACTCCAATTCTTCCGGCAGCCGCTCCCACAGTTTGAGTGAGTGCTCGTAAATCGCCGCACTTTCATCCCACAGGTAGTTGGACCGGATGATCGTCGTGTTGCGAGCCATGTTGCCTCCGGCCAGCCAACCACGTTCGAGTACGGCGATGTTGGTCATGCCGTGGTTTTTGGCCAGGAAGTACGCCGTTGCCAGTCCGTGTCCACCGCCGCCGACAATCACGGCGTCGTAGGAGGATTTGGGCTCAGGGTTGTGCCAAAGGAACTCCGGGTGCTCCGGCAGCAGGTCGGCGCTCACGACAGGTCTCCGTTCAGGTTCGGGTAGAGCGGGAACTTCTCGGCGAGGACAGCTACGCGGCCCTGCAGTTCCGCTTCCAGTTCCTCGGTCAGCTCGAGGGTCAGGGCTGCAGCGATGATGTCTGCCACCTCGTTGAATTCGCCGGCACCGAAGCCCCGGGTCGCCAGAGCGGGTGTGCCAATCCGCAGCCCCGAGGAGACCATGGGCGGGCGCGGGTCGAACGGGACGGCGTTCCGGTTGACCGTGATCCCGATGCGGTGCAGCCGGTCCTCAGCCTGCTGCCCATCCAGCTCGGAGTTGCGCAGGTCAACAAGAACCAGATGGACGTCGGTCCCACCGGTGACCACCGAGATGCCGGCGCGAGCCACCTCGTCCTCCATCAAGCGCCCGGCGAGCGCCTTCGCGCCTTCGAGGGTACGCAGCTGGCGTTCCCGGAACTCCTGGGTTGCGGCCATTCTGAAAGCAACTGCTTTGGCCGCGATAACGTGTTGCAGAGGACCGCCCTGTTGCCCGGGGAAGACTGCACTGTTGATCTTCTTTGCATACTCGGAGCGGCTGAGAATGACGCCTCCGCGCGGACCGCCGAGCGTTTTGTGGGTGGTGGTGGTAACCACGTCGGCGTAGGGCACAGGACTGGGGTGGAGGCCCGCCGCGACCAATCCGGCGAAGTGAGCCATGTCGACCATGAGGTAGGCACCCACCAGATCGGCGATGCGACGGAAGTCCGCGAAGTCCAGCTGGCGTGAGTAGGCGGACCAACCGGTGATGATCATTTTTGGCCGGTGCTCGAGCGCCAATGCCTCGACCTGCGCCATGTCCACACGGTGGTCGTCCTCCCGGACATGGTAGGGCACGACGTTGTACAGCTTGCCGGAGAAGTTGATCTTCATACCGTGGGTGAGGTGGCCGCCGTGCGCAAGGTTGAGGCCGAGGATGGTGTCACCGGGCTGCAACAGTGCAAACATGGCGGCGGCGTTGGCCTGTGCTCCTGAATGCGGCTGCACATTGGCAGCTTCAGCCCCGAAAAGCTCCTTCACCCGGTCGATGGCGAGCTGTTCGATCACATCGACGTGTTCGCAGCCGCCGTAGTAGCGCTTGCCCGGATAACCTTCGGCGTACTTGTTGGTGAGGACTGAGCCCTGCGCCTCCATCACTGCCGTGGGAGCGAAATTTTCGGAGGCGATCATTTCGAGCGTCGACTGCTGGCGCTCCAGTTCGCGATCAATTGCGGCTGCGATCTCAGGATCCGCCGCAGCCAACGTAGTAGACAGGTTCGTCACGATTGGCCCTTCCTTGAAGCTAGAAGACTAATGTGGGACTGATATATCAGTGATGAGCTAAATGGTATGCTGTAGATCACACAGCGTCAACAAGCTTCGTGATGAGAGTGCGGCGCACCTGCCGGGGAAGGGAAACACAACCCATGAGCGTGACCGAGGCATACACAGAGGCAACTGCGGAGCACCTGTCGCTTGCGGAGCGCGCCTATCAGGAACTCCGGGACCGGCTGATCATGCTTGACATCCGCCCCGGTGAACCGATCAACGATGGGCAGCTTGCGGCCCAACTGGGAATCGGACGCACCCCCGTTCGAGAGGCGCTCAAGCGGCTGGAAACGGACCACATGGTGATCTCCTACCCGCGTAGGGGCACCTTCGCCACGATTGTGGACATCACTGCCCTGGCGGATGTTTCCGAGCTCCGCCGCGTCCTTGAACCGTTAGCCGCCCGCAAGGCGGCACTTGGTGCCAACTCCCGCTCGCGGCAAGAGCTGTTCGCCTTGGCGGATGAAATCCAGCGCCTCGATGAGGCCGGCCCGGGCAACACTTCGGACCTGATGCGGTATGACCTGAATGTCCATCGGATCATCTATCGCACAGCCGGAAACCCGCACCTTGAAGACACCCTGATCCGACTGGACAACCTTGCCACGCGGATCTGGTGCCTGGTCCTGGACAAGGTCCCGACCGTCGCTGGGCACGTCTCGGAACACGTCGAGCTTCTTAGGTCTATCGGCAACGGCGACGCGGATCAGGCGTCGGAACTTGCCCTGGAGCACATCACCAGTTTTGAGAAGACAATCCGCACAGTCCTGTAAAGCCGTAGGCGATGGGCCGCTTCCGCCTAGCCGGCCGGTGATTGTTACGGGTCCTCGCACCCGGCAAAAGAAATACCTTGACCGTGACCCACGGCACATCTACTCTGATGCAACAACGTTGCGCAGGATGCAACGCTTCCTATGCCTTACCGGAACTTTCGTTATACCCATTTCAAAGGAGAAATCATGACGCTGAGCCCTTCTATCCTCAACGTTTCCGACCTCGAACGTCTGAAGGTTCTACACAACGGAACCAAGCAGCCCCTCACCTTCTCGGACGCTGAGTTCGAACGCCGCTTGGCCGGCCTGCGCCAGATTATGACCGCAAAAGAGCTCGACGCCGTCATCCTCACCAGCTACCACGGCATCAAGTACTACTCGGACTTCCTATACACGACGTTCGGCCGTAACTACGCACTGGTTGTCACCGCCGATGACTCGGTTACGGTGACCGCCAACATCGATGCCGGCATGCCGTGGCGCACCAGTTACGGCGAGAACATCGTCTACACGGACTGGAAGCGGGACAACTTCTACTTCGGTCTGCAGGAAGCCCTGCGCGAGCGTGGAGTCAGCGCCCGGCGTATCGGCGTCGAGGATGATGCGCTGCCGCTGATGACCCGCCAGCGCATTCAGGCCGCTTTCGACGGCGCCGAACTGCTGGACGTTTCCCAAGACGCGATGCGCCAGCGCATGATCAAGTCGGCCGAGGAAATCGAGGTCATTAAGCACGGTGCCCGGATCGGTGACCTGGGCGGCGAAGCCATCAAGGCCGCAATCCGCGAGGGCATCAGCGAATACGAGGTCGCGCTGATCGGCACCGAAGCCATGGTGCACGAGATCGCACGCACCTTCCCGCACCGCGAAGTACGCGACACCTGGGTGTGGTTCCAGTCCGGCATCAATACCGACGGCGCCCACAACTGGGCGACCACCCGCCAGCTGCAGCGCGGCGACATCCTGTCGCTGAACTGCTTCCCGATGACCTCCGGCTACTACACCGCCCTGGAGCGCACCCTGTTCCTCGGTCAGCCGGACGACCGCAGCCTGGAACTGTGGAACATCAACGTCGAGGTGCACCGCCGCGGGCTCGAACTCATCAAGCCCGGCGCCGTGTGCAAGGACATCGCCGCCGAGCTCAATGAGATCTTCATCAGCCATGGACTGCTCGCCAACCGCACGTTCGGGTACGGCCACTCGTTCGGCGTCCTCTCCCACTACTACGGGCGTGAAGCGGGCCTTGAGCTCCGCGAGGACATCGACACCATCCTCGAACCCGGCATGGTTGTCTCCATGGAGCCCATGATCACCGTGGCTGACGGCGAACCAGGTGCCGGCGGGTACCGCGAACACGACATCCTCGTGGTTGGCGAAGACGGGGCCGAAAACATCACCAAGTTCGGCTTCGGCCCCGAGCACAACATCATCGACGCGTAAGCCGGTGATGACGGCGGCGGCGCCCCCTTTCCGGCGTCGGCGCCGCCGCCAGACCCTCCACCTTTTGCCAACTAGCAGGAGAACGCACATGGCGCGCACCAGCGTGTATATGGAAGAACTCGACGCTTTTACCTACTCCGAAAAGATCAGCGCCGAGGATGGAATCGTCCTCATCCCCGCGGGCGCGATCGAGCAGCATGGACCACATATGCCGCTGAACGTTGATGTTCTGCTCTCCCGTGCGATGGCCGGGGCCGTCGCCGAGCAGATTGGTGCGATTGTGGCTGCGCCCATCATGTACGGCTACAAGTCACAGCAGCGCTCGGGCGGCGGCAACCACCTACCCGGAACCACCAGCCTCGACGGCGCCACTGTTGCCGCCATCGCCAAGTCACTCACCCTTGAGCTGGCACGCCATGGAGCGCGCCGGATCGTTTTCGTGAACGGCCACTTCGAGAACTACCAGTTCCTCTACGAAGGCGTGGACCTTGCCATCCGGGAGCTGCAGCTGGCCGGCATGGACGACCGCCGGGTCATGCTGCTCTCCTACTGGGACTTCATTGACGACACAACAATCAGCGAACTCTACCCGGAAGGTTTCGGCGGTTGGGATGTCGAGCACGGCGGTGTGCTGGAGACGTCCCTGATGCTGCACCTCTACCCCGAACGGGTCGACATGGGAAAGGTCGAGGATTTTTCCCCTGCCGTCCTGCCTAATTACGACCTGCTACCAGTCCGTCCCGAGCTCACTCCCGGCTCCGGATGTCTATCCTCCGCCGCAAACGCCTCTGCGGGCAAGGGAGAAATCCTACTGAAAAGGGCATCGAGCAGCATGGCTGACGCGATTTCCCATGAGTTCAAAGGCGATCAACGATGATCACTAACAAGCAAGCGGCTGCAACCACGGTGCCCAACGAGGACGCACCACTGGGAATGGGGGAGGCGGTGGAGACACCGGTTCAGAAGAAGCGGAGGGCGGTTGACGATACAGCGATCAAGTGGCTGGCGGCGGTTCTCGTGGTAGCCATCCTTGTCGGAACCATCGCCGCCCCCGACGCGGCGGCCGGAGCCATCGGTGCCGCCCGCACCTTCGTCACCGAATACTTCACCTGGTTCTTCGTGCTCTTCTCTGTTCTCGCCCTGGCGGTCTGCGCCTGGCTCGCATTCGGCCGTTACGGCCGGATTCGGCTGGGCGGCGCAGGCGCCAAGCCGGACTACAGCAAGTTCGCCTGGTACTCGATGCTCTTCGCATGCGGCCAGGGCATCGGGCTGATCTTCTGGTCCGTTGCCGAACCGATCATGCTCAAGGAGGAGAGCCCGCTGTTCACCGGTGTCGACGCCGGTGTGGCCCAGGATGGTTCCATGGCGTGGTCCTACTTCCACTGGGGGCTGACTGCATGGGCGATGTACTGCATCGTCGCGATCTGCCTCGCCTACTCGCACTACAACCTCGGCAAGAAGTTGACCTTCCGGGACGCCGTCGTTGACTTCTTCCCGGTGAAATCCCGGCGCAGCATCGGCGTCGCGGTCGAGGTCCTCGCCATCCTAGCCTGCGTGCTGGGCCTGGCCACCTCGTTCGGGTTCGCCACTCTCCAGTTCACCTTCGGTCTCACCTCCTTCACCCCCATCACCGGCGGGATGCCCGTGTGGATCGCCGTCGTGGTGGTTTTCGCTACCCTTACCGCCGTCTCCGTCTACTTCGGCATCAGCAAAGGCATGAAGCGCATCAGCGAGCTGAACTCAATTCTCAGCATCGTGCTGGTCGGCGCGGTCCTGCTCTTCGGCCCTGCGGTCTACCTGCTGTCCTCCGTGCTGCAGACCTTCGGCGTATACTTCCAGAACTTTCTGGCAATGAGTCTGTGGTCGGAGTCCGACGTCGCGGGCGCCGGCATCGGCAGCTGGCAGGACAGCTGGAATGGATGGTGGACCGTCTTCATCTGGTGCTGGGTCATCGCATTCTCCGCCTTCGTTGGCCCGTTCATCGCCCGGATTTCGCGGGGCAGGACCATCCGCGAGTTCGTCATTGGAGTCACGGTCATCCCATCCGTCATCGTGATGCTGTGGATCGGCGTACTCGGCGGCGCAGCGCACTTTTATGACAATGCCAGCGCCGGCGCCATTTCAGGACAGATCGCCGAAAGCACCGAGAGCGGGCTCTTTGCGATGCTCGACTTCGTGCCAGTCGTCGGCACGATTCTGATGGTTGTATCAACCATTCTGGTGGCCACGTACTACATCACATCGCTGGACTCGGGAGTCCACGCGCTTTCGGGGTTCGTCTCCTCGGCCAAGAGCCCCAGCAAGTGGTTCCGCGTGCTGCTGGTGGGGGCAATTGCGGCGGTCACCGTAGCGCTCCTGGTCCTTGGCGGGGTCTCAGTCATCGGGACGGTCCAGACCGGCACGATCATCGGCGCCTTCCCACTGGCGTTCATCCTGATCATCATGGTCATCAACTTCATCAAGCGCCTCCGGAGCGGCGGGACCATGACGGCACCTCTTGCTCCACCGGCCCTCGGGATCTCCCAGAACGAGAAGGAATCACCGACACCCGAGCTGGTGGCTTCAGACCGCGGTGCACATTTGAACTAATACCCCAACCGTTCCTGCCGGCGGCGTCACCCAGACGGGTGGCGCCGCCGGCGTTTCATGCCGAACAGGCCGTGATAGGGAATGATGAAAGACACTATGACAGCGCAACCAGAATCCAGGGACAGCAAAGGCGCCTCAGTCATCTCTAATGTGATCGACGTGCTGCGTTGCTTCAGCATCGAAGAACCACTGCAGGGAGTAACAGAGATCGCGGTACAGGTGGGCCTGCACAAGAGTACGGTCTCACGAATCCTCGCGACGCTCGAAAACGAGAACATCGTCGAACGCGACCCGCTCTCCCGCCGTTTCCGCCTCGGACTGGGGATCATCACGCTCGCCGGTCCGCTCCTCGCGGATCTGGATGCCAGGAAAGTCGCGCATCCGGTACTCGATGATCTGAGCCGGCAAACCGGCGAAACTTCTGCCCTGGTGCTGTGGAACGGCACGGAGTCGATCACTGTGGAGCAAGTGGTCAGCAGGAACAATGTTAAACACACCTCCCCCCTCGGCACCAGCTACAGCACCGCACTGAGCGCCAGCGTTCAGGTCTTCCTCGCCCTGGAGGAAGAGGACCGTGTGCGGCAGCTTCTCGGCAGCGGGACAATTCAGCACCCCTCCCCCGACAGCGAGCAACTGGGCGCGTATCTCACCCGGCTCCGGGACGTGCGCAGCCTCGGCTATGCAGTCAACTTCGGTGAAACGTCGGTGGAGGAAGTTGGCATCGCCGTGCCGGTTCGGGACCACCGCGGGGATGTGGCTGCGGCCGTGCTCATCTCAGCTCCGCGGTTTCGCGTGAACGAGCAGCAACTCGACACCCTCGTGGCGGCCTGTGTCCTAGCAGCGAAGGACATCACCCACAGGCTCGGCGGCCGCGCATCCTCTTCCCGCTGAAACGAGCAATCACGATCCAACGACGACGGCCGTCACCTTCCTGGGGAAGATGACGGCCGTCGTCGTACTGGTGTGCGAACCTAGAGCGCCGCGTAGACCTCGCGCAACAGGCGGGCAGTCTCGGACGGGGTCTTCCCCACCTTGACGCCGGCGGCCTCGAGGGCCTCCTTCTTCGCCTGGGCAGTACCGGCCGAGCCGGACACGATCGCGCCCGCGTGGCCCATGGTTTTACCCTCGGGCGCAGTGAAGCCGGCAACGTAGCCCACAACCGGCTTGGTCACGTTGGCTTTGATGAACTCGGCTGCGCGCTCTTCGGCGTCGCCGCCAATCTCGCCGATCATGACGATCGCCTTGGTCTCGGGATCCGCCTCGAACGCCTCAAGGGCATCGATGTGCGTGGTGCCGATGACCGGGTCTCCGCCGATGCCGATTGCGGTGGAGAAACCGAGATCGCGCAGTTCGAACATCATCTGGTAGGTCAGGGTGCCGGATTTCGAGACCAGTCCTACACCGCCCTTGCCGGTGATGTTCGCGGGAGTGATACCAACCAGTGCTTCCCCGGGGGTGATGATGCCGGGGCAGTTGGGGCCGATAATCCGGGTGATCTGCTTGCCGTTCTCGTCCACGCGGGACTGCGCCAGCGCCCAGAACTCCGCGGAGTCCTGCACGGGAACACCCTCGGTGATGATGACGACCAGGCCGATACCGGCATCGATCGCTTCAACGACTGCGTCCTTGGTGAATGCCGGCGGCACGAAAATGATGGAGACGTCAGCGCCGGTCTCGGCGATCGCTTCCTTCACGGTGCCGAAAACGGGGAGGGTAGTTTCGCCGTGAGTGACGGTGGTTCCGGCCTTGCGGGCGTTGACGCCACCGACCACCTGCGTGCCGGCTTTCAGCATCAACGCGGTGTGCTTGGTGCCTTCGCCGCCGGTGATGCCCTGGACGATCACCTTGGAGTCTTTGTTCAGAAAGATAGACATGTGAAGTTCCTTAGTCCTGGAGTCGCGACCGGTCAGCGAGCGGCGTGAGCCAGCTCGGCGGCCTTGTCTGCGCCTTCGTCCATGGTGTCGGCGAGAGTGACCATCGGGTGGTTTGCCTCGGCGAGGATACGGCGGCCTTCTTCGACGTTGTTGCCGTCGAGGCGCACCACGAGTGGCTTGTTCTCCTTGTCGCCAAGGATTTCCAGCGCCTTAACGATGCCGTTGGCCACGGCGTCACACGCGGTGATGCCGCCGAAGACGTTCACGAATACGCTTTTAACCTGCTCGTCATTCAGGATGACGTCCAGACCTGCAGCCATGACCTCGGCAGAGGCTCCACCGCCAATATCCAGGAAGTTGGCGGGCTTGACGTTACCGTGGGCCTCGCCTGCGTAGGCAACAACGTCCAGCGTGGACATCACCAGCCCGGCTCCGTTACCGATGATGCCGACCTCGCCGTCGAGCTTGACGTAGTTGAGGTCATTTTCCTTGGCCTTGGCCTCCAGCGGATCGGTGGAGTCCTTGTCCTCGAGCTCAGCGTGACCCTTCTGGCGGAAGTCAGCGTTCTCATCGAGGGTGACCTTGCCGTCCAGGGCAAGGATTTCACCCGATCCGGTCTTCACCAGCGGGTTCACCTCAACCAGGGTGGCATCTTCCTTGGTGAAGACATCCCACAGTTTCAGGATGGTGTTCGCCACGCCTTCCCGGAGCTCGGGTGCAAACCCGGCGGCATCGATGATCTCATCGGCCTTCGCGCGGTCAATACCGGTGCCCGGATCAATGGCGATCCGCGCCAGCGCTTCGGGCCGCTCAACGGCGAGCTGCTCGATTTCCACGCCGCCCTCAACGGAGCACATGGCAAGGTAGTTCCGGTTTGCCCGGTCCAACAGCACGGAGAAGTAATACTCTTCAGCGATGTCTGCGCCCTGGGCGATCATCACCTTGTGGACTGTGTGGCCCTTGATATCCATGCCGAGGATCGCGGATGCGTACTCGTAAGCCTCATCCGGCGTCTTGGCGACCTTGACGCCGCCCGCCTTGCCGCGGCCGCCAACCTTGACCTGCGCCTTGACGACTACGACGCCGCCAATTTTCTCAGCTGCTGCTTTTGCTTCTTCGGGGGTCTGCGCCACGATGCCGGCCAGCACGGGAACGCCGTGAGCCTCAAATAGATCGCGCGCCTGATATTCAAACAGGTCCACTTATCTAGTGTCCTTCTGCGTCGAAGTAGGTTTACACAGGGAACTCTAGTCCCTTGGCTCGGAGCGCCTTTTACAGACTAGCGGTTTCGTGAGTAAGCACACAGTTCTATGAGTTGTAGAAAAGTAACCCTTTCGGTTACCGTTCAGCGCCCTCGTCGGGTGCAATGATTTCGAACGCATCCGCCGACGCGGTGAAGCCGTGGCCGGTTTCTGACTCGACACACACCATGCCCCGGCCCGCGCTGCCGCAGCGGAAACCGTTCAGCTCAACGGCCAAGCCGTCCTCAAGAACCGGCAGGCGTGCGAGCGGGCTCTCTCCACCGTCTGAACCCGGACCCAGCTCCGCCTCCATCAGGGTCATGCCAACCCGGCATCCGCCGTACGCAACTCCCGAAGAGGTGAGCAGAACGGTCCCGCCCTTGAACCCGAGGTTGGTGCCGTGACAGTCGTCGGCGACCTCAGCAGGTTCCGGATAGCGTGCCAGTTCGCAGTACACGGCGGGCACCTCCAGCACAGCGTCATCCCGCTGCCCCCCCGGAGAGCCGGGGATCCACGGGTGAATCGATGATGCCGCCCTGCTCTGTGGTAATGACGCAGTAGGTATTCCGGTTCTCGGTGAGGAAAGCTGCAGTGTCCCCGCCGAAGGTCTGAAGTTCAGACGCCGGCAGTTCCGGCATGGCGGCAAGTTCCTGCTGCGGGGCCAGCTCGGGCACGGAATCCGGTGCCGGATCTCTGACCGGCACTTCCACGCACCCGCTCAGAAGCGCGCTGCCGAGGAACACCAAACCGACGACGGCGGCACGCGCCCGGGCGCGCCGCTGCACTCCCCCTCCGGCCAGCTTCACCGCCTGTGCTACCCGACCTTGGTCAGCGGAGCGTACCGGAGCAGCAGTCGCTTCTCCCCGATGTCGAACCGCACCTTGGCCACCATTTTGTCTCCGCCGCCTTCCACCGCAAGGACGGTGCCGTTGCCGAAGGTCGTGTGATTAACCTTGTCTCCCGCAGAGACGGCGACAACCTCCTTCTGGGGCTGCACCCTGCCGGCCGCCTTTCCGGGCAGCCCGCGACCGGACTCGCTACCAGAGGCTGCGCCCGCACTCCAGTAGGAGCCGCTGAACCGTGGACCGTTGATGCTCTGGCCACCGGTCCATGCCGGCTTCGCAGCGCCCTCCCGCTTCCAGTGGATCAGTTCCTCCGGAACCTCGCCGACGAACTGGCTCGCCGGGTTGTACTGACTCTGCCCCCACAGGCTCCGGACTTCCGAGCGCGTGATATACAGCCGCTTCCTCGCCCGGGTGAGACCTACGTAGGCGAGCCGGCGCTCCTCCGCAAGTTCCTTCGGGTCTGTCGCGGAACGCTGGTGCGGGAAAATTCCCTGTTCCATTCCGGTCAGGAAAACCACCGGGAATTCGAGTCCCTTGGCGGTGTGCAACGTCATCAGGGTCACGACGCCCTGCCGCCGGGCTTCCTCCACCGCCTTCTCCACGTCCTCCCCGGCACCGGCCGGTGCATCGGGAATCTGGTCCGCATCCGCCACCAGCGACACCTGCTCAAGGAAATCGCCCAGGGTCCCCTCCGGGTTGCCGGTCTCGTATTCACGGACCACCGCAACAAGCTCGGCAAGGTTCTCCACCCGGGACTCGTCCTGTGGATCCGTGCTCGTTCGCAATTGCGCGAGGTACCCCGTCTGCTCAAGGACCGCTTCCAGAGCCGCCGAAGCACCCGATCCCGAGGCGACCTCTGCCAGGTCATCGATGAGCTTCACGAATGACGCAACGGCGTTAACCGAGCGCGTTGCCATGCCCGGAGCCTCATCCGCCCGCCGAAGGGCTTCCATGAAACTTGTGCGGTCGCGTTCGGCGAGCGCGGCAATGGCGTATTCCGCCCGGTCTCCGATGCCGCGCTTCGGTTCGTTGAGGATGCGGCGGAGGTTGACGACGTCGTCCTGGTTGGCCAGCACACGCAGGTAGGCCAGCGCGTCCTTGATCTCCTTGCGCTCGTAGAAGCGGGTGCCGCCAACCACTTTGTAGGGCAGGCCTACCCGCATCAGGATTTCCTCGATGGAGCGGGACTGCGCGTTGGTCCGGTAGAACACAGCGACGTCTCCGGGACGCAGGTTTTCCTCGTCCTGGAGCCGGTCGATCTCGTCCGCTATGAAGCGTGCTTCCTCGTGTTCATTTTCACCGACATAGCCGATGATCTTCTCGCCGCTGCCCTCGGCCGTCCAGAGCCGTTTCGCCGGCCGGTTCGGGTTGCGGGAGATGACTGCGTTGGCCGCATTGAGAATGTTCTGCGTGGAACGGTAGTTCTGCTCCAGCAGGATGGTACGCGCATTCGGGTAGTCCTTCTCGAACTCCACGATGTTCCGCACATCCGCGCCACGGAAGGCATAGATGGACTGGTCGGAATCGCCCACCACCGTCAGCTCGGCAGGCTCCTCGACGTTCTCCCCCGCGACTCCCACAATCTCGCGGACCAACGCATACTGGGCGTGGTTGGTGTCCTGGTATTCATCCACGAGCACGTGGCGGAACCGCCTGCGATAGTAATCAGCCACCCCGGGGAAGGCCCGGAACATGTAGACCGTCTGAGCGATCAGGTCATCGAAGTCCATGGCGTTGGCCTGGCGGAGCCGCTGGGCATACCCCTTGTAGACCTCAGCAACAGCCTGCTCAAACGGATCGGAAGAGTTGGCGGTGGAGGCGTACTCTTCCTCGTCGATCAGCTCGTTCTTCAAAGCAGAGATCTTGTGCTGAATCGCCTTCGGTGCGAAACGCTTGGGATCGAGGTCCAGTCCCTTGGCCACCAGGGTGATGAGGCGAAGGGTGTCCGCCGAATCATAGATGGAGAAGTTCGAGTTCAAGCCGATGGACGCTGCCTCGCGGCGCAGGATCCGCACGCATGAGGAGTGGAACGTTGAGATCCACATGCGCTTGGCAACCTCACCCACCAGCCCTTCGATGCGCTCACGCATCTCCGCAGCAGCCTTGTTGGTGAACGTGATGGCGAGGATCTGGCCGGCATGGGACCTGCCCGTGGCCATCAGGAACGCGATCCGGTGACTGAGCACGCGGGTCTTTCCGGAGCCGGCTCCAGCAACGATCAGCAGGGGTGAACCGCTGTGCTTCACCGCCTCCTCCTGTTGCGGGTTCATACCCTCGAGCAGTTCGCGGGCACGCGCTTCATCGACGTGCCCGCCGCGTCGCGGATGCTCCGCCGGATCAGAGGAGGAGGACGACGGCGCGCCGCGCCTTTCTGCGGCAGGTGTGCTGAGGTGCGGGTCAAAAAGCAAGTCCATGGTGCCTTTAAGTCTAGGCGCTGGCACGGACAGAACCTGTCCGCTGCTGGTCCAGGCATGGCTGTGCCCGCCGGGTCGGGGACCCGGCGGGCACATTGTGGACGGATAGGTGTGGTTACTTGGTGGCGGCTTCGCGGTCCTCAGGCTCGATGCCGAGGTCGAGGAGCTTGCCGCTCTTGCGGTCCGCGAGGTATTCCTTCATTTCGCGCTTGATCACCGGCAGGAGCATGTACACGCCGAGCAGGTTCACGAACGCACAGACGAACAACGCCGAGTCAGCAAAGCTGAGCACCTGGCCGAAGGTGAGAACCGTACCGGTCACCGTGAAGAACAGGAAGATGACCTTGTACAGGACCTCCGAGGTCTTGCCGCGGCCGAAGAGGTACTCCCAGGCCTTCAGACCGTAGTAGGACCACGTGATCAGTGTGGAGAACGCGAAGAGCGCGACCGCCACGGCCAGGACAATCGGGAACCAGTCAATGACGGTGGCGAAAGCGTCCGAGGTGAGGATGACGCCGTCGGGAGTGCCTTCACCTGCCTGGACCTGATCAATTCCTGCCTGCAGGCTGGGTGCCCCGGCAATGACGATGGTCAGGGCCGTCATGGTGCAGATGACCACAGTGTCGACGAGCGGCTCGAACATCGCCACGAAACCCTCGCTCACTGGACGGCGGGTCTTGACTGCCGAGTGGGCGATAGGAGCGGAACCCAGACCGGCCTCATTGGAGAAGGCAGCACGCTGGAAGCCGACGATCATGACGCCGACGATGCCGCCGGCCAGGCCCTGCGGGTTGAAGGCGCCTTCGATGATGGCACCGAATGCGGCTGGAACCTGACCGATGTTCACGATGATGACGAACAGGCAGGCAAGGACGTAGATGATGCCCATCGCCGGTACGAGCCTGCTGGTGGTGGCGCCGATGGACTTGATCCCGCCGAGGATGACAGCGCCGACAAGCGCCGCAAGGATAATGCCGAAGATCAGGGCTGCACCCGGGCTGCCGAGGAATCCGTCAGCACCGCCGGTGACTTCCTGCGCCTGGGCGAAGGTCTGGTTGGCCTGGAACATGTTGCCGCCTGCAACACCGAAGATCAGGATCGCAACCGCGAAGATACCGGTGAGGATCTTGGCGGGCCATTTGCCGAACTTCTTGAAGGCAACCGGCAGGTACTTGAATGGCCCGCCGGAGACGGTACCGTCCGGGTGGACCTCGCGGTACTTAACCCCGAGCGTGCACTCAGCGAACTTGGTGCACATGCCGAGCAAGCCGGCCAGGATCATCCAGAAGGTGGCACCGGGCCCGCCCAGCGCCATTGCTGCGCCGACACCGGCAATGTTTCCAAGCCCGACTGTCCCGGACAATGCCGAGGTCAGTGCCTGGAAGTGTGGGACCTCGCCCGGGTCATCCTTGGACGAGTAGCGTCCGCGGATCACCTCGTAGGAAACCTTCAATCCGCGGAACTGGATGAAGCCGAAGTAGATAGTGAAAATGACGGCCGCGGCGATAAGCCACGCGACCACTACCGGAAAACTGACCTCGCCAATGGTGATCGGGACGAAGACAATTGCGGCGAACCACGTTGCGACAGGTTCGAAGACGGCATCAATGGCGTCCTCGATGGCTGCGAGCCATCCCACCTGATCCGCAACGCTAGACATGGGTAATGCTTGGTTTATAGCCATCCGTTAAACAAACCCCACTAGGTGCTGTGATTGCAATCACAGGCAGCTAACGGCGCCCATCTTTATCAAAATGAGATCAAATACAGGGTGGATTTTCAGGAACTGTTGCTGCATGGTAACGGTCTAGCATTGTGGCATGGGCAAAACGAGGGCACAGATCGCACGCAAGCACGGGCCGGCCGCGGCTGGCCTACCGGCGAACCCGGGCGAGCAGCCTCCCCCACCCCGCCATAACGGCAACCTGATCCTCATTCCGGCAGTGGCTGCGGCTCTTTTCCTGTTTTGGTACTTCCATCTTCTGACGCTCTCCCAGATGACCCAGCTCTCCGGTGGGCTGAGCATGCCGGACATGCTCTTCGGTGGATATGATGCCGCCTATATCGACCAGCTGCGTGCCGTCATGGACTCTGCGGCTCTCGGGCAGCTGAGCTACGTGCACAAGACGGCCGGCACGCTCTTCCCGCTGCTTTTTGGACTGGCCTGGCTCCTGCTGGTTCAGCTCAACGTTTCACGGCGATGGCTTCGCTGGCTGCTGTGGAGCCCGGTGCTGCTCTTCGTTGTGGTGGACCTCTGGGAGAACGTCGCGATCGACTCCATTCTTTCCGGGCCCGACGCCGGTTCGGTCGCCCTGGCGTCCGTACTCACCATCGCCCGGTGGGTGCTGTTCGCGTTGAGCTGCGCGGCCGGTTTGACCGCGGTGCTGCTGCCGCGGAGGATGCGGTCACGGAGTTAGGAAGACTGTAAGCTGGTACCGCCTGCGCACCGCCCGGTGCGGTGGCGCACCCGCCTCTGTAGCTCAGTAGGATAGAGCGTCCCTCTCCTAAAGGGAAGGTCGTCGGTTCGATTCCGGCCAGGGGCACAACCGTTGTCCACATGGGTACACCTGCCCATGGCAGAGAATCCCCGCCTGCACTAGCTTGACGGGATGGGGAATCTTTCAACTGTGCCACCACCGTCTCACGTCGTCCGTCTATCACCGGCCGCCTGGTCGCTCGCACTGAGCTCAGCTTCGACAGCACACTCA
Organism: Arthrobacter sp. KKT183; assembly: GCF_055657625.1. Classification (NCBI taxonomy): domain Bacteria; kingdom Bacillati; phylum Actinomycetota; class Actinomycetes; order Micrococcales; family Micrococcaceae; genus Arthrobacter; species Arthrobacter sp. KKT183. The sequence continues at coordinate 529,256 of NZ_CM145770.1, read as the reverse complement.
GGCCATACCGATCCTTCGACTGCGCCTGCGCCGGATGCCGGGTGGGCGGAACTGAACTCCCTCGGATTGGCAACCGGCACCGAATTGTCATCACGCTGGCATACGGCTCTGCAGGAATTCCTCTCGCCCGCGATCCTTCTTCGCCTGTCGGCTGCCTACAACAGCGTGGGAGCCAACAGTGACCTCACGCTCACCGCAGACCGCGGTGTGTGCGTTCACCGCCGCAGCACCGTGGAAACAGACAACGACGGCAGCATCCGTGCACGGGGCCACGAACCGTCCCTTGAGGTAGCTCTCTTCGACGCGGAAAACATCTGGGGCGCAATCAGCCGCGTCCTTCCGCCGCTCCCCGAACTTCGAGCTGATGCGGTGCATGCCCGGACCGATTCCGGTGACACCGTCGTCCACATGCCGCTCACGCCTTCGGAAGCGGCCGCCGTCGTTCCGGAAGAAGCGATCCTGAGCGCAGCGATGACCACGCGGGCCGGGCAGAGCCGGCAGGTCTGGGCGGGCCGATGGTCAGTCAGCGAGAGCACGCTCTATTCGGTGCGCACCACAGACGGCGCTCTGCTCCTGACTCCGCAGCGAGCCGGTCATGTGGCCCGCGAAATCACCTTCGCCCTCGCCGGCGCCTATGAGTTCGTCGCGGGAGCAGCGGCGAGCGCATGAGCCAGCTCCTCGGGATGGACCCGGGCCAGGTTCGTCAGCTTGCCCGTTCCCTCGAGAATGCTGCGGCGCATTTCGAGCTGGTCGGACTGCAGGTCTCCGGGAAGCTCTCGGTCATCGGCTGGCAGGGCGGAGATGCGGACTACTTTCGCGCCGACTGGGCCGGCAGGCACCGCCCCACACTGTTGGGTATCGCTGAGCAGTTGAGGCAGGCCGCCCTCGAGGTTGTGGGTCATGCGGATGCCCAGGAAGGAACGAGTGCCACCGGCGCGGTAGGTCCACCTGCCCCTTCCGCCGCTCAGCCGCTCGCCTCCAGCACCCGGGAAACGAGCGGGGACGACAACGGCAACTGGATCACCGACGGACTGGCGTGGGTCACAGGCGGCGCGGATTGGGTTGTCGACACCACCGCAGACGGAGCCGAGTGGTTCGGGAACCGGGCGGAACTGGGATACGGCAACATCGCGGAATCGTTTCGCGACCTTGTCGATGGCGGCATCCATGCAGGCGGCCTGTTCGATGAGATGCTGGCCGGAAGTCCGCCATCGATCGTGGAATTGTCAGCGTCGGTCGCGTTGGCGGGGAGCAGCCTCGTCGATTTCACTGTCACTGCCGGGACGTTCGGCCAGTGGGCTCCACTGCTGCTCGACGATGGAACGCCCTGGGCCGGAGAGCCGATTCCGGTCAGCGTGTCCCGGGATGGCATGAACCGTGGGCCCTCACAACATCTGGACAGCGTGGTGCCAACAGATCTTGCTGCGCTGGCGTTCCTCACGGCCCAGGCATACGGTGACGCGAGCAATCCATCCACCGCTGACGGTGCTGTCCGAATCACGCGGGTAGAAAACGCCGAGGGTCCCGCCTACATCCTGAGCATTCCAGGAACCCAGTCATGGAATCCTGTTACTTCTGCGATCTCGGCTGACTTGACCGGCAATCTGGTGAGCGCTTCGGGCCAAATGTCGACTGCGGCCGCGACCGTTGCGTTGGCCATGGAACGGGCGGGGATCGAACCCGGCGCGCCGGTGATGCTGTCAGGACATTCGCAGGGCGGAATGATCGCGGCCTCGCTAGCCTCGGACCCTGTGTTCCTGGAGCGGTACAACGTCACCAACGTGATGACGTTCGGCTCACCGGTTGACGGGACGGCCATGCCGTCGAACGTTGATGTCATTTCATTCCAGCATCAGAACGACGTCGTCCCGCGCCTCGATCTTGGAGGTACGAGCGTCAATGGTGCGGTGCCGGAGCAATCCGGTGAACAGGTCACCCTTCCGGACCCGCCCGGCAGCGGCTGGAGCGACGTGGCCGCCAACCACGACTACAACAACTACGCACACTCCATCAGCGAGGCTGAAGACGATCCCGCCAATCGCGCATTCCAGTACGCTCAGTCACCCTCTACTCAGCGATTCCTCACCGGCGACACCTCAGCGGTAGAGTCCTTCGTGATTCCAGTCGGAAGGCGACAACAATGAGACGCATAAGCTCGTTATTTGCTGTGCTGGCTTTGCTGCTCCTCCCAGCCTGTGGTGCATCGTCACCGGCGGACACGTATAGAGAGGCGATCTCCGCAATCGATGGCGTTGAGCGCGTCAGCGTGGAGTGGGCAAGGATCGGTGCCGGCGACTCCACCTCCATCGAGATTGATACAGCGACAAGTGATACCGCCGAGCTGCATCGGATACTCGATGACACGGTGCGCGCCTTCGTCGAGAGTGCCGATCGGCATGAAGAAACAACGCTCAACTACATGGTCTACTCCCAGGATCGCTCCGAATACCTCACCCCGAGCGACCTCGGCTCGGTGATGCGTTCGCTCAGCGATATCCGCGAGCACTACGGCATCGACTAGCAATCCCGGGTACACCCAGCTGAGCGGCTCATCTGAGCCGTAACCGTAACCGATACTGGAACCATGTCCCTTCTCCTTCTGCGTCGGATCGTGCAGCTGCTCGTTGGCCTCTTTCTTTACGGGTTCTCGATCGGCATGATGATCCGCGCCGGCATTGGAGTGTCCCCCTGGGACGTGCTGGGTCAGGGCGTTTCGGTCCAGAGCGGCATACCCTTCGGGCTGACCACGAACCTGATTGGTCTAGCCGTACTGCTGCTCTGGATCCCTATCCGCCAAAGGCCCGGAGTGGGGACAGTACTCAACGTCCTCCTCGTAGGACCGAGCGCTGAAGTGGGCCTCGCCGTCATCCCGCAGCAGACGGTCCTGTGGGTGCAGATTCTCCTGTTTACCGGCGGCCTGGTTCTGCTCGCGGTTGCCACTGGCCTCTACCTTGGGTCGCGCATGGGGCCTGGGCCACGTGACGGGCTGATGACCGGTATGCACAAGCGCTGGGGCTGGCCCATCTGGGCAGTACGGACGGGCATCGAGGTGTCGGTCCTCGCGATCGGCTGGGCTCTGGGCGGAACGGTCGGCGTGGGCACCGTGGCCTTTGCCCTCTTTGTGGGCCCGCTGGTCAACCTCACACTGCCTCGGTTCCACATTCCGGAGAAGCCCGGGGAGCCACGGCTGGACGGTCAGGCTGCACCATCCGGCGCCGCTCCCTAAGAATTCCGCGTCTTAGGGAAACATTGCCTCAGGCTCCGGAGCCGGTCAGCGCTTCCGCCGGCTCGTCCGGCGCGACCGACTTCTGCACAGCGAACTGTGTGCGGTGCAGCTCGTCATACCGCCCGCCGGCGGCGAGCAGTCCCTCATGCGTGCCGCGCTCGGCGATGCGGCCGTCCTCGATGACCAGAATCTGGTCCGCGCTCCGGATGGTGGACAAACGATGGGCGATCACCAGAGCCGTACGGCCGGCGAGCGCCTCAGTGAGTGCGGCCTGAACGGCGGCTTCCGACGTCGAGTCCAGGGCTGCTGTGGCTTCATCCAGGATGACAACGCGCGGCTGGGCGAGCAGCAGCCGCGCAATGGTCATGCGTTGCCTCTCCCCACCGGAAAGCCGGTAACCGCGTTCACCCACCATGGTGTCCAGTTGATCCGGAAGCGACTGGATCAGGGTCTCCAGCCGTGCCCGGCGAACCGCATCCCAGAGCTCCTCATCCCGTGCTTCAGGGCGGGCCAACCTCAGGTTGGAGGCGATTGTCTCGTGGAACAGGTGGCCGTCCTGGGTCACCATGCCAAGGGTATGCCGCAGCGACTCGAACGTGGTTTCCCGGACGTCCTTCCCGCCAATCCGGACAGAGCCGGAATCGACGTCATACAGCCTGGCCAGCAACTGGGCGATAGTGGATTTACCCGCACCGGAGGTACCCACCAGTGCAACGGTCTGCCCGGGCTCAATGCGGAAGCTGACACCGTGCAGCACCTCCTCACCGCCACGGGTGTCCAGCGTTGAGACCTCCTCCAGCGAAGCGAGGGAGACTTTGTCCGCTGACGGGTAGGCGAAGCGGACGTCGTCGAACTCGACTGCAACCGGACCAGCCGGAATCATCTGCGCGTCCGGCTTCTCCTTGATGAGTGGGTCGAGGTCGAGCACCTCGAAGACCCGCTCGAAGCTCACCAGAGCGCTCATGATCTCCACCCGCGCGTTGGCGAGGGATGTCAGCGGCGCGTAAAGGCGGGTGAGCAGCAGCGCCAGCGTCACGACTTCACCGGTATCCAACGCGCCGCCGAGCGCCAGGCTGCCGCCCAATCCGTACACCAGGGCAAGGGCGAGGGCAGAAACAAGCATCAGCGCGGAGAAGAACACGAATTGCAGCATCGCCGTCCGGACACCGATGTCCCGGACCCGTGCAGCGCGGACACGAAACTCTTCGGACTCCTCATCAGGGCGCCCGAAGAGCTTGACCAGCGTGGCGCCGGGGGCGGAGAACCGCTCAGTCATCTGCGTGCTCATGGTCGAGTTGTAGTCAGCGGCCTCGCGCCGGAGGGAAGCCAGCCTGCTGCCCATGCGGCGGGCCGGCAGCAGGAAGATGGGCAGCATGATGATTGCGAGCACGGTGACCAGGACGGACGTGCTCAGCATGACGATCAGGGTAAGAATCAGCGCCACGAGATTACTCACCACGCCGGACAGCGTGCCGCTGAACGCCTGTTGGGCGCCGATCACGTCATTGTTGAGCCTGCTCACCAACGCACCAGTGCGGGTACGCGTGAAGAACGCGATGGGCATTTTCTGAACGTGGTCAAAGACTGCTGTCCGTAGATCGAGGATCACTCCCTCGCCGATCCGTGACGAGTACCAGCGTGTCAGCAGTCCCACGCCGGTGTCAGCTACGGCCACAATCGCAATCACGACGGCGAGCCACACGATGGTCTCTACTGCGGCTTCGGCGATGATCGCGTTAACAACCTGCCCGGCAAGGACCGGCGTGGCAACCGCCAGGAACGCGGATACCACTGACAGCGCGATGAAGAGCACCAGCTTGACCCGGTACGGCACGGCAAAGGACAGGATCCGCTTCAGCGTTTCCCTGGAAAATTTGTTGCTGCCGTTCTTGGCGGAGGAGATCCGGTACAGGGAACTCCAGGCCGCGCCTTCCATGCTCATGGGTGCCTCCAGCTAGTGAACTTCAAGCTTAGGACCCGTTGCGGACACTTTCGGTCCGGGAAACGGCGTCCTCGAGTTGGTGGACGCCGAGGGCGTCATTGACGAGGGGCAGCACCTGTGTACCCAACAGTTCGATGGACTCAAGAACCTGTGCCTGGGGCACAGATGAGAAGTCGAGCTGGAGGATGTGCCGGTCATGGCCCATGGCGGCGTGCGTGAGAACAATCTTCTCCGCCACTTCTTCAGGGGTACCGACATAGAGCGCCCCCGTACGCGCCGCCTGCATGTTGTAAGTGACTCCGCTGGGTTTGGGAAAGCCGCGTTCCGCGGAAATACGGGTCATGCTGTCGAGCCAGTGCGGACGGAAGGCCTCCTTGGCTCCGTCACGGAGGATCAACCCGACGCCGCTGACGCCGACCCGCGGCACGGCTGTCCCCCTCGCGTTGAACTGTTCCCGGTAGAGCGCGGCGTGCTGCGCGAAATTGTCGACGGCACCACCCAGCAGCGCGTAAATGACCGATGTGCCCAGCCGTGCAGCACGCACCGACGACGACGGCGTCCCACCGGTTGCGATCCAAATGTCCAACTGCTCCCGGACCGGTCTCGGCAGGATCAGCGCATCCTGAAGCGGCGGCCGAAAACGGCCGGACCAGGTCAACCGTTCCTCGGCGTTGAGGCGCAGCAGAAGGTCGATCTTTTCCTCATAGAGTGCGTCGTAGTCTTCGAGGGCAGCACCGAACAGCGGGTAGGACTCGATGAAGGAGCCGCGGCCGGCGGTCAGTTCCGCCCGTCCGCCGGAGAGCAGGTCGAGGGTGGCGAACTGCTGGAAGACGCGCACCGGATCCTCGGTGCTGAGTACGGTGACCGCTGATCCCACGTGGATCTGCCGGGTCTGTGCGGCGGCGGCGGCCAGAACCGGCACTACGGAGGACACCGCGTAATCCGGCCGGTGATGTTCTCCGATACCGAAGTAGTGCAGGCCCACCTCATCGGCAAGCCGTGCCCGCTCCAGCAGATCGGCCATCCGTTGTTCGGGTGATACCCGTTCGCCGGTTACCGGGTTCGGGTGGATGTCGCCGAAGCTGAAGATGCCAAGTTCCATACTGGTGTGCAACTCCGGGCCCGGTGCCCCTATTCCGGGTTTGAGCCTGCGACAATACGCTGCGGGTGTGTGTAGCAGTTCAGTGTCTGCCCCCGGCTGAAACCGACAAGCGTGATCCCGGATTCCTCCGCCAGGTCCGCAGCCAACGACGACGGGGCGCTCACGGCCGCGAGGATCGGTATACCGGCAAGGTGCGCCTTCTGGACCAGCTCGAACGAGGCGCGTCCAGAGACCTGCAGAATTGTTCCCCGCAGCGGCAGCAGATCCGAGCGCAGTGCCCAGCCCACCACCTTGTCCACGGCGTTGTGCCTGCCCACGTCCTCACGGAGGCACAGGAGCTCGCCGTCCCGGGAGAACAGTCCCGCCGCGTGGACGCCGCCCGTACGGTCGAAAAGCTTCTGGCTGGTCCGCAGCCGGTCCGGCAGGGAGGCAAGGACCGGCAGATCCACGGTGCCGTCGTCGTCGTGCACGTCGAAGCGGCCCGACTTCCGGACCGCGTCAATGGAGGCTGTTCCACAGATGCCGCAGGAACTGGAGGTATAGACATGGCGTTCCATCGATGTATCCGGCAGCGCTACGTCCGGGCGGAGCTGGGCCTCGACCACGTTGAAGGTCTGCCGGCCCTCCTCGTCCACCCCGGCGCAATAGCGAAGCGCGAGGATTTCACCGGGCTCGGCAACTACGCCTTCGGAGACGAGAAAACCTGCGACCAGATCGAAATCATCGCCCGGGGTGCGCATGGTGACGCTGAAGGCGCGTCCGCCCAGCCTGATCTCCAGGGGTTCCTCACCGGCCAGGCGGTCCTCCCGCCGGCTGACCGTGCCGTCCAGCCGGTAGCGCGTAATCCGCCGCCTGTCCATCACCCGCGTCATCAATTCACCTTTCGGTTGGGCCTGGATTGAGCCTAATGGACGCTTCAACCTTCAGCGACCGGCGCCGCGTGTATCCCACATTCGATGTTCCTGAGCGACAATGGGTCAGGTAGGACCACTCAGCGCTGAGAAGCGGCCTAGAAAGGATGCGCGATGACTCGCTCAAACCCTCCCGTCGAAGAAGCAGACGAGAATGATCTCGATGTCGGTACACCCAAGGAATGGGCGGCCGGATTGCCCGGCGTGTACCACTCCATGCAGCCTGCTTTGAAGCATATGGGTGTCGAACGAAGCGCCCGCACCCTGCTCCGGATGAACCAGAAGCAGGGCTTCGACTGCATGAGCTGCGCCTGGCCGGACCCGTCGGATCACCGCAGCACCTTCGAATACTGCGAGAACGGCGCCAAGGCGGTCACTTGGGAGGCCACACCGGTCACTGTGTCCTCCGAGTTCTGGGCAGAGCATTCCATCACCGAACTGCGCGGACGGTCAGAGTACTGGCTCGGCATGCAGGGCCGGCTGACGGAACCCGTCTACAAGGCGGCCGGTGAGGATCACTACCGGCCCGTCAGCTGGGACAGGGCGATCACGATCATCTCGGACAAGCTGAAGAGCCTCGCCTCCCCCGATGAAGCGGCGTTCTACACGAGCGGGCGCGCGTCCAACGAGGCAGCATTCATCTACCAGCTGTTCATCCGTGCACTGGGCACCAACAACATGCCGGACTGCTCGAACATGTGCCACGAGTCATCCGGCGTTGCCATGGGCCAGACCATCGGGATCGGCAAAGCGACCGTCGCATACAACGACTACCTGAACTGCGACCTGATGATCGTCATCGGCCAGAATCCCGGGACCAACCATCCGCGGATGTTGAGCGCCATGGAGAAGCAGAAGGAAAACGGCGGCCAGATAGTGGCAGTCAACCCGCTGCCCGAGGCCGGCCTGCGCCGGTTCAAGAATCCCCAGAAGCCCAAGGGCGTAGTGGGTCGCGGCACCGATCTTGCCGACCAGTTCCTGCAGATCCGAAGCGGCGGCGACATGGCGCTGCTTCAGGCGGTGTCCAAGCGGGTGCTCGAGGCCGAGGACAGGAACCCCGGCACGGTGCTGGATCATGAATTCATCGCTGAATACTGTGAGGGGCTGGACGAACTACGGGAACACCTGTCGGGTCTTGATGAGGAGACCGTGCTGGAGGCGACGGGGCTGCGTTCTGAAGAGATCGACGAACTGGCCGACCGCTACATCAGGTCCAAGAGGACCATCATTACCTGGGCCATGGGCGTCACGCAGCAGAAGAACGGCGTCGGCACCATCAAGGAAATGATCAACCTGCTGCTGCTGCGCGGCAACATGGGCCGGCCTGGCGCGGGCGCCTCTCCCATCCGCGGACACTCCAATGTGCAGGGCGACCGCACCATGGGCATCTGGGAGCAGATGCCGGACTCGTTCCTGGACGCGCTCGGTAAGGAATTCCGGTTTGAACCACCCCGCGAGCACGGCGTGGACTCCGTCGCGGCGGTCAGGGGAATGCGCGACGGCGACATCAAGTTCTTCCTCGCGCTCGGCGGCAACTTCGTCGCTGCGATGTCGGACACCGCAGCCACCGAAGCGGCCATGCAGAACCTTGAGATGAACGCGCAGATCTCCACCAAGCTGAATCGCTCCCACACGGTTATCAGTGAGGACGCAGAAGCGCTCATCCTTCCCACGCTCGGCCGCACCGAGATCGACATCCAGGCAACCGGCCCGCAGTTCGTCTCCGTCGAGGACACTGTCAGCGCCGTGCACTCCTCTGAAGGCAGGGTAGACCCGGTGGCACCGGGGCTGCTGTCCGAGGTTGCCATCGTGAGCCGGTTGGCACAGGCCACCATCGGTGACCGCATTGACGCTGACTGGCAGGGATTCGAGGACGACTACGACCGCATCCGGGACCACATTGCACACGTGGTTCCAGGGTGTGAGAACTACAACCGGCGGATCCGCGAGAAGGACGGCTTCCTGCTGGCCAACGGGCCGCGTGATTCGCGAAAGTTCAATACCCCCAGCGGCAAGGCGATGATCACCGTCAACGAACTGGACCCGATGGAGTGCCCGCCCGGCCGCTTGATCCTCCAGACCATGCGCTCGCATGACCAGTTCAACACCACCATCTACGGCTACAACGACCGCTACCGCGGAATCAAGAAGGGCCGCCATGTGGTCTTTGTGAATCCCGAGGATCTCGCGGAACTCGGCTTCAAGGACGGCGATCTTGTGGACGTGCACGGCGAGTACCTGGACGGCAAGGACCGCGCGCTGCGCAAGTTCCGGGCGGTTGCGTACCCCACCGCACGCGGCTGTGCTGCGGCGTACTACCCGGAGGCAAACGTCCTGGTTCCGCTGGACGACACCGTGAAGGGCAGCAACACCCCGGTCTCAAAGGGCGTCATCATCCGGCTGGAGCCGGCAGCTGACGGGCCGGCGGGCGGCACCGGCGAGGAGAACGCGCGGGAGAACATGCCGGCTACCGTCTGACCTGCACCGCCCTGCCGCGTTTCAGCTGAACGAGGGAGCTGCTAGCTGAACCACGGCAGGGTGAGTGCCGGTACCTTTTCGTCCGGCTCACAACCATGTTCAGGTACAACGAGGACGCCGTCGGCATCCGCCAGACCGCGCAGCATGCCCGAACGGTGGTGGACTGTGGGCATGGCGCGTCCGTTCTCCAGGCGGTACGGCACCAGCCGAGTGCGCCCTTCCAGCGGCTTGAAGGCCTCACCTGCCAGAACTGAGCGGGACTCCGGGAAGGCGGCTCCCCGCAGACCGGCCAACAGCGGTGCTCCCACCGTGAACAGCGCCATCATCGCGGCGAGCGGGTTGCCGGGCAGGCCCACAAAGAATCGGCCGTCCGGCAGCCGTGCCAGGAGCGTAGGGTGTCCGGGGCGCATGGCGATGCCGTCGATGAGAAGCTCAGCCTCGAGCACAGCCAGCGCGCGGCGGATGTGGTCCGCATCCGAGGAACCGGTGCCGCCGGTGCTGATCAGGACGTCTCCGGAAGCCCTCGCGAGAGAGACTTCATCTGTGGCCTCGGCGCTGATGGCAGCAACGACGTCGTCCAGATCATCACGCGCGCGGGCCACCGTATCCACGTGGCCGCCCAGCATGGTGAGCAGGCCGGGCAACTGCGGGCCGAACGTATCGCGAACCTGGCCCGCCTCGGGCAACCCTGCCTCGATCACTTCATCACCGGTCAACAGCAGGGACACCCGTGGCGCACGGAGAACGGGAAGCGTGTCATACCCGCAGACTGCGGCCAGCGCGATCTGCGCGGGATTGAGCACCGCACCGGCAGCTATGGCCTGCGCTCCCTCTGCCGCTTCCTCACCTGCCGGGCGGATATGTTCGTTCTCGAGCGGCTCGTCGGGGCGGGCACGGTCATTGCGGGTGAGCATGCCATCCCGGATGGCTCCGTGCTCAGAACGAAGAATTCCGGTAGCCCCTCGGGGCACCACGCCGCCTGTAAGGATGAACGTGGCCTGACCGGGTTCCAGCGTGGCGTAACCGGACTTCTTGTGCTCGTGTGCCCGGTGCCAGGGGCTCTCATCCTCCTGAACGGGTGTGATCAGCGTCCACGGCGGCTCGCCGCTGAGCGCCCAGCCGTCCATCGCCGAGGACGCGTAGTGCGGGATGGGCTGCAGCGCCACGACAGGTTCAGCAAGGGTCTGGCCGAGAGCGTCCGCGAGGTTCACGGTCTGTACAGGCTTCGGAGATGCCGATTCATACGCCAGCCGCCGGGCCTCCTGCCAGCTCAACTCGTGCCCTGCACTGCTCATCGGCGGTCTTCCGACCCGGCGACGGGCGGGCACGCCGCATGGGCGGCCTGCAGCGCTGACCGCATGGCCGTTCCGCTGTCTGCCTGCCCGGTCCCGACGGCCATTCCGGCTGCATAACCGGCGATGAACGTGGTGAGCGGCGCTGCGGGTCGAACAACCGAGTGCGCCGCCTGACCGGCCAGCGCCAAAACGGCATCGACATCGACCTCGATGCCCTCAAGTTCAAACGTTTCCAGAAGCTTCTCGCTCCACTGCCTGAGCAGGCGTTCCCGATCCTCCATGGTGAACCTTCCGCTATCTGCCCGCGCCTGGCTCCTCCACCCCGAACTGCCGGGCATCGGACCACGTATCAATGTCAGTGGTTGAGCCCGCGGGAACTTCGACTGGACTCCATGTCACCCTAGCAAGGAGCGCGCGCATAGACAGATTCCTTACTTCCTGCTTTTCCACTGTGGCCAGGTCAGCCCAGCGGTACAGTGCGGCAAGCGGTTGGTCCCTGCCGCCGTCGTGAGCCAGAACCGAGGCGCCCGTTTCAGCGGCGCCTCGCATGAGTGCAGGCAGTGCGTCGCTGATCCGCGGCATGTCGCACGCAAGCACAAGCACCCAGGGCGCGGGATCGGTCATCAGATGTACGACGGCGGCGCTCACCGCCGCTGCCGGCCCCCCGAAGGGCGGGTCTTCCCGTACCAGTTCCGCCCGGGGCGGCAGATCGGGCGCCGGTCCGCCAACAACGACAAGCCGCCGGGCTTCATTCAGAGCGCTGCAGGTTCGTTCCAGAAGGGAGAATCCATCGACGATCAGGGTTGACTTGGGGACCCCTCCGAGCCTTGAGGACCTGCCTCCGGTGAGCACAACGGCGTCGTACATCAACTCGCTGGCGCCACCGACACCGGCGGCAATGCTACCGGCGCCCCGGCCGTCGCGTGTATTGCTCACGCGGCGTTGTCAGCGGGCAGGAATTCGCTCCACTGCGGCAGCGGTTTTTCCAGTTCCCGGATCTGCCAGAACGTCCCCCGGGGCGGCGTAGGCACAATTCGCAGGGACCAACCCAGCGAGGCCAGTGTCTTGTCACCCTTGGCGTTGTTGCAGCGTAGGCAGCAGGCCACCAGATTCTCCCAACTGTCCTCGCCCCCACGCGATCGCGGAACAACGTGATCAATGGTCGAGGCAGGCTTGCCGCAGTAGGCGCACAGGTGGTTGTCACGCCGGAGCACTCCACGGCGGGTCGCGACGGTGCCGCTACGGTAGGGGATCTTCACATACCTGTTGAGGAGGATGACTGATGGCCGCGACAGCACTTCGTTGGGGCCCACTACCGGGTCCTCCCCTTCTGCGACGACGCTGGCCTTGCCCGTAAGAACAAGCACGAGCGCCCGGCGGAAGGTCACGACCGCCAGTGGTTCGTATCCAGCATTCAGAACGAGAGTGCGCATGCACATTCCTCTTTGCCATCCATAGCCGCAGGATTGAATCCCTGAGGTCCCTGAAGCTACGGCGAAGGTACTTCGGATTGACAGTGCAAGAGTAAGCCGTTGCCGGGAGGATCCGTCAATCGCCACGCACGACAAAGCCCTCCGCCTGATAGGCAGAGGGCTTTGTCGAGGGAGGGTAAGGGAGATCAGCCGCCAACGCGGATGTAAACACCGCCGGAGCCGAGTTCTGCAGGTGCCACAACGGTCTGGTTGCCATTGAAACCACCGTGAACGGCCTGCCCTCCACCGATGTATACAGCGATGTGGGCTGCGCCCATGCCACCGTCAGCGTAGTAGATGAGATCGCCGGGAATAGCTTCCGCGGCGCTGACCGTGCGGCCGAGGGAGAGATAGCCGGCCGGCCATCCATGGAAGTTGATGCCGGCAGCGGCAAGGGCGTTGCTGGCGAGGCGGGTGCAGTCCTGGATTACTCCGAGCTGACCCTGCGCAGCGGCAGCAATGGTGGCCGCTACACCCGAGGAGACCTGGGGAGCTGCGGGCGCGGGCTTCTCGGCGACAGCAGCCGGTGCAGCAACAGGAGCCGCTGCCTGTATGGCGACAGCGGCCTCCGCTACGACGGCGGGTGCTGCTTCTGCGACTGTAGCTGTCTCCGCCACCGGAGCGGCTTCGATGATCTGGGCCTGCGGCTGCACAACAGGTACAGCCTCGACAACAGGGGCAGCCACAGTGGGCGCCGCCACTGCCTTGACGGCAGCCTTGTTGAAGGAGATTTTGGCATCCGCCGGGGCCTGAATCGGGGCCTTGGCGCCCTGAACCTCAAGCGTGGTGGTGACGGTGTTGCGCTCCGCGGGCAGCTCCACAGCGTTGGCCGCGACTCCGCTGGACAGAACGAGGCCCGAAGCCGCCGCGATGACGGCTGCCTGGCGACCTACACCGCCGGCGTTGTCACTGACTGCGCGGGCAATGGAGGAGAGGTGGGCTGAACGCTGCACTTCGGCGCGGTGGCGCGCTATGGCACGGGTGTTAGAGGTCATGTGTGTGCTCCAGGTATCTGTTCTTAGCTAACGCGGACGAAGCTAGAGCCAGCGAGATCGGACAGGCTGTGCAGCCCGGTATTCATACCGTTCAGGCCACCGCTGATGACCTGGCCGTTACCTACGTAGATGGCAACGTGACCTGCGGAGACAACGAGGTCACCGGGTGCAGGAGTGGAAACGACTGAGCCGAAAGCGAAGAAATCGCTCGGCGCGATGTCCCCGACCGACTTGCCGATTGAGCGCAGTGCCTTCTCAACCATGGCGGTGCAATCCTGGGCAACGCCGATCTGCGAGTAGGCCGAGCCTACGAGCGCTGCGCCGATTCCGCTGGAGGTGGGCGCCTCGACGGGAGCCGGAGCCTCAGCGGCGGGAGCCTTTACCTCAACCTCTGCCTGGGGAGCTGCCGCAACCTCGACGGCGGGCTCAACGACCGGGGCCGGAGCGGCCACAGCTGCTTCATTCTGAACTACTGCTTCAGCCTGCACTGTGACGGCTGGGGCGGGCTCAACAGCCTCGACGACCGGAGCTGCTACAGCTTCAACGGCTGCTCGCTCGAAGGTGACGGTTGCGTCAGCGGCGGCGCTGACGCTGACCGGCTGAGCTGCCACGGCACTGAGGGTCTTGACTGCCTGGGCCGAGCGCTGGGCGTCAGAAGCGCCATGAGCCGGAAGGCCTGCGGTGAGGACGAGTCCGGAAGCAGCGACGATGACTGCTGCCTGGCGTCCTACGGAACCTGCGTTCGAAGACACAGCCCTGGAAATGGCTGCGAGCGAATTTGTATGAGCCGGAACCGCACGATGGCGCCCCAGCGCAGAGCTATTTGACACGTTGAATTGCCTCTCCCTACGCCTGCGAGGTGAGCTGTCGGATTCGGATGGGAGTCACCCGGCCGCGGATCGTCTCAGATCCAGCGACTTAACCCCAAGGACTTCAAGAAGAAGCCCACAATTGGTTCCCCCGCCCCTGCCATGCGATTGTTGCGAACGGAACTCGTACAGTGGCAGAGCTAGGCGATCTGCACGAGTGCCGCCGAACCCCCTGCGATTCGGCACGAGTTAGACGGTACATCAGTTCTCTGGCTATGTCACATTCCGGTCACGGAACGGTGTGTTCATGATTACGACGCGGCCAACCGGCGCGGAAAATGACTCAGAGCCAGCCGAGCGGATCGACGTTTTTGCCGTCGACAAGGACCTCAAAATGCAGGTGGCATCCGGTTGAGGCGCCTGTGGAACCCACGCGTGCTATCGCGTCGCCACGCTCCACAACCTGGCCCACCGCCACGTCCATGGCCGACAGGTGGTTGTAGGTGGTTTCCAGTCCGTTGGCATGCTTGATCACCACACGGTTGCCGCCCCCGTATGCGTGCCAGCCTGCAAACGTGACGGTGCCGGCCGCAGCCGCCAAGACGGAGGTCCCGCAGGCTTCGCTCATGTCCTGTCCGGTGTGGAGTTCCCCTGCACCGGTGATTGGGCTGATCCTGGCTCCGAAAGCGGAGCTCATCACCATACGGTCCAAGGGTGCTGAGAGAGAGCCCTTGGCCTCCGCAGTCACGATGTCTCCACCGGATGCGGAAACGATCTCGGCAAGCTTCGCATCGGGATCGAAGGTGCTGTGCAGTGCCGCGCGGTCAAATGAGACATCCGCACCGGCGGCAGCCTGCACTGGCTGCAGTTCTTCCTGCTCAGCTGCAGCAGCCACGGTTTGCGCTTCAGCGGGCACCACTGCGGCGGTGGTGGGCAGCGCAACCGTGAGCACCATGCCAGAGGCAGCGGCCGCAATGGCAACCTTCTGGCTGAGTCCGGCGAAGGAAACGTCGCGGCGAGTGCTGGCTGCGCGGCGTCGTCGTTCGGTGCGTTGGGCATCACGGGGGCGTAAGGAAACTACCGGGGCTACCGTTCCGGTGCGGGCTTCACGGCGGGGCAGCGGATTATCCGGGCAGGTGGAAACCGGCGCCGGGAAAGCGTTGATTTCAGTGCACACCGGGCTGGACGGCGCTGCTGCTTTGTCCGCAGCCTGACGTGCCAAGCGCTCAGCTCGTTCCCGCCTATGCGCATCGCGTGGCCGCGCTTCAGCGACCGGGGTGCTCGCACGGCGGCGCCCCGAAGCAGTGTTCGACAAGGAGACCCTTTCTCATTTTTTGCCTGCGAAGTTAGCTGTCGGATTCGAGTATGAGAAAACTCGGTTCAGATCCCTGCGGTGTGGCAGCATCCGAACTTCACCCCAAGGCCATGGCATGCCATGACCGGTTGTGGGTCCTCCGCCCCTGTCCATCTGTGTAACACTGCGTTCGCTGACAGGGTTAGGCAGGCGAACCAGGTAACGCTGGAGTATCAGCGCCAGGAACCAACTATAGCCGTGAGCGCCGGAAAGTAATCATTTCGTAACCATGCTGTGGATATCCTTCGGGAATCCAGAGCCTTCCAGGTCCGGCGCCTCAGAACTGCGGCTGAACCGCCACAAAAACATGCGAAGCAACTTCCGGCGGCAACTCCAGCGCACCCTCCACGCCGGGCACCCGAACGGACACGTAGTCTCCCACTGCCTGTAGGGTCATCTGCGCTCCGGGACGCAGACCGCCTTCGTCCAGTTGGGTCAGCAGTTCGGGATCCACCTGAATGGGTTCGGCCAGCCGGACAAGGGTCACAATCGAACCCGCAGTGTAGTTTGCCATCGTGTCCGTAAGCGTGCGCACGCCCAAGGTGAACGCTTCCGACGGGGTACCGCCCAGGGCCTCAAGGCCAGGGATGGGATTGCCGTAGGGTGATTCGGTCGGCTGGCCCAGCAGCTCATACAGGCGCCGCTCAACCCGCTCGCTCATCACGTGTTCCCACCTGCACGCCTCATCGTGGACGTAGGCCCAGTCCAGGCCGATGACATCGGAGAGCAGTCGTTCCGCCAGCCGATGCTTGCGCATCACCTCGGTGGCCCGCCGGCGCCCGAGCTCGGTCAGTTCAAGGTGACGGTCGCCGGTCACCACTACGAGTCCGTCACGTTCCATCCGACCGACAGTCTGCGAGACCGTAGGGCCTGAGTGACGAAGGCGCTCGGCGATCCGGGCACGCAGCGCAACGATGTTTTCTTCCTCAAGTTCAAGGATTGTCCGCAGATACATCTCGGTGGTGTCGATGAGGTCCGTCATTTGCGGGGTTCAGCTCCTTGGCACTGGTGCGGTTTGAGCGTTGATGCAGCGGCTGCCTGCAGTGCCCAACAGATGGGCCGCCGTCGTCATCCCTACGCCCCACAAGGTTAACCCATTTACACAGCGTCACCCGCCCCGCTGATCCGGGCGCATCCGAAGCCGGTCACAATGCATCTGCGCTGAGCGTGCTGGGGCAGAATGGTCTGCGACCCCATCGCAAGCAACCTCCCTGGAGTAACCATGAGCGATCCCGCCGACATCCGCATCCCCGCCGAGCTGCTGCCGCAGGATGGCCGGTTCGGTGCGGGTCCCTCCAGAACGCGCCCCGAGCAGCTGGAAGCGCTGAACCGGGCAGGAACGGCCCTGCTTGGAACCTCACATCGGCAGGCACCGGTCAAGAATCTGGTGGGTTCGGTCCGGGCCGGTTTGATGGACTTCTTCGGCGCCCCGGAAGGCTACGAAGTGATTCTCGGTGTTGGAGGGTCCACTGCTTTTTGGGATGTCGCCTCCTTCGGTCTCGTTGAAGCACGCGCGCAGCATCTCTCCTTTGGTGAGTTCGGATCCAAGTTCGCAGCGGCGACGTCCAAGGCACCATTCCTGGGCGAGTCAACGGTCATCACCTCTGACCCCGGCTCCCGGCCGGTGCCCGTCGCGGAGCCGGGCATCGACTTCTATGCCTGGCCGCAGAACGAAACCTCAACCGGTGTGGCGGCGCCGGTCGAGCGGGTGGCGGGCGCGGATCACGGCGCGCTCATCTGCATCGATGCAACCTCCGCTGCCGGCGGGTTGTCGGTGGACGTCTCAGAGGCTGACGTGTACTACTTTGCTCCGCAGAAGAACTTCGCGTCCGACGGCGGACTCTGGCTTGGCCTCTTTTCCCCCGCTGCACTCGAAAGGGCAGCGGGGATCAAGGCTTCGAAGCGCTGGATCCCGGACTTCCTCGACCTTCAGACGGCGATCGACAACTCACGCCTGAATCAGACCTACAACACACCGGCACTGTCCACGCTTGTGACACTCAATGCTCAGATCGAGTGGCTCAACAGCAACGGCGGGCTGGATTTCGCAGCCGCGCGAACCGCTGATTCCGCCGGCCGCATCTACAGTTGGGCTGAGTCCTCCGCCGTTGCCGCGCCCTTTGTGCAGAACCCGGACCACCGCTCCAACGTCATCGCGACGATCGACTTCGCGGAGACTGTTGACGCTGCCGCCGTAGCCAGGACCCTCCGCGCAAACGGGATTGTCGACGTCGAACCGTACCGGAAGCTGGGCCGCAACCAGTTGCGCATCGCCACCTTCGTGGCAATCGAGCCCGCCGACGTATCGGCGCTGCTGGAATGCATTGACTACGTGGTGGAGCGTTCCTAGCCGTTCCGTTCCGCAGTATTCCGCGCTGTCGCGGCAAGGGTCAGTTTGAGCCGCCGCGGCGAGGGATGGATGAGACGGACCCGCACGTGATGCGACCGCGCTACCCAGGCCAGCCCGGCCACCGCGGCCACGAAGCCCGACGCCGCAGCGACCACCAGTCCCCACCGCGGCCCGTAGGCGTTGGTCACCCAACCGACGATGGGCGCTCCGATAGGCGTCCCGCCCAGGAAGATCGCAAAGTACAGGGCCATGACCCGGCCGCGCATCTCCTGCACGGTTGTGGTCTGAACGTAGGCGTTGGCGCTGGTCATCAGCGTCAGCGCGAAGAGTCCCACTGGAACAAGGGCCAGCCCGAAAAGCCAGACGGACGGTGCCAGCGCAGCCAGCAGGCACGCGAGGCCAAAGGCACCGGCTGCTCCGAAGACGAACCTGAGCCGCGGCCGGTCCCGCCTCGCCGAAAGCAGCGCCCCCGCCACGGAACCCACCGCCATGATCGAGGACAGCGTGCCGAAGACTCCCGCGCCTGTTCCGAACTCAGTGCGTGCCATCGCCGCAATATAGACGGCGAAGTTCAAGCCGAAGGTTCCGACCACGAAAATTGCGAACATCACCATCATGAGATCCGGCCGCTGCTGCACATAGCGGAAACCTGCTCGGATCCTCCCGCGACCGGGCGCCGAGCGGTTGAGTACACGCAGTTCTTTTTGACGGATAGTGACGAGGACGAAGATCATCGCCCCGAACGTCACTGCGTTGATCAGGAAGACCCAGCCGGGCCCTACGGCAACCGTGAGTAAACCCGCAACTGCGGGACCGAACATCCGAGCGCCGTTGAAAGAGGCGCTGTTCAGGGCCACCGCGTTGGGAAGGTAATCATCGCGCACCAGTTCGGAGACGAAGGCCTGGCGCGCGGGAGCGTCAATGGCGGAGACGAAGCCCAGAGCAAGAGCAAACGCGTAAACATGCCACAGCTCCGCCAGGCCGAGCACCACGAGGAGGCCCAGCCCTACGCCGAGCGCCGCCATCGCGGCTTGGGTTCCCATCAATAGCTTGCGGCGATCAACGGAGTCAGCGATCAGCCCGGCCCACGGAGCTATGAAGAGCTGCGGCCCCAACTGCAAGGCCATGACAATACCCATAGCCGCGGCGTCCTGATCGGTGAGGATGTCATAGACAAGCCAGTCCTGGGCTGTGCGCTGCATCCAGGTGCCCACGTTGGAAATCAGGGCGCCGATGAACCAGAGCCGGTAGTTGTGGATATGCAGGGATCGGAACATGCCCATCAGGCAGCCTTCCTTTCCGCGCTCCCCCACACCTCAGGCAACTGGAGATTCGCCTCCAGGGGCGGCCTCGGCGTCAGTCAGCAACGTCAGCCTCCGGAACCCGTGCGGCGTCCTCCGAAGTTGCATCTTCCGGCGTTGCATCTTCCGGAGTTACGGCTTTCGGTGCTGCCGCGTCTTCCTCCGCTGTGTCCTCCGGGCGAACGCGTTCAGACCAGGGCACCCAGTCAGGCGCCAAAAGTGCGTTTTCGGAGGGCAGCAGCCCTACTTCACAGACCGTGGCGTCCTTGCCGCGCGGAACCCGCGCCAGGGTTGCGAACCAGTGCCAGCCCTCGTACCCGGGGACGTGTGCGGCGAAGCGATGCGTCACGAGCCGCTCGGCATCGGGGAAAGCACCGACATGCTCCCCCACCTCATGTTCCCCGGCAACCTCCAGCAGGCCATTCCGCGCGGCGTCCACCGCCGCAGCCAACACAGCGTCAGGCCTGGACGGCTTGCGGACCGGCCTGCGCTTTGCTGCAGGCGCTGCGGGGGCCGCCGTCGCGACGGGCTCCGCCTCAGCTGTTTCCATTGATGCCGGGGTTTCACTCATGCGGGCTAAACGTCCAGATCATCCGCGACCGCGCGCAGCACTGCGGCGACCTTCGCGGAGTGCGACTTGTCCGGGTACCGCCCGCGCCGCAAACCGTTGGACACATCATCCAGCAGCCGGATCAGATCCTCGGTGATCACGGCCATGTCATCAGCGTTCTTGCGCGTTGCCTTGGCAACCGAGGGCGGCACGTCAAGAATGCGTGCGGACAGCGCCTGGAGACCCTTGCGTCCGTCAGCGACTCCGAACTCGAGCCGCGTTCCGACCTTGACTTCAGTCACGCCGGCCGGAAGCGCCGAGGCATGCAGGAACACTTCCTTGCCGTCATCCGTCGCCAGGAAACCGAAACCCTTCTCGGAGTCGAACCATTTGACCTTGCCGATAGGCACGTAATTACCTCGTTCTCGAACTACTTGCGCGCAATCCGTTGGCGCTTCACCAATGGTTACCGAGGGCAACCGGAAGGGTGTCAGTCAGCCGGGGCTGCGCAGGGAAAAAGTCTGCCTTAACAGGATACCCGGCACTGACGGGCGAAATGGGCGATCCGCGTCCTTGTACGCTAGGAGCATCATGTCGCAGAACCCTTCCTCTGTCCCTGCCGCCAACGATGATGGCGGCCGCAACACCCGGCGTGCGCGGCTGGCCCTGCTCATTGCCGCGGTCGGCTTCGCGGTCCTCGGCCTGCTGTCCCTGGTGGCGGTGCTCCTCTCCGCGTGGGCCGGCGCGGAGGCTTGGCCGGGATTTGTTACCGCTGCCTACTTCTTTCTGCCGCTCGGCTTCCTGTTGATGGCTGCCAGCGTGGTTGTCAGCGTTCTTAGGCGCGGGCGCAGCTGAGTTTTCCCTATAGTCGCCGCTGGATTCCCATTTCCTACGGGCGCCCACGCCCAGACATCGGCAGTCATCTCACCGCCGCCCGGTGCGAGTAACGTTAATCCGGTGTCCGCTATCCGTGCTCTTGCCGAGGACCTTGTTTCCCGCAGCGACGCCGAACTCCGAAGGCTGATGTCCGCGCGCCCGGATATTGTCCTGCCGCCGGTGCCGGATTTTGCAGCCCTCGCGGCCCGGGCCTCGACCCGGGTAAGCGTCCAGCGTGCCCTTGAGGGCTTGAATACTCCGCAGCTCATGGTGCTCGAGGCAGTAGTGCTCACCACCAACCTCGACGCGGCCGTCGGTGCCACAGCCACAGGCCTCAAGGCGTCCATATCCTCGATGACGGCGAAGACGCTCGAGCCCTTTCTCGCTCAGCTTCACGAGGTGGCGCTCCTGCGAACCGGCCCCGCGGCCAGGGGCCGCCGCTCCTACTTCCCCCTTGAATCCCTTCACGATGCGCTTGGTCCCTACCCTGCAGGCCTTGGACGTCCGCTGGCCTTGCTGGCCCAGCAGTACCCGGAGTACGCCGCGCGGATGGCGGCCGGACTGGAACTGCTGTCCGCTTCCGGGATTCCTGGTGCAGCGGGTCCGTCCGCATCCGATCCCGCAACTACCCTCGCGGCGATCCTCGACACATCCTGGGACGCTGTGCTGGAGGCGGCTCCCAGCGCAACGGGTGACCTGCTGGAAAAACTCGCGGCCTCTCCGGTGGGCTCGGCAAAGGCAGGCGCATCAAGCACGGCGACGCCCCTTGAGTGGCTTCTTGAGCGCGGACTCCTCATCCGTCTCGACGCCAATCATGTCGAGCTTCCGCGGGAAGTGGGAATTGCGGCACGTGGTGGCATGATTATTCCCTCGCTGCCGGCCTCGCCACCGGTTCCGCAGCTCGCTGCGGTCCGCGCCGGCCTTCGGGACAACGCCGCCTTCGGGGCCATCGCTGAAACGCTCAGGCTCGTCACCGAACTCCTTATCAGCGTGCAGGCGGAGCCAATCGCGACCCTCCGCACCGGAGGTGTGGGCGTTCGGGAGATTCGACGGCTCGCCGATGCCCTGCGGGTGGACCGTGTCCAGGTGGCCTGGCTGCTTGAGCTGGCAGCACTGGGCCGCTTGATAGTGCTGGATCCGGACAGCTCACGCTGGATGGCCGCCCCTGGTGGATCCTGGCACCTCGCCGAACGCCACGAGCAGTGGCTCCGGCTGGTGCAAGCGTGGCTCGACGCTGAGCGCGCTCCTTCCCTGGTGGGCGGGCAGCTGCCCACCGGTAGTACGGTCAATGTGCTGTCTTCGGAGGCAACGCGCACTGACGCGCCGGCGGTCCGCCGTCGTCTGTTGTCAGCCGCGGACGCGCTCTCGGCCGAGACAGAGCACGATGACGGCCGCGCCCCGGTCCTTGACGCACCATCCCTCGTCGAACGCCTCACGTGGCACCAGCCCCGCCTGCGCCGGCGGTTTTCGCGGCTGGTGCCGGGCATGGTCGAGGAGCTGGGCCACCTCGGCCTGCTGGGATCCGGTGCGCTGACCGGGCTGGGCGCGGCGATCGCCCAGGACCGGTTCGACGACGCCGCGGCCACACTTCGCAACGCGCTCCCCGAGCCGCTCACGCACTTCGTGCTGCAGGCGGACCTGACCGCGGTAGCGCCGGGCTACCTTGAGCCGGGTGTGGCGCGCGAGCTGGCGCTGCTGGCATCCGCGGAGGGGCAGGGCCCGGCAACCGTATACAGGTTCTCCGCACAGTCAGTGCGCCGGGCGCTCGACGACGGGCAGGACGCCGTGGCAATCCTGACCTTCCTTGAGAAGCACTCCGCGACAAACGTCCCGCAACCGCTGCGCTATCTGGTGGAAGACACCGCAGCCCGTTACGGCTCCCTGCGCGTTGGTCCCGCATCCAGCTACGTTCGAAGCGACGACGACGCCGCTCTAACGGCCCTGCTCTCTGATCCTGCCGCTGCCTCGCTCGGGCTCGCCCGGCTCGCTCCGACGGTCGTGACGGCCCGGGCCACGCCGGCTGAATTGGCCGCTTCCCTGCGTGAGCTCGGCTATTCGCCCGCCTTGGAGGGCGGCGCGGCACCGCGGGTTACCTTACGGGCGGCAGCCGGCTCCGCGCCGTCGTCGTCCGCGGTACGGACCAACCCCTGGGTACTTACGGAGACAGATCTTGAAGCGCAGATGACGGTGCTGCGGGGCAACGGCCGGCCCGGCACGGGCGGAGGAGCCGAAAGCGAGGCGATGATCGGCCTTGAAACGCTGCGGACTGCGATCCGAACAAAGCAGGCCGTCCGGATGGGCTTTGCGGACAGCGCAGGGAATTCCACCCGTCAGGAGTTTGTTCCACTGTCGGTCCATGCCGGCCGTGTACGGGTCTTCGACCCGGAGAAGGAAACCGAGCGCGTAATTTCCGTGCATCGGATCATGGATGTGGAAACTGTGGAAGGGGCTTCAACGGATGCCTAACGGGCCGCTGATCGTCCAGAGCGACAAGACCATCCTGCTGGAGGTGGATCACGAGCAGGCCACCGAAGCCCGGCATGCCATTGCCGCTTTCGCCGAACTGGAGCGCGCGCCGGAGCATGTGCACAGCTACCGCCTCACTCCCCTTGGGTTGTGGAACGCCCGCGCGGCAGGGCTCGACGCCGAACAGGTGCTGGATACGCTGCTGAAGTACTCCCGTTTCCCGGTGCCGCACGCGCTCCTCGTCGACGTCGAGGAAACAATGTCCCGCTACGGCCGGCTGCGGTTGGAAAAGGATGACCAGCACGGCCTCGTGCTGCGCACCAACGACTACCCCGTGCTCGAGGAAGTCCTGCACGCGAAGAAGATCGAGCCGCTTCTGGGCCCGCGCATTGACGGCGAGACGGTGGTGGTGCACTCGTCCCAGCGCGGGCAGCTGAAGCAGCTCCTGCTCAAACTCGGGTGGCCGGCTGAGGATCTCGCCGGCTATGTTGACGGCACCCCGCACCCCATCATGCTCAACGAAGACGGCTGGGCGCTGCGTCCCTATCAGAAGGTGGCCACGGAGAACTTCTGGGCGGGCGGGTCCGGCGTCGTTGTGCTTCCCTGCGGGGCAGGTAAAACCCTGGTGGGCGCCGCGGCCATGGCGACGAGCTCCACGACCACCCTCATCCTCGTGACGAACACCGTCTCCGCCCGGCAGTGGAAGGACGAACTGCTCAAGCGGACCTCGCTGACCGAGGAAGAGATCGGCGAGTACTCCGGATCCGTCAAGGAGGTCCGGCCGGTCACCATCGCGACCTACCAGGTGCTGACCCTGCGCCGCGGCGGGCTCTACCCGCACCTCGAACTGCTGGACGCCAATGACTGGGGCCTCATTGTGTATGACGAGGTTCACCTGCTGCCCGCCCCGATCTTCCGCATGACCGCTGACCTGCAGGCCCGTCGGCGGCTTGGCCTGACCGCCACCCTGGTTCGTGAGGACGGCCGCGAAGGCGAGGTGTTCTCCCTCATTGGACCGAAGCGCTATGACGCACCGTGGAAGGACATCGAAGCGCAGGGCTACATTGCGCCTGCGGACTGCGTTGAGGTGCGGGTCGACCTCCCGCGCGATGAGAGGGTCGCCTACGCAATGGCGGACGACGGCGACAAATACCGTCTGTGCGCAACCTCCGAGACGAAGACAACAGTCGTGGAGAAGCTGGTCGCCTCGCACAAGGGCGAACAGCTCCTCGTGATCGGGCAGTACATCGATCAACTGGATGAGCTGGGTGAGCGGCTCGATGCTCCCGTCATCAAAGGTGAGACGTCCGTCAAGGAACGCCAGCGCCTGTTCAATGCCTTTCGCTCCGGGGAGCTGCACACCCTCGTGGTTTCCAAGGTCGCTAATTTCTCGATCGACCTTCCGGAAGCGTCAGTGGCAATACAGGTGTCAGGGTCCTTCGGCTCCCGGCAGGAGGAGGCGCAGCGGCTGGGCCGGCTGCTGCGGCCGAAGGGTGACGGTAGGGCAGCGCGGTTCTATACCGTCGTCGCGCGTGACACCATCGACCAGGATTTTGCAGCCAAGCGTCAGCGGTTCCTCGCTGAACAGGGCTACGCCTACACCATCATGGATGCCGCAGACATCCCGCAGACCTGACACCCGACGCGCATACAGCAAGCATCCAGACAACTCCCAGCTGCTGGGAGCATACTGGGAATCGTGAATAAATCAGTACCTGAAGCCAAACTGCTTGTAGTCGATGACGAGCCGAATATCCGGGAACTGCTCTCCACTTCCCTGCGGTTCGCGGGATTCGATGTTGTCGCCGCCGCCAACGGACGCGACGCCCTCGCCGCAGCGGAAACACACAATCCAGACCTCGCCGTCCTCGACGTGATGCTGCCGGATATGGACGGCTTCACCGTCACCCGCCGGCTCCGCGCCGCTGGCCGCCACTTCCCCGTGGTCTTCCTGACGGCACGCGATGACACCGATGACAAGGTCACCGGCCTCACCGTGGGTGGTGACGATTACGTGACGAAGCCCTTCAGCCTCGACGAGGTGGTTGCCCGTATCCGCGCCGTCCTGCGCCGCACCCAGCCACACGATGACGACGGCGCCGTCATTCGTGTCGATGACCTCGAACTGGACGACGACGCCCACGAGGTGCGCCGCGGCGGGGAGGTCATCGACCTGTCCCCGACCGAATTCAAGCTCCTCCGCTACCTCATGATGAACCCGAACCGCGTCCTGTCCAAAGCGCAGATCCTCGATCACGTCTGGGAGTACGACTTCAACGGAGACGCCTCTATCGTGGAGTCCTACATCTCCTACCTGCGGCGCAAGATCGACAAGAACCCGGATGCCGCGGCGCTGATTCAGACCAAGCGCGGGGTCGGTTACCTGCTGCGCACCGCTGACAAGCGGTAACAAGCATCTTTGTACCCGCCGTGATACGTCGCTGGAAGTCTGCCTCCCTCCGCACGCAACTCATCGCCATCATGACCCTGCTCATGGTGTTCACGGTTGCCATCACGGGGATCGTGACCATCTCCCTGCTCCGCAACAGTCTCATAGTCCAGATGGACCAGGACATCGATGCCAACGCGCAGCTGGTGACCAACACCATCGGCACCATCGGCAGTGACACCAGTCAGGACCTTTCCCGCTTCTATGGCGTCTGGCTCGACTCCGACGGAAACGCTATCCGCGCAACCCACTCGTCTGCGCTCTACGAGGTTCCAAAACTTCCTCTACTCGATCACGAAGAAGTTGAGGAACGAGACGTGGAGGGCTTCACGGTTCCCGGGAGCAGGGGTGAGAGCGAGTGGCGCGTCATGGTGTTCCCGCTGCAGGCGGACAACACGTCGGTGGCTGTTGCCAGCCCCATGTCTACCCTGAACCAGACGGTGTCCGAAGCCGGGCGCATCATCTTCACAGTCGGACTCTTTTCAATTGCCGCGGCCTCGATCGTCGCCTACCTTGCGGTTACTCGGCAGTTCCGTCCGTTGAGCCGCGTCGAGCGGACAGCGGCGGCGATCGCCGCCGGCGACCTCTCACGCCGCGTCGAGGTTGAGCGTCCCGCCACCGAGGTGGGCAGGCTCTCCCGCTCCCTGAACGCCATGCTTGCGCACATCGAGTCTGCGTTTGCAGCCCGGATGGATTCAGAACGGAAAATGCGCCGCTTCGTCGCGGACGCTTCGCATGAACTTCGTACACCCCTGGTCACCATTCGCGGATTTTCCGAGCTGTACCGTCACGGTGCCCTCCAGAACGACGACGACGTCAAGGCCGCCATGGGCCGTATCGAGAGCGAAGCCAAGCGGATGGGCCAATTGGTCGAAGATCTGCTCACCCTGGCGCGCATCGACGAGCAGCGACCCCTCGAGTCGCAACCTCTCGACCTGCTGGTGCTGGGAAACGATGCCGCCATGGACGCCCGGGCCATCGCGCCGGAACGCACTATCCGTGTGATCGGCCTCGACGGTGGACCGGCGCGTCACGCCCCGACAGTCGGTGACGAGGCCCGCCTCCGCCAGGTCGTCGCAAACCTGATGACCAACGCCCTGCGGTATACGCCCGAAGGGTCGCCGATCGAGGTTGCCGTGGGCGTTGCCCCCGTGATCCACGGCCGAAGCGATTCGGTGATCGAGGTGCGCGACCACGGTCCCGGCATCTCCGAGGAAGACGCCGCGAGGGTCTTCGAGCGCTTTTACCGGGCAGACTCCTCACGCTACCGGGAAACCGGCGGTACCGGCCTTGGCCTGGCCATTGTCGCGGCGCTGGTTGCGCAGCATGATGGAAGCGTTCGGCTCGAGGACACCCCCGGCGGCGGCGCCACCTTATCCATTCGGCTGCCGCATGACACGGAAAGCACGCCGCCGGCAGACGACTGACGCGCGATTCTTGCAGGGGACCCCTCCTCCCCAGCCCCTTGGGTGCAGGCAAATTACCCACATTCCGCGGCCGAGGGCATGCGCTGCTACCGGTGCACTCTAACGTCGAAGGCGCAGTGCATACACAGCAGAAGCCCAGGAGGAACCATGACCTACTTCAACGTCAATACGGACTCGCTCGCCGCCAAGAGCACAGACGTGCAAAATACCATCGCCCGGCTCCAGGCAGAGGTCAATGCCATGCAGTCAGGGCTGAGGTCCCTTGAGTCCGAGTGGCAGGGTCAGGCCTCGCAGAACTTCCAGCAGCTGGTGACGGACTGGCGTGCAACCCAGCTCAAGGTCGAGGAATCGCTGACCAGCATCAACCAGGCTCTCGGCGTTGCAACCGAGCAGTACAGTCAGGCAGAGCTGAGCAACGCCCGCATGTTCATGCACTAGCCGAACCGGCCCACCCCCGAAGTTTTGTGCAGCTGCGGCGGCTTCCAGGCCGGAGAACCCGCCATAGCTGCACAAATCTTCCAGCACAGCCCAAAGGCCGGCCCCGTGAGGGACCGGCCTTTGGTGTAACTCTCTTCGCAGGTATTCCTGCTGGTGAGGCTGGGAAGCTTAGAAGCCGCCCATCCCGCCCATGCCGCCCATTTCGTCGCCGCCGCCTGCGGGAGCAGCCTTCTCAGGCTTGTCCGCGACAACAGCTTCGGTGGTGAGGAACAGGCCCGCAATGGAGGCAGCGTTCTGCAGTGCAGAGCGGGTAACCTTCACGGGGTCGTTCACGCCGGCAGCCAGGAGGTCCTCGTAATCGCCGGTCGCGGCGTTGAGGCCATGGCCGGCGGGCAGGCCGCGAACCTTCTCGATCACAACGCCGGGCTCGAGGCCAGCGTTGAAAGCGATCTGCTTGAGGGGAGCGTCGATGGCGATGCGAACGATGTTTGCACCGGTTGCCTCGTCGCCCTCAAGGTTGAGGTTGGCGAATGCCTTGGCGCCGGCCTGAATCAGGGCCACGCCGCCACCGGCAACAATGCCTTCTTCAACAGCAGCTTTTGCGTTGCGGACGGCGTCCTCAATGCGGTGCTTGCGCTCCTTGAGCTCAACCTCGGTTGCGGCTCCGGCCTTGATGACTGCAACGCCGCCTGCCAGCTTGGCCAGACGTTCCTGCAGCTTCTCGCGGTCGTAGTCCGAGTCGGAGTTCTCGATCTCGGCGCGGATCTGTGCAACCCGGCCGGCGATCTCCTCGGCGTTGCCTGCACCCTCAACGATGGTGGTCTCGTCCTTGGTGACGACAACCTTGCGTGCCTGGCCCAGAAGGTCCAGGGTTGCGTTCTCCAGCTTGAGGCCAACTTCCTCAGCGATGACCTGACCACCGGTGAGGATGGCGATGTCAGCCAGCTGAGCCTTGCGGCGGTCGCCGAAGCCCGGTGCCTTGACGGCAACGGACTTGAAGGTGCCGCGAATCTTGTTGACCACGAGGGTAGCCAGGGCTTCGCCCTCGATGTCTTCGGCGATGATCAGCAGCGGCTTGCCGGACTGCATGACCTTCTCAAGAACAGCGACGAGATCCTTGACGTTGGAGATCTTCGAGTTGACGATCAGGATGTAGGGGTCTTCAAGGACCGTCTCCTGGCGCTCTGCGTCGGTGACGAAGTAGCCGGAAATGTAACCCTTGTCGAAGCGCATACCCTCTGTGAGCTCAAGCTCGAGGCCAAAGGTGTTGGACTCCTCGACGGTGATGACGCCTTCCTTGCCCACCTTGTCGAGGGCTTCAGCGATGAGGTCACCGATCTGCTGGTCACCGGCGGAGATCGAAGCCGTAGCTGCGATCTCCTCCTTGGTCTCGATCTCCTTGGCGGAGGCGAGGAGCTCGGCGGTGACGGCGTCAACTGCCTTCTCGATTCCGCGCTTGAGGCTCAACGGATCAGCACCGGCGGCTACGTTGCGCAGGCCTTCCTTGACGAGCGCCTGGGCGAGGACGGTGGCGGTGGTGGTTCCGTCACCGGCGACGTCGTCGGTCTTCTTTGCAACTTCCTTGACCAGCTCGGCGCCGATCTTCTCGAACGGATCGTCGAGTTCGATCTCCTTGGCGATGGAAACGCCATCGTTGGTGATCGTGGGAGCGCCCCACTTCTTCTCAAGGACAACGTTGCGACCGCGGGGGCCCAGCGTAACCTTGACTGCGTCAGCGAGGATGTTCAATCCGCGCTCGAGGCCGCGGCGTGCCTCTTCATCAAAAGAAATGATCTTGGCCATAACGGCGTAGGTCCTTTCGGGACGGTCATGCGTATGCTGCTACCGGCCTGTGATGCCCGCGACGGACGGACTGATCCGGGAGGATCTCTGTACCTCCCCAACCAGCCCTCACCACAGAGGTTGCCTGGTTCACTCCCATTGTGGCGTCTTAGCAGTCGTCACACCAGAGTGCTAAGTCAATAATTAGCACTCACACACTGCGAGTGCAAGCTGTTTCGCCTTGGGGAAAACAACGACGACGGCGCACCAGCCCTGACAGGGGAAGCGCGCCGTCGTTGTTTGGTGTTGCTTGGGTTGCTCAGGATGCGAGCCGCACGGCCTCCGCCTGCGGGCCCTTCTGGCCTTCTCCGATTTCGAATTGGACCCGCTGGCCCTCATCGAGTGCACGGTAGCCCTCCATGTCTATTGCGGACCAGTGCACAAAGACATCCGCCCCGCCCTCATCGACAGTGATGAAGCCGTAGCCCTTTTCAGCGTTGAACCATTTCACGGTTCCCTGCGCCATGTTGTTCTCCCACTATGTAGATCCCCCGCTTAACTATTGACGGCGGGGCTGAGATACATCTAATCCCAGAACTCGAAAGCAGTGATGCGGAACACAGTGAATGTTATTGATCCTTAACCGGGCGGCTCA
The DNA here is from genome assembly GCF_055657625.1 of Arthrobacter sp. KKT183. Lineage (NCBI taxonomy): Bacteria > Bacillati > Actinomycetota > Actinomycetes > Micrococcales > Micrococcaceae > Arthrobacter > Arthrobacter sp. KKT183. The sequence goes on along the minus strand of NZ_CM145770.1, from coordinate 499,378 downwards.
CTGGAAGCCGGGGCCAACCACCACGGTGATATCGCCGAAACCCGCATTGCCCTGGACAGCGCCGATACCAAGGGCACCGGCGAGCGCCTCAGCCGTGGGGCGCTGCTCCTCTGCGTTGTAGAGCACGATGGACCCCTGCAGCTGCTGGCCGGACCAGTTGCCGATCTGGGTCACGTTCCAGCCATCCGCCTGCAGCCTGCCCGCCGCTGTGCTTGCCAGCCCGCTGACCGCGGTGGCGTTCAGCACGGCAACCGGCTGGGTGATGTCGACGACTGCTGCCGCTTCTGACGGCGAATCGGTTGCCTCGGCTGTCGGTTCCTCTTCGGTTGTCGGTTCCGAGCCGGCAGTCGACTCTTCCCCGGGAGTGGGTGCGGCACTGGGCGACACAGATTCCGTGGACTCCGCAGATTCACTGGCGTCTTCGCTGGGTTCGCCCGCCGCCCCCTCGGCCGTGATGGACGGCGTCGGCGCAGAACTGGTGCTCCCCGGAGTGACATCGCTGGCCTGCCCAAGCCCAAGGCGCGGAAAGAGGAAGTATGCGGCCAGGCCAACCGCGAGGACCAGGACTCCCGCAACAACCTTCAATGCCAGACCGCTAGATCGCGGAGGCACAATGCGCTCGCGGTGAACTCCCTGCCGGGCGGCGGATTCGGGAACCTGGTCGAATTCGTCGCGGGGGTATTGGGTCATGGTGCGGGGAATCCTTGGATTGGGTGGACGTGGGTGCTAGACATCGACGCCAAGACGGCGCGCTGATCGGGCGCGTTGGCGGGTTGTACGTAGTCTACGCAGTCTCTTCACGAGCATCGGGTCATGGGCAAGCGCGGCTTCTGTATCGATAAGCGCATTGAGGATCTGGTAATAGTGCGTGGCAGAGAGATCAAACAGCTCACGAATGGCCTGCTCTTTGGCCCCCGAGTATTTCCACCACTGTCTCTCGAGCTCAAGTATCCGCTCTTCCCGCTCACCCAGGCCTGACTCCCGCACGCCCGCTGCGTGGCCGTTCTGGTCTGTCTGCGCCGGTCCCTGCATGCTCACGACACACCGTCCAATCCACCGTTTCCGCCCAATTTACTTTCCCCATGGTAGTGGCGAATCACACCGTTGTCATTTACCCGCAGTGGAGCTTGAGTGCCCATCCGGGCAAAGATAGAACCATGAACGACGACGACGGCGGCACCACCCTGCCCATTCCTTCCAGCCCGGGCGCAACGCTGCCGTTCGCCGCTCCGGCGACGCTCGAGGAAATCATGGCTTCCGACTGGGCGGCTGCGCTTCAGCCCGTTCAACCACAGATTCACCAGCTGGCGCGGCGCCTGGCTCTCGAGCAAGCGGCCGGCGCCCACGTGCTGCCGCGCCCGGACCACATAATGCGGACCTTCACCTACCCACTCAATCACGTGAAGGTCATCATCGTCGGCCAGGACCCCTACCCCACTCCCGGGCACTCCGTCGGCCTGGCGTTCTCCGTTACCCGGCAAACCAAACTGCCGCGCAGCCTGGTCAACATTTACAGGGAGCTGTCTACGGATCTTGGGGCACCGGCACCCAGCCACGGTGACCTTTCGGGCTGGGCTGACGAGGGGGTCTTGCTGCTCAACCGGGTCCTCACAGTCCGAGCGGGGGAAACGGGTTCACACCGGAAGCTTGGCTGGAACGCAGTCACTGATGCCGCCGTCCGGGCTCTGGTTGCCCGTGACCAGCCGTTGGTTGCCATCCTGTGGGGCCGGGAGGCACAGCAGCTCAAGCCACTGTTGGGCTCTACGCCGCTCGTCGAGTCCGCTCACCCGAGTCCCTTATCAGCCTCCCGCGGATTCTTCGGCTCCCGGCCCTTCAGCCGGGCCAATGCGCTCCTCGCCGAACAGGGCGCCGAGCCGGTGAACTGGCTTCGCGGCTAGAGTCTCCGGATCATCTGCGTCGATTACGGCGTCGTTCGTTGCTGCTGAGCTTCTTGGTGAACGGCCGTGCCAGATTGTCACCCAGGACCACGCCGCCGGCGATGGCCAAAATGATGGTGAGAGCGTTGAACAGGCCGATGGCGCCAGCGCCGGTCACGTCCGTCTCGATTGTGAGGTCATACATCGACCGGAAAATCGTGAGCCCGGGGTAGAGGAACATCACCGCAGGCACGGCGACCACCAGCTGCGGTGCGCCCATCCGGAGGGCAACCACCCGCGCGAGCATGCCGATCAGGACAGCCGCAATGGCGGGCGCAAGCCGATAGCCGACGCCGAGGTTCACAACGAGCGAATAGAGCAGGAACCCGGCAGTTCCGATGAGGGAGGTCGGCACAACCAGGGCCATGTCCGTCTGCTCGGCAATGCAGATCATTGCAACCGCGATGAAGATGAGCACCGCAACCACCGGCAGCGGGTACAGGGAGCCGACCGACGACGTCACGTCAAGCTCAGGAACCCCGAGGAGGTTGCCGAGCACCAGCGCAACGGCGATGCCGGACACAATTCCTGCGAAGACGAGGAAGGCAGACAGGAACCTCCCTGCTGCAGTCACCGGGAATCCGTTGATCGCGTCCTGGGTTGCAGATACGAGCCTGCCGGTAGGCAGCAGCAGCAGAATCCCGCCGACCACAACCAGGGCGGGCGCGATCGGTACGTTCAGCGACCACAACAGCACTGCGGTCAACGTGACGAGGGCGGCCGAGGTGGCCGTCGCAAAAAATTCAGGCACCCGCCAACGCCCCAGCTGACGCGAGAGCAGGTCAACACCGATACAGCTTGCAAACGAGATCAGGGAGCCAAGCGGTCCGCCGCCGATGAACGCCACGATGGCCGCAGCGAAGACACCGAACGCGGCCGTGACCATCCAACGCGGGAAAGGCTTGGGCCGGTGGGTTATCCCGTCAAGGCGCCGGATGGCTTCGGAACGGTCCACCCCGCCGTCGACGACGTCGGTCACCAGCTGGTGGACCCGTGTCAGTCCCGCATAATTGTTGGTCCAGGACCGCACCACGCGCAGAACGGTTGTGGGGGTCTGGTCCTTCGCTGAGTAGTTGAGCACCACCGACTGGTTGGTGATGTCCACCTCGATGTTGTCGAGCCCGAAGGCTGCGGTCACGGCAATGATGCTCGTCTCGACTTCCAGCGCTCCGGCACCGTATCGGAACATCGTCTCAGCGAGACTGAGCGCGAAATCGAGCGTACGGCGGGCGCCGACGTCGGGGCCTCCCACCTGGATAGTGGGGTTGGCATAGGGACTGCCGGCGAGCCGCTCCACCAGGTTCATCGCCTGGGTGGGCGGAGATTCTCCCTGGACAAGGCGCCGAAGCATCTTGCGGGCGGCCAGCTGTGAACGGTCAGGGCGGGCGGATTGGGGGGTGATCGGCAGGGCATCGGTCGGGTTGGACTGCGGCCGGGCGGCTGCTTTCCGCGCGATTTTCGACTTGGCCTTGCCCGGTGATGCGGGCGACTTCACTACGGGAAGCTGTTCAGCCACCGGAGAGGGGTTGGTATCCGGGCTCCGGCGCTTGCCCGCACCGGTCTTGTCTGCCACTCTTATGCCCCTTTCCTGGCTCATGATCGCTCGTCGTGCCCGGGCCTGCTGTTTAGTAGAACGGTTGATTTGTGCGCCGCCAGTACACCTGACGCGTGATGCGTTCGCCCAGCTTCTGCCACGCACGGTACTTCATGGGACTGAGCACCTGGTCATAACAACCCACGAAGTCGGTGACCGTCTTGGTGAAGCTCGTCTTGAACAGGCCGAGACCGTGGTGCTGATGGCTCTTGTCCTTCAGCTGATCGCTAGGAGGGGTCCCGCAGAAGTCGTACTCAACAATATTGTGCTCGGCCTTGAGATCATTGATCGCCCTCCACTGAAGGAGATGCGAATCACCGTATTGCGAGCGGCCCGGCTTGGATCCACCGTCTTTGTAGGTGCCCTTGCGGCCGTAGTTGATGACGAAGGCGCCAACGGAAGGCTCGCCGTCCTCGTGCACAAAGTAGAGCCGACCCTGACCGGCGGAAACGAAGTTCGTCCAGAATCGCCGATAGTACTCGAACGAGCGGAGACGTGCCGCTGAGCGGTCCTCAATGTGCGCCATGAGGCGGTACATCGTGCGGAAATTCTCATCCGTGGGTTCCATCTGCTGCACGGTGACGCCCTCCCGCTCTGCCCGCCGGACGGCGTTGCGCCCACGCGAGTGCAGGTTGCGCAGCAGCTGGTTCGGTTCCGGGGTGGTGTCGAGGATGGCCGTGTGATCGTTGGGCTGGAGGTTGAAGGCCTTCACCAGACCGGCGCGCCGGAAGAGGGTGCGGACGCCGTCGTCGTCCTCAATGTCCGGCTCGATCTTGACTGCAAAGACTGCGAGCTTTGACTCCCGGATGAAGGACTTGCACGCGTCCAGGACCGCAGGAACATCCTCGGGGGCTGCCACATCCGGGCCCTTGATCAGGTACCAGAGGCTCCCGAGGAACGGGACCTTTTTCTCGAGGACGAGGTTGTAGGTGGTGTATCCGGCGGATGCGAACACGAGAAACAGGGGCTTCCAGCCATGGTGGGACTTGACCTCTGCAAACGCCGCCGACTGCAGGAGGTTGCCGCCGTTCGGATTGGCGGTGACCAGGGAATCCCAGTTTCCGCGTTCTTCCGCAGTGGCAAATCGCGCAGTAAACGTACCCATGGTCCTCAATCACAATTGGTCGGAAGGCGTCGATTCAGTGTAGCCGTTGGCACTGGCCGGATCCGGCGTCGCCCGCAGGTGCACTGTACCGCTGGACCCGGGGATGGATAGCATCGAAACCATGGAATTCAGATACCTCGGAAACAGCGGACTCAAGATCTCGGAGATCACTTACGGAAACTGGCTCACGCACGGCTCCCAGGTGGAGAATGACGTGGCCACGCAGTGTGTGCGTGCAGCCCTCGACGCCGGCATCAGCACCTTCGACACCGCGGACGTGTACGCCAACACCGCAGCCGAGACGGTCCTCGGGGAAGCCCTCAAGGGTGAGCGCAGGCAGTCCCTTGAAATCTTCACCAAGGTCTGGGGTCCGACCGGCCCCAAGGGTCATAACGACGCCGGTCTCTCCCGGAAGCACATCATGGAGTCGATCGACGGCTCGCTGACGCGCCTTCAAACAGACTATGTGGACCTTTACCAGGCCCACCGGTATGACCACGAGACTCCCCTCGAAGAGACCATGCAGGCGTTCGCCGACGTCGTCAGGCAGGGCAAGGCCCTCTACATCGGGGTCAGTGAGTGGACTGCGGAGCAGTTGCGCGCCGGGCACGGGCTTGCGAAGGAGTTGGGTTTCCAGCTCATCTCCAACCAACCGCAGTACTCCATGCTCTGGCGGGTCATCGAGGAGAAGGTAGTGCCGGCGTCGGAGGAACTCGGCATCTCCCAGATCGTGTGGTCCCCTGTCGCGCAGGGCGTCCTCACCGGCAAGTACAAGCCGGGTCAGGCACCGGAACAGGGTTCGCGAGCTGCCGATGACAAGGGCGGCGCGGACATGATCAAGCGCTGGATGTCTGATGAGGTCCTCACCGGAGTGCAGAAGCTGGAACCGCTCGCAGACGAGGCCGGGCTGAGCATGGCGCAGCTCTCTATCGCGTGGGTGCTCCAGAACCCCAACGTTGCCTCAGCAATCATCGGCGCGTCCCGCCCTGAGCAGGTCGAGTCCAACGTTGCGGCCGCCGGCGTCACGCTGGAGCCCGCCCTCATGAAGAAAATCGATGAAGCGATCGGGCACCTGGCCGAAACTGACGCGGCCAAGACAACTTCCCCTGACAAGCGGCCTGCGTGAGGCTCGCGGTCACGGGATCCAGCGGCAAACTGGGACGCAGTGTTGTTGCGGGTTTGACGGAGGCCGGACACGAGGTCCATGGATTCGACCTGCACGGCGAGCGCGGGCCTGGCTTCCTCTCAATCGACCTGACCAACTATGGTCACGTCGTCGATGCGCTGCTGGGAGTGGATGACCGGCACTCAGGTTTCGACGCCGTCGTCCATCTCGCTGCGATCCCCGCACCGGGGCTGCAGCCTGATTCCGCCACTTTCCACAACAACATGCTGGCGACCTACAACGTGTTCCAGGCCTGCCGGCGGGCGGGGATCCAGCGGATTGTCTACGCCTCCAGCGAGACAGTCCTCGGGCTTCCGTTCGACGAGGACCCGCCGTACATTCCGGTCGATGAGGAATATGACGCGCGGCCGGAGAGTACCTATTCCCTGGTAAAGCACCTCGAAGAACAGATGGCCATCCAGCTGACCCGCTGGGATCCCTCGCTGAGCATCACGGCGCTGCGGTTCTCCAATGTGATGGATCCGTCGGACTACGCCGAGTTTCCGACATTCGATTCGGATCCGCTGCTGAGGAAGTGGAATCTATGGGGATACATTGACGGCCGGGACGGAGCCCAGGCTGTGCTGCAGGCTCTGGAGAACGCGCGGAACGGCTTTGACCGGTTCATCATCGCGGCCGCCGATACCGTGATGAGCCGATCGAGCGCCTCGCTGGCCGCGGAGGTATTTCCCGGCGTAGAGCTGGTCAGGGAAGTCGGCGAACATGAAACGCTGCTCTCGATCGAGAAGGCACGGCGCCTACTGGGATTCGACCCGCAGCACAGCTGGCGGGATCACGCAGGCTGACGGCTCGGATGGGAGGCCTCCGGTATTGGGAGCTTCCCATCCGGCTGGCCTCGACCTTGAATGATCAGTAGGCTTACATTCACGGGAGCACCTCCCGGAATGCAATCGTCGAAAGGACCGGTCATGACTGAGAATCTTCCCGATGAGGAATTGCACGTTGTCGGCGAGGAGCCTGACGCCGTGAACGAGTCGATCGCGCCCGAGGCGCTCGATCCCGTGCAGGACGGCCAACCGGACGGCTATCCCACAGCTGCCGAGAATGATCCGGATAACTGGCAGCAGGATCCACTGCTGCAGGATGAGCCCGGAGCCGGCACGATTGCCGAGGAAAGCGATCAGAGCCTTCGCGATGATACCGAGGAAGCGCGCTTCCGTGACGGTGAAGAGCAGGTGCCGCCGGAAGAACCTACCATCGGCGAAGCCGCATCCGACGTCGATTTCGGTGATCCCATGAGCAGCGAGGAAGTCGACGCGAGTGATGACGAGGCGAACTTCGGAGGGTCCCCCTTGAGCCAGTTCGAGCCTGAGGACCTGGACCGATAGTTACCCAGGGGCTGCAGGGCCAGTGCCCGTAGACTGGAACCGTGAAAAAAATCGCTGCACTGTCCCTGCTCATCCCTCTGGGCGCCCTGTTGGTGGGCTGCAATCAAATTGAGGAAACTGCCGGTGAGATAGCCAGTGATGCGGCATCGCAGGTGGCCGGCGCCGCCGCGGAAGAAGTCCAGTCACAGGTGTGTTCACTCGTCAGCGACGGAAACGTCAGCGCTGGAGATCGCGAACTGCTCGGCGGATTGGTTGACGCCGCAGAGACCGCGGGTGTTCCTGCCGAGATCACCGGCCCGCTTCGCGACATCGCTGCAGCCGGCGATCAGGTTCCGGCAGAGTCGGTGGAAGCGCTGAATGAGGCGTGTGCGCCGTCGTCGTAAGCCGGTGATGTCGCGTTTAGGTGTCAATTGTCCATCAACTGTTCTATTGACTGCCCGCTAGCAGTAACTTTGCCCTATGAGAGGCGGCTCAGCCAGGGTCGTACGTGAGGCGACTGCTTACCAGGACGCGGTATCGCGTTCCGTGAGGGCGGCCTGCGCCAAGTGGGTTGCCATCGAGTTGGAGTTCGGGCTGCTGAGCGGCGCCGACGTTGACGCGCTGCTGGGGCCACACTGGCCACCCGCCGGGTGCCTCGCAGCCGAACGCAGGATCCTCGGCGTCGCGACGAAGGCCGGTCGTGTCCTGTACCCCGGATTCCAGTTCGACTCAACGGCGCACACAGTGCGTCCGATCCTCGCCGAAGTAGCCCAGATCGGGCTCGACGCAGGCTGGAAGGATCGCCACATCCTGCAATGGTTCGTTGCACCGAACGGCTCGCTTCACGGGGATCGGCCCGTGGATCTTCTCGATGACAGGGAGCGCCTCCTCGCAGCGGTCCATGCGGATCTGGAGACCGTGTGGTGAGGGGTTTGGCGATCATTCTGGCAGCCTGCCTGCTCTTGCTCACCGGCTGTGGCGCGGTGGCAACGCCCGGCGCGAGCCCCGGCGAAGTGCCGCTTCCCCCCGCTTCCCAGGAGCTGATTGGGCAGGGCATGGTGATTTCGGACGAAGACGGTCCCGCGATGCTGTGCCTCGGACCCGTGATGGAGTCCTATCCCCCGCAGTGTTCCGGCCCCGAAGTCATCGGCTGGGACTGGGAAGCGGTGAAGCTGTGGGAGAGAGCAGGGGGTGTGACCTGGGGGACCTACGCCGTGCACGGAACCTGGAACGGCGAGACCTTCACTCTCACACGTCCGCCGACCCCGCTGGCGCTTTATGACCCTCCCGCAAATATCGATCCGCGTACCGAACCTGCGAATTCGGGCGCAGGAAACCACGCGGAGCTGGAAGCAGTGCAACAGGACCTCCTCGAGACGGCGGGCGAGAGGATACTCACCTCGTGGATCGAGAACGGTTACGTGTTTGTCACGGTCGTGTATGACGACGGCACGCTGCAGGATTCCTATGACGCCAGCTACGGGGAGAACATGGTGGCGGTTCAATCGGCCCTGCAGCCGGTGAACCCTGATTGATCCGTAACTCGCCGAGCGGGTCCCGCGAAATTGTCAGAGGCACGACGTATTTTGATCGCATGAACATCTCAACGTCTCCTTCGAGTACTTTCACAGGTAACCTTCGCCACCCCGAGAGGGGGCGGAGATACACCATTGACGAACTCCGCGAGCTTGCCGATCAGGGTGATGCGTGGGCACTCTGCCAGGTCGATCAGTGGGAGCGCGAGTTCGCCAACGAATACGCGGGAACCCTGACGGAGCAGTGCACGGACCACAGCTGTGAAGGCTTCGGTGAACCCGTGGACGTGTGCTTCGGCCAGGACGGAGAGCCGATCGACGTAGACCACGGCGATTGGGGACACGCAGTCAGCCGGCTCCGCGCCGCCTGATTTTCCCGTTCGCGGACTGCATCCATCTTCCGGACACCCACTCCGGGCAGATCCGGTCGAGCGGATGGATCTGGAGAACCCGACGCATACGAAGTGGCTGAGCGCGGATACAGTGGAGATATGTACCTCGATCATCCGCAAGCCCTGGCCGACGATGCGGTTCTCGAGAACCGCCGATCCATGCTGGCAACCGCCCCGCACATTCAAAGCCTGGAGCAGTGGCGAGCCAGCTACACGGCCACCAGGTCAACCCCTGTACCGCACTTTGACCCGGCAGACGCGGGAGATCAGGCCCGCGTGCTTTTCGTGCTGGACCGCCCACAGGAGGAAGTGCTCTCCGAAAGCGGCACCGGTTTTGTATCCGTCGACAACCCGGACAGCGCCGCTGAGCGCTGCTGGATAGAACGCGATTCAGCCGGCCTGCATGAAGGCGTCCTGATGTGGAACATGGTCCCGTTCCTCGTGTCGAATCCCAATGCCGACAACCGCACGGCCGGCGCCAAGGCGTTGGGTTCGGTCCTGCGCCTCCTGCCGCGACTCGAGGTGGTGCTGCTCTGCAGCGATGCCGTGCAGCAGACCTGGGACAAGCACCTGCAGGATCGCGTCCCCCGCGTCACCGTCATCAAAGCTCCCGGCGTAGGTCCCCAGTCCCTGTCCCGCAAGACCAAACAGGATGAGCTGCGTAAGGCCGTCGAGCGCGCCAAGCGCCTCGTGGGCTGACTGGCGCTCTGGTTCCAACGGAATAGGGCACGCGCTCAACCGTACGTAGCCCGCTGGGAAGCGCTAGGAAGGCTTGACCTCTTCGTGCTGGTCCTTCCACACGGTAGCTGTCCGGTGGCCTGGATTCAGATAAACGTGATTCTGCGCGATCACGGTTTCAGCCTTGGTTGTTGTTACGGTCCACGTTCCTGGACACGTCTTGCACTTGATGGTTCCCATATCCGCCCCCGATGAGTCCTTTTGCACTGCGTAATCTCAGCATCTGCCGCAGACACTTCAAGCGTCAAGGGCTTCCATCAAGTCATGAGAGTAACTTGCACGGGTCTTGAGATTACCTTTCAGTAACCATCGGCACCCGTACCCGTGCGAGTCCGTAGTGACACACTGATCCCATGGCAGCGGTACTTTTGGGGTGGAACCCGGACACGAGTCACTGGAGCGGACCTTATGCATCAGCTGTCGCCGAGGTGCGGAACTCCGGCGGGCATCTGGAACAGTGGTTTCTCAATGACGGAATGATGCTTCCCACCGGAACTGAGGTCTGGTTGCTCGTACAGGGAACGGGGCCCAACAGGCGGGGTCTGATTGGGCATGGCGTCACGGTGGGTGAACCGATTGCGGTCACGTACCTCGATCCGGAGGCCTCGGGCAGTCGGCTGTCTGTCACAGTTCAATTCGACCTCCTGCTGCCGGAAGGGGAACAGTTGCACACCGATGAGCTCGCGGTTCGTGCCCCGGAAATTGACTGGGACGCCGCTGCTGATTCGTTCTGGCACATCCCGCCGGACACCGAGTCGGCAGTGAGAGACGCCTGGTCCGGCCATGTGGTGGACAGCGTATGTCAACACGCAGACACCGTGGATCCAGTCCCCGGCTCCTACCCGGAGCACGCGCTGCAGCGGATACCCGTCAACCGGCATGAACGCGATCCCGAGGCAAAAGCGGTAGCGATTGCTCATCTCGGGTCCAGCTGTCACGCGTGCGGCTTTGACTTCGAGGCTACGTATGGGCCGCCGGGCGCAGGTTTCAGCCATGTCCATCACACAGTGCCTGCTGCAGGTCTTCGGCCAGATTATGAGATCGACCCGATCATCGACCTCGTACCCCTTTGCCCGAACTGCCACTACATGGCGCACCGCAGGGTCCCCACCCCGTATACCGTCGCTGAACTGCGCGCAATGGTTGCAGCGGCCGGCCATCTGCCGGGAATCATAGTCACCGCGGAACAGGAGCAAGCACAGAACGATGCACGAGCGATTAGCGGAAGTATCTCGATCTCTGGGGAGCAAACCGGACAGTATGTCGAGCAGTCCGGACACAATAGAGCGGAATAATGCACCGTTTTGTCCAGGTTGCTCTGAGTTCCGGCTGAGCTGGTGGAGCCCCCTGTCGGATTCGAACCGACGACCCCCGCTTTACAAGAGCGGTGCTCTGGCCAACTGAGCTAAGGAGGCGGACTGGCTGAGCCAGCGGGCGCCGTCGTCGTTATCCAACTTCAACAGCGCTAGACAAGGTTAGCCCAGCGCCGCCGCCAGCGGGAAATCAACCGGGTCTCAGAGATCCTCAGTTCTTCGCTTCAATCTGCTCCTGGGTGACCGTGGCGAAGTCGGATACCGCATCCGGCACTTCTTCGCCGTCCACGAAAACCGTTGGAGTCCCGCTGACGCCATAGGTCTCTGCTGCCTGGGTGCCGAACTTCACCCATGGTCGGAAGGTATCTTCCTCCAGGCAGGCGGAGATGTCGCCGGCCCCGGCGGTTGCTGCCATCTCGGCGAGTTCCCCATCGGAGAGCTCGCCGTTCTCGAAGTTGCCGAACAAGGCTGCAGAGAAGTCCCAGTAGGCCCGCGGCGAGGTGTCCGCCACACAGGCAAGCGCCGCAGCACCGCGGGACGAATACTCCGTCTGCGAATTGGGATCCAGGTATGCCACATTCCGGTACTCGAACGTGATGGCGCCCTCATCCAGCCAGGTCTGAATTTGCTCGGCATGCGTCTGCTCGAAGTTGGCGCAGTGCACGCAGTTCACGTCGACGTATGCCACAACCTGTACAGGCTGGTCAGTAGCAGACGCCTCGACGCCGGGCGGAGGATCCGCTGCGTTCGGGGCTTCATCAGGGAGGGACGCGACGTCGACCGTTTCAAGGGACGTTGTTGCCAGCTCCGTTGTGGAGGTCAGAGTGATACCGCCGTACTCATTGCCATGCGCAGGAGCCGGGCCGGCATCGGGAACCTGACTCCGAAGGTTTCCGGCAAAGATCAACCCAACGATCACAAGGATTGCAACGATAGCGGCAACAACGCCCCACTTGATGAGGAACGATGCACGCTTCTCACGGCGCTCCCGCTCCTCCACCACCCGCCGTGCCTGCTCCCGCGACTCTGACTTCCGTTGTGCCTTGCTCGGTCTGGGGTTGCTGGAAGTCATCAGTCCTCATTGCTCACTCGGTTACGCGTCCTACCATTTTAGGTGATGCTGCTGCCCGCTCCCCCTACCCACCCAACCGGCTAAAGTCGTCAGTAGGCCTACGATCGTCAGAGGAGACAGTATGCAATCAGGGGACACACCGTACGGTGAGTTCGAATTCATTGTGGTGTCCAACCGACTTCCGGTTGACCGCGTGAACGACGACGACGGCAACGGCTCCTGGCGGCGCTCACCCGGCGGTCTGGTCACCGCACTGGCTCCTGTGATGGAGAAGGCCGACGGCGCATGGGTAGGATGGCACGGCGCCGCGGACGAGGCACTTGAATCCTTCGACCACAGTGAGATCCGGCTGGTTCCCGTTCCGCTGAGCGCTGAGGAAGTCGAGTTCTACTATGAGGGCTTCTCCAACGCGACCCTGTGGCCGCTCTACCACGACGTCATCGCCCCGCCTGAGTTTCACCGCCACTGGTGGGATTCCTACCGGAAGGTCAACGAGCGCTTCGCAGCGGAGACTGCGGCCGTCGCAGCCGAAGGCGCCACCGTCTGGGTCCAGGACTACCAGCTTCAGCTCGTTCCCAAGCTGTTGCGCGAGGCCCGTCCCGATCTGAAGATCGGCTTCTTCAACCACATTCCGTTCCCTCCGCTCGAAATCTATGCCCAGCTCCCATGGCGGCGCCAGGTGATCGAGGGCCTGCTCGGCGCTGACCTGATCGGGTTCCAGCGACCGAGCGACGCCAGCAACTTCCTGCGCTGCGTACGCAGATTCCTGGGGCTCGCGGTCCGTCAGCAGCAGGTACAGGTGAAGGGCGCAGACGGATCCCCTGACTACGTTTCACGGGCAGAGGCGTTCCCCATTTCCATCGATGTCCAGCGCATCGTCGACCTCGCCAACCGCCCCGACATCATCGAGCGGTCTCAGGAGATCCGTCGTGAGCTCGGTAATCCCCGGCACATCCTGCTCGGAGTTGACCGGCTGGACTACACCAAGGGCATCGGCCACCGCCTGAAGGCCTACGAGGAACTACTCGCCGACGGCCTGATCCAGGTCGAGGACGCCGCCCTCATCCAGGTCGCCAGCCCCAGCCGTGAACGGGTGGAGCAATACAGGCTCCTGCGTGAAGAGGTGGAGGGCGCCGTCGGGCGTATCAACGGCACGTACGACACCATCAAGAACACTGCTATCCGCTACCTCCACCACAGCTATCCGGTGGAGGAAATGGTGGCTCTCTACCTGGCTGCCGACGTCATGCTCGTGACAGCGCTCCGCGACGGTATGAACCTCGTGGCGAAGGAGTATGTCGCAGCCCGTACGGGAAACCGCGGAGCGCTGGTCCTGAGCGAGTTCGCCGGAGCAGCTGACACGCTCCGGCAGGCAATCCTGGTCAATCCGCATGACATCGACGGTCTCAAGAGCGCCATCCGCGGTGCCCTCGATATGAGCGCCTCCGAGGCAACCCGCCGGATGCGCACCATGCGCCGTCAAGTACTGCAGAATGACGTGGGGCGCTGGTCGAAGGCCTTCCTCTCAGAACTGCAGAAAGGCGCACGGGAGGATCTCCTTGTCTGATTCACTCAGCCCGGAATTGCTTGCCGCTCTCGCGACGGCGGCCGCGACGAAGACGCTGCTGGTTGCGCTCGATTTCGACGGCACCATGTCCCCGCTGGTTGACCGCGCGGAAGACGCCCGTGCGCTGCCCGGATCGGCGGCAGCATTGCGCGATCTGGCGCAACTGCCAAGGACGACGACGGCGCTCATCTCCGGACGCGCTCTGGACAGTCTGCGCCGGGTCGCCTCTCCAGAGCCGGAAACGCTCCTCATCGGCAGTCACGGAGCTGAGGCGTGGACCGGCCCCGGTGGTGCACCCCTTGAACTGACGCCCTCGCAGGTGGAAATCCTGCGCCATGCGACCGGCGCCGTCCAACAGGTGGTCGATGCCCATCCCGGTACGCTGCTGGAACTGAAACCAGCCGGCGTCGTGCTGCATATGCGGACGGCAGACGCAGAGACAGCCCAGTCGGCCGCAACTGCGGCGCGTGCCGCACTGTCATCGCTGGACGGCGTCCACCTGAGCAACGGCAAGAACGTCCTGGAACTCTCCGTGGTGCAGGCGGACAAGGGAAGGGGTCTGCAGTCCCTTCGTGAACTCACCGCGGCAACCGCAGTAGTGTTTGCCGGTGACGACGTCACCGACGAACACGCGCTGAAGACCCTCCAGGCACCCGACGTCGGGATCAAGGTCGGAGACGGAGAGAGCGCTGCGACGTACCGCATCACCTCCCCGGAGCAGCTCGTTGAGGTCCTTCAGGAGTTGGTGAGGTTACGTCGTGCTGGCGTCTCTACCTGACTTCGTGCCATACTTTTCCTTGTGACGCAGTTCACGGTGGGTCAACTTCGGCCTCCGTCCTGATCACGCCAACTGAATATTTCCATTCACAACGGATCGTCGGGCACGTACCTGCCCGTGAAAAGGATAAGAAAAAAATGGCAACGGTAACGTTTGACCAGGCTACGCGCCTGTACCCGGGCACTGACAAGCCCGCAGTAGACGGCCTCAACATCGAGATCGCAGACGGCGAATTCCTCGTTCTCGTCGGGCCCTCCGGTTGCGGAAAGTCCACCTCCCTCCGCATGCTGGCCGGCCTCGAGGATGTGAACTCCGGCCGCATCCTCATCGGTGACCGCGATGTCACCGACGTTCCGCCGAAAGACCGAGATATCGCGATGGTCTTCCAGAACTACGCGCTGTACCCGCACATGTCCGTTGCCGACAACATGGGCTTCGCACTGAAGATCGCGGGCATCTCCAAGGAAGAGCGCGCCCAGCGTGTCCGGGAAGCCGCAAAGCTCCTCGATCTCGAGGACTACCTCGACCGCAAGCCGAAGGCTCTTTCCGGTGGTCAGCGCCAGCGTGTTGCCATGGGTCGTGCAATCGTCCGCAACCCGCAGGTCTTCCTCATGGATGAGCCGCTGTCCAACCTCGATGCGAAGCTCCGCGTGCAGACCCGTACCCAGATCGCCTCGCTCACCCGTCGCCTCGGTGTCACCACCGTGTACGTGACCCACGACCAGGTCGAGGCCATGACCATGGGCGATCGCGTCGCAGTGCTGAAGGACGGCATCCTTCAGCAGGTGGATACCCCCCGCAACCTCTACGAGCGCCCGAAGAACGTCTTCGTTGCCGGCTTCATCGGCTCCCCCGCCATGAACCTGCTGGAGCTGCCGACCTCGGAGGACGGCGTGAAGTTTGGCGACACCACGTACCCGGTGGCGCGCGAGGTCCTGAGCTCCGCACACGGCGGTACAGTCACGCTGGGTGTTCGTCCCGAAGATCTTGGCCTCGTCGGTGCCGGCGAAGGCCTGCAGGTTGAGGTGGATGTCGTGGAGGAACTTGGCGCTGACGCTTACCTCTACGGCCACACCACGCTCAACGGCCAGGACCACGACATCGTGGCACGCGTAGACGGACGCCGCCCTCCAATGAAGGGTGACACGGTATATGTACGGCCGGTAAAGGGCCACGTGCACCTGTTCGACACCAAGGACGGCCTTCGCCTGGCCGACCACGTGTAGCAATTTGACCGCTAGCGGTTAGATGCACATTCCGCGGTGGCCCCTGTTGGTTGACGGTAAACTCAACCAGCGGGGGCCATCGTCGTTGTTAGGACATACAGGTCGCCGTGAGGACACCCAATCACCATGACTGATTCGACCGAAGCCAACTGGCATCACGAGCCAACGGACTATGACCAGGCCGGCAAACTGCCCAGGACCCGGAGTGCGTTCGGGGAAGGCTCGCTGGGATCGCTCAACATCACGGCAGCGGCCACCGACCCGGAGCTCCTCGACCTCCCATGGCATCTGGGACTGGAGGAGTGGCCGGCCGAGTATCTCGCTGCTCTGCCCCGTGGAATCTCCCGCCATATTGTCCGATTCGCCCACCTCGGCGGATCCGTGATCGCTGTGAAGGAAACCAGCGAACATATTGCACGCCACGAGTATCACATGCTCCGCAAGCTGCAGCGCCTGGACGTTCCGTGCGTGGAGCCGGTTGCCGTCATCGCAGGCCGGAAGACGCGTGACGGCGAGGACCTGAACCCGGTGCTGGTCACCCGCCACCTGAAGTTCTCCATGCCGTACCGGGCGCTGTTCTCACAGATGCTGCGCAAGGACACTCTGACCCGCCTCATCGATGCCCAGGCGCTGCTCCTTGTCCGTCTCCACCTCATCGGTTTCTATTGGGGAGACGTATCACTCTCCAATACCCTGTTCAGGCGAGATGCCGGGGCGTTCGCTGCTTACCTCGTGGACGCTGAGACCGGTGAACTGTATCCGGAATTGTCTACCGGGCAGCGCGAGTATGATCTCGAGATTGCCCGGGTGAACATCGCCGGTGAACTGATGGACCTGGCAGAGGGCGGTCTCATTGAGGAAAAGGTGGACCCACTGGCTACCAGCGAGCTCATCATGGACAGCTACCGACGCCTGTGGGCCGAACTCACCGACAAGGAGTCGTTCGAGCTCGGTGAGCGCTGGCGGGTGAACGCAAGGATTCGGCGCCTGAACGAACTCGGCTTCGACGTCGAGGAGTACGCCATACGGACAGTTTCCGAGACTTCCCAGATCCAGCTGCAGCCCAAAGTGGTCGACGCCGGGCATCACAGCCGTCGTCTTATCCGGCTTACCGGCATAGATGCCCAGGAGAACCAGGCCCGCCGGCTGCTCAATGACATGGACGCCTATCGGGCAGACAACAGTCCGGGCCTCGACGAAGAGATCAGCGCACACCAGTGGTTCAATGATGTCTTCGAGCCGATCGTTCGGGCAGTTCCGCGGGAGCTCGGCGGAAAGCTGGAGCCGGCGGAAGTGGTCCATGAGGTGCTGGAGCACCGATGGTACATGTCTGAAAAGCAAGACAGAAACGTTCCGCTTGCCGAAGCCGTGCAGTCATACCTGGATTCGGTGCTGCGGCATCGCCGCGACGAAGCCGCGATCATGCTGACTGCTGACACCAAGACGTTGGACATCATCAGCGGTGGGGCGCAAGAGGGCAGCTGAGCCGTCCTGTGAGCAAGCAATACCTAGAGAGCGTCTGCGGTCCCGGCTTGAGCCGGGACCGCAGACGCTCTCTGATTGGAAGTTTCCGCGCTTCCCGCCTTGCTTACGGGGTCAGCTGACTGCAGTCAATTTGCTGGCCCTGGAACTCCTGAATGCCGGGCCCTGCACTCTGGCAGAATTCGACGACCTCCTGCGAGAACGGAATGAGCGCAATCAAGCCGATTACCGCGATGATGCCCGTAATGACGCCGATCGCTCCGATGATAATGCCGGCAAGTGCGAAGCCATTGCCCATCCCGGCCTTCCTCGACTTCACCATCGCGACGATAGAGATGATCAGACCCACAATCGAAATGGGCCAGATGATAGAGCAGACCAGACCGACAATGCCGAGCGTCTTTCCAGGGTTCTCCGTCGGTTGACCGTAACCGCCGCCGTAGCCGCCGGGTGTGCCATACGGTGAAGCCGGCGCTTGGCCATAGCCCTGAACTGGCTGCTGGCCGTAGGACTGACCGGACTGCTGGCCATAAGACTGACCGTAACCGGACGGCTGCTGTCCCGAACGCTGGTCGGACGACGTGGGCTGCTGCCACTGCTGCCCCGCCGGGTATCGGCGGGAGTCGTCCTGGCCGTCATCGTTGCCCGGTTGACCGGTGGTGTTGTCTGACACGGTGTTGTCCCCATTCTTCAGTGCGATGCCACTGGCCTCTTCCAGGGCGCTGGCTCAATCCAGTCTATCCGTCTGGAAGGTTCGGCAACGGTAGCGGGATACCGATGGTTTCAGCGGCGTGTTCTCAGGTGATCGCCTTGCCCGGATTGAGTATCCCGAGTGGATCAAACGCTTCCTTGACCCGTCGTTGCAGGCTCAGCACCTCAGCACTCTGTTCCCACGCCAGCCAACGTAACTTGTACTGCCCCACCCCATGCTCGCCGGTGATGGTTCCCCCCAGCCCCAGGGCAACCCGCACCGACTCGTCGAGCGCTGCCTGCAGCCTGAGCATTCCCGCCTGCCCTTCGTCTCGATTAACCCAGAACGTGGGGTGGAGGTTGCCGTCTCCCGCGTGCGCAACGAGGCGAAGCCTCACGCCGTGTTCCGCGGCCATCCGTTCAAGCTCACCCGCATAGTGCACCAACTGGGATCGCGGAACTGCGACATCCTCCCCAACGCGGAAATCGTCGTCGACGCCGTCGCCTCTCGCGTTGCGCCGCAAGTCGAGGAGCATAGCGGCTTCCGAGCCGTCCTCCGCTTCGACGGTCGCGCCTGCCTGGGTCAGGACTTTGCGCACGACGGCGGATTCCGCTTCAGCGCCAAAGCCGTCAGTCTGGATGAGCAGCAGGGCTCCGCCCCTGGCTGCAAGGTTCGATTGGAAGGCGGCGTCCAGGACGCCCAGGGTATTACCGTCAAGAAGTTCAAGAATGGCCGGCTGAACGCGGGCAGCACCAATGGCGAGAACGCCTGCGGCCGCTGCTGGAAAGTCCGGGAAGAAGGCGGCCAGAGTTCGGGTTTGGATCGGAAGGTACTTCAGGCGCACGGTGATTCCCACAACAATGCCGAGCGTACCTTCAGATCCCACGAATAGCGCGGTCAGGTCATACCCGGCAACGCCCTTGAACGTGGTGTGCCCCGTATGGATGAGCGTGCCGTCTGCAAGCACCACGTCGAGGGCCAGAACCGAATCCCGGGTTACACCATACTTGGCACACCGCAGCCCGCCCGCGTTGGTGGCGACGTTGCCGCCCAGTGTGGATATTGTGTGACTCGCCGGATCGGGTGCATACATCAAGCCGTGCGGTGCAACCGCGAGATTCAGGTCCGCGTTGATGACCCCCGGCTCCACAATGGCAAGCTCATCCTGCGGACGCACCTCGAGGATGCGATTCATCCGCTCAAGGCTGAGGACAATGCACCCGGACACCGCATGGGCGCCGCCCGAAAGGCTGGTCCCGGTTCCGCGTGCTACGACCGCCACCTTGAAGAGATGCGCACACCGCATAACGTGCTGCACTTCCTCAACGCTCTCCGCCAGTACGACGACGGCGGGCATCGCCGGTTGCGTGACCGGGCCCTGATCCCGCGAATACTCCTCAAGCACCCCGCTGCTCATCAGAATGCGGGAGCTGTGCACGCCGAGGTGCAACTCCCTCACGAGGGAGGAGGTTTGATCGGACATTTCGCGCGCAGCCGCATTCGTCACGAAGCGCCACCCATGAATCGTCGATAGGAAGCCATCACGGCTGCCCAATTGGGCGCAGCAGCACGCTGCTCGTGACCCAGCTCGCCGTCGGTCCACCCGTCATGAACCAGGCTCACCTGCGTGCTTCCGCGACCCGCGGTGAAGGTGACCACGACACGACTCGATAAATTCGGGTTGCCAAGGTAGTGCCACCTGAGCTCCAGCTCTCCGCCAGATGTCTCTCCTGCCACGGTTGCCCATGACGCCGAGTTGCCCGCGGCATCCTCCTCAAAGAGCTCCCCGCTGGTGAATTCCGGATGGGTACCATCGCCGAATCGGGTCTGATCAACGGGCCACCACAGATGGATACCGTCGGTGAACCCTGCGAATGACTCGTCGCGGGTCCGAGGGACGGTCACCTCTGCAGTGAGTGGTCCCGGCTTAGTACCTGGTTCGCGATCTGTGGAGCCGGCATCACGATGGGAGAAGAGACTGTCCATAGTGGAACTCTAGTTGGTGTTGTTGGTGTGGGTTTAAAGCAGGAAAGGCCTCACCGTGAAGGTGAGGCCTTTCCGTAAGTGTTGTCCGGCGGTGTCCTACTCTCCCACACTCTCTCGGGTGCAGTACCATCGGCGCTGTGGGTCTTAGCTTCCGGGTTCGGAATGGGACCGGGCGTTTCCCCCACGCTATGACCGCCGTAACCCTTGTACCCGACCCCGTACCGGTGTGAGCGGTGGTGGGGTGGGAAGTATGTGGTTACAACTGTTCAGTGTAGTTGTACGTAATTGTCAATATTGTGTTGTGTGTTCCCTGGTAACCGGTGTTATTGGTTGGGAACCGCATAGTGGACGCGTAGCATTCGTGTTTTGTGTGGTGTCAAGTTATCGGCGTATTAGTACCGGTCAGCTTCACGAGTCGTTAGTCCTCGCTTCCACATCCGGCCTATCAACCCAGTGGTCTGGCTGGGGGCCTCTCACACCAAATGGTGTATGGAAATCTCATCTTGAAGCAGGCTTCCCGCTTAGATGCTTTCAGCGGTTATCCCATCCGAACGTAGCTAATCAGCGGTGCACTTGGCAGTACAACTGACACACCAGAGGTTCGTCCGTCCCGGTCCTCTCGTACTAAGGACAGCCCTTCTCAAATTTCCTACGCGCGCAGCGGATAGGGACCGAACTGTCTCACGACGTTCTAAACCCAGCTCGCGTACCGCTTTAATGGGCGAACAGCCCAACCCTTGGGACCTACTCCAGCCCCAGGATGCGACGAGCCGACATCGAGGTGCCAAACCATGCCGTCGATATGGACTCTTGGGCAAGATCAGCCTGTTATCCCCGAGGTACCTTTTATCCGTTGAGCGACGGCCATTCCACAATGTACCGCCGGATCACTAGTCCCGACTTTCGTCCCTGCTTGAGATGTCTCTCTCACAGTCAAGCTCCCTTGTGCACTTACACTCGACACCTGATTGCCAACCAGGCTGAGGGAACCTTTGGGCGCCTCCGTTACTTTTTAGGAGGCAACCGCCCCAGTTAAACTACCCATCAGGCACTGTCCCTGACCCGGATTACGGGCCGAAGTTAGATATCCAGAGTGACCAGAGTGGTATTTCAACGATGACTCCACCTGAACTAGCGTCCAAGCTTCACAGTCTCCCACCTATCCTACACAAGCCACACCGAACACCAATACCAAACTATAGTGAAGGTCTCGGGGTCTTTCCGTCCTGCTGCGCGTAACGAGCATCTTTACTCGTAGTGCAATTTCGCCGAGTTTATGGTTGAGACAGCGGGGAAGTCGTTACTCCATTCGTGCAGGTCGGAACTTACCCGACAAGGAATTTCGCTACCTTAGGATGGTTATAGTTACCACCGCCGTTTACTGGGGCTTGAATTCCCAGCTTCGCCCACAAGTGAGCTAACCGGTCCTCTTAACCTTCCAGCACCGGGCAGGAGTCAGTCCGTATACATCGTCTTGCGACTTCGCACGGACCTGTGTTTTTAGTAAACAGTCGCTTCCCCCTGGTCTCTGCGGCCCCGATCCGCCTCCCCACAGCAAGTGTGGTTCACGGTTGGGGCCCCCCTTCTCCCGAAGTTACGGGGGCATTTTGCCGAGTTCCTTAACCATAATTCTCTCGATCGCCTTAGTATTCTCTACCTGATCACCTGTGTCGGTTTGGGGTACGGGCAGTTGGAACCTCACGCCGATGCTTTTCTAGGCAGCATAGGATCATCGGATCCCCACCAAAAGGCGGGGCCCATCGGGTCTCAGAGACGGTATCAAAACCAGGACCACGGATTTGCCTATGGTCCCTCCTACATCCTTAGACCGGGACAACCATCGCCCGGCCCGACTACCTTCCTGCGTCACACCTGTTAATACGCTTACCTCCCAAGATCAGGTCCCACGCTCCCCATCAACACGGACCCCGAAGGGCACTGGAAAATGGTTTGGGTGGTTAGTATCCCTTGTTCAGTATGGGCGGTTCTTCACCGGTACGGGAATATCAACCCGTTGTCCATCGACTACGCCTGTCGGCCTCGCCTTAGGTCCCGACTTACCCAGGGCAGATTAGCTTGACCCTGGAACCCTTGATCATTCGGCGGACGGGTTTCTCACCCGTCTTTCGCTACTCATGCCTGCATTCTCACTCGTGTAGGCTCCACCGCTGGTTTACACCGCGACTTCACTGCCCACACGACGCTCCCCTACCACTCCAAACGCCTGAACTCAGGAGAACAAGTCTCCGGCTTGGCTAACATTTGAAATCCACAACTTCGGCGGTGTACTTGAGCCCCGCTACATTGTCGGCGCGGAATCACTTGACCAGTGAGCTATTACGCACTCTTTCAAGGATGGCTGCTTCTAAGCCAACCTCCTGGTTGTCTGAGCAACTCCACATCCTTTCCCACTTAGCACACGCTTAGGGGCCTTAGTTGGTGGTCTGGGCTGTTTCCCTCTCGACTATGAAGCTTATCCCCCACAGTCTCACTGCTGCGCTCTCACTTACCGGCATTCGGAGTTTGGCTGACGTCAGTAACCTTGTAGGGCCCATCGGCCATCCAGTAGCTCTACCTCCGGCAAGAAACACGCAACGCTGCACCTAAATGCATTTCGGGGAGAACCAGCTATCACGAAGTTTGATTGGCCTTTCACCCCTACCCACAGCTCATCCCCTCCATTTTCAACTGAAGTGGGTTCGGTCCTCCACGACGTCTTACCGTCGCTTCAACCTGGCCATGGGTAGATCACTTCGCTTCGGGTCTAGATCACGCCACTCACTCGCCCTATTCAGACTCGCTTTCGCTACGGCTACCCCACACGGGTTAACCTCGCGACGTAACACTAACTCGCAGGCTCATTCTTCAAAAGGCACGCCATCACAGGACAAAATCCCGCTCTGACGGATTGTAGGCACACGGTTTCAGGTACTATTTCACTCCCCTCCCGGGGTACTTTTCACCTTTCCCTCACGGTACTGGTCCGCTATCGGTCATCAGGGAGTATTTAGGCTTACCAGGTGGTCCTGGCAGATTCGCACGGGATTTCTCGGGCCCCGTACTACTTGGGATACTCTCCAAGCGGCAGCACGCATTACAGCTACGGGACTCTCACCCACTCCGGTCGGGCCTTCAAACCCGTTCACCTATACGCCTGCACTCACTTCACCAGCCCGGCAGAACTGATACGGAAAGTCCCGCAACCCCAGAGATGCAACGCCCGCCGGCTATCACACACCACTGGTTTAGCCTCATCCGCGTTCGCTCGCCACTACTAACGGAATCACTATTGTTTTCTCTTCCTGTGGGTACTGAGATGTTTCACTTCCCCACGTTCCCCCCACGCACCCTATGTGTTCAGGTACGGGTCACCCAGTCACTCGCGCGCTGAGCGGGGTTTCCCCATTCGGACATCCTGGGATCAAAGTTCGGTTATCAACTCCCCCAGGCTTATCGCAGATTCCCACGTCCTTCTTCGGCTCCTGATGCCAAGGCATCCACCGTGTGCCCTTAAAAACTTGACGATCACACACAACCAACACAACCAACCCCAAAGAGCCGGCCATGCCAAACGATTGCGTGCATACACAAAATTTAAGATGCTCGCGTCCACTATGCAGTTCTCAAACAACAACCCCAGTCAACACACCACCCACACCCCACAACCCCAAACAAACAGGATCAAGACATGAGCGGTAATGCCCAGGAAAACCAGAAACACCAGCCAACCAAACCCCCACCCGAAACAAACCACACAACCGTGCGACTCATCCCCAGCAGAAACCCAGCCCCTGTTGCCTCAGGACCCAACAGTGTGCCACACACTACCGAACCAGCAACCAACCAGCCCTTTCCCAAACCACACACCCCACCCCGCCAGGACAAACCCGACAGAACAGAAAACATGCGACCCGTACTCAAACCAACCAGCACCAACCCGGCACCTATTCATTGATATTCCACCCATGAGCACCCACCGCAGAACAAACGCCTGCGCAATGGGCATACTCCTGACAACCCCCACACCCCACACAACGCAGGATGCAAACAGTTGTAGGCGCTCCTTAGAAAGGAGGTGATCCAGCCGCACCTTCCGGTACGGCTACCTTGTTACGACTTAGTCCCAATCGCCGGTCCCACCTTCGACGGCTCCCCCCCAAAAGGGTTAGGCCACCGGCTTCGGGTGTTACCAACTTTCGTGACTTGACGGGCGGTGTGTACAAGGCCCGGGAACGTATTCACCGCAGCGTTGCTGATCTGCGATTACTAGCGACTCCGACTTCATGAGGTCGAGTTGCAGACCTCAATCCGAACTGAGACCGGCTTTTTGGGATTAGCTCCACCTCACAGCATCGCAACCCTTTGTACCGGCCATTGTAGCATGCGTGAAGCCCAAGACATAAGGGGCATGATGATTTGACGTCGTCCCCACCTTCCTCCGAGTTGACCCCGGCAGTCTCCCATGAGTCCCCGGCATAACCCGCTGGCAACATGGAACGAGGGTTGCGCTCGTTGCGGGACTTAACCCAACATCTCACGACACGAGCTGACGACAACCATGCACCACCTGTAAACCGGCCACAAGTGGCCGACACATCTCTGCGCCGTTCCGGTTCATGTCAAGCCTTGGTAAGGTTCTTCGCGTTGCATCGAATTAATCCGCATGCTCCGCCGCTTGTGCGGGCCCCCGTCAATTCCTTTGAGTTTTAGCCTTGCGGCCGTACTCCCCAGGCGGGGCACTTAATGCGTTAGCTACGGCGCGGAAAACGTGGAATGTCCCCCACACCTAGTGCCCAACGTTTACGGCATGGACTACCAGGGTATCTAATCCTGTTCGCTCCCCATGCTTTCGCTCCTCAGCGTCAGTTAATGCCCAGAGACCTGCCTTCGCCATCGGTGTTCCTCCTGATATCTGCGCATTTCACCGCTACACCAGGAATTCCAGTCTCCCCTACATCACTCAAGTCTGCCCGTACCCACCGCAGATCCGGAGTTAAGCCCCGGACTTTCACGGCAGACGCGACAAACCGCCTACGAGCTCTTTACGCCCAATAATTCCGGATAACGCTTGCGCCCTACGTATTACCGCGGCTGCTGGCACGTAGTTAGCCGGCGCTTCTTCTGCAGGTACCGTCACTTTCGCTTCTTCCCTACTGAAAGAGGTTTACAACCCGAAGGCCTTCATCCCTCACGCGGCGTCGCTGCATCAGGCTTGCGCCCATTGTGCAATATTCCCCACTGCTGCCTCCCGTAGGAGTCTGGGCCGTGTCTCAGTCCCAGTGTGGCCGTCCACCCTCTCAGGCCGGCTACCCGTCGTCGCCTTGGTAGGCCATTACCCCACCAACAAGCTGATAGGCCGCGAGTCCATCCAAAACCACAAAAGCTTTCCACCAACCACCATGCGATAGTCAGTCATATCCAGTATTAGACCCAGTTTCCCAGGCTTATCCCAGAGTCAAGGGCAGGTTACTCACGTGTTACTCACCCGTTCGCCACTAATCCCCCCAGCAAGCTAGGGATCATCGTTCGACTTGCATGTGTTAAGCACGCCGCCAGCGTTCATCCTGAGCCAGGATCAAACTCTCCGTAAAAAACTACGAACACAACACAAACCCCCCGGAAAAAGAGAAGCCCATGCTGCACAAAATTCGAAACCAGCCAAAAAACCAGCCACCCCACCAGGGCGAGATGACCAGCAAATCAACCAATCAAAAACAATCGGTATCAACAAACATGGCACACTATTGAGTTCTCAAACAACAGAAACACCCGGCACCAAACACAACCCTCAAGGCCGCATCATCGCTCCGGAGCAACTTTTCAAACTTACCCGCCAAACCCCACCCCGTCAAATCCGCCCTGTCGGGCTATCTGACCGGCTGTGGTGCTGTGCCGGCTCCCAAACAGGGCGCACTCCATGACGGAATACATCCAGATTGTGTTGGGATTTTGTCGCTCTTGCCGGTAAATTTCACTGTCCCGGCCGCCGCGACTCAGAAAACATTACACAAGGATCCGGGGTGCGGCAAATCAGCCGTCGAGAGACCAAAAACCGCGCGGGCATGCGGATGCAGGGCACCACAATGCGCAAATGCACTACGGTTGACGCCGGCACGGTGACGTGACGTCAACCACAATCACGCGCACCTTTCAGTGAGTGGCGCATGCCCGATGGTCTTGCCCGCCCCGCGCGTGAAGCCAAGTAGTCTCGGCAGGGTGGCTATCCCATCGCTGCTGCAGATGTTGGCACAGGAGTCAGGAACACCCGGCCAGGAACACGCATCAGAACAGCTGCTCCGAACCCGCGGCACTGATGACGCCAGGACATCCTCGGCATAAAGAGAACAGAATCCTGCAGGGGGTGTCGCGTTACTTCCGCGCCGCTGTGGTCTCCTCGATCAGCATCGAGTTACCCCTCCTGAAACGCCGAGCACACAACTAGAGTGCGGCAAGCAGCAGCGAGCTGAGCATCCCAGCCGGTCGGGCTGTGTGCTGAATATCTCGTTCGCCGGCCACCGCCAGCAGGCGCTCCACCTCCGGTTGCCCGTGGTTCGACAGCTGGGCCCTCAGCGAGTAGGGGATCGGCACGGCGGGGGCCGGCCACCACGGAAGCGCCGCAAGCCTCATGGGATGCTCCTGGCGGCCCCTACACCCTGATGCCGGGGAACAAGTTCCGCTCCTCCACCACGCCGGCCAGAGCAAATTCGGTCATGCGATGTGTTGTTGGTGTGGGTTTAAAGCAGGAAAGGCCTCACCGTGAAGGTGAGGCCTTTCCGTAAGTGTTGTCCGGCGGTGTCCTACTCTCCCACACTCTCTCGGGTGCAGTACCATCGGCGCTGTGGGTCTTAGCTTCCGGGTTCGGAATGGGACCGGGCGTTTCCCCCACGCTATGACCGCCGTAACCCTTGTACCCGACCCCGTACCGGTGTGAGCGGTGGTGGGGTGGGAAGTATGTGGTTACAACTGTTCAGTGTAGTTGTACGTAATTGTCAATATTGTGTTGTGTGTTCCCTGGTAACCGGTGTTATTGGTTGGGAACCGCATAGTGGACGCGTAGCATTCGTGTTTTGTGTGGTGTCAAGTTATCGGCGTATTAGTACCGGTCAGCTTCACGAGTCGTTAGTCCTCGCTTCCACATCCGGCCTATCAACCCAGTGGTCTGGCTGGGGGCCTCTCACACCAAATGGTGTATGGAAATCTCATCTTGAAGCAGGCTTCCCGCTTAGATGCTTTCAGCGGTTATCCCATCCGAACGTAGCTAATCAGCGGTGCACTTGGCAGTACAACTGACACACCAGAGGTTCGTCCGTCCCGGTCCTCTCGTACTAAGGACAGCCCTTCTCAAATTTCCTACGCGCGCAGCGGATAGGGACCGAACTGTCTCACGACGTTCTAAACCCAGCTCGCGTACCGCTTTAATGGGCGAACAGCCCAACCCTTGGGACCTACTCCAGCCCCAGGATGCGACGAGCCGACATCGAGGTGCCAAACCATGCCGTCGATATGGACTCTTGGGCAAGATCAGCCTGTTATCCCCGAGGTACCTTTTATCCGTTGAGCGACGGCCATTCCACAATGTACCGCCGGATCACTAGTCCCGACTTTCGTCCCTGCTTGAGATGTCTCTCTCACAGTCAAGCTCCCTTGTGCACTTACACTCGACACCTGATTGCCAACCAGGCTGAGGGAACCTTTGGGCGCCTCCGTTACTTTTTAGGAGGCAACCGCCCCAGTTAAACTACCCATCAGGCACTGTCCCTGACCCGGATTACGGGCCGAAGTTAGATATCCAGAGTGACCAGAGTGGTATTTCAACGATGACTCCACCTGAACTAGCGTCCAAGCTTCACAGTCTCCCACCTATCCTACACAAGCCACACCGAACACCAATACCAAACTATAGTGAAGGTCTCGGGGTCTTTCCGTCCTGCTGCGCGTAACGAGCATCTTTACTCGTAGTGCAATTTCGCCGAGTTTATGGTTGAGACAGCGGGGAAGTCGTTACTCCATTCGTGCAGGTCGGAACTTACCCGACAAGGAATTTCGCTACCTTAGGATGGTTATAGTTACCACCGCCGTTTACTGGGGCTTGAATTCCCAGCTTCGCCCACAAGTGAGCTAACCGGTCCTCTTAACCTTCCAGCACCGGGCAGGAGTCAGTCCGTATACATCGTCTTGCGACTTCGCACGGACCTGTGTTTTTAGTAAACAGTCGCTTCCCCCTGGTCTCTGCGGCCCCGATCCGCCTCCCCACAGCAAGTGTGGTTCACGGTTGGGGCCCCCCTTCTCCCGAAGTTACGGGGGCATTTTGCCGAGTTCCTTAACCATAATTCTCTCGATCGCCTTAGTATTCTCTACCTGATCACCTGTGTCGGTTTGGGGTACGGGCAGTTGGAACCTCACGCCGATGCTTTTCTAGGCAGCATAGGATCATCGGATCCCCACCAAAAAGCGGGGCCCATCGGGCCTCAGAGACGGTATCAAAACCAGGACCACGGATTTGCCTATGGTCCCTCCTACATCCTTAGACCGGGACAACCATCGCCCGGCCCGACTACCTTCCTGCGTCACACCTGTTAATACGCTTACCTCCCAAGATCAGGTCCCACGCTCCCCATCAACACGGACCCCGAAGGGCACTGGAAAATGGTTTGGGCGGTTAGTATCCCTTGTTCAGTATGGGCGGTTCTTCACCGGTACGGGAATATCAACCCGTTGTCCATCGACTACGCCTGTCGGCCTCGCCTTAGGTCCCGACTTACCCAGGGCAGATTAGCTTGACCCTGGAACCCTTGATCATTCGGCGGACGGGTTTCTCACCCGTCTTTCGCTACTCATGCCTGCATTCTCACTCGTGTAGGCTCCACCGCTGGTTTACACCGCGACTTCACTGCCCACACGACGCTCCCCTACCACTCCAAACGCCTGAACTCAGGAGAACAAGTCTCCGGCTTGGCTAACATTTGAAATCCACAACTTCGGCGGTGTACTTGAGCCCCGCTACATTGTCGGCGCGGAATCACTTGACCAGTGAGCTATTACGCACTCTTTCAAGGATGGCTGCTTCTAAGCCAACCTCCTGGTTGTCTGAGCAACTCCACATCCTTTCCCACTTAGCACACGCTTAGGGGCCTTAGTTGGTGGTCTGGGCTGTTTCCCTCTCGACTATGAAGCTTATCCCCCACAGTCTCACTGCTGCGCTCTCACTTACCGGCATTCGGAGTTTGGCTGACGTCAGTAACCTTGTAGGGCCCATCGGCCATCCAGTAGCTCTACCTCCGGCAAGAAACACGCAACGCTGCACCTAAATGCATTTCGGGGAGAACCAGCTATCACGAAGTTTGATTGGCCTTTCACCCCTACCCACAGCTCATCCCCTCCATTTTCAACTGAAGTGGGTTCGGTCCTCCACGACGTCTTACCGTCGCTTCAACCTGGCCATGGGTAGATCACTTCGCTTCGGGTCTAGATCACGCCACTCACTCGCCCTATTCAGACTCGCTTTCGCTACGGCTACCCCACACGGGTTAACCTCGCGACGTAACACTAACTCGCAGGCTCATTCTTCAAAAGGCACGCCATCACAGGACAAAATCCCGCTCTGACGGATTGTAGGCACACGGTTTCAGGTACTATTTCACTCCCCTCCCGGGGTACTTTTCACCTTTCCCTCACGGTACTGGTCCGCTATCGGTCATCAGGGAGTATTTAGGCTTACCAGGTGGTCCTGGCAGATTCGCACGGGATTTCTCGGGCCCCGTACTACTTGGGATACTCTCCAAGCGGCAGCACGCATTACAGCTACGGGACTCTCACCCACTCCGGTCGGGCCTTCAAACCCGTTCACCTATACGCCTGCACTCACTTCACCAGCCCGGCAGAACTGATACGGAAAGTCCCGCAACCCCAGAGATGCAACGCCCGCCGGCTATCACACACCACTGGTTTAGCCTCATCCGCGTTCGCTCGCCACTACTAACGGAATCACTATTGTTTTCTCTTCCTGTGGGTACTGAGATGTTTCACTTCCCCACGTTCCCCCCACGCACCCTATGTGTTCAGGTACGGGTCACCCAGTCACTCGCGCGCTGAGCGGGGTTTCCCCATTCGGACATCCTGGGATCAAAGTTCGGTTATCAACTCCCCCAGGCTTATCGCAGATTCCCACGTCCTTCTTCGGCTCCTGATGCCAAGGCATCCACCGTGTGCCCTTAAAAACTTGACGATCACACACAACCAACACAACCAACCCCAAAGAGCCGGCCATGCCAAACGATTGCGTGCATACACAAAATTTAAGATGCTCGCGTCCACTATGCAGTTCTCAAACAACAACCCCAGTCAACACACCACCCACACCCCACAACCCCAAACAAACAGGATCAAGACATGAGCGGTAATGCCCAGGAAAACCAGAAACACCAGCCAACCAAACCCCCACCCGAAACAAACCACACAACCGTGCGACTCATCCCCAGCAGAAACCCAGCCCCTGTTGCCTCAGGACCCAACAGTGTGCCACACACTACCGAACCAGCAACCAACCAGCCCTTTCCCAAACCACACACCCCACCCCACCAGGACAAACCCGACAGAACAGAAAACATGCGACCCGTACTCAAACCAACCAGCACCAACCCGGCACCTATTCATTGATATTCCACCCATGAGCACCCACCGCAGAACAAACGCCTGCGCAATGGGCATACTCCTGACAACCCCCACACCCCACACAACGCAGGATGCAAACAGTTGTAGGCGCTCCTTAGAAAGGAGGTGATCCAGCCGCACCTTCCGGTACGGCTACCTTGTTACGACTTAGTCCCAATCGCCGGTCCCACCTTCGACGGCTCCCCCCCAAAAGGGTTAGGCCACCGGCTTCGGGTGTTACCAACTTTCGTGACTTGACGGGCGGTGTGTACAAGGCCCGGGAACGTATTCACCGCAGCGTTGCTGATCTGCGATTACTAGCGACTCCGACTTCATGAGGTCGAGTTGCAGACCTCAATCCGAACTGAGACCGGCTTTTTGGGATTAGCTCCACCTCACAGCATCGCAACCCTTTGTACCGGCCATTGTAGCATGCGTGAAGCCCAAGACATAAGGGGCATGATGATTTGACGTCGTCCCCACCTTCCTCCGAGTTGACCCCGGCAGTCTCCCATGAGTCCCCGGCATAACCCGCTGGCAACATGGAACGAGGGTTGCGCTCGTTGCGGGACTTAACCCAACATCTCACGACACGAGCTGACGACAACCATGCACCACCTGTAAACCGGCCACAAGTGGCCGACACATCTCTGCGCCGTTCCGGTTCATGTCAAGCCTTGGTAAGGTTCTTCGCGTTGCATCGAATTAATCCGCATGCTCCGCCGCTTGTGCGGGCCCCCGTCAATTCCTTTGAGTTTTAGCCTTGCGGCCGTACTCCCCAGGCGGGGCACTTAATGCGTTAGCTACGGCGCGGAAAACGTGGAATGTCCCCCACACCTAGTGCCCAACGTTTACGGCATGGACTACCAGGGTATCTAATCCTGTTCGCTCCCCATGCTTTCGCTCCTCAGCGTCAGTTAATGCCCAGAGACCTGCCTTCGCCATCGGTGTTCCTCCTGATATCTGCGCATTTCACCGCTACACCAGGAATTCCAGTCTCCCCTACATCACTCAAGTCTGCCCGTACCCACCGCAGATCCGGAGTTAAGCCCCGGACTTTCACGGCAGACGCGACAAACCGCCTACGAGCTCTTTACGCCCAATAATTCCGGATAACGCTTGCGCCCTACGTATTACCGCGGCTGCTGGCACGTAGTTAGCCGGCGCTTCTTCTGCAGGTACCGTCACTTTCGCTTCTTCCCTACTGAAAGAGGTTTACAACCCGAAGGCCTTCATCCCTCACGCGGCGTCGCTGCATCAGGCTTGCGCCCATTGTGCAATATTCCCCACTGCTGCCTCCCGTAGGAGTCTGGGCCGTGTCTCAGTCCCAGTGTGGCCGTCCACCCTCTCAGGCCGGCTACCCGTCGTCGCCTTGGTAGGCCATTACCCCACCAACAAGCTGATAGGCCGCGAGTCCATCCAAAACCACAAAAGCTTTCCACCAACCACCATGCGATAGTCAGTCATATCCAGTATTAGACCCAGTTTCCCAGGCTTATCCCAGAGTCAAGGGCAGGTTACTCACGTGTTACTCACCCGTTCGCCACTAATCCCCCCAGCAAGCTAGGGATCATCGTTCGACTTGCATGTGTTAAGCACGCCGCCAGCGTTCATCCTGAGCCAGGATCAAACTCTCCGTAAAAAACTACGAACACAACACAAACCCCCCGGAAAAAGAGAAGCCCATGCTGCACAAAATTCGAAACCAGCCAAAAAACCAGCCACCCCACCAGGGCGAGATGACCAGCAAATCAACCAATCAAAAAACAATCGGTATCAACAAACATGGCACACTATTGAGTTCTCAAACAACAGAAACACCCGGCACCAAACACAACCCTCAAGGCCGCATCATCGCTCCGGAGCAACTTTTCAAACTTACCCGCCAAACCCCACCCCGTCAAATCCTGCCTTCATTCACAGTCCGCTGCGATCAGAAACGAATCTGATTCTTGCGAATTGTGGATGTCGGCCTGACCCGAAGTGATCGTCGGCGCGGATATAAACTCTAGCACCCCGGAAGCGCAGTTGTAAATCCAGCTTCCGGGGTAGCGGTTCGGGCTAGATGTGGGCTGGGGTCAGATAGAGAACTCCCAGCGGCGGAACCCGCAGATCCGCGTACGCGGGCAGCCCGTTATGCGCTCCTTCTACCGCCTCAACCGGGCCGACGTTCCGTACTCCAGAACCGCCGAACTCCTCGGCATCAGTGTTGAGCAGCTCGGTCCACTGCCCCGACCACGGCATTCCAACCCGGTAGCCCTCGTGCGGCGAACCGGAGAAGTTCGCAACGCAGACAAGAGGATTTCCCTGCGTGTCCCACCGGATGAAGGACAAGGTGTTGTGGGCGCCGTCATTCTCGTCGATCCATTGGAATCCTGAAGGATCGTTATCACGCGCATACAGTGCCGGCGTCTGCCGGTAGATGGAGTTGAGAGACCTGACCATCTCTTGCACGCCCTTATGCGGGATTGTGTCCGACAGCCACCAATCCAGTCCGTACTGCTCGGACCACTCCGACTCCTGGGCAAACTCGGTACCCATGAAGATCAGCTGCTTGCCCGGATGCGCCCACTGGAAAGCTAGATATGCGCGGACGTTGGCCAGCTGCTGCCACCGGTCGCCGGGCATTTTTCGAAGCAGTGAGCCCTTCCCGTGCACGACCTCGTCGTGGCTGATCGGAAGAATGAAGTTTTCGGTGTAGGCGTACACCATGGAGAAGGTAGCTTTGCCGTGATGGTGCACACGGTTGATCGGATCCTCGGCGATGTACTGCAAGGAATCATGCATCCACCCCATGTTCCATTTGATTCCGAAGCCCAGCCCGCCCTGTGAGGTTGGACGGGTAACGCCATCGAAGGCCGTTGATTCCTCGGCGATCATCACGATGCCCGGCACACGCTTGTAGGCGGTCGCATTGACTTCCTGGAGGAAAGAGATTGCCTCAAGGTTTTCACGGCCGCCAAACCTGTTCGGCTGCCATTGACCGTCCTCGCGTGAATAGTCCAGATACAGCATTGAGGCGACTGCATCGACTCTCAACCCGTCGATGTGGAATTCTTCCAGCCAGTACAAGGCATTGGCCACCAGGAAATTACGCACTTCCCGTCGACCGTAATCAAAGATCAGCGTGCCCCAGTCCGGATGCTCGCCCAGCTGAGGGTTGCCGTGCTCGTAGAGAGTGTCGCCGTCGAACCGGGCGAGAGCCCATTCGTCCTTCGGGAAGTGGGCCGGCACCCAGTCCATGATGACGCCGATACCCGCCTGGTGCAGCTTGTCCACAAGGTATTTGAAGTCGTCCGGGTGCCCGAAACGGGCGGTCGGCGCGAAGTAGGACGTCACCTGGTAGCCCCATGACCCGCCGAACGGGTGCTCAGCGACCGGCATCAGCTCGACGTGGGTGAATCCCTGCCACTGCAGGTACTCAACCAGTTGTTCGGCGAGCTGCTTGTAGTCCAGCCCCAGCCGCCAGGACCCAAGGTGCACTTCGTAGACGCTCATCGGACCGTTGTGTGGATCCTTGGAAGCGCGATCCTTGATCCACTCGTCATCTCCGAATACGTAGCGGGACTCCACCACCCGGGACCCGGTAAGCGGCGGAATTTCCGTGCCTCGTGCCATGGGATCGGCTTTCTCACGCCATTGCCCGTCACGACCAAGGATTTCGAACTTGTAGCGGGCGCCCGCCTCTGCTCCCGGAACGAAGAGCTCCCAAATTCCGGAGCTACCGAGCGACCTCATAGCGTGGACCGAGCCGTCCCAGCCGTTGAAGTCGGCCTTGACCCGGACCGACTGGGCATTCGGAGCCCATACAGCAAAGCTGACCCCAGCGATGTCACCGAGCGCGGAAGCGTAGCGGCGTACATGAGCACCCAGAGCCGTCCACAGAGTCTCGTGCCTTCCTTCCGCAAGTAGGTGCATATCGATTTCGCCCAGAGTGGGCAGGAAGCGGTAGGCATCGTCGACCATTTGGGGAGCGCCGTCATACACCACTTCCAAGCGGTAGTCCGGGACGTGTCCGGGCAGCTCAGGTTCAACAGTGCCAACCCAGATGCCGTTGTGTTCATGGCTCAGCTCGGTCCGGCCACTGCCGGTCACCACAGTGACGCTCTCCGCGAGCCGGCGAAGGGTGCGGATGGTTACGTGCCCGTGTTGGTCCAGGTGGGCTCCGAGTACTGCATGCGGCTGGTAGTACCGCCCTTCGGACACCTGCTGAAGGACATCCGGATCCACCTGGATAGGATCACCGGAAAGTGCGGTGGCGACAGGCTGGTCCTGCGCCGCCGCCGTCGCGCCCGCATCCTCAGGGGAATCCTGATTCGATGCTTCTTCTTTGGCGGACCCGCCGCCCTTGAGCATTCGTCGAACTGCTGACACGGGTACGTCCACCCAATCTGGTCGGTTTCTCAATTCGTACACCACCTCGTAGAGTGCCTTGTCAAGCCATAGCGCACGGAAAAGGGAGCCGGCGCGATCGACCGTTGTTCCAGCCTCACTGGAATAGCCGTCGAGGAAGGCAGTCACTGAATCCATTGCCCAGGCCTCAGCGGCCGATGGCGAGACTACCGCTTCGTGTACGCCCACTCCTGCCGCGTACTCCAAAGAACGCACGAGCCCGACGACGTCGCGCACAGGAACATCCGGCACGCTTCGTTCGGATGCCGGCCGCAGCGGTTCACCTTCAAAGTCGAGGACGAGCCATTTACTCCCGCGCGTTGCAAGAATCTGCCCCAGGTGCAGATCCGCATGGATGCGTTGAAGTTCGGGAAGTTCTTTCAATCCCTGCACTTCGCCGATGACTGCCTGGATCTGCTCGTCGTATGGTCCTACGGTGGCCCCAGCCTCACGCCACGCCCACTCGATACGGCTGGCCAGGGACTGCCGAAACTCAGCCGACTCCTGTTCGGTTGCGGCGCGGCTCCCGAAGGCCTGTGCGAGCTGATTGTGGATGCGTGCGATGACCCGTCCGAGCTCACCCGCCTCCGTGGTGAACGGTTGTCCCGCTTCCAAGGCGGTGACGGCCTGCCGCCAGGCATCCTTGCTGCCCGGAATGAATTCCCGAAGCACGCTGAGATGCCCGGTGACCCATTCATCAGCGGACCTGGTGTCCTGCCAACTGCCCATCACCCAACCGAAAGTCTGCGGTACGTCGGTTGATCCGGCATCGGTGAGTTTTGCGCTCACCAGGACATCAGGGCTCTCCCCGGCTGCGAGGACCCGGAAGAATTTCAGGATGGTCGGCGTCCCACCGGAGGAAATGACCACGGAGGTGTTCGACTGTTCGCCGCCGAGCACCGAGATATCAGCCGACGCAGGGACGCTGGGAGAGGAACCGAAGTCGCCGAGTGAGGTTGCCCTGGTTCGGCCGTCATCCGTGCCGCCCTGAGTCCGGATGAGCTCGAGCCACGCGGCAATGAATACGGGATCATGGGTGCCGTCGTAGACGTACCTGCGTCCCAGTTCGGCGTGGTCGGTCTCTCCGAGCAGCGCCGACTCCGCCCCCTTGAGGGGCTCCGACCGAAAAGTAAGCGGCACATTGACGACGTCCAGCCGTCTTCCGGACTCAACCGCAACGAGATGCACCTCCAACCCCACTTCATCCGCCGGGTCCTCCAACCGGACACCACCGGCGCGGCTCAGGGATATCTCCCTGCCTTTCGAAGGGAACCAGCGCTGGGTGGGCATCCAGGCCGTGAGCAGTTCGGGAACGGATGACGTCGATACGGCCATTACTGTACTGCCTTCGAGATAGGAATTACGGGCATCGCTTCGGTATGCGGAGAGGCCACATTGGAACTGGCCGAACGCAACCGCAGCCAGTAGAAGTCATGGCTGCCCAGCGTCAGGGTGAGATCGCCGTCATCGCCGAACGCCGGGAACGGGGTACCGCCGAAGAGATCACGCAGTCCCCTGCCCGAGTACTCCGGCAGGTGCAGCCGTGCTGCTACCGGATGCTGCGACAGGTTGAACACGCACAGGATCACCTCCGGCTGCTCCCCTTCAGGGTTGTCGGCCGGAACTTCACGGATGAACGCGAGCACCGGCTCGGCCTCAGTGGGTACGTTGCGATAAGAGCCAAGACCGAACGCGGGGTGGGATCGCCGCACCGCGAGCATCTGCCGCATCCAGTGGAGCAACGAACTCGAGCTTGCGAGCTGCGCTTCGACGTTCACATGGTTGTAGTGATAAACGAGCGATTGAACCACCGGAAGGTAAAGCTTGCCGGGATCGGCGGTCGAGAAGCCCGCGTTCCTGTCCGGGTTCCATTGCATGGGCGTTCGGGAGGCATCGCGGTCCTCAAGCCAGATGTTGTCTCCCATGCCGATCTCATCGCCGTAGTACAGGAACGGGCTGCCTGGCAGGGAGAGCAGCAGTGCATGGATGAGTTCCACTTCCGCCCGCGAGTTGTCCAGCAGCGGCGAAAGACGACGCCGGATACCGATATTGGCGCGCATCCGGGAATCAGGTGCGTACCAGCCAAGCATCGCTTCGCGTTCCTCGTTAGTCACCATCTCCAGCGTGAGTTCATCATGGTTCCGCAGGAAGGTTCCCCACTGGGCACCGGCCGGGATGTCAGGCGTCTCGGCCATCGTCTCGATGATCGGGGCTGCTTTCTGGTCCCGCAGGGCGTAAAAGAGCCGCGGCATGATCGGAAAGTGAAAGCACATGTGGCACTCTGCGCCTTCTTCGTCACCGAAGTACTCCACAACCTCGTCGGGCATCTGGTTTGCTTCAGCGATGATGACGCGTCCGGGATAGTTCTCGTCCACCATGGCCCGTAGTTCCTTGAGGAAGGTGTGAGTGGCGGGAAGGTTCTCGCAGTTGGTTCCCTCCTCTTCGAAGAGGTAGGGAATGGCATCTGCCCGGAAGCCGTCAATCCCCTGGTCCAGCCAGAACCGCACGACGTCGAACAGTGCCTCCGTCACCTTCGGGTTCTCGAAGTTGAGGTCAGGCTGGTGGCTGAAGAACCTGTGCCAGAAGAACTGCCGGCGGACTGGATCGAAAGTCCAGTTGGACTCCTCCGTGTCAACGAATATGATCCGGGCGTCCTGGTACTTCTCGTCGGTGTCGCTCCACACGTAGAAGTCGCCGTACGGCCCGTCCGGGTCTGTGCGCGACTCCTCGAACCACTGGTGTTTGTCGGAAGTGTGGTTCAGCGGGAGGTCGATGATGACACGAACGCCACGTGCGTGCGCTTCGGCCACCAGCCGCTTGAAGTCGCTCAGGCTGCCAAACTCGTCGAGCACATCATAGTAATCCGCGATGTCATAGCCGCCATCACGCAGCGGGGACTTGAAGAACGGTGGAAGCCAGAGGCAGTCGACTCCGAGCCACTGCAGATAGTCGAGTTTGTCGATCAGGCCGGTGAAATCCCCGGAGCCATCGCCGTTCGCGTCGGCGAAACCTCGAACCAACACTTCATAGAACACGGCCTTGCGGTACCAGTGCGGGTCATGTGCAAGGCCTGGGGCATGCAGCTGAAACGGATTCGCCACTAACGAGTCCTCCTGACGGAAAGGATGTGAGCCGGTTCCACGTGAGCATCCAGCCTGACATAGTTGTGTGCTCCCCACTGCCAGCTTTGGCCGGTGATGAGGTCATCCACCCAGAAGGTGCCATCCTCATTCCAGTCGCCGTCCGCAAGACCGAGGGCACCGAGGTTGAGGGACACGGTGGACTCCCGTGCGCTGTGCGGATCAACATTGACGACAACGATGAGTGTGTCCTTTTCCTGGCCATCCTCCCCCAGGCCTTCCTTGTGCTTGGAGAAAACCAGGGTGGCCTCGTCCGTGCTGCTGTGGACCGTGAGGTTCTCGAGATCACCGAGTGCCGGATGGGAGCGGCGGATCTCATTCAACCGGGTAAGGAAGGGTGCGAGGCTTCGCCCCTGAGCTTCGGCGGCTTCGTAGTCACGGGGACGGTACTCGAACTTTTCATTGTCGATGTACTCCTCCGCACCCGGCCGGGCAACGTGTTCGTATAGCTCATAGCCGGCGTACACACCCCAGAGCGGGCTTGCCATGGAGGCAAGCACGGCCCTCACCTTGAACGCTGCCGGCCCACCGTACTGGAGGTACTCGGTGAGGATGTCCGGTGTGTTCACAAAGAAGTTGGGGCGGAAGAACGCCGCAGTGTCCCGGCTGACCTCGGTGAAGTACTGCTCCAACTCCTCCTTGGTGTTGCGCCAGGTGAAGTAGGTGTAGGACTGCTGGAAGCCTGCCCGTCCGAGGGCATGCATCATGGCCGGCCGCGTGAACGCCTCGGCCAGGAACACGACATCGGGATGTTTCCTGTTCACCTGCGCGATGAGCCATTCCCAGAACTGCACCGGCTTGGTATGGGGGTTGTCCACGCGGAAAATACGGACGCCGTGGCTCACCCACAGCAGAACTATGCGCAGCACCTCGTTGTAGATGCCGTCCGGATCATTGTCGAAATTGATCGGATAGATGTCCTGGTACTTCTTCGGCGGGTTCTCGGCGTAGGCGATAGACCCGTCCACGCGTGTGGTGAACCACTCGGGGTGTTCCGTGACCCAGGGATGGTCAGGCGAAGCCTGCAGCGCAAGGTCCAGGGCCACTTCGAGGTTCAGGTCATGAGCCCGCTGGACAAAGGCGTCGAAGTCCTCGAAAGTTCCCAGATCCGGGTGGATGGCGTCATGACCACCCTCCGGACCGCCGATTGCCCACGGGGAACCGGGATCCCCCGGCCCTGCGTTCAAGGTGTTGTTCGGGCCTTTGCGGTGCGTTTTACCGATCGGGTGGATCGGAGGGAGGTAGACGACGTCGAAACCCATCTGTGCAACAGCGGGGAGCCTTTGGGCTGCGGTGACGAAGTTTCCCGAGGTCCACTCTGCGGCGCCGGGGTCATAACTGGCGCCTTCTGAGCGCGGGAAGAACTCGTACCAGGCGCCCCGGCCGGCAGCCTCGCGCTCCACGAGGATCGGGTACGCGCGGGACGGCGTCACCAGAGCCCGCAACGGCTCACGCTCGACCGCTGCGCGAATGTCCGGGGCGTGCCCGGCGGCGAGACGCTCATCAATGGGCAACTCCCGGTTCCGGAGCCGCTCCGCGGTGGCGAGGAACAGGTCCTTCTCCGGCGCGGGCCGGGAGGAAGACTGGGAGGTGAAGAGCACCGCCCCCTCTTCGAGCATCAGCTCGACGTCGACGCCCACTTCAATTTTTACGGTGGCGTTATGGTGCCAGGTTTCATACAGATCACTCCAGCCCTCGATCAGGAAGGAATGAAGCCCGACGGCGGCTGGCCGGAGCCGGCCTTCATAGTGATCCGTTCCCATCCCGAGCGGCGCCAGCCGTACCCGCTGCACTTCCGCGCCCTGTGGGTCGAGCAGTACTGCCGATACACCGAGTTGGTCGTGGCCCTCCCGGAAAACCGTTGCTCCCACCACAATGTCGGATCCCGGTACGGCCTTCGAGGGGAACAAGCCGCCCTCGACCACCGGAGACACCTTGGTGATGGGAATCCGTCCGAACCGTAAATCTTCGCTCATGGATGCGCCTGCCCTTTTTCGTGTCGCCTCGCTCGAAGTGGTCACAGACTAGACGTTATCCATTATCGCGTCAGATTGCTAAGGCGACTTTCTAAAGGGGACAAGTGTTGCACTTCACATTGCAAGCGTTTACGCACATGAGGGGCCAAGACGTACTCCGGCTCGGAAATGTACGCTAACCTACCCAACGTGAAGGCAATCCGTAGGTTTACTGTCCGTACCGTTCTTCCGCCGAGCATCGCTCCCCTAGGTAAGCTGGCTGGCAATCTGCGCTGGTCCTGGCATTTGCCTACTGCGAGACTGTTCCATGACATCAATCCCGAGGCGTGGGAATCCAGCGGCCACGATCCCGTCCAGTTCCTCGGATCCATCACCCGGGAGCAGCTGAAGCGTATTGCCGTGAACCAGGAACTGGTGTCGCGGATTCAGGATCTCGGAGCTGACCTGGAGCAGTACCTGTCAGAGCCACGGTGGTACCAATCGCTCGGTGAGGACGCACCCAAGTCCATCGCCTACTTCTCCCCCGAGTACGGCATCAGCGCTGTGCTTCCCCAGTATTCCGGCGGCCTCGGCATTCTGGCCGGTGACCACCTCAAGGCGGCATCCGACCTGGGCGTGCCGCTGGTCGGTGTCGGGCTTCTTTACCAAGCGGGCTACTTCAAACAGTCCCTCTCCCGCGACGCATGGCAGCAGGAAACCTATCCCGTCCTCGACCCGGACGGACTCCCCCTTACGCTCCTCTGTGAGGAGGACGGCGCCGCTGCAACGGTAGTGCTCCCGCTTCCCAACGGGCGTGAGCTGCGCGCCCACATCTGGAGGGCCGACGTCGGGCGCGTTCCGTTGCTGCTCCTAGATTCCAATGTTCCAGGCAATGACGAAGCGGCGCGCAACGTCACCGACCGCCTGTACGGCGGCGGCGGCGACCAGCGTCTGCAGCAGGAGCTGCTG
The DNA here is from genome assembly GCF_055657625.1 of Arthrobacter sp. KKT183. Taxonomy (NCBI): domain Bacteria; kingdom Bacillati; phylum Actinomycetota; class Actinomycetes; order Micrococcales; family Micrococcaceae; genus Arthrobacter; species Arthrobacter sp. KKT183. Next base: position 458,363 of record NZ_CM145770.1, on the reverse strand, counting down.
CTGGGTATGGGCGGAGTGAAGGCACTGCGCATCTTCGAGCGGCTGACCGGGCTTCCCGCCCCCGAGGTCTTCCACACCAACGAGGGACACGCCGGGTTCCTCGGCATTGAGCGCATCCGCGAGCTCATGGACTCCTCCAATGAGCAGCCGATGTCCTGGGAGGAAGCTCTGACAGCCGGCCGCGCATCCACGGTCTTCACCACACATACCCCGGTTCCGGCCGGTATTGACCGATTTGAACGGGCACAGATCCAGCATTTCTTCGATGCCGGGCTGGCGCCTTCCGTTCCCACCGAGCGTGTCCTCGAACTGGGAGCAGAAAATTACGACGGCGGTGACGGGTCGAAGTTCAATATGGCGGTCATGGGCCTGCGGCTGGCGCAGCGCGCCAACGGTGTTGCCAAGCTGCACGGCGAGGTGTCACGCGAAATGTTCTCGGGACTATGGCCGGGCTTCGACTCCCGGGAAGTTCCCATCACCTCGGTGACGAACGGCGTCCACGTACCCACCTGGGTGGACCCCCTCATCGCCGACTTCGCCCGGGAGAACTTCGGCGCGGAATCCGTGCTGGACCCGCAGTGGGCACGCGTGTATGACGTTGAGGACGCCGACATCTGGCGGCTGAGGCGGATCATGCGCTCCAACCTCATCGATGATGTCCGCTCCCGGTTGCGGTCTTCCTGGAAGAAGCGCGGCGCAGCCGACGCCGAGCTGGCCTGGACGGATAGTGTCCTGGACCCGGACGTGCTCACCATCGGATTCGCGCGCCGCGTACCCACCTACAAGCGGCTCACCCTGATGCTGCGCGATGCCGACCGCCTCAAGGCGCTTCTGCTGCACCCCACCAATCCCATCCAGCTCGTCATCGCAGGAAAGTCGCACCCCGCCGATGAGCAGGGCAAGCGCATGATCCAGGACCTCGTCCGGTTCACTGACGACCCCGAGGTGCGCCACCGGATTGTGTTCCTGCCGAACTACGACATCGCCATGGCACGCACACTGTTCCCGGGTTGCGATGTGTGGCTCAACAACCCCCTCCGCCCGCTCGAGGCGTGCGGGACGTCCGGGATGAAGTCAGCCATCAACGGTGGGCTCAACCTGTCGGTGCTGGACGGCTGGTGGGATGAAATGTACGACGGCGACAACGGCTGGGCAATCCCGACCGCCAACAACGGTGCCTCCGCCGACGAGCGTGACGACATCGAGGCAGCAGCCCTGTATGACCTCATCGAAGAGCAGGTGGCTCCCCGCTTCTACAGCACGGTCCGCGCACCGGGCGTAAGCGCTGCCGGTCCCTCGTCACCCTCCAGCGACGGCGTCCCGCATCAGTGGGTGTCGATGATCAAGCACACCATGGCGAAGCTGGGCCCTGCGGTTTCCGCCGAGCGCATGCTCCAGGACTATGTAGGCCAGCTGTACCAGCCCGCCTGCCGTGCAGGACGACTGGCAGTCCGCGACGGCTACAGCTCGGCGAAGCAGATGGCCTCCTGGCGTTCGAAGATCAAGGACGGCTGGTCTGCCGTGCAGGTCGAGCACGTTGACTCGCTTGGTGTGTCCGAGGAACCACAGATCGGAGACACGCTCACCGTCAACGCCTACGTCTCGCTGGGTAGCGTAGGGCCCGAAGACGTGTCGGTGGAAGTGGTCTACGGCCGCGCCTCCGATAGTGACGACCTGAGCGAGGTAGCCGTAGCGGATCTTCAGGTTGGCGAGGATCTGGGCCGCGGACGGTTCCTGTTCAGTGGAGAGATTGTCATTGACCACTCCGGCTCGTTCGGGTACACCGTCCGCGTGCTGCCCCAACACGAGAGCCTTGCTTCCCGGGCTGAACTTGGACTCGTGGTGAACGCCTAAACGCGATAGACAGTTACTGAGTTCGCCGCCGCGGTGTCCGTTTCTCCTCCACAGAGACGGGCACCGCGGCGTTTTGCGTTGGCATCCGCTGTGGTGAACCGCAGCTCGAACATCTGGTTCTGACTCTCGGGGAAACCCAGCCCATGCAGTGCTGCTGCCGTGGGAAGAACCAGGCTGCGGTCCTCCAGATGTCCATTGACCACAATCAGACCGTCGAGGTCCCCGCCGGGCGATCCAAGCAGCAGCTGGACGGTCCGGCACTCAGGATCCGACCATTGCTCCTGGCGCATCGGCTCGCCGTCCGCGTTGAACCAGAGCAGGTACGAGGTATCTTCCCGCGCGGGGTATCCGGCGGGCTGCTCGGTGAGGAACTCCCGGCGGATACGAAGCAGTTCGCGTGTTGCCGTGAGCATGCCGCGAGCGTCCTCGTTGTGGTTCCAGTGGACCCACGCCAGTTCATTGTCCTGGCAGTAAGCGTTGTTGTTCCCATGCTGGGTGCGGCCGAACTCATCGCCGGCCGTGATCATCGGGACCCCGAGCGCGAGCAGCTGCGTAGCCATCAGGTTCCGGGCTGTGAGGGAACGGGCGGCAAGAATGGCCTCCTGCTCCGTTGGTCCCTCGACACCGTGGTTGTAGCTGCGGTTGTCGTTGTGTCCGTCGCGGTTGGCCTCGCCGTTGGCCTCGTTGTGCTTCCGGTTGTAGGCCGTCAGGTCCGCCAGAGTGAAGCCGTCGTGGGCGGTGACGAAGTTGATTGAAGACACCGCCGTCCGACCGGACCGGCCGAACACCTCGGCTGAGCCGGCCAGACAACTGGCCAGGCGTGCCACGGTGCCGCCGCGCCGTCCCTCGGCCAGGGCCGCCTGGTCCGACAGCCAGAAGTCGCGGGCGGTGTCCCGGAAGCGGTCGTTCCAGTCCGCCCAGCCCTGGGGAAAGTTTCCCGTCTGCCAGCCGTTGTAGCCGACGTCCCACGGTTCAGCAATCAGCTTGACACCGCTGAGCACGGTGTCTGCGGCGATGGCGATCAGCAGGGGGTGCCGCGGCGTGAACTGGTGGCTTTCATCCCGGCAGAGGGCGACGGCGAGGTCAAAGCGGAAGCCATCGATCCCGAACTCGTCGACCCAGTACCGCAGAGAGTCCAGCGCGAACTGAATTACGCGCGGTTCGGTGAAATTGACCGTGTTTCCGCAACCGGTGGTGTCCAGGTAACGGCCGTCGTCGTGGTGGCGGTAGTACTTCATCTCACTCAGCCCGCGCCAGCAGAGTGCGGGACCGCCCTGCGGGCCCTCGGCGGTGTGGTTGTAGACGACATCGAGGATGACCTCGATCCCGGCCTCGTGGAGGAGCCGGACCATGCCCTTCAGCTCGTCCTGCACCGCTTTTGGTCCAGCCTCGCGTGCGGCCTCAGTGGCGTACTCCGGGTGAGGCGCGAAAAACCCGAGCGTGTTGTAGCCCCAGTAGTTGCTCAGCCCGAGCGGTTCCAGGTGGGGCTCATCAATGTGGAAGTGGATCGGCAGGAGCTCAACGGCTGTAACTCCAAGCTCCAACAGGTGCCGGATCATTGCCGGATGAGCCAGGCCCGCGTAAGTGCCGCGGAGCTCCTCAGGCACATCCGGGTGCAGCTGCGTGAGACCTTTGACGTGCGCCTCGTAAATAACGCTGTCCCTCCAGCGGGTACCCGGACGGCGGGATGAGCCCCAGTTGAACGCCTGATCGACCACTACGGAGAAGTAGACCGGGTTTTCATCCACCCGGACGGTGTCGATGGCGCGGCCGTACGGGTCCAGCAACAGCTGCGATGTGCCGGGCTCACCCTGCAGCGGCGCATCGTCAGGCCAGAACGCGTACCTGGAGGATTCGCCCATCCCCTCCACCAAACCGTGGTGAACCCCGTCCGTGAGTTCCGGAAGCACAACGGCGTTCCAGCTGCCCTGAGAGTCCTGATAATGAACCGCCACTGTATCCAGGTCAGGTGCGTACACGGCCACGTCGAACAGGTTCGACTGGTTTCCGGCGCACCGGCGGACCCCCAGCGGGAAAGCTTGGGAACGTTGGGTGATCTCGGTGGTCAGGCTCATAGGGGGAATTCGTTTCCTAACGGGCTTCGGCCGCCCGCTGACGCGAGATTTCATAGAGACTGATGCCCACAGCCATAGAAGCGTTCAGAGATTCCATGGCGGAGTCAATCGGAATGGACACGATTTGGTCGCAGTTCTCCCGCACCAGCCGTGACAGGCCCTTGCCCTCTGAACCCACCACCAGACATACAGGCTCGACGCCGAGGGTGATCTCCGGCAACGAGACGTCGCCGTCCCCGTCCAGCCCCAAAACAAAAATGCCCATGTCCTTGAAGGATTTCAGGGAGGAGTTCAGGTTGCCCACACGGGCCACCGGTACCCGCACAGCCGCTCCGGCACTCGTTTTCCAGGCGGAAGCCGTCACACCGACCGAGCGCCGTTCCGGCACAAGAACGCCGTGGCCGCTGAACGCGGACAGCGACCGGATGATGGCGCCGAGGTTACGGGGGTCAGTGATGCCGTCCAGCGCGACGAACAGCGGCGCCTGGCTGATGTGCCCCTTCTTCCATTTGGCGATGGTCTCGCTGGCGAGGTCGAGGCCGTCTGCGTATTCATACGGCGGAATCTGCAGCATCATGCCCTGGTGAACGGAGCCGTCCGCGAGACGGTCCAGCTCAGGCTTACCCGTTTCCATGAGGGGAATGCCGCGCTCTGTTGCTAGCTTGAGCGACTCACGGACGCGGTCATCCACGTCGATCCGGATGGCGACATACAGTGCCTTGGCAGGGATGCCGGCCCGTAGCGCTTCCACGACGGCGTTCCGCCCGGTGACGTACTCTTCCCCCGGCTTTGCCTTGGACCGGCCGGGAGCTACCCTGCCGGCAAGCCGCTTTGCGGCGGAGCGCTCAGCCAACTGCTTGCTCTTGTGCGACTTGTGGTACGGGCGGTCTTCAGCCTTGGGCGTGGGCCCCTTGCCCTCAAGCGACTTCCGTCCGTGGCCGCCCGTGCCGATGGTGGGACCCTTCTTGGTCTTGCGGATAGCACCAGGACGTCCGTGGGGGTTGGCCATGGGGAAACACCTTCAGATAGGGGACTTGCGTCAGTCCAGTTTACGCGGGCGGATGCCTGGTCCCTCCCCTGCCGATTTTCGGGACCGTCAGTCGCGGGAGAGGCTCCAGCGCGCACCGTCCGGAGAGTCCTCGACCACGACGCCGGCTCCCGCCAGTGCGTCCCGGATGGCATCCGCCCGGGCCCAATCCCTGGCTGCGCGGGCCGAGGCGCGTTCGCTGAGCTGCGATCGGATCAGGGCGTCGAGGGCTCCGTGTTCCGGGCTCTCCCGGTTCCCTTCGGCCGACCTCGCATCATCAAGCCCCAGCGCAGCGGTCATGGCGGTGACTGCGGCTGCTGCCCGGGCGGCGCCGTCGTCGTCCTTGTTTGCCAGCGCCGAATTGCCGGCACGCACCGTCTCGTGGAGGACAGCGAGTGCGCGGGGAACATTCAGATCCTCGTCCATGGCCTCGGCGAAGGCCTCCGGTAGGTCCTGCCACTGCGGCGCGCTCCCCCCGTCACTCGACTTTGCTGTACCCGCCTTCGCAAGGAACCCGTCAATGCGTTCGACGGCGGCAGCAGCCTCCTGGAGCGACGTGGGCCGGTAGTCGAGAACGGAGCGGTAATGCGCCTGGCCCAGGTAGTAGCGGACTACCCTGGCGTCGGCGAGCTGCAGCATCTCATCCGGGCTGATGGTGTTACCCACCGACTTGGACATTTTCTCGCCCTCGTAGGTCACCATCCCGTTGTGCATCCAGAACCGGGCGAAGGCATGCCCGGCGGCCTGCGACTGCGCCATCTCGTTCTCGTGATGGGGAAAGCGCAGGTCCAGGCCGCCGCCGTGGATGTCGAACTCGGCGCCAAGGTACTTGGTCACCATCGCAGAGCACTCAAGGTGCCAGCCGGGACGGCCCGGGCCCCACGGACTGGGCCACGCCGCCGTCTCCGGTTCGCCCTCTTTCCAACCCTTCCAGAGAGCGAAGTCACGTGGGTCTTTCTTGCGGTTGCTGAACTGCGCTTCGACATCCGGCGCGGCCTGCATGTCATCAACGTCCTGGTTGGTGAGGCTGCCGTAAGCAGGCCAGGACCGCACATCGAAGTAGACGTCACCTGAGCCGTCCGCAGCCGGATACGCATGGCCGCGGTCGATGAGTTGCCCGATGAGCTGGTGCATTTCCAGGATGTGCCCGGTGGCGCGGGGTTCATAGGTGGGCCGCTGCACGCCGAGGGTGTCATACGCCTTAAGGAACTCCTGCTCGTAGCGGTAGGCCAATGCCCACCACTCTTCGTTGGGCACAGCGTCCGGATCTGTGGGCACTTCCTCGAAGGAGGCTTTGGACTTGGCAAGGATTTTGTCATCAATGTCCGTGACGTTTCGGACCACGGTCACCGCGTAACCGCGGATACGCAGCCAGCGGGTGAGCTGGTCGAAGGCGATTGCGGAACGGACGTGCCCCACATGCGGCATCCCCTGGACGGTGGCCCCGCAATAGTAGACCCGCGCTTCCCCGGGATGTACCGGTGTGAACTCTCGGATTACTGCCGTTGCGGTGTCATAGAATCTCAGGCTCACCGATCCAGACTACCGAATCGGGCTGCACCGGCCGGCAGCCGCCGGCGAAGTGTCAGAGCTGAACGACGACGGCGGTGGCGATCGCCGCTATTCCATCACCACGGCCAGTGAAACCCAGTCCGTCGCTGGTGGTTGCCGAGACGCTGACCGATGCTCCGATCGCCGCAGAGAGGAGCGCTTCCGCTTCCGGGCGGCGGGGCGTGAACCGCGGACGGTTCCCAACCAGCTGGACGGCGACATTGCCAATTTCAAAGCCAGCGGCGCGAACAATCCGGGCGGCTTCCGTTAGGAGTAGGACGCCGGACGCACCGGCATATTCGGGACGGTCGGTGCCGAAGTTGGTGCCGAGGTCGCCTGTTCCTGAGGCAGAGAACAGGGCATCGGCTGCTGCGTGCGCAACGGCGTCGCCGTCGGAATGGCCGGCCAGCCCGCGCTCGCCCGGCCATTGAAGCCCGGCCAGCCACAGCGTGCGCGGCTGGTCATCGGGCGCAAAGGCATGGACGTCGATGCCGATACCGGTGCGTGGAAGATTAGCGCTCACTGCTGCTCCCCTGCGTGTTCGCGAGCCCGGCGCACAAGCGCTTCGGCGAGCATCAGATCAAGGGGCGTAGTGACCTTGAAGGCCTCGGGGTGGCCCTCAACTACACGAACAGGCACCCCGAGTGACTCGACTAGCATCGCGTCGTCGGTGATGTCGGCATCGCTCGTTTCCGAATGCACACGCCGCAGGAGCTGCAGAGTAAATCCCTGCGGCGTTTGGATCGCCCGCAGTCCGGCGCGAGCTGGGGTAGCCGCAACCCAGCCGTCACTCACGCTCTTGATGGTGTCAGCTACCGCGACACCCGGAGTGACCGCTTCTGCGCCGTCCATGAGCGTCTGCAACACACGCCGGAATACTTCTGGTGGCGTCAGTGCGCGAGCCGCGTCATGAACTAGCACGTACCGGACCGTTGAAGGGAGGGTGGATAAGCCCGCTCGCACTGATGCCTGACGTGTCACGCCCCCCTCAACTACGGTCACCGATGGCCCGCCGGAGTGATCAACTACTGCCCGCAAAGTATCGTCGCCAGGCGGGAGAACAACGCACACGTGGGCATCAATTCGAGATGCCAGACATGCTCGGAGGGCGTGCTCCAAGATGGTGGCGTCGCCGATACGCACTTGCGCTTTGGGAACGCCCATTCCGAGGCGGCTACCGGAACCAGCCGCAACAAGAACAATGGCTTGCTTAGGATTCACCACTAACCAGACGATACGCCAATAGTTTGCCAAGCACGCAGAGCGTAGTGCTTGTGTGCTCGCAGGACCATAGGTCGGAACCTCTGGTCCTGCCATAGTGATTTGCTTCGCCGGCGCGGGCGTGCGGTTGTTCCTAGCGGTTATTGCCATCTTCGCTGCCTTGGTCTCCGCTACCACGCCTTGGATTATCGCCGCTTGCGCGGCTAGGGGAGTGTCAGGTTGGGAGTGGCACCGCAAGCTATCTCGACGAGCGCGAACTTGAGAAAATAAGCACTGCTGCTCGCAAGGATCCTCGCTCAGGATTGTGTGCGAAGGCCCCTTGCGAGCAGCAGCCCGGCCATAAGAAAAGGACCGCAGCTATGCGGTCCTTTTCTTTCCTGCTAGGAAGCCAGTACCTCGTCGAGTACCGTTGCTGCCTTCTCTTCGTCTGTTTTCTCCGCCAGGGCCAGCTCGGAGATCAGGATCTGGCGAGCCTTCGCCAGCATCCGTTTCTCACCGGCAGACAGACCGCGATCGTGATCGCGGCGCCAGAGGTCCCGAACTACTTCGGCAACCTTGATGACGTCTCCCGATGCGAGCTTCTCCAGGTTTGCCTTGTACCGGCGTGACCAGTTGGTAGGCTCCTCCGTGAATTCAGCCCGGAGTACGTCGAAGACGTGCTCAAGACCTTCCTTGCCCACAACATCACGTACGCCGACAAGGTCAACGTTCTCTGCTGGAACTTCAATGGTCAGATCACCCTGTGCCACCTTGAGCTTGAGATACATCTTCTCTTCGCCCTTGATGGTGCGCATCTTGATCTCTTCGATCTTCGCTGCGCCGTGGTGAGGGTAAACAACTGTTTCGCCGACCTCAAAAACCATGTGGATAAACCCCTTTCCCGCAGATCAGTTTATCACGGAAACGACACGCCGATGACGCGTTTACGCAGGTCAGCGGGGAGAAGAGCGACCAATTGGCTATCATTCCGCTCTTGACGCAGAGCAAAATTGGTGCTTGCGAGGGTGCTACCACCGGTCACCGGCGGCTGATGAACTTCGTTGAAATCCAACAATCACCCTCTTTGCCGATAGGCTGTTCACCAGTGTTGTCCGTCGGTCCGCGCGACCATACCCACAGGAGTTAGTGCCGTGAACAGTGCCCCGAAGAAACGAGTACAGCTGGCAGCTGCCGGAACCGCTGTACTGGCTCTCCTTGGAGCAACCGGCTGTTCCGCAGTGAATGAGCAGGCCACCACCATCGAGTATTCCGCCTCGGACGGAATCGTGGACCGCGTGGGCCCCGTGCTTCTGCGCAACATCCTCATCATCACGTCGGATGAGGGCGAGCCGGGAACCCTGCTGGGTACTCTCTTCAACGAGTCAGACTCCCCTGTCCAGGTAACGATTGACGGCGAGAATGAAAACTCGCAGGTCACCATCGACGCAAACGGCAAGTATGTCTTCGAAGACGAAGTGGGCGACGACGGCATTCTGGAAGGCATCAGCGAGATTCCTGGAGCGCTGGTTGACCTCGAATTCACCGTGAACTCCGAGAGCGAGAGTATCCGGGTGCCGGTCCTCGACGGAACGCTCGAGGAGTACCGCGAGTTTGTTCCCGGCGGTTACACCCCGCCGCCCACCCCCATCGAAGAAGTTGTTGAAGAAGAGGAAGAGCTTTAGGGCTCGTACTTGTAGCCCAGCCCCCGCACCGTCACAAGGTGCCGGGGGCTTGAAGGATCCGGTTCAATTTTTCCGCGCAGACGCTTCACATGGACATCGAGGGTCTTGGTGTCCCCCACATAGTCCGAGCCCCACACCCTGTCAATGAGCTGCCCGCGGGTCAGCACACGCCCGGAATTACGCAGCAGCATCTCGAGCAGCTCGAACTCCTTCAACGGCAGCGAAACCTGCTCCCCGCTGACACTCACAACGTGGCGCTCCACATCCATGCGGACCGGCCCAGCCGCGACAGTGCTTGAGACCAACTCTTCCGGCTCACCCTGCCTGCGCAGCACAGCGCGCACCCTGGCCACCAGCTCCCGTGATGAGTAGGGCTTGGTGACGTAATCATCGGCACCCAGTTCCAGTCCCACGACCTTGTCAATCTCTGAATCCTTGGCGGTCAGCATGATGACCGGGACGCTTGAGCGCTGCCGCAGCTGGCGGCATACTTCCGTACCGGAAAGGCCTGGCAGCTGGAGGTCGAGGAGGACCAGGTCCGCGCCCCCGCGGTCGAACTCGGTCAGCGCATCAAGCCCGTTGTCCACGACGACGGCGTCAAAGCCCTCCTTGCCCAGCAGGTAGGACAGGGGGTCGCTGAAGGATTCTTCGTCTTCAACGATCAGGATGCGGCTCACGCTTTCACTCCTTGATTCTGGACACTGCTGCCCTTGTCATTGCCGGCACTTTCGTGCCTGCTCTCCTGCACCGCGCCCGAGGTGACACTCGCCGCCGGCCCGGCGCCGTCGTCGTCGGCTGTTTCCATCTCCGGCAGACGGACGGTGAACGTGCTGCCCTGGCCCTGCTGCGACCACACCGTCACTTCACCGCCGTGATTCGACACCACATGCTTCACGATGCTCAGCCCGAGGCCCGTGCCGCCGGTCTGCCGTGAACGCGCCGCGTCGATGCGGTAGAAGCGCTCGAAGATCCGCTCCTGCTCCTCGGGAGTGATGCCCAGGCCCTGGTCCGTAACGGAAATCTGCGCCAGGCCGTCGCGTGAGCGCAGCCCAACACCCACCCTGGTTCCATCCGGCGAATAGCGGATGGCATTGTCGATCAGATTCCGGAAGGCGGTCATGAGGAGGTCCGGGTCTCCGTAGACCGGTGCGTCGATCTTTCCGCCGACCACGATGTCGATCTGCTTGCTCTCGGCGGGAAGCTTGTTGCGGTCCACTGCTTCGGCAATCACCGCATTGATATTGACGGCCTTGCCGCGGCGGACGACGTCGGTTCCCTGGAGCCGTGACAGCTCGATGATGTCCTGGACCAGGGCTGAGAGCCTGCCTGATTCCTTATGCATCCGTTGGGCGAACCGGCGGACGGCCACCTCGTCGGAGGCTGCATCATCAAGGGCTTCGGCGAGGAGGGAGATAGCACCGACGGGTGTCTTCAGTTCATGGGATACGTTCGCGACGAAGTCATTGCGGATCTCCTCGGTGCGGGTGATCTCGGTGCGGTCGTCCGCGAGGATGAGGATGTATTCCTCGCCGAGGGCCGCGATGCGGGCATGCACAATGATGGTGCCCTGCCCCAGCGGGCCGCGCGGCAGTTCCAGCTGGCGCTCCTCGATGACTCCGTCCCGGCGCACCCGTGCGGTGAGGTCAAGGAGTTCGCTGTGCACGATGGTGTGGCCGCGGACCAGACCGAAAGCGTACGCCGCAGGACTGGCGCGGACAACGCCGTCGATCCCGTCGACGATGACATACGCGCGGCCCACGACGGAAAGGACATCAGCAGCCCCTTTGGGGAGCACCGGCTCATCACTATCAAGGCGGGCACGGCGTTGCGCCTCGCTGGCCCGGAACGCCAGCATGCCGGCCACACCGATGGCGAGACCGACCAGCCCGGCCACGAGCATCAGCAGTACAGGATCCACGGATCCAGCTTAGGCCGTGAATGCACCCACCCCTGCTGATCCGGTGGCTTTGGACCGGTGGTTCAACTAACGTTCACCTAAAGATGCGTAACAGTTAAGGGGCAGCTGAAAACGTGCTGAACAGGACTGCGCATCTGCGCCCGTTCAGCACCTCAAAGGGAAAGGACGCCCACGTGCGTAAGGTTTTTCAGGCGGAGCTTCACCAAATCGGCGAAGAACTCATCGAGATCTCGAAGCTGGTTTCGGAGGCCATGCAGAAGGCCACCACAGCGTTCGAGGCAGCGGATACAGAGCTTGCACAGGAAGTCATCGCCGCGGATGCACGCATCGACTTCCTGCAGAACGACCTCGACGAACGCGCGATTGACGTACTCGCCCTCCAGGGACCGGTTGCAAGTGACCTGCGCATGATTGTGGGCGCCCTGCGAATGAGTGCGTCGCTTGAGCGGATGGGCGATCTCGCCCGGCACATCGCGCAATTGGCCCGCCTGCGCTTCCCGGAGAATGTGATTCCAGAGAGCATCCGGCCCACCTTCGTTGAGCTGGCGCAGCTCGACATTGCGATTGCCAACAAGGTCACCGAGTTGCTCGAAACGCGCAACCTCGAGCTGAGCCTCGAGATCAACACCCACAACGCGCGGATCAACGAGCTGCACGCGGGCGTCTTCAAGGCGGTTGCCGCTGCTGACTGGAATGCGTCCGCTCCTACCACCGTGGATGTCACCCTTGCCAGCCGGTACTTCGAGCGTTTCGCCGACCACGGCATCTCCGTTGCGCGTAAGGTCACCTACCTGGTCACCGGTGAGTGGCAGCCCAGCGCTCCGCTGAACTGATGCAACCACCGACGACGGCGGCCCGCTTCCTTTGGGAGGCGGGCCGCCGTCGTGGGTGGGTGCTGGGCGTCGCTCGGCTGCTAGTGCTTGGCCTTGCCCTGGTTGGCGACAGCTTCAATTGCGGCAGCGGCGGCGTCGGCGTCGAGGTAGGTACCACCGGCCTTGACGGGCTTGAGGTCCTCATCCAGTTCATAGACCAGCGGGATGCCGGTGGGGATGTTGAGGGAGGCGATGTCCTCATCACTGATGCCGTCGAGGTGCTTGACGAGGGCACGGAGGGAATTGCCGTGGGCGGCGATAAGGACGGTCTTGCCGGCCTTGATGTCAACGCTGATGTCCGATTCCCAGTACGGCAGGAACCGCTCGAGGACGTCCTTTAGGCACTCGGTGCGCGGAAGATCATCGCCGAGGTCCGCGTAACGGGGGTCATCGGCCTGGGAGTACTCGCTCGAATCGTCGAGCGGCGGCGGTGGCGTGTCATAGGAGCGGCGCCACTCCATGAACTGCTCCTCACCGAACTCGGCGAGGGTCTGGGCCTTGTCCTTGCCCTGCAGGGCACCGTAGTGGCGCTCATTGAGGCGCCAGTTGCGCTTGACGTCGATCCAGGTGCGGTCAGCCGCCTCCAGCGCGAGGTTGGCGGTGATGGTGGCCCGCTTCTGGCGCGAGGTGTACACGATGTCCGGCAGGAGGTCATGCTCCACCAGGAGCTCGCCGCCGCGGACGGCCTCCTTGCGGCCCAGTTCCGTCAGCGCCACGTCCACCCAGCCCGTGAAAAGGTTCTTTTCATTCCACTCGCTCTGGCCATGGCGCAGCAGGATCAGTTTGTAAGAAGTCATGGATCCAGTCTGCCGTATTTGGCCAGCTGGGGCACATGATGTGCTGCGGCAAGCGGTTTCATTACCCGTAACCTTGAACGGTGCCGATACGACAGCCCGCGAAGCCCGTTGGGGCGATCACACGCGGCACAACCAACCCGAACCGCCTTCGGCGCATGGACCGCTGGCTGGCGGGCCCGCAGGCGTGGCGCATCCGGACAGCGGAGGATCCGCTCGTGGTTGACCTCGGTTACGGCGCGACGCCGGTCACGGCTGTTGAACTCTTCACCCGCCTGCGTACGGTGAGGGATGACGTTCAGGTGGTCGGTGTGGAGATCGATCCCGGGCGCGTCCGCGCTGCGCTTCCGCTTGAGCGGCCGGGTTTGAGCTTTGTCCAGGGCGGGTTCGAGTTGCCGTTGCAGGGCCGGCGTCCCGTGGTTGTCCGAGCGTTCAACGTGTTGCGCCAGTACGGCGAGGATGAGTACCTGGCGCATTGGGACCGGGTACGGAGCCGGCTGTCGGAGAACGGGCTCTTCATTGACGGGACCTGCGATGAAATTGGGCGCCGGTCCACCTGGGCGGCGATCAGCGTGGACGGCCCGTCGTCGCTGAGCATCTCGCTGCGGTTCGGCGGATTCGCGGTGCCCTCCGATGTGGCCGAGCGTCTGCCAAAGGCGCTGATCCACCGGAACGTTCCCGGTGAACGCGTGTTCGACTACCTGCAGGCGCTCGACCGCGCGTGGCTCGACGCGGCACCCCTAGGCTCCTTCGGAAACCGGCAGCGCTGGCTGGGGATGTGCTCGGCGATGTCCGACGCCGGATGGCCGCTTCTCGACGGCCCGTCACGGTGGCGTCTGGGCGAGATTACTGTTGCCTGGGACGCGGTTGCTCCTCGGTGAAATGAGGGCAGGGCCTACCAGGGGCCGTACGGCCCGCTTCCCTGAACCTCGCTCACCGCAGGCTTCACGTCAGCGAGGTACACGCAGGCGGCAATAATCGCAACAAGCTGCAGAAGTCCGAACAGGCCGAAACCGCCGAAGTACGCGGTGAGCGCCCCGATCGCTGCAGAGCCCGCAGTCAGGCCGAGCCAGAAACTCTTGGTGCGCTTGAATGTGGCCTCGAAGGAGGCTGGCTTGCGCCGGGCACAATCGACCAGGGCCCACAGTTCAATGGCGAGCGCGAGGTAGCCGAGAACACGAAAGAGCCACAACTCGGTCAGCAGCACAATTTCCACGGATTCAGCCTACCGGGTATTCGCCGCTGAGGAGAGTGCCGCATTCAGGTCCGCCCAGAGATCCTCAACGTTCTCAATGCCAACGGACAGCCGGACCAGCGCCTCAGGCACCGTTTTGGGCTCACCGGGCTGGCGCCGTCGTCGTTCAACCAGCGATTCAACGCCGCCCAGCGAGGTGGCGGGCAGCCACAAGCGGACCGCTTCGACCAGCGCGTCAGCGGCTTCTCTGCTGCCCAGTTCGATACTGATGATGCCGCCGTAGCCCTTGAGCTGTGCTGTGGCGCGCTCGTGGCCGGGATCGTTGGGCAGCCCCGGGTAGCGAACCCGTTGGACGGCGGCATGCTGCTCGAGTCTGACGGCCAGTTCCAGCGCATTGGCCTGGCTGCGTTCCATCCGGAGCGCGAGTGTGCGTAGACCGCGGAGGGCCAGCCACACCTCGAACGGCCCCGCGATGGCACCGTGAAGTGTCCGGTAGGAGGTCAGCTGGGAGCGCAGCTCAGGATCGGAGGTGACCAGCGCGCCGAGGACGACGTCGGAATGGCCGGCCAGATACTTGGTGACGGAGTGAAGGACGACGTCCGCACCGTAGTCCAGCGGCCGGCACACCAGCGGTGTGTTGAAGGTGTTGTCAACGACGACGGCGGCACCGGCTGCGTGGGCAGCGTCCGTCAGCACCGCGGTTTCAGCGACCTCGAGCATCGGGTTGGTGGGACTTTCGAGCCACAGCATGTCAGCGCCGTCGAGCTGTGACAGGACCTGCTCGGTGTCAGCAATGTCGACCTGCCTGACCGAGAGGCGGCCGCGCGCTTCCTCTGCGAGCGCGAGCGAAACCGATCCACCATACGCGTGGCGGGGAATGACCACTACTCCCCCGGTGGGCACGAGCGAGAGCGCTGCGGCTGCGGCACCGAGTCCGGAGGCGAAGGCGAGCGCCGGAAGCGCGGCGCCTTCCAGCTGCCCGAGGGCTTCCTCGAAGGGATCCCAGGTGGGGTTCGACATGCGCGCGTAGATGCGGTCGGACCCGGTGGGCGGTGCGGTTTCGTGGAAGGTCGATGACAGCACAATGGGCGGGTTGACCGGTGAATCGTGCTCACGGGGCGGGCGGCCTGCGGCCACAGTGAGGGTATCCGGGGCAAGGTCCGCGTGCTGGGTCATTGGATCAGGTTAAGTTGCCGAATGATGCGGGCGGTAATCCAGCGCCGCGGATGACGCGCGCGCTGAAGATAGCCGGTTGAAACTATCAACTCTGAGTTGGCAGTTGCCCGGCACGGCCGGTGGATCGATTCTATGTGTTCTCCACAGGCTGCGCGGGCTGTAGGGCTGAGTCGGTAGGCTGATCCAGTGACATCCCAGACTTCCCGCCCTACCCGCGGCATGTTCATTGCCTTCGAGGGCGGAGACAGCGCCGGCAAGTCCACGCAGGCCGCGCGCCTGGCGGAGTCTCTTCAGGCCGACGGCCAAACGGTGGTGCGCACCCGCGAGCCCGGTGGTACTGAAATCGGTGAGAAGCTGCGTTCCCTGGTGCTTGATCACGGGCACGGGCACATCGACGCGCGGACGGAAGCACTGATCTTCGCCGCTTCGCGTGCCGCCCACGTGCATCAGGTGATCCTGCCCGCTCTGGAGCGCGGCGACGTCGTCATCTGTGACAGATACATCGACTCCTCCGTTGCCTACCAGGGCGTGGGACGGGGCCTCGGGGCGGACAGCGTGCTGGAGATCAATTTATGGGCGGTGGAGGGGCTCCGGCCGGATTTGACGGTATTGCTCGATGTTGACCACGTGGAAGGCCGCAGCCGCCGGACCTCCACAGCGGCACAGGAAGACCGCATGGAATCGGAGCCGGACTCATTTCACGAGCAGATCCGGGCGGCTTTCCGGGACCAGGCGGCGTTGAATCCGGAGGCGTATCTGGCACTGAACGCGTCGGATCCCGTTGATGTGCTGGCAGCAACGATCGCGAGCTCCGTACGGGAGCGTCTGGCATGAGCGTCTGGACGTTCCTGACCGGTCAGGCTGCCGCCGTTGAACAACTGCGCCGCGCCGCGGCCGCTGAGCAGCCCAACCACGCGTGGTTGTTCACCGGACCACCCGGCTCCGGACGCTCCAACGCCGCACGGGCTTTCGCCGCCGCTCTGCTCTGCGACCGCCCGCTGCTGGAGGAACGCGGTTGCGGGGAGTGCAAGGCCTGCACGACGGCGTTGGCCGGCTCGCATGCCGACGTCACCAATGTGACCACCGAGAAAGTCACCATCAGCATCGATGAAGCCCGCGAGCTGGTGCGGAAGGCGCAGGACAAGCCGTCAACGGGCCGCTGGCGCGTCATCATCGTCGAGGATGCGGACCGCATGCAGGAGCGCAGCACAAACGTCCTTTTGAAGGCCATCGAGGAACCGCCCCCGCGCACGATCTGGCTTTTGTGCGCACCAAGTCCCGGAGACGTGCTGGTGACCATTCGCTCTCGCTGCCGCTCGGTCAGCCTGCGCGTTCCGCCCGTTGACGCTGTCACGGACCTGCTGGTGCGGCGTGACGGTATCGACCCGATCATCGCCGAAGCTGCGGCCCGCGCCGCCCAGAGCCACATTGGCGTGGCGAAGCGCCTTGCTACGGACAGCGATGCCCGCGAGCGGCGCAACCAGATAGTGCGGCTACCCCTCAACCTGCGCAACATTGCCGGTGCCATGAGGGCAGCTGCGGATCTCGTGAAGCTCGCTGAAGCCGAGGCGCAGAGCTCCTTCGAGCAACGCGACGCCGAGGAGAAAGCCGCGCTGCTGGTCTCCCTCGGTGCGCCCGAGTCCGGCACTCTCCCGCCTGCCATCCGTGCGCAGGTCAAGCGACTGGAGGACGATCAGAACCGGCGGGCCAAGCGCTCCAAGAACGACTACTTCGACCGCGCGCTGACCGATCTCACCTCGTTCTACCGTGACGTCCTCATGCTGCAGCTCGGCACCTCCGGATACCTGGTGAACGAGCCGTTGCGGCCTGAGCTTGAGCGCTACGCCGAACACGGCACGCCGGAGGAGACCCTGGGGCGCATTGAGGCCATCAACAAAGTGCGCACGCGGATCGTTGGAACAAATGTTGCCCCCCTGCTGGCCATCGAAGCGATGGCCGTCAGCCTGCTCCCAGAGAAGGAACTTTCCGCGTGACCCACTCCCAACCCGCGCGCCGCTCACCGCTGCGTGCGCTGGCAGGTGCTGCCGCCGTCGTCGTTGCTCTGGTGCTTTCCGGGTGCACTGCGGGCCCCGAGACCGGCGCGACGACGGCACCGGCCGAGGTGATCGGTGAAGTTCCGGAAGACCTCCGGGAGTTCTACTCGCAGGAGGTTGTCTGGGAGGAGTGCGAGGAGGATCTCGCCTGTGCCACAGTCGAGGTTCCTCTTGATTACAGCGATCCGGGACGGGAATCGATCGAGATCGCGGCCATCCGGCTGGATGCGTCAGGGGATTCGCAGGGCTCTCTCCTGGTCAACCCGGGCGGACCGGGAGCTTCCGGCTATAACCTGGTCCGCGACTCCGCTGAGTTCATCCTCAGCGATCGGCTGCGCCAGTCCTACGACGTGATTGGGTTTGACCCCCGCGGGGTCAACCGGTCTTCTGCGGTGAAGTGCCTGAAGGATGAGGAACGCGACGAGGCCCGGACCGAGACGATACCGGCGGATGCCACCGATGCGGAGGCCCTCGAGATTCTCGAAGCGGACTCAGCGGAGTACGCCGAACTGTGCGCCGAGCGCACCGGTGAGTTGCTGGGCTACATCGACACCGTGAGCGCCGCGAAGGACATGGACATCCTGCGCGCCCTTGTCGGTGAGGAACAGCTCGACTATCTCGGGTTTTCCTACGGCACCCAGCTGGGCGCTGCGTACGCAGAGCTGTTCCCCGACAACGTCGGGCGCTTTGTGCTTGATGGCGCTGTAGATCCTTCCCTGAGCTCGGCGGAGATCACTGCCGGGCAGGTCGCGGCGTTCGATGAGGCGCTGCGCAGTTACGTCGCAGACTGCCAGTCGCAGGGCGAGTGCCCGCTTCCCGGTGATGTTGACGAGGGTGTGGCTGTTGTGGATGCGCTGTTCGAGTCCGTTGAGGAGAGCCCCATGACAGCTGCCGACGGGCGGCTCGTCACCATCGGGACGTTTTTCCAGGGCTTCGTGCTTCCGCTCTATGACAGTGCCAGCTGGCCGGCCCTGACCGCCGCGATCGATCAGGCGCTGCAGGGTGACCCCACGGAGTTCCTCCGCTTCGCTGACCTCGGCGCGGAGCGCGAGCCCGACGGCGATTACCTCACCAACGCGTCCGCGGCCTTCACCGCGGTGACGTGCCTCGACTACCCAATGCCGGCCGACCCAGCGGTCATGGAGCAACAGGCGGAAGCGCTCGAAGCGTCGTCTGCGGTCTTCGGTGAATACCTGAGCTACGGCGCGCTCGCCTGCAAGGAGTGGGCGCACGAACCGGTGCTCGAGCCCTCCCCCGCCAGCGCGCCGGATGCGCCGCCGATGCTCGTAATCGGAACCACGGGAGATCCGGCGACACCCTACGAGTGGTCACTGGCCCTCGCGGACCAGCTGGAGTCCGCCGTGCATGTGACCTGGGAGGGGCAGGGGCATACCGCCTACGGCCGGTCCGGCGAATGCATCGAGTCTCTCGTGGATGATTTCCTGATCGACGGCACCGTTCCCGAGGACGGCGTTCGCTGCTGATTTTGACCGGTGAGCTTATGCTCTTATACAGTTATTCCTTGTGGAATGAGCCTTTGCGCTAGCGAAGTTCACCCGCATCAGCCTCCTTAGCTCAGTCGGTAGAGCGTCTCACTCGTAATGAGAAGGTCGCCAGTTCGACTCTGGCAGGAGGCTCTTTTTGTGCCCTCTTTCTGCGGCAGCCACCGTGAATGACTGGGGCTGCCCGCCCGAGTCAGGACCGGTGCCGCTTCGCGCGCTCGGAGGACAGAACCCCGGCCAGCAGGATGACCAGCAGCCCTGCGAACGGCACCACCAGGAGTCCTACGCGCAGGCTCAGCGAGTCGGCGATCAGGCCGACGACGGGCGGTGAGACCAGGAAGCCCACCCGCATGAGCCAGCTGATCACGGTCAGACCGGTTCCGGGCCGCAGCCCGCGCAGTTCGTCGGCGCCGTGCATAGCGGCGGGAACCAGCGTGGCAACACCAAAGCCCGCGAGGCCGAACCCGATGATCGTTCCGGTGACGGATGGGAAGGCGAGGGCCGCTCCCATACCGAGGAAAACGATCACGCCGCCCGCCCGGGCGACAGCGCGTTGCCCGAAGCGGTCCACGAGCCCGTCGCCCAGCAGTCGCCCGATGAACTGTGCGCCCACCATCGCAACAAAACCGAGGGCAGCGATGCTGACACTGGCGTCCAACTGCCCCGAGAGGTAGACCGCCGCCCATGTACTGCCGGCATCCTCGACCAGCGTCCCGCCAACCGCGATGAGCACCAGCGCAGCAAGTGTGAGGTATGTGCCGGTCCGCCGCGTCTTAGGCGCGCCCCCGTGGACATCGGGTCCCGGAGACACCACCGTCCGCTCGACAGGTTCCGGACCGGCCAGAAGGAACCGGTAGGCAATGAACACGGCGGCAACGCAGAGTGCGCCGGTGACTGAGAGATGGATTCCGCGCGGTACATCGAGTGCAACCGCCAACCCGCCCATCAGCCCACCGGTAACGGCTCCGATCGACCAGACGGCATGGAAGGAGTTGAGGATGGACCGGCCGTACAACCGCTGGACCCGCAAACCATGTGAGTTTTGAGCCACGTCGGTCACCGCATCCATTGCACCGGCGAAGAACAGCGCGCCCGCCAGGGCAATCCAGGTCGGTGAAACACCCGCGATCAACACACCAACCGCAACGAAGAGCGTCCCGGCCACTGCCACCCTGGAGGAACGGAATCGGCGGATCAGGGTTGCCGCGGCCAACCCGGCGATCAGGGCGCCCAGCGGAAACGATGCGATCGCCAGCCCGTACTCCGCGTTACTGAGGCCAAGGTCCCGCTTGATCTCCGGATAGCGCGGCAGGAGGTTGGCGAAGATGGCGCCGTTGGTGAAGAACAGCACAGCCACTGCGATCCGTGCGTTTCGCGCCTCCCGCGGAACGGCTACGCGCTGCTCGGTGGTCATTGAACTCATGAGCGTCTTTCTCGAAATGGTTCTGGTGATCGGGGCACGTTCAGCGCACGGGCGCGTCAGTGAGGAAGCGGCGAATTGCCCGTTCGGTGCCTGCCCGGGAGCGAGGCTGCTGGTCGAGACTCACGTGAATGAACAACCCTTCAATCAGCGCATCCACCTCGAACGCCGCGGTTGCATCCATGTGCCGCTCAAGGACGGCGCGGCTCTGCCCCATCCAGTCGTGGGTGATCCGCCGGAAGTCCGGCTTTCGCGCAGCCAGCGTGTACAGCTCGAGGGTGAGGACCACATCCTCGGGACTCTCACTGAGGTCGTGATGCACAAGATCGGCGATCGCAGCCACCAGCTGGTCGGTGCCGGACACAGAAGCCAAACGGTCAGCAAAACGCCGGGCGATGCGCCTGGCGTAGCGCGTGAACGCCTCGCGGAGCAGCTCATCCATGTCTGCGAAGTGGTACGTCATGGACCCGAGCGGTACATCGGCATGCTTCGCCACCTTGCGGTGCGTGGTGCCCGCTACGCCATGTTCGGCGATGGTTGCCAATGCGCTGTCGATGATCCGGTCCCGCCGCTCCGGATCATGCCTTCGCTGGCTCATGCGGTCAGATCTCCCGAATCACGCGGGCAGGATTCCCCACGGCGACGACATTCGCCGGAACATCCTTCGTGACGACGGCGCCGGCACCAATGACGCTGTTCTCACCAATCGTCACTCCCGGCAGCACAATAGCCCCGCCACCGAGCCATACATTGTCCCCGATAGTGATGGGAAGGGCCGCTTCGAGCTTGTCGCGACGCGGCTGCGCCTCGACCGGATGCGTGGGAGTCAACAGCTGAACGCTCGGGCCGATCTGGCAGTCCCGGCCGATGGCAATGGGAGCGACGTCAAGTGCGGTGAAGTTGCAGTTGATGAAGGTACCGGCGCCGATGGTGATGTACGTGCCATAGTCCACGGCGAGCGGCGGCCGGATGTGGGCACCTTCGCCAAGCTGACCAATAAGGGATTCAAGGATCGGCCGGGCGGAGTCCACATCCTGGGCGTACGCCTCGTTGTAGTCGTGGGCCAGCTTGACTGCCCTTTGGTGGCCGGCAGCGAGGTCGGGATCGTCGGCGATGTACAGGTCACCGGCGAGCATCCGCTCCTTGTTCGTTCTGGAATCACCCTCGAAATAGTTCTGCATGTGTACAAGCGTACATACTATCTGGACGCTCGTACACATCGGGCGTCGGCCGCGGGTCCAAGCAAGCGCTCAATCGGCGGGAATAACGCAAGCCGGCACCGGCAACGCAAGGGAATACACCTGCTCAACGTGACCAACGCCGTCCACGCGCAGCACATCGAGCGTTGACGAGTACTGGTTCGCCGCCACAATGAGGTCCGCGCCATCATCACTGTCGGGTACCACCGCGAAATGCCGCGGCCATGCGCCGCCGATCGGTGAGTCCGACAGATGCCTGAGCGTCTGCCCGTCCTCCACCGCAAACACGGCCAGGACATCGGGCCCTCTGGTTGCGGCATACAGCAGGTTCCGTGTGGCCGGGGAAACTCCGACATCGATATGCGAGGGCTGGCTCGGCTGCCCGGATGGCACCGGCGTTGCGAGCGCGGCCACGCTCGAGAGGATCGATCCACTCCCGTCAGAGGCCAGGACATGCAGGCGGGAGTCCAGTTCACCGACAACGACGACGGCGCCGCCCGGCAGCGCTGCCTGGTGCCGTGGGCCTGTGGCCGGCGGCAGCACGGCCGCAAGGCCGTCCGGCCCGGACACAGTGAATCGACGGATCTCATCAGTTCCGAGGTCACTTACCCAGACGGACCCGTTGCCGGTGTCATGAACAAAGTGGGCGTGCGGCCCTTCCTGCCGTTCACTGTTGGGTCCCGAACCGGAGTTCCGGTACACGGCAGGCATTCCCGTCGGCTCGCCGTCGTCGTTCAGGTCCAGGCGGCTGACCACGCCATCACCGTAGTTGGCAACCCACAGTGCGTCGTTGAAGGCGAGGAGGTGACACGGGAACGAGCCACCGGTCGGCACTGTGGCTAGAAGTAACAGGTTTTCGCCCTGCACGCTGAACGCGCTCACTTGGCCCTGCTCTGTCTCCTGGACTGCATAAAGCATGTTTCCGGAAGGGTGGAGTGCGAGGAAAGATGGCGCCGTCGTCGTCGTAATGAGGTGATCGCCGCTCAGTGCGCCGCTGCGCCGGTCCAGGGTTACACGCCAGATGCCTTCACCGGATCCCGGCTCGGCGTCGTCGCTCGCGTAGGTCCCGATCAGAAGGTTCACAATGTCGCTGTCCATGGGCACTATTGTTCCCACAAAACGGTGCAGGCACTGCATGCGTTGAAAGCAACGCATGCAGTGCCTGCACTAGTTTGAATGACCTACCGCCGCGGCGATCGAGTCATTCGGGTCAACCGGGGGGAAACGATCAGGCGAAGTCAGCCGTTGCGGGATTGGCGCCGATACGGCCGCTCTCACCCTTGTCGAGGCCGTTAATTGCCTCAATGTCCTCTTCGCTCAGCGAGACCTCGAGCGCACCCCAGTTTTCGATGATGCGCGACTCCGTCACCGACTTCGGGATGACAACGAGCCCGAGTGCGAGGTGCCACGCAATCACAACCTGCGCCGGAGTGGCGCCCAACTTTTCTGCGATACCGGCGAGCACCGGATCCTCAAGCAGGCCCTTGCCGGAACCGAGCGGGGACCAGGACTCGTGGAGGATTCCCTTGTCCGCCTCGAAGGCGCGCAGTTCGGCCTGGTTCAGGTACGGGTGGGTCTCGACCTGGTTGATTGCCGGCACGACGCCGGTTGCGTCAATGATTTCCTGCAGTGCTTCGACCGTGAAGTTGGAGACACCGATTGAATGGACGCGGCCGCGCTTCTGCAATTCAACGAGCGCCTTCCATGTGTCCACATACTTGCCCTGCTTTGGCTGGAGCCAATGGATCAGGTAGAGGTCGAGTGTTTCGAGGCCCAGCCGCTGCATGGACTCCTCGAATGCCTGGAGGGTGCTCTCATACCCCTGATCGGCGTTCCACAGCTTGGTGGTGATGAACAGTTCCGCGGGGCTGAGACCCGAGGCTTCAATCGCGCGGCCCACGCCTGCTTCATTGCCGTAGATCTTCGCGGTGTCGATGTGCCGGTAGCCGGCCTTGAAAGCTCGTCCGACGACGTCCTCTGCCGTTGCGTCATCGACCTGCCACACGCCGTAACCCAACTGGGGAATGGTGCGGCCGTCGTTGAACGTCAGGTTTGGTGAGGTACTCATATATCCCTTTCGAAGACTGTTGCTCTTGTCGAATGGTGGCAACCTCCACCCGACGGCAAGTATTCCGACAGGTTGCTCTTGACGTAGCTATTGACCGGGAACTGACAGCAAGCGTTCAGCTTCGATGACATCCTCAGCGACTACTTCCGCCCGGCGCCGGACGTTCTCCAGTCCGGCTGAGGCGATACCCCACCGTTCGCCGTCCAGGCGGGCCATCGCGGCCGCCTCCGCTGTGGTTGCGAGGGCGTTGCCCGCGCGGGACAGCGCACGGTGTACCTGGAGAAGGGCCCCGGGGATGTCCAGCCCCTCGCTCGGATGCTGAGCCTGCGCGGTGACGCAGCACTCGCGCACGCGCGGCAGCAATTGGGCAAGCTGATTGGCGAAACCCGCCAACTCGTTATAGACGGCGTCATCCTCAACGCCCTCAAGAATCTGGTGATACCGGTCAAGCCCGCGCCGAAAGCGGTCATGCGCGCGCCGCCACACTCCCGTACCGAGCTCCGCGTCATCCTTGCGGCCCTGTCGGGCCGCCGCAAAAAGTGCCACGCGCGTCTAGAGGTACTGGCCCGGACCGTGAGTGTCCGGCATCTGGGGGGAACCGGGCCGCACTCCGGGAGCGCGTTTCGGTTCACCGTCATCGCCGACCACCACGCCCGGAGCAAGAACGGTGCCGGGCGGCAGTTGCTTCAACTGCAGTTGCGCGGCCAGCTGCTGATTGGCCATCTGCTGAGCGGCAAGCGCGGTTTGGATACCGTGGAAGAGACCCTCCAGCCATCCGACCAGCTGTGCCTGTGCAACGCGCAGTTCGGCATCGGTCGGAACAGAGTCTTCCGTGAACGGAAGGTTGATCCGCTGCAGTTCCTCGACCAGTTCCGGTGCGAGTCCGTCCTCAAGCTCACGCACGGACCGCTCATGGATTTCGGCCAGTCGGCTGCGCCCGGCGTCATCCAGGGGAGCGCTGCGCACCTCCTCGAGCAACTGCTTGAGCATGGTACCGATGCGCATGACCTTGGCGGGCTCGTCCACCAGTTCAGTCAGTTTGGTGCCCTGCGCCTTCTCACTGCGGGAGCCGCCGTCGTCGTTCTGTTCCGGAAGACCACGCCCCGCGTCCAGTTCTCCGGACAGGACCGGGCTCTCTTTCGACGCATGCTCGGGAGTGCCGTTGTGGTGCTCGGGCTGCTGTTCGGTCATAGCAACATGCTCTCATGCGGCGCGTATGCCGAAGCGTGTCAGTCGGCCTCGTCCCGGTGCGCAAGCTCCTCCTCGCGGCCCTCCTTGTACTCGCCCCCGGGGCTCACCCCTGGAACACGCTGGCCTGCGTTGAGCTGCCCGGAGGTGAAGTGACTTTCGGAGAATTCGGGGCCGCCGTCATTTTCATCGGAGGGAGTGTTGACATCTTCACGCAAGTGCTCGTCCTCGGATTCAGCGCCGGGTCCGGACGCGCCGATGTCTTCACGAAGGTGTTCAGGAAGGTTCTCAGTCATCACCCCAGCAAACCACGCGCAGTTCGCGGGCGCTAGGGAGTTTTGCGCAGATCAGGCGTGTTCGCCCCCGGTCAAACCCGCCTGATCTGCACTATATTTCGGCGTTCAGTGTGTCGGGTCGTCCCGGCCGTCACGGGAGTTGGATCCCTCGCTGAGGCTGGAGTGCGTGTCCGTCCGTGGGTCAGGCCCGTCATTGGCGGTGTCGTGCGGATTATTCTTCACGCCGTCGTTCACCTGGTCGGCGAGGTTCTCTGCCCAACTCTCGGCGGCACGCTCCAGACCGGACTCCTCGTCCTTGCCGTGCGTTGCGCCGTCCGGCTTGCCGTCTGCCCTGTGCTTGGCCATGGTTCCTCCTTGGAGTTCAGGTGAAAGCAAGCTTGTCACACCGCCCGGAATCCACAAAGCAGCCTTAGTGCCCCCGTCTGCGCTCGGCATCGAATTCGCCGCTCACGCCAAATGAGCGGTACTAAAGCGTCAGAAGTACTTTTCCAGTGTGCTGCCCGGAGTCGAAATACTCATGCGCCTGAACCACTTCTGCGAGCGGAAAGGTGCGGTCAACGGGCACGGAAATGGACCCGTTAGAGATCAGCGGCCAGACGTTCTCGCGTATCCCGGCCATAATGGCCGCCTTCTCCTCCCCCGGCCGTGAACGCAGCGTGGTTCCCGTCACGGACGCGCGCTTTCCCATGAGCGAGCCGAGGTTGATCTCGGCTTTTGCGCCGCCCTGCAGTCCGATGACCACAAGGCGGCCTCCTATCGCCAGGGCCTCAACGTTGCGGCCGAGGTATTTTGCGCCAACAACATCGAGAATCACGTCAGCACCGCGCCCATCGGTAGCTGCGTCCACCTCGGCAACGAAATCCTGCTCCCGGTAATTTACGCAGACCTCTGCACCCAGTGACCGGGCGAAATCGAGCTTGCCGGCCGTTCCGGCGGTCACGATCGTACGGGCACCCAGGGCGCGTGCAAGCTGGATAGCCATAGTCCCGATACCCCCGGAAGCACCGTGAATGAGAAGGGTTTCGCCGTTGCGCAGACCCGCAACCAGGACAAGGTTGGAGTAGACCGTCGCAGCCACTTCGGGTAGCGCGGCGGCGGCCACGAGATCCACGCCTGCGGGCACGGGCAATACCTGCCCGGCGGACACTGCCACCTGTTCGGCATAACCGCCGCCCGCAAGGAGCGCGACGACGGCGTCGCCCGGCTGGAACCCCGACTCCCCCGGGTCAGCGATCCTTCCGGAAACCTCAAGGCCCGGATACTCGGAGGCACCGGGAGGCGGCGGGTACACACCCAACCGCTGCTGCACATC
This sequence comes from Arthrobacter sp. KKT183, assembly GCF_055657625.1. Classification (NCBI taxonomy): domain Bacteria; kingdom Bacillati; phylum Actinomycetota; class Actinomycetes; order Micrococcales; family Micrococcaceae; genus Arthrobacter; species Arthrobacter sp. KKT183. The sequence continues at coordinate 431,980 of NZ_CM145770.1, read as the reverse complement.
CGCGCGGTTCAATCCGGCTGCGACGACGTCGATGAGCACCTCACCGGCCTGGAGACCGGGCGGCGCCACATCGGCCACCTGAAGAACGTCCGGTTCACCGAACCCGCGAAGCACTACTGCTTTCATGATTTCCCTTTCCGGACCTCACCCTGCTGCCTGGAGTTTTGTGCAGCCTGCTCTGCATGAAACACTATTCCCCGTATGGAAGGTTGTCCGAGCGGCCGAAGGAGCTGGTCTTGAAAACCAGTGGACGGTAACCCCGTCTCAAGGGTTCGAATCCCTTACCTTCCGCATCGAGCTGAGCCGTGCTCACCAGTTGCACCCCGTCCTGATGGACGGGGTGCAACTGGTTTAAGGTCCTTCCGGGCGCTTCGAATCCCATCGGGTAGGCTCCGGAAGTGCCAAGTCTCACTCCAAGGAGCCTTTCAATGACGATTGCCGCCCTCCGGCGATTTCTCCTGCCTGCTGCCCTGATAGCGGCAGCAGCAGTGACCGGCTGCACCGCCGGGAACGACGACGGCGCCTCACCTTCCGAACTCACCTCGGCAGCGAGTAGCGAAGCAGCGGAGGCGCAGAAGGCCTCGAGCGTCACGGCGAACGACCTGCAAGAGGGTCAGTGCGTGACCGATTCCGGCACCGCAGCGGAGCCGGACATTCAGGTAATCCCCTGCGACGAACCTCACGCGTTCGAAGTATTCGCGACAACCGAGCTGGATGAAGGCATTTACCCCGGGCTCGGGGAAGCGGACGCTCAGGCGCAGGAGTTCTGCCGCGGTGAATTCGCTGCGTTCGTCGGCGTGGAGTATGACGCGTCCGCCCTGGAACTCCAGTACTTTTACCCGGTCGAGTCGGAATGGACTGACGAAGGCGGCCGCTCGGTGATTTGCCTCGTCGGCAGTGCCGGCGGTGAGCCCTCAACGGGAACACTCCGCGACTCCAGCCAGTAGTTCCCAACAGCAAGTACTCGTGCTTGAATGTGCAAGGCGCCTGATGTGGTCTACATCACTACGAAGTGGTGAATATTAGGACGCCGACGTCCGGCACCACCGGGCCGACGATGGGAAACGCGTTGATGGTCTCAACCCGGCTGCTCTGTTCTCCGCGAGGTAACCACCCGTTCATTGCGGCGTGCTTGGCTTGCCGCGACCGGAATGTCACCGGCAGATCCTATTGTCACTTTCGTGGCCAGTTCCGCCGAGGCTCACTGCCGAAGCAGGCATCACTCGCGGCCGTAATCCGGCCAAAAGCAAGGAGAAACAGGACGAATGAAAAATTCGTGGAGGGGCGCGCTGTGCTCAGCGCTTTCGGTCGGGCTCATTGCCTCACCGATGGCGTTCTCGCCAGCCAGCGCAGAGGAAACCGTCGACGCCCAAGCGGGCGCCGGCGTCGTTATCAATGAGGCGTACGTCAACGGGGGCAGTGCCAACGCACCGTTCACGCACAAGTTCGTAGAACTGATCAACACCACCGATGCGCCGGTGAGCCTGGACGGCTGGTCGCTCCAGTACCGTTCAGCGACGGGGGTAGTTGCTCCGACCGGCGTTGCGCCGCTGAAGGGAAGCATCCCGGCAAACGGAAACTTCCTCATCCAGGCGTCCAGCAACGGCTCTGTTGGCGCAGCACTTCCGGCGGCTGATGTGACCAGCTCGCTGAATATCAGCGGGAGCAGCGGGACCATCGTCCTGTCCGATCAAGCTACTGCTGTCAGCAACCTGCCTGTCGGCTCTGTTGTGGCCGCGCCCGGCGTCGTTGACCTGTTGGGATACGGAGAGTCCAACACCTTCGAGGCCGCAGGCGAAGAAGGCCCCGGCGGCACCCGCAACCCGCTGTCGATGAACCGCGCAGGCGGAGTTGACACCGACAACAATCTGACAGACTTCACCGTTTCCGAAACCGTCACTCCCACCAATGCCGCTGGTGAGACGGCCGGAAGCGAACCCGAGCCAGAACCGGAACCGCCCACGCCGGGCGAAGTGATCCCCATCGATCAGATCCAGGGCACGGGTGGAGCAACGCCGTATGGAGGGCAGGTTGTCACCACCCGCGGCGTAGTAACTGCCACTTACCCCACCGGCGGATTTGATGGCTACTACATCCAGACCCCCGGGACCGGCGGTGACCTCGGTGCGGATCATGCCGCCTCTGACGGCATCTTCATCTACTCGACCGCCACGGTTGCTGACGTTGCTGTTGGTGACCTCGTGGAGGTCACCGGCACCGCTGGAGAATACTTCGGCCTCTCACAGATCACCGTCCTGGCCGGCGGAATGACCAAGCCCGGGGAGCCCGCGGAGGCTGTGAAGACCGCCTCTATCGCGTACCCCGCGGATGACGTCGCGCGCGAAGCACTCGAGGGAATGCTCGTGCAGCCGACCAACGACTTCACGGTCTCGGACAACTACTCACTGAACCAGTATGGGGAAATCACTCTTGCCGTCGGGGACAGTCCCCTGGTGCAGCCCACGGAAATCGCTCCGCCGGGAACGGCCGAGAATGCTGCTGTCTCCGCTGACAACGCTGCCCGCCGGGTCAAGCTCGACGACGGCGCCACCACCAATTTCCTCAGCAGCGCCAACATGGACCAGCCGTTGCCCTACCTCACACCGGAGCAGCCGGTGCGGGTCAACTCATCGGCAACTTTCACCTCGCCAGTGGTCTTCGATTTCCGCAACAGCTCCTGGAAGTTCCAGCCGCTGACCGCTCTCACTGCAGTGAACTCCGCCGAAGTTCAGCCCGTCGTGTTCGAGGGCTCACGTCCTGACGCACCGGAGAACGTTGGCGGCAACGTCAAAATTGCGTCCTTCAACGTGCTGAACTACTTCACCACCACAGGTGACCAGCTCAGCGGGTGCACGTACTACGAGGACCGCGACGGCAATCCCGTCACCGTCCGCGGCGGCTGTGATGCCCGCGGCGCCGCGAATGCAGAGAATCTGGAGCGCCAGGAAGCGAAGATCGTTGCGGCGATCAACGGGCTGGACGCGGACGTGGTCTCCCTCGAGGAGATTGAGAACTCGGCCAAGTTCGGCAAGGACCGGGACGCCGCCCTTGCCACGCTGACTGCCGCGCTCAATGAGGCTGCCCCCGGTGTGTGGGACTACGTCCGTTCACCGGACGCTTTGCCCGCCATCGAGAACGAGGACGTCATCAGGACCGCGTTCATCTACAAGAAGGCGGTTGTGGAGCCCGTTGGCCAGTCCGTCATCCTCGATGACAACGTCGCCTTCTCAAATGCCCGCAAGCCCCTGGCGCAGTCCTTCAACATTGTCGGCGGTGATGACTCCACCAAGTTCCTCGCCATCGCAAACCACTTCAAGTCCAAGGGATCAGGCAGCGGCGAAAACGCAGACCAGGGTGACGGACAGGGCGCATCCAATGCCGACCGCGTTGAGCAGGCAACCGCTCTCGTCGCCTTCGCTGAACAGCTGAAGACTGAAGCGGGCACAGACAAGGTCTTCCTTGCCGGTGACTTCAACTCCTACTCGGCTGAGGATCCCATGCAGGTCCTGTACGAGGCCGGCTACATCAACCAGGGCGCCAAGACTGATGGATACTCCTACGTCTTCTCCGGACTCGTTGGTTCCCTTGACCACATCCTCGCCTCCCCCGCAGCAGACGCGGCGGTATCCGGCGTGGACGTATGGAACATCAACGCGGTGGAATCCGTAGCGCTTGAGTACAGCCGCTACAACTACAACGCCACCGACTTCTACGCGCCGAACCAGTTCCGGGCGAGTGACCACGATCCGGTGATAGTCGGTCTGAACCTGGCACCGGCGGACACCACGACCGAGCTCAACCTCATGGGCATCAATGACTTCCATGGGCGTATCGACTCGAACACCGTGAAGTTCGCTGGAACCATCGAGGAACTGCGCGCCCAGTACGGCGAGGAGAACTCGCTGTTCCTCTCCGCCGGAGACAACATCGGAGCATCACTCTTCGCCTCCTCGGTTGCACAGGACCAACCAACCATCGACGTCCTCAACGCTCTGGATCTTCGCGCTTCGGCTGTCGGTAACCACGAGTTCGACGGCGGTTTTGCGGACCTGGCCGGTCGTGTGGCCGACGCCGCGGAGTTCCCGTACCTGGGCGCCAACGTGTACCAGAAGGGAACCACCACGCCTGCCCTGCAGGAGTACGAAATTGTGAACGTGGGCGGTATTGATGTTGCCATCATCGGTGCCGTCACCCAGGAAACACCTTCGTTGGTGAGCCCTGACGGAATCGCCGATCTCGACTTCGGCGATCCCGTCGAGGCCGTAAACCGCGTGGCGCAGCAGATCGAGGACCAGGGTCTGGCCGACGTCATCATTGCCGAGTATCACGAGGGAGCCGGAGACGGCGCCGTCGAGGGTTCCACCATCGAGGCAGAGGTGGCCGCGGGGGGCGCGTTCGCTGACATCGTCACCGGCACCTCGCCGCTCGTCGACGCCATCTACACCGGCCACACGCACAAGCAGTACGCGTGGGATGCACCTGTACCCGGCGCGGAGGGCGAAACTCGTCCGATCCTCCAGACCGGCTCCTACGGCGAGTTCATCGGCCACATCACCCTCACCGTGGATAACGCCACCGGCGAGGTCAAGTCGTATACGGCGCAGAATGTTGCACGCACGGCCACTGACCCGGCTGCGCTGGTAGCAACCTATCCGAGGGTCGCCGAGGTCAAGACGATTGTTGACGCGGCGCTCGCCGAAGCAGCAGTCATCGGCAACCAGCCCGTTGGATCCGTGACAGCGGACATCACTACAGCCTTCGTCAACGGCAAGCGTGATGACCGGACGTCCGAGTCAACGCTCGGCAACCTGATCGCTGACTCACTGCGGGACTCGCTCTCATCCGCTGAACGCGGCGGAGCCGAGATCGGTGTCATCAACCCCGGCGGCATGCGGAACGAGCTCTACTACGGTGAGGACGGCGTCATCACCTACGCCGAAGCGAATGCGGTACTGCCGTTCCTCAACAATCTGTGGACGGTCACCCTGACCGGTGAGCAGTTCATCACGATGCTGGAGCAGCAGTGGCAGCCGGAAGGCTCCTCCCGGTCCTTCCTGGCGCTCGGGCTGTCGGACAACGTGTCCTACACCTACAACCCGGATCTTGCAGCCGGCTCCCGCATCACGTCGGTCACGATTGACGGCGCACCGCTAGACCCGGCTGCAGAGTACCGGATCGGCACCTTCAGTTTCCTGGCGCAGGGCGGCGATAACTTCACCGTCTTCCAGCAGGGAACCGACGTCCGTGACTCGGGACTTGTAGACCGCGACGCCTGGATCAGCTACATCGAGCAGAACAGCCCACTGTCCCCGAGCTTCGACCGTCGCTCAGTGATCGTGAAGAATGCACCGGCCACCGTCACGGCTGATGACACTGTCACCTTCGACGTTGCAAAGCTGAACCTTACGTCGCTAGGCAGCCCGATCAACACCAGCGTGTCGGCGAGCTTTGTCGACGCCGCCGGCAAGGTCACCCAGCTGGGCACCACGCCCGTCACGGACGGCGCGGCACAGGTCACGGTTACCGTTCCGGCAGCAGCACCGGGAGCGGGGAGCATCGTTCTGGTGGCCAAGGAATCCGGCACGACGGTGACCCTTCCGGTCACCATCGAAGCGGTTGCCGGCGCAGAGTGCGTCGCCCCGGTCAAGCCGGAGCGCGGTCCTGGCGCCGGGCACCCGAACAGCTACGGCAAGGCCATGGCCGAGTACCGCAAGTGCCTTGCGGATGCCCGTCGCGGCTAGATTTCGTCGCGGCCGGTAAGGCCTTGGTGAACTAATGAAGAAGCGCTCCTCCGTGCAGCGGAGGAGCGCTTCTTCGTTCAGCGCCATGTTGTCGGAAAGCTCACGTCAATAACGGCACCCGTCAGGCAAGGATTGCGCGCGCGATGTCGTCGGCGTCCCGCAGCGTACGGCTGCCGGCATCGAGGGAGGCGCCGGCTTCCGCGGCGATCGCCGTCCCCCACTGCACGGAACTCAGCTGCAGGCCGAGGACATAGAGGTTCTCCTGCGCCAGACCATTGGCGCCGATTGCCCGGTACGGCGGCTTGCTGACATCGATTCCGGGAGACACTTCAGGCACGCCATCTTCCGACATCATGGTGCGTGCCCGGACCAGGCCGTCCTCCAATAGCCGGCGAAGCAGGACCGACCGGTTCTGCGCCACACGGTTAGCCGGCATCATCGCCTCAACGAGGACACCGGCGTCGTACTTTCTGCCCTCCACCCAGGGTGAGGAAACAGTGAACCGGCCAAGGGCGGCATCCAGCTCGAACCGCGGCGCAGGGCCCGCAAAACGGACGATGCCCGCGCGAGCCAGCGCTGCCAGTTGCTCGATACGCAGGGCCGGCGGCCCGCTGGCAAGGCCCTCGACGAGGGGCTCGAACCATCCGCGCAGTTCCGCAGTCCATGACGCCTCGGTGAGACCGCCGTCGGCCACGATCTCCTTGATGACGGACCGGCCGGCGTTCATGGCTCCGATCGCCATTTTCAATGGGTCATTCTCGCCGCGGTCGGAACCGGCGGCGTCCTCTTCCAGATAGTCGAGCACGGCACGGTTGTACTCCTCCTCAGAGGCAAACCGTTGCCGCCAGAAGGGCCGGGCGAGCGCTTCCAGATTCAACCGGTCAGCCGGAGCCACCGTTCCATCGAGGAGCTCCTCCAGCCGTCGGCGCCAGACATGATCGGCGGCATCCAGCACCTCCTGAAGCGAGGGAAGAAAAGTATCTGGCAAACCTGCTGTGCGCGCCAGCGTCCCGTAGTAAGCCCAGACAGCGTCCCGGTGCAGCAGCGGCCACAGGTCGTGATCGAAGCCGGGCTGGGTTCCCTCAGCCGCGAAGCTGGATGCGCGGGTAGGTGTGCAGTAGCGGAGCTGGATGCTGCGCGGCACATAGCTGTCCAGCTTTGCCTTGGCACGGTAAGGGGTGCCGCGACGCGACGCGGCGACTACCAGCGGCTCACGGCCTGAAGGGTGGTAATCCAACGCCCGCCCTGCCGGCAGACCACTGGATACGAAGCTTCCACCCCTGCCCTCGGTGAGGTGGGTGATGATGTCGAAAAAGTTAAGGCCGAGCCCGCGCACCAGCACGGGTTTGCGCGCCGGCAACCGGTTCCAATCCGCGTCTGCGGGTACGTTCGGCGGCCAGTACTGCAGGCCGAGCCGGGCCGCGCCGTCGCGCAGCGCTTCCTGTTCCGGATTGAGTTGAGCGGGTAGATGGCCCAACGCAAGCACGACGGCATCACTGACTACCGTGCCGCCCTCACTCAGCCTTACCCGGAAACCCGCAGTCAGCGGCTTCACGTGTTGCGCCTCTGACCGGTGAACCACTACCTCAAAGCCGTCCCCAAGGGCCGCGGTCAGCGAGCTGTAGATCCATTCCAGGTAGCGGCCGTAGAGGGCGCGGCTGGGGAAATCAGCGGAGGTGAGCGACTGGAGTTCCTTCCGGTCATCGTCACTGAGACGATCGTCCGGAGAGCCCGCCATCAGCTGGCGCCAGTCGTCGAAGGACAGCGGAACAAGCGATGGCGCCCGTTCCGCAGCAGCCTCACCCACCGGCACCACCGTGGGAAACAGCGCCGGGGTGTTCATCAGGAAATGCCGTGACTGATCGGTACGCCACACATGGCCCGGCCCTGGCTCGTAGGGCTCGATCAGGTGGACCGCGATGCGCGTCCGGTTGGCTTTGGGCAGGGCCGCCCAGTTGGCTGCCAGACGTTCGAGTACGGAGGTACCACGCGGACCGGCGCCAATGATGGCTACCGTCACCGTCCGCGTTGTTTTCATCCGTCTAGATTATCGGCCGCGCAGCATCCGCCGGTTCAACCGGATGTCCGGCGCATCCGGTCAGCTTCGTCCCACATAGGCGGCCAAGTGCTGGCCCGTGAGGGTGGAACCTCCGCCAGCCACCAGTTCTGCCGGCGTTCCCTCGAAAACGATCCTGCCGCCGTCGTGCCCGGCACCGGGACCAAGATCGATGATCCAGTCAGCGTGCGCCATCACTGCCTGATGGTGCTCGATGACCAGAACCGACTTCCCGGAGTCGACGAGGCGGTCCAGCAAACCGAGCAGCTGCTCGACGTCGGCCAGGTGCAGACCGGTGGTCGGCTCATCGAGAACGTAGATGTCTCCCTTTTCGCCCATCTGGCTGGCCAGCTTCAGGCGTTGCCGCTCACCGCCGGAGAGCGTGGTGAGAGGTTGGCCGAGGCTGAGGTAACCAAGACCGACGTCGGCCAACCGGTCGAGGACCTTGTGCGCCGCCGGGGTGCGGGCATCACCCTCACCGAAGAACGCGGTGGCATCCGACACGGGCATCGCAAGGACCTCGGCAATGTTCATTCCACCCAGGGTGTACTCCAGCACAGATGCCTGAAACCGCTTGCCCTCACAGTCCTCGCACGTGGATTCCATGGTGGCCATGACCCCAAGTTCGGTGTAGATAACGCCGGCGCCGTTGCAGGTGGGGCACGCGCCTTCCGAGTTGGAGCTGAACAGCGCGGGCTTGACCCCGTTCGCTTTGGCGAACGCCTTGCGGATGGGCTCAAGCAGGCCGGTGTACGTGGCGGGATTGCTTCTCCGCGATCCGCGGATGGCTCCCTGGTCGATGACCACGACGCCGTCCCGCTTGGCCACCGAGCCGTGGATCAGTGAGCTTTTGCCTGATCCGGCCACGCCGGTGACAACACACAGCACGCCGAGCGGAATGTCGACGTCCACGTTCTGCAGGTTGTGCGTCGACGCTCCCCTGACCTCCAGCGCCTTCGCCGCCGGACGGACAGTGTCTTTGAGCCTGGCCCGGTCGTCGAGGTGGCGACCGGTGATGGTGTCGGATTTTCGCAGTCCCTCAACGGTTCCCTCGAAGCAGAGGGTCCCGCCCTTCGTGCCTGCTCCGGGTCCCAGGTCGATGACGTGGTCGCCGATCGTGATGGTCTCCGGCTTGTGTTCAACGACGAGCACCGTGTTCCCTTTGTCCCGCAGCTGAAGCAGGAGCCGGTTCATCCGTTCGATGTCGTGCGGATGGAGACCGATGCTGGGCTCGTCGAAAACGTAGGTGACGTCGGTGAGTGAGGAACCGAGGTGGCGGATCATCTTGGTCCGCTGCGCCTCGCCGCCGGAAAGCGTGCCAGCGGGCCGGTCGAGCGAGAGGTAGCCCAGGCCGATGTCGGCGAAAGAATCGAGAAGGTGCTGCAGCCCCTTGAGGAGCGGCGCCACGGTGGGTTCTTTGAGATCGCGCAGCCAGTCGGCCAGGTCGCTGATCTGCATCGCGCAGAGCTCGGCGATGTTCTTGCCGTTGATTTTCGAGGAGAGCGCCTCCTTGGTGAGACGTGTCCCTTTGCATTCCGGGCAGGTCTGGAACGTCACTGCGCGTTCGACGAACCGGCGCACGTGCGGCTGCATCGCCTCAGGGTCCTTGGAGAGCATCGACTTCTGGATCTTCGGGATGATGCCCTCATAGGTGAGGTTGATTCCTTCGACCTTGATCTTGGTGGGCTCCGCGTAGAGCATGGTGTCGAGCTGTTTCGCTGTGAATTTGGCGATCGGCTTGTCCATCGGCAATCCCATGCCCTCGAACAACCTGCCGTACCAGCCGTCCATCGAGTACCCGGGAACTGTCAGCGCGCCGTCGGCGAGCGTCTTCGCGTCGTCATACAGGGCCGTGCGATCGATGTCATTGACGTTGCCCATCCCCTCGCACCGCGGGCACATCCCACCCAGGTAGACGGCCTGGCTGACAACACTCTTTTCCACCCGGCCGCCCTTGTCTGTCGACATGACGCCGCTCGCCTTGCGGGTAGGAACGTTGAAGGAGTAGGCGGTGGGCGGACCGACGTATGGGGATCCGAGCCTGCTGAAGAGGATGCGCAGCATGGCGTTGGCATCGGTGGCCGTACCGACGGTTGAGCGCGGATTGGCGCCCATCCGCTCCTGATCAACGATGATCGCGGTGGTTACCCCCTCGAGCAGATCGACGTCGGGACGCGCAAGCGTGGGCATGAATCCCTGCACGAAGGCGCTATAGGTTTCGTTGATCATCCGCTGTGACTCCGCGGCGATCGTGGCGAAGACCAGTGAGCTTTTACCGGATCCCGAGACCCCCGTGAAAACGGTCAGCCGCCGTTTGGGGATCTCGACGCTGATGTCCTTCAGGTTGTTTTCCCGCGCACCCTGCACGCGGATCAGGTCATGGGTGTCGGCAATGTGCATGGCTCTATCCAATCAGGTAGGGCAAGCAATGGGCAGACCCTGATTGATCAGGCAATGAGCACTCACGAGGCAGGTTGCCTAAGATAACGGTATGACGTCCACCGTGCCTGATCCCATCCCTACCAGCGACGACGAATTCCTCTGGCTTGAGGATATCTACGGCGAAGAACCCCTCCGGTGGGTGCGCGGCCAGAATGCAGAGACGGAGGATGTTCTGGTCAACGACGCCTTCCTCGCAGACGAACAGCGCCTTCTCGAGGTTCTTGACTCCACCGACCGGATTCCGATGGTCGTGAAGCGCGGTGAGCACTACTACAACTTCTGGCGGGACAAGGAACACCCGAAAGGGCTCTGGCGGCGGACCACCTGGGACAGCTACCTCACCGACGCCCCGGAGTGGGACACGCTTCTCGACGTCGATGAGCTGGCGGCTGTGGAGGGTCAGGAGTGGGTTTGGGGCGGCGCGATGTTCCTGCGTCCGGCTGACGGCGATCCCTACCGGCGGGCCCTGATCGCCCTTTCACCGGACGGCGGGGACGCGCAGCGCTACCGCGAGTACGACCTCGCCGACCGCTCCTTCGTGAAGGGCGGCTTCGATATCCCGGTGGCAAAGAGCAGGATCAGCTGGGCTGGGCCGGATGCGCTGCATGTCGGCACGGACTTCGGGCCGGGATCTATGACCACGAGCTCCTACCCCCGCACAGTGCGCACCCTTCGGCGTGGTGAACCGCTGGACGCTGCGCAGCTCTACTTCGAGATCCCTGAGAACTCGATGATGGCCGCAGTGGCCCATGATCAGACGCCGGGCTTCGAACGCGATATCGCCGCCCACATTATCGACTTCTACTCAAGCCGCACCTACCTGCGCGGCGAAGAGGAGTGGGTGCACATCGACGTCCCCGACGACGTCAACGTGTCGCTGCACCGCCAGTGGCTGCTGCTGCGGCCACGGACCGATTTCGAACTCGACGGCGTCACGTACCGCGGAGGCTCGCTTCAGGCGGCCCTTCTGGAGGACTTCCTCGCCGGGCGCCGCGGACTGACAACCGTCTTCGAGCCGGATGCGCACACTGCCCTGCAGTCCTGGAGCTGGACGAGGGACTACCTCCTGCTCAACCTGCTCAGGGATGTTTCTTCGGAAATCCGCGTGCTCAACCCTGCCGATTCGTGGACGGCCGAACTGCTGGATGCCTGCCCGCCCCTGCACTCGGTGGATGCGTATGCGGTCGATGACGAGGACGACGACGCCGGTAATGACTACTGGCTGGTTGCCACCGGCTTCCTCACTCCCACTACGGTGGTGCGCGGCACCATCGGTGGAGCGCACGCGGAAGTGAAGGAGTCGCCGTCGTACTTTGATGAGTCCTCCTTCACCGTCTCGCAGCACTTCGCGCAATCGAGTGACGGCACCCGGGTTCCCTACTTCCAGGTGGCGTCCAAGGACCTGGTGCTCGACGGCGGCAACCCTACGCTGCTCTCCGGCTACGGAGGATTCGAACATGCCATGACACCCGCGTACAGCGGAGTGACCGGGCGCGGCTGGCTGGAACGCCGGACCGAGGACGGCCGGTCCGGTGTGTACGTGCTGGCCAATATCCGGGGCGGCGGCGAGTATGGGCCCGCCTGGCACCAGGCGGCGCTGCACGCCAACCGGCACCGGGCCTACGAGGATTTCGCCGCGATCGCCCAGGATCTGGTGGACCGCGGAGTGACCCGGCCGGAGCTGCTCGGCTGCACGGGCAGGAGCAACGGCGGGTTGCTGGTGGGCAACATGCTCACCAAATACCCGCACCTCTTCGGCGCCATCTCGTGTGGTGTCCCCCTGCTGGACATGAAGCGGTACACCAAACTCTCCGCGGGCTACTCGTGGATTGCCGAGTACGGCGATCCGGACAAGCCGGAGCAGTGGGAGTACGTTCAGACGTTCTCGCCGTATCACCAGCTGCAGAAGGGGACGGAGTACCCGAAGACCCTGATCTGGACCGCTACGAGCGATGATCGGGTGGGCCCGGTGCAGGCACGGAAGATGGCCGCCCGGATGAAGGCGCTCGGGGTGAAGAACGTATGGTTCCACGAGGCGCTCGAGGGCGGGCATGCCGGAGCCTCCGATAACCGCCAGGCGGCGCGCATGCACGCCATGTCCCACGAGTTTGTGTGGAAAGCGCTGACGGGCAAGCTGTAGGGCCCGCGTTATTTTGCTCTTGCCCTGAGGTTCTGGGTAGTCTTGGGTGGCTAGTAATAGCTGCTGGAGACGTGCCAGAGCGGCCGAATGGGCTTCACTGCTAATGAAGTGTGGGCCTAAAGCCTACCGGGGGTTCAAATCCCCCCGTCTCCGCGTTTCGAAAAGGCGCCTCGGTCCTGGACCGGGGCGCCTTTTCCTTTACACGAACGTGTCTGCTGAACGGTTAGGCCTTCAGTGCGAGGACAAAGGGAAGCACTTCCTGGGCGCCTGCCTGCCTCAGTGCCCTTCCGGCGACTGTGAGGCTCCACCGGCTGTCCGCCAGATCATCGACCAGCAGCACCGGGCCGGGATTCGCCGCGAACCAGGCACGGCCTTCGTCCGGTACCGCAAACCTCTCCCACACCGCTGCGAGACGGAACGCACTGTTGCCGCCGGAGCTGCCGCTCGGCCAGCCCTGCGGCAGTTGAAGTGCCCCCAGGTGAGGGATTCGGCCCACGCCGGCCAAGCTTTCGGCGAGCGAACGGACCAGCAGAGCGCGCCGTCGTGAGGGCATGCTGACCACCGCCACCGGTCTGGTGTCCCACTGCCATTCTGCGAGCACCCGCACACAGGCCTGCACGGCTGCCGGGTCCAGCGCGGCGTCTTCGGATGAGTCCGCAAGGAGTTCCCGTACCCGGTTCCCCCAGCCGAGGTCAGTCATGCGTGCGAGTGCACGTCCGGCGGAGACCTGCTGGTCCGCGGGGATGCGTCCCTTGACGGGGACACCGAGCTTGTCCATCCCGGATGGCCATTGGCTCCTGGGTTCCAGAAGGACACCGACCCTGCCGAGCGCGCTGGCGGCACTCTCCGAGGCATCGTGTGACACCTCATCCGAGAACCAGGACCCGGCACAGTTGTCGCAGCGGCCGCAGGGCGCAGCCAGCGGATCATCGAGCGCGGCAGCGAGGAATTCCATCCGGCAGCCACTGGTATTTTCATAGTCGAGCATTGAGTTCTGCTCTTGCACTCGGGCTGCGGAAATGCGCGAATACCGCTCGCGGTCATACTCCCAGGGCCTCCCGGTGGCCTGCCAGCCTCCGGTCACCTTCTGCACCGCACCGTCCACGTCAAGCACCTTCAGGAGAAGCTCGAGCGGCGATCGCCGCACGTCCACCCGGGCTTCGAGGGCCGGTGTGGAGAGCACCGTTCCTCCTGCCAGTTCCGCCAGGATCCGCTGCGCCTTGTCCTCGGCGGGCATGGACGAGGTGGCGAAGTACTCCCAGATCTCGCGGTCCTCATTTCCTGGAAGCAGCAGCACATCCGCGTTGGGGGTTCCTCGGCCGGCGCGGCCCACCTGCTGGTAATAGGCGACCGGAGAGGACGGCGCGCCAAGGTGCACCACGAACCCGAGATCGGGTTTGTCGAAGCCCATGCCGAGGGCACTCGTGGCGATCAACGCCTTCACCTCGTTGTTCTTGAGTGCCTTCTCCGCCGCTTCACGATCCGCCGGGTCTGTTCGGCCGGTGTAGGCCAGCACGGAATGGCCGCTCTCCCGCAGGAGGCGTGCAGTGTCTTCAGCTGCAGAGACGGTGAGGGTGTAGATGATCCCGCTTCCAGGCAGATCATTCAGGCGGGTCAGGAGCCACGCGAGCCGTGAGCGGGGGCTGGGAAGGCGCAGCACGCCGAGCCGCAGCGACTTGCGGGCAAGTTCTCCGCGCAGCGTGTAGACAGCGGTTCCGTCGGTGCCGAGCTGATCTTCGACGTCCTTGACCACGCGGGAGTTGGCGGTGGCCGTGGTTGCAAGCACGGGCACGCCCTGCGGCAGCGTGGTGATGAGATCGCGGAGGCGCCGGTAGTCCGGCCGGAAATCATGACCCCAATCAGAGATGCAGTGGGCCTCGTCAATCACCAGCAGCCCGGTGCGACGGATGAGTTCCGGCAGCTGGTTCTCGCGGAAGGCCGGGTTATTCAGCCGCTCCGGGGACACCAGGAGCACGTCCAGTTGGTCCGCGTCGAGCGTGGTGGTGATCTCTTGCCACTCGGTTTGGTTTGCCGAATTGATGGCAGCGGCCCGGACACCTGCGCGCTCGGCGGCAGCCACCTGGTCCCGCATCAGCGCGAGCAGCGGAGACACGATGAGGGTGGGTCCCGCACCCATGGCGCGCAGCAGCAGGCTCGCAACGAAGTACACGGCGGATTTCCCCCACCCGGTGCGCTGCACCACCAGGGCCCGGCGCCCACCACTGACCAGCGCTTCGATAGCCTCGAACTGGCCCTCATGAAATGCGGCGTCCTCGCGCCCCACGAGTGTTCGAAGTATCGCGAGCGCCTGCTGGTGGAGGGTGGTTGTTTCAGCCATGCGCCCCAGTATGGCAGTTGGTACTGACGCATTCGGCGGGCTTCGGTGCAGTGTGGACAACCGTCGTCGTCCATTACTCCCCAGCCTCCGGACGGCCGAAGCCAAGCGGTTAGACTTTCCAGCGTGAACACAACCATCGATCTGTCCGCATCGTTCAAAGCCTATGACGTACGAGGGATCGTCGGTGAGACCATCACCACGGAGTCCGTCCGGGCAGTGGGCGCCGCCTTCGTTGATGTGCTGAAACTGTCCGGGGAAACCGTCCTGGTTGGCGGCGACATGCGCCCTTCCTCGCCGGAGTTTTCCGAAGCCTTCGCGGAAGGCGCTACCACCCGCGGCGCAGATGTGGTGTTCCTCGGTCTGATCTCCACTGATGAGCTCTACTACGCCAGCGGCAGGTACAACGCCGCAGGCGTCACCTTCACAGCCAGTCACAATCCCGCCCAGTACAACGGTATGAAGATGTCCCGCCCCGGCGCAGTCCCGGTGTCCTCCGAGACGGGCCTTGCGGAGATCCGGGAGCTGGCGGAGAAGTACCTTGCCGAAGGCACCATTCCGGCAGGCGAGCGGCGTGGCTCCACTTCCTCACGGGATGTACTGAAGGATTACGCCGAGTATCTGCGTTCGCTGGTGGATCTCTCGGGCAGCCGCCCGATGAAGGTTGTTGTGGATGCAGGTAACGGCATGGCAGGGCTCACTACGCCAGCAGTGCTTGGGGCCGAGTACCTGGACGCTTTGCCGTTCGAGATCATTCCGCTCTACTTCGAGCTGGACGGCACCTTCCCCAACCATCCCGCCAATCCCCTCGAGCCGGAAAACCTCCGCGACCTGCAGCAGGCAGTGGTCAGTAACGGCGCGGACATCGGGCTCGCTTTCGACGGGGACGCGGACCGGTGCTTTGTCATCGATGAGCAGGGCAACCCGGTTTCGCCCAGCGCAATCACGGGCATGGTGGCGCGCAGGGAGATCCGCCGTGCGCAGGCTGCCGGCGAGCAGGAACCCGTGATCATCCACAACCTGATCACCTCACGCGCCGTGCCGGAACTGGTTCGCGCAGAGGGCGGCCGGCCGGTGCGCACGCGCGTGGGCCACTCCTTCATCAAGGCCGTCATGGCAGAGGAGGGCGCGGTCTTCGGCGGCGAACACTCGGCTCACTATTACTTCCGTGAGTTCTGGAACGCAGACACCGGAATGCTCGCAGCCATGCATGTGCTCGCCGCGCTCGGCGAACAGGATCAGCCGCTGTCCGAGCTCGGCCGTGAATACGAGCCCTACTTCGCCTCCGGCGAGATCAACACCCGGCTCGACGACGTCGCTGCCGCGACCGCGCGCGTCCGGCAGGAATTCGAGAACGACGGCGTCACAGTGGACGAGGTTGATGGCCTCACCTTTACTGCCGACGACGGCTCCTGGTGGTTCAACCTCCGGGCGTCCAATACGGAGCCGTTCCTGAGGCTCAATGCGGAAGCCGAAAAGCCTGAGACCCTCGAAAGCCTCACCACTGCGGTTCTCGAGCAGATCCGGCAGTAACTGCCCTTCTTAAGTCAGTGTGGCCGGCCCCCCGTTGGAAGAACCGGCCACACTGTTACGGACTACTCGCCGCTAGGGCTTACCCGCCGCTAGACCGCGAAACGCTCCTTCAACCGCTGCAGTTCTCCGGATAGCTCCGCGGGCAGTGACTCCCCGAACTGCTGGTACCACTGCTCGATGCCCTCCAGCTCGGCAGCCCACTCGTCAGCATCCACCCGGACCGCCTGCTCAACGTCAGCGGCGGTGAGGTCCAGGCCGGTGAGATCGATCGCGTCCGGCGCCGGCACGTACCCGATCGGGGTCTCAACGGCATCGGCCTGGCCCTCGAGCCGTTCGATGATCCACTTGAGCACCCGTGAGTTGTCACCGAAGCCCGGCCACGCAAAGCCGCCGTCCGCGGTGCGGCGGAACCAGTTCACGAGGAAGATCTTCGGCAACCGCGTCTGGTCTGCCTGGCCGCTGACTTTCAGCCAGTGGCTGAGGTAATCACCGGCATCGTAACCAATGAAGGGCAGCATCGCCATTGGATCGCGGCGCACCCTGCCAACCGCTCCGGCAGCGGCGGCCGTGGTCTCCGAGGACAGGGTGGAGCCCATGAAGATGCCGTTGGTCCAGTCGCGTGACTGCGTCACGAGGGGGACGGTGGTCTTTCGGCGGCCGCCGAAGAGGATCGCCGACAGTTCAACGCCCTCAGGGTCGTTGAATTCTTCGGCAAGCATGTCGATCTGGTCGATCGGCGTGCAGAACCGGGCATTGGGATGGGCAGCCGGGTTGTCCGAGGAGGGCGTCCAGTCGTTGCCCTGCCAGTCCATCAGGTGTGCAGGCACGTCCTCGGTCATGCCCTCCCACCAGACACCGCCGTCGTCAGTCAATGCAACATTGGTGAACACGGAATTGCCCTTGGCGATGGCACGCATGGCGTTGGGATTCGTGTCCCACCCGGTGCCGGGCGCCACGCCGAACAGGCCGGCTTCGGGGTTGACCGCCCGCAATTCGCCCTCTTTCCCGAAACGCATCCATGTGATGTCGTCTCCGAGTGTCTCGACCTTCCACCCCTCAATGGTCGGGTCGAGGAGGGCGAGGTTGGTCTTGCCGCAAGCGGACGGGAAGGCTGCGGAAACGTAGTACGTCTTGTTCTCCGGAGAAGTGAGCTTCAGGATGAGCATGTGCTCAGCGAGCCAGCCCTCGTCCCGGGCCATCACCGAAGCAATGCGAAGGGCATAGCACTTCTTGCCAAGCAAAGCGTTTCCGCCGTAACCGGATCCGAAGGACCAGATTGAGCGCTCCTCCGGGAAGTGCACAATCCACTTTTCCTCGTTGCACGGCCACGCGACGTCCTGCTGCCCCGGCTCCAGCGGCGCACCTACGGAATGAAGGGCCGGGACAAACTCGGCATTGAGTTCGGTCAGCCGGTCCAGGACCTCGGTACCGATGGTCGCCATGATGCGCATGGAGGTCACTACATAGGCGCTGTCCGTGATCTCGACGCCGAACTTCGGGCTCCGCGCATCGAGGTGGCCCATGACGAAGGGGATCACATACATGGTCCTGCCGCGCATGGAGCCGGCGAACAGGCCGCGCAGCTTCTCCTTCATCTTGTCCGGGTCCATCCAGTTGTTGGTGAATCCGGCGTCCCGCTCGTTCTGCGAGCAGATGAAGGTCTGCTCCTCGACCCGGGCAACATCGGCCGGGTCGGAGAACGCTGCGAAAGAGTTGGGGAAGAGCTTGGGATTGAGGCGCTTGAAGGTGCCGGCGGAGACCAGCTCATCGCTGAGCTGTGCGTTCTCCTCAGCGGATCCGTTGACCCAATACACCCGGTCCGGCTGCGTCAGCGCGGCAGTCTCCTCGACCCAGGCCAGCAGTTCCCGATGAGTTGTAGGTGCAGCCATTACTGCATCGTGCTCAGTCGCTCGGTCAGCAAGCAACGGCTGCCGCACAGAATCGCCCATGTCTCGTCCCTTCGTTGGGTGGGTGGTGTGTATTGATGCTAGGGGCGGTATCAGCGCGGATTTCCGCCGTCGGAGGCGTACTGTTGGTCCTGCGAACGCGGTGATCCGCGCAAGTACGCGGTTTTACCTAACTCCTCACCCTGCTTAGTGTGATAAACGTCACGTAGACCGGTCTAGCCCGCTCTGCGGCTGTAATCGAGCACTTCCGCCAATTAGCATTAGGTTCCGAATGGCTGTAAAGTTATCTACGGCCAAACGGCCATGGAGAAGTCATTCACAACGGCTTTGAACTGCGTGCGTAGCTCAACGGATAGAGCATCTGACTACGGATCAGAAGGTTGGGGGTTCGAATCCCTTCGCGCGCACCACTAAACAAACCGCTCCGGGCAACCGGGGCGGTTTTGGTTTAACCTCTCCCGTTCTTCGGAGCTTGCCCCACCGCATCTCCGGTGCCAAGCTCAGGACCATGAGTGCCGAGCAGACCACCGACGTCATTGTTATCGGAGCCGGCGCGGTGGGCGAGAATGCTGCCGCCCGTGTGATTCAGGGAGGGCTCTCCGCCACCCTCGTCGAATCGGAACTGGTGGGCGGCGAGTGTTCCTACTGGGCCTGCATGCCGTCGAAGGCACTGCTGCGGCCGGGTTCCGCCCTGCACTCCGCGCGCGCGGTCGCGGGCTCACGTGAAGCAGTCACCGGCACCCTTGATGCCCAGCAGGTACTGGCCCGCCGCGACGAATTCACCTCGCACTGGGATGATTCCTCGCAGGTCGAATGGGTGGAGAAGACCGGAATCACACTGGTCCGCGGCCGCGCCCGCCTCACCGGCGAGCGTCGGGTCGAGGTGACCACCGACGACGGCGCCACCACCCTGGTTGCGCGCCACGCCGTCGCTCTCGCTACGGGATCCGCGCCGACCATTCCTCCTATCGACGGTCTTGACGGCCTCAACTTCTGGGGTACGCGGGAAGCGACATCTGCCAAGGAAGTGCCGGAATCGCTCACAGTGCTGGGCGGCGGAGTTGCAGGTGCAGAACTGGCGCAGGCCTACGCCCGGCTTGGTTCAGCGGTCACCCTGATCGCCCGGAGCGCGCTGCTGGGCAGCTACCCGGAACCCGCGGCGCGGCTGGTGCAGCAGGGCCTGGAGCACGACGGCGTTACCCTTCATCTGAACACCGGCACCGAATCGGTTGCTTACGATGGCGAACGCTTCCGCGTGAGCCTCGCCGGCGGAACCGTTGTGGAGTCAGAGAAGCTCCTCGTCTCCACCGGCCGCCATCCTGCCCTGGCAGGTCTCGGTGTGGAGAAACTCGGGCTCGAACCACGGCGGCTGGACACTGATGACTCCGGCCAGGTCAGCGGCCATCCCTGGCTCTACGCAGTGGGCGACGCCGCCGGGAAAGTGCTCCTCACACATCAGGGAAAATACGAGGCCCGGATGACCGGGGATGCGATCGTTGCCCGCGCGAAGGGCGAGTTGCAGGGGCCGCCGGAAAGGTGGGGGCCGTTTGCAGCCACCGCGGATTCGTACGCCGTCCCCCAGGTTGTCTTCACCGATCCGGAAATCGCCATGGCGGGCCGGACACTCGAGACAGCACGCAAGGACGGGCTGAACGTCAGCGAGACGTCACTGGAGCTGTCGGTTGCCGGATCTTCCCTCCACGCCGACGGCTACCAGGGTTGGGCGCAGATGGTGGTGGACGAGGAACGGAAGGTTCTGGTGGGCGTGACCTTCGCCGGACCGGACGTAGCCGAACTCCTGCACGCTGCGACCATCGCCATTGCCGGTGAGGTTCCGCTGCACCGCCTCTGGCACGCCGTGCCCGCGTACCCAACGATCAGCGAAGTGTGGCTCCGGCTGCTTGAGAAGTACGGGCTTTAAGCGCGGCGGACCACGAAGTTGCTCACCTCGGCGTCACGCCCGTCCAGTTCCCCCCACTGCGAGGCATGACTGAGGACGGTGAGTCCCGCCGTCGGATAGTGGCTGGCAAGGTCAACCACAGCGTCCTCATCGGAGTTCACAGACGCGAGCCGCATGGCGAGGTTCTGGATGCCGGGCAGGTGCCCGATCACCAGGACGCTTGTTGCGGTGTCCGGCACCTGGTTGATCACCGCGAGTATCTCCGTGGCGGTTGCCGCATACAGTTTCGGCTCGAGCCGGGGAGTCGGAGCCTTCTCCCCCAACTCCTGGCACACCCAGATGCAGGTCTGGCGCGCGCGTAGTGCGCTGGACGTCAGAATGAGGTCCGGCAGGGCGTCGTGCTCCACCATCCACCGCCCAATCAGTGGCGCGTCCCGGTGTCCCCGTCCGCTCAGGGGCCGCTCATGGTCCGGCACATCCGAATGCCAGTCCGACTTCGCGTGCCGCAGGAGCATCAGGCGCTTCAGATGGTGGGAAGACATTCCCTCACCCTACTTGGAAAGCGGCACCTTAGATGGAGTACTCCGGGGCAGCCCACACCACAACTTCAGGGTGCTCATAGAAGCGGTAACCCTGCCCGCGAACCGTGCGCACCGTGTTGGCCAGACGGCCAAGCTTCGAGCGCAGGCGGCGGATGTGCACGTCAATGGTGCGCTCATTTGGAACCTCATCGGCGTTGCGCCACAACCCGCTGAGCAGTTCCTCGCGGCCAACTGTCCGCGAGGCATTCTCGACCAGGTAGTTAAGGAGTTCGAACTCCTTGAAGGTCAGGTTCAGAATGTCACCGTCGAGGTGCACCTCGCGCCGGGACAGGTCAATCAGCACTCCGGTGGGACGTGGAGCCGGAGGAGGTGTGGGCTGCTGTTCGGTGCGCTGACGGCGGTTCACCGTAGGGTCACCCAGCGCCTGCCGGACAACATCAATATCGGTGCCGACGGCGTCTGCCGGAGCAAGCGCGACGGCGGCGTGGCTCTGTGCGCCGGGGACGAGTGTGCGGACGTAGGCCCGCACGTCCTGTGCCAGCTTGCTCAGCGTGGTGTCATTCTCGGCAGCGGTGTCCTCGTCCAGTGCAACGTAGAGAACAAATCCACGGGCGGTGGTGTCCGCCGTTACCGCCTGCGGTCCAGGAATCCCGTTGGGAGTGACCACCGGGACCGGCGCAGTGATGGGGTTAGCAGAGTCAGCAGGTGTAGGCACTGGCTTCAACTGTCCGTAGGCCGGCGCATACGAGGGTGCGGTCGGTTGACTGTAGGTCGGAAACCCCGGGCGCTGCCCGTAAGTCTGGCGCTGAATACTCGCGCGGTTTTGTGCGTTGCGGAGGGAAATGTGGACGTATCCGGAAGAAACGGTCATGTTTTAAACAACCTCATGGTGAATCGCCGTCATCACGGCTCGAATGCAGGGGTGTGCCCGGTCGAGATGGAGCTTCTGTGGAGCCCGCCGTTGGGCTAGGGAATGCGTAAGAGGGTGGGGTAAACCGTTACGCGCACATTCGACAGCAGCGAGATTCCTGCGCGGACATGATGCCCGGGGAATAAGCTGCGGCTGCAGATGCTGCTGAGTTGGTGTTCACAATCCGAATTATTACACGTAACAATCAGCTACGCACAAGTAACAATGGTAGGGCGTCCGCATGGTGGACGCCCTACCAGTGAAGACAAAATGTCAAACCATCAGCATCGTTGCGTGGCGTTTGAAGACGAAAAGGTAGCGAGCGCATCTCAGAGCGGCAAATTGTCCAGAAAACCTCTGGTTGTCCGGAAGTGCTCAAGGGTGAGCGCCCGGATAGTGGACAATCGACCCAGCTAGCCGACGACGCCGTAGAGGCGGTCTCCTGCATCACCGAGGCCAGGCACGATGTAGGCGTTTTCATTCAGTTTCTCGTCGATGGAGGCAAGGACGATGGTGACGTTTTTGCCCTCCAGTTCCTGCTTGAGGACCTCGAGTCCCTCGGGCGCGGCAAGGAGGCAGATGCAGGTGACATCAGCTGCACCGCGGCGGAACAGGAACTTGATGGCCTCACGGAGGGTTCCTCCCGTAGCCAGCATGGGATCGAGCACGAACACCTGCCGGCCCGTGAGGTCATCAGGGAGCCGTTCAGCGTAAGTGATGGCCTCGAGAGTCTCCTCATTCCGGGCCATCCCCAAAAAACCGACTTCCGCGGTGGGCACGAGGCGGGTCATTCCCTCGAGCATGCCCAGACCTGCGCGGAGAATGGGAACGACGAGGGGTGTCGGCTTGACCAGGCCGGTTCCGACCGTTGTGGTGACAGGAGTCTCGATCTGCACCGGCTCAACGCGCACATCCCGCGTGGCCTCATACGCGAGCAGTGTCACCAGTTCCTCCGTGAGTAACCGGAAGACCGGAGACGGAGTGTTCTTGTCCCTCAGGACCGTCAATTTATGGGACACCAGGGGATGGTCCACTACCAGAACGCGCATTGCTCAAAAGTATCATTGGCACATGTCCAGCCACCGCGTCCCCGCAGAGCGGGACCATGCCGCGTGGATGCAGCTGGCGCTGGCCGCCGCCCGGCACACGGGTGAGACGGCGGACGTGCCGATTGGCGCCGTCGTCGTCGGTCCTGATGGAACGGTGCTGGGCACCGGCTGGAATGAGCGTGAGGCAACCGGCGATCCCACCGCCCACGCGGAAGTACTGGCCATCCGGCGGGCGGCTGCCGCGCTGGGCGCCTGGCGGCTGGAAGGCTGCACGCTGGTGGTGACGCTCGAGCCGTGTTCGATGTGCGCGGGTGCAAGCGTGCTTGCGCGGATTCCCCGCGTGATTTTCGGCGCCTGGGATGAGAAAGCGGGCGCCGCCGGGTCAGTATTTGACGTGCTGCGTGAACGCCGGCTGAATCACTGGACCGAAGTTTTCCCCGGGGTCCGCGAGGACGAGTGCGCAGCCCTGTTGAAGGAGTTCTTCGCCGCCCGGAGGGGATGACGTAGGGTGATTGCTAAGTACACTTACCAATCACGCCATCGCGGCAGATAGGGAGCAGGAATGAATTCGCAACAGGACGGCATGAAGGAACTCAGGAAGATTGTGAAGGACGCTGATATCGCGATCCTCACCACTGTGAACGCCCAGGGCCAGCTTGTGAGCCGGCCGCTCGCGGTGCAGGAGACAGAGTTCGACGGCGACCTGTGGTTCTTCACGGAGGACCCCTCCCCGAAGGCGGATGAAATCCGCGCCAACCCACAGGTGAACGTGTCCATCAGCAGCGGCAAGGGCTATCTGTCCGTAGCGGGGACGGCGACGCTGACGAAGGACCGCGCCAAGATTGATGAGCTGTGGAGTTCTTCGGTCAAGCCGTGGTTCGACGGCAAGGATGATCCGTCCGTTGCCCTGATCAAGGTGGACGCCGACACCGCCGAATACTGGTCGCTTGATACACCACGAGTGGTTGCGGCTTTCGAGATTGCCAAGGGCATGGTTACCGGCGAGCGCCCTGATCCGGGGAAGAACGACGTCGTCGACCTCTAGCGTCCGCCGTTTTGGGCACAGAGTCACTCAGCCGGTAAAGTGTTGGCGTTGGTGACGTGTCCGAGCGGCCGAAGGTGCAACACTCGAAATGTTGTTTGGCGTAAAAGCCAACGTGGGTTCAAATCCCACCGTCACCGCCACCTGAGAAGGCCCTGTTTCCCTCGTCACAACGGGAAACAGGGCCTTTTGCTTCCTCAGTTTCGACCACGGCGTGAGGACGTCAGCGCACGAGGCGAACGATGTGAACCGGCGTTCCAACGATCGCATGCGTCGCCGAAGCTCCATCGGGCCTGAAACCGTTCCTTCGGTAGAAGGCGTGTGCGCGGGGATTGTCGGCAGCCGTCCATAGGTAGGCAGGCTCAGCGCCGAGACCCGCCTCCACAAGCCGCTGCCCGGCCCCTGTTCCGTAATGGCTTGCCAGAACGTAGAGTCCTTCGAGTTCTGTGGACCGTGGGGTGCCCTCGCGCCCGCGACCGATGGTGATCCAGCCGACGGTCTGGGAGTCGATCACGGCAGCGTCAGCTTCGACGGCGCGGCGGATCACAATATCTTTCACGGCACCAAGGTACCCCGGCACGCGCAGCCGGCAGAGTCGAGCACAGTGATGCCCGAGGACAGCCCACGGGTTGCGCCCGGCAACCTTTACGGCAATGGTGGGTAGTAAGGCTACTGACAATCCAAGGAGGACTCATCCATGTCCAGCGATATCAATCTCAAGGCACAGGAAAAGCTCGGCTCCATCATCGCTGCCCGGGAGGTGGACCGGCTGAATGAAGTGTTTGCGCAGGACGTCGTTGACCATGACCCCGCTCCGGACGCCGCTCCGGGTGTCCGCGGCATCATCGACTTCTGGGTTGACTTCCTGAACGCCTTCCCGGACCTCGAGCTTAATCGTGAAGTGTTGGTGGCAGACGAAGACAAGGTCACCGTGGTACTCACTCTCGCTGGGACACACCAGGGTCCTTTTCAGGGTATTGAACCGACCGGACGCAGCATCCGTATCCGCGGAATCCAGGTGGCCCGCTTCGAGAACGGGTTGATCGTGGAACGCTGGGGCTGCTCCGACGAGGCAGGTATCCTCAAGCAGCTCGGCGCTGCATAGGTCGCATCTGAGTACACCGGGTCAGCAGCCATCGTGCCCTTTGCGGCACTATGACTGCTGATCCGCTTCGCGTCGGCATTAGCGTTGAACCATGGCATTACGCGCGCTGGCCGTCGGCCGGAAACATGAACCCTGGGTTGCCGACGGCATTGCCCGCTACGAGAAGCGGCTGAAGAAGCCCTTTGACCTTTCCTGGCAACTCATCCCGCATTCCGCCCGCGAAGGCGACGCCGCCCGGGACGAGGAGTCGGCACGCCTCCTCGAACGGCTGGGCGGGAAGAACGCCGCCGATTACGTCTTCCTCCTCGATGAGCGGGGCAAAGCCATAGACTCCCCCACCCTCGCTGCCCGGCTCCAGCAGCTCCTCGACAATTCCCGCAACATCACATTGATCATCGGCGGAGCCTACGGCGTCAATCCCGAAGTGCACCAACGCGCCGACTTTGTCTGGTCTCTCTCACCGCTCGTCTTCCCGCACCAGCTGGTCCGGCTCATCCTCGCCGAGCAGCTCTACCGGTCCCAGGAAATTGCAGGGCGCCGGCCCTACCATCACGAGTAGCCGCCCTGACCATCACGAGCGGTAGGACCGAGCCAAAGCGTCAGCGGCAGCGAATAGAGTAGGAAGAACCTACTACTTCTACAGGAAGTAGAACGGCATCGCGGAAGGAGGAGACTGATGGCCAGCACGCACGCGCGCCTCGTACGCGCGATTGCCACCGCCGTCGTTATCTTCTTTCTTGCCGCAGGCGCTCACCTTGCCGGTGGAGCAGGGCTTCCCAGCCCGCTCATCCTCGGAACGCTCGCGGTCACCACGCTGCTCGCGGTGACCATCCTGTCGCGGAAAAAACTGCCGCTCCCCGCCGTGCTGGGTACCCTCGGCGCCGGTCAGGTACTGCTTCACCAGGCGTTCACAACACTGACGACGACGGCGGCCTGCATCCCTACCTCCAGCGTCCACTTCGGTCCGCAACAGGTTCACTGCACGCCCGCCGGCGGCATGGAGCACGCGCATGCCTTCTCGATGTTCGACAACCCGCTGATGCTCGCGGCGCACGCCGGTGCTGTCATTGTCACCGCGCTGATGCTTCATTACGGGGAAGCGGCGCTGGAACTGGCGGCGAAGTGGCTGCGGCCCCTTGCCGCGCTGCCGCGGCTGGTGGCTTTTCCGCCGCTGGCCGATCTCCCGGTCATCCCTGCAGCTCCCGTCCACGACTACCTCGCGCCGCTGCTGAGCATGAGGCCGCTACGCGGTCCGCCGCTGTCCACCTCTCACTAGCCAACACCGGCGCCACATCAGCGCCCTTTCCACACTTCAGCTTGTTCCTGGACAAGCACCTTTGAGAGGTAACACCATGAAATCTTCAGTTCGCCGTACCCTGACCGCAGCCGCCGCAACCACTGGCCTGATGGGCCTTGGCCTCACCGGCGCCGCAGCACACGTCAACATCACCCCCGACACCACGGCGGCGGGCGCACACGCCCTGCTGACTGTGTCGTTCTCGCACGACTGCGAGGGTTCGCCCACCAACAAGCTCACCATTTCCCTCCCGGAACCCCTGGTGGACGCCAAGCCGGAGATTGTTCCCGGGTGGACGGTGGAGAAGGTAACCGAGACGCTTGATGAGCCGCTGACACTGGATAACGGAAGCAGCGTGACCGAGCGCGTCGGGCAGATCGTGTACACAGCCGAGACCCCTGTAGAGGACGGCTACCTGCAGCAGTTCGACATGGCGGTTCAGTTGCCGGAGCGCGAGGGTGAAACGCTTGCGTTCCCCGTTCTGCAAAGCTGTGTGGAGGGCGAGACCGACTGGGCAGAAATCCCCGCTGAGGGCGAGGACCCGCACAGCCTCGAGGCACCCGCACCCACCATCACGCTGACCGGAGCCGAGGGAGACGGCCACGCGGAAGCAGCGGCAACGGAAACCACCGCCGAAGAAGCTGATCTGGAAAGCGCGTCCGCAAGCAATGACTCCTCCGGCGCCTCCACCGTTGGTTACGTGGGGCTTGGAGCCGGCTTGCTCGGGCTGATCGCCGGCGTCATCGCCCTTCTGCGCACGCGCAACGCCAAGGCGTAAGGGTCTAACGTTCCCTGCCTCAATCGGCCACGCGCCGTCGCGGCTGTTTGACGCAGGGAACGTTCGCCATAAGGGTGGTTTCATGACCACCCGTGTACACGTTTCCCGCCTACTCGCCGCCGCCGTCGCACTTGGAACGCTCGCCCTGACGGGTTGCGCCTCCGGCGAGCCGGCAGCGGAAGAGACCAGTCCCGCGTCGTCTGCTAGCGCGGAGCCGACGACCGCGGAGGAGCCGACGCCTTCCCAATCGACCTCGAAGTCCGCCTCCGCAGAGCCCTCCGAGAGCAGCGAACCCACGCAATCCGCCACCGCAGATGCGAGCCCGACGGCGTCGCCTGCGGACGGCGTCTGCACCGCCGACATGCTCAGCGCAGTCCTCGAAACCGAAATGGGCGGCGGCGCAGCGGGCAGCGTCTACCGGCAGATCATCTTCACGAATACGGCCAGCGAGGAGTGCGAGATCACCGGCTACCCGGGGGTGTCCTATGTGGACGCCGCCGGCAACCAGGTGGGCGCACCCGCAGACCGCGAGCCCGCGGAATCCGCCGAGGTGATCCTGGCTCCAGGTGAATCCGCTGTTGCACCCGTGAAGCAGACAAACGCACAGAACTACGGTGCTGACTGCGAGCTGACGGACGTTGCCGGCCTGCGCGTGTACCCGCCGAATGACACCGAGTCGCTGATCGTCGACCAGACGGGCACCGCGTGCGCAGCCGAAGACATCGTGCTCATGACGGTAGCTCCCACGAAACCGCTGTCACCCTGACAGCAAACTCTCGGCACCGTGTGCTCCCACCGCAGCTGACAGAATGTCGGAGGGGTAGGAGATGATGAATCGATGACATCGGTGCTTGAGAAATTCACGCCCGCCACACGCCAGTGGTTCGAGGGCGCCTTCTCAGCACCCACCCCTGCCCAGGAGGGCGCGTGGAACGCCGTCTCGGCGGGCTCGCACGCGCTGGTCGTCGCTCCAACCGGATCGGGGAAAACCCTCGCCGCGTTCCTCTGGGCGCTGGACAGTTTCATTGCGCGTCCCGTTGAGGGCAAGCGGTCCACCCGCGTGCTGTATATCTCTCCGTTGAAGGCGCTCGGCGTCGATGTTGAGCGCAACCTGCGCGCTCCGCTGATCGGCATCACCCAGACCGCCAAGCGACTGGACCTGCCGGCACCGTCCGTCTCCGTGGGCGTGCGCTCCGGGGACACGCCTCAAGCTGAGCGCCGCGCCCTGCTCACCCGGCCGCCGGACATCCTCATCACCACGCCGGAGTCACTCTTCCTCATGCTCACCTCCCGGGCGAGAGAAACCCTGATGGACCTGGACACCGTCATCATCGACGAGGTCCATGCCGTGGCCGGAACCAAGCGGGGCGCGCACCTCGCAGTTTCCTTGGCACGGCTCGATGCGATGCTTGAGAAGCCGGTCCAGCGGATTGGACTTTCAGCGACGGTGGAGCCAAAGGAGACGGTGGCCCGCTTCCTCGCGGGCAACGCTCCGGTGGAGATCGTGGCTCCGCCCTCGAAGAAGTCGTGGGATCTCACGGTCACCGTGCCCGTGGAAGACATGACCGAACTGGGCGGCGCACCCACCACCGACGACGACGGCGGCCCCACTGCCTCGCCGAGCATCTGGCCTCATGTGGAGGAGCGGATCGTCGACCTGATTCAGACCAAGCGGTCAACGATCGTCTTCGCCAACTCCCGCCGGCTGGCCGAGCGGCTCACCGCCCGGCTGAACGAGATTCATGCTGAACGGCTGGAAGCCGCGTCCTTCTGGGATCCACCCGCGAACGCGCCCTCGGTTACGCCTGCGGATTCTCCTCCGGATCCTCCCGCCGATCCGGCGGCTGTCGAGAGAGCCGAACTGAAGCGCACGCCCGCCGAACTGATGGCCCAGGCAGGGCAGACCGAGGGCGCCGAGCCGTTGCTCGCCCGCGCCCACCACGGCTCTGTATCGAAAGACCAGCGCGCGCTCATTGAGGATGACCTGAAGTCCGGCCGGCTGCGGTGTGTTGTGGCGACGTCGTCCTTGGAACTGGGCATCGACATGGGCGCCGTTGACCTGGTGATCCAGGTCGAGTCCCCGCACTCCGTGGCCAGCGGCCTCCAGCGCGTGGGCCGGGCCGGGCACCAAGTGGGCGAGGTCTCCGAGGGCGTGCTGTTTCCCAAGCACCGCGGAGACCTCGTGAACACCGCCGTCACCGTCGAGCGGATGCTGGCCGGCCAGATTGAACCGCTCTACATTCCCACCAACCCGCTGGATATCCTTGCCCAGCAAACCGTTGCGGCTACCGCCCTCGAAACCATCGATGTGGAGGAATGGTTCGACGTGGTCCGCGCATCCGCGCCCTTCGCCACGCTTCCCCGCTCCGCCTTTGAGGCGACGCTCGATCTCCTGGCCGGCCGGTACCCGTCGGATGAATTCGCCGAACTGCGGCCGCGCATCGTCTGGGACCGGGTGGAAGGGACCATCACCGGCAGGCCCGGCGCCCAGCGCCTGGCCGTTACCTCCGGCGGCACCATCCCGGACCGCGGGCTGTTCGGCGTCTACCTCGTGGGGTCCGAGGACGCCGGATCAAACCGCGGCGGCCGGCGGGTCGGTGAGCTGGACGAGGAGATGGTCTACGAATCGCGCGTCGGTGATGTCTTCGCCCTCGGTGCAACCAGTTGGCGCATCGAGGACATCACCCATGACCGCGTGCTGGTTTCTCCTGCCTTCGGGCAGCCGGGCAAGCTTCCCTTCTGGAAGGGCGATTCCCTGGGCAGGCCGGTGGAACTGGGCCGGGCACTCGGCAAGTTCGTCCGCGAACTTTCGAATGCATCGGAGGACGACGCCGCTGCCCGGTGCCGCGCGAGCGGCCTGGACGAGTGGGCGGCCGGCAACCTGCTCGCGTATCTCCGTGAGCAGCAGCAGTCCACGGAAGTGGTGCCGAGTGACCGCACGCTGGTGGTTGAGCGCTTCCACGATGAGCTCGGTGACTGGCGGGTAGTCCTCCACAGCCCGTTCGGCATGCCCGTGCATGCGCCGTGGGCGCTCGCGGTCGGTGCCCGCCTTGAGCAGCGGTACGGGATGGACGGCTCCGCCATGGCGTCCGATGACGGCATTGTGCTGCGAGTGCCGCTCATGGAAGACGAGCCTCCCGGCGCCGACCTGTTCCTCTTCGATGCGGAGGAACTGGACGGCATTGTCACGGCGCAGGTAGGCGGGTCCGCGCTCTTCGCATCCCGGTTCCGGGAATGTGCAGCGCGGGCGTTGCTGCTGCCACGGAACAACCCGTCCAAGCGCAGCCCGCTGTGGCAGCAGCGGCAGCGCTCCGCACAACTGCTGGACGTGGCACGCAAGTTCCCCACCTTCCCGATCATCCTCGAGACAGTCCGCGAGTGCCTCCAGGACGTTTATGATCTTCCGGCGCTCAAGGACATCGCCGCGCAGATCGACCGCCGTGAACTCCGGATTGTCGAGACCACCACGTCCCAACCGTCGCCGTTCGCGCGCACCATGCTGTTCGGGTACGTTGCGTCCTTCCTCTACGAGGGCGACTCACCGCTCGCCGAGCGCCGCGCCGCAGCGCTCTCGCTCGACCCCACGCTCCTCAACGAACTGCTGGGCCGGGCGGAACTACGTGAACTCCTCGACGCTGGCGTCATCGCTGACACCGAGCAGGAGCTTCAGCGCCTCGCTCCTGACCGGAAAGCACGCGGCCTCGAGGGCGTCGCGGACCTCCTGCGCCTGCTTGGCCCCCTGACTCCCGCCGAAATCGCCGAGCGGTCCGAGGAACCCGGGGAAGCGGCCACGTCCGCGGACGCGCTGGTCAAGGCCAACCGGGCACTGCGCGTCAACGTTGCCGGGGAAGAACGCATTGCTGCCATCGAGGACGCCGCGCGGTTGCGTGATGCCCTCGGAGTGCCGCTGCCCATGGGTGTCCCGCTGGCGTTCATCGAACCGGTCCCGGACCCGCTGGGCGACCTCGTCGGCCGCTACGCCCGCACGCATGGTCCCTTCACGGCAGCGGAAGCCGCCGCGCGGCTGGGACTGGGTGTCGCCGTCGTCGTCACCGCCCTGCAGCGGCTGGTCGCGGATGGCCGCGTGGTGGAGGGCGAGTTCCGCCCCACGGCTTCAGCCCCGGGCCATGAGGCTGCCTCGAGCGAGTGGTGCGATGCCGAGGTGCTTCGCCGGCTCCGCCGCCGGTCGCTCGCTGCGTTGCGCCACGAAGTGGAGCCGGTGGACCCTGCCGCCTATGGCCGGTTCCTGCCCGCGTGGCAGCATGTCGGTTCCGGCCTGCGCGGTCTCGACGGCGTGGCCACGGTCATCGACCAGCTCTCGGGAGTGCCGATTCCAGCCTCGGCGTGGGAGCCGCTGATCCTGCGCACGCGGGTATCGAACTACAGCGCGGCGATGCTGGATGAGCTGGCGGCGACGGGTGAAGTGGTGTGGTCCGGTGCCGGGTCGCTGCCCGGGAACGACGGCTGGATCTCCCTTCACCTCGCGGAGAACGCGCCGCTTACCCTACGCCCGGATCCGGAGTTTGAGCCCAGCCCCCTGCAACAGGAACTCCTTGACCTGCTTTCCGGCGGCGGCGCCTACTTCTTCCGGCAGCTTGTCCAGGGCCTGACCAACGGGAACCAACCCGCCGACGCCGCGGTGACCGCCGCACTGTGGGATTTGGTCTGGGCCGGGCGGATCGGCAATGACACGTTCACTCCGGTACGTTCCCTGCTGGCCGGCGGAAAAACCGCGCACAAGCAGCGTACGCCCACTCCACGAGCGCGGACCGCGCGGATGGGACGGCTCGGCAGGGCGCCGTCCATGACCGGCGGCAGCCTGCGGACCAGCGCGTTCTCAACCGGAAACGACGGCGGGACCGGCTACCAGCGCAGCACTCCTCCACAGGTTGCCGGGCGGTGGTCGCTGCTGCCGGGCATCGAAGGTGACACCACCATCCGGGCACACGCCACCGCGGAACTGCTCATGGACCGCTACGGCGTGCTCACCCGCGGTTCCGTTGCGAGTGAGGGTATTCCGGGCGGATTCGGTCTCATGTACAAGTTGCTGTCGCGCCTGGAGGAAATGGGGCGGTGCCGCCGCGGCTACTTCATCGAGCATCTCGGCGCCGCGCAGTTCGCGGTGCCGGCCACGGTGGACCGGCTGCGGTCCTTCAGCGCGGACGCGCGCCCGGATGCCGCCCTCGCGAAGAAGCCCACCGCCGTCGCGCTTGCTGCTACAGATCCGGCGAACCCCTTCGGAGCGGCGCTGGGCTGGCCACAGCACGACGGCGGACACCGGCCCGGCCGCAAAGCCGGCGCCCTGGTGGTACTGGTCGACGGGCAGCTTGCGCTCTATGTTGAGCGCGGCGGTAAAACCATGCTTACCTACACCGCAGACACCGAACCCCTCACCGCCGCAGCGGAGGCGCTGGTTGCCGCAATCCGGCACGGGGCAGCGGACAAGATGGCCGTCGAGAAAATCAACGGCGAATCCGTCCTCGACTCCGCAGCCGGACGAGCCCTTGCCGATGCCGGCTTCTACAGCACGCCCCGGGGGCTGAGAATCCGTGCCTGAGGGAGATACCGTCTGGCGCGCCGCCCGCGACCTCAACCGCGCACTCCACGGCAAGGAGCTCACCCGCTGCGACATCCGCGTGCCGAAATTCGCGACGGTGGATTTCACCGGCCGGACGGTGCGCGACGTCGTCGCCCGCGGCAAGCATCTGCTCATTCGTGTGGAGGAAGAGTGGAGCATCCACTCCCACCTGAAGATGGAGGGCCTCTGGCACGTCTATCCCAAAGGCGGGAAGTGGCGCCGCCCAGCGTTCAAGGCACGCTGCATCCTGGAAACGGAAACCTCCACAATCGTGGGTTTCGAACTCGGATTCCTCCGCATCATCCCGCAGGCAGAGGAGGACGACGCCGTCGGCTACCTCGGACCCGACCTGCTCGGGCCCGACTGGAACGCCGAGGAAGCGCTGCGCCGGCTGCGCGCGGACCCGGCTCGCCCCGTGGGCCTGGCGCTGCTCGATCAGCGGAACCTCGCCGGCATCGGTAACGTTTACCGATGCGAGTTGTGTTTCCTCGCTGGGGAGCATCCGCTCACCCCGGTGGGCGAAGTCAAAAACCTTCCGCGTATGGTGGAACTCGCTCACCGGCTGCTCGAGGTGAACAAAGGCAGGTCAACGCGCGTCACCACCGGGTCCATGCTGCGTGACCCGCTGTGGGTGTACGGGCGGACGGACCGGGGCTGCCTGCGTTGCGGAACCCGCGTTGTGCGCAGCGAGCTCGGCGACAACGAGTTGGAGCAGCGGGTGCTCTATCACTGCCCGCACTGCCAGCCCGCGCGAGATACGGCGTGAGCATCATCCGCGCGCACATGACCATCCGCAGCACCCTGACCATCCGTACCATCCGCACTGACTACCGAGGGAGACCATGAGCTGGCTCAGCACGCTTCCAGGCTTCTTCGTTGCGCTGCTGGTGCTCCTTGGCCCCGGGCTGCTGTGGGGCGCCGTCTTCGGTCTGCGTCGCCTCACACTGCTTGCACTGGCCGGTCCGCTGAGCGTCAGTGCGGTGGTCATCGCCTCCGAGTCGGCCGCGCTGGCGGGCGTCCGCTGGTCGATTGTGCCGCTGCTCGGAGTCACCGCCGCTGTAGCACTCCTGCTCTGGCTCATCCGGCGACGCTTCGGGGAGGCGGTCGCCACGGACCCCGGCGGGCCACTGCGGCACTCGCTTGCTGCGTGGGCTGCTGCGGCGATCCCGGTCGGTCTGATCACGCTGTGGATCTTCGGTGACCCGGAAAACATCGCGCAGTCACACGACAACATTTTCCATCTCAACGCTGTCCGGTACATCGCGGAAACCGGCAACGCGTCCTCCCCGGACCTCGGATACCTGGGAACACGGGCGGCCACGTTCTACCCGGCGGGATGGCACGCCATCGTGTCGGTGGTCCTCCTGTCTTCCGGGCTGTCCGTACCCGCAGCCATCAATGTGGTGAACCTCGCCATAGTCCTGGCGATCTGGTGTATCGGGTGCCTTTTCCTGGTGACCCGTGTGACCGGCGAGCGCCGCACGGCCCTGCTTAGCGCCGCCGTGCTGTCCGGTGCCTACAGCAGTTTCCCCTATCTCCTGTATGAATTCGGCGTGGTCTATCCATTCATGCTGTCCATCGCCCTGCTGCCGGCTGTGCTCGGCCTGGTGGTGCAGCTGATGCGCGTCGGCGCACCGTTGCGTACGACGACGGCGGCCAACCTCCTGCTGCTGTTGGGGGTTCTGCCGGGGCTGGCTCTGGCGCACCCATCGTCGGTGGTCGGCGCACTCGGCCTCAGCCTGCCCATGGTGCTCGCGGCAGCGTACAGCAGACTTCGCCGCAGCGCTGAGCCGGCCTGGTGCACCCTCGTACCCACAGCGGTTTTCCTGGTGGTCCTCGCAGTTGTCTGGATGCGGATCCGGCCCTCGCGCGGCAGCTCGGACAACTGGAACGAACTCGGTAACGCCGGCGTCGCCCTGATCGAGGTGGTCCTGCACTCCCCGCTTTTCCGGCCACCAGCCTATTTGGTGGCGGCGCTGACACTGGTGGGTGCCGCCGTCGTACTCCGCCGCAAACGGCACCGCTGGACGCTTGCCCTGTACGGCTTCGCGGCGATGCTGTTTGTGGTCGCGAACTGGAAGGAAGCCCCAGACCTGCGGTGGATCGTGGCCGGCGTCTGGTACAACGACTACTTCCGGATCAGCGCCATGCTGCCGGTGGCTGGGATCAGCATTGCCTCCCTCGGAGCGGTGGCCCTCGTCGACCTCGCGAAACGCCGGCCGAAGGTGCGTGCTCTCCTCCGTGAGGGGAGCAGGGCGCGGGGAGCCGCCGTCGTCGTCGTGCTGGTTGTTGTGGGTGTGCTGCTGGCACCGCTGGGAGCGGTACAGCGCGGGGTTGCGGAAGCGGCCGCGAAGTACCGGTTCACCGAGGATTCCCAACTGCTGACTGTCGATGAGCTCGCGCTCATCGAGCGGGTGCCGGAGACTGTGGAGGAGGGGTCAGGCATTGTGGGGGTTCCGCTGACGGGGGCGTCGTTGTCCTACTCCTACACGGGAATCCCCACGCTGCTGCCGTACGGAACCCTACCTGCATCGGCCGCCGGCAAGATCATCTACGAGTCCCTGGACGAGCTCACCACCAATCCGGAAGTCTGCCCTGCGGCTCAGGAGATGGGGGTGGAGTACGTCCTCGATTTCGGCATCAGCTCCGTGCATCCGGGAGAAACGGAGGTAGTGCCGGGGCTGCAGGATCTGACCCCGGAGAACGGGTTCGAACGCGTGGACAGCGAGGGAGAAGCTGCCCTCTACCGGATCGTGGGTTGTTGAGAGCGTGCCCGCTCCCAGTCCCGCTACCCTAGATAAGTGATGCAATCCCCTCTTCCCGTGCGCAACGGTGTGAACGCCACGCGGCTGCGGCTTCCCTCGGAGGGGCCGTGGGATACCGCGCTGGAGTACATCCTGGACCGCTGGAACCACGTGGACCCGGACGGAATTGCCGAGCGCTTTGACCGCGGTGAAGTGGTTGCCCTGGGCGGTGAGCGGCTTACCCGGGCAACTCCCCTCAACGAGCACACGTTCATTTGGTACTACCGGGAACTGCCGGTGGAGAAGCGCCTGCCGGTGGAGCTGAGCATCCTGCACCAGGACGAGAACCTGCTGGTCGTGGATAAACCGCACTTCCTGCCGACGACGCCGGGCGGAATGTATGTGGCGGAGTCGGCTCTGGTGCGGCTGCGGGTGCAGCTGGACCTGCCGGACCTGATTCCCATGCACCGCCTCGACCGGATGACCGCCGGAATCCTCATGTTCTCCATCAACCCGGCAACGCGCGGCGCGTACCAGCTCCTGTTCGAGAATCGCCGCATCCGCAAAGAGTATGAGGCCGCTGCTCCCATCGATCCGTCTTTGGAGCTCGACACTCATCCGCGCACCGTCCACAGCCGCATCGTTAAATCCCGCGACTACCTCCTCGCGCAGGAGGTCCCCGGTGACCCCAACGCGGAAACCAGGGTGCAGCTTGTCGGGGAGCACCACGGCGTGGGCCGCTACCGGCTGCAGCCGCACACCGGGAAGACGCATCAGCTGCGGCTGCATATGGCCGGCCTGGGCCTCGGAATTGTCAACGATCCGTTTTACCCGGTCCTGCAGCCGCAGCAGGAAGACGACTACTCGAAACCCCTGCAACTCCTGGCCCGGCACATCGAGTTTGTCGACCCGCTGTCCTCCCGGCCGGCGTCCTTCACGAGCGGGTTGGAACTGTCTTCGCTCGGGTGAGGTCCCAGAATCTGTGCCGGCAGCCGGTCACGCCTTGGCGTCCCGCTGTAAATTGGTACGGGTGGACCTGTCAACCATTGCCGAGTGGTCCCTCATGATCCATCCGGTCACGCTTCTGGTGGTCATCGCTGACGTTTTCGCGCCCATAATGCCCTCTGAATTCCTGGTCATCGCATCAGGCTCGCTTGCATCCGAGGGCTCAGTGCTCCTTTCCATCGCCCTCCTGACCGCTGCAACCGGCAGCCTGCTGGGGGACCTCGCTCTGTACCTGCTCTTCCGAAAAAAGCTGACACACTGGCTGGACCGCTTCCGCTGGGGCCGCGCCGTCCACCGCGGCATCCGCAACGCAGTCGAGAAGGCGGGCAAGTCCCCCACCTACGCCGGCCTGGTTGCTCTCCGGTTCCTTCCAGGCGGTCGGACCGCGGGTATTGCCGCTGCCGGGATCGCCGAACTGCCCCTGCGGCCTTTCCTGGGATTTGCCGCCGTGGGCGGGGTGCTGTGGTCCATTTGGCTGGTGGGCCTTGGGTACATTTCGGACGTCACAACCGGTTTCCCCATGTGGGCCAGTGCACTTCTGGGAATGGGGGTGGGTACTCTGGTGGGACTGATCATTGCAGCGTTCTTCGCGCTGAAGCAGCGCCGGGAGGTCCGAAAGACACATGAGCATGCCGACTCCGTCCAACCACCGGCTGCCCCAGGCTCCGCCCGTACCGCCCGGGGAGAACACCGAAGCGTCCCCTCCGCGGACCGAGACGAGCAGCGTCCTTGAGCGGCTGAAAGCCGCACAACCGAAGGCGCCGGTTTCCGCCGGAGATGAAAAACCAAGAACGACGACGGCGGCACCGCCGGCCGCTGGTCCTGCTGCGACCGCCGGTCCCACAGCGCCCGCCGGTGCTGCTCCCAGCACAACCCGCACCCCGAACCAGACGCAGGACGACCAGGCGCAAGCACGTGAGAAGGCCCGCGCTGCGGAACTCAGGGCGGCGCGTGCAGAGAAGTTGAAAGCGGCCTCCGCCGCCGCCTCCGCATGGGCCGCCAAGTCAGGGAGACAGACCGCCGCCTGGACCGCGACCACCTCCCGGAGCGCTGCAGCAAACGTTCGGTCGTGGCGGGCTGACCAGGTACGACGCAATCTTGTCACCCTGACGGTGATCGGCGCACTGGTGGGAACCGCGTCCGTGGCCGGGTTCTTCGGTGGAACTGAAATCTGGACCAGTGAACTGCTGCGTCCCGACCTCACACTCGTCTCCCCCAGCCTCAACTCGCTGTACATCTGGGCCTTGATCGGGCTCGGCCTGATCGCCTACACCGTTCACCAATGGCTGCCCGGCCAGGCAGACAGCCCGCGGCACCGCCGGTTGGGCTGGGTGGTCATCGCCGCCCTGTTACTGAATCTTGCGTTGGCCCTCACCATCCAGGCGGAGCTCTACGCACCGAGCCTGATGGTGCACGGCGTGCTGCTCGTCCTGCTCCTGGTGTCGCTGCGCTGGCTGAACCGGTGGTCGGCCGCCACCCGGCTGGAAGGAACGCTGGTCGACGTACCGCTCGGCCTTTTCCTGGGCTGGACGGGCTTCACGGCGCTCAGCCATACCGCGGCGTTCCTGTCCCTTGAGGGGTTTTCCTGGCTCACGGAAAACGAGTTCGCCTGGGCACTCGCGGGCCTCGGCGTCGTCGTCATGATGGGAAGTGCAGTCTGCTCGATGGACCGCGGCCGCATTGCGGTTGCCCTTGCCCTGGTGTGGGGCCTGGGCTGGATTATCGTGGAGAGGCTCATCGGGGAACCGCAGTCGCTGCCCACGGCCGCGGCGACGGCGCTGGCGGTCTTCCTCGTCCTCATCACCGCCGGATCGCGCCGTCACCGCGTGGACCACTCCTATCGCCGGGCCCTGCGCCGTCACCAGACCGCCAACCTCCCACCGATTGACCTCGCTGATGATGACGACGATGAGTACGAATACGACGACGACCACCACGACGGTGAGGAAGTGCACGGCGGCCCGGCGCGTGCTTAGCCGACCGTGATCGCGATCTTCCCGCGCGTGTGACCCTCCATGTTGGCTGCAAAGGCTTCCGCCGCGCGCTCCAACGGATAGGTCTCGGCAAGCACCGGCTTCACCGTGCCGGCTTCGATCAGGTCAGCAAGCGTGGCGAGGTCAGCAGCTATCGGGCGCACAAAGACGTACCGCCCGCCGTGTTCCTTCACACCGGCGTCGGCAATGGATGCAACGCGCCCCTGCCGGGTGAGGTTGTCCAGTGATGCCTGCCAGTCGTCGCCGCCCACGAAGTCGACGACGGCGCTGACACCGTCCGGTGCAATCTCACGGACACGATCAGCGACACCCTCGCCGTAGGAGACGGGTTCAGCGCCGAGTTCACGCAGGAAGTCGTGGTTCCGCTCGGACGCGGTGGCAATAACGCGGGCTCCGCGGCCACGTGCAATCTGGATGGCGAAAGTGCCCACGCCGCCAGCACCGTTGTGGATCAGCACGGTGTCACCGCTGGAAACGTCCAGCGCGTCCAGCGTCTGCAGTGCGGTGAGGCCGGTCAGCGGGACAGTTGCCGCCTCTGCCCACGAGAGGTTCGCGGGTTTGCGGGAGAGGGTTCGCACCGGCGCGGCGACACGCTCCGCGAAGGTTCCCTGGCCAACGGTGTCCATCCGGACGTAGCCCATGACCTCGTCACCAGCGGAGAATTCAGGAACTGCAGGGCCGGGCTGAACAACGACGCCGGAAACATCCCACCCCGGGATTACCGGGAAGTGCGCCGTGATGGCGCCGTCGAGGTAACCCGCCATGACCTTCCAGTCCACCGGGTTGACCGATGCCGCTTTGACCTCGATGAGGACGGTGTCCGGGCCTACCTTCGGTTCCGGCTGGTCACCATACTCAAGGACGCCCGGGTCACCGTACGTTGAATAGAACACTGCTTTCACTGCTGATTCCTTCCATCGGGTACTGAGGACTCACTCGGTGGAACCCCGGACACCCGCGCGTCATTCCAGAATCGAACCGTGCATCGGGTCACAGTAGGTGCGGCGGAAGCTTCGTCAACGGTTGGCAGGGGCCGTCGTGAAGCGCAGTGAATAGTTGTCGAGGGTGCCCGGCAACGGTCCTCCGACATTCAGCCGCTCCGCCGACTCCAGCTGCAGCTCCGTTCCGTCCAGAACGTGGGCAAGGAAGGCGCTGGTCAGCATCAAGACGAGATGGCGTCCCGGGCACGCGGCAGGGCCTTCACTGAAGGGAATAAGCGCCCAGTCGCCGTCGTCGTCGTTGTTCAGCCAGCGTTCCGGAGTGTACGCATCCGGCTGGGGGACGGTCCGCCGATCGCGATGGAAAAACGGAGCGTAGATGAGCACACCGCACTTGGCCGGCACGGTCCCCGCGTCCCAGGACACCTCCCCCGTGGACTGCCGCAGCACCATGGGCGTGGTCGGCCAGAGCCGCAGGGACTCCAGGACACAGGCCCGGAGCCAGGGGAGATACTCCCGCCGTGAGCGTTTTTCGGCGACTTCCCGAAGCGCCCTGGCTCGAACCTCCGGATGCGCCGCCACGGCAGCGAGCGCACGGAACGTTGCCATGCCGGCAGGATCGAAGGCGAACAGCCACTGCGGGATCTGCTCAACCGGCGCGGTGCTGTCCTGTGGGTTCATCCCCGACATCACAGACGCGAGGCTGCCCTGCGGTGCCGCCTGCATCCGATGCCCGACGGCGGCGAGAAACTGTGCGCGCAGTTTCCGTTTGCGGGGCTTCAGAAACGCCCAGTTTCCGTCAGCGCGGAGCTGGGCGAGCATATCCGTGAGTTCCTCGTCATGTGCGGCCGCATCCCCGAAGACCACCCGCCGAACCATCCGGTACCAGGACTGGATGAACTCATCCCAGGTCAACGCGCCGGACCTGCGCACCACGCGCAACAGATCCTCCGCCTCCTCGGCGACGATGGGAAGGAACGACTCCGCCAAGCGGTGCACAGGGCTTCCTGAATCCAACACCTGGTCCTGCAGAGCCCGCCGCACGCTCCGCTCCCTGCCCGAGGAGATGAGGGAGTTCCGCGGCTGGAAGTGCGACAGGGCTGCCTTCTTTTCGCTGCTGGCAGCGGCGAAAGGCTCCGGAGTTTCGGCAAGGATACGGTGCACGTCCCTGGGCTCCAGGACTATCGCCTGTCGGCGCAGCGGCAAGCGGAGGAGAACGGGCGAGGCCGGATACTTCGCCGCCAGCTGAGTGAGGGTGGCGACTGCCCGCTCATCGAGGTGCAACTTCTCTGCAAGCGCGACCATCCGTGGCCGCCGGATGATCGGTCCCTTGGCCAGGGTGGGCACAAACACCTTCGACAGGAAGGTTGCGGTTTCCCGGACTGTCAGCTGGGGCAGCGATTCAACAGAGCTCATACTCCACTGTCCCGGTGGATTGCTCACCCTGGCAACCACCACTTCCGCGCTGGCTGCAGCAACAACCGTCAGAGGATCGCAGATACTCCCGTGACCGCACGCCCCACAATGAGGGTATTGATTTCGAAAGAACCCTCGTATGTGTAGATTGCCTCGGCGTCCGCGAAAATCTTCGCCATCTTGTAGTCCGTCACGATCCCGTTGCCGCCGAAGATCGACCTGCCCATTGCCACCGTCTCCCGCATCAGCGATGACGTGTAGGACTTCGCGAGCGCGGCCTGCGCCATGTCCGCTCCGCTGCGCTGCTCCTGCTGCTGTCCTTCGTGCAATCCGCGGTGCTCGTCTTCCTGCAACTGCGCAACCCGCGCCATCATGCCGAGGCTCGCGGTGGTGTTGCCCAGCATGCGCACCAGCTGCTGCTGGATGAGCTGGAAGCTCGCCAGCGGACGCCCGAACTGATGGCGCTCGACGGCGTAGGCACGCGCAGCGTCGAACGCCGCCAACTGCTGGCCCACCGCCTGCCAGCCCACCAGGATGCGGGAACCGCGCAGCAGGTGCTTGGTGTCAGTGAAAGTGTTGATTCCTGCGAAGCGGTCTGCTTCTGACACCCTGACGTTGTCCAGGATGATGTCCGCGTTCTGCACCGTCCGCAGCGCAATCTTGTTCTCGATGGCCGTCCTGGTAACCCCGGGCAGTGTGGCGTCCAGGATGAAGCCCCGCACGGCGCCGTCCGCGGTGTCCCGCGCCCACAAGAGCATGTAGTCGCAGAACGTTCCGTTTCCAATCCAGCGCTTTGCGCCGTTCAGGATCCAGGTGTCCCCGTCCCGCGTTGCGGTGGTTGCCATGCCGCCCGCCACATCGGACCCGTGCTGGGGCTCGGTGAGGGCAAAGGCACCCGTGATGGTGAGGTCCATGGCATCGTTCAGCAGCCGTGCCTTCTGATCCTCTGTCCCGAACTCGTGCAAGGCCTCAACGAAGAGATCGTGATGCACCATGAAGAACGTTGCCAGCGACGTATCGGACCGGGTGAGTTCGGCGA
Organism: Arthrobacter sp. KKT183; assembly: GCF_055657625.1. Lineage (NCBI taxonomy): Bacteria > Bacillati > Actinomycetota > Actinomycetes > Micrococcales > Micrococcaceae > Arthrobacter > Arthrobacter sp. KKT183. The sequence continues at coordinate 390,489 of NZ_CM145770.1, read as the reverse complement.
TGACCATGCCGCTGAACAGGTAGCTGTACCCCTGTTGGACCGGCGTACTCAGGTTCAGGGCGGCAAGTTTGGGCAGCACCTCCAACGGAAATTCCGCCCGGTTCCACCAATCGGTGGCGAACGGCGCCACTTCCTTGGCGAGGAAGTCCCGCACGTCCTGCAGCTTCGCCCGTTCGGCGTCACTGAGCAGGGACTCGAATCCGTAGAAGTCTGCGGATGGGAGGCTGCTCTCCATTGAGCTGTCCTTTCGGGTGTTCTCAGAAATCAAGAGGATCTACTTCGGTGCCATGCGGATGGCACCGTCAAGCCGGATGGTCTCGCCGTTCAGCATCTGGTTCTCAACGATGTGCGCAACCAGCGAAGCGTATTCGGGGGCCTTGCCGAGCCTGGATGGGTGCGGCACCTGCTTCCCGAGGGAGTCCTGGGCCTCCTGCGGCAAGCCGGCCATCATGGGGGTTTCGAAGATGCCCGGGGCGATGGTCATGACCCGGATGAAGGACCGCGCGAGTTCACGCGCAATCGGCAGGGTCATCGCCGCAACAGCACCCTTGGATGCCGAGTACGCGGGCTGCCCAATCTGCCCGTCGAACGCCGCGACGGATGCCGTGTTGATGATGACCCCGCGCTCGTTCGTGCCGGTCGACGTCTGTACCGGCTCGGTGGCTACCATGGCGGCCGCCGCGAGTCGCAGCACGTTGAAGGTGCCGATCAGGTTGATGCTGATGACCTTGTTGAACTGCTCCAGCGGCAGCACGCCGTCCCTGCCCAGTACCTTGCCGGGCGTTGCCACTCCTGCGCAGTTGACAACAATGCGCAGCGGGCCCAGCTCAACCGCCGCGTCCACCGCAGCCTGAACCTGTTCCTCGCTGGTCACGTCAGCAGGAACAAACCGCGCCCGCGCCCCCAGCGACTGGGCAAAATCTGCGCCATCCGACTGCGGAAGATCCAGGATCACCACTGATGCGCCGTCGTCATACAGCCGCTGCGCCGTCGCCCGGCCGAGCCCGGACGCTCCGCCGGTCACCAGGGCTACCGTTCCTGCACACTCCATGACATCTCCTTTGCGTCGGGGGTCGATTCGAGGGGTGAGTCGAAGACTCAGCTGCGAACACTCCTTCGAGCCTACTGTGATGCAGCACACCGCAGCATCCACCGGCCGCCGCACTGTGCATAGTGCTCAAACATAAGGACGACGGCGCCCTTTAGGGTGGCTCTATGCCCACAGAACTGCCCGCCGAGAAACTCCCTGAAGAACATCGGGAAGCACAACTGCGCGCCGCAGCAGCCGCCGCGTCCGTCCCCGCGGCCTTCGGCCACCGGCTGCTCGGCCTGCCCGGAACGCACCTCGCGCAGGTCAATCTCCCGAACCGGAGCACAGTTCCGTGGCACTACTGGTGGCAGGCGCACTATCTCGATTGCCTCCTCGATGCGGCGGAGCGCGCAGACATCACCCATCACGACGACGGCGCCGCTCACCGCACGCGCGCTCGCCGCCTCCTGCGCACCATCCGCCTGCGCAACGGCGGGCGCTGGAGAAACAGCTACTACGACGACATGGCCTGGCTAGCCCTCGCTGCCCTGCGCTCAGCCGATATCGCAGACACCAGACCGCTTCCCACACTGACCGCGGCCCTGATCTCAGCACACACTTCAGACCTCGGCGGCGGCCTCTTCTGGAACACATCCCGCGATTTCAAGAACACCCCGGCTACGGCCCCGGCGGCGCTCTACTTCGCACGCATCGGGCGGAAGGACGAGTCGGCACAATTGGTGGACTGGCTCTTCGCCCGGCTGCTGGACCCGGCAACCGGGCTCCTCTTCGATGGCATCCGCATGCCCGGCGAACGGCTGGTCACCGACCTCTACACCTACAACCAGGGCCCGGTCCTGGGTGCCTTGCTGGCCCTTGGAGACCAACGAAGCCTGGAGCGCGCCAGCGGCCTGATCACCGCCATAGCAACGCACCTCGTCCAGCCGGACGGCGCCCTGCGCACCCACGGCGGCGGTGACGGCGGCCTGTTCACGGGAATCCTCGCCCGCTACCTTGCGCTCGCGGCGGTTTCACCGCACCTGCCGGAAGCAACCCGCACAATCGCCCGCACCCTGATCACGACGACGGCGCGCGCCCTGTGGGAGGGGCGCACGGAGCGGGAAGCCGGCGGCCGCCGTCGTCGTACTGTCCTGGTCTTTCCTGCCGCGCCGGGAGATTCGGCCGGTAAGGGCTCAGTAGAACTGTCCACGCAACTTCAGGCGTGGATGATTTTCGAAGCCGCGTGGCAGGCTACTGGTAGGACCGGACGCGCGGGCGGCTGAGCGCTACGAGCAGAATCCCCGCCGCGAGTGACCCGAGGGTGGCAACGGCGAGGTCGCCCATGGTGTCCGCATAGGTTACGTAGATGTCCTCGGTGACCCAGGCATCACCGGCCCACTCGGCGAATTCCCACAGGACGCTGAGCGCCATGCCGAGGAGCACCACCTGCAGCACCACACCCACGCGGTTCCGGCGTCCGTGGCCGGCGGCGGGCAAGACCTGCAGGTGCGATCCAAGCACGTACGCCATGCCGGCCACCGGCCCGGTGCAGACGCAGTGCACCAGCAGGTCCCACCAGGCAATAAGTTCGTACACATTCAGGACGCTGCTCCAGCATGCGAACAGCAGCGCGCATCCGTACACCGCATCGAACACCGGGTGCGGACGGGCATAGCGGGACAACGTGAGGCCACCGAGCGCGAGGAAGAACACGGCTACGTCCACCGGCCCCCACCAGAACACCATCACGATGGTGCTGAGTACGGCTGCAGCCCGCACGCCGTCCGCTGCGACTTCGGCGTGCGTGGCCGGCCGTCGGATGAGGTCGGCGATCATGAACTCAAGCCTACTGGCCGCGTTGCGCGCTGTGCGTGAGGCCTTCCAAAGCGCGCCTGCCTGGCAGTGAATGGCGCTTGACAGTAGACAGCGTGTAAAGCAAACTTGTCATGTAAAGCAAGGTTTACATGATGGAGAGGAACCAATGCACGATCAACAGGTACGCACACCGTGGGGCACCACAAAAAGGGGCGGTTTCCCAGCACTGGGGGTAGCTATTCCCGCCGGGCTGGCGCTAGCGGCAGCGCTCGGGGTGGTGGCAGCTGCAATGGGCGCCACCGAGTCCAATCCGATGCTTGGCGGCGTGGTCTTTGCCCTTTGCCTGGCCCTGCCCTTGGTCGCCCTCGTCTACGCCGTCGTGGTGGACCGCGGCACCATCAAGGGTGCCGCCGACCGGCCGGAGGAATCCGTTGAATCCGGGTGGTATGACCGTGCGGCCGCCGGCGCGTTCACCGACCTCGTCCTGCTCGCCGGAGCGGGCGCGACCATCCTTGCGTTCATCCCCGCGAACTTTCCCGTCGACCTCAAGCTCGTCCTTCCCGCTGTTGTGCTCGCGTGCTTTGCCTCCTTCGGCATCCGCTACCTGGTCCTCCAACGCAAGGGCTGATGTGCGCAACTCTGTCCACGATTCCCGCCAGCGGTTGGCGTGGTCCCAACAGCGGCTCGCCGATGAACTGGGCGTCTCGCGACAAACCATCATCTCCATCGAACGCGGCCGGTTTGATCCCTCCCTGCCGCTGGCATTCCGGCTGGCCGCGATCTTCGGCTGCACCATCGAGGATCTCTTCTTCCCTGGAGACGACACCGAAAGAACTGCAGGCGGCGGCTAGGATCAGCACATGCCGTCCCTGTCCGTGGTGATTCCCTGCAAGGACGACGCCGGTCCCCTGACTCGCTGCCTCGAAGCACTCGCCGCGCAGACAGTGGCCCCGCTGGAGGTCATCGTGGTGGACAACAACTCCACCGACAGCAGCGCGGAGATAGCTGCCCAGCTCGGCGCCCGCGTGCTGACGGAGCCAGTGCCCGGAATCGCTGCTGCTGCCTCCGCCGGCTACGACGCCGCGCTCGGCAGCATCATTGTCCGCTGCGACGCGGACACACTTCCGCCCACGGACTGGCTCCAACGCATCGCGAACCGCTTCGATACGGAACCCGACCTCGCCGTACTGACCGGTCCCGGAAACTTTTACGACGCCGGACCCCTCCGTGCGTGGCTGGCCAACCTTGCTTATATGCAGGCGTACTTCGTCTCCATGGGGCTCGCCATGGCCCACTGGCCGCCGTTCGGCTCGAACTGCGCCTTCCGGCGCGCGGACTGGGAGAGCGTGCGTTCCCGGATCCATCGCAGGGATCCGGACGTCCACGACGACGTCGATCTCGGATTCGCGCTCGACCCTTCGCAGCGCACGGCGTACGACCGCTCCCTCAAAGTGGGCATCTCGGCCCGCTCACTGGCTGGCGGCGCTGCCGGCCGCCGACGCTTCCGCCGCGCCTTTCATACACTGGCGCTCCACTGGCGGCTGGCTCCACCCTGGGAGCGCTGGAGGCAAGCAATCAGCGCAGGACGGGAGCGCCGTCGTCGGACAGTGCACCACTGACCTTCTGCATAGAACAGCCGTCAGACGGAGGCGGCGAACCGCTCCGGGTAGAGCAGCGGCAACTGCAGGGTCAGCCACGGGCTGAAGGCCCAGGGTGCGGCGGCAACGGCCGCGGTGAGCTGCAGCGGGTCGGCCCACTGCACCTGCATCACCTCGTCCTCGCGGGGGTTCACCGGGGAAACCGCGCGTGCCGTGTAAACGGGGCAGATCTCGTTTTCCACCACGCCCGAGGCATCCACCGCCCGGTACCGGAAGTCCGGAAGCCGTAGCTCAATCAGATCAAGGCGCAGCCCCAGCTCGTGGTCCGCGCGGCGCGCCACGGCATCCTCGGTTGCCTCACCCGGGCCCGGGTGGCCGCAGAAGGAGTTGGTCCACACGCCCGGCCAGGTGCGCTTGGACAGCGCGCGGCGCGTGAGGAGGATGCGGCCGGCGTCGTCATACACGTGCGTCGAGAAGGCCAGGTGCAGCGGGGTGGAGGTCGAATGGACCGTCGCCTTGTCCGCCGTGCCGACGGGCGTTCCGTCGTCAGCCGCCAGGACAACCAGCTCTGCGGTGCGGTTCATTTCCCTCCAATGGGTGACGCGTGTTTACTTTACCTATGGACAAGGAGATCACACTGGCTGGATCCACCGACAGCCAGCTGGTAGATGACGTCCTGACGTCCTTCTTCGCCCGGTCCAAATCACGCGCCGAAGCGATGCATCCCGATTACCGCACCATGTGGGAGCACCTCGAAACGTGCACCGTGGGAGGCAAGCGGTTCCGCCCCCGCCTCGTGATGACTGTCTACAGCCTGCTGGGCGGCACTGAAAGGGTCACGGCGGCCACCGTCGCTGCATCCTTCGAACTCCTCCACACCTCGCTGATTGTGCATGACGACGTCGTGGACCGGGACTTTACCCGCCGTGGAATCCCCAACGTGTCAGGGACGTACCGCAACCTCGCCGCCGCGCAGGGAAGCAGTCCCTCGCGTGCCGAGCATGCCGGGCTGTCCGTGGGAGTGATTGCCGGTGATTTGGCGCTGTCCAACGCCTACCGGCTGCTCGGCGAGGTGGACACAGACCTCGCTACCCGGCAGCGGCTGGGAGATCTTCTCGATGAAGCCATCTTTGCGTCCGCGGCCGGCGAACTACTTGATGTGTTAGCTCCTTTTGATCCAACTCCGCAGCCTGTTGAGGAAGTGCTCGACATGGCGCGGCTGAAAACTGCTGTGTACTCCTTCGAAGCGCCGCTGCAGGCCGGTGCGGTGCTTGCCGGCGGCGATGACCTGCTGGTGAACGCGCTGGGAGAGTTCGGCCGCTGCATCGGGATTGCGTACCAGGTGGCTGATGACCTGATCGGCGTCTTCGGCGACGAGAGCCGCACGGGCAAAGTCGGCTGGAGTGACCTGCGCGAGGGTAAACGTACTGCGCTGATCTCCTACGCAGCGGACCAGCCGCAGTGGCCGCGGATCGCGGCGCTGCTGGCGGACCCGGACCTGACCGCAACCGGTGCGGCGGAGGTCCGAGAGCTGCTGATTGAATCGGGTGCGCGCGACCAAGCCACCCGTCTCGCCGCCGACCTGACCGAGCGCGCGCTGCAGGCCCTCGTGGAACCGTATGTGCCGCAGGCCCTGCGTGACGGTCTGGCGCCCATCTCCGACGTCGTCAGCGAAAGGGTTCGGGCGTGAGCCGGGACCGCGATGCGCTCGCTGACTACACGGCTGCTGCACTGAAGTCTTCCGCCGTAGTGCTGCGCTCCTACTCGACCTCCTTCGGGTTGGCTTCGCGGCTGTTCGAGGGCAGCGTGCGCCGGCAGGTGGAGTCCGTGTACGCGCTGGTGCGGGTTGCTGATGAAATTGTCGACGGCGTCACCTCCGCCGCGGGATTGACTCCTGAGGACACCCGGCGCCAGCTTGACGACTTCGAACGCGAAACGGAACGCGCGCTGGATACCGGGTACAGCACCAACCTGGTGGTCCACGCTTTTGCCCATACCGCCCGCCGCACCGGGATCGGCACTGACCTTACCCGCCCATTCTTTGCCTCCATGCGCGCGGACCTGGAGCAGGCGGAACACACCCCTGAGTCCTTCGCCGTGTACGTCTACGGATCCGCGGAAGTAGTCGGGCTGATGTGCCTTAAGTGCTTCCTCGACGGGCACGCGGTGAGCGCCACGGAAACGAAGAAGCTCGAGCGCGGCGCCCGGCACCTCGGCGCAGCCTTCCAGAAGGTCAACTTCCTCCGGGACCTCGCCGAGGATTTCGAGTCGCTTGGCCGCAGCTACTTCCCGGACGTCTCCCCGGACAACTTCGATGAGGCGCACAAGGAACGGTTGCTTGCGGACATCGAACACGATCTGAGCGAATCCCGTGCCGTGCTCCGCGGGCTGCCCCCATCCAGCCGCAGGGCCGTGGCCCTGGCACAGGAACTGTTCGCCGAACTGGCCGCGCGCATCCGCGCGACTCCTGCCTCAGAACTGATGCGCACGCGAATCAGCGTGCCCAACACGGTGAAGCTGCGCATCGCGGCCGCTGTCCTCACCGGCAAGCGCGGGCTGGAACCCTCCAGCCCGCATCCATCCCGCGTGGAGGCACAGTGAAGGCACGCACACCGTCCGGACGCGCCGTCGTCGTCATCGGTGGCGGTATCAGCGGACTGGCAACCGCAGCGCTGCTGGCCACCGAAGGCCATTCCGTCACGGTGCTGGAAAAGCAGGACACCGTGGGCGGCAGGGCCGGCTCCTGGAGCGAGGACGGCTTCCGGTTTGACGCCGGGCCCTCCTGGTACCTCATGCCCGAGGTGATCGACCACTACTTCCGGCTGCTGGGCACCTCGGCCGATGAGCAGCTGGACCTCGTGAAACTCGATCCGGGCTACCGGCTCCTGTCCGAGGGCTACCCCGAACCCGTTGATGTTCCCGCCGAGAGGCACCGGGTGGTGGAACTCTTCGAGCGGCTGGAACCGGGTGCCGGCGCAAAGCTGGAGCAGTACCTCGATTCCGCTGCGGACACATACACCATGGCCACGCGCCGGTTCCTCTACTCCACCTTCGAATCGTTCACTTCGCTGTTGACACCGGATGTGCTCGGGCGCCTGCCGCGGCTCGGCCGGCTGCTGCTGGAACCGCTCCACAACTACGCCCGCCGCTATGTGAGCGACCCGCGGCTGCAGCAGATCCTCGAATACCCTGCGGTGTTCCTCGGGACCTCCCCGTTCACCGCGCCCAGCATGTACCACCTGATGAGCCATCTGGACCTCGACGACGGCGTGCTCTATCCCATGGGCGGCTTCACCCGGCTGGTGGACGCGCTGGAGGGCCTGGCCCGGAATGCCGGCGTCACCATCACCACGGGCGCCGAGGTCACCGGGATCGAGACCACTGCGACGGCCTCCCGCAAGCGACCCGCGGCCGTCCGTGGGGTGAGCTACCGCTCCGCTGACAGGAGGGAGCACACCATCGCGGCCGACGTCGTCGTCTCCGCAGCGGACCTTCACCACACCGAAACCACGCTGCTCCCCCGCGAACTGCAGACCTATCCCCAGCGGTACTGGAACCGCAGCACAGCCGGGCCCAGCGCCCTTCTGCTCTACCTGGGCGTCCGCGGCGAGCTGCCGGAGCTGCAGCACCACACACTGCTGTTCACGGGTGACTGGGAGGAGAACTTCCGTGCGATCTTCGGCCGAACTCCCTTCATTCCCACGCCCGCGTCCATGTATGTGTGCAAGCCCAGCGCCACGGATCCCACCGTGGCTCCGGAGGGACACGAGAACGTCTTTGTCCTGGTCCCGATCCCGGCGGATCCAAGCCTGGGAGGTGCGGGCGGCGAGCGCATCGAGCGCGTCGCTGATGCTGTTATCCAACAGCTGAGCGAGTGGGCCGGCATCCCGGACCTCGCGGACCGCATCGTACTCCGGCGCAGCTACGGCCCGGCGGACTTCGAGCGCGACTACCACTCGTGGAAAGGCACCTCGCTGGGCCCGGCCCACACCCTGCAGCAGAGCGCGTTCTTCCGCGCGGGCAACGTCAGCCGCAAGGTTCAGGGCCTGTACTACGCGGGCGGTTCCACCATCCCCGGGATCGGGATCCCGATGTGCCTGATCAGCGCCGAACTGGTGATCAAGCGGCTGCGCAGGGACCTGAGCACCGGCCCGCTTCCCGTGCCGCTGCGGGCAGGCAGGGTCCGCGAAACCACGGTCACGTGATGGGCGCTGCCTACCTGCTGTTCCTCCTGATCTCGCTGGGCTGCATGGTGCTTCTCGACCAGCGCCTGCGCCTGTTCTTCTGGCACGACGCCCGCCGGGCCGCCGTCGTTCTGATCACCGGAGTGCTGTTTTTCCTCGTATGGGACCTCGCCGGGATCGGGCTGGGGATCTTCTACCGGGGTACCGCAGCGATGACGGGAGTGATGCTCGCACCCGAGTTGCCCCTGGAGGAACCGATCTTCCTCGCCTTCCTGTGCTATCTGGTGATGAACCTGTTCCTGTGGTTCCGGCGCATCTTCACCGAGCGCAGCAGCAGTCCCCGGGATGCACGGCAACTGTCGGACGAGCCGGGAGGGCAATCGTGACCTACTGGGCGCTCAATGCGGTGTTCCTCCTTCCGGCGCTTCTTGTCGGCGGCCTAACAGCGGCGGCATTGAAAGACGGCAGGCGCAGGACTGCGCTCGCTGCGGCAGGTGCCGCCGCCGTCGTCGTGCTGGTTCTGACCGCCGTGTTCGACAGCATGATGATCGCGTTCGGGCTCTTCAGTTACTCCGAGGAGCTGATCTCCGGCGTCTACATCGGGTTCGCTCCGATTGAAGACTTCGCCTATCCCGTGGCGGCTGTGCTCCTGCTACCCGCGCTGTGGATCCTGCTGGGCAAACGGGCGGGGAAGCCGCAGCCATGAAGACCCTCCGCACCTTGCTGGTGTCCTCGCGCCCGCTGTCCTGGGTGAACACGGCGTTCCCGTTTGCGGCCGCCTACCTGCTGACCGCCGGGCGGATCGACCTCGCCTGGATTATTGGAACCCTCTACTTCCTGATCCCCTACAACCTGGCGATGTACGGGATCAATGACGTGTTCGACTACGAGTCTGACCTCCGCAATCCCCGCAAGGGCGGCGTGGAAGGTGCCGTGCTTGACCGGACCATGCACGCGACCACTCTCCGCGCGGCGATTGCCACCAATGTGCCGTTCCTCGCGGCGCTGGTTTTGCTGGGCGGGCCGTTGTCCTGGCTGGTGCTGGCCGTCAGCGTCTTCGCGGTCATCGCGTACAGCGCTCCGAAACTCCGCTTCAAGGAACGCCCCTTCCTGGACTCAATCACCTCGAGCACGCACTTTGTCAGCCCGGCGGTCTATGGGCTGGTGCTGGCGCAGGCCGAGTTCACGCCGGCGCTGTGGGCACTGCTGGCCTCTTTTTTCCTGTGGGGCGTGGCGAGCCAGGCGTTCGGCGCGGTGCAGGACGTCGTGGCAGACCGGGCCGGCGGTATCGCCTCCATTGCGACGGTGACCGGTGGCCGGGCGACCGTGAGGTTTGCCATCGCCTCCTATCTGGTCAGCGGTGCTCTCCTGCTCTTCACCCCGTGGCCTGGACCGCTAGCCTCCTTCCTGGTTCTGCTGTATGTGGTCAATATCGTCCCCTTTGCTTCCCTGGAGGACGACGACGCCGAGCTCGCCCACCGCGGTTGGGAACGGTTCCTGTGGCTGAACTATGTCACCGGGTTCTTCGTAACGATGCTGCTGATCTGGTACGCGGTAACCCGCTGACTCGGCAATTACGCAACGCTTTTGTTGCTCCGGCGCAGCTGGCGGCTGGTCTGCTGACCGCACTGCTCGGTGCGCCGTACTTCGTATACCTGCTGTTCCGTAGCCGGCTTACGCGGTGAGGGTTCAGGATTTCGACGCCGCAGCGCGTCTCTTGATCTCGCGATAGATAGTTGTCCGGGAGACTGAGAATATCTCCGCCAGTTCCATCTGTGTGTACTTGTCTTCGTCGACCAGCTCGTATAGGTGACGGCGGCGAGTGAGAGACAGTTTGGGCGGCTTGCCCCGCAGCCGGCCTTTGGCTTTCGCCACGGCCATGCCTTCGCGCGTGCGGGCTCGAATCAGGTCTGACTCGAACTCGGCGACCATGCCGAGCACGTTGAACATGAGGCGGCCCACCGGGTCAGTCGGATCGTAGACACTGTTACCGAGACTTAGCGACACACCTTTTCGGGTGAGTTCATCGGCGATATCCCGGGCGTCGGGTAACGACCGCGCAAGCCGGTCAAGTTTGGTGACGACAAGCGTGTCACCGGCCCGGACCGCAGCCAATGCCTGGAGAAGTCCGGGGCGGGCTCGGTTGGTGCCGGTCAGCCCGTGGTCGACGTAAGTGTTGTCCGCTTCTACTCCGAGAGCGGCCAGACCTTCCCTTTGAATGGTGAGGTCTTGCTGATGTGTAGAGACTCGCGCGTAGCCGATCTTCACCATTTCAGTGTTGCACTTATCGTTCCTTCACGGGGCTTTTCATCGTGCGGGTTTTACGCGCATTTGATGGTCGGTCGAGCACTCGATGGCATTTGGGCGCCGTGAACGCCGACCGATCGAGTCGCGGTGCTACGAGCCGCAGCCGCTAGGATGGCGCCGTGAAGCTTCTCCTTACGTCGGCTGGCGTCACCAATCCAACGATCTTCGCAGCACTCGAAGAACTGATCGGCAAGCCGATCAGCGAGTCCAACGCACTGTGCATTCCCACCGCCCAATATGGTCACCCATGGGTCGGCCCCGGCATCAAGGCATGGGAATTTATCAGTGGAAGATCCGAGAATCCCATGGTTGACCTGGGATGGGAATCGGTCGGCGTGCTGGAATTGACCGCGCTGCCGAGCATCGATGAAGAGCGGTGGAAGCCACTCGTTCTCGAAACCGACGTGTTACTGGCGGCTGGCGGTGACGCTCTATACCTCAACCACTGGGTGCAGCAGTCCGGACTGGCCGATATGTTCCCGTCGCTGACGAAAACTGTGTGGGTTGGGATGAGCGCTGGCAGCATGGTGATGACCCCGCAGATCGGTCGTGAGTTCGTCGGCTGGAAGTCGATGACCGGTGACGACAGCACACTGGGAGTAGTTCCCTTTTCGATTTGCCCGCACCTCGCGCCCGACGGTGCACCCGGTAACTCTTTAGCGGCAGCAGAGAAATGGGCTGGCGGTATACAGCAACCGTCCTACGCCATCGATGACCAAACGGCCATCAGCGTGACTGATGATGCGGTAGAAGTCCTCACAGAGGGCATCTGGCGGTACTTCCCAAAGTAGACGACGGCCAACCTCACCGCCAGAAGGACCGGCTTGCGGGCAGTGGGGCAGTCGTCAGATGCCTATCCGCACGCTGACGGTTCGGCTTACGCAGCACTGTCTCCTGTCATCCGGGGCAAGGCTCTCCGAGCTCGTAGGCAAAGGATCAGTCCGGCAGGATCTAAGGTCGAAGGCATGGGGAACAGCATGAATTCTAATGACTGGGTAGATCACGAGCGTCAGGACGGTGGTGTGCGCATTGTCGAACTCGGCGCCGAGCCGACAGACGCGCTCGAACCTGCATCGACTGACCGGCCGAACGCGCCACGGCGCTGGCCCTTCATACTTGTGGCGATACTAGGTACCGCATTAGTTGCTGGCCTTACGCTCGTGCCGCTAATCGACGACACCCCTCTCCCCGATGGCTCCGAAGCGCCTGTGACGACTAAGAATGTCGAGGTTCCCGCGATACCAGAGGCGTGCAATGCCATTGAACAGGCATTGCAAGCCGGCGAATCCTCAAGGACCAACCCCCCGTCTGGGTACAGGTGGTACGCCGCAGAGACGCCCGAGCGTACCTTTAGCAATATTGGCCTCGTTCATCCTGATGGTTCCATTCAACTATGCGAGGAATCTGCGCAAGAAGCCTCGCTCAATATCCAATTCCCCACCGAGGCGGACTTAGGTGAGCTCCCTGAGAACTTAACTTACGCATACACCTCGGCCTACGATCCCCCGAACGATGGCTTGTTGAGTCTTACCCTAGAAGGGGTTCGCTTACCTGACGGGACAGTGGTGAAAAGCCTCACCCTTCTTGACGGACGCAGCGTCCCTGCCGTGCCAGTATCCGATCATTAGGGCGACACCAAAAGCACAAGGTCCTCAAGGGAACTAACCGTGCACCCAAAGGTTCGGCTTGAGGGCACTGAACGACCGGCTTGCGGACGGTCGTCGACTCGACCGACTCCTGCATAATGGTGCGGTATGGGGAAGAAATGGCTGATCGCAGTCCTGGTAGGAGTACCACTGGTCTTCGTAGCAGGGATAATCTATTTGTTTCTGCACCCTCAACTCACCCTCACGCTCGAGGACGTGATGGAAGCCGAGTACACAGGGAAAGATGTAACTACCGAGGTCACAGAGATCACTGACTTAACATGCGGTGCCGAGGTTGGCTGCGTTGAGGCATACAGCACTGCTGAAGCGAACTACTACCGTTTTCGAACGCGTGCCGCGGCCACAGAGTACAACTCGACCCTTACCGACAGCTTTAGTGTGAACTACTTCGTCATGGACTTCGCAGGCAAGGACGCTTCTGTGAACGACCAGCTCTTTGCTATGCATCAACTGGCAGGTACATGGAATGACTACGAGGGTGACTTCCCGGTCCGCTAGTTCATCGAGTCACATGCTCGGTGAAGGATCCGTCGAGCTGATGGTCTTGTTGCTGAGTATCACGGGGACAACAATGGGCTAGATGGGGAATTCAAAGGAGCGAGGCGAACTTCGCCGCTCAAGAACACTTCTAGTCTCTGCGCTTCTTGGTGTTGGATTCGTAATCTGCGCAACGTTATTCGCATCGCTCATGTCCCGATACTTCTGGGTCGAAGATTCAGGAGTAGAAGAAGGATCGGCCACATTCAAGCATCTGGTGAGCGCGACTCCCAGCGAACAAGGACTGTTTGCCTTCGCGGTACTGCTGATCGTCATTGGAGTCGTTGCCTGGATCTGGCGGCCTTCCCCACCTAGTCAGTGGCGCGGAGCACAGGACTAGGTGGTTCAGTAGCGCCCCTTCGGCGGACCATCCCTCGCCCCCGAACGGTGAGGGATCCCTCACCGCTCATCTCCTGATTTCAAATTTCCAGGAGATTCTTTATGGGTGCGCTTCTTAGTGGTCGTTAGTGTGCTGTTTCTCGTGATCATCGAGGACTTTCCGAGCCAGCTTCCTGGCCGCTTCAATTCGCTGGAGAGAGGGCGGGTGCGTGGCGACTTCGGTTCGTGCAGGTGCTGCGCTCTTGTCCCGCGGCTGGTCAGCGCTGGATTCAGCTGCTCGCCGCCGGAGGCCTGTCGCGATGAATGCGATCGCGGCCAGGAGGATGAGCACTATTGGTACAGATTTGCTAAGAGGGATGCCCGTGGCCACGTGCAGGATCGCTGGCACAGCGCAAGCCGCACATGTTGCTGGCCAAATCACCTTGAGTAGCCTCATCGGAGATCTAGCCGAGGAGCCGGTGTTCGTGGGCGAACGCGATCAGCTGTAGCCGGGTACGAAGCTGGAGCTTGTCCAGCACGTTGCGCAGGTGAGTCTTGATCGTTGCTTCGGAAACGAAGAGGCTTTCGGCCATCTCACTGTTGCTCAGTCCTTTAGCTGCTAGAAGGAACACCTCTTCCTCCCGACCGGACAGGTCTTCGAGGACTGATAGGTCCGGTCCCGCTGCTGGAAATGTTCGTGCCGCGTGTTCAAAGAGTGAGTGTATGGATCCGGGCGCGATGACGGAGTACCCCGCATGGACTGTGCGTATCGCGGCCAGTAGGAATTCTGGTTCTGCGCTTTTCAGGAGGTAGCCGCTAGCACCGGCCTGGATGGCTTGAACGATGGCTTGATCCCTGTTGAAGGTCGTCAGCGCGATGATCTTGGGTGCGGCAGTGCCGGCAGCGTCTGCTTGTTGCACGATTCGTCGGGTGGCTGTGACACCGTCCATGACCGGCATGCGTAGATCCATGAGTACGACGTCCAGAGAGTGTTCGGTCGCTGCTGCGAGGGCTTCTTCGCCGTTTGTTGCTTCCGTCGCGACGACCATGTCGTCCTGACTTTCTATGAGCATCCGGATCCCAGCACGGAATAGCTCCTGGTCATCGACCACTGCTACGGAGATGCGGGATTCGCCTTGGGGCAGGTCCTTTGTCATGGCTTCTTTCCGTCGCCGGAGCCGTTGTCCTGATCCAGATAAGGAATGTATGCGGTGACCCGGAAGCTTTGCCCGTCCGGGCCAGCTGTAATCCAACCACCAGCAAGATGGGCCCTTTCACGCATACCCGGGATTCCTCGACCGACGCGGAGTTCTTCTTCATCGTCGCTCGTCGTCTCAGCTTCCGCGTCGGGAATGGCTGAGGCCACGAGTATGGTCAGCCCAGGCCCGCTCCAGTTCAGGCGAAGCTGCACTTCTGTTCCCCGGCCGCCGTGCTTGAGCGCGTTCGTCAGACACTCCTGAATGATGCGATATGCCGCGAGCTGTTGGCCGGCGGTGAGTTCCTTTGCCTGCCCGGATTCGTTGTGAGTGATTTGCAGTCCGCTGCTTCTCATTCCCTCAACGAGCGGGGGTATGTCTTCCAGCCCGGGCTGAGGGTGCGCGTTGCTGTCAGCTGGACCGCCTTCAATGACCCTTTGAGCGTCGAGCAAGGCACGGCGCGCCGAGCGGGCTATGTTCTCGAGGGCGGCGTTCACTGAAGCTGGCAGGCCCTTATTCACATACCGGATGCCGTCGGCCTGTGCAGAAATGACCGCGAGCGAATGAGCGAGCACGTCATGCAAGTCTCTGGCGATCCGGGACCGCTCCTGTTCAACCACAAGATTGACAGTCGCCTCCTGGAAGCCCTTTTGTGCCGCATTGCGTGCCTGGAACAAGCTCCCGCGTTCTTGCTGAAGCGCCAGCAGCATGCCCACTGCCGCACAAGCTCCCGCGATCAGAAGAAGGAGCGCAAAGAGCTGCCACCCGTAGTTCATCAACATGGCCAGATCCCCGCCACGGGGGGCATACCATCCAACCCCTGCACCATAGCGCCAGGAAAGCATGAGTACCGTCATGAGTGCGGCGAACATTGCGTTCACACCCAGGGCGATGAAGCGAGTTCTTCTCGATGCGACCCAACAAGTGAAGCCCAACGCAATGAACGCGCCGATGTAGATTGCCCAATGGTTAGCTGCCATAGGTGGCAGCACGAAGAGGATCTGGCCCAGCAGAAGAACAGCCACGAGCACCAACGAGGCGTACGGCTTCCATGCTGACAAGCCGATTGCAACAGTCACCAGAATGAGCGGCCATGCCCCCGACCAATTCGTGAAGGCACCGTTCATACGACCGGCTTCCGCCAGACACCACAGCAAGAAGAAGGCCCCAGCCACAACAGGGGCACCCCAGACACGGGCGAGGCTCAGCGGTCGTTCCATGCCTGTCACCATATCCACCGCCGCGGCCTCTATCGGCTGGATTCGACGAACCTCAACCCGAAGGCTAGAAAACTCATCCTCAGAGATGAGCGCTGGCATCCTTCCTACAGAACCACCGGACGCAAGGCCCTAGAGGAAGCATGCTTGAACCAGCGAGGATCCTGCCTCCGCAGTGTCAGGACGATTTAGCAGGATCCCTCATCGGACACTGCGCCCTAATGCGACACCCCACTGCTCTCCCCGCCGACGCGTCGAAAGAAGTTCGTTCGTTCGTGTCTTCGTCATGCAACTCGCGGAGCTGTGGAAGGTTAGAGCCGTGAAAATTGTGCAAGAAGAAAGTGATGGGAAGCTGAGCTTCCGCCAAACGATCGAGGACGCCGAGCTCGAACCGGAAACGCTGTATAACGCAGCCAATGACCTCCAGCGGATCTCAAAAGCGGAAGCGATCGAATTGCTTTATCAGATGGCGATTGACGCAGGCGTTACCGACGCTCTGCTGAATTACGGCATCTTCCTGTGGTACGAAGGCAAGCTCAAGCAGGCCATTCCTCCTCTCGAGCAGGCCTACGAGGCCGACGACCAGCATGCTGCCCTGACACTCGGACAGATCTACTTTGAACTCAACGATGCAAAGACCGCCATCACCTGGTTCGAACGATCAGGTGAGCACCCATACGTGCCGGTGCGCCTGTCCCGTGCGTACCGTTCCCTCGGAGCCGAGAACACCGCACTGAGAATCCTGCTGGAGGCAAAAGACGAGAACCCGGAAGCTGCCGTCGAACTCGTACTGAGTGGAGAGCTGGAGGTTGACGAGTCGATTGAACTCCTCGAACGCCACATTGATGTAGGAGGTGTCGACGTGCTCATCCCGCTGGCGAACCTCTATGGGATGAAGGGACGTGTCGCCGACGAAATCGAACTTCTCCGTCGAGCCGTCGCAGCCGGCGAACCAAACGCAGTGCACAATCTCGGGCTAGCGCTTTGGCAAGCAGGACACCGCCAAGAAGGTAGAACACTCTTGAAGGAAGCTGCGCAAAGCGGTGACCAACTCGCCGCTCAAGCGTTGCACGGTCTCCGTAGAAAGCGCCGCAAGAGATAGCCCTCATCCCACAACAACGGATGCCTTATCGTGCGACTTGGCTGAAGGACTGTTCGATTGCGAAGTCTATGAACTCGTTTTCAAGCTCGCGACCCGCTTCCAGTTCGGGCGCGATTTGAGGAACGGAGTTCTCGTCGACGATTTCGGCGTTCATGGCACCTTTTGGTGCGCCCTGTTTCAGGTTCATACCGATAGGCAGCGCGAGCATGGTCAGGCACGCCAAGACGATTTCTGCCAGACGCCGCATTGAAGCCTGCTTCGAAGAATCGAGTTCAGACCATGAAACGTCCCCTTGTTCGGGCAACGCGCGCTCTATGGTGCGTCGGTGGTTGCCCGCAGCGAGTAGCGCCACTGTTAAAATCTCGTTGATCTTCCGCGCGCGAGCCACGAACCTGCGCACGATGACATCATTCGCATTAAAGTCAGCCTCCGCTTGTTGGATCTTCCGCTCGACCACCTTTTGCTTCTCCAGGATGCGTCCGCCGCTTGCCAATACAGCACACGCAACTGCCGTGATCACCGGCAACGCGACAAGCCCGGTGAGCAGCGCGGTTCCACCCGCGATCCCGAATCCACCAGCGGCTAAGCTGCCTCCCCCGATGGCGGCGAGAGCCGCTGATGTGGCGGTAGTACCAGACAAGCTTGAGATTGCCGCCCCCGTGGATGCCGTGGCGATGCTCGCGAACGTCATGTACGTGGCAGTTGCAGCGCCGGCCCCAAACGCTGCGCCGGTACCGCTTCCGAGAACTCCGGCGCCCAGCAGGGCGAAGATGCTCTTGCTGGTCTTCAACTGCGCGTCTTTGAACGCGTCAGAGAATTCCGGGTTCGCGTACGAGGGCTGAACGTCCGCGTGCACGATCACATCCTCTGGCAGGTCGGCAACACGTGTCACAACTCGAGAGAATGGATCGACCACTTCACGGTCAAACTCTCTAACCTTTTCGGCGAGACGTTGGGCGATCTCATCGGCCTCATGCTTATCGTTCTCTGCTCGCGCCTTGAGGCGGCTGGCTCGTTCGCCGTTCTGCTTTGCAAGCTTCATCGCGTCTAACACCTTCAGACTCCCGCTTTTGCGCTTGTCCGAACGTGCTTCGGAGCCTGCAGCTTCCCGGACGGCAGCCGCCTTCTCGGGCAGATGTGACGAAAGAGCCTCGATGAAGGCTTCAGATGGGGTTCGCACGCCATTTTCGATCTTCGAAATAAGGACGGTGCTGAAGCCAAGAGTTTCAGCGAGCTTTGCTTGGCTCCAGCCAACGCTTTTGCGTGCCTCGGCGAGGACTTCGCCTGCGGATCGGTTGTCCATAGTTTTGACACCTAACTGATACATGTATAGGTTCAACTCATACACGTACGAACACTCGTACATACGTATTCTAGATCAGAGAAGGAGCCAAGCTCATGAACAACCATGTTCCAGGACTATCCGCACGCGGTATCGGTAGGAAAATCGGTGCGACCGCTGTCGAGGTCAATTATCTGCTGAAGGACCAAGGGTTCCTCTATGGTGAGCCGGGTGCGTACGGCCTCACGCCAAAGGGCAAAGAGTACGGAGTCCAGCGGAGCCACGACAATGGGTACAGCGGTACATACCACGTGGCCTATGACACGACACATTTCGCCCCCAGCATCACCGAAGTTCTCGACTCCGCGCCTGAAAGGCTCGCGAAGGCGCGCGAGGACATCTTGGCGCGAAAGCAAGCGCTGCGCGCCGCGGCGAAGATCGCGCGGGCCCAGGCGGAGGCGCACTTCCAAACATTCCAGGCGAACAAGGAAGCGGGGGAGGTCGAGCACGAGATCGACCCGCAAAAGGTGTGGCTCGTCATTGCCGGCGTCGTGGTTATTGCCGGTGCGAGCTATGGCGCCTACAAGGGCGTCCAGTGGTACAAGCGCAAGAAGGCGGCGCAGACAGACCCCGACGTGGGCATTTAGGTCTAGGAAGAGCTGAATGGATGGCGACCGATTGAGTCGCCCAGCCCATGGGGAACCAGAGGGCCCACCGCGATTCGTTACCCATCTGTGGGGTCCCGGCAAAAATCCTTCACCGGGCGTTGGGGCGCCCTCTGATTCGCTGACTTGCGGCTGTGATGGACCGGCATCTGCAGGGCGGCAACATCTAGCGTTCGAGCCCAGGAACGGAATCCCGCAAAAACTCAGCCACCTCGGGGGAAATTTCAGGACCTTGAATCAGACTCACCATCGGCTCGGCACGGCGGTAATGCCGTGGGCGTGGTGGTACATCATCTGGACGCAGCACGGCAGGTGCTGGCGAGGCTGGAAACCAGGGACCCTGGTTAATCGCCAGCCCCACGCCAAATAGGTAGGCAAGTCAATTAGCGGGCTACTGTGGATCTTCAGCCAACCAGGTCGAGGTGTCTGCAAGCGGACCACGTTGCTGACTGTTAGGAATCAGTCCCAACCACGCCCTAGCGTTGTTAGCCCACCCTGGGTCCTGCTCGACACAACCCTCGTTATCGACGAACAACACGCAGTTCATCACCGTTTCGTTCTTGGCGGACCGCCAAAGAACTCCCATCGCCCGATTGCCCTGGGCGTCTTGAAAGAGTTCACGAAGGTGTTCGGCAACAATCTGCGTCGGGACGTAATGCTGATCTTCGTCATCTCCTGCCTTAGCAGTTTTGCGCACGTCGGCTGCGAATCCGTGTAGAAAAATTAGGTTAGATCGCCGATGGCGCTCGTCGGGATCAAAAAGCGACGGAATGCTTGGAAGGTCAACAAGATCGATAACGAGCATGGGACGAGCGGTTTCCCAAGCAGCAATGGTGGCGTACTCGTAGGACGTGTACCCATGAACTTCTGCCAAAACTCCGGTACTTGTCTTCGCGCCGTAGAAAACGCTGTCACCAGCCGCACTCATGCGGTTCGTCTTTGCAGCCCCTGGCGGTGGGCTGCCGAGATCCTTAGCGGATGAGAAGTGACCTGTTGATGCATGCGGGCGTGAGCGGAACCAGCGGGTGCCAGCTGGCAGCACCCGTGTCAGCTCGCCATGCTTGATTGTGGCCCTTAGTACGGTAAGCATGTCCTCTGGTGGTATGTCACCTTCCTCCCGCTGCCGATCTGCATCCGGAGACGGAACGTGCAACTTTTCGCGCGGAACCTTGGCCACGTATCTGCGGAAACCACTCCAGCCCCAAGACAAAGCTTCGACTGGTGATGAGCGGTATGGATTGAGTTGACACCATGGACCAACGATGGAATTTGAGAGATCAGCTCGAAGAGACGTGTTGTCCGTAACGTTGAACTTATCGAGTAGTTCCCAGGTGTCATAGACGGGAAGTTGATACCCGCCCTCCCTTCCGTCGTACCCCACACCCTCGTTGTCCGGATCGCCGTATTCCGTTTGGAAGCTCTCATGAATGGCATTCGCAAGGACGTCAACCGGCGCTGCTATGAAAGTGTCAGTGGCGAAGGTCCCGCAGTAGTCGCAGACTAGGGAGTCAACTTCGCACTGCACTAAAGCGCTGAGAGCTGCATCATTTACACAAGCGGAGCACACCCCCTTGTTGGTGAAAGACCATCCTTGGTCCCATTCCGTCAGCTGCTGATTCTTATAACCGCCCATTAGTCGAGCCTATGGCACTGAAGTCGCGATCCTGAGCAAACGGTGGTTTCTGAGCGGAAGAGTATCCGTAAGGGAATATCCAGCCTCGTGGGCGAAACTACCTTGGGGCTGGCAGAAAAAAGAGTGTATCTCCCCGAGGGCGTCCTCGATCCAGAGGACGAGACCAAACGTCGAGTGGTCGAGATGCTAAAAGCCCGGAATGAGGATAAGGATGCAAAAGTGACGGGCCTGCTCTCAGATCTTGTCAGGACACAGAACGACTCAGCAGCCCACACAGTGCTACTTAGGCAGACTCTCGCAACGCTCGACGACATGCTGAAAACTGTGGACCTTTGATCTGCCAAGTTCATAAACGGTCGATCGTTGGCTCGTCGCACCCTGACGTAATCCCGCACTGTTGAATAGGACACATCCTGCGCTGCGTGCTCCTCGATCAGCCGGGCAAGGATTCTCTTGGCAGTGTGGCGCTGTTTCCTCGGTGCCGTCGTGTCCTCGATCAGCATCGCGTCGATCACAGACTTGAAGGGTTCAAAACGAGGGGAGATTCTCTGCGGTGTCTTTCGAGCCGGCGGAACCGGCGACCTCAGAGCGCTCCTGACGGTCTTCCTTGATACCTGATACTTGCGCGCAAGCTCCCGAATCGACAGCTCCTCGAGTCTGGCGTCTCTCCGAATTCTCGCGAACAACTCCACTCTCGACCCCATCCTGGCCCTCCCGTGGTAGATCCCAATTGGATGGGATCAACGTTCACAGGTGGGTACCAATCAAGCCGTCATCAGGTTCGGCATGTCGCTGAGGTGGGTACCAATCGGGCCGTCCTGGTGGGCTCCGATCAGACTGACATAGTCAACGAGGACTACGGGGTCCCCGGGGAGATGAGCCCTCGAACAAGTCGATGTTCAAGACGGCAGTAGGCGCAGCGATACGACCAACATCGGTCGACGCGCCCGAGGGGCGGCTTGGCTGGGGAAGGTCACTGGACCATCGCCCGAGAAAACCTCGCGGACGTCGCTGAGGCCATCGCCATACGCGATGGAAGCGTTGACATTGAAATGCACTACAGCGAAGCAGAGAAGTGCGACCTACGGTGCAGGAGGGCTGAGGGAGACGATTGCACATGCTCGTGCGAAGGGAAGCACCATGGCAAAGCTCAGCACGCATCGTGGATAGAAGTAGGAGAGAGCACTCTTGTACGGGGCGCTGGTACAAGAGTCGTCACGCGCCAGCTCACCGGGGATCAAGCTCGAAAGGACCGGGACCAACGCCTCGTTGCGTGGGTGCGTGCGCAAGGGTGGTCAACTAGCTGAGCGCCAGAAACCGCCGGTACAGCTTTGTGATGGCAGCAGTGAGACGCTGAGGTCGGATGGCAGACGGCCAGTCACCGCGCTCCGGACCACCACCGCGTGGCCCGATATCGCGTCGAGCAGCAGAGCTCCTCCAGAGGTCGAGATTCCACTGCTCGAGGTCGTTTCATTTCGCAGCATCCAGAAACCCCCCCTCCGTCGCTGCGTCAACCAGTGGCTGGGCAACGGAGTCGCTGACCGCTCCTTGTATCGTCTCGACCAGTTTCTGCGCGCGGTACCTCAACATGTGGTCTGAGCCGGTCGTGCTTCGGACCCGCTCCGCAAAGAAAGCAACGAGCTCAGGGCCATAGGCGGCGAGGACGTCATTCGGCAAATCCGGGTTGAAGAACCTCTCGCCGAGGCCGATGCTGTGCCCGCCGAGAAGCGTCGCAGCGGCAGGGACGAACTCACCGACGGCGGGGACTACGTCCGCCCAGCGTGCAAGCTCTTCGGCGGATGCGACCCGAGGCTGCCCGCTAAGGCGGCGTTCCAGATGTTTTCCGAGCCACCGTCGCCACACCTCGGCGCCGTCGACGCCGTCTTCACGAAGGAACCGGGCCACTGCTTCAGCGAAGCCGGCGGCATGCGAGCCGTTTGATGCGAGCACTGTCTGGTCAAGCAGGCGCCTTCGATCGGTACTCGTGATGCCCGCGTATGACACCACGGAGGTTATGAACCCCAGAAAAATGTGATGCAGGGTTCCGTCTTGCAACTCGTCGAGACGGCTGAGCTCGGCGACCATGCCGTCGAAGAGGCCGGCTGCGAGGATCCGGTCATTCCACCTGGGATGGTGCAGGAAGGGGCTCCAGCCAAAGGCATGTCGCTGCGGATCGTTGAATAGCGGAAGCAGGTGCGCCGCCGCGAAGTTTGCGTCTGCGGCGAAGTAGAAGAACAGTTCTCCGGTAAGCGCGGGCTGAGTAGCGTCCAGTGCATCCTTGTTGCCGTTTAGTAACGCGACGAGCGCCTCCGACTCCTCGTCGCTGAGTCCAGTCCATTCCTCACGCGAGTGTCTCCAGCGACGATCGACTTCACTGCCCCAATATTGGGCCAGGAACCCCGGCCATGAGTTCAGGTAAAGCGGCGCGAACGACAGGGGGGTCGAGTCTTCTCGGTGCGTGAATCCTGTGCCCTGCTCTCGCCAGAGTGCTCGCGCCAGCTCACGCATGGATGCGAGCAGCGGCGATTCATCTGCGTCGATCTGCTGTCGAATCTGATCAAGCAGGAAACGCCCGATCGCATCGGCGGAGTCCTTGTCCGGCAGCAGTGTGTTGACGCGCTGGACAGCCCCGAGCCCTGAATCTCCTAGGTGGGCTTTGCCCCAGCCTTCGACGATCGCGCGCCACAGGTCGACCTGCTTTTCATCAAGGCCGTCGTGACCGAGCACGGCGTCCCAGAGCAGCACGCCAAGATCCGGGCGTCGCTCAGCGGCCTGCTGCACGAGCCCGAGTGCATCTCGCCATTCAGGCTGATCGAAGTGGCGTTCGGAGTAGTCGTGGGACAGCAGGTCATCGAGTGCAGCGTTGACGTTCTGAGCAAGCGCCTGAATGAATTCCTCGATGTCCATCGGCGGCTTCCCGCCCCAGGTTCCGCTTGTCATCCAGCTGTCGAAGTCTGGATGCTCTCGCACCCCGAAGTCAGGGTTCTCAGCTTGGGCGGCGTCGAACGCGGTTTGAGCCTCAGCCCAATCAGGATCGGCTTGCTTTAGCCATGCGAGCAAGTTGTAGATCGCATACCCGAAGTGGCGGTCACGATCGGGAATGTCCTCGGGGTAGTCGGGTCCAGCAGTGGCGGCGTCCAAAACCCGCTGCTTGAAGGACGGCGCCGCAGTACCGACGGCAGCCCCGAGAACCTGATAGGTCTCGTGCTTCAGATCGTCTGCATAGAGCCCAGTGCGATCAAGGAGCCACGAGAGCTTGTCGTTCGCACTTCTCGCCGGATCGACGGCCACCAGATGCAGGGCCAGTCGTTGCATAAGTGCGCGGTTGAGACTCCACCATCGATCCGGCAGGTCCGGCCAGACGGGCAGTGCCTTGATCCCGTATTCGCGGAGGCCGTCGATGACCGCATCGAGCGGCTCCCGCAGTTCGTCCTGGGCATGAGGCTCGATCGCAGATCGGTGATGCGCGAGCGGGTCCCAGCCTCGCTCGCCGTGGTAGGCGTCGAGCAGGTCGTACGCCGCGACGATAGCATCCTCCAAGACACCGCCGAGAGAGCGATCTCCGACGTCGGACTCCTGCACGACGAGCAGGACGTGCTGGGTCAGCGCGTAGTCCTCCGAGTTCCAGGTGATCTTCGCATCGGGGTGGATCGTGCGCTCTGCGGACTCGTCGACGAACCAGCGCCGCTCCAGCTTGAGGAACGGCCGCAGCGCTGTCCGCAGCACCGTGATGCTGGGTGCTGCCAGATCGGGCAGGAACGGTAAAAGGAAGTCAGTTCCGAGCGGCGCCGACTGTCCATGGATTGAGGTGGCGAGGAGTGCTTGCCACCGTTCTCCGGCAGCCGCATCCTGCTTCCTCAGGTCGCTGGTGACCCACGTGGCGGTCCGGTATAACGAGGCGGTCATTGACTGCCCGAGTCGTTGCAGGGTTTGAAGGGCTGCACCGTTCAGCGTCGTCGACTCGATGAAGGTTCTTGCGAACCAGTTGCCTAGAATCGCTGTCGCGTCCGGCACGTCCGGCGGCGAGAACAGGGCTTTGAACTCAGGGAGATCCTCCAGCCAGGTCAGCCATTCGAGTTTGGTTTCGTCGGGCAGTGATTCCGTCGCAATCGCGAAGTCGCGGGCGCCGTCTGTAGTCCGGAGACGATCACTGAGGTAGTCGCGGTCGGGCAGTGGGAGTGCGGTTCCGCCGCCGATGATCGCCTGCACGCGCGACTGGTGGTCGGTCTGCCCCATCTTGGCGCGGCCGGCCCACGCGGTAAGCGCGCCCACGAGCGCTCGATGATCGCGCCCGACCACCGGGTAGGTAATAGGTTGAATCCCCAGGTAGCCCCACTTGCTGTTCGAGGGGTCGCTCGTAAACGCGAACCGTTTAGAGGTCGCGGTGTTGCCGCTCGACGGCAGCCCGAGCGCGAGGTATCGCATGATCACGTCATCGTGGCTGTAGCCGATGAACACCACCGTGAATCGATCGAACATGGGGAGGAGGAACCGTGCTGCCCACGCATCGGTGATGTATGCATGGCCGAAGTCACGGTCGGTGAGGATCATCTCTTCCTTCGGGCGCCGTACTGAGCCGTGCAGGTGGACGAGCCCAGCGAAGTCACGCCCGAGGGGTAACGCCGGGGCGTACCAGGTATCCGGGACAGTGATCGACCCGCTACCTGCAGCAGACGCAAGGTGATCGTCGTAGTTGGTGGTCACCACACGGAATGCTCCTCCGATTCCCGCGAGCTCGACGATCGCACCATGAAGCGGATTGAATCTCGACTTCGGATTGGAAATCAGGGTGTGCGCGTGGTGATGCGCGTCAAATCCCTGTGGTAGCGACTCGAGCTGCCCAATGAAAAAGTCCAGTCCGCCGCGCTTCGAAAATGGGTGCGATGCCAGTAGTGCCAGCTTCTTCGCAAGGCTGTCAAATAGGGGAAGGTTCGAAGGCTTACCCAGCGAAGCCCCTGCACCGACGAAAAAGACGAGCTCGCCACGCTCGTGGGCGTCGAGGATCTCGTCGGGCAGTTCGACGTCGCCGGTTATCCACATCAGGCTGCGACCTCGGTGTCGTCGTTGAGCACGATCACCGACGCGCCTCGAGGGCGCCGTGGAGTATCTCGAATCAGCTCGCCGGGGGAGGCATGGTCCATGTCCCCTGTAATAGTCCGGATGAACGCCACGTTGTCTCCTCGTACCCTCTGGCTAAGCGCCCCAGTGTCGCTCGCTGACTACAAGTGTCCCGCAACCCAGCAACGGTGTGCCTCGATCGTCACACGTGGTGTCATCCTCATCGGCATGCCTGGCATTGAAAAGAGAATCACCCGCTACCCCAGCTCTACAGCCGTATCGGCTTCGCCCATGAATATCGGCCATTCACACCCGCTGAACTCACCGCCGTCCTCACTCAACGGCTCCCGGCCAGCAACACAACAACCGACCCTCTCGCTTACATCACCGCGATCGCGACCATCGACCGCATCACCGGCGGGACCTTCCGCCTCGTCGACCGGCTCATCATTCAAATCGAACGCGTCTAGGCCCTCAACAACCTCGACGCCCTCACACTCGATGTTGTCGACGCTACTCGCGAGGCACTCCTCATCGGCCATTAACCGCGGCGGAAACCGCGCCATCTACCACTGCGACTCACAATCCCGGCGTGTACCTCACGACCACGGACCAATCGGAGTTGTCCAGTCAAAGGATCCCTCAGCGCGCAGCTCTCGGGCGTGGTCTAACTCGTCCGCCTGTAGGACGCCCGATCCAGTGAGATGGTTGTTGGTTTTTGAGGATCAGTGTTGTCAACAACGAGCGTCGCCCGCACAGCCGGGTCGCACTGGGCCATGTAGAGCTTCTGACCGCCGACATACCGGTGCATCGCTGGATGGGAAGGGTCTGCCGGAGACCCATCTCGGACGGCCATACGTTCCGCTGTTACTTGGAAGGGGACATCAAGGAAGACGGAGTAGTTCCAACTGGTTCGCAATTCGTCCCGGTTGAGGAACATGCCGTCGACGATGACGATGCTCCCAGCGGGCGCGAGCTGCGCGGGTGGTTCGATCAACTGGTCGGAGTCAAGGTCATGGCTGGCCGGCCGGAACCATCCCGAGCCCTGATTGGACAGCGGTTGGAGCACGAAAGCATGTAGACGCTGGTAATCGTATGAGTCGAGCCAGAATCCTTCAGGGGAGGAACGACCACGCTGGTATCTGATCTCGCGTGGCTGATGGAAGTTGTCTAAACCGATGCGTATGACGTGCTTCCCAGCGGCGCCCATATGCTCAGCTAGGGCGTCAGCGAACATCGTCTTCCCGGACCCATCGACACCATCGATTCCAAGCAGGATGCGTTTGGAGTCCTCGTGGCGAATAGCTGCAGCGTGCGCGATTTCAGCTAGCACCGCGTCACGGTCGGGTGGGCGCCTCGAAATTGTTCCCATATCTCGAGCGTAGCGACAGACAACCCCACCAAGTTCGCGAATTCTTTCTCCAGTGTTCGATCCCCCACCGCACGAGCGGTGGATTAGGTCTCATTCACTGCGATGTTGCCGTCGACAATGCAAGTGAGGCGCCAATGGTGATCACTTGCCGTCCAGGCGTTTCCCTGAACCGACGCCATTCGGAGCCAGTCCACCATCGTTTGCAAATACCCGTTCGTTAGCGCATCCCGCACCTCTTGGCGCAACGGAGAGGGCACTGCATGGTGAATTATGCGAAGCGGCTTAGAGCCCCGATCCTCGATCCCGAAGTAATTGGCGCGAGCATCGGAGAACCAATCAGCCGTCAGCAGATACAACGGTTCTGCCGGTTTCGTGTCGAGCCAGCTCAATGACAGCGTTCACACTTTCACATTCTGGCGCCGAAGTCCCACCAGAAAGTCTTTTTGTCCAAGCGGATACGACCACCCACGCGGGGGACGGTCACGACTGTAGTCGGACCACGGCTCGTCTGATTCCATCCCCGTAGCTTATGCACCCCTACAGACGCGACGGCGATCAATTCCTAGCGATCCCTCACCGGGCGCTTCGAGCTGGACTCCTGCGACAGGTCGACGTTGAGGTTTGCCGGTCAGTTCAGCGGTTTTGAGTAGTAGTCGGATGTTTCGGTTGCGGTTTTGGTGCTGCCGTCATCGTCGGTGTACTCGTAGGTGATGGATGCCGATTCCCCGATCGGCCGGTATCCAAGGCGCATGTATAGGTCCCGTGCGCCGGCGTTGTCTGTACCGACTCCGAGGTAGATGTGATTGAAGCCTGCGTCCCGAGCCTTCGTCTCGAGCCATTCGCATAAAGCGGTTCCTACGCCTTGACTTCTTCTAGCGGGGTTCACGAAGAGATTCTTTATTTCCGGCGGGTAATCAGCGTTCAAATCCAAGACCACAGTTCCCAGCGGCACGACTCCTTCCCAAGCTGCGGCGAAAAACACTCGTCCTTCACGTTGACGTTGCAGCATGGTTCGGGCGATGCCCGCGCCGGGTGGTTCCTCCCGCGTAAAGATTGCGAGATCCTGGTCAGTGCACTGACGTATGACGAGTGGGAAATCCATTTCCCTAGACTGCCGGATCTTCGGTGAATAGACGAGAGTGGGCATCCTGACCTCGCCTGTCCTGCCAGAGATCCTGGGGCGGCACGGGCGGTTGAGTCCTACAAAGTGTCGGCGTCGGTTTGCGAAACTGTCACCATGACCATCGATATGAGAGCCATGCTCAGGCGCGTCGTTCAGGACGTTTACCATGAGCATTTTGTGACGGCAGATGTAAACTCCGATCACGAAATCTGGCCCTACAACTCCCTCGTGAACAGCCGCATGAGCGAGGGACGCTCAGTCATCATCGGAGCCGATGGCGGAGCATTCATGGTCGCCTACGTTCCCGAGCTGGACGTGCAGACCATGGTTTTCGATGAAGAGGACGCTGAGGAGGACGCCGAAGAATACCGAGAAAAAGCCTTACGGGAGCTCTGTCTCGCGATGCTCGTGTACCTCGAGGGAGGAGGCAGAATCAGTGAGCGGCGAAGCTTGCTGGGGCGCGGCGTGGTCCGCAAGCTGATCATCGATGCGGATGGAACGAGGTGGCGCCTCGGTCGAAACTGCTGGGGCAGACGCTAGTTGCAGCAGCGAAGTGCTGACGGAGTGAATCGTCTCATGTTCGACGGCGTCGGTCGCCCCTCTGTCGGCCGCAAGGGATTGGTAGTAGCTTCCGGCGCACCAACCAGCGTTTAGTGAGAAATCCCTTCAACGGGGCTAATGCGCATCCCTCAGCGAACACTCTTCGCGTTTAGCTTCTGGGGTTCTTGTTGCGATGGAGCCGGACCGTGGCGATAGCCAGCAGGATTGCGCCAGTCGCACCAATACCGCCACCGAGAATGAGCAAAAGCCCAGGGAGGATAGGCACCGAATTTGGGTGAAGCATCCTTGAGTACAGCATCAAAGCGAACATAGCCGCCACAAGGGTCGCTCCAATAGCCATGATGATCATGCCGATCAGCCTTAGATCCTTCATTTCCCCCTTAATTTTCGGATCGTACCTTCCTTGCAGCGTTACCCGCTTCTTGAATCCCGCCCAAAGTCCTGGTCTGGCAGCTTTGCACTGACTTGGCCCCGATCAGTCACCTTGTATGGCTTGCCGTCTTTGTCATATGTGGTCCATTGCCCCACCGGCTCGCCGGCGTCGAAATATCCAGACCGTTTTACGGTGCCATCTATTCGGTACCACTCCCAGTAGCCGACCGGATTCCCATTCTCGATGCGTCCCTTCGACCACCGGGTAGTACCGTTCGCGTGGTACTTGACGGTGTAACCATCGATGACTTCAGACTTCTTCGCGTTTGCAGCCATCCGCCTACTCTATGCCCGGGAAATTTCACAAACGGGAACAGGCGTTCAGCGTCTGGTCTCGTACCTGGCCACGACCACATCATTGGGGAACGTCCGGATTTCTACCAGGCTTAGGTTCACCCAGTTGTCCAGGGCCGTGAAGAACGGCGTGCCGCCGCCCACCAACACGGGATGGGTGACGAGTACATACTCGTCGATTAGGCCTGCCCGCATGGCCGCCGATGCGAGGGTGGCGCCGCCGATGTCCATGCGGCCGCGGTCGTCGGCTTTGAGCCGGGTGATCTCGGCAACCGCGTCGCCGGTAACCAAGCGGGCGTTCCAGTCAACCGTGCTGATTGTCGAGGAGAACACCACTTTCGGCATTTCCCGCCAGCGGCCCGCATACTCAATCTGCGCCGGTGTTGCGCCTGGCTGCTGGTCCGCCGTCGGCCAGTGTGAGCTCATCGTCTCCCACAGTTTGCGCCCGTACAGCGCCAAATCCGTCGACACCACGCGGTCGGACCACCATTGGAACAGCTCGTCGCTCGAAACACCCCAGCCGAGCCCGTCACCCGGCGCAGCGATATAGCCGTCCAGGCTCAGATTCATGGCGAAGGTCAGGTTGCGCATGGCATCGGTCTTCCCGGGACGGGCATCCATCAGCGCGCCCTTTCTCGCACCAACTCTGCGATGAGGGCGGGCTTCTCGAGGCCGGGCAGGTGTGCCACCTCGGGTAAGACCTGTACGGCCCCTTGCCCGATCCGGCGTGCTGTCTCCTCGTAGAACGGCACATCACAGGGCAGATCGAGATCACCCCAGGTGCACAGCACCGGCACGCTCACCTCACCAAGTCGGGTCCAGGCATCAGTACCGTGGCTGCCGGCTGAGTCTGGCGCAGCGACCGCGAGAATCTTCCGGTTCATCGCATTGAAGAGGTCCCGGGCTTCACCCGCGACTCGGCCTTCTGCGGCCCTTGGCCCATCCAGCCAGAGATGAGCAAGCGCACGAATCCTGTCGTCATCTGTCGCCTTGGGGTCATCTGCGCGCGCCATGAGCGGTCCGGACGCGTCATCCGGCTGCCAGTCAAACGGAGTGTCCTCGTCGGTCATGCCAGACACCGCAGCACCGATGAGTACCAGTCCCTTGACTCGATCAGGGTGCATCAGCGCAGTATCGAGCGCGACTGCCCCACCCATCGAGTTGCCAACGAGGAGGACTCGCTCGAGGCCCAGATTGTCGATGATAGTGAGCAGGTCCTCAACGTGTGTAAATGACGAAGACTCTGCAGCGGCCGGGGTGTCACCATAACCCCTCCGATCATATGCGACGAGGTCGAAACCATCTCCCTGGAGCTCAGCCGCAACCGCGATCCAGGAACGTCTATCCGCTACTCCAGCGTGTAAGAAGACGATTGCAGGTCCCGGGGCTTGCCACCGGCTCACAGCGAGCTGACTGCCATCCGAAGCCTCGACCAGGAGGTGCTGGGGATTCATGGGCCCAAACTTACTTCAAACATGAGGCGATCGTCAGGGGTTCATGTTCACAGCGGCGGTTCACCGGGCTGGGGTGGCGTTGCGTCGTCGTCGGCTTTCGACAACGTGAATATCCCATAGCGCATCGCGCCGGTGCGGTAGGCCAGGATCAGACGCGGGATGCTTAGAACGAAGATGCGATTGCGCGCTCTGAAAGCGAGGCGCCGGGTGTCACGGTCGAGGAGCAAGGCCTTCACAAGTCGACGGGCGCAAATCGTCCAGGTGCGCGCAACCCGGCCGCTGACATCCTCATAGTCAGTGACCACGAAACCCGCCGCCATTGCCATCGCCTCATACTCCTCGCGAGTGCCCATCGAGGGCAAGCGTCCCTCGCGGCAAATCGGCTCGAGCAGGTGCCGAACCTTCCAACCGCTTGCATCTGTCTCCGCGAGCCACGCGCAGACGACCAAGCGGCCGCCAGGCGCCAGCACGCGATGCGCCTCGGCGAAAAACCGGGGCTTGTCGACCATGTGCTCGCTCGACTCGATCGCCCATGCGGCATGGGCCGAGGCGTCGCTCAGCTCGTTGTCGAGCCAGTCGCGAACTTGAATGTCCACGTTGGGTTCGGGATGCTCGGCAGCGTAGTGGGCCTGTTCAGCGGAGAGGGTGAAGCCGGTGACGTGAACCTTACGTGTCTCAGCGAGCTGCCGAGCGGTGGAACCATAGCCGCAGCCGATATCAACGCATTCGTCGCCAGGCGTCAAGTTCAGTCGATCGCCGACCGTCTCAGCCAGTGCGACGACGGCCTCGGCGGGTGTCTCACGACCCGTCGCCCAGAGCCCATGATGGACATGATCGCCCCATACGTGCCGGTAAACCGGATCGAGCTCGTCGTAGTGATCGGCGACTGCCACGGCGTTTTGAACGGTGTTGGGAAGGATCACGCGATCACACTACAGCGCTGATTCGTCCCATCGGAAGGTCTCACGGTGTCCGGCGGCATCAACCGTCCTCTGAAGCAACCGCTGGAGGTTCAGTCAGTCCCTCCACGCAGCACGTCGACATGCACATGATCGAGGTGGCGCAGGATCTCGTTGCTCGGGTCAGGTGCGTCGTAGTCGTGCCATCCACCGCGAGCCAGGTGCGCGCTCCAGAACCGATCGTCGAAGATGACGTACTGAATGTCGAACTCTTCGGCATGAGCCACAAGCCAATGGGCCAGAATCCACCCTTCGCGCCGGTTTTCCTCGGTCACCGGACGGAAGAAGACGTCAATGGCGCGTCCGTCATAGTGGGTCGAGTCAGCTCCGTGCCCCTGACCGACACCTCCCGGAGCAAACCCGCCTAGGCTCTGGTCACCGAACACCTCCATCATCGCCACGCGCAACTGCTCCGCGCGCGGCGTCAGCCCGGTGGCAGTCAACTGCTGTTCGGGCAGGTCGCTGGCCGCTGATCCGCGGCAGCTCAAGCTGGGACCGGCGTCCTCGAGCGGGCCCTCGGCCAGCCGCTGCAATACCGCCTCGTCAATGGTGGAAGTGTCCGGAGCGTCCATACCGCGAGCCAACAGCGCCACGGCCGTCGTCGCCAGCTGAGCCTCGTCACGGTTGAGTCCAACTTCTCCTTCCGAAGTCTCCACCGTGCATTCAGCGAGTCCCAGCAGAGAGCCGCCGCCCGCCTGCAAGCCGTCGACCAATCGGGGACCGAGGAACACCACCGAGGCGAGCAGCGCGAGCAACACAGCGCTGGTCACAGTGATCCTGCGTACGATGACGTGTGCCTTCCGGTGGATCGCGGAACTTCAGCGAAAGCGAACTTCAATGTGAAGACTTAACCGCCAGTCGAAGCTGATAGTTCCGGTCACGAGCCGACGGCGGAGTACTCCCCATTGAGTTCATCGGCAACGCGCTCAATGTCCCAGGTTGATGGCTCACCCGTTGCCACATCCGTCACGTCGACAACCATCCAGTTGGCGCCCCGAACCAATTGGACCGTGCCCTGATGCGAGTTACTCCAGATCTCATACGCTGTCTGGAGCGCAGCGGCATCCGAGTACAGGTCTACCTGCACATTCTCGGCGCACAGTCTCTGCTCCGAGGTCAGTTTGCCTTCATCTGCAGGCACAATCGGCCTGCCAGCCGGATCAGCTTCACACTGCAGCACTTCGTCGACCGCCGCGTAAGCGTCATCCATGGAACTGAAGGTCGCCAGACCGTCGTCGTCGCTTTGGTTCTGGCCTGAGCACGCTGTCAGGAGGACAGCGGCAAGGAGAGCCGTCGCTGCTGAGCCGGTGAGACGTCGTCGTTCTATCACTTTTGAACCCCCATATGCGTGTTGACAGCACTCTTCCACTAACCCGCCCACAGGTGAAGCCTTCGCGCGGCATCGAAACCGCAGACGCCCTTTCACTAGCCCGGCTGATGTGTCTATGGTGGAGATAAAGCGAGGAAGGGAGAACCGATGACTTCGGATCGGGTTCGGCAGACCGGCGTGACGGTTGCCTTTGTTCTGTGCATCATCGGCACCGCCATCGGTTCCGGCGCGTTCGGCGGCACACCGATCGACGAGGCCGCCGGCGGCGCACTCAGCTCAGACGCCACGCTCCTGGCACCGGCGGGCGCGGCGTTCAGCATCTGGAGCGTCATCTACGCAGGTTTGGGCGCGTACACCGTCTACCAGTGGTTCCCCTCGCAGCGCACCGCGCGCCGCCAGCGCCGCCTCGGCTGGTGGGTTGCCGTGTCGATGTTGCTCAACGCCGCGTGGATCCTGTCGATTCAGGCCGGCTTACTTGGTGGCAGCGTCCTGGTCATTCTCGCCCTGCTCGCAGTGTTGGCTGTTCTCTTCGCCATCTTCACCACCACAAAGCCCACCTCCACGATCGATGGAATCGTAACGGACGGCACGCTCGGACTCTACCTGGGCTGGGTCTGCGTGGCGGTCTGCGCGAACATCACCGCAGCTCTCGTCGCAGGGGGCTTCGGCGGCTTCGGCATCCCACCGGCGGCCTGGGCCGCAATCGTTCTCGCCGTCGTCGCCGGAATCGGCGTGCTCCTCGCATTTCGCGGCAGCGGACGCTTTGCGATTGCGGCTGCCATCTGTTGGGGGCTGGCCTGGATCGTGGTGGGGCGCACCTTCGGCGCGCCGGAATCGACGACGACGGCGGTTGCGGCAGGACTCGCGGCGGTCACCGTCATTCTCACAACCGTTGCGGTCAGGATTGCGCGGCGGTCACATCCGGCGACTGGCAGGTGACGCTAGCCTCAGGGCTTCCGCTTCTGCGGATAGGGCGCCTCGTGCCGTGCGAGCATGTCCACAAAGGCCTCGATTCTCTTCCTCCGCCCGGCCTCTGTCTTCAGCTGACCGAGCCGGAAGATGAGCGCATACCGGTTCTGGGAGGTGAGCACGTCGAACATCGCCTGCGCGTCCGGATTCGCCGCTATTGCGGCTGCAAGATCATCCGGCACGACGGCGGTGGCGGGCCCCGCATACGCGCGCTCCCACCGACCGTTTGCCTTGGCCCGTTCGACGGCGGCGCGACCCGCATCCCGCATCTTGCCTTCAGCTTCCAGCCGTTCAATGTGCCCTACATTTCGCAGCGACCAGATGCTCTGCGGCCCGCGAGGCGTGAATCGCTGGAAGCTGCTCTCGCCGTCGCGTTTTCTGGCCTGGCCGTCAATCCAACCGAAACACAACGCCTCGTCGAGGGCAGTAGCCCAGGTCAGGGTGGTCACCGCTCCACCCTTCTTGTGGAGGACCAGCCACACTCCCGACGACGACGCATGGTTCTCTTCCAGCCACACCCGCCAGCGCTGGGCATCGGGCAGGAGGAGTTCGGGCAGTTCAGCGGCCATGGGTTGAGAGTACTGGACGCCGTGTTGCGCTAGATTGCAAGCGGCACATCCAGGTGGAGGAGAAGTAAATGCTCAGGGTACGGCCCATCGTTTTCACCCCGAACTTCGACGCCTTCTCGGACCTGTTCACCGCTCTCGGATTGCGTCAGGTCGAGGATGCACCGGGTTGGCGGGTTTTCACCGCGGACGGTGGGCACGTTGCCCTGCACGTTGCACACCAGCCGTCAGTGAGCTTCAGCTTCGAGGTCGGGGCCGTCTCCGAGTTCGCCCGCCGTACCGCTGAAGCAGGGACAGCCGCCGTCGTTATTGACACTGCAGATGGGCCGGCAGCGCAGGTCACCGCAACGGACGGGCGGACGTTCCTCGCCTATGAGGCCGCGCTCCGCGGTACAGCGCCCGCGGAGGAAGGGCTGGCGGTTATGCCCATCTGGTTGGCGACGAACGTGGCAGCCGCCGCGAAGGTGTTCAGTGACATCGGCGCCCGAAAGCGGTTCAGCTCGGAGGAGGGGTCCCGGGTGGACTTCACGGCGAAGAACGGCGGTCTGATCGCGGTTCACGGAGCCGGCAAGGGCAGCACGGAGCTCGCCTTCGAGCTCTCCGGCGACGTGGAGATCCTGCAGCCGCGCATCCCCACCGCGACGATCCTGATCGATGAGAACTACGAGCGATCCCTGCGACTTCCCAACCCGGACGGCGGCGAGATCCGGGTCAAGCAGCGGCAGGAAGACCTCAACGACTACACCGGAAACACCGCTTCCTGAGCGTCCCCCGCTATTCAGCCATTGGCCGAAGTGCAGCGAGTCAGGGACGCCGCAGCCCTTCTCTGCTATAAAACAGAAGGTATGAACCTGCGCACCCCAGACCCCAACCCCGGATGGCTCAATGAGGATGACCTCTACGAAGCACGCCGCCGGCTGCCCATGGTCTATGTTGAGGCCATCCCGGTCCGATGCGATTCCCTCGGGTATGTCACCGAGGTGGGGTTGCTGCTGCAGGCCAATGACCAGGGCGAGATGGTGCGCACCTTCGTATCCGGCCGCGTGATGTACCGGGAGACTATTCGGGCCGCCCTGCTGCGGCACCTCGAGAAGGACCTCGGGCCCTTCGCGCTCCCCCAACTGCCGCCGTGCCCCACGCCGTTCACTGTTGCGGAGTATTTTCCCTCCCCTTCCGAGACCGGGTTGACCGATGACCGGCAGCACGCCGTCGCGTTGGCGTACCTCATTCCGGTCACCGGCGAATGCAACCCGCGGCAGGATGCCCTGGAACTGACGTGGCTGACGCCTGAGGAAGCTCTCAGCCCCGCAGTCAGCGCCGAGTTCTCCGGCGGACGCGACAGCCTCCTGCGCCAGGCGCTCGCCTACGCCGGTTGGGGCCGCTGAGGCGTTACCGTTTCTTTATCGACCGGTTCCGTTCGAACCGGGGCAACAGGTGCAGTGAGGCAGGACTTCCCAATGATCGACAGCGACGTGGACGCGCAGCTACAACCGCTCGCCGCCGAGGCCGTGAAGGCCGGCCGCAAACTCCTCCTTCCGGGAGGCGAGCGCACCAGTGAAGTGGTGGACACCGCCGTCGAGCATGATGATTTCGGTGTTCCGGCCATTGTGGTGGCCACGCTTGAGTCGGGTGAAACGGTGCGGATTGCCACCGGATCGACCGTCCAGGCGGAGGCGCCCGATGAACTCGCGCACATCGTCACCGACGAGGGGTCGCCGGAGGCGCTGGTCGCCCACGTCGCCGCCATCCATGCCGAGAGCCCGCGTGTGAATGAGCTCGCCGAACGGCTCACCCGCGGCGTCAATTTCAAGTCGGGCAGCAGTCTGCAGGACATCCGGGACCTCGCGTTGACGCTGTACGTGGACCTGTCCGACGCCACGAGCGCGCTCCGGGTCTGCGACCTGCTCACGGACCAGCCGTTTGACGGCAACTTCGGCCGCTGGAATTTGATCGAGGGCTGTCTTGCGCTCGCTGCGCACCTCACCCAGGACGACGGCGACGGTTCCCGTGCCTCTGGGTATTCCGCTGCGCTTCGAACGGCCGACGACGCCGAGACAGACCCGCTGAAGGCGAAACTCGCTGCTGCGGTGCGCCAGCGGCAACTGAACGAGCCGAACCTGTATGACCGGGAAATCGCGCGGTCTACGAAGGACCCCGCGGCCGAAAAGGACTGGCGGGGCCTGCGCCTGACGGTCCTGCTGTACCTGCGCGCGCACGGCGGCTCTGAGACCCTTGGGGCTGAAGCGCTGGACCGGCGCATCGGGCATGAGTTGCTCGCCATTCGTGCACTGAACGGGAAAACTGCCGCCTCTGGTTAGCCTGCAGGTGCGGGAGTAGAGTGGCGCGCATGAGCGAGCAGGCGGATTCCCTCACACAGTCCAGCACCGAACAGCACCCTGCGCAGGAGGTGCCGGTGGCAGATTCAAACCCGTTGAGCGTGCACATCAATGCGGACGCCCGGCAAATCTGGCTCATGCTCCGGGAACCACGACTGGTCCGGCAGTGGCACGGCTGGGAAGCCGACACCCTGGATGGGGAAATTCAGTCCATTTTCTTTGCGCCGTCAGTGGTTGAAGGGCCCAACCATACGTTCCTGACCGTCGACGGCGGTGACACGTTCCGGATCGAACCGGTGCAGGACGGCTGTGTGGTCACGATTGAGCGGGTTGAAGCCGAGGCTGATGAGATCACGGAGGGCTGGATCACTTTCCTCCAGCAGCTGCGTTTTGCGCTCGAGCGGCACCCCTCCAGCTCCCGGCGCACCGCATTTTTCATGGGTGAGCCGACTGACGGCGGTTCGATCATCGGGAAGCTGAGTGCCGAGCAGCTACAGCAGCCCGGGGACTCCTACTCCCTCAACCTCCCGGACGGGCATGAGCTGACCGGATCGGTGTGGTTCCGCACGGAGAACCAGGTGGGTTTGACGGTCTCGGAGTACGCCGATCATGGCGAGGGGCTGGTGATCCTCGCCGATCAGCCATCTCTCGAAGGCCCGGGGTCCAGCCTCGTTGTCATCTCAACTTATGGTCTGGGGGCGAAGTCACTGCGCACTGCCTGGGGTAGTTGGGATGCTTTCCGGCGGCAGCACTACCCGTCTTCGGGTCCCCTCGAGACCTCGCAGCTGGACAGCTAGCTTCTTCCCTGACGCGGGCGCCTCCGTCTATTCCTGAGAAGATGGGCGGGTGCCACAATCAGACTTTTCGTTCTCCATCGGTAAACGCCTCAGCGAGACCACCGCGTCCGGCGAGGGCCTGCATGGCCGCACCGGGACCATCACCACTCCCCATGGCGAGATTCAGACGCCGGCCTTCATCGCCGTCGGAACCAAGGCCACCGTGAAGGCAGTGCTCCCGGAGTCCATGAGGGAGGCCGGCGCGCAGGCGCTGCTCGCCAACGCCTACCATCTCTACCTGCAGCCGGGAGCGGACGTTCTTGACGAGGCCGGCGGGCTGGGGAAGTTCATGAACTGGAATGGGCCTACCTTCACCGATTCGGGCGGCTTCCAGGTGATGAGCCTGGGGTCGGGATTCAAGAAGGTCATCACCATGGACTCGGCAGCAGCTGCCGAGCACGCCGGGGATGATGACCGCGTCGCGGTAGGCAAGGAGCGCCTCGCCCACATCGACGACGACGGCGTGTGGTTCGTCTCGCACCTCAACGGAGACCGGCACAGATTCACCCCGGAGATTTCGATGCAGGTGCAGCACCAGCTCGGAGCCGACGTCATGTTCGCGTTCGATGAGCTGACCACCCTGATGAATTCGCGGGGGTATCAGGAGGAGTCACTGGAGCGGACCCGGTTGTGGGCGGAGCGGTGCATCGCCGAGCATGAGCGGCTGACCGACGTGCGGTCGGACAAGCCGTACCAGGCGCTGTTCGGCGTGATTCAGGGAGCACAGTATGAAGATCTCCGGCGGAAGGCTTCGCGCGATCTCGGGGAGATGAACTTTGACGGGTTCGGTGTTGGAGGCGCACTAGAGAAGGAGAACCTCGGTACCATTTTGGGCTGGTGCGCGGATGAGTTGCCGGAATCGAAGCCGCGGCATCTGCTGGGCATCTCGGAGCCGGACGACCTGTTCACGGGTATTGAGAACGGCGCGGACACCTTTGACTGCGTCTCCCCCACCCGGGTTGCCCGGAACTCAGCGTTCTACGTGCCCGATGGTCGGTGGAACCTGTCCAATGCCCGGTTCAAGCGCGACTTCACGCCCCTCATGGAGGGCTGCGACTGCTACACCTGCACCCACTACACCCGGGCCTACATTCACCACCTGTTCAAGGCCAAGGAGATGGTCTCGGCAACGCTGATCTCGATCCACAACGAGCGGTTTGT
Source organism: Arthrobacter sp. KKT183 (assembly GCF_055657625.1). Lineage (NCBI taxonomy): Bacteria > Bacillati > Actinomycetota > Actinomycetes > Micrococcales > Micrococcaceae > Arthrobacter > Arthrobacter sp. KKT183. The sequence continues at coordinate 351,487 of NZ_CM145770.1, read as the reverse complement.
GATCCGGATGGTCGACGACGCCCGGGCCGCGATCGAGGACGGAACGTACTTCGACCTCAAGGCCGAGGTTCTGGGCCGCTACTACGCGTCGAAGCGCTAGCTCGCACTCTCGCCCGCGCACCCCGCACCGCCGCGCACCCCGTCTCTTCCGCCCGCGCACCCGCACACCCACCCTCCTCTCCACCCTCCCGCAAAAGCGCCGTTCTTGTGCAGGATCGTGGGGACGTCCCCACGATCCTGCACAACGTCGGCGTCTTTGCGTACTGGACGCAGAGGTTTATCCACAAATGCGCGACGACGGCCACGGGGCCACGCTTCGCCGGTCAAGCTAGTGCAATGGACGCGAACGCATACTCCTGGCTGAGCGGATCGGCCCGTTCCTGGCGCACCACCGAGCTGGAGCAGATGGGGGTCAGCCGCCGCGCGATCACGCGACTGGTCGAGCGGGGCATCCTCGTCCGTCTGCAGGTCAACGCCTATGTGCCAACAAAGTACTGGAGATCCCTGACCGAAGCTGAGCAGGATCGGTTCAGGATCACAGCCCACAGCCGTGCCAGCCATGCGCTGACGCAAGCCGCGTATAGCCATACGTCCGCAGCACGCGTTCACGGCCTCAGCCTGTGGGATGTGGACAGCAGGATTCACATCACGCAGCCGCTTTCCGGATCATCGCGGGAGCACAACGCTGATGTTGTTCGACACCGAGCAAAGCTGCTGCCCGGCGAGGTGGACATGGTCGACGGGTTGCAGGTTACCTCGCGCGCCCGCACCGTTGTGGACTCGGCCAGACTGTTGTCCTACAGGCAGGGGCTGATCACTGCGGATCACGCGCTTCATCTGGGTGTCCAGCGCGCCGAGCTACACCAGGTGCTTCAACGCCAGGCAGGCTACAAGGGCGTACAGATTGCTCGTGAGGTAGTGGAGAATGCCAGCGTCCTGTCTGAGTCAGCGGGTGAGTCCCTCACCGCGCACCTGATAGCCGGTCTGCCGATACCCCAGCCGGAACAACAGTTGGTCGTGCACACCCGATTCGGTGAACACCGAATCGATTTCGGTTGGCGCGAGCAGAAGCTTGCCCTCGAGTTTGACGGCAAGACAAAGTACTTCGACTACGCTCCGACCCCCGAGGTGCTGTTTCAGGAGCGTCGACGTGAGAAGGCACTCATGGAACAGGGGTGGGTTTTCATCAGGCTCGAGTGGGCGGACCTGTTTCAGGAAGCCACCCGGGGGAGAATTCTGAAAGCGTGGTGGAACTGCACCAGGAGTGCCGCGTAGTGACAGGATCGTGGGGACGTCCCCACGATCCTGCACAACAACGGCACTTTTGCGGAGGGCGGCGCAAGGGGACGGGGTTCTTGACGGGCGCCGCTAGGCGGCCGCGTAGCTCGGTTCCCGACGCTTCACCCAGCGGATGGCCGCGGTCGTGACCGGCAGCAGGAGCACCTCCACCAGCGTCTTGTAGACGAAGCCGAAGAAGAGGTAATTCAGAAACGTCGGGAAATCCGTAATGCCGATCACCGAAGCGGCAATGGCGCAGAAGATCAGCGTGTCAGCGAATTCCCCGACACCGGTCGAGGCGATGAGGCGGGCCACCATGCTGCGCTCGCCGAACCGCGACTTCATCCGCACCAGCACCAGCGAGTTGAGCGTCTGCCCCACAACGAACCCCAGCAGAGACGCGAGCACAATCAGCGGTACCGGACCGAGCGCCAACTCCAGCGCTTCCTGCTTGGCGAGACCAAAGTCATCGTCGAACCCCGGCAGCGCAATGATGACGGCGTAGGCGAGCGATGCAAAGACCGACAGCACAAACGTCACGATGATCCCGAGCCGGGCGACCTTGAAGCCGTACACCTCGCTGATGACGTCACCGATGATGTACGCGAGCGGGAAGAGGAAGAACCCGCCGTCCGTGATGATGCTGAAGTCGCCGATGATCGGCCCGATCACTACACCTTTCGATGCGCCGATATTGGAAAGGATGACGACGACGGCAAGAACCGCCAGCATGATCGAGAAGTTTGCGCTGCCGGCGGTCGCGTAACGCGCGCGGGCATGGTCCTGCAGTTGAGTCATTGTTTCTCATTCGTGGAAGTGGTTCGCGCAGCCCAAAGGGCCCGCTGTATTAGCACTGTCGCCCGGCTGCCCCCAGGCGTCTGATAATTGTCCCACGTCGCCCTTCGGGATAATCTGCAGCCAACGTCGTTCAGAGCAGCTCGACAGGTGGAGGCAACGATGCAGTTTCGCGCTGAGCTCGAATCATCCGGCAAGAACACGGCAGGGTTCGAAGTTCCGGAATCCATCGTCGAGCAACTCGGGGGCGGGAAACACCCGAAGATTGTCGCGACCGTCAACGGCTTCACCTTCCGCACTTCGATCGCGTCAATGGGTGGCCGGTTCATGTTCGGACTCAGCGCGGACAGGCGCCAGGAAGCCGGTGTCCAGGCCGGCGAAGTGCATGATGTCGAGGTGGAACTCGACACAGCCCCACGCGAGGTGGAGGTACCTGAGGACCTTGCGGGCGCGCTCGAGAAGGACCCTGCAGCCAAGGCGTTCTGGGACACCCTCTCCTACAGCAACAAGAGTTGGCACGCGCTGCAGGTCACCGGCGCCAAGAAAGCTGAGACCCGGGCAGCACGGATCGAGAAGTCCGTCGGGATGCTGCACGAGGGCCGGGCACGGTGATGCTGTTGGCGCAAGCCGCGAGGCGTCGGGCAGACTGGTGCAATGGCTACTGACGCACCCGCAATTACGCTGACCATCGCAGGTTCCGAGGCCACCGGCGGCGCCGGCGCGCAGGTGGACCTGAAGACGTTCCAGGTGCTGGGCACCTACGGCATCGCCGCTCTCACCTGCATTGTCTCGTTCGATCCGAAGGACAGCTGGAACCATCGGTTCGTTCCCGTTGATGCCCAGGTCATCGCAGACCAGCTTGAAGCTATCCAGTCCTGCTATGCGATCGGCACCGTGAAGATCGGCATGCTGGGCACTCCGCAAACCATCGACACTGTTGCCGGTGCGCTGAAGTCCCAGGAGTGGAAGAACGTAGTGCTGGATCCCGTGCTGATCTGCAAGGGCCAGGAGCCTGGCGCGGCACTCGACACTGATCAGGCGCTGAAGGCGAACATCCTGCCCCTGGCAACGTTCGTCACGCCGAACCACTTCGAGGCGGAGTCGCTCGCGGGAATCGAGATCCGTTCGGTGGAGGATCTGAAGGAAGCGGCGCGGCGCATCCATGAGGCAAGCGGCGCCGTCGTACTGGCGAAAGGTGGCGTGAGGCTGGAAGGCAGCGACGCCGTCGACGTCTATTACGACGGCGAGACGCTGGAAATTCTCAGCGCACCGAAGGTGGGTGATGTCGCGGTCAGCGGTGCGGGTTGCACGCTTGCGGCAGCGGTCGCGGCGGAGCTTGCCAAGGGTGCAACGCCGCTGGAAGCCGCCCGTACTGCCAAGGCTTTCGTGACCGAGGGGATCAGGAACAGGGTCTCTTCGAACGTACCGTTCGATGCGGTCTGGCAGGGTGGCGCTGCGGCCGTCTAGCGCCGCGTAGGAAAATCTCGACCGGTTAGCTACCTTAACGAACCAAATCCGTTGACTTGTGACTCGTGACACATGAAGCTGTAAGGGTGAAGCCTGAACGGGCTTCACATCTCTGCTGGCACCCATCGCAACACATGGAATAACACTCACACCGGTCTTGGCCGTGCCAGCAGTGCTGCGGGGGGCTAGGAATGGACTCAAGCGGTATGGGCCTTGACTCTTCCTTCGTAAGGAGCAGCATGAGCAAGTCATACCGCCGGAGATCAGGAAGGGCTGTGCTGGCGTCGCTGACCGGCCTCGCCCTGGCCTCCAGCATGTGGGCACCGGCTTCGGCAGTGCAGGCGCCGGATTCCGACAGCCCCACCGCTGAGGGAATAACGCTTCAGCCCGCAATCGATTCCAAAATCAGCCGGGACCTCGCCGAGAAAACGGGAACGACGGCGGCCTACGTCCAGTTCGCTGGCAAGGGAGCCTTTGAGCAGACGCAGCCGGCTGAAGTACGCAGCAACGGGTTCACCACGCCGATTCAGCGGACCGACCGCGTTCTTGAAATCCGTGCCGGCATCCAGGCACAAGCGGACGAGGTGGCAGCCGAAGCCGGCGCTTCCCAGCTGTACACCACCACCAACACCCTTCCCGGCGTCGCCATCCAGGGCGATGCTGAGGCAATCAAGGCGCTCGCTGCCCGTCCGGACGTCGTGAAGATCACCGGAATAGTCCCCAAAACCATCGAGAACAAGGGCGCGGATATTGACACTCGCGCGCTCGAAGCATGGACGGCCCGGGACAATACCGGCGAGGGAATCACCATTGCCGTGCTGGACACCGGTCTTGACTACACCCATGCGGGCTTCGGCGGACCGGGCACCATCGAGGCCTTCAATCAGGCCAAGGCTGATGCCGAACCTGATCCCGCGCTCTACGATGCCGCCAAGTTCCTCGGCGGTTATGACCTGGTGGGCGATGCCTACGACGCCGGCTCAACCGATCCCGCACGCACAATTCCCCAGCCGGACCTCAATCCCCTTGACTGCCAGAGCCACGGATCACACGTTGCAGGCACCTCTTCGGGTTATGGAGTCAACGCTGACGGCACCACGTTCGAAGGTGACTACAGCACCCTCACGGCGGAGACCGTCAACGAGATGCGAATCGGCCCGGGATCTGCCCCTGAGTCCGGCATTGTTGCCCTCCGCGTTTTCGGTTGCGAGGGTTCAAGCCTCGTGGTGGGAAAGGCCCTGGACTACGTCCTGGACCCCAACGGCGACGGCAACTTCGACGACCGCGCACAGGTAGTCAACATGTCGCTGGGCTCCTCCTTCCCGGCGTACGACGATCCCGAAAACGACATTGTCAATGAACTGACCGAACAGGGCGTCCTGTCGGTCGTATCCTCCGGTAACGACGGCGATGTCTACGACATCGGCGGCTCACCCGGCAGCGCCGAATCCGCACTGACTGTTGCGGCCAGCGTTGGTTCCCAGGTAACCCTGGACCGCGTTGATGTTCTGGCACCCGAGGCCGTGGCGGGACCTGCTTCCGGGCAGTACACCGTCAACTTCGATTACGCCGCTGAAGGAGTTACTCCCGAAACGCTTCGGGGTGAAGTGGTCGTGGGACCTGACGGAGCCAACAATGACGGCTGCGACGCCCTGCCTGTGGCCGGAGCCAACGCCGGCAAATGGGTGTGGCTGTTCTGGGATGACAATGACACCACTCGTGACTGCGGCTCAGCCGATCGGTGGAACAACGCTGCGACAGCCGGGTACGCCGGCGTCGTCATCGGCACAACGCTTGACGTGTTCCCTGCCGGTATCGGCGGCAACGACAAGATCCCGGGCCTCCAGCTCACCGCCGCTGACACCGCCAGGCTGATGCCGGCGGCGGAGGCGGGAACGCTTGTCCTCCAGCTCGACCCCTCGTATCAGGCAACGGCTACCGGACCCTCCAACGCGAAGGACACCCTTGCGGCGTTCTCCTCGCGGGGCGTCCATGGCTCCAACGGCGTGGTCAAGCCGGATGTGACTGCTCCCGGTGTTTCCATTGGCTCAGTTCAGGTAGGAACCGGCAACGGGGCCTCGACGAAGAGCGGCACCTCGATGGCCGCACCTCACACGGCAGGCATTGCTGCGCTGGTCCTCTCCGCGAACGAGTACAACCCGTACCAGGCCAAGAGCGTCATCATGAACACGGCGACGCATGATCTCCTGACTGCAGATGGAATTCCCTACGCACCGAACCGCGTGGGATCCGGACGCGTTGACGCGATGCAAGCCCTGGAAACATCCGTTCTGGCCTACGCGACGGAGCAGCCGGCCCTCACCTCGGTAAACTTCGGCGTGCTGGAACTCGGCACTGAAGCTCTGACGGTCACCAAGCAGGTCACCGTCCAGAACACGTCCAATGCTCCGGTCACTTATGACGCCAGCTACCTTGCAGCGTCGACAATGCCTGGCGTTGCCATCTCGGTGTCACCAGCGGTGATCACTGTTCCGGCCAACAACCCGGCAACGCTGACCGTCACACTGACGATTGCCGATCCTGCGGCTCTCGCCAAAACAATCGATCCGGCGGCAGAAGAGATTCAGGCCGGCATTCCGCGTCAGTACCTCGCCGACGTTTCCGGCCGGATTCAGCTCCTCGGCGCTGATGGGCAGGAACTTCGTGTGCCCGTCTACTCGGCACCGAAGCCCACCTCGGATATTTCGGCCGGAACTGAAATTGCCTTCGACGGCGCCTCTGACCTCCTGAGCAGCATTGCACTCGAAGGCCGCGGGCTCTCGCAGGGAGTTCCTGGAGAATCCGCCTACCAGTCCATCGTTTCACCGCTGGTCCTCGGCGCTGAGAGCCCCAAGGCAGCGGAGCGTCCGCTTGAGTCTCTCTACTCGTTTGACCTCCGCGCAGTAGGCGCTGCCTCAACGGTTCCGGCGCTGGTTGATGCTGCCGGAGACCCGACAACCGGTGTGCTGAACTTCGGTATCAGCACCTGGCAGAACTGGGCGCAGCTCGGCGGCAACAACGGAGTGTCAATCGAGCTCGATACCGACGGCGACAGCACGGTCGATTACGTTGTCCAGACCCTCCGTTACTCGGATCTTGGTCCCGGAGCTCCAACACTGGACATGATCCTGTTCGAGGTTGTCACCATTGATGATGCGGGAGCACCCGTCTTTGATACCGACCTCTACTTCGCCAACGGGGTGGACGGCAGTGTGGACACCAACACGTTCGACACCAACGTTGTGACCCTTCCGGTTCCGGTAACGGAGCTGGGTATGAACGCCGCAACGCTGGGCGCCTCGGCGCCGATCAAGTACCGGGTGTCGACGGCGAGCGCTTTCAACGTTGACGAGAACGGTGTTTCCGGTGGCCCGGTCGACACCACCGACTGGATCGACTTCAACGTCACCGAACCGGCACTGTGGTTCGAGGGCGGCGAGCCGGCAGCGGCGTCCTTCGCTTCGGCGGCTGGAGTCACACTGAACGTCAACCGCCAGGAGTCCGTCACGGACGCCAAGGCGCTGTTCATTCATCACCACAATGCAACGGGTGACAAGCAGGAGATCGTCCCGATTTCGGTCGCGGGTGCAACCGTCAACGAAGACCTGGATGGTGACGGCAATCCGGATGTGGTTGTCCGCAACTCCGCCGGCCAACTGCTGCTCTACCCGGGCAACGGCACCGGTGGGTTCCTGAAGAGCCGGGTCATCGGTACGGGCTGGAACTCCATGAACGCCATCCTGATTCCGGGTGACTGGGACGGCGACGGCAACTCCGACGTCATCTCTCGGGACAGTTCCGGACGCCTGTGGCTGTACAAGGGCACCGGTACCGGCACGGTCACGGGAAAGACGCAGATCGGGCAAGGCTGGAGCGGCTTGACCATGGTCACCCCGGGTGACTGGGATGGCGACGGCAACTTTGACCTGATTGCCCGTCTTGGTGACGGCAAGCTGCGACTCTACCCGGGCAATGGTGCAGGCGGCTTCCTGACGCCGGCCCAGATCGGATCGGGCTGGAACGGCTTCACCATCGTTGGTCCGGGCGACTTCAACGGCGACACCGCCGCTGATCTCCTGGCCCGCGACTCCGCCGGCAAGCTGTTCCTCTACCCGGGCACCGGAACCGGTGGCTTCGGCACCCGGACGCAGCCGGGCCAGGGCTGGAACAACTTCACCCTCGTTGCCCCCGGCGATTTCGACGGGGACAGCAACGCGGATCTTCTGGCGCGTGACTCCGCCGGCAAGCTGTTCCTCTACTCGGGAAATGGCACCGGTGGCTTCGCGGGCAAGGTCCAGAACGGAACCGGTTGGGGCGGTTTCACCTGGATGGTGCCGTAACCTCACCGTTGAGTAGGTAGGTACTGATCGAAGAAACCCCCGGTCCAAAAAATGGGCCGGGGGTTTCTTTTTGCCGGACTCGAAAGGTCAGGCGGACTCCGCACGCTCAGCGAGCCGGGCGCGGTACGCCGCCGCCGCAGCCCGGTTCCCGCAACCCGATTCGCAGAACCGCCGCGACCGGTTCTTCGACAGATCCACCAGCACGTTCCCGCAGTCCGGCGATGCACACAGTCGCAATCGGCTCAGCTCCCGGCTACGCACCAGGTCAACGAAAGCCATTGCCGCCTCGACGGCCATGCGCGCGGACAGCGGCGCCTCCCGCGGGACTGCGTGGATGTGGTAATCCCAGGAATCATGCCGCACCAGCTGCGGCAGGGCGTTGAACTCGCGCAGCAGGGAGTTCACCGTCTCCACCACGTAGTCCTCATCGCCGTCCCATAAGGCGCGCAAACGCGGGCGAAGGCGACGGACGGCGCCCAGTTCTGCGTCATCGAGCGCCAGGTTACCGGTCCAGTTCCAGTTCCGGGCAAACCGGTGCAGGGAGCCGACGTCGGGAAGCTGCTCCCCATCCTCGGTATTCACGAGCGCGGCCGCGCTGCGCAAACCCTCTTCAGTGTCATTGGCAAAAAGCATGAGGCTCCTGTCAGTCTCGCTCCAGACTAGCCCGAGTGCGCCTGCAGGAAGGAGTACACCTCGGTCTCGTCAACACCGGGAAATGCGCCGGGCGGCATGGCCGCCAGCAGGTGGGAGTGCGCACGCGCGCTGGGCCAGGCGAAGCCTGACCACTCACCCGCCAATGACGACGGCGGCAGCTTGCAGCATGATTCCTCCGGACAGCGGGACTCACCACGGATGGAAGTTTCACGTCCGCGGAACCACTTCACATGCGCATAGGGCACGCCGACGCTGAGGGAGAACTCGCCGGCAGCGGCCCGCTCGGTGCGGGCAGTGCACCAGTAGGTGCCGCTCGGTGTGTCGGTGTACTGGCTGTAGGCGGAAAAGCGGTCCGGAACATCGAACACCACGCGGGACGTCCACTTCCTGCACGAGGGCTGGCCCTCGATGGCGCCGGTGTGATCCTGCGGAAAGGTCACGCCGTCGTTCTCGTAGGCCTTGTAAATGATCCCGCTCTGGTGGGTCTTTTGGAAGTGGGTGGGGATGCCCAGGTGCTGGGTTGCGAGGTTGGTGAACCGGTGGGCCGCGGTCTCATAGGAGACGGCGAACGCGTCCCGAACGTCCTCGACCGCGATCTCCTTGGCGGACTTTGCCGTCTGGAGGAAATCGACCGTTGCCTTCTCGGGCAGCAGGAGCGCCGCCGCGAAGTAGTTCGTGGCCACCCGCTGCCTCAGAAACTCCCGATAGTTTTCCGGTGTCTCATGCTGCAGAACGTAGTGGCCGAGAGCCTGCAGCAGGACCGACCGCGGGTCATGGTCCGTCCGTTGCGACTGCGTGAGATAGATACGCCGGTTCTTCAGATCCGTCACCGATCGGGTGGAATGCGGCAGGTCCCCCACATGGTGCAACGTGAACCCGAGATGCGCAGCGATATCGGCGATGAGGTGCTGCGAGAGCGGCCCGCTGGTGTGGCCGACGGAGGCAAGGACCTTCTGTGCCTCGGCCTCGATATCCGGGAAATAGTTGTTCTGCCTGCGCATGATGCCGCGGAGCTCGGCGTTGGCGCGGCGGGCCTCCTCCGGCGTTGCCACCTGCTCATTTAACCGGCGCTCGAGCTCCGCCTGCAGACCCACCAACGCTTCAAGGGCCTCCATCGGCAGCCGCGCCGACGTGCGGACTTTCGGCAGCCCGAGCGACTCGTACAGCGGACCCCGCTGAGCCCGCTCGAGGGCGATCTCCAACGCAGCCCGCCGGCTGGGCGGTTCCGCACCCAGCAGTTGGTCGATGCTCACCCCGAGCGCCTTCGCGAGCGACTGCAGCATGCCCAACCGGGGCTCACGCTTGCCGTTCTCCATCAATGAGAGCTGGGACGGCGCTGTCCCGACGACGGCGCCCAGCTCCTCCAGCGTCATGCGCCGGCTCTTGCGGAGGTGCCGCAGGCGGCGGCCGAGGCTGATCGCGTCCTCACCCTGGGGAACGGGTTCAAGTTCGGGCTGCCGGGTGCGATTCCAGCTCGAAGTAGTCATTTCTTGACGATACGCGAAGAAATGCGTTCCTTTCCATAGGTTTGCTCTGGTTCGGGGGTGCAGGATGCTGAATCGTTGCTCTCACCAGCAGTTACCGCAGAGGCACCAACGCCTCCCGGAAGGAGAAACGCAATGACGCAGGAAGCCGGAACCCCAGGCAGCAATACCCGCACCGAAGCGGTCCACGAACTCGAGCTGGAGTGGGCAGCTGATCCGCGTTGGGAAGGGATCCAGCGTGATTACTCGGCCGCCGACGTCGTACGCCTTCGTGGAAGCGTCCAGGAGGAACACACACTCGCCCGCCGCGGCGCCGAGAAGTTGTGGCAGCAGCTCACCTCCCAGGCAGAAACGGGCGAATACACCCACGCCCTCGGTGCGCTGACCGGCAACCAGGCAGTGCAGCAGGTGAAGGCCGGGCTGAAGGCCATCTACCTGTCCGGTTGGCAGGTTGCAGCCGACGCCAATCTCTCCGGCCAGACATACCCGGACCAGTCGCTGTACCCGGCCAACTCGGTCCCACAGGTGGTGCGCCGCATCAACAACGCGCTGCAGCGTGCGGACCAGATCGAGTGGGCCGAAGGGACGCAGTCAGTCGAAGACTGGCTCGTGCCGATCGTCGCAGACGCAGAGGCCGGGTTCGGCGGGCCGCTCAACGCGTTCGAGCTGATGAAGTCGATGATCGTAGCCGGCGCTTCAGGCGTGCACTGGGAAGACCAGCTGGCGTCCGAGAAGAAGTGCGGGCACCTCGGCGGCAAGGTCCTCATCCCCACGCAACAGCATGTCCGCACGCTGAACGCGGCGAGACTGGCAGCCGACGTCGCCGGCGTTCCATCGGTCATCGTGGCCCGGACCGACGCCGAAGCGGCGACACTTCTCACGTCCGACGTCGACGAGCGGGACCGCCCGTTCCTCACCGGAGGACGCACACCGGAAGGGTTTTACGAGGTCCGCAACGGAATCGATCCCTGCATTACGCGGGCACACGCCTACGCTCCGTACGCGGACCTGATCTGGATGGAAACCGGCACCCCGGACCTTGAGCTCGCCAGGCGCTTCGCTGAGTCCGTCAAGACCGAGTTTCCCGATCAGATGCTCGCCTACAACTGCTCGCCGTCGTTCAACTGGCGCAAGCACCTCGACGACACGACCATCGCCAAGTTCCAGCGCGAGCTCGGCGCCATGGGTTTCACCTTCCAGTTCATCACCCTCGCCGGGTTCCATGCGCTGAACTACTCGATGTTCGACCTCGCCCACGGCTACGCGGCCGACGGCATGAGCGCCTACGTGGAACTTCAGGAAAAGGAATTCGCCTCTGAAGCACGCGGCTACACCGCCACACGCCACCAGCGCGAGGTCGGCACCGGCTACTTCGACCAGGTGGCAAGCGCCCTCAACCCCAAGGGCAGCACCCTGGCCCTCGCCGGCTCCACCGAGACCCAGCAGTTCCACTAAACCCCTCCCCGTTTTGAAGGAGCACCTTGCATGAACACACACGGCATCAGGCTGACCGCACCGCCCATCCCCCGCCAGGACGAAATCCTCACCCCCGAAGCGCTCAATTTCCTCAGCGAACTCCACGCCTTCGCCGAGCCACGACGCCAGGAGCTGCTCCAGCGGCGCAGGGAAACCCGGAACCGGATCGCGCGCGGCGAGGACCCGCGATTCCTGGCCCACACCGCACACATCAGGAACGACGGCGGCTGGCAGGTTGCGCCCCCGGCTCCCGGCTTGGAGGACCGCCGGGTCGAAATCACCGGTCCGGTGGACCGCAAGATGACGGTCAACGCCCTGAACTCCGGCGCCAACGTATGGCTGGCGGACCTCGAAGATTCGCTGACCCCCACCTGGCCCAACGTCATCAACGGACAGCTCAACCTGCATGACGCGTTGCGACGCCGCATCGACTTCACCACCGAGGAGGGCAGGGAGTACCGGCTCGGCGAAAAGCTGCCCACCGTCGTCGTGCGTCCGCGGGGCTGGCATCTGCCGGAGCAGCATCTGCTGGTCGACGGCGAACCGCTCTCGGGCAGCATCGTGGACTTCGGGCTCTACTTCTTCCACAACGCCCACCGGCTGATCGATTCCGGCCGAGGACCCTACTTCTACCTGCCGAAGCTGGAGAACCACCTCGAAGCGCGGCTGTGGAACGACATCTTTCTCCGCTCCCAGCAGCTGCTCGGCATCCCCCGCGGCACCATCCGCGCCACCGTGCTCATCGAGACCATCACCGCCGCCTTCGAGATGGAGGAGATCCTCTACGAACTCCGCGAGCACTCGTCCGGCCTGAATGCCGGGCGGTGGGACTACATCTTCTCGCTCATCAAGAACTTCCGGCTCCGTGGCCCCCGCTTTGTCCTGCCTGACCGGACCATGGTCACCATGACCGCCCCGTTCATGCGGGCCTACACCGAGCAGTTGGTGCGCGCCTGCCATCGGCGCGGCGCCCACGCCATCGGCGGACCCGCCGCCTTCGTTCCCAGCCGCCGCGATGACGCCATCAACGCCATCGCCAGGGAACAGGCCCGCACCGAAAAGTCCCGCGAGGCCGGCGACGGCTTTGACGGCGCCTGGGTGGCTCACCCGGACCTGGTCCCGGTGGCGCGGGCCGTGTTCGACGTGGTGCTCGGCGACCGCCCACACCAGTTGGACCGCCAGCGCACGGACGTGGTGCCCGATGACCGCGCCCTCATCGACCTGACCGGAACGCAGGGCCTCATCACGGAAACCGGGATCCGGACCAACCTGACGGTGGGCGTCCGCTACCTTGAAACGTGGCTCCGCGGCCATGGCGCGGTGACCCTGAAGAACCTGATGGAGGACGCCGCCACCGCGGAGATCTCCCGTTCGCAGATCTGGCAGTGGATCCACGTCCATGCCGTGACTGACACCGGCGAGGTCATCACGCGTGAGTGGGTGGAACAGCTGTTGGAGGATGAATTTGACCGGCTGCCGCGCTTCGATGATGACCGGTACGACGACGCCCGTCGGCTCTTCGAGGAAGTGGCCCTCCGCGAGGACTTCCCCGAATTCCTGACTCTCCCCGCCTACACCCGGCACCTCCGCACCGGGCAGCGGCCGGCGCTGGCCCTGCAGCGCTAACCCCAGCCGTTGATCTGGCAGGACACCCCTCTTGCGGAGCGCTAAGGGGCGTGTCCTGCCAAATCAACGCGAGGTGGTGCGGCGGGAATAGCGCGCCGCCGTCGTCCCGTTGGGAAAGGTATGCACATTGAAATCTGGTCTGACGTCAAATGCCCGTGGTGCTTCGTCGGTAAGCGCCGCTTCGAGAAAGCCCTTGCTGAATTCCCGCACCGGGACAGCGTGGAAGTGACGTGGAAGAGCTTCCAGCTGGACCCCACCCTCCCCGAGCACTATGACGGAACCGAGCAGCAGTACCTTTCCGAACGCAAGGGAATTGCCCCTGAGCAGGTCCGCCAAATGTGGAACCAGCTCACCACGTCAGCGGCCGATGTCGGCGTGAACTTCGACTTCGACTCCGTGGTTGTTGGCAACAGCTTCCCCGCCCACCGGTTCCTGCACCTCGCGAAGTCGCTTGGTCACGGCAACGAAGCGAAGGAAGCCATCCTTTCGGCGCACTTCGAGCAGGGTCTGAACACCTCCGATACCGACGTGCTCGTGAAACTGGGCAATGACCTCGGCATCGATGAGCAGTCTGTCCGTGACACCATGGCCGGCGACCGCTTCGCCGACGACGTACGGCGGGACATCAGCGAGGCCCAGACCCTCGGGGTGAGCGGCGTGCCGTTCTTCGTGATTGACCGGAAGTACGGCATCTCCGGCGCACAGCCCGTCGAGCTCTTCCGGCAGGCACTGGACCAGGCGTGGCAGGAAGCCCATCCCCTGATCCCGGTATCCACCTCGCCCGATGGCGAGGTCTGCGGACCAGACGGCTGCTAGCTGACCGGCGCGCGCCGTCGTCGTCTGCGGTTCCGTTCCTACGGAGCAGCTGACGACGGCGCGGGCGTGGGGCTCGCTGTGGACGGCAGTTCACAGACCAGCCCGCCCGGTTCGGCGTTGACTTTCTCAGCGGGCACCAGCGCCTCGAACTCGGAGCCAAGCACAACGTCCACGGTGGCGTCCGGCCGCTCATCCTCGACGTAGATTGTTCCGGGAATGGTTCGCTGCAGCGTAAATGCCTGTGCATACCCGGACGGCCCGGAGACGATGATCGCGGTCATGTTGGTCTGACCAACGGACCGGTTGCCGACGGAGTTCACCGTGAAGCCGCGTTCCTCCAGAGCCGCCGAACCATTCCCTGCGAGCCCGGCGATGCTGGTGCTGTTGAGCACGTTCACGGTCACTGTGGCAGGATCAACGAGCTCGAACGGACCGGCAGGGCAGGCGCTGACGGGGCTCGCCGATGGCTGGCTGGCGGTGAGCTGGATGTCCCCCCGGGCCAGGGCCAGCGCGAAGAGCACGGCGGCGGTCACCAGAGCGAGGAGCAGTACCAGCACCACACCGTGGCGCAGCCTGCGCATGTAGACGTGCGGGCGTTCGACATTTCCGTCATCGGCGAAGACCGTCTCGAGATCGTTCTCGGTCACAATGCGGTGACCGTGCCATTCGATCGGGTTCTTCTTCGATCGGATCGGCTTGCGTTTCGGTGTCCTAGCCATCGATAACCAGAACGCGCGCGTGCAGGATGGTCCGCTGGTGAAGTGCCGTACGGACTGCCCGATGCAGCCCGTCCTCCAGGTACAACGTGTTGTTCCACTGCACCACATGCGGGAAGAGGTCCCCGAAGAAGGTTGAGTCTTCGGCCAGCAGCGCCTCGAGGTCTAGCGTGGTCTTGGTGGTGACGAGTTCGTCCAGCCGAACCTGGCGTGGGGCTACGTTGGCCCAGTCTTTGGGGGTCACGTGTCCGTGGTCGGGGTACGGGCGTCCATCGCTCACTGCTTTGAAGATCACCAACACAGCCTAGGCAAGATATTGCCCCAAGGGAATGTGGCGCTCTGGCAGCGTGCCCGTCGTCGCCAAAGAGTTACCGGAAAAGTCCTCCTTCACGGGGTGGCATTGAGTGTCAGGTCGCGTCGATCGGGATGGTGCGTGTACCGAGGACCGCCCCGGTGACCCAGTCCTCCCACTGCACCCGAAGGTAGTACCGACCGGCCGTCGGCGGATGCAGCAGCATGTCGAAGCGCTCGGCGGCGCCGTAGGCGAGCCTGCTGGCGGTCAAGGGATAACCGGCATCACGGCAACTCGGTGCGGGGACATTCGGAACGGAAGTGTCCCGGAACGGCCGGCCATCGTGGGAGATCAATTCGGCGATACGCGCTTCGGTTCCATCCGCGTCGGTAAAGATCAGCGTTGTGGGCAGGTAGTTGGCGTTGAGCGTCCGCAGGAGCGTCGGCTTCTTCGGACCGCCCTTCACATTGGCGCGCAGGCTGGACAGACTCCACACCACTTCCTTGCCGGCAGGACGGCGGGCAAGTTCCCCGCCCAGGACGTAGAAATGCTCGGGCTCAAACCGGTTGAGGCCGGCGTCTTCTCCAGACAGACCGTCAGCATGGTTCATCTCATGCCACCGCGGATCCAGCGAGTAGGGCGCGAGCAACGCCTCGGTATCGATGTCATACTCCGGTCCGTCCACAAAGGCACGGCGAGCGCCGGGGCTCACCGGATAGGCAGGGTGCACCACCGGATCGATGACCAGTGGACCGAACATCCCCATCTGGACGTGCAGCGGCGTATTGACGTGACAGTGGTAGAAGTACGTTCCCGCTGCCCCGTAGTTCGGGTCGCCGGGCCGTCCCGGTTCGGGCTGCATCTGGTAGGTGTATTGCCCGTCCACCTCGAATGACGTGTGCCCCACGCCGTCGTTCCGGGGGTCAGGTTCCATGCCATGCCAGTGAATGGTGTGCGGTCCCTTGCTCGGGTGCACCGTTGCGTGAAACACCTTCCCCTCCTGGACCCGCAGGGTGGGGCCGGGAAAGCCCCGCTCGTGCGTGTCGTCCTCGAAGCTCCACATCTCGAATTCCGCGCCATCGTCCATAACGAGGTCGCGGCTGTGGAAGTCGAAGTCGACGGCAACCGCGGGGGTCTGCAGGAATTCCGTCACGGGGTTTTCCACCTCCAGCTGGTCCGAGCTGAAATCCACCTGGCTCTGGAAGCGGTGATGCAGCACCGGTTCCACCCCTCCGACCGGATCCGGCTGTTCCGTTGGTTCAGCCGTTGCGGTCGGCTCCGCGGTGGTGGTGGGCTCCGCTGTGACCGTTGGATCCGCTGTCGCCGACGGCGTGACGGATTCAGAGGCGGTGGCCGTTGGAGTGGCGCTCTGGGTGGCGGAAGCGGTGGCACTGGGAGTGGCGCCCGCCGTTGCGGTCGCGCTTGCCGACGCAGACGCCGACGACGACGCACTCGGCTTCGGTGACACGCTCGGCTTCGGTGACACGCTCGGCTTGGGCGAAGACCGCCGCCTGCGGCGCTCTGCCGCCGCCGCTCGCCGGCGTTCCTCCTCCCGCCTGCGGCGCTCAGCTGCCTCCCGCCGTCGTTCCTCTTCACGACGACGGCGTTCGGCGACTTCCTGGGCTCTTTCGATTGCGCGGATCGAGCGGCGACTCGAGCGTCTCTCACTCCGCTTGCGGCTGAAAATACTCACGGTGTGGCTCCTGGGATCGGGCCCTTGAGGGTCCAGTGGGCAACAAGCCCGCCGGGGTACATGCCGCCGGCGGCGGTCTGAGACGGCTCAGCGTGGCAGTGCATCGGGTAGACCCAGTCACCGGTACGTGCAAACCAAACCGGGTCGATGGCGTCCGGCGGACGTTTGATCGGGATGATGCAGTCCTTGGTGTCCATCTGCGCCAGTTCAACGACGTCCTCCCACTGCTGGAGGACCACGTGGCCTTCGTTGTCGACGAACCCCTCGTGCCGCGGCCAGTCCACGTTGTTTCGGCGGACCGTCCAGATGTGGTTCCCATGAAAGTGCATCTGGTGCAGGCAGATCCCGGGGTTGATCAGGCGCACCAGCTGGCCGCCGCGGAGCGTGCCCGCCTCCGTTCCCTCACCGAACTGGCGTACGTCCAGTTGCCTCGGATAGCCCGAGATCAGGGTTTCCTCCTCGGTGGCGAGATTGACGGTGTCGTCGAAGGTGATGCCCAGGGATTCAAACCCGCTGCGCCCGTTGAGCGTGAAGTAGCGCGGCAGCGCCGGCGTCTGCACAGGATCCACGGTTTGTCCCGCAGCTTCCATGGACGCCCAGCGTGATTCCACGCAGTGGCAGATCCACACCCACTGCCGCTCAAACGTTGCAAGGTCCTCCGCAATATCCCACTGGTGCTCCGGGTCCATGACCACGAGCACCCCGAACAGGCCGAGTACACGTTCGACCGGCGCGTTGGTCGGGTCGGCGAAGATGTAGGTTCCCGGTCGCGGGCAGGGGAAATCAAGGGTGGCCACGGAGTCGGGGGCAACAGGGCCGGTCGTGAGGTCACCGCCGTCGGCCCCGGCACCGAAGACGGTGAGGGTGTGCGGTTTGCCCAGACGGTTCTGAATGCGCAAGCGGATGGTGCTACCCAATTCGGCGATGATGGTCCGCGCCGGGAAGTAGCTCGCCCAGTAGTTGCGGCGGATCAGGAACTGGCCGGGATTGGCCGCATCAGCCCGCAGCGGCGCCGGTGTTCCGCGCGGAGGCAGCGGAGCCTCAAGCGGGTAACTGCGGCTGGGAATCACGTCACCTGCAACGGTGATCACCGTCGGGTCCATGGTGAGGCTCGGGTTCGGGTCATCAACGTCGGTCGGTCGGCTGCCGAACCCGCGGTGGTAGACAAGCGTGTCGTCCACCATCTTCAGGTAGCCCTCGTTGATGTAGAGGTCCAGCACCCCTGGCTGCGCAGCGAGCGCCAACGGGACCGGCGTCCGTGCAACGCGGTTCCGCGGAGCGGAGGGCTGCACCAGCGGCAGGGCCGCAAAGCCCAGCCCGGCCGCTGCTCCCAACTTGAGGAGATCCCCGCGCGCCAGTATTTCGGGAGGGAGCTGCTCAGCCATGGTTGTCCTCCAGTGAGCCTGGTCGAAGGGAGATCCGGGGAAGCGCCAACGCCAACGGAGCCGGGCCGCCCCAGGGATCGGTGAACTGTGCGGCTAGTCCCGCTACGCCGCTCGGAACCAGGAAACTGACCCACACGCTGCGGTGGGAGCCGGCCGGGAGCAGGATCTTGGCGACGTCGGCACCACGGTTTGTCACCGTCGTCGTCTTCGCCACGAGGAGGCGCAGCTGTCCCGGCGCAAACAGCACGTTGCGCTCGGAGGTGTTGCGTACCTCCAGTTTCACTGCCAGGTGTTCGCCCCAGGTGTGGTTGAACGGTTGCGCCGAAGCGCCTGGCGGAGCGGCCCCGTGTGCTGCGCTACTCGCGTGGCCTCCCACCGCGCCAACCATGCGGGCCTGCCGTTCAGCCGCTGCAATCCGAACGGTTCCGAATGACGTCGGAACCTCCTCGGTGCCACCGGCGGCGGAGACAATCCCCCAACCCGCTGCGGTGCCAAGTGCACCGGTACCTATCAAAATGCCAAACACTCGTCGCGTCAGTCCGATGGGACGGTCGGCTGCCTCCCCAGGCATCAGGTCAGCCGCATCCTGCTCGGCCAGCGCGATCTTTTCAATCGCCATTACTCGCCTCAATATCGTGCCTTGGATGCTGCAGGAATTCAGTGTCATCTTCAGACCTTGGGGAAACCCTGCGCGTCACCGATTTCCCCGCGGCGGCCCGAGACGCGGATACTGGGGCGGTGACTGCTTCGGTGTTCTCCTCCACAACCGCGCCCGCTCCCATCGGCCTGCTGCTCGACGTCGACGGGCCGGTTGCCAGCCCCGTTACACGCACCGTGCGGCCGGAAATCATTGATGCGCTGATCGCGCTGGCAGGAGCAGGATGGCCGGTGATCTTCAATACCGGCCGCTCGGATGAGTTCATCCGCGAAGAGGTTCTGAAGCCGATGCTGGCCGCCGGGATCCCTGCCGGGATCACCTTCCACGCCATCTGCGAGAAGGGTGCAACCTGGTTCAGTTTCACCTCTGAGGGCGCCACCGAGGTGCACGTCGACGAGACCCTCGCGCTGCCGCAGGAGTTCGGTGATGAGGTGCGCCGGCTGGTGGAGGAACAGTTCGCCGACCACATGTTCTTCGACGAGACCAAGCGCGCCATGGTGTCGATCGAGCAGCGCGTTGATGTCGGGAACCAGGACTACCTCGACAGGCAGGGCCCCTTCGATGCCGCCGTCCTGGACATCATGCGGCACTTCGACATGGGCGTCTGCCGGCTGGCGCACCACCTGCCGGACAGCGATGACAGCGTCGACTACCGGGTGGACCCCACCATCATCTCCACGGACATTGAATCCGTGCGCGTCGGCAAGGACCTGGGTGCAGAGCGTGCACTGCGCCTGATCGACGGAGACATCCCCCATACCTGGCGGACCGTAGGCGATTCACGCACTGATTACGCCATGGCCGACTACCTCCACGAGCATGGCTACAGCGTTGCGCACGTCGATGTCCGGCCAGCCGACGGCGTTCCGGAAAAGCCCTACCCGGTCCTCATCGAAGGTGAGCT
Source organism: Arthrobacter sp. KKT183 (assembly GCF_055657625.1). Classification (NCBI taxonomy): domain Bacteria; kingdom Bacillati; phylum Actinomycetota; class Actinomycetes; order Micrococcales; family Micrococcaceae; genus Arthrobacter; species Arthrobacter sp. KKT183. The sequence goes on along the minus strand of NZ_CM145770.1, from coordinate 331,903 downwards.
GACCAACGACGACGCCGGTGCCGCCTTCCTGCTGCGCTGCGCCGAAACGGCGGTTTCCCGCGCCTAAGCGGCGAGTGCGGCCTCGATCGCCGTGACAATCTCCTCGGAGTCCGGCTCCACTGTGGGGGCGAACCGCGCAACGACGGTGCCGGCGTCGTTCACCAGGAATTTTTCGAAGTTCCACTTCACGAGGCCCGGCATCATGCCCGTCCGGAACCTGGTCAGTTCTGCATACAGGGGGTGCTGGTTCCGTCCCCGGACGTCGCTCTTCGTGGTGAGTGGGAACGTCACCCCGAAGTTCATCGAGCAGAAGGCCTGGATGTCCGCTTCAGTTCCCGGCTCCTGGCCCATGAACTGATTGCTCGGAACACCGAGCACCACAAACCCCTTGTCCGCGTACTTCCGGTAGAGCTCCTCGAGGCCCGCGTACTGAGGGGTGAAGCCGCACTGCGAGGCGACATTCACCACGAGGACCGTCTTGCCCCGGAAATCGCCGAAGCTGCGCTCGGTCCCGTCGATCATGGTCAGCGGGATGTCGTGAAGGTTCTGCGGGGACACTGGTGCTCCTTGAAGTGAAACGGTGTTCGGCTTGAAATTGTCGCTGAAGGCGGTTCGTCAGCCAACCCTTTCTGGATGGGACTCACGGGTTGACCCTGCATACTGGTGCCATGGCGTCACCCTTCACCCGCCTCCGCGTCGAGCTCAAGAACACTTTCACGGGCACCGGCGCCCACCCGCCTGCCTGGACGGAGGAACTGGCCGACGGCGATGACGCCGGCTACTTCGCTCCCGGCTCAGCCGTCTGGGCAGTCCACAGTTCAATGACCCCGACAGTGGGCGGCATTCGTGCGCTCCTGCTGCAGGCGTTGCATCCCGGGGCGATGGCGGGAGTGTATGCCCACTCGAACTTCCGCGAGGACCCGCTTGGCCGGTTGGCCAACACCATCCGTTGGATTTTCACCGTGACCTACGGGTCAACGGATGCCGCACGCGGCGCGTCCGCCTGGGTGCGCCGCCTGCATGAGAAGGTGACCGGCACGTACGTGGACGCAAACGGCGTCGAACGCGCCTACAGCGCCAATGATCCCCATCTGCTGCGCTGGGTGCATCTGGCCTTCACCGACGCCTTCCTCAGCGCGCACCAACAGTATGGGCTCAGCTTTCCCGGCGGCGCGGACGAGTATGTCCGGCAGTGGGCGAAAGCCGGTGAATTGATGGGCGTGAGCGACCCGCCGCGGAGCGCCGGCGAACTGCGTGAGCAGCTTGCCGCGTACGACGGCGAACTCACTTCCAGCGAACAGGTTCAGGACGCGCTGGCCTACATCCGGCGTCCGCCGCTTCCGCGCTCACAGCGCCTTGGGTACCGGGTACTGTTCGCCGGTGCTGTGGCCACGCTGACTCCCCGGCAACGCGAACTCCTCGGCCTGTCCCTGCCACATCTTGGGCCGGTTAGGCTGCCGGTGAAGCCCGCGGTCCTGCTCGTGCTGGGGGTTATGAAGCTCGGCCTGGGCAGTCAGAGTCCCACCGAGCAGGCAGCACTGCGCCGGATCAGGCGGGTGCAGAAGCACCCGCCCGCCGGCGCCTGAAGTGCGCTGCGTCTCCTAGCTGGTCTTGGGCGTCCGGTCAGGAAGCGCCAGCCGGAAAACCTTGGCCCACGCGGAGCCAACCTGCTTCAGGAGCGGCCCGGTGGTGTACGGCAGGTTGTAGCGGGCACAGATCTCACGGATCTTGGGCGCTACCTCGTGGTAACGGTTGGACGGCAGGTCCGGGAAGAGGTGATGCTCAACCTGATGGGACAGGTTGCCCGTCATCAGGTGCATGAACTTGGAGCCGGAGATGTTGGCCGAGCCGATCATCTGGCGTACGTACCAATCGCCGCGAGTCTCGCCGTCGACCATTTCCTCCGTGAAGGTGTCAGCGCCGGTGGGGAAATGTCCGCAGAAAATGACTGCGTGAGCCCACACGTTACGCACCGCATTCGCGGTCAGCGTTCCGATCAGCGCCTGCTTGCCGGAACCGGTGAGCATGGCCACCGCGGGTGTCGCGGCGTAGTCCTTGCCGAACTGCTTGGCCGCTTTCAGCCCCAGTGCCCGGAGGTCCTTGCGCAGGGCCTCCTTGGACTTGAGCCCTTCCTTGTACTCCGGGAGCTCCAAATCATAGAGGGCGATTCCCCATTCAAAGACCGGCGCCAGAATGGCGTTGTACAGCGGGTTGCCCAGGTTGAAGGGCTTCCAGGGCTGGTCATCATCCATCCGCAGGAGGTTGTAGCCGACATCGCGATCCTTGCCCACAACGTTGGTCCAGCGGTGGTGCAGATCATTATGCGTGTGCTGCCAGGAGCGCGCAGGGGTGACGAAGTCCCACTCCCACGTGGTGGAGTGGATATCCGGATCCCGCATCCAGTCCCACTGTCCGTGGAGGATATTGTGGCCGAGCTCCATGTTTTCCAGGATCTTGGCGAAGCTGAGCATTGTAGTGCCGGCTACCCAGGCCGCTTTGTTCCGGCTGAACAGCAGCGCTGCCCGTCCACCGAACTCCAGCGCGCGCTGCGCCTTGATGACCCGGCGGATGTAGTCGGCGTCGTGCTTGCCGCGGCGGTCGAGCACTTCGTCGCGAATGGCATCCAGTTCGCGGCCCAGCTCGGCAACCTGCTCATCGGAGAGGTGTGCAGCGGCAGGCGGACGGACCAGCGGGTGGCCGGTTGCCGCCAGCGCTCCCGGCCGTCGCCGGGGCTTCTCAACACTCGTGTCCTCTGACACTTTTTCTACGAGGTCTGTCATACCCACTCCTTCAGATATCGAGGTTCACCGGTCCGGCCGCCGCCGAAACGCAGGTTTGTATCAATTGACCGGGGTCTCCATGTACTTCGTTGGTACGGAGGTCCCGGACTTGCCCCGCTCGGAGCGGAAGCAAACAGCTGTGGCAGATGCCCATGCGGCAACCGCTCGGCATGAGCAGCCCGGCATCCTCGCCTACTTCAAGGAGCGGGGTATCTCCGTCAGCTTCCACCTCCCGGTCGGAGGCTTCAAAGGTGACCAGTCCGCCGTCGTTCCCGGTGCCATCAGCCAGCGCTGTGCTGAAGCGCTCGATGGTCAGGCTGCCCGAAGGCAGTTTCGCCTGCTTTTCCCACAGCGACTCGGCACTCTCGAGGAACTCCTCGGGTCCGCAAGCGTAGGCCGCCCGGTCCCGCCAGTCATCACAGATTTCGTCCAGCGCAGCCGGAGAGCTGAAATCGATGCGGCCTTGCTCGGAGGTGAACCAGAGCTTCACGCGGAACTGGCGGAACTGGTCAGCGAGTTCGCGAAGTTCCTCCACGAAGAGCGTCTTCATGGGAGTCCGCGCTGAATGAATCAGGACAACGTCCGCGTCGGGACGGCGGGGAACCAGCGTGCGGATCATGGACATCACCGGGGTAATGCCGCTGCCGGCCGTCAGCATCAACAGCGGCCGTGGCCGATCCGGCAGGACGAAGGTTCCCTGCGGCGGCGCCAGGAACAGGATGTCTCCCGGCTTGGTTTCACGGACCAGCACACCGGACACCGCTCCCATGTCTGTCACGGTAATTGCCGGATCCTGTCCCGCAGCAGTGCTCAGGGAGTAGGAGCGCCAGTGGCGGACACCATCAAGTTCAACTCCGATGCGCGCCCACTGCCCTGCACGGTGCGCTTTCCAGCCCCGCCCCGGACGAAAGTGGATGGTCACCGAGTCAGCGGTTTCAGGCACTACCTTGGTGACGATGCCGCGCAACTGCCGCGCGGAAAACACGGGGTTGAAGAGCGACATAAAGTCTTCCGGCGCCAACGGTGTGGTCAGCGCGGACAGCGCGTGACTGAGCTTCGGTCGCCTGGTCATTCCTGCAGGTCCAATCGCAACTCCTCACAGGATGGGCACGTGGCCGAACATATCAATCCCTGCGATTGACGCTATCCGGCGTACTCCATGATTCACTCTTCGGACGGTTCACTCAAGATTACTTTACTCAGCAGGCTTATCATTACCGCTGGAGCGACATTGTGCAGTGCCGGAAAACACAACACCCCGACTACACGAGCCGGGGTGTTGCAGAAAGCGGAGGATGGGGGATTTGAACCCCCGAGGGCGTGAACCCAACACGCGTTCCAGGCGTGCGCCATAGGCCGCTAGGCGAATCCTCCTTGTTTGGAGCAGGTTCCAGAATACCCGTACATCCCCCATGTACCGAATCGGGAGATGTGCATCTCAGCGAGTGACCCTCCTGCCGGTTTGTGTAGACTATTACGCGGCCCCTCATGTGGTGTCATCCTGTTGAACTCCCCCAGGACCGGAAGGTAGCAAGGGTAAGCGGGCTCTGGCAGGTGCATGGGGGGTCTTTACGTTCCCTGGCAGCACATTGCCTGCAGTGATTTCCTGAAGGAGTTCTGTGACCGCCGGCCGCTTCGCGCCAAGCCCCACGGGTGAACTTCATGTGGGGAACCTCCGCACCGCAATCGTGGCCTGGCTCTTCGCGCGCTCCACCGGCCGGCAGTTCCTGCTGCGGGTCGAAGACCTCGACCGCGTCCGTGCGGGAGCCGAGGAAGCGCAGCTCGCTGAGCTCACCGCCGTCGGGCTCACCTGGGACGGTGAGGTCACCCGCCAAAGCGATCGGCAGGCCCATTACGACGACGCCGTCACCCGCCTGCGCAGGGCTGACCACCTTTTCGAGTGCTTCTGCACGCGCCGCGACATCGCCGAAGCAGCGTCTGCGCCGCATGTCCTGCCGGGCCACTACCCCGGCACCTGCCGGAACCTGTCGGAGGCTGAGCGGGAGGCCGCCCGCAGGGTGCGGCCGGCGGCGCTGCGGCTGCGCACCGACGTCGGGCAGTATGAAATCCGGGACGTACTGCACGGTGGATATACCGGGGCGGTGGATGATTTTGTGGTGGTCCGCAATGACGGGGTGCCTGCGTACAACCTCGCCGTCGTCGTCGATGATGCGCAGCAGGGCATCGACCAGGTGGTGCGCGGCGACGATCTACTCAGCTCGGCTCCTCGGCAGGCGTATCTCGGCTCGCTGCTTGGATTGCCGCCGGTTGAGTATGCGCACGTACCGCTGGCCCTCAACCCGGAACGACGCCGGCTGGCCAAGCGGGACGGCGCCGTAACTCTCGAAGCGCTCGCCGCGGAGGGCTGGGAGGCAGCGGCAGTGCGGTCGCTCATCCTGCGCTCACTCGGCCTGCCGGACACCTCGCTCGACGCTGCGCTGGGTGCGTTTGATCCTTTCCGGCTGCCTCGTGAACCATGGATTGTTGACCCGTCCCACCTGTCCTCCACCGATGCCGCGACCGTTCCACCCAACCGATAGAGTTCTTCTGTGAGTACAGCCCTTTACCGCCGGTATCGTCCGGAGACGTTCTCCGACGTGATCGGCCAGGAGCACGTCACCGAACCATTGATGACGGCGATCTCCAAGAACAGGGTCAACCACGCCTATCTTTTCTCCGGTCCGCGCGGCTGCGGCAAGACCACCTCAGCGCGCATCCTTGCGCGCTGCCTCAACTGCGCGCAGGGGCCAACGCCGGTCCCCTGCGGCACCTGTGACAGCTGCGTCGAACTGGCCCGTAACGGCTCGGGAAGCCTGGATGTCATCGAAATTGATGCGGCCTCCCACGGTGGCGTGGATGATGCCCGGGACCTCCGCGAGCGCGCCACCTTTGCACCGGTCCGGGACCGCTTCAAAATCTTCATCATTGATGAGGCACACATGGTCACCAGCGCCGGCTTCAACGCGCTGCTGAAAATCGTCGAAGAGCCGCCGGAGCACATCAAGTTCATCTTCGCCACAACTGAGCCGGATAAAGTGATCGGAACCATCCGTTCCCGGACCCACCATTATCCATTCCGGCTCGTTCCACCCGAGCCGCTCATGGCGTACCTGGAGCTGCTGTGCAACCAGGAGAACATCCCGGTGGCGCCGGGCGTACTGTCCCTGGTGGTTCGTGCGGGTGGCGGATCAGTCCGCGATTCCCTGTCCGTGCTGGATCAGCTGATGGCCGGGGCGGGGGCGTCCGGCCTTGATTACGAGCTGGCGGTTTCGCTGCTCGGTTACACGCACGCATCCCTGCTCGACGACGTCGTCGATGCCATTGCAGCCGGTGATTCCGCGACCGTCTTCGGTGCCGTTGATCGCGTCATCCAGACGGGCCATGACCCGCGTCGCTTTGTTGAGGACCTGCTGGAGCGCTTTCGGGACCTGATCATCGTCAATGCAGTCCCCGACGCCGCCGCGTCCATCCTCCGGGGCATCCCTGATGACCAACTGAACCGGATGCGGACCCAGTCGCAGCAGCTTGGACGCGCCGAGCTTTCCCGAGCTGCTGACATCACCAATACCGCGTTGACCGAAATGACTGGCGCAACCTCTCCGCGATTGCACCTCGAACTGCTCTGTGCCCGCATCCTGCTGCCCGCTGCGGACCAGTCGGAGCAGGGCACGCTTGCCCGTGTTGACCGGATTGAGCGCCGGCTCAGCTACGCGAGCGGCCTCCCCGAGGCGGGAGGCTCCGCTGGTGCGGGTACAGCGGGATCGCTGCCCGCGCCATCCGCGGTTCCGGCTGGTCCTGCCTCGGCTGCGAAGCCGGAACCGGCGCCGGCCGCCGTTCTCCAACCCGCTGCCTCCAACACATCAGAAGATGCACCGCCCGCAGTTTCGGCATCCCGAGGCGCCGGCCAACAGCCGCCCGAGACTCAGCAGGAAGCTCCGGCTTCAGCGGCAACACCGGCCCCCGCAGAGAAACTGGAGCGGGCCTCGGAGCCTGCCCAGGAACCTGGCGCTGCCGACTGGGGCGGCGGATGGGGTTTACCCTCCGATGCACCCAACACCGAAGAGCGTCCTTCGACCGCTACGCGCGAGCCGCACGCGCCGGCATCTCCCGCCACGCAACCCTCGCAGGAGCAGGCAGCGCAGTCTCCTTCGCAATCAGCGCAGGCGTCCGGTCAGATCGAGATGATCCGCAGGGCGTGGCCGGAGATCATGGACGAGCTGGCTCGTATCAAGCGCAGCACCTGGCTGAACGTAAACGCCGACGCGAAGCCGCGTTCCTTCAGCGACAACCAGCTCATACTGGCGTTCGCTTCGCAGGGCAATGCGCTCGGTTTCCAGCGCGGCCAGCACACAGACAACCTGAAGCAGGCCATCAATAAGGTGCTCGGCCTGAGCTGCAGCATCGAAGCCATCCACGACGGCTCCGCGGCAGCGGGTGAACCCGACCCAAAAGTATTAACTAGCCGGGATCAGCCGGCAGAGGCGCAGGAACCGCGGGTCGTCAGTCCAGCCGTTACCGCCGTCGCTCCAGCCGTCACTCCCGTCACCCCCGTCACACCCGTCACACCCGTCACACCCGTTCCATCAGCTACGCCCGTTCCGGAGGGCGAAGCCAAGTCAGCAATGGTGGACGATGCGTGGGGGCTTCCTACCGCCGCTCCGGCGTCCCAGCCGCGCGGTGGCACGACCTCAGTGCCGTCAACACCCGTAGCTGCGCCTGCGCCCGCCGTTCAACCTACTCCCCCGGACCGGTCACCAGCCGATCGGGCAACAGGAGACCCGTCACCAGCCGGCCCGTCACCAGCCGCCGACAGTTGGCTGGCCGCGGAACCGGCGAAGGATCCTGATGACCCGGGCCCTGAGGAACCCTCGTTCGAGGGGGAACCTCCGGCCCGTCCCAGCCGCTACCAACAGCTGCTCGATGAAGCTGCACGTGCAGAAGCCGCCCGACCGAAGCAGCAGGAGCGCCCGGCCGGCGCCGTAGACTTGAGCTTCGTTGAGGACATTCCCAGTGCGGATGATGAGACCATCGAACAATCCGGATTGGTCGGCCGCCAGGCCATCGAACGGATCCTCAACGGCCGGTTGATCGAGGAACGCAGCCTCGATCAGTAGTCGGGCCGTCCAGAACCAGCCCAGCACCACCTACAGCTAAGGCATACACCCGTGTACGAAGGCGCAGTTCAGGAGCTCATCGACGAGCTGGGACGCCTTCCCGGCGTGGGCCCCAAATCGGCACAGCGCATCGCGTTCTACATCCTCGAATCTGACGGGGAAGACACCAAGCGCCTCGTCAACGCCATTGTCACCGTGAAGGAACGGGTCAAATTCTGCACCATCTGCGGGAACGTTGCAGAGCAGGAAACCTGCGGGATCTGCCGCGATCCGCGGCGGGACCCAAGCGCAATCTGCGTGGTCGAAGAGTCCAAGGACGTCATCGCCGTTGAACGCACCCGTTCTTTCCGCGGCAAGTACCACGTTCTCGGGGGGTCCATCAACCCGATCGCGGGAATCGGTCCCGAGCAGTTGCGCATCCGTGAACTGTTAAGCCGCCTCTCGGATGACCAGGTCCAGGAGATCATCATCGCCACCGACCCCAACCTCGAGGGCGAAGCAACAGCAACCTACCTGGTGCGCATGCTGAAAACCATCGGCATCAAGGTCACGCGCCTGGCCTCCGGACTCCCTGTGGGCGGGGACCTCGAGTATGCCGACGAGATCACCCTTGGCCGCGCCTTCGAGGGCCGCCGCACCGTCTCCTGACTTTTGCGCTGGCCAAGCGTGCCCGCTCCGGTTTCATCAGGCTGGTGCGCAACTTCTATCAGGCGCGGTCACGCGATGCGCGTGCCCCGCGCGAGACGACGAACCGGCGTCACCAGCTTCCGACGGCCCGCCCATAGCACCAGGCCGGCCAGTGCACCCTGCAGGGCAAGGCCCAGCGGCCAGATCGGCAGTGGCTCGGAGTCGATGTCACGGGAACCGGGTCCAAAGAACTGCGCCTCCTCACAGGTGACCTCGTAGTCCGGACCTGCTTGGGCAAGGCGGACCTGCTCGCTGATGCTTTCCATCACTCCGGGAGCGCGGTAGTTTGCGGTCAGTACGCCGGAGTTCGCATCTCCTGCATCACGGTCATACGGCACCGCGTCGGCCACAAGCACAAACGGATTGGCAGCGAGAAGCCACGCAGTTCTTTCGGTGTGCAGGACCGGCGTGAGCACCTCGTTGGTGACGCACTCCAGATCCTCCTCGGTGAGCATCTGCCCGCTCTCGATGGCTTCCTGGGGATAGTCGTAAAAGGACTGCGTGACCCGCACGTCCTCCTCGATCACCAGCGACATGCTCAGGCCGAAGGCAATCAGCGTACCGATGCACAGCAGCGCAACCATCATGTAGGTGGTGACGATCGAGAACAGGGGCCTGCCTGCAAGCGCCGAAATCCCGACACCGAGTGCGCACACAAGGCCCAGCTCAATGGCCAGCACCAGCAGCGAGACGAACGCCTCAAGCGGGTTGACCCCTCCCAGCGCCAGCGCCCAGAAGATAAACGGCGAGCTCAGTGCAAGAAACCCCAGTGACGCAACCCAGGACGCCAGCCATTTACCCCACAGGATCTGCCCTGGCGTGAGCAGCGTGATCTGGAGAATGGCAAGGGTTCCGCCAGTCCGGTCGCCATTGATTGCGTTCGCTGAAAGCCCCGGCGCCACCAGCAGACCAAAGAGCAGGACAAAGCCGACCACCAGGTCAAACAGGAACGGACCCGCGCCGTCCATGGTCGCCGTCGTCAGTGTGGCGAGCAGGAACACCAGGCCGATCACAAGGAACCAGACGGCCATCATGATGTACCAGGCACGGCCCCGCAGCCGCTGCTTCATCTCCAAGCCGAAGATGGTGCGCACTCCCGTCACGTAGCCAAGGTGGTGTGTACTGCTCTCCTGCAGGGACTGGGTCTCCATGGCGCTCATTGCCGCTCCGTATCCAGGCTCATGTAAGTCTCTTCAAGGGCGCCGCCCGCAGGCGCGAAGGCGGTGACGACGACGTCCGCCAGGATGAGCGTGCGCAACAGCCACGCTGCCTGTTCGGTGCTGCTGAGGAGCACCTGATACTCGACGCGCCGGGAATCACCGGGCTCCTCGAAGACGACGCCGTGGCTCGTCAAGGCGTCGGCGAGCGCTCCCATCGGTTCAGCCTGAATGCAGTATCTGCGCAGCTGCGTTCCTGCCTCATCCAGTGTCTGGCTCTTCACGGATTCACCGCGGTTGACGAAAACGGCGCGATCCGCGATCTCATCCAATTCCGACAGGACGTGGCTGGACACGACGATGGTCTTGCCTTCTCCTGCCAGCCGCCTCAGCATGATCCGCAGTTCCACCCGGGAACCCGGGTCCAGTCCGGATGCCGGTTCATCCAGCAGGAGTACCTCCGGGTTGTGAATGAGCGCCCGGGCCAGGCTGAGCCGCTGCTGCTGGCCACGGGACAGTACCCTCGCGGGGGCATCGGCGTAGTCGCTGAGCCGAACTTCTGCCAGCAGTTCAGCGGCGCGGTGAGCCGCCGCCGTCGGGCTCAGTCCGTAGAGCGCACCGACGGTGGTGAGAATCTCCCGGGCCTTGAGGGATTCCCACACGCCCAGCGTGTCAGGCATCCAGCCGACCTTGCGCCGTACGGCCGCCGTGTCCTTCCCCGGATCTGATCCGCCGACGGACAAAGTGCCGGCATCCGGCGCCAACAGCGAGGCGAGGATCAGCAGCAGGGTGGTCTTGCCGGACCCATTGGGCCCGATCAGCGCTGTCACCTCTCCCGGCGGCGCCTCAAAATCGATGTTGCGGACGGCAGCAACCGAACCGAAACTTCGTTGAATACCCCTGGCAATGATTCCCCCATACCCATTGGTCATGATGTGACACTAGCAAGGCACACTGACATCCCGGCACAATTCGACTTCCAATTGGGTGAGCCGAATCCGAACAGTTAACATGGTGTGCGGTTACCGGTGGTTCGTTTCGATCCCACGGCCGGTCTCCAGGGCGGGAGCAATCCCGCGCAACTGACCAGTTTCGGGCGCCGAAGACGCCGCCGGACATCATCTCCCAAGTTTCAGCGAGCGTGCGCATGGCCCTAATTGTCCAGAAGTTCGGTGGCTCGTCCGTGGCGGACGCCGAAGGAATCAAACGCGTCGCCAAACGCGTCGTCGAGACACAGGCCGCAGGCAACCGGGTCGTCGTCGTCGTTTCCGCCATGGGAGACAGCACCGATGAACTGCTTGATCTGGCCGGGCAGGTCAGCTCGTCCTCCAACCCGCGGGAAATGGACATGCTCCTCAGCGCGGGGGAACGCATCTCCATGGCACTGCTCGCCATGGCCATCCATGAAGCAGGCTCCAGCGCGCAGTCCTTCACCGGCAGCCAGGCCGGCATGATCACCGATGCCATCCACGGCAAGGCCCGGATCATCGCCGTATCGCCGCACCGGATCAAGACCTCAATCGACAAAGGCGACATCGCGATTGTCGCCGGGTTCCAGGGGATGAGCCAGGACAGCAATGACATCACCACTCTCGGCCGCGGAGGTTCGGACACCACGGCTGTTGCGCTCGCAGCGGCGCTGAATGCCGACGTCTGCGAAATTTATACCGACGTCGACGGCGTCTACACGGCTGATCCGCGTGTTGTCCCTGCCGCCCGGAAGATCTCCACCATCTCCAGCGAGGAAATGCTCGAGATGGCCGCCTCAGGGGCAAAAATCCTGCACCTTCGCTGCGTGGAGTACGCTCGCCGGTTCGGCGTTCCGCTGCACGTCCGCTCATCCTTCAGCCAGCTCGAGGGGACCTGGGTACTGCCCAACCCCGATGACACCATCAAGATTCAAGAGGGAGAACCCTTGGAACAGCCCATCATCTCCGGTGTTGCCCATGATCGGTCAGAAGCAAAGGTCACCGTGGTCGGCGTGCCGGACATCCCGGGCAAGGCAGCTGAGATTTTCGGGATCGTTGCAGGCGCCCACTCGAACATCGACATGATCGTCCAGAACGTTTCGACGCACGGCTCCGGGCGCACGGATATTTCCTTCACCCTGCCGATTGTTGAAGGCGCAGATGCCCGCGCGGCATTGAAGACCGCCCAGGCGGATGTCGGCTACGAGAGTGTTGAATACGACGAGCAGATCGGCAAGCTGTCGCTCATCGGCGCCGGCATGCGATCAAATCCCGGCGTCTCCTACAAGTTCTTCAAGGCACTGTCCGACGCCGGTGTGAACATCGACATGATCTCCACCTCCGAGATCCGTATCTCGGTAGTGACCAGCGCAGATCTGCTCGACACTGCGGTACGCGCGGTGCATGCCGCGTTCGACCTCGACGGTGAGGCCGTCGCCACCGTCTATGCGGGCACGGGTCGCTAAACCACGCGTCAATCCTCGGTGTGAAGGACAGGCTTCGTGAAGTAGTCCGGGTACTTCTGGACCGGTTCGGTACGGCGCACCGCCTCGTGGTCCGGATGCCTCCGGACGGCGTAGTGATGCCCGTCCGAGTCCACCTCGATGTTGAGTTCAGCGAGTTCAGTTTCTGAAGCCAGCTCGAACTCATCATGCCGGTGTACTACAGGCCCATCGAGATCGTCCCTCTCGGCAGGACCGAGGAAGATCGGTATCGGATTCCTGATCCAGCGGCGCCGGTTTCTCTCAGCCATGGGTATCGCCTTCTCTCTGCGGCTGGTCGAGTACCCACATCTTAAGTCCGTACGGGGTAAAAAGAGCCTGCTGAACGCAGAAATCCCCCGCACCGTTACCAGTGCGGGGGATTTGCTGTGCTTTCCTACCGGCGAATGCTACTTACCGTTTGTCGGAGTAGCGTCCCCCTGAGGGGCAGTGCGCAGCTTGTCTGCATCACCGGTCGATGACACTGCCGTCGGTGCGGCTACACCGTCAGCGCCTACAACAACCGAAACGAACGTTACGGCTGCGGATCCTTCGTAGGTCACGCGACCTACGTAGGAGCCCGGCTCGAGGCCGGTCCAGTTCAGCGTGACTTCACCGGACTCACCGTTGGCGAGCTCCAGCGGGTTCGGTGTGAGCGAGGCGTTGCCCTCATCGGCGCCCAGGATGGCGGCGTCGAAGGTTCCGGCAGTTGCCCGACCGTCAGGGCTAGCGAACAGGTTGACGATCACCCTGTAGGTACCCGGAGTGGGATTCTGCAGGTTCAGGCTCTCGCTTGCCGAGCCCGTAGCTGCCTGATAAGCAATCTGATTACGCGAGTTGACCACGAAGAAGTCAAAGTCCGCAGTCGGATCGGCGGAGACAACGGACAGCTTCGCGAACGGAGTGCCCTCAGGGATAGTCAGGGTACTCACGTAGTTTGATGCGTTCGTTGAGAGGGAAAGTCCTCCGCCATTCGGGACCAGTGAGAAGTCTTCACTGGTTGCCTTGGACAAACCGAGAAGTTCCATGGCGATAGGAGCGTTGGATCCCGAGGTTACCGGGATCGTTCCGCTGCCGTCAGGACCCTCGGAGGTGAAGGACACCTCGGACGGAGCCTCTACCGACTGGGGCCGAACTGCAACAGGCGACGTAACCGCTTCCTGCTTGCTCTGCCAGGTGAGCGAGCCCTTGGCGAACTGGCCGAGGGCCGCTGTGTCGTTCTCGAAGGTCACCGTGAAGCTCTGGCTTTCGCCCGGCTTGGTGAACTTCAGGACCGACGGGGTAACCGTCACATCCACACCAGGCACGTTCGCTGATGCGGTGTAGGTGCCCGGCTTCATACCGGTGACCGTACGGGTGACAGTGACCTTACCGGTCAGGTTGCCCACGGCGAAGGACGGGACGTTCATGTCCTTGGCGTCGATGCCCTCGAGGCCATCGACGTCCGCAAAGCCGGTTCCCTCAACGAACTGCAGGTATTCTTTCAGACCGGCGTCGTAGATGAGGCCCGGGCTGAGCACGCCAGAAGGGTTGACCTGGCCTGCGCCGGTTGCGAAGACGTCGCCGTCTACGCCGCCTTCAGCGTTCTTCACGGGGGTTGCAGTGGTCATCATGGCGGACTTGACCGCAGCGGGTGACCACTTGGGGTTCTCGGCCAGAATAAGGGCTCCGACGCCGGCAACATGCGGGGACGCCATCGAGGTTCCGGAAAGGAACCCGAACTCGTCACCACCGGTACCGATCGGTGAAACACCTGCGAGAACGGCCACGCCGGGAGCGGCGATGTCCGGCTTCAGGAGGTCCGAACCCGTTGCGAGCAGCGGACCGCGTGAGGAGAAGCCTGCGATCTGCGGGACGGGAGGCAACGGCTCTCCGGTGGTGTCCTCCGGGACCAGCGCTACCTTGATGTCCGGGTTGGCTGCAACCTTCTCCTTGAGCGCGAGGCTCTGGGGAGCATTGACGTGCACGGTAGGTACCGAGTGCTTGTCCGTGTCCATCGAGGAATCGGTGAGGTTGACCAGGATCATGCCGATGCCGCCCGCTCGTTTCACCTCAGCGGACTTGGCAACGCGGTCAAAGACACCGCGATCACAGACAACGATCTTGCCGGTCACCAGTGCGGGGTCAAGCGAATCGGGTCCACACAGGGCAGGGCTGACCCCGCCTGCTGCAGCCGCGTCGGCACTGAGAATAACCGGGCTGGCGGGTACGCCGGCGTTCATGATGCTGGCGCCGCGGAACTTGGTCCCGTCGGAGAACTCGGCAGTGCCCTGCAGCGCGTGGCTGAAGGTGCTCGCTGCGACGGTCGTGACCCATGGCGCACCGTGGTTGACGGTGCTGGCGGTCGGACCGGAGTTACCGGCCGAGGCTGCCACGAAGACTCCTGCGGATGCTGCGCCGAGGAAGGCCAGCGACACAGGATCGGTGGTGGTGGTCGCGCTGCCTGAGATCGAGTAGTTCAGCACGTCTACGCCGTCAAGAGTTGCCTGCTCGATGGCAGCAACTGAGGAGGACGAGTAGCAGCCGCCGGTAGCGGGATCATCATCGGCCCAGCAAACCTTGTAGACCGACAGCTTGGCCGCTGGAGCTACGCCCGCAGACACACCGAAGTCGCGGCCGTCAACGGTCTGCGTGACGCCGCTGTTGCCCGCGGCGGTGCTCGCCGTGTGGGTTCCGTGCGTGTCGACGTCGACCGGGGACAGGAGCTCCTCCGGTGCACGATTCGCTTCGGGAACGAAGCGGATGAAGTCATCCGCGAAGTACTGTGCCGCGAGGACCTTGGAGTTGCACTCCTCGCCGGTGAAGCCTTCGCCTGCCTGGCACTCACCGAGGAAGGTGGAGCCGTCCGCCTTCAACATGGCGATCTGGCCTTCAGCGTTGAGGTAGGGGACGCCGACCTTCGGCTTCGCGTTGCCCTTGAGCGGCTGTACTTCCTCGCCGGCGAAGAACGCGCTGCCCGGTGCGTACCCGGTGTCGATGACGCCGACAACTGTCCCGGCGCCTGCGTTCTTCTCGCCGCCGAACTCGGTCTTCCAGGCACCCTTCTTACCGCGGAGTTCAAGGATGTCCATGCTCGAGTAATCGTCCGGCGCGTTTTCGACGTCCGGAGCAACCATGCGCACGTTCGGATCCTTGGCGAGTTCAACCGCCTGCTCCGATGTCAGCTTGGCACTGAAGCCGTTGAGCGCGGCAGCGTAGGAGCGGTTGATTTCCACACCCTCCGCGGCGGCCACAGCCCGCTGATTTTGCTCCAGGTGCTTCTTGTACTTCTGGAAGTCCTTCTTGCCGGTGAGTTTTTCGCCCTTCCCCGGCTTGGTGGCTTCGATGCCGGGCACACCGCCGTCGTATGTAGCCGCAGGCTCTTCATTGAGCACAACGATGTAGCGGCCGTCCGGGTAGTTGCTGGGGTCCACTTTCTTGACCGGCTGGATCTGCTGGGTAGCAGTAGGACCAGCGGGTGCTGCAGCGGCAGGTACCGCTGTCATGGATCCGAGAATCAGCGGCAGGCCAAGTACGAGAGCTGTAGCTCCACGCAGACCACCTGCCCGCGCATTCCTGTGTTGGGGGTCTTTCACGCGAGATTACCTTTCATCGAAAAAGCGCCCGGACCTGCCGGACTGAAAGCAGCTGGTGTGGGGCTGTGCCCTGAATCACAACCAAGCCTCACATAGGCTACCCCCGAGTAACGTCGATAGGACGTACTCCTGAGCAGAACCTGCCGGTAAACAGAGACTTCCAGCAAAATCGGGTTTTCATAACGCTCGTTCATTCACTTTGGACGGCCAGGATGGTAGAAGACGGTTGCTCGAGGCCATCAGGTGATAATGGTGAGGTGCCACTGACAGTCCTGGCTCCGGAAGAGTGGGAGCCACGAGCCCTCGCCCATGCCGAGCGTGCTCGCGCCTACACCGAGCCGTACCTGCGTCGCCGCGCGCAACAGCGCAAGCATCCGGTGGAGGACTTCCTCTTCACTTACTACACCCAGAAGCCCGCCCAACTGCTGCGGTGGCATCCGGGTGCGCATACGGTGCTGACCGGACCGGCCGCCGTCGAACGCGCCGGTTGGAAGTTCTACCGCCCGCTCACGGGCAGGGAACGGCAGCAACTGAACCTGAACGACGACGACGGCGCAGTCACCGTGGATCTCGCCGCATTCCTGGCTGCGCGGCGCGAGGCAGTGGACTTCGCGCGAATCATCCTGTCCGGCACGGCTGCCCGTCCGGCGCAGCTTGGCTGCTTCGGGCTGCATGAGTGGGCCATGGCGTACAAGTCGGAGGACAACGCCATCCGGCACGAATACCTGAACCTCCGGCTTGGCTCCAGCGGGACGGACGAGGTGGTGGAGGCTAACCGCATCCGGTGCACACACTTCGATGCCTTCCGCTTCTATGCGCCGCAGGCGGTCCCGCTGAACGAACTTCAACCGACTCGCACAACACAGCGGACCCTTGAACAGCCAGGCTGCCTGCACGCGAACATGGACCTCTACAAGTGGGCGTACAAGCTGGTGCCGGCGCTTCCGAGCGAGCTCGTGATGGACTGCTTTGAACTCGCCTGGCGGATCCGGATCATGGACATGAAGGCATCTCCCTACGACCTTGCCGAGTGGGGCTACCCTCCGATCGCCATCGAGACGCCGGCAGGCCGGGCAGACTATGTGCGGGCGCAACGTGAGTTCTCGGCTGAATCCCAGCTAAAGCGTGCACAGTTAAGCAAGTACATCAATCAACTTCAGCCGGGAAATCAACCCGGCGTCGGGCGCTGAGTGCGGGGATCACCCTGCGAAAAGGTGCTTCGAGGGTGACTAGGAGTTTTCCCATGGGACTGGCACACGGCGCTGCCGTCAGGATAGCCTGCATCCTTACCGCCACGGCACTCTCGGCTGCCCTGGCAGCGTGCGGCACGGCCGGTGAGCCCGGCACGGAGCTGACCGCTGCCCCTCCCACGACGCCCAGTACCGAATCAGCGGGACCATCCTCGTCGCCGACAGCCACGGAGAGCAGCATGCCAACAGATTCACAGAAGCCCACCCCCAGCCTGCCGTCGGACCCCGACGCCGTGGGTACCGCCATGCTGGCCATCAGCATCAAGCCCACCCCGGACTCCCAGCCAACCGAGTATTTCCTCGAATGCACTCCGGACGGCATCGGCGAAACCACAACTGTGCCCAACCCGGAAGCGGCGTGTGCAGCTGTGAAACGTCTGGGCGCTGCCTTCTTCAACGCACAGCCGGACCCCAACCAGATGTGCACCCAGCAGTATGGCGGTCCGCAGACAGCAACAGTCAAGGGCACCGTCGACGGACACCGGGTGTACGCCTCCTTCTCGGCCACGGACGGCTGCGAGATTGCACGATGGAATGCCCTCGAAACCGTGCTGGGCGCTGCCGGCGCACGCTAGTTCTTCGCTGACGCACGCTGATTCCGGGCGAACGGACGCGAGTTTCCGGGCCGGGGAGTTCGGCCGGTAGAATGGAACGGCAAGCTCGCGGAGCGCTGGAACAGGCTGTAAATATCCAAGCGTGAGACGGCACCCGTCGGGCACCCGCATTTAACCGCATTTTCCAGTGCGCACACTTCACAGGAGTTGCCGGATGCCCCGGATCGTTGTTGACGTCATGCCCAAACCCGAAATCCTGGATCCGCAGGGCAAGGCCATTGCCGGCGCCCTCCCCCGCCTCGGATTCACCGGCTTCGCTGAAGTGCGGCAAGGGAAGCGGTTCGAGCTGTCCGTCGAGGGCGATGTCACGGAAGAAGTGCTGCAAGCCGCCCGCGATGCGGCCGCTACCCTGCTCTCCAATCCGGTGATCGAGGACGTGACGCGCGTCGAGGTTATCGAGGACGCCCAGTGACCGTCGAAACTCCGCTGATCGGGCATTCGAATGCCGCGGTGGTGGATTCGAGTTTGTCGGGCGTCCGCGTCGGTGTTGTCACGTTCCCCGGATCGCTCGATGATCGCGATGCCCTCCGGGCCGTCCGCCTCGCAGGAGGCACCGGCGTCGCGCTGTGGCACGGCGACCATGACCTCAAGGATGTGGACGCAGTCATCATCCCCGGCGGTTTTTCCTACGGGGATTACCTGCGTGCAGGTGCAATCTCGCGTTTCGCTCCGCTGATGGAGCAGATCACCGCTGCTGCAACCGGTGGTTCACTCCCCGTGCTCGGCATCTGCAACGGCTTCCAGGTCCTCACCGAGGCACACCTCCTCCCCGGCTCAATGGTCAAGAACAACCACCTGCACTTCCTGTGCAAGGACCAGCGCCTGAAAGTGGAGAACAGCTCGACGGCGTGGACCTCCTCCTACGCCGAGGGCAGTGAGATTGTGGTTCCGCTGAAGAACCAGGACGGCCAGTTCGTTGCCGACGAGCGCACTCTTGACGAGCTTGAGGGCGAGGGGCGCGTGGTCTTTCGTTATCTGGGCGGCAACCCCAACGGCTCACGCCGCGACATCGCCGGCATCACCAATGAGCACGGCAACGTTGTTGGCCTCATGCCCCACCCTGAGCATGCAGTCGAGGCGGGCTTCGGTCCTGACTCCTCAGCTCTCGGTGACGTTGAGGTCCGCGGCGGCGTGGACGGACTCGGCATTTTCACCTCGGTACTGCAGAAGCTGGTTAACAAGTGACCACAGAGACAATGTCCAAGAAGTTCAATATCGACACGGTCGAGCACGCGGAGCAGACTCCCGAGCAGCCCCTGCCCTGGGCCGAACTGGGCCTGAAGGAAAACGAGTATCTGCGGGTCGTCGAGATTCTCGGACGCCGGCCAACCGCTGCTGAGCTCGCCATGTACTCGGTCATGTGGAGCGAGCACTGCTCCTACAAGTCCTCGAAGGTGCACCTGCGCCAGTTTGGTGACAAGGTCACCGAGGCCATGAAGGAGCACCTGCTCGTCGGTATCGGTGAGAACGCCGGCGTCGTGGATATCGGTGACGGCTGGGCGGTGACCTTCAAGGTCGAGTCCCACAACCACCCCTCGTTCGTGGAGCCCTATCAGGGCGCGGCGACAGGCGTCGGCGGCATTGTCCGCGACATCATCTCGATGGGTGCGCGCCCGGTTGCGGTCATGGATCCGCTGCGTTTCGGAGCTATCGATCACCCGGACACCCCGCGCCTGGTGCACGGCATCGTCTCCGGCATCGGCGGGTACGGCAACTCCCTCGGCCTGCCGAACATCGGCGGCGAGGTGGTGTTCGACTCCGTCTACCAGGGCAACCCGCTGGTCAACGCCCTCGCAGTGGGCGTCCTTCGCCACGAGGACATCCGGCTGGCCAACGCGTCCGGCGTCGGTAACCGCGTGGTGCTCTTCGGTGCGCGGACGGGCGGCGACGGAATTGGCGGCGCATCGGTGCTGGCGTCGGAATCGTTTGATTCCTCCAAGCCGTCGAAGCGCCCCGCCGTTCAGGTGGGTGACCCATTCGCCGAGAAGGTCCTCATTGAGTGCTGCCTTGAGCTGTTCAAGGCCTCAGTGGTGGAGGGCATCCAGGATCTCGGCGCAGCCGGTATCTCCTGCGCAACGTCGGAGCTGGCTTCGAACGGCGACGGCGGTATGCACGTCGAGCTCACCAGCGTCCTGCTGCGGGACCCGTCGCTGACTCCGGGCGAAATCCTTATGTCGGAATCGCAGGAACGCATGATGGCGGTGGTGACACCGGAGAATACCGCCGCGTTCGAGGCCATCATGGACAAGTGGAACGTCGAGTACTCCTGGCTGGGTGAGGTCACGGACACCGGCCGCCTCATCATCGAGTGGGCCGGCGAAAAAATTGTCGACGTCGATCCCCGCACCGTTGCCCACGACGGCCCGGTCTACGAGCGCCCGTACTCCCGCCCCGAGTGGCTGGACGGTGTGCAGGCAGATTCCTTCGCCGGAGACCGGCCTTCCGACCTCAAGGCAGCGGTGCTCGAACTCATGGCCTCCCCAAACATGTGCTCCAAGGACTGGATCACCAACCAGTACGACCGCTACGTCCAGGGCAACACCGCCCTGGCCATGCCGGATGATGCCGGTGTGGTCCGCGTTGACGAGGAAACCGGCCTGGGCATCGCGCTCTCCACTGACGCAAACGGCCGCTACTCCTACCTCAACCCTTACGACGGCGCCCGCCTGGCTCTCGCGGAGGCCTACCGTAACGTTGCTACTTCCGGTGCGAAGCCGATGGCCGTCACTGACTGCCTCAACTTCGGATCCCCCGAGGACCCGGAGGTGATGTGGCAGTTTGCCGAGTCCGTTCGCGGTCTCGCTGACGCCTGCCAGGAACTGGGCGTACCAGTGACAGGCGGCAACGTGTCGCTGTACAACCAGACGGGCGGCGTGGCAATCCACCCCACGCCGGTGGTCGGTGTGCTGGGCGTGTTCGACGACGTCGCCCGCCGCACGCCGTCGGGCTGGCGGGAGGACGGGCAGGCTATCTACCTGCTCGGCACCACCCGCGATGAGCTCGACGGCTCCGAGTGGGCAAACCTTCACGGCCACCTCGGCGGGCAGCCCCCGGCGCTGGATCTCGGTGCCGAGAAGACGCTCGCGGCGATCCTCATCAACTCCTCCCGCGACGGCATGATCGATGCGGCACACGACCTCTCCGAGGGCGGGCTCGCCGCCGCACTGTCGGAGGCAGCCCTGCGCTTCGGTGTAGGTGCGCGGATCGCAATTGACGAGCTGTGCGAGCGCGACGGAATTGACGCGTTCACCGCGCTGTTCAGTGAAAGCCAGGCCCGCGCCGTCGTTTCCGTTCCCCGTTCGGAAGAGGTGCGGTTCAACGATATGTGCGCCGCGCGGAACTTCCCGCGTACGCGGATCGGTGTTGTGGATGTCGAGAGCAACGCGCTCGACGTGCAGGGTCACTTCACCCTCCCGTTGACGGAGCTGAAGGAAGCACACGAAGCCACGCTTCCGAAGCACTTCGCGTAAGCCTTCGGGCGAGCGCTGATATGGCAGAGCACCGGCGTACTGCACGCCGGTGCTCTGCCATATCGTTACGTGAGCTGTCCATGGGTAGAGCAACCCAGCAGATAGGGTTGATGTATGACATTTCCGCTGTTGAGTGCGCTTTTCGCCATGATTGCGGGTCTGTTGCACGTGTACATCTTTGTGCTCGAAAGTGTGCGTTGGCGTCACCCGTCCGCGTGGCGGAAGTTCGGGATTGCCTCCCAGGAACACGCAGACATCATTCGGCCCATGGCGTTCAACCAGGGCTTCTATAACCTCTTCCTGGCTGCCGGTGTGATTGTGGGCCTGGCTCTGTCCGGCACCCTCGTTGGTTACGGCATGATTGTCCTCGCGCTGGCAGTCATGGTGCTCGCCGCCGTCGTGCTCGTGGTCACCAACCGGACGCTATGGATTGCCGCCCTGGTCCAGGGAGCCCCTCCTCTTCTTGCGCTGTTGACCCTGCCCATGGTGCAGCAGGCCTGAATCTGCTTACGCTGGACCCGCCGCCAGCTGGCGGGCAGCATTAAGGTACCAGCGGGTAGCGAGTTCCTGGCAGAACCGCGCTACCGGAGCACCGAGACGGTAGAACCAGTTCCCATGCCGGCTGTAGGCGTGCAGTTCGAAGAACACCGAGCCGTCGGCCTCCAGCACTGCAACGAAACTCTCCTCGCCGGTCTCCGGATGACCCGGCAGGGTGGCGTAACCAAAGCCGGCCCGGCGGGCGCCGCGAGCGGCACCGCCGTCGTCGTCGCTGGTTGGGTTCACTTCTTCCACCCATACCACTTCACACGGCGCATTCAGGCGTAAATTGCCCACACCGAACCCCACGGTTACGGAGCCTCCGACGGCGGCTCGTGGTTCCGCCGCGATACGCAGGTTGGAGCGGCGGTGGAGTTCAAACGTGAGGATGCCCTCGGCCAACCGGCGAAAGGCGGCTTCTCCCGTGCCCACCCGGATTCGGTGGCGCATGGGCCGAAAGCCTGCCGGCCAGGCGCCAAGCCGCGTCCACCCTATTGCGGTGTGAGTGATATCAGGCATCACTGCCCTGTGCGCGCACCTTGAAAACGAAGGCTTCCGGCCCGAACGGGAAGTCCTCGAACGTGCCGGGGAAGGCCAGACAGGCCACCCGAAGCTGTTCTGCATCCACGTAGTGAGCCTACAGCGAAGCGGTGACACACTATAGGGACCACGATCAAGGAGTGCACATGTCAGACCTGGGCCGACAGGCGCAGAAGGTTGCAGACGGAGCCGAAGACGCAGCTGATTCCAAGCCGTTCATCATTGCTGCCCGTGCAGGGTATGTCGCGGCGGGCCTGCTGCACATCCTCATCGGCGTGATTGCTGTGCGCGTTGCCTCGGGAGGATCAGGCAGCCCCGATCAGGCCGGGGCCATGTCATCGCTCGCCAGCACGCCGTTCGGCGGGATCCTGCTGTGGGCCTGTGCAATCGGGTGCTGTGCCCTTGCGCTGTTCCTGCTGAGCGAGGTGTTCTTTCCGCCGCAGCGCCTCGACGGCAAGGAGGATGTCATCTACCGGCTGAAAAACGGTGGAAAAGCCATGGTGTATGCGGCAATCGGAATCGGGTTTGCCCAGTACGCGCTGGGCGGAGGCGGAGGCGGAGGCGGCTCAACCCAGTCGACCAGTGCGGCCCTGATGGCGAGCCCCGCCGGGCCGGCGCTCCTGCTCGCGATCGGCGTCGGTATTCTCATTGTGGCGGGGTACTTCGTCTACAGCGGCGTTACCCAGAAGTTCGAAGAGCATCTGTCAGGCAAGCCCTCGGGCTCGACAGGCAAGGCCATCACCACGCTGGGGACCATCGGCTATGTCGCCAAGGGGATCGCGCTGGGCGTGCTGGGCATTCTAGTCATCACCGCGACCGTCACACACGACCCGGAAAAGTCGAGCGGGTTGGACGGCGCACTCAAGTCACTGCAGGAGCAGCCATTCGGCGTCTACATCCTGGGCGCGGTTGCACTGGGGCTGATCGCGTACGGCGTCTTCATGGTGGTGCGCTCCCGCTACCAGCGCATGTGAGTGCGGGGGCTTCGTGCTTACAGCCCCAACCTCGGAGCCTCGATGGCGGGGCAGGTGTTCATGACAACGTCCAGTCCTGCATCAGCCGCCCGCTGGGCCGCCGCCTCGTCGATCACTCCGAGCTGCAGCCAAACCGCCTTGGCGCCCACTGCGATCGCATCGTCGACCACCGCGCCCACCCGTTGGCTGTTCACGAAGCAGTCGACGACGTCGATCTCTCCCTGCACGTCGGCCAGCCGCTTGTATCCGGTGCGGCCGTAAACGTCGTCACCTTTCAGACTGACCGGAACAACCTCCATTCCGAGCTGGTCGATCAGGAAGCGCGATACCCCCATAGCGGCCCGCCGCGGATTGTTCGAGAGCCCGACGACGGCCCAGCGCGCCGGAGTGGTCAGCAGCCGTTTGATGGTGGCTGGGTCATTGGAGTGCGGCATGGAGTCTCCTTCTCAGACAGGCTGCCAGTGTGGCAGGTTTGCGACCTATAGGTAATATCCAGCCACGCTAGAGATGCGGTGCTTTCCGGGCGATGAACTGTCCGATCCAGTCGACGGTTTCGGGATGGTCGAGATGAAAGCCGTGCCGCCCCTTCGCTACTTTCACCAGTACCGAGTGCGGAATAAGTTCACGAAGGGCCAGTGCGTTGTCCAGCGGGGTGAGGGGATCATCTGTGCCGTGAAGGATGAGCGTCGGCGCCTCCAGCGAGCCGAGGAGGTTCCGCGCGTCGTGCTCTGTGCTTGCACGGAAGTGCCGGCGTTTGGCCTGCTTCGATGCGCGTGATGTGAAGAAAGTCCGGACAGCCGAGCTGTGCGCGGTTGCCCAGTCTGCGTCGAAGAAGAGCGGTTCGAGCTGGGCCGGGTCGCCGCTGGTGAGCGCCCGGGTGGCGTCGGGATCGCGGTTCTTCCCGAGGAACCCGCCCGCCGAGGTGGCAGCGAGAATGAGGGCGCCAACCCGGTCCGGATGATCGATCGCGAGCCACTGCGCAACGCGGCCGCCCATCGAGTGCCCATAAATGTGCGCGCGTTCCACACCGGCGGCGTCGAGGACTACGAGGGCATCGGCGGCGAAGTCCCTGGTGTTGAGGTGTCCGGTGGGGCCGTCATCGCTCTCGCCTACCCCTCGATGGTCAAAGCGAATGACGCGGAAATCCTCGGCCAGACTGGGAACGATCGGTTCCCAGCCGGTCAGCGCGGTTGCCTGGCCGGCGATGAGCAGGAGCGGAGTCCCGGAGCCGTCCGACCGCCAGGCCAGGCGGGTGCGGTCCGCAGTAACCGCGAAGTTCACGGGCCGACCCGCTCAATCGGTGATGGGCGACGGCGGTGTGCCCAGGTTGTCCAGTTCCTCCCAGAACGACGGCGGCACTTCTGCCTGCCGCGCTTGTTCGAGCTGGTCGATGCGCTTCACCGATGAGATGCCGACGATGGTGGAATCGACCAGAGGTGAGCGCAGGGAGAAGTGGAGTGCCGCCGTCGGGAGGTCGATTCCATGTTTGGCGCAGAGGCCCTCGACCCGAGCTACCCATTCGAGGAGTTCCGGCGGGGAATCGTTGTAGGCGTAGGTTGCGCCGCTGGCGGAGCCGCGAGCGAGGAGTCCGCCACCGAAGGGCGCAGCGTTGAACACGCCCATCCCCTGCTCCACTGCCTCGTCGATGAGCGGAAGTGCACTTCGGTCGACCAGCGTGAACCGGTTGTGGGTGAGGAGGACGTCGAAGGCTCCGGTGGCGACGTACTGCCGCATCAGGCTGACAGTTCCTGCGGCGATGCCGATGGCATCTACCAACCCCTCTTCCTTCAGTTCCAGCATTCCGGCGATTGCGCCACCCGGCGCTGCCGCCTCTTCGAAGGTGATGGAGTAGGGGTCGTGCAGGTGCATCAGTCGAAGCCGGTCCACTCCGAGCCGCCGGCAGCTCTCTTCGAAGGACCGCCGGACCCGGTCCCGGTCGAAGGAGCCGGTTTCGGGGTCCTGGTCCGCCTTGGTGACAACTGACCGGCCCTCGGCAGCGCCGCCGTTCGCCAGTGCCAGGCCCAGAACTGCCTCGCTTCGGCCCTTTGCGTAGTTGTTGGACGTGTCGACGAGTGCGTACGGGCCGTGCAGCATTGCCTGGGCGAGTTCGATGGCGGCCGCCTCCTCACGGTCCCCGGAGCTGGTTCCGGCACCGAGCGATGAGGTGCCGAGCGTGATGGGACTGGCCAGGAGACCGGTACCGCCCAGCGGCCGGGGATCGACGGGGTGGTGAATCTGCTGGGGCACAGTGTCTCCGTTTCGCGGGTCGAGATGTTTGGCTGGGACTCTGCTTAGGAACTTACCGCGAAGCCCGGGTTCCGGCGAAGAACCGTTGTCAGTGAGCTCCCCTATGCTTTTTCAAGAACCCCTTCGACTGGAGAACCGTGGCCGAGCTTCGCGTCTTTGTACCCACTCCCCTGCCCGAGCCCCTCTGCGAGCTGATCGAAGAGCTGGAGCCGCGCATCGAATTGGTGCGGGACCAGTCGCTGCTGCCTCCTCAGCTCTACGCGGGCGACCACCAGGGCGCCAGGGACTTCCGGCGGACGCCATCGCAACAGGCAAAATACGAACGCCTCATTGACAGCGCGGAGGCCCTGTACGGCGTACCGGGCCAATCGGGGCAGGAGTTGCGCCGCACTGCCCGTGCCAACCCGCACCTTCGGTGGGTCCACACCACGCCTGCAGGCGGCGGCAGTCAGGTGAAAGCGGCGCAGCTCACTCCGGATGAGCTGGAGCGCATCACATTCACCACTTCAGGCGGCGTGCACGCCGAACCGCTGGCCGAGTTCGCAGTGTTCGGCGTCCTTGCCGGCGCGCAGGGCGTGCCCCAGTTACTGGAGGATCAGCGCAACCGCGTCTGGGGAGCACGGCGCCCGGTGCCGCTGGTGGCAAACCAGCGTGTCGCCGTCGTCGGGCTGGGCGGAATTGGGCGCGCGGTGGCGCGCAAGCTGAGTGCGCTGGGGGCGGACGTCATCGGTGTGCATCGGCGCGAGATTGAAGCGGAAGGTGTCTCGGGCATCGTCCCGCCGGAACGCCTTGGCGCTCTTCTTCCGGACGTTGACGCCGTGGTGCTGTGCCTACCCGCTACCGAATCAACCCATCACATGCTCAGCCGGGACCTGCTCGAGCAGGTGAAGGAAGGCATCACCGTGGTCAACGTCGGCCGGGGTGCCACCGTGGACGAGGAAGCGCTCATCGGGGCGCTCAGGGACGGGCGGGTCGGTTTTGCCGCGCTCGACGTTTTCGAACAGGAGCCGCTGCCGGGTGACAGCCCGTTGTGGGAGCTTCCGAACGTCCTCGTAAGCCCCCACAATGCCGGCACATATGAGGAAGAGGAACGGAAAATCGCGGAGCTCTTCGCGGAGAACGCCCGGCGGCTGCTCGACGGCGAACCGCTCCTCAACGTTGTTGACACTGTGGAGTTCTATTGAGCGGGTGTCCCGGTGGGGCGGGGTTCTAGAGCCATTTCTTGCGTTTGAACGTCAGATACAGGCCGACGCCCATCAGCAGCATCAGCGCAAGCGCGAAGGGGTAGCCCAGCGGCCAGTCCAGCTCCGGCATGAATTCGAAGTTCATCCCGTAGACGGTGCCCACCAGGGTGGGCGCGAAGAGGATTGCAGCCCAGGACGAAATGGCCTTGACCTCTTCGCTCTGCGCCAGGCTCGCTTCCGAGAGGTGCCGCATTTCCTCGTTCTGCCGCTGCGTCACGAGGGTCGCATGGACCGAGAGGGCGTTCTGGAGCAGGATCCGAAAGGAGTCGATCCGCTCGATGATGCGCAGCACGTGGTCCTGCACATCCCGCAGGCGGGGCTGCAGTTCCGAATCCATGTCCTCCTTTTCGGCGTCAGCCAGGAGCGCATCGAGCATTGGCCGCAGCGGGTGAGTGGCGCGCTGAAAACCGATCACTTCGCGGGAGAGGTCATAGATGCGGCGTGCTACGTCAGGAGCGGAGCTGAAGAGCTCGTCCTCGATTTCGTCGATGTCATTCTCGAGCCCCGCGACAACGGGCGCGTACTGGTCAACGACCTCGTCAAGGATTGCGTAGAGCACTGCCTGGGGTCCGAGTGCGAGCAGTTCGGGCCGCGCTTCAAGACGCCGCCGGACCTTCGCGAGGTCGGGTGATTCAGCCTGGCGGATTGTGACAATGAAGTCCGGGCCTACGAAGACGTGCAGTTCCCCGAACTCCACCATTTCCTCGGCATCGAGATACCTGGCCGGCCGGAGTACCGCGAAGAGGGTTTCCCCGTAGCGCTCGAGCTTGGAACGCTGATGGCCGTGCAGCGCATCCTCGACGGCGAGTTCGTGAAGCGCAAACTCATCCGCCACCCGCTGGATTTCAGCATCATCCGGCCGGTACAACCCGATCCAGGCCATTCCGCCGTGATCACGCTTGAGTTCAAACGTCTGGTCCAGATTCTCCGGGTTGGCGGTCCGTTGGCCGTCCACATACACGCCGTTGTCAACGATGGCCACCGTGCCGTCCTCACTCTTGTCTGCTGCGCTCCGCCGCATTCCGTCCGTCGGAAACGGGGCTTAGGCGAGTTTCTCACAGCATCGGCGGCCGCTGCGGTACCGCGCCCGAATCTCGGGTGCGCGGTCAGCGCCTGCTGTTGCCGCCGTCGTCGTCGTTGCTTTCCACAGTGCCTCCCGGCTCCCAACGCAACACGTCTCCGGGCTGGCAATCCAGAATCTCGCAGATCGCCTCGAGGGTGGTGAAGCGGACGGCTTTCGCGCGGCCGTTCTTCAGGACAGCCAGATTCGCCGGTGTGATGCCGATGCGTTCAGCCAGTACTCCCACGGGCATCTTGCGCCTGGCGAGCATCACGTCGATGTCCACGATGATGGGCATCAGATGACCTCGTCGAGTTCGCTGCGCAGGTGTTTCGCTTCGGCGTCACGGGCTACGGCTTGGGCGAGCAACACCCGCAGCACCAGCACGATCAGCGCTACACCGCCGATCAACAGTGACGCACCGCAGATCAGCAGGATTACACCCGGAGCAATCTCGCCCGGAGCCAGCAGAACCGCGAGACCGAACACCAGGACCGACGCGGCGGCGATGGCCCCGAAGATGATGTCGACATACCGGAATGCTCCATCGGAGAAGACCGTGCCGCTGCGGACCATGGTGAGCAACTTCCACAAGCAGACGGCGCTCACTTGAACCGTCAGGATGCCGAAGACGACGATCGCGTTGAACGTGATGCGCAGCCCAGTGGGCACGCCCGACTGCTCAAGATCAGCGGAGATCAGCGGAACCATCCAGAGCTGGATGAACAACGAGCCCGCAATGACCATCGCGATGACGACCTGCAACGCGAGGACGGCAAACTTTCCCATCGGGTTCTCCTTCGATTGAATTACAAGGAGAATATATCGAGAAACGATAGGTGGTCAAACTTGCGCGGAGCCACGAGGCAACAGAAGTGCCGGAACCGACCGGCTACTCGACCCGAATCACCAGATCCGCCCGGTTCTTCGTCGCCTCGATCAATCGCGCGTTCGGTTCATCCACCCGCTCTACCCACTCCGCCGCCGCAGCCGGACTCTTTCCGAACAGGATGTGCCGCTGGATCAGCCGGTCCAGCCGCAGGTTCTCATCCTGCTCGCAGTACCAGACCTCAGTGCACTGAGCCTGAGCCTGCCGCCAGCCCGGGCGATCGAGCAGCAGGTAATTGCCCTCCGTGAGAATGGTGCGCACCGACGGATACACAGGGATCACGCCGGCAATGGGCTGCTCGATGGTGCGCTCGAAACCTGGGGCATACACTACAGAATCCCGCCGTCCACGAAGCCGCTTCAACAGAGCAGCATAGCCATGCTCGTCGAACGTCTCGGGTGCGCCCTTGCGTTCCAGAAGACCCAGGCGCGCCAGCTCCTGATCGGACAGATGGAACCCGTCCAAAGGAACATGGGCGAAGCGCTGCTGATCCGGGTCGGGTTTGTTCTGGTTCAGTGAAGCCATCAACTGCTCCGCCAAGGTTGTCTTGCCGACTCCCGGCGCGCCGACAATCCCAACAACCACGACGCCGGCCTCGCGCGCCGATATGCGCTCTATTCGATCAACAAGTTCCGACAGCGTCACCGTGCCATCCTGACATGTGACCCGGGTCGAGAACGCCGTTTATGGGCAGAATGGGTCCCATGACAACGGCACTCATCCTCAGCGGCACCGGCCGGTACGCGGACCCCTGGCACCCGTTCGCGGAAACTTCCGCGGCCATCGCGGACCTGCTCCGCGGTCACGGACTCACCGTAGAAACAGCCGACGACGTCGACACCACCCTCGGTAGCTTCCGTGACTCTGCTGCCTGGCCGGATCTGCTGGTGGTGAATGTCGGCCTCCCGCGGGACGGCGGCACTTCCCCCGGTACAGATGCCGCCCGTGATGGCCTGGACGCCTGGGAAGCCGGCGGCCGTCCGCTGCTCGCCCTGCACTCGAGCGCCACGAGTTTTGTCGATTCCGAGTCCTGGGAAGCGGCGCTCGGCGGACGCTGGGTACGCGACGTGTCCATGCACCCGGAGTACGGCGCGGCAACCATCCTGCTCGAGGGCTCCTTCCCCGTCGGTATTCCCGACTTCACTCTCGCCGACGAACGCTACAGCTGGCTGCGCACCTCACCGGACGTCGTCGTTCACGCCCGCCACGAACACGAGGGGCACTTGCACCCTTTGATGTGGTCCCTGGAGCGACCTGTCGGGACTGGATCCGCACGAAGCTTCTATGACGCACTCGGCCACGACGCGGCGTCGTACTCCTCACCGGAACACCGCGAACTGATGAAGCGCGCGGTGGACTGGCTGCTTGGCTAGGTCTCTTGTCGCAGGGTCAGGATCTCCGCGCCATCGTCGGTGATCGCGATGGTGTGCTCACTGTGCGCGGTCCGGCAGCCCGTAGCGCTGCGGAGTGTCCACCCGTCGGCGTCGACTGCCAGTTCAGCGGTATCCGCCATGACCCATGGCTCCAGCGCCAGCAAAAGCCCCGGGCGCAGCACGTATCCCCTGCCGGGCCGTCCGGTGTTTGCCACGTGGGGATCCTGGTGCATTGTCGACCCGACACCATGACCGCCGAATTCCGTATTGATCGGATAGCCCGCGGCGCTGAGGACTGAACCAATGGCAGCGGAGATGTCGCCGATGCGCGCGCCTGGTCTGGCGGCGGCAATCCCGGCAGTCAATGCACGTTCGGTGGCATCAATCATCGCGACGCTCTCCGCCGGCTTTGACTCGCCAACGATGAAGCTGATGGCGGAGTCTGCGACGATTCCGCGCTGGGAGACGGCGAGGTCCAGGGAGAGCAGGTCGCCGTCGGCAAGCGAGTAGTCATGCGGCAGACCGTGGAGCACAGCATCGTTGACGGACGTGCAGATATAGGCGCCGAACGGGCCGCGCCCAAACGGCGGCTCGTAGTCGACGTAGCAGGACACCCCGCCTGCCTCAGCGATCATCTCTTTGGTCCACTGGTTGATCTCCAGCAGGTTTGTCCCGACCGTGCTGCGGCTCTTCACCGTCTGCAGAATGCTGGCGACCAGCGCACCCGCTTCCTTTGCCCTGGCCAACTCGCTCGCGTTCAGAATTTCAATCATGTAGATGACCCTCTCACGCTGCCGATGTCCGGCTGAAGCGTTCCTTTGTTACGACACATATTGCGCCGGACCCTTGCAAAAGCGTTTAGTGGAATTCCACCATCCCGAGCGGCCGAGAGACCTGGATCGTTGACGCCGCAGCAACCCTTACCTGCTTGCAGGAGAACGGGTGCTACTGCCAGGAGCGATGGAGTTATACATGAGCACCGTTCTTCGAGCGCACCGTACCCAGGCCATTTCCACTGATGGCAACCAGACACTGCCGCTGACTTTCTCTTCGTTGACCCGAAGTTTCGGGAGCGGAAGCGAGCAGCACGTGGTGCTTCGCGACGTGACCCTGGACGTTGAAGCAGGCGAGGTTCTCGCCATTGTGGGCGCCAGCGGTTGCGGGAAATCAACCCTCCTGCGAGCCGCGGCAGGACTGGACGCTCCCACCAGCGGTGCGGTACTCATCGACAGCACAGCAGTGGACGGGATCGATCCCCGCTGCGCCGTCGCGTTCCAGGAACCCCGACTCCTCCCCTGGCTCTCGCTGCGCGAGAACATTGCTATCGGCCTGCCCAGGGAAACCAGTTCCGCCGCGGGCAAGGCGAAGGTGGAGGAGCTTTTGGGCCTCGTGGAACTCGACGGGTTCGCCGGCCACCGGCCCCGCGAAGTGTCCGGAGGCATGGCACAGCGGGCATCGCTGGCACGTGCACTGGCACGCAACCCGGGCGTCCTGCTCCTCGACGAACCCTTCGGCGCACTCGATGCCCTGACGCGGCTGAAGATGCAGGACCTCCTGCTGCGTATCCACCAAACCACCCCGACCACGGTCCTGCTGGTCACCCATGATGTTGACGAAGCGCTGCAGCTCGCCGACCGGGTGATCGTTCTCGCGAAGGAGCCTGACGTCCAGGGTGCAACCATCAGCCGCGTGCTGGAGGTTCCGGGCGACCGTCCGCGCGACCGCGGCTCAGCCGAACTTGCCGCGCTACGCAGTTCGCTGCTGAGCAGCCTCGGCGTCGACAGCCACCAGCACTAACCGCGCGCCTGCGGCCAGTTCGCAGCGCCGTATCCCAGCGCGTGCGGCGCCCACCGTGCCGCCATGTTGCGCCGACACCCCCAAGAACAAGCCCCCTACACCCGTCCCACGCACTCTCCGAAAAGGATCACCATGAAGAGCACCGCACGTTTTCAGTTCGCCGCCACCGCCGCAATCGCCGCCCTCGCCCTTAGCGGCTGCGTTGCCGGGGAAAACGCCGACGGCTCAGTCGGCGAAGCCGCAGCCGCGACCGGCGGAGAACTCACGGTGGACTTCGCCACCTACAACCCGCTGAGCCTCATCATCAAGGACCAGGGCTGGCTCGAGGCCGAGTTGGAAGATGAGGGCGTAACGGTCAAATGGGTCCAGTCCGCCGGATCGAACAAGGCCAACGAACTGCTCCGCTCCGGCGAAGCTGACGTCGCCTCAACGGCCGGTTCGGCAGCGCTGATGGCCCGCGCCAACGGCTCCCCCATCAAGACCATCGACATCTACTCACAGCCCGAATGGTCCGCACTGGTCACAACGGCGGAAACCGGTATCGAATCCGCGGAGGATCTCCGCGGCAAGTCCATCGCCGCCACCAAGGGCACCGACCCTTACTTCTTCCTGCTCCAGTCACTGGCCGAGCACAACGTTGATCCGAGCGAAGTGACAATCCAGAACATCCAGCACGCCGATGGCTGGGCCGCCCTCAACACCGGCTCGGTGGACGCCTGGTCCGGCCTCGACCCGATCATGGCCGCAGCCGAAGAAGACGGCGCCGAGCTGTTCTACCGCAACGTGGACTTCAATACCTACGGCTTCCTCAATGCCACCGAGTCCTTCCTGGAGGAAAGCCCGGAACTCGCACAAGCAGTGGTCAACGCCTACGAGAAAGCACGCCAGTGGGCTCAGGAAAACCCGGAGGAAACCGCAGCCATCCTCGCCGAAGTTGCGGGCATCGAAGAATCCGTGGCCACCAAGGTCATCTCCGAACGGTCCAACCTCGACGTCAACGGCACCCCCGGTCAGGCCCAGCTGGACGTGCTCGAGGTAGTCGGCCCGATGTTCGTCGAATCCGGTGACGTCGCAAGCCAGGAAAACATTGACGAAGCCCTCTCCACCCTTCTTGATGACACCTACGCAACCAACGCCGATCCGTCCGCTATTGGAGAGTAATGAGCAACCCTTACCTCACCGGTAACAGCATCGTGCCCGGCGGCGTCGGCACCGGCCCTGCTTCGGTTCTCTCGCCGAAGGGGACGAACTCCCCGAACGGGACAAATCAAAACGACGACGACGGCAGGCAGGGCAATGCCCTCACCCGCCGCAAGCCGCGAGGCAAGGCAGTCGCCAAGCTCGGACTGGGACTGATTGTGCCGCTGGCGCTGTTGGCGGCCTGGCAACTGGCCGCCGTCGTCGGTTTGATCAGTCCGGTCACCTTGCCGGCGCCAACCGCTGTCTTTGACGCCGCCGTCGATCTGATCCAGCGCGGGGAACTTCGCATCCACATTGCAATTTCGACCCAACGCGTGGTCATCGGCTTTCTGATCGGCGCGATCGCCGGTCTCGTGGTCGGAGCGTTTGTCGGCCTGTCCCGATGGGTGGACACCCTGTTCTCGCCGACCATCGGCGCCATCCGCGCCGTGCCGTCACTGGCGTGGGTTCCCCTGTTGATGCTCTGGGTGGGGATCGGCGAGGATTCGAAAGTCATTCTCATCTCCATCGGCGCTTTCTTCCCGGTGTTCACCACTGTTGCCATGGCGTTGCAGCACGTGGACAAGAACCTGGTCGAGGCAGGAAGGGCGTTCGGCCTGAACGGTCTGAGGCTGTTCACCACGGTGCAGCTGCCCGCCGTTGTCCCCTCGGTCATCTCGGGGCTGCGGCTGGCGCTCGCGCAGGCGTGGTTGTTCCTCGTCGCGGCTGAGCTCCTGGCGTCCTCGATGGGCCTCGGCTTCCTGCTGACCGATTCTCAGAACAATGGACGGGTGGACCGACTGCTCCTGGCAATAGTGCTGCTGGCAATCCTCGGCAAGCTCACGGACGCGATCCTGGGTGTCTTCGAGAAGTGGGCTATCCGCAAATGGGCGTAACTGCCGTAGATTCCCTTGTTCACGGGGGCTTCACCAACGAGGAAGAGCGGATCGCCTTCTGGGAGGAACAGGCGCGCCGGCTGCACTGGTCCTCCGACTGGCATACGGCCCACACATTCGAACCGGCACAGCAGGGACCGGACGGCGAGCTGTCGGTGCCGCGCATTGAGTGGTTCGCCGGCGGCACCCTGAATGCCGCCTACAACTGCGTGGACCGGCACGTCGCTGCAGGTCTGGGCGACAAGCCTGCCCTGTTCTTCGAGGGCGAGTCGGGAG
The DNA here is from genome assembly GCF_055657625.1 of Arthrobacter sp. KKT183. NCBI lineage: Bacteria > Bacillati > Actinomycetota > Actinomycetes > Micrococcales > Micrococcaceae > Arthrobacter > Arthrobacter sp. KKT183. The sequence continues at coordinate 297,795 of NZ_CM145770.1, read as the reverse complement.
ACCGCCGCACGGTCACCTACTCCGAGCTTCAGGACGAGGTGTGCCGGGCGGCCAACGCCCTGACTGCCCTGGGGATCGGCAAGGGCGACCGCGTGGTCATCTACCTTCCCGTGCTGGTGGAGACCGTCGTCGTGACCCTGGCGTGCGCGCGTATCGGCGCCGTTCACTCGCTCGTCTTCGGTGGCTTTTCCGCCGAGGCGCTGCGCTTCCGGGTCGAGGACACCGGCGCCAAACTGCTGGTGACCACCGATGGGCAGTACCGACGCGGCACCGCGGTGCCGGTGAAGGACAACGCCGATGCCGCCGTCGTCGGGAAGAACGCCATTGAACACGTGCTGGTGATCCGGCGGACGGGCAGCAATGTCGCGTGGACCGAAGGCCGCGACGTGTGGTGGCACGACATTGTTGGCACCGCCTCCCCCGTACACGAGCCGCAGGCGTTCGACGCCGAGACGCCGCTGTTCATCATGTACACCTCCGGCACCACCGGCAAGCCGAAGGGCCTGGTGCACACCACCGGCGGTTACCTGACGCAGGCGTCGTGGAGTTACGAGTTTCTCTTCAGTGACCCGGATCCCGCGTGCCGCGTGAACGACGTCCACTGGTGCACCGCCGACCTCGCGTGGGTCACGGCACACACCTACGAGATCTACGGTCCACTCTCCAACGGTGCCACTCAGGTGATCTTCGAGGGCACACCGAACACCCCGCATCCCGGGCGGCACTTCGAGATCATCGAACGCTACGGCGTCACCAGCTATTACACGGCGCCCACGCTGATCCGTTCGCTGATGGGCTGGTTTCCCGACGGCGTTCCGTCCTCCTATGACCGCTCTTCCGTCAAAGTCCTGGGCACGGTCGGCGAGGCAACCAATCCCGAGGCGTGGCGCTGGTTCCGGGAGAAAATCGGCTCCGGTACCGCTCCCGTTGTGGACACGTGGTGGCAGTCGGAAACCGGCGCGACAGTGCTCAGTCCCCGCCCCACTGATGATTCCTTCAAACCCGGCTGCGCCTCACGCGCCCTGCCCGGTGTGAGCACGCGCATCGTGAACGACGACGGCGAGCCAGTCAGTCACGGAGAGCAGGGGCTGATCGTGGTGGACCGGCATGGCCCGGCGATGGCCCGCACAGTGTGGGGAAATCCGCAGCGTTATCTCGATTCCTACTGGCGGAAGTTCGCTGCGCAGGGCTGGTTCCTTGCCGGTGACGGCGCCAAATACGACGACGACGGCGACACCTGGATCCTCGGGCGCGTTGACGACGTCATCAATGTGTCCGGGCACCGGCTCTCGACCATCGAGATCGAGTCGGCGCTCGTGTCGCACCCTCGGGTAGTTGAGGCGGGCGTTTGCCCGGTGGCTGATCCGGTGACGGGGCATGCGATCGCCGCCTTCGTCGTCGTGCATGGCGAGGCAGGTAATCCAGCGTTTGAACAGGACCTGCGCAACCATGTCGCGAAGGCCATCGGTCCGGTTGCCAAGCCGCGCGCCGTCGTCGTCGTGGAGGATGTGCCGAAGACGCGTTCCGGGAAGATCATGCGGCGACTGCTGACCCAGCTGTACGAGGGAACGCCGCTCGGCGACACCACCTCGCTGCAGAACGAGGGTTGCGTGCCGCGGATCGCGAAAGTCCTCGCCCTGAAGAACCTACCGGGGAAGGCACCGGAAGTTTCGGGCACGTATGGTGGATTCGAACGCCCAGAAGTCACCGCAGGTGCACAAAAGTTGGATCAATTTGGAGGAAACATTGGGCACTGACCGCACCTTCGGCTTCCGCACCCGTGCGTTGCACGCCGGCGGAACCCCGGACGCCACACACGGCGCACGAGCCGTACCGATCTACCAGACCACGTCGTTCGTCTTCAAGGACACCAATGACGCCGCCAACCTTTTCGCGCTGCAGAAGTACGGCAACATCTACTCGCGCATCGGCAATCCCACCGTTGCAGCCTTCGAGGAGCGCATCGCCTCGCTTGAGGGCGGCATCGGTGCCGTAGCGACGGCATCAGGCATGAGCGCAGAGTTCATCACCTTCGCTGCACTGTGCCAGGCCGGCGATCACATCGTTGCAGCAGCCCAGCTCTACGGCGGCACCGTTACGCAGCTCGATGTGACGCTCCGTCGCTTCGGCATCGAAACCACGTTTGTTCCGGGCACCGATCCGGCCGACTACGCCGCCGCCATCAAGGACAACACCAAGGCGGTCTTCACAGAGATCATCGCGAACCCGAGCGGTGAAATCGCGGACATCGCGGGCCTGGCAAAGATAGCGCACGACGCCGGTGTCCCCCTGATCGTCGACTCCACCCTCAGTACGCCCTACCTCATCCGCCCCCTTGAGCATGGTGCTGACATCGTGATCCACTCGGCCACCAAATTCATTGGCGGGCATGGCACCACGCTGGGCGGGGTCATCGTTGAAAGCGGCAGATTCAACTGGGGCAACGGCAAGTTCCCCACCATGACCGAGCCTGTCGCTTCCTACGGGAACATCCAGTGGTGGGCAAACTTCGGTGAGTACGGTTTCCTCACCAAGCTGCGCACCGAACAGCTACGGGACATCGGGCCGTCGCTGTCGCCGTCGTCGGCCTTCCAATTGCTGCAGGGCGTTGAGACGCTGGCGCAGCGCGTCGATGAGCACGTGGCAAACGCTCAGGCCGTTGCCGAGTGGCTTGAGAAGGATCCGCGGGTTGAGTACGTGAACTATGCGGGGCTCCCCTCGCACGTGCACCATGAGCGGGCGAAACAGTACCTGCCGCAGGGTCCCGGCTCAGTGTTCAGCTTCGGCGTGAAGGGAGGCCGGGAGGCCGGGCAGAAGTTCATCGAAGCCCTGCAGTTGGCGTCCCACCTCGCCAACGTCGGCGATGCCCGGACACTCGTGATCCACCCCGGATCCACCACGCACCAGCAGCTCTCAACCGAACAGCTTGCGGCCGCCGGCATCCCGGAGGATCTCATCCGGATCTCCGTTGGCCTTGAGGATCTGGACGACATCCTCTGGGATATCGACCAGGCGCTCGAGACCGCCGTTGCAGGAACATCCGAGCACCTTGAACGGGCGCTGGACGTCAGCGAAGAGGAAATCGCCGCAGAGGGAGTGAAGGCATGAGCACACAGGACCGCACCTGGGAGGGCCCGTCGGCCCCCGAACGCCTGAACATCCTCCGCAACGCGAAGTCGATCGCCATCGTCGGGGCCTCGGACAAGCCGTCACGAGCGTCGTATTTCGTGGCGACGTACCTGCAGTCATCCGCGCCGTATCGGCTGTACTTCGTGAATCCGACAGCGACCGAGATTCTCGGGCAGCCGGTTTACAAGTCCCTGGCGGACTTGCCGGAGCAGCCGGACATCGTTGACGTGTTCCGCAAGCACGATGACCTCCCCTCGGTCCTGGAGGAATCCAAAGCCGCCGGCGCGAAAACTCTATGGCTTCAGCTGGGTTCCTGGCACGAGGACGTGGCGCGGGACGCCGAAGCTGCCGGCATGAACGTGGTCATGGATCGCTGTGTGAAGATCGAGCACGCACGTTTCCATGGCGGCCTCAACCTGGCTGGCTTCAACACTGGAGTCATCTCCTCGAAGCGTCAGGTGACCGCTTAGCACGACGGCAGGCGGGATCAGCTTGAGTGCGGCAGGAATCGAAGAAGCGTTCCGCCCGTGCCGGTGACATGCCGTTCGTAATGTTTCGAGACATATCCCCGAGGTGGCCATATGCAGTCCAGCTCCGGCTAGGTTAGTGGAGATCACTGGCGGGCGGACGGGGCTACCCCGCCACCTGGATGCTACGGAGTAACCGATGAGTCCCAGCACGGTTCCACCCCCTCACGCCGCGGTGAAGCGCGCTTCCATGCCGTTGCCCGTCTCCTTTGTGAGCCTCCACGCCGAGGGCTTGCGGGATGTCAATCTCGAAATTCGCGCGGGCGAAGTGCTCGCCTTCGTAGGAGCCACGCCCGGCACCGAGAACCTCGTGGGAACAGAGAGCCTTCTGGGCACAGAGAACGACGGCGCCTCCCGCCTGCTGCGTGCAGTCGCCGGTCTCGATCATCCCCGGTCAGGATCGGTTCTGGTTGGCGGGGAACCTGTTCGCCGGACCGACGACCGCTGTTCCTGGACGCCGAGCGACGCCGCTCTGCAGCCGACCCACTCGCTGCAGGCGAACCTCGCGCTCGGGCTTCGTAAGAGTTCCAGCGCCAGCGAAGGCAAGGCGAAGATCGCTGAACTGCTCGACCTTGCGGGCCTCCATCGCTTCGCGAAGCTGCTGCCGACCGACGTCACCGCTGAAATAGTCCGCCGGGCGGCACTGGCTCGGGCTTTGGCCAGCGGGCCGGGCGTCATGCTGCTGGACAATCCGTTTGCAGCCGTCGAGGGCGCTGCCCGCACCGTGCTGCACAACGTACTGCAGACCCTTCACCGCGCGCTTCCCACCACCGTCCTCCTGGCGACCAACAGCATGGAAGAGGCGCTCCGGCTGGCCGACCGCGTGGTGGTGCTCGGCCGATCAGCCGCCGAAGACGTCACCGGAGCGCTTTCCATCCGCGAGATCCGGGACGGGCAGCGGAAGCAGCGCTGACTGTTCACACCCCGTGGATAACTGAAGCTACGGGGGACCGTTCCCTTCTCCCTGGTTAGCGCACGAACAATGATTCCCGAGTTGATTGCATGGATGGGCGCAGGCTTCGGCCTGCTTGTCCGTCTTGCACTTGGTCAGCCGGAACGAGCATGGTGCCATGCACACACCCACCACGTGACCGAGGTCGAACGTCGGACTCCTGCTGCAAAGTTCGGAACTGCCGATAACGGCCCATACGTCAATGTGTTCATTACTGCTGATCTTGTGCCTCATTGTCGCGTCGTGCCGGCTGAGATTCCTCGTGATTTTCGGGCTAGCCACATTGACGTTTAGCTCCGCGGTTTCTGTCCGTGGTCCGTGGCATACGCGTCGATGATTTCCTCAAGGTTTTCCCCGGTGTGCAGGAAGCTCTCCTTAAGCTCAGACCCCAACTGGTCCAGCGCCAGAGAGAGTTGCCGTGCGCTGAGCCGTACCGCGGTCTCCTGCCGATCCAGGGCGGCATCGCGCAGGCGTAGCGCGTAGGGCAGCTGGCGGGATAGAGACACATCAGGGTTTTGCTCTTGAAAGTAGAAGCCCTCGGCATGCTGCGTAAAATCCAGGCGCACTTTCACCACTTCAGCAGCGAGAGTATCCAGAACCCGTGACACGGTGGCGGCGTCCATTTCCCTGATCGCATCGGCGTAACCGACATCGGCCAGGCCTTTGAGCTCCAGCGCCAGGGCCCGACGTCGGGACAGCGGCGGATAGATCTGCGTGAACCAGGTCAGTGCTGCGGTGAGCAGAGCGAAACCGGTCAGTGCTTCCAAGGGAGAGGCCAAGCGGATCCATGTGTCGGTAGCGACGACGTCCCCGTAGCCGAGGGTAGAGAGAGTGACGAAGGAAATGTAGAACGCTTCGTGCAGGTCAGGATAGGCTGCCGGATCCACGCCCGGTGAGTACATGAACCCGCCGGGAATGTGGGGATAGTAGATCAGTGCCCAGCCTGTCCCTTGGATTGCCACCCACAGCAAGATCACGGTGACCATTGCTGCTGGCCCGAGGCTTGATCCGAACCGGTGTCCGATCATCTTCGAGAACCGCCACGCCACAGCCAGTACGAGCCCGCTGAGGTGCCCTTGACCGCTGGGGTGCAACAAGGTGTGGAACATGTCCATGAGCCCGAACAGGATGATCACGATCCCCACGATCGTCAGCACAACACTCATTCCAACGTTCCTCTCTCTCGATCATTGCTGTTCCCACTGGCCTTATCATCACGGCCCGCCAAACTGATCCGACTGCCGTCAAACTGTGGTCCACCCACTCCAGACGGACAGAGCGAAAGGATGCCGGTCTCGAGCTGGTGGCCTATGAAAACGCGTGGTATCAGCCAGCCGAAGGAGTACTCATGCTTTGCCCAATCGGCGATCCGGCGGGACGCCGACGTTTCCAGGTCGGTTCCTATGTTGTGATGCGTTCGGGGCTGAGGTCGATTCTGCGCAGCAGTTGCGCGTTGAGTGCGACCACGATCGTTGATACGCTCATCAGCACTGCTCCGGCTGCGGGTGAGAGGACGAAACCGGCGAAGGCGAGTACGCCTGCGGCCAATGGCACCGCGAGGATGTTGTAGCCGGTGGCCCAGACGAGGTTTTGGATCATCTTGCGGTAGCTCGCCCTGGACAGGTCGATCATCGCCAGGACCGAGCGTGGGTCGTTTCCTGCGAGGACGACGCCGGCGGATTCCATGGCGACGTCGGTGCCGGCACCGATCGCGATGCCGACCTCTGAGCGGGCCAGGGCAGGGGCGTCATTGACGCCGTCCCCGACCATGGCCACTTTAAGCCCGCGGGATTGCAGTTCAGCGACCTTGGAGTCCTTGTCCTGCGGCAGGACGTCGGCGAAGACCTCATCAATGCCCAGTTCAGCGCCGACAGCGTCGGCGACCTGCCGGGCATCACCGGTGATCATAGCTACTTTCACCCCACGGTCCTGCAGGGCTTTAACTGCTGCCTTCGACTCGTCGCGGACGCGGTCCTCGAGCCGGACCGCTCCGATCACCTCACCGTCGCGGACCACGTGCAGCACCGAAGCGCCGCGGCCCACCCATTCCTGGATGGTGCCCGTCATGTCCGGCGGTGTCTCCAAAGAAAGTTCCTTGAGCATGTTCGGTCCGCCGACGGCGACCTCGGAGCTGTTGACGGTCGCGCGGACGCCCCTCCCGGTCATGGACGAGAATCCGTTACCGCGGTAACCGTACGCCATGGCTTCCGATTGATCCGCGGCCGCCTGGACGATGGCCCGGGCAACGGGGTGTTCGCTGTCGGATTCCACGGCCGCGGCCAACGCCAGCATTTCCGCCTCGCTGATACCGCCGGTTGTGGTGGTGGCGGTGACGGCGTGGCGGCCTTCGGTGAGGGTGCCGGTCTTGTCGAATAGGACGACGTCGACGGTGCGCATCCGTTCCAGGGCCATGCGGTTCTTGATCAGCACCCCGCTCTTTGCTGCCCGCTCGGTGGAGATGGCGATCACCAGTGGAATGGCCAGGCCGAGGGCGTGGGGGCAGGCGATGACCAGGACGGTGACGGTGCGGATCACCGCGTCATCCGGGCTGCCCAGCAGCAGCCAGGCGATGAAGGTGAGGATGCCCGCGATCAGGGCGAAGTAGAACAACAGGGCTGCTGCGCGGTCGGCCAGTGCTTGGGCCTTCGATGAGGAGGCTTGTGCTTCGGCGACCAGTCGTTGGATACCTGCAAGGGTGGTGTCGGATCCGACGGCGGTGACCTTGACCCGTACCGCGTTATCGGTGGCGACCGTTCCGGCGACCACAGTCTCACCGATGGTCCGTGGGACGGTGCGGGATTCGCCGGTGATCATGGATTCGTCGAACTCAGCTGCGCCGTCGACGATGTCACCATCTGCCGGGACCCGGGCGCCAGAACGGACCAGGACGACGTCCCCGGTCGTCAGTGAGCTGACCGGGACGGTTTCGACCCCGGTCTCGGTGACACGGTCGGCTTCGTCTGGGAGGAGCGCTGCCAGAGCGTCGAGGGCGCCGGCGGCGGAGCCGAGTGCCCGCATTTCCATCCAGTGGCCCAGCAACATGATGACGATCAGCAGGGCCAGTTCCCACCAGAAGTCGAGGTTGAAGTTCCCGATGCCGAGGGTAGTGATCCAGGACGCGATGAAGGCGACACTGATCGCCATCGCGATCAGCAGCATCATGCCGGGTTGCCGGGACTTCAGCTCGGTGAGTCCGCCCTTGAGGAAGGGGGCACCGCCGTAGATGAAGATGATGGTGCCGAGGATCGGGGAGATCCACATGGAGCCGGGGAATTCCGGCGGCGTGTAACCGACGATCATGGCGAACATGTGGCTGAACAGGACGACCGGGACGGTCAGGATCAGGCTGATCCAGAACCTGTTTTTGAACATGGCGGTGGAGTGCCCGGCGTGCTGTCCGTGGGTGTGTACCTCATGGTCAGCATCCGCATGTCCCCCGTGGCCCTCGTGCTGGTCGGCGTCGAGCGCGGAGGTCGGCTCCTGCGTGGGCATGGCCTGACCGTGGGTGTCGTGATCACCGGCCGCGGAGCCGGTGGGTGTCTGGTGTTTCATGGGAATTCTCCTTCGGTCACACGGGGCTTGTGTCCCGGACCTGGAAAAGTCAGGCGTTGGTGAGTTGATAGCCTGCCTGCTCGACCGCGGTGCGTACTGCTGCGGAAGGGACGGGCTGGCTGCTGTGGATGGTGACCGTGGAGGCCCCACCCGACACGAGGTCAACCGTGACGTCCTTGACCTCATCGAGAGCGCTGATGGCTGAGGTGACACGGGAGGCGCAGGACCCGCACGTCAGCCCGGTCACGGCGAAACTGGCAGTGACATCGTCTGCTGCCGCGGGAACCAGCTCAGCCGAGGTGTCCTGGGGTGCGCAGCAGGCGCAGCCAGCGGAGGACTTGTCTGTCAGGGTCAGATCGGAAGAAGTAGCGCCGCACATGGTGATCTCCAAACAAAAAGGGAATGGTTTTTCGGGAATCAGCGGCGGCTGCAGCCGGTGGTCGTTCCTGCCGGCTACAGCCGCCTGAGGTGACCTTCAAGGAGTATGCGGCCACTGATGGGCTCGGACTTCCCGCTCCGGTACCCACGAATCTATACCCCCAGGGGGTATAGGTCAAGGCATGCTTCCTATCTCCTCGTGATCTCCTCGTACAGGGGCCGCACCGCGCTGCGGCTCAGCTATCCGATTTCCCTGTGACGGGAGAGTCGGAAAACTTCCTCAGCCACCGATCGGTCGGGACCAGCCGGGGACCTTGGACCGCTGTTATCCGGGTTGACACTCGGCAGCCGGTTACTCTCCAGCACACTCGCGTTCCGCGGGTTCCTCGTACTCAGGAACGGGCCGGTCTGCCGCTTCCTGGACGGTTGCCGCGATACCGTTCTGCGCGATGTCCTCGATCAGCCAGTCCATCTCAAAGATTTCCCTACGCTGGGCCTCACTGATTTCGACTGCGAGCTGACATACCCGCACGTCGGCCAGTTCCGCGCGTTCGGACCGGGTGATTGCGAGGGAATGGTGCGGGATCATCGCGCTCATGAAGTCCTGATCATCCACGGTGGTCTGGCTGCGGTCCAGGAAAGCCCCGCCGCCCAGCAGCAGGAGGCTGACCACCACCACGGCCACGTTCGCCTTCGTATTTTTGTACATGTTCAACATCCAGCCGAGCATGATCAACCCCATCGTGCCGCCCATCGCGAGTGCCATGAACACGCGGCTCTCGCTGAAGCGGATATGGCTCCATTCGTAGGAGCCGATGAACATGACAAAGTACATCACCACCATGGCGGTCAGGATCATCGCCCCGAAACGCAGGTACATATTCCGCATGTGATGGGACTGCTGCTCGTCCTGACCTTGCTCGTTGGACCGGCTATTTTCCGTGTTCGACACCGACTGCTCCTTTTCAGTATCTGAATACCTGATTGATCCCAGGGCGGCTGCTGAAGATGAAGGTTCAGACAGCAGTAGACCTGTGAACTTTCGAATGACCCCTATCGATCGCGGTCATCATCGGCGGTGGGCCCTGGGGCCGGTTGTGCCCGCCCAGGGCCACGGGTGTTTCTGCTGCGATTCGTCACGTTTCTCTTTCCCTTTCAGCACGAAAGGGAAAGAGGAAGGCTCTAGCCGAGCACGGACAACAATTCTGCGCAGGCCTTCTCGCAGCGGCGGCACGCTTCGGCGCAGATCCGGCAGTGGTCGTGCATCTCGGCGTGCTGTTCGCATTCGTCCGCGCAGGCCTTGCACGCGGTGCGGCAGGCCTCCAGTACTGCGCGGGTGAGGTTCGCGTCGTACCCGGTGTGGCGGGACAGGACGTTGCCGGTCGTTGCGCAGATGTCCGCGCAGTCCAGGTTGGTGCGGATGCACTTGGTCAGTTCCGCGACCATATCCTCACTCAGGCACGCGTCGGCACAGGCGGTGCAGGTCTGGGCGCATTCAAAGCACGCCTGGATGCATTCGGCGAGCTTTTCCTTGTCCACTCCCCCAAGGTCCTTGGGGTAGGTATCCAGCATGGACGTCACATGGTGTGTCATTGGTTTCTCCTCAACTTAGGGTGCAGCTGACCGAGGTCAGGCTGCGGTTTCGTTCGTTCTGTAGGTATGGCACCCCGGTGGGCAGCCATAGACCGACGGTGTCGGCCCGGGAACAGACTGAAAAGGTCACGCCAAGGAAGGCCTCCGCGCGCCCGTGAGGAGGGTTTATGTGCGACTGATCGACAACGCAGTCAAGGACGGAGTGAGGTGGTCAAGTTTCTCCAGCGCCGGATCAAACAGCCCCGGTGGTGCGTTCCCATTCTCGGCAAAAAGTTGCCCGAGGGCTGGGGGAAGGACGTCAGCTGGTTCAGCCGGGACCGCACGCTGCGGTGGGACTACGGCATCAGGAGCGCTGACCTGTTGATGACAGCAGGCTTGCGTGGACGGCGACCCCTTCGGGACCGCGGCCAGGACTGCGGCCTCGGTACTGCTGGTCGGAACCGTCGGACCCATAGCTACAGCACTACCGGTCATCGCACCAGAAGTGTGCTCCATCTGCAGGCACAATGCGGCGGCAGCCGAAGTTGTGAACGCGACTATCAGCGAAAAGGCCAGCGTCACCAGCGTCACCGTCTGTACGGTGCCACGTAGATGAACGCGTGCTCGCTGCGTGATGGTTATCCCCTCCCGAACGCTGCCTGCCTTCCCACCCTAATGAACACTAAGCATGGTTACAAGTGCCGCCGGTCCCACCCGTTCGGGTCCACCGGATGGGATGCGCGGCAGTGATACGCCCTGATGGTGACGGACTCCGAGATCCATGTCCTCCCGCAAGGCCGGGGCTTCTGTTATCTAAACGTGACATTTGGTACCTGTGGGGGTATCCTCATCAGGTGTTCCCGGCACCAGCCGAGAATATTCCCGTGCAGAATGCTGAGTCCTGCCGCTGCCCGGGATTCGTCCGTAATTCCGTTCGGCAGGAACGGGGGACCCACAGATCGACGGGCCATCACATGGTCCTTGGGGTTAAGACGTTGCTGCTTTCCTTCCCGGAATATCAGGAACGACCGGGTGACTCCCATCCGAACCCGACAGCTCACCCCGCAGGCATGGGAGAGGCAACCACGCATGTCACGAAACACTCCGGCGCGCCACCGCGCCACCGTAACCCACTCGATCGCCCTAGAGGGATTGTCCCACTCGACCAAAGCCGGTGCGGTTGCACTGGGCAGGCCGGCCATCATCATCGCAGCAACCGGCGGTCTCGTTGCTGGCGTGGGGGCACCTGCCCAGGCGGGAACCTACACCCAGGAAGCGGCTACCACGGCCACTCAGGCACCTGTTCCCGCGCCGGTCGCAGAAGTTCCGGCTGCATCCTCGGCATCGGTTCACACCGTGGTTTCCGGTGACACCATGGGAAGCATCGCAGCTCGCTACGGCGTTGAACTCAACACCCTGCTGGCCCAGAACAACCTGTCCTACACGTCGATCATCTACCCCGGCCAACAAATCACTGTGTCGGGCGCAGCGGCCGCCTCGGCAGGAGCCTCGGTACCCGCGGCTCCTGCCGCCATTCCTGAAGCAGCACCGGCGAACGAGGTCTCCTACACGGTGGGCGGCCAGCAGGAAGCCCGTATTTCGCTCGCTTCGAGCAGCATCACTCCGGCCCAGCGGTCAGCTCCGGCTCCGGCTGTTTCCTCCAGTGGTGTCGGTGCCGCTCTGGTCGCCTCGGCGTACGGCCAGCTTGGCTCCATTCAGGACTGCACCATCCTCGTTGAGCGCGCACTGCGATCCATCGGCAAGTCTGTCGGCGACCTCGGGCCCGAACAGTTCTATCAGTACGGCACCGTCGTCGGGACCCCGGCTCCCGGTGACCTGGTCATCCGGCCCGGCCACATCGGCATTTACGTAGGTAACGGCGAAGTCATCAGCAGCGGCATGAACGGTGCGAACCTCACCCTCAAGCACCCGCTGTCCGACCTTGCAGGCTCGTCCTACGTGCGAGTCAACGGCTAAGTATTCCTAGAGCGTTTCCCTAGGATGGGAAAGCGGCAGGCACCTTGGAACGGGGGTGCTTGCCGCTTTTTCTTCTGTTCACCACTTCCAAGGTCCAACGGGCCAGCGTTTAGCTATCCAACGACGCCAGGCCAGGTGTCATCGCGGCCATCGATCCATCACTAGGTGGGGCTGATTCCTCGACTCGGAGTGAAGCGGGCGTCAGCTAGAGAACAGATTTCCTGAAGACCATGCTGGGCACGGCGACTTGATGGGGCGGGCAGGCCTGCCAGGAGAAACAAACCAGAACGAACAGATGCAGGTGCAGGTTCAGGTCGATCATGACCTCGCAATCAGCTCAGGTCGACCCGGTGCGGGATGGTTATATGACTGGTGCGACCCGCGCGGCGGTGGCCCCTCCGCTGCAGCTCGACGCACACTGCAGTTCCCGCACTGGATGAGAAACCGCGGAGGCCGGGATTTTTCCTCGCCCTCTAGTGCTTGTCCTTGACTAAAACCAGCTGCCGGGGTCCACGAGCGTGTCATTGATCATAACTTCGAAGTGTAGATGGCAGCCGGTGGAGTTGCCGGTGGTTCCGACTCCGCCCACAACGTCTCCCCTAGTAGCTGTCTGGCCAACGCTGACAGCAATCGTGGCGAGGTGGTTGTAGGTGGTCTTGAGCCCATCCCCGTGATCAATCACGATCCGGTTGCCACCACCGTAGGGGCTCCATCCGGCTTCGGTGATGACTCCGCTGGCAGCGGCCATGACGGGGGTGGAACATGAGCCGGTGAGGTCGATGCCGGTGTGCATCTCACCCGGCACCCCGGTCAATGGGTTCGTGCGATATCCGAAGGTCGAGACCGTGCTCATCTGGGCCAGTGGTGCGCCAAGGCCGGCCTGTTCAACTGGTTCGACCGCAGGTTCAGTAGTAGGTTCTTCGTCGGCGTCATCGCCGGGGTCCGTCTGGATGGGACCATCAGCCAACAAGTGGGATGAGTCGACCGACCCTGTCGCCGGCTCAGTGGAGGCAGCACCGGGCACCGCGACACGGCTGAAATCCACTTCGGCCTTCGGATCGGCCTCAACGCTGTGCGCTCGTGGCTGTTGAGCGCTGTCCGCGGCCGAGCTGGTGGTGGATGATTCCACCGATGATGGCACCGCTGCGGTCAGGGGGATGCCCGCGAGGAGCGCGCCGCTGAGCACGCCGACGGCCGAGATTGCACCGGCGATCGGGGCGACAGGTGAGGCGTGGCGCTTCGTCGCGCTACGGCTGGCCGCGCGGCGGCCCTGCTGGTGACGTGGTGTGGCCGGTTCTGCGCGACGACGTCCTGAGGCGGCGCGGCGTCGACCGTGCGCGTTATGGGAAGACAACGATGATCTCGTCTCGCTCAGCGGAAGGGGTGAGGGCATGCCGGAGCGCAGGGGGATGGCTCCGGCATGCCCAGGTGTGGGTAGGCAAAGAGCTTGGGGCGGTTCGCAATCGCCCTGTTGACCCTTTTCCTGCCCGGCTTAGGTGGCTGTTAGCCGTTGACCCGGACGAAGGATGATCCGGGGAGATCGCTCAGGGGGTGCAGGAGGGTGTCATTGACCCCGTTCATGCCACTGCTGATGACCTGGCCGTTACCTACGTAGATGGCGATGTGGCCGGGGCGGATGACCAGGTCACCCGGTGCGGGAGAGCCGACAACGGTGCCGTACTGGTAGAACTGTTCGGGCCCGAGGTCGCCGACAGACTTGCCGATGGATCGCAATGCGACCTCGACGAGGATGGTGCAGTCCTGGGTGCGGCCGATCTGTGCGTAGGCGGAGGCCACCAGCGCGGCACCGACACTGCTGCTGGCTGCAGGGGCAGGAGCTGGCTCCGGCTTGGGAGCAGGGGCAGGCGCCGGTGCGGCGGGAAGCGCCGCGGCAGCCTGCAGTGCCACTTCCTGCACCGCAGGGGTCTGCTGTACCGGGGCGGGCTCCACCGTCTGCACTGCTGCCAGTGACGCATCGGCCTCGGGTGCCGGATGCTCCACGAAGGGAGCCGGTTCAGCGATCACGGGAGCGGGCGCAGCGGTGACGGCTTCGCGTTCGAAGGTGACAGCGGCCGAGGTATCCGCGGACACCGGCTCGGCTTCCACGGTGGTAACCAACGAACTGGTACTCACCTGACGCTGCGGTGCATCCAATGCCTGGGCAGGAAGGCCCGCGGTGAGAACGAGACCAGAAGCTGCGGTGATCACCGCAGCCTGACGGCCCGCAGAACCCATATTGGAGGAGACAGCCTTGGAGATAACAGCCAACGTATTGGTCTGGGCGGGGACTGCGCGGTGGCGCGCGGGGGCATGCCGAGTGGACATAAGTCGAGTACCTTCTCCCAACGCCTGCGAGGTTAGCTGTCGGGTTCGGATGGGAGTCACCCGGCCGTGAAAACGGCTTAACCCCAAGGACCCTCAAAGCATGGGCCCGCGTACATGGTTCCCCCGCCTCTGCCAGCGGAAAACGGACGACCCCACCACGGTGACAGAGCTCGGCGATCCGTGTGGGAGTGCCTCCATGGGACGCAGGCACGAGATTGAGGGTATCTCATACCAACGCCAAGATCACAATTAGGTCACGGCGCGTCTCCGCATCCCCGCAGGGAGCATCTTGTCCTCGATGGATCCGTGAAAACCACCCCTGGGCAGCTGGGCAGCTGGGTAGCTGGGTAGCTGTTAGCTCAGACCGTCGTGGTCGCTCTGCACATGCAGCTCCTGTCCAGCTGGACCTGCGTCGGGCAGCCATCACCGGCTGAGCCCCGATTCGATCCCGCACAGGATGGATCGGTACTCTGATATCAGGCACGAACATGCAGGAGAACGGGAAGGAGCGGAGCGATGAATAAGCACCCTGGAATCGCCCTACCCCTGCCTCTTCCACGCCGCTTGCCCCAGACAGCTCTTCTCTTCCTTAGCCTGACCGCCGTCATCGTGGGCATTCTTGCGATGCATGTGTGGATGGGCGGGCATGGTGCCTCACACGCCGTCGGTTCGGCTGCCACGGCGGCGCCCGCAACTGACGTGCACCATCAGGGTTCCATGCCAGCTTCTGCATCCAACCCTGCGGATTCGGGTATGGCGCTGAATCTGGATTGTGCGGATACGTGCGGTGAAGAGATCGCCGCGGGTGTGTGCATCCTGGCGTTCCTGGTGGTTTCCTTTGCAACGGCTATCGTCCTCAGGAGCCGGCTGGCCTATGGCCGTGTTCGCTTGCGGGGCCCACCGCCGGTTGTACGGCTTCCCCGCACTTTCGTGCCTTCGCTGACACTGGTTCAGCTCTGCATCAGTCGCACGTAAGAGTCGCGTAGTTACCCGACTCCGATAACGGGCCGACGGCATCCCGTCGTGCCCGCCACCTGAAATGCAGATAGCTCGACCATCGAAGGACACACCCTCATGACCAAGCGTTACCTTTCCATGTCCGCGCTGGCGATCGCCGCGACCCTCACGCTCGCCGGTTGCGGATCCAGCGACACACCCGGCACTGCTACGGCACCGGAAACCAGTGCCGGCTCAGCCGCACCGGAAACCACGCAGGACACCGCGGCCGAACACAACGATGCCGATGTCATGTTCGCCCAGATGATGATCCCGCACCACCGCCAGGCCGTGGAAATGAGCGAGATCATGCTCGAGAAGGACTCCATCAGCCCGGAAGTACGCGACCTGGCCACCCAGATCAGAGACGCGCAGGCACCCGAAATCGAGACGATGACAGGCTGGCTCGAAACCTGGGGTGAACCGGTCGAACCCGAAGGCGGCATGGAAGGCCACGACATGGGCAACATGGGTGGCTCCGGGGAGATGCAGGGCATGATGACCGAGGACGAGCTCGCTGAACTGGAAGCCGCCGAAGGTGACGAAGCGGCGCGCATGTTCCTTGAGTCCATGACAGCGCACCACAACGGAGCGGTCGAAATGGCGCAGGAAGAGATCGAGAACGGGCAGTACCCGGACGCCATCGCTCTGGCCGAAACCATCGTGGAAACGCAGCAGGCCGAGATCGAGGAGATGGGAGCCCTCCTGGCCGAGCTCTAGAACGGGCGAACCCAGTCTCGGGGAGGCGCCTGATCACCGGCGCCTCCCCGGAACCGGGCGAACCTTTTTCCCGTTACTTCACCTTGGTTAGAGAGCAACACATGCGCCCAAGAATTTCCGCGACCCGCTTTCTCCGCCGCCGCCTGGTCCTGCTCACGGTGGCGCTCGTTTCGACGGTGTCCCTGGCGGCCTGTTCGGCGCCTTCGGCAGCACCGCAACCAACCAGCACACCTAACAGTTTTCCCACCGGTCATGTGCACGGGATGAGCGTTGACCCTGGCACTGATCGGGTGCTGTTGGCCACCCACGATGGGTTGTACGACGTCTCCACCTCCCCCGCTCAACGTATCGGTCCCGTGATCGACCTGATGGGATACACCGCCGGGGGAAACAGCACCCTGTACGCATCGGGGCACCCGGGACCGGACACGGATCTGCCCAACCCGGTGGGGTTGCTCCGTTCCACCGACAGCGGCAAGAGCTGGGAACCTATGTCCCGGCAGGGCCAGTCCGACTTTCATGCTCTGACCAGAACCGGAACCGGAGAATCCTTTGTCGGATACGACGGCCAACTGATCACCAGCGAAGACGGTCTTCAATGGGAAGCTGCGGAAACCCAGATCGCTCCCTTCGACCTCTCCGGCGCCACAAGCAGCGATGTTGTACTGGCCACCACAGCGGACGGGCTCTACCGTTCCACCGACGCCGGGTCCACCTGGAGCCTCGTCGCTGACAGCCCGCTACTGTTGCTGACCGCCCTGGCCGGGGATAAGGCGGTCGGTGTCACACCTGAAGGTGACATTCACACCAGCGCAGACGCCGGGGTGACCTGGGCGAAGAAGGGCTCCATCGGGGCCGCACCCACCGCCATAGACACCCATACCGACGACGGAGCCGACCAGGAAATTTGGGTCGCCACCGAAACCGGCGTGAAAGTGTCCGGTGACGGCGGAACCTCATTCAACGACCTGGTCCCCTGATGCACGGACTCCACTATCCGATCTGGAGAGAAATGTCCCAATGGCGCGGATGGCATAAGACCACTTTCCTGCTCCTGGTCGCCGCCATCGGCTACCTCCTGCTCCGGCAAATGTTCCCTTCCTGGGTGTCGGTACTGATCGTCCTACCCGTGGCGATCCTCGCCG
The DNA here is from genome assembly GCF_055657625.1 of Arthrobacter sp. KKT183. Taxonomy (NCBI): domain Bacteria; kingdom Bacillati; phylum Actinomycetota; class Actinomycetes; order Micrococcales; family Micrococcaceae; genus Arthrobacter; species Arthrobacter sp. KKT183. Next base: position 280,522 of record NZ_CM145770.1, on the reverse strand, counting down.
CCTACACCGCCTCCTCCGATGCCCGGCGTGATCGGCGAGAAAAATGAGCAAACAACTCTTCCAACACACACCAACCGGTGCGCCGCGCCGGCAAAACGGCGGGAAACACCGGCCACGGATGAATCTTCCGGTCCTGTTTCTGACCCTGTCATTGCTGATCTCTGGGTGCGCCGCTACCGATCCGCTGGCGCAACAGGCCAAAGCCGGAGATAACAAGAACTACATCGCCGGTGACGGTTCGGTGAGCGAGTACGCCCCCGAAACACGGGGAGAACCGGTGGAACTGACCGCCGAGCTCTACGACGGGACAGTGATCTCGTCAGCCGACTGGACCGGGCAAGTGACTGTCCTGAACGTGTGGTACGCCGCCTGCGCGCCGTGCCGTGTGGAGGCCCCGGACCTGCAAGCACTCTCGCAGGAACACCAGCAGGACGGTGTTCAGTTCTTCGGGGTGAACATTCGGGACCAACGGCCGACCGCTGAGGCGTTCGAACGGAACTTCGGCATCACCTATCCCAGCTTCAACGACCAGGACGGGACTGTTCAGTTCACCATGGCAGAGTATGTGCCGGCGCAGGCCGTACCAAGCACCCTGGTATTGGACCGTCAGGGCCGTGTTGCCGCCCGCATCATCGGGTTGGCGGAGAAAAGCACCCTGAAGGCTCTGATCACTGATGTGGTGGCCGAACAATGACGCGGCTCATGGAGGTCCCGGCCATGGTCATCTCCACCGTAGCTAATCCATTCGCTGAGACCATCCTGAGCGGTTCGCTTCTGCTGGCGGTTCCCATTGCTGTGCTGGCAGGGTTGGTGTCCTTCGCCTCACCGTGTGTCCTTCCTCTCGTGCCCGGCTACCTCGGTTACGTCACAGGCCTGACCGGGGTCGATCTCGCCCAGCAAAAACGCGGTCGGATGCTCGCGGGTATCGGGTTGTTCGTTCTGGGATTCTCGCTGGTGTTCATGCTGATCGGTGCGGTGTTCGGGCAGCTCGGTGCGTGGCTCCAGGCGCCGGGGCAGGCGTGGATCACCCAGGTGCTCGGTGTCCTGGTGATTCTGATGGGTGTGGTCTTCCTCGGTGGTCTCTCCTGGTTCCAACGGGAAGCGAGAATCCACGCACGCGTACCTACCGGGCTCTGGGGGGCGCCATTGCTTGGTGTCACCTTCGGCCTCGGGTGGGCACCGTGCATCGGCCCGACCCTTTCGGCTGTCCAGCTACTGGCCTTCACCGACGGATCCGGTGCAGCTAAGGGCGCATTGTTGACCTTCTTCTACTGTCTGGGCCTCGGTGTGCCGTTCCTGCTCATAGCGCTCGGAGCCCGCCGCGGCATGGGAGCCCTGCGCTTTTTCCGCACCCACCGTCTGGCACTGCAACGGTTCGGCGGCGGAATCCTGATCACCCTGGGATTGCTCATGGTCTCCGGCGCCTGGGGGGCCTGGGTCGCGGAACTACAGAACTGGTTCGCCAACGACATCCGACTCCCCATCTAAACCCCTCCCACGCCTACGCCTGACAGCTCACCCCATCAGACCAGGCTCCCCACCTATCGAAGCGCCCCCTGCGAGGTCATCTTCGACATCACCGCCATTGGATCACCATGAACACAGCAGAGCCCCTCACCTACATTCCTTCCCCGTCCGTCAGTTCCCTCTCGCTGGGACCGGTTTCAATCAGCTTCTACGCAGTGTGCATCATGACCGGCATCGCCGTTGCCGTGTGGCTAACCAGCCGCCGGCTTACAGCGCGCGGAGGCAGTCCCGGGCAGGCTCTGGACGTGGTGATGTGGGCCGTACCGTTCGGGATCATCGGCGGGAGGCTGTACCACGTCATCACCGACTACCAGCTCTACTTTGCCCCCGGGAAGGACCCCTGGGGTGCCCTACGGGTATGGGAAGGCGGTCTTGGTATCTGGGGGGCGATCGCCTTGGGCGCTGTCGGCGCCTACATCGGCTGCCGCAGGAACAAGGTCAGCTTCCTGGCTTTCGCTGACGCTGCCGCGCCCGGCGTCCTCATCGCCCAAGCGATCGGCCGATGGGGAAACTGGTTCAACAATGAACTCTACGGTGACCCCTCGACCCTGCCCTGGGCCCTCGAAATACACGACATGGACCTGCCGGCCGGTTCTGCTCGGCTCGACGCCGCCGGCGACCCGATCATTCTGGGGTACTTCGCCCCGACCTTCCTCTACGAATCGCTGTGGTGCCTGGCCGCCGCGGCGCTGATCCTTTTCCTGGATAAGAAATACGCTCTGGGCGCAGGTGCACCTTTCGCGCTCTATGTCGCCCTGTACACGGCCGGCAGGTTCTTTTTCGAACTGATGCGCTCCGACTACGCCAACACCATCCTGGGTCTGCGCATCAACACCTGGGTCTCCGCCATCCTCTTCCTCGGCGCCCTCACAGTGTTCCTCTCCCGTAGGAACCGGCCACGGTCATCAACCACCGAACCTGAACAGGCCCCAGCACATACCGGAGGCCGGTGATGCGCGTCGAGCTCCGGTACACCGAGGGCTGTCCGGCAGCGCAACCGTTACGGGAAACGACCGAGGCAATCCTGGAGGACCTGGCTCCGCAGGAACACATCACTTTCACCAGGGTTCCCGCCGGGGAAGGCACTGCCGCGGCGATATTTCCCGGCAGCCCAATGCTGCAGGTAGACGGACGGGAGATCGGCCCGGTCGCGACCGGGCAGGTAGATGGGACAGGGTCCCTTTCCGGCCTGGCCGTCCCGCAGGAGTCGGAGATCAGGGCAGCACTCGGGCGGGCCGCCGTCAACTCACCGTTCCGTCTGCCCCTGCGGCACCGCCGGCTCGTGCTCATCGCCGCGTTGCTGATCCTGTTCGGGGCGCTCCTGAGTCAGCTCGTGATTGGGGGTGCAGTGGTGACCTTGACCGGCTTGGCCCTGTTGGCAGTCGGATTCAGCAGTAACGGCCGCCGGAAGGGTCCTCAGCCGTACATGTGGGCGGCCGGTTTCACCGCCCTGGTCTGGTTGTTGGTGATGACCGTGATCTGGTCGGAAGTGGTCTTCCGCGCGCCGATCCTGCTGGGTGCAACGGAAGGAACCTTGTTCTGGGTCGGTCTGGCCTCAGCCCTCGGCGCTGTTGTGAGCGTCGCCGCCGGTACAGCGGCGCGCCACCGGTTACGGCGGCAGCTGCGCCAGAAGCTCGACCAACCATGACCCGGCACCTACCCGCCCACAGATGAAGGAAAAACTCTGATGCTATTAGCCGCTTCGCTGCCAGCCTTGGTACCAGCACCGGATGAGGGCCAGTTACGGCCCGGCCTGGATCCCACCCAAGTCACCCCCGGGCTCCTGGGATTCCTCATGACCCTTTTCATGGTGATCGCCGTGATCTTCCTGATGCGTTCGATGGTGGGCAGGATCCGCAGGGTCCGCTACCGTGAGCAGGCGGCAGAGCAACATCGCAACCACACCGCTGCCGCCGGGACGCCCGCCATCCCCGACACTGTCCTACCCGCCGACGCACCGCACACGGAAGCCAGGCCCGGCAGATGAACTTGTCTCCGCACAGTGGGAAGCGTTCGAGGCATGCCCAGACGCCCCTCGAGGCCATCAACCCCGGGCCCCTCCCCCGCAGACTGCAGCAAGCAGGTGAGCATGTCTAAGGCGTCCGCAAGCCCAGATGCGATCCTTTACGACGAACGGTTGTGGCCGACGCCGTTCGTATGGCTGATCATCGCAGGAGTCGCGGGAGCATCGGTTCTCGTCTTCGCGCCCATCAGCATCCTCACCGGAATCATTGCCTGCATCGTAGTCTTTGTCGTTCTGGCCGTTCTCCTGGTGCTGTCCACTCCACGGATCACTGTGACCACAACCTCGCTCAGCGTTGGCCGCGCCCACATCGACCGTGAATTCCTCGGGTGAAACTGAACCCGGCGGGATACAAATCGGGAGCCGCTGTGTAAACTCGTAAGCACACTGACGGTCAAGCAATCGGCCCTCCATCAAGCGGGCACCAGCCCGCGTTGAGCTGTACCGCGTATTTCGACCGGCAGCGTTGGGAGAATGCCGTGCATAGCACTGAAAACTGGTTCAGATATACCGCAGGGGTTGCACTGATCATCGGTGCAACGCTCACCGCTGCTCCGCCCGCCAGCGCGGATCCCAACTCGGATTCTGGTCCTTCTCCATCAGGTCCTGCAACGGGATCCGACGTCGGGCCGCTATCTCAGGTTGGACCGCCTGACACCGATATCGAGCCGCGACGGAATCGCGATCGCGATGATGACGGCGAGCGTGATCGCGATGATCCGACGACGCCACCTCCCTCGCCAAGCGAGCCGCCGGCAACCGGGCCGGTGACGCCGCCGTCCTCGCCTGCCGAGCCCCCGCCGTCCTCCGAACCCGAGCCCGACCCCGCGCCTGCCCCGCCGGCCAAACCTGCGCCGGCACCGCCGGCCAAACCTGCGCCGGCACCGCCGGCCAAACCTGCGCCGGCACCGCCCGCTCCAGAACCCGCTCCCGCACCTGCCCCGGCACCCGATCCAGAGCCCGCTCCGGTTCCTCCGCCGCCAGCACCAGCACCAGCCCAGATCCCCCAGCAGTTCATATCTCCCGCACTGCCCGCGCCGGTGCTGACCGTGCCGATGCAGATTGTCCCGGCCGAGCAGCCAGCGCCGGAGAAGACCAAGGACGCCGAAAAGGAGCCCGCTCCATTCGCGATGCCGCCCTATGCCTGGGCACCCATGTACGTGGAGCCGACAGAATCACCCACTGCCGCACCACCGGCTGCCGAAAGCGCATCACCGGATGTCGTGTCAGCAAGCTCCCCACCGGTGGTCGGAATCAGTGCTGCGCTGCTGATCCTCCTGGCCGCGGGAGTGGTTGTGCTCGGAAGACGCTCCCGCGGACCGAAGGGCGTTAACGGGCCATAAGGCTTGCGGTGAACGGGTTAGCGAAGATGCCCTCGGGATCCAGCCGCTTGGTCAGGAGCCGGAAGTCCTCAAGCCGCGGGTACAACCGATCGAAGTCGTGCGCTCCGGGGGTGAACACTTTCCCCCAGTGCGGCCGGGCCAAGAATGGTTCCAGTGCAGCCTCGAGGGTGGGCAGCAGTGCCTCGACGGCCGGCTGATCCTGAACCCAGGTGAAGTGCAGCCCAATGGCGTCGGTGGCGTAGCTTGAGCTGAGCCACAAATCGTCAGCGGCAACGGTCCGGATTTCATTGACCTGCAGCAACGGCACAATCTCCGGGCTGAGCTCCCGAACCGCACGAATCGCGTCAACGGCGTGTTCGCGGGGAACCAGGTACTCGGATTGAAGTTCCACGCCGTTGCTCGGCGTGAAGTCCAGCTTGAAATGCGGCAGCCTGTTGTACCAGGGACCGGCCACGCCCAGCTGCGGAGTACAGCCGATTGCAGGCAGCCCGGGAAGCGGGTGACGCTCATCCTTTGCAGCCACCGCACCGAACAGAGTCTCCTCAAGGGGCGCATCCTGATCGGGGCGGCGCTTCACCCATACCGAGTCGGCAACATCCGGATCCCGCCAGGTGGTGAAGACGCTGACGCTGTACGCGGCGCCGGTCACGCCGTCGAAATTTTGAAGCAGGTTCTCCAGCGGAAGCCGCTCGAAAACAGTTTGCTCAACCTCGAAAGCGGGCTCAACCTTGAGCTCCAGTCTGGTCACAATACCCAGCACCCCGAGGTTGATCACCGCACCCTCGAAGTCCGGGTCGCTGGTAGTGAACCGCACCAGGTCACCACTGCCGGTCACCAGCTCCAGCCCGACGACGGCGGCAGCCAGACTGCGGTTCCGCTTACCGGACCCGTGGGTCCCCGTAGCGACAGCCCCTCCCACCGAGATGTGCGGCAAGGACGCAAGATTCGCCAGCGCAATGCCTTCCCGTTCCAGTTCCTGCGCCAGTTCTCCGTAGCGGATCCCGGCGCCGACAGTCACGGTCGAGCGATCCCGGTCAACCGTCACCGGACCGGTCAAAGCCGCCGTCGACAGCAGCTCAGCTGTGCCGTCCGCAATGCTATTGAAGGAATGCCGCGAACCCAGCGCACGGATGGATGACGCCCCAGCGACAATCCGCCGCACCTCCTCGACCGACGCCGGCTCATGCAGGGTGGATGCTCCATAGGCGAGGTTCCCCGCCCAGTTGGTGCCGACGTCGTTCGCCATCGATGTTCTCCTCGCGTGAGTTGGCAGGACACTCCCCTAATGGAGACCCATAAGGGGTGTGTCCTGCGAAATGAACGGGTTAAAGCTTCTGCGCCAGCCGGTAGTAGGCCGCGTTCCACCGCAGTTCACGCTGGAACTCGCGCAACGTCGTCGTGCTGTCGATGCGCAGGAGCTCCGTGCCGGCAATGTCTGCGAAGTCCTCGAACACATCAAGCCCGACGGCGGTGCTCATCACAGTGTGGTGCGCAGCACCCGCGCTCAACCAGGCCGCTGCGGACGTCGCCAAATCCGGCTGCGGCTTCCAGACGGCGCGCGCCACCGGAAGGTTGGGCAGCGGCGCGTCCGGCGGAACCACTTCGACGGCGTTGGCAGTCAGCCGGAAGCGGTCGCGCATGTCGGACATGGCGACCACGACGGCGTCCCCTGAGTCCGTATCGAATACCAGCCGGACGGGGTCCTCCTTGCCGCCGATTCCCAGCGGGTGCACCTCGAGGGTGGGCTTCGAGGTGGTGAGCGTTGGACAGATTTCCAGCATGTGCGCGCCGAGGATCTTCTCCTCCCCAGGTACCAGGTGATATGTGTAGTCCTCCATCAGCGACGCGCCTCCCGGAAGCCCTGCGCCCATCACCTTGGCTGCGCGGACCAGCACAGCGGTCTTCCAGTCGCCTTCCGCGCCGAAACCGTAACCGGCGGCCATGAGCCGTTGAACCGCGAGGCCGGGAAGCTGCCGCAGGCCGCCCAGGTCTTCGAACGTCGTCGTGAAGGCACCGAAGGAGCCGGCCTCGAGGAAGGACTTCAGCGCCAGCTCCTGACGCGCGCCGTACCGGAGGGACTCGTGACGGTTCCCTCGGCGCCGCAGTTCAGGAACGACGTCGTACGTCGCCTCGTATTCCTCGACGAGGGTGTCGATGTCGGAATCGGACTGCGCATCGACCACCTCGACGAGCTCATTGACGCCCCAGGTGTTGATGGAGACGCCGAAGCGCAGCTCTGCCTCGGTCTTGTCACCCTCGGTAACGGCGACGTTGCGCATGTTGTCACCGAACCGGGCAACCTTGAGCTCGTGGACGGCGGCCCAGCCGGCTGCGGCGCGGGACCAGGTGGAGATCTGGGCAGTCACGGCCGGGTTGGAGACATGCCCGACGACGGTCTTCCGCGCCACGGACAGGCGCGTCTGGATGTAGCCGAACTCGCGGTCGCCATGGGCGGCCTGGTTGAGGTTCATGAAGTCGAAGTCGATGTCCGCCCACGGCAGCTCGACGTTGATCTGGGTGTGCAGGTGGAGCAGCGGCTTGCGCAGCGTGTCGAGGCCGGCGATCCACATTTTGGCGGGGCTGAACGTATGCATCCAGGCGATGACGCCAATGGTCTTGTCGCTCGCGTTCGCCTCAAGCGCCATCCGGCGGATTGAGGACGAGTCCTTCAGCGTCGGTTTCCAGACCACCTTGACCGGTACGTCGGACGCTTCGATCATTTTCACGATCTGCTGGGACTGCTCGGCGACCTGGCGGAGTGTGTCTTCGCCGTAGAGGTCCTGGCTTCCAGTGAGGAACCAGATCTCGTACTGGTCGAGTGAGGTATTCAGGGTAGTCACAGTGCTGCTCCGGTTCTAAGCGGGTTTGGCTGCCCGTACACGTTTTGGTAGCGGTCAAAGAGGGATTCAATGTGGCGCTGTTCGATTGGCAGCGGCTCCCCGAGCTGGCGGGAGATGTGGATGGTGTGGGCCACGTCCTCGAGCATGACGGCGGCCTTGACGGCGTCGCGCGCGTCCTTGCCGATGGTGAAGGGCCCGTGGTTCTGCATCAGGACGGCACGCGAGCGGTGGCCGGTAAGGGTTTCCACGACGCCGCGGCCGATCGAATCGTCTCCGATGATCGCGAACGGACCTACCGGGATCTCCCCGCCGAACTCGTCCGCCATGGCGGTGATGACGCACGGGATGGATTCGCCGCGCGCAGCCCACGCTGTGGCATAGGTCGAGTGGGTATGCACCACTCCACCGACGCGGGGCATGTTGCGGTAGACGTATGCATGGGCGGCAGTGTCGCTCGAAGGCGACCGCTCCGAACCCGGCGTTCCTTCGATGACGGCTCCGTCGAGGGTGCACAGGATCTGGTTCTCGGGCGTCAGCTCGTCATAGTCGACGCCGCTGGGCTTGATCACAAAAAGGTCCATCCCCGGCACGCGTCCGGACACGTTCCCGCCGGTCCACACCACCAGGTTGTAACGGACCAGCTCTGCGTGGAGCTTGGCCACATCGCGGCGGACGGCGTTGATGGCGTCCGTTTCACGATCTGAAAAGGACCGGGTGGTGCTAGTCATGCTTGACCATCGCTTTCGAGTAGGCGGTCCGGCGGAGTTCCTTGAACTACCCAATGTGACCGTTCACACTATATGCTCGACGTCACGTTCACTGTCAAGCACCACCGGGTCCGGACATTTCTCATCGCAGGGAATCGCCGGAAGGTCGCGTGGAGCGGCGACGTCTATTTGAAGGAGATTCTGCTCATGACCGATTTCAAGGACGTTATAGCCGGCGGCCGCACCAGCCTCGGAATCGAACTCGGCTCAACACGAATCAAGGCATGCCTCATCGGTGAGGATCCTTCGACGGTCCTGGGGGTAGGCAGCCATGAGTGGGAGAACCAACTCGTCGACCGCCTGTGGACCTACTCGCTGGCAGATGTCTGGAAGGGCGTCCAGGCCGCCTATGCGGAGCTGGTTGCCGACGTCGAACGCCGGTACGGTACGCGGCTCGAGAATCTCGGGTCGATCGGCGTCTCGGCGATGATGCATGGCTACCTTGCCTTCGACGACGCCGATGAACTGCTTGTGCCCTTCCGTACCTGGCGCAACACCAACACCGGAGCGGCTTCAGCGGAGCTCACCGAGCTCTTCGGAGTCAATATCCCGCTGCGGTGGTCAATCGCCCACCTGCACCAGGCTGTACTGGACGGTGAACCTCATGTAGCGCAGGTTCGCTCGATCACAACCCTGGCCGGCTACGTCCATCGTGAATTGACCGGCCGCAATGTCCTTGGCGTGGGCGATGCCTCCGGAATGTTCCCCATCGACTCCGGCACCAGCAACTACGACGCCGGGCTGCTCACCCGCTATGACACCCTGGCAGCCGAAACCGTACCCGGCCTGAAGCTATCCGAACTTCTGCCCGAGGTCCTGGTGGCCGGCCAGCCGGCAGGCGAACTGACTGCTGAGGGGGCCGCTCTCCTTGACCCCACCGGCGGCCTCCGCCCGGGTGCCCTGCTGTGTCCGCCGGAGGGCGACGCCGGCACCGGGATGGTGGCAACGTCCTCGGTTGCCCCCCGTACCGGCAATGTAAGCGCCGGCACGAGCATCTTCGCGATGGTGGTTCTCGAACGTCCGCTCGAGCGGGTGCACCATGAACTGGACCTGGTCACGACCCCTTCCGGTGACCCCGTTGCCATGGTGCACTGCAACAACGGTGCCAGTGAACTCGCCGCGTGGGTGGGCCTCTTCTCCCGCTTCGCAGCGGCTTCGGGAGCCGTGTCGGCTTCCGGTGCTGCCCTGAATTCGGACGACGTCTTCACTACCCTCTTCCGGGAAGCGCTCGACGGCGCTCCCGACGCCGGCGGCCTGCTCGCCTACAACCACCTCGCCGGAGAACCGATCGCCGAAATTCCTGAAGGCCGGCCCCTGTTCCTGCGGACCCCGGACAGCGAATTCACCCTGGCCAATTTCATGCGCGCGCAGCTCTACGGGGTCTTCGGCACGCTCGCCCTCGGGATGCGTGTTCTTTCCGGAGAGGGCGTTGAGCTGGACCGCATGTTTGCGCACGGAGGTATGTTCCGTACCGCGGACGTGGCGCAGCGTTTCCTCTCCGGCGCTCTCGCCGCACCCGTCTCCGTCGCGGCAACGGCCTCGGAAGGCGGCCCCTGGGGGATGGCGGTGCTGGCTTCCTATGCTTCGGCCAACGCCGCCGGCGATGAACTGGACCTGGACGCCTACCTTCGTAAACACGTCTTCGCCGACGCAGAATTCGAAACAACCGAACCTGACGCGGCCGACGTCGCCGGCTTCGCAACCTACCTCGACCGCTACCACACGGGTCTGCAGGTCGAACGCGCCGCGATCAGCGCCCTGCCAGTGGAATAGTCCGGGACGAATCCCCGCGGCGGATGTCCGACGGGCGGTCTACCGGGGGGAGGCGGCTGACTGCCGGACGATGAGTTCGGGAACAACGGTCCGCGGTGCGCTCTGTACGGGCACTCCCAGTTGAGTGAGCAGGTGCGCCACGCAGCGCCGTCCCAGTTCGTCGAAGTCCTGGCGAACCGTCGTGAGGGGTGGGGCGAAATGCCGCGCATCAGGCACATCGTCGAACCCAACAATGCTGATGTCCTCAGGAATCCGGAGACCGCGGTCACCGCAGGCATGCGTGAGCCCCAACGCCATCTGGTCATTGGAGGAGAAGACTGCCGTGGGCGGGTCTGCGGCAAGGAGCTCCTGGCCTATCCGGAAACCGCTGTCGGAGGTCCAGTCACCGGTGACAATCCGGGACGAATCCAAACCCCAGTTCGCCATTTCAGTACGAAACCCCCGAATTCTCTCCTTCGACTCCACCCAGCCGTCCGGTCCCGCAACATGCGCGATGCTGCGGTGGCCCAACTCCAGCAGATGTCGGGTTGCGAGCCTGGCGCCGGCCACCTGATCAACCGAGAGCCCGTGATCGTCCGCTGCTGATGTCGAATGCACCGTGACCATGGGCAACTTGACGGGCAAGTGAACGAGCTGGCGCAGGGTAGCCTCCTGCGGCGCCAGGACAATGAGTCCCTCAACCGCGTGATCAACCAGCCGTCCAAGGGCTTCTTTGAAAGCGGTCTCTTCAAGGGACGTAAGCGTAGCCGTATCGACAAGGTAGCCGGCAGTGGAGGCTGCAGATTCAATTGCAGCCCTGGTCGACGCCGGACCGAAGTAGGTGCCGTTTGTGACCAACACGCCGATCATGCCGGAGCGGCTGGTGACCAGCGAGCGGGCCGCGCGGTTGGGGCGGAACTGGAGTGCTTCCATCGCGTCGAGAACCCGCTGCCGCGTGCTCTCGCGCAGGCTCGGGTGCCCGTTGATCACGCGCGAGACTGTCTGGTGAGAGACACCTGCCGCCTTCGCGACGTCGCGGATGTTCGCGGAGCGGCTGCGCGCGGGCGGCTGCCCGGCAGACGACGGCGTCGGTTCACTGTTCACGGTCACACAGGAAACGGTACTTGATCAGGGAAAAACTCTGCAGAAATAGCACAGCCAGTCGCGTGGAAATGTTCATCCGCACCACGCCATAGAATACCCAAAACCCCTTGAACCGTGCTCCGAAAAGAGAAGGTTTGACTACTTATCAGGAATTTAGCTGAACCCGGCGAGCGCGATATTCCGCCGCGAACAGTTCACCCCGAAAAGGACCCGAATTGCATACAAAACCGATCAGCGGTATCCCGCTCACGCCCGATCTTCACCAACCCGTGGGAGGAACGTCGACTGGCGGAAGGCATGAGCGGGACACCACTGAAGCTTGAGCTACCGCTGGTTCTTGCGGGGCTTGGCGAACAGCGATTCGCTGGACTCTGCCTTTGCCCTCTTCTGGGCACGCTTTTCAAGGATGGACTTTCCTTGCTTTTTCACGCCAGCGCTCCGGGGAGACTTTCCTGACACGGGGATCACCGCCTTCCTCATCAATACCCAGAACCATACCCAGTTATATTTTTAAAGCCAGTCCTGACGCTGTCGAAGAAATATGCAGCCCTCACGATCTCCGGAATTGCTAAAAAACAGGAATGGGCTATGCTCAAACATTCATCACCGCCCCGGACATTCGTTCACTCGGTTCTTCCGGTGGTGCCCGCACGTATTTTAGGAGTGAAATGCTGCATTCAGTTGCCCCCGCTACCTGGCTCACACAGGAGGCCTATACGCGTCTGAAGCGGGAACTGGACGTATTGCTCAATGCACGGGGGCAGCAGGAAGAGTCCAGCCAACAAATGGCCAGGGAATCACGCATCAGGCAGCTGACGGCACTGCTGAAGAACGTGAACATCCATTCACCCGCAGATGATGGAATCGTAGAGCCGGGCATGCTGATTGAAGCCTGCATCGACGGGCAGCCCGAAGTGTTCCTGATGGGAAACCGAGTCATCCTGGGAACGGAGGAGCTAAACGTTTTCAGCGAACAGAGCCCTCTGGGTGTATCCATCCGCGGTCTGCGGCCCGGGGATGGCACCTCTTACACGGCGCCGAACAAGCGGCAGGTCACCATCTCGATCATCGCTGCCACTCCGTACACGGGACCCGGCCAGGCGGGCGGCCAGCGTTAGGCCGAGTCGGTGGGGGCAGCACGGTGGTCCACGGCAGCCGTCGCCTCATCGATCCGCACAATTGCTGCATCAAGCTTCTCGACGGCTGCCCAGAGGCGGGGTTGCTGCTCGCGGACCTGCTCGAGTGTGAGGCCGGAAGATCTCAGCGTGGCCAGATCGAAGCTGACATTCGTTCGGGCTCCGGTCACGGCCGCGCGCAGTGCACCAAAGGCCACCACGACGTCCGCTATCAGTGCCTTATTGCCGTTCTCCGCCAACCAGGACAGGTCATCAATCGCAGCGATGGCGTGATCTCCCAGCATTGCGGATGACCGCGCGGCGCCCAGCGATGCCTCGCGGATGGCCCGGTCGCGCTCGTCGCCCTCGTTCAATCGGAGCGCGGAACCGAAGGCGCGCGAAGCGGCCGCGTCATCATCCGCCAACCGCAGGGCGGTCCGGCGCAGCTCCCGCGCCCGGGCCAGCAGACTCTCCAACTGCTCTCCCTGCTCAGCGCCGGCATCGGTGTACCCCGCGACCATAGAGGTCAGCGACGCTGCAATGGCGAGCATGACCCCTGCTCCTGCACCGCCGCCGGGCGAACCCACCGATTCCCCGAGAGCCTGTGTCCATTCCTCGACTGTGGAGCCGGAAGTTGTGATTTCTGAATCAGCCATGAGGCAAGTCTGTCCCAATGTACGCATGCATGAAATGGAGCGGGATGTCAGAGCCGGCTTCTATGCTGACGCCATGCTTGCGAGAGACCCTCACATTGTCGCTTCATGGGTGGCCGGGACCGCCATCCGTCACGCAACAACACGGCCCTTCGACCTCGGCAGCGCCGTCAGCGAAATCAGGACTATTCACGGCGTCAGCCCGCAGGTCCTCGCGGAGGTCGCCGGAATGTATCTCGGATCGATCGAGGGCAAACCGACCAGCAGCTGGTCGCATCCCCTCGTGGCACAGATCTGCTTTGAGGCCGGTGCGGACCTGTCCCTTGTACCTGCCGCGATGAAGCGCGCACGCGGCCGGTCCAAGATTGTCTGGCCGGGCATCACCCTGCCGGACGAATCCGTATTGCACGCAGTGACCGCAGGAAAAGACCCCTCATGCGGACACTAATCGACCGCAACTGTACGTACGGTATGGGCATGGCTATCGCAAGGTTTCCCACGACCGTTATTGATTGTCCCGATCCCCTTGCCCTCGCACGGTTTTACGGGACCATGCTGGACTGGAAGGTCAAGCAAGAGCCTGACTGGGTTGAGGTCCAGGCGGACTACGGCCAGTGCATCTGCTTCCAGAAGGTGGGGGACTATTCGCCGCCTGAGTGGCCGGGCCAGCACTCCCCGCAGCAAATGCACCTGGACGTGATAGTGGATGATCTGGATGCAGCCGAGGCCGCCGTGCTCGAACTCGGAGCAATCAAGCACGAGCACCAGCCGGGCGAATCCTTCCGTGTGTTTCTGGACCCGGCTGGGCACCCCTTCTGCCTTTGCTCGGGATAGCCCCCACACAGCCCTGGGCCCCCGGCGGCTCACTTAGCCCAGCAGAACCGCCACCAACAGCGACGCCGGCAGTGCCAACAACGAACTCATCAGGATGATGTCGCGGACCAGCGTGACCTTCAACCCGAACTGGGCGGAGAACAGGAACACGTTCTGCGCGGTGGGCAGCGCCGCCATGGCCACCACGCCGAGCAGCGCTGTGCCCTCGACACGGAAGAGGTAGTAAGCAACCACCCACGCGATGACCGGCATCAGCGCGAGCTTCACCACACTTCCGAGCACGACGTCGGCACGCAGGCTCCGCTGTGCCAGCGGCTTCTGTCCCCGGAGACTCATACCGAAAACCATCAGGAGAAGCGGGATTGACGCTTGGCCAAGCATCTCCAGCGGCGTCCAGATTATTGCCGGCAGCGTGAGCGAGGTTGCGGCAAACAGTGCCCCTGCGGCCGTCCCGAGAGTGACGGGATTGGCCACCGACCGCAGAACCGTCCGCGCAAGCGTCGGTGACCTGCGCTGAGACTGGGAACCACCGGCGGGCCCGGGCGCCGTCGATGAGCCGGCAGGGCTTGTCTTCCTGCCGCACCAGGCGAAGATTGTGAGGAAGACCGGCGCGATCACCAGCAATTGGGCCAGCAGCACCGAGACCACCGGGGCGGAACTCCCCACCGCATACAGGGCAATAGGTATGCCGATGTTGCCGGCGTTGACGTAGCAGGACGCCATCGCCCCCACCGCTGTCTGTGCCGCCGGGCGTTTGAGGATGAAGCGGCTGAACAGCGCATAGACAACGGCGGTCGCGGCAGCAACCAGGAGCGCGATCGGCGTGTAGATGCTCAGGACTTCAGCAAGTTCGGTCTCGGCGAGCAGGATGAACATGAGCGCCGGGTTGGTGATGTAGTAAATCACCGGCGTGAGCCCCTCCTGCATGGCCCGGGTGCGGGTTGGGAGGAGGATCGAGGCGACAATGCCAACGCCGACCAGCGCCAGGACAATGCCGAACCCGAGGAGAACCCCCTCCACAAACCCTCCTGTTTACCTGTCGATTCCTACTGACCCTGCATCAGCGGACCAGGCAGGGCCTCTTCGGGTCAAACGTCCACTCGGAGATCAGGTATTGCATGGACGCGGCATCATCGCGGGCGCCAAGACCGTGCTCAAGATACAATGCATGCGCTTCTTCGAGGCGGCCGCGGTCCAACTCGATCCCTAGTCCGGGTGCGTCCGGAACCCTGATCTCGCCGCCACGGATCTGCAGCGGGCTGGTGGTGAGCCCTTGGCCGTCCTGCCAGATCCAGTGCGTGTCCATCGCCGTGATTTCGCCAGGAGCGGCAGCGCCGACGTGGGTGAACATGGCCAGCGAGATGTCGAAGTGGTTGTTGGAGTGCGATCCCCAGGTCAACCCGAACTCGTTGCAGAGCTGCGCCACCCGGACCGAGCCGGCCATAGTCCAGAAGTGCGGATCAGCGAGCGGGATGTCCACGGCGTTGGAGCGAACGGCATGGGCCATCTCCCGCCAGTCCGTCGCGATCATGTTGGTCGCCGTCCTCAGCCCAGTGGCGCGGCGGAACTCCGCCATGACCTCACGGCCGGAGAACCGTCCTTCGGCGCCGCAGGGATCCTCGGCGTAGGCCACAACGCCCTGCATCCGCTTCCCCAGCCGGATGGCATCCTCCAGCAGCCAGCCCCCGTTCGGATCGAGCGTGATCCTCGCGTCCGGGAAGCGTTCCTTGAGCGCGCCGACGGCGTCCACCTCGTCATCGCCCGCGTGCACTCCGCCCTTGAGCTTGAAGTCCGCGAAACCGTAGCGTGCCTGTGCTGCCTCGGCCAGGCGGACGACGGCGGCAGGCGTCATCGCTTCTTCCCGCCGGACACGCACCCAGTCGTCGGAGGAATCCTGCTCGCGCAGGTACGGCAGGTCGGTGGAATCCGGATTTCCCACGTAAAAGAGGTAGCCGAGCATCGGCACGGCGTCGCGCTGCTGACCGTCGCCCAGGAGCTCGGCAACGGGAACCCCAAGGAATTGGCCGTGCAGGTCCAGCAGGGCCGACTCGATCGCGGTAACCGCGTGGACAGCTGTGCGCAGGTCGAACGTCTGGAGCCCGCGCCCACCGGCGTCGCGATCAGCGAACGCGGCGGCGACGATGCGCAGGAGACTGCGGAAACGCGCTACCGGCTTGCCCTTCAGCAACCGGCCTGCTTCCTCGATGGTGGAGCGGATCGCCTCCCCTCCGGGAACCTCGCCCAGCCCGGTACGGCCGTCGGAATCGGTGATAATGACGACGTTGCGGGTGAAGAACGGCCCGTGCGCTCCCGAGAGGTTGAGCAGCATCGAGTCGTGCCCGGCAACCGGGACAACCTCGACGACGGCGATGGTTGGCTGGGCGGTCACGCGTCCTCCCCGGTGGCCTTGATGGTTGTACCGTTGCCCTCACCCTCCGTCGCCGGCACTACCGTGCCGTCAATCCGGCGGTTCAGCTGCCAGGGATTGCCGTCCTGGATTGCGGCGGGGCGGAGCACCTCTGGAATGTTCTGGTAGGCGACCGGCCGCAGGAAACGCTCGATCGCGAGGGTGCCGACCGACGTCGTGCGGGTATCCGAGGTGGCAGGGAACGGGCCGCCGTGAACCATCGCGTGACCAACCTCGACGCCGGTGGGCCAGCCGTTGGCGAGAATGCGGCCAACCTTGCGCTCCAGCACGGGCAGGACGCTCGCCGCGGTCTCGTAGTCCGAGTCGGTGAGGTGCAGGGTAGCGGTCAACTGCCCTTCGAGGCGCTTCGCTGCCGCCACCAATTCCTTTGTGGAGGAGTAGTGCACCACGAGCGACGCGGCACCGAAGATTTCCTCGTGCAGAACAGGGTTGCTGAGAAACGTCTCTGCCTGGGTGCCGTAGACAACCGGTGCGGGCGCGTTCTCTGTGGCCCCGTCTGTGCCCTGGGCAACCAGCTCGACCCCGGCCTGCGATCCCAGCGCTTCAACGCCTGCATTCCAGGAGTCTGCGATTCCACGCGTGAGCATGGTCTGTCCCGCCGAAGGTTCGAGCGCACGGGTGACCGCGGCAAGGAAGTTGTCGCCGGCCTCGCCGGTTGGCACGAAGACCAGGCCGGGTGAGGTGCACAGCTGTCCACTGGATCCGGTGACGGAGGTGACATACGCGGCAGCGAGCCCGTCGAGATCGCCCTGCAGGGCACCCTCAAAGAAGATGACCGGGTTGATCGAGCTCATTTCCGCGTACACCGGAATGGGCTGGGGCCGCGCGGCGGCTGTTGCCATGAGCGCCGTGCCACCGGAACGCGAGCCGGTGAAGCCGACCGCCTGAATGACCGGATCCGAGACGAGGGCCTGGCCAATACTGGCACCGGGACCGTAGATGAGGGAGAAGACGCCCGGGTGGAGGCCGGCGTCGTTCACGGCCTCCGTGATAGCGCGGCCAACCAGCTCGCTGGTGCCGGGGTGGGCGTTATGCGCCTTGAAGATCACCGGGCAGCCCGCGGCGAGCGCCGACGCAGTGTCACCACCGGCAGTGGAGAAAGCCAGTGGGAAGTTGCTCGCGCCGAAGACGGCAACGGGACCGAGGGGCACCTTCCGCTGCCGGATGTCCGCGCGTGGCATCGGGGTGCGGTCGGGTTGTGCAGGGTCTATCCGGACGCCGCGGTGATCGCCCTGGCGAACCACCGAAGCGAAGAGACGAAGCTGGGCGGTGGTGCGGGCAAGCTCGCCGCGCATGCGTGGTTCCGGCAGGCCGGTCTCGAGCATGGCACGGGCAACGATTTCCTCACCCGCTGCTTCAATGCGGTCGGCAATGCTCGCCAAAAAAGCCGCATGGCTTTCGGGATCGAGGGTGCTGAGGGAGTCGAAGGCTTCCTCCGCGGCGGAGGTCGCTTCACTGAGCTGTGCCTCGTCGATCAGGGAGTAGGCGGGCTCCAGCGTCTCGTTGGTGGCCGGATTGAAGCCGCAGACGGTCTTGCCGTTCCCGGCAGTTCCCTGCCCGGCGATGATGGAGTGACCCTGAAGTGTGGCGTGCTGCGTAGGCATGAAAGCTCCTTACCGATGGTGTCCGGTTGGTTTTTTCTGGAAGTGCTGGTGTCAGGCGTGGGTGAGCGCGGCGGGTGCAGGACGGATACCGGCGGCGTCGATGAGCGCCCCGAGGTCAGCGAGATCAGCCTCCGTCAGGTTCTGCAGCGGCGGACGGACCCCGCCGACATCGCGGCCGACGACCTTCAGCCCGCCCTTGACGATCGAGACGCCGTAACCGCGCACCCGGTCACGGATGTCGAGGTAGGGCAGCACAAAGCGCTGCAGCTTCTCGGTGACCGCTGCGTGGTCCTGCCTCCGGACGTCGCCATAGAACTCAAGCGCGAACTCGGGAACGAAGTTGTACAGCGCCGAAGAGTAGGTGCTCATTCCCAGCTGCAGCAGCGGGAGGGCGAAGGTCTCGGCGGTGGGCAGGCCACCCAGGTAGAAGAGCCGGTCGCCGTTCCTGGCGTAGACCTTGGTGAGATGCTCGATGTCCCCGATGGCGTCCTTGAACCCGATGAAGTTCGGGTGGCGCTCGGCGAGGCGGGCAACGGTATCTGCCGAGTAGATGGCATTGGCGCGGTTGTAGACGATGACGCCGATGTTCGTAGCGGAGCAGACCGCGCTGACGTGGGCCAGGAGCCCCTCCTGGTCGCACTCGGTGAGGTACGGCGGGAGCAGCAGGAGGCCCTCGGCGCCGGCAGCCTCGGCGTCCTGAGCGTTCTGGATGGCCTGGGCGGTGGAACCACCTGCGGAGGCGAGGACAGGCACCTTGGTGCCGACCTCCTCGACGGCCGCGCGGATGACCTGAGCCGCTTCTGCGGGCGTCAGGCTGAAACCCTCACCGGTGCCGCCGGCCGCGAAGAGACCTGCGACGCCGAAACTCGCCTGCCAGGACAGGTGCTGCCGGTAGGCGTCCTCGTCCACGGCCAGCTCCGGCGTGAAGGCGGTTACCGGGAAGGACAGCAGGCCGTCCTTCAGCTTTTGGGCAAGTTCCTGGGGCTCGTACTGGGCCACGATGCATCTTCCTTAGGGCAGATCGCCGTGAACGGCGAGGGGTGGTGCTTCCTTGATGGATTACTTCAACCGTAGGAAATCGGGTGATGCCTGTCCAAGCCCACTTTTGAATGGACTGATGCCCTGCGGGTATCAAAAGGACCTACAGGTCCTTGGTCCGGATGACCTCAAGGAGCCTGCCGAGGGCCGGGTTACGCAGCTCCCTGCTCCAAATGGCATAAAGCTCGACGGCGTCCGGTTCAATATCCGCCAGGCGCAGGTAGGAGACACCCTCTACCCCCAAGAGGCTTGTCGACTCCGGAACGAAGGCCACTCCCCGCCCGGCAGCAACCAGCGCCACCATCGTGAGGACCTGGCTCACCGTATGAACTACATTGCCGTGCTCCACCGGAATGGTGCGGACCACCAGGTCGTAGAAGTACCGGGCCTTGGTCGGCGAATGCATGATCAGCGGGACGCCCTTGAGGTCCGCCACCGTCAACAAGCGGTTCAGCTGGTCAAGCTCGTGCCCCGATGGGACTGCCAGCAGAAGATCCTCGGTGAACATCAGATGCGACTCGAAGAGATCAGCGTCGAAAGCCGGCCGGGCGAGGCCAAGGTCCAGGTCGCCGTCGATGAGCGCTGCCAGCTGCTCACCGGTGACGAGCTCCTGAAGCTCCACATCGACGTCGGGCAGTTCCGTTGCGATCTCCGTCAGCAGCGGCCCAAGGAGGCTGAAACCGGAAGCGGCGGTGAACCCGACCCGCAGTTGACCGGACTTGCCTGCCGCAATGCGCTGCGCCGTCCGCGGTGCCCTCTCGGCGGCGACGACGAGCTTCCTGGCTTCCACCAGGAAGGCGCGGCCGGCAGCAGTGAGCGACACTTTCCGGTTGTCGCGCAACAGCAGCTCGACGCCGACACTGCGCTCCAGTTTCTGGATCTGGCGGCTCAGCGGGGGCTGGGTCATATTGAGCCGTTCGGCTGCCCGGCCGAAGTGCAGCTCTTCGGCGACGATGACAAAACTGTGTGCCTGATCAAGAGTGAACATGATGCCTTCCGGGTATCACTTCATGCATATGTTGGCTTGGACATGCATCATAACCGCTCCGTACAGTCTTCTCAGGGCCGAGCCGTGAGTGCCATCACACCTTTGCTCCAGGCCTGTAGCCGAACAACGCCGTTCCTGAATGAGGAGTACCAACACGTGAAAGCATCATCTACCCGCCGCACCCTGATCACAACCACTGCCGCTGCCGGTGTTCTCGCCCTGTCAGCCTGCGGCGGTAACGTGGCCGGGGGCAGCGCTGAATCCGGCGAAGCGTTCCCCAGCGGCCCCGTAACGATCACTGTTGGCCAGGATGCCGGTGGTTCGACCGATCGCATCGCACGCGCCGTTGCCGAGGGGATGGCGGAAGACCTCGGCGTTGCCGTGCCCGTGGTTAATAAGGCTGGAGCCAACGGCGCGCTGGCCACCAAGGAAGTTGCCGCCATGGAGGCGGATGGACAGAATCTCATCCTCCTCAACGCCTCCCTCATCACCATCACGCCGCTCGCTGTCGGCGAGGACGAGGCAGTGAATCTGGACAATCTGGACGTCATCGCGGGTCTTTCCCAGGACGATTACGTATTGGTAGCCAGCCCGGAGTCCGGGTTTGAGACCCTCGCAGATATTCAGGAAAGCACCGAAGAACTGAACTTCGGCACCACCGGCGTCGGCACCGGCTCCCAGCTGGCCCAGGCGGTTCTTTTCGCCCAGGCCGAGATTGACGGAACCGCAGTACCGTTCGATTCAGGCTCGCCGGCCCTGACCGCTGTCATGGGTGACCAGGTCGACGTCGCCACAATCCAGCTTGGTGAAGCTCTCCCCCAGATTGAAGCCGGCACCGTCACGCCGATCGTTACCTTCGCTGAAGAGCGCCCCGAGTTCCTTCCCGACACCCCGACCGCCATCGAAGAAGGCTATGAGGTTCCCGTGTCGCAGTACCGCGCACTGGCTGCGCCCAAGGGTCTTCCCGAGGACGTGAAAGAGCGACTCATCGAGTCCGTGCAGTCGGTCCGTGACTCCGAGACCTACCAGGAGTTCAACCAGCAGAACATCCTGACCCCGTGGGAAGTAACCGGTGAAGAGGTTGTCGAGGAGTGGAACGCCCTCGCAGAGCAGTACAAGGCACTGGTTGAGGAGTACGACATCTCGCTTTCCGGCGAGTAAGAGCCCGTTTCCTGTCCCAGCCGAGACCATCAGCTGAAATGAGCATCACCATGAAGCGGAATCACGACTTCGAAGCCGAAAGCACAGGCACCGATGTCCCTGGCGTTCCAGATCTGACGCCGGAGGAACTCGCCGCCGAATGGGCGGCAGATTCTCCACCGCCGTCGGGCTCCACGGCCAACCTTGCCGCCTCACTCGTGGCGGCCGGCGTCGGCGTCGCAGGCATGGTCATTGCTGTTGGTCTCGGCCTGGGCACACCGGGCGAGCCACGCCCCGGGACGTGGCCGTTCATTATCAGTCTCATCATCGCCGTCCTCGCCCTCGCGCAGCTGGTTGTCGGCCGGCGCGGGGGTGTGGACGGCGAAAGATTCTCCCCGCTGTCCCGCATGGCAGGCTTCGGCTTCGTCACGCTGTTGGCCATGGTGTGGCTGATGCCGGTCATCGGCTTCGAGATTCCGGCGCTACTGCTGTGCTTCGTCTGGATGAAGTTCCTCGGTGGCGAGACCTGGCGTTCAGCCACTCTCTATTCAGTGCTCGTTGTTGCCGCTTTCTACGCCATCTTCATCCTGGGTCTGGGAACGTCCATCCCCCACCTGTTCTAAGACCTGACGGACCAAAGGACCCACCATGGATTTCTTCGACCCGGTTCTGAACGGCTTCGGCGTAGTGCTGGACCCGCAGAACCTCCTCTACTGCCTGATGGGCGTCGTCATCGGCATGCTCATCGGCGTACTGCCGGGCCTCGGCCCCGCAGCAACCATCGCGATCCTGCTGCCCCTGACCTACGGCATTGACCCCGTCACCGCGATCATCATGCTCGCCGGCATCTTCTACGGCGCCCAATACGGCGGAACCATCACCTCCGTCCTCCTGCGGCTTCCCGGCGAGGCGAGCTCCGTGGTGACCGTGTTTGACGGTTACGTCCTCGCCAAGCAGGGCAAAGCCGGAACCGCCCTGGGCATCGCGGCCATCGGTTCATTCATCGGCGGGACGGTCGCCATTATCGGCCTCACCTTCCTGGCGCCGCTCGTAGCCAGCTTCGCGCTCGACTTCGGCCCGCCGGAGTACACGGCCTTGGCGCTTGTCGGCATCCTGCTGGTTGCAACCATCAGCGGTGGAACCAAGATCAAGGCACTCATCGCCGCCGCCGTCGGCCTGCTACTGGCGACCGTCGGCCGCGACGTCTTCACCGGCGCCGAACGGTTCACCTTCGGTAACCTGAGCCTCGCCGACGGCATCGACTTCGTACCCATTGCGATGGGTCTGTTCGGAATCGGCGAGATCCTCTACAACCTTGAGGAGCGCCACCGGGCGGTCAGCGCACCGGCGAAGGTTGCCAATGTGTGGCCCTCCCGTGCGGACCTGCGCAAATCCTCCGGCGCTATCGGCCGTGGCTCCGTCCTGGGCTTCTTCCTCGGCATCCTTCCCGGCGGAGGGGCAACGATCTCCTCCATGGTGTCCTACGCGGTGGAGAAGAAGCGGGCCAAGGACCCCTCCCGCTTCGGCAAAGGTGCCGTCGAGGGCGTAGCCGGACCGGAGACCGCCAATAACGCGGCTGCGACGAGCTCCTTTATCCCGCTGCTCACGCTTGGCATCCCGGCCAACGCAACGATGGCCATCATCTTCGGCGCGCTGCTGATCCACGGCATCACCCCTGGACCTCAGCTGATCTCCGAAGACCCGGAGCTGTTTTGGGGCGTGGTGAACTCCATGTACATCGGGAACATCCTGCTCCTGATCCTGTCCATCCCGCTGGTGGGGTTGTTCGTGAAGATCCTGCGGGTTCGGGCCGCCATCCTCGCCCCCATCACGGCGCTGATCACCATCCTCGGCGCGTACACCATCCGTAATTCAATGTTCGATGTGCTGCTCGTGGTGCTCTTCGGGGCGCTCGGCTATCTGATGAAGAAGTTCGGCTTCGAGCCCGGGCCGCTGGTTCTGGCGTTCGTGCTCGGTGAGCTCCTCGAGTCGAACCTCCGCCGCTCGCTGCTGGTACTCGAAGGCGACGTCTCGGGCTTCCTCACCCGCCCCATCTCGGCCACCCTGCTGGTGATCTTCGTCCTGGTAGCAGTGGGCCCCATGATCAAGTCCGCCCTGGCCCGCCGCCAGCGCGACACCACCCGCGTTAACGCAGATTCCTAATCGCACACTTCTAGGAGAACCCATGAGCATCATGGTCGGCTACGTGCCCACACCCGTCGGCGAAGCGGCCGTCGCAGCAGCAATCACCGAGGCGAAGCTCCGCGGCGAGGAGCTGCTGATCGTCAACTCCGTGCGCGAGGGCTCCCGCGTGGACAAGTCGGTTGCCAGTGACGAAGACCTTTCGCGGCTGCAAAAATCAGCCGCCGACGCCGGCATCACCGCACGCGTTCTTCGCCCCTCCCACAGGGATGACCTCGCGGACGAAATCCTCGAGCTCGCGGTCGAACACGACGTCTCGCTGATCGTGATCGGCCTTCGCCAGCGCACGCAGGTGGGCAAGTTCATCATGGGCTCACACGCTCAGCGGATCCTCCTGCAGGCGGACCGCCCGGTACTCGCGGTGAAGCCGGACGGCCGCGACTGACTAACCGAGCAGGTTCAGCTCGCGAAGCTTCGCCTCGACGTCAGGGTTGGTCGGTTCGACCTGGTGCGCGCCGTCCGGGTACACCACTACCGGAATGTTGGTCCTGCCGGAGATGCTCTTGGCTTCTTCAGCGGCATCCGGCGTTTCAACGAGGTTGATGTACTCGTAGCTGATGCCGAGTTCATCCAGCTGCCGCTTGGTGCGGATGCAGTCACGGCACCAGTCGGCCCCGTACATCCGGATGGTTTCTGGGTTTTTGGTCATGCGTCCATCGTACGGCGAGCTAGGAGCCGGACTCCTGGCCCAGCCGGGACCGCGAGTTGACCAGGTGCAGCCGCATGGCAGCGGCGGCGGTCAGTGAATCCCCCGCAGCTATCGCGTTGCGTACCGCACGATGCTCTGCGGCGACGCGCTGCAACCGCTCTGACTGGCCGCCGTCGTCGGCTGGTTCAAGACGCTCCGGCGGCATCGCAATCATGGCGGGCCCCAGTGACAGCAGCGCGTCAACGAAGTAGAAGTTTCCGCTGGCCTCGGCCACAGCCCGGTGGAACGCGAAGTCGCAGGAGACCGCCGTTGCCGCGTGGTTGCCGGCTGCGTCGAATGCCTCGAGGGCGCTATCGAGCGCGGCAATCATGGCAGGCGTGGCGTTACCGGCCGCAAGCGCAGCCGCCTCACTCTCCACCCCCGCGCGAAATGACAGCAGCGCGCGCCGCTCCTCCAGGGTCCGGGGCCGCCGCATGCCGCCCGTCGAGTCTTCGTCCGGGGACGGCGGGGTCAGCGCGAAACTGCCGCTCCCCCGCCGCGTGTACACAAGCCCCTCGGCCTGGAGACGCGATACCGCCTCCCGCACCACTGTGCGGCTGACGCCGAACTCGCCGATGAGCGCGCTTTCGCTCGGCAGCTTCTCGCCGGAAGGGATGGTGCCATCCACAATCCGACGGCGGAGGCTGTCGACGAGCGAGACTGCCAGCGTTTGCTTCATGCGCTTAATGCTGACACGACGTTACGGCTGACACGGCCAGGGCCGCTGCCTGCCACAGCCAGCCTGATCAGCGCCGGCCGAACTCGACGCTGTCCGTGGTCCACACCCGCGCCTGGTCGCTGAAGGTCACGCCCAGTCCCGGGCGGTCGGGGACGATCATGCGGCCTTCACGGGTCTCAAGCCGTTCGTTGAACAGCGGGTCCAGCCAGTCGAAGTGCTCAACCCACGGCTCGCGCGGATACGCAGCGGCGAGATGCAGGTGAATTTCCATGGCGAAATGCGGCGCAAGGTCCAGCCCCGCCTGGTCCGCCAGGGTGGCGAGCCTGAGGAACTGGGTAATGCCGCCGACGCGCGGGGCGTCAGGCTGGATGATGTCGCAGGCGCGGGTGGCAATCAGCCGCTCATGCTCAGCGACGGAGGCGAGCATCTCGCCCGTGGCGATGGGGGTATCAAGTGCCAGTGCCAGCGCGGCGTGCCCCTCGGCGTCGTACGCGTCCAGGGGTTCTTCAATCCAGACCAGATCAAACTGCTCAAGCTTGCGCCCCATGCGCAGGGCGGTGGCTCGGTCCCACTGCTGATTCGCGTCCACCATGAGCGGCACGTCCGGGCCGATGTGCTCGCGAACCGCCGCGACGCGGCGCAGATCCTCCGCGGAATCCGGCAGACCAACCTTGATTTTGATGCCGCCGATACCCTCGGCGAGTGACTGCGAGGCACGCTCCTTCACCTCGTCAATCGACGCGTTGAGGAAGCCTCCGGAGGTGTTGTAGGTGCGCACCGAGTCCCGGTAGGAGCCGAGCAGCTTGGCCAGCGGGAGTCCGGCGCGCTTCGCCTTCAGGTCATACAGCGCGATGTCCAGTGCAGCGAGCGCCTGGGTGGCAACACCGGAGCGGCCCACCGAGGCGCCTGCCCAGAGCAACTTGTTATACAGCTTGGCGATGTCGTTGGGATCCTCACCGATCAGAATCTCGGCGACTTCCCTCGCGTGTGCATACTGCGCCGGGCCGCCTGCCCGCTTCGAGTAGGAGAAGCCGAGCCCGGACACCCCCTGCTCCGTGAGGATCTCCGCGAGGAGGAAGACCACTTCGGTCATGGGCTTCTGCCTGCCGGTGAAAACCTTGGCGTCGGAGATCGGTGTGGCCAGCGGCAGCGTGACGGTGGAGAGTTGAACGTGGCGGATCGCATCGGGCGTGTAAGTCATCGCGGAAGCCTTCTAAAGAGCGGATCGGATGACTTATCGTACAACTACATAACTTGTCCTACAAGTTAGTGACCCTCGACGATCTCCTCATTCCGCGCGAACCGGCGGTTCCGCAGCACGGGCAGGAATTCACGCACTTCTTCGATGCGCTTCCGGGTCACCTCGGCCGTCACCACACCCTGCTCCTCGTCGTTCAGGAAAACCTGCGGAACGCCCATCGGATCGAGGATGGCCGAGTGCCCGATCGTGTGTGAGGACGACGTCCCCGCCGCCGCGATCCACACCGTATTCTCGATGGCCCGCGCGCGCAGCAGCGTCTCCCAGTGCTCGATTTTGTGGTCCCCCTTGAACCACGCAGCAGGCACCAGCACGACGTCGGCACCACGGTCTGCGAGCGCCCTCGCCTGCTCCGGGAAACGGAGGTCGTAGCAGGTCATCAGCCCCACATTGAGGCTACCGACCGGGACCACGGTGATTCCGCCGTCGCCCGGTTTGATGCGCTGCGACTCGGAGTAGCTGAAGGCGTCATAGAGGTGCAGTTTGCGGTAGGTGTCCACAATCCGCCCGGTGTCCTCGATGAGCACCAGCGTGTTGTACGGGCGTTCTTCGCCGCTGGACTCATACCCGCCGGCGACGACGGCGATCTTCAGTTCCGCCGCCAGGAAAGAGAGCTGCTGCACGAAGACGGACCAGCCTGCGTCCACAGCAGCAGCGAGCGCACCCTCAACTTTCCCGATCGAGAACATGGATTCCTCGGGGAAGACGATCAGCTCCGACCCGTCCTCCACCGCCTGGCCGGCGAGCTCCCGCATGGTCGCGACATTTGCGGAGACGTCCCCGCCCGGCCTGAATTGTCCAACACTGATCTTCATCGCGGACCTCTCGGATAGGAAGTGGGGCTGTTTCAAGGGTACCGAAGAGTAGCGTGGCCCCATGGGTATCAGCAGAGAGAAGCCGGGGCCGGGCCAGGAGTCGGTGTGGGACTACCCGCGCCCGCCCCGCGTCGAAAACTATCCGGGCGTCGTCGTTCTCGAATTCGGCGGTCAGGAGATCGCGCGGACTCAGCGCGCCATGCGCGTCCTGGAAACGAGCCATCCGCCCGTCTTTTATGTGCCGCAGGCGGATTTCGCTCCGGGCACCCTGCACCGGGTGGATGGAACCACCTGGTGTGAATTCAAGGGAGCGGCTACCTATTACGACGTCGTTGCCGGCTCAGCACGCGCGGAACGGTCCGCCTGGACGTACCTTGAACCCACGGCCGGCTTTGAGCAGCTGACCGGAACCATTGCCGTGTATCCGGGCCGGATGGACCGTTGCCTCGTTGACAATGAGGTGGTCCAGGCTCAGCCCGGCGACTTCTACGGCGGCTGGATCACCTCGAAGGTGGTGGGTCCCTTCAAGGGCGCGCCGGGCACCTGGGGCTGGTAGCCCTCAGAACTGCGGGTGCCACAGCTCCGTTGAGTTGCCGTGCACTGCAAGCGCCGTTCGCCACCGGTCAAAGACGGAGCAGGGGTGGGAAATGCCGAGATCAACGGTGTCGCCCACCTGAAGGGACCCGGCGCTATCCACCACCGCATGGTGGTCAAACAACCGAACGACGACGCCCGTCGGCTCAGGCAGCGCCTCACCGTCCCGGTGGTGTGCCACGAGGGTGGGCAGGCCGGCGTCGTATGCCAGCTCCCGCTTCCCCGCACCCACGATTGCCCGCCCCTCTTCCGGCACGGAAAGCACGACGGCGCGCACCACCGCTGCGGCCCGCAGGTCCGGCAACGGGGAAACATCCGCGTAGGTGCCGTGGTCGTGAATGACGTAGCAGCCGGAACGGAGCACGCTCAATGCTCCTTCCGGAAGGAATTGTGCAGCACGGTCCTGAAAGGCCGACCCGCCGACCGAGAAGAGTGGCCGCTCGACCTCGAACTGGCTCCGCAGCGCATCGAAGACTTCCATCGCCGTCCGGCAGTGCGCGTCGATCACCGCCAGGTTCTCGGGGGTCCTTACATTCGGCGCAATCCCCTCGTAGGCGCTGATGCCCGCGAGGCGGAGACCGCGGGCATCCTTCACCGCTGCGGCGAGACGGGGAGCCTCCGCAGGATGTCGGATGCCGGTGCGCCCGCCCGGAATACCGACGTCAAGCAGCACGAACAGCTGCCGGTCAGTGTCCTCGAATCCGCGCGCGAGTGCTGAGACGGCAGCCGAAGAGTCAGCCAGGCAGTACACCTCGACGGACGGATTGATCTCCAGCAGCCGGCGCAGTTCGCGGACCAGCGGAGGAAACACCACTTCGTTGGCAATCAGGATCCGCCGGGCACCCCAGCCCACGGCATGGGCTGCCTGCGCCGTCGTCGCGACTGTTACTCCCCACGAACCCGGAAGCTGACGCTGGACTATTTCGCGGGTCATCGTTGTTTTGATATGCGGAGCCAGCACCATGGAGTGTTCCACCGCCCACTGCTCCTTGAGCTCAATGTTGGCATCAATGGCATCAACATCAAGCAGCAGCTGCGGGAGGCTGGTCAGGTGCAGGTCGGCGCTGAAGTTCGGCATCTTGCGCATCCTACCGTCCAGCGTCCGTCCAGCCGACGCCGAGCCGACACACATTCCCGATTGCTACAGTTTTACGTCGGTCATCAACATGAGGAGAGTCCGTGAAGAAGAAGTTGCTCTTGAGCGTTGTCCTGGCGGGCTCGCTCGCCTTCGCAACTGGCTGCGCCGGTAACACCGAGGCAGAGCCTGCACCGAGTGAAAGTGCAGCAAGCACACCGGCTGAAGCCCCTACCCCCGATCTTGAAGGGGTCCCGGACGTCGTCGCAACCGTCAATGGCATCGAGGTCACCAAGGAAGAATTCACCACTTCCTATGAGGGCGCCTTCACGCAAATGTCCATGCAGTCCCAGGTAACCGGGCAGGAAGTCGACCAGGAACAGCTGAAGACGCAGACACTCGACAACCTCATCGGCAACAAGCTTCTCATCCAGGAGGCTGACGCCCGTGGGATCGAAGCCAGCGAGGAAGCCATCACAGCGACAACTGATGAGCTGGTTGCATCGAACCAGTTCACGTCCGCTGACGAGCTGTTCGCGGCGCTTGAAGAGAAGCAGGGCATTCCCAAGGAGGAAGCCATCGAGCAAATCAGGCAGCAGGTCCGAATCGATGCGCTGCTCGCAGAGGAAGGCGCGGACGCCGCGCCGACCGAGGAGGAATTGAAGGCTCTGTACGAAGAGGCCAAGGCCTCGGGAGCCGCGGCCGCGCAGGGCGGAGAAATCCCGCCGTATGAGGA
Organism: Arthrobacter sp. KKT183; assembly: GCF_055657625.1. Taxonomy (NCBI): domain Bacteria; kingdom Bacillati; phylum Actinomycetota; class Actinomycetes; order Micrococcales; family Micrococcaceae; genus Arthrobacter; species Arthrobacter sp. KKT183. The sequence continues at coordinate 251,319 of NZ_CM145770.1, read as the reverse complement.
AGTGAAGTCGCAGCTTGAGCAGCAGGCCAAGCAGCAGAAAACGTCGGAAGTCGCGCTTGCACTGGTAGAGAAGCTGCGTGAAGAGGCCGACGTCGTCAATAATCTCTGAGCCAACCCGGACAATAAGAACGGCCAGGTCCCCGCAACGGGAATCTGGCCGTTCTTATGAGAAAAGCTAACCGCCGATCAGATCATTGATCACGATCGTCTGGTCGCGGTCCGGGCCAACGCCGATCGCGGAGAACCGGGCACCGGACATCTTCTCGAGCGCCCGCACGTAGGCCTGGGCGTTCTCCGGCAGGTCCTCAATGGTGCGTGCGCCGGTAATGTCCTCGGTCCAGCCGGCAAAGTACTCGAAGATCGGCTTGGCGTGGTGGAACTCGGTCTGCGTCATGGGCATTTCATCGTGGCGGACGCCGTCCACGTCGTAGGCCACGCACACCGGAATCTGCTCGATCCCGGTGAGGACATCGAGCTTGGTCACGAAGTAGTCGGTGAAGCCGTTGACCCGCGCAGCGTGGCGGGCCAGCACGGCGTCATACCAGCCGCAGCGGCGCGGCCGGCCGGTGTTCACGCCGAACTCACCGCCGGTCTTCTGCAGGTAGATGCCCATGTCATCGAACAGTTCGGTGGGAAACGGCCCCGCGCCTACCCGGGTGGTGTAGGCCTTGATGATGCCGACGGCGCGGCTGATCCGGGTGGGCCCGATGCCGGAGCCCACCGACGCTCCACCCGCGGTCGGGTTGGATGACGTCACGAACGGGTAGGTGCCGTGGTCCACGTCGAGGAACGTGGCCTGGCCGCCCTCCATGAGGACCACCTTGCCGGCGTCGAGCGCTTCGTTGAGCACGTACGTGGAATCGATGACCAGCGGGCGCAGCCGGTCGGCGAAGGACACGAAGTACTGGACGATTTCCTCGACCTCGACGTCCCGCCGGTTGTACACCTTGAGCAGGAGTTCGTTTTTCTGCTTGAGCGATCCCTCAACCTTCTGGCGAAGGATCGACTCGTCGAAGACGTCCTGTACGCGGATGCCAAGGCGCGCGACCTTGTCCATGTAGGCCGGTCCGATGCCGCGACCGGTGGTTCCGATGGCGCGCTTGCCGAGGAAGCGTTCCGTGACCTTGTCGAGGACCTGGTGGTAGGGAGCAACGAGGTGTGCGTTGGCGGAAACGCGCAGCTTCGAGGTGTCAGCGCCGCGTGCCTCCAGCCCTTCGATCTCCTGGAACAGAGCCTCGAGGTTGATGACGCAGCCGTTGCCGATGATCGGAATGGCGTTGGGGCTGAGAATGCCGGCGGGAAGGAGCTTGAGCTCGTACTTCTCTCCGCCGACGACGACGGTGTGCCCGGCGTTGTTGCCGCCGTTTGGCTTCACGACGTAGTCCACACGCCCGCCGAGCAGGTCTGTGGCCTTGCCTTTGCCTTCATCGCCCCACTGGGCTCCGACGATCACGATTGCTGGCATGGGATCCTCCCCCATTGTTTGGCGGCAACAAGTACGCGCCGCGTGCCGCGCGAAAAGGTGCCGCCGTGCATGAGAATGCCCCAAGACTTGTAAGAAGTCCGGGGCTCTTACCACCCAAGTTTAGCGGACAACACAAAAGGAGACGCTAGAGAAGGTCTGAGCTGTTGATGAACCCGACAACCATCGCCGTCCACCAGCAGGTTTGCGAAATTGCGAGGCAGATCAGCAGGTGAACCCGCATCCCGGCGGGGACGTCGCCAAACCGGGTCCCTGCCGGCATGGAGTTCAGCCGTCGCATGCACGGTATGAGGAGGATCCCGTTGAGCATCAGCACCAGCACCGCGCAGACCTTGATGATGGTCAGGGGATTTTCCATGGCCGGGTTGATCAGGGCGCCGGTGACCAGCAAGCCTGCGAGCCCACCCCAGATGATGGGCATAGCCGCAGACTCTATCCGGCTGGTCTCGACCAGTTTCCGCCGCGAGATCAGCCAGAGGAACCCCACCCAGTCGACCAGCAGGACAGCACCGAATGCCGCGACCAGGGAGATGGTATGCACAATGAGGGCAACCTTCGCGACCCCCGGATCAACCTCGAGCAAAGCGCCGATCGTCACGGACAAAATCCAGGCTGCCGTGGCGCCGACGGCAAAGAGTGCAATGCGCGGAGGTGAATAGGAGGTTCGCAGGGAAACGCGGGGTAGGGCGGAATCCATGATGTTCAGCTTCTCTGGGGTGCCACGCTGGTCGCGACGGACGTGAGGGAACGGGTGTCTCCGACTCCTTTCACGTCGGCCCCCAACAGTGAACTGAGGACTGCATTTTACGCCCGACACAACTGCCCCAACAAGGACAATTGCCTCAGCCAACTGTCCGGCGCCACTGGTGCCGGAAGCGCCGCGCGGGGTAGCGTTCGCCCATGTCGGATTCCCAGGCCCGAGCCCGCTGCGGCATCTCCGGTTGGCGGTACGCACCCTGGCGCAAGTCCTTCTACCCGGCCGGCCTTCCGCAGCGCCTCGAACTTGAGTACGCCGCGTCCCAGCTCGACACCATCGAGATCAACGGGACCTTCTACTCGCTCCAGCATCGCGACAGCTTCCTCCGCTGGCGGGACACCGTGCCGGGTGACTTCCGGTTCTCCGTCAAGGGCCCGCGCTACATCACGCACATGCTCGGACTACGGAATGCCGAGACCGCGCTGGCCAACTTCTTCGCCTCCGGAGTGCTTGCCCTTGGCGAGAAACTCGGGCCCGTTCTCTGGCAGCTGCCAGCTACCCGCCGCTTCGATCCGGAACTCCTGGATACCTTCTTCTCTCAACTACCCAGAACGACGACGGCGGCCGCCTCCCTCGCCCGCGGCCACGATGAGCGGCTCAAGGACCGGGACTGGGTCACAACTGACGCGGACCGGCCCATTCACCATGTGCTTGAGCCTAGGCATGAGAGTTTCGGCGCCGAGCAAAGTTATGAGATTCTGCGTCGTCACGGCGTCGGGCTGGTGGTGGCGGACTCGGCAGAGAAGTGGCCGCAGTTCCGGGAGGTGACCGGCGACGTCGTCTATGTCCGGCTGCACGGCAGCACCGAGCTCTACACCAGCGGTTACACGGAGACAGAGCTGGACGAGTGGGCGGCGCTCAGTGAGGGCTGGCTGTCCGGACGTGCCTGCCCGGACGGGCGCGGTCGCGACGTCTACCTGTATTTCGACAACGATGTGAAGGTCCACGCCCCGTTCAACGCGATCGGACTCGCTCAGCGATTGGGCGGGCGCAAACCCCAGAACGACGACGGCCCTGCACCTTCGTAAGGCCAGGAGTGGTTGCATCAGCTCCAGGAATCCGCCCACATATGTCGCGAAGACGCTGCCATGGAAGACTGCTGGCATGGAGGCACCAACGCGCGACCACGACCTCGTCCTTTTCGGTGCGACTGGTTTCGTCGGTGAACTGATCGCCGGATATCTTGCGGACCACGCTCCGCCGGACCTGCGCGTGGGACTCGCCGGAAGGTCGAGAGGAAAGCTGGAGACCGTACGGTCCAGGCTGCCCGTCACCGCACACGATTGGGCTCTCATCGAGGCTGACTCGGAGAACCCTGACTCGCTCGCTGCGCTGGCCGCGGGCACCAGGGTTCTCTTCACCACGGTCGGTCCCTACGCAAAGTATGGGCTGCCCGTCGTCGAGGCATGTGCCCGCGCCGGCACCCACTACGGTGACCTGACGGGCGAGGTGTCCTTCATTCGCGAAGCCATCGACCGCTGCGACACTCTGGCAAGGACTACCGGCGCACGGATCGTCCATGCGTGCGGCTACGACTCCGTCCCGTCGGACCTCGCAGTGCTCCTCCTGCACCACGCCGCGGAGACTGACGGCGCGGGCGGACTGATCGAAGTGCAGCTCGTCGCCAGGGCGAAGGGTGGCTTCAGCGGCGGCACCATCGAGTCGATGCGCGGGCAGCTCGACGGCATGCGGTCGGATCCTGTGCTGCGTTTCCTCGCGGGTGATCCCTATTCCCTCAGTCCGGACCGGACGGCGGAGCCCTCCACCCGGCAACCGGCGGACCTGGGATGGGTCGGCCGCACGGAGGGCGGCCTGTGGACCGCTCCCTTTCTCATGGCGTCAGTGAACACGCGGATCGTTCGTCGCAGCAATGCCCTGCAGGGTTGGGCCTACGGACAGTCCCTGCGATATGGCGAGGTGATGGGTATGCAGCGCGGGCCCGCCGGGGCCGTTCTTGCCGGAGCGACGGCGCTCGGCCTGCGGGTGTTCGGCACCGCACTGGCCCTACCGCTCACGAGGAAATTACTGGACCGCGTCCTTCCCTCGCCCGGGGCGGGCCCGAGCGAGGCCGCGCGGCGATCTGGCTGGTTCCGTTCCCAGGTGACTGCTTCCACCCAGAGCGGCCGGCGGTACCGGGCCGTCGCAGCCGGATCCGGGGACCCGGGATACGCCGCCACCGCCGTCATGGCCGGAGAGGCAGCGCTCTCGCTTGCCCTCGACGGCGACCGCCTGCCGCCCGCGGCAGGATCGCTGACCCCGGCGACCGCCCTCGGCGACGTCCTGGTTGAGCGGCTTCGCGCGGCAGGCCATACCTACGAGGTCATTCCCCTCACCTGACGAAAAGCGTCTAGGCTGGGATGATCAGCACGCTTATCATCCCAGCCTCCTGCTTCCTACCGCTCGGCTGCTGCTGGGATCGCTAGTTGGATTGCCCTGGAGGTACGTTGAACGAGCAAGTGCAGATTGACATGACGTCCACGGCTTTGTCTGAGGCGGAGTTGAGTGTTGAGGATCTGTGGATCCGTTACTACGGACTTGGAGGCGGCATCTCAGCGTTCGAGGTGCAGTGCTACCTGACGGGCCAACTGTCATTGCCGTCTCTGGAACGAAATCTTCTGGCCGAAGCCGCCAATGAACTGCTTGAGCTGACAACGGTGCAGACCCGTGTACCGGTTCATTCCGAGAGCGACGCCGACCCCCCTGACAGGGACCCGCGACGGGGACTCGGTGCGGCAGGGGCATTCCTGTTCAGCGCCGTCGAACAGGAGAATGAACGCTTGGCCGCATTGGACCGGACCCGCTTACTGGACTCCTTCCCCGAGGCCCGGTTTGATCGGTACACGCAACAGGCAAAGGAGCACTTCCAGGTCAGCTCGTCAATCATCGCTTTGCTCGATGACCGGCGCTTGTTTCTCAAATCAGTGCTTGGGCCGATTGAGCAGAATCTGCCGCGGGAGATCACTTTCTGCGACACGACGGTCCGGAACGCCGGCCCGCTCATCATCAATGATGCACTTGAGGACGAACGGTTCCGGCAGAACCCACTCGTGCTGGGCGAGCCATTCATCCGCTTCTATGCCGGTTACCCCTTACGGGGACCCGGTGGATGGACCGTGGGCACACTGTGCGTCATCGATCAGAAACCACGCGACTTTTCCGTCGAAGACGGGCAGTTCCTCAAGGACCTGGCCCGCCTCGTCCAGGAAGAAATTCTCAACCGTTGATCCCGGGCGCGAGCTTCGTGGGCTCACGGCGCGAGTCGGGTCAGGTGAAATGGGTTTGGACGGGCGCGGACTGTTACTGTCTCGCAGCGAAAGCCGCCGGATGCTGAGTAGTGCTACGCACTCTTAATCCACGTGAAACGCATCAGGATTGCGGGACGGTTATGATTCTGACTGCCACGAGATTTCACATCTCGGGCTGGGGTCCAGAAGCAGGCCCGAAAGTGCTGATCGATAGGCGATTACTTTGAGTTCCAAACTCGGCCCCTCTGACCCATTCCCCGAAGACCTCAGTGAGCTCGCGCTCACTGAGGTGGAGATCCTCAACAGCAAGGTGCACCGCGAGCTTGACCTTGAATACGTTCGGGACGGCACGCCGTCGTTCGAGACGGAAATCCGCAAGGAAGAACTTACGGATGAACTTGACCGCCGCGATGCTGAACTGGACGAACAGGACGCTCCCCTGATCCGGCTTGTCCAGGGTTGAGCGTTTCTTGTGTAAAACCACGGCATAATACTCAGGTGAAATAGGGCCACCATCAGTAGGCTTACCTATCAACAGCCCGCGAGTGAGGTGACCGGGCTGGCACAAAGGGAAGTTGGGAACCAGTGGAAATCAACTCATGGTCGATCGGTCGGCTGCTCAATACGGCAGCCCGGATGAACGAACGCTACGAGAACGAGCGGCTGAAAGCCCATGGGATCACCCACTCCGGCCTGACTCTGTTGCGGGTCCTCTCCGATCGATCGGCGGTTGCCCAGGCCCGCCTGGCCGCCGTGCTGCATATTCAGCCGCAGACTGTGGGCAAGACCGTGGAGCGGCTGGAGCTGCGAGGCTTTGTGCACCGGGTGCGTGACCAAGAGGACCGCCGTGTCCTCCTGGTCGAGCTCACTGCTATCGGCCGGCAACTCCTGTCGACTCTGGAGGCAGAAGAGGAAGAATTCGATCGGTCCACCGGGCTGGCTAATCAGAACCTTCGCGCCGCGTTGGAAAACGTCATAGTTTCTCTTCATCCTGCAGTCTCCAACGTCGATCAGCAGCAGGCCGGCTTGGCGAATTCGGAGCTGATTTCACTTTCAGCTCCGGTTCGCGGTGACCGCCAGAGCGCCTGAAACCGGAGAATTTCGCGGCTTTGGCTGCAGGTTGAAGTGGTCGAACCGTCATCGCGCCCATATCGCAGCCCTGCGATCTTGTTCTCCTTGAATTGCGTGGAGCAAGCTTCTAGCGCGCTATCAGCGAATACGAAGCGGGCTTACATACTGCTGTCAGCCATCTCTCGGGTCCTAGCCATGCCCTTTCTCTAGCGTTGAAGGCGTAACGCTTCAATGACAGGGAATAAAAACATGGCAGGTTTGAGCAGGATTCGTATTGGTATGGCCGTACTTGATCGGACCGGCGCTCTCATCGGTGTCGTGAAAGCTCTAGAGCTTGCTCAGGGCGTGAAACCATCACCGGACCTGGTACTTGATGGAGCACAGGCCCGAAGAATGCTGGCCGCAGGAGTGCGCTGCAATGACGGCACACATACGCCCTCTTTCAAAGGGCGGCTGGTAATCGAAACCCCCGACGGCGATGACATTGTCGAATCGTTGGACTCGATCCACCGAGTCGCGGACACTGCTGTCCACCTTGCAGTGGTGCGTCGTGTCGAGAAATCCGGCGAGGGTTCACTCGAAGGTGTGTGAGACGACGCAGCTATCCAATCAACATTTCCGTCAGTCCGCGTGACCCGCGCGGGCGCCCTCCAGCCGGATCCTGACGGCTGCCAGTATCCGCTGCAGGGCCATGGCAACAGTGGCACCGGCGCTCATCGACGCCGGACCCCCGGAACGATGCTCATCAAGTCCAGCGTGGAGCCGTTCAATACTGCGTTCTGCATGCTTGATGGGTTCCTGTGGGTCCGCCTGCCCGTCCCAAGCGTCCAGCACGTCGGCTACCGCGAGAATCGCTTGGCTGAGTGGTTCACATAGGGTTGCCGGCAGTTCCACCGGGAAGGGCTTTCCCCACACCGCCCCCGCGAGTACCTCGGTTAGGTCGCGGATATGGAAGGTGACATTCTCAAGGGCAGCCAAGTCCTCATAATCTGCTTCCAGGTTCCGCTTATGAATTTTTGCCCGCGGGTTGCCCTTCCTGCTGTCATCAGCGAGGTGGATGGTCCCCCGCACTTCCGCTGCCGCTGCAGCCAATGCATCATTTTGGCCGGCCCAGTCCTCGCGGGTGGGAGGCCAGCTCTCCGTCAGCGCGATACCGACGTCGTTGAGGTGACGCGACAGGCTCCGACGGAAGCGTGATGCCTTCTGTACAGCAGAATCGAATGTCAGGGGCGGAAGAACCAGGAGGTTGACCAGGAGCCCTACGGCTATGCCCACGATCATCTGCACAAGGTAGCCGATCGCGTACCCGCTTGCGTCCTGGCCGCCCACAATCAGGACGAATAGCGCCGCGATGGGCAAGTATTCCTGGCCCGGGGCTCCAAGCCAGCGCATGCTGCCAATCAACACACCGACGGCGACCACGAGCGAGATAGTCAGGAAGTTTGGCGCACCGACAACCAGCACGATCGCGGCGAGGAGAATACCGAGGGCGAGCCCTGCGAGGATCTGCAGACCGTATTTCGCCGACCCTTTGAGCGTTGAATGCATGCTGAGCAACGCGCCGAGCGGGGCGTAGTAGGGGTATTCATCCACGACTCCGGGCATCAGCGGCGCAACCACCCAGGCTATACCCACGGCGAGGGCAGCCTTGCAGGCAAGTAGCAGCCTCGAGCGTGTGACGGAGGGCTTCAGCCAGCCCAGCCTGTTCAATAGCGTGCGTTGCGTGTCCTGTGGCAAAAATTCCTATCTTGGAAGAGGTCGATTAACAAGCATACTTACTATCGTATGCCGGGGTGAAATGAAGTGGTTCCTTGATATAGCTTCCCGCAGAGCCCCGGCATGCCTGTAACGTTCAAAGCAAGGAACCCATTCGGTTCCGCGACAGGAGCGATCATGGCAGATAAGTCCCCCCGCCAGGCACCATCCGAGACCGATCGCCTCACCCTCGGCGTCCTTTCCAGCACCCGAAAACCTGATGAGCGGCGCCTGCCGATACACCCCCTGCATCTGACACGCATTGCCCCCGAATTGCTGCAGCACCTGATCCTGGAAGAAGGGTACGGTGAGCGTTTCGGTGTTTCAGACTCCCAGCTGGCACCACTCGTAGGCGGCATCGTCCCACGCGAGCGTGTACTGGCGGAGGCCGACGTCGTTCTCCTGCCCAAACCGCAACCCGAGGATCTCGCCGAACTCCGCGACGGGCAGATCCTGTGGGGATGGCCGCACTGCGTTCAGGATCGGGCCATCACCCAACTGGCAATCGACAAAAAGCTCACGCTGATCGCCTTCGAGGCGATGAACCACTGGGCCAGCGACGGCGGCTTCGGCCTGCACGTGTTCCACAAGAACAACGAACTGGCCGGCTACTGCTCAGTGCTGCACTCCCTCGCCCTGACCGGCGCTACCGGCGACTACGGACGGCGGCTGAGCGCCGTCGTCATCGGCTTCGGGGCAACGGCACGCGGGGCCGTCACCGCCCTCAATGCCCACGGCATCCATGACGTCCAGGTTCTGACCAACCGGGGAGTGGCCGCCGTCGGATCACCCATCCATTCGGTACGGATCGCCCAGTTTGACCACAATCATGAGGCACCGTTCCTCAGCGAGGTCATCACCGAACGCGGACGGGTACCGCTGGCGCCATTCCTGGCCGAAAGGGACATCGTGGTCAACTGCACTCTGCAGGACCCAAATGCACCGTTGACCTACCTGAGCACCAAGGACCTGGACGCTTTCAGGCCCGGCAGCCTGATTGTTGATGTTTCCTGCGATGAGGGTATGGGCTTCAGTTGGGCCAAGCCGACCACCTTTGCCCAGCCTATGTTCACGGTGGGCGACCACATTGACTACTACGCGGTCGATCACAGCCCCTCCTACCTCTGGAATTCCGCCAGTTGGGAGATCAGCGAGGCTCTGCTGCCCTTCCTGGAAACCGTCATCACAGGCCCGGCGGCCTGGGCTCGGAGCGAGACCATCAGCCGCGCGATCGAAATCCGCGAGGGGGTCATCCTGAACCCGGACGTACTGCAATTCCAGCAACGAGAACCCGAGTACCCACACCTCCCAGTGCCTGCTTGAAGGAGGAACACCGCAGCCCTTCGCGCGGTATCGACGGCCGGCTATCGGGTGGGTCTGACGATCGCGCCCATCATGCCCGTACCCGGTTGGCAGGAGCAGTATGGCGCCCTGCTGAATGACGTCTCCGAGGCAGTCGACGGCGTCAGCGACCTCGACCTGACGGCCGAAATAATCACCCTCCGTTTTTGATCCTGGGATACCAGCGCAGCAGCACTTCCTTGCTCGCGGGAGTAACTTCTTTACTGGACCTGAACCGAAGGCCCATCAGCCTTCCGAGGCCGGCGGGTGGCCCGCCATCACTCTGGCGGTCCTGGCCGGGATGGTCAAGGATGGATTCATGGACATCACTGACAACGGACCGAACCCCAACGCGTTCAACATCGAGGACGCCACAACGGAAAACGCCGCCTACCGTCGCGTCGCCTGGACAGGCAAGCACCTGCAGGTGACGCTCATGTCGATTGAGCCGGGCGGTGCAATAGGCCTCGAAGTGCATCACGGCACTGACCAGTTCCTGCGTATTGACGCAGGAACTGGTCGCGTGAAGATGGGGCCGTCGAAGGACGACCTCTCCTACCAGCAGGATGTCGAGGACGGCTGGAGCATTCAGGTGCCAGCCGGAACCTGGCATGACGTCGAAAACACCGGCGACGAAGCACTCCGCCTCTACACCATTTACGCGCCTACCCACCACGCCCAGGGCATCGTGCAGCAAACCCCGGAAGACGCCGAGAAGGACGAGGACCAGGGCAAGGACGAGCCGCCGAGCTGGGTTGAGGAAGTCGACACCAAGGGCGAAGAGAGCGCCTGAGTCAGCGCACCCTCAAGAAGAACGACGACGGCGCCGCACCCCTGATGGGGTACGGCGCCGTTTCGGTGGGCTCAGAACTCAGACCAGCGCGCTCTGCCGCTCCTCCACAAGCTTCAGCACATCCGGGAACAACGGATGATCCGATGAGAGCCCGGTGATCTGTTGAGTAGCTTCGGCTGCCCCTGAGGACCGTAGGAGCTTCTGTAGCTCAACCGCCTCGGCATCCGCCGGATCATCAAAACGCAGCGCTGACTCAATCGCCTTCAGCAAAGCCGAGGGCGTAGTACCTCGCTCGGCGAGCTCGGCGGCCGGACCGATGAACCGCTCATTCCGGCTGAGCTTGCGCAGGGGTGCACGCCCTACCCGGATCACGGTGTCCGGAAGGTGCGGGTTGGTGAAGCGCCCACGGATCTTCTGGACGTACGCCTCCTGCTCGGCCTCATCGAAGCCGTGCTTGTCCACGAGGAGCTGCTTGGTTTCCCCGAGCACCGCTCGAACATCCGCGGCTACTGACGGATCAGCCATAGCCTCGGAGATCTTCTCCAGGCCCGCCTGGTACCCGAAGTAGGCCGCCGACGCGTGTCCCGTGTTCACGGTGAACAGCTTCCGCTCGATATACGGGCCGAGCCGGTCCACGAACATCGCCCCCGGAATCACCGGCGGATTGTTCCCGAACGGCGTCCGGTCGATCACCCACTCGTAGAAGGTCTCCACCGTCACGTCCAGGCCTTGGCCGGGCTCCTGATTTGGAACGATGCGGTCCACTGCAGTGTTGGCGAAGACCGCACGGTCTGCCAGGTCCCCGCCTGCCTCATCCCAGGATGCAGCGACGAACTCCCGAAGGATGTCGGTCGCGTTGATCGCGTTTTCACAGGCCATGACCTGCAGCGGGGCGGAGCCGCCCGCCCGTGCGGCTATCCCCTTCGCGATCACCGGCGCCACGAACTTAAGGATGTGCGGGCCCACAGCTGTGGTTACGATGTCAGCGGAACTGATCTCCTCGACCAGCCGGCTCTCCTCCGTAGTGGAGTTCACCGCACGGAAGTTGTCGACTGCATGCACGGCCGGCTGCTCACCCACCTCGTGGACGCGGTAATTCTCCGCGCCCGCCAGCTCGCTGATGAGAGCGTCCGCGACATCCGCGAACACCACCTCATAGCCGGCCTGATGGAGGAGCAGCCCAACAAAGCCGCGCCCGATGTTCCCTGCTCCAAAGTGGACTGCCTTCACTATGCGTTGACCTTCCGGAAGATTTCGAGGATCTCCTCAGCCGAGGTCGCTGCCTCCAGCTGGGCCACCTGCCCCTTGTCCGTGAAGACCTTCGCGATGGAGGACAGAATGTGCAGGTGCTCGTTGTTCACACCGGCCACGCCGACCACGAACTTGACCTCCTTACCGTTCCAGTCGATTCCCTCCGGGTAGCGGACAAAGGACACCGCGGACTTGCGGATGTGGCCCTTCGCCGCGTTGGTGCCGTGCGGAATCGCCAGGAAGCTGCCCATGTAGGTGGAGACGGATTCCTCGCGTTCATGCATGGCGCGGAGGTAGCCCTCATCCACTGCGTCGCGAGCCAGCAGCAGCTGCCCTGCCTCGTCGATGGCTGCATCCCTGTTGGTCGAGGAACCGCTGAGCACAACACTTTCGGCAACCAGGATGTCCGACGCCGATTCCTCACCATCCGCAGACGCTGCGGCAGCGTGTGCGCCGGCTCCTCGAGCATCAGGAGACGTCCCGCCGGCTGCCTCTTCCGCGGCATTTCCCGCCGCGTGCGCTCCGGCAGCGTGTGCGCCGCCGAAGGATCCGGCATCAGCATCCGAGCCGGCGCCGGTACCCGCTGCTGCACCTGCATCCGCCCTGTCACTGCGGCTTTCCTTGACCAGGTCCACGATTTCCTCATACCGGGGGCTGTTCATAAAGTTGTCCACAGAGACGTGCACTGCGCTGGAGGTAGCGGGCTTGGCCCGTTCCGTCAGGTCCTGGTGGGTTACAACGACGTCGTAATCATCCCGTAGATTCGCGATCGAAGCATTGGTGACCTTGACGTCCGGGTAGCCGGCCGCCTTGATCTTGTTCCGCAGTACCGATGCGCCCATCGCGCTTGAACCCATGCCGGCGTCGCAGGCAAAAACAATGTTCTGGATCGGTCCGGCCATCACAGCAACGTTCCCGCCACCGGTCAGGTTGGAGGCAACAGAGCTCTTCTTGCCCTTCATCGATTCCATCCGCGAGGTGGCGGCCGCAAGACCGCCTTCATCGCCGTCGTCGTCTTTCTGCTTCGAGGTCTTCAGGATCACCGAGGCAACCAGGAAGGACACGGCGGCCGCAAGGATCACCGACAGAATCACACCGAAGTAGCTGTCACGGGCCGTCTGGGCGAGTACAGCAATGATCGAACCGGGAGCGGCAGGGGCGACCAGGCCGGAGTTGGTGACGGCGAGCGTCGCGATTCCGGTCATGCCGCCGGCAATGGCGGCCAGGATCAGCAGCGGGCGCATCAGGACGTATGGGAAGTAAATCTCGTGGATGCCGCCGAGGAAGTGGATGATTGCAGCTCCGGGAGCGGACGCCTTGGCAATGCCGCGGCCGAAGAACATGTACGCCAGCAGGATGCCGAGGCCCGGGCCGGGGTTTGCTTCGAGGAGGAACAGGATGGACTTGCCGTCCTCCAGTGACTGTTGGACACCCAGCGGGGTGAGGACGCCGTGGTTGATGGCGTTGTTCAGGAACAGGACCTTGGCGGGCTCGATGAAGATGCTGGTGAGCGGCAGGAGCCCGTTGTTCACCAGGAACTGGACCACGTTGCCCGCAGCCGTGCTGAATGCCTCGACCAGCGGGGAGATACCGTAGAAGCCGATCAGCGCGAGTGCTGCTCCCCAGATGCCGGCGGAGAAGTTGTTGACCAGCATCTCGAAACCGGGCTTGATCTTGCCGTCCCAGATTTTGTCGATCTTCTTCATGGTCCAGCCGCCGAGCGGGCCCATGATCATGGCGCCGATGAACATGGGAATACCAGCGCCGACAATCACGCCCATGGTGCCGATTGCACCGACGACGCCACCGCGGACGTCATAGACCATCCGGCCGCCGGTGTAGGCGATCAGGAGCGGCAACAGGTAGGTGATCATGGGGCCCACAAGGCCGGTATTCGGGTTGCCCTCCGCATCCGTTCCGAAGCCGCCCAGCTCCGCAACCGGAAGCCAGCCCGCTTCAATGAAGAGCGCGGTAATGAGTCCCCACGCAATGAATGCACCGATATTGGGCATGATCATGCCGGACAGGAACGTCCCGAACTTCTGGACGCCGACGCGCATGCTGCCCTTGGGCTTCGCAGCTGTCTCTGTTGCCATGTGATTTCCTAACCGTGAGTCCCGCGCCAGCGCAGGATGGTCCGATAGATGTGGAGCACTATGTGGTGGAACTGGTTGAGATCCGGTGGAGCCACTCAAGGAAGAGCTTGAGTTCGGAACTGGACAGCTGATCGGAGTGCGATGACTGCAGTGCTGCATTCAACGCGATCGCAGCCACCACAACCGACGATTTTCCAGACGTTTCGTTCCCGTTCTGCTCCGCCTGATCCGAAGCCACCGCATAGATCATGGCGTCCCGGGTCATGGTGGACAGATCGAGGTTCCGGTCAACGACAGCTTCTGCGATCAGCATGAGCGTTACTCCCACGTTGGCTGCCAGGATGCTCCTGGCCGCCTCACTCGGCTGAACGCTCAACTGGCCGGCAGCAGCGGCCTTGTTCAGCATCTCTTCCATGAGCGCCTCGGCATCTGCAACGATGGCCGGGCGGCTTTCGGGGCGGATATTGCCGAACATCACCAGATAGAGCTCCGGCTGGTTGAGCCCGAATTGCACGTGGTTGTCCCACATCCGCCGGATGTCCACCAGCGGCTGTCCGGACGGAGCAAAATCTCTCTCGCCCGCCACATACTCTTCGAAACCAGCTGAAACCACCGCATCAAACAGGCCTTCCTTATCACCGAAGTGGTGGTACAGGGTAGGCGCGCTCACCCCCGCCAGCTGGGTGATCTGGCGGGTGGAAACGGGAGCTCCAGCAGAGTTGGCCAGCAGTTCTGCGGCTGCACGCAGCAGTCTCATCTTCGCCGGTGGCTGGCCTTCGAAACTCATGGCCGCTAGCCTAGCACCTATAGCAACGCTATATGAACTGCGTCACAACGAAAATGAGGACCTCCAGTGCAGAACTTTCAAGGAGTAGGCGTCAGCCCCGGTCGAGTGATCGGACCGGTCCGCCAGATGCCCAAACCCGTCAGTGAACCTCCGGCCGGGGAACAGCTTCCCGACGGCGTGAGCGCCGAGGAGGCAACGGCGGAGCTGAAACAGGCAGCAACGGCGGTCCACGACGAACTCAAGTCGCGTGCCGAGCGTGCCTCAGGTGACGGCAAGGCGGTCCTTGAGGCAACGGCGCTGATGGCCAGGGACACGATGTTGCTCAAAGGCGCCGGGAAGCTGATCGCGAAAGGTCTGTCCAACCAGCGGGCCGTCTGGGAATCCGCGGCCTCAGTGTCCGAGATGCTGCACAACCTCGGCGGGTACATGGCTGAACGCGCAACGGACGTCCTTGATGTCCGCTCCCGCATTGTCGCGGAGCTCCGCGGCCAGGCGGCTCCGGGCATTCCTGCCTCTGCCACACCGTTTGTCCTCGTCGCCGAGGACCTTGCGCCGGCCGACACCGCCACGCTGGACCCCGCCGTTGTCCTCGCCCTCGTCACATCGGGCGGCGGCCCGCAGTCGCACACCGCCATCATTGCCCGCTCCCTCGGGCTGCCTGCCGTAGTGGCAGCACCCGGCGTCGACGACCTGCCCGACGGCGCGGAAGTGTACGTCGACGGCGCGGCCGGCACGCTTGTCGAGGAACCAGGGGATGCCGAACGGAGCGCGGCTGCCGCGTGGGAGGAAACAGCTTCACTGCTGGCTGACTTTGACGGCCAGGGCACGACGGCGGACGGTCATCTGGTGCCCCTCCTCGCCAATGTGGGCGGAGCGAAAGACGCTGTGGCTGCAGCCGAGCTTGGGGCCGAAGGAGTTGGCCTGTTCCGGACCGAGTTCTGTTTCCTTGAGCGGGACAGCGAGCCGACCGTCGATGAGCAGGCAGCTGCCTATCAGGGCGTCTTCGACGCTTTTCCCGGCAAGAAGGTTGTACTCCGTACCCTCGATGCCGGAGCGGACAAGCCGCTCCCCTTCCTCACGGACGCGACGGAGCCTAACCCGGCATTGGGGGTCCGCGGTTACCGCACGGACCTCACCTCCCCCGGCGTGCTGCAGCGGCAGCTCGAGGCAATTGCCCGCGCCGCTGAACAGTCGGAAGCAGACGTGTGGGTGATGGCACCCATGATCTCGACGGCGGACGAGGCTGCGAAGTTCGCCTCCATGTGTGCTGACGCCGGCCTGAAGACGCCCGGCGTGATGGTGGAAGTGCCGTCCGCTGCCCTGACCGCGGACGCCATCCTCCGCGAGGTGTCGTTCGCGAGCCTCGGCACCAACGACCTCACGCAGTACGCCATGGCCGCGGACCGCCAGCTTGGCCCCCTTGCAGCGCTCAACACACCCTGGCAGCCGGCCGTGCTGCGGCTGGTCCGCCTTTCAGCCGAAGGCGCGGCAGCGGAAGGCGCAGCCGCAGAACGTAACGCCAAACCGGTGGGAGTCTGCGGTGAGGCAGCAGCGGACCCTGCGCTCGCCGTCGTACTGGTGGGTTTGGGCGTCACCACGCTGTCCATGACCGCGCGGTCCCTGGCCGCAGTGGCAGCTGTGCTCAAGACCGTGACGTTGGAGCAGGCGCAGGAACTGGCAGAACTTGCACTCTCCGCGCGCACCGCTGAAGATGCCCGGAGCGCCGTGCGCGGCAAGCTCCCCGTGCTGGAAGACCTCGGTCTGTGACCTGCCCGGCGCCCCGGTGACGGCCTTGACGCGGACCGTCGCCGGGGCATAGGACTCAGGTATCAGCTATTCGGATACGCGAGGAGAGACCATGAGCGAAAGCACGTCGGACAAGCCGCAGGAAATCGACGAGGACCTGCCGGGCAAGCCGCCGGTCGATCCGGATGTCCAGTCCGATCCCGCCGCCGACGCCAGCGATCAGGGCGACTGGACAGGCGAGGGTGGGGCAACGCCGTCGGGCGCGGCAACTGACGCGGCAGATGACGACCGCCCCACCAACGAGGAGGACGAGCAGCGCGGGGAGTGAGACTGCTCAACGAAGGTCGGTGACATCACGGTGCCTCGGTGACCGCGATCATCCCCTGCGCACCCCGCTCGGCATCAGCGAGGGAATGATTGAGGAACATGTAGTTTCCAGGTTGGTCGAACTGAAGTTCCACGTAACCGCCCTGAGCCGGCGCAAGGTCGAGTGATTGGGCACCGCCCTGCTCCGGATTGTCCTTTCTCAAAAGGTAGGCGCCTTCCTTGAAGACGGTGTCGAACTGATCGCCGACGATGTGGAAGCTGGTACCGCGCGAAGGCCCGGCCGCCAACACCCACACGCGGACGCGTTCACCGGTCTCCGCCTGAAGCGGCTGGAACATGTACTGGTTGGCGTGTCCGTTCCATATGACGGCGTCCGGTTGCCCCGCAGCGATCGCCCTTACATCCACCGCACCGGAGCCGTCCTCAAGGTAGGCCTCCGACTGCACCAGGAGGTACTCGCGGTCGGCGGGTGGCAGGTTCGGCGGATCAATAATCACCGCACCGAACATCCCGGAGGCAATGTGGGCCGAGACAGGCGCGGTGGCGCAGTGGTACAGCCAGATGCCGGACCGCTCGGCGCGGAACCGGTAGACCAGGGATTCCCCGGGCGGGATGGAGCGCATGACTTCGTCAGGAGAGACCGCGCCCGCATGGAAGTCGATTGAATGCCCGATGCTCCCGTTGTTGACCAGCGTGATCTCAAAGGTGTCGCCGACCCTACCGCGCAGGGTTGGGCCGTTAACCTGCCCGTTGTAGGTCCACGCTTCCTGGAGAACCCCCGGAGCGATGGCGCGCTGCTCCTGCTTGATCTCGAAAGTGAAGCGGTGCACCGTGCCTGCCGGCGCCGGCTGGAGGGCCGCTTCACGCGCCACAAAGCCGGGGCCGGGGTCCTCGCTGAGGTTGAGCGGCCCGCCGGTACCGCCGCTCCCGCCATGGCCGCCATGGTTGCTCTCGCTCCCGTGGTTGGCCCCGGCTGCCGCAGCCGGATCATCACTGGGACCGCCAATCACGTTGACCTCGAACACCATCCCCATGCTCCGGTGCCCGACGACGGTGCACCAGCCGTCCGTGCCTGCCGTGATGAGGCCGGCGTCCAGGATGGCTGTTTCTCCCGGGCGGAGGCGCTCCGACCGTTCGCCCGTTTCGAGCGCGAGGTCATGCACGGTGGTGGGATCATCATTGCTCAGTTCGATGACCAGCGTGTTCCCGGCAGGCACGTCCACGGACGCCGGGTGGAACTGCATGTCCCGCGCAGAAACCTTGACGCGGGTTTCTTCACCGGTTGCCTCTACCTCGGCGGTCCCGGCCCGCTGAGCCAGGTTCAGTCCAACCGCCGCCGGGTCCAGCATGATGCCCGCTCCTGCTCCCGCCAGGACGATCACGACGCCGGCCGCGGCCAAGGCCAGATGGCGTTGCGGAGCCGGAGGAGGCTCGATGGTCACCCGCACCGGGCGCCGAAGTCCGTTGGACCCATCCTGGTCGCGGACCGTCGCTTTCCGCGCAGCCACCGAGACCCTCACCGCGCGGACCATGAGCGGCAGGAAGGACACATAAGCGGCGAGAACCAGCGCTGAGGTAATCACCCTGACCCAACTGGCCTCACTGAACACGAAGATGAGCAGGCCGAAGTTGATGACTGCGATCCGCAGCATCGCGAAACGGTTGGTTTCCTGCAGCGCGTTGCGGACAGCCGCCGGACCGCCGCCCATAACGGTGGGCATCAGGAAGCTCATGGCGCCCAGGAGTACCTGGGCGGCGAAACCGGCAACCACCGGAACGGTGAGCAGGTGCAACCGCTCCGGGTCCACCGGACCGGTGACGATCAGGAGGAAGAGTCCCAACAGTGAACCGGTGAGCCAGAGCAGTCCCGCAGCCACAGAAAACGTGGGATAGTCGTTGGGCCGCTTCTGCCAGGCGCACTTGACGAAGTAGAACCCGGTGATCACGACGCCGTCGAGGTAGACGAGGACTCCCAGCGCAGCCGGAACGGCCCACCCGCCCAGCGCCCCAACGGTCGTCAACAGCGTCCCGGCGAGCATGGCCGCGAGACCCCAGCGCCCCGCGCGCGCAAGCCCGTCCACCATGCGGGT
The DNA here is from genome assembly GCF_055657625.1 of Arthrobacter sp. KKT183. Taxonomy (NCBI): domain Bacteria; kingdom Bacillati; phylum Actinomycetota; class Actinomycetes; order Micrococcales; family Micrococcaceae; genus Arthrobacter; species Arthrobacter sp. KKT183. Next base: position 232,577 of record NZ_CM145770.1, on the reverse strand, counting down.
CCTCAGCATGGTCGGCCAGAGCGTCACCAGCGTTCCGATGACCGTGAGACCGACAAAGCCCAGCACATTCAGCGCCTGGTGAGCCAGCAGGAACCGCGCATGCGCGCGCTCATCGAGCCCGTACGCCAGAACTGCACCGAAGGCAGCACCGACCGGCAGCAACAGCGCGGCTGCGATGTAGTACTTGATCGTTGACCCGAAGCGGGACGGCAGAGCCGTCCGCAGCTGTTGCATCAGGGACACTGCATGCCAGGTCACCATGGCTCCGATAACGACGGCGCCCACCAGCGTCAGCGCCCAGATGCCGGTCAGTACACCCGCAACAGTGGCTGCGATGCCGAGGTTCAGCAAACGGATGCGGAGCACCTGGATGTTCCGCTGCTCCTCGCCGAGCCGGTTCTTCAGCAAAGCCTCTGCGAAGTGCTGGCTCCAGATGAGGATGGAGTTCGTGACCATTCCCAGCACGAACATGTGGACCAGCAACCAGCGGGACTCCGGCACCCACCGGTGAACCAGCGCCAGCACTAGCAGCAGCACAAACCAGACCAGCACCGGCCTGCTGGCCTTCCGATGCCAGGACGCCCGTGCGGCCGGCAGCCGGCCCGTCGTCGTCGTCGTCGTCGTTCTCATAGTGCTTACCGCCGCTTCATGGTGCTAGCCGCCCACCGGATCAGTTGGCTGAATTCATCCAGAGGTCAGGACCGAAGACCTCGTAGTGGATGCGGTCGGCCGGGACCCCGGCGGCGAGCGCCTCCGCGCGGATGTTCTTCATGAAGGGAAGCGGACCGCACAGGTACACAGACGCGCCATCGGGAATGTCCAGCCCCTTCAGGGACATGAACCCGGGGTGTGCAGTGCCGGTCGGGTTCTCCAGCCATAGTGTCAGCCGGGCGCCGGTGAGTGCATCGACGTCGGCATTCATCTGGTCCTTCAACGCCCACTGGTCGAGGCTGCGCTCGGCATGGAGCACCAGGACCTCACGCTCAGAGCCGCGCTCCACCAGTGAGCGCAGGATGGACGCTGACGGAGTGCAGCCGATGCCTGCGGTGGCGAGCACCAGCGGCGCGTTCCCGTCAGCAAGAGTGACGTCACCATATGGGTTGGATACCTCGATCACGTCCCCGACAGCGACGTCGTTGTACAGGACCGGCGAAACCTCTCCGTTGTCATCGCGCTTCGTGGTGAAGACCCGCCGGCGGGAGCTGGTCTCCGCCGACAGCGAGTACTGGCGCACCTGACGGAGGCCGTCGGCCAACTGCACGCGGACGCTGACAAACTGACCGGGCTTGGCGAGGGTTACCGGCGTGTCATCCGCCGGCTCAAGCGTGAAGGTCATGGCCGCGGTTCCCGCCGGCTGCTTGGCGACGACGGTCCAGGAACTCCAGGGCTGAGTGTTGGCCTGTTCGGCGTAGAGCCCCTTTTCGATCTTGATAAGGGCGTGGGCCATGAGCCAGTACACCTCGCTCCAGGCAGCAGCGATCTCGCTGGTGATGACGTCGCTGAGCTCATGGGCGATTGCCTCAAACAGGTATTTGTAGACGACGTCGTACTGTTCGGGTGCGATTCCCAGGGAGGCATGTTTGTGTGCGATGCGCGAAAGCATCACCTCGGGGTAGGTGTCCGGGTTGCGGACCAGGTGCGCAGCGAATCCGGCAACGCTTCCGGCGAGCGCCTGTTGCTGGGAGCCGTTCTTCTGATTGGCCCGGCTGAACAGACCGTCCAGCAGTTCGGGATGCGCTGCGAAGAGGCGCCCATAGAAGTTCTTTGCGATGCCCGGCATGCGCTCTCCAACGAGCGGGAGGGTGGCTTCAATAATGGGAAAGGACTGGTCCGAGAGCATCGTTTTCTCCTGCGTAGAAGGGCTTACACAAGAAAAGTAGCATTTCTGATACCAGTTTTTGCAGGGATTTCTACACCACGTAGAAAGTTCCTTGAATTTGAGCTGTCAGGCCGACTTACGTGTGTGCAAAGTCACGAAGACCGGGCCCATCTGCTCCGTTCTAGGCAGTTCTGAAATGACGAGGTCATCCAGTTCCGAGTAGAAGGCCTCGCGTGCCCGGCGCAGTGCAGCGCGCAGCGAACAGCGATGGTTCAGCGGGCATCCGCCTGCGGCACTTTCACAGTCGACGACATCGGCACGGTCATCCAGCTGCCTGAGGAGCCAACCCACCGTGGCGTGCCGCCCGGCTTGGCTGAGGGTCACGCCCCCGCTGCGTCCCCGCGTAATGTCAACGAGTCCAAGCGTACGCAGACGCGCGATGGCCTTGCTGACGTGGTTGTAAGGAGTGCCGATGCCGTCCGCGATGTCCCGGGATGTGAGCAGGTCCCCTTCCGGGGCCGCCGACAGCAGCATTACTGCGCGCAGGCATACGTCTGCAAACGCGTTGATCCTCATGCTTTAAGTCTAGGTCAGCTAACAAAATCAATGCACCGCCACCCCATGCTCCGCGGGTCAGGACGGCGGCTGAGAGTTTTCGGGCTTGCCCTTCACCGCGAAGAGAGTGAAAAGGAGCGCAACCAGTGCTGTGACCGTGAGCAACATCAGCCCGATGAAGTAACTGTTGTCCTCGGCGTCGTAGGTGGCGCCCATAATCAATGGCGGAAAGTAGCCGCCCAAACCGCCCGCAGCGCTGACAATCCCTGCAACCGCACCTACCTTCTCCGGCGGAGACAGTACCCCCACCCATGCGAAGACGCCGCCCGCACCGAGACCGAGCGCCGCAGCCATTGCAAGGAAGGTCAGCCCCGCCGGCACCTCGCCGGCCGGCTTGAGGTTCACCACCCAGGCGAGGATGGCAACAGCGGCAAGGGAGGTGAGAACCACTGGTTTCGCCCCGATCCGGTCCGCCAGGATACCGCCCACCGGGCGAGCCAGCACCGCCGCGAGAGCAAAGCCCGCTGTGCGTGTTCCGGCCGCCGTGAGGTCGAACTCATAGATGTCCCGCAGGTAGGTGGGCAAGTAGGTCGAAAATGACACGAACCCGCCAAAGACCACGGCGTAGAGGAAACACATCCGCCAGGTCACTCCCAGCCGGGCGGCGCCCAGGAGTTTCGCGGCGACTCCGGTTGACGGGACCGACGGTCTCGCAGGTGCCTCCTGCATGAAAAGCCACACCACGATGGCCGTGGCCACCAGCAGCCCGGCAATGAGAAGGTGCGTGGCAAGATAGCCGATCAGGTCCACGAGCCGCGGTGTGAAGAAGGCAGACAGTGCGGTTCCGCCCATGCCGGCACCGAAGACGCCGGTGGCGAATCCCCGCCTTTCGGGCTCGTACCAGGCGGAGACAAAAGGTATCCCGACGGCGAAGACGGTTCCGGCGATCCCCAGCAGGAACCCTGCCGCAATGAGGAGGAGATAGGAATTGATGGTTCCCCCCAGGGCCACCAGCAGGATCGGCGGGACGGCTGCGAGCAGTACGGCAGTGAACATGACCCTTCCGCCGTGACGGTCCGTGAGGACACCGACCACAATCCGCCCGACCGACCCCACCAGCACGGGCATCGCTACCAGTGCTGCCGTTGCGGAGGGGGCAAGGCCCAGCTGCGCAGTGTACGTGCCGCTGAGTGGTGCAATGACCGTCCACGCGAGGAAACCAACCACTGAGGCGAGCGTTGCCAGCGCCAGGTTGCGGGTCTTCCCCGGTGTATGGGTAGCCGGCGGAGTTGCGCTGGCTGGGGTCTGTGGGCCCATCTCTTCCCCTCTGCCTCGTCCTTATCGCCTGCGGTTATCGCGGTCCGGTGTACCGACGGGCGCCCAGCCCCGACGCGAGGGTGAACTGCCCGAACCTCTGCGATCCCTCGACCTGTAGACGATGTAGGGCCGGAACAGGTAATGGAGGGGAGCAGTGAACGCATGCACCAGGCGGGTGAATGGCCAGATGACAAACAGCAGCATGCCCACCAGCGTGTGCAGGTGGAAGGAGAACGGAGCGGCCGCCATGGATGCAATGTCCGGTTGGAAAATGAAGAGGGAACGGAACCAGGGCGCTACCGTCTCACGGTAGTTGTGCCCGTGCCCGCCAAGGAAGACACTCGCCAGCGTGGTCCACAATCCGAAGACGATCGCGGCCGCGAGAACCACGTACATCATCTTGTCATTGCGTGTTGTCGCCATGAAGACAGGGCCTGTCTTACGGCGGCGGTAGATCAGGATCGCGATCCCGCCAAGAGTGCCGATTCCTGCGATCCCCCCGACGAAGAGCGCGTTGAAGTGATAGAAGTCCTGACTCATCCCCACTGCTTCGGTCCAGGACATGGGAATGACCAGACCAAAGAAGTGGCCGGCCACTACCGCCAGAATGCCGAAGTGAAACAGCGGTGATCCGATCCGCAGCAGCCGGGACTCGTACAGCTGCGAGGAGCGCGTCGTCCAGCCGAACTGGTCATAGCGGTACCTCCAAATGAGCCCGCCGATGAGCACCGCCATTGAGACGTACGGGGCAATTCCCCAGAGCAGGACGTCCATGGTCAACCTTTCGATGAACTCAGGGGGAGCAGGCGCGGATCATACGGATCGAGGCCCACGGATTCCGTCTGCGGCCCCTGTCTGGCCAGCCGCATGACGGCGTTGCGGTCCGCGGGTGACGGGCCGGGCAGGGTGTCGCACACTGCACGCACGAGGTCGGCGTGCGCCAGCTTGTCGTCCTCGAGAGCCAACCGGATCAGTTCGACGCTCGGGCGGAATCCCAGCAACAGATCCCTTCCTGCAGCCGGGTCCACCGTGGCTGCGAACTCAAGGACCATCGGCAGGTAGTCAGGCAATTCACCGTCCAGGTCCACCAACACCTCGCTGCGCCGGTACACCCGCTTGAATTCGCCCAGCACCTCGCCCCTGCGCCGGGTATCGCCGTCGGTCCAGTAGGACAGATGGAGCGAGTGCCGCCGGCTCAGGTCGAATTCCTGCACATACGTCGCCTGGACCTCGGGCAGTGCACTGGTCTCGAGCTGACGGAGGACGGACTCAAATGGTGCAAGCGCGCCGTCGTGCTCGGAGAGAGCCGCCCGGATCAGCGGGATCCGGCCGAGCAGCTCCTCATCGGGATAGGACAGGCACCAGGCCGCGGCGAGGTAGGTGACGGCCTCCCTTCCCTCGCGTCCCTCCTGCGTAGACCTCTTCGACGTCCAGCCGCCAAAGAGCTTGCTCATCGCCGTTCCTCCCCATCGGAGTGATCGTATTCCTGCGGATCATCGCGCGGCTGGTCAGGGAACATGCCCTCAGGCACTCCATTGCCGTCCCAATTCAGCAGATTGACCCGACCACGCAGCGTCTCCCGACCTCCGGGAGCGTCGGAGGTCTGCCGCTGCTGCAGCGCATTGAACGTTTCCACTGCGACCGGTGTCGGTACGCCGCTGGCCTCCCCGAAGGGGGAGTCCTGCATGCCGGGGCCGCCGTCGAAATCGAGGGAACATCCCAGCTCCTCGAGATCGTGTGCCTGCTCCACGTGGGCTTTCGGAATCACATAGCGTTCGTCGTACTTGGCGATAGCCATCAACCGGTACATCTCATACATCGTTTCGCCCTCCATCCCGACGGAAGCCGGAATGGAATCGTCCGGATCGTTGCCCAGGCTGATGCCGCGCAGATAGGAGCGCATGGCAGCGAGCTTCTTCAACACACCGGTAACCATCTCGGAATCGCCCGCGGTGAAAAGCTCGGCAAGGTACTCAACCGGAATGCGCAACTCGTCGATGGCGCCGAACAGGTTTCCGTGGTCTTCAGCGTCATGCCCCTGGTCGCGCAGCAGGTCAACAATCGGAGAGAGCGGCGGAACGTACCAGACCATTGGCATGGTGCGGTACTCCGGGTGCAGCGGAAGGGCTATCTTGTAGACTTTCGCGAGCGCGTAGACGGGCGAGCGCTGCGCGGCATCGATCCAGTCGTCCGGGATGTCCTGCTCGCGGGCAGCCGCAACCACGGCCGGGTCATTGGGATCCAGCAGTACGTCCAGCTGCGCCTGGTAAAGGTCCTTGTCATCCGGAACCGATGCCGCTTCGGTTACTTTGTCTGCGTCATACAGGAACAGGCCCAGATAGCGCAGGCGGCCAACACAAGTTTCCGAGCATACGGTGGGCAGTCCCACCTCGATCCTGGGGTAGCAGAACGTGCACTTCTCCGCCTTCCCGGTCTTGTGGTTGAAGTAGACCTTCTTGTACGGGCAGCCCGTGATGCACTGACGCCACCCGCGGCAGCGGTCCTGGTCAATCAGCACGATTCCGTCTTCCACCCGCTTGTAGATAGCGCCGGAGGGGCAGGAGGCCATGCAGGAGGGGTTGAGGCAGTGCTCGCAGATCCGCGGCAGGTAGAACATGAAGGTCTGCTCGAACTCGAACTTGATCTTGTCTGCGGACTCCTTTCGGACTTTCTCGACCATCGGGTCCAGATGGCCCATCTCCGTTGTGCCGGCCAGGTTGTCATCCCAGTTGGCGGACCAGGTCACCTTGGTGTCTTCCCCGGTGATGAGCGACTTCGGCCTGGCAACGGGGAAGTCGTCGCCGAGCGGGGCGTCCACGAGGTTCTTGTAGTCATACGTCCAGGGCTCGTAGTAGTCGGCCAGCTCAGGCTGCACGGGACTCGCGAAGAGCCCAAGCATCTTCTTCAGCCGTCCGCCGCCCTTCAGCTTCAGGCGGCCGCGCTTGTTCAACTCCCAACCCCCGCGCCATTTATCCTGGTCCTCGTAACGCCGGGGGTACCCCTGCCCGGGCCGGGTTTCAACATTGTTGAACCAGACATACTCGGTGCCCGCCCGGTTGGTCCAGGCCTGCTTGCAGGTCACCGAGCAGGTGTGACACCCGATGCACTTGTCCAGGTTCATCACCATGCCCATCTGAGCCATGACACGCATCAGTACTTCACCTCCTGTGAACGACGGCGGACCCTCGTAACCATGTCCCGCTGGTTTCCCGTTGGGCCCAGATAGTTGAAGGCGTAGGCGAGCTGGGCGTAGCCGCCGATCATGTGGGTCGGTTTGACCAGCAGCCTGGTGACCGAGTTGTGAATTCCGCCGCGCCGGCCGGTCGCCTCGGACTTCGGTACATCGATCGTCCGTTCCTGTGCGTGGTAGACGAAAACGACGCCGGACGGCATCCGGTGGCTGACGATCGCCCGGCCGACCAGTACGCCGTTGGTGTTGACGCACTCAACCCAGTCGTTGTCCTTCACCTCAATGGAGGCAGCGTCCGCAGGGCTCATCCAGACGGTCGGGCCGCCGCGTGAAAGCGAAAGCATCAGCAGGTTGTCCTGATACTCCGAGTGGATGGACCATTTCGAGTGGGGGGTGAGGTACCGTACCGTGATTTCCCTGGTGCCGTCGGGGCCCAGCTTCGGCTCACCGAACAGCCGGTTCATGTCGAGCGGCGGCCGGTAGATGGGCAGGGCCTCCCCGACGTCACGCATCCAGTCGTGATCCAGGAAGAAGTGCATGCGTCCCGTCAGTGTGTGCCAAGGCTTCAACCGTTCAACGTTGACGGTGAACGGAGCGTAACGGCGGCCCCCGGTCTCCGAGCCGGACCATTCCGGCGAGGTGATCACAGGAACCGGTCCTGCCTGCGTCTGGGCGAAGGTAATGCGTTTCTCCTCCGACCCCTCCGCCAGGTCCGCCAACTTCACTCCGGTGCGTTTCTCGAGGTCCTTGAAACCCTGGACGGCAAGCTCACCGTTTGTGGTTCCGGAGAACGCCAGGATTGCCTCAGCCATTTTCGAATCGGTGTCGATCGCCGGCCGGCCGTTGCCCGCGCCGCCCTGCATGACCCCGTTTGAGTGCCCCAGCCGGTCAACTTCCCGTTTGACACGGTAAGTGATGTTTTTGACGGTGAAGCCCAGCGTGTCGGCCAGCGGCCCCACGGACGCGAGCTTGTCGGCAATAGCGGTGTAGTCCCGCTCGACAATATGGAAATTGGGCATGTTCTGGCCGGGAACAGCCGGAATGTCCTCCCGGCGCCAATCGCGCACCACACCTCCCGGCTGAGCAACCTGCCCGGGGGTGTCATGCTGCAGCGGCACACTCACCAGGTCTTTGCGCACACCGAGGTGCGTCTTGGCCTGGCGGGAAAACTCCCTGGCCAGCAGGTGGAAGGTCTCAAAATCCGACTTCGATTGCCACGGCGGGTCAATAGCCGGGGTGAAGGCGTGGACAAATGGGTGCATGTCGGTGGAGGAGAGATCGTGTTTCTCATACCAGGTTGCGGCGGGGAAGACGATGTCCGAGAGCAGCGTGCTCGACGTCATCCGGAAGTCCGCGGTGACCAATAGGTCCAGCTTCCCCTGCGGCGCTTCCTCATGCCACGTGACGTCCTCGGGAAGCTGGCCGCTGGAATGGTCCTCGCCCATCACGTTGTTGTGGGTCCCGAGCAGGTTGCGGAGAAAGTACTCGTTTCCCTTTGCCGAGCTTCCGAACAGATTGGACCGCCAGAGCATCAGGGTGCGCGGCCAGTTTTTCGGGGAGTCGACGTCCTCAATGGCGGGATTGAGCTTGCGGCTTTTCAGCTGATCCGCAATGTACGACGGCGCGTCGGCCACCTCACCGCGATCCACCGCGTCTTGGGCTTCCTCGGCCAGATCCAGCGGGTTCCGGTCGAACTGCGGGTAGAAGGGCATCCAGCCGAGCCGGTTGGACTGCGCCAGGGCATCGGCGGTGTGCATGCCGTCGAGGTTTCCGGTGGACAGCGGTGACTTCAGCGCGTCAGCGGAGTAGCCGTCCTGGCGCCACTGGTCAGTGTGCATGTACCAGTAACCCGTGCCGATCATGGTGCGCGGCGGCCGGGACCAGTCCAACGCGTTGGCCAGTGAGATCCATCCGGTGATCGGCCTGCATTTCTCCTGGCCGACGTAGTGGGCCCAACCGCCGCCGTTGCGGCCCATGCACCCGGTGAGCATCAGAAGCGACAACACTGCCCGGTAGGTTGCATCCCCGTGGAACCACTGGCAGATTCCCGCGCCCATGATGATCATCGAGCGGCCGTTGGACTGCTCGGCATTGCGGGCGAACTCGCGCGCCACCCGGATGCAGGCCTGCGCGGGGACGCTCGTGACCTCCTCCTGCCACGCCGGCGTGTAGGGAGTAGAAGCATCGTCGTAACTGCCCGCCCACTCCCCCGGCAGCCCCTCGCGGCCCACACCGTACTGGGCAAGCATGAGGTCGAACACCGTGGTGACGAGGTGCCCTTCGACCTCCCGAACGGGAACGCCGCGGCGCTGGACTCCTGCCTCACCGGACGGGTCATCGAAGCGCGGCATGAGGATCTCGGCGCTGCCGGCACCGGAGGTTTCCAGCATGGACAGCGCGGGGTCAATCTCTCCCAGGTCGAGGTTCCACTTGCCCATGCCGCCGTCGTTGTAGCGGTGTCCCATCGTGCCGTTGGGGACGGCGACCCGGCCGGTCTTCTGGTCGAACAGGACCGTCTTGAACGCATCATCCTCGCCCGGAGCATGTGAGCTCAGATCCGCGGCGGTGAGGAATTTGGTCGGGACCAGTGCGCCGCCGTCGTGCTGTTCCAACCGGACAAGGAATGGCAGGTCCGTGAACTGGCGGACGTAGTTGCGGAAGAACGGGACCTCCCGGTCCACGAAGAACTCCTTGAGCATCACGTGGCCCATGCCCATGGCCAGCGCGGCGTCCGTGCCTGCCTGGGCAGGCAGCCACTCGTCGGCGAACTTGGTGTTGTCCGCGTAGTCGGGGCTCACCGAGACCACCTTGGTTCCGCGGTAACGCACCTCCGTCATCCAGTGCGCGTCCGGCGTACGGGTCACAGGTACGTTCGAGCCCCACATCATCAGGTAGGTCGCGTCCCACCAGTCGCCCGACTCCGGAACATCCGTCTGGTCACCGAACACCTGCGGGCTGGCCACCGGCAGGTCCGCGTACCAGTCGTAGAAGGACGTCATCACTCCGCCGATGAGCTGGATGAAGCGGTTACCCGCGGCGTGGGACACCATGGACATCGCGGGAATCGGCGAGAAGCCGGCCACCCGGTCCGGTCCGTGGGCTTTGATGGTGTGGACATGCGCAGCCGCGGCGATCTCGATTGCTTCCTGCCAGGGAATCCGGACGAGGCCGCCCTTGCCGCGGGCCTGCTGGTAGCGCCGCCGCCGGTCGGGATCGTTCACAATGTCTGCCCATGCCAGCACCGGGTCCTTCAGCCGGGCCTTTGCCTCCCGGTACATCTCAATGAGCACACCGCGTCCGTACGGGTAGCGGACCCGGGTTGGGGAATAGGTGTACCAGGAAAAGGCCGCTCCGCGCGGACAGCCGCGCGGTTCATATTCCGGGCTGTCGGGACCTACGGAAGGGTAGTCGGTCTGCTGCGATTCCCAGGTGATGATGCCGTCCTTGACGTACACCTTCCAGGAGCACGAGCCCGTGCAATTGACCCCGTGCGTGGAGCGGACCACTTTGTCATGGCTCCAGCGGTCCCGGTAGAAGATGTCGCCGCTTCTTCCGCCTTCCCTGAAAACCGCCCGGCCGTCATCGGTTTCTTCCCACTTGCTGAAGAAACGCCCCAGCTTCAACAACGCGTCAGAGGCCGAACCATCAAGCCCCGCACGAACAGGTCCCTGTGCCATAAAACCAACCTAGGCGAGGCAAGTATTACTGACCAGCGTTTCTCAGCTGTTTGGAATAAGTCAACGCAAATGTGTGGTATTTGCGGGCAACAAGTTCGATCGGGCGCATCAACATCGGGCGCACCAGCCTCCGGTTCTCGGCGGCCGAACGCACACCGTACATAATGGAAACCATGAGCGCCGAGACCGAACAATTCGTAGGACACATCGCCAGCCTGGGCACCACATCGGGAGTGCGCATCGTCATCGGCATGTGGGGCGCGTCCCCGTACGGTGCGTTCACCGACGTGATGGTGCAGAGCGCCGAAGGAACGCGCACGCTGCTCGCTCCGACGTCGGCCGTCGCCGACTACGTGTCCGGAGCCTATTCCTTCGACATTGTGCGCACCGTTCCGCTGACGGTCAGTATGGGAGAGGATTCGCTCGCCCTCGATGCCGGCCCGCTCAGTATCCGCGCGGAACTGGGTGAGTCAACCGTCGTCGGGCGTGTGCTCGGCCTGATTCCTACCATGATCGCCACCCATCCGCGCTGGCTGACTGCCATCAACCCCATCTCCAAAATCATCATGCCCGGCGTGCGCACAGCAGGTACCACGAAGGACGGCCGCCGGCAGTTCTACGGCGTCACCGGCGCCCGGGTCATCACCGCCGCAACGGCGTCGTGGGCGGGCGATCCACTCGGCGAGCTCACGAGCGTGCGTCCCCGCGTGCGGTTCGGGTTCAGCTCGGTGCCGAAGAAGCCGCAGGTGGTGGACGTAACGACGACGGTGCTGCCGCTCACCGAATCAACGGCAGTTTCCGGTACCTGACGCCGCTAGGCAGCTTCTGCCGCCACTTTGCTGCCGGGTGTGTTGCGTCCGCGCAGCGAGAGGCCCGCGGTCTCGGGAGTCTTGATGAGCGCGAGAGCTCCGATCACGCACGCGCCCATCATGTACATGGCCGGGACCAGATTGTTCCCGGTGCTTTCCACGAGTGCTCCGTTGACCACCGGGGCTGTTCCGCCGAACAGGGCAGTGGCGACGTTGTAGGTAATGGCAAAGCCGGCAAACCGTACGTGGGTGGGAAACAGGGATGGGAACATCGCCGAAATGGTCGCAAGCTGCGGCAGGTAGAGGAGTCCGAGGACCGCAAACGCCAGCAGTGCAAATCCGAACCCCAATCCCATGAGCATGTACATCGGCACTGCCAGGACAAACAGCCCGATCAGAGAGAACCACCACAGAGGCTTGCGTCCGACCCGGTCGGACAGTGCTCCAAAAAAGGGGATCAAGGCCATCAACACGACTTGTCCGATGAGCAGCAGGGTAAAAGTGGCGTCCGCGTCCATGTCGATCGTGACCTGAAGGTAGGTAGGCATGTACTGCAGGAACGTGTAGTTCACTACGTTGAGGGCGATTACGAGCCCTGACATCGAGAGGATCGGACGCCAGTACTTGGTCAGCAGGTCCTTCAGCGCCACCCCGGCTTTGGATTCGGTTTCGCCCTTCGACTCCGCCTCCCGGAAGACGGGAGTGTCCTCGAGCTTCTTGCGAAGGTACCAACCAACCGCTCCCATGGGACCCGCGATGAGGAACGGAATGCGCCACCCCCAGTCGGCCATGGCGTCGGCGCCGATGATCAATTGGCACAACAGAGCGACCAGGCTGCCCAAGGCAAACCCCGCGAGCGTGCCGAACTCCAGGAAGCTGCCGTAGAAACCGCGTTTCCTGTCCGGGGAGTATTCAGCCATGAAGGTCGCCGCGCCACCATACTCACCGCCGGCAGAGAAGCCCTGAATCAACCTCAGCAGAACCAGCAGCGCCGGAGCGAGGAAGCCAGCGGCGTCATACGTTGGCAGCAGACCAATGCAGAAAGTGGAACCCGCCATCAACAGGATGGTCATCGCCAGCACGGACTTCCGTCCGATCTTGTCACCCAACGGACCCCAGAAGAACCCGCCGAATGGCCGCACCAGAAATGAGACGGCGAAGGTTCCCAGCGCCCAGACCGTTGCCTGGTCTCCCGGGAAGAAAATGGAACTGATGTACACCACCATCAGTCCGTAGATGCTGTAGTCGAACCACTCGACACCATTGCCGATCGCGGAGGCGCCGATCGCCTTCCGAAGTGTCCGTTTCCCTTCGGGAGTTTCGGAATCCGGAGTGGCGAATTCCCCTGCGTCCGTTGTGGGAGGTCCGGTTGTTCTCTCCTGCTCAGCCATGCGTCTCCTTCGTGTGGAGGCGCCCACGGCGCCCATGGGTCTCACAACGAAACTATGAGTTCGGCTGCGGGAGTGTCAAAGGGCGCCCACCACCAAGGGAACTTTTGCGCAGATCCGGCGACTTGCCGACGTCGTCAGCTCACCAGACCTGCGCAAAAGTTCCTGTTCAAGGTGCGCCGGCTAGGAACCGGAAAGCTTCTCGCTTGCCTCCGGGTCCGATTCGCGCAGGAACTTCGCAATGCGCTCCGCCTCATCGATCTCACCGATCGAGGCCGCCGCACGGCCGAGCGCGTTCAGCGCGCGCAGGAAGCCGCGGTTCGGCTCATGCGAGTACGGCACCGGGCCCGCTCCCCGCCACCCGTTCCGGCGGAGCGCATCCAGCCCGCGGTGGTAGCCGGTGCGTGCGTAGGCGTAGGACTCGATGGTGCGTCCGTCGCCATACGCCTCGTCGGCGAGGATGGCCCACAATAACGACGACGTCGGGTGCTTGGCTGCCAGATCGACAGCCTCGTCCCCTGCCGCCAGCCGGGACACAACATCCGGTTCCTCGGGAAGGAGCGTAGGCTCCGGGCCCAGGAGGTTCTTGCGGAACTCGTCCGACATCAGAGCTTCTTGCCCGCTGATCCAAGCGACTTGGCGGCCTCGACAACACGGGCTGCCAGGCCGGCTTCTGCGGACGCACCCCAGACGCGCGGATCATAGGTCTTCTTGTTGCCCACCTCGCCGTCGACCTTCAGGACGCCGTCGTAGTTCTTGAGCATGTGGTCCGCCACCGGGCGGGTGAAGGCGTACTGCGTATCCGTGTCGATGTTCATCTTGATCACGCCGTAGGAAACGGCGTCAGCGATTTCCTGGTCCGAGGAGCCGGAACCACCGTGGAACACGAGGTCGAAGGGCTTGTCCTTTCCGATCTTCTGACCCACCTGCTCCTGAATGTCCTTCAGGATTTCGGGGCGCAGCTTCACGCCGCCCGGCTTGTAGACTCCGTGTACGTTTCCGAAGGTCAGCGCAGTGATGTAACGGCCGTGCTCGCCGGCTCCGAGGGCGTCAATGGTTGCCATTGCGTCTTCCACCGTGGTGTAGAGCTTGTCATTGATCGCGTTTTCGACTCCGTCTTCCTCACCGCCAACGGTGCCGATTTCAACCTCGAGAATGATCTTCGCCGCAGCGGCGCGGGGCAGGATTTCCTTGGCGATCCGCAGGTTTTCCTCGAGCGTCTCGGCCGAACCGTCCCACATATGGGACTGGAAAAGCGGGTCTTCACCGCGCTTGACTGCTTCCTCCGATGCGGCCAGCAGCGGCAGCACGAAGTCGTCAAGCTTGTCCTTCGGGCAGTGGTCCGTGTGCAGCGCAATGTTGACGTCGTAGCTCTTGGCGACCTCGCGCGCAAAGGCTGCAAAGCCGAGGGATCCGGCAACCATGTTCTTGACGGAGGCGCCGGACCAGTAGGCTGCACCGCCCGTGGAAACCTGGATGATGCCGTCAGAGCCCGCTTCGGCGAAACCCCGAATGGCCGCATTCAACGTCTGGGAGGACGTTACGTTCACCGCCGGGTAGGCGAAGCCGCCGGCCTTGGCGCGGTCGATCATCTCGGCGTAACTGTCCGGTGTGGCGATGGGCATGGCAACTCCTCGTATGGGTTTCGGGCACTCAAGGCTCACGCAGGTGAAGCCTCGCTTCTGTCCCATCCTAACGAGGGCGCTAATTGCGCGGAAACCTTACGGCGCGAGTGATGAATTGGGTTCGAGTGCATCCTTGAGCCGTGCAAGGCCGTCGCGGATCCGGGCCTTCACCGTGCCGAGAGGGGTTCCCAACACTTCCGCCACCTGCGCATAGGTGAGCCCCTTGTAGTACGCCATCTCGATTGCCTGCCTCTGCTTCTCGGTCAGCACACCGAAGGCAGCCTTCACCGCCTGGGACTCGTCCTGCGCCAGAACCGATTCCATGACGCAGTCAAAAGGCGTCAGCACCTCGCCAGTGGACCACCGGTTGAACCTGTTCCGATGAGCCTGCTCCGACCGGATCCTGTCCACTGCACGACGATGCGCGAGTGTCATGAGCCACGCGATGGGCGATCCGAGTGCCGGTGAGAATTCCGGCGCCTTGTTCCATACCTGAAGGAAAACCTCCTGGGTCACTTCCTCCGACATCGTGGGGTCTACGACGATCCTCCGCACCAGCCCGAAGATCCGCGCGCTCGTGGCCCGGTAAAGGGCGGTGAATGCACGTTCGTCACCCAACCCCACCTGCATGAGGAGAGAGGCGAGGTCCGGCTCCGGCATCTCACTCAGCGAAGGAAGTCTCTCCGCAACGGTCACCGACATGAGACAACCTGACGTGAGATCCGGGGCGGTCTGTTAATTCTCATCGTCATCGCGGTTGGTCCTTCTGATAGTTAGCCTCCTAGCAGTTCTACACCCATTTCCCTAGGAAAACTAGCTACATGGTAAGCGTCCTGCAAGGCTCGCTAACAAAATGCTAGGCTGACAGACATGAGCACTCTTCCGCAGGCTGTTCCCGTCACGGGGGGAACCTTGACTGACCGGTTGGATCCGGGTATCTCCGTGCTCAACGCCTTACGGGACTACCGTGCCTCCGAAACAGCCATGCGCCGACGCACTCGCTCCTCCACCGGCATGGGCGAAACCGACTTCCTTGCGCTGCGCTACCTGCTTGAGGCGCAGCATGATCATCGCGAAGTCAGCCCCAAGGAACTCGCTGTTCGGCTGGGGATCTCCTCTGCCTCCACCACGAGCCTCATCGACAGGCTGGCCCGGACAGGGCACGTGCGGCGCAAACCGCACCCCAGCGACCGCCGGGCACTGGTCCTGGAGGCGAGCGCAGAGCCGGATTGCGACGCCCGGCGGACCATGAGCAATACGCACCAGCGGATGATGGATGTCGCTCAGACGCTCCCACCGGGGGATGCGGCCGTCGTCGTTGACTTCCTTGTCCGGTTGCGCGAGGCCGTGGACGGGATCGACGCGGACCAGCAGGGCTGACTACTGCGGAATGGTGTGTTGCCCAAACACGTGGCGCCGCACCCAGCCGTGCATGGCGATGGCCGCTGCTGCTGATGCGTTGATCGAACGGGTGGAACCGAACTGGGCGATGGACAGCGTGGCATCGGCGGCGGCATGGACTTCCGGAGTGAGGCCCGGGCCCTCCTGCCCGAACACGAGCACGCAATCGCGCGGCAATTCATACGTTTCCAACGGCACGGAATCGGGGAAATTATCGATACCGATCACACGTAGCCCGGCTGCCTGCGCCCACTCGACAAACTCCTCAACCGTGGGATGGTGCCGAACGTGCTGGTAGCGGTCGGTGACCATGGCTCCGCGGCGGTTCCACCGTCGTCGTCCGATGATGTGCACTTCACGCGCCAGGAAAGCGTTGGCCGTGCGGACCACTGAGCCGATATTCAGGTCATGCTGCCAGTTCTCGATGGCCACGTGGAAGTTATGGCGCTTGGAATCGAGGTCGGCAACGATGGCGTCATGCTGCCAGTAGCGGTATTCATCAACTACGTTCCGGGTATCCCCGTGTGCCAGCAAATCCGGGTCCCAGTGCGGACCAGAGGGCCACACGCCCTCCCAGGGACCCACACCCACGGTTGCCGGAGCGTTTTCCACAGTTTCTTCCACCCCCCAAGACTAGAGTGAAAGACTGATGCCGGGTTTATGTCCCCTCCAACGTCGTCACGGAAGAAGCAAATGCGCGAAAACGAACACATCGAGTGCTGGCTGACTGATATGGATGGCGTCCTGGTCCACGAGAATCAGGCCATCCCGGGAGCTGCGGAGCTAATTGACCGGTGGGTGGCAACCTCCCGCCGCTTCCTCGTTCTGACGAACAACTCGATCTACACCCCGCGTGACCTGGCTGCACGGCTGAAGGCCTCCGGACTCGAGGTTCCGGAGGAGAATCTGTGGACTTCGGCGCTCGCCACAGCGCAGTTCCTGCGCGATCAGCTGCCCGGCGGCCGAGCTTATGTGATTGGTGAAGCCGGACTGACGACGGCGCTGCACGAGGCCGGCTTTGTCCTCACCGACCAGAATCCGGACTATGTGGTGCTCGGCGAAACGCGAACCTACTCGTTCGAAGCGATCACAAAGGCCATTCGCCTGATCCTGGACGGCGCCCGGTTCATTGCCACCAACCCGGACACCACCGGCCCCTCCAAGGAGGGCCCGCTTCCCGCCACCGGGGCAATAGCGGCGCTCATCACAGCGGCAACCAACCGCGAGCCGTACATCGTGGGCAAGCCGAACCCGATGATGTTCCGCTCGGCAATGAACCAGATCGACGCGCATTCGGAGACCACCGCCATGGTGGGTGACCGCATGGACACGGACATCATCGCGGGCATGGAGGCCGGTCTCCATACTGTCCTGGTGCTTACCGGCATCACCAAGCGGGAAGACGTCGATGCCTACCCGTTCCGGCCGGCGCAGATCGTGGACTCCGTGCAGGACCTCATCGAGCAGGTCTGATGCCCGGCATCCTCAACCTGCGGGACATCGCCGCCTAGCTCTGGGCTGCATTCCGCGCAAGTGCGAGGTCTGCCACCGTTCTGAAGCGACTATAGGCAGGTTGGCGCCGGTTCTGCACGAAACTAGGAGATGCTCTTCACTGCTCCACCGGTGGGAATCGGAAGGAATTCCTGCTGCAGTTCGCGCACCGCAGCCTGGTAAATCAGCGGGTTCCACTGCGGGCTGGCGTGGGGCGGGAGAGCACCCTCGGTAATGAGGTCCGCTGAAACCAAGCTGTCCGGGAAGGCCGCCGCCCAGCCGGGACGCGCCGTCGCGTAATCCACCGTGCCGTCATTCGGGTTGCCGATGAACGCCAGTTCGGTGCTGCTGCCCAGACTGAACCGGGCAACGTTGTAATGAAAGATGTACGACGCCTGGGACTGGATCAGCACACTGGACGGAGCCAACGGTGAGAGCTGCTCAAGGGTCTGATCGACGATCTGCGACCAGGTGCGCTCGTTCTTGTGCACAATGCGCTCAGCCAGCTCGTAACTGCCGCGAAGAACGGTGGGAACACGGTAACCGGCCTCGTAAAGGTAGACAACGCCGTCGAACATTGCCTGGTCGATCACGTCAAACCGGTCATGCGGGCTCGAATCCAGCAGGATGAACCGGACGTCGATACCCACCTCACGAAGCCGGGAAGCAACCTCCACAGCCACCATTCCCCCGAAGCTGTGTCCGTAGAAATACAGGGTGTCAATCTGCTGGGTGCGGATGTAGCGCCGCAGGGAGCCGACGATGGTGGAGATATCCAGGCCCCGGTTGGAGTAGCCCATGACGGCCAACCGTGCCCGCCGGCTGAGCACCGGCCGGAGCGAGTTCATGATCCAGACACCTTCTTCCCAGCTCGTCTTGTATCCCGGGAACAGGATCCAGCGAGCGTTGGGGAAGGTGGCGTCTGCGTACTCATCCTCCACAGGGATAATGGTGAATTCTTCGCGGGCTTCCTGGATCTGGCGCGTAACGAACAGGTCCGTGGCCAGGGCCAGCCCAAGAGCGGAACCGGTAAGGAAGCGCCGGCGCGACATGCCTTTCAGGCCATGCGCATAGGTGAGGAGCCGCTCCGGATCGGTGGTCATGGGTTGGCCATTACTCCAGACCGAGTTCGTCCTTGCTGAACGCGAAGAGGTAGGGCACGCCCGCTTCGGATTCGATCCGCTCCTTCGAACCGGTATCGCGGTCCACGATGACCGCGACTGCCACTACATTCCCGCCGGCCTTGCGCACGCCCTCCACTGCGGTGAGCGCGGATCCGCCGGTAGTGGAGGTGTCCTCAAGAACGACGACGTCGCGACCTGCTACATCCGGGCCCTCGACCTGGCGGCCCATTCCGTATGTCTTCTGCGCCTTGCGCACCACGAAGGCGTCAATAGCGCGTCCGTCCCGGGTGGCGGCGTGCATCAGCGCTGTTCCCACCGGGTCCGCCCCCATTGTCAGGCCGCCCGCGCTCTGGAAGGTGATGCCGGCGTCGTCGAGCAGGCCCAGCATGACCTCTCCCACCAGCGCCGACGCTTCATGATGCAGCGTCACCCGGCGGAGGTCGATGTAGTAGTCCGCCTCCTTGCCGCTGGAAAGTGTGACCTTCCCCCGCACCACCGCCAGTTCCAAAATGAGATCGCGGAGTCGGTCACGGGCGGTGGGGATATCGGTCATGGGAATCAGTTTAGACGGGGCGACGGTTGCACATTTCAGCTCAGCGCATCATTCCGGTGACGATTGCGTGGGCGTTTGCCGGGTAAAACCTGCCACCCTGCTGTACAGGGCTTTCCCAAGCCCCGACGACGACGAAAGCCGGGCAGGTGCCTCTGTGGGAGACATCTACCCGGCTTTCACCGGACGGCTCGACTGGGAGCGTCGGTCCGCTCTACGGCTCTACTGGAGCAGTTCCCACTAGAAGCGGAGCGCACGCAGGTAGTCGTAGCCCACCTCTGCGGTCTGCAGGGGCGTGACGTCCGGCTGGTCGTTCTCGACGATGTATTCCTTCGGTGTGTGGGCCCGGAAGATACGCGCAAAGTCGATGATTCCGGTGCCGAGGTCAGCGAAATTGCGGTCGCCGTCGAGGCTCTCCTTATCCTTCACGTGGTACTGCAGAACCTTCTGCGGCGCCTGCTGAATGGTGTCGATGGCGAACTGAACGGGATCTTTCGCGCCCACGCCAACACCGCCGGTGACAGCCCAGTACAGGTCTACCTCCAGGTGGACCAGTTTGGGATCAAGGCGGCTGGTGAAGATGTCCCATGGGGTCTCTCCGCCGCCGACGTCGGTCGTGAACTCGTGGGCGTGATTGTGGTAACCGTACTTGAGCCCGGCTGCGCGGGCAGCTGCGGCCTCCACGTTCATCTGGTCCGCCCAGCGGCGCCAGTCATCCCCGGAGGTTGAAGCCAGATACGGCACGTTGATGTGCGTCTGGCCGAGGGTGACGGCGTTCGCGATCTTCGCCTCCAGTGCGGCCGGCGAGGAACTGATGCCGTCGTGGCTCGATGATGGGGTGATGCCAAGCGAATCAAGGGTTGAGCGCATCGATTCAGCGGTGCGTCCGTAGAGGCCGGCAAGCTCAACCTTGGTGTAGCCGAAGTCAGCAAGGCTCGCCAGAGTTGCATCCACTCCCTCGCCGCGCATGATGTCGCGCAGCGTGTACAGCTGGATGCTGATGAGTCCGGGAGGCACCGGCCGGCCCTTCCTGCCACCGGGAGCGGCGATGGCAGCAGTCCCGCCAACGCCGGCCAGACCCATTCCTACACCGACCGCTGCGGCTCCCCTCAGGAAGCTGCGCCGGTCAACCCCCTTCTCTTCCAATGAACGACGAAGGGCGCCTGGGGCATTGAATCCAAAGCACATATGTTTGCCTTTCCTGGCACTGGATGCGTTCCGCCGCCGACCTTGGTGGGGAAGCATGTGAAGCTGCGGCGCAGCAATTGGTTACGGGGCTCACGGCAGGAACCGAAGCAGCCGGGCAGCAGCGCTACCCACGGTTGGTTGCCTCACCCACAGCGTCCTCGCCGTGCGCTCAACACACCACCGTTGCCGTCAATCGGTGCCAGACGCGATAGTGGCAGGAAGTCATGGTGCTGATGTAATCCGAGCTTTCACAACCACAACTTCCCCGATTTCAAGAGCAATTGCACCTGAAATCCAGGCAGGAAGGTGTTGACCCTCCCGCCTGGCCAGCCGGCGGCGACGCTTACCGGGAAGGTCAGTGCCGCCGTCGTTCGGGCTTGTGGTCTGACCCTAATTCGGGGTTTTGTTGTCTGTCAAGCAAAAGTCGGAAGGGTGTCAGAAGAAGTCGGCGGCTAGCCCGCCATCGAGTCAGACAGGCCCAGGACCATGGCATCGATGCGCTGTGGGGACATGGCATGGTGGATGGCCAGCATGCTGGCGCCGAGCACGCCGGCATCGAGGCCGGAACTTGACTGCACAATCTGCAGGTGCTGGGTAGCCAGGGGGATAGTTCGGGAGTAGACCACTTCGCGGATGCCCGCGATGAAGTGCTCGCCAGTGAGTGCCATCGAGCCACCGATGACAATGACGGACGGATTGATGAGGCTGACACAGGCAGAGAGCACCTCACCTACATCCCTGCCGGCCTGGCGCACGGCATGCACGGCTTCGGTGGTTCCCGCGCCAACCAGCCGAACCACATCCTCGCTGGTAGTGGCTTCCAGTCCGAGGGCGCGCAATTTCGACGCGACGGCCGGCCCGGATGCCACTGCTTCCAGGCAGTCCTTGTTCCCGCAGTGGCAGGGCACGCCACCGCCGTTGTGCACGCGGATATGGCCGATGTCCCCGGCGACGCCGTCTGCACCGCGCTGCAGCATACCGCTGGAGACGATGCCCGAGCCGATGCCGGTGGCGACCTTGACGAAGATGAGGTTGTCTACTGTGGGCCAGGCGACGTTGCGCTCACCGAGCGCCATGATGTTCACATCGTTGTCTACGAGGACCGGCACGTGGAAGTGGGCCTGCAGGTGGCCCGGCACGTCGAAACCGTTCCAGCCGGGCATGATCGGCGGGTTGATCGGCCTGCCGGTCCGGTGCTCCACCGGGCCGGGCACGCCGATGCCGATGGCCAGCAGGTCTTTGACGGCCCGCCCTGATTGCTCGAGCAACTCGGTACCCAACTCCACAACTGCCTGCAACACAACATCGGGGCCCTGCGTGACTTCGATGGCCCGCGAAGCTTCATGCAGGCGGTGGCCCGTCAGGTCCGTAACCGCGACGTGCAGATGCGAAGCGCCAATGTCCACACCGAGTACTACCTTGCTGCCGGCCTTCAACGCGATACGTGAGGAGGGACGCCCGCCGGTCGAAACCGCATCATCCACGAAACCAACAAGACCGAGTTCCATGAGCGCCTCGATGCGCAGCGTGATGGTGGAACGGGCAAGGCCCATTTGCTCGGCGAGCTCGGTCCGCGTACGCGGACGGCCATCGCGCAGGATCTGGAACAACTCGCTCGCGCCGGATGAACCAAGGCCATTGAAGCTACTTATGTCACTCATCGACTAATTACAGCACACCTTTCGACGAAACAGAGGGTTGGAAGCGGGCTCGGTGGGCACCCGGAAGAAAGGGCGCGTGCACGCGCTTCAACCGCTTCCACCGCCGTCGAAATGATCGAATGCCACGCAATCCGCGTTATTGCCCGCAATTTCGTCTTATTGGTCACGTTGGGTTGCGCGAATATATCGAAGGAACCACTACATCCGTTGGTCATCGTCATTAGTCGTGTTAGGTTCTTTGTGACCGGCGTCTCTCCACAGGTCTCCCAGCAGGAGAGAACCTCCGGCACAGCTACGACGCAGCATCACTTCAAGGAGGAAGCTTTGATCAAGGACACCCGTACCGGCAGCACCCGCTCACACCGGGGGGCTATTCGCAGGCTGGCAGGCGCCGCTTCACTTGCCATCGCGGCGACCGCTCTATTGACCGGGCCCGCTGCTGCGGCTCCCGCGTCCAGCAATGCAAACCCGGCAGCCGACTGCGCAGGCAAGAGCATTCCGGCCAGCAAGATTTCGTTCCAGCTCTACAGTTACGCGGGCTGGCAGGGGGAGATCGGTACCGAGGCCGTCCTCGCCGAGCTGGCTGAGATCGGCTACAAGAACGTGGAGCCGTTCGGCGGTTCCTATGAAGGACGAAGCGCGGAGGAGTTCCGTGCACTGCTCAAGGAATACAAGCTCAAGGCTCCGTCGGCGCACGGAAGCACAGCTGAAGCGACCTTCGACCAGACCCTTGCGTACGCCAAGACCATCGGCCAGAAGTACACGGGATCCGGCGGCTGGGCCGCACCCGGTATCAACAGGGATGGAAGCAGCACCTACGCAGACGTGCTGGCCACCGCCGAGGCAATGAACCATCTCGGCCAGCTCTCCGTCGAGGCCGGCACCGGCAAGCACTTCGGGCATAACCACTGGTGGGAGTTCACCACGCTGGTTACCAACCCGGAGACCGGCGAGCAGACAACCGCCTATGAAGTGCTCCTGGCGAACACCGACCCGCGTTACGTGGCCTTCCAGCTGGACGTGTACTGGGCATCTGACGCGGGAGTCGACGTCGTCGACCTGCTTGAGCGCCACGGTGACCGGATTGAACTGCTGCACATCAAGGATGGCGCACTGCCGGCCGACACCCTCGGTTTCGAGAGCTTTCCCCTGCTGACCGACGTCGGAGAAGGGGACATTGACTGGGCGCCCATTCTCGACGCCGCGCAGGGCCATGTGAAGTACTACGTCATTGAACGCGACGGCGCCCCGGCGACGGCGGAGTTCGCCGAGGACAGCTTCAACTTCCTCACCTGCTACTCCTACTGACGCGCAAGCTCTCCGGGTGGTCCTGAACAGGTCCGCCCGGAGGGCCTCAGCGCTGCCGAACTTTCGAAAGGAACACCGAATTGGGTACATCAGCCGAAGGAACTCAGAGCGAGGCCGAAAGGTCAGAATCAACCGCTCCTGCCTATGGCAGGACCGGCATCTGGCTCATCGGTGCGCGCGGATCCGTGGCCACCACTGCCACGGTGGGACTCGCTGCCATCTCTTCGGGCCTTGCCCCCGCCACGGGCTGCGTCACGGACCAGCACTCCTTCAATGCGGCTCTGCTTCCCGACTTCACCGACCTCGTGGTGGGCGGACACGACATCAGCGGCGTCTGCATGACCAAGCGTGCCGAGGCACTCGTTGATTCGGGAATGCTGCCGTCTCACCTGCTCGAATCCGTCCGCTCACAGCTCGGTGAGGCGGACCAGCGCGTGCGGCCGGGTTACGACCCCGCACAGAAGTCCGAGTCACAGGAAAAGGTGGCCCAGCGGCTCGCGCAGGACATCACCGACTTCAAGCAGGCCAATAACCTTGACCGCGTCGTCGTTCTTGATGTCGCTTCCACCGAGGCACCCGTTGAACCGATCGCCGAGTTCTACAACGTAGACCTGCTTCTCGCCGCCCTGAAGGATCCGGCCCGCCGCGTGTTGCCGCCGAGCTCGGTGGGCGCCTACGCAGCTATCCTGGCCGGTTCCCCCTATGTGTGTTTCACACCCTCCACGGCTCTCACCATCCCAGCGCTGCGTGAGCTCGCCGCCCGGCATCAGGTGCCGTCCGCCGGCCAGGACGGCAAGACCGGCCAGACCTGGCTGCGGTCAGTCCTCGCACCCGCTTTCGCAGCTCGCGGGCTCCGTGTCCTGTCCTGGGCCGGCACCAACCTGCTCGGCGGTGGGGACGGCGCAACCCTCGCCGATCCGCAGGCCGTCTCAGGCAAGCTTCAGTCCAAGAACCGCGGCCTGCAGGAGCTGACGGGGGGTGCGGTCACTCCGCTTCACATTGACAATGTCCAGGATCTCGGTGAAACGAAGGTGGCCTGGGACCACATCAACGTTGAGGGTTTCCTCGGATCGCGCCTGACCCTGCAAACCACCTGGAGCGCCTACGACTCCATGCTCGCCGCTCCCATGGTGCTCGACCTCGCCCGGCTGATGGCCCTCGCCCACGCTGCGGGAGAGGAAGGCAATGTCGAGGCACTGGGGTTTTTCTTCAAGGATCCCTGGGGCAGCGACGAGCACTCGTTCGCCAACCAGACCCGCAACCTCGTGGAGTGGGCGGAGACGGCAAGTGCCCGGTTGGCGGCCGGCGGCGGGAGCTCAGAGCAGCCGTGAGCGTCAACGACTACCTTGAGCTCGTGCGCGCGCCGGCCGTGCTGACGGTACTTGGCGACACTCTCGCGGGCGGATCTGCAGCCGGGCATGCACTAGGCGGCCGCCGGGTGGCTCTCCCTTTGGCGAGCGCGTGCCTTTACGCCGGCGGCATGGCACTCAACGACTACGCCGACCGCACAATCGATGCCCGCGAGCGCCCCGAGCGCCCCATTCCGTCCGGGAGGATCAGCGCACGCAGCGCTCTTGCTGCCGCCGCGGGTTTGACCGTCGCCGGGCTGGGCCTCAGTGCGGCCGGCGGAGGCAGGCCGGCGCTGGCGGTGGGAGTTCCGCTCGCAGCCTCCATCTGGACTTATGACCTGATCGCCAAGAATCATGCCGTCCCCGGCGCGCTCACCATGGGCGCCTGCCGTGCCCTTGACGTCCTCATGGGTGCCGGTTTCGGGCACCTGCGCCCCGCCCTGAGTGCGGCGGTCATCATGGGCGGCCACACGGCCGGGGTCACCGTCCTCTCCCGCGGGGAAGTCCACGGAACAACGCCGACGACGGCTTCCGGCGTCGCTGCCGGCACCGCCCTGCTTGCCAGTGCAGTAGTGGGCGGCACTCTGCAATCCGGTGGCAAAGAGTCCCGCAACCAAATCCTTGCCCTGCTTGCCGCTACAGCTGCCTACGCCGGCCGGTGCGCCCCGGCGCAGGTGCGCGCTGCCCGCAACCCGGTGGCAACAAATGCACTCGACGCCACTAAGGCGGGCATTCGCGCAATGGTGCCGCTGCAGGCAGCGCTCACGGTTCGCCACGGAAACCTGGCCGCCGCAGGCGTGCTTGCGTCGGTGGACCTGTTCGGGAAGCTCATGCGCACACGTTCGTGGAACAGGAAGTTGAGCGAGTCATGACGGCATCACCATTGCCCTTCAGCCTGGGATACGGCACCAACGGATTCACCGACCACCCCCTTTCAGTGGCCCTGGATCTCCTCGCCGAGCAGGGCTATGGAGCAGTGGCTCTGACCCTGGGGCATCCACACCTGGACCCGTTCGCCGAGGACCTGGCTGAACAACTGCAGGCCCTGCGGAAGACGCTCGGTGAGCTGAAGCTTCGCGTGGTCATCGAAACGGGCACCCGCTTCCTGCTCGATCCGCGCCACAAGCACCGTCCCGCCCTGGTGGATGAGGAGGCCGAAAGCCGCGTTGCCTTCCTGCGCCGCGCCGTCGACATCGCGGCAGCGCTGGAGGCAGAGTGTGTCTCCTTCTTCTCCGGGGTCCTCCCGGAGGGAACGTCCCCGGAAACGGGGTGGCAGCGGCTCACCGAACGTGTGGCGGGCGTCGTTGAGTATGCCCGCGACAAAGGCGTGCTGCTGGCCGTGGAGCCTGAGCCGGGCATGCTGGTGGAGACGGTGTCGGACGCCCTGCGCCTCCGGGCAGAGCTCGACAACCCGGACAACCTGCGGATCACCGTGGACATCGGGCACTGTGTAGTGGTCGAACCGGACGGCATACGCGGGGCACTTCTTGAGGCCGGGCCGCTGCTGGCGAACGTCCAGCTGGATGACATGCGCCCGCACGCCCACGAGCATCTGCCGTTCGGCGAAGGAACCGTGGATTTGCCCCTCGCGCTCGGCACCCTGGCCGAGTTGAACTACCGCGGTGTGGCCGCCGTCGAACTGCCGCGGCACTCCTACGACGCACCGGGACTCGCCGCCCGCAGCATCGCGGCGCTCGGCGACGCCTGGGCGGAATCAGTACGCAGCAGGGAATCTGAGCGCTGGCTTCAGGAGAGCACGACGGCGGTCACCGCCGATCCCTCCACCCTCACCACCGTCTTCGCCCAGGCCGGGCGCCGGCTGGGCCGCACGCCCCTGTACCCGGATGCCGACCCCACCGGCGTACTCTTCGGTACCACCAGCGACTCCGCCCGTGGCCTGCTGCTCGGCCGACTCGGTGAACTGCTTCCGCCCGAAGAGCTGGCGCTTGCGCTATCGGCACTTTACGACGGCGGTGACTCCGCGGAGCGCCGCGGCGTGCTTCGCGGACTGGCAGCGCTGGCCGCGCGCTCACCGAAGCTTCCCGACGTCGTCGTAATCGCGGGATTGAGGCTCACCACTGAGGCCCTGAGAACCAACGAAAGCGGCCTTGTTGCCGCCGCCGTCGGGCCGTTTGCAGCCGCCTACCTGGACCAGCACAGCTGGCGCCACGCCGTGCTGAAGCTGGTGTTCATGGGGGTCAGCCTCCGTGCCGTCACGGACCTGCAGGAACGTGCGGATGACGAGCTTGCCCGGATGGCAGGCGACTTCGCCGCCGAACGGACAGCCGCTGGGCGGCCGGTCCCGGACGACGTCACGCTGCTCCTGGCCACCTCCAGCCATTCGACCACTTCCTAAGGGGAAACCAGCCATGCGCATTTTTGACCCTCACATCCATATGACCAGCCGCACCACCAATGACTACGAGGCGCTGTACGCCAGCGGTGTGCGCGCGCTCGTTGAGCCGGCTTTCTGGTTGGGGCAGCCGCGCACCAATGTCGGTTCCTTTCTCGACTACTTCGACTCGCTGCTTGGCTGGGAGCGGTTCCGTGCCGCGCAGTTCGGCATCCGGCATCACGCCACGATCGCCCTCAACCCCAAGGAGGCGAATGACCCGCGCTGCGTTCCCGTCCTCGAGGAGATCCCCCGTTACCTCGTGAAGGAGGGCGTGGTCGCCGTCGGCGAGATCGGGTACGACTCCATGACTCCCGCTGAGGACCACGCGTTCAGCCGCCAGTTGGAGCTTGCCCTCGAATATTCGCTGCCGGTCATGGTGCACACACCGCATCGGGAGAAGCTGGCCGGCACCCACCGGACCCTTGATGTTGTCCGCGAATCCGGCATCGCCCCCGGCATGGTGGTGGTGGACCACCTCAATGAGACCAACGTCGAAATAGTGAAGGACGCGGGCGCGTGGATGGGCTTCTCCATTTATCCCGACACCAAAATGGATGAGCAGCGCATGGTCGCAATTCTCAGCCGCTACGGAACAGAGCGCGTGCTCGTCAACTCCGCTGCCGACTGGGGCCGGTCTGATCCGCTCAAGACCTCAAGCACCGCACACGCCATGCTTGATGCCGGTTTCACCGCCGACGACGTCGATCAGGTCCTCTGGCGCAACCCTGTCGAGTTCTACGGTCAAAGCGGCCAGCTGATCCTCGACCCGATCCCCGGCTTCGACGCGGCAGAGCCTCCCAACGCTACAGCGGGATTCGAGGGCAACTCGGTCCTGCGGGGTGCACGCGCCTGATGCTCCTCTCCTACTGCACGAACGTCCATCCGGCCGAGGACTTCGACGGGCTGATCCGGCAGCTTCACGAGTACTCCGGCCCCATCCGGCGGAAGGCGGGCCTGAACATTCTCGGCGTGGGGCTCTGGCTTCCCGCCGGGCTGGCGCGCCGGCTGGCCCACAATGCCGATGATCTGGCGGCGCTCCGTGAGGTCCTGTTGGTGGAAGGCCTCCAGCTGCACACCATCAACGCCTTTCCCTACGGCGGTTTCCACAACGAGGTGGTCAAACTCGACGTCTACAAGCCCACCTGGGCTGAGCCGAGGCGGCTGGAATACACCCTCGACTGCGCTGAGATCCTGGCTGCGCTCCTGCCGGAAAACACAGCCGGCTCGATCTCGACGCTGCCCCTTGCCTGGCGGGAACCCTGGACACAAGCCGACGACGACGCCGCCACCGCCGCTTTTGTGGAGCTAAGTTCCCGCTTGCGGGAGCTGAAGGAGCGTACGGGAAAAACTGTCCGCATCGCCGTCGAACCGGAGCCGGGCTGCGTACTAGATACGGTCGCCGATGTTGCCGGCTGGCTGGAAGCGCGGATTGACCGCGGCATTGATCCCGAGTTCATCGGCCTGTGTGTGGACACCTGTCACCTCGCTGTGTCCTTCGCTGACCCGGTTGACGCCGTCAACCGGATCGAAGCGGCAGGCCTAAGAGTGGTCAAGATTCAGGCCTCGGCCGCCCTGCACGTAACCGACCCCTCCAGCGCCGCCGCACGGGCCGCACTCACGGCCTTCGCCGAACCGCGCTACCTTCACCAGGTGCGGGAACAGGGTGAGAACGGAATCCTGGCTGCCGATGACCTGACGGAGGCCCTCGACACCCTGCCCGGGAAGGCGCCCTGGCGGGTTCATTTCCACATCCCGCTCCACCACATCCCCTCCTCCCCGCTGGAGACAACTGCCGCTGTGCTGCGGCACACCGTGGCCGAGGTTTCCCGCAGGCACTACGGCTGGGAAGTGCACCTGGACATCGAAACCTACACCTGGAGCGTCCTGCCCAGCGGGCAGGTGGGAATTGTCGACGGCATCGCCGCCGAGATCGGGTGGGCCGAGTCCCATCTGCTCGCGGCAGCACCGGCGTCGTAATCGCTGGGAGCACTTGAGCATTCATCCGTATTTAGGTAAGACAACTGCAAGGAAGAACCGTGAAACCAGTACTGCTGCTGGATGTTGTGGGGCTGACTGCCCTGTCCCTCCGTTCAATGCCCCGCCTGAGCAAACTCGCGTCACAGGGATGGTCGTCCGAACTGGCGACGGTCCTGCCGGCGGTGACCTGCACCGTGCAATCGACCATGCTGACCGGACTGGCTCCGGCGCAGCACGGCATTGTTGGGAACGGCTGGTATTTCCGCGAACTGGGAGATGTGCACCTTTGGCGCCAGCACAACAGGCTGGTTTCCGGAGAGAAGATCTGGGAGGCCGCCCGGCAGCAGGATCCCGGGTACCGGGCAGGTAATATTTGCTGGTGGTACGCCATGGGAATGACCACTGATCTTACTGTGACCCCTCGACCGATCTACCATGCGGACGGACGGAAATCACCGGACGCGTACGTGCGTCCGCCAGCCCTGCATGATGAGCTGGTGGGACACTACGGCGAGTTCCCGCTATTCCAGTACTGGGGACCGACCGCGGCTATCCAGTCGACGCAGTGGATTGTGAATTCCACCCGCCATGTCCTGCGGAACCAGGCGCCGGATCTCCTGATGGCTTACGTGCCGCATCTTGATTACGATCTTCAACGGTTCGGACCGGATTCACTCCAGGCAGCCCAGGCAGCAACCGACCTGGACGGGGTCCTCGCCCCGCTGCTGGACGAAGCCGAGGCGCGCGGCTACGCGGTGATTGTCGTCTCGGAGTACGGCATCGAGGAAGCGCGAAAGCCGGTGGACATCAACCGGACGCTTCGGCGTGAGGGTCTGCTCGAAGTGTATGTGCAGGACGGGAAGGAGCAGTTGGACCCGTGGACCTCGCGGGCCTTCGCCGTTGCAGACCACCAGGTTGCCCACGTATACGTCTCCGACCCGGCGGATGTTAAGCGCGCGGCTGTGATTCTTCGCGCAACCGACGGGGTCGATGAGGTCCTCGACCGCGAAGCGCAAGCCCGTTACGGGCTCGACCATGAGCGGTCCGGTGAGCTGGTAGTGGTTGCCGAACCCGGCGCATGGTTCACGTATTACTTCTGGCTCGACGATGACCGGGCTCCGGAATACGCGCGCGGGGTCGATATCCACCGAAAGCCCGGATACGACCCGGCTGAACTTTTCTTCAACCCCGCGGACAGACTGGCCAAGGCAAAGGCCGGCCTGAATCTGGCCAAGAAGAAGCTCGGCCTGCGGTATGCCATGAACACCGTGCCGCTGGACCCGACGCACGTTCGCGGAACGCATGGACGGTTACCCGATTCGAAGAACGGCACGCCCCTGATCATCGCTTCCCACGACCAGGTCCCGGCGTCCATCGAAACCCTCGTGAACGGTGGCAGGCAGGTGCCGGCGGCTGCGGTGAAGCAGCTGGTGCTCGAGACACAGGGGATGCGAAGCTCAACGACCGCAGCCCTACTTTAGCTGGATTGAACAACAAAGATTTTCTGGCGCGCGTTGGTGCCGGTTTCACTGGACACAAGTCACTTTTGCACGCCCGGAATCTGTTTGCGTGTCGGAAGAATTGCGAACTTTGTTTATTGAAACCACTAGCGGAACTGAGACGCTTCTACTAGCGTTCTAGGTGACCTGACTCCGGCTGGCCCGGGTCCTCAAAGGCGAGAAGAAAGTGAATGATGACAGTCAATCAACACGGGATAGCGCAAGCTTCCGGGCATCGAACCGATGCCGCACGATTCTCAATGAAGCGCGCTGCACGAGCGGGCGCAGGTTTGGCAATGGTGGCACTGCTGGCCACCTCATTCGCCGCTGCACCGGCTCAGGCCAAGGACGCCGCAGCACCGCCGGTGGCTCCGCCGGACGCAAACTTCGAAAAGGTGACCCTGAATGACACGCCGGGTGAACCGGTGGACCTTGCGGTCCTCCCCAACAATGACGTCCTGCACACCACCCGCGGCGGCGAGGTGTGGCTCAATGATGCCGAATCCGGCCTCAACACTCTGGCGGCAACCCTCGATGTCTACGAGCATGACGAGGAAGGTCTGCAGAGCGTCGCGCTCGATCCGAACTTCGGAACCAAGGGCAACAACTGGGTCTACCTCTACTACTCGCCTCCGGGGGACACTCCGGTAGATGATCCGGCCACTGAGGGCATCAACGAGGGTGACGCACCGACCACCGGCACCGCCGCCGATTTCGCGCCCTTCAAGGGCTCGCTTGTCCTGTCCCGTTTCCAGTTCGACGGTTCCACCATCGATCTGGCCAGCGAACAGGAAATCCTCGAGGTTCCCGTTGACCGCGGCATCTGCTGCCACGTCGGCGGCGACATCGTCTTCGATGCCGAGGGCAACCTCTACCTGTCCACCGGCGATGACACCAACCCCTTCGCATCCGGCGGCTACACCCCTATTGACGAACGCCCGGACAGCAACCCGGCATTCGATGCACAGCGGACCTCCGCCAACACCAATGACCTGCGCGGCAAGGTTCTCCGGATCACCCCCACCGAGGGCGGCGGCTACACCATCCCCGAGGGCAACCTCTTCGAACCGGGAACTCCACAGACCCGCCCCGAGATCTACGTCATGGGCCTGCGCAACCCGTTCCGCATCGAGCTCAACCAGAACACGGGTGAACTGCTCATCGCTGACTACTCCCCCGACGCCCGGTCAGCCGATCCGCTTCGTGGTCCGGCAGGAACCGGCAAGTGGATGTCGGTGACCGAGCCTTCCAACTACGGCTGGCCCTACTGCGCCACCGCCGAACTGCCGTACGTTGACTACAATTTCGCCACCAACACCTCCGGTGAGACGTTCAACTGCGATGCTCCGGTCAACGAGTCCCCGAACAACACCGGGCTCCGCGAGCTGCCGCCGGTATCCCAGCCTCAGGCATGGTACTCGTACGGCGCTTCGGCTGAGTTCCCTGAACTGGAGACCGGCGGAATCGGTCCCATGGCCGGGCCTGCCTATGATTTCGACAAGAAGGCCACCAAGGGCCGCGCACCCGTCGCCTGGCCGGAGTACTACGACGGAATGTCCTTCTTCTACGAGTGGACCCGCGACTACATCAAGGGCATGACCACCGCCGACGGTGAGCTCGTCTCCATTGAGAACGTGGTGGACTCGCTGGTCACTGACAACCCGATCGACATGGAGTTCGGCCCCAACGGCGCGCTCTACGTACTCGAGTACGGCGACGGCTACTTCGGCGAGAACCCTGATGCGCAGCTGTCCCGCATTGATTACATCGGCGAGAACGGCAACCACAGCCCGGTAGCAGTGGCCTCCGGTACTCCCACCGTTGGTTCAGCCCCGCTGACCGTCCAGTTCTCAAGCGAAGGCACGGCAGACGCCGACGGCGACAAGCTGCGTTACGCCTGGGACTTCAACTCCGACGGCACCGTGGACTCAACAGAGGCGAACCCCACGTTCACCTATGAAGAGATCGGCTCCTACACCGCAAGCCTTCAGGTCACCGACCAGGGCGGAAAGCACCGGGGAAAGCACTCCTCCGCAGAAGTGACGATTGAAGTCGGAAACCAGGCACCGGTTGTCGAATTCATTACTCCGGTTGCGGACCAGCCCTTCCAGTTCGGCGACACCGTTTCCTACGAAGTCCGCGTCACCGACGACCAGCCCGTCGATTGCGCACTGGTTCAGGTCACCTACATCCTGGGCCACCACACCCACGGACACCCGCAGACCACCACCACCGGCTGCACCGGAACCATCACCACCACGGTTCCTGAGGGACACGATCCCGCAGTGGACGATCTCTCGGCAGTATTCAATGCGTCCTACACTGACGCCGGCGATGCGGCTTCCGATCCGCTGACCGGAACCGCTGAAGTGGTGATCATCCCCAACTAATTCCGCACGAATCACGCTGATCGCGCTGTAAGGGCCATCTGGCCCTGATAAGAAAAGCGGATCCTGTTCCAGCAAAGGCTGGAACAGGATCCGCTTTTTCGTGGTCCGAAAGATTGTCCGCTATGCGAAGGAAAGCGGCACGTCGGCGTCGTCGTCGTGAAATCGAAGGAAGCCGGCAGGATTCCGGATGAGGGGTTCGAACGCGAGCTCCGCGGCACCGACCAGAATGGGATCTTCGCCCAGGGGAGCCAGTTCGATGGCCACGCGCTCTCGTGGACCGCGCGTACCCGGAGTGCGCAGCGCCTCGCTCAGGGCGTCGGGGGCGGCGCGATCCAGGATCCGCAGGAACCCTCCCAGTACGATCATGGAGGGATTCAGCAGATTGACGACGCTCTTGAGCCCTACGGCCAGGAGCTGGACCTGGCGGTCAATCAGTTCGCGTAATTCCTGCGATTCCGATTCATCCTGGAGCCTTTCCAGTACGGCTTCTTCGAGGTTCTCCGTCTCGCCGGCAGGCAGACCGACCGCCGCGATCAGCGCTTCCCGCGTGATCTCGGCTTCGAGGCAGCCGAAGGACCCGCAGGTGCATGCCTCACCCCCGGAGCGCACGTGCGTGTGCCCGAGCTGGCCGGCAAAGCCGGTGGCACCGCGCACCAGGCGGCCGCCGCTGATCACGCCTCCGCCGATCCCGCTGGCGCCTCCGTAAAGATAGACCAGGTCTGACACGTCCCGGCCCGCGCCGAAGGTTGCCTGCGCGCGAGCGCCCACCACGGCGTCATTCGCGGCGATGACCGGAAGCTTCAGCGCGTCGCTGAGCAGAGCCGCGAGCGGTTGGTCGCGCCAGCCGAGGTGCGGCGCTTCAATGACAGTGCCATCCCCGGGATCTACCAGCCCCGGAACGGCAAGCCCTACCCCCATGATTCGGTGCCCGGCCGGCAGGGAGGTCCGCATTCCGGCGTAGACAGCAGTCACGATGTTCACGACTTCCGCGACCGACGGCGCACGGACGGTGTGGAAGCGGACCGGATTGACGATGTGGCCGCCCAGCGAGACCAGAGCGACGCTGACGACGTCGATATCCGGATTGACCGACAGCGCCAGCGCTCCGGGACTCGGCTCGATCATGATGCTGGGGCGTCCGTGCTGCTGCGCCTGGTCGAGATTGCTCTCTACGACGAGGCCGAGCTGGACCAGTTCCCCGACAAGCGCCGCAATGGTCGAACGGTTCAACCCCGTGGCGCGGGTGAGCTGTGCGCGGGAGACGCCTGCCATGGAGTGCACGAGCCGCAGCACCGTGGAAAGGTTGTGCTGCCGTGTGGAGTCACGGTTGTTACCGAGGTTGGTGCCGGCCACCGTTCTACCTTCCACCTGGTTCAGGTCCTTCCTGGCGGATCGCCGCGGTGCCGGATTTGTTCCTTCATGATAACGGCAGAACAGGCGGCAGCCCTGAGCCGGGCGAACGGCAGAGGCGCGGTTAGTGTGAGGTGGCCTCGGAGATGGCGGCGAACAGCATGCGCGCAAGGCTGCTGCGCAACCCGTTGGGCACGCCCTCGGACTCCAGGTGCATGACGGCGAGGTGTGCGTTCTCGGTAGCCAGACTGACCGCGAAGTCCCTGGCACCGCAGGCCACCAGCACGGAGCGGACGTACTCGGCGCTGGAGGCTGTCAGGTCCGGGGAGCCGATGAGTGCCGCGATGCTGCTCCATTCCGGCCGCGTTGCTGCATAGGAGAGCAGGGCTGTCCGCTTGCCCTCCCTCAAATCTCCCCAGCTGGTCTTGCCCGTCCGGCTTTCCCTGCCGAAAACACCCAGCAGGTCATCGGAAATCTGGTAGGCGATCCCGGCGTAACGCCCGAAAGACGTCAAGGCCGCGACGACCGGCTCCGGAGCCCCGGCCAGCACGGCTCCAGCCTGTAGCGGCGCCTCGAACGAGTAGACAGACGTTTTCTGGTGGGCCGTCTTGGTGATGTCCTCGAGCGAGGGCATGTCCTGCGTCCGGCTGAACTCAATGTCGAGGACCTCCCCGCCCACTGATGAGAAAACGGCGTCATCGAGGATGTCGCCAAGCCGCTGCGCTACGGCCTCCGGTGCCGCCACGGACCTCAAGAGCCGGTAGGCACCCGAGAGTGCGAGGTCGCCGGCGAGTACTCCTGCCGAAACTCCGGCGTGCTCAGCGGCCGCCGGGGAAGCTCCGGTGCGCAGTGCCCGGTTCCTGTAGTGGCCGGACACGTTGGGGCTGCCGCGACGGACGAAGTCACGGTCAATGACGTCGTCGTGAATGATCAGCGCGCTGTGCAGGAGCTCGTAGACGGCGGCGAGCTGCGCCGCGCTGGAGGCATCAGTACCTCCCAGCTGTTTGTAGGCAAGCAGAACCAGCCGCGGGCGGGAGCGCTTGCCGCCCGCGGCTGCCCTTTCCAGCGATTCCCAGAGACCGAGGTAGGCAGCGTTCACCGATACAGCACGGAGTTTCGCGTCACTGAAGAACCGCTGGAGGGCATCCTCAACCAGGTCGAGGTCTGCGTTGCCGTGCAGCGCGTAGTCCGCGTTCAGGAAACTCACCGACTCACCTTCCGGTTACCGCTGCTCGCCCGGCTCCCTGAGTTCGGGAGCCGGCTGGGTGACCTGCATCCTGGTGCCCGGTCAGGCCTTCGCTGGCTTCGTCTTGGCCCGTCGTGTTTTGCCACTGGCTGCAAAGCGCTGCTGCAACAGAACGGCGACCACGATGATCACGCCTTTGGCTAGAGCCTGAACGGAGGTGTCCAGATTGTTCTGAATGAAGACGTTGGTGAGTGTGCTGAAGATCAGCACACCAAGAACCGTGCCCATGATTGTGCCGCGCCCGCCGATGAGCAGTGTTCCACCAACAACGACGGCGGCAATCGCGTCCAGTTCGTAGAGCAGACCGTGCGTCGAGGTACCCGCGGTAGTACGGCCGAGCATCATGACAGCCGCAATGCCCGCGGCGAGTCCGGCCAGGACGTACAGGTAGACCAGGTGGCGCTTCACCTTGATACCCGCCAGGCGGGAAGCTTCGAGGTTTCCGCCGATGGCGATGGTCCGCCGGCCGAACGTGGTGCGGTTGAGGAGGAACCATCCTGCAACAGCGGCAAGGAGGAAGATCCACACGAGAACAGGAACGCCCAGGAAGTCAGCGCGCATGACCTGCAGGAAGTCCTGGTTGACGACGATCTGCGTGCTGCGCCCGGAGATGAGCTCGGCCAGACCCCGTGCGCCAACCAGCATGGCCAGCGTGGCAATGAAGGCGACGACATTGCCATAAGCGATCACAACCCCGTTGATCAGGCCCGCTCCGGCACCGACCGCGAGCGCCACAAGCACCATGAGAATCCAGGATGATTGCGTAGCGGCCAGCTGGACGCTGGTCAGGGTAGCAACGACGGTCGCCAGTCCCATGACCGAACCGACCGAAAGGTCAATGCCTCCGGCGGTGATAACGAAGGTGACGCCGATGCTGATCACACCGATGATCGAGGCGTACCGGAGGATGGTCAGCATGTTTTCGGGGTTGAGGAACCGGTCCCCACTGGTGATGGCACCCACCACGAACAGCAGCACCAGGGCAATGACCAGCCCCAGGCTGCGGCCTCCGGAGCCCTTCAGGAAGCTCTGTAGCGGGTTGGCCTTCGGGGCGCTGTGGTCGGCCGACGCGTCGATGCGCGGTTCAGCCACCTTGGTTTTCTGCTCGCTCACGCGGCACTTCCCTTCATGACGAGGTCGAGCACTCCGTGCTCGTCTAGATCGCTTGCTTTGGTTTGGGTGATAACGGTGCCGTCATCGATGACGAGGACATTGTCGGCGAGGCCGAGCACTTCCTCGATTTCGCTCGAAACAACAATGATTGCGGTCCCGGCAGCGGCGAGTTTGCGGATGAGCGCGTAGATTTCAGCGCGCGCCCCGACGTCGACGCCGCGGGTTGGTTCGTCGAGCAGCAGCACCGGAGTTCCGTGCACGAGCCAGCGGGCGAGGAGTATCTTCTGCTGATTTCCGCCGGAAAGCGTCCGGGCCGGGCGGTCCGGATCAGCTGGACGCAACTCGAGGGCTGCGATCTGCTCGCGCGCGGCGTTCCGCTCTGCCTTTTCATTCAGATATCCGGAGCGGGCAAAGCGCTCGAAGGTCGAGAGCGTTACGTTCTTGAAGATCGGTTCATCGAGAATCAGGCCCTGACTTTTGCGTTCCTCCGGCGAAAGCCCGATTCCCGCGTCAACCGCGGCTGGAACAGACCCGGGACGCAGCACCTTGCCGTTGACGGATACCGTCCCGGAAGAAGCCTTCCGTGCACCGTAGATGGTTTCAAGGATCTCCGACCGCTTGGACCCGACGAGGCCGGCGAGCCCGACAATCTCGCCTGCCCGTACCGTGAAACTGACATCCTCGAAGTGTCCGGCCAGTTCCAGGTTGTCGACCTTGAGAACTATGGGAGCATCGGACGGTACCGGTGTCCCCTCCGGGAAAACGTTCTCGACATCCCTGCCGGTCATCAGACGGATCAGCTCAGCCCTCGACGTATCGGTGACGCTCAGACCGCTCGCTGTGCTCCGTCCGTCCTTGATCACGGAGATGCGGTCACCGATCTGGCGGATCTCTTCCAGCCGGTGGGAGATGTAGACGACGGCGATGCCCTGGGCCGTGAGCTCGCGCACCACACGGAAAAGGTTAGCCACCTCGCCGGAGTCCAGGATGGCGCTCGGCTCATCCATGATGATCAGCTTGGTATCCCGCGACAGTGCGCGCGCCATGCTCACGATCTGCTTGTTGGCGGCAGAAAGCGAACCGACCTCGGTGGACGGCGAAAGACCGCCGTGCCCGAGCCGCTTCAGCAGGGTACGCGCGATCGCATTTGTCTTCTTGACGTGGAGCACGCCTCCGCTGGCGCGTTCATGCCCGAGGAAGATGTTCTCCGCTACGGACAGTCCATCCACGACGTCGAGTTCCTGGTACATCGTGGCGATGCCGAGATCCAGGGCGGCGGTGGGGCCGGGAATCGAGATCTCCTTTCCCTCCCAGCGGATTTCACCGCCGTCGGGCTGGTGTACTCCGGACAGCGTCTTGATGAGGGTGGATTTACCGGCTCCGTTCTGACCCATGACGCAGTGCACTTCTCCTGGAAGTACCTGCAGGTCGACGCCTTTAAGCGCCTGGACACCAGCGAATTGCTTGGTAATCCCCCAAACTTCGAGCAACGGACGTGGCTGATCTTCTTCGAACATGAGACGAAGCTAACACATTATGTCGGCAATCGGTATAAAGTCGTCGATTTCTTTCGATCTTCTGTTATTGTGATTGCAGTCACGCGAAGAAGCGGCCATGGAAGACGCATGCTGCACCCTTGCGAAGACGCACCTAACTCATTGAGGAGATTCACATGCTTGCAGTTCGTACGGGCCGGAAGATGCTCGTCACCACCGGTGCCTTCCTGGCTGTCGGCGCCCTTGTCACCGGGTGCACAGCCGACGCGGGTAACACCAACACGCAGCCCACCAATGCATCCGTCGAAGGAAATCAGGCCGAAGGCGACACCGTAGTCATCGGGTTCTCCGGACCTGCTGCCGACCACGGCTGGCTGGGCGCCATCAACTCCGCTGCCATCGCTACGGCTGAAAAC
The DNA here is from genome assembly GCF_055657625.1 of Arthrobacter sp. KKT183. Classification (NCBI taxonomy): domain Bacteria; kingdom Bacillati; phylum Actinomycetota; class Actinomycetes; order Micrococcales; family Micrococcaceae; genus Arthrobacter; species Arthrobacter sp. KKT183. Next base: position 194,243 of record NZ_CM145770.1, on the reverse strand, counting down.
TACCCGGACATCGACCTGCGTGTCGCCGAGGGAACCAATGACGCCAACCTTCAGATCAGCCAGGTTGAACAGTTCATCAACGACGGCGTCGATGCCATCGTGCTCCTGCCGACGGACGGCGCCGCCCTCACCCCGGTGGCCACCCAAGCCATGGAAGCCGGCATCCCGGTCATCAACGTTGACCGTGAATTCTCGAGCCCGTTCGCTGCCCGCACCACCATCCTCGGCGACAACTACGGAATGGGCGTCAGCGCCGGCACCTACATCTGCGAACAGCTCGAAGGTGACGAGGACGCAGTGGTTGCCGAGATCGCCGGCGTCGACTCCCTACCCCTGACTCAGGACCGCAGCCAGGGCTTCGCCGATGCACTGGAGTCATGCGGCCTCGACGTGGACAACCGCGTCGCAGCCGACTTCACCATTGCCGGAGGCGAAGCAGCAACCTCGCAGCTCCTCTCAGCAGCACCGGAGATCGACGCGATCTGGAACCATGATGATGATCAGGGCATCGGTGTCCTGGCAGCCATCGACAACGCCGGCCGTGACGAATTCTTCATGGTTGGCGGCGCAGGATCCGCTAACGCCATGCGAGAGATCCAGTCCGGTGAGAGCGTCCTGGAAGCTACCGTCATCTACCCCGCCACCCAGGCGGCCGACGGAATTCTCCTTGCCCGCCTGATTGTCCAGGGCAAGGCCATGAGCGATCTGGTGGAAGTGGAAGTTCCGAAGCGCATCGTTCTGAACGCTCCGGTTGTCACCAGTGAGAACGTTGAGCAGTACCTGCCGACCGCCTTCGAATCGTAGGACACTAAGGGGCGGGGCGCTCAATCGCTGGCAGGGCGCCCCGCCTCCATCCAACTGCTTATAACCGCCGCCGGATAAAGAGGAAACATGCACAACGACGCACCACCCCTGAGAATCGCCCTGATCGGACACGGATTTATGGGGGCTGCCCATTCGCAGGGGTGGCGGGTTGCACCGCGCTTCCACGACCTGCCGGCCCGGCCGGAGATGACCCTGCTCGTGGGGCGCAACGCCCGTGGAGTAGAGGAATCGGCTCGTAAATGGGGCTGGGAAGAGACGGCTACTGACTGGCGGGCGGCCATCGCCCGCGACGACATCGACGTCATCGACATCGTTACTCCCGGCGGATCCCATGCTGAGATCGCCATTGCAGCGCTTGAGGCGGGAAAGCACGTTCTGTGCGAGAAGCCGCTCGCCAACACCCTCGAAGAGGCTGAGGCGATGGCAGCCGCCGCTGACCGCGCCGGCAACAACGTCTTCGCGATGGTTGGTTTCACCTATCGCCGCGTTCCTGCAGCGGCCTTCGCGAGGGATCTGGTTCAGTCCGGTGCAATCGGCGAGGTCCGTCAGGTACGTGCCGCGTACCTGCAGGATTGGCTGGTTGACGCCGACGCCCCGCTGACGTGGCGGCTGCAGAAGGAATCCGCCGGCTCCGGCGCACTCGGTGACCTCGGCGCGCATGCGGTAGATCTCTCGCAGTTCATCACCGGCCAGAAGATCACAGGTGTGAGCGGGATCCTCAACACTTTTGTGCACGAGCGTCCGTTGCTGGCCGAAGCCTCCGGGCTCGCAGGCACCGCCTCAGCCGAGCGGGGAAGCGTCACAGTGGACGATCTTGCCCTGTTCAGCGGCCGGTTCGACGGCGGCGCGGTGGGCTCATTCGAAGCGACCCGCATGTCCACCGGGCGCAAGAACGCGTTGCGCGTTGAGGTGGCCGGCTCCACCGGCGCGATTTCCTTCGATCTGGAGAACATGAACTCGCTCGGCTTCTACGATGCAACCGCGCCTGATACCCGGCAGGGCTTCACCAACATTATGGTGACGGAGCCCTCCCACCCCTACATGTCTGCCTGGTGGCCCACCGGGCACATTCTGGGCTATGAACACGGATTTGCCCATCAGGCCAAGGATTTCGTCGAAGCAATCACAGCGAATCGCCAGCCGGAGCCGTCCTTCGCGGACGGACTGCAGGTGCAGAAGGTCCTTAACGGTGTGGAGCGCAGCGCGGAAGCTGACAGCATCTGGACTAAGACTATCTAGTACCGGCTATCCCGACGGCGCCAGCGAGAGGATCCCACGTGCCAACTCCACCCCTGTCTGTCCAGCTCTACACCGTCCGCGAAGCCCTCGAGGCTGATCTGGACGGCACCATCGACAGACTTGCATCGATCGGTTTCTCACGGGTCGAGCCTTACAACTTCGCAGCGAACACGGCGGCGCTCTCCGCTGCGCTGGAACGCAACGGCATAGCCGCTCCGTCGGGCCACGCACCGCTGCTCGACGGCGACCGCGACCTCATCTTCGAAGCAGCCCGGACACTGGGCATCGGCACGGTCATCGAGCCCATGGTGCACCCTGAGCGGTGGACCACCGAGGAGGCCGTCGAGCAGACCGCACAGGCCCTCAACGAGGTGGCGGCCCTCGGCGCGGAGTACGGCATCACCGTCGGCTACCACAACCACTGGTGGGAGGTGGAAACCGATTTCGGCGGCCGCACCGGGCTGGAGGTCCTCGCCGGCGCCCTGGATCCCGCCGTCGTGCTTGAAGTGGACACCTACTGGGTGGCAGTGGGCGGGCAGGATCCAGCCGAGCTGCTCGCGAAGCTGGGCGACCGCGTGCGGTTCATCCACCTCAAGGACGGCGCGCTGGACAAGGACAACACCTCGCAGGTGGCGGTGGGCGCCGGACGGATGGACGTCCCCTCAGTCCTGGCCGCTGCCGGATCGGTAGAGGTAGGTGTCGTCGAGCTCGATGACAGCGCCGGTGACCTGTTCGAGGCGCTCGAGGCGAGCCTGCACTACCTGCAGGCGGACTCCAGGCAGGCAGGAGCATGAGCGGCCCGGTGGGCGTCGGCATCATCGGTGCGGGCGTCATCAGCAAGGAGTACCTGACCAATCTCACGGCGTTCCCCGACGTCCAGGTCCATATCGTCGCGGACCTCTTCCCCGAGGCCGCCCGGGCGCGTGCCGAGGAGTTCGGGATCGCTGCCTCCGGGACTGTCGAGGACGCGCTCGCGCACCCGGACGTCGAGATCATCGTCAACCTGACCACTCCCGCCGCGCATGTACCGGTAGGGCTCGACGCTGTGGCTGCGGGGAAGCACGTGTGGAGTGAGAAGCCGTTCTCGCTCGACCGCGAATCAGGCCGGTCACTCCTGAAGGCCGCTTCCGACGCCGGCCTCCGGCTGGGCTGCGCCCCTGACACCTTCCTCGGCGCGGGGCTGCAAACAGGCCTCCGGATGATCCAGCGTGGGGACATCGGAGTGCCGCTTACTGCGTTGACCCTCATGCAGTCCCCCGGGCCTGAGGCCTGGCACCCCAACCCGGCCTTCCTGTTCCAGGAGGGTGCCGGCCCGCTTTTCGACATGGGCCCCTACTACCTGACAGCCCTCGTTCAGACATTCGGTGCGATCGGGACCGTTGCTGCGCTCGGATCACGGTCGCGGGAAACGCGCATCATCGGCTCCGGCCCGCGCGCCGGTGAGGAGTTCGCCGTCACCGTTCCGACCCATGTCAGCGCCCTGGTGCAGTTCGAGCGCGGCGCTTCCGCCACGAGCAACTTCAGCTTCGATTCACCGCTCCCCCGGCACGGTTTCGTCGAGATCACCGGCTCGGAAGCCACCATTGCCTTCCCGGATCCCAACAGGTTCGACGGCGACATCCGCCTCCACCGCCACGGCGCCGAAGACTGGGAGACCTTCCCGGCGGTCGGTTCCACCTTCGGGCGCGGCACAGGCGTCCTCGACCTGGCCCGCTCAATCCGCGCCGGCGTTCCACACCGCGCACAAGGGGAGACTGCCTTCCACGTCCTGGACACCATGGCTTCGATCGCGGAGTCGGTGGACAGTCGCACGTTCGTTGACGTTGCCAGCTCAGCCGTGGCTGCCGAGCCGCTGCCCGAGGACTGGGATCCCACCAGCCGCACGCTTTCCTGACCCACTCACACAAGGAGAAAAATCATGGCACGCAACTTCACACTTTTCACCGGCCAGTGGGCCGACCTGCCGTTTGAGAAGGTCGCCGAACTCGCGGGCCAGTGGGGCTACGACGGCCTGGAAATCGCAGTCTCCGGAGACCACCTGGACGCGTGGCGGTGGGACGACGATGACTACATCCAGGACCGTCTCGACATTCTGGAGCGCAACAACCTGAAGGTCTGGACCATCTCCAACCACCTCAAGGGCCAGGCGGTCTGCGACAATCCGATCGACTTCCGCCACGAAGCCATCGTCGGGCCGCGCGTTTGGGGAGACGGCGATCCGGAGGGCGTCCGGCAGCGTGCAGCGGAGGAAATGAAGCTCACCGCCAAGCTTGCGCAGAAACTCGGGGTGAAGACGGTCGTCGGGTTCACCGGGTCCTCGATCTGGCAGTATGTCGCGATGTTCCCGCCCGTCAGCCAGGACGTCATCGATGCCGGTTACCAGGATTTCGCCGACCGTTGGAACCCCATCCTGGACGTGTTTGATGACTGCGGTGTGCGGTTTGCACACGAGGTGCATCCCTCCGAAATCGCCTACGACTACTGGTCCACCAAGCGCACGCTTGACGCCGTCGGCAATCGTCCCGCTTTCGGCCTCAACTGGGATCCGAGCCACTTCATGTGGCAGCAGATCGACCCGGTAGCCTTCATCTCCGACTTCGCTGACCGGATCTACCACGTGGACTGCAAGGACACTAAGATGCGGATGGGCGGCGGCCGCAACGGCATCCTTTCCTCCCACCTGCCGTGGGGAGATCCGCGCCGCGGCTGGGACTTCGTGTCCACGGGCCGTGGAGACGTGCCCTGGGAAGACAGCTTCCGAGCGTTGACCTCGATCGGCTATGACGGGCCGATCTCGGTTGAATGGGAAGACGCCGGCATGGACCGCCTGGACGGAGCCCCCGAGGCCCTGGCCTTCCTCAAGAAGTTCGACTTCGCGCCGTCGTCATTGTCCTTCGACGCCGCCTTCAAGCAGTAGCCCTTGGAGTTTTTGTCGCCTACCTGCGGTTTACGCGCGTTTTAGGCAGCAGGTAGGCGACAAAAAATGAGTACGCTGGGTCGCATGCGTGAACTCCAGGCGAAGATTATCGAGGAAATGGGCGTACGCCCCACCATCGACCCTGCGGAGGAGATCCGCCGGCGCGTGGACTTTCTCAAGGACTACGTCCGGGCCACCGGCACCAAGGGCTTCGTGCTCGGCATCAGCGGCGGCCTGGACTCCACCCTTGCCGGAAAGCTCGCGCAGCTGGCGGCTGATGAGTTGAGGTCCGACGGCGTGGAGGCAACGTTCGTCGCGGCTCGCCTGCCGTACAACGTGCAGCATGACGAAGACGATGCCCAGGCGGCCCTGGCGTTCATCGAACCGGACCGGTCCGTTGTCTACAACGTCGCTCCCGCCGTGGACGGTTTCCAGGCTGAGTTCACCAGCGCTGCAGGCAACGAAATGTCCGATTTCAACAAGGGCAACGTCAAGGCGCGCGTACGAATGGTGGCGCAGTACGCCCTGGCCGGTGATGACAACCTACTGGTGATCGGCACCGATCACGGCGCGGAATCAGTCACCGGCTTCTTCACCAAGTACGGTGACGGCGGGGCAGACATCCTTCCCCTGTTCGGCCTGAACAAACGGCAGAATCGGCAGGTTTTGAAGGAACTCGGCGCGCAGGAGCGCCTCTACAACAAGATCCCCACCGCGGATCTGCTGGATGAGAACCCGGGGCAGAGCGACGAGCACGAGCTCGGTCTCACCTATGAGCAGATCGATGACTACCTCGAGGGTCGGGACGTTCCCGAGGAAGCCGCGCAGCTGATTGAGCGCCGCTACCTGATGACCCGGCACAAGCGCACCGTCCCGGTTTCCCCCGACGACTCGTGGTGGCGCTGATTAGGTAACGTAGCAACTGTGAAAATAGCGACCTGGAACGTCAATTCCCTCCGAGCCCGTGCCGACCGCGTGGAAGCCTGGCTTGACCGCTCCGATGCGGACGTCCTAGCCATCCAGGAAACCAAGTGCAAGGACGACAACTTCCCCTGGGACATGTTCGAGAAGAGCGGCTACGAGGTTGCGCACTTCGGCTTGAACCAGTGGAACGGCGTCGCCATTGCATCACGTGTGGGGCTGACCGATGTTGAGCGCACCTTCCCCGGGCAGCCGGTGTTCGGGAAGGACACCGACCCCGTGCAGGAGGCCCGCGCCATCGGCGCCACCTGCGGCGGCGTGCGCGTGTGGAGCCTGTACGTACCGAACGGGCGGGCGCTCGGGGACCCGCACATGGCGTACAAGGTCGAATGGCTTGAGCTGCTGCGCAAGCACGCCGTCGGACTGCTGGAGGCAGACCCCTCCGCCCAGGTGGCGCTCACCGGTGACTGGAACATCGCGCCGCAGGATGAGGACGTCTGGGATATCGACCTCTTCGTCAACAACGGCTACACGCATGTGAGCCCGCCGGAGCGCGCAGCCTTCCACGCGTTCGAGAACTCGGGCTTCACCGATGTTGTCCGCCCCCACACCCCGGGCCCCGGTGTCTACACCTACTGGGACTACAAGCAGCTGAGCTTCCCCAAGCGCATGGGCATGCGTATTGACTTCATCCTGGCCTCCCCCGCCCTCGCAGAGCGGGTCAGCGGCGCGTCGATCGACCGGGAGGAACGCAAAGGCAAGGGTGCCTCTGACCACGCGCCGGTCATCGTAGAGCTGACCTGATCCATGGCAGACGTGCCCGGCGCCGGCAGCAGTTTCCCCTACGTTTCCTACCTACGGGTGTATGAGCCGCTTGATGCCTTCAGTGACGCCCAGCAGCTCGCCATCCTGGAACAGCGGACCCGCGGCCGCAGGGTCACCGAGCAGCTGGAACGCATCGATGCGATGCGGCGCATAACGCGCGCAGTATCGGACCCGTTTCCGCACCATGCGCAGGATCTTGTGCGCGTGCTGCATTTCCCGCGCAGCAACGGCACCACCGCGCCCTACTACTGCCCCAATCAGCTGGCGGTACGCACCTACCTGTCCGCTGAGTCCCTCGAGCAGACCATCCGCGGTCCGCTGATGGATGTGCTCCTCCCGGAAATCGCGAGGGAGGCGCACCAGGCGCGGCTCGATCCCGAAACGCTGACCGAATCCACCGCCAAGCTGCATACCCGCTCTGCGACGTGGGGCATCCCCTTCGCCTGGTTTGTCCTCATCCACGAAGACGACCTCACCGAGGTGGTGGACGACGACGGCGAAGTCCACACCGTCCGAGTCTCCGCCACCATCAGCGACTGCATCGATCGTGCGCGCCGTGCCGTAGCCGGGCTCGCCATCGCTGCTCCGGAGCTTGATCTGCTGGGAGAGCTCACCGAAATCACGGAGTGGCTGCAGTCTTTCCGCCGCGACGCCGTCGTCGAACTCGACTACGGACCGGTTGCGGACCTGGTATTTCCGGACGAGTCCCCCATGGATGTCCGGATGGGAATCGAGTGCCTCGCCGAAGCGGATATGACCGGCGCGGCCGCGGCTTACCGCCGCCTCGCGTCACGGTGGGTTCCCATTCGCCAGCTCGCACGCGCGTCCTGAGCCGGCGGACTCGGCAACGCATGCAGCTCCGCCGGAATCCCGCCTTTGTCCGGTTCTGGGTTGCTTCGACGGTCTCGGATTTCGGTACCTACCTCACCACCGTGGCGCTGTCAGTGCTCATCCTTGTTGCGGCCGCTGGGCCTGAGCACGCACGTCTGGTTCATCGGCTCAGCGATGGTCGGCACCGTTCTTCCGGCCCTGATCCTCAATGACCTTCAACTCGGCGCGCTCGGCCTGGGTCTTGTCCTCGGCGGAGCGGGAATCGGTGCGGTGCTGGGCACCACCTGGTCCTCGGGCTGGGGTCAGCGCTACGGCACCGGACGGGTCATGGTGGCGGCGAGGCTGGCCCAGCCGGCCGCCGTCGTCGTCGTGGTTCTGGCACCACTGGTGGCAGCCGGGCAGGCGGGCGGCGGGAGCATCGAAAGTTGGCCGGCCACGGTGTGGGCGGCGTTCGCCTGCGCAGTCCTCGGGCAATTCCTCTTCGGCCTGGCGATGGGCGCCGAGGGGCCGCTGGAGATGGGGTACTGGCAGGGGGTCACTCCGGATGCGCTGATTGCCCGGATGAGCGCAACCAGGCGGTCCGTGAACCGCGGCATGATCGTTATCGGCGCTCCCCTAGGCGGCGCCCTGGCTACGGCGTTCGGCCCCGTCGTGGCTCTCGGCTCCGCCGCGGCGGTCATGCTGGCGGCCGCACTGATCCTGGCGGTTTCACCCTTCCGGGCGGCGTGCGAGGCGGACCTGCTGGACTCGGACTAGTTGACGTCCTCCACAGCGTAGGAGACCTTGGTGACGCCCTTTTTCGACTTGATCTTGGGAATGCTCAGCGTACCGACCTCCGCGACATTCCGGACGTGGGTTCCACCGCACGGCACGCCGAACGTCTGGTTGTAGAGCACAATCCGCGCGGGCTTGTTGGTCGGGATGTTGTCCGGGACATGCCTGCAGTACTCACCCATGTCCGCAACCGGCATGAACCGGATCTCGTTGCGGCTGCCTTCGCCGATGATCTGCGCGACCTCCTGTTCGATGCGCTGCCGGACATCCTCCACCTCACCGGGCACGTCCCCGGTGTACTCGACAAAGGACATGTGCGGATAGTGCGCACCCTTACCTGGCACCCAGGGCAGTTCCAGCCGCTCAACGGCGAGATCAACAATATGCCCTGCGGAATGGAGCCGCGTGTTGACAGCCCTCCGGTCTGCGTCCACTTCCAGCACGACGGCGGCGCCCTCCAATGTTGCCTCCCCGCCCGCGGATTCCTTCCACGCTTCACCGGCGCCCAGGTGATGGACAACCCCGTGCTCGTCGAGGCGCACCTCCTCGACCCGAAAGGCGGCGTGCCCGCCGCGGATGGTGCCGGTGTCCCAGTCCTGTCCGCCGCCGCGGGGGTAAAAGCAGGTGCGGTCCAGTACAACGTCGAGCCTGCCGTCCTCGAGCACGGTCACCGCTGTGACGGTTGCGGGCGCGGTCAGGACATCGAAATCGTCAAGGTAGAGGAGTTCAGTAGCCATGCGTACCAGCGTAGCGACCGAATTGAAACCAGGGCGGTAGCAGCTAGCGGTGCTCTTCGTTAGTTCGTCGGGGGTTTGAGGGCGGTTCGAAATAGAGGCCGGCGGCTGTGTCGAGGGCCTCTTGTGGGCTGCCGATCGGCAGGCCGGTGTTCAGTGTGCTGTCCTGGTAGTCGTCGTGGCTGGCGCGGTAGAGGGCGAAGCCCCATATGCTCGCTGATTGGTTGTATCGCAGCCGCATCAAGGGTTGCTCGTCACCGTCGGCCAGGAGCGCGGTGACGTAGGCGAACCGGCCATGGAATCGGACGGTGACGCCGCTGGCGGCTGGCCAGTTCGCGGCGGCGTGGGCTTTGAGCTTGTGGGTCAGGGAATGCTGGGTGGACTCGGGAATGGTGACCATCCGTCCATCGTGGCGTGTTTGACGGCGTGTCGTGACGAGTTATCCACAGCCCGGGTGCAGAACAGGTTCATGACATTGACCAGTCCTTTCTCTGTCGTACTCAGCCCCACCGATTACCGAACCCTGACCCGGCGGGCAGCCCGGGTGAAGAGCACGATCCGTGACAATCTGCGGGCCCGGATCGTGCTCGCGGCTAACGCCGGCCTCTCGAACGCCGCGATCGCCCGCGACCTTCAGGTCACCGTTGATACGGTCCGGAAATGGCGTCGTCGGTTCTCCCAATCGGGCATCGCCGGTTTACAGGATTTGCCTCGCAGTGGCCGGCCGCCGGTTTTCTCGACCGTCGTGGTCGCGGAGGTCAAAGTGATGGCCTGTGCCCTGCCCGCCGAAAACGCCGTTCCGCTGTCGAGGTGGTCTCACTCCGAACTCGCCGCTGAGGCCGTCACTCGCGGGTTAGTGGATTTGGTGTCGACGTCCACGATCCGGCGCTGGCTGACCGGAGACGCGATCAAGCCCTGGCAGTGCCGGTCGTGGATCTTTCCCCGCGACCCCGACTTCCAAGCCAAAGCCGCCCGGGTGCTGGATCTCTACGCCCGAACCTGGGACGGTGAACCGCTCGGCGAGGCCGAGTACGTGATCAGCGCCGATGAGAAGTCGCAACTGCAAGCCCTGACCCGTCGGCACCCCGATCTGCCGCCCGGCCCGGGGCGCGCCCGGCGGCAGGAATTCGAATACCGCCGCGGCGGGACCCTGGCTTACTTCGCTGGCTACGACGTGCACACAGCCCGAGTGCACGGGTTCTGCGCCCCGAAGACCGGCATCGAACCCTTCGAGCAGCTCGTTGACCAGGTGATGAGCTGCGAACCCTACGCGTCAGCGAAACGGGTGTTCTGGGTCGTGGACAACGGCTCTTCCCATAACGGCGTCCGATCCGTCCAGCGGATGAAGGACGCCTGGCCGACAGCAGAACTTGTTCATCTGCCGGTCCACGCGTCCTGGCTGAACCAGGTCGAGATCTACTTCTCGATCGTTCAACGCAAGGTCGTGAAGCCCCAGGACTTCGATGATCTCGACGCCCTCGAACAGAGGCTGCTCCGATTCCAATCCCGGTACAACCTCACCGCCGTGCCCTTCGACTGGCGATTCAGTCGCGACGCCCTCCGCAATCTACTCGACCGCGTCAACCGACACGAACAAGCCGCCGCTTAACCCCCGACGAACTAACGAAGAGCACCACTAGCGGGGTGCCGGACCCGTCGAGGCGCGCTGGATGAGTTCATGGGGTTGCGTTGGCGGGTTCAGCACGGGCAGCGCCCCCTCCAGCTCCCTCAGGAGCAGATCCGCGGCGAAGGCTCCCTGCTCCTCAGGCACTTGCCGCACGGTGGTCAAGCCCATAGGCCCGGCGAACTCGTGATCGTCGATACCCACGATTGACAGTTCCCCCGGCACGCTGATGCCGAGTTCGGAAGCAGCCATCAGGGCGCCGAAGGCCATCTCATCGGAGGAGCAGAACAGTGCGGTGGGGCGTTCATCCACGGTGGACAGCATCCGCTTCACGGCGATCTTGGCCTCACCGAACCGGAAATCGCCGAACACGGACCAGTCATCCCACAGGGGCAGCCCGTGGGCGGCCATGGTCGCTAGATAAGACTCCTCGCGGATGCGGGGCACCTCGAAATAGAGACCGAAGGCACCGCCTCCGCGCACGTGCCCAATTCTGGTGTGGCCAAGGGAAATCAGGTGTTCGACGGCGTCCCGCACGGCAGCGCCGTCGTCGATGCCGACGTGCCGCACTCCCTGAACGGAACCGCCCACCACAATGGTGGGCGATTCCAGTTCACGCAAAGCCAGGTACTCGTCTTCGGTGAGCTCCATACACATGACCAGGAGGGCGTCGATGCGCTTCCGCAGGATGGAGCGGTGAAACACGCGTTCCCGGTTGACTCCCGTTCCGCCGAGGCTGAAAACAATGAGGTCGTAGCCCGCGGCCCTGAGCTGACGGTCAACCCCCTCAAGGACGGCCGAGAAATACCAGCGTTCGATCAGGGGCAGCAGCACGCCCATCGCCATGGTGCGTCCAGAGGCCAGGCCGGACGCCGCTGACGACGGCACGTACCCGAGTTCCTGAGCGGCACTCAGTACCCGGGCGCGGGTCCCCGCCGAAACTCCGGCGAGGCCCCGCAGGGCGCGCGACACGGTTGCGGTTGAAACTCCCGTGGCTACCGCAACATCTTCGATGCCGGTCACGGTGCATCAGCCCTTGAGGCCACCAGCCAGCAGACCACGGACGAAGTACCTCTGCAGCCCGAAGAAGACCAGCAGCGGGACGATCATGGACACGAAGGCGCCGGCCGTGAGTCGGTGCCATTCGCCGCCGCGGGTACCGGTGAGCTCGGCGAGCCGCTGCGTAATGGGCGCAACGTCTCCTGTACCTCCGGAGAACACCAATGCAACCAGCAGATCATTCCAGACCCACAGGAACTGGAAAATGGCATAGGAGGCCAACGCCGGCACCGACAGTGGAATGATGATCCGCCAGAAGATGGTGGCGTGTCCGGCGCCGTCCACCCTCGCTGCCTCGATCACTTCACCGGGAATCTCCGCGATGAAGTTGTGCAGCAGGAAGATGGCCAGCGGCAGCGCGAAGATGGTGTGCGCAATCCACAGCTGTGCGTAGGATCCGGATGGAAGGAGCTCAAACTCGCCGATCTTCAGGTTCACAAAGAGGGTGAGCAGCGGAATCAGCGCCATCTGCAGAGGAATGATCTGCAGGGCGAAGATGAACACGAACAGTGTGTCCTTCCCGCGGAAACTGCTCCACGCGAAGATGTAGGCCGCCATGGAGGCGATCACCAGCGGTATGAGCGTCGCCGGAATCACGATCGCCAGGGAGTTGATGAAGTACTGGCCGAGGTTCGGCGACTGGCTGCCGCCCGAGATCAGGACGTCCGCGTAGTTGTCGAGTGTGAACTCGAAGTTCGAGAGCACGTTCCACCAACCATTTTGGTTGATGTTCTCTTCCGGCCTGAACGAGGAAATGAACAGCCCGAGCGTCGGTACGGTCCAGATGACAGCGATGATCACCGCGGCGATCGTGGCGCCGCGGGACGTCAGGCGCTGTTTCACCCGGCGGGCGATGGGCGGTTGTACCGTGGTGTCTTCCCCGGTGTCTTTGGTTCCCATGGCTGGAACAGCTGGTGTCGAAGTCATCGGATTTCCTTCTGCTTCTTGAGCACGCGGGCGTTGTAGATAACCACGGGCAGCACCATCAGGAACAGGATCAGCGCCAGTGCCGCGCCCCGGCCGGGTTCGTTGGCCCGGAATGCCTGCGTGTACATCTCATTGGCGATCACGGAGGTGTCATAGTTTCCGGCGGTCATGGTCCGCACAATGTCGAACACCTTCAGGGTGATGATCGTGATGGTGGTGATCACCACCACCAACGCTCCGCGGATTGACGGAATGGTGATGCTCCAAAACTGCTGCCAGGCAGTCGCACCGTCCAGGCGCGATGCCTCCACGATGTCTGCGGGGATGCCTTTGATGGCGGCGGAGAGAATCACCATGGCAAAGCCCACCTGGATCCAGACCATGACGGCGATCAGGAAGAAGGTGTTCCCCGGTGCCTCGAGCAGGAACTGACGCGGTTCGCCACCGAACCAGACGAGGATCTGGTTGACCAGCCCGATCTGCTCCTGTTCCACTCCGCGATAGGCGTACATGAAGTTCCAGATAATGCCCGCGCCCACCATGGAGATGGCCATCGGCATGAAGACGAGTGCCTTCAACACTCTCTCGCCGTGCGCCTTGTCGATGAAGACGGCATAGACGAGACCGATGATCGTGGAGATTGTGGGCACGAGAATCACCCATAGGACGGTGTTCCGAAGGGTGACCAGGGCGGTCGGCTCGGTGAACATCCAGATGAAGTTGTCCAGACCGGTGAGGTTTCCGTCGCGGTCGGTGAACGCGAGGAAGGTGGTCTGCAGCGCAGGCCAGACCATGCCGACAATCAACAGGATTGCAGCGGGTGCCAGAAAGCCGATGATCGTCGCCTTGTCGCGGAACGATTTGGGTGCACGGTCCACCAGCAGCATGATGATCCCGATGACGGCGGCGAAGATCGCCATGGCGATCACCACCTGCAGGAATTTCTCGCCGAGATCCTCCATAACGCAGCCTCCTTGCTGGGTGCGGTCAGTTGTCAGGACAGACCCGGCGTCCCACTACCGTGGAACGCCGGGTCCGCAGAAGGAACTACTGGGGCCAGCTGCTTTCGATGGTGTCAACCACTTCGTTGGTCGGCGTGCCATTGATCCATTCGACAATGCCGCTCCAGAAGGAGTTGGCGCCAACGGCGCCCGGCATCAGGTCGGAGCCGTCAAAGCGGAAGACAGTGTCTTCGCTCTGCAGCAACTCGATGGACTGCCGGTCGAGTGCGCTCTGCGCGAGTGACGGATCCAGTGCCTTGTTGGCGCTGATCGCGCCGCCCTGCTCCACGCGGTTGTTCGCGAACTCGCCGCTTGCCATGAAGGTCTGGAAAGCAACCACGGCAGGCTCATCGGAGTAGGCAGCGACAAATTCGCCGCCACCGGTGATCGCGCTGCTGCCTGCCTCGACACCCGGGGTCATGAACGCCCAGACGTCTCCGTCTTCGGCAACCTCGGTTCCTTCAGGCCAGTTGGCGGCCTGGAAGGATGCCTGGTGGTGCATGGCGCATTCGCCGTCGAGTACCGGCTGGCCGGCATCAGCGAACGGAGTGGTCAGGATGGAGCGCACGTCTCCGAAACCGCCATTGACGAACTCGTCGTTCTTCAGAATTTCACCGACGGAATCGAAAGCTTCCACGATCTGGGGATCATTGAACGGAATCTCGTGGTTCACCCACTGGTCATAGACCTCAGGTCCGGCCTGGCGGAGAACATAATCTTCAACCCAGTCAGTACCCGGCCAGCCTGTGGCTTCACCGGATTCGAAGCCTGCGCACCACGGCTTCATGGTTCCCTCGGCAGCGATGTCCTCAGTGAGGGTCATCATTTCATCGAGGGTGGTAGGGATTTCCCAGCCCTTCTCCTCGAAGGTTGCAGGGTCATACCAAACGTAACCCTTGACGTTGGCGAGCATCGGGGCGGCGTAGAACTCGCCGTCCACGGTGCCGTAGCCCTTCCAGTCCTCGGACCAGTTCTCGTCGACAAGTGCCTCGACGGCATCCGGCGCGGGCAGGACGTTGCCGCTGGCAACCTCGGCTGCAAGCAGACCCGGCTGCGGGAAGATGGCGATGTCCGGCGGGTTCCCGGCCTGTGAACGGACGCCGATCTGGGTTTCGAATTCCTTCGAGCCTTCGTAGACAACCTCGATGCCGGTGCACTCGGCGAAATCGGCCCACGAGTTCTCGAGACTCTCCGCTTCGACGTCGACGATGGTCGAGTAGACACTTACCTCTTCACCATCGAAGGTTCCGTAGTCCTCGTAGTTAGCGCAGTCGGCAGCCGGCTGGTCACCGCCTCCTTCGCCCTCGCTTCCCGATCCACAGGCGGAGAGTGTGAGTGCTAGCACGCTGAGTGCGGCCACTGGCAGCACCGCTTTCTTACCGCGAATAATCGCCATGAAAATGACTCCTTTGTCCGGCAGCTAGGCACTGAATTGGTTACCGCCGCCTTGCCTCTTGATACGATCAAAGTAAGCGCTTACGTTGTGATCTGCAACACCAGGCGCACCCGACCGCCCCGTCGATATCCAATCGTGACCCACCATCCTGCAGAGGAGCCCCCATGACTGCCTCCGATCTTTCAACTCCCGTCCACCCGGTTCAGGACCGTGGAGGCGCCGCCTGGTGGGAAGACGCCGTGATCTACCAGATCTACCCCCGTTCCTTCGCGGACGGAAACAGCGACGGCATGGGTGACCTGCACGGCATCACCAGCAAGCTCCCCTACCTTCAGAACCTCGGGGTGAACGCCGTCTGGCTTTCGCCGTTCTATGTTTCACCACAGGCGGATGCCGGCTACGACGTCGCTGATTACCGGGATGTGGATCCCCGCTTCGGCACCCTCGCTGACTTCGATGCCATGTTGGCCGACGCCCACGAGCGCGGACTCAAGGTGATCGTTGACCTGGTACCCAATCACACTTCGGACGAGCACGAGTGGTTCCAGGCCGCCCTGCGCTCTCCGAAGGGCTCCAGCGAGCGCAACCGTTATATGTTCCGGGACGGCGGCGGCGAGAACGGCGAGCTGCCCCCGAACAACTGGCAGTCGATTTTCGGCGGCGATGCCTGGACGCGGGTGGAGGACGGCCAGTGGTACCTGCACCTGTTTGACACCAAGCAGCCGGACCTCAACTGGGAGAACCCCGAAGTGCATGAGGAAATGATCTCTGTCCTGCGCTTTTGGCTGGACCGCGGGGTGGACGGCTTTCGCATCGACGTGGCGCACGGCCTCGTCAAAGCGGAGGGACTGCCGGACTGGGCCGGCCGCGAGAGCATGGTGGGCGACGTACACAACCCCGATGCAGCCGAAGAATCAACAGCCACCGAGCCCACGCCGCCGTACTTCGACCAGCCCGGCGTCCATGCGATCTACCGCGACTGGAACCGCGTCCTGGCCGAGTACCCCGGGGACCGCATGCTGGTCGCGGAAGCGTGGGTGGAACCGGCGGAGCGGCTCTTCCACTATGTCCGCCCGGACGAGATGCAGCAGGCCTTTAACTTCGATTTCCTGCGCGCCGGTTGGGATGCCGGGCGCCTGACCGCAAGCATCACCGAATCACTCGCGCAGGCCGGGAATGTCGGTGCGCCCAGCACCTGGGTCCTCTCCAACCACGACACCGTCCGGCACACCACGCGCTTCGGCCTGCAGGACCCGACGCAGCTGCCCAAGGGCGTTGGGCCGCGGGATGAGCAGCCTGACGAGGCGCTGGGACTGCGGCGCGGACGCGCAGCGATTCTCACCATGCTGGCGCTGCCCGGTTCCGCCTACCTCTACCAGGGAGATGAGCTCGGCCTGCCCGAGCACACCCTGCTGGATGACACCGTCCGCCAGGACCCCGCGTTCTTCCGCACGGAGGGCGTGGAGCGCGGCCGCGACGGCTGCCGGGTGCCGCTTCCGTGGAAGGCTGACGCACCGGGCTTCGGCTTCAGCACAACCAACAACAACGACGACGCCGCCCCCTGGCTGCCCCAGCCCGCCGGCTTCGCGGCGTACGCGGCGGACGTCCAGGTTGACCGCCCCGGCTCCGTGCATGAGCTGGTGAAGTCGGCGTTGACCGAACGCTCTTCGCGTGGACTGGGGCGCGGATCGCTGGAGTGGGCGCCGGAGCACCGCCCCGGCGAGGGCGTGATCGCCCTTACCAACGGTTCAGTGCTGGTGGCTGCGAACATGGGCGAGAAGCCCATCGAGCTGCCTTCCGGCGTCGTCGTACTTGCCAGCGCGGAAGATGCCGTATCTGAAGCGGGAGGCGGCAAGAAGCTGCAGCCGGACTGCGCGGTCTGGATCGAGCGGTCCTGACGCAGCCGGCGCCGCGCGGGACTAGCCCTAACGCACCCTCTGCCTAGCGCACCCTTTCGGCGCGGGTGAAACGCGAGCGGGCACCGGAGCTGATGCTGATCAGCACCGGTGTCTGCACGCCGAGCACGGCATCCAGCGCAGACACGAGCGCCGAGACCTCCTCCGCTACCACATAGGGCGCCACGCCCTGCCGCGGGAAGACCTTCACCTTCAGTGCAGGCCGGCCACGGAACTCATAGGTGGATACGGCCGAGTTCACAAGGTCCACCCGCTCACTCAGTGCAGCCTTCAGGGCCTGCTCCGCCACCGCCGCGTTGATGGTGACGCTGCCGGGAACCGGGTGGTCGTCGTCGTCATAGGCAAGCGTTCCTGACCGTCCCTTCCCCTGGTTGGCCACCCACGCGAACATGAGGATGATCAGCAGCACCATCAGCAGGGCTAGAACGATCCAGAGCCAGCTGTCCCGCTGCCCGGGGAGGGTTGTAGCGTCCAAAACGTTGCTGATCCACTGACCAGCCTGCGCAGCCGTTGACTGCCACCAGCCGGCGACGGCGGGGACACCGAGCGCCATGGCGAGCGCTCCGGCGAGCATCAGTCCCAGACCGAAGACTGCAAGCAGGATCCGGTTGATGGTCCGTGGAGTCTGGTTCACTGACCGATCACCCCGGACTGCGCAATCGCCACCGAGACCTCGGGCACCGGATCGATGGCGGTCCGGCGAAGCTCATCCTCCACGGCCGCCTGGACGGACTCCTGGTTCACGGGGATGCCGGATGTTGGCCGCACCTGCACGTCGACGAGCCGGCGGCCGATGGTCACCAGCACCTGCTCCGGAGTCACCCCCGCAGCCACGCGCGCGCGGCGCGCCAGCGAGGATGCCAGCACCTCCGCATCGACAACGACGGCGGCGCGCCCGTTGGGAATGCTTAGCCGCGCCCGCCTGCCGGGAAGGATCGCAGCGAGGAAAAACAGGAGCCCCACCAGGAAGATCAACACTCCCGCCGCGGCAAGCACTGAGGCGGAGACACCTGCCGGAAGCGCACCCAGCCACCCTGCCGTTGCCTCCGGCCCCAGTAACCAGGGATTTTGGCCAAGCGCCTTCAGAGCGGCCTCCAGCATCACGTACAGGCAGACGAGGATGACCAACCCGGCAACGATCGTGGCCGGTACCGCCCGGGATGCGTGGGTTTCCCGGTGGATGACGTCCGAGGTCAGGCGGGTGGTCTCATCATTCATTGCGTCCTCCCGCGCTCACTGACACGGGCGCCGGTGACCCTGATGTCGACGCGGCTCAGACGGGACCCGCTCAGCTGGGCGACCCGCTCAAGAATGACCCCCTTGGCTCGATGCACGCGGTCCTCAACGGATCCACCGAACATCTCAACAGCCGCGGGGTCCGCTGCCACCCGGTGCAGGGAAGGGATGGCGATGGGCGTAGCAAGGCTGAGGGCGAGCAGACCGGCGTCGTCAGACCAGCTGGCGCGGACCTCGCGGACGGGAACCCGAAGCACCTCGGCTGCAACGGCGCACGCTGTGCTGGTGAGCGCCTGCGTGCTGATCCGGTTGTGGCCGGCCAGCCGTTGCGGCGCTGCGGCTGCTGCGGTCACGATGATGAGCGGCGTCCGGCCAGGGCATCCCGCACGCTGCGCAGGTCGAGCTTGCCCTCCGCAACCCGGCCGACGAAAGCGCCGATAGCCATGAAGAGTGCCACCAGGAGGAAGCCCCAGAAGTGGAAGATGAGCGCAGCGAAAGCAAGGATGGTGCCAACGAGGATACCGACGACGGTGAGGTTCATAGTGGCTCCTTAGCTCGCCGCGGGGCGGGGCTTCTCAGTGCTCTTGGGATCATTCAGGCCGGGCACGTGTACATCATTGATTTCAACGTTGACTTCAATCACCTTCAGGCCCACGAGCTCACCGACAGCGGCGAATACGGCTACGCGCACCTGGTCGGCCACCGCAGTGAGCGGGTAGCCGTATTCAGCAACGAGGTTGATGTCAACGGCGGCTTGAATCTCTCCCACCTCCACGTGCACACCCTGCGCCAGGTCGCTGCCACCGACCACATCGCGAAGCGCCCCAAGCGCTCTGCCGGTGCCGCTGCCCAGCGCGTAGACCCCCGGCACCTTCCGGGCGGCGATCGCGGCAACCTTTGCGGCGGCAGTTTCGGAGATGGTTGTCCTGCCGGTTGCGGATTCAGTAACGGGCGCTACGCCCGCCGGCCCTGTTCCCTGCTCGTGCTCCATGCTGGCGCCCTTTCTCTTTCGCCCAGCCTAACCCTTCCGCTGAACCTTTGACACGCGCCGGAAGGGTCAGCGGGAAGGCTCGCTGCAGTGCTCCCTGAGCCACTCCTGGACTGGCTGCAGCGCCTCACGGAACGCGGATTCATCGAACTGGCCAGTGCCGTGCGGGCCGCTCTCAGCGGCGTCCGCCACCCGGACGAAATGCGGCTTGAGCTCGTCGGGAACCTTGCCGTGCAGGTGATGCAGCTGATCCTCAAGCTTGGCCATGGTCTCGGGATCTTCATCTCCCCTGAAACTGAGCGGGGCCAACAGCACAGAGGAGATTCCGGCGGCAACAACCAGGCAGTCCGCCATGGCCGCTCCGGTGTTGTGTGCGCCCTCCGCGAGCCGAGGATCGGGCGATTGGAACATGGATGGCGAAGACTGCGGTGGTTCGGAAGGGATAGGCGGCATGCTCAGGGTGCTGGTTGCCTCCGGTGGGGCAGCGGCGCACCCGGCCAGGGACAGGGTGAGCGCACCAAAAACGGCCACGGCGAACTTGAGTCTCACGCCTGGCGGTCCTTCCATTGAGGGGTGGTGGCTGATGGAGTGCCGGCTGCCTGCAGACAGGGCTCCACCCCTCTAACGGTCAACGGCGTGAGTCTTCTCCCGCAGCATGGCCACGGCCCGCCAGCCGTTAGACTTCCCCCAGGACGTACAGGAGGGGGAACCACACCGTGTCCATAGAGGTAGGCAGCCGAAGCGAGACACAGCGGCTTCTCACACTGGAGCGCTATTCCCTTGCGGACGGGTTGTCCGGCCGCGAGGGAACCTATTACGAGGATCTCGACAACCTCGTAGTACTGGCCGCGGACGTCTGCAGGGTCCCCTTCGCTGTCATCAACATCATCACCGCCGACCAACAGCACCAGATAGCCGCTCGGGGTATCGAAGCGAGTGTTTGTTCACGCGAAGACTCAATGTGCGCCCAGGTCTTCCGCTATGGCCACACGGTCATGGTGGAGGATTGTCTGGAGGACCCGCGGTTCCGCGGGAACCCATTTGTCACCGGTGAGATCGCCGAGGTCCGCTTCTACGCCTCTACTCCGCTCATCACCGCGGAGGGCGACGCGTTGGGAACACTGTGCGTATTCGATGATTCACCCGGCTCGATCACTCCACAACAGAGCCGCAGCCTCGAAATCCTGGCCACCCAGATCATGGACATCCTGAACTTGCAACTGCGGACACGCGAGTTGAGCACCGCCCTGCAGGAGCTGAAACGCAGCAATGAACTCCTCGCGGAATTCGCCGGGCGGGTGAGCCATGATCTGCAGGGTCCGCTCACAAGTATTCGCGGCTTCGCCGAGATGCTTGAGGATGACACCGCGATTCCCGCCCGCAGCACCAGCCGGAAATACCTCGAGCGCATCGGTGCCAGCGCGGGCAGGATGACGGCGATGATCGAAGAGCTCCTCGCATTTGCCCGCTCCAACGGAACTCTGCGCGTCCAACCGGTCAGTTTGGCGGCAACCGTGAGAGCCGTGCAGGACGACCTCGCCGCCGCCATCTCCGCTGCCGGAGCGCGCCTTGAGGTGGAGGAATTTGTGGGCCAGGCTGATCCCACCCAGCTACATACGCTGTTGCAGAATCTGCTCCAGAACGCCCTGAACTACCGCCATCCCCACAGGTCTCCCAGAGTACGGATCAGTGCCGGCCAGTCCGCCGAAGATAGGTGGTGCCTGAAGTTCGAGGACAATGGCATCGGGATTGCTCCCGAAGACCGGCAGAGGGTGCTCGAACCGCTCGTGCGGCTGGAGAGCAACGCAATAGCCGGTACCGGGCTCGGCCTGGCAACCTGCAATCGGATTGCCCAGGCGCACGGCGGTTTCCTTGAGCTGGAGGAGACCGAGGGCGGCGGCCTGACCATCCTCGCGTGTTTTGGCAGCGGTAGTTAGCAGGAACACCGGCGCCGGCTACGGTGACGCGTTCTCGAAACCTGTCCGGGTCATGGTGCCCCAGACCTGCTTCTTGCCGCGAAGCGCTGCCCACCAGCCCTGAATCCGCCAGATAGCGGTCAGCTGGCGGTACCCGATGTTTTCCTGAACCGATACCAGCAGGGCCACCCAGAGATCCCCCCACCGGTTGTAGCGGTGGAACGAAGCTTCCTCGACCAGCAATGCCATCAGCGAGACAAAAATGGCATAGAGGTACGCGACAGCGATGAACGCGAGCGCGTAGGGCACGTTCACCACGCCGAGCAGCAGTCCCAGCGGGACAATGACGAGGCCAAAGAGCTCAATGGCGGGAGCGATGAGCTCAAAGATCCAGTAGTAGGGCAGCGCAATCATGCCCACGGTCCCATAGCGGGGGTTGAACGTCATGCCGCGATATTTGATCAGGACTTCCCACAGACCGCGGTGCCACCGCCGTCGTTGTCTTGCAAGGACCGCGGCCGTGGAGGGAACTTCCGTCCAGCACACCGGTTCGGCGATGAAGATGACGCGGTACTTCCGTTTGGACCGGCGCATCATCCGGTGCAGGCGCATGACCAGTTCGAAGTCCTCGCCGATGCAGTCCGGGTCCAGACCACCCGCCTGGGTCACGAGGTCGCGCCGGAACATTCCGAAGGCACCGGAAATGAGAATCAGGGAATTGAGTTGGGACCACCCCGCCCGCCCAAGGAGGAAGGAGCGCAGGTATTCCACGATCTGAATGCGGGCGAAGTAGTTCTTCGGCATGTTCACGCTGACCACGCGGCCTGCAACGACCTCGCATCCGTTGGCCACGCGCACCACTCCGCCGGTTGCGATCACGCGCTCGGGGTCATCAGTGAAGGGCTTGGACACCACAAGGAGGGAATCGGGATCCAGCAGGCTGTCGGCGTCGACCATCACCACGAGGTCCTTGGACGCGACGTTCAGTCCCATGTTCAGCGAATCCGACCGGCCCGAGTTTTCCTTGTCAACAACCACGATGGGCAGCGCTGTATCCCGCGCACGGTAGATGGCGCGGATGGTTCCCCGGACGGGCACCTTGACGGACACTTCCCGCCGGTCTTCGACGAGGTCATAGACATCGATCAGCGTTTGCAGCGTCTCATCCGAGCTGCCGTCATTGACCACCACGACTTCGTGATCCGGGTAGCGCAGGTCGAGCACAGAGCGGACGGACGTTGCGATGACTGCGCCCTCGTTATACGCCGGCATCAGGACGGAGATTCCCGGACTGAGCGGGGATGCGGCGGTGACTCGGGCCCCGGCAAAGGACTGCCGCCGGAGATGCGCGGTGAAATTCACGCTCGCGAAGATGATCAGCAGCAGCAGGAACGAATTGATCACGATGAAGTAGGCCAGTACGGGGTACGCCGTGATCTCGAAGAGCAACCGGATTGCCGCTCTCAGCGGCTCAAGCACGTTCTCCATCCGTTCCCCCTATGCATCCACGAGGATGCGGCGGACATCCGCATCGGCATGCTCGATGACCCGCCTGCGCACGTCGCGTGCCTCGGCGCCAGGCATCGCCTTGAGAGCTTCTCCTGCTGCCTGCCGGACAGACGACGACGCAGCGCTTGAGCAGGAAATGTCCGCAAGTTCGCTGATGGCAGGCTTGTGGCCGAGCCGTCCCAGTGACCGGGCGCAGGCAGCGATGACGACATCGGACGCACCTTCCCGGCCCCGCTCCGCAACCATGCAGTCGAACAGTGCGTCCGCGGCTTCCGACATGAGCAGCAGGCCCACCACAGCCGCAGAGCCATATCGGATCCCGGCGTCCCGGTCCCGCAGACCCTCGATATACACTGCGGGATCCTGTTCGGGCAGATTGAGCAACGCCGTGGCGGCAACCGAGTGCGGGATCCCACTGGTCAGCGAAAGCGCATCGACGAGGTGCCCTCCGGCCTCGGGCTGGGCCGCGACGCCGAGGGCACGCGCCGCCACAAGACGGACCTCGAGGCTCTTGTCCTGAAGGGCGGCCGTCAAGGGGCCGATGACCTCCCTGCCGCCGAGAATGCCGAGCAGTTCAGCCGCAGCAGCCCGCTGAATGGCGCCGCGGGAATGGATTCGGTCAAGGGATCGGCTGAGCAGGCCGCGAGCGGCGAGGACGCGGATCATGGCTTCGCGTACATCGCCACGGACTTCCGGAATCATGCGCAGCAGAGTTTTTTCCACGTGTTCGCCGAGGGCACCTGTTGTCGAGGCCAGTTCCGACACCAACTCCTCCAGCGCCTCATCCTCTGCAACAGCAAGCATCATGATGCGGCTGCGGATTGCCTCGTCATGGACAGTTCGCCCGCGCTCACGGGCGTGGCGTACCGCCTTGATGAGAACGACGGCGGCCAGCGCCAGCACGCATGCGACAACCAGTACGACGACGGCAACCGCCAGCACATCCCATGAGACCAGCACGGGAGCTAGCGTGCCAGGATGCCGGCAACCCGGGCTGCGAGTTCGCGAGGGCTGAAAGGTTTGACGACGTAGTCCGTGACTCCGGCAGCGAACCCATTCTCGATATCGCGTTCCTGGTTCTTGGCGGTCAGGAGGATCACGGGAATGGAGATAGGAGGCTCTGCCGAGCGCATCATCCTGACCATGTCCACGCCGGACATGCCGGGCATCATGACGTCGGAGATCACGAGGCTGTACTCATTGTTGGTAGCCAACTCCAGGCCGGCAACCCCGTCACCGGCGGTCTCAACCTCGTAGCCGCTTGACTCAAGCTTGGTGGAGACGAGATCGCGGATGTCCGCGTCATCATCAACAACCAGAATCTTGTGTGGCATCGCCGATCCTCCCCGCAATCCTTGCATGTAGCCCCGTACCCAGACATAGCCTAATCGACGGCGGACGGCCTTGAATCGATTCGTCCCTGAAGCGCGGGAGACATGCATGTCTCAGCCGTTGCTTCTAGTAGTACTTGGTTAGGTTGGTGCGCTTTCCGACGGCGCGAATCAAAGTTCAATCAACAGGAAAGAGCGACTTACGCTCGGGTTCGCCCTTCAAATCCCAGCCGATGGTTTCTGCTCTTCGTTCTGCGTCCTGCAGCACCAAATCCACGCCGTCATCAACAGAGTTGATGTCAGAGCTGAGAATGATGGTGCCAGCGGCTTCATCTTCAAGAAATGCACCGACAGTGAAGAGCAGGCTGAAGGCGTGGCGGATCTGCTCAGCAGAAATCTCCGGCAATTGGTTGCTCACAAGATCTAAAAACTCTTCAGGAGCGAGTGGTAGCAGTTGAAGGGTCAATTCGTTTAGTACATCGGTCAGCGCCTCCAGTGTCGGGTATGTAACCTGCGGCGAAACTTCTTCAAGCACCGCGCGCAGGATAGATATCTCGTCGAGCGTCGGAAACTGCTCGCGCCCGTCGACGGCTCCCTGATCCACAACTCTTCCTTCTAGCCCGTCCCTAACGACAACGAGGGAGGTACCGCGCAGGACAAACTGGAGCAGGGAAAAAACAGAGGGGAAGCCGATTTCACTCCGCCGAACTTCGGGCACTAGGCGTTGCATCTCCGTATCTACGTCTGCGACAGTGAACCCCTTCGTTCCCCTTTCTCTGATCCGATCAGAGAAAGGGGAACCGTCTTGCAGGAGGCTCTTGACGACGGAGAGGAAGCCTGCTCTATCAACAACATCTGCTTGAGCCTCCGTATCCCGAGAGGTCTTTGGCTCTGTTTGAAGGGTATGCGGGACCTTGGGATGGAAGATTGATAAACCGCATCCCTCTTCAATGAAGGCTCCGAAGGACCGGTAACCATAGTCGGAATAGGTGACGCGGGGCCATTGACGCCGGAGGAGGCCGTTCATGAACGCTCCATCAACGTCCCCGTCCTTCATCGTCTGTGGGTAGTCCTTCGCAAACTTCAATGTCGTCTGAACATACTCATCTTGGGACGGTTTTTTGTTCGAAGGGACTACATGGGCAACGTGGCGTACGGCGAACCCATCTTCGGTTGACGAAGCATCGGTTGGGGGTACAGCCATTGCCGGAGTGGATAACTCATCGCCGACTTGAAGATCAACGAAATGATCCACCGAGGCTCTTAAGTCCTGGCTGACGCCGCCCGCTCCGGCATGTCTGATAGTCACGCCCACTACTATCTTGCCTAAGAATTGCAGTCGCCGAATGAGCGGAATGAAGTCACCATCGCCACTAACAACTGCGAACACGTCGATCCAAGGCGCTTCACCCGCAACAGTGAGAGCATCAACCACGAGTTGAATGTCTGCCGCGTTCTTTTTCCTTACCTCGCGGCGATCGCGGGTAGGTCCCGCTTGGGACCATACCTGGATTGGTTCAACTCCATTTTCCATCATCTCGCGTCGATACGTAGCCATTCCTGGATGGCTCCAATTCGCATAGGCCCTCGTTGTGGCTGATCCGGTACTGATGCCCAGTGACGTCATCTCTTCCTTGATGCCTCTGATAAGGCGGGAAATGGGCACCCCTAAGACATCACCGCCGTAGCCCCCGAATAAATTCTCGAGGTCTATGAAGACAGCCATGTTTCTGTGCCTGATTGTCTCTGGAATGGCCATTCCTCCTTGGGCGCGCCGGGCAATTTCCCCGATATTAGCGTGCCTCTAGAATCATGCGACGGTTATGGCTTCAAAAAAGACGTCACCTGCGAGCTTGCAGGTGCCGTGGATCAAACTGCTTCCTCTTGAAACAAGTCCTCGGGCAAAGCAAAAGCCCCCGGTTTCCCAGGGGCTTTCAGTGGTGGCTCCGACCGGCGTCGATCCGGTGACCTTTCGATTTTCAGTCGAACGCTCTACCAACTGAGCTACAGAGCCTTGCAACCATCGTGTGATGATCACCGTCGACGCCCGGATTTCTCCGACCGCCTCAGCGACCCTGACGGGACTTGAACCCGCGACCTCCGCCGTGACAGGGCGGCGCGCTAACCAACTGCGCTACAGGGCCTTGCGATTTTGCAAGAGTTTGATCCTATCAGCACCCAAACGGTGCTTTGAACCACTCCCTTGCGTACCCCCAACGGGATTCGAACCCGTGCCGCCGCCGTGAAAGGGCGGTGTCCTAGGCCGCTAGACGATGGGGGCCAGGACCACACAAGTACTTTACTCCTCGTTGTGGACCTCTAAAACTATAGGGCTTCGATCTCGATTACACAAAACCTCTGAATCGCCGGTCGGACGTCCTGCGGAAGCGACGGCAGTAGAGTTTCCTCCGTGCCCATCGATATGAGCCTCGAGGACTTCGAATCAGCAGTCGACGACGCAATTGACCAGATCCCGGACAGGCTGGCGAGGGCTATGAACAACGTCGCCATCTTCGTCAAGGAGGAATTTGAGCCCGGCCCCGGCGAGGAAGCGGATCCCGACCTGCTCGGCCTCTATGAGGGTACTCCGCTGACGGAAAGGGACTCCTGGTGGGATGCCGGCTCCCTGCCCGACCGCATCAGCATCTTCCGGCAGCCGCTGCTGAGGATGTGCGGGAGCCGCGAGGAACTCGTGGATGAAATCCTCATCACCGTGATCCACGAGGTTGCGCATCACTTCGGGATTGATGACGAACGCCTCCACGAGCTGGGCTGGGGGTAACCCAACCTGGCTACCGCCGGGGCTTCATACTGGTTATATGGGCGCACACTCTCATGGGCATCCCGTCACCGCGACGGGGAAGCACCGCAAGTCGCTGGTGCTGGTCGTGGCGATCACACTCGCCGTCGTTGTTGTTCAGGTGATCGGCGCTGCGCTGTCCGGGTCCCTGGCCCTGCTCGCTGACGCGGGCCACATGCTTTCCGACGCCGCCGGCGTTTTCATAGCGCTGCTTGCCTCCTGGATAGCAACCCGGCCTGCCACTGTGCGGAGCACCTACGGCTACCAGCGGGCAGAAGTGCTGGCGGCACTGGCCAATGCCGTCATCCTGGTGGTGATCGCGGTGGTCATTGCGATCGAGGCGTTCCGCAGGCTGGGTGAGCCAACAGAGGTGCGCACGGACATCATGCTGATAGCTGCGCTGCTCGGCGGCGCGGCGAACCTCGCCTGTCTGCTGATCCTCCACGGCGGGCATAAGGAAAGCCTCAATCTTCGAGGCGCCTATCTGGAGGTGCTGGGAGACCTGCTTGGGTCAATTGCCGTGGTGATTGCCGCCGTCGTCATCGCAGTGACCGGATTCCTGCAGGCTGACGCCATAGCCTCCATCCTCATTGCAGCCATGATTCTGCCGCGCGCATGGAGCCTGCTGAGAGACGTGATCAATGTGCTGCTCGAGTCCGCCCCCAAGGGTGTGGATCCGGCGATGATCCGGGAGCACATCCTGAAAGTGCAGGGGGTTGTTGACGCACACGACATTCACGCGTGGACCATCACCTCCGGCGTTCCCGTCTTTTCGGCCCACGTAGTGGTGGACACCGAAAGCCTGAACGCCGAGGGTGTTGACCGCATGCTCGACCGCCTTACGCACTGCCTCAGCAACCACTTCGATACCGAGCACTGCACCTTTCAACTTGAACCGCTGGAGCATGCCGTGCATGAGAGCCGGCAGCACGCCTGACTCGGGCGCGACACGCCGTGAGCGGCCTTGCGTTGGGAATGACACAGCTGTTGTTTAAGATACTGGTGTGACAAATGTTGCTAAAGTGACATTTGGAGCTCTATCCTCGGACAAGTCTGGTTGCCGTCCGAGGATCGAGTTATGCCGCAAACCTTTTCGCAGCGCGGATTTTCCGCGCTCACTGCCATGCTCGTGGGATCGCTGCTCACCGTGGGATTGACGCCGTCGCCAGCCTTTGCAGCATCGGATCTGCCCAGCCCCGCCGACATTGCCGCTGCGGAGGACAACACAGCTGCGGCGGCGGAACTCGTGACAGAGATCGAAAGCATCCTCGACAATGCTTCCGCAGAACTGCAGGGCGCGCAGGTTGAGGCGATGAAGTCGCAGGGCGCCTACATTGATGCACTCGCGGAACTTGATGAGCGGCGGTCGACCGCCCAGCGGCTTTCGGCACTGGCCGGGCAGGCCGAGCAGACCTACCGCACTGCCTCTACGGAACTCGGTCAACTTGCCGCTGACATTTACCGTGCGGGCGGCATCATGCCGGACAGCAGCCTCCTTTCGTTCGCCCAGGACCCAGGCAGCATCATGTATCAGGCCTCCACTGTCGAAGGCATGGCCGCCTCCCGGTCACGCACCGTCAACCAGGCTGAAACTGCGGCGAAGTCGCTCGAGTCCCTGCAGGCCGACGCACGCAACGCGGAGCAGGCAGCCGCCGACGCAGCCGAGGCCGCGGAAAAGGCCGGAGCCGCCACAGAATTCGCGATGGCGAGCGCCGCGAGCCTGGTGGAGGAGAAGCAGGCCGAACGCGGAACCCTGGTTGCGCAGTTGGCGCAGCTGCGGGACACCACCGCGGCTCTCGAGGAGAAGCGCATCGCCGGCCTTGAACAGGAACGACGCGAGGATGAGCTCGCTCGCATTCTTGCCGCATCAGCCGAGACGGCTGCCGCAGCGACCGCCTCGCCTCGCTCCGAAGCACCGCTTGCTCCAGCCCCCACACTGGTGCCGCCGGCGCAGGATTCTCCGCAAACACCCGCGCCGGCACCGGCGCTCCAGCGACCCACCATTCCTGCTCCGGCACCTGCTCCGCGTCCGACGACGCCGGCTCCTGCTCCCGCGCCCGCTCCGGTTCCGCCGCGACCGGCACCCCAACCTGCACCTGCACCTGCACCTGCTCCCACGCCGGCACCTCCTCCGCCGGCACCGGCACCGGCACCCGCTCCGCCTGCAGTGAATCCCGGCGGAGTGGCGGCAGCCGTCAGTTACGCCCGTGCGCGCGTCGGAGCGCCCTATTTCTATCAGTGGGGAGGCAACGGTCCGCGGGGTTATGACTGCTCCGGGCTGGTGCAGCAGGCCTTTGCCTCAGGGGGCATCTCACTCCCGCGTACAGCGTCCGCGCAGTTCTACGCGGCACGAACCCATGTCCCGCTGTCGCAGGCGCAGTTCGGCGACCTTGTCTTTTGGGGCGAGGGCGCCGGCATCTGGCACGTTGCCATCTACGTAGGTAACAACACCGTGGTCAACGCCCTGAACCCCTCACAGGGCATTCTCGAAGTGAATCTCGCGAATATGAGCGGGATGGGCGCACTCAACCCGCTCGCTGCGCGGTTCTAGGCGACCATCGGTCCGAAGTTTGCGCGGTCCGTCAGGCGAGGATCCTCCCTGTCCGGCACCACAAGAACCGGGCCTTTCGCGTGGTGCAGCACGCCCTGGCTGGTGGAGCCGAGCAGCATTCCGGCGAATCCGCCGCGGCCGCGGGTGCCAAGCACAACCAGCTCGGCCGTCCGTGATGCCTCGATCAGCACCTCAACGGGAGGCCCGTCGAGGAGTTCCACTGATATGTCCAGTTGAGGGAAATGGCTCTGCAGCCATGCCTTCCCCGCGTTGAGTTGAACCATGATCTCCGCGTGGAGTGCGTCCCGGTCAACCGGGGTGGGCATCCATGCAAGTGAACCGGTGAAGGGCGGCAGTGAACACACCACCCGTACGGGCAGACCACGAGACTGCGCCTGCTCGGCTGCAATCAGCGAAGCCATGCGCGCCTGCTCGGAGCCGTCAACTCCGATCACAACCACCTTTTCGATCTCTTCCGCGCGCGGGCACGGCTCGCCCTTCGGTTTCGGTGCGGATACGCCGGCCTCATCGAGCCTCGGGGCACAGTACAGCGGTACAACCACAGTGGGGCACTTTGAGTGCGCCGGCAGTGCGGCGCTCACGGAGCCAAGGAGGCGTCCAACGAAGCCTCCCCTGCCACGCGAACCCACAACCATGAGTTCGGCCTCCTCGGAGAGCTCAAGGAGCACACCTGCGGCATCGCCGCTCTCCACCCGCGGCACAATTTCGATGTTGTGGTGACCGGCTATCTTGCTGATGGACTGATCGAGGACCGCCTGCGCCCCCTCCCGGATCACCGAATCATCCACGGTTGCGTAACCGGCATCCATGCTCGACGCCGCGAAGACCGGGACGGTATAGGCAGTTACTACATGGAGTGGGCAGTGGCGGCGCTCGGCCTCCTGTGCCGCCCAGACGAGAGCACACATGCTCTGGTCGGAGCCATCAACCCCCACAACCAGTCCGCGCCCCTGGGAATGCCACGGCGCCTCCGGCTTATGAGCCTCACTCATGGTCCGCCTCCTCGCGGTTGAACCTCAATTGACACCTTCGCTCAGCCGTCCAGATATTTCTAGCCTACTCTCCAGTAGGAGGACTATTCAGCACCCAAAAAGTTATATAGGCTTCGAGAATCGTTATCGGGCGGATGGTCTCCACAAAGGTTCCCGCCCGCTTTCAGTGCGCTTGGTTGACCCGTTCGCAGCCAAGTGTCCGCACAGCCCGGAAGAGGCGCCGGGCTGTGCGGAATTCTCCTTCGTCCAGGAGGTTTTCATCGATGCTGCCGAAGCCGATCGACCACGTCGCCGCTGATCCTTCCGTGCCCTCAGCCGCAGAGATGACCACCACAGTGGTGATTGGCTCCGGGTTGTCCGGGCTGGCCGTTGCCAGCGAGCTGAGCCGGCGCGGCGTGCAGTCCATCGTGGTCGAGAGCATCGAATGCCTGAACTCCGGGCCAAACCGAACCGTAATGACGGACTCGGTGTCGCTGTCCGAACGCACGGAACTCCTGCGGCTGCTGCGCTGCTACGCGTCAAGCCATTCACTGGACATCCGCCAGGAGACGGTTGCTGAGGGACTGTGCATGGTGGGCTACTCCCAGCTTCTTCCGGCTCCGGTACTCGGGTCCAAGAAATGGGCGGTGCAGACGCGGAACGGCGTCCTGCTCGCAGACCACGTGGTCTTGACCAAGTATCCACAGAACCAGCTGCGCCGTTTCGTGCAGTCCCTCGGCCTCGCAGTGGGAATCGACATCAAAGCGGCGCTTCGGGCTATCGGTCTCTACCTCATCGGGGTGGGCGAGATGCTGACGCCGACAACTCGGGAAATTGTCCGGCAGGCCAAGGTCATCAGCGACTCAATTGTCTCGCAGGGAGCTCTCGCGGCTCAGGTGATCCAGCCAGTGAAGGCTTCCGTGATGGCCGCCGCTGTTGCCGGATCAACCAGGCGTCCGCCCGCAATCAGCGCCTGAGAAGGTGCCTACGCGGCGTCGTCGTTGTTGCCCTGGGTGAGGCGCCGCCTGGCTCCAAGTGCCAGCACCACAGCGAGCGCAATCAGCACCGCAATCATCAGGATGACTCCCCAGGAAAGACCGGAGTCTGCCGCCGGCTCCTGGTCAAGCGCGCCGGGGTCAGCTGTTTCGATCGGGCCTGCTGTACCCGCGGACGCCTCAGGCGTCCCCGCAGCCTCAGACGCCTCGGCAGCAGCGCCTGCCGTAGCCGTGAAGTCGAAGGTACCTTCAATCGGGTGCGAATCAGAGGACACCACACGCCAGTTCACCGTGTAGGTTCCGGCCGGCGCCCCGGCGCGGATCGCCTGTGTGGCCACGGTGTCAGTGATGGAGACCTCGCCCTCAGCCCAGTCTTCGCCCGCAGCATCAAGCACCTGAACCTGCGAGCCGATGGTCGCAGGAACATTGGTGAACGTGAGTTCAATCGCCTGAGGCATTGTCTTGAGCGTTGCACCCGGCTCCGGAGTCGAGGAGCTCAGCTCATCATGCGCTGACGCAATCGAGGCTGATCCCAGGACTAACGCGAACGCAACCAGAAGTACGCCGGCCAGGAGCACGGCGGTGCGCTGAACGGAACGCGCACTCGGAATACGCGCCGCGCGCGCTGCAACTACTGCGGAAGGCTTCATGCCTTAAGCCTACGGGAGCGAACTGGCAGGATCCTGAATCCGCCATTGGATAGACTCCTTGAGCGAAACTCCCCCACCAACAGAGGAATACCCGTGCCTGAACTGCGCACCGCGATGGACCGCTACTTCCAGCTCACCGCTCGCGGATCAACCTACTCACGTGAAATCAGGGGCGGCATCGCCACGTTCTTCGCGATGAGCTACATAGTGGTGCTCAACCCGCTGATCCTCGCTGGAGCGGACGCAAGCGGAGGCAGCCTCGGGTTTGAACGTGTGGCGGCAGTGACCGCGCTCGTCGCGGGACTGCTGACCATCCTCATGGGCGCCTGGGCCAAGTATCCCTTTGCTCTTGCCACCGGGCTGGGCGTCAACGCCTTTGTGGCCATCACGGTTGCCACCAATCCGGAGCTCACCTGGCCGGACATGATGGGCCTTGTGGTTCTTGCCGGCCTGACCATGCTGGTGCTGGTCCTGACGGGCTTCCGTACCGCCGTCTTCAATGCCGTGCCGGAGAGCCTGAAAACAGCGATCGTCGTCGGTATCGGGCTCTTCATCGCACTGATCGGACTGGTGAACGCCGGTTTTGTCCGGCGTATCCCAGATGTTGCGGAGACCACCGTGCCGGTCGGGTTGGGATTCGGGGGCGTACTCCTCGGCTGGCCCACCCTGGTGTTCGTATTCGGCCTGATCCTGACCATCGCACTGGTGGTCCGCAAGGTTCGCGGCGGCATCCTGATCGGTGTCATCGCCGCCACCATTCTGGCCGTCATCATCGAAGCCGTGGCGAACGTCGGGCCGAGTGTGGGACCGGACGGCTCCAACCCACAGGGCTGGTCGCTCGTTGTTCCGGAGCTTCCTTCCGGGGCCTGGATCGGCCTCCCCGACCTGAGCCTGGTCGGCAGTGTCAGCGTCTTCGGGGCGTTCGGCAGCCTCGGCGCCACCGCCGCCCTGCTGCTCACCTTCACCATCCTGCTCAGCATCTTCTTCGACGCCATGGGCACCATGGTGGGCCTGGCAAATGAAGCAAAGCTGGTGGACAAGCGGGGCAACATCCCCGGCGTCGACCGCGTTCTCATTGTTGACGCTCTCGGAGCGGTGGCCGGCGGGGCGGGATCAGTCTCTTCCAACCAGATCTACGTCGAATCGGGCGCCGGTATCGGCGAAGGCGCGCGCACCGGCATCGCCAACATCGTGACCGGCCTGCTGTTCCTCGTGGCCATGTTCTTTACGCCGCTGATCTCGCTGGTGCCGTTCGAGGCAGTGGCGCCTGCCCTCGTCGTCGTTGGTTTCATGATGGTGTCCCAGGTGGGCCGGATTGACTGGCAGGACTGGGGAATCGCCATTCCCGCGTTCCTGACGTTCACGCTCATGCCGTTCACCTACTCGATCGCCAATGGACTGGGCGCCGGGTTCATCGCGTACGTC
The DNA here is from genome assembly GCF_055657625.1 of Arthrobacter sp. KKT183. Classification (NCBI taxonomy): domain Bacteria; kingdom Bacillati; phylum Actinomycetota; class Actinomycetes; order Micrococcales; family Micrococcaceae; genus Arthrobacter; species Arthrobacter sp. KKT183. Next base: position 160,861 of record NZ_CM145770.1, on the reverse strand, counting down.
CTGGTCCGCACGTTCCAGGGCAGGGCCAGGGAAATCCACCCGCTGATGTGGGCCGTGGCAGGTGCATTCGTGGTGTTCTTCGGGATCGGCCCGATCGAGCAGCTGCTCGGCGTCGGCTGACCCACCCGTTGCTAGTCGGTGAGGACTGCCGCGCCACTGATGAAACGGGTCACCTGCGCATCCCGCCACAGGTGCGCCGGCACTCCGCCGCCAAGCAGCTCACGAGCCAGGCCGGGATCCTCCCCAAGTGGAGCATCGCTTCCGGCAAGAATCACATTTCCGTAGCGCCGGCCCTTGAGCATTGCGGGGTCCGCAATGATCACGGTATGGGTGAAGGCAGCGGAGATGGTCGCCGCCTCGCGCCGCGCCATCCCCAGGTCCGGGGAATCCCCGCAATTGACGACATAGACCCCGGCCGCATCCAGGACACGCTTGGCGTGCTCAACAAACTCGACGGTGGTCAGCGGGGCTGGAGTGCGGCTGCCCGCGAAGACGTCCCGGATGATGAGGTCCCGGCTACTCGCGGAGAGTGCCTCAGTGACTTTGCGCGCTTCGCCAACACGGATCCGTAGCAGCGGTGCACGCGGCAGGTCGAACCACTCACGCACCAGGCCCGCGAGCGCGCCGTCGAGTTCCACGACCACCTGCCGCGCATCGGGAAAGGTCACGGCAAAACTCCGCGCCAGCGAGCAGGCCCCGCCACCAAGATGCAGGGCGCGGAGCCGGAACGTGGACGGCCACTGGGACGTTACCAGCGAACTGATCCAGCGCATGTACTCGAAGTCGAGCCGGGCAGGATCGGTGAGGTCGATGTGGGAACTCGGCACACCATTGATGTGAAGCACCCAGCCGTTGGGATTGAAGCGGTCGTGGACGAGCTCACAAGTGCCGGTGTCGATGGTGTGAATGCCGGGAACCGGACCGCCGTCTGTGCCCGCTGTTTCCCTGCGCTCGCGCTGGCGTCCCATTGATCCTTACGCTTTGCCTGGTGCCGTTCGGCTAGTAAGGACGGACGGCACCCTGGTGGTGCAGGTGTGCGTTGACCTGCCGCACCCTGCCCGGAATGGTGAACAGGTCAATGACCATCATGATCCACAGCGGGATCAGGAACAGGAACCCGAGAACAAACCACGCCGTGGCGTAGCCAATGAGACCCAGGCCCAAATAGAGGAAGCCCATCCCGTTCTGGCGCAGGTAGAACTTGTGGGCGCCGAAGTTTCCGAGCAGGAACCAGAGCAGGTAGGCGAGCCAGCTTTCCTTCGCGGCGTAGACCACCACGTGTTGAGAAGGCTGGTTGCCGTAGTAGTTGGACACGTCATTCCCCTGTCAGTTGTGAACCTGATGCCGAAGCGCTGATGCGCGGCGGCTCGACGGCGCAGGCAGCGCGCACCATCCGAATCTCATGAAGGCCGTTCCACCGTTCGGAGAGTTGTTCCCGCTCTCCGTCCGGAGCGAAGCCGAGCTTGCGGTAGAAAGCGATGGCGCGTTCGTTGCCCTCCAGGACCCAGACGCACGCGGCGGCATCGCCGATAGCGGCATCGGCGATAGCGGCATCGGCGAGCGCCCGGCCCAGACCGGTGCCGTAATACTCCTCCAGCACGTACAGCATAAAGAGTTCGACGGCGGCAGGAGGGTTATCACCCCGCGCCTCACCGCCTGCTGCAATACCGACGATCGCGCCGTCGTCGTTGACCGCTACCAGCGGTACGCTGCCGCTCTCATCGAATCCCTGTCTCCACGCTTCGGCGATGGCTTCGATGCCGTCATCCAGGCCATCGAGGACTTCTTCGCGCACCTTCCCCCGGTAGGCCTGGCGCCAGCCCTGGTTCTTCATGCGCAGCGCAGCTTCGGTCTCGTCGATGCGGAGCGGACGGATGGTGGCCATGCCGTTCATGCTATCGGGAACGACGACGGTCACTCGCCTGCAGCGGTTGTAGTTGCGTCCTAGTTGACGATGGCGACCGCAAACCCATCCCAGTCCTTGGACCCAACTGTCTGCAGGGCAGTCGCATCAAGGCGCGGGTGGCTACCGAGCAGTTCCAGCGCCCTGCGGGTGCCCTGGATGTCTTCGTCGCCGTTCTCGTCCAGCACGCTGCCCCCGCGCACCACGTTATCGAGCACAATGACGGATCCCGGCCGGGACAGCTTCACCGCCCACTCCAGATAGTTGGGGTTGTTCGCCTTGTCCGCGTCGATGAAGAAGAGGTCATAGGGCCCTTCCAGCGTGGGAAGCGTCTCCAGTGCCGCTCCCACGTGCACGGTTACCTTGTGCCCGACGCCGGCCACCTCCAGATTGCGCCTGGCCACCTCTGCATGGGCGGGCTCATACTCGCAGGTATCAATGGTTCCGCTCTCGGGAAGACCGCGTGCCAGCCAGGTGGTGCTGAAGCCGCCCAGCGTACCGATCTCCAGGACCCGCTTCGCCTGATGGATACGGGCAAGGAGCATGAGGAACTTGCCCTGCCCGGCAGTCACTTCAATGGCAGGCATACCTGCGTTGCGGGTATTGTCAACGGCCGCAAGGAGAGCGGCGTCCGGTTGGACCACCGTGCGGTTCAGGTAGCTGTCAACCTCTGTCCAGTTACTCATGAGTGGCCCTGGTACTCGTCCATCTCATCAATCGCGCGCTCGAGGCGCTCCACTTTTCCGGTGAGCTCGCCCGTGTGGCCGGGGCGGATGTCCGCCTTGAGCACCAGGGAGACGCGGCTGCTGTACTTGGCCACTGCCTCCGTAGCGCGTCTGACCACGTCCATGACCTCATCCCACTCACCCTCGATCTCGGTGAACATGGAACTGGTGGAGTTCGGCAGGCCGGAGTCACGCACGATCTTCACGGCTTCGGCTACCGCGGCGTGAACCGAACCGTCCCCGTTTTCGCTGGTGTCCTGACGTGCGCCGCTGGGCCGGCCGGAAGGTGCAACTGAGAAGGCTACGAGCATGGGAAACAGTCTGTCAGGTTTGGCCCCACCGGTCACCCGTTCCGTACGTCGACGGTGAACCGGCAGTCCGGAGGGTGACGCAGGCAGCAGGCGCCGGGCAGTGACTATGCACCGTCGATCGTGCAGGATGAAGGAATGATCACCCGCGGAATTTATGTCAGCGCCATGGCCCCCGGGTCAGGCAAATCGCTCATCTCCCTGGGGTTGGCCAGCATGCTGCAGGGGCACGCGGACAGGATCGGCTTCCTTCGCCCAATCTCGGAAGCGGAAGACGGCAACGATGATCCGATGGTTCTCCTCATGCGGCGCGCGTTCGGGCTGGATGAGAAGACCGCCAGGAGCGCCATGACGCGGGCGGAAGCCCGGGCCCTGCTCGTGTCCGGCGAGCGCGAGGAAATCGATGCGCGTTCCGTCTCCGTGTACAGCGAGATGGCGCAGTCCTGCGACGTAATCATCGTGGAGGGGACGGACCTGAGCGGGCAGGACGCCGCCGTCGAGTTTGATCTGAACGCACGGCTGGCCAACAATCTGGGCGCCATGGTACTTGCCGTGGTAAGCGCAAAGGACATGACCTCCGCTGAGGCAGCTGACGCCGTCGACGTCGCGCGCAGGGAACTGGGCGCAGCGGAGGTGTCGCTGCTGGCCATGATGGTGAACCGTGCGGCAGAGAGCGCCGTAGAGGCCATCCGCGATCAGGTGCGCCCGGGGAAGTCCGGCCGCCCGGTCTACGTCATTCCCGAAATGAGCGAGATCTCCCAGCCGACAATGGCGGAGGTTGCCGGCGCCCTGGACGCGCGTCACATCGCCGGCGGCGCCAGCCTGGAACGTGATGTCTCCTCCATCCGCGTCGCTGCCATGAACGTTGGCCACTTCCTGGAACTGCTGACCGACGGCGCCCTCGTGATTGTTCCCGGAGACCGGGCGGACGTGCTGGTGGCAACTGTGGCGTCGTCGTTCTCGCCTGAGTTTCCCGTGCCCTCCGGCATGATTCTCACCGGTGGTCTGACGCCGGACCCCAATATCCTTGCCCTGCTTGCCCATGCCACCTTCCCTGTTTTCGCGGTCGACGACGACACCTACACGGCCGCGAAGCGCGTCAGTGAGGTGCGCGGCGAGATTGCGACCGGCTTGCGGCGCAAGGCTGCCGCCGCACTTGGTGTGTGGGCACGGCAGGTGGATGCGACGGAGCTGCTGGAGCGCCTTGAGCTGCCCCGGCCGGTGAAGATGACTCCGCTGCGGTTCCTGCACGAGCTGATCGAGAAGGCCCGCGCGGACCGTAAGCATGTGGTTCTACCCGAAGGCCTGGACGAGCGGATCCTCCGCGCCGCTGAGATCCTGCGCCGCCGGGATGTCTGCGACCTGACAATCCTCGGACCGGAGGGGCAGCTGCGCGAGCGAGCCGCCGGCCTCGGTGTGGACCTGACCGGGCTCACCCTGCTGGACCCGGCAACCTCGGACCTGCGCGAGGAGTTCGCTGCGGAGTACGCGCGGCTGCGTGCGCACAAGAACGTCTCGCTCGACGACGCCCGGGACCGCATGCTCGATGGCTCCTACTTCGGGACAATGATGGTTCAGCTGGGTTACGTTGACGGCATGGTCTCCGGCGCCGCGCACACCACCGCGAACACCATCCGGCCCGCGCTTGAGTTCGTGAAGACGAAGGAGGGCGTGAAAATTGTCTCCTCCGTGTTCCTGATGCTGCTTCGTGACCGCGTGCTGGTGTATGGAGACTGCGCCGTCAATCCGGATCCCACCGAGGAGCAACTGGCGGATATCGCTGTGGCGTCGGCTGAAACGGCTGCCCAGTTCGGGGTTGAACCGCGCGTGGCCATGCTCTCCTACTCCACCGGAGAGTCGGGTTACGGAGGCGCAGTGGACGAGGTGCGGCGGGCCACGGAGCTGGTCCGCTCGATCCGCCCCGACCTGCCGGTGGAGGGGCCCATCCAGTACGACGCCGCCGTAGACGCCTCCGTGGCAGAGTCCAAATTGCCCGGGTCGTCGGTCGCGGGGCAGGCAACCGTCTTCATATTCCCCGATCTGAATACAGGCAACAACACGTACAAGGCGGTTCAGCAATCAGCCGGTGCGGTCGCCGTGGGGCCGGTGCTTCAGGGCCTGCGCAAGCCGGTCAATGACCTGTCACGGGGCTGCACCGTCGAAGATATTGTGAACACCGTCGCCATCACCGCCGTGCAGGCGCAGGGCACACCAGCGCAGGAGGCGCCATGATCATCCTCGTCATCAACTCGGGCTCGTCATCGCTCAAGTACCAGGTCCGGGATTCCGTGAGCGGGGAGCGCCTGGCCAACGGGCTGATCGAGCGCATCGGCGACACCGCGAACGGCGGCCCGAAGGATCACACCGAAGCGCTGGACCGGGTCACCGAGGAGCTGGACGCCAAGCTGCAGGGCAAGTCCATCGACGCCGTCGGTCACCGCGTGGTTCACGGCGGCGAACGGTTCAGCGAACCAGTGCTCATCACGAATGAGATCATCCGCGCGATCGACCGGCTCAACCCACTGGCCCCGTTGCATAATCCTGCCAACGTGCAGGGTCTGCGCGCCATTGCCGAGCGGTGGCCGGACATGCCGCAGGTGGCAGTGTTTGACACGGCCTTCCACCGCACGCTGCCCGAGCATGCGTGGCGGTACGCCGTGCCGGATGAGCTGTACAAGAAGTTCGGCATCCGCCGGTACGGGTTTCACGGCACCTCCTTCGAGTACGTGACTCGGCACGCCGCCGAGCTGCTCGGGATGCCGCCAACCGAATTCACGGGCATCATCGCGCACCTGGGCAACGGCGCGTCCATTACTGCTGTGCAGGATGGCCAAAGCATTGATACCTCGATGGGGTTCACTCCGCTGGAGGGACTTGTCATGGGAACCAGGTCCGGCGACATCGACCCGTCGATCCTGCTGTTCCTCAGCCGGGAGGGCTACATGGAGAAGGATCTCGATCAATTACTCAACCGCGGGTCCGGCTTGAAGGGCCTCACAGGCCACAATGACATGCGTTCCATCGAGGAGTCCGGGGACGCTGCCGGCACCATGGCGCTGGAGATCGCCTCCTATCGCCTCGCGAAGTACATCGGCGGGTACCACGTTGCTGTTGGAGGCGCGCAGGCGCTCGTGTTCACGGCGGGCATCGGGGAGAACTCCTGGCGTTTCCGGGAGCGGGTGGTCAAGCGTCTGGGCGCCCTGGGTGTCTACATTGACGACGCCGAAAACCAGAAACCGGGCGGCTCGCCGCGGGAGATCAGCACAGAGGAATCGGCTTTCCCGGTCCTCGTGGTGCCCACAGACGAAGAGGCGGCTATCGCTGAGGCGACTGCCGCCGTCGTCGGCTCTGTCTAGATCCCTGCTAGTGAGCCACTCGGCACACGCGAGCGGCCGTATTCACGGGGCTAGGGGGCGCCAAGCAGACGCGCCAGTGCCGCGGCGCCCGCCCCCACGAGGACGACGACGAGGAACGGTGCCCGCAGCCACAGCGCCACCCCTGCTGCGACGAGGGCCGCGAGGCGCGCATCAATCACCAGGGATTGCCCGCTCGAAAAGGTGTTCACGGCGGTCAGTGACGCGAGCAGCCCGATAGTCAGCGTGCCGGCGACGCGGGTCATGTGCGGGTTCTCCATGAGGCGCGCGGGCACCAGATAGCCGGCGAGCTTCGTGAGATAGCTGATTCCGCAGGCAATGAGGATCCAGATCCAGAGGTTCACCGGTGTCCTTCCGTGGGATAGGGCTCGACATCGGGCTCCAGGCCCTCGCGCGGGGGACCGGAACTGAACCAGCCGGCCAGCGCAGCTACCGCGGCGGCCACCAGGATCGGGATGCCCGCAGGCACAAAGGGGACGGTGAGCAGGGTAACCAGCGCACAGACCACGGCGATGGCCGCCGGCTCCCGCGCCTTCAACCGGGGCCACAGCAATCCGAGGAATGCGGCGACCGCAGCGCCGTCCAGGCCCCATTGCGCAGGATCACCGAGTGCGTTCCCCAGTAGCGCGCCCGCAAGGGTAAAGACATTCCATAGAACGTATATACCGATCCCTGCAACCCAGAACCCGCGCGCCTGCTCCTGGGGATCGCTTTGTCCCGTGGCCGTCGCCGTCGATTCATCAATGGTTACCTGGGCGGCCGCGAAACGGCGCAGGCCGCGCGCCCGGAGCATCGCGTTCATCTGCATGCCGTAGACGGCGTTGCGGATACCGAGCAGGGAAGCCGCGGACATCGCGGCCGCCCCGGTTCCGCCGCCTCCCACCACGCCGATGAACGCGAACTGGGAACCGCCGCTGAATAACAGGAGACTCAGTGCCATGGTCTGCAGGAGGTCCAACCCGGAGGCGACTGACAGGGCACCGAAAGACACCCCATAGAGGCCGGTAGCCACGGCAATTGACAGTCCAACCCGGACAGCCGGGGATCTCGATAACTCCACCGGCCAAGCGTATGCCGTTCCGCCTATGGGGTTCACTTCCGACGGAATCCCGGCAATACTGAGTATAGTCAGCATGCTTACCAACCCCTTGGAGAGACCAACATGAAGGCACTTACCTGGCAGGGCAAGCGATCGCTCAGCATCGACAACGTTCCTGATCCGCGAATTCAGGAGCCCACGGATGCAATCGTTCGCATCACTTCAACCGCGATCTGCGGATCCGACCTTCACCTCTACGAGGTGCTCGGTCCGTTCATGAACAAAGGGGACATCCTTGGCCATGAACCAATGGGCATCGTGGAAGAGGTGGGAAGCAGCGTAACCAACCTCACGCCCGGAGACCGCGTGGTCATCCCGTTCAACGTAGCGTGCGGCCACTGCTGGATGTGCAATCAGGGCCTGCAGTCCCAGTGCGAGACCACCCAAAGCAGGGACAAAGGCACTGGCGCGCAGATGCTCGGGTATTCGGAACTGTATGGCTCCGTGCCGGGCGGCCAGGCCGAATACCTGCGCGTTCCGCACGCAAACTACGGGGCCGTCAAGGTGGGCAGCGAGCTGCCCGACGAGCGCTACCTGTACCTTTCCGATATCCTCCCCACCGCCTGGCAGGGCGTGAAGTACGCGGACGTGCCCGACGGCGGGACCCTGGCCGTCTTCGGTCTTGGTCCCGTTGGCCAGTTCGCCAGCAGGGTCGGCAAGTACCTCGGTCAGCGGGTAATCGCGGTTGAGCCCGTGGCGGAGCGCCGCGCAATGGCAGAGCGGCACGGCATCGAGGTTGTCGACTTCTCGAAGAATGTCGGCGATGAGCTTCGGGAAATGACCGACGGGCGCGGCCCGGACGCCGTCGTTGACGCCGTCGGCATGGAGGCACATCACTCACCCCTCGGCGCCTTCGCACAGCAGGCCGTCGGGCTCCTCCCTGACGCTGTAGCCAAGAAAGCCATGGAAACAGCCGGAGTGGACCGGCTGAGCGTCCTGCACGCGGCGATTGATGCGGTGCGCCGGGGCGGAACTATATCCATCAGCGGCGTGTATGGCGGCACGGCAAGCCCCATGCCTCTGCTGACCATGTTCGACAAGCAGATTCAGACACGCATGGGTCAGTGCAATGTCCGCCGGTGGACCGATGAACTGCTTCCCATCGTGGAAGACCCCTCGGATCCGCTGGGCGTCATGGATCTCAAGACCCACGAAGTTCCTCTGGATGAGGGACCGGCTGCCTACGAAACCTTCCAGAAGAAGGAGGACGGCTGCATCAAGGTGGTGCTCAAGCCTTAACCGTCCACCGTTCATCTGACAGGACACGCCCCTTATGACCCTTCATAAGGGGCGTGTCCTGTGAAATCAGTGCGCGAGGGAGACCTGCTGGGCCGCGTGGATAGCATCGGCGGCCCGCACCAGCCCCAGGTGGGAAAATGCCTGAGGGAAGTTCCCGGCCATCCTGGCGTTTCCGGCGTCGTACTCCTCGGACAGCAGGCCAAGCTGGTTGGCGTAGCCCACCAGCTGGTCCATCAGTTTCTTGGCGTCCTGAAGCCTGCCGGTATGCGCATACTGCTCAACGAGCCAGAAGGAACAGGCAAGGAACGGGTGCTCGCCGGGCGCCAAGCCATCGATTGATGATTCGGTGCGGTAGCGGAGTAGCAGCCCATGCTCATCGAGCAGCTCTTCTTCCAGCCTCGCAACCGTGCCGATCATCATCGGGTCGTCGTAATCAACGAATCCGACCTGCGGCAGCTGCAGCAGTGATGCATCCACCAAGGTGGTGCCGTAATACTGGGTGAAAGAGTCCACCTCCCTGCTGAAACCCTGCTCAAGGATCTCGATGCGGAGCTCATCCCGGAGTTGCTCCCATCGGTCTGCCTCACCCTTGAGACCGTGTTCGCGGACCGCGCGGGCTCCGCGGTCGAACGCGGCCCACATCATGACGCGGGAGTGCGTGAAGTAGGCCGGCTCACCGCGCATCTCCCAGATACCGTGATCCTTGGCGCTCAGGTGTTTCTCCAGGAACCCCAACAGTGCATGCTGCAGCGGCCAGGAGAATTCGTCTTCCTTCACTCCGCGCTTGCGCAGCTTTTCCAGGGCAACCATCACTTCACCGACGACGTCGGCCTGGTATTGGGTCACGGCCCCGTTGCCGATCCGAACTGGAGCGGAGTCCGCGTAACCCGGCAGGTGCCCCAGGACTTTCTCGGGAAGGTTCCGCTCACCCGAAACGCTGTACATGATCTGGAGATCCTCGGGGTCGCCGGCAACCGCACGGAGCAACCAGTTCCGCCATTCCGAGGCCTCATCCTCGTAGCCGTGCGTCATCATCGCTTCGAGCGTCAATGCGGCGTCACGTAGCCAGCAGAACCGGTAATCCCAGTTCCGCTCGCCGCCGAAGGCCTCGGGCAGCGACGTGGTGGGGGCCGCGACGATGCCGCCGGTGTCTTCATGCGTCAGGGCACGCAGCACCAGGAGTGAGCGCTTGACGATGCCGTCATACTCGCCCTGCTTCTCGCAGCTTTCCGCCCAGCCCTGCCAGTAGTCGATGGTTGCCTGCAGTGTGACGTCGAAGTCCAGGGGCGTCGGCTGCGGACGGTGGGATGGGTACCACACCAGCTCGAGGTCCACCTTTTCACCGGCTTCGACGGTGAACTCTCCCACGTGGCGGTGATCGGCGGCGCGCGGAAGATGGGTGCCACGCAGGAGCAGTGCATCCGGCCCGGCCATCGCGAGAATTCCGGGACCGCCCTCCTCATGGGTACGCCGCACCCATGGCAGCACCTCGCCGTAGCCGAAGCGCACTACAAGCTCCTGGCGCATCGGCACTGATCCGCTGATTCCCTCGATGCGCCGTGCAAGGGATGCGCGCCGGTCATGGATGGGCATGTAGTCGGTCACCAGGACTTCACCGGCTTCGGTACGCCATCTGGACTGCAGTACGAACGTGGAGTCGATGTACTTCCACTCCACCAGCTCCGCAACACCGGCGGCGTGCGCCGGCGCCACGAGCCAACGTCCGTGATTGTCATTGCCCAGCAGCGCGGAAAAAACCGACGCCGAGTCGAACCGAGGGTAACAAAGCCAGTCCACGCTCCCACCCCGGGAAACGAGCGCACCGGTATGAAGATCGGAAATCAGCGCGTAGTCCTCAATCGGCATAGCCATGCGATAACTCAATCACACCCGGCCGGTCGAGGACTCCCCTTTGAGCCTGCCAAGAACATACGCCGGACGGTTGGTAGTGATCTCCTGGGCGCCGAGGTCGCGGAGGAGGTCTATGTCGTCGTCAGCGTCAACCGTCCACACCCGCAGGCGAAGCCCGGACTCGAGCCACCGCGCAACCCGGTCCGGATGCGCACGCACGTACGCGATGCTTGGCCCGGCGATTCCCACCGCTCCACTCGCGATGATGCGCTCGCCCTCGTGCAGCGCGCGCCGGAGGAGGTTCATCACGGCCGCAGCGGTGAGTGGGCCCAAAGTTTCGCGCACGTCATCAGGCTGCACGTCGGCCACCAGCTGGCAGACGACGTCGGCGGGCACGCGCTCCAACAGGTGGCGGACCGAGTCGGGATTGAAGCTCATGAAAGTGATGTGCAGGTTGGCGAGCCGGGAAGTCTCCGGGTCATAGCCCTCCCTCATCAGGAAGGCGATCAGCCGTTCCTCCAGCTTGAGCCCAAAGGGGCTCGGGTGCTTCAGCTCGATGGCCAGCTCGAGCTGGCGTCCGTCCGTACGCAGGAGATCCAGCAGGTCTTCGAGCGTGAGCAGCTGATCGGCCACACCGCCATACCCTGGCGGGATATTCGCCCCCTTCCATGACGCGAAGTCCAGTTCACGCAACTGTCGCAGCGTATGATCTCCCACGTCGCCCGTTCCGCTGGAGGTGCGGTCCAGCGTGGTGTCGTGAATGCAGACAAGTTCCAGGTCCTCAGTGAGGTGGACGTCGCATTCCACCCCGTCAGCACCTTCCGCGAGCGCCTGCAGAAAAGCAGCGCGGGTGTGTTCCGCGTACTGTTCGCTCGCCCCGCGGTGCGCGAAAACCAGGTGCTTCACTGCTCGTTGTTCTGCCACAGGCCTTACGCTAGCGAATCGGCGGCGTGACTGTCCTCCGGACGGCTGGTTAGATGGGAATTCAGCATCGATGCGGAGGACTAAGTGAGCATTGCGTTGACCGATACGGAGCGCGCCGCGGGTCTGAGGCGGATGAAGACCGTTGCGACGGGCCTGCTCGCCATCATGGCGGTGATTTTCCTGATCGCCTTCGCCCTTCAGGAGCAGTACCCGTGGTTGCAGTACGTCCGCGCTGCTGCGGAGGGCGGCATGGTGGGAGCCCTGGCCGACTGGTTCGCCGTAACGGCCCTGTTCAAGTACCCGATGGGGCTCAAGATTCCCCACACGGCGATCATTCCGCGCAAGAAGGACCAGATCGGCACATCACTGGGGCAGTTTGTGGAGGAGAACTTCCTGTCGGAGTCCGTGGTGCAGCAGAAGCTTTCCTCACTCGGCCTCGCCCAGCGCGCCGGCGCATGGCTCTCCCGGCCGGAGGGGGCAGACCGCGTAGCCGTGGAAGGTGCCGCCCTGATCCGCGGTGCTTTCACCGTGCTGGATGACGACGCCGTCCAGAAGGTCATCGAATCAATGGTGCGCAAGCACGTGGTGGACCCACCGTGGGGGCCGCCGGTCGGTCGCATGGCAGAGCGCGTCTTCGAGGAGGGACACCACCACCGGCTCATTGACCTGCTGGTGGACCGGGCAGCCGAGTGGGTGGACGGCAATTACGACGTCGTTTCCCGCGTTGTGTCCCAACGCTCACCCACGTGGGTGCCGCACTTCGTGGACGGGCTCGTCGGCGACAAGGTTTATGTGGAGTTCCTCAAGTTCGTTCGGGCGGTCCAGGCGGATCCCCAGCACGATGTCCGGCTCTCCATCGACAAGTATCTCAAGGACCTCGCCCAGGATCTGCAGCATGATCCGGTCATTATTGCGAAGGCCGAGGAGATCAAGGCCGGCATCCTTGATGACCCGCGTCTGCATGATGTTGCCGCACGGGCCTGGTCCACCATCAAGACAGCCCTCCTGGAAGCAGTCAATGACCCTGATAGTGAACTGACCCGAAACTTCAAGGCTGCGGTCCGCGACTTCGGGCGGCGTCTCACCACGGACGAGGATCTTGCGGGCAAGATCAACAGGTGGATTTCCGACGGCGCCGGTTACCTCGTGCGGACCTACCGAAGCGACATCGCGGGCATCATCTCCGAAACTGTGGAGCGCTGGGACGCTGAAGAAACCTCACGGAAGATCGAACTCCAGGTCGGTAAGGATCTTCAGTTCATCCGGATCAACGGCACCGTGGTCGGCGCTCTTGCCGGACTGAGCATCTTCTCATTGGCCCACGCGCTGTTCGGCTAGCGTCAGGGCTGCGGGCCGTTACCGGTCTCCGGGAGCTTCTCGAGCTCCGTGAGCAGCTCACCGGGGATGACGGTGGGCGGTGGGCCGAAGGCTTCCCGGGTTGCCTCGATGACCGTACGGCCCATCTTGTGGTTGGCCACCCCGCCCACAGCTGCGCCTACCCCGAACGGGAGCGCCCGGCCCAACAGGGCGCCGCCCTGGCGTGCGAGCATGCGCTTGAGGAAACGCTTGCGGATGCTGGCGCCGATGCCGCGTACTGCGGAGGAGGACATCGACCCCCCGACCACGTTGCCCCAGTGACGCGTGACCCCGCCCGCTGATGAACCGATGGTCGCCTGGATGAGAGCCGAGCCTTCCTCACCCATGAGGATGGCCATGACGAGAGTGCGGGCACGTTCCGGATCCTCTGTGGAGATTCCGTGCAGCTCCGCGACTGATTGTGCATAGAGCGCCGTTGCCTCCAGAAAACCGACGGTGGCGGCGGCGGAAAGTCCCAGCGAAACCACTGTTCCAATAGCCGGGACGACGGCGGTGCCACCGACAGCTGCTCCTGCGGTTGTGATCGCAACGAGATAGTCGCGCTCCAGTTTTGCGTTCAACTCGGCACCGGTGGCCGTTGGGTTTTTTCTGCGCAATCGCCGCAGGTTGGCGAGAACCAACGGTCGTTGAATATCGATAGCCCGTTCCACCGCGCGCTGGATGCCCGGCTTTGGTTGGCCGTTGCGGTCGAATACCGCTCCGCTGGCAAATTTCCCCGCGGGGTTGAAGCGTGCCATAACTGATCCTTCCGTCGAGATGTTCAAGTTTGGGCGAGCGCTTGCTCAACGCAAAACGCCCCGTCGGATGGGGGCCGGCGGGGCGTTCGGTCGATGTACCCGGTTTATGCGTGCGAGCGATTCTTGGTGATCGCTCCGTAAACGAGGAGAACGATGATCGCGCCGCCGATGGCCAGCAGCCACGAGGAGATCGAGAAGAACTCGTTCACGCCGACATTGAAGAGGAGGTTACCCAGGAAGCCTCCGAGGAGGGCCCCAATCACGCCCAGGATCAGGGTCATGATCCAGCCGCCGGCCTGCTTGCCGGGCAGAATCAGCTTGGCGATGGCTCCCGCAATAAGGCCGAGAAGAAGAAATGCCAGGAAATTCATGAAGTGCTCCTTTATCGAACTTCTAACTGCGCAACATATATGTCGATTTCGACGATGCACCGGAGTGCAACTGCACACTACCTTACTTGATAAGTGAGCTTAGTAATAGCATACGCCTCACCGGTGGAACTATTAAACTCCTGCTCGGCGACTTTGCAACCCCTTGTAATCGAAACTTCACCAGAAACGGGATCGACAGTATGCTGATCACGTGGCGCTTATATTCCGGCAACCCGCCGTGGCTACTGGGACTAACAGAAGAATTCCTGAAGCGGGTCAAATCAAGGAGTGGTTGGCATGAGAATCGGTTCCTCCATTGTCCTCATTGCACTTGGTGCAATATTGGCCTTCGCAGTCTCAGATAATCTGGTGAACTTCATCGACCTCACCCTGGTGGGTTACATCCTGATGGGGGTCGGCGTTCTGGGGCTAATCATTTCGCTCCTTATGAATGCTCCCCGCAACCAGAAGCGGGTCAGCGAGTCGCGTACCGTCCAGGACCCCAACACCGGCGAGCGGATCACCCGAAACGAGACCCGCGACGGCGGGATCTGACCGAACCTGTCAGCGGGGCTGCCGAGCAGTCCGTACAAGAGAAGCCATCAGCGCCGTCGGCGCTGGTGGCTTCTTCCTTTTCGCGCCCTCTCCGAGGAACTGCCATAAGCAGATCTGCCTTTCCTTCCGTTTTCCATTGACACCCAAACAGAAACACAGATAGAGTCACTGAAACGGAAATGGTTGTGACGGCAGTCACGCAGCGAGGAGGAACGGTGTTCGCCGAGGAACGCTATAACAGGATCGCAGCGCTGGTTATGTCCGAGGGCCGGGTAACTGTGGCCCAGCTGGCATCACGGTTCAACATCACCAAGGAGACTGTCCGGCGCGATCTCGCACTGCTGGAGAAGGACGGGCTCCTGCGTCGGGTACACGGCGGTGCCGTTCCGGCCGCCAGCGCAAGCACCACTGAGCTCAGCCTCACAAGCCGTGAAGGCCGCAACCAGGCAGAGAAAGCACGCATCGCCAAAGCCGCGCTGACAATGGTTCCCACCGAAGGTTCGATTGTGTTGGACGGCGGAACCACCACAAGCAGCCTCGCTGCACTCCTTGCGCAGGAAGCTGGGAACCAGCTCCTCGTCATCACCCACTCCGTACCGGTCGCCTCCACCCTGATCGGCTCATCACTCCAACTGGAATTCATCGGTGGCCGGGTCCGCGGCCTGACCAGTGCCTGCGTCGGCAGCGGCACTGTTGCGCGCTACAGCGGCTTCCGCCCGGACGTCGTTTTCATCGGAACCAACGGAGTGCACCCGGAATTCGGGCTCAGCACTCCTGACCCGGAGGAGGCCTCTGTGAAGGCAGCAATCGTTAGATCCGCTCGCCGCGTCGTCGTACTGGCGGACGCGTCGAAATTGAACACAGAGACGCTCGTCAGCTTCGCCGAACTTGGCGACATAGACGCCCTGGTCACCGACGCCCAGCCGGACACCGGTTTCACCCGCGCCCTCGCCGAGGCGGACGTCGAGCTGGTCATCGCATGATCATCACGCTCACAGCCAATCCCAGCCTGGACCGCACTATTGAACTCGCCGCCCCCCTGGCCCGCGGTGCGGTGCAGCGTGCAACGGCCAACCGCCAGGAGTCGGGCGGCAAGGGAGTCAACGTCTGCCGGGCCCTGTCCGCCGGCGGCGCCGAGGCGCTGGCAATCCTTCCCGGCCACGAGGATGATCCGGTACTCACCGGTCTCCACTCCGCCGGTGTCCCCTACCGCAATCTGCCCATCGCGGCAGCACTTCGCAGCAATGTCACGCTGACGGAGCCGGATGGCACCACCACCAAAATCAACGAGCCCGGTCCGGCACTGAACCAGCGGGAAGCTGACGCCCTTATTGACCTGGTGGTGGAACTGTCCGACGACGCCCGCTGGCTGGTCCTTGCAGGGTCCCTTCCGCCGGGCCTTGCCCCGGATTATTACGCTGAAGTCGTTCGCGCGGTAAGGAACCGCCACGGCGACCGCGCTCCACTGATCGCTCTGGATGCGTCCGAAGCAGCGCTCATAGCGGCGATCGAGAACTACGCCGCTCCGGACCTCCTCAAGCCGAACGCCGAGGAACTCTCCCAGCTCACCGGCCTTGGAGTTGGAGACACCCTCGAGGACCAGCAGGACCTCGCGGTCGAAGCAGCTACCCGGCTGCTCGCCCGCGGCGTCCGTTCGGTCCTTGCAACCCTCGGTTCCAAGGGCGCTCTTTTGGTTACCGCCGACGGCGCGTGGCACGCACAGCATCCACCCATCACAGCAATCTCCACCGTCGGCGCCGGAGACTCCGCGCTTGCCGGCTACCTCCTGGCGCAAACCCGCGGCGCCAGTGCCCCCGACTGCCTGCGCCAGGCGGTGGCTCACGGCTCGGCCGCTGCATCCCTACCGGGTTCAACAGTGCCGGCCCTGCACCAAACCACACCGGACGCGGTTACGGTCCGGGTGCTCGCTTCAACCCATGCTTCCCCCAACCACCCATAACCTCCAAAGGAACTCCCATGTCCGCAATGATTACGCCCGAACTTGTCGTTCTCGACACGTCGCTGGGCACTGACCGCGCCGGCGTCATTCGCCGGCTCGCCGAACTGGTGGTGGCGCAGGGCCGCGCCGACCAGGTGGAAGGGCTTTTCGCCGATGCTCTGGCCCGCGAGGAAAAGACAGCCACCGGCATCCCCGGCGGCATCGCCATTCCGCACTGCCGGTCCACTGCCGTTCTTGAACCGACCCTGGCGATGGCACGCCTTGAGCCGAAGGTGGACTTCGGCGCCAAAGACGGCCCGGCAGACCTGGTGTTCTTCATAGCGGCTCCGGAAGGCGCCGACCAGCAACACCTCAAGCTGCTGTCGAAGCTCGCCCGCTCCCTGATCAAGAAGGACTTCACCGCCGCGTTGCGCTCCGCATCCACCGAGCAGGAGGTCGTGGCTCTGGTGGAGGAAGCCCTCGAAGCCGCTCCTGCCAGGAAGGAAGGCGGCGCTACTGCCGTGAAGCCTGAGTCCGCGGACCCGGGAACCACAACGCCGCCGGACGCAGCCCGGACCAAGCGACTGGTCGCCGTGACCGCATGCCCCACAGGTATTGCCCACACCTACATGGCAGCCGACTCACTCGTCGCCGCGGCCAAGGAGCGTGGCATTGACCTGCAGGTCGAGACGCAGGGTTCGTCCGCGTCCACTCCTCTTGACCCGTCAATAATTGCTGCGGCGGATGCCGTGATCTTCGCCGTCGACGTCGACGTCCGCGACAAGCACCGCTTCGCCGGCAAGCCGGTCATCAACGCACCGGTCAAGCGGGGCATCGACGAGCCCGGCGTGATGGTCGAGGAGGCGCTCGCGGCAGCCGACAACCCGAATGCCCGCCGCGTTGCCGACTCCTCCACGCCGGGAATGCACGACGACGAGTCCGCCAGCGAGAGTGTGGGAGGACAGCTCAAACGTGCGCTGCTCACCGGGGTCAGCTACATGATTCCGTTCGTCGCCGGCGGTGGCCTCCTCATTGCCCTGGGCTTCCTCCTCGGCGGGTATGACATCACCGGGTTCGCCGACGACATGGTGGTCAACAACAGCCTCTGGAACCTCCCTTCCGAGTTCCCCGAGACAGCCCAGGGCGCTCTCGGCGCATACCTCGGGGCGGTGTTCTTCAAGATCGGTTCCCTGTCGATGGGCTTCCTGGTCCCAGCCCTGGCGGGCTACATTGCCTACGCACTCGCTGACCGTCCCGGCATTGCCCCGGGCTTCGTTGCCGGTGCTGTTGCCGGCTTCATGGGCGCGGGTTTCCTGGGTGCGATTGTCGGCGGTCTCCTGGCCGGCTACGTCGCCATGAAGATCGGTAAGCTGGCAGTTCCCCGCTGGCTGCGCGGCCTGATGCCGGTAGTGATCATCCCGCTGGTGGCGTCGATTGTGGCCTCCGGCCTCATGATCCTTATCCTGGGTGGTCCGATTGCCGCCCTGACCGTCGCGCTCAACGATTGGTTGTCGGGTTTGACCGGCACCGGTGCGGTTCTGCTTGGCATCATCCTCGGGCTCATGATGGCAATTGACCTCGGCGGTCCCATCAACAAGGTTGCCTACGCCTTCGCAGTCGCCGGCCTCGGCGCTGGAGCCATCGACAACCAGGCTCCGTGGCAGATCATGGCGGCCGTCATGGCCGCCGGTATGGTCCCGCCGCTGGCAATGGCCTTGGCCACCGTGATCGACCGCCGCCGCTTCTCCCTCGCAGAGCGCGAGAACGGCAAGGCTGCATGGCTCCTCGGTTCAGCGTTCATCTCCGAAGGCGCTATCCCGTTCGCTGCAGCTGATCCGCTGCGCGTCATCCCCGCAGGCCTGCTGGGATCCGCGGTCACCGGCGCGATGATCATGGGTACCGGAGTCACCTCCCAGGCACCGCACGGCGGAATCTTTGTATTCTTCGCAATCGGTAATGTCGTTATGTTTGTTCTATCGATTCTCGTGGGCATGGTCATCTCGGCCCTTGCCGTGGTGGCCCTGAAGCGGTTCGCCGTGCGCAAGCCGGCCCCGGCCGCCGCCTCCGAGTCGGTTGCCGCATAGTCCCTGACTGAGGAGTTGGACCATTGAGCACCTTCACCGGCGTAGGGGTAAGCCCCGGCAGGATCGTTGGACCGGTGCGGCAGATGCCGCGCCCGGTAGCTGAACCGTCCGCCCGGGAGAAATGGTCCAACACCACGGTTGATGAGGAAACGGCCAGGCTGAAGGCTGCCGCGAAAAACGTGCAGGCCGAACTTCAGCAACGCGCCGACGCCGCAACCGGTGACTCGAGGGCGGTCCTTGAGGCAACTGCCATGATGGCCGCGGACCCCATGCTTCTGAAGTCCGCGAACGCCCTCATTGTTGCCGGAACCTCTGCCGAGCGCTCGGTGTGGGAAGCCGGCTCCCAGGTGGCGGACATGCTGAGGGGCCTCGGCGGTTATATGGCCGAGCGCACCCAGGACGTCCTGGACGTCCGCTCCCGGATTGTCGCCGAGTTGCGCGGGCTGCAGGCGCCCGGTATCCCGACAGCCGACCATCCGTTCGTCCTTGCGGCGGAGGACCTCGCCCCTGCGGATACCGCCACGCTCAACCCGGAGCTTGTGATCGCCCTGATCACCAGCTCCGGGGGTCCGCAGTCACACACGGCCATCCTGGCCCGCGCGCTGGGGCTGCCCGCCGTCGTCGCCGCCCGCGGCGTTGAGACTATCGACGACGGCACTGAGGTGTTTGTCGACGGCGCCGCCGGAACCGTGCTCTCCGGCCCGGGCGATGCAGAACGGACGGCAGCGGCCATCTGGGCGGAGCAGGCACGTTCGCTCGGTAGCTACAGCGGAACCTGCACGACGAAGGACGGGCACCGGATCCCGCTGCTCGCCAATGTGGGATCGGGTGCTGACGCCCGCAAGGCGGCCGATGCTGGAGCTGAAGGCGTAGGACTACTGCGCACCGAGTTCTGCTTCCTCAACCGCGATACCGAGCCGACGGTCGAGGAGCAATCCGCGGCATACCGTGAGGTGTTCGACGCGTTCCCTGCCTGCAAGGTAGTGATCCGCACTCTTGATGCCGGCGCAGACAAGCCCCTGCCCTTCCTTACCGATGCCTCCGAACCCAACCCCGCGCTCGGTGTTCGCGGCTACCGCACCGAGCTTTCGACGCCCGGTGTGCTGGACCGCCAGCTGAAGGCAATCAGCGAAGCAGCCGACGGCGCAACAACGGACGTCTGGGTCATGGCACCCATGATTTCCACAGCGGAGGAGGCCCAGCACTTCGCTGAATCCTGTGCGGCAGCGGGATTGAAGGTGCCCGGCGTCATGGTTGAGGTTCCGTCTGCAGCGCTGACCGCAGGAGCAATCCTGCAGCGCGTGAACTTCGCGTCGATCGGAACCAATGACCTGACGCAGTACGTCATGGCAGCGGACCGCCAACTCGGGCCGCTGGCCGCCCTGAACGACCCCTGGCAGCCGGCTGTCCTCCAGCTGATCCGGCAGACGGTGGCCGGTGCCGAGACGGCGCGTGGCGGTAAACGTTCCAGCGGGGAACCCAACGGTGACAACGGGAAGTCGGTCGGAGTGTGCGGTGAGGCGGCCGCAGATCCGGCCCTCGCCGTCGTGCTGGTGGGTCTGGGCGTCACGTCGCTGTCCATGAGTTCGCGCGCACTTGCCGCCGTGGCTGCCGTGATTGGTTCAGTGTCCCTCACCGACGCACAGGGACTGGCACAACAGGCCCTGGCTGCACCCACTGCGATCGAGGCACGCACAGCGGTACGTGCCGGTTTGCCGATCCTCACAACCCTGGGCCTGTAGGCTCGCACAACAGCAAACGGAAGGAAGATCATGATCGAACGCAAAGCAACCGTAGCCAGCCGGGTTGGGCTCCACGCCCGTCCTGCCGCCATCTTCGCCGAAGCGGCGGGGGAACAATCGGCTGACATCACTATCGCCCTGGAGGGAAGCCCGGCTGACGAGGCCATGGACGCATCAAGCATCCTGTCGCTGATGAGCCTGGGCGCCGAGCACGGTGACGTTGTTGTGCTCCGCTCCGAGGACGACGGCGCCGGGGACGCCCTGGACTCGCTGGTCCGTATCCTCGAAACCGATCACGACGCCTGACAGCAGGCTTTTCCGGCGGCGGCAGCCCGGCCTGGAAACGAAATAGGTGCGTCCACCCGTTCTAATGGACGCACCTATTGCTGTGTAACCCGTTGACCCCCCACGGACACCGGGAGTTACATAATCATAATTTTGACACACCAGGATGAAAACGTGAACAGAGTTCGCGATATTGGTCGAAATAATCCGGCGAAAAGACTAACCGTGGATCAGTCGCGCCGGTGTTCATTGGCCAGGAAATTGGCGGAGCGGTTGCGTACCGAACGCCGGCGGGACAGCCAGATCATGGTGAGGCCGCTGGTGACGAGGACAATCGCGCCGAACGGCAGAATGAGGTCCGCCGCCCCGGTCCTGACTCCGGTGAACTTGAGTGCAGTGTGGGCAAGCACCATAGCGAATCCGCCCGCCATGAAGGCCGCAGCGACTCGGTGAAGGCCCCGCGCGGAGGTGTCCCGCGCACTTGCGATCGCCGGGCCCAGCAGGCATGCGCCGACATACGCCGGGTAGATTCGGCCCAGGTGGGAGTACCAGTGCACGGTTGGTTGGTCTGCGTATTCCCGCAGCCCCGTCGAGGACTCCGGAAGGTCACTGAGTCCGAACAGAATCACCGTGGCCAAAACCGTGAGTCCCAGTACAGCAGCACCTAATGGTCCACTGATCAGCCTTAACGCGCTCTCGGAGCTGAACGCTGCCGCGCCTCGAAGCCCCAGGAGCAGCATGATGGCATACAGGCTGAACCGGATGAGCAGGTTCGCAATATTGGCCCCGCCGAGCAAGCCGTCAACAAAAAGATAAATCGGCGCCAGGCTGAGGCCCACCGCCACACACAGCAGAACCAGCACAGCGAAGATGCTCCGGCCTTTACCCCGCAGGGCATCCGGGAGGCGTGTAGCCGCGAAAATGACGCACAACGCGAGCGCAAGCCACTGGATAAATGATCCTGCGCTCATCCGAGGTTCTCCCATAAGGTCTGGTCACGAGTGTTGTCCTGCTCCTGTTTACGGAGCCGCTTACCCAATCCGTCAAGCCGGTCCCGTGCTATCAGGATGAGTTTCGAATCAGGCAGGGAACTCAGCACCTGCTCACGGCCGTCATCTGCCCAGCTGCCTTCCTGCGGTGTGAGCAGCCCGGTGACAACCAGGCCGTTTGCGAGCGAAACCCCGGAAACCCTGGCCACCTCAACGCACAACTGGGTACTCAGCCGGCCGGCGCTGAGTTGCGCCGAGAGGTTTTGCGGAGCAATGCCGGTGCGCGTGGTCAGCGCCTGGCGGAGTTCACCGCCGTCGACCGCATCGAACCACGAGCGCACTGAGTAGCGATGAGGCAGGGGCGCGAGCCGGAAACTCAGCGGACTGCCCACCCAGTCCGTTTCCTCACTGCGGCCAAGGATCAGCCGCAGCAGATCCATCGGGGAAACCTGGCTGAGATATTCCTCGCCGGTGGGCGGCAGGATTCCCTCCGCGAGGTCCCGGTAGCCGTCAAACACACTCAGCGCCTGAACCGGCGGAATCCCGTAGGCGCGGGCGATGTTGATGACGGTTTCTATTGAGACTTTTCCACGGACCAGCTGCTGCGCCAGTGTGGACCGCTTGATGTCCGCCTTCCGGCAGAGGTCGGAAACCGTTGCCTCAGGTGCTATCTGGGTACGCCACAGCTGGAAAGCTTTGGCTGTGACTGCCATCATCACCCTTCAGGAACATTTCGACTGGACTTCTGACCCCTACTGTGAAGTATAGTTGGAGAGCTGGCTCCCCATTCTGCGATTCCCCCATACGCAGAACGCGGAGCCAGTTTCACTTTAATCTCTCCAGTGGCGCCTCGAGGCGGGCTGTCGCCCTACCAGCGCACCTTCTTCTCCCGCTTTCCCTGACGGTTACTGGCGTGTACTGACTTGTTCCTGCGCCCAGTGCTGTGCGCGCTGTCCAGGTCCCCGAAGGCGGGGTTCTTCCGGGCCAACGCTTCCCGCGCACGCGGATCATCCACCAGTTTCTTTGCAGCATCTTCGGTCAGATGGACGTTGAGCGGCTGTTGATTGTCTTGCTGGGTCATGGCTCTCCTTCAGTGGCTCTGACCGGCTGGGCCACTCACCTACCGGCAATGACGACGACGGCGGCTCTTGCTGTCCGCCGGCGCTCCGCCGGTTCCGTAGGGGTCCTGTTGCGCTGATTGGCCGGTTCAGGGCGACCCTGATCCGGACTCATGCACGGGAGGAGTGGAAACAAACATGGAGACGAAGGCCTCAACACGGTCTTTTCGAATGGTTTCGTTGATGTTTGGACGAGTGCGCCAGGCACGCGACCGGCACAATTACTCGAAAATTATTGTTCCCATGCACTTCAACCTACACGAGCCCCCGGAGCCTTGGCCAGAGGTGTCCCGGATTTTGGCGCGCAGACAGCGGCTACTTACCCCGACGGAGCAGAACGAGTAGATTTCCAACAAAGGGTCAGGGAGGAACAATGGGCGAAAATACGCCGAACATCGACAATCGGTACAGTTCCATCTACCAGCGGGGCGGCGGATCATCGACCACCCAGGGTGATCGCTGGCCCGCACCGAAGGAACCACCGCAGCAGCGCCGGGCAGCATCCGAGGCGCACACCGCAACCTCACCCGAGCAGCCCGCCAACGTTGTTGAAGTGATGCCGGCAGGAGCGGTCTTGCCGGACCCCGGACCGGCGCACCCGCGGTTCAATCCGTTTGTTTTGGTGCTCTGGCTGCTCGGGGCGGCCATGCTTGCCCTGGGCTTGTGGGCGGTGTTTGCACCTCTACAGGTTGATCAGACCGCAGTCAGCGGCCCGTTCCCGCAATGGATCTTCATCATCAGCCAGTCGGCGGGCGGCATCATTGTCAGCGCCAGCATTCTGCTCACGGCGGCAGGGGCACTCAGCGCGGTCTTCTGGGACCGGCGGCGCCGCCTCACCTCCAATCAACAGGGGTGACCGGCCTGACCGCGGTTCGCGGCGGTTCCTGTTGAGTCGGTCTGGTCAGCGCTTCTTGACGTCAACATCGACGTACACCAACCGGTGGTCGCTCGTGGGGAAAGGGAAAACCCCCGTGAGCTCCGCGCCGGGAGCCCCTGCGCGCGGCCAGAAGATGCCGGCGCCGCGCACCTTGAGAGACTTCGACGGCAGCACATAATCCACCCGGAGGTTTCCCGCCTCAGCGTCCTCGAAGTCCGCCGTGTCCAAAGCCGGATTACCGCGGTGCTCAGGATTCACCCGCCCCTGCAGGACTGACGCTTCAGCCGCGCCTTCCGCTGCCGGCTCCGGATCCTGGAGTTCCTTCAGCTCGAGCAACGAACTGATCGAGCCAGGGCGGGAATCGCCATCAGCCGGGTCGCTGTTGAGGTCTCCCAGCACAACGAAGTCGTCACGTCGGTCCAGTCCGCCGCGTTCGCCGTCGTCGTCGTAGATGTAGCGCGCGTTGCCGCCGCCGCGGATATAGTCCACCCAAAAGCGGATCTCGTCGCTGTTCCGTCTGCCGTTGCGGTCTTCCTCAGAGTCGAAGACCGGGGGCGTGGGGTGACTGGCGAGAACATGGACTGTCGAATCACCGATGGTCACCGGAACGTCCCAGTGCGATTTGCTGGACAGGCGGAGAGCCGCCAGTTCCTCCTCGGTGAACCAGTCCGCCGCGCCGGCGGTAGCCGGGTCATCGGGCAGGAGCGCACCCGGCATGTCCGCCCAGAGGAAATTCTGGAAGGTGCGGACATTCCTGGTGTCGATGGGGTACCTGGAGTAGAGAACCATTCCGTACTGGCCCTCGAACTGGCCGAACCCGAACGCATCGTCCGGGCCACCCACGGTCCCGTCATTGTTCAGGTCCATCCCGCTGGGAACACCGGTGTTGGATGGGGCGGTGTAGACGTAGGGGTAGCTGACGGGGGGTTTACCGTTCTGGCTCACCTCGAGGTAGTTGGTCCGGAAGAGTTCGGCCGCCGCGTGGTCTGCGTCGTAATCGAATTCGTTGAGCAGCACCACATCAGGGTTGTTGATCTGAATCACTTCGGCGATGCGCCGCGCCTGCTCATCATGGCCGGTCGACAGGTCCTCGACGAGCTCACCCTCGGCGGACCGGTTCAGGCTTGCGTTGTAGGTGGCGAAGCGCACTTCCTGCTTGCCCTGGCCCTGCGCAGCACCGTTCGGTTTGTGAGCAGCTGTTGCCGTTGACGGCACCGCCAAGCCGGCAGCGGCGACCGCGAGCGCGACGAGAATAGCGGCCGTTCTGCGGCGCGGTGCTCGTGCTGAATCCATGGACTTCCCCTCCGGTCCCCCAGTGACCGGTCCAGCCTAACTGTCCCGGCTGGGAGGGGTCGAACGGGCTCCTGCGGCACGCTCGGCCTTCTCGAAGGCAGTCTCCAGCTCGCTGACCGCGGATTCATAAGCAGGTGCAGCTCCGTCGTCGTCAGTATCTTCCTGCTCGCGCAGCACCGCCGCGGTCCGCATCGCGCGGACCAACCCGGCAGTCTCGGGACGCTTGACGTCCGTCATGTCCGGATAGTCGATGGCGACGGCGGGATCCAGTTCATAGCTCACCCACCGCTGCAACACGGATTCATGGCGTGCCCGCAACGCTGACCGCGCCTCTTCCACGGATTGACGACGACGGCGCACAGCCCGCTCCTGCTCCCCGCGCCAGACCCAGCCGCCCGCCAACCCCATCCCGAGCATGCCTGCCAGCCCGGTCACGGCAGCTGTCTCGGGGATGAGCACCATGGCTCCCAGAATGGCGCTGAGGCACGCGAACCCGCCGGTGAAGCCGTACCAGAAGACGCCATCGCGGTCCTTGTCCGTCAGCAGCCCGCGCGAGACGGCGAAAGCGGTCAGCGCAATGAGCGCTCCGATGACGGCGACGGCTAGCGCCGTCTGAACGGGTAACGCCAATAGGCCGGGCATCGGAGTTCCTCCCGGCACTTTCCCGTGCCGCTCGATGGAAAGGATCTGCACTTCCAGTACAGGCTTCCTGTGCCCGGGAGTCAATGCTTGTTGCCTGAAAGCAACCTTGGAAAGCGGATCGGCCTTCCACGAAAAAGCGCGCCCTCACCGATACCTCGGCGGGGGCGCGCTCCTCGTACTCGCGGGTGGGCCCTGTGGGACTCGAACCCACGACCCACGGATTAAAAGTCCGATGCTCTACCAACTGAGCTAAAGGCCCACGTCACCCGGGCACGCCCGAACAACGTGTCTACTTTATCGCACCCGATCGGGCGATAAGGCAACCTGGGCCGATATGCCCTGTGCCGTGGGAGCGAACCCGCGGGTTTGGTTGGCGCCTAGCCCCCCAATAGGCGCAGGAGTATTCTCGACCCATGGACGGCGAATATGTAGACAACAGCCCTCGGCACCACAAACCCAAGCCGTTTGCGCCCGCAGATTTTGAGGTTTTCGCCGGCGGTGCAGACCCCTCGCGGGTTTCCGAAGCCGCCCACCTTGCCGCGCACGCACTGGTTCACCACGGCCGCGAGACCGATGACCCCGTGGTGACGCAGCGCCTGGTGCAACTGGCTGACCAGCAGGGGCTGGAAGCCATTGCCGAGTTGTGGGCGGAAAGTCCTGCTCGTTCCCTGCCCGGCGCACTCTGGCGCCTCTACGCGCTCCGTGCCGCTACCCAGCAGAACCCGGAAAAAATCGCCGCCTTCTTCAAAGCCGGCAAGGAGGTGGCCCAGGTTTCGAAGGTTGTCGCGGGAGTCGCCGAGCCCCCCGGCGCGGACGAGGTCCAGCACATGGCGGACACCATTCTTTCCGGCGCGTTCGACGGCGAATTCGACGTAGCGCTTGAGCGCTTTGCCGCTTTCTGCCGGGTAGTGGCGCTCGGCCAAACCAACCACGCGGACGACGTCGATACCTCCAACGGCGCCCACGCCACCAAACTCACGCGCAGTTCACACCAGCTGGTCAAGACTGCGGAGGACCTGGAGCACGCTGCCGCTTCCTGGCGCCGCGGCGAGCTGGACTAGCAGCACCGTGCACTCCCGGCCACTGGCCCTGTCCTGGCGCGCGAACCCGGTCTAGGATCGCCGTATGGAAGCGAATGCTGCGGGAGTCGAAGTTTTGACCGACAGTGAATGCTGGAACTGCCTGAGGGCAGTTTCAGTGGGGCGGCTCGCCGTCGCTCTCGAAGACGGCCCTGACATTTTTCCGGTCAACTACACCACCGATCACGGAACGCTCGTATTCCGGACAGGAACCGGAACCAAGCTTGCAGCGGTGCAGGCTGATGCCCGCGTTGCGCTGGAAGCGGACGGGGTGGACTCCGAAGCGGGTGTCGCCTGGAGCGTCGTCATCCGGGGTGGGGCGGAACTGGTGAAACTCCCCGACGACGTCCTTGAGACATTCTCGCTTCCCCTCTTTCCGTGGCAGGGAGGCAGGAAAGACCAGTTTGTCCGGATCATTCCGGAGACAGTTTCAGGACGGCGATTCCCCGTAGTTGAGCCGAAGACCTGGTGGACTCCGGAGTCCAGCGCAACCCATTCGGCGCCGGAGTAGACAGTGCTCGTTGACATGCACGCGGGTCAGTAGCAGACTGAAACTGGTGTCGGACCGTGGAACCCCCGGGCTTCAACATTTAGCCGCTTCGAGCGGCCTTCCGCCGAGAGGCGCTCCCGGTTCGGCGCCACTTTTGTGCCCTCAGGGGGCCGGCCGCACAGCGCCGGCCACCTGAGTGAGGCGCAGGTAGTCTTAGGTGGCAACCGTCCGTGCGACCGTAGGTGATCCTTGTGAAGCTCCGCCTCTTTCCCCAGGAAAACGCAGGACTTGAACTGCTCTCCAGCATGGCCCAGCAACTGGTCCTCGGAGTCCGCAGCATGTCCGGCATCCTTGGTGCCGCACCCCAGGACTATGATCAGCTGGCCGAAGAGCTGCACCAGTATGAAGGCACCTCGACGGACCTGCACTTTGCCCTGCTGACCTCGATGCGCACGAGCTTCATCAACCCGCTCCCCCGTGAAGACCTCTACTCCATGTCGCGTCTGTTGAGCGAAGCCATGGAGAAGCTCGACGGCGCTGCGGAGCTCATCGCCCTCTACAAGCTGACCAAACTCAGCCGCCGCGCAACCGAGCAGCTCGAGGTGATCACCCGGCAGGCGGAACTGACCGCCGAGGCGATGCGGCAGCTCAATTCCCTCGATGACCTCGAGGACTACTGGATCGAGATCCTGCGACTGGCCAAGCGTGCCGAACGCACGCACCGGATCTGGTGCTCGGAGCTGCTCGCTGACCACAAGCCGCTGGTCTACGCGCGGCACCGTGACGTCGCCAACCAGCTCGTCGACGTCACAAAGGACATCCGCAAGGTGGCAACCCACGTCGGAGCGATCCTCGTCAAGGAATCGTAGGTGGAGGTCTTCCTCCTCGGCACCGTAGTGCTCCTCGCTGGCGGATTCGCCTTCATCAACGGGTTCCACGACGTCTCCAACTCCATTGCCACGTCGGTCCGTACCCGCGCACTGACTCCAACTGTGGCAGTCCTGCTCGCTGCGCTGTTCAACCTCGTCGGTGCCCTCATGAGCGCCAGCGTGGCGACTCTCTTCACCGGGAACAGCATCAGCCTTCCCACCGGGCAGAGCGGTCTGGGCATTCTGCTCGCCGCCCTGCTGGCAGCGTGCGCCTGGGGTATCTTCACCTGGTACCGAGGCAAGCCGTCGTCGTCCACGCATGCATTAATCGGCGGACTGATAGGGGCCGGCGGGGCGGCGGCAGTGCTCGGCGGGGAGTCCATTGCCGCGTCCGGCCGCGTATTCCTCCTGGAGATCGGACTGCCGCTGCTGCTGTCGCCGCTGATTGCCTACCTGCTCGCCTACGTGGTTGTCTTCCCTGCCACGTGGCTGCTGCGTCACAATTCCCCGCGCAAGGTCAACAACGGGAACCGGATGGCCCAGGCCGTCCTGACCGCCGCATTCGCCTTGGGCCACGGGCTGCAGGACGGTCAGCGCACCATGGCCGTGATCGTCCTGGCGCTGGTGGGAGCCGGCCTCTACTCCGGGAGCGATATTCCGCTCTGGGTCCAAGTCTTTGCCGCCGTGCTGCTGGCGGGCGGATCACTGCTTGGAGGCTGGCGCATTACACACACCCTTTCCAACCGGCTGGTACGCATTGACCCGCTCCGCGGGATGGCGGCCCAGGGGGTCAGCGCCGTCATGCTTTTTGTCGGCGCACTGTCGCTGAACATGCCGCTCTCCAGCACGCATACCATGACCTCGGCAATTGTGGGCGCCGGCGCCAACCAGCGCTACGCCACGGTTCGGGGACGCGTGGTGCGCTCGGTATTGCTGGTCTGGATTACGACGGCGCCCGCCACCGCGCTGCTCGCCGCCATCCTTTTCCTGGCGATGAGCCCGCTGCTCTAGATTGCAGGCTGAGGCAGGTCCTTATCCGAAGCGGCCGGAGACGTAGTCCTCGGTTGCCTTCTCCGAGGGCATGTTGAAGATGTTGGTGGTCTCGCCGTATTCGATCAGCTTTCCCGGCTTGCCGGTGCCCGCGATGTTGAAGAACGCCGTTTTGTCCGAAACGCGGGCTGCCTGCTGCATGTTGTGGGTAACGATGACCACGGTGTACTCGCTCTTGAGCTCGTTGATGAGGTCCTCGATAGCGAGGGTTGAGATGGGGTCCAGCGCCGAGCAGGGCTCATCCATGAGGATGACCTCGGGGGAAACCGCGATGGCCCGCGCAATGCACAGGCGCTGCTGCTGGCCGCCGGACAGGCCGGATCCGGGACGGCCGAGGCGGTCCTTCACCTCATTCCAGAGGTTGGCGCCGCGCAGCGACTTCTCCACCAGTGCGTCCGCGTCTGACTTCGAGATCCGCTTGTTGTTCAGCTTGACGCCGGCCAGCACGTTGTCGCGGATGGACATCGTGGGGAACGGGTTGGGCCGCTGGAAGACCATTCCGATCTGGCTGCGGACCGTCACGGGGTCCACCGCGGAGTCATACAGGTTGTCACCGTCCAGCAGCACTTCCCCCTCAACCCGCGCACCGGGAATGACCTCGTGCATGCGGTTCAGGGTGCGCAGGAAGGTGGACTTCCCGCAGCCCGACGGGCCGATGAAGGCCGTGACGGAACGTGCGTCGATGCTGATGTTCACGTCTTCCACAGCGAGGAACTTGCTGTAGTAGACGTTGAGGTCCTTGACGTCGATTCGCTTGGACAATGGAGATCCTTCTGGGTTGTGCCGGCGGGTCAGCGGCTGGTCTTGGGAGCGAAGAGGCGGGCGATGAGGCGCGCCGCGAGGTTCAGGAGCATGACCATGATGATCAGCACCAGCGCGGCCGCCCAGGCACGCTGCGTGCTGGGGTCTGTGGCCGTCGGTGAGGTGGGCGTGAGGATCTGGTAGTAGATAAAAGTGGGCAGGGTGCTCATCCAGTCACCGAAGACGTTCCAGTTGATGGAGCTTGCAAAGCCTGCCGTGACCAGAATCGGAGCGGTTTCGCCAATCACCCGGGCGATGGCCAGGGTGACACCGGAGGCGATACCTGAGATCGCCGTCGGAATAACCACACGCGTGATGGTGCGCCACTTGCGAACGCCCAGCGCGTAGGCCGCTTCACGGAGTTCATTCGGGACAATTTTGAGCATTTCCTCCGTGGAGCGCACAACAACCGGGATCATCAGCACAGACAGCGCGACGGCGGCAACAAAGCCGGTGCGCGTGCCCGGCCCGAATAGCTGGCCGAACAGTGCAGCGGCGAAGAGACCGGCCACGATGGACGGGATACCCGTCATTACGTCAACGAAGAACGTGATGGCTCGGGCAAGCTTTCCGCCCGTGGAGTATTCCACGAGGTAGACGGCGGAGAGGAGCCCGATCGGCACGGAGATGAGCGTTGCCCACAGGGTGATCTGCAGGGTGCCGACAATGGCGTGGTACGCACCTCCCAGTACCGGTGTTCCCTCTGCGACAACCTGGTTGTCAATGGCTCCGGTGACGCCGTTCATGGACGTGAACAGGAAGTTGTAGGTCAGCCCCGGGAGGCCGCGCTCCAGAACGGTCCAGATAACCGAGAGCAGCGGAAGGAGTGCGACGAGGAATGACCCGTAGATCAGGAACATGGCGAACCGGTTGCGGGCCTTGCGTGAGCCTTCGACGACGCCCGTGACAGCTGTCCCCGCACCGATAAAGATGAGCGCACTGAAGAGGGCGAAGGGAACCAGGCTGAAACCGACCAGCGCGGCCAGTGCTGCCCCAACGACGATCGACGCTGCCAGGACCACCCATAGCGTGTAGGGGGGCATCCTGCCCTTGGTCAGCTGGGAGCGTCGCGGAGTCAAGGTGGCGTTGGCCATTAGTTAGCCCCTGAAAATTCTTTGTGACGGCTGATGATCCACCGCGCCACGATGTTGACGGCAAGCGTAATGACGAAGAGGACCAGGCCGGCGGCGATGAGTTCGGCCAACCGGAGCCCGTAGGCTTCGGGGAAGTTCAGTGCGATCTCGGCCGCGATGGTCTGGTTGCCGGACTGAATGAGGCTGGCTGTCAAGGCACCGCCGGAGAGCACCAGCGCCACGGCCATGGTCTCACCCAACGCGCGGCCGAGGCCGAGCATCGCCGCGCTGATGATGCCCGGGCGGGCAAAGGGCAGGACCGCCATGGTGATCATCTCCCAGCGGGTGGCTCCCATGGCGAGCGCCGCTTCTTCGTGAAGCTTCGGCGTCTGGAGGAAGATTTCCCGGCTGAGCGAGGTGATGATCGGAAGGACCATGACAGCGAGCACAATACCGGCGGTCAGCATGGTGCGTCCCGTCTGGCTGGCGGGGCCTTCGAAAATCGGAATCCAACCGAGGTTGCGCGCCAGCCAGTCATAGGCGATGGCCAATTGCGGAGCGAGGACGGCGTATCCCCATGCGCCGTAGACCACCGAAGGTATGGCCGCGAGCAGGTCGATCACATAGCCGAGCCCCTGCGCGAACCGGCGGGGCGCGTAGTGCGAGATGAACAGCGCAACGCCGATGCCGAGCGGTGTGGCAATCAGCAGCGCGATGGCCGCGGCAATCACGGTTCCGATGACGATCGGGAAGATGTAGGTGAAAAAGCCGTCCCCGCCGGTAATTTCCGATGGCTCGGCGCCGAAAACCGGCAGAGCCTCAATGATCAGGAAGACTGCGACGCTAAAGAGCGCTGCCAGG
The DNA here is from genome assembly GCF_055657625.1 of Arthrobacter sp. KKT183. Classification (NCBI taxonomy): domain Bacteria; kingdom Bacillati; phylum Actinomycetota; class Actinomycetes; order Micrococcales; family Micrococcaceae; genus Arthrobacter; species Arthrobacter sp. KKT183. The sequence continues at coordinate 129,206 of NZ_CM145770.1, read as the reverse complement.
ATCAGGCAGCCTGCGGCCAGGCTCGCGCCGGAGAAAATCTTGTCTCCGGATTGACCTGCACCGCCTGCTCGTTTCAGTGCATTCGTGGACACGGGGGGACCTTTCGGCGCTGCGCGGGGACGTCTGGAACAGTGCTCACGCAACTGTCCCGCTCTTACAAGGTACCTGCAACCCTGCCGGGACGCAGACAGCCAACAGCCCCGCCAGGGCCTTCTGGGCCTGGCAGGGCGTCATTGACCTGTTAGGAGGCAACCTGAATGGAATCAATCGCTTCCATTGCCTGCTCGCGCAGGGCCTCGGAGATGGGCGCGTTGCCCGCAGAGGATTCAGCTGTGGCCTGGCCCTCTTCGCTCACTGCGTAGCTCGCGAAAGCCTTGACCAGGTCCACCGTCTCCTGATCCTGGTACGCGCTGCAGTAGATGTGGTACGAGACAAGCACGATCGGGTAGGCACCGGACTCGGTGGTGTCGCGCTTCAGTTCCAGCGACATGTCAACCTCGCTGCGTCCTTCGACCGGTTCTGCAACTTCCACTGCGCGGGAGGCTGCTTCGGCGCTGAGCGGCACGTATTCCTCGCCAACCTTGACGAGGGCCTGTCCCAGGTCTCCGACGGCGGAGGCATCGGTGTAGGTGATGGCGCCTTCCGTGGAGGAGGTGGTGGAGACGACACCGTTGGTGCCCTGGGCGTTCTCAGCGACGATTTCGGCAGGCCAGTCGCCGGAAACCTCGTAAGTCCATACGTCCGGTGCCGCGGCAGCCAGGTACTCGACGAAGTTCTCGGTGGTACCTGAATCATCTGCGCGGTGAACAACGGTGATCGGCAGGTCCGGCAGTTCAACGCCCTCGTTCTGTGAAGCGATCACCTCGTCATTCCAGTTGGTGATCTCACCGGCGAAGATTGACGCGATCGTGTTCGCGTCAAGGTTCAGTTCCTGGATTCCGGGGAGATTGAACGCCACGGCGATGGGAGAGACGTAGGCGGGGATGTTGATGGCGCCATCGGGGCCGCAGATTTCCTTGGACGCCTCGTATTCCTCGTCATCCAGGTACGCATCCGAGCCGGCGAACTGCACGCCTTCGGCAAGGAATGCCTCGCGGCCTGCACCGGAGCCGTCCGGGGAGTACTGAATGGTTGCTTCGGGGTTCAGCTCCTCGAAGCCGGTCTTCCAGGCGGTCATCGCCGCGTTCTGGGAGGATGCACCCGCACCGGTCAGGGTTCCGGAAACCGTGCTTTCGGGAGCCGCGCTTGCATCACCCTCAGTACCGGCGTTGACGGCGGCGTCGGAACCGCACGCCGTGAGGGCCAGGGCGGCCACAGAAATAACTGCCGCTGCGCGGCCAAAGCGAAGAGCCTTCACGTGAATATTGCCCCTTCCAGGGTTTGAACAGTCGGTGCTCAGATGACACCCGCGTTGTCTGTACGAGATTCGGTACTCACCACACGCTAGGCACCGCAGGTAACGAGATTGACGGGTCAAAATGAACGGAAGATGAACGCCGGTGGGACATTAGCCGTGATCCGGTTGCAAACCCTTGTGCTTTGGACGGAATGAGTTATTGAGCTGTCACCTTCGTCCTAGTGCCCAGCCGTTAGCGTTAGAGGTATGACCACGGACAGCAGCGTTGACGGCGGATACGCGAAGCACGAGGATGCCACGGCTGTGCGTCCGGGTCACCCGTTGCGGTGGCGCCGCCTGCTCATAGGGCTCGGCCTGGTGCACGCCCTGGTTGTCGGATTCAGCCTGATCTCTCCGCTGCTGACAGGTCAGGCAAGAGGTGAAACTCTCTTCAGCGTGTACTTCGACGTCAACTATGAGGGCAACTTTCCTACCTGGTGGTCCGTGGTGCAGCTGGCCGCAGCAACAACAACCCTCCTGTTCGCCGCCGTCCTCGCCAGACATCAGAGAATCAAGGGGGCCACCGCCTGGTGGATTCTGGCCGGCATGGTGTTCCTCCTGTGCCTCGACGAGGGAACCTGGCTGCATGAACGCCTCGACACCCTTGCCGGGCAGTTTGTGGACGTCGCGGACTTCACGTTCGTCTGGCTGGTGTTCGGCATACCCATCGCCGTTGTCGTGCTCGTACTGGCGACCGTCAGCGCCCGGCACCTGCCGGAAGCATCAACCCGGCTGATCGTGCTGGGAATAGTGACCCTGTTGTTTGCAGCCGTCGGGCTCGAGTTAGTGGCGGGGGAAGTCATTCGCCTCGGTGCTCCGACCGCAGTGCTGGCGGTGGTCTACCACCTCGAGGAATTCCTGGAACTGGTGGCGGGGGCGCTCTTGCTTGCAGCGCCGCTCGCGGCCGTCCGGACGCGGACTATGGGCAGGTCCACCACCTTTACCCTGATGGACCGCTCCCGGCGGTAGGGTCAGGCGTATGACCCGGCGCTCGCGACTGGACCGCGCACGTTCCTTTCTGCGCAACCGATCCCGCGTAGGCCTGCGCCGCAGCCGCTCATCCTTGCTTCCGGCCATCCAGATCACCGTCGGCGCTGTTGGGGCGTATGCGTTTGCAGAGCAGGTACTCGGCCACGATGGGCCCCTTTTTGCTGCCACCTCTTCGCTCATCGCACTAGGGTTTTCGCGGGATCCGCGGCTGCGTCGGGTGCTGGAAGTCGGTTTCGGATGCACACTCGGTATCGCTGTGGGCGATGTGCTCCTGGCGTTGCTGGGCACAGGACTCTGGCAGGCCGCCGTCGTTCTTTTTGTGTCCGTCCTGCTGGCGCGTTTCCTGGACAGCGGGACCATTTTCACCACCCAACTGGCACTGCAGTCCCTCCTGGTTGTGCTCCTGCCGGCCCCGGAAGGAGGACCGTTCACGCGAAGTGTGGACGCCGTCGTCGGCGGTGCTTTCGCACTGCTGATCACCATGGCGATGCCGCGTGATCCGCGCCGCGAGCCCAAAGGCGATGTCCGCAAGCTGCTCGGGGAGCTCTCCGCGGTGCTGCGTGAGAACGCCCGTGCGCTGTCCGCCAGCGATCCCACGCAGGCGTGGCACGCGCTGATCCGGGCACGGAACTGCCAGCCCCTGATGGACGGGCTCTCGACTTCCATGCGCGCGGCGACGGAGGTTGCGCGCCTTTCACCGGCGTACCGGAGGCACCGGGGCGAGCTGGGCGAGCTGCACGGCTCGATCAGCTATATCGATCTCGCGATCCGAAATAGCCGGGTGTTCTCCCGGCGGCTGACCTCGGTGATCAATCACGCGGCGCTCTCGGACGAAGCCGTGCAGTCGCTGGCGCAGGTGATCGAGGAAACTGCCGATGCCGTGGATGTCCTCGCGCTTGCCCTGCACTCCTCCTCCACAGCGGAGCGCGATCAACACCTACGCAGGGCGCGGGAGGATCTTGCCGCGGTGGCCACCGTCCTGCACCCCGCCCGCCTCAATGTGAAGCGGCTCGAGGGTGAGGGGCTGGTGGTTCTGTACCGGCCGCTCATCGTCGACCTCCTCGAAGCCACCGGCCTCTCCCATGAGGACGCCGCCGGGTACCTGCCCAAACTGTGAGTAGCAACAGCTGAGCCTCGACAGGACTGTCAGTTGCACCCGGTACGTTTGAACCATGGCTACAAAGACCGCGCGATCGCGCACGCAATCCCCCGCCTACCGCTGCGGTGAGTGCGGCTGGACCACCGCCAAGTGGGTGGGCCGGTGCGGCGAGTGCCAGGCGTGGGGCACGGTCGAGGAGGCAGCCGCGGCAGGCGTAGCGCGTACTACGGCGGCCACTACCGTTGCGCGCCCCGCCCTCCGGATCGCTGAGGTGGATTCCACCACGGCGTCCTACCACCCAACCGAGATCGGCGAACTCGACAGGGTGCTCGGCGGCGGATTGGTTCCGGGTGCGGTCATCCTCGTCGCCGGTGAGCCCGGGGTCGGCAAGTCCACGCTCCTGCTGGACGTCGCGGCGAGGGTCGCCCGGCTGGGACGCACGGTTCTCTACGTCACCGGTGAGGAATCAACCGCACAGGTGAAACTGCGGGCAGAACGGATCGGCGCGTTGGCGGACACGCTGTACCTTACGGCGGAATCGGACCTCAGTCAGGCATTGGGCCAGGTTGAGAAGGTGGATCCCGCTTTGCTCATCGTGGATTCGGTACAGACGCTCAGCAGTCCGGACGTGGACGGCAGTGCGGGAGGTGTCACCCAGGTGCGGGAGGTGGCGGCGTCGCTCATCAACGCTGCCAAGACCCGCGGTATGACCACGTTGCTGGTCGGCCACGTCACCAAGGACGGCTCTATCGCAGGCCCGCGGCTGCTTGAGCACCTTGTGGATGTGGTGTGCCAATTTGAGGGTGAACGGCACTCACGCCTCCGCCTGATGCGCGCGGTCAAAAACCGTTATGGCCCCACCGATGAGGTGGGTTGCTTCGACCTGACGGATACCGGGATCGTGGGACTCGCGGATCCAAGCGGGCTGTTTGTCTCCCGTACCAAGGAGCCGGTGGCGGGAACCTGCATCACCGTCACGCTCGAGGGCCGGCGTCCACTGCTGGCCGAGGTTCAGGCGCTGCTCGCCGAATCGGCAACTTCGCAGCCGCGGCGCGCCACGAGCGGTCTCGACGGCTCCCGGGTCTCCATGCTCCTTGCCGTCCTGCAGCGCCGGGCTTCGCTGCAGCTGCACAAGGATGACAGCTATGTGGCCACAGTCGGCGGCGTAAAGCTGAGCGAACCGGCAACGGACCTCTCGGTTGCCCTTGCCATTGCTTCCGCCAAGACCAACCAGGCGCTTCCCTCCCGCATGATCGCCTTCGGAGAGGTGGGGTTAGCCGGCGAGGTGCGTCCGGTGCCGGGAATTTCGCGTCGCATCCAAGAGGCCGAGCGCCTCGGGTTCACCCACGCCGTCGTACCGGAATCGCCCAACGGCCCCGGGCGCATCCCAGCCGGCTTCACCGTCAAGCAGGTCAGCACGCTCACGGAAGCCCTCGAATTGCTCTTCTAAGGCTTCCCGATGCGGTCCCAGTGCCCGCTGAACGCTGGAACGTTACGCATTTGAGTGGAAACTGGGCCGTCAGCCGATGCCGTGCTCCCATAGGATTAGGAACTGTCGGTCCGTGCATTCGCCTGCCCGGCTTCGAAGAGGGAGTGAGATGGTACGCAGTCCGGAGGACGCGCTGAAAGCAACCCTGGCGCGGGTGGCGCCGGGTACGCAGTTGCGCGACGGCCTTGAGCGGATCCTTCGCGGCCGCACCGGTGCCCTGATCGTCCTGGGGTTCGACCGCACAGTGGACTCGATCTGCTCTGGCGGCTTCGACATCGGAATCGACTTCTCCCCCACCCGGCTGCGCGAGCTCGCAAAAATGGACGGCGCTATTGTCTGTGACCGGGACGCCAGCAAGATCCTCCGCGCCGGCGTGCAACTGGTGCCGGATCACCGGATCGAAACGCAGGAGTCAGGAACACGCCACCGGACTGCCGAGCGCGTAGCCATCCAGACCGGCGTTCCCGTCATTTCCGTCAGCCAATCCATGCAGATCATCGCGCTCTACGTTGACGGCCTCCGCCATGTGTTGGAAGGGTCCGAGCCCGTGCTCGCCCGCGCCAACCAGGCGCTCGCCACCCTCGAACGGTACCGCGCACGCCTGGACCAGGTCACCGGATCACTCTCGGCACTCGAAATTGAGGCCATGGTGACTGTTCGCGACGTCGCCGTTACCCTGCAGCGCCAGGAAATGGTGCGCCGCATTTCCGAGGAAATCTCGCAGTACGTCCTCGAACTCGGCATCGACGGACGCCTCCTCTCCCTACAGGTGGAAGAGCTGACCACGGGCCTCGGCCCGGGCAGCGAGATGGTTCTTCGCGATTACTCCGGGCTCGGCGCAAGCACCATGCCGGTCGAAGACCAGTTGACGCGCCTCCAGGGTTTCAGCTCCACAGACCTCATTGATCTGGGCACCATCGCAAGCGTGCTCGGCTTCAACCCGTCCACAGACTCCCTCGATGCGGTGGTGCAGCCCAAGGGGTACCGGCTGCTTTCGGGAATCAAGGCCGTGCCTCCCACGGTCGCCAACCGGCTCGTGGACCACTTTGATGGACTGCAGAACCTCATGGCCGCCAACATCGATGACCTCATGGCGGTGGACGGGATTGGCGAACAGCGGGCACGGACTGTCCGGGAAGGCCTCTCACGGATCGCGGAGACCAGCCTCCTCGACCGCTTCATGTAGTCCGTGTAAACCTGAAGTTCATCTCTACTCAAGCGTGAAAAGAACTTCGTCGCTGGTGCGTTCACCCAGGCGGGTCCGGAACGCGTACTGGCCGGCGCCGGGCACCGCATCAACTGTTGCGCACTCGGGAGCGCTCCGGATCCGTTCCCAGGTGAAGCGCGCAGTTTCCGACTTTCCCGGCTCAATGATCACTTCCAGGTCCTCAGCGCCCTCCTGGCAGTCCCGGGACGAGAAGATCCGGTCTTCGCCGCTGGTGATCAGGAACTCCATCTGCGATGTCCCTACATTCACCGGGCAGGGCACCTCACCCGTATTGCTGACGGTGAGGGAGAGGACGGGATTCTGGTCCGGCGCATAGGTTTCGGCGTCCACGCTGCCGGTGACCTCGATGGACGCCGGATTGCACACCGGCTCAGTCGGTGTTGGTGTTGGCGTTGGGCTCGACTCCGTCGGGGAGGGGGACGAGGAGGGGGTTGCGGACGCAGTCGGGTTCGCGGCGGCGCTGGTAGGAGCCGCGGCGGCCGGCGCCGGACCCGGCTCCGAGCGGAAAAGCCCGGCAAGTGCAATCCCTGCCCAGATAAGACCTCCGACAAGCAGGAGGGCGAGCAGTGCCACCACCTGACGACGCCGTTTGTAGACCTGGGGGCTGGGTGTCCGCCGGGGACCGTTCACCCGGCTGCTGCCTGTACCTCCTGCCGAGCTCATGATTCAAGGCTAAGAGACGTGACGCCGACGCGCATGCTCACCACGCCGCGCGGCGGCCAGTTCCGCCGATGCTTTGGGTAGGGTGGATCCTGCCGATTTGTCGAACATCTGGAGTTCACCGTGGACGCCGCAGTGCTGCATGCTCGCCTGAGTGACTGGTTCGACGACGCCGCCCGGGACCTCCCCTGGCGGCTTCCCTCCCGAACCCCCTGGGGCGTTCTGGTGAGCGAGTTCATGCTTCAGCAGACTCCCGTCTCGCGTGTCCTGCCCGTATGGGAGGACTGGATGTCCCGCTGGCCTGCACCAGCTGACCTCGCTGCAGCCCCCGCGGGTGAGGCCCTCCGCCACTGGGGGCGCCTGGGTTACCCACGGCGGGCGCTGCGCCTCCACGCGGCGGCGACTGCCGTCGTCGTTCATCATGGGGGCAACGTGCCCAATTCCTATGCTGAGCTCCTTGCACTGCCGGGCGTGGGCACCTACACAGCTGCCGCCGTCGCGGCGTTCGCCTTCGGTCATCGCGAGACGGTTGTCGACACGAACATCCGCCGCGTCCACGCGCGGCTTGTGGGCGGTGCCGCCCTGCCGGCGCCGGCGCTGACGGCCGCTGAGATGAAGCGGGCTGCCACACTCCTGCCCGACGACGGTCCCGCCTCGGTCCGCTGGAACGCGGCTGTGATGGAGCTCGGTGCGCTGGTCTGCACTGCGCGGACGCCCTCCTGCGAGCAGTGTCCGGTCCTCGATCGGTGCGCCTGGGTGGCGGCCGGGAAACCCGCGCCGACGTACGTACCCAAGGGCCAGTCCTGGGCAGGAACGGACCGGCAGGTACGTGGCGCGATCATGCATGTGCTGCGGCATACGGACAGCCCCGTGCCGCGGCCGCTCATCCGCGAGCGCCCCGTGGACCTGGCGCACGGCACCCCCGCGGCATTTGAGAAGCTGTATGGGTTGCATGCCCCGCTTGAGCAGCTCGAGCGAGCCCTCGACGGCCTTCTTGCGGACGGCTTGGCCGAGGAGACACCACGGGGATTGCAGCTCCCTGCCTGACACCTCCGTCGGAACTTCCTGGGCCCTCCTGGCGAACTTTTGCGCACCTCTGGCGACGTCGGCCCGCCCGGAAGTCACCGTAAGTGCCCAAAAGTTCCGCTAGAGCTCGCCGAACCCTGCCTTGACCTCACCGCCGATGTACTCGATGGCCTTCTGCGCCTCTGGGCCCGTGGCCTCAGCGCGGAGTTCCTTGCCCTCGCCCAGAGCGAGCGACATGAGCAGCATCACCGACTTGCCGTCCACGCCGTTGATGGTCACTTCGGCGTCCAGGTCCGTGAGCGCCCTTGCTATGACGGCCGCGGGCCGAGCGTGCAGGCCCATCTTGTTCGGCAGGGTCCAGGCGCCCGTCACCGCCGGCTCAGCAGCTGCTTCCAGCGGAGCTGAGGGACCGGGAGCCGCCGCCCCATGGGAGACGAACGGCTCAAGTGACTCAGGGTCGATGGAAACGACAGCACGCTCGGCAGCGGAAGCGACCTCGTCCACCGTGCCGCCGGACTCCGCCTGCACGGCCGCTGCCACCGCTCCTTCGACCAGGGCGGCTTGAGGCAGGCGGATCCTCGACCGGGTATCAGGGGGGAGGAATTCAAGGGTCATTTCTGCAGTCATGACTGCAGAACCGAGGTCGGTAAGGACCACGACGCCGTCGCCCTGCTCGGCTTCCTCAAGCGCCGACTGAACCTTCTCAAGACTGGTGCCGATGCGCGACGGGGAATCACTCGTACCGCCGGCGGCGGCTATCCGGACGTTGGGGGCCATCTGCGCGGCCAGCTCAATGACCCCCTCGGCGATTTTGCTGCTGTGCGAGACGATCACCAGGCCGACCGTCACTGTTGACGCCCTGCGGTGTCAGCTGCCGCCTGAAGAATCAGGGCCGAGGACTGCGCACCAGGGTCACGATGCCCGGCACTGCGCTCACCCAGGTAACTGGCCCTGCCTTTTCTGGCGATCAGCGGCTCTGTGGCGAGGGCACCGGCCTGGGCGGCATTGGCTGCAGCCTCAAGCACCTCCACGGCCGACGCCCCGGCCGACTGCGCCGTGCCCGCGGCCTCGACGGCGGGAGTCCACGCATCGATCATGGTCTTGTCCCCCGGCTCGGCCTTGCCGCGCGCCACCACGCCGTCGCGTGCTGCAGTTAGGAAGCCAACGACGGCGGCGGGATCGATCTCAGCTGCGTCACCCAGAGCTGTGGCCGCGCGGAGGAACGCGGTACCGTACAGCGGACCGGCCGCACCGCCAACGGTGGACATCAAAGTCATGGCAGTCAGCTTGAAGACCGCGCCGGGTGTTTCCTGCCCACCGGCGTCGAGCTTTGCCACCACCGCCGCGAACCCGCGCTGCATGTTCTCGCCGTGGTCCGCGTCCCCGATCGCCCGGTCCAGCTCGATCAGCGTAGTACGGTGCTCAGTGAGGACCTGTGAGCACTCCCGGATCCAGGCTTCGGCCCATTGCGCAGTCAGCGCCATCTACACTCCCCATCGCAGGGCCGGCGTCCATACCGGCGTGTCCCAGAGTTCCACCATTTCATCGTCCAGCTTCAGCACCGAAATCGACGCTCCCTGCATCTCCAGCGCCGTGATGTAGTTGCCAACCAGGGAGCGCTCAACCGAGATGCCGCGCTCGGCAAGCACCTGACGCGCGCGCCGGTACACAATGTAAAGCTCACTGGCCGGCGTGCCGCCCATGCCGTTGACGAAGAGCAGCACGCGGTCACCGTCCGTCGCTTTGAGGTCGGCGAGGATCGGCTCCAGGAGGCGGTCGGTTATTCCGTCCGCCTTTTCCATGGCGATCTTGTGCCGGCCAGGTTCACCGTGAATCCCGATGCCGATCTCGATTTCTTCCTCGGTCAGATCGAAGCTGGGCACGCCGGCGTGCGGCACCGTGCAGGCAGAGAGCGCAACGCCCATGGAACGCACGTTGTCATTGACGCGCTGGGCAATCCCGGTGACGCCGTCGAGGGAATCACCGCGCTCGGCTGCTGCTCCGGCGATTCGTTCCACGAGCACCGTCCCGCCGACGCCGCGGCGGCCTGCGGTGTACAGCGAATCTTCCACAGCGACGTCGTCATTGATCAGGACCGACCGGACCTCCACGCCCTCAGCCTGCGCCATTTCGGCTGCGGTCTCGAAGTTGAGGACGTCGCCCGTGTAGTTTTTGACGATGTGGAGCACTCCTGCGCCGCCGTTCACGGCAAGTGTGGCGGGAATGATCTGATCGGGAGTGGGCGAGGTAAACACCGCGCCAGGGACCGCAGCATCAAGCATCCCGCGGCCCACGAACCCTGCGTGCAAAGGTTCATGACCGCTTCCGCCGCCCGAAACCAACCCCACCTTGCCCTGGACCGGAGCGTCTCTGCGGGTGATGAACAAGGGGTCCGGATGCACCTCAACCAGATCAGCGTGGGCAGCCCCGAACCCCTCAACGGATTCAGTTACCACTGCCTGCGGGTCATTGATCAGCTTCTTCATGCGAGTCTCCTTGGACGGTGATCGACTGCTGCAAAACCGGTTCGCCCTTGAACAGTACTCTGCGGCAGGGACGGTTGCCCAGACCCTTCATGCTGAAGCACCCGGATATGACTGTGGGAAGGACCCGGACGGTCCTTCCCACAGCTGGCGGCCTGATGCCGCCTACGTTTTTACCGGCTATTTCTTGAACGCGTCCTTGATGTTCTCGCCGGCATTCTTGAGGTCGGCCTTGCTCTGGTCCTTCTGGCCCTCGGCTTCCATGTCCTTGTTGCCAGTGGCCTTGCCCAGGCCTTCCTGAACCTTGCCGCCCAATTTCTCGGCGTTGTTCTGTGTCTTGTCGTCTGCACCCATGGCGTTCCGCCTTTCGTCGACGTTCCGTCCCCCTGTCAGGAGACTCACCTGGCGTTCACATACCAAGCATCCTTAGCTTATCGGCGCAGAACGCCGCTGGCTAGCTCACCGTCAGAGCGTACGGATCATCCTGGTATTGCCGAGGGTATTGGGCTTCACGCGTGCCAGGTCCAGAAATTCCGCTACGCCTTCGTCATGCGAACGCAGGAGTTCCGAATACACAACGGGATCCACTGCCGACTGGTCCGCCATCACACGGAACCCGTGGCGGCGGAAGAAGGCCTCTTCGAAGGTGAGGCAGAAAACCCGCTGCACACCGATAGCGCGCGCTTCCTCAAGCAGCGCATTGACGACGGCGGTGCCCACGCCCCTGCCCCGCGCCGCTGCGGCGGTGGCTAGCGTACGGATCTCCGCGAGATCCTCCCACATGACGTGGAGGGCTCCGCACCCCAGCACACCGCCGTTGTCATCTTCGGCGATTTTGAACTCCTGAAGGCCCTCATAGTAGGCGACCGTTTCCTTGGCAATCAGGATGCGCTCTTCCGCGAGCGGGGCCACCAACTGCTTGATGATGGGCACGTCAGCGGTAGTTGCCCGGCGAATATGAAAGGACTGGCTCATTCAACCCAGTGTAGGGACCCGGACGTACCTCAGATTCCCAACTCCGGGGGAAGGTCCACCTTCTCGCCCAGCAGGTGACGGGCCAGGAAGTGCTCGACGACGGAGTACCAGATCTTCGCGTGCTGCGGCTTGAGGATCCAGTGGTTCTCATCCGGGAAGTACAGGAAGCGGTGCTCAGTCTCCCCGTCCGGCCCGGCAGGCAGCTGCGACTTGGACAGGAGCTCGTACCAGAGCCGCAAACCTTCGCCGATCGGGACGCGGTAATCCTTGTCACCGTGGATCACCAGCATCGGCGTGCTGATCTTCCCGACATGCGTGTGCGGGGAGTTCTCGAGCGCCATCTCGGCCGTCATCTCCTTCTCCCAGTAGAAAGAGGCATCGGTGGTGGGCCCGAATTGGTCCAGGGCCCACAGGCTGGCGTGCGTGACGATCGCATTGAACCGGTCCGTATGCCCGGCCACCCAGTTGGCCATGTACCCGCCGAACGAACCGCCCATCGCCGCCGTGCGGCTCTCATCGATGTCCGCACGCGCCACCACGGCATCCGTTGCGGCCATGAGGTCCGTGTAGGGCGCGTCTCCCCATGCGCCCCAGCCGCGTTCGATCATCTTCTGTCCGTAACCCGTGGAGAGGGCGGGGTCCGGCAGGAGGACGGCGTATCCCTGGGCGGCCAGCAGCCACGGCGACCAGCGCCAGGTCCACGCGTTCCAGGATCCGAGCGGGCCGCCGTGGATCCAGAGCAGCAACGGCGCGGGCGCAGATGCGCCGGCTCCTTCCGGCAGGACCAGATAGGACTTCACGGCGTGCCCGTCCGCGCCGACAGCCTCCACCCGCTCCAGCGTTCCCGGCAGCGGAGGGCGCTCACTCGGCGCCGGCAGCGGCGCAACAGTGCCCGTGGCAAGCTCAATGCGCACAGCCTCCGGCGGGAACTCGTAGGAACTGCGCAGCGCGTAGGCGGCCAAACCGTCAGGCGAAATAACGACGTCGGTGTAGGCAGCAGCATCCATCGTCACCTGCCGCACCTCGCCGCTGGCGACGTCAATAACGAAAACCGGCGCCGCGCCGTCGTCGTCCGCTGTGACCACCAGTGCGCTTCCATCCGGAAGCCAGGCGGCAGGAGCAGGCCAACGGTCCCATCCGGAGGCAAGGGGCGTCAGGGAACCTCCAGCGGCAGGAAGCAGCCCGAGCTCCACGTTCGGCGGTGTATCGGGGCCGGTGCGGTGCCGGACTACCACGACGGCGGTTGAGCTGTCCGGACTGATGGGGCCCGCGTCATAGTCATAATCAGGGTTTTCGAGGAGAACAGAGCGCTCTCCGGTGGCAGTGTCGACGCGCACCAGCACCGACCGCTGGTCCCCGCCTCCCACGGGTACGGTCTGCGCTGTGAGCAGGAACGTACCGTCCGGACTGAGGCGCGGGCTCGCGTTCCGGAGTGCGGAGCCAATTCCGCCGGTCACATTGCGGAGCGTGACGGAGGGCTCGTCGTCGAGCGTGATCTTGCCGGCTTCACCGGGCTTACCGGGCTCACCGGGCTCAATCAGGAAGTAGCGTGGCTCGGAGGGGCCAAGATCGGCATCCCAGTGACGAACCGGGTAGCCCGTGTGCAGAATTGCGGCAACACCGGCGTCCTTGCGGGCCTTGCGGCGTTCTCCGTCGTCCGATTCATCAGTTGATCCGGCCAGCACCTCAGCAACGACGACGGCGGCGTCTGCCTCCGCTGCAGCGAGGACCGATTGCACTCCTCCCGGGCGGGTGTGCACTACCCGGGCTTCGCCGCCGGCGGCCGGAAGCTTCCAGAGCGCTGGAATCGGTTCCTCCTCCGCGTTGTCCGGGTCCGGGCGGGCGGACGTGAAAAGGAGGTCGCCGCTCCTAAGGAAGGCGGCGCCCGATTCTCCCTTCGCGCTGCGGGTGATGCGCCGGGCCGGTTGGCGGCCGGATGGGTCCAGCTCCCACAGGGCGGAGGTGTAGGCAGTGCCCTTGGAGTTGAGGGTGGCCACCGAGGTAACCAGCCGGGTGCCGTCGGCGCTCAACGAAAGCCCACTCAAACGCGGTAGGGCGACGAAACGATCCAGGTCATGGAAGGCAGTGGTGTTCGCTGGGGTGGGCGAATCTGGTACGAGTGTCATGGAACATCTTTATCATCCGATGTGCTCCAGCTCACAACCCAGGGTAGTTCCGAATGCGCTTAAAAGAACCTGCCCGTATCGGCGGACCGATACGGGCAGGTGTGCTTGAGAGTCCCCGGTTTACTCGGGAACGACCGCCTCGATTGCCGCCGGCGAATCCTCGATCTCCTTGGGAGCACCATGCCCGACGAAGGTGAATTTTGCTTCGTCACCCTCGCCCTCGACGTCCACCGAGACGAGCTCTCCGGACTTGATCTCTCCGAAGAGAATCTTTTCGGAAAGCTGGTCTTCGATCTCGCGCTGCATGGTCCTGCGCAGCGGGCGTGCACCCATTGCCGGATCATAACCGCGGGTCGCGAGCAGCACCTTGGCCGCAGGTGTGAGTTCGATGCTCATACCCTTATCTGCCATCCGCTTGCTCAGGCGGTCGAGGAACAGATCCACGATCTGGACAATCTCGTCCTGGGTCAGCTGCGGGAACACCACGGTGTCATCCACACGGTTGAGGAACTCGGGGCGGAAGTGCTGCTTCAGCTCCTCCGTTACCTTCGCCTTGATGCGGGTGTAACCCGTGGCGGTGTCAGTACCGGACTGGAAGCCCGTCATGACGCCCTTGGAGATGTCCCGGGTGCCGAGGTTGGTGGTCATGATGATGACGGTGTTCTTGAAGTCCACCACACGGCCCTGGCTGTCAGTCAGGCGGCCATCCTCGAGGATCTGCAGCAGCGAGTTGAAGAGATCGGCGTGAGCCTTCTCCACCTCGTCGAACAGGACAACGGAGAACGGACGGCGACGGACCTTTTCGGTAAGTTGACCGCCCTCTTCATAGCCCACGTATCCGGGGGGCGCACCGAAGAGCCGGGAGACGGTGTGCTTCTCCGAGTACTCCGACATGTCCAGTGTGATCAGCGCATCTTCATCTCCGAAGAGGAACTCAGCAAGCGCCTTGGCGAGCTCGGTCTTTCCAACGCCGGTGGGACCGGCGAAGATGAACGAACCGCCCGGACGTTTCGGATCCTTCAGGCCTGCACGGGTCCGGCGGATGGCCTGGGAGATTGCCTTGATGGCGTCATCCTGGCCGATGACCCGCTTGTGCAGTTCATCTTCCATCTTGAGCAGCCGCGAGGACTCTTCCTCGGTGAGCTTGAAGACGGGGATACCGGTGGAGTTCGCCAGAACCTCGGCGATCAGCTCCTCGTCAACCTCGGCGATGTCATCGAGACCGCCTGACTTCCAGCGGCGCTCCTTGTCCATGCGCTCGTCGTGAAGCTTCTGCTCACGATCTCGCAGGCGGGCTGCACCCTCGAAGTCCTGGGCGTCGATAGCGGATTCCTTCTCCCGCTTCACGGACGCGATGCGCTCATCGATTTCCTTGAGCTCCGGCGGAGCGGTCATGCGGCGGATTCGCAGCCGCGCTCCGGCTTCATCGATGAGGTCAATGGCCTTGTCCGGCAGGAACCGATCGGAGATGTACCGCTCGGCAAGGTTGGCAGCCGATGCCAGTGCGGCATCAGTGATGGAGACACGGTGGTGTGCCTCATAGCGGTCCCGGAGCCCCTTCAGGATTTCAATGGCATGTGCCACCGAAGGCTCCTGAACCTGGATTGGCTGGAAGCGGCGCTCAAGGGCCGCGTCCTTTTCGATGTGCTTGCGGTATTCATCCAGCGTGGTGGCGCCGATGGTCTGAAGCTCTCCACGCGCCAGCATGGGCTTCAGGATGGACGCGGCGTCGATAGCGCCCTCTGCCGCGCCGGCACCAACGAGCGTGTGGATCTCATCGATGAACAGGATGATGTCGCCGCGTGTGCGGATCTCCTTCAGGACCTTCTTGAGGCGTTCCTCGAAGTCACCGCGGTAGCGGGATCCGGCAACCAGTGAACCGAGGTCCAGGGTGTACAACTGCTTGTCCCGGATGGTCTCGGGTACATCTCCGCGGACAATCGCCTGAGCGAGGCCCTCGACGACGGCCGTCTTGCCGACGCCGGGCTCGCCGATGAGCACGGGGTTGTTCTTGGTGCGGCGGGAGAGGACCTGCATGACGCGTTCCATCTCGAGCTCACGGCCGATGACCGGATCGAGCTTGCCCTCCCGGGCCGCCTGGGTGAGATTGCGTCCGAACTGGTCCAGTACGACGGACCCGGCAGGGGTGCCCTCCTGCTGCTGGCCACCTGATGCCACAGGTTCTTTGCCCTGGTACCCGGAAAGCAGTTGAATGACCTGCTGACGGACGCGGTTGAGGTCAGCGCCGAGCTTGACCAGAACCTGCGCGGCAACGCCCTCACCCTCACGAATGAGACCGAGCAGAATGTGCTCAGTGCCGATGTAGTTGTGGCCGAGCTGCAGTGCCTCGCGGAGAGACAGCTCCAGCACCTTCTTGGCACGCGGCGTGAAGGGGATGTGACCGGAAGGAGCCTGCTGGCCCTGCCCGATGATCTCCTGCACCTGCTCGCGCACAGCGCCGAGGGAAATGCTGAGCGACTCAAGCGCCTTTGCGGCGACACCCTCACCCTCATGAATTAGCCCAAGCAGAATGTGCTCGGTGCCGATGTAATTGTGGTTGAGCATGCGGGCCTCTTCCTGGGCCAGCACTACAACTCGACGGGCACGATCCGTAAATCTCTCAAACATGAGACACACTCCTAGCTAACGCGTAGTTCGATGCTACGTGCCCATGGATGGCTTGTGGAGCGTGTTCGCCACAGGCGAGATAGGCCAGCGGGCCCTGCTCGGAGGCGCTAGCGCTGCGCAGCCCGGTATGCCTCGATGATCTCGGAATTGACGCGCCCCCGCGAAGAGACGTTGTAACCGTTTGCCTTTGCCCATTCGCGGATCTGCGCGGCTTCCTGATTGCGGGCGGCGGGTGCGCCCTGCCGCTGTTTACCCTGGCTCTCGCGCCTGGCGGAGGAGACATAGGTGGACAGCGCACTGCGCAGTTCCTCCGCGTGCACTGAGGAAAGATCAATTTCATACTGCGATCCGTCGAGGCCGAACCTTACGGTTTCATCTGCCTCACCGCCGTCGAGGTCGTCAATCAGAATAATTTTGACTTTCTGCGCCATAACAATCTCCTCAATCGGCCTATCGAGTATTCAAGAGACATTATCGTCCGCATTAAACCCAGACGTCAAAAGGGAGAAAATGATGATCAGGCTTTTTACTGCTTCCCGGGCGGCGCATCATCCGGCGACGGTGTCGGTTTTACTATTTCATTCTCCCTGTTGCGGCGTTCTGCGGATTCGGCCTCACGCTCGGCCCGGTCCGCGTTGAAGATCGACTTCATGACGAAGTAGAAGATGAGCCCAACGGCAAGGGAAGGTAGGAGAACAGCCAAATACTCCATAGTATTAACCCAACTCCGGCTTCAACAGCGGGAATAGGATGGTTTCCCTTATTCCGGTGGAAGTGAAAAGCATGACGAGCCGGTCAATGCCCAGGCCGATCCCGCCCATCGGCGGTGCGCCGTATTCAAGGGCACGAAGGAAGTCTTCGTCCAATTGCATGGCTTCCTCGTCACCGGCAGCTGCCCGCCGTGACTGTTCGGTGAGGCGCTCCCTCTGGATGACGGGATCAATCAGTTCGGAAAACGCGGTTCCACGCTCCATGCCGCCGATGATGAGGTCCCATGCCTCAATCAGCTGCGGCTGGTCGCGGTGGGGACGGGCCAGGGGCTGCGCTGACGGCGGATAGTCATAAACGAACGTCGGCTGCACCAATGTCGGTTCGACAATCTCGCTGAAGAGTTCCAGGACAAGCTTTTCCGCGTCCCAGTCCAGGTCCACGGAAACCTCCTGTTCTTCAGCTACCGTCAACAACGTTTCCCTGTCAGTGTCCGGAGTGATAACACGTCCAACTGCCTCGGAGAGCCCCGGATAGACCCCGAGCCAGCGCCATTCGCCGTCCAGGTCAATGGTCCCGGCTCCGGATTCAATCTGGCGCGATCCAAGAAGGTCAGCACAATTCAGGATGATCTCCTTCATGCGGTCAGCCATCACGAACTGGTCAGCATAAGCCTCGTAGCACTCGAGCATCGTGAATTCGGGACTGTGCGTAGAGTCGACTCCCTCATTGCGGAAAATACGACCAATTTCATAAACGCGGTCGATTCCACCGACAACTGCCCGCTTCAGATAAAGCTCCAGCGCGATGCGAAGGGTCATCTTCTGATCAAAGGCATTCACGTGGGTCTCGAACGGCCGCGCGGTGGCGCCGCCATGGACCAGTTGGAGGATCGGCGTTTCCACCTCGATGTATTCATGCGAGTGAAGCGTCTCACGGATACTGCGGGTAATCATTGCCCGCGTCCGGACCATCTGGCGCGCTTCCTCGCGCACCAGCAGATCCACATAGCGCTGGCGGACTCGTGTCTCCTCGTTGACCCCGGCGTGCAGGGTGGGCAACGGGCGCAGCGCCTTCGACGCCATAGCCCAGCCCGTAGCCATCACCGACAGTTCACCGCGGCGTGAACTGATGACTTCCCCCGAAACCTGCACGTGATCGCCCAGATCCACCGTTGACTTCCACTCCGCCAGGGGCTCCTCGCCGACGGCGGCGAGGCTCAGCATCGCCTGGAGACGGGTTCCGTCGCCCTCCTGGAGCGTCGCGAAGCACAATTTCCCGGTATTCCGGAGGAAGACTATCCGGCCAACCACGCTGACGTTCTCACCGGTTGAGTCACCGGCCTCGAGACCGGAGAAGCGGTCCCGGATCTCGCCCAGAGAAGACGTCCGCTCCGGCTTGACCGGATACGGCTCCTCACCGCGCTCCAGCAGGCGAGCGCGCTTTTCCATGCGGATGCGCATCTGCTCGTTGAATTCTTCGGTGGAGAGGGCTGGCTCAGTGGTCACGGTATCTAAGGTTACCGGTTCAGCCTTACGTGCCCGCCGGGTCCGCAAGCAGCGGTTGATTGTCAATGAGCCTGACGCTGCCCACCCTTGCGGCAATCAGCGCGAGCGCCTCCCCCGAGAAGGGAGTCTCGCGGCAGTTGAAGGCGAGCGGTTCCAAAGTATCCGGGTCCACCACCTCGAAATACTCCAGTTGCACGAGCGGCTGGCTTTCCACCAGTGCGACGGCGGATTCCAGGTCCAGCGGTTCGCAGCGGACAGCGCGCTCCGTCAGCAGGCGCAATGCGCGGGACAGGACAAGGGCGGCATCCGCCTCCTGTGCCGTCAGGAACCGGTTCCGGCTCGAGAGCGCCAGCCCTTCGGCAGACCGCACCGTGGGTACCGCACGGATGTCCGCCGTGAAGCTGAGGTCGCGGACCATCCGGCGGATCAGTGCCAGCTGCTGCGCGTCCTTCTGCCCGAAGTAGGCCCGATACGCGGCGTCGGCGGCGGGCCAGGCCAGATGCAGCAACTTGGCGACGACGGTGAGCATCCCGTCGAAGTGTCCCGGCCGGAATTCGCCCTCAAACCTTGCGCCGAGGCGTCCGGCGGAGAGCCGGACCAGCGGTTCGCCGCCCGGATACATTTCTTCCCGGGACGGCACGAAGACCAGGTCGACACCGTAGCCCCCAAGGATTTCCAGGTCCGCCTCCAGCGTTCGGGGGTACCGGTCAAGGTCTAGCGGGTCCCCGAACTGAAGAGGATTGACGAAGATGGTGGCAACAACGACGTCGTTCTCTGTCCGTGCAGCGCGGGCCAGCGCAGCGTGGCCCTCATGGAGGGCGCCCATAGTGGGGACGAGCCCCAGGCTGACGGGGCCGGGACCTGCCGCAGCCAGCTGTTCGGCGAGCGCAGCACGCAGCTGCGCCGCAGTAGTGAGAACCCGTGGCCTCATTCGCTTTCTTCCTTCTCGGGCCGTGCCAGCGCCTCAGTGATTGCGCGTTCCTGCTCCGGGGACAGGAGCCCGCGTTCCAGTGCGCGGGAGGCAGTCACCGCGGCTAATCGCGTATAGGCACGGGAAATGTCTTCGGGCGCTTCGGCGAGGGCAGCGGCGTGCGCCGCGACCGTACCGGTGTCACCGCGTGCAACCGGCCCAGTGAGTGCCCCCTCGCCCGCGGCGAGCGCGTTCTCAAGGGAGGCACGCATCAGCGGCCCGAGCATTCGGTCCGGCCGCTCCACACCAATGCTGCCGAGCAACTGTGTTGACTGCGCAGCGAGGGTGACCAGGTGATTCGACGCGTGCGCAAGCGCCGCGTGGTACAGGACGCGGTCCTCTTCCTCGATGACCACCGGCTCAGCGCCCATCTCGACCACGAGTGCCTGCGCCACCGGGAGGACGGCGGTGGGCGCTGTGACACCGAACGTGCAGTCGGGCAGGCGCGTGAGGTCCAGGCTCATGCCGGTGAACGTCATCGCAGGGTGCAGCGCTAGCGGGATGGCGCCAAGCCTCCGCGCCGGGTCCAGAACGGCCGTTCCGTAGCGGCCCGACGTGTGCGCGACGAGCTGGCCGGGCTGCCAGGCACCAACGGCGGCCAGGCCGGAGACGAGATCCGGGAGGGCGTCGTCGGGCACTGCCAGCAGGACAAGCTCCGCCCGTTCCACGATCTGCTCGATCCCAAGCAGCGGGACCCCGGGCAGGAGGTTCTCGGCCCGTTCCCTGCTTGCTTCGGAGACAGCGGAAACTCCGACGACGGCGTGTTCGGCTGCACGCAGGGCAGCACCCAGAACGGCACCAACCCTGCCTGCGCCGATCACTCCGACGCCGAGCCTCCCGGGTTTCCGGCGGGGGCCTCCAGCGCCGGGACGGACCGGACGCTCAGGAACGTTCATGATGTGGACCTTCCAGGTATGAGGGCGGTGCCGGCATGACGGGTGCGTCGGCAGCCGCATCCGTCTCTTCCATCTGCTCCTGCACCGGGACGGGCCGCATCCACTGTTCGGGACCGCTGCGGCGTCGGGCATCGGCCGCCCGCCCGGCCTCTTCGGAGAACAGCCGCCAGGCGTCCGCTTCAGGGATCTGCCGGACGCGGGGAGAGACCGGCCCGGGAGTGGTGTGCAGGATGAGGTCAGCCACCCCGAACCTGCGCGCCAGCGGGCCCTGGTGAAGGGCCAGGGACTGCGTGCGTTCATGCGGTACGACGGCGACCTGCCGCCACCACGCACCTGACCGGGCCAATAGCGCGGTGTCGGTCACCGCCACCCCGTTGCGCCGCCAGGCGAGCGGCGCGATGAGGCGTGCACGCCGCGGGGTGGTGATGAAACCGGCGTCGGAATCCCGTCCTGACAGGCCTGCCGAGAACACCTCGACGGGCGAGTCCGTTCCCGGATCGGGGAGCACCAGCGCGATTACCTGAAGAACCTCGTCCAGCGTTCCCACCGGAAGGAGGGTGGCGCGTGCCTGCGCCTCACCACTCGCGGACGCGCTGTAGCCGGCCACGTTCACGGTGACCTTGTACCAGCCCTTCAGGCGCCACAGGGGTGACTGGATCACGCCGACCGCCTGCACCCGACCGGGCGGCACCGTCTGTGTGCGGGTATCGAGAAGCCCGTAGCGGATGCGAATGCCGTCCGGTGAAATTGCTGCCCGGAAGTTGAACCCCGTGTTCAGCACGTTCCAGTAACCGCTGACCACACCGATGAGGATGGGAACGAAAGCCGCCAGCAGCGCCCCGGTCTCAAGAACGAAGGCAAAAACCACCACGCCGATCAGGCCGAGTACCACCGCGACAGTGTTGCCGGAGAGTGCCGCGGCGCCCAGCACGCGGGCAGGAGTGAGGGCAAGGACCTCGCGTTCGGGTGCCTCGGGGATGTCCTGTGGGTGCTCCGGATCCACGACGACGCCAGCTGCCCGCGCCAGGATGGTTGCCCGCAGCTTCTGAGCCTCCCCCAGTTTCAGGAAGGAGAGCCGTACCGCCGACTCCCCGGCGTCCGCCACATCGAACTTGAGCTCCGCGAGCCCGAACAGCCGCGCGAGGAACGGCTGGACAACGTCGATGGCTTGCACCCGGTCCAGACGCGCCTGCCGGTGCTGACGGAAGACCACTCCCGAATTGACTCGGACGTGCTCCTCGGTCACCTGGTAGCGCGTGTAGTACCAGGAGAGGAAGAACCCGGCCGCGATCAGCAGCACGACGCCGACGACGATGGCTATGGCAAGGGGAAGATTGACTACCCCTTCTCCCCTGAATCCTCCAGGCTCTCCTGTCAGGAGACCCTCGAACCAATCGCGGCCGCCGAAAAAGATCAGCGCGGCAATGGCAATCCAGCCGCGGACGAGCGGCGAAATGATGTGGACGCGCTTCCATTCCTCGGGTGAGGCGGAGAGCACCGCCGGGTCAGGTACGGCGCCGGTCACAGCCCTGCCAGCTTCGCTTCACCGCGTGCCGAGAGCTGCTCCCGCAACCGCGCTCCCTCACTGGAAGGAAGCCCTGGAATTTCGGCATTGGTGCCCGGCGACGCCGTGTGCAGCTTGAGCGTGCACAGGCCGAGGGCGCGTTCAATCGGCCCTACCGCGACGTCGACATACTGCATCCGGCCGTAGGGCACCACCATGGTGCGCTGGAAGAAGATGCCCTGCCGGACCAGCAAATCCTCATTGCGCTCCGCATAGCCGATAGCGCGCACCTGACGGGGCAGGAGCAGTCCACGCCACCCGGCAAAGATGACGACGGCGGCGGGCAGCAACCACGCGAGCAGTAGCGGAAAGCGGGGCAGCACCCCCGTCAGCAACAGGACGAGCGGAACAGAGAAGATCACCAGGAAGATGAGGCTGCCTATCGCCCACCCTACAAGCCGGACCCTGAGGTACTTGGGTGACACCCGCGTCCACTCAATCCCCGCCGGGTCAATTGGTTCCCTACGCATACTCCCCCTCGCCGCTCTCACGCCTCGTCTCCGACCCGGCCTCATCATCCGGCGGAAGCTTACAGAAACTCTCCACGATCAGTCCGACTGCAATCATGACTATGCCACCGGCAATCACCGCCAGCGAACCCCACAATGGACCGAGGTTGCTGCGGACTCCCACCAGCGTCAGCTGATCGGCGAGGATCCCCGCGTGCCAGCCGGTTGTCAGGGCACCCGCATAGGCAGTCGCCTGGGCAAGCACCACGGTGCGTGCCGCCAGGATCGGATCGAGGACCCGCTTGCGATTGCCGCCGCGCCAGCGCCTCACCCGGAGCCCGAAAATAAGTGTCACCGCGACGACGGCGGCGATGGTCAACAGCGAACTCAGCGGCAGCGACGGGGTGGGGTACCCGTTGCGGGTTGCCCACCAGTTGACCAGCCACCCGGCGGCACCGAACACCAAACCGATCAGAACCAGCCAGCCGATGCGGATTGATCCCACGGCTCTGCTAGGCCCCCTCGAACGGTACGAGGCCGGGGAGGTCTTCCGCCTGCTGGACAAGCTCCGCGACCGGGCGCCCCGACAGCGTAGCCGTTCCGTCCATCCACGCCCAGGGCTGCAGGACAAAGGCCCGCTCCGCCGCGCGGGGATGGGGCAGGGTCAGCTTTTCGTCATCCGAGACGAGATCGCCGTAGGTGATGATGTCGACGTCGAGAGTACGCGGACCCCACCGGACAGAGCGGACCCGGTGGTGCTTATTCTCAACGGCCTGACAGTGCTCAAGCAGTTCATACGGCCCAAGGTCCGTCTCAATCTCGATCACCATGTTGAGGTAGTCCGGCTGCTCCGGGCCGCCGACGGCCTTCGTCTGCGCGATCGGCGACACTTCACGCAAACGCACGTTCGTGGAGTCAACGAGGTCGGCAACGGCGAGGGACAGCGTGTCGCGGCTTTCGCCGAGATTGCTGCCCAGCGCGAGGATGGAACGCACCGTTCCACTCATGAACGCTCCCGGAAGATGGAGACGGCGACGTCGCCAAACGGCACCTCGATGGGCGCCTTGGGTTTGTGCACGGTGACCTCGACGGCGTCCACGGCGAAGGCGGAAAGGATAGCGGCGGCTATGCGCTCAGCCAGTGCCTCGATGAGATCAAGCGGCTCACCCGTGATGAGTTCTACGACCTGTTCGGCGAGTTCGCCGTAGTGCGCGGTGCGCGTGAGGTCATCGCTCTCACCTGCCGGCCGCAGATCGAGGTGAAGCACCACGTCGACAATGAAGGGCTGGCCATCACGGCGCTCATGCTCGAACACCCCATGGTGCCCGACGGCGGTAATCCCCGTCAGTGTGATCCTGTCCCGCTGCGCGGGAGAACTTTGTGCCATGATCCGTCTACCTGGTCCAGGCTGCGGCGACCTTGACCGCATCCAGGTTCGGTCCGACGTCATGCACACGGACGCACCAGGCGCCGTGTGCAGCTGCTAGGGCGGAAACGGCAACGCTCGCGTCACCGCGCTCGGCGGGAGCTGCTGCCTTGCCAGCAACGCTGAGCAGGGTTCCGAGGAACCGCTTGCGGGAGGCTCCCACCAGAATGCGGTGACCGAGCACGTCGAATCGGTCCAGTGCGCGCAACAGTGCCCAGTTGTGGTCTTCCTTCTTGGCGAAGCCAATTCCGGGATCCAGGATGATCTGTTCCGGGGTTACACCGGCGGCGTAGAACTTGTCCCGGATGTCCGTGAGTTCGGAGATGACGTCTTCAACGACGTCATCATAGCTGGCAAGGGAATCCATGGTTTGCGGATTGCCGCGCTGGTGCATCAGGACGTAGTGGACTCCGCGTTCGGCAATCAGTCCCGGCATGTCCGGATCGAAATCCAGCCCGGAAACATCGTTCACAATGGCGGCGCCGGCATCAATCGCCCTAGCTGCAGTGGCCGCATGCATGGTGTCGACACTGACCAGCGCGCCCGCCTTAACCAGAGCCTCGACAACCGGAATGATGCGCTGCTGCTCCTCCTCTACGGTGATGCGGTCAGCGTTGGGGCGGGTCGATTCTCCGCCGACGTCCACGATGTCCGCTCCGGCGTAATGCATGCGCAGCCCTTCAGCAATGGCTTCATCTGCCGTTCCGAACTTGCCGCCGTCACTGAAGGAATCAGGGGTGACATTGAGGATTCCCATCACCAGCGCCCGCTCCGTCGGCAGGTCCGCGAAGGACTTGCGAACCCGGGATGGCCGCAGGACGGGAATGGGGGAGGTTGCCGGTCCGGTTCCTGGGGCTGCCGCGAGTGAATCCATAAAGTTGCTGTGTCCTATCTTCCAAGTATCAGGCTCATGGCCTCGGCGCGCGTGGCGGCTTCCCGCACCTGTCCGCGCACCGCTGAAGTGACCGTTTTGGCTCCCGGCTTGCGGATGCCGCGCATCGACATGCACATATGCTCACATTCGATGACCACGATCGCGCCCTTCGGCTGCAGGTGCTCCATCATCGCATCCACGATCTGCGTGGTGAGGCGCTCCTGCACCTGCGGACGCCGCGCATAAATCTCCACCAGCCGCGCCAGTTTGCTCAGGCCTGTGATTTTTCCGTCGTCTGAGGGAATGTACCCGATATGCGCTGAACCATGAAACGGGACAAGGTGATGCTCGCACGTCGAATAGAACGGAATGTCTTTGACGAGCACCAGCTCTTCGTGGTCCAGATCAAAGGTGGTCGAAAGGACATCCTTGGGATGCTGGTGAAGTCCCGCGAAGAACTCCGCGTACGCGCGGGCCACCCGTTTGGGTGTTTGCACGAGGCCGTCCCTGTCAGGATCCTCGCCGATGGCGGCGAGAATCTCCCGGACTGCCCGCTCGATTCTCGGCTGGTCCACCGTTGAACCGCTGGCCGCGAGAGCCACATCAACCATTTGATCGTCAAAATCGGTCACGCCAAGAATCCTATCCCGGCCCCTGTGGCCGACCTGCTAGCGGTTACGACGCTGGCCGTACCCGTCCTGGTCATTGTTCCCGGTGGTTCCGCCTTTGTTGTCCGGCTCAGTCTCCGGCTCCGGCAGGGCATCGCCCGTGACGTCGAAACCGCTGGGCAGATTGGCATCCGCAATCTGATCCTGCGGCGAAACGTTTTCGGGGTCAGGCTCTCCGGCTGCCTCCGCTTCCTGGCGTTCCTTGGCGGAGACCACGGGAGGGAGGGAGTGCACCGGCCGGCTATCCTTCGAGAGCCAGATGCTGCGCGCGTCCCGCTTGCGGATGTCGGTGAAGACCTCTGCAATCTCCGCCTGGTTCAGGGTTTCGCGTTCCAGCAGTTCGAGAGCCAGCCGGTCCAAAACGTCTCGGTTTTCGGTAAGGATGGCATACGCCTCATCATGGGCGTTGTCCACGAGCCGACGCACCTCCTCATCGACGATGTAGGCGATGTGATCCGAATAGTTGCGCTCGTGGCCCATGTCGCGGCCCAGGAACGGCTCGCCGCCGCCCTGGCCGAGCTTCACGGCACCGATCCTCTCGCTCATCCCGTACTGTGTCACCATCTTCCGGGCAGTAGCGGTTGCCTTCTCGATGTCATTCGATGCACCTGTCGAGGGATCGTGGAACACGATCTCCTCCGCCACGCGGCCGCCCATGGCATAGGCCAGCTGATC
Organism: Arthrobacter sp. KKT183; assembly: GCF_055657625.1. Lineage (NCBI taxonomy): Bacteria > Bacillati > Actinomycetota > Actinomycetes > Micrococcales > Micrococcaceae > Arthrobacter > Arthrobacter sp. KKT183. The sequence goes on along the minus strand of NZ_CM145770.1, from coordinate 103,368 downwards.
GAGGAGTTCGTTGCGGGTGATGGAGTACTTGTCATCCGCGGGCAGCACCATGGTGTAACCCAGAGCCCGGCCCCGCGGAAGGATGGTCACCTTGGTGACCGGATCCGTGTTGCGCAGTGCGGCGGCAACCAGGGCGTGGCCGCCCTCATGGTACGCCGTGATTTTCCGCTCCAGCTCCTTCATGACCCGGCTGCGCTTCTGCGGCCCGGCGATGACGCGGTCGATCGCCTCGTCGAGGGCGCGGTCGTCGATGAGCTGGGCGTTGGACCGGGCGGTGAGCAGCGCTGCTTCGTTCAGGACGTTCGCGAGGTCAGCACCGGTGAACCCGGGAGTCTTTTTGGCTACGGACTTCAGGTCCACGCCGGGCGCCATGGGCTTGCCCTTCGAGTGGACCTGCAGGATGCGCAGACGCCCGCCCATATCCGGGGCTTCGACGCCGATCTGCCGGTCGAAGCGACCGGGACGCAGCAGCGCAGGATCCAGCACGTCCGGTCGGTTGGTCGCTGCGATGAGGATGACGTTGGTGTTGGCGTCGAAGCCGTCCATCTCCACCAGAAGCTGGTTGAGGGTCTGCTCACGCTCGTCGTTGCCGCCGCCCACGCCGGCACCGCGGTGGCGTCCGACCGCGTCGATCTCGTCAACGAAGATGATGGCCGGAGCGTTGGATTTTGCCTGTTCAAACAGGTCACGGACGCGCGAGGCACCGACACCCACGAACATCTCGACGAAGTCGGATCCGGAGATTGAGTAGAACGGCACTCCGGCTTCACCCGCAACGGCGCGGGCCAAGAGGGTTTTACCGGTTCCGGGAGGGCCGTAGAGAAGCACGCCCTTGGGGATCTTCGCGCCGAGCGCCTGGAATTTGGCAGGCTCCTGCAGGAATTCCTTGATCTCGTGGAGTTCCTCGACTGCTTCATCAGCGCCTGCGACGTCATTGAAGGTGACCTGGGGCATGTCCTTGTTGATGAGCTTGGCTTTGGATTTGCCGAACTGCATCACCTTGGAGCCGCCGCCCTGCATCCTGCTGAGCAGGAACCAGAAGATTGCACCAAGGATCAGGATGGGCAGGATCAGGCCGAGGATGCTGGTGAACCAGTTGTTCTCGACCGGCTGGTCCGTGAAGCCGTCCACGTCTGAGGAGTTGATGGCGTCGACTACGTCCTCGGCACGTGCGGCGCTGAAGAAGAAGGAAACGCTGCGGCCGAGCTCTTCATAGTCCTCGCGCAGCGTGAGATCAACCCGCTGCTCGCCGTCGTAAATCTTTGCCTGCTCCACCTGATCGCTCTCGAGGAGTTCAAGGCCGATATTGGTGTCCACTCGGGCACCGCTGCTGTTGAACACGGAGGGCAGGATGACCAGAAGTGCGGCAACTGCCAGCACAATCCAGAAAATGGGTCCTCTGAACAAGCTCTTCAATTTCATTCAACTCAGGGCGCAGTGCCCTGTCCCTCCTGATTAACTGCCACATAGCGCTCGTCCACCTGCGGATCGCCCAAAGCGGCGCGCCCGAAATGTGCTACCAGCTTTACATTCTCTTCAGAATCCACGCGCACCCGCGGTGGAAAGTTCCCTCTGGGCGTACAGGCGGGTTCCCGCCCACCTGCGGAGCTATTCGTAGACGTGCGGCGCGAGGGTACCGATGAAGTCCAGATTGCGGTACTTCTCGGCGAAGTCCAAGCCGTAGCCCACCACGAACTCGTTCGGGATGTCATAGCCGACGTACTTCACGTCGATCGCTACCTTTGCGGCGTCAGGCTTGCGGAGCAAAGTGCAGATCTCGACGGAAGCGGGACCGCGTGAGAGCAGGTTGGCTTTCAGCCAGGACAGGGTGAGCCCCGAATCAATGATGTCCTCGACGATCAGGACGTGCTTGCCCATGAGGTCTGTCTCGAGGTCCTTGAGAATCCGGACCACACCGGAGGACTGCGTTCCCGAACCGTAGGAGGAAACGGCCATCCAGTCCATGGTGACGTGCGAGTGCATGGCGCGTGCCAGATCAGCCATGACCATCACCGCACCCTTGAGCACTCCCACGATGAGGACGTCCCGGCCGGCGTAATCGCGGTCGATTTCCGCGGCCAGTTCCTGGACCCGTTGCTGAATCTCTTCCTTGGTGTAGAGAACGTGCTTGAGATCCGACTGGACGTCTTGTGAATCCACCAATTACTCCCGGATTGTGAGGTTTTTCCTAAGGACAAGACTGCCATAGCTTGAGTGGCCTTGGGGAACCCCTGCACCCCTGACCTGCCGGTAGGCGCTCACGCTGCCGCCGAGCTGCACTGGACCCGCCGATCCGGTGCGCCGCAACAGGTTCTCTGCGGCCAACAGGCGTTCGAAGCTTGGTTGAATTCCGCCGAGTTCGACGACGGCGAGCGCCAGGACCCGCTGCCGGAGAGCGGGCGGAAGGGCGCGCAGGCCCTCTTCGGACAGGAGGAGGCTGCCGCCGTCGTGCTCTTCTTTCCCCGGCTCACTACTGCCTGCAGTCTTTCTGAGCCGGCCGTACTCGACCTCTGCGAGCTCGTCCAGGTAGGCGGCGTCCTGGGAGAGGATCCGCGACGTCCGGTACAGGGACTCTGCGATTCCGGGGCCTAGCTCGTCCTCCAGGAAAGGCAGCACCCGGGTGCGTACGCGTGAGCGCATCAGGGAAGGGTCCGCGTTGGTCGGATCATGCCACGGGTCAAGACCAGTGAACCGGCAGATCTCCTCCGTCTGAATGCGCCGGAGGGCGAGGAACGGTCGAAGGTAAACCCCTCTGCGCGGGGGCATGCCGCTCAATGAGCGGGTTCCCGAACCCCTGGAGAGACCGAGGAGTACCTGTTCGGCCTGGTCATCGAGGGTATGGCCGAGCAGAACGGCGGCGGCGCGGTGCTGTTCGACGGCGGCATCGAGCGCCCCGTATCGGGCAATCCGTGCTGCGGCTTCCGGGCCCATTCCAGCTGTTGCCACCTCAACCCGGCGCACCTCCACCGGTGCAAGGCCCAGACCCGCCAGTTGGGAGCGCGCGGCCTCCGCTACGTCCGCGCTGCCCTGCTGCAAACCATGATCGACGACGACGGCACCCACCCGGTACTGACCGGTCTGCGCGAAGTACGCCGCCGTAACGGCTAGCGCGAGTGAGTCGGTTCCGCCGCTGCACGCAACCAGGATCAGCGATCCCTCGGAAACCTGCGCATCCTCGAGCGCGGCGCGGATCAGGTTTCTCGCCGTGCCGACCGTAGGGCTGAGCCGCGGCCGGCGGCTCACAGTCCCATCCGGGTGATCCACTCCCTGGGCGCGTGGATCTCCTTTTCGGTGGGCAGGTTCTCCGCTTGCTCCCACACCCGGTTGAACCCTTCCATACCGACGGCGTCCACGACCGCGCGGACGAAGCGTGCCCCGTCGCTGTACTGGCGCATTTTCGCATCCAGGCCCAATAGGCGGCGGATGAACTTCTCGACCGGTCCACGGGTTTTCCCTCGTGCGTTGAACCGGCGGCGGATGGTCTTCACGGTGGGCACGATGCTGGAATCAACGGCGTCCATCACCACATTCGCGTGTCCTTCGAGCAGGCTCATGACGGCGGTGAGGTGGGAGAGCCGGGCCTTGTCTTCAGGTTCCTGGAGCAGGGAGAGGATGCCGCCATCGCTCGGGGGCACGCCGTCGCCGTCCTGGTCCTTACCGTTCTGGCTGCGTGTTGGCAGCGACTTCAGCGCGTTGGTGAGCCGCTCCGCCAGGGTTTCGGCCTTGTCCGCCAGGCCGACGGTGAGTTCGGAGATGTGCTCCAACATGTGGTCCTTGAGCCACGGTGCGGCAGCGAACTGCACCCGGTGGGTCTGCTCGTGCAGGCACACCCACAGCCGGAAGTCGGCGGGCTGCACATTCAGTTCACGCTCAACGGAGACGATGTTGGGCGCCACGAGCATCAGGCGTCCGCCGGGCCCGCGGCTGGAGGCAACAAACGGATCATACTGCCCGAGGACCTTGCTCGAGAGAAAGGCGAGGATGGTGCCCATCTGGGCACCGGTCACTGCGCCGCCGAGGGCCGCATTGGCCGCCTTCAGCTGCTCGCCTTTGGTCTGCGCAAGGTGCTCGATCGCCGGCGCCATCAGCACCTTGAAGCTCTGGGTGTTGGCCTTGGCCCACGATGCGCGGTCCACGATGATCAGCTCCGAATCCCGCAGGTCCCGCGCCGCCTCGAGGCCCGTGATCCGATGAACGTGCTCAACGGAGAGATCTGCCAGTTCCCGGAGGTTCGCTACGGCGTCCCGCACTTCCCCGGCGCTCAGTTTGGGGCCCGGAGGCGCCAGTTTCGCCGCGCTGCTGGCGGCCAGATCCCAGTTGACGAGCTGAAGGGGGGCGTTGCTGTCCATGGTGGCCATTCGACCACATTAGTCTGGGAGGCCGCTTGGCGGAGTCCACCCAGAGCGCACACCGGGGTTCAGCGGCACCCGCAGGTGGCAAGGACAGCGGCTGCTCTGTCCACCGCGGCCCGTGCCGGCTCCGTGGTCCCGTCAAGGCCGCTCGCAATGAACGAGAACACCAGCAGGCGGCCATCAACTGACACCACGTGACCGCTGAGGGCAGTCACCGCGTTGAGAGTTCCGGTCTTGGCGCGGACCAGGCCCGCGCCCGCAAAAGTGGGGGCGTCGTCGTCGTTGTAGCGGTCCGCCAGCGTGCCGGAGAGGCTGGCCACGGGAAGGCCGTGCAGCACGTGCCGCAGCGCCCGGTTGTCGGAGCGGAGCAGCGTGCGCACCACGTCCGAGAGCTGCCGCGGGCTGATTCGGTTCCTGGGCGAAAGGCCTGAGGCATCTCCAAGCACCATTTCCTCTGTCTGCACTTCGAGCCCGGCGATCACCTCGGCGATCGTTTCGAGCCCCCCGCCAAACGACGCCGGCCTGCCGCTGGCCTCTGCCGCGAGCCGGGCGAGCACCTCGGCGAGGTAGTTGTCCGAGGTGCGGAGCATGTGTTCAACCAGCGCTTCGACCGTCGCCGACTCGACGGACGCCACCTCCTCCGCGTCCTCACCCGTAACCTGCCGCTCGATGCCCTCCTCAACCTGCACGCCAGCGGCAAGTAGCGCCTCCCGGAATACGGTGGCCGCAGCCAGTGCCGCATCCGCCGCCCTCGCGCCGGACTGCTTCGACTCATCCGTCCAGGACGAATTGATGGCGAGAGGATAGATCGGCGCAATCTCGCCGGCCTGCACGTCACCGGGCTGCCAGCTGGGGTTGAGGACGTCCCCGACAAAGAGCGAGTCGTCAATCACGACGCGGTACGGGCCATCGCCGTCGAGCTGGGCTGCCGTCTCCCGGGCGAGTGTAGCAAGACCGGCATGGCCGATAACGCTCTCGGCATCGGACTCCCCGGAGCCGAGGAGGACGTCCCCTCCTCCACGCAACACCAGGACGCCTTCCCCGCCGGCGCCTCCCGTGAGCACAGAGGTGGTCAACCGCTGATTCGGATCGAGTTTGGCCAGCGCCGCGGTGGCAGTGAGGATCTTGATGTTCGAGGCGGGAAGCTGCGGTTCCCCTCCGCCCCGGTCAAAAAGCACCTCGCCGGTCAGCGCATCAAGAACGACGCCGGTCACCGGGGTCCCGCCCGGAACCTCCAGTGCGGCGGCGAGCAGGGGGGCAAGAACGTCCGGAACCGGCACCGGCGCCTGTGCGTCCAGCTGGCTGACGAGCGTGGGGGCGGCAACGTCGTCCGGAGTTTGTTGGATGACCGGGATTTCCGGTTCCGCCTGCGGAGGCGGGCCGGTGACCAGCTCCGCAACCTGCGGGCCGTAATGGAAACCGACAGGGACCGCTAGCACTCCGAGAACCAGGGCAAGCAACAGGGCAGTGAACACCCTGGCGCTGCGGTTCATGGCGTCCTCTCGAAAGGCTCATGCTGGAAACTGAAGGGATCGGCTCCGGACACGAATCGATGATGCGCGCGGCGGCCTATATCTTTAACAGTAGATGGGGGCTGCGGGTGGTTCGGCAGCCCCGCCAAGGTTTTCACTTACCAACCGCTGACCGCAGGAGTTCCACATGGCAATGAAGCTCGACGTCACCATTGAGATCCCCAAGGGATCACGCGTCAAGTATGAGATCGACCACGAGACCCACCGCCTCCGGCTGGATCGCGTGCTCTTCACCTCGATGCAGTACCCCACGCATTACGGCTACTTCGAGAACACGCTGGGCGAAGATGGAGATCCGCTGGACGCCCTGGTTCTGCTGCAGGACTTCGACCTCATCCCGGGAGTCCTGGTTGAGTCCCGCCCGATCGGCGTTTTCAACATGGTGGACGACGGCGGCGGAGACGCCAAAGTACTGTGTGTCCCCGTTGATGCCCGCTTCGACCACATCCAGGATCTCGGAGACGTTTCCAAGTTCCTGCTGGATGAGATCGAGCACTTCTTCCGGAAGTACAAGGATCTGGAGCCGGGTAAGTGGGTTGAAGCCGCTGATTGGGAGGGCCACGAGGCCGCAGAGGCAGAAGTTGAGGCATCACTGAAGCGTTTCCAGGCTCTGGGTGAAGCAAGTGAAGAGGACGAGCCGCAGGGGCGCGCTGTCGACACCGACACCGACAACGCTGACAATGATCCGCAGGGCCGGTAGCTCCTGATCAATAGTTCCACACCAAACATTGCCCTCGAATCAACGCAAATCGGTTGATTCGAGGGCTTCCTCGGTCATACTGGGGTCATGCTGTTCGTGGTCACCATCAATCAGCGCGATTCCCGCGACGTGGGTGACCTGGTGCCCGAGCTGCTGCGTGAGTTCCGGTTCATCGACACGGTGGTGCCGTTTCAACGCTCGGTGGGCGACGAGCTGCAGGGCGTTGTGGGCAGCGCCGGGGTTGCCGTCGATGTGGCGCTGAAAGCGATCCGATACCGGCGCTGGCACGTCGGGATCGGCGTCGGAGAGGTCCATTCCCCCCTGCCTGAACGCATCACCGACGCCGAGGGGTACGGCCTGGTGTACTCGCGCAGGGCGGTGAACCGGGCGCAGAAGACTGGTGAGCGGATCCCGCTCGCGGTAGAAGGCCCTGACTCGGAGGTTTCGGCCGAGGCTGAAGCGGTTCTGCGGCTTTTGGGGCAGATTGTCTACACGCGCACCGACGCGGAGTGGAATGTCCTGGACCTCATGACACCGGGAGCCCGCGGGCAGCAGAAACTGATAGCCCAGGAGCTGGGAATCACCACCCAGGCAGTGAGCAAGGCCGTCATCCGTTCACACTGGATGGAAGAGTGGGCCACCCGTCCCGCAGCCGCCCGGCTGCTGGACCTGGTGTACGGCCCGGCGGCGCTGCCGCCGGCAGCGCTGGCGTACTAGCGCTCGTTCTGTCCCGCCCGGGTGAGGGAGCGCAGGATCTTCGCGGCGCCGTCGTCGTACACCGAAGCCGTCACCTCGGAAGCCGCGGCCAGCACCTCTTCGGGGGCCTGGCCCATCGCAACCCCGCGCGCTGCCCAGGAAAGCATCTCAATGTCATTGCGGCCGTCACCGATGGCAACGGTTTCGGAGGGATCGACGTCCAGCCTCCGACGCACCAGCTCAAGCGCGCTGGCCTTCGTGACGCCCGCAGCTGCAATGTCCAGCCAGGCGGTCCACCCTACCGAGTAGGTAACACCGTGGAGTCCGATGGATTCGACGGCCTCGCCGAACTCCTCGGCCGTGCTGTCCGTACTGAACACCACCACCCGGACGGCCCGCGCCCGCAGCATCCGCTGGAAGTCAACGCTTTCTGCCTCTGCTCCGAAACTCGCATCCTGGAACCGCTCGGTGGAAAGGAAGCGGCCCTCATCATCCTCGAGGGCGAACTTGGCCGAGGGAAGGCACTTTCGCAGGGCCACCAGCGCCGGTCGCGGGTCGAAGACCACCCGGTTGACGACTTCATAGCCGTCCTCGAACTCGTCCACATCGATGCGAAGAGTGACGCCGCCGTTGGAGCACACGGCATGACCGCGAGTAAGCCCGATCTTCTCGATAATGGGCAGGGTGGCGCCGAGCGATCTGCCGGTAGCGATCACCACCTCGTGGCCGGCATCCACGACGGCGCTGGCCGCGGTGCGGACCTCGTCCGACATGAGCCCCTCGTGATCCACAAGGGTCCCGTCAACATCGAGGGCAATGAGTTTCCGTGTTGTCTGCTGCTGGTCATCGATGCCAGCGGAAAATGTAGTTGTCATCGTTAAAGTGAACCAGAAAGCCAGTAATCGCGGGTAGGTTTTTGATCACAACTAAGCCAACGGCTGGTTACGGGTGAGGGCTGAACCTGCCTCTACAGGACCGGGAGAACCTCCAGGCCTCCGAGATATGGGCGCAGTGCGGCCGGCACGTTGACCGAGCCGTCAGGGTTTTGGTGATGCTCAAGGATGGCGACAATCCACCGGGTTGTCGCGAGGGTACCGTTCAGCGTTGCCACGGCGCGGGTAGCCTTGGCGCCCTGCACGCGTTCGCGGATGTTGAGCCGCCGAGCCTGGAAGCCGGTGCAGTTAGAGGTGGACGTGAGCTCGCGGTACGCGTTCTGGGTGGGCACCCAGGCTTCGCAGTCGAACTTGCGCGCGGCTGACATCCCGAGATCCCCGGCGGCGGTGTCGATGACGCGGTAGGGCAGCTCAACCTTTGCCAGCATCTCCTCTTCCCAGGCGAGCATGCGCTCGTGCTCCGCTTCTGATTCCTCAACCGTGGTGTAAGTGAACATCTCCACTTTGTTGAACTGGTGCACCCGGATGATCCCCCGGGTGTCCTTCCCATGTGAACCGGCTTCCCTCCGGTAGCAGGAGGACCAGCCGGCATACCGCAGTGGCCCGGCCGAGAGGTCCACGATCTCATCCGAGTGATACCCGGCCAGCGCTACCTCGGACGTGCCGGTCAGGTAGAGGTCGTCCTCCGGAAGGCGATAGATCTCCGCGTCGTGGGCGATATCGAAACCGGTCCCCTGCATGGTCTCGGGCCGCACCAGTGTGGGCGTGATCATGGGTGTGAACCCGGCACTGATTGCCTGATCCATAGCCATGTTGAGCAGGGCAAGCTCAAGGCGCGCACCTACGCCCTTCAGGAAGTAGAAGCGGGACCCGGAAACCTTGGCGCCGCGCTCCATGTCGATCGCGCCGATCAGCTCGCCGATTTCCAGGTGGTCCCGCGGATCAAAATCGAACTGCCGGGGCTCTCCTACTGTTTTGAGGACCACGAAGTCTTCCTCGCCACCAGCCGGCACGCCATCGAGAATGGCGTTGGGCAGCCGACGCAGAAGGGCGTCCGCCTCGGATTTCGCTTCCTCGGCCTGCGCTGCGGCAGCCTTCACCGACGCCGCCAGTTCCTTCACCTCGGCAAGAAGTGCCTGCTTTTCCTCGCCCTGCGCCTTGGCAACGCGCTTGCCGAAGGAGTTCTGCTCAGCCCGCAGCGACTCCGCACTCGTGACCGCCTCGCGACGCCGGGAATCAGCCGCGATGATCGCATCCACCAAAGACTCGTCGGCCTTCCGCGCACGCTGCGAAAGGCGGAATTTTTCAGGATTGTCGCGGAGTTCGTTTACGTCGATCACCTCACAAGACTACCGAATGGGATCTGCGCGCCCGGCACCCGTGCGCTGAAGGATAGTCTGGGGAAATCATGCCCCTTGAGTGGATTATCACGGCCCTTGCGGTTGTCGCCGCAGCCGCGTCAGCGTTCAGCTGGTGGGGCGTTCGAAAGCTGCGCCGTGAACGCTCACTGCAGTGGGAGGAACCGCGCCCCACCCTTTCGGCGACCGGGGAACAGCAGCGGGTTGCGTTGGTCCTCAACCCGGTCAAACTCAGTGCGCCGCTCGCCCGCGAGCAGGTTGAGCAGGCCTGCTCAGACGCCGGATGGGAACCTCCCCTGGTGCTGGAGACTACGGTTGCGGAGCCGGGTGCCGCCCAGGCGCGGCGCGCTGTCGCAGAAGGTTACGACGTCGTTCTTGCAGCAGGCGGGGACGGCACCGTCCGCGCCGTGGCAACCGGGCTGGTTTCCAGCAATGCCGCGCTGGGACTGCTGCCGCTGGGGACCGGTAATCTGCTGGCGCGCAACCTCGGTATTGCGGTGAACGACGTGCCACGCAGCGTCAGGCAGGCGCTTCACGGGGCTGGCCGGCGGATCGATATGGGCCGTGTCGAGCTCCGCAATGAGCGGACCGGTGTCAGCGGTGAGCATACATTCCTGGTGATGGGCGGCGTCGGGCTTGATGCTGTGGTGGTGGCTGCCACCAAGGACGCCCTGAAGAAGAAATTCGGTTGGCTGGCTTACAGCGAAGCCGGCGTGCGGAGCCTGCCCGGAAAACGCCAACGCATGTCGATCAGCATTGACGGCGGGCCCGCGCAGACCCGGAAAGTGCACAGTGTCCTGTTCGCAAATTGCGCACGGCTGCCCGGCGGCATCACCTTCGTCCCCGACGCGACAATAGACGACGGCTATCTCGATGTTGTGATTACGAGTCCGCGGAGCATACTCGGCTGGCTGTGGGTTGCCGCGAAGATCCTCTTCCGGCACGCGGGGCCCATTCCGGTGATCACCTACCACCGCGTGAAGCGGGTGGACGTCCGTGTCTCCGAGGCAACGGGCACCCAGCTCGACGGCGACACCTCCGGCGATGTGACCTCCCTGAGCGTGAGCGTGGCTCCCGGCGCACTGATGGTCCGGGTCCCTGGACGGGCAACCGGACCATCAACTGGAATGTTCAGCGACGCGCCTGCGCAGTAGAAACGCTGCTAGTGGCGCTCAGTTCCCTCGGCGTCGCCGCCTTCCTGGAGGGACGGGACGGAGTCAGCATCGGTGTACTCCCCCTCAATGTTAGAGTCTGCGTCTGTGGTGCCGTCCTTGTCGGTGTACTCACCTTCATCAAGCTGGTCCTGACCTTCGGTGTACTCGCCGACCCCGTCAGCGCGCTGCGCGCCGGTGTAGCCGCCCGTGGCTGCGCCGGTTGTCTCACCCACCGCATCAGCGTTCTGTGCCTGGCTGTTGATGAGCTGCTGCTCCTCCGCGAAGCGCAGGTCATTGCCCTGGTCGCCGGCATCGCCGTGCCAGTTCGGGTCAGAGGTGGATCCGTCATCCTTGTTTGGGTTGACCTCGTTGTTGTGTGGCTGCTCGCTCATGGTGCCTGCCTTTCCAAAAGGGTCGCCCATTGGCCGGGCGCTCACCATCAGCCTACTTAGCGACCGGTCCGTGGGAAAGCATTCCTACGCTTTAAGCAGCTCGCGAACAGCCTTCTCCGACGCGGAGTAGCTCGCCACGGGTATGGCCTCCCCGGACATGAAGCGGTCCACCACGCGCGGGTCCACATACGAGCTGCGGGCGATCGCCGGAGTATTGCCGAGGTGTTCAGCGACCGAGCGCATGGTCGCGGCGACTGCCTTCTGCCGCGCCGTCCGGCTGGTGGCCTTCAGATCCATCCGGGCGAGCTCCATGGCCGCGACGACAGTAGCCTGCCAGGTGCGGAAATCCTTCGCCGTAAAGCCTCCACCCGTGACCTGGCGAAGGAACTCATTGAGCTGGGAAGCGTCAATCGAATGCCAGGATTCGTCTGCGGCACGGTACGCGAGCATGGTGTCCGCGCTTTCCCTGCGCATCATCGGGCGCAGCGCCGCGGCGAGATCCGGGTCCTCGATGGTGGTGTCCCACTGCTGGCCGCTCTTTCCGGGAAACTGCAGGGTAATCACCGGTCCGCTGAGCGTAACGTGCTCAACCCGCAGGGTTGTCACCCCGAAAGAACCGTTCTCGGCTGCGTACTGCGCCGATCCAATCCGTAGCGCGCCGGAGTCAACAATGCGCAGCGCAGCCGCGAAGGCCCGCTCCCGGCCGCTGCCGTTGCTGCGCAGGTGCTGTGTGATGACCCGCCGCGCGCTGGGGAGGCGTTCGCCGAAATCCAGCGCCCGGTCAAACTTCTCGCGGTCCTTCTTCTCCCGCCAGGCGGGGTGATAGATGTATTGCCGCCGACCGGCGTCGTCTGTGCCTAGCGCCTGGATATGGCCATTGGGATAGGGGCTGATCCAGACATCACGCCACGCCGGCGGAATGACCAGGTCTTTGATCCGCTCAAGTTCATCGCGTTCCAGCGGCTCACCCTGCTGGTTGCGGTAACTGAAGCCCTTTCCGTGGCGACGGCGGGTGTAACCGGGCTTGTTGCAGTCACTGCGTCGAAGTCGTGGCACGCCGCCTCCTCTGATACCGCCTGCAGGGAAGACCTAGCCTATGCTCTCCGGATCAACCGTGGGGGAACGCAGCAGCGAGTCAACCCACTCCTGCGCTGACTGGAACGCCTGGTCGGAGGTATGCCGGGCAACGTCATATTCACGCCGGTCCGCGCGTGCATAGGAACCGAGGAACCGCAGCCCCGGGCTGATGCGGTGCAGTCCCTGGAGGGCGTCGGCAACGCGGGCATCCGCTACGTGGCCGTCCGCGTCGATGCTGAAGAAGTAGTCCCCCAGGAACAGTCCCGTGGGGCGGGATTCAATCCTGCTGAGGTTGACTCCGCGTGCAGCGAACTGATCGAGAATCTCCATCAGGGCGCCCGGATGGTCTTCCGGCAGGGGAATGACCAGGGTGGTCTTGTCCGCCCCGGTCCGTGCCGGCAGGGTGTCCGGCCTGCTGACCAGGATGAAGCGGGTCACCGCGTCGGCAACATCACCGATGTGCTCTGCGAGGACGCGCAGGCCGAGGCGGTTGGCCACGAGAGGTGAGCAGATCGCGGCATCGTGGCCGGCGCCGTCGTCGAGCAGGGTGTGGGCTGCAGCCGCTGTTGAGGAAGCCGGAATGTATTCCGCGGCTGGAATGTTCTGTTCGGTCCAGCCCCGGCACTGCGCCCAGGCGTGGCCGTGGGTTGCCACGAAGCGGATGTCGGCGAGCTCCAGCCCCGGGCGTCCCACCAGCACGAAGGAGACCGGAACAAGGATTTCCCGGATGATGCGCAGGGGGTCCCCGTTGGCAATCGAATCAAGGGTGGCTGATACGCCGCCCTCCACCGAGTTTTCGATGGGCACCATCGCTGCCGTCACTCGGCCTGTGCGGACCATGTCCAGAGCGGAGCTCACCGTCACTGCGGGTACCCTCTCGGCCTTGTCCGCCCCGGGCACCTGGAGGAGAGCTGCCTCGGTGAAAGTGCCCTCGGGGCCGAGATATGCGTAGGAGCTCATAGAACGCGCGGCTCCTCACCGGTTTCAGAGACCATCGGCCTCGAGGCCTCCACCCAGGCGTCCATTCCGCCGCTGACATTCACCGCAGAGTATCCGTTGGCGACCAGCCATTCGCTTACCCGGAACGAGCGTCCGCCGGTCCGGCAAATGACGTGCAGGTCTTCATCCGGGTCAAGCTCGTCGAGCCGCGCCGGAATATCGTTGACGGGGATGTGCCGGGCTCCTTCGATGTGCCCGGCCTCCCACTCATAGTCCTCACGCACGTCCAGGACGGCGGTGCCCTCACTGATTGCGTCGATGGACACGTTTTCGCTGTTGGTCACTGCAAGCTCCGTCTCTGTTCCTTGTCCGACTCCGACAGTCCGACTCCAGTACGCCTTGAATCCAAGCCTATAGTGGGGACCGCAGACACCCCACCCCTGAGGAAGGCCCTCCCATGAGTTCCCTTTCCGAGCTGACCGCTCTTGAACAGCGGGACCTCCTCCGACGCGGTGAGCTCAGCTCCCGGGAACTCACTACGCATTATCTGGACCGAATCGACGCCCGGAATATGGAGCTGGGCGCCTTTGTCACCGTGACTGCTGACGCGGCACTGGCGGAAGCCGGCGCCGCTGACCAACTGCAGGCAAGCGGGGCGGACCTGCCTCTGCTACATGGCCTGCCGCTTGCGCACAAGGACCTGACCGACGTCGCCGGGGTTGTGACCACACACGGAAGCGCAGCGTTGCAGCACACGGTGGCGGCCGCAGACTCGCCGCTTGTCGCCGTTCTCCGGCGGGCCGGCGCGATCAGTGTGGGAAAGACGCAGGTTCCGGAGTTCGGTCTGAGCTGCTACAGCGAGAATCTCGTTGCACCGCCGTCGCGGAATCCGCTCAACCCGGCGCTCAGCTCGGGTGGTTCGTCCGGCGGCAGCGCAGCGGCTGTCGCGGCAGGCCTGATCCCGTTTGCGCCGGGCACGGACGGCGGCGGCTCCGTCCGGATTCCGGCCGCTGCCACCGGGCTGATCGGCCTCAAACCCAACCGCGGCAGGGTGCCTTCCGGTGCAGGTCAGAGCGACCTCGGTCAGTTTGTGGTTGCCGGACCGCTGGCGCGGACGACGGCGGATGCCGCCCTGCTGCTCGACGCCATGGTGAACGAGCCGAACTTCCACGCAACCAGCGCCGCCGCCCATGGTTCATTCCTCGACGCAGCGCTGCGGGCTGCCGGTAGATTCCGGATCGGGGTCAGCACCGCCTCGCCTTTCGCCGCGGCCTTTCCCATCGAGCTCGACGACGCCGCGCAGGCCGGTTTCGACGCCGGGGTAAAGGCGCTCGGCGCCGTCGGCCACGAAATCCTTGAGGCAGACCTCCGGTACGATCCGCGCTATCACGAAGCTTTTCAGACGGTGTGGACCGCAGGCCTGGCCGTCGCACGCATCCCGGCCGACCGGGAAAAAGACCTGACGACCCTCGCCCGTACCCTCCGGCGCCGCGCGCAAGGGAAGTCTGCGACGGACCTTGCCTCCGCCGTCGACATCCTGCGGCAATTTGAGCAGGACACCATCGCGCAGTACTCCGCCTTCGACATCATTGCGACGCCGGCTCTCGGCATGGTCCCGCGTCCAATCGGCTGGTACACCGATGCGGATGCTGACACCGACTATCTGCGCCAGTGCCAATACTCGCCCTACACGTCTATGGTGAACGTGTGCGGGTTGCCTGCCATCTCGGTGCCTATCTTCACCACGGCTGAGGGACTCTCCATGAGCATCCAGCTCATCGGAAGGCCCAGCGCAGAGGCGGATCTCCTCACCGTGTCAGCTCAGCTTGAGGAACACCTCCGCACTGGCCAAAACCAAACAGCATAACTGTTTGTTCGCATTTTGGATATGACAGTCCAAAAAGTGACTGGCATCATGGAGTGAATGAGCACAACTCACAATCAAACAGCCACAACGGAGGGCAAGAAGTTTCTGGGTCACCCCCGGATGCTTGCGAACCTGTTCAGCGTAGAACTCTGGGAGCGCTTCTCCTTCTACGGCATGCAGGGGATCCTCCTCTATTACATGTACTACTCCGCGGCCGACGGCGGCCTCGGCATTGACCAGGGAATTGCCACCGGCCTGGTGGGGGCCTATGGCGGCGGCGTCTATCTCTCCACCATCCTTGGAGCATGGCTGGCTGACCGGGTTCTGGGATCCGAGAAGGTCCTCTTCTATTCCGCCATCATGATCATGTTCGGCCACATTGCGCTGGCGCTGCTGCCGGGCGGAGTCGGCCTCGCGGTGGGTCTGGTCCTCGTCGGTGTCGGTTCCGGCGGCCTGAAAGCCAACGCGACCTCGCTGGTTGGAACCCTCTACGCCGAGGGTGATGAACGGCGAGACGCCGGTTTCTCCATCTTCTACATGGGCATCAACATCGGCGCCCTTATCGGCCCACTGCTGACGGGCCTGGCCTGGACGGAGTTCGGTTTCCACTACGGCTTCGGGCTCGCGGCCGTCGGCATGGCGATCGGCCTGACGCAGTACGCGCTGACCCGCAAGAACCTGCCGGAGACAGCCCACGCGGTGACCAACCCGCTGCCGCCCGGTCGGCTGGCGCGAATGGGGCTGATTGCTGCGGCCGTCGTCGTTGTGATCATCCTTGCCTTCACCACCGGCCTGGTGACGCCCGCGAATCTCGCCCAGACCATGGCGTACGTCGCCATCGCGGCCTCGATCGCCTACTTCACGGTGATTCTGCGCAGCAAGCGCGTGACCGCCATCGAGCGCAAGCGGGTCTACTCCTTCATTCCGCTGTTCATTGCGAGCGCTGCGTTCTGGGGGCTGTTCCAGCAGCAGTTCACCGTTGTCGCGATCTACGCGGACCGCAGCCTGGACCGCAACCTGTTCGGCTGGATCATGCCGCCGAGCTTTGTGCAGTCGATCAACCCGATCTTCATCATCATCTTCGCCGCCGTATTCGCTGCGCTGTGGACGAAGCTCGGAAACCGGCAACCGTCATCACCGTTGAAGTTCGCTCTCGGCCTGGTGTTCATGGGCGTCGCGTTCCTGCTGTTCATTCCGTTCTCCGGCGGCGGACCGAACAGCACTCCGCTGATGGCTCTCGTGGTCATCCTGCTGTTCTTCACCTGGGCGGAGCTGTTCCTGTCGCCGATCGGGCTCTCGGTTGCAACGAAGCTTGCGCCGAGTGCCTTCCGAACCCAGATGGTGGCCCTGTTCTTCCTATCGATCTCGCTGGGAACCACGGTGGCCGGCATTCTGGCGGGATACTACAACCAGGACAACGAGGTGCCGTACTTCTCCTTCAGCGGCATCACGGCAATCGTGCTCGGCATAGCCCTTGCGCTGGCTACGCCCGCCATCAAGAAACTGATGAGCGGCGTCCGCTAGGCGCTACAGCGAACCACGACGGCGCCCTCCTCTCGCAGGAGGGCGCCGTCGTCGTCTGTGGTTTTAGGAGCCGTCTTCTGCGGAACCGGCGTTGCCGGCCTCGCTTCCGCCGGACTCGCTCTCCGGACCCGGGCCGCCGTAACCGCCACCGCTCTCGGAATCAGCCTTGCCGGCAGCCTGCTCGGCGTCCTGCTCCAGCTTTTCGTCGTCAGTGTGGTCAATTTCGTCGCTGGTGGGGTTCTCGCTCATGACACAACCTTTCGTTGACGGGTGTTCTCAACGTACCGTCCGGCAGGCCTGTGCACTAGGGCCGGCGAGTGCCACACTGGGCGCATGGGGGAAGTTCCGGCCAGGCGCCGTCGTCGTCGTTTCTTCGATGCTGCTTGCGGGGTGTGCCGGGACCGGCGGGCCGCCTGTGGCGTGTCCGGCAATCGGATGGCTGAACAACGTTCTGGTGGAGCTGGAGGGTGACGTTTCGGTGGTTGCTGAGGTGCAGGGCTGCGTGAACGGCGTGTGCTCGCAGGTTGTGCGGCCGCCAACTACCGATGTGCCCGTCGAGATCATCACACCAGCGCCTGGTGGAACGATCGATGAAACCGGCCAGAAATCGCACCCTCCGCGCGAATTCCTCTCGCCCTATATGGCTACGCCACTGGACGAGGACAGGTGGGTGATCAACCTCGACATGGACACCCCCGAGATCGTCACTGTACGGGCTCTCGCTGCCGACGGGACGGTCCTCGTCGAGGGCGAGTTCACCCTGGATTGGGTTCGGGTAGGCGGCTCCGAGCAGTGCGGTGGGCCGGAGGAGGCCGGGCCGGTGACGCTCACCGTCCCGTAGGAGCCGTCGTCCTCGGCTTTCATGCCCTCCCCCAATCCCTCAATCCCTCAATCCCTCAATCGAGTGGGCGTTGGCGACCTATTCCTCGTGGACAGCCGGCCGTCAGCGCCCACTCGATGCACGGGCTGACGCAATCGCCGACCTTATTCTCGCAATCGATGCTCGCTCGTTATCAGGCTCGAGGTGTTTCTTCGTGAAGCGAAGCACCGTCCAGCCCATCGCCCGTAACCGATCGTCGCGGTTGATGTCGCTGTGCCACTGTTCGGCGTCCACCAGATGGTGCTCACCCTCATATTCGATAGCGATGCGCAGTTCGCTGTACGACAGGTCAGGTCTCGACACCCTGCGCCCGTTCTGGTCCAGGACCCATTGATTGACCGCAGGCTCGGGCAACCCCGCCTGCGTTATTAACAGCCGCAAACGCGACTCGCGACCGGAATCAACACCACTCCTCAACAAGGGCAGCGCTTCCCGCACACGCCGGATACCGCGGGCGCCGCCGCGTCGATCGGCTGCTTCCGCAATCTGGGTCAGTGAGGCGAGAGGGTCCGGGACGTTCAGGTCGCAACGGCGTCGCGGAGCATCCTGCCTGCGCAGAAGTGAATCGCCGGCAGCCACCAGCTCCTCCAGCGATAGCGACGGCGCCAGGTCCGTCCAGGTCCAAGCCGGGGAGGTGACGGTAACACCATAGATTTCGACGACGTCGCGGGACGTAAGGGGCGCACGGTGACCAACGACGCCTGGACGACGAACGCGGTTACTCCCCTTCCATCGGGTCAGGTGAAGCCCATGATCCTCCTCGAGTCGGAACGGGAGGATGATTCCCCACAGCCGGGCGGCTGTCGAATGGCTGACGGCGTCCGGGCAGCCGAGTCTTGTCAGCGGCGCCACATCATCGAGGAGCGACGGACCGGAACCATTCACAAGCCGGACGCCGCGGCTCGGGATGGTCAGATCCGAGCGTCGCAGCCTGCTGTACGGCAGCCCACGTCCGAGTGCCTCCTGAACCGTAAAGGAGTACCGATGGGGCAGAGGGATGGATGAGGAGCTCACCCGTTCATAATGCCGTCGAGAGGGCGGCAGAATTCCCTTATCCACAGGGTGTATTTGTGGGTCTCCGCTCCCCTCAGGATCGAGCGGGCGCTAGCGACCGCGCCCACGCCACAAACCCGTCCTCAGCGCCCACTCGATGCGAGAAGCGCCCACTCGATGCGAGAGAGGAATGACGACAGCCCTCTGACACGTATTAGCTAGAATGGCTGGACAGTTTCAACGAGGGAGATACATGGCAGCACGCAAGGCGACTGCGTTGGATGTTGCCAAATTGGCCGGCGTGTCACGCAGTGCCGTGTCCATGGTGCTCAACGGAAACATCAAGGGCAACGTTTCCAAAGACGCGCAGGAACGAATCCGCGCTGCTGCCAAAGAACTCAACTACCTACCCAACCCGGTCGCTGTGAGTCTGCGGAACCAGCGCACGGCGACACTCGGCATCATCACGGATGAGATTGTGACCAGCCCCTTCGCCGGGCGGCTTGTCAGCGGCGCCACGAACGCCGCCTTGGCTCGTGGATACATGATTCTGGTTGTCGATACCGAGCATATTCCCGGCCGCGAAGGGCCGGCGATCGAGGCGCTTCAGCATCGGCGGGTGGATGGCCTGATCTATGCCACTGGCAGCCTGCAGCCCTACATCCCCTCCGGGCCTTTTCGGGCCCAGCCGGCAGCGCTGGCAAATTGCTTCGACCCCGAGGACAGGCTTCCGGCAGTCGTCCCGGATGAGGTGACGGGGAGCCGGCGTGCCACCGAACTGCTCCTGGAACTGGGCCATCGCCGCATCGCCCTCCTCGGCGGCGATGATGACAACGCGGCGCTCCTTCGGGAGCAGGGTTACCGCTCGGCGATGGACCGCGCCGGATTGACCGCCGGAGACCACCAGGTCATCGTCACGGGTTGGGACATCAACCAGGGATACCGGGCAGCGGAGTCGGTGCTGCAGGAACCAGACCGTCCCACCGCGATCCTGGCCGCCAATGACCGCGTTGCCACCGGCATCCTGCTCTACGCGGCAACAGCCGGGATTCAGGTGCCCCAGCAGTTGTCCGTGGTTGGTTACGACGATCAACAGAACGTCGCCGCGAACCTGGTGCCGGCGCTGACCACCGTCGCACTCCCCCACGCGGAGATCGGAGCCATCGCCGTCAAGCGGGTTCTCGACGAGCTCGAGGGCAGCGAGCGCCGCACCGAGCGGGTCCTGGTGCCGTGCCCCCTCATCACGAGGCAGTCCACAGCTCCGGCACCCTGATCACCTCCACGAAAGGGCATCGCTGCCATAGCGCCGGGGAGGGTCGGGGTATTCCACCTGACGGCCATCGACCACCAGAGGCGGCGGCACGAAGACGAGTTCGCCGTAGTCGCTCGTTGCCCGCCTCAACGGCACCTCCAGGTTCACCGGCCCTGCCTCCCCCGCCCGGGGCATCCGCAGCAGTTCCGCCGCCGTCTGCGCCAGGGAAAGGTGCGCGGAACCGCTCATTCCATAACTGCGCGCAGACACAAGCACGACGGCGGCAGCCGCCATTCCGAGGCCGGTCGCGTAGTCGAGCGCCTGGACCGGCAGCGCACCGGGTGTGAATTCCGGCCCTGAGCCCGTCCCATAGATGTGGGCTATGCCGGTTGCCGCCTGCACGATGCTGTCGAACCCACGGCGGCCGGCCCACGGTCCGCTATCACCCCAGGCGTCGAGGGAGACAACGGCCAGGCCGGGGTAGTCCGTGCGCAGAGAACCGACGTCCAGTCCGTGCCGGGCCAGCGCCCCGCCGCGGTGGGCGCTGAGCACCACGTCAGCCGCTGGAAGGAGATCCCGCAGGCGGGCGAGCGCCTCAGGATCCCGCAGATCGGCCACGGCACTCCGCTTCGCGAACCCGGTCTCCACGTGCTGGTGTTCCAACTCGGGTAGCGCCGGCGGGTCCACCCGCAGAACATCGGCACCCAGTGCGCCGAGGAGCCGGCTGGCAGAAGGACCGGCGATGACCCGCGTGAAATCAAGAACGCGCACACCTTCCAGCAACCCCTCGTCGCCCCCGAAGGTACGCGTCCCGCGCCGGAAAGTGCTCGTCGACAGCCGCACCCATGGCTCGTCAGCGACAGCCTGCCCGGCCGGCGTTGCTGCCCACGCCTCGGGTGTCCGGACCACCGCGGCCAGCCCACCCCGAGCAGTGACGGCCTCTTCGATGACAGCCGCCGGACGTTCCAGCAACGCATCGTTGACATCCTCGGCCGCGGACACACCGAGCGCTTCCAGCAGCGCCCGTCCGTGGTGCGGATAGTTCCCGTGAATGCGGACCCACCCGTCGGCGGCCTGGCGGAAACCCGATGAAGCCCCGAAAGCCTGGATCGGCGATCCGTCGATGCGAAGGTGGACGAACGAATCGAACCACCCGGCAACCCCGGAGGACGTGAACGTGGCGGGGAGCCCAGGCGAGGCGGCAGCAAGAGCCGCGGCGACCGCCTGCACGGCCCCGAGCGCAAGTCCCTCAACGTCAAGGCGCCCTCCCCACCACCTTCGGGGTCCGGACCAGGACGCTCCCTCCGCGCCGTTCGGCATCAGCGAAGCAAAATAACGCCACAGCTCGGGCACCGGATCAGCACTGGGCAACGGGTAATCCATGAGTGCATTATGGACGCCGCCGCCCGGTGACGGCTACGGCAAACCCAGTTCCCAGGCCTCCACGACGGCGCTTCCGGTGACGGTCAGCTCCCACTTTTCGTCCTGCACGGGATACGCCCGGAACGTCACCGCCGTGGAACCCTCCCGGTACACCTCGACGATCGACGCATCCAGCAGCACCCGCACACCACGCGCGGTTTCCACTGAATACAGCTCACGGGAACCCGACGGCGAGACAAGCGCCAGCGACACCCGCGCGTCGCCGCGCGGCGAAACCACCGCCTCGGCGACCGCGGGCAGTTCGGTGACAGCACCGGCAACACGTGCACTACGTCGGTAGCCCACCAGTTCCCGCGCGGGCTTCACTACCAGCTCACCATCGACTACGCCCAGCTCGCGAGGGAAAGTCAGCACCCCAGCCCACCCGGCTGCGTCTGCCTCCTCCTCGGCGCGCGATTCCCAGGACCAGCCCCACAACATCACCCGGTCTCCAACCGGCACCGCCTGGGGGGCGTAGTAATCGGGGCCGCCGTCGGTCGCCGCGCAGGTTTCGGGCTCGTAGACCGGGCGGCCGTCGCCGTCGTCGTGCATTGATCCAATCAGGTGAGCCACGCCGGAAAGGTGGTGTTCACCGTTCCGGCGCTTCCACAGGGAAACGATCAGAACCCACCGGCCGTCCACCTCGACCAGTTGGGGGCACTCCCAGATGTTCGCCTGCGCTGCGGCGGCAGCGGGGTGTTCAGTGGTCAACCAGATCCCGAGATACGTCCAGGCCGAGAGCTCTGTGGCGTCGTAGAGCAGCAGGGCGCCGCGACCGTCCTCCAGCCCCGCCCCCTGGATTGCGTAACGCGCGCCGTTCCACCTGAAGACAAAAGGATCCCGTACGTCGGTGATGGACTGGTCAGCCGGAATGCCTGCCGCCACCTCACCGTCCTGCTGCCAGGTCCGCAGGTCGGCGGATCCTCGTGCGAGAGTCACCTGCGCGTGGCCGCTGGCATCCTGCACGCCGCTGTAGACGGCGGTGGGGACGCCGTTTTCGTCGGCCATCACACCGGACCAGCAGCCCAGGGCATCGGGACCGCCGGGCTGGGGCCGCAGCGCAACCGGCTCCTCCTCCCACCGGAGCAGATCAGGAGAGCTGACGTGCCCCCAGGTGATGGCGGCATGGCGGGCCGAATCGGGGTTGTGCTGGAAGAAGACGTGCCAGCGGCCGTCGCGGTAACAAATCCCGTTTGGGTCGTTGAGCCAGCCCTGCTGGGGACGGGGGTGCAGGGTGGGGAAGGCGCGGTCGACGGCGACGGTCGGCGATGCGGAAGAATTCACGGTTTCCTTCGGTAGTGGGGTCGGTTGGTCGAAACTACTTGCTGGCGCCCGCGGTCAGGCCTTCACGGAGGGTCCGCTGGCCGAAGATGAAGACCACCAGGGCGGGGATCATCGACAGGATGACGCCGGCGAGGACCACGGAGATGCTTCCGGTACCGAGGTTGCCCTGCAGCGTAACCAAGCCCAGCGGGAGTGTGTAGTTCTCCTGCGAGATGGTGAGGATCAGTGGCCGGAAGAATTCGTTCCAGTGGAAGTTGAAGGCGAGGATGCCCACAATCGCCATGCCGGGTACCGCCAGCGGCGCATAGACCGAGCGGAACGTGCGCCAGGGGGAGGCGCCGTCGAGCGACGCCGCCTCCGCAAAGTCGTTCGGCAGGCCGAGGAAGTACTGGCGCATCAAAAACGTGCCGAACGCAGTAGGTATTGCGGGCAGGATCAGGGCAAGGAGCGTATCGGACAGGCCCATGCCGCGGATGAGCATGAAGACCGGGACGATCGTCACCTGCACCGGAACCATCATGGTGGCCAGCACCACCGAGAACAACGCGTTCTTGCCCTTGAAGCTCAACCGGGCGAAGGCGTAGCCGGCCAGCGCCGCCGTTGCCATCTGTCCCACGGCGATCAGGAGGGTCACCAGTGCGCTGTTGACCACCAGGAGCACCATGTTGACCTGCTGGAACACCTGGACGTAGGAGGAGAAGTCTGGGTTGAGCGGCAGGAACTGGGGCGGAAGGTTGAACGATTCCGACGGCGTACGAAGCGACGTCGACAGGGTCCACAGGACGGGACCGAGCGTCAGTGCCGCTGCCACCAGGAGGACCAGGATCCGCACGGCTGTGCCGGCGCGCGGCATGCGGGTCTTGCGGGTTGCGGTAAGGGTGCTCATTCTCGGGTTCCTCACTGGTAGAAGACGAATCGGCGGCTGAGCCGGAACTGAAGGGCGGTGATGGCCATGATGAGCATCATGAGCACCAGCCCGATCGCGGAGGCTCGCCCGAACTCGAGGCGTTGGAAGGCCGATTCGAAGATGACCATTACCGCCGTCCGGGTGCTGTCCCCGGGCCCGCCACGCGTCAGGACGTAGGGCTGGTCGAAGACCTGCAGGGCACTGATGATCGCCATGACGGAAGCCACCAGCACGGTGGGGCTCAACAGCGGCAGCGTGACATTGACGAACTGCCGCCAGCCGGTGGCACCGTCCAGCGCGGAGGCCTCAAGGAGTTCTTTCGGGATGGATGCCAGCCCACCGATGAAGAGCAGGAAGGAGAACCCGAAGTTCTGCCACACATACACCAGCACGACGACGGCGGCAGCCCCGCCTGATGTGGTCAGCCACGGCACCGCCGGGATGCCGATCAATGAGAGAAGCCAGTTCACGACGCCGAACTGCTCATTGAATAGGTATCCCATGAAGATCGAGACCGAGGCGGCCGAGAGGATCAGCGGGAAGAAGAAGGCCGAGCGGAAAAATACCCGCAGCCAGTTGGGCATCCGCCCTTGGATTGCTACGGCGAGCGCCATCGAGATCCCGAGCTGCAGGGTTACCGCCACCACCACGAAGACGATGGTGTTGAGGAACGAGACCCTGACGGTGGGATCGCTGACGATGTCCGCGAAGTTGCTGAACCCGACAAACTCCGGAGCGGAGATGATGTCCCAACGGAAGAAGGCCAGGAGGATCGACCCGAGGATGGGCACGATGGTGAAGATCGCCATACCGATCACCGTGGGCGCCAGAAAGAGCGGCGCGATGAGTCGCTCGGACAGGGAGCGCTGCCTCCGGGTGGTGGGGCGGGTGCGGGCGGAGGATGCCGCCGTCGTCGTTGGTGGGGTTTTGAGTGTTGGAGTGCTCATGGTGTGCTCCTGAGTGCCAGTTCGAGGTCACGCTGCAGGCTCCCCATGGCCGAGCGCACCTGGGCGGATGAGCCGCTGACGGCAACCGAGACGTTCTTCATGAGGGCGGTTTCCACGGCTGCCTGCTGTGGCGGGGCGGGGATGGGGCCAGAGGTCGGGAAGCGGTCGAGGGTGTCGTAGAAGACCTTCCAGTGCTCGGGTCCGGTGGCGGAGTAGAGCGACTGATTCACCATGGAGCGCCGGGTGGGCGTGGTGTTCGGGGTGGGGAACGCCAGCTCCATGGCCGGTCTGGATGCGCAGAACTTCACCCATTCCCAGGCGGCGTCCTTGTCCTTGGCAGTGCGCATGATGGCGTAGCCTGCAGCGCCGAACTGGTGGCGCTGGGTGCGCCAGCGTGGGAAGAACTGCACGTCGAAGTCGTCGGCGCCCATGCCTGCCTCGTGCAGTCCCTGCACCCAGTAGCCGCCGGCAGGAGTTGCGCCGATGCGGCTGCTTGCAAAAAGACCGACGAGGGCGTTGCCGCCGCCTCCCTCGGGCCTCACGCCAAGGCCTTCGGCTACGAGTTCGCGCAAATAGTCGAACGTTTCGACGACGCGCGGGTCCTCGGCATTAGGTGCTTCCCAGAGGTAGCCACCGCTGCGCTGCGCCCGGGTCGGATCACTTGCGTAGAACCGGTCCCAGAACCAGTTCCCGCCGGCGGCCTTTTCCTCGGTGAGGAAACTTGTGTCATTGGCGTAGAGCCACGGGACCACGCCGCCAAACAGCCGGTTGGTCCAGTAGTACGGGGTGAAGTTGCCCTCGGTCGAAGACTTCATCGCACGCATGGTTGCTGTGAAGTCCTCGTGGGTCCAGTCATCCGCCGGCCGGTCAAGCCCTGCACGCTGAAGGGCGCTGGTATTCAGGTACATGTTGGCGCCGTTCCAGTCCAGCGGCAGCTGGTACAGGCTGCCGCGGTACATGAACGCCTCAATGAGGCTCGGGTGGACGTCCTGGAAGTACTCCTGGATCTCCGCGGCATCCCGCGTCACGTATGCATCCAACGGCTCAGCAAGCTTCTCAGCGAACAACTGGGCGCCCTCGGTGGCGACGTAAACGACGTCGGGTGGATCTCCGGCAGCGACCATAGTGAGGATCTTGGAGAAGAAGTCACGCCAGTCGGCTCCCTGAATCGCTTGAATGCGGACCGGGATATCCGGGTGGAGGCTGGTGAATTCATCGACCAGCGCCTGGCGTGCAGCTGCATCGGCGGCAGTACCGAGAATTGCCACATTGAGGGCGGTGCTGTTGCGGCCCGGGATATCGGCTCCTGTGAGCCGGGGCCAGGCACCGACTGTGGCTCCCACTGCGCCAATGCCGAGAGCACCAAGGAGGGTGCGGCGGGATAGATCCCCGGCTCTGGCGCGGAGTGGGTTGCCCTTATCGGGAAAGTGCGTAGACCTCATCGTCAATCCTTTCTAACACGTGTCAGGAATCATATGACGGTCATCTAACACGTGTCAAGGGTCACATCCCTGCATCGAATGGGCGCTGAGGACGGGTTGTGCGGAAGTGAAAGGTCGCCAGCGCCCACTCGATGTCATCCGGGAGCGAAGTGCGCACCCGGCGTACAAAATGTGTAGTCATTTCCGCTGACTGCATGGGGGTAGTGGCATGCTTGGTCCCATGGCTAATCGAGCAGGCACCGTTGCCCAATCCAGCGACCTTGTTGATGTAAGCGCACTTCTGGACGCGTACTTCGATTCCACCCCGGATCTCTCCGAACCCGCGCAGCGCGTTGCGTTCGGGACCTCCGGCCACCGCGGATCGTCACTGAAGTCGTCCTTCAACGAAGGGCACATCGCCGCGATCACGCAGGCAATCGTCGAATACCGGGCCGGCCAGGGCATCACCGGACCGCTTTTCATGGGTAAGGACACGCACGCCCTCTCCGAGCCGGCGCAGAACACGGCGCTCGAGGTCCTCGCCGCCAACAATGTCGCCGTGCGGATCGACGCCCGTGGCGCCTACACCCCTACTCCGGCCCTCTCGCACGCCATTCTTGGCTACAACGGGTCGCGGACAGACCAATCGGACGGCATCGTGATCACGCCGTCGCACAATCCGCCGGCCGACGGCGGCTTCAAGTACAACCCGCCCCACGGCGGCCCTGCCGACTCGGACGCCACCAACTGGATTGCAGCCCGCGCCAACGAGTTGCTCGAGAACGGCCTCCGGGACGTAAAGCGGATCCCTACAGCGCAGGCGCAGCAGGCGGATTCCGTCAGCACCTATGATTTCCTGCAGCATTACGTCGAAGACCTTCCCAACGTGCTCAACCTGGAGGCAATCCGCAGCGCCGGCGTGCGCATCGGCGCCGATCCGATGGGCGGCGCGTCAGTGGATTACTGGGGAGCCATTGCCGAGCGGCACAATCTCGACCTGACGGTGGTGAACCCCTCCGTTGATCCGCAGTGGGCTTTCATGACCCTGGACTGGGACGAAAAGATCCGCATGGACTGCTCCTCCCCCTACGCCATGGCGTCCCTGATCAAGCGGGCCGGGGACTTTGATATTTCCACCGGAAACGACGCCGACGCCGACCGACACGGCATAGTCACCCCGGATTCCGGCCTGATGAATCCGAACCACTACCTCGCCGTCGCCATCGATTATCTGTACCGGAACCGTCCCCAGTGGCGCTCGGATGCGATGGTCGGCAAGACCCTCGTGTCGTCGTCGATCATTGACCGGGTGGCCGCGGATCTTGGCCGGGTCCTCGAAGAGGTTCCCGTCGGCTTCAAATGGTTCGTGCCGGGGCTGCTCTCCGGTGAGGTGGCGTTCGGCGGGGAGGAATCCGCCGGGGCATCCTTCCTCCGCCACGACGGATCGCCCTGGAGCACCGACAAGGACGGCATCCTCCTTGCACTGCTCGCCTCCGAAATCACCGCCGTCTCAGGACGCACGCCGTCGCAGCACTACGACGGTCTGACGCAACGGTTTGGGGCACCGGTGTACGCGCGGATCGATGCTGCTGCCACACGTGAGCAGAAGTCGGCACTGGGCAAGCTGTCGCCGTCGGACGTCACAGCCACCACGCTGGCGGGCGAAGACATCACTGCACGCCTCACCGAAGCGCCCGGCAACGGTGCACCGATCGGCGGCCTGAAAGTCACCACCGAGAACGCGTGGTTTGCGGCCCGCCCGTCCGGAACTGAGGACGTCTACAAAATCTACGCCGAGTCGTTCCTTGGTGAAGATCACCTGAGGCGCGTGCAGGAGGAAGCCAAGGCCCTGGTCGATGGCGTGATCGCCTAACCTCACGGGAGTCTGTGTCGCGTAAGATTTCCTCCAGATCCCCACCATCTCTGGAAGGCACACAGCCATGCGCAGACTCGGAATGAACTGGACGCTGCACGGCGACGGGCGGAACGTCCAGCCGGGTCGGTTCGTCGCCCCCGATGAGAGGCTGAGCTGGCCCCGGACCGTCGGCATCGGTGCGCAGCACGTGGTTGCGATGTTCGGCGCCACCTTCCTGGTGCCGCTGCTGACCGGCTTCCCGCCGTCCACCACGCTGCTTTTCTCCGGTCTCGGCACCCTGATCTTCCTGGTCATCACTGCCGGCCGCGTACCCAGCTATCTTGGCTCGAGCTTCGCTTTCATCGCGCCGATCGCAGCGGCGCAGAGCCAGCACGGCCCTGCCGGGGCACTGGGCGGCGTCGTTCTGGCCGGTGCGGTGCTGGCGCTCATTGGACTGGTGGTGCACTGGGCAGGCGCACGATGGATCCAGCTGCTGATGCCGCCCGTGGTCACCGGTGCAATCGTTGCCCTGATCGGCCTGAACCTTGCGCCGACCGCCAAGGCGAGCTTTGAACAGGCGCCGCTCACCGCGCTGGTCACGGTGATCTCGATCCTGCTCGTTACGGTCCTGTTCAAGGGAATTCTCGGCCGGCTGTCCATCCTGATCGGCGTCCTCGTCGGCTACCTCGTAGCGGTATTGCGCGGAGAGGTGGATTTCGCCGCCATCAACGACGCCGCGTGGTTCGGCCTGCCCCCTTTCATGGCTCCCGAATTCCACCTTTCAGTTATCGGACTGTTTGTCCCGGTTGTCCTGGTCCTGGTGGCTGAGAACATCGGCCACGTGAAATCCGTGGCCGCGATGACCAACCACGACCTTGACCCCATCACAGGGCGCGCCCTCATGGCGGACGGGCTGGCCACCGTCCTGGCCGGTTCAGGTGGCGGCTCCGGCACCACCACGTACGCCGAGAACATCGGGGTTATGGCCGCCTCACGCGTGTACTCCACTGCCGCGTACTGGGTAGCCGGAGTCATCGCCGTGCTGCTGAGCCTCTTCCCCAAGTTCGGTGCGCTCATCGCAACGGTTCCGGCGGGAGTACTGGGAGGTGCCGGCGTCGTTCTCTATGGCATGATCGGCATCCTCGGCGTGCGGATCTGGGTGCAGAACCGGGTCGATTTTTCGAACCCGATCAACCTCTCGACGGCGGGCGTGGCGCTCGTAGTGGGCATCGCGGACTTCACGTGGACGATCGGCGACCTGACCTTCGCCGGCATTGCCCTGGGCACGGCGGCTACCCTCATCATCTTCCATGGCATGAGCGGGATTGCCCGCGTCCGCGGCAGCGAGCACGTTGCCGGGCCGGAGGAGCTCGAAGCGGAAGACCACGGCAGCCGCCCTTCCAAGCTGGGGTAGGTCGGCCCTCACGCCGAAGCGCGCGGGCTGCCATGATGAGACCATGTTGCGTATTGGCCTGCTCGGCGGCATGAGCTGGGAAAGCACCGCCGAGTACTACCGCCTCATCAACGAAATGGCGCGGGACCGTCTGGGAGGCCTCCACTCAGCGGACTGCCTCCTCAGATCCGTCGACTTCGCACCCATCGAGGAGCTCCAGGCCAAGGGTCAATGGGAGGAGGCCGGCGCAGCCCTGGCTGCTGCCGCCGTCGAGCTTGAACGGGGCGGAGCCAAGCTTCTCGTGCTCTGCACCAACACCATGCACAAGGTTGCCCCTGCCATAGAGCGGGCCGTCAGCATCCCTTTCATCAACGTCATTGACGAGACCGCACGCGCAGTAACGGCGACGGGCACGACGACGGTGGGCCTGCTCGGGACGGCCTTCACGATGGAGCAGGATTTTTATCGCGACGGGCTGGCCGCGCATGGCCTGGAAATGCTTACTCCCAACCCCGAAGACCGCGCGATTGTCCACCGGGTCATCTACGAGGAACTGTGCCTTGGGGTCATCTCGGTCGATTCCCGGAAGGAATACCAGCGCATCATCGCCGGGCTTGCGTCGCGCGGTGCGGAGGGAGTGATCCTCGGCTGCACCGAGATAGAGCTGCTGATCTCGCAGACGGATGCGGACATTGCCCTCTACCCGACGACGTCCATACACGCACAGGCGGCAGTGGACGCCGCGCTGGCCGGCTGAGGGTTCGCAGAGCCGGCGATCCCTTCATCTCACGGATTCCAGGGCTGGTCCGCGGCCGTACAATTCAAGGACTCGTACTTGAATATTGAACAAAATGGGGGAACCGTGTTCACACCGGTTATCAAAAAGTGGTGCGCTCTTGGCGTCGCCATCGGCGCGCTGTCCGTCACAGCCTGCAGTCCATCTGCTGATGCCACGACCGGCCAGGTAGTCCGCGTTGTTGACGGCGACACAGTGATTGTGAAGATTGCCGACGTCGACACGAGAGTCCGCCTGCTCAACATCGATACGCCCGAAACCAGGCACCCCGACAAGGCGGTGGAATGCTTCGGTCCGGAGGCGACGGCCTTCCTTGCGGAAACGCTGCCCGCAGGCACTGAAGTGGGACTGGACTTCGACGTCGAACGTGTTGATCAGTACGGCAGGACCCTTGCCGCAGTATTCCTGGAGGACCGCACTCTGGTGAACGCCGAGATCGCACGCCAAGGCCTAGGTTCAGCGGTCATCTTCGAACCAAATGAAAAGTACTATGACGCCGTCAAAATCGCCCAGGAGGAAGCACAGCAGGCGGAGCTCGGGGTATTCAGCGTTGACGCCGAATGCACTCTTCCCGCAGAAGTCACTGCGGCTGTCGATTCGCTGGCCGCCGTTGTGGAGCAGCCCGTTGCCTCCACCTCCGGCGCGGCGGCAGCCGGTGCGGCCGCCGTGGCGGGTGCTCTGGCGACGGCCGAGGCACTCCATGCGGCGCTCGAAGCCGGCGAGGACTCCATCCGCTGGGCTGCCCTGGGAACCGCAGGCGCCGCCACGCTGAGTGCCGAGCTCATGACATCCATCGACTCGGGACGGGCAACGCTGGCCACGCTGGAGCAGGAAACCACCCGGCTCAAGGCGGCGGAAGACGAGGCAGCGAGACAGGCCGCTGAAGCGGCGAAGCGTGAAGCGGAGCGGGTGGCCGCCGAAGCCGAAGCACGTCGCCTTATTGCGGAAGAAGCAGCAGCAGCGGCCGCACGAGCTGAGGCCGCACGTGTGACCGCCGAGGCAGCAGCTGCGGCCGAAGCAGAGCGAATCCGGAATCTTCCGGCTCCTTATGTACCTCCGGCTCCGGCACCCGCGCCGTACGTCCCGCCGACACCGGCTCCCTACGTCCCGCCGGCACCGGCACCAGCGCCGCCGGCCGAGCAGAATCCGTATCCCGGCTACAACGGACCACGCTGCTACGCACCGGGAGGCAAGACCTGGAAACCGTGCCCGTAAGGCACGCCGAACCGGCGAGGATGACACAATAATCCGGTGAACTCCCCCACGCCCCACCCGGTCGAGCTGTGGAAAAGCGCTGCCTGGAAGTCCCAGGTGGAGTCCTGGGTGTCGCAGGTCCTCGCTACGTTCAACATTGAACAGACCGGCCCGGTGAGCGAGCCGAGGATCCGGTTCTGGTCAGTGCTGCTGACCATCCCCACGGACCACGGGAAGCTCTGGTTCAAGGAGAACAATCCCGGACAGTTCCAGGAGGCATCCATTGTGGCGGCTCTGGCGGAGATCGCCCCGGACCGCGTTGTCACTCCGCTGGCCATCGAGCCGACCAGGGGCTGGCTGATCTCCCCGGACCACGGAGCCACGCTCGCCACTCTCGCATC
Organism: Arthrobacter sp. KKT183; assembly: GCF_055657625.1. NCBI lineage: Bacteria > Bacillati > Actinomycetota > Actinomycetes > Micrococcales > Micrococcaceae > Arthrobacter > Arthrobacter sp. KKT183. The sequence continues at coordinate 72,139 of NZ_CM145770.1, read as the reverse complement.
GACGGACTACGCGCTGTGGGCGCGCGTGGTCGCCGATTTCGCTGAGCTGCAGCAGCAGACGGCCCAGCACGGGCAACGGTTGACCGATGCGGGACTGGCTTCGCTGGATCCAGCAATCGCAGGCAACTTCGTCAGCAACCAGCTCCTCCTCCACGCAGGGCTGCCCGAGGAGCACCCGCTGCATTTGAACGCGGAGCAGGCGGACAGCATCTACGCCAGCGTTCCTGCGATCGAGAGCGCCGCGGCACAGCTGAACACCCTCGGCGTACCGCTGTCACTGGAGCACAACGACCTCCACCCGAACAACGCCTTCATCCCGGGCTCAAGCACGGATCCGCTACGGTTCTTCGACTTCGGCGACTCGTACTGGGCGCATCCGTTCAGCTCGCTCTACGTTCCCCTTGGCGTGATGAAGGAGAACTGGGAAACCGGGTACGACGACGCCCGCATTCGGCGCGTATTCAGCGCCTACCTTGAGCGGTGGACCAGCTACGCGCCGCTCCCTGAGCTGCGGAAGGCGCTGGAGCCCGCGCTGCATCTGGGCCGGCTGAACAGGTATGCCTCCTGGCTGCGGCTGCTGATCCACGCCGACGATGAATCGATGCTCACCTACGGTCCGCACGCCCTGCAGTACCTGCGAACGATCACCGACCCGGTTCTTTAGAACCCTCAGGCGCCCTGCGCCGCGGCGATCACTTCGCCCATCATCCGGTTCAGGTCCTCGGCCTGCTCTCGGGACAAGCCGAGCTTTTCCATCATTGTGCCCGGCACGGACAGCGCCCGCTTGCGCAACGAACGCCCCTCGACGGTCAGCCCGACAGCGAGGGCGCGCTCATTGCCGACCACCCGTTCCCTCGTCACAAGTCCGTTGGCTTCCAGGCGCTTCAACATTGGTGAAAGCGTTGCCGGTTCCATGGCGAGCGCGTCGCTGATTTCACGGACGGTCCGCGGGCTGTGCTCCCACAGGGCGAGCATGACGAGGTACTGCGGATGGGTGAGGTTGAGCTCCTCCAGCACGGGTCGGTACGCACCGATGACGCTTCGTGAGGCAACCGACAGGGCGAAGCACAACTGCCGCTCAAGAAGCAGGTCGTTGTCCTGGGACGGTTCCCGCGAAGACAACCGCACCATCGAATCGGTCACTTGTCCCCATCCTCGCGCTTCACCAGGTACGTGGAGCCGTCAGCGTTCCGGACAACGTCCCACTGCTGCAACTCCTGTTGGCGTTGCTGGTGTGCTGCGCCGTCCGCGTACTTGACCGGGCCCTCCAGCCCACCCTGGTCAGCAGGCCCGAAGAACATTCTCAACTTGCCCGTAGCCTTCATGAACCGTTGCGACAACGGCTTCCTGTCCGCCATTCCTGAGCCTCTCTCGCCGTGGACAGCAACTGCCCACAAAGAAGCATAGCGAGCTAATTGTTAGTGCCCTAATTAACGCGCGGCCAGTGTCCCCGCCCGCGCATCACCGCGGCCAACAAATCCGCACGGTCCGACACCAGGCCGCTGACCCCGAGGTCCAGCAAGGCCTCCATTTCCGGCCGCTCATTGATGGTCCACACGTGGACCGGTATCCCCGCAGCCGCACAGCGTCGAACAAAGCCGGCGGTGACCACCGGAATGCCGCGGTAGTGCCGGGGGACCTGCAGGCAATCGACCCGTGCCAGCCGCGCGGCCCGCCCGGCGAGTCCCAGCGGCGACACCACCTTGAGGAGTGCGTTTACTGCCATTCCTGCGGACGACGCCGTTGGCCGGCTCAGTCGGCGAAGAACCCTCAGACGACGCCGGTCGGAGAATGATGCGACCAGCACGCGGTCATGCGCGCCCGCCTGCTCGACCACATCCACAAATGGCTGCACCGAGGCGTCATCCTTGATGTCTACGTTCAGCCGCGCGTCCGGCCACCGCTCAAGCACCTCGGCCAGCGTGGGGATCGGTTCAACGCCGCGAACCCGCACGGAACTCAACTCCGCCAGGGAGTGATCCGCGAGGAGGCCCACACCGTCGGTCACACGCTCAAAGCGCTCATCGTGGAAAACCATGACGACGCCGTCGCTCGTGGTGCGCACGTCGATCTCCAGATAGCGGAAACCGAGCTCCAGAGCCGCCTCCATCGCGATCAGCGTGTTCTCAAGGCCCTCCGGCGAGAAGCCACGGTGGGAGAGCGCAAGTGGACCGTCGGAATCAAAGTACGGCTTGGCCACGGCGGCTCAGGCCGACTTCAGCGCGGCCAGCCGCTCCTCGAGGACCTGGGCCACGCCGTCGTCGTCGAAGGCTGGTGCGCGAAGATTCGCGGCAGAGAGCGCGTCGGGGTGACCGGAGGCCATGGCGTAACCGTGGCCGGCCCAGCCCAGCATCTGGATGTCGTTCGGCATATCACCGAAAGCAATGACATCCCCCTGATCGACGCCCAACTGCGCCGCGAACCTCGCAAGCGTGACTGACTTGTTGATCCCAGGAACGCTCATCTCAAGAAGCGGGACGCTGGGCGCCGAGTGTGTGGTGGCGACAAGGTGTTCAACTGCCGGGCCCACGCCGTGCAGGAATTCGTCAGGCGTGATGTCCCGTTCCCGGGCGAGGAACTTGATGACACCCGAGCCGTCAAGTGACTCCCGAAGAGGCCGTGGCTCGGCGGCGCCGAGCAGCTCAACGGAGCCCGGATCCGCAAACCCCGGTTCGATGAGGAAACTGTCCACCGTTTCGGCAGCGAACCGCACCGCCGGGTAGAGCTTCCGGATGATGTCCTGGGCTTCGAAAATGCTCTCACCGTCAAGGAGGTGTGAATCGAGGACTTCCTCGCGTCCAAGATCATAGGTCAGCGCTCCATTGGAGCAGATGACGGTCCCCTTGAAACCAAGATCCCGCAGTGGCTGGAGCCAACGCGGCGGGCGCCCGGTCACGAAAACCACCTCGATGCCGGCATCCAGGCATGCTTCAAACGCGCGAACGGTCCGCTCCGAAATCCGGCCGTCGTGGCCGACGATCGTGCCGTCCATGTCGCTGGCAACCAAACGCATGCGCAAACTCCTAGCCTGGGTAAGTATCCAGCCTACCCAAGAAGCCAGCCTCGCCGATGCGCGGTGAACCTAGGCGAGCGCGTTCTTCTCGCTCTTCGACAGCTCGGCCGTGACGCCACAGTAGGCGCAGGTCCGCAGGTACCGACGGCGGGTAGTGAAGAGCGGGATGAAGAACAGCGTGAACTTCGAAGCCCGTTCATCAACCCGCTGGGAAGCGTGCTGGCCGCAGTTGGGGCACACCGCCTGCCTGCGGAACAGTTCCTTCACGGCGGTCTTGAATCCAAACAGAATCAGCATGCCGGGCCTCCCTGTAAATCGTGTGCGAATCTACTGTTCGTAGGTGCCAACGATACGCGCGCGCCCAAGGGTGTGGGAGAAGAGATTGAAGCCGAGGTAGGCATTCGAGGCCTCTGCCGGGATGTCCAGCTGCTCCACATCCACCGCGTGCACCACCACGTGATAGTGGTGCACACCGTGTCCCGCCGGAGGTGCCGCCCCCACAAAACCAGGGAAGCCGCCGTCGTTCTTCAACTGCACGGCACCCTCAGGCAGGCCGGCGCCGTCTTCGGTACCGGCGCCGGCAGGCAGCGACGTGGTGCCCACAGGAATGTTGAACACGGCCCAGTGCCAGAATCCGCTGGCGGTGGGAGCGTCTGGATCATAAACCGTGACGGCGAAGCTTTGAGTTTCCTCAGGGAATCCGCTCCAGCTCAGCTGCGGTGACACATCATGCCCGCCTGCACCCATTCGACCCGACGCCTGCAGCTCATCGAGGGGCTGGTAGTCGGCGATATCACTGCTGGTCAGCTCGAACGATGGAACTTCTGGAAGGTCTGCGTAAGGATCGCGGGTCATGCGTACACTCCTTGTGCTCTAAGTTCAGCTCTGGTGGGCGGATTGGCGCCGGCACGTGACACGGTTACTGCCGCAGCGGCGGCGGCGAAGGCGAGGACGCCCTGCATCTGCTCAACGGACAGGGCGCGCAACTCATTCCGCCGCTGCCCGCCGTCCAGTTCCCGGTCCACCAGGGCGCTGAGCAACGCCGCCATGAAGGAGTCGCCTGCGCCGACAGTGTCCACGACGGAAGTTGCCGGCGCCGGAACCTCACACTCCCCGCGGTCCACAACCGCCCACGGCCCCTTGGAACCACGCGTGACTACGACGACGGCGGGGCCCAGTTCCAGCCACCGGCGCGCCGATTCCCGGTGGTCCTGTTCCGGATACAACCACTCGAGATCCTCGTCCGACGCCTTGACCACGTCTGCGAGCGCGACAAACTTCTCAGCCTGCGCCCGCGCGTAGTCGGCGTCCGTGATGATGGTCGGCCGGCAGTTCGGGTCGTAACTGACGGTTGCGAGAGGCCGCGCATGCTGGATCGCTGCCAATACATCGTGCGCTCCGGGAGCCAGCATCGATGCGATGGAGCCGGTGTGGACCAGGGTGGTTCCGTTAAACAGGTCTTCCTGGGCGGCGAGGTCAGGTAATTCCCAGGAGAGGTTGAAGGTGTAGGTCGCTCCCCCTGCGGGATCGAGTCTCGCTGATGCCACGCTGGTCGGATAGGAGTCCGCGGGCAGCGGCACAAGCACTGAATTGTCGGCAAGGTGCTGGTGGATGCGGCGGCCGAACTCGTCATCCCCGAATCGGCCCAGGAACTGCGCCGAATGCCCCAGGCGCGCCAGCCCCACAGCCACGTTGAGCGGGCTGCCACCAACGTGCGCACGCGGAGGTGCGGTGTCGCTGAGAACTTCGTCGATGAGGGCTTCGCCGATTACTGTGAGCACCGTCCCAACCTAGCATTTACGATGCAGCCGGTTGTCGGCGCGGACGCCTTCGAAAGCGACGGATGCTGTAGACAAGCAGCGTAAGCGCAATGATGGCGGAGAGCACGAGGCTCAGCCCGGCACCCCAGCCGCCGAAGAGCCACCAGTCATCGTTGAACGGCCACCATCCGGGAGCGGGAGGCTGGAGCATCCAAAGGATTCCCAGCGCCATGAAGCCGAAAGCGCTCACCGCACTGACCGCTATCCGCGGCCAGGTCTTCACACCGATCCGCGCGGCTTTGTAGGCCTGCTTCTTGATGGGGTGCAGCTTGCGCTCAGCCCACTCATACTGCTGGGACAGGACAGCAAGCCCGCCGACCAGCATCAGGAGACCCGGACCCGGCAACACCAGCGCAGCTAATCCGAGCACCACCAGGGTCCAGCCGAGAATTTCCAGGCCGGTGCGGTGGGCAGCCCGGTGGAACCGGGATCGCGCGCTCATTGGTGCAGGATCCCACACTTCCCTGAATTCCCCATTAACGGTTCCCTACCGCAGCTATCCGAGACGCTCAACGGCTGCGACCACCTGCAGCCAGGCGTCCGTGCCGGGGGTGATCATCGCGAAGTGGTCTCCGGGAATCTGCACCAGTTCAGCCGTCCCACCTGCGGCCAGAGCCGCAGCGACATACGACTCCGACTGGGTGAGCGGGACGGTTGTGTCATTCTCCCCGTGGAGGGCCAGCACCGGCACCGAAAGCGGAATCGCCGTCATGGGATCAGCGAGGCGGTACTTCTTCCCGTCGCGTTCACCCAGGAAGTCCTGCACAGCTCCGTTGCCCAGCCGCTCCTCGTGGGCACGCTGCAGGTTCAGCACACCGGACTGACTCACGACGCCGGTGATCGGCACCGCTGGCACCCCGCCTCCCGGCGCATCCTCCGGCAGCGAGAACCGCCCGGCTGCCCACACCGCAAGGTGACCGCCCGCGGAGTGACCGAGCGCCGTCGTCGTGCTGGTGTCCAGGCTGTGCTCTTCCGCCGCGGAGGCGATCAGGTCGATTCCCGCAGCGACGTCCTCGAAGGTCTGCGGCCAGCCGCCGCCGTTGCCGACGCGCCGGTACTCGAGGTTCCAGCATGCATAACCGCGTGAGGCGAGGTCCTCGGCGAGCGGTACCCCAAGCTCGAGGGTGTACCGGCTGCGCCAGAATCCACCGTGAATAATGACGACGACACCGGGCCTCGGTTGTGCCTGCGGGAGGTAAAGCTCGGCGAACTGCTGCGCATCGTTGCCATAGGTGTAGCGCTGGGGTGCCATGGCTTCCTTGCTCGTTGTCCTGTCCGCAGGTTCCGCGGAGGGCTTCGGTTTGCAGCCGGCGAGTGCTGCCGCGCCCAGCGCAGCCGCAGCTGCAGCCCCACTGAGGACTGCGCGTCGTGGGAGGCCGGTCACTTTCACCAGCGTAGCCGCTGTCAGTGCAGGGTGTTTAGATGGGTTGGTGAGTGGATGGGATGAGTTGGATGAGAGGCTGCGGCCGGCCGTCGAGGAAAGTGTCCGCGAGTATGAGCGCGTCCGGCCGGCGCTTGAGGCTGTCACAGCCGATTCTCGCGAGAGGATCGAGAACATTTTCGTCGGCACGGAACTCCGGCCGCTCTTCGTCACGGCACGTACCAAAACCATCGAGTCCTTCCGGGACAAGGCCTCAAGGATGCTCGCTGACAGTGATGGACCGCCCAGCCTGGTCTTCCCCGACCCGCTGCGGAACCTGACGGACCTCGTGGGCGTCCGCGTCATCACCACGCTTCCCCATGAGGTTGATACCGCAGCCAACCTGATCAAGCGCCAGCGCAACGAGTTTGACTGCCGTGGTGACCGCGAAAAGGACATTGGTTCCATTGAATCCGGCACTTACGGCTATTCCAGCCGGCACCTGATCCTGCGGACCATCCAGAACGACGCCGTCCGCGCCTACCAGCAGCTGCTCGGTTCCGATTCGGGCAGCTATCTGTTCGAGACCCAGATCCGCACCGTTCTGGCGCACGCCTGGTCGGAGATCGAGCATGACATCCGGTTCAAATCCTTCAATCCGAAGGCGTGGAGCCCCTACTTCGACCGGCAGTTCACCGCCACGGCAGCCATGCTGGAGAGCGTCGAATCAACGTTTGCTGACCTGCATTCGCGTTACCAGAAGGTCACCGGTTTCTGGGAGCCCGAGGGTGAGGGCGGTGTCGAACTCACACCGGACCGCATCCGCGAGGTGTGGCAGACCCTGCTGCCGCACGTGGACCGCAAGTCTGATGATGACTGGCGCTGGGCGGCGGAGCTGCTGGCCGCCCACGGTCTGACCACGACGACGGCCCTCGCCTCACTGCTCCAGGCTGACACCATCACCTCTGTTCGGCGCGCACTCGATCACCGCTATTCGCCGGGGCCGGACCGCCTGCTCGACGACGTCCTGCTCTGGAACTACGGCGAGCGGCATATCGAGCTGACGGCGGATCCCTCGTCCGAGACCGGGGCATCCCGCCGCGACAGCCTCGTGCGGCGGTTCCGCCAGATCCGCACGTTCCGCTCGCGCTCCTAGGGCCGGCTCAGCGGGAGCTGACTTTTCCGAACAGTCCCGCGACGGGTGCCAGCACAATGGGCCGCGCTGCAATCCAGGCGCCGATGACCAGCAGCAGCGACACGAAGAAAATCCAGAAGCCGGCCCAGTTCACCGCATCCTGACCGCCATACATGTGGTTGAGGTTGCGCAGTGCGCCGGTCGCGAATACGAGCGCCACGTGGCCGATGATGAAGACCACGAAGTAGAGCATCACCGGGAAGTGGACGGCACGTGCCCACTCCACCGGGTAGACCCTGTTCAGCGCTTTGGCATCCTTGGGCCAGATTCCCGACATGCGCGCCCCGCTGATGGCTGCCAACGGTGCGGCGATGAAAATGGTGACGAAGTACGCGAGCATCTGAAGGCTGTTGTAGTTCACCCAGCCGTTCTCCGTGGGCCAGTCCAGCGAAACGTACTGGATGAAAGCCGACAGTGCGTTCGGGAAGACCTCCCAGGTGGTGGGCACCAGCCGCGCCCAGTGGCCGGTGACAAAAAGCAGCACCACAAAGACAACCCCATTCAGGAGCCACAGGATATCGAGCGCCTGATGGAACCACAGGTTGATGCTGATCTTTCCGTCGCCGCCCTTCGACCATCTCGGGGTCCAATACCCCGGTGGCCGCGTCTGACTGCGGACCTGCAGGCCGGAGCGGATGATGAGGACGATCAGGAAGAAGTTGAAGAAGTGCTGCCACTGTACCCACGCGGGGAAGCCCTGCTCGGTGCCGGCAGGCAGGGGCGTTTCACCCGGATACGCCTGCAGGAAGTCCTGCATGAAGCCGAGCGTGACGAGCCAGCGCGTGAAGAACACGGCAGCCAGCGCGACCACCAGGAGTCCCAGCGCGCCGAGAAGCAGCTTGGTTGTGCGGCTGCGTGGCTTCCTGGCTTTCGCCTCCTCGGCGGGCACCGGTTCCATTGCTGTCCGCGCTGGAGCCTCCGTCTCCTGCTGAGCTGGAGCCTCCGCCTGTGCGGCAACTTCTGCATCGTCGCGCGGGAGTTCGCTGGTCACTGGTTGGTTCGGCGGGGCGGCCGGGCTCTCCGAGGCGGTAACCGGCTCAACGGGAACAGCGGTCGCGGCGGGCCAGGCTTCGGCGCCGGGGACGCGGGGCAGTCCGCGGCGAAGCAGGCGCGTGTTTCCGGCCGCTACCGGCGCCGCTGAGGCAGAACCTGTCGCGTCTGCGAGGGCGGGGCTGGAAACTTCGGCTCGGGATAGCGGCTCGTCGGCTGAGGCCGCCGCGTCGGGCTTCGTTGCCTCTTCGACGGGCCCCCCTGCCGAAGCGGGGGCGGACCGGGCCTCCTCCGTGTCGGGAGCTACGGAAACCGATTGAGTTGCTGCCGGAGTGTCACCGGCCGGCGGCCATGGCTCTCCCCCAACAACCCGGGGAAGCCCCCGCCGGATCCCGCGGGCAGCGGGCTGCTCCGCCTGTGCCGCTGGTTCCGCCTGCACTGCTGGTTCCGCCTGCACTGCTGGAGCGGCCACCTCGGCAGGAGGGGTCGCGGTCGCTTCAACCGGCGAGACCGTCGTCGTTGCGTCAGCAGCGGTGCCGATGGCGGTCGGGACGGCAGCGTCAGACGGCTCCGCAGGAGTGTCCGGGGCGCCGACGTCGTGCAGGTCAGCGGGTGCGGCGCCCGCCGGCGGCCACGCTTCCCCACCGCTCTGTCGCGGCAGTCCCCGCCGCATCGTGCGACTGTACGTCGCCATGCCCTACTCCTTCCGCGCCGAAAGCGACGCGATCAGCTGCGGCACCACGTCGAAGAGGTCACCGACGACGCCGAAATCGGCGATCTCGAAGATCGGCGCGTCAGGGTCCTTGTTGATCGCGACAATCGTCTTGGCGGTCTGCATGCCTGCCCGGTGCTGGATGGCACCCGAGACGCCCAACGCCACATACAGCTGAGGCGAGACGGAGATTCCGGTCTGGCCAACCTGGTAGCTGTTTGGAACCCACCCGGCGTCCACCGCCGCACGCGATGCGCCGACAGCAGCGCCGAGCACGTCCGCCAACTGGTCAACGAGGGCAAACTGCTCCTGCGAGGTCAGGCCACGGCCGCCCGCTACAACCTTGGCGGCGCCACGCAGCTCGGGGCGGGTCGAAACCACCGCCTGCTCCTCGAACGACTCGATGGACGCTGCGGGAGCGCCGGAGGGTGGAACGTCGAGCGGTGCAACTTCTGGGCTGGCGGCCTCAGCGCGGACATCGATTGATCCCTCGCGCACGGTGATCACCGGCGCACCGAAGGTGGGTGCGCAGTCCACGTTGTAGGCACCGCCGTAGACGGAGTGGTGGGCGACGATCCCCTCATCATCGCGCGAAACTCCCACGGCATCGATGGCAAGGGCCGAACGAGTGCGCGCCGCGAACCGCCCGGCGACGTCCCGGCCGCTGACGGAGTTGGAGATCAGCACGGCGTCCGGCCGCACCAGGTCCGCAGCGGCGGCAAGTGCATCGACGGCTGGAACAGCCAACAGTGAATCCGCCCCCTCTGGTTCAGCAGTCAGCACATGCTTTGCTCCGAGGGCGGCCGCGTCCTGGGTCGCGTTGGACGCCGCACCGGACGCGCTTACCAACAGCGCAACCGGCGTGCCCACCTGGGAGGCCGCGCCGAGCAGTCCGGCTGCGCTTTTGGCCAGTCCTCCCGACGGCGTGGTCTCGAGAAGGACGAGGATGGAGTCTTCCGGGAATGTGGTCATGGTCATTCCTTAGGCCAGTCGGTTCTGAATCAGGAACTCCGCAAGCTTCTCGCCGGCGTCGCCCTCGTCCACGATCTTTGTTCCGGCCGAACGCGCGGGCCGCTCTGATACGGCAAGCATGATGGACCGGGGAGTCTCCAGCCCTTCCGGGTCAATATCCAGATCGGCGGCCGTCAGGGTCTCAACGGGCTTCTTCTTGGCCGCCATGATGCCCTTGAAGTTGGGGAACCGGCCCGCAGGGAAACGTTCGGTGATGGAGATGACCGCGGGCAGCGGGGCTGCGACCGTCATGACCCCGCCGTCGGTTTCCCGTGTTCCGCTCACCCGATCGCCGGAGATGTCAACGGTGGTGAGGGCGCTTGCGTACGGCACTCCGAGCAATTCGGCGATCATGGCGGGGAGCACCCCGCCGTAACCGTCGGTGGAGAGGTTTCCGGCAATGACGAGATCGAAACCGGTACGGCGGATTGCAGCCGCCAGCACATCAGCTGTGAGCCCGAGATCCGCGCCGGCAAGACTCTCATCCGCGATGTGGACAAGCTTGCCCGCACCCATGGCGAGAGCCTTGCGGAGCGTTGCCGTCGCTGTTTCAGGGGCCATGGAGACAACGGTGATCTCGGCATCCTCCAATGAAGCCGCCTGCGTCAGCGCCAGCTCAAGGGCACGCTCGCCGATCTCATCGAGCACAGCCTCGCTCGCGCCCCGCTCCGCAAGTCCCGTCTCGAGATTGAGCTTGCGTTCGCCGTAGGTGTCCGGCACCTCTTTCATCAGAACGATGATCCTCATTGACCCTCCTATGGTTCTGACGATTTCCCCACAGCACCTGAACCAACTGAGTGAAGGAGCGTTAACCGAAAACCGTCTGCACCGAGAATACAGCGAGAAACCCTAGGGATGAATGTCGGATGATCCGGCGGCCGGCGCCTTGGTGCCGTTGCTGCCCCAGTTGCGGAGCATCTCGACGGCGTCAAGTCCCGTGGTGTCCTTCAACAGCTGGAAAGTCTGCTGCAGGCCGCCGCTGACGTTCTTGCTGAGCTGGCTTGCACCGTCGGTGGAGATCACTGTCATGTTGTCGATCGATGACATGGGCGCAGCAATCTCGCGTGCCACGAGCGGCAGCATCTCCATGACCTTGTTCAGGACAGCAGCTTCGTTGAACTGCTCGTAGGCGCGGGCCTGAGCCTCGATACCCTGCGCTTCTGCAATGCCCTTCTGACGGACGACGTCCGCTTCCGCCTCGCCGCGGACCTTGATGATCTCTGCCTCCGCCGAACCATTGGCACGGGTGACTGCGGCCGCAGCGTTACCCCGCGCCGTATTTGCGGCGGCCTCTGCCTCCGCGGCAACCCTGTCGCCCTCGGCCGTCAGCCGGCGCTTGGACAGCAGGACTTCCGCCTCGACCTGGTCGGCCTCCGACTGGCGCTTGCGCTGCTCGAGTTTGGCGGCCGCTTCCTGCTCCACGCGGTATTTGTCTGCGTCCGCAGGCTTGCGGATTTCGATATCCAGCTCGCGTTCGCGCAGCTCTGCCTGGCGGGAGGTCACCTGCTGCTCCTTGAGGAGGATCGCCTCCTTCTGCTCTGCTGCGGCAAGGGGGCCGGCGGCATCTGCCTGCGCCTGGCGCGCGTCCGCAACTTCCTTGAGCTCCGCACGCCGGATGGCGAGGCGCTGCTCGGCGAGCGCAACCTGCTCGTCGGCAACAGCTTTGGCCTGCGCGGCTTCCTGAGCCGCATTGGCTTCGGCGATCTTCGCGAGCTTCTCCGCGAGGGCGGCCTCAGGGCGGCCCAGGTTCCGCAGGTAGTCGGAGCTGTCTGCCACGGACTGGATCTGGAAGGTGTCGATCACCAGGCCCTGGTTGTGCATGGAGTGCTCGGCTTCTTCCTTGACGCTCTTTGCGAAGGAAGCCCTGTCCTTGATGATGGAGTCGACGCTCAACGTGCCGACGATCGAACGCAGGGAACCGGAGAGGGTCTCCTGCGTGTAGTGGTCAATCTGGTCCTGCTGGTTCAGGAAGCGCTGGGCTGCGCGACGTACGGCTTCTTCATCCCCACCGACCTTGATCTGTGCCACGCCGGTCAGATGCAGGGCGATGCCGTTCTTCGAGATGCCCTCAATCTGCAGGGTGACCTGGCGCGACGCCAGCGAAATCGAGAACGCACGCTGGCTGAATGGGTTGATGAACGTCCGTCCGAACACCACCCGCTGACTTTCCTGGCTGCCCTTGCCGGTGATGATGAGCGCTTCCGCCGGGCTTGCGATTCGCAAAGCCATCCGAGCGATAACCGCGGCGATCAACGCCAGAACAAGTACGACGCCGGCAATCACCCCGAGCGTGATCAACAGACCAATATCCACGACTTCCCCCATATATAAGACGTATCCGAACGCGCGATGTGAGCACGCCACATCGGACGCTACACCAAAGAACCGCCCCTGCCATCAGCAATTCGGATTATCCACAGCACAAAGTGCTACGCGTCGTCGTCGTCGTTTCTGGAAGTAGAGGCCGGTTCACGGAAGGGAACCGTGGACGGGACAGTCGCGGCGCCGCGTACGGGACCCGATGTCCGCTGACGAAGCGGGTCGCGGCGCAGGTCCACGTAGAGCGAGACGCAGAGCCCGATGATGATGAGAACGAAGGGCGTTGCCGCGAGAATAGTGAACGTTTGCAGGGCCTGAAGGCCGCCGACGAACAGCAGCACCGCGGCCACCGCACCGGTGAGCACCGCCCACAGGATGACCAGCGGCTTCCACGGCTCGGCTCGCCCGTAGCTGGAGAGGGTTCCGAGAACCAGCGCACCGGCGTCGGCTCCGCTGATGAAGAAGACCGCCGTGAGCACCATGACAACCAGCGCAGCTCCGATGAAGAACGGATACTCCTGCAGTGCGGTGAAGAAGCCTGCCGCCTCGTTTCCGCTGCCCGCGATGTCCACTCCGCCGAGCTGCAGGTTCAGGCCGGCGCCACCGAAGACAGAGAACCACACCACACTGACGGCGGTGGGAACGAGCAGGACGCCAAGGACAAACTCGCGCACTGTCCGCCCGCGGGAGATTTTCGCGATGAAGGTGCCCACGAAAGGGGTCCAGGAGATCCACCAGGCCCAGTAGAAGATGGTCCAGCTGGAGAGCCATTCAGTGCCGCCGAAGACCGCCGAATGGAAGCTCATCGGCACGAGATTTGAAAGATAGGCCCCGATGGATGCCGGTATCAGGTCAAGGATGAAGACGGTTGGGCCCACCACAAAGACAAAGAGCAGAAGCACTGCGGCGAGCACCATGTTGGTGTTGCTCAGCCACTTGATTCCTTTGGAGATACCGCTGGCAGCGGAGATGACGACGCCGACCGTGAGGACGCAGATGATCAGGATCGGGAGGCTCGCCCCGGGGTCATCAGAGAACTCTCCCGTGGTCAAAAGGGAAAGACCGGCAGCGATCTGCAGGGCTCCGAGGCCGAGGGAGGTCGCTGAACCGAACTTGGTGCAGATGATCGCGAGGATGTCGATGGGCTTGCCCCAGCCCTTCTTCTCGATGCGCTCCTTGCCGAAGATCGACTGAAACGGGGAACTCATGAGGTTGCCGCGGCCCATGCGGTACGTGGAGTACGCCAGCGCCAGTCCCACGACGGAATAGATCGCCCAGGGATGGAGGCCCCAGTGGAAGAACGTGTAGGCCATGGCCTGGTTGGCGGCCTCCGGCGTTCCCGCTGCCGCGTCCACGAAGGGCGGCGGAGAAGCGAGGTGGGTCACCGGTTCATAGACCCCGAAGAACATGAGCCCGATTCCCATGCCGGCACTGAACATCATTGCCACCCAGGAGATGGTCGAGTACTCCGTCCCCTCGCCTTCCTGGGACAACGGAATGCTTCCGTACTTTCCGAAGGCCAGGACAAGGGAAAACACAACAAACCCGGTGGCGCCGAGGATGAACAACCAGCCGAAGTTTCCGGTGATCCAGCCCAGCGCGGCGCCGGTGGAGTCGCTGACCGCCGTGGTGAACAGGACGCCCAGCACGCAGACCACCACGATGATGCTGAAGGAGATCGCGAAGACGGTCTTGTCAACGGTGGCCCAGCCTCTGGCCGGGGCGGCGCTGTTGGTCCCGCCGATTCTTTCCTCCAGGGAATCCTCGGACGAATCCGTAGCCATGCGATCTCCTCAGTCGTGGAATGCAGAAACCGACGCTAAGTATACTTACCGAATGGTTGAGGAAGCGAAGAATTATCCCACGGACGGTCACTTCTACACGGGCGAGGGAGACACCGGTTTCACGGACTTCGGCGGGCACGGCAACTGCTCCAAGAATGACAGCCGCGTTGTTGCCCACGCGGAGTGTGATGAGGCAAATGCAGCGGTGAGCGTGGCGATTGCCGCCGGGGGTCTCCCTTCGGACGTTTCCGCCACCCTGGTGAGTGTGCAGAACGACCTCTTCGACGTGGCCACTGACCTCGCGGCTCCCCTGAACGCCGGGAAGCAGCCTCAGGCCCGCATGGTTCCCGGCCATGTTGAACGGCTGGAGCGCGCCATTGACCACTTCGCCGAGGAGGCCGGTAACCTCAGCGGCATGGTTCTTCCGGGCGGAACGCTGTCCGGGGCGCTGCTGTACCAGGCGCGTGGCATTGTCCGCCGTGCGGAGCGGGCCGTCTGGGCCGCCGTCCAGGAATATCCCGGTGTGGTGAATCCGGTCAACGGCCGGTATCTCAACCGGCTGTCCGCGTTGCTTTTTGTGCTGGCGCGGAACGCCAACCTGGAGCACGGCGACATCACCTGGGTTCCTGAGGCGTCGGTGCGTGTGCCGGCAGAGGAAGAGGCACCCGCAGCCGAGTAAGTCCGGCGCCGCTCGTGCGCCGCTGATCTCCCGTGCGCCGCGTCTTACGTGGCGTCGTCGGGTGAAGCCTCCTCCAGCATCCAGCCGGTCACCGCATCAATGTCCTTGCCGAAATCACGCGTGTACTGCCAGGCCCGCTGCCGCTCGTCCTGCAGGTGCTGCCGCAGCCCCGCCTGCGTGGAGCGAAGCGACGGCACCCGGTCGATCACGTCCATCGCAAGCTGGTACCGGTCAATCTGGTTCAGCATCGCCATGTCGAAGGGCGTGGTGGTGGTCCCCTCCTCCTTGTAACCGCGCACATGGATGTTGTCGTGATTGGTGCGCCGATACGTGAGCCGGTGGATCAGCCACGGGTAGCCGTGGTAGGCGAAGATGACGGGACGGTCCAGCGTGAAGAGAGTGTCGAAATCCCGAGCGGGTAACCCATGTGGATGCCCGGACTCGTCCTGAAGGCGCATCAGGTCCACCACGTTCACCACCCGCACTTTCAGTGCCGGCAGCGCGTCCTTCAGCAGCCGTGCGGCCGCCACCACCTCTACCGTCGGCACATCTCCTGCACACCCCAGTACGACGTCGGGATCCTCCCCGCCGCGCGGATCCTCGCTTCCGGCGAAGTCCCAGACCCCGATACCCCGCTCGACGTGCAGGCGCGCCTCCTCCGGGCCAAGCCAGGTCATGGTGGGCTGCTTCCCGGTGACGATCACGTTCACCCGGTCCCGCGTCTGAAGGCAATGCTCAGTGACGGCAAGCATGGTATTGGCGTCCGGCGGAAGGTAGACGCGGATGACGTCCGCTTTCTTGTTGACCACATGGTCAATGAACCCTGGGTCCTGATGTGAGAACCCGTTGTGGTCCTGCTGCCAGACGTGGCTGGACAACATGTAGTTCAGCGACGCGATCGGTTGCCGCCACGGCAGGTCCTGATGCACCTTCAACCATTTTGCATGCTGGTTGAACATCGAGTCGACAATGTGCACAAACGCTTCGTAGCAGTTGAACACCCCGTGCCGCCCGGTCAGGAGGTAGCCCTCGAGCCAGCCCTGGCACAGGTGCTCGCTGAGGACCTCAAGAACGCGGCCGGACCGCGCCAGGTGCTCGTCGACGTCGTCAATCCGTTGCTGCCACACCTTGTCGGTGACCTCGTAGACGTCCTGCAGCCGGTTCGAAGCCGTTTCGTCCGGCCCGAAGAGCCGGAAGTTCTCGGGGTTAAGCCGGATGAGATCCCGCAGATAGCCGCCGGCGGTGAGCATGGGGCTCACCTTTTCCTGTCCCGGCTTATCGACGACGACGGCGTGGTCCCCGTAGGCAGGCAGCTTGAGGTCCTGCAGTAGCCTGCCGCCGTTGGCGTACGGCGTGGCGCTCATGCGCCGGTCCCCCGGAGGTGCCTGAGCGGCTACCTCATTCCTCAGCGTCCCGTCCTCCGCGAAAAGCTCCTCGGGGCGGTAGGAGCGCATCCATTCCTCGAGCTGGTGAAGGTGCGCGTCGTCGTCGTGAACTCCTGACAACGGAACCTGGTGCGCCCGCCAGGTGCCCTCGACCTGCTTGCCGTCCACAGTGGCCGGTCCTGTCCAGCCCTTCGGCGAGCGCAGCACAATCATGGGCCACGGCGCGTAGTCTGCTCCGGTGCGCGGCTCCTGACGTGCCGAAGCCTGCACTTCCCTGATCCCCGCCAGGCAGGTATCGAGCGCCGCGGCAAAATCCTGGTGCGCCTGCTCGGTCGCGTGGGGATCGGTAACGGTGACGAAGTGCGGCTTGTAGCCATAGCCGCGCATCAACTGCTCCAGCTGGGCCTCCGGCATCCGGGACAACACCGTCGGGTTCGCGATTTTGTAGCCGTTCAGGTGCAGGATCGGCAGCACCGCGCCGTCGTGCTTCGCGTCAAGGAAACTGTTTGAGTGCCAGCTGGCCGCCAACGGTCCGGTCTCTGCCTCGCCGTCGCCAATGACGCAGGCGGCAATCAGGTCCGGGTTGTCGAAGACCGCGCCGTAAGCGTGCGCCAGCGAATAACCCAATTCGCCGCCCTCATTGATGGATCCCGGCGTTTCGGGAGCGGCGTGGGATGGGATGCCGCCGGGATAGCTGAACTGTTTGAAGAGCTCCTTCAGGCCCGCCTCATCCCGGCCGACGTGGCTGTAGGTTTCCGTGTAGGTACCCTCGAGCCAGGCGTTGGCAACGTTCGCAGGGCCGCCGTGCCCCGGCCCGGTGATGAAGAGCATCTCCTGCCCGTGGTCGCTGATCACGCGGTTCAGGTGCGCGTAGATGAAGTTGAGGCCGGGCGTGGTTCCCCAATGGCCAAGCAGGCGCTCCTTCACGTCCTCACGGCGCAGCGGCCGGCGCAGGAGCGGGTTGTCCCGCAGGTAGATCTGACCGACGGACAGGTAATTGGCGGCCCGCCACCAGGCGTCCAGCTCATCAATCTGCATAGTTCCTCCTTGATTCAGCGCATCAGATTTCGACGACGACGTCGGACGGCTTTTTGTCCGGCCGCCACCCCCGCCAGACCGGATGGCGCAGCTTGCCGGTGGACGCGCGTTCACTGAACTGCACCTCTCCGACCAGTGCCGGCCGGACCCAGCGTGCGTCTGATGCGTCAGGGGCCGGAACGTCATCGAGCGGTGCAGTCTTGCGTCCCATTTTCTTGAGCCGCGACCCGATCTCCGCCAGCTCACGTTCGGTCAGGCCCGAACCCACCCGGCCGATGTACTTCAGGTCAACGCCGTCGGGAATCGCCACGAGCAGTGAACCGACCTTGTGGGCGCGGCTGCCCTTGCCCGGCCGCCAACCGACCACAACCACTTCCTGGGTCAACGAGTGCTTGATTTTCACCCACGATTCCGAGCGCCGGCCGGGCGAATAGGTGCTGTTGACCCGTTTCGCCATGATCCCTTCGAGGCCAAGCTGCTTGCTCGCGTCGATCGCCTCATCGAGAGTCGCGTCGAGGGCGGGCGGCACCTGGATGTGACCGTCGCCCGGCGCGTCCACCGCCTGCTCAAGTACTTCCCGGCGCTGGGTGTAGCCGAGGTCCAGCAGCGAGTTGCCGTCGAGATGCAGCAGGTCAAACAGCAGGAAATGAACAGGCGTCCGCCTCCGCGCCGCATCGATGTCGGACTTCTTGGTCAGGTTCATGCGCCCCTGCAGCAAGCCGAAGTCCGGGCGGCCGGCTTTGTTGATGACGACAATCTCACCGTCGAGCACCGCTTGCTCCGCATTGACGTAGCTGCCGAGATCGGCCAGTTCCGGGTACGCCTTGGTCAGGTCGTTGCCGTTGCGGCTCAGCAGGCGGGTTCCCTCCGGCGTCACCGTAGCGACAGCGCGGATACCGTCCCACTTCATCTCGAATGCCCAGTCCTCCTCGGAGCGCAGCAGTCCTGGCGAACCACTGGTGGCGAGCATTGGTTTGAGCGTGGGCAACTCCTCGGTGGGCCGGACCGTAAAGGCGGGAGGCGATGGCTGCCCGGGCTGCTCCTTCATCAGATGGATGAGCCAGTTCTTCTCGGCTGAGTCAGTCGAGCCGCCCGTGTGAATGAGTGCGAACCGCCGGACCGCATTGCCGCCCCTGGCCAGTCCGCCGTCCTCCCGGCCCTGCAGCGTGCAGATGACCTCTTTGCCGGGCCGCCACTTCTCAGCCTCGTACGTGCCAGAATCCCAAATATAGACCTCACCGGCCCCGTACTCGCCCTTGGGGATAGTGCCCTCGAAGGAGCCGTAATCCAGCGGATGGTCTTCGGTCTGGACGGCGAGGCGATTCTCGCCCGTGGACGTCGGCGGTCCCTTCGGAATCGCCCAGGAAACCAGGACGCCGTCGCGTTCCAGCCGGAAATCGTAGTGCAGCCGACGCGCGTGATGTTCCTGGATCACAAAACTGTTGCCGCCCGGCTCCCCTACCGCATCCGGGACGGGTTCCGGTGTCTTCGAAGCGTCCCGCATCGAACGGTACGTGTGCAGCCGGTCCGGGCCGCCGTCGTCGTTGTGCTGGAGGTTTGAGGACATGGGCTCCAAGCCGGCCTGCCCGCGATCCATGTCCGCGAGCAGATCGCCGTGCTCACGAATGCGCTCGATCACCTGCTCGAAGTCGAGGTGCGCCAGGTCCGGATCGTCGAGTTCCTGCCAGGTGCGCGGCGCGGCGACCATGGGGTGGGCCTTCCCGCGGAGCGAGTACGGCGTGATGGTGGTCTTGTTGCGGTTGT
The DNA here is from genome assembly GCF_055657625.1 of Arthrobacter sp. KKT183. Taxonomy (NCBI): domain Bacteria; kingdom Bacillati; phylum Actinomycetota; class Actinomycetes; order Micrococcales; family Micrococcaceae; genus Arthrobacter; species Arthrobacter sp. KKT183. The sequence goes on along the minus strand of NZ_CM145770.1, from coordinate 53,069 downwards.
TCTGGCTCCAGTCCAGGAGCACCTTCCCGCCGCGCAGCGACTTCTTCATATCGCTGACCACCAGGTCCGGGTGGTCAGCCTCGAGGATACGAGCCAGTTCCTTCGCGACCGCGGAGACCTGGTCCGAGGTCTGTTCCCGATTCAGCGCCGCGTACAGGTGGATTCCCTTCGAGCCGCTGGTCACCGGACGCGGATCGAGGCCCATGTCGTTCAGGATCTCCCGGGCGAGCCGCGCCACCTCGGCGCATTCGGGAAGGGAAGCACCCGGCCCCGGATCCAGGTCCAGAACCATCCGGTCCGGGTTGTTCACTTCACCCTCATGCCCGAACTGCCACTGCGGAACGTGGATCTCAAGGGCGGAGATCTGTCCCAGCCAAGTCAGGGTGGCAAGGTTGTTGAGCATCGGATAGACGTTGGTGTGGTCGCTGTGCTCGATCCCGTGGCGCTCAATCCACGACGGCGCCGACTTGTCGAGGTTCTTCTGGAAGAACACCTCGCCCGGCTTCTCCTCGGTACCGACGCCGTTGACCCACCGTTTGCGGGTGACGGGACGATTGCGGGCGTGCGGTATGAGGCAGTCGGCGACGGCCGCGTAATAAGCCAGCACGTCCGCCTTCGTGGTTCCGGTTTCCGGATACATCACGCGGTCCAGGCTGGTGAGTTTCAGGCGGCGCCCATCGACGGTAACCGTCTGCTGCGCGCTGCCTGGAGCCATTTGCCCAGTCTTGTAGGGAAGCGCCGATTACGCCAGTGGCTCAGCCGCCCAGCTGGTCCTCATACCGCGCCACGTACTGATCCCACAGCGCCGGGTCCTGGCCCAGGGAGCGTTCATTCAGGTAGTCGTCCAGGCCCATGAGCGTCAGGTGCCAACCGGCAGCCGAGCGGGCGATGTCCTGACCCTCTGCGAGGGTGTTGGTGAGCGTGAGGAGGCTGCCGCCGTCGTCGTCGTCCTCGATTTCCCAGCGAAGAACTTCCTCGTCCCAGGTGTAGGCGAGCAACCGCGGCTTTTCAGCCTCCAGGACTGTGCCCTCCATCGGCCTCTGGCCGGGGAACGTGAAGGTGACCACCGCACCGGGACGCGGCAGGACATCCAGCTGGCAGGGGAACCAGTACTTGAGCTTCTCAGGATCTACCAAATGCTTCCACAACACCCGGGCCGGCGCGTTGAAGCGCATCTCGAACCACAGGGCAGGTTCTCCATCGGCGAGCGTTTTGGTAACCATCGGTTCGGAGTTCACCTAAGCAATCGTAGACCGGCACGGGCAACACTGGTTCACTAGGAACATGAGAGCCATCTGGAAGGGTGCAGTAGCGTTTGGGCTGGTCAACGTGCCGGTCAAGGTTTACAGCGCCACCGAGGACCACGACATCAGCCTTCACCAGGTTCATGACAAGGACGGCGGCCGCATTCGTTACCAGCGGCGCTGTGAAATCTGCGGCGAGATCGTCGAGTACAAAAACATTGACAAGGCGTACGACGACGGCGAGCGCACCGTTGTGCTCACGAGCGAAGACCTCGCCTCGCTCCCGGTGGAAAAGAGCCGCGAGATCGAGGTGGTCGAGTTTGTTCCCAGCGACCAGATCGATCCGATCATGCTCGACCGCGCCTATTACCTGGAGCCGGATTCAAAGTCCACCAAGGCGTATGTGCTGCTCCGGCGCACGCTGGAGGAAACGGACCGGACGGCGATCGTGCAATTCTCGCTGCGGCAGAAGTCGCGGCTGGCGGCACTGCGGGTGCGCGGGGACGTCCTGATGATCCAAACGCTCCTGTGGCAGGACGAGGTGCGTGAGGCTACGTTCCCCTCGCTCGATGAGAAGGTGCGCATTTCGGCCAAGGAGAAGGAGATGTCAGCGGCCCTTGTCGAGTCTTTCTCCTCGGATTTTGATCCCGAGAACTTCAAGGACGACTACCAGGAGCAGCTGCGCACACTCATCGAGGCGAAACTCGAGAAGGGCGAGGCCCTCGATACAGATGAGACCTTCGGGGAAACCGGAGAAGAAGAGGGAGGAAACGTCCTCGACCTCATGGAAGCGCTCCGTCGGAGTGTGGAAAAGAATCGTGAGAAGAAGGGCTCCGCGGGGGCCAAGAAACCCGCAAAGTCGGCATCGAAGAAAGGCGCGTAATGGGATTCATCAGGAATGACTTCGGACAGCAGACAATAGCCAAGCGCCCCAATGCACCCATTGTGGGATGGGCGCTGCTGGGCGTCGCATCGATGATGGCGCTCGACGCAAAGAACCGGGAGGCGCTGGCGGATGCGAGCAAGGCGTGCCTGATGGTGTGGGCAGCGCTGGAGTTGGCGGAGGGTGACAGCGGCTTCCGCCGGACCATGGGCACGCTGACCCTGGGCTGGCTGGCCCGCCGCAGCTGAGCAATGAGTTAACAGGACACGCCCCTTATGAGCACTCTTTCAGGGCGTGTCCTGCCAGCTCAACTCGTCTTTTCCCGTTCGCGCTCCACGAGTTTGCGGTCCCGGACCAGGCGGAGGGCGGTAACCAGCAGGATTCCGCCGATGACGTTGAACACAACGGTGTAGCCGAACCAGCCCAGCCAGTCCAGGTAGCTGATGTCGGCGCCCGCGAGGATCGCGCCGAAGATGAGCAGCGAATCCAGGATGGAGTGGAATAACTGCAGGCCGGAGAGCACAAACCCGCCAACGACGGCGGCCATCAGCTTTCCGCTCATCTCCTCCGTGCCGTGCTGCATGCGCGTCATCAGCGTGATTGTGCTTCCGCCGAGCAACGCAAGGCAGATGGATTCCCAGCTGAACCCGGCGTCGACGTAGTGCTCGGCGGACGTGGTGACCGTCCCGGCCCACTGCGGGAAGGCGTTCATGGCAATCAGCATGAAGATCCAGCCGCCTGCAAGGTTCGCCACCAGGGTGCCGCTCCAGAGCCGGCCGAGCTGCGCAAGGCTCGCCTGCTTGGCGGTCACCGCTGCGATGGGAACCAGGAATCCCTCAGTGAAGAGTTCGCTCTTGGCCAGCAGTAGCGCAATGAGTCCCGCGCTGAAGGCCAATCCCGCGAGCAGGTGGTTGTCGGTTTCATGAAGCACCGCCAGATAGGCGATCACGCCGATCCCTATTTCGAAGCCTCCGAAGAGCCCGGTGATGAGTACGTCGGGGAAGGTGCGGTTCAGGCGCTGTGCGCCTTCATCCACTGTGCGGTCGAACGATTCCTCGATCTCTTCCTCGACCGGGCCCGCATTGTCGCCGAGTTCCCGCCGTCGGGCTTCGTCATCGTTCTTGTGATCGTTCTTGTGATCGTTCAAGCGACTCGCCTATTCCGTTGTAGTACCCGTCAATGAGCAGGACACACCCCTTTTGGGGCCCCTTTCGGGGTGTGTCCTGCCAACTCGATGCTAGGGAGCTGGGTAGGGAGATGCCTTGAGGGACTTCGCCAGGTGGACAGCGTTCACGGACATGGAGGAAATTGTGGAAGCAACCGGATCAGGTACCTGGTCCAGGTCCTTGAAGTCCACGGTCTGCATTGCTTCCCCGACCCAGTAGACACCGCCCTGCGCCGCGACGGTGAAGCCGATGTCGTTCAGGCCCTGGTGCATCTCGGCAGTGACATGGTGGGCGCCGTCCTCGTTTCCCACCACCGCGGTCAGAGCGACCTTGTTGTACATGATGGGCCGGCCGTCATCATCAGTCGAGGAGAGATCGGCGTCCAGCCGTTCGAACACCCGCTGTCCCAGGCTGCTCATGTGCCCTACCCAGATAGGTGCGCACAGGAGGAAGATGTCCGCATCGAGGATCTGCTGGCGGAGCTGCGGCCATTCATCCCCGTTTCCCATGTCGATCTGCACGCCTGGAGCAACGTTGTGGTCAACTACCCGGGCCGACGACGTCGTTACCCCCTGCTCCTTGAGCTTGCCAAGGATGTGGTCGGCCATCACATCGGTGCTCGAGGCATCGGGCGAAGGGGTGAGAGTACAGATCAGTGCAAATGCTTTGAGGTCGTCCATGAAGATTCCTTTCGTTGAGTTGGCAGGACACGCCCCTTATCAACGGGGTATCGGGGCGTGTCCTGCCAAATCGATGTGCTTACTGGCGGTAGCCCTCTACCTGGTCGATCGGCCGGGCCTCCGCTTCCTGCGGGCTTTCCCCTGCGTCTTCCTTCGCCCGCCGCTGACGGAGCAGGTCCCAGCACTGGTCGAGCTGTTCCTCGACCCGCCGCAGGCTGCTGCGTCGATCTTCGCCAGGAGCATCGTCACCCGAGGGTGAACCCCGCAGCTCGTGTTCCTTGTCGACCAGCGCCTGGATCCGCGCCAGAATGTCCTCATCGTCCATTGCCAAACTCCTTCGCTGACATCGAGAAGTGGAATAGCCTCAAATAGTCAGGCTACTTAGTGTCCGCCCGAATATCTACCGCACCCCCGCGTTTGCATCATCCGTCTGCCAATGACCTAAACTGACTGGGAACTATTTGCCTGTGTAGCTCAGTCTGGTAGAGCATCCGCTTCACACGCGGAAGGCCCGGGGATCGAGGCCCCGCGCAGGCACCGTTCATAGCCCGTCCCGCAGCATGCGGGGCGGGCTTTTTTGTGTTCCGAATAGTTCGTTCAGAGCGAACATAAACCGTTAGCACTCTCCTCCTGCGAGTGCTAATCTACTTGCAGGTTGAGCGAACCAGACTCAACCCGAAGAAAGACTACTGACTCACAGGGAGTGAACCATCATGGCAATGAAATTCGACCCATTCCGTGAACTGGACCGCGTGGCCGGCGCACTTTTGGATCCCCGCCAGGGTCTGCGGCTGATGCCGATGGATCTGTACCGCGAGGGTGACCACTACATCCTGAGCGCTGACCTCCCGGGCATTGATCCGGGATCTGTTGACATTGACGTCGACGGCCAGCTGTTGACCATCCGCGCCGAGCGCACCCTGCGGAACGCAGAGGGAGTCAAGTGGCTGACCCGCGAGCGTGAAAGCGGATCCTTCCTTCGGCAACTGAACCTCGGGCAGGGTATTGACATTGATGCCATCTCGGCACGCTATGAAAACGGCGTGCTCAGCGTGACCATCCCGGTCAGCGAGCGCGCAAGGCCCCGCAAGATCGAGGTCGTTTCCGGCGAAGACGCCCAGCCGGTGCAGACGGACAGGGCTGTGGAAGCCTAGATCGTCAGCGGAGCTACGCACAGCACAAACAGAACGACGACGGCAGGTTGCGGCCCGCCGTCGTCGTTCTGTTTGTTTGTAGTTGGTTGGAGCCGGGACTACCGGTCCCGGACAGTGCGGTGCTTGTCCCGAAGAGCGAGCGCCAGCGCAATCATGCCGACGGCAAGGCCCAGATGGAGGATGTTGTCCGCCGCGTCCAGCGGAACGAAGTTCGCTGCCGAATCATGCGGGATGATGAGCCCGTAGATGAAGAGCACCGCGTAGATAACGCCGCCCCACAGCAGGAAGTTGTAAGCGCCGGTTGCAGTCTTTGCCATCGCGACGCCCGCGACGCCGAACAGCAGGTGAACAATGTTGTGCAGGATCGAAACCTGGAACAGGCCGAGGAGTTGCGCCTCGGACTCGGGGCCGGCGAACTGCAGCGTGTCGTAATTGCTGGTGATACCGGGAATGAATCCCAGCACGCCGACCAGGAGGAAGACCACTCCTACCGCGAGTGCGGCCTTCTGAATGTTTGTCCGGGTGCCTACACCCGACCCTGAATGTGTTGATGCCATTGCACTATCCCCTCTAAGATGGCCGGACTGGCGGACACCGGCACGTGATCTTGCGAGCTATGGACAGTATGTCCCGCCATTTGTACTGCCAGCGTGCCACAGGCAGAACAGAATAGAAAGCTTGCTTAGCTATCTTTTCGATAAACGTTTGCGTCCATTTGGGCGATTACCCAGTTTTCATTCACCAAACATTCAGGAACGGCCCTTAGTGTGGCGTCAGTCACACTCTCAGGAAGGCCTTTCCCCAATGACCTCGCAACATTCCTCGCTTGCCGACTTCTCGACGCTCAGGCGCGGCCAGCAGATAACCCTTCGGCACTCCTCGGGAGACCAGTTCTCCGGCGTACTCGAAGATCACGCCGATGACTCCTCGGTTGTCTGGGTCCGGTCCGACGACGGCGCGGGCCGTCGGCTGTTCCACCGGGAGGACGGCTACAGCATCGGCATCTGATCCGTCCACCGCCTAAGCGCGCTTCTTCGAGAACAACTGCCGGATCCCGCTCGCGTCGAGGGAAACCTGACGGTACTCATCCATCAGTACGCCCAGCACATTCTGCGCATACTCACTGTTGGTTGAGGCGACCGCATCCCTGGCGTACACCACCCGCAGGTTGTTCGCGTAGGCATCCGCACCGGTCTGGGCCACGCAATTGTGCGTTGAAAGCCCTGCGAGGACCACCGTGTCTACCTCCAGAATGCGCAGGCGCTGCAGCAGATCGGTCCCGAAGAAAGCGCTGTCGCGCGTCTTCACCAACTCAGGAAGACCCTCGACATCGAGGTCATCAACGAATTCGGCCTGCTCAGTGCCGCTGAAAAGGAAACCCTGATCATCATCGAGCATGCTCAGTGTCCACGTTGATTTGTCCCGCTGGTGCTCTGTGCGGATGAGATAGACGGCAATGCCGGCCTCGCGCGCATCCGCGATAGCTGAGTTGCAGGCCGCAACCAGGAAGTCCTGCTGATTGCCGAGAGATTCGTCTTCAAAAAATGCCTTCTGCATATCAATGATGAGCAGTGCAGCCGTCATGTTCTTCCTCCCTGCGAAGGTTCCTTGCATCTCTTTGACAGCATACTTAGGAATCCTCCTTGAGGGGCAGGCCGGCGAGGGCTAGCGTTGACGCCACGGAGGTGATTACGGTGCGGACGCATCTGCCGGGCGTAACGGTGCTGCTCGCCGTCGTCGTTCTTCCGGGTTGCAGTGCGCAGACGGCCGCCGCGCCAACGCCGCCCTACTTCCAGCCGCTGCCCGTGAGCGTGGAACCGGGCGACGTGTTCCCGCTGCAGACTGCCTACAGCGGATGGTGGGACACAACGGCCCTCTCCCCCGGAACACCGGGGCTTCCCCTGCTGGTTGGCCTGGTGCGTGCTGACACAGGAAAATTCCTCGCCGGGTACGACCGCTCAGCCGGGCGCCAGATCCCAGGTTCAGACCGGGATCCGGACGCAGGATGGCCCGCCGGCACGGTTCTCGCGGTCGACCTGTCGACCGGCGCGGTGTGGGACTGGTTCATTGTGAACGACGACGGCCTTCCCGCCGTCGGCTTCCAGGACCGGATCTCCGCCGAACAGGGCTTCCCGCCGATCAGCGGCAGCCTCACTCCCGGAACCTTCCACACTTTCCTGCGCGACGACGAAACCGGTGAGGTGATCTACCTCGGCACGGCGCCGGAAGGTCCGTCAGACAACATCGGAATTGAACTGGACTGGTAATCAACCGCACTACAGAAGGAGAACTGGCCGTGAAGTCCCTTTGGCTTGAATCATCACCGCGCATTCCCGTTGACACCTTTCAGGCGGACGGCCAGTACGATTCCGTGGTGGTCGGCGCCGGTATCACCGGTCTGACCACTGCCACGTTGCTCGCGCGATCCGGTCAGCGGGTAGCGGTCCTGGAGGCGCGAACGGTTGGTGCAGTGACTACCGGGAACAGCACGGCCAAAGTCTCACTGCTGCAGGGCACGCAGTTGTCCTCGGTCATCAAACACCACGGAGCGGCTCTGGCCCGTCACTATGTCACCGCAAACCGCGAGGGCCAAAGTTGGTTGCTCCGGTTCTGCGATGAAAACAACGTCAGCTACGACGTCCGGGACGCCTTCAATTACGCCATCACGGACGACGGCGCCCGCCTCCTGGGCGAGGAACGGGACGCATGCGCCACTTCCGGACTCAGTGCCGTCCTTGAAGACTCCTCGGAGCTCCCGTTCCCGGTGACCCGTACGCTGCGCGTGGCTGGTCAGGCACAGGTACATCCACTGGAGGTCCTTGCCGCACTCGCAGCAGACCTGCGCAAGCACTCCGGCGAGCTCATCGAGGGCGTTCGGGTCACCGGCGTGAAGGCCGGCAGCACCAAGGGCGAGCGGAGCACCATCCAGACCTCGCTGGGCGAGATTTCGGCGGCCAGCGTCATCATCGCCACCGGAACGCCGATCCTGGACCGTGGCGGGCATTTCTCCGTCCTGCAGCCACACCGTTCCTATGCCGTTGCTTTTACCGTGCAGGACGAGATTCCGCAGGGCATGTACCTGTCAGTTGACTCTCCCTCGCGTACGTTGCGCACTGCCATGGTCGAGGGACGCCCGTACCTCATCGTGGGCGGCAACGGACATACCGTTGGGCGCGAGGCGCATACGCAGTCCCTCGTCGACGACATCATTCGCTGGACCCAGGAGCACTTTCCCACCGCGCAGGCAGCGTTCAGCTGGTCGGCGCAGGACTACCAGCCGGCGTCATCGGTTCCCTATGTCGGGAAGATGCCCGTCGGCGGCCAATCCATCTACGCGGCAACCGGCTTCAACAAGTGGGGTTTCACCAACGGCGTGGCTGCAGGGCTGGCCCTGTCAGCGGAAATCCTCGGCGGGCAGATGCCGTGGGCGAAGGAGCTGTATAAGACCCGGGTCGGCAAACAGGACGCGCTCAGCACCGCAAAGACCAACGCCGGCGTCGGGGTCGAAATGGTCACCGGCTGGCTGGGCGGGCTGGCGCGGACCTCCCACGCCCGGCCTGCCGAGGGCCAGGGCGTGATTGTGCGGGAAGGTGCCCGGCCGGTGGGTGTCTGCCAAATCGCCGGTGTGACGCACCGGGTATCAGCTGTCTGCCCCCACCTCGGCGGGGTATTGAGCTGGAATGACGCCGAGCAATCCTGGGATTGCCCGCTCCACGGATCCCGCTTCACCCATGACGGCGTACGCCTCGAAGGCCCGGCCACACGCGACTTGCAGGCGCCGTAGGGCCGGTTCACGAGTTGTTCAACGTGGGGACACCCAGTATTCACCTGTATCGTGGGCGTGTGATTTTTCGTCGCGTGCTGACCATCGCCCTGAGCTGCGCTGCCGGCCTTACTGTTGCATCCTGCGGTTCGGACTACCCACTGGGGCCGGAGCAGGAAGCTGCCGCGCAGAACGCCACCTCGACCCTGAGCGGGACCATCACTGGCGCGGGATCATCGGCGCAGGGACCGGCCATGAATGCCTGGCAGGCGGAGTTCGCAACCATGCATCCGGACGTTCGCGTGCAGTATTCGCCGGACGGGTCCGGGGCAGGGCGCGGTGCACTTTTGGCCGGAGCCGTGGATTTCGCGGGATCCGATGCCTACCTCAGCGAAGAAGAACTCGAGGAGTCCCGTGAAGTGTGCGGACCCGAGGGCGCTTTCAACATCCCGGCCTATGTGGCGCCGATCAGTATCGCCTTCAACCTGCCCGGGATCGAAGAGCTGAACCTCGACGCCGCGACTATTGCCCGCATCTTCCGCGGAGAAATCACGCGCTGGAATGACCCAGCAATTGCTAGCCAGAACGAGGGCGTTGATCTTCCCGACACCCGCATCACTCCGGTCAGCCGCTCCGATGACTCGGGCACAACGGAAAACTTCACTGATTATCTGCATGCTGTAGTGCCGGAGATCTGGACCAACGAGGCGGAAGGCACCTTCCCGGCAGGGCTGGCGGGAGAGAACGCCAAGGGCAATGCCGGCGTCGTCAGCACCGTTGCCGCCACCGAAGGCGCGGTCACCTATGCGGATGATTCCGCCGTCGGACCGCCGCTGGGCCGGGCAAAGCTTCTCGTGGGTGACGAGTATGTCGCTGTCAGTTCAGAAGCCGCGGCTGCCGCCGTCGACGAGGCTGAGCCGGTGCAGGGCCGAGCCGAATTCGACATCGCCCTCAACCTGGACCGAAAAACCACAGCCCCCGGCGCATACCCGCTGGTGCTGGTTTCCTACCACATCTTCTGCTCCACCTACGAGGACGAACAGACCGCAAACCTGGTCAAGACCTTCGGTACCTTCGTTGTCAGCGAAGAGGGTCAGCAGGCCGCTGCGGTTGCCGCCGGCAGCGCACCGATTTCCGAGAACCTGTCGGAACGCGCGACCGAGGCAATCAACACGATCAGCGTCGAAGAGTGAGGCATTCATCCCTTTAACCAAAGGAAGGGCTCTCCCGAGAGAGGGCCCTTCGTTTGGTTGACGTCCTAAGCCGGGTTGGCGGCTCGAGGCCCGCCCGATTCCGGGTCATCCAGTGATGGATCGGCAAGGCCTGCCCCGCCCGCCAAAGGATCAACGGTCCGGCCGGCCGTGGCAGAGCCGGAACCGGGAGCGTCCACGTCACCGCGCCAGGCACCGGTTTCGTTCCCCGTGTTCTCGATGAACTCCTTGAAGCGTGCGAGGTCCGACTTCACCTGCCGGTCATCGGCGCCGACAGCTGCGCCGACCTTCTCGGTGAAACTGTCCGGATCCCAATCCAGCTGAACAGTGACACGCGTGGTGGAGTCGCTCAGCCGGTGGAAGGTTACGACGCCGGCATGGGACTTTCCGTCGGTACTCTTCCACGCGATCCGCTCGTCAGGATGCTGCTCGGTGATCTCGGTGTCGAACTCGCGCTCAACTCCGCCGATCTTGGTTACCCAGTGGTTGTGTGTTTCGGAGATCTGCGTGATCGATTCGACTCCCCCCATGAACTCGGGGAAGGTTTCGAACTGCGTCCACTGGTTGTAGGCGGTGGACACCGGCACTGAAACGTCTATGAATTCCTGAACTGTTGCCATTGTCTGTTCCTCCTCGTTTGCTGGAACTTCGCGCAGAACATCACGGATAACTGACCGCTTGTTCGCCACGCTAACCCACGATTCTTGCCGGATCAACAGAATGGTAAGTTTACTTAGAGTTTTCCCAGCAACTGGATTCGATCGAAAGCGCCGGTCTAGGCTGGGGCTGATGCTGGCGGCGAACAGCGGCCGGATTTCCGTCACGAGTGGAGGAACTTATGAAGGCGTCAAAAACACTGACCGACAACATGCAGGCTGTCCTGGTTGATCTGGTGGAGCTGCACCTGCAGGGCAAGCAGGCCCACTGGAACGTCGTCGGCAAGAACTTCCGCGACATGCACCTTCAACTGGATGAAATCATCGAGGACGCCCGCCTTTTCGCGGACCAGATGGCTGAGCGGATGCGCGCCCTGCACGCTGTTCCGGACGGACGCAGCGCCGTCGTCGCCAAAGGAACCTCACTGAATGAGTTCCCGTCCGGTCTGGTGGATACCAAGGACACCGTTTCCATGGTGGTAGCCATGCTTGAGGCGGCCGTCGGCCGGATGCGGGACGTCCATGACCAGGTGGATGAGGAAGATCCCACCACCGCAGACATCCTGCACGGCTTCATCGAGAAATTGGAGCAGTACGCCTGGATGGTCGATGCGGAGAACATGACACCCACGGCCAACGTGGTGAAGCCAGCCCGAAAGTAAGGCACGCACAGACACAGAGGGTGGCAGTCGCGAGAGACTGCCACCCTCTTCGTGTTGTCAGCGGTACTCCGAACCGCCCTTGGCTACGCCGGGCAGAAACTCCTCCGGTAGCTCCGCAACAGGCACAATGACCATGTCCTGTACTTTCCAGTCCATTTCCACGCACGCGTCCCGGGCCTTCTCGATTCTTCGCAGCGTTGCCCTCGGCCACGTCCGCGGCACTACGAACGATTCGATGTGGAACACGTGCCCCTCATCACGCACCCTCGATCTGGCTTCCCGGACCCAACCCAGGCTGCGGAGATAGGAGTCGATGCGCTCACCGACGGGATCGGGCTCGGAATCATCGTAGGTCCGGGCCCGTGTGTCGGTCAGGCCGCCGACGGCTCCGCGAAGGTTCTTGATCCCGTCGCGCAGGATGCTTGTGGAAATGAGGAGCGCTGCCACCGAGTCCGCCCACCACAGGCCCACGCCGATACCCAGAACACCTACCGCTGCCGAGAGCGCCGTCATCCAGTCAGCCTTGTTCATGTCCGCGTCGGCGTAGAGCACTTTGTCGTGAAGCGTCCTCGCGAGCTTCATCTTGACGATTCCGAGGACTACGGGAGGCCCAGCGGTGAGCAGCATCGCGAGTACCATCAGCCAGCCCAACCAGAAGGTGCTTCCCAAGAGCGTGATTCCACCGATCGTAGGGTGCTCGGCAGTGAACAGACCTATGCCGGAATCGACAATGAGATACGCACCCATCACCACCAGCGCTACAGCGGCCACGAGGTGCGCTACACCGACGGCGCGGTGATAGCCGTACGGATGGGACTCGGAGGGACGACGACGGATCACCCGGGTTGCGATGAGAAACGAGATCGGCGGAAGGAAGGACAGCAGGTCTTCGATCCACGCGGCCTTCATGGCCTGCGAATTTCCCAGGACCAGATACACCAGGAACGTAGAGACGACCAGGAATCCGATGGTGATCCATTCCCATTTGACTGCCTTGCGCAGGGCACGCTGCTGTTCCTCGGGCAGTTCCGTATGGCCGAAGCGCGCTGTGTTTTTTTCGCCGGTCGTGCTCACAATTCCACCTCCTGCGCCTGCAGGAATTGGTCAAGCTCCAGCAGGAAGGCATTCTCCCCCAGGGGAACCAGCATGATGTGCTTGATTGTCTTGCCGCGTTCATCGGCTGTCTCGGTGTAGGGCCGGGTAATGCCGGCCTCCTTGACCCACGGGGTATCCGCGCCGAATCCGCCGATGGCCATATCAAGTTCTCCGTGGAACAGGTCGCCGGCCAGCTCGTGTTCTGCGCCTGGGACCCACACGATCGCGGCGTCAAGTGTGTCCGCGAACTCCTCGACCAATTCCGGCTCGATGCCCTGCGGGTCCCCGGTAGGCGGCAGTTGAACCCACTGCGCGTTTTCGCTCACACCAACCCGGAGAATGCCTCCAGATACCTTTTCCAAAGTTCCTTCCGGATCCTGTGGAATGGTGATGCCGCACGAAGTCAATCCGAGGAGGAGCACCAGTCCGGGGATCACCGCACCAATCTTCAGCATGCTTAGCAACATACCCCCTTCCTGCCGTTTCTGCAGGTCAGGGCACGATTGTCAGCGTCCGAGGAAGCTGGGGTGCTCCTTGGCGAGGAACGCGCGGGTTCCCTCCGCCTTGTCTTCCGTTGCGAAGGCGGTCCGGAAGGACTCCGCCTCGATGGCAAGCCCTTCATCGGTGGGCAAGCCCAAAGTCGCGATGAGAGTCCGCTTGACGAGCGCGACGGCGGCGGGAGACTGACGTGCCACCAGCGCCAGAGTGCTGTGCGCACCGTCAAGCAGGTCATCGACGGTATCGAAAAGCGCTGTGACGAGACCCGCCCGCTGGGCTTCCCCGGCATCCAGGCGGCGTCCGGTGAAGAGGAGCTCGCGCGCCAGGCCCGGCCCGACGTACTGCGGCAGCCGCACGGATCCCCCGAACCCCGGAACGAGGCCCAGGCTGACTTCCGGCTGCCCGAAGGACGCGGTCGACGCCGCATAGATGACGTCGCAGGCCATCGCCAGTTCGCAGCCGCCACCAAGGGCGAAACCGTTGACGGCAGCGATGACCGGGACCGGCAGCTGCTCGATCGCGAGCGTGACCTGGTGCATGCGGGAGCTGTAGGCGTGGGCGTCGTCCGGTGACATCGCGGTCATTTCGCGGATATCCGCACCGGCAACAAACGCCTTCCCCGCGCCGGTGATGATGACGCCGCGAACCGGCCACGCGCCGTCGTCGTTTGTCAGGACGTCAGACACCGCGTCGAGGCAGTGTTCAAGATCCTCGATCACTCTGGAGGACAGGGCGTTGAGGGCGTCCGGCCGGTTGACCGTGATGGTCAGGACGGTGTCGCGGATGTCTGTCAGGAGTGTGGCGTACGCGGGAAACTGCATGATCCCAAGCGTAGCGACCGAAAGTCATCAGAATGTCCGAGCGGGATGACACCTTTGCATCAGGCACATCGAAGGAGCGCACATGACCGACCTCATCTTTCACCCCCACTGCTCGTCGCTGGAGTTCTCAAACCTGTGGCGTGATGACGTCCTTGACCGCGAGCGCATTGAAGCGCAGGTGGCGCGGGAGGGCGTCCTGGTGCGCTTCAGCCAGGCTCACCGTGAAGTGCCCTGCGCCTACACAGTGGGCCTCACTGAGCGCGGGCTCCCGGAACTCATTCTGTACGGCCAAAGTCCCGGTCACGTGCGTCATGCCTGGTCGTTGCTTGAACCTGCCCTGCATCTACTCACCCAGCCAGGAGCAAAAGTTTTCCACGGCCAGTTCGATGGACAGGCCGTCGAGGTGCGCGGGGCGTCGCTGAAAAGGCTGCGGGATGCGTTCCAGCTGTACGGACAGGAGGGATTCAGTGCGCTGCAGGTCTACTGGACGGTGGGTTCGGACAACCATCTGCCGCAGCAATGGGAGATCCGGTTCCTCGCGGCGCAGCCTTTCCTTGCCGGGGGATCACTCGGTGACCTGCTTGGCGGGAAGGGCAGTGCCTAGTCAGGGAAGCAGCTCCGGCGGCACCAGGAGCAGCAAGCCCACGCCGGTGCCGTTGAACACAACATGGGTCACTATGGCAGCACCCAGCCGTCCGGTGATCACGGTCAGCACCCCGCACATCAAGCCCACCGTGAACGTACTGAGCAGCAGATAGACGGAAGACCGGAGGTCCGGAACGGCACCGGTATGCAACAGACCGAAAGCAAGGGAACTCACCAGAAGGGCAATAACGGTAGAGGTCATCAGGGACCGCCGCTGCACGGCGGGCGTTACGGAATCGCGGGGGTTGCCAGTGCGCCGAAGCCACAGTGCATTCTGGATCCCGCGCAACACCAGGCCGCGATTGAACAGCTCCTCCAAGAAGGGCGCAATCAGCACACCGCCGAGGACGCCGTTGATGAGCAGCCATACTGTATCGCCCGTGAGAAACAGTTCGGCGTTGCCCTGGATCACTTCGCCGTCCTGCAGCGGCCAGAGCAGGGTGAGAATCGCCAGGAGCACGGCCAGGACAATGCGTGCCGCAATCCCCACACCAAGTCCCACGGCCAGATCAATCCAACGGAACCGCAGACCGAAATCGCGGGCAAGGGAACGGAATCCATGGCGCCGCGAGGCGTAGAAGGTCACTGAGAACATCGCGGTCCAGGTCAGCAGCAGGGACGCAAGGACCAGCGGTGGGCCGAAGGAAAGCACTTCCACCAGCGCAAGGGTTCCCAGCAGCGGCAGCAGTACTACAAGCACCAGCCCTGCCAGTGCCAGTCCGGCGCCCCACCTCGGCGCGAAGAGTCCTTCGGGAGTCAGCTGTGTGGGATTGGCCAGGCGAAGCGTTGTTCGCTGCCCTGCGGGCGGAAGAAAAGATCGGGCCATGAAAGCACCTTATCCGGCTATGCCGGGAAGAAACCGGGTCCGGGCAGTTGACGGGTGAGGGTGGGGACCTCTTTAGTGAAGGGACATCGGAATCAGGGAGTGCGGATGAGCGAGTTCGGATTGCCGGCGGGGTTCGTATTCGGGACCTCAACTGCGGCGGCGCAAATTGAGGGTGCGGTCAATGAAGGCGGGCGCGGACCGAGTATCTGGGACGAATACGCCAGCCAGCACAGCAACATCCTCGATGCCTCAAGCCCTGCCATCGCGTGCGACCACTACAACCGGTATGAAGAAGACTTCGACCTCCTTGAGCAGTTGGGCGGCAAGGCGTACCGGATGTCCATCGCCTGGCCCCGCATCCAGCCCACCGGCCGCGGACCCGCCAATCCGGAAGGGATCGCTTTCTACCACCGGCTCCTCGACTCCCTGCTGGAGCGCGGCATCGAACCGTGGGTCACGCTGTATCACTGGGATCTTCCACTGGCGCTTCAGGACGCCGGCGGCTGGCAGAACCGGGACACAATCGATGCTTTCGCCGATTACACGCGGCTTCTCCGCGACGAGTTCGGGAGCAAGGTTGCCGCCTGGATGACGGTCAATGAACCGGTGGTGCATACCGGCGTCGGGCATGCGATCGGACGGGCGGCGCCAGGGCTCATGCTGCTGGGCAGCGCATTCTCCGTTGCACATCACCTGCTGCTTGCGCATGGGCACGCCGTCCGGGTGTTGCGCGAGACACTGGACACACCCATCGGCGTCGTCAATAACCACTCTCCCGTGGAGCCGGCAAGTGATTCGGAGAAGGAGCGCAACCTCGCGCTTCTCTACGATCATTACCACAACGGCCAGTTCGCGGCGCCGTTGCTGACCGGTGAGTACCCGGCTGATCTTGCGGAGATCGAAGGCATGTCCTTTGAGGTCATCCAGGACGGAGACATGGACATCATTTCCACTCCGCTGGATTTCTACGGAATCAACTATTACTTCCCGACGAAGGTCGGCGCCGCTCCGCCGCTGTTCCCGGTCCCGTTCATGCCGCGTGATTATTCGGACGTTCCGAAAACCGACTTCGACTGGCCGGTCATCCCCAGCGGGTTGACCACCATCCTCAAACAGCTCAAGGAGCAGTACCCCAACATTCCGCCGATCTACATCACCGAGAACGGTTGCGCCTACGACGACGGCCCCGGCGGAGACGTGGAAGACACCCGCCGGATCGAGTTCCTGGAGAAACACCTGGCAGCGATCGGTGATGCAATTGCTGACGGCGTCGACGTGCGCGGCTACTTCCACTGGACCCTTGTGGACAACTGGGAGTGGCAGGAGGGCTACACCAAGAAGTTCGGCCTGATCCGCATGGAACCGGCCACACTCGACCGCGTCCCGCGGGCTTCCTTCCACCGGTACGCAGAAATTATCGCTCAGCACAGGAACGCCACGATGAACTCTGAAACTGCTACGGCGCCGCTGGCCGCCGAAGCATCCTGAAATTCACTTAACGACGGCGGCCGCGCCCGCGAGGGTTCGGCGCACCTTTGGCGGTCGGTTTGTTCCTGGTCCCGCCGGGCGCAGACCTGCCCTTCGCGGGCTTTGCTGCCTTTTTAGGCTCGCTACGGGTTTCCTTTTGCTTGGGTACTTCCTTCTGGGCCGACGGCTGCCGTGAACTGCGCGCCGTCCTTCCCCGAACAATCCCGATGAATTCCTCGATGTCATCCGTGGTGTTCTCGGCAATCCATGCAACGGCAATTCTGGTGGAAGGTGCGTCCGGTACAACCCGAACCTCGACATCACGCCGGTTGTAATGCCTCGCAACGGACATGGGCAGCACAACGACACCGGCTCCCGACGCCGCGATTTCGATGGCCATCCGCGCTCCACCGCATTCCTGCACGTCGAGGACATTCTCGTTGCCCAGTTCTGAGAGTGGGACCTCATCAAGCAGGGAGAGCTCGTTCTCCTTCGAGACCACCACAACGGCGAGTTCCTCGTAAAGCGGGATGACGCTGAGCGCGTCCCTGTCCACGGGCAGACGGACGAACGCAAGGTCCACTGAGCCGGCCCGGAGCGCCGAAGCCAGCGCGCCGTCGTCGTACTCTGTTGCTTCGATCGGAAGCTCAGGGTTTCGCTCCCGCCAGCGTCCCACCCACTTTCCGGGCGTTACCCCGGGAACAAAGCCGACCTGCAGCGTGGAAGATTGGGGCTCGGGCACGTCTTCACAGTAACCCAGTCGCGGTTACGCTGAGAGGATGACCCCAGCGAAGTCCCCGCAGACCATGAAACCGGCTACCGCCGCGAAGAAACTTGGCATCTACCTGCCCGCAACACCACAAGAGTTCCAGGACAACGACATCTCCCGTGGAGACTTCAACCAGCTCCAGGAGAATCCACCCGAGTGGCTTGCCGAGCTTCGCCGCACCGGTCCCCATCCGCGTCCCGTAGTGGCGCACAAGCTGGGTGTCTCGATCAGCGGCCTCTCCCGCGGCGGAATCACAGACCCACTGACGACGGCGGAAATCACCGCGCTGCTCCAGTCACCGCCTGAGTGGCTGGTGGCGGAGCGCTCAACCATGGCGCGGGTGCGTGCGGAAGAGAAGCGGGCCAAGGAAGCGCGGCGCGCAAAGGACTAGCTCCTACGCCGGGTTCAGCGGTTCAATCAGCAGCGGGCTGTCCTCCCGAACCGGCGCCACCTCGTGGAATTGCAGTTGTTCGGCAACGGGAGTGGCTGCTGCAACCGCTTCATCAGCAAGTTCCTGCGTCCCCTTTGTGGTGGGATCCAGCCACTCGTTCCAGAATTCGCGGGGGAGCGTCACCGGTGTGCGGTCGTGGATTTCAGCCACCGGCCCCACTGCTTGACGGGTCAGGATGGTGGAGGAGAGTACCCAGCGGTTGGGGTGGTCATCCGGTAACTCCCTGTTGCGCCACCAGGCGTACAGTCCTGCGAACACCACCGGTTCTCCCGGCAGGTGGATGTAGAACGGAATCTTTGTTTTTCCCTCGGTTCGCCATTCGTAGTAGCCGCTGGCAGGAATGAGGGCGCGGCGGCTCTCGAGGGACGGCTTGAAGGTGGGCTTGCTGCCCACCGTTTCCGACCGGGCGTTGAAGGTGGGCGCCTTGGTTTTCAGTTCTTTTGAGAACGACGGCGTCAACCACCACCGCGCGGCCTCCATGCGTCGGGTGACCTGCTCGTCTTTGAGTGATTCCAGGACTACCCGAACGGGATCGGTAGGGCTGATGTTCCACGACGGTTCGGGAAGATCATCGCCCACCGTGTCAACGTCGAAAAGGTCCACCAGATCCTTGTTCGAGCCTGCCACTACAAAGCGTCCGCACATGGAGACAGGGTACTGGAGTACTGGGTGACCATGAAGTCCTCCACAGCCTGGAAAGCCAATTGACTTAATCGAACACGCGTTCGAACATTAAGTGTGAGTTCACCAGCAGCAGCCGTAGTTCAGGCCGTACCTCCGGGTCAGTTCCCCGGCGGTACCCGCCGGGCGCTGTCTGCCGTGGATCAGGCTGCTGACAAAGCCCGGCTCAAGGCGGAGCTCCAGTCCAAAATCAACGGCATGCAGAACAGCAGGCCCTCTTCCCGGCGGCTGCCCACCGTGCCGGTGTTGGCTGGAATTCTTCCGGGGGGCGGGCTCCAGGCGGGTGCGGCGTATTCGGTGACCAACTCCACCACCCTGGCTATGGCTTTGCTGGCAGGCCCGTCAGGCGCCGGAGCCTGGTGCAGCGTCATCGGCATGCCCACTTTCAGTGTGGAAGCCGCTGCCGGCTTCGGCATAGCGCTGGACAAACTGGTTCTGGTGCCCCACCCCGGGGATCAGTGGCTCACGGTGACTGCAGCAATGGTGGATGTGGTGTCAATTGTTCTGACCTGCGCTCCACAGCACGTCGCTCCATCGGATGCCTCCCGTCTGATGGCACGCCTACGCCAGCGCGGTGCTGCACTGGTGACCATGGGGCCCTGGCCGCACAGCGAGGCAACGCTCAGCGTAACCGGGAGCAACTGGCAGGGCCTGGGTTCAGGAACCGGGCATCTTCGAAGCCGCAGGATGCGGATCACAGCGCACGCTTCCACCGGCCGTTCACGCACCGCAGACCTATGGCTGCCGGATCTTCACCATGGGCCGTGGTCCACATCCAGGTCTCCATCTGCGCCCGCTGCACATTCGGAGTCCGGGCAGCAGGAATTTTTCTCCAGACCGGCCCGCGCATCATGAAATCTTCCCGTTCCAGCCAGGCCGCGCCGGCATCCCCCACCACTACCCGCACCATGGCTCTCTGGTGTCCGGACTGGCCCATCACTGCAGCACTCAGGGAATACCTCCTGCCGGCAGAACACCCCGTGGCATTGATCGGGAAGGGCGAGGTTTTCGCCTGCTCCCCCTCCGCCCGGGAACAAGGAGTCAAACGCGGCCTTCGCCTCCGGGAAGCCCAGGCCCGGTGCACCACCCTTACTGTTCTTCCCTATGAACCGGCACTGGACGCGAGAAACTTCGAACCAGTTATAACCGCTATGGAAAAGATCATGCCCGGGGTGCAGCTTGTTCGCCCAGGATTATGTGTCCTTCACGCCAAAGGTCCTGCCAGGTATTACGGCAGTGAAGAACGCGCGGCGGCTGTCCTGCTCAAAACCCTCGCCGCCATCGGGCTCACGGCCACCCGGGTAGGAGTAGCAGACAGCCCCTTTGCCGCTGAGCATGCTGCCCGTGCAACGGAATTCCTGGAGGATCCGGGGGCCAATCCCGTATGGATCCTTCCGCCCGGAGAATCAGCCTCATTCCTTGGCAGCTTCCCCCTGGAAGTTCTGGAGGAACCAGCACTCGCGGTGGTGCTGCGCCGGCTTGGAATCCGCACGCTTGGAGATTTCGCCGCCCTTGCCCGTGCTGACGTCCGCAACCGGTTCGGCGTGGAAGGTGCACTGGCCCATCTCAAGGCAAGCGGATATGACCACCACAGCGTAGTGGTCAGGAAACCGCCGGCGGAACTCGACGCCGTCGTGCACTGTGAACCGCCGTTGGCACGCATTGATGAGCTGACGTTCACCCTGCGCCTGTCCGCGGAGGAATTCGTGGGCCGGCTGCGTGAAGCAGGGCTGGTGTGCACGGTTCTGGTGGTACGGCTGCAGTCGGAATCCGGTGAGGAATCGGTTCGGCTCTGGCGGCACCCCCGCTGGTTCGACGCGGATGACGTGCTGGACCGCGTCCGCTGGCAACTGCAGGGCAGCGGAAACGTTGAGCATGGGTTGAGCTCCGGAATCAGCAAGGTCCAGCTTCAGCCGGAGACGGTGGAGGATCTCAGCGACCACGCGGACGGGCTGTGGGGAACGGGCCCGGATGAAAATATTCACCACGGTCTTGCCCGGGTGCAAAGCATGCTGGGACATGGTGCGGTACTGACGGCCATGGTGGCCGGTGGAAGAATGCTCACCGACCGGCGGGTGTTCATTCCCTGGGGAGATCCGCCGTCGGAAGCTGCTGCCAAAAGCCGGGATCTTCCGTGGCCCGGCCAGCTCCCCGGCCCAGTTCCAGCCACCGTCTTCGACGAGCCCCGTCCGGTCCAGGTGCTGGACGGCGCAGGAAGCACCGTAGACGTTGATCGGCGCGGACTGCTCACAGCCGTTCCTGCCGTGCTTGTCGCGGCGCCTCCGCGGCAAACCGCCATTTCCTCGTGGGCGGGGCCGTGGCCCATTGTCGAGCGCTGGTGGGATTCGAATGGGCGCACCCTCAACCGGTTCCAGGTGGTGGATGAATCAGGAACGGCCTGGCTGCTGCTGCTTGTTGATCACCGCTGGTGGGCGGAGGCCAGCTATGACTAGGCCTTCCGTATGCCACCGTGCTGGCACGGACAGAGAGTCCTGACATGGGCTTCAATAATCCCCCGATTTCCTGGTCGGAGTTTGAACGGACCCTCTCCGATCGTCGCCGCCCCGGTTCCCCGCCCCTGGGTGCTGACGGCGGAGACAGTCCCGCCTGGTCCCTGAAACGGCATCCGTACTCCCCGCCGGAAGAACCGGTGACCATGCCTGACGGTCCGGTGGTGCCCTACGCGGAACTTCACGTGCATTCGAATTTCAGCTTCCTTGATGGTGCTGCCAGTCCCGAACAGCTTGTCGAGGAAGCCCACCGGCTCAGTCTCCACGGGCTGGCGCTGACCGATCATGATGGGCTCTACGGTGTTGTCCACCTGGCTGAAGCGGCAGAGAAACACCCCGGGCTCTCCACCATCTACGGCACTGAGCTATCCCTGGAACTGAGCAAACCCCAAAACGGTGAACCAGACCCGGAGGGCCGGCATTTGCTCGTCCTCGCCCGCGGCGCAGAGGGCTATCATCAGCTGGCCGCGGCAATCACGGAAGCTCAGCTGAAACCGGAAGCAGAGAAAGGCAAGCCCCGGTACAACCTTGCCGAGCTCGCCGCCAGGGCAGGCAACAACTGGATGATACTGACCGGGTGCCGCAAAGGAGCCGTCCGCCATGCGCTCCGCAACGGCAGCCTTCAGGACGCGGAAGAGGAAACCCGGCGTTTGATAGACCTTTTTGGTACGGGCAACGTCGCCGTCGAACTCTACGACCACGGCAACCCGCTGGACAGTGCGCACAATGATGCCCTGTGGGACATCGCCACGCGGCTGAAGCTGCCCGTCGTTGCCACCAACAATGTGCACTATGCCGTCCCTGAGCAACACAGACTGGCAACCGCGGTGGCCGCCGTCCGCGCACGCAGGTCACTGGATGACATGGATGGGTGGCTACCGGCGTCGGGGTCTGCGCATCTGCGCAGCGGCGCGGAAATGGCAGCCCGTTTTGCCGCCTATCCAGGGGCCGTGGAACGGACAGTGGAACTGGCGGATGATCTGGCATTCCGGCTCAGCAGCGTCAAGCCCGGCCTGCCCAAACTCAACCTGCCGGAGGGCCACACACAGATGAGCTGGCTGAGGAAGCTGGTCTGGGAAGGCGCAGCCAAGTTCTACGCCGGCAGGGATGATGTCCGTGAGCGCATTGAAAAAGAACTGCGTGTGATCGAGGAGAAAGACTTCCCGGGCTATTTTCTGATCGTCCATGATTTGGTCCACTTTGCGCGCACCCGGGGCATCCTCTGCCAGGGCCGCGGATCAGCAGCGAATTCCGCTATCTGCTACCTGTTGGAAATCACCGCCGTCGATTCCATCCTGTATGACCTCCCCTTTGAACGATTCCTCTCCAGCCTGCGGGACGAGGAACCCGATATTGACGTCGATTTCGATTCCGACCGTCGCGAAGAGGTCATTCAGTACGTGTACAACAAGTACGGCCGGTTCAATGCCGCCCAGGTTGCCAACGTCATCACCTACAGGCCCAAGTTCGCGGTCCGCGACATGGCCAAGGCGCTGGGGCACAGCCCCGGGCAGCAGGATGCCTGGTCAAAACAGGTGGAGCGCTGGGGTGCACTGGTTTCCAGTGATGATCACGACATCCCCGAGCCGGTGGTGGAACTGGCACAGGGAGTGCTGAAGTTTCCGCGCCATCTGGGAATCCACTCGGGCGGAATGGTGCTCACCGACCGCCCAATCGGGGAAGTGTGCCCGATCGAGCACGGGCGCATGGACGGGCGCACCGTCCTGCAGTGGGACAAGGATGACTGCGCCTGGATGGGCCTGGTCAAGTTCGACCTGCTGGGCCTCGGCATCATGGCGGCCATGCAGTACAACTTCGACCTCGTCAAAAAGCACTTCGGTGAGGAATGGACGCTGCACACCATGCCCCGGGAAGAGCAGGGAGTCTACGATCAACTGTGCTTCGCTGATTCCATCGGAGTGTTCCAGGTGGAAAGCCGCGCGCAAATGGGAATGTTGCCGCGCCTGCAGCCCCGCCGGTTCTATGACCTGGTTATCGAGGTTGCGCTGGTGCGTCCCGGCCCCATTCAGGGCGGAGCGGTGCACCCGTACATCAAGCGGAAACTGGGCGAGGAGGAAGAAAGCTACCTGCATCCCAAGCTGATACCGGTGCTCAAGCGCACGCTCGGAGTACCGCTCTTCCAGGAGCAGCTCATGCAGATGGCCATGGTAGTGGGCAACTGTTCAGGCGCCGACGCCGATCAGCTGCGCCGCGCTATGGGGTCCAAACGCGGCCTTGAGCGGATCGACACCCTCAAGGAGAAGCTGTACGCGGGCATGAAGTCCAATGGAATTGTCGGGGAAACCGCAGACTCCGTCTACCGGAAAATCCAGGCGTTCGCCAATTTCGGCTTTGCTGAAAGCCACTCCATCAGCTTTGCCCTGCTGGTCTACGCCAGTGCCTGGCTCCGGCTCCACTATCCGGGGGCCTTCCTGGCCTCGCTCCTGCGCGCACAGCCCATGGGCTTCTACTCACCCCAGACCCTGGTGGCAGATGCCCGGCGGCACGGCGTCACGGTCCTGCGCCCGGACATCCTGCTGTCCGGGATTCATGCAGATCTGGAGGTGGACGGCTCCGCGGGAACAGGTTCCACAGGTTCTGATAACTGCCTGGCGTTCCACCAGCCCCCAGTGGGGAAATTCGACCGCACCATTCCCTTTGACTCAACGGTTCACCGCCGCGACGGCAACCATGCGGTCAGGTTAGGGCTGGACAGCGTGCAGTCGATCGGCAAGAAACTGGCACAGGCCATCGTCGAGGAACGCGAGGCAAACGGCCCCTTTGAAACCATGGGTGACCTGGCGCGCCGGACCGAACTGAACTCACAGCAGCTCGAAGCGCTGGCAGCTGCCGGGGCATTTGACTCAATGGGACTCACCCAGCGGGAAGCGCTCTGGCATGCCGGTCCCGCCTCCACGGAACGCGAGGGCCAAATCAAGGGAACCACTGTGTACATCCAGCCGCCCCTGTTTCCGGACCTTACCGACGTCGACCGCGTGGCAGCAGACCTGTGGTCCACTGGAATCACCACAGATGACCATCCGGTGCGCCACGCCCGGCCAGCATTACGACGCCGAGGCGCACTGACCGCCGCGGACCTCCTTTCCGCCGAGGCTGGTCGGCGCGTTGAAGTCGGTGGAGTGGTTACCCACCGGCAACGCCCTGCCACGGCTAGCGGCATCACCTTCATGAACCTTGAGGACGAGACAGGGCTGGTTAATGTCATCTGCTCAGTCGGTGTCTGGCAGCGGTATCGGCGGATAGCGCGGGAGGCCAGTAGCGTCCTGGTGCGTGGAGTGTTGGAGCGGTCCAACGAGGGGGTGGTGAACCTGGTGGCAGACAAGTTCGAGGTGCTCCGCCTCAAAGCCGCCACCAAGTCACGGGACTTCCGCTGACCGGGGTCTTGGCCGTTCAATGCATCAGAAAGTAGGTAAAAAAATACCCCGACACGAGGCCGGGGTTATTTTTCTCTCGTGCGCGAGGGGGGATTTGAACCCCCACACCCTTTCGGATACTGGCACCTGAAGCCAGCGCGTCTGCCGTTCCGCCACTCGCGCAAAGTGAAGAAGGATTCTTGGAAAAGATTCCTCCGAATCAGCAGAAACAAGCATAACGGAGCGGCGCCAAAAACACCTAAACGGTACAGCTACGGCACACCGCGCAACTTTGCGATGAGTAGAGACGTTGAATGTAATCGACGGGGCAACATGCCGCGTTAAGGCCATTTAGGGGACGCCCCAGTAGTATCGACACAAGACAGCAGCGACCCGGCATGCCTCCGCGCGCTTTCGTGCGGGCGCATTCGGGCAGCAAGAAAAGCAGGTAAGGAGGTAGGCATGGGCATTCTGGATAATGTCGAGCGCGGACTCGAAAAGATGGTCCGTGGCGCCTTCTCCACCGGTTCCAGGTCCCAGGTGCAGCCCGTCGAGATTGCCAGCGCACTGCGCCGCGAACTGGATAACAAGTCACTCACGCTGGCGCAGGGACGCACCCTTGCACCGAATGTTTTCACCGCCCGGCTATCAGATCCGGACTTCGCACTCGCTCAGGAGTGGGGGGCGCCACTCGCCGAGGAACTGTGTGATGTCGTCATCAAGCACGTCAACAGCCAGCACTACACGCTTCAGGGATCGGTTCGGGTGTCTTTCACCCGCGATTCCGACCTGAAGCCCGGTTCCTTTGAAATCGACTCAGCCACCGAAAAACAGCCCGCGCAGCGTCGGCCTGCTCCCAGCGTCCCAAACCGCCAGCCCACGCGCTATCAGCCCGTCCTTGAACTCGACGGTCAGCGCTACTCGTTGAACGCCGGGTCCGTCCTTCTGGGCCGTTCATCGGAGGCGGACATCCTCATCGATGACACCGGTGTGTCCCGCCGGCATCTTGAGATTCACACCGCTCAGGGCCAGTCCCGTGCCGTTGACCTCGGCTCGACCAACGGCAGCTATGTGAATGGACAACGCGTACAGGGGGAAGCGGACCTGACGGACGGCTCAGTGATCACCATGGGTCGTACCCGCATGACTTTCCGACTTGTACCCGTGCAGAACGGTGGACGCCAAGCATGAGTGATCTGACCGTAACGCTGTTGAGATACGGGTTCCTGCTCCTGATCTGGATCCTCGTCCTTAGCGTCGTCAGCGCATTGCGGCGGGATCTTGTGGTGGGCCTGCGCAACCGGACTGGCTCTCCTACAGCCCGCGAAGCCCGTAAGCACCCGGAGTTGGTTGAGGAACCACCGGCCAAGGCGCAGGCGCGGCGTCTGATCGTCACGGAAGGCCCTCTCAAGGGAACCGCCCTGGACCTCGCGTCCAGCCCCATCCTGCTGGGCCGCGCCCAAGAAGCCACGCTTGTCCTTGAGGATGACTACGCGTCCGGCCGCCATGCCCGGCTCTTCCCGCAGGGCAGCCGGTGGTTCATTGAAGATCTCGGATCCACCAACGGAACCTATCTTGCCGGCAACCAGCTGACCCGCGCGCTGCCGGTGGAACCTGGCGTACCCGTCCGGATCGGTAAGACGGTTATTGAATTGAGGCCATAGTCCATGGCCCTGGTTTTCCGTTTCGCCGCCCGCTCGGATGTGGGAAAAGTCCGCGCAAAGAATGACGATTCCGCCTATGCCGGCCGTTACCTCGCCGTTGTAGCGGACGGAATGGGCGGGCACGCCGGCGGCAACATCGCCTCAGCGTCCACAGTCCTGGATCTGGTGCATCTTGACCGTAAGGATTACGACGACGACGCCGGCACTCACCTGGCCGACGAGATCCAGACTGCCAATTCGCTCCTGTCTGAACTGGTCAGCACCAACCCGCAGCTTGCCGGCATGGGTACAACCGTCACGGCGATGCTTCTCAACGGCGAGAAAATTTCCTTTGCCCACATCGGTGATTCGCGGGCCTACCGGCTGAAGAACGATGTTTTCGAGCAGATCAGCGTCGACCACACCTTTGTGCAGCGACTCATCGAGGAGGGCCGGCTCAAGCCGGAGGAGGCGGATGTCCATCCGCACAAGAATGTGCTGATGCGCGTCCTCGGTGATGTCGATGCCAGCCCGGAACTCGACCTGACCACCTTCGATGCTGAGCCCGGTGAACGCTGGTTGCTCTGCTCGGACGGATTGAATGCCGTCCTGGATGATGCCACAGTCGAACGAATTATCCGTGAAACGCGTGATCTTTCAGCTTGCGTCAACACGCTTGTTGACCTGACGCTGGCCGGCGGATCCCCGGACAACATCACCATCGTGGTGGTGGATGTGGACACCGCCACGCCTGAAGATCTGCGCACTGCCGCGCTCACCGCACTTCCGCCCGCGCGTGAAGCAGCCGGGGAGAAGGACAGCGACACTTCTACTGATGACGCGACACCCGGTGTAGCCATCAGGGCGGACGTTATCCGGGAAGACCTGTCATCCCGCCCGCATACCCTGGTGGGTTCGGCAGCGCTGGCTACTGAAACCGGACAGATTCCCATCGTCACGCAGCGGTCCACCGAGCGCCGCGCAGCTATGATGCTGACGCACAAGGCAGCACCCGCGGACACCGTGGAGGACGACCAGACCGAGGAAGCTTCCGCGCCCCGCCGCCGGCGCTGGCTGCTGCCGGCCGCCCTGGCTTTGATGGCACTGATCCTTGCCGCAGTGCTTTCCCTGGGATACGTCTGGACCCAGACGCGCTATTACGTTGCTACCTTCGACAACAGGGTGGCCATCTACAACGGGGTTGCTCAGACACTCGGGCCGATTCCCTTGAGCCACGTGGACCAGACGACCGACATTCCTGTGTCCAGCCTTCCGGAATTCCAGCGCAATCGCCTCGAGAACACTCTCGCAGCGAGCGACCTCGAACATGCACAGGACATCGTTGAAGACCTCCGCCAGTCACTGCGGGCGCTGCCGTGTCCACCGGAGAGCAATCCGAGCCCGTCCGCCGGCCCGTCGCCCACAGTTTCAGCCTCACCCGAGACTGCGTCGCCTGAGCCGTCGTCCTCGGGTAGCCCAACACCAGAACCGAGTGCAAGTGCCTCTCCTGCGAGTCCCGGCGCCACCGCCGAAGCCAGCCCCAGCGCCTCCGCAAGCGCTGATGCAGCACCAGGCGAAGCAGCCTCCTGTGGAGGGAGAGTCCAATGAGTGAGGTACTCACAGTCCCGAAGTCCCGTCGTAATGTCGAGGCACTCCTCCTTGTCGTGGCCCTGACAGTAGCGATCGGCGCCAACTGGCTTGTAGGTCTCGACAAGGAGAATCCGTTCGACTCGGCCTTCTGGCTGCAGGGCGGTACGCTGGCCGCGCTGGCGTTGATCTTCCACATACTTCTTCGTTTCCGCGCAAAATATGCAGATCCGGTAATTCTTCCCATCGTGATCGCGCTCAATGGAATCGGGCTGGCCATGATTTACCGGTTAGACCTGGCACTTCCGGCCGATGCACAACCTGTTGCACCGAGCCAGTTCCTCTGGACAACTGTCGCCATGGGTGCGTCCATAGCTACACTCCTGGTGATTCAGGACCACAGGATGTTGCGTCGGTTCACCTATATATCGCTCATTGTGAGCGCGGTCCTGCTGATGCTGCCGCTTACCCCGCTCGGCGTCGAAATCAACGGGGCGCGTATCTGGATCAACGTGGGTGTGGGTACCTTCCAGCCCGGCGAGGTCGCCAAGATCACTCTCGCCATATTTTTCGCGGGGTATCTTTCCACCAACCGCGACCTCATCCTGCTGGCCGGAAAGAAGCTGGGACCGCTGCAGCTTCCGCGTTTCCGGGACCTGGCACCCATGGTGGCCGCCTGGCTGGTCAGCATCGGCGTGCTGATCTTCCAGCGTGACCTCGGCTCCTCCATCCTGTTCTTCGGCCTCTTTATGGCCATGATCTACGTCGCGACGTCGCGGGTCAGCTGGGTGTTGATCGGCCTCGCGATGATTGCTGTCGGTGGTTACGCAGCCCTTCAGTTGTTCAGCCACGTTGCCCTGCGCATAGACAGTTGGATCAATGCGTTTGAGCCGGAGGTCTTCAACCGCAATCCCGGTGGCAGCGGTCAGGTTGTCCAGGGGCTCTTCGGCCTTGCGAACGGTGGACTCGTCGGCACCGGGCTCGGGCAGGGCAGGCCGGATCTTGTAACCTATGCCAACAGCGACATGATCATCACGGCCCTCGGTGAGGAACTCGGCCTAATCGGGCTCTTCGCCATCGTGCTGCTCTACATTTTGCTTATTTCCCGGGGTTTCCGCGCGGCTCTCGGCACCCGTGACGGGTTCGGAAAGCTTCTCGCCTGCGGCTTGTCCTTCACGATCGCGCTGCAGTGCTTTGTTGTCATCGGCGGGGTAACACGGCTCATTCCGCTTACCGGGCTCACCACACCCTTCATGTCGGCCGGTGGTTCTTCCCTGCTGGCGAACTGGATCATCGTCGCCTTGCTCCTGCTCATCTCGGAGACGGCCCGGCGGCCGGCCGTGAAGGGGCCGGTCCGCGAAACATTTTCCGAAGGCAAGCAGAATCGGAACACTCCGGCAACAGATCCTACGCGGGAGGTCACCGCATGAACCAGGCAATCCGACGCTCCTGGATCGTGGCCATGAGCATGTTCGCGCTCGTCCTCGGATCCCTCACCTATGTCCAGTTCTTCGAGGCCAACGCGCTGGAGAACAATGACTGGAATACGCGGCAGATCCTGCAGGACTATGGAAAGAACCGGGGCGCGATTTTGGTGGATGGTCGTCCGATCGCGGAATCCGTGCCGTCGGATGACCAATTCAACTACCAGCGCGTCTACAACGAGCCGGAGATGTATGCGCACCTCACGGGATTCTTCTCGTTGGTGAACGGTTCCACACAGCTGGAGAACGTCATGAATGAGGAGCTCTCCGGCAGTAGCGACGACCTCTTCATTGATCAGATGGTCCGGCTGTTCTCGGGCGCCCAGGCACAGGGTGCCTCCGTCGAGCTGACCATCGATCCTCAATTGCAGCAGCTGGCCTGGGACATGATCCCCGAAGGGCAGACCGGATCGATCGTTGTGATGGAGCCAGCCACCGGAAACGTGCTCGCGATGGCTTCCAAGCCGTCGTATGACCCTAATCTGCTCGCCGCCCATGACACGTCGGTGGTTGTGCAGAACATCGAGCAGCTCGCTCAGGTTCCCGGCTTGTCCATCTACTTCAACCCAGCAACGCAGTCACTTGTGGCTCCCGGATCAGTCTTCAAACTCGTGGTGGCCGCGGCCGCTCTTGAGACAGGTCAGTTCGATGCGGAGTCCACCATCCCCAACCCGCCGGTGCTTGACCTGCCGGGCACCGACGTCGGGCTCCCGAACTTCACCACCGGCGGATGCGCGGCGCGTGACACCGCAGACCTCGAGTTTGCACTCGAGCAGTCCTGCAACACTCCGTTTGCCCAGATTGCGTGGGAGGTCGGTGAGCAGGCGGTACTCGAGCAGGCGCAGGAGTTCGGCTTTGGTGAGCGCTTTTTCATTCCGGTTGAGGTGGCGGCCAGCCAGTTCCCCACAGAACTTAGTGAAGCCCAGCTCGCGCAGTCGGCCATCGGGCAGTTCAGTGTCGCAGTCACACCGCTTCAGATGGCGATGGTTAGCGCTGCGATCGCCAATGATGGTGTGCTCATGAAGCCCAACCTGGTGAAAGCCGTCCGTGCACCGGACCTCTCCATCATCGACGAACCGGAGCCGGAGGTTTTCCGCGAATCCCTCAGCGCGGACAACGCCAACCTGATCACGGAGTGGATGGTCAACGTGGTGGAGAACGGTACGGCCCAGAATGCCGCGGTCCCAGGGGTGGAAGTAGCCGGCAAGACCGGCACGGCGGAAGTACCCGAGCAGGGCGACAACGCCTGGTTCACCGGCTTCGCGCCGGCCGACAATCCGGAAGTAGTGGTTTCCATCGTGATGCAGGACGTCGACATAGCGACGGGTGCTCAATTGACAAGTCCAAACGCTAAGAGACTCATAGAGGCGGTGTTGAATAGGTGAGACCTACTTCAGGTATCACATTAGGCGGCAGGTTCCAGCTGACTGATCGCATCGCCATCGGAGGCATGGGTGAGGTCTGGAAAGCACGTGACCAGGTGCTCGGACGCATCGTGGCCATAAAAATTCTCAAAGAGGAATATACGGGGGATCCCGGTTTTCTCAATCGGTTCCGCGCCGAAGCCCGCCACACCGCCCTGCTGAACCACGAGGGCATCGCGAACGTCTTTGACTATGGTGAGGAAGGCGGCTCAGCCTATCTCGTCATGGAGCTCGTCCCAGGCCAGCCCCTGTCGACCATCATTGAGCGCGAACAAATCCTGGCACCGGACAGGGCGCTGTCAATCATCGGCCAGACCGCAACGGCCCTCAGCGTCGCACACCGCCAGGGCCTTGTGCACCGGGACGTCAAGCCCGGAAACCTGCTGATCATGCCCGATGGCCGCGTGAAGATTACAGATTTCGGCATTGCGCGCCTTGCTGACCAGGTTCCGCTGACCGCCACCGGACAGGTTATGGGCACTGCCCAGTACCTGGCTCCAGAGCAGGCAACCGGGCAGCAGGCAACCGGTTCCAGCGATATCTACGCGCTGGGCGTGATCGGGTACGAGCTACTCGCCGGACGCCGCCCGTTCTCCGGTGAGTCGCAAATCGCAATTGCCCTCGCCCAGGTCAATGATGCGCCGCCTGATCTACCCGAAACTATCCCTCATCCGGTGCGTGCGCTTATCGCGAGCATGCTGGCCAAGGACCCGGCGGACCGTCCGGGGAACGCGGAAGCGCTTGCCGAGGCTGTCGCCGCCATCCGGCGCAACGATATCCGTGCAGCTGAGTCAGCCGTACCCGGAATGCTGCTGTTTACGGACTCCACCGGCCCACTCACCACTCCGGTCCCGGCACCCACCGGCGCCACCCGCGCGATTCCCGCCCCAACGACGTCGGCTCTGCCCGCCGTCGCAGGTGCAGGGGCAGGCGCCGGCGCAGTTGCGGCGTCACGGGAGTGGACCGAGGAAGATATCGACGAAGTTCCCCCGCCAGAGGAAGAATCCCGTGGACGCAGTCCCTGGCTGATTGCGCTGATTGTCCTGCTGGTCCTGGCAGCGCTCACCGTTGCCGGCTTCCTGCTCGCTCCGCTGTTGGCCGGCAACGAAGACGAGCCGGCCCCGGCACCCACCAGCTCCTCGGCGTCCGCAACGCCGTCCGAAAGTGAAAGCCCGACGCCCACGCCGGAAGAAACCACTCCGGAACCCACCACCCCCGCACCCACCACACCGGAAGCGATCGTGGTGGATGAGGCCACCTATCAGGGTCGTCCCATTGACGTGGTCGTGGCCGAGCTCAACAATCTGGGATTCTCCGTGGACCAGCAGCCGGAGGTTACGGACGATTTTGATCCCGGGACGGTCCTGACCCTCAACCCCGTCGGCCCACTGACGCCCGGCTCCCAGATCACTGTCACCTTCGCGGAAGCGCCCGAGACGTTGACCATTCCATCGGGCCTTGTAGGAGCCACCGAGGAAGAACTGCAGCAGGCCCTCGCCGATCTGGGGCTCAGCGCCGTCCGTTCCGGTTCTGAAGCTTCCGAACAAGCAGCGGGAACCGTCCTGTCCGTGGATCCGGCTGAAGGCACCGAGGTGGAACCGGGAAGCACCGTTCGTTACGTCGTCTCCCTGGGCCCTGATGAAACCCAGGCGCCCCCGGCGATCGGTCCCGGCCAGACTCCGCCCGGCCAGGACCAGCCCTAGGAAGCATGTGAGGGGGCACCAGGTGAGCAGCGAGAGAGTCCTCAACGGACGTTACGAGATGGGTGAACTGATCGGCCGTGGCGGTATGGCCGACGTTCACCTCGGCCGTGACGTCCGGCTCGGCCGTACCGTGGCCATCAAGGTGCTGCGCCGTGACCTTGCCCGGGACCCACTGTTCCAGTCCCGATTCCGCCGCGAAGCGCAGGCGGTTGCCGGTTTGAACCACCCCACGATCGTGTCCGTGTACGACACCGGTGAGGAGGAGGTCGAGGGCCAGCACCATGACGAGGTCCGTGTTCCCTTCATCGTGATGGAATATGTTGCCGGGCGGACCCTCCGCGATCTCCTCAAGCGCGGAGAACTGACGCCTGAGACCTCTGTCGACTACCTTTTGGGAGTTCTCTCAGCACTCGAGTACAGCCACCGTGCAGGCATTGTCCATCGGGATATCAAGCCGGCCAACGTGATGATTACTCCTGAGGGTCAGGTGAAAGTGATGGACTTCGGCATTGCGAGGGCAATGGCCGATTCCGCCGCCACCATGACCCAGACCCAAGCGGTGATCGGTACCGCACAGTACCTTTCCCCTGAGCAGGCGCGCGGAGAAACCGTGGACGCTCGCAGTGATCTGTACTCGGCGGGTTGCCTACTGTACGAACTACTCACCGGAAGGCCTCCGTTCGTCGGCGACAGCCCGGTGTCTGTTGCCTACCAGCATGTGCGTGAGATTCCCACGCCTGCCCGTGAAATCGATGCCAGCATTCCGGCGGAGATCGAGTCAGTGCTCTCCATTGTGCTGGAGAAGGACCGCGCCCGGCGCTTCCAGAGTGCAGCCGACTTCCGGTCGGCCCTTCGTGACGCGCGCAAAGGCATCCGGCCAGACGTGCCGGCAGCACCTACCGAAGCAATCGCCGCCGTTCCAGCACGAACGGACGACGACGCCCCTCAGACAAGAGCGATGGCCAGGGTTCTTGCCGGTGGAAGCATCGCAGCTGATTCGCTGGTGGAGGAAGAGGAGACGGGCTCGCTGCCCGTGGCACATGCGGCGCAGAACCGTCGCGATGCCGAAGACCGGACCCGCTCACGCCGGCGCGGGTGGATAGCTGTACTGCTGGTGCTGTTGGCCCTGCTCCTGTCTGCCGGAGGTATCGCGCTTTTCGGAATCCTCAACGCGCAACCGGAGGAGCCCATCCTCACCTCTGTTCCCGCCGTTGACTCCCTGAGTGAAACCGAGGCAAGCAACGCGCTGACCGCCGTGGGTCTCCGTCCGCAGGTGGAACGTACGTTCCACGATGAAGTCGAGTCGGGCTTCGCTATCACTACCGATCCCGAAGCAGGCAGCGAGGTGGAACCGGATGCCCTGGTATCACTGCTGATTTCCAAGGGACCGGCAAATCGCGCAATACCTGAGGACATTTTCCAGATGACCGAATCCTCAGCGAGGGATGCCCTTGAGTCGGTTGGCCTGCGGGGCGGTAGCGTGAGTGAAGCGAACAGCGCAACTGTTCCCGCGGGCCGGGTGATCGAAACCGAGCCGGCACTCGGCTCGACCGTACCCGCTGATTCCGAGGTTAACCTCGTGCTTTCCACCGGGCTGGTGACCGTCCCTCGTCTCACTTCCTTGCCGAGCGATGAAGCAGTCGCGCTGTTGGAAGACCCGGCCCGCGCTTTGGTCCCACGGATCGAGGAGGAACCAAACGCCGTCGTGGAACCCGGCCTTGTAGTGAGACAGGAACCGGTTGCGAACTCGAATATCGCGCCGGGCACCGAAGTAGTCATCTATGTTGCTACCAAACCGGCCGAAGAAGAGCCTGCTCCGTCAACAGCCCCGCCGCCCGCGTCGAGCGCTCCCGCCGAGGAGGAAGAGCCCGGCAACCAGGGTCGCGGGCGAGGACAGGGAAACGGGCAGGGCAACAGCGGCGTCGTGGGAGATGCGGTGGAGGGCCTAGGTCCCTGACTGCTGGTGAATCAGCGGGCTAAGCGTGGCTGAGCGGGCTGCAGCGCCGTCCAGGCCGGCCTGCTCCAACCAGTTCCCCAGCATCCGGTAGCCGCCCTCGGTCAAGACCGACTCCGGGTGAAACTGAACTCCGCACAGCGGAGCGGACCGGTGCTCAAGACCCATGATCACTCCGCTCGCCGTCCTCGCCGTCACACGCAGTTCGGAAGGAACGTCCCCTACTGCTGCCAGCGAGTGGTAGCGGGTGGCCGTCAACGGCGAGTTCAGGCCTTCGAAGACGTTCGTTGAGTCATGTTCTACCAGGGACGTCTTTCCATGCATCAGTTCGGGAGCATGGGTCACTGATCCGCCGTAAGCCTCTGCCAGCGCCTGGTGGCCAAGGCACACACCGAGCATCGGCTTGTCGTTTGCGCCGCACCACTTGATTAGCTCGATGCAGACGCCGGCTTCCGCGGGCGCTCCCGGCCCGGGGGAGATGAGAACTGCGTCCCTCACTTCGGCAAGCGCCACAGCTTCAGCGAGCGTGACGTCATCATTCCGGACAACGGTGGTCTCCGCACCCAGTTCCTGCAGATATCCGACCAGCGTGTACACGAAGCTGTCGTAGTTGTCGACAACCAGGATTCGGGTAGGACTGTTCATGATCACGTGCCAATCGTTGAATCGGTCAGGGGGCTGAACTGGGACAGCCAGGGGAAGACCCAGCTCACGAGGACTGCCAGTGCTGCAATGATGAGCAGAATCGCCCAGACGATCCGAAGCCAGAGAGGCCCCGGCAAGTGGCGGAATATGAAGGCGTACATCAGGCGGCTCCTTCCGCGACCTCGGCTACTTGTGCGGCAATCTCCTCCGGCGGTCCGTCCTCCAGTGACTGGAATGACTCCATCACTGCGTAGGCGATAATTCGTTCCTGCGCGCCAAAGCGCGGATTGCAGCTGGTGAGGGTGAGGATTCGTTCCTCGGGTTCAACGCCCGGCTGCGTAGGTACCGGCGCGAGGACATCAGTTCGGTCCGGCAGTACAATCTGCGTATTCCGGTAGACGTAGGAGTAATAACCGTCCTGTGTTTGCACATAGATGCGATCGCCGGGCACCAGAGTATGTATGTTGTCCAGCACGGCGCCGTTTGTCTGCCGGTGGCCTGCAAGTGCGAAATTCCCTACAGCACCCGGCATGCCGGTCTCGGGATAGTGTCCCAGGCCCAGGTTGTCGAGCACGGCCGTCGTCACCCCGCTGGTGACCGGCCGGGTGTAGCTGTCCCCGAAACGCGGGATGTAGATGACGGCGAAGGTCTCACCCGCTGCTTTCGCCTCCAGAACGGGAACCTGATCCGGTGACGAAGTTGGAGGCTCGTCCACAGGATCATCTGCCACAGGCGCCTCACCGAGGTCGGCGAAGAACTCCTCAACTGCCTGGTCTTGTTTTGCATTGGATTGGACATTTGTCCACCACAGCTGCCACGCCACGAACAGGAGCAGGATAACGCCGGCCGTGATGAGCAGCTCACCGATCACTTGGGCCGCCATCTCGAGCAGACTACGACGACGTCGGCGGGCGGGCGCGCGCCGGGAACGGTCACGGCGAGCCACCGCGATGCCGCCGCCGAGGTCGCTCAATCCTTCTCCCTGCCTACGGATGTGATGTCGGGCGTCGCAGCGGCCATTCATTAGCTAGAATGGGCAGCTAGAACCGCGCCGATGCCATGGGTCCTCATCTCAGGATAACTGGTGTCGCGGCCGGGTTCCGAGCTGTATGACCACAAACACAGCGGCTGGAAGCCCCAGCCACCGTCTAGGAGGATCCGTGCCCGAGTCGAAGTCCCGCAAGAAGCAGGTCGAGCCGAAGACGCGCGCCGTTGCGGAACCGAAGCCGAACCCGGTCTGGTACAAGCCGGTAATGTTCGGGTTGATGGTGCTCGGTCTGTTGTGGATTCTGGTCTATTACATCTCCGAAGGACGTTTCCCGATCCCAGGCATCGACTCCTGGAACATTCTCATTGGCTTTGGAGTCGCGATCGCCGGGTTCCTCATGACCACCCGCTGGCGGTAGTTCTAGCCAGAGCGGCTGCTCCATCCAGCCAGAAAGGAGGTGCCTTCCGAGCGAAAGGCGCCTCCTTTGTTCTATGCGCTCAGGCGATGATGCCGAGTTCGGCCATGATCCGATCCGTAACTTCCGCGGGTGTGCCGACATTGTCGATGGTGAGCCCGCGCTCGTTCTCCTCGAGGATTTCGAGGGTGCTGACCTGCGATGGCAGCAGGGATTCAGGCATGAAGTGCCCGGTGCGCGTCTTCATGCGTGAGCGAATGAGGTCAACATCGCCGAGCAAGTGAACAAACCGGATGTCACCGTCGGCAGCGGCCAGAACATCCCGGTAACGCCTTCGCAGCGCCGAGCACGTCACGATGGTGGATTCTCCATTGGCGCTCTTCTCGCTGATCCAATGCGAGATTGAATCAAGCCAGGGTTTGCGGTCCTCGTCGGTCAAAGCAATACCCTGGGTCATCTTCGTGATGTTCTCAGGGGAATGAAACTCGTCCGCTTCGGCATAGATCCAACCGAGGCGCTCCGCCAGTGCAGTGGCGATCGTCGTTTTGCCTGATCCTGACACGCCCATAATCACCAGATGCATTCGTGACTCCACGCCGTCTCCTCGACTTTCTGGTCGTTTCCGCCGCCTGCGACTCAACGCTCAATCTACTCGGCTATAAAGGTAGCACCTTTACCGAAAGTAAAGATGCGACCTTTGAATCGCCGGCGTCCCGGCTTATTCTGATCCCATCCCTACCCCTCGGAAAGGTCAATCAGTGGTGCTGTCTTCGCAAGGCCGGGCACCGGCGGCCGCCGTAAAGTACAGCAGCATCATCGAGGAGCTGGGGCGCAGCATTGTCAGCGGTGAGCTACAACCCGGGGGACGGCTGACAATCGAGGGACTACAGGCGCGCTTCAAGGTCTCACGAACCGTGATTCGCGACTGCATGCGGATTCTCGAATCCATGAACCTCGTCTTCAGCAAACGCCGCGTCGGAATTGTGGTTCAGGCCCCTCGTCACTGGAATGTCTACGACGCGCGGATCATCCGTTGGCGGTTGGAGGGAACATCCCGCGCACGGCAGTTCAAGAGCCTGATGGAACTGCGATGCGCAGTTGAGCCGCTTGCTGCGGCGGGAGCAGCGCGCAATGCAACCCAAGAGCAACGCGCCGTCGTTGTGAACCTCGCCCAGCAGTTGCGCACACTCGGCGAAGCGGGCCGTCTTGACGAGTTTCTAGCCGTGGATATCGAATTCCACGCCCTACTCCTGTTGGCCAGCGGTAACGAGATGTTCTCCGCGCTCGATGACGTTGTCACGGAAGTTCTCCGGGGAAGGACCACCCAGGGGTTGATGCCCCGCACACCCCGTGAGTATTCGCTTGCCAGCCACGAAGCCGTCGCGGCGGCGATCGCCGGATCCGACCCTGACGCAGCCGAAACAGAGATGCGGAACCTGCTGGCCGAAGTACAGGAAGCGGTTACGTAGTCGTGCACAGGTTGTGCACCGAGTTATCCACAGCTGTGGGTAACTCGGTGCAATTCTTCGGGCCGTTTCTGAAATCCGTGGGTTCTGCTTATCCACACCTGTGGAATTACATGTGTGTAAGTTTTCCCCACTGGGGATAACCCTTGTGGAAAACTAGGCGGGGAACGTCACCAGGCTTGCACCGACAAACGTAAGAACAAGGAGGACAACCGTCAGCGCGGCCAGTCCTGACCACTGGATCAGGGAGCGCTTCGAACTCCGCGGCGTGTAGGCGATGATGGCCGCGGCAGCGCTTCCGGCCATCAGACCGCCAAGGTGTGCCTGCCAGGAGATTCCCGATACCACAAACCCGAGGACGGTGTTGATTGCAATGAGCACAACCAGTTGCCGTACGTCACCGCCACGCCGCCTCTGCACAATGAGCATGGCCCCGAAGAGTCCGAACACCGCCCCTGATGCCCCGACAACGCCCTGCAGCGGATTGGTCAGCAGGAGTACCGCCACCGATCCGCCGAAGGCAGCGATCAGGTACAGGGCGAGGAATCTTGCCCGCCCCAGCAGGGGTTCAAGAGCCTGTCCGATGATCCACAGCGCATACATATTGAAACCGATATGGAGCAGGAATCCTGTGGAGTGAAGGAACGCGGCGGTGATCATGCGCCAGGGTTCCGGAGTGATGATGCCGGAGGTATAGATTCCTGCGTACGCCAATAGGTCCGTCACCCCGGGGATGGCTAGTTGGGCCAGGAACAACGCTACGCAGGCTCCGATGAGCGAAAAGGTCACCAGCGGTTTCCCTTGCCGCACTGTTCCGCCGAAGATGGTGCGCGTGGCCGGACTGTGGCGCTGTGCGTCACGCACGCAGTCGACGCACTGAATCCCGACGGCCGCCGGACGCTGGCATTCCGGACAGGCGGGCCTGCCACATCGTTGACACCGCACATAACTCACCCTGTCCGGGTGGCGTGGGCATACGGGAACGTCCTCATCCGGCTGGCCCGCCGGGATTCCATAGGTCATACGGTGCTAGGCCTGCTCGATGGTGATGCTGTTGATTACGACATCTTCGAGAGGCTTATCGCGTCCATCGGTGGGGATCGAGTTGAGCTGGTCGACGATGGCGCGGGATGACTCGTCCTTGACCTCGCCGAAAATGGTGTGCTTCCCCTGCAGCCACGTGGTGGGAACGGAGGTGATGAAGAACTGTGAGCCGTTGGTTCCGCGGCCATTCTGCAGGCCGGCATTGGCCATTGCCAGCTTGTAGGGAGCGCTGAAGTCAAGGTCGGGGTTGATCTCATCGTCGAACTTGTAGCCCGGGCCGCCGATGCCCTGGCCAAGGGGGTCGCCACCTTGGATCATGAAGTCTTTGATGACGCGGTGAAAAATGGTGCCGTCGTAGAGCGGTGCGTTGGTCTCTTCGCCCGTGCTGGGGTGAGTCCATTTGATCTCACCGGTAGCGAGGCCCGTGAAGTTCTTGACGGTCTTCGGGGCGTGGTTGCCGTAAAGCTCCACCTTGATGTCTCCAAGGCTGGTGTGAATAGTTGCGTGTGCAGTAGCTATAGCTGTCATGGGATCCATTCTTTCACGCACACCCGTGGTATCTCCCGGAACGACCACGTTCCGCGTACAGTGAAAAAGCTGTGAAACCAACGCACGGATAGCATGGACCTCGGGATAGCACGTAGGCTGACTAACAACAGTCACTATCCATGGGAGGTAGTTGTGAAGAAATCCGAAAGCGTTGTCCGCAGCCTTGAGAACAACGTTCTGATGGGCGTCGGAACGGCACGGGATTGGGCCGCTCCGCGAGTGGATGCCGCCAGAGAATGGGTGACGCCGCGAATCGAGCGAGGAATCGAGACGGCCTCGCCCAGGATCCAGCAGGGCGTGAACCGGGCAACACAGGGTCTGTCAGACGGCATAGCCGTCGTCACCCCTAGAATTCAGGAGAGCCTGGACCGCGTAGGTCCGCGCATCAACCAGTTCGTCGACGGCACGGCGCCCCGCATTCAGGGCACCCTGGACCGCGCAACCCCGGCCATCCACCACGCGCGCGACCGCGTCGTGAGTGAATACATCCCGGCTGTGTCATACCGGCTTGGTGATGCCGCAGATTCAGCGTCGCGTACTTTGGCTGCTGCTACCATCCCGGCTGGAGTTGCCGGTGTGGTGACCAAGGTTACCGGTGACAAAAAGGCCGTAAAGAAGTACCAGAAAGCAGCCGTTGTCGCCGCCCAGCGCGCCGCGAAAGACCTCAGGCGAAGCAAGCAGCGCAAGGGCGGGAAGGGCTGGCTGATTGTCGGCATCATCGCCGCCGCCCTGACAGCTGGAGTTGCCATCTGGCGCGCTTCACAGCCTGTGGAGGATCCCTGGAAAACCCCAGCTCCGGTTGAACCGACTCCTGTTGCAGACATTGCGCACAATGAAGAGGCCAAGCAGGCTGTGAACGACATCAAGGAAGCCGCTGACCGCGCAGCCGAAAAGTCGGACGACGGCGCCGGCGCACCCAAGGGTCCCGCCGTCTAGGTTCGTTGACGCCCCGCAAAAAGCGGGAAAGGTCCACCTATCGGAGGATCTTTCCCGCTTTTTTGATGTCTGGGGTCTTAGTCTGACCGGCCGGTGATAGATTTACGGCCGTGCACACCGCGAAGCCGTCCGTGTCGATAGTCATCCCGGCGTACAACGAAGAAAGCGTCATCCGCCAGTGCCTCGTCGCGGCCATCTATCAGTCAATGCCGGCACACGAGATTCTGGTCGTGAACAATCGCTCTACTGACCGCACTGCCGACATTGTCCGTCAGATGCAGCTCGAATACCCTGAGAGCCCGATCCGCCTGCTGGAGCAAGATGACAAGCAAGGTCTCATACCTACCCGAAACTATGGGCTG
Organism: Arthrobacter sp. KKT183; assembly: GCF_055657625.1. Taxonomy (NCBI): domain Bacteria; kingdom Bacillati; phylum Actinomycetota; class Actinomycetes; order Micrococcales; family Micrococcaceae; genus Arthrobacter; species Arthrobacter sp. KKT183. The sequence goes on along the minus strand of NZ_CM145770.1, from coordinate 12,313 downwards.
AACCACTCAACAGGAGACGTACTAGGCCGAATTGATGCCGACTCCGTCCTGGAACCCGACTGGGTCGAAACCGTTCAGGCAGGGTTCAGCGATCCAACCGTAGCCGCCGCGACCGGACCGGTTGTCTACTATGACATGCCGATGCGGCGGTGGGGGCTGAAAGCGGATGACAAAATGCGTCAACTCGTGCTGAAGCTCGCACGTAACCAGTACCACTTTCTCTTCGGCTCCAACATGGCGCTTCGCAGGACGGCATGGGAACAGATCCGTGAGTACACCTGTCTTGATGAAAAGGACGAGATGCATGAGGACATAGACCTCTCTCTTCACCTTGCAGAACAGGATCTGATCATCCGGTACATCCCCGGCATGGTGAGCGGGATGTCAGCCCGGCGCCTCGAGAATTCGCCCAAGGACTACCGCTATTACGTCACAAGGTTCGACCGCACCTACCGAGCGCATCAGATTGACAAGAAAGTTCTGAAAATTCCGATGCTGATCTTCATGTCGATCTACTACCCAGCGAAGGTGTTGCGTGCCGTGCACACCGCGCGTGCAGCCCGAAACACAGCGGCGAACCGTTAGCCACCGTTAACAGACAAGAGCCCCAGTCTTTCGACTGGAGCCCTTATCTTTCGGTGGAGGCACGGGGACTCGAACCCCGAACCCCCTGCTTGCAAAGCAGGTGCGCTACCAATTGCGCCATGCCCCCGTAAAACGGAACCTGATCAGTATACCCCGACCAGGCGGTGAAGTTTTACTCGACTGGATCAGTCGCGCTGCTCCACACTTCTTTTTCCTTCTCGGACTCCTGCCACCGTTTGTAGGCGAAAACTCCTGCAACAGCAGCTGCCGCTACCAGCAACTTCTTCACAGTGCTCCTCCTTGCAGTTGCCTGCCGGTTTCACGATCCGTGGGCGTACCAGGACTTGAACCTGGGACCTCTTCGTTATCAGCGAAGCGCTCTAACCGCCTGAGCTATACGCCCCCGTACCTCATCGGGCCGAAATACGACTTTACAGTAGGGCCTCAGCGATCCACAAATTGAGGCCCGCATCGATTTCGGCAGATCAGTCGTCCGTCAGCGTCACGCCGATTCCGCCGACAAGGGTCGATGAAATGTTGTAAAGAACCGCCGAAAGCATGGCCAGGGCGGTCAGAAGCACTACATTCACGACGGCGATGATGGTGGCGAACGAGACAACCTGACCCAGAGATGCGAACTGGCGCAGATCAAAGCCGGCTCCCTCTGATCCAGCGATCTCTCCAAGGAGCTGGTTCACCCGATCAAAGATCCCAGTGAGGTCTAGCACAGTCCAAATGACGATCGCCGCAACCACCGTAACAATGCCCAGCGCCACGGAAAGCAGGAATGACATTTTGAGGACGGACCACGGATCGATCTTGCTGACCAGCAGACGCGCTTTGCGAGCCTTGGCCTTCGGTGCGGGTTTGACCAGCCCAGGACGGTTTCCCGCCGGCCTTGCGCCTGATGAAGCCGGACGCTGGGTGGGCCGCGCGGGCGGGTTGACCCGAGGTCCGCCGCCCGACGACCGCACAGCGCTGCCCGCAGTCGTGCGCGGATTTGAGTTGGCAGAACTCACTCGGAACCTCCAATATCGCTTGACTCAGCCTCCGGCTCAGCCGTTTCTTCTGACGACAACGGTACTTCATCAGGAGCAACCGGCGCAGATTCAGTGTCATCCACACCCATTACCGGAACTTCCTCATCCACCGTGAGTCCACGTTCCGTGTTGCGGGCAACAGCGATGATCCGGTCCGACTTGTCCGGCTTCGCGAAAATCACGCCCATGGTGTCACGGCCCTTCGCCGGAACGCCGGCCACCGATGACCGCACCACCTTGCCGCCGCCCATAACAACGAGGACTTCGTCTTCTTCCTGCACGATGAGGGCCCCAACCAGATCGCCGCGCACGTCAGCAAGCTTTGCTACCTTGATGCCCAGGCCACCACGGCCCTGCACCCGATACTCATCGACCTTGGTCCGCTTCGCGAAGCCGCCCTCGGTCACGATGAACACGTAGGAGTCATCACTCACGACGTTGGCCGCCAGTAGCTCATCCTCTTCCCGGAACTTCATGCCGGTCACTCCCGAGGTAGCCCTGCCCATCGGGCGTAACGCCTCATCGGTGGCACTGAAGCGAAGTGACTGCCCTTTCCGGGAGACCAGCATCATGTCGTCGGTTTCGGACACAAGCTGAGCTGACACCAGTTCATCACCGTCACGCAGGTTGATGGCGATAACACCCGCGGACCGGTTGGTGTCATAGTCCTCGAGGCGCGTCTTCTTGACCAGGCCGCGTTTGGTTGCCAGCACCAGGTAAGGGGATTGCTGGTAATCGCGCAGATCAAGTACCTGCGCAATGGTTTCGTCAGGCTGAAATGCCAACAGGTTCGCTACATGCTGACCTTTGGCGTCGCGTGCCGCTTCCACAAGCTCGTACGCCTTCGCGCGGTAAACGCGCCCAAGGTTGGTGAAAAACAGCAGCCAATGGTGCGTCGTGGTGACGAAGAAGTGTTCGACGACGTCGTCGCCGCGCAACTGCGCCCCACGGATACCCTTACCGCCCCGAGCCTGCTGGCGGTAGTTATCACTACGAGTCCGCTTGACGTAACCACCGCGGGTGATGGTGACCACCATCTCCTCTTCAGGGATGAGGTCTTCCATGCTCATATCGCCGTCGTACCCCATGAGAATCTCGGTGCGGCGGTCATCACCATGCTTGTCGACGATCTCCTGCAACTCCGTAGAGACGATTTCTCGTTGCTGTACCTCGGAGGCAAGGATTTTTTTGTACTCGGTGATTTCGGATTCGAGCTTGGCATGCTGATCCTGGATCTTCTGTCTCTCCAGGGCGGCGAGCCGCCGCAGCTGCATGTCCAGAATCGCCTGAGCCTGGATCTCGTCAATGTCCAGCAGACCCATCAGCCCATTGCGTGCGTCCTCTACGGTCGAAGATCTCCGGATAAGGGCGATCACGTCATCGAGGGCGTCGAGTGCCTTGAGCAGTCCCCGCAGAATATGTGCGGCTTCTTCCGCTTTCCGCAGGCGGTACCTGGTTCTGCGGACAATGACTTCGAGCTGATGCGTCACCCAGTGCCGAATGAAGGCATCCAGGCTGAGGGTGCGGGGGACCTCATCCACGATCGCCAGCATGTTGGCGCTGAAATTGTCCTGGAGCTGCGTGTGCTTGTAGAGGTTGTTGAGCACTACTTTGGCCACGGCATCACGCTTCAGGACAATGACCAGGCGCTGGCCCGTGCGGCCCGAGGTCTCATCCCGGAGGTCGGCGATCCCCGAAACCTTCCCGTCCTTGACGAGATCGGCAATCTTGATCGCCAGGTTGTCCGGATTGGCCTGGTAGGGCAACTCGGTTACGACCAGGCAGGTACGACCCTGAATTTCCTCCACGTTGACCACGGCGCGCATGGTGATTGAACCGCGGCCTGTCCGGTAGGCGTCTTCAATACCCCTGTGGCCAAGAATCTGCGCTCCGGTAGGGAAATCCGGTCCCTTGATGCGCTGGATGAGCGCCTCAAGCAGTTCTTCCTTGCTGGCAGTCGGGTTCTGCAGATACCACTGCACACCGTCCGCCACCTCACGCAGGTTGTGCGGCGGGATGTTGGTTGCCATGCCGACGGCAATACCGGAGGATCCATTGACCAGCAGGTTCGGGAAGCGCGCCGGCAGGATGGTGGGTTCCTGGTTTTTTCCGTCATAGTTGTCCTGGAAGTCGACAGTCTCTTCGTCGATGTCGCGGACCATCTCCATGGCCAGCGGTGCCATCTTGGTCTCGGTATACCGGGGGGCTGCCGCGCCGTCGTTACCCGGCGATCCGAAGTTCCCCTGACCAAGGGCCAACGGGTACCGCATGGTCCAGTCCTGGATCAGCCGGACGAGTGCATCATAGATAGCGCTGTCGCCGTGCGGGTGGTACTGGCCCATGACCTCACCGACAACGCGCGCACACTTGTTGAACGAGCGGTCGGGGCGGTAGCCGCCGTCGAACATTGCATAAAGAACGCGACGGTGAACGGGTTTCAGACCGTCACGCACGTCAGGCAGCGCGCGACCGACAATGACCGCCATTGCGTAGTCCAAGTAGGACCGCTGCATCTCGGTCTGCAGGTCTACCTGCTCGACACGGTCCGTCAGCACTGCACCTTCAATGGGCGTACCGCTCGGAACCTCAGGCGTTACTTCGTCACTCATCTAGTTCGTTCCATTCGTGAATGCGTGTCAGGACCCGGGCCAGCAGATAGCTGCGTGCCCGGCCGGGGCTACTCAATGACGCTCAGATGTCGAGGAACCGTACGTCTTTCGCGTTCTGCTGGATGAAGTTGCGGCGAGACTCGACATCCTCACCCATCAGTACAGAGAAAATCTGGTCGGCTGCAGCGGCATCATCCATAGTGACCTGCAGCAAGGTGCGGTTGTCAGGATCCATCGTGGTGTCCCAGAGCTCGGTGTAGTCCATCTCGCCGAGGCCCTTGTAACGTTGGATCCCGTTTTCCTTGGGGAGACGCTGGTTATTGGCAAGGCCCATCTTGATGGTTTCATCCCGCTCGCGGTCGCTGTATACGTAGGAGTGCGCAGCGTTGGACCATTTGATGCGGTACAGGGGCGGCTGCGCCAGGTACACATACCCATTCTCGATGAGCGGCCGCATGTAGCGGAAAAGCAGCGTCAGCAACAGCGTGGTGATGTGCTGACCATCGACGTCGGCATCTGCCATCAGGACGATCTTGTGATAGCGGGCCTTCTCGACGTCGAAATCCTCACCGATGCCGGCTCCGAAGGCGGTGATCATCGCCTGGACTTCGGTGTTGCTCAGCGCACGGTCAAGCCGGGCACGCTCAACGTTCAGGATCTTTCCGCGCAACGGGAGGATTGCCTGCGTTTCCGGATTGCGACCGCGAACGGCCGAGCCACCTGCGGAATCTCCCTCGACAATGTAGATCTCAGACTTCGATGGGTCCTTCGACTGGCAGTCCTTGAGCTTGCCCGGCATCCCGCCGGATTCCAGCAGGCCCTTCCGCCGGGTGGACTCCCTTGCCTTGCGCGCAGCCAGCCGCGCCTGGGCTGCCTGAATGGACTTGCGGATGACATCGCGGGCAGGCCCGGGATTACGTTCGAGCCAGTCACCCAACTGGTCCGTGACCACGCGCTGCACAAATCCCTTGGCTTCCGAGTTGCCCAGCTTGGTCTTGGTCTGCCCTTCGAACTGTGGTTCGGACAGCTTGACCGAGATGACGGCGGTAAGCCCTTCACGGATGTCGTCACCCGTGAGGTTGTCATCCTTTTCCTTGATGATGTTCTTCTCACGCGCATAACGGTTGATCAACGATGTCATAGCTGCGCGGAAACCCTCTTCGTGGGTTCCACCCTCGTGGGTGTTGATCGTATTCGCGTAGGTGTGAACGCTTTCGGAATACGCCGTTGTCCACTGCATTGCCACTTCGACGGCGATGGAGCGGTCCGAATCCTCAGTCTCGAACGCAATGACGTCCTCGTGGATGATGTCAACGCGTTTCGATGAGTTCAGGTGCTTGACGTAGTCCAGCAAGCCGTTCTCATAGAGGTACTCGACATGGCGGTGCTTGTTCTCTTCGGACTGTTCTGCCTCGGCGTGGGCGGCGTCCGTAATTTCCTCGGTCTCCACCTCAGGCACGCGCTCATCCACAAGGCTGATCCGCAGGCCTTTGTTCAGGAAGGCCATCTGCTGGAAACGCGCCCGCAACGTCTCGAAATCGAACTCAACCGACTCGAAGATTGAGGCATCCGGATAGAAAGTCTGCGTGGTACCGGTCTCGGTGGTCTCCGGACCCTTTTCGAGCTTTCCGACAGGTTTTCCACCATCCTCGAAGGACTGCCTCCAGACGTGGCCCTGACGCTTAATTTCCGTGTTGACACGGGAGGAAAGCGCATTCACAACCGAAATACCCACTCCATGGAGGCCACCGGATACGGCATATCCTCCACCGCCGAACTTCCCGCCTGCGTGCAGGATAGTCATGACTACTTCAACGGTGGGTTTGCCCTCGGTCGGGTGCATATCAACCGGAATACCGCGGCCATTGTCGATGACGCGGACGCCGCCGTCAGCAAGCAGCGCCACCTTGATGTGGTCGCAGTATCCCGCGAGTGCCTCATCCACAGAGTTATCCACAACCTCATAGACAAGGTGGTGCAGGCCGCGGGGACCAGTGGACCCGATATACATACCGGGCCGCTTTCGAACCGCTTCCAGCCCCTCAAGGACTGTGATGTCGCTTGCGCCGTAACCTTTGGGTGCGCCGGCGCCGGTTTCCGGCAGTCCGGCAGATTCCACTTCGTTGTCGTTAGCCACTGACGCTGTCGACTCCTCGTTGTCCTAATGTTGCCCAGTCTCAGAATGAAGGCATCCCAAAAGGAATGCCTGCACCTGTCATTCTACCGTGCAGTGGCCGACAACGGAGCCTCAATTGCCCCCTAACGGCGAATAAACAGCTATTTAAGCTCTCAGCGGGGGGTCTTGTGGGGGCGTATACGTCCGCTGGGGTCCGCTCGGCGCTGCACGCCGCTCATCAGCGGATCCGCAGATAACCGGTCAGCAGGTCACCCGTAGGTGTCCCTGGGACCTCTGCCGGGAACCGATCGGCCCCCTTTTCGCCAGGACGGAGCCGACGGCCCGACAATTTTCATGGCCGTCACAACACCTGTGCCCAGCTCGTGTTCGAAGCGGCGTAAAAGGTCAGGGCTGATCAGTCTGAGCTGCGTTGCCCAGGCGGTGGAGTCGCAGCGCACGAGAACCGTTGTTTCGTGGAAGCTTTCGGGAGTACAGTGGCTGGCGATTTCCTGCCCGACCAGTTCCGGCCACCGCGCCATGACCGACCCCACGGCTACCGGCGAATTCCAGCCTCGCTCACTAAGGAGCCGCCCGAATACGGCCCCGACTCCCTGCGGATCCCTGCCGGTGTAGGACTCCTGACCTCTAGGATGATGAGCACCATTCCCAGTACGACGACGGCGGGCGGCCGGCGCGCGAAGATCACCACGCGCTGCAGACGCGTCACGGAGTCGGTTCAACAACAGCCGCGGTGCATCCTGGGCAGGTGTTTCCCCGGCATCATCCGCAAGGGGTGTGCCGGCGTCGTCATTGGGTTGTGCCTTCATAACACCCGGCGCTGTACGATTATCTTCAGGCCGGTACTTCACTGAAGCCCCCCGGTACTACCTCGAACTGGCGGCCTGCCAACGCAGCAGGTACATCCGCTCCAACCGCAGCGGTCACCAGTACCTGTTCAGCTCCGACCACCACAGAGGCCAACCGCTCTCGGCGATCAGTATCCAGTTCAGCAAACACATCGTCGAGAATCAGGACTGGCGTGGATCCCGGGGTCTGATCATCATCGGTCAGGAGGTAGTACGAACCGAGGCGGAGCGCAAGCGCCATCGACCAGGTTTCGCCGTGCGAGGCATACCCCTTGACCAGGGCACGACCGAGCATGAGCTCCACCTCGTCGCGGTGCGGCCCCACCAATGAGATACCACGCTCGGTTTCGCGGCGCCGCTGCTCCCTGATTGTCGTCAAAAACCGCTCAGTGATGTGTTCAATGGAGAGCGTGCCGAGGTCTTCGGCCGAAGAAGGTGCCTGGCCGTCGTCGTCATCGGAAACCGGACCGACCAGGGACGAACGGTAAGCGGCTGTTGCAACTTTCGAGCCGTCGGTCAGCTCGCGATAGGCCTTTTGGATATGCGGCAGAAGTCTGGTCAGAACGGCGAGTCGGGCATGGAGGAGTTGTGAACCAACCGCCGCAAGGTGCTGGTCCCACACTTCCAAAGTGGCCTCATGCGCATCGGTCAGCCTGCGCCCCCGCAATGATTTGAGTAATGCGTTGCGCTGCTTCAAGACCCGTTCGTAGTCCGCTCGTGTGCCGGCATGATGCGGTACCAGCTGCACCATCAGTTCGTCCAGGAACCGGCGGCGGTTGGACGGATCTCCCTTGACGAGAGCGAGGTCTTCCGGTGCAAAGAGAACCGTACGCAGGATACCTGCGGCGTCCCGTGCCCGAACCGGGTTGGCCCGGTTGATACGGGCGCGATTGGCCCGCTCGCCGTTGATCTCCAGCTCCACACTCGTGGCTTGTGCTCCGCGTACCAGGCGCCCACGGACCAACGCCCGCTCAGCGTCGAAGGCTATCAATGGTTTGTCGGAGCTCACCCGGTGGGACGAGAGGGACCCGAGGAAACCGATGGCTTCGACGATATTGGTCTTCCCGACGCCGTTTTGCCCGACGAACACCGTCACTCCTGGTTCCAGGGCGACCTCAAGCTGGGAATAACTACGGAAATCGGTCAGTGAGAGATGCTGGACGTACACCGTTGCTCAATCATTTTTCACTTGCGGGGAGGGCGTACGGCATGGCCGCCGAACTGGTTGCGCAGGGCCGCAACCATCTTCAGCGAGGGTGCATCCTCCTGCCGCGAGCTGAATCGGGCAAAGAGCGCAGCAGTGATGGCTGGTGCGGCCACTTCATTGGCAATAGCCTGCTCAACCGTCCACCGCCCTTCGCCTGAGTCCTCAACGTAAGCGCCAACCTGGGTGAGTTTCGGGTCTTCCTCGAGCGCCTTCACCAACAGGTCCAGTAGCCAGGACCGCACGACTGTACCCTTTTGCCATGCGCGGAACGTCCCGTGTACATCCTTGATGATGTCTTTTGCCTCGAGCAGTTCGTAGCCCTCGGCGTAAGCCTGCATCAGACCGTACTCAATCCCGTTATGCACCATTTTTGCGTAGTGTCCCGCACCGGTGTCTCCCACATGGACGAAGCTTTCTTCGCGGTCACCTTCCGGACGCAAGGCATCGAAGACCGGCATCACCCGTTCAACGTCCTCGGCAGCTCCGCCGACCATCAGCCCATATCCGTTCTCAAGGCCCCATACACCGCCGGAGACCCCACAATCAACAAAGGCAATGCCTTTGAGTGACAACTGCTCGCTGTGTTCCTGATCGGTACTGAACTTGGTATTGCCGCCATCAATCACGAGATCGCCCTCGGAGAGCTTCTCTCCCAACTCGGCAATCACCTGATCGGTAATCTTTCCAGCCGGGACCATGACCCAGACCACCCGTGGAGTGGGGATCGTAGCAATCAGTTCATCAAGACTTGCGACGTCGGATACATCCGGATTGCGGTCGTAACCGGAGACCTCAATGCCCTTGGAACGCAACCGTTCCCGCATGTTATGTCCCATTTTTCCGAGTCCGATTAGGCCGATGTGCAAAGTATCCTCCATGGGTTTCGGTGGGATGGACGGTCTCGCTGCTACTGGTTTGGCAACCTCACCGGCATCAACAAGTACCTGTAATCTTCCCGGTCAGCGCCGGTTGCCTCTTCCTGCGCCGAGATAACAGCGGGTTTGGGCGGGGTGGTGAAGGAGAACCGCACGAAGCGGCTGCTGAAGGCACCAAGACCTTCACTCAGGTAATGGGGGTTGAAGGCAACGGTAATGTCCTCGCCGTCCAGGGTAGCTTCGATGGCTTCGGATGCCTGGGCATCCTCACCCGTACCGGCGTCAAGTACCACCTGGCCCGCACTGAAAGCGAGGCGCACAGGCGTATTCCGCTCGGCCACCAAGGACACACGACGGACTGCTTCGACCAGCAAACTCGTCTCCACCGTTGCATGGATGGGTGTGCTGTCCGGGAATAGGGACCGGATTTTGGGGTAATCGCCGTCAACCAGCAAAGAGGTGGTTCGCCGGCCGCCACTTTCGAAGCCGATGAGTTCACTGTTGTCAGACAGCGCGATGTTGAGATCTCCGGATCCGCCCAGGGTCTTTGCCACTTCGCTCAGCGTCTTGGCTTTGACCAGGGCGCTGGTGGAGATTCCAGGATTCGTCGGTTTCCAGGAGAGTTCACGCAACGCCAGGCGATAACGGTCGGTGGCGAGGAAGGTGATCAGGTCTTCCTCGATTTCCATCCGTACACCGGTGAGGATGGGCAGTGTGTCATCCCTGCTGGCAGCGATGATGACCTGAGAAACGGCTTCGGCGAAAGCATCGCCGTCGACGACGCCGCTGACCTCCGGCAGCGCTGGAAGTTCGGGATACTCCGCTTCCGGCATCGTCGCCAGGTTGAAGCGGCTGTTACGGCAGGTCAGTGTGACCTTGGATCCGTCAGTCTCTACCTCAACCGGTGCGGACGGAAGGCTGCGGCAAATGTCAGCGAGTAACCGGCCGGACACGAGAATGGTGCCTTCTTCGGCTACATCAGCGGCAATTTCCAAACGAGCTGAGATTTCGTAGTCAAAGCTGGCCAAGCTGAGACTGCCTGCACCCGCCTTGATCAACAGTCCCGACAGCACCGGTACGGGAGGACGCGGTGACAAGGAACGCGCCGTCCATGTGACGGCCTCAGCCAGGACATCGCGCTCGACTCGGAATTTCACTGAAGGGTGCCGCCTTTCGCGAGGTACATGGGGGAAGCCACTCGGCCTCGACCTGTCCGACGATTCTTTGCGGGCGAAGGAGGAGGCGTGAGCAAGCGTCAACTCTACTGAGTCACAGCTTAGCGCGACACAGCGGACAGTCTTGCCGGATGGCCTGGAGGGGAAATGTTATTTGGAACAGATCGATGGATTAAGGATCAGTAGTGTTAATAACTCCTGTGGATACTGTGGATAACCTTCCCAGTACTGGCATTTCCGCGGATTCTCCCTGTGTACAGCATGTGAGCTGAAGACGGAGAAGTACCAGGTGTGCTGTGCATGAGATAGCCGTAATTCAGCGGTCCACAGGCTTCCCTGGCGTTGTCCTCATTAACGTCCACGGGAATCCGGTAGTTATCCACAATTGTTTCCACAGATGTTAATTCACGCGCGGCTGAGGTATGTACCAGAGGTCCTATGAATCTTTCCGGTGGTGCTTTATCCGGTTGGTCAGTTCGGTCACCTGGTTGTAGATGGCCCGGCGTTCCGCCATGAGCTCGCGAATTTTGCGGTCAGCGTGGATGACAGTGGTGTGATCCCGTCCTCCCAGCTCTTGGCCTATTTTCGGTAGTGACATATCGGTCAGCTCACGGCACAGGTACATCGCAATCTGCCGTGCCGTGACCAGCGTGCGCGTTCGCGACTTGCTGCACAGGTCATCAAGAGTGATGTTGAAGTACTCAGCTGTCTGCGCCATGATCAGCGACGATGTAATTTCCTGGGCGCCGTCGTCACTGATCAAGTCCTTGAGCACGATCTCGGCCAGGTTCTTGTCCACCGCCTGGCGGTTCAGGCTGGCGAAGGCTGTTACGCGGATCAGCGCACCCTCGAGTTCACGGATGTTCGTGGAGATCTTCGACGCGATGTACTCAAGCACCTCATCGGGTGCGCTCATTCCTTCGCTGATTGCCTTCTTACGAAGGATGGCGATCCGGGTTTCCAGTTCCGGCGGCTGGATGTCAGTAAGGAGCCCCCACTCGAAGCGCGAACGCATCCGCTCCTCGAAGCCGGACAGCTGCTTGGGCGGAAGATCAGAGGTGATGACCACCTGCTTGCTGTGGTTGTGCAGGGCGTTGAAGGTGTGAAAGAACTCCTCCTGTGTACGGTCTTTGCCGGAGAGGAACTGAATGTCATCGATGAGCAGGATGTCGACGTTCCGATACGTCTGCTTGAAGCTTGTGCCTTCATCATCGCGAATTGAGTTGATGAAGTCGTTCGTGAATTCCTCGGAGTTTACGTAGCGAACCCGGATCCCTGTGTAGAGGTGGCGGGCGTAGTGGCCGATGGCGTGTAGCAGGTGAGTTTTACCCAGCCCGGAATCGCCGTAGATAAAGAGCGGATTGTACGCCTTGGCCGGCGCCTCGGCGACCGCCACTGCGGCCGCATGCGCAAACCGGTTCGATGAACCAATGACGAAGGTGTCGAAGATGTATTTAGGATTCAGTCGCCCGAACTCATGGGAGTTGCTCGGTGGAGTGGGCGATGGCGTCTGGTCCCGCGGCGCACTTTCCTCCGGAATCTCTTCCGGTTCTTCTTCAATGATCGGAGTGAGTTCCGGATCAATGACGAACGCGCACTGGATATCCTCTCGGAAAACGTCTTTTAGTGCGTCATTGAGCTGGCTCTTCAGCTGACTCTGCAAAACTTCGCGGGTCAGTTCATTCGGAACGGCCACCAGCAGGGTTGTCCCGATGAGTCCCTGTGCCTGCGCCAGCACCACGAACCCACGTTGACGTGGAGATATCCGCTCGTCCTGTTCCAGGGTTCGGATGACCTTGCGCCAGGAGCTTCCTACATCATTGATCTCGTCTGTACTCAC